>CAVPLT010000008.1:0-39146 GCA_963706325.1 uncultured Nitrospiraceae bacterium | reverse complement strand
GCGATCAATGTCTCCTACTAACACCACGTGAGCATCGGCCATTTCCACGACCGGCCAGTTCACGAGGTCACGATCTCGAAGGTTGACCTCAGCTGCGCTCCCTGCGCCTTCGATGACGATGACCTCATACTGCGACGCCAGCCGTTCGTAGCTCTCTCGAACCGCGCGCGACAAGTCGGCATGGTGAGTACGGGCAAAATACGCTTGCGCGTCCAGCGTGGCCAGGACTCGCCCTTGGACAATCACTTGCGACCGGGAATTTGATTCCGGCTTCAGTAAAATGGGATTCATGTCCACATGGGGTGGAATCCCGCAGGCTTCGGCTTGGAGAGCTTGTGCACGCCCGATCTCACCGCCCTCAGGCGTGACGAATGAGTTCAAGGACATATTCTGCGCTTTGAAGGGAGCGACTCGAACACCGGCTCGGCATAGGAGCCGGCAAACAGCCGCAGTGATCAGACTCTTCCCAACGTCAGAGCCGGTACCCAGCACGGCGATTGCCATGGCGCGAACCGCATGTGACGTGGGTTGTGGCATGACGGTACAGATACGTTACGATCAAGATTGCGAGGCCCACTGCGTCGCGCGCGCCAAGCCTTGAGTAAGGCAGTCGGCAGTCACCCGTCCGATCATGGCCCCGATATCAGTATGGGTGCCGGCATAGGGTTGCCATGGCCCTTGGCCCCTCAGGGCACAGGCAATGACCACGGCATCCGTTCCCGTTCCTGTCGCACCGGGCCGACCAGTCCAGCTAGGAACCGTATGGTCACGTAACACCCCGGTCTTACTTTCTGTTGCCACCTGAACAGCACCAATCAAGGCCGAAACCGCCAGACAGGCATTCGTAATCACAATAAGATTGATCGTGCCCGTTGTCCGATCATGTTTCTCCTCTAGTGTGCGCCGCGGTGGCTCACCGGCCCGCACGGCGTTGGTCACACCGACTGTGGCAAAACACTCGACCCAGATTCCATCATTCGTGTCACGACTGGTCACGACCTGTTTCATCGGAACGGCCGTCATGAGGCCGACACAGTCAGCGTCCACTCCGAGAGCGATCGCAATGCGTCGAAGATACCGAGCCGGATCGCCCCAATGCGGCTGAGGAGGATTCGACCTTGTAACCCCTTGCCGGCCAGGATTGGGAGAGACCTGGTGATTCACAATGTAGCGAGTCGTTCGAAGCCCTCCCCCTTTCGGAGCGGAGGATAGCACGCGCATGCGAGTTTGGAGATCGACAATAAGCGTGCCTTTGGCGATGTGATAGCGAGTCGAGAAGCGATCGGAAAAAGGTGGTCTCATAAGCCACCATGACGAATGATGGCGGCCAAAGCATCCAGGAGCCGATCATTGTCGATCCTCGTTCGCACTGCGACTCGCACGGAGCGAACATTCAGCCCCGGCACCTGCGAACAATCGCGAATCAAGATGCCTTGACGACGAAGTACCGCCACCGCCTCTGCCACCTTCTGCCATACCGGCAATTCCATCAAAATAAAATTCGCCGCAGATGAGAACACGGTACAACCCGGTAACCGGGCGAGTGTTTTCATCATTCGCGCCCGCTCTCGCTCCATGAATCGAAGACTTCGGCGCGCATGCCGCACATCGCGCAACGCGGCTTCAGCAGCTCGTTGAGCCAGCATATTTACAGACCAAGGAGGTTGGTGTGCCGCAATGTGTTCGATGACGCGCGACTTCGCCGCCACGTACCCTACGCGAAGTCCCGGCAGTCCAAAAAATTTCGTGAAGCTGCGCAGGACGATCGTGCGCTTGGGCAGAGCCTGTGACAGGATCGACACTTCATGGCAATATTCGGCGAACGTTTCATCGACAATGAACCACAGCCGGCGACGACCTGCCTGTCGCGCCAGTCTTCTTACCACCGCGGCATCGCATGCGTACCCGGTCGGACTATTGGGATTGCACAGGAGCACGGCTTCGATGGGAGGCCGATCAGTCGCTGTCCGCCGGAACCCATGCGCAGGAGCAAAGACTTGCTCAAGCGGCGGACGATAGCCTTCGGCGCGATCCGCCATTAACATGCTGACGTGGCCCCCGCAGCGCTTCATTGCGGCGGCATATTCTGAGAACGCCGGACCGACTATCAAAAGGTGCCGGATCTGCAAGGCCCTGGGTAGCAAGTCAATCAACTCGGTCGAGCCGTTTCCGATAAGAAATTCATCGGGTGAGTGTCGCCAGTATGCCGCGAGCGCATGACGCAGATCCCAACAGGCAGGATCGGGATAATGCTGCAGCAAGTTTCCGGCGTCCGTGAGTGCTCGCACCGCCGAAGGCGAAGGTCCTAATGGATTGATACTGGCGCTGAAATCTAAGAGGCGCTGAACGCCTCGCCCCAGTTCGCGAGCCGCAGCATACACGTCGCCGCCATGACCGATGGGCGTCATGATTGCCACAGAGAAAGCAGGGCGAAGAACAGACCCAGCCCCCAGGCCACCACCGTAATGTCTCTGGCTTGGGCGATATGCTCGGTGGTCAAGCACCTTGTGCCATCGCCTATCAGCGGGCGATCCTGCGGAACCCCGTCATAATAGTTCCGTCCGCCGAGTTGCACGCCCAGGGCACCGGCCATCGCGGCCTCCGGTCTCCCGCTGTTCGGACTAGGATGTTTGTCCCCGTCTCGATGCAGAATGTACCAACTGGCTCGGACCCTCTCCAATTGCCAGGTTGCCAAGCCCGCCGCCATCGCGATGAAGGTCCCGGTCAGCCGGGCGGGAATCCAGTTCGCCACATCATCCAGCCGGGCGGAGGCCCAACCGAAGTATTCATAGCGAGCATTGCGGTGGCCGACCATCGAATCGAGCGTATTGATAGCCTTATAGGCCAATGCCAGCGGCGCGCCGCCAAGGGTCAGGTAGACGAGCGGCGCGATAATGCCATCTGACGTGCTCTCCGCGATGGTTTCAACGGTCGCTCGCACGATCTCAGGCTCTTCCAACGTGGTGCTGTCTCGCCCGACGATCCTGGCCACCGCCTCGCGCGCACCGGAAAGATTTCCCTGTGCCAATTCGTGACCGACCACTCGGACATGATCCAATAGGTCACGACCAGCGAGGGTCGTGTAGGCCAATCCGATTCCGACCGCATGACCCAGTACCGGCGAGAATGATTCTGCCTCCGCAATCACAACGGTCCCGGTAGCATACGCAGCCGTCGGCAATCCCATTGCGAGAACACCCCCTGCAATTCGCAGTGCCTCATCGGTTCGACACAGAGTTCGAATCCGGTGGTCATACCAGGCAATGACCGCTCCCATCCCTCGAACCGGATGGGGAAGCCAGCGAGGATCGCCCACCACCGCATCCAAGGCCGTCGCAAGAAGGAGGTCGACGCCGGTCATCGTCCGATCACCAATGCCGGCGCCAGCAGTAAGAAGAGGATCTCGATCAATTCATTCGTCGCGCCAAGCAGATCTCCCGTGACTCCGCCAAACCACTGCCGGCAACCGGTTCGCACCAGAACTACGAGCGCCAATCCCGCGCCCACGGTCGCAAGCGCCGGGAGGAATCCCAATCCGACAGCCAGCGCCACAGCCAACACGAGGCCCGACAGCAGCACATGATGCAAGGACAAGTGGGTGAGAAAGGATGCGGCTAGTCCCCCTTCGCTCCGCGCATAAGGAGAAGACCAGGCGACGGCCGCCATGGCCCAGCGACCCAGCGCCGGCATACAGACCAGGACAGGAAGACGCAACGATTGGGGAAGGGCCAGCAATCCGGCATACCGCAGCAACAATGACAAACACAATCCTGTGGCCCCGATCGCGCCGATACGTGGATCGCGCATGATCGGCAACCGGTCCGCCGGCGTGCGACCACCGGCCAAACCATCCAGCGTGTCTGCCAATCCATCTTGATGCAAGCCGCGTGTGAGCAGCACCAGCAGCACGATCAGCACCACATTCACGACCTCGTCCGTCAGAAACCAGCGCAGGCCGATATCAGCCAGCGCAAGCAGGCCGCCGATCATAAGGCCGACCGTGGAATACCACGCCATCGACGAAGCCAATTCGTTCGCCGTCGGGTCATGATGGCGTCGGCTTATCGGAATCGCCGTCAGAAAATGCCAGGCGAAGACAAACGGTCTAGTCATGGCGGCGAGGTCAGTCACGTTGCGACACACCCGCTTCATCGAACGTGGCCATCTCGGTGAGAATCTTGATCGACGCTTGCACGAGGCTCATACCGAGACAGGCTCCCGTCCCTTCACCGAGTCGGAGGTCGAGATCGAAGAGCGGCTTCAGGCCCAGATGATCCAAAATTGCCTGATGCCCCCGCTCCACCGATCGATGCGAGGCAATCACATAGTCCCGACAGCGCGGCTGTAAACCCACCGCGATTAAGGCGGCCGCGCCGGCGATGAATCCATCTAGCACCACCGGCACCCGTGCCGTTGCGGCGCCAAGTATGAGTCCCGCGAGACCGGCGATTTCCAAACCGCCGACCTTGGCCAGCACATCAAGGGCGTCCGCGCGATTTGGACGATGCCGTTCGAGCGCCTGCTGGATAACCGTCACCTTGTGTGCATGAACCGCGTCGTCGATACCGGTCCCTCGGCCCGTCACCTCGGCCGCCGGGCGACCGGTCATCACTGCGGTGATCGCCGCACTCGCGGTGGTATTACCAATGCCCATATCACCGGTTCCAATCAAGCCGATGCCATCGCGCGCGGCCTCGGCGGCTAGGTCGATGCCGACCTGCAGAGCCTCCGTTGCCTGCTCACGATTCATTGCCGGTTCTGCTAGCAGATTTCTCGTCCCCATCATGACTTTCTTCCGAATGAGTCCCGGCAGGGGGCCAAATTCATAAGCCACGCCGATATCTACCACGCGCACCTCGACACCGACATGGCGCGCGAGCACGTTCACACCGGCGCCACCCCGAAGAAAATTCAGGACCATTTGAGGCGTGACCTCTCGCGGGTAGGCGCTCACTCCTTCAGTCGCCACACCGTGATCGGCGGCGAAGGTAAACACCACCCCGCGTGGCACATTCGGCTTTACCTCACCCGTGATCGTGGCATATCGCACGGCGGTTTCTTCCAGCCGACCAAGACTCCCCAAGGGTTTGGTCAACCGATCGAGGCGAGCTTGAACCGCCGTCGCGATCTCGCGATCCACCGGTTGAATACGCCGTAGGGCCTCGTCGAGCGTCATCAAGTGTTCCCCCATCCCTATTTCAATCTGAGCGACTGGCCACTGACGACAAAATAGACTTCGTCGGCCGCCTCGGCGATCTGCTGATTCACACGTCCGGCCATATCGCGGAAGGCGCGCGCGCTACGACTCACCGGCACCAGCCCGAATCCCAATTCATTACTGACCAGCACCACCCTAGCCGCTGTAGCGCGAATGGTTTGTACCACATCGGCCACCTCGCGAGTCATGTCTACCTTGGCGATGCGCCGCCCGCCTACATTGCTCAACCAGAGCGTCAGGCAATCCACGACGATCGTGCGATAGGCCTTGCCATCCGATCGAAACCAAGCCGCCAGCTCACGCGGGACTTCTGCCGTCGCCCAATCGGCTGACCGCGTTGCGCGATGCCGCGCGATTCGCGCCGTCATCTCTCGATCCAGCGCCTGACCCGTCGCTACAAAAGCCTTAGGTCCGGCTTTCCCCGCTTTATCAAGCGCCGCCTGGCTTTTACCGGATGCGGCTCCGCCCAGGACAAGAATGAGACGCGATCTTCCACTAGGTGTCTTTTTCATGCCATCAGTCGACGGTCGCGCTGGACTCGCGTTGCCACAGAAATTCAGGTTCACCCTGCGTCTTCGCCACCCATCGAGCCCAGACGAACAACGCATCGCTCAGACGATTAAGGTATGTGTTGAGCTCGGCTGCGACCGTTTCCTCGCGCGCCAGCCGGATGCCGATCCGCTCGGCGCGACGGCAAATCGTTCTCGCTTGGTGGAGCGTCGCCGAGACCTTGCCGCCGCCTGGTAGAATGAATTCTTTGAGCGGTTCCAGGTCTTCCTGGCAGCGATCGATCATGTGCTCAAGCCTCGTCACATCGTCCGCCGTCACCGTCGGCATGTTCTTGAATGTTTGGCCTGGTGCCGTGGCGAGAATGCTGCCGACATCGAAGAGTTTGTTCTGAACCCAGCGCAGGTCTTCCTCAAGTTGTGAAGAGGCGGTTGACAAGGTACCGGCTTCGGCATTCATCGCTCGCACCAAGCCGATGGACGCGTTCAATTCATCGACCGTCCCATAGGCTTCAACTCGCAGGCAATCTTTCCACACCTGTTGCCCTCCGGCTAGCCTCGTTTGGCCCGCGTCGCCGGTTCTCGTATAGACTTTGGTGATTCGCATCGTCGTTTTTTTCCCTTCCCCCTCACTCTATTTCCCCTGTGACTCAAAGTGCACCAGCTCCTGCACCGGACGCCTAGCGCGCCACCCGCGGTCTCAAGATCACCCCACCGATCCTGCATGTGGTGCGGCATTCAACAAGCGTGCGACGACTTCATCGGGAATCGGTGTGGGCAGAAAGTTTCGGCGAACATCCCGGCGCTCAAAAATAGCCCGGTACACCGCCTTCCGCTCGGCATGTGAAAACGATTCATCAGGATCGCCAGCTGTCCGAGCCACCATCTGCCGTTTGTCACGTGCCATGCGCGTCGCTCGACGAGTGTTCCGGTCCCAACGCTCCACTCGCGACCTGCTGAAGACAGCCGGGACAGAGGCAATCTTGAAAACGCGCCGCGATCCAGTCCATTTGCTCTTCGGTAATGCCCACCGATCCGCACCAGCACTGATAGCCGCCACAGGAGAAGGATTGCCGGCAGTGCTCACAGGTCTTGGTCACCGGTCCTTTCAAAACTCCACCCCCGGCTGCGCTTTGATGCCTTTACGAAAGGGATGTTTGACCTGTTTCATCTCGGTCACCAGGTCTGCGGCTTCGAGCAACTCTGTCGGGGCGCCTCGACCGGTAATCACGACATGCTGCATCGGAGGGCGCGCCTGCAACCGGGGCAGGACGTCGTTCACATCGAGATATTCCTGGTTCAGTGCAATATTCAACTCGTCTAGAATGAGCATCGCATAGGAAGCATCATCCAAAAATTCACACACCTTCTCCCAGGCCTTCCGGGCGAATTGCGTGTCGCGCGCACGGTCCTGCGTTTCCCAGGTGTAGCCTTCTCCCATGCGAAGAAACGTCACGCGGTCGCCGAAGGACTTGAGCACTCGCTCTTCCGCCGTATCGATCGCGCCCTTGATGAACTGCACGACCGCCACCTTCATGCCATGGCCGAGACAGCGAAAGACCATCCCGAGCGCCGCCGTGGTTTTTCCCTTTCCCGCGCCTGTGTAGACAATCAACAGACCTTTTTCTTCCTGCGCCGCTTCGATCCGTCGATCGACCGAGGCTTTCAACCGCTCCATCTTCGCTTGGTGTTCGTGCTGATCCGTCATTTCACATCATTCATGATGAGCAGGCGGGATTTGTGATCCATGCGAATTGGCAACTAGAGTCGTGACAACTTCAGGCCGACTTGCGAAGTGCAGATGGCTATAGAGCGCGACCGTGTTTCCGACCATTAATCCATCCTCTCCGACCAGCTTGCCCTGAACATCAGACAGGGTGCAGGCATAATGCAGTTGGCCCTTCGGTTCGAGTACAGAATAGTGGAATTCATGCCCACGCAAGGAGGCGCCGGCTCCGCCCAGGAGACAAGGACGAGTCACCTGAACCGATCGATAGCCCAACGTCATGCCGGTGTTCCGCATGACCGCTTCAGCCGGAAACACTCCTACCATCTCATGCCGCCGTCCGTCACTGTCGCGGATCGCTTGCGTCAGGTACATCAGTCCGCCGCATTCGGCATAGATCGCACCATCTCGTTCGGCATATTGTCTAACAGCTTTGCGCATCGACCTATTGCCGGCCAATGCTTCACCGTAGAGTTCCGGGTATCCTCCGCCGAAATACAATAGATCAGCTATCGGCAAGTCGCCATCGCGTAAGGGTGAAAATCTTACGATCTCCGCGCCTGCCGATTCAAGCAACTCCAGATTATCTTGATAGTAAAAACAAAAGGCCGCGTCATAGGCCACGCCGATGCGAACCGAAGACATCCGCCCCGCGCTGATAGGCCTCGGCAGGTCATCCGCGAAATCATTCGCAGATCGAGCCAAGGCTTCCACACGCTCAAGATCGATCGTGTCCGCGGCGGCTCGCCCCAGCCGCGCATACAGATCGGTCTGGCCTTGTTCAATGGCGGTCCGCAGACCAAGGTGCCGGTCCGGAATAGTCACTTCTGCATCGGGCCGTAGATATCCGACAACCGTGAGATCCGTCTCCGCTTCTACGGCATCTCTCAACAGTCGGTAATGCCCTTCACTGGATACTCGGTTGAAGAGCACGGCGCGAACCCGTAAGTCGGAGTCAAACTTCGCATAACCCAACGCCATGGCGGCGGCCGATCTCGCCATGGCGCTTCCGTCGATCACCAGAAGGACCGGCGCGTTGAGGTGCTTGGCCAATTCGGCCGTGCTACCTTTTTCATGCACCGGCGAACTGCCGTCAAAGAGTCCCATCATGCCTTCAATAATGGAAACATCCGCGTCCGCAGAGGCACGTGCAAAGGTGTCGCGGTTGACGGTCTCTCCCAACATCCACCCATCCAAGTTGCGGGAATATCGCCCGGTCACCATCTGGTGATGGCCAGGATCGATAAAGTCAGGCCCAGCCTTGAAGGGCTGAACCACGAGCCCCCTGCCCTTCAGCCCTGCCATGACCGCCAGGGTGACGGTGGTTTTGCCGACCCCGCTATGGGTGCCGGCTATGACCAGTCGAGGTCGTTGCATCACACCGGTTCTCTCACCTGTTGCTCACGACTTTCCACCGAACGCGACCCGCACACCTCCGAAAATAGATCGAATCGGCGTGCCGGCGCTGGCGATTTCTTCATATTTCTCATTGAACAGGTTTTCTGCCCTCAGATAGGCCTGCACCCGCTTGGTCACATCGTACGTCGCTGCCAAGGACCAGACATCGAACGCCCGCATACTTTGCTGTTCGCCGGTGGTATTGAAACGCGACCCCACGTAACGCCCGATCACGATAATCCACAGCGGCTCAATCGGTTGATAACTCACAGAGGCGCTCCACTGGTCGGTCGG
The DNA here is from genome assembly GCA_963706325.1 of uncultured Nitrospiraceae bacterium. Classification (GTDB taxonomy): domain Bacteria; phylum Nitrospirota; class Nitrospiria; order Nitrospirales; family Nitrospiraceae; genus Nitrospira_A. The sequence continues at coordinate 30,004 of CAVPLT010000008.1, read as the reverse complement.
CCAGCGAGGCAAACGGCTGTGCGTCTCCAAATCGCGCGTGAGGGTGTACGTGTATTGTGCCTGTACGACGACACCCTTCAAAAACTGCCGATCGCTTGAGTAGGTATAGGACAGTCCGGACTCCCATCCCTTCGTTGAGGCTTCACCTAGCTGCTGCGGGCAAAACCCAAAGGTACTGAAGGGCGCGCAAAACGCCGGATCGAATGTCGTGATGATCAGATTACGGTAGTGGTTCCAGAAAAATCCTCCCGTGAGCTTCAGTTGCTTGGAGAAGAAATATTGATCGACCCCCACATCCATACTCTGGCTTTTTTCCGGCCCGAGATTGGGGTTGCCGAAATTCGGAAAATACAACTCGTTCATGCTGGGCGCTCGAAAGCCGGTGGAGTAGCTGGATCGAAGCTTGGTATCTGTTTCCTTGTGGTAGTAACCGCCCGTGAGCCGGTAGGTGGTGGCATCGCCGAACACGTTGTAACTGTCGTGCCTGATACCGGCCGTCGCGAAGACACGATCCCACAGGTTGAACTGGGCCTGCGCAAACCCGGCATGAGAACTCAAGATGCGATTAATGAGACCCGTATCGTTCTCCCCCTGCTGTTCGCGAAATTGATATCCTGCGCTAAGCAAGAGCAGCTTGGTGATTTGAAAATTGTGCTGCCATTCAAGACGATCGGACAACACCCGAGTTTCGTTCGGCACTCCGAAGGGAGTGCTGAGGAAGCCGGAGGACAGGTCTCGCTGTAACGTCCCAGGGAGAAACAATGAGGCTTCCTGCGAGCGTGCAAGGGTGAGTTTTTGAGACCACCAGCTTGTAAGCGGCTGTTCATAACTGCTGCTAAACACATATTGCTGACTGCGCATTTTTGAGCCATAGACATCGGCAGGAAAGGTGGCCGAGATATTGTCGAGTTGCACGTCGGAATTCATCCAACGCATGTTGAAGTCGAGGCGGCCGTCATGCGGAAGGTCCACCCCGAAACGGCCCGATCCCTGCCAGTTGCGGTAGGAGTCGCGCTCCGTCGCGCCCCGGCGGTAATTCACAGCTGAAAAGCTAGACGTATCCCAGCGGGAGAGTGAAAGACTGTAATCGACGATACCCGTTTTTCCGGAGACCGTGCCGCCTTCGCGAAGCGATGCGAAGGAACCATATTCCAGAAAGGCCGTGGCGGAAAGTGGCCCTTGGCCCCTCTTCGTGACCACGTTGATGACTCCTCCCATCGCATCGGATCCCCACAACATACTTTGCGCGCCGCGCAGAATCTCGACGCGCTCAATGTTGTCGGTGGTCAGGTTGGCAAAGTCATAACTGCCCAAGGTTCCGCTGTTGACGATCGCCCCGTCGATCAGCACCAACGTCTGACTCGAACTTGCTCCACGAATTCTCGCGTTGACCTCTGTGCCTGGTCCACCGCTCTGAAACGCTGCGACTCCTTGCGCTAACCGAAGCGCCTGCGCGACGGTTCGGAGGTTTTGTTTTTTCATGTCCTGCTCGGTGATCACTTCCACCGCGCTGGTGACCTGACTTACCGGTACCGGAGTTTTGGTAGCCGAGACCACGACTTCTTCTGTCTGGATAACCTCTTCGGTCTGCGCGGCCGGATCGGACGTGGCCGGATCGGACGTGGCCGAATCAGGTTTGGTTGGTTCATCGGCCGATGCCGACGCTATCCACACCGGCGAGGCACAAATTAGACTTACAAACATCACGCGGACGGTCAAGTCCCTGACAATAGACAACATGCTCACTCTCCCTTTGACTCGAAGGGATCAGCTGAAACAACCGTCAGTTGGGTCTCCTGACTTGCGGCTCATGGCTTCCCTGCGCCTTCCCATGTGCGTAGCACACAGTGGCAGCATGGCAGGGTCACTCCCCGCTTACAGTGGCGGCACCGTGATGGTTTTGCACCATCTTCCCCGACGCTGACGGCGTCTTCCTGACACTCCATTCTCCTATGATTTATGTGCCCTTTTCTTTATACGGGGAGCCGGGCACGAACCCCTCCCGCAACAATCCGTCTTTAATTCAAACGGTGAACGGCTGAAGCTGCCTCGGCAGCGTGATCCGCGGGAGGCCCGACTCAGGATGGAGGTCCACCAGAACACCGCAGCCATACACCTCGCGCAAAATCTCGACTGACATCACTTCCGATGGAATGCCTACCGTTGAGACCCTGCCCTCTTTCAACATCGCAACCCGGTCGCAGTATTGGCTGGCCAGATTCAAGTCATGCGACACGATGACAACAGTCAATCCTCGCTCATCCGTCAATCGACGCAAGACAGAACAAATCGCTATTTGATGCTGAAGATCGAGGAACGCTGTGGGCTCATCGAGCAACAGCACGCGTGGCGACTGAGCCAACGCGCGGGCGATCATGGTTCGCTGGCGTTCGCCGCCGGAGAGATCAGTGACCGCGCGAGCGGCGAGATGGCCAATGTCCATAATGGCCATAGCCTGAGCGGCAGCCTCGCAATCCTCTCTATCCTCCCACCCGAAGCCGACATTCCATCGCGTCCGACGACGATGCGGAAATCGTCCCATCAACACCGTTTCGGCCACCGTGAAGGGAAACATCTGCGCGCCTTCTTGTGGAACAAAGGCCACAGTCCTGGCCGTCTCTTCCTGGGAAAGGCCGGCCAGACTGGAACCAAACAACGCGATGTCCCCCTGCTGAGGCACAGCGAGCTTGGCCAAAAGTTTCAGAAGCGATGTCTTTCCTGATCCATTCGGGCCGACGATGCCGAGAATTTCACCTGGCGCAATCTCAAGGCTCACCTCTCGGATCACCCAGCGGACATCCTGCGCTCGGGATCTGCCGTAATAGAAATGCAATCCTTGCACATCATAGGCAGGGACAGCGCGTGAGTCAGAAGACCCTGTCGTGCCCACCCTAGGCGCCTGATCTATAGGACTGCTCACGCCAGTCGATCCTTTCTCCACACGAGGAGATAGACGAAGAAGGGACCACCGGCCAAGGCCGTGATGATCCCCACCGGGACCTCCGATGGTACAAAAGCGGTGCGGGCGATGGTGTCGGCCAGCATCAAAAACATTCCCCCGACTAGTGCCGAAGTGGGCAGTAGCATGCGATGGTCCGCTCCCACCAGGAGACGCACGGCGTGAGGAACGATCATCCCGATGAATCCGATCATCCCGCTGAACGACACGACCGCGCCCGTCAGCAGCGCCGAAACCAGAAAGATGGATCGCTTGGTTCGTTCGGTATCGATCCCGAGCGACCGCGCCGATTCTTCACCCAAAGCCAAAATGTTTAACACTCGGACCTGTTTAAACAGCAGCACGAGACCGACGAGTAAGTAGGCCGAGAGCGCCGCCAGGGTCGGGTAGGCTGGCGCCGTGAGAGACCCCATGAGCCACGCCATCATGCCGAAGGACCGATTCGGCTCCATGATGGACGTGACAAACATGATCAGCGCGGAAAAAATTGCGTTGAGGATAACACCGGCCAGCAGCACCGAATGAACCGGCAGCCGATCATACGTGGAGGCCATCCGATAGATGACGAGCAGGGCCAGCAGGCCGCCCATAAATCCGCACAGCGGGAGGAGCGAAAAGGCAAGCACGGTCGTTCCAATCCCGAACAACACCGCCACGGCCACTCCCAGCGCAGCCCCGCTCGACACGCCGAGGACGTAGGGATCGGCCAAGGGATTTCTGAGCAGCGCTTGCAACGCCACCCCAACCGATGCCAAACAGACGCCCACTAAAAATCCCAGAAACACACGCGGCAAGCGTACCTGCAACAGAATGACGCTGGTCGTCTTGAGTGCCTCGTTGTCGGTCGGTTGGTGGAAGAGCGCGGATGACATGACGCCGGCAAGCTTCCCCAGTCCGATGTATTGTGTTCCGAATTGTAGACAGACTACGGCCAAAATCAGCGAGAGGACTGACAAACTGCCCATGATGACGCACCAACGCGCCGGAGTGAGGATAGCTCCCTGAAACGGCCGGCCATCTTCGGTCCCAGGAACATGGACTGCAGTGCTTGCGGATGAGACCGATTGTGAGGCCATGGCAGGAGCGGGAGACGGAGAGTGGCCAAGTGAGGGCATCATGGGTGGACAGGCGTTGATTCCAGAGGCAAGGCCTCCGGGTGAATGACCCGGACGAGTTCTTCCAACCCTTCCATCACACGAGGCCCGGGACGATTGAGCGCGTCGGCCGAAACTTCGAGCAGACGGTTCTGTTGTACGGCTGTCAGGGTCGTCCAGCGCTGCCATTCCTGCTGTTCGCGTCGAGGCACCGTCTCAACCGACCCCATTGGAAAGATCAGCACTTCAGGATCTTCCTTCAACACCGTCTCCATCGTCAGGCGTGGATAGGGGGCGTTCGCTCCGGATGCGATATTAACCCCCCCGGCCAAGCCGATCATCTGGTGGATGTAACTGCCAGGGCCGACGGTGATCAACGGCTGGCTGTTTATCACATAGAGCACCCGAATGCGCGGCAACCTTTCGGTTCGACGGCTGATCTCGGCCATTCGGTTCCTCATGGCCGCCGTCATCGCATGAGCTTCAGTCGAACGATCGAAGATGCGCCCTAATGTGTGTATGTGCGAAAAAATATTCTCCACGGAAGTGGCTTCCAGCAGGAGAACCGGAATCTTCAGTTCTTCTAGCTTCGCCAACACATTGGCGCGGTGAAACTCTCGCGGAGCGACGATCAACTCCGGCTGGAGAGCAATGAGGGATTCAAGATTGGGATTGGCATACCCGACCTTGGACTTGGCCTTGGCTGCCGTGGGAAAATCGCAAAACTCCGTGACTCCGACGATCTGTTCATCGAGCCCCAATGCAAACAACATTTCTGTGATACTCGGGGCCAATGACACGACTCGCGTGGGCGCTTTGGCGACATAGAGTTTTCTGCCCGCATCATCGATGAAGGTGCGCGGAGTAATATTGGCCATAAACGGCATGCCTGTGAGGATGCCCTGTTGCCGACGTTTCATTACTGATTGATCTTCCTGGAAATCCCCCAACGCGAAGGAAAGGCAAGCCAGCAGTACATACGTGAGAACTCCGATACATGCGGTTGCCAACCGACCAATGGGAATGATTCGAACCGTGCGCAAATAAAAAATCCCCAGGGCCAACGTGGAACCCTGAGGATTGCACCCGCAATATCATCCTCGCCTATTCCCCAGCCCACGAGGGAATAAAGGGTCTCCCTCAGGCAGGTCTTCTGGCTCATGGTTCACCCTACTCCCCGCGCCTTCCCACTCACCAAACGGTGAGCAGTGGCGCCTGCGGGTTTCGTCCCCATTTACAGCGGCGGGACCGCGAGGGTTTTGCACCCTCTTCCCTTGACCCGAGGTGTCTTGAAAAGAGACAAACTTTATGAGCGCATCACCGACCTTGTCAAGGTCAAACTTGCCGTCACCAAGTTATACGGAGCCGCATAGGACATCGTCCTGTACACCCATCCAACATGCCAAGCCCTACGAGCGATACCGGATCTTTAAAACGAGAATAGCCAGGGTGAGTACCAAGGTCACAAGATTCGCCAGAATAATGGGCAAAGCTCCCAGCATGAGCCCATAGATCAACCAGAGAAAGACTCCAGTCACGAAGGTGAGCAACATTCCCAGCGAAACATCCTGGGCCGAACGGGTGCGCCAGGTCTGCTGAAGTTGAGGGACAAAGGCAATGGTCGTGAGAGATCCGGCCAGTAACCCGATAAGCGTAACCTGATCTATGCGTGTGCCTCTCAATGGAGTGGACAGCGTGAGCGAGAGAGGCCATCCTCATAAGGAGAATTCACCCCAGCAGCTTGTCATGTCCTGCGACGCTATGGTAGCATCCCCTCGCATTCACGCACTAGTCGTTGAAAGACGCCGCAACAAAGGAGTAGGGCCGTGGCATTTGCCTGTGATCTCTGTGGGAAAAAGCATCAGACCGGAAATAACGTCAGCCACGCGAACAACAAGACGAAGCGCGTCTTCAATCCAAATCTGCAGCGCGTGAAAGCACTAGTGAACGGTTCGGCCTTGCGCATACGTGTGTGCACCCGCTGCCTGCGGTCTGGGCTGGTCAAAAAAGCCGTCTGAGCGTTCGTTCCTTTCCTCCCCCGTCACCTCTTTCCGTACTCGCACCTCAGATGTGAGATGCGTCTTCGTAGCTCGCCCTTGTTCCGGTTCTTCATAGGCTCATACTCAACTATCCATCTTCCGCGCGCGCCGTTCTCGACGATGCCTCCGGACCTCTGTGAGTCGTTCACGACGTCTGGCCCTCATCATAGAAGACGGAGGGGTGCAAGCGGTGTACAATCCCCCGAAATGCGCGCGGCTGACATCACACCGTCCTACTCGAATCGGAGGAAGCATGATGAAGACTAATTGGGGGATCGGCATCCTGGCCATCTGCAGCGTCGCCGCGGCCTGCAGTCATTTCCAAACGAAAGAAGCTGCCTATCTGGATTCGGTCAAGGGACGAGGCACACAGACCGAGGTCCAGCAGGCATTGGGCGCCCCCACAACAGTGCGGCAAGCGGACAGGGGGGAAACCGTATGGGTCTATGAAGTGATGGAGCAACAGTCCGGGAATAGATTCACAGCCCCAGGGGTATGGTGCGAACAATACCTCCTGACGTTTGACGACAAAGGGGTGCTTCTCTACTGGAGACAGCTCACGCACTTCCACGGCGGGGAACTCATGCCGACGTATTGTATTCCGGGGTCGGAGCCCGGGGTTTCATAACCGGTCACAGAGCCCTGTCCAACATAGAAGTGGCGGTGTGAGCCGATGGGAGAATCGAAGAACGTGGATGAAAGGGTGAATGTAGAAAGCCGAAAGGATAGGAGATACAGCAAAGATTAGGCAGAAGCCGGCTAGTGGCTGGCTGTAAAGATGGGGCCAGCCGCCGTAAACACGCACTCCAATGTGCAACAGACGGTGGCTCCAACTCCTGCTACCTCTAGCGCTGTGAAGGCTTGGTCCAGTCAATAAATGCTCTTGCTCACCTCGTTTGAGTACGCGCTTTCACTGCCACTCGTGCTATAGCTGGTCACGACAAAGTAGTAGGTATTTCCCAGGGCGAGATTGCTCACCACGTAGGCGGTCACATTCCCCACATCCAGGGGCGTTCCATAACGTCCCGAGGCTGTCCCCATATACACTTTATATCCGGCCAAATTGGTGCCAGTCACCGGGCTCCAGGTAAGCGACGCCTTGGTACCAGACGGTGGAGGCGGAGGAGGAGGTGGCGGTGGTGGAGGTGAGGTCGGAGCCGCAACAACCTTCAGAGTCACAGGCACCGACGCGCGCTCTCCATTATCGACAGTGATCGTGACCGTGGCGGTATAGGTGCCTACTGCCAACCCGGCTGTATTCACTGTCAACGCGACCTGTGCGGTCGTTGTGATGGACCCGGAACTAGGGGATACGGTGAGCCATGTCGCTGTTATCCGTCGCGGTCCAGCTGCGCCGACGTGAGTCCGATCTCGACAGGCTGACTGTCTGGCTGGGCGGCTTGGTCCCACCCTGAACGGCTTGAAAAGTCAGAGCCGTGGGACTCGCAGTCAGCGCCAATGCTTCAGGGGATGTCCAGATGTCGATCGCCAACGCCAACCCAATGACCCACAAGAGTCGGAATAAGACGGCATACATCGCACTTGGTCGAAAAGGTAAATCTTGGTTGGGTTGACGCATGTAAACCTCGATTGTTGTGTCACACAGTTATTTTTCAAATCAACGTGTGAAGTGACGGGAATCGGGCATTGCTTTATACGATTCGACATCGCTTTCCTAATAGGTAATAGCAAGCCACCATGTGGCACTAGCGGAAGTCCATAGCTACTGAGTGGATTGCGACCAGTTGGTCCGAGCAACGAAGCGGCAGAATCCTACACAAGCGTTCAGTCTGTACAGGCCCAATAAAACATGGAACCAGAAACTATTCAAGAGGGAAATTGAGGCACTCAGGTACAAGGATGCATGGCGAGACAAGAAAACTCATCGGAGAGTGAAGCCCTATGAGCCGTCTTGCACAGGGCTTCGCTTCACGGAATTATGTGGTTGGTGCGGCGCTGGAATTCATTGGTTTGACCAGAACACACGCTTCTCCCAGTCGATGGCATCCCATGAGCTCGACAGCACCTAGCTTGTATCCCCGTTCTGTCTGCAGTGGACACTTGAGCCCACCATCACTGGTTTTGCTGACCCTACACATGCGGTTCCTGTCAATAAATGCTCTTGCTCACCTCGTTTGAATAAGGGCTTTCACTGCCGCTACTGCTATAGCTCGTCACGACAAAATAGTACGTACTTCCTACAGCGAGGCTGTTTGCCACGTACGAGGTCATGTTGCCCACATCCAGAGGCGTTCCATAACGTCCCGAAGCCGACCCCATATACACTTTGTATCCCGCGAGATCGGTGCTGGCCACGGGGCTCCAGCTAAGGGACGCTTTGGTCCCAGAGGTAGGTGGCGGCGGCGGAGGCGGAGTTGGCGCCGGAGCAGCAGCCACCTTCAGAGTCACCGGAACAGACGTGCTCTCTCCGTTATCTAAAGTAATCGTGACCCTTGCGGTATAGGTGCCTGCTGCTAACCCTGCGGTATTCACCGCCAATGCAACCTGCCCGCTGCTTGTCATGGACCGGTGGCGGGGGAGACAGCGAGCCATCCCCTGCTATCGTCTCGCGGTCCAACTACGCTGACGTCTACCGGATCTGGACATGTTGACGGTCTGGCTGGTCGGATTGGTCGCGCCCTGAACGGCTTGAAAGGTGACAGTCGTTGGAGTCGCAGTCAATGCCCACACTTCGGGACATGTCCAGAATCCCATCACCAGTGCCAGGCCCGTGACGAACCAGAAGCGGAATGATACCGCGACCACCGCACTTCGTCGGAAAGGTAAATGTTGATGAGCTTGAAGCATATCCACCTCATTCATTGTGTTGCCAGGCATGTCTCAAACATCCTCTCGATCCACTGAATGTGACCGTTCTTCCACACGATGCACCCTTGCGGTCTCTACAAAGCAACAGCGATGCCATCACGACACGCATGCGTAAGTTATTGACTGGCAATGAATTGCCGCTTATTTGTTCACGCAGTAGAGAGGCAGAAGCCTACAAAACTGTTCAGTTGCGTAGGTCTAATATTCATAGGCAGCCCGTTTTCGTAACGGTCGCTCGAGATTCTCCTCCAAAAAGCAAAGGGCCAGTCCCCTTGCGAGGACTGGCCCTGCTTGTTGGATACTCTTCTTGAACGAAACGGAACTAAATCTTCGTGGACGCCCTTCTCCAGGCCCAGAGGCCAAGTCCGGCCAAGCCAGCACCGAGGAGGATCACGGAAGATGGCTCTGGAACAGATGCGCACTTTTTCGGTTGGTTTCCACTCGGGCCACAGCCATTGGTATCACTCGCGCCTGGGATATTGCCATTGTCCGGATCAGCCAGTGCTAAATTACCAGACAGCCCCACGATGACCATCGCGGCCCCTAGCAAGATAGAACCCATAAGCCCAATTCGTTTCCTCATTTCTACTCCCTCCTTCTAAGGTTAACCTTCTATGCCTACGCTCCCCTAGGAGGGAGCAACGCCCGTCATATACTGTCAAGTTGCATCATCAAGCAAACAAGCGGGCTACTGAGACGTTGAGGAAATCCCGGCGATGAAGTTGGAGAGCACATTTCCTCACCCGCCCTTCCCCGATGCCGCTTATCCTATATGCCGATAGAGGAGTCGCCCGGCCAATGTGAGTACGCTTGCTGGCATTCGGGCAAACACCTCCTTCGTGCACCGAATCTTCAAGCGTTCGCGATGCGGAGAAGACACTGCAAGAGGCGCACGCCACGTGTTCAGGGTGGAGCATTCGGCGGACCAGCGACTCCTTAAATGCAATCAGGCCTGGATTGTCGAGGTCCGAACGTCCTAAGTCGAGGACCTCAGTCCCTGCTTGCTTGGCGTCCTTGATCGCTTGCCAGAGGAGCATGGCTGTACCCCCCAGATTATTGAAGCGCGTATCGGAGCCGCCGTACTTGTATACCACGCTCTTTCGATGACGGAGGGTCAAGATGCCTGCAACTGGTTGCCCTGCCTTGGAAGCAATCCTGATACAGGCATCCTCTCCCATGCCAGCCACAAGATTGCGAAACCACTCGATAGGCTGCGGGGGAAGGTGGTGACGAGACCGAGTGAGTTGAAGTAAGCCATACAGCTGATGAAGCAGGGAGTCGCTACGGCCCGCTTCATAGCTCAGCCCTTCTCGCTCTGCCCGCGCAATCTTTCGCTGAATGCAATCCTTGTGAAACCCCTTATACAACAGATCGAGACTGGGTCGAAGATCGAGCCGATGTAGGCGGTAGGTCGTGACGCTGCTGAAACTGCAGCCACAATCCAGCAAGGGATCAGCGGACCGCAGTTCGACATACTTCCATCGTTCCTTGGTTCTCGCACTCACTACGAAGTCAGACAACGTCCTGAACTGCTCCGGGTGTTCCACGAGTGGCTCGCAGTGATCGGAAAAGGGCAATGAGACAAGTCGATTGCCGGTGAGCCAGCTGCGCACGATGCAAAATACCAGGGCGCTTTTCAGAGCTTCGGAAGGAGCGGACAGGGTAAACGCGATCGGCTCATACCCATACGTCTTCTGCAAAGCCCGCAGCCAGCCGCGCGTATGAAATACCGAGGCGCTCGTATGCTGCGAAACAAGACTCAGGCCACCGGGGATCGCGGAGTGGATCGATTGCGTAGACAGCATCCTTGGCGAGGTCATCGCTTTGCCTTACAGGAATCACGCGGGATATTTTATGTTGCAGAGCCTCTCCATTGAGCATACATGCACCATTCAATGCGCGGAGTCGAAACCGAATCTTGTCTCCAATCGTCGTAACAGCCAGACCAGCGAAAAGAGAACGACGAGAGACACAGAAAAAGTGGAATTCCCCCGCTCCGGTGCAACGCGCTATTCGTAATATAGGTCGGATCGACGTAGTTAGCCAACAGCGTCAAGCCGACGATACGGAACGCGTTCTTGATGATGGCAAGCGGAATGACGATCGCCACCAATCCCATCTTGGACCAACCGGACCTAAGACACAAGTACCCGGCTACGAGACTGGTAATGAAAAGCGACAGGGCTGATCGAATGCCGCTGCATTCTTCTGAGATCGTGATCGTGAAATGAGAGAGACTAAACACAAACCCCTGTCGTGAGACCGGCACCCCGAGAACCGTGAACAGGAAATCCGTCGCCTCAGCCGAACTCCTTTGCAGGAAACGAATGAGCGCATCCATAAGCATAGACGGAATCGGCACCATAAAGAGAAGAAACAACAGCCCAAATGAAACCTTTCGACAGCTCCGTATCCCGAAGCACATGACAAAGATCCCCCAGCACAGCACGACCAACGACAACATGATCATGGACAAGGAATCCGGACCCTTGGTCATTTGATTGGCAACCCCATACAACGACGCCCCACCCCCAATCAACAGCATCCCCAGCCATGGGCTCCACTCCCTTGATGTCAAGAGTGCTTTCCGGTACGGGTAGATAAGAGATAGGCTCACCAAGGGGACCAGCAACATGTGAGAGTAATGTTCCTGCTGTTGCGTGAGGGAAAAGAGTTCACCAAGAGGCCGCAAAAACCATGCAACTGTGGCGAAGAACAACACAAGAAAGAGAAGGTTGCGCTGTGTTACGCCGAAGGGCAACGCCCTGGTGAACGCAGGGAAAGACAACTGGCAGACGGAGCATCAGCCAGCCGACCACACACGTCAGGACTCTTTACTGTGATATTGCAGCACGCATTCCTCCGCACCGCTGCCAACATGGCCGCGGCATATCTGCAGAGATTCTGAGGGCCTAACAAGCCCCTTTGCCCGTGATCATTGCGGCAGGTGTCGCAACGATAATTTTGATGTCTCCCCACAAGGACATGGTCCTCGCGTAGCGGAGGTCGAGGCGTACCATTTCGTCGAATGTGGTACGACTCCGCCCGACCACCTGCCAGAGACCTGTAATTCCCGGCTTGGCTGCCAAGACTCGATGGCGATGCCACGGTTTGTACCGTTCAAGTTCATACCAAAGCGGAGGCCGCGGCCCGACGAGCGACATTTCACCAATCAGCACATTCCATAGTTGAGGCAGCTCATCAAGACTTGTTCTTCGGAGGAGATGGCCTATCGGAGTGATCCTCGTATCGTTGGTCAATTTGAAGAATCCCTTCCCGTCCTGCTCCGACCTCTCGTCGCTGGATGTGATAAACCAGCTCACATAATTATGGTGTATTCCATGGTCTGCATCCGCATACATCGTTCGGAACTTGCACATCGTGAACGGTTTCATCATCTGCCCGACCCGCACCTGGCGAAATATGACCGGCCCGCGCGACGACAATTTTACGAGGCCGGCAATGGCCAGGAGCAGCGGTGACAGAATGATCAGCAGCAAGAAGCTGAGCAGAATATCCAGCCCCCGCTTGAAGGTTTGAAATCCGGCAATCGACCATCCATCTTGGAGTTCCGGGAAAAAAGCGGGGTCCATATGTTGATGCTCCGCTTCTTCCAGTTTCCACGGCTCCGGATAGACATGCAGGCTGATCGAGAGTCGTGGGGACAGATCTCCCTCCAACTGATGCGTGAATTCTTTCTGAAAATCGGCTTCAAGCCGCTCACTGATCTTTACCAAGCTCGAAGCATCGAGTTCGGGGACGATCAGGCCCATGATGGACTGCCGTTCGAACCAGCCGAGAATATCCATGTCCGACTTGATGGCCGATAACGCATTGGCCATCGTGGCAAACCGTACGTGCGCGTCCTCAGACCGGATATCCTGGAGGCCGATCAGCAGCATCACCATGCCTAGTCCGGATCGCTCCGTACGTTTGCGCTCTCTCGTGATGCTGTACCTGAAAAGCCCTTCCTCGAAAATCGCTTGAAGGACTCCAGCCATTTTGTCTTCTTCGTGCAAGAGCCTCATAGTGCCTCCCATCTAACCGACTATGGCTACAAGATCGATCACGCTGCCCGGCGATGCAGCCAACCCGTTCCTGAATGACGTCCCGAGCCTACGCCAACACAATTTCTTTGTGCTGGTTGAGAGAGAGTTCCGCTGCCTCCAGAATTCGCACGACCCGTAGACCCGCCTGCCCGTCGTTGAAGGGCTTCACGCCATTCTTAATACAATCCAGGAAATATCGTGTTTCGATCTGAAGCGCTTCGAGTTCTTCTATCTTCGGCGCCCACATATCACCGGTCCGATAGCTCACCAGCGCCTGGTGAACACCCTGGGCCGTCCCCAGTTCGGCGCCCTTGTCATACACACGCAATTTTTCCGACGGATCCAGGTCATTCCAGACCAACATCCTCTTTTGTCCGCCTATCAGCGTTGTGCGGACCTTCACCGGGGAGAGCCAATTCACGTTGATATGGGCGAGGACGTTGTTGGGGAAATATACCGTCAGGTAGGCGATGTTCTCGAAGCTATTCACATGGGCGCCACCGGTCGCCACCACCAATTCAGGCTCCAGCCCGATCAGATAATCCATGATGGACAGATCATGCGGAGCGAGGTCCCAGAGCACATTCACATCGTGCTGAAATAGTCCCAGGTTGACCCGGGTCGAATCATAGTAATACAGAGGTCCGAGGGCGCCTTCATCGATGAGTTGCTTAATCTTGCGGACCGCGCCGGTGAAGAGAAACGTGTGGTCCACCATGATCAGGAGATTCCGGCGTTCAGCCAACTCGACCAGTTCCTCGGCCTGCGCGGACGTCGCCGTAAAGGGTTTCTCCACGAACACGTGCTTCCCATTCTCCAATGCTTTCTTGGCCAGCTCGTAGTGATACGACACCGGCGTCACAATCGCCACCGCATCGATGTCGGAGGATGTCACGATATCATCGACTTCAGTCGTGACGCGCACACCTGCATGCCGGCCCAAGACCCGTGCCAAGGCCACGGGATTTTTATCGCAGACCGCCACGACCGTGCAGTCCTGGTGTCCCGCGAAATTACGCACAATATTCGGGCCCCAATAACCGTAACCGATCACACCAAGTTTCAGCATGGTTTCACTCCTTTGCTGATGTTACGCACGTTTGAAAAACGTCATTTGTCAGGGAACAAGCGGCATGAAGAGCGACAGGACTGCACCAAGTGAATTGATGGCATGCCCATAATGGACTGGCCTGCATTGTTCAGATCGGTTCATCCCCAAATCGCGGAGTCGCCGCGGAGAGCGGCACGAAGCCGGGAGGAAAGGAGGAATGCTTGAACAGGATGGGGACCAACCGGGCGGAGCGCCGGTCCGTGGGGACTTATCGCCGCCGCGAAGTACGATTACAACAGAACCATTCGTGAATCACGCGGGCCAGGCAAGTCGACTTTCGTGATCTCATCATGTCGATACACCTGGATCCGGATAGAAGAGGATTCCTCAGATCTGAGTCTGTCCCGAAAAATCTCCTCAAGTCGCCACCGAAGCCGGTTGTGCCCCGCCCTAGAATCTCGTCCCATAACCGTCAGAAGCGCTCCCACGGTGTGTTCATCCCGATACCACCCGATGTCATCGGTCTCCCGGAGATTGCCGGACAACGCCTCGATCACCACCTTGGAAACGCGGCGCCCCATCGGGAGCAGCGCCCCTCGTGTATTCCTGCGGTACACGAGGAGGAGTTGGCAGAAATGGCCTGATCGGCTGGATCGCCTGGCTTCATTTTTTAAGAGGCGCTGGAAGGCTTCTTCCGGGTGGACGTCTCTCGGCGGGCATTGCTTCGTGCGTTTCAAGCCACCATTCAGCCTGCTTGCTTTGAACGCAGCGATAAGAACGTCGCTCACCTTCCTACCCATGCGGAATAAGTTGAGCAGATACAGTTTTCCCCGCCGTTCAATTCTTGGATGCATATGCCCTGATGGTGCGGCTTTCCCTAGATGGCAGCTGCGGTGAGTCGAACCGTGTGTTGAGTGGCAGCCTTATATTTCCCGGAGCCACCGGATGGTGGCGAAAAAGAGGAGCGAGGTGACCGAGAAAGAGAGACTAAATCACGGCGCGGTGTTTCAACTCAATTGGCCCTGGCGGAGATTAAAGCTCAGGAGACGCTGGCGGAATTGCCTGAACAACCTGGACCGAGGTTCAGGCAACTGCCTCGATCCGGCCGGAAGACATGACGCGGTATGGCACACCGGAAGTTTTCAGAGAGGGCGTTCGTTGCCGGACATCACCATGAGAGGCGGACTACTACCTTGTTCTTTATTGTAGGTGTCTCCCTACACGATTGGACCGTCATGGCATCACCATCAGCCATGCTACCTATTGACTGCTTTTAGAAAACCACATTATCTTTCATGATGTTGAACCCACTGGTAGCAACTATGAACCACCCAGCGAGCCCAGGCATCTGTTTTGCCTATCTCAAGCGCAGATGTTATGGTGGTACAGACGAATCGTGACCGGCGCTGTCTGTCTTCCCTGATCGACGTAACGACTGATAGCCTCTGACCAGGAGGCATGACACTAGCTGGAGAACTGTTAGCCTCGGGCATTTTAGCGAGTCAGGACTATGAGAGGATATAAATGCGCTCGATGGACAAGGACCGAGCACTGATGATGTCGTTCTCAACCGGGTCCGCTTAGTTTTTTTGGTATTCCTGCGCAAGATGAAAGTGGCTACTGCATTGAATTCTGGAGGCACCCGATGAAAAATATTTTGTTTTTAACATTGCTTCTGACGATGCTTGCTCTCGGTACAGTGAACGCTCAGGCGGCCAACCAGTACATCCGCTCCGGCGCCAATGGTGCAAATAATCGGACAGATTCGATAAATGCGTATACCTCGTTGCCGGCATCGTTAGTTCGAGGCGATACCTACTATATTGCTAGTGGAACGTATGGTGGGCGAACTTTCAATACTCCTGCTTCAGGTACACTAGTGATTAGGATCAAGAAAAGCGAGACGGCGGCTCATCGCGCGGAACCGATACTGGCTGGACGTCGGCCATGTCTGTGGATACGCGCGACGGCGGCTCGCAAGCCGTCTGGACAGGTACGTTTTGGTTCAGCACGTCCTATTGGGTGTTCGATGGGGCAGTGCATGGAACGCTCACGGCCGTCGCACCATGGAACTTCACCGAAATCGGCCTATGGTTTTAGGATCGGCTCTCCGATCACCCCACCGGGCGGCCGTGTCTTTCAGATCTATAACACTTCTGCAACCGTCACAGACATCACCCTGAGTAACATTGTGGCGACTTCCGCGAACGCCACCGGCAGCGGGGGAAGCTGTTCCGGACAGACATATTTTATTGCGACCAACGATTCCACACGGTCAGTCAATAACCTCCGCATGAGTTATCTCTTTGCGGATAACTACGAGAATGTCGTGTGGGGAACCTCACCAGGGCCGACCCACGCGGGATGGGTCTTTGAGCGTAGCATCAGTTATCATGGATACAGCGACAGCAATTGCCACGGCGAGGATTTGAATAACAATTATGGAAACATCCTGGATTGGGCCATCCGTTACAACTGGTTTGAAGCACGAAGCAGTGGCACCGCCACCATCACCGCAGGATTGAACGGTCAAGTCGGCACCTACTACATTTATGGGAATGTGTTTAAAGATCAACAAGCAGGCAATGGTGTGATCGCATGCATCTGGGGAAGTGGCACCATCTATCTCTATAACAACAGCTTTATTAACTCGCCACTCGCCAGTGGTGGCCCGTGGCTGGCGGCGATAGCGTACGATGTACTTTGGCTGGCGAGGCCAAAAATAATCTGCTGTACACTATGCACGCGACTATGGGAGGTGGCGTCAATCTGACGCAGGACTCAAACGCCTTCTTCAGTACGACATATCCCAGCGGCACGAATCAATACATTAGCACCGGCAATCCTTTTTCAAATTTGGCCGCATTTGACGCGAGCTTGCCGTCGGCCGTGGCCTCAACGATGAAGGCCGGAACAACCCTCAACAATGCCGGGGGTCAAACATTCAATTTGGACGTCCTCGGCAAAACACGCGGTGCGGACGGCAAGTGGGACCGAGGCGCTATAGAATTCAGTGGCGCTGGGGAGACGATGCCATCCCCAACTAATCTACAGGTTCAGTGAACACCCGCCGTCAATTCCGCCTCCTCCCTGCCATGGGCAGTGGCTGACGAGCACTAAGCCATCGCTCCGTAGTCGGGGAAGCGGCGACGAAGGTCGAATGGCAGTAGACTATGTTTTAAAATACCCTGATCCATCTGAGCACGTGACGTACAATTGAAAGGGTTCCCTCGACATTGGCATAGGAGATCCAGAGCTCCGGACATGATCGTCCATAGTATTCAACAAGCTACCAACATTTTCCTTGACGAATCGACAATATCGTTCTTCTTAAGTAGTGTCCTGCTTTTCCGAAAGACAGAAGGGCCTTTTTAAGATAAATAATACGATGAAAGGATTAATTTTAAGCGCCGCCTTGTAGCATTCTGCGGCTACAATCGAATATCCTGCAAAGTCAGTACTCATTGCCCATATCTGCGTAGGCACACGCGCGAAGCAAGTCGGCGTACCTTTTTCATCGATGATATTCCGGCAAAGCGAACCTCGACATCGCTGAAGAGTCATAACTGCCGCTTCACGATAACGTTTCGACGCGATCACTCGAGCATATGTGTGAGCAATTGCCGGAAGAAGATCCTTTGCCAGACGCGCGTATCCAGCTTCCTGAGCTTTCTTTCTCATAATCCAAGGAATCGCAACGTCCTCAAAGGCGCACGCTTCAAGACTTTCACGCGTTAGCTTGGTCGTCATGCTCAGTGAATGGTCGCGATAGCAAACCATAGGCTCCGCGAAATAGCCGACGTCATAATGCAGCGCGAAGAGACACCATAAATACCAATCACCAGACCAGGGCATATCGAGCGGAAAATGGCTCAGCTTCTCGTAACATTCGCGCCGCACCAAAACCCGAAGCCGCTAGCACAAAGTTCCACCGTAGAAGTTTTTTGAGCATCACGTGGCCGGGGATAACACTATCTCGGTCCTCTCCACCTGGGTAACGACCGATCACATGAGACTCCACTCCATTTCGCACGCCAAACCCAGCGCAGTACGTATATCCTATCTTTGAATTGTCATCCAAAAGATCAACGTATCTTTTTAAGACGTATGGAGTTCGCAGATAATCATCGGCAGAAATGAGCCATACATATCTACCGACGGCTAAACTAATTCCCTTGTTGTAATTATTCAGGTGTCCAAGATTACTGTTATTACGAATGTGCCTTACCCGCTTATCACGGAAGGACTGTGCGACTTCCGCCGTATCATCAGGGGAGCAATCGTCCATGATCAGCACTTCGAAATTGCCATAACTTTGGGCAAGAATCGAATTGATGCATTCTGGCAAGAGGTGCGCCAGCTTGTAACAGGGAACAATGAAACTAACGGCTGGAGTTGTCATAGAACCTTAGGTCCCATTTTAGGGCTCGCCGGTGGGAGTCACAGCCAAGCATGAAGCAGCCCAAAGTTACTATCAACGGATAGGGGATTAGGGACGTTGATTCCTTTAGGAAGAGATTCCTTGTGATTGATGAAAGGTTGGAGAAGAAAGATTAATACGGCTATTTTGAACATAAATTCTTACGTTAAGTCTCTTCTCCAATTGTTTTCTATATGATCGATCGAAGAAGAATTTTCTCCGATCCTCATGAAGGATCGGAAGCATCTTTTTCCATCCAGGCTTGTGTGTTGCTCCGAGTGAGTTGGCATGAATACGGTAATGAATAAGCGGTTCTTTAATTACGTGCCCTCGATAACCGCATTGAACCATATCAATCCAGAATACCCAATCTTCAAAAAATCCATTGTATTTCGTTCAAGAATCCAGATCCGTTTTCTTCTTTTACTTTTCGCCATGCGGCTTTCCTAAGGACACTATGCGAAGGGGCTATACACCCTTGTCTTAAAAGAAATGGATCTAGATTCTCTGTTTTCCATACAGAATCAAAGTCACCAAAACAGTGGACCCAACTATAACAACTTCCCAAGCTCTCATCGCTTTCAAGATGAGACAAGGTCTTTTCTAAGTAGGTGGGTTCTAATAGATCATCCGGATCTAGATAGCAGATATACTTTCCCACAGCGAGTGCCGCACCATTGTTTCGTGTCTGCGCCAAGCCTTGATTTGTTTGATGAATAACCTTTGTCCTTTCATAGCACAAGTTATCCAACACAGTTAGTGTCATTTCATCGGTTGAACCATCATTAATGATTAGTATCTCAAACCGTTGAAACGTCTGCGCAAGAACGGACTCAATCGCCCCTTTGATGAATGCCCCATAGTTGTAGCAAGGGATAATAACGGATACGAGCGGCCTTTCAGCGGGCCATTCTTCCTGATGTTTGTACTGATATTTTTTCTGTTGCATTACTCTAGATAGCTTATGGAAGCGATAGTGGGCAAACATCTGGACTCTTTCTAAAAAGACAATCCATCCGTCATGTCGAACGATCCGGATTGACTCCTTTCCTATTTGTAGCATCGTCTTTCACCACTAGGTCCTGCGTTACATACTTAGAGGGATGTTGTGGATGATATCGACGCCAGCTCAATTCACCGCGCATATTACGCTCAACTGCCAGTTGCAATGCATTTTCAAACCGGTCTGTCGCATCATTCCAGGAATAGCGGGTTGCCGTGCGGTAGGCTGCCTCAGACATCTTTCGCCAGTCCTCTCCGGGCAAATTCAAGACGCGCAACGCTTGTGCCGCTAGCGCACCGACATCTTTGACATTGACTAAGTGACCGTTCACGCCCTCCTCAATGATATCAAGAGGCCCTCCACGCGCGTCGACACAACTGGACACCGGCAAGCCATCGCCTCGAGAGGAGGTAAGTGAAAGCCTTCCGAATTGCTTCCGCACAACCAGACGTCACATTGCGCGTAGAATGTCTTTAAGCATGTCTTGCGGCGGCCGGCAATGAAACTCTGCGAATCGCGGAAGCTTTAGACCGCAGTGTGGTTGGTCCGCCCCGAATGAGACCGCACGAAGTGACGGCACAGCCTTTGCCATGCGCCTCAACGCCTTGATGCTAACGCTGCACCCCTTTAGGGGATCGTGATGATGAAGGAGTCCAACTGTAGGAACTGCTCTTTTACTCCTCGGTGGCGCATAAAATTGATCTAAATCCACGCCGTTGGGTACAAGAGAAACCACCTCATCTTCGAATTTTTCACGCGCCAGTTGGAGCAGCCAGTCAGATACTGTGATCTTATGCATCGGCATACGCCAAGTCGCGTCCAACCTTGGGTTTGGCTTCCCTGCCTCAACTTCATACCCCTGGAGAAATATTACCTTCGCTCCCTTTTTCGGAGAGAGACCCAGCACCCCGTAAGCGATCCTATAGTAAACGGCCACCACAACATCCGCATCCGGCACATCCGCATCAGTCACCGGTCTGACCTGCTCCAGCACGCGGTGTTCCACATCAATTTTGTCAAAGTGAGAAGGCTCGGAATGATTATCCCACCTTCCGGTAGTTAAGAACGACTCCATCTTCCAGCGTAGTGAAACCTGCTGCGGCGTCGAAATCACCAGAACCTGGTGTCCTCGGCGTTTCAATAGGTCCGCGAGAATCGCAACCACGCGAATCCCCCCCTGCAACCCTGCAAATGGAATGACAAATGTGACTTTCATCTTTTAAGGATTTCTTAAAGCACGATCGCCCGCGGTTTGAGTCAAACTGAGCAAAATAAATACGGTTGACCAAATAGCAAAAGATGTGCAGACGTCGTCCTATACGCAGATTGCCTACCGGCTGCGCTTGGAACGGAGCGTAGAATAGGCCAGCGGCCAGCTATTAAAGTGCATGGCTTGAACTGCTTATGGCCGAAAAGGCAGGGAGTTCAATCTCAACCGTATTTTCCTCTTTGGTCGGAATGACGGTAGCCGACCAATTTGATGCAACAACCGCAAGAGTCAAATACAGAAACACAACAGATTGGTCAAAGTAGGATACTGACATGAATGTGGCGGCGTGAGCGAACAGGGAACACCCCAGCGCCCAAATCATAAACCGAGACTCAACGGAAAGATCAGCCCCTGGCTGCAAGCTCTGTCCCACAAGGGAAAATCCCTTCGTCAGAATGGCGATGAACAAGAACATGAGAGGCCCCCCTCCCAATACGCCCATATTCAAATAGTAGTTTGTAATATCGATATGATCCTCACTCCAACCGACGCCATATTCCATCCAGTGTCGGGTCACATCGGTACCTGCAAACCACCATTCGGAAAGGTGTTCCAATGCGGTGTCGATCAAGAATGCCCGATGCCATCCGGTACTGCTCCCGGTCAGGTCGATCCTTGCGAGTAAATAATAGGCCGGCGCATTCATGATCAGATCGAGCCCTATCATATCCAAGAAAAGCAATCCACCGGAGAAGCCGCATCCGATGGCGCCAATGCCACATCAATAACGCACCAACGCCGAACAAAGCGCTCAGGATCGGTCCACTGGAAGAGGAAGCAAAAACCATAGCCAGACAAGCAGCTGTTCCTGCAACCGCAGTAGCACGGTGTTGGCGCCAGAGGCCGATCATTAACGGTAGGCAGACAGCACCGACCGTGCCGGCGAGAATCGGATGCGCGAAGGGTCCTTGTGCACGAATTTTGTCGTTCCTGACCTCTGAAAACTCTTTGGCGCCCAATGCGGAAAAGACATTCTGTCCTGTCGAGTGCTCCAACAGCATCGCCATTGATAGGGGCACCAGAAAGATGGCAGTGATTTGGCACACTCTGACCACGTCGTTGAGCGATTGACATAACACACGAATGAGGAAATAAATTCCACACACGTTGTACACGAGGCCGAACCGGAATATGAGTGCAGCTAAGGGATCCCTGTGGAACGCACTGCTTATTATCGCCCAAGAAGCCCAGAATAACATGAGCTTGTCCACACCGTTTGTCTGCCCGACTATCCGCTCTCCACGCAACATCACTCTCAATATTCCGGCAGCGATTAGCATTCGGATGATAGTGAAATGAGCCGGTCCTATCTCAATACCGGAATCAAGGGTCATGTAGCAGGCACCCATTAGAAGCGGCATAGGTGCCCAGCGACGCGGAAGGGAAAGCAACGCGACCACATTCACGATTACGAACAATAAAGGAACACCGCTAAGTTCCATATGCAATTCGGTGAGATATTGGATGTTTATAGTCGAAGGCACCGCCTGGTGCCCGAAGCGTTGCCCGCTCCATCTGTTAATGCTTGTCCATTGCCAGATGCGTTTCTATTCAATTTAACTCATGGACTGAAGTCCGAAACTCAGATGCCTTTGCTGGCTCAAAGGATGCCCCACACATAGCATGCCAAACACAAATATCGCGTCATCGTCTCGGGAATGTTTAAGAGACCCGCTGCGACTCAAAGAGGATCATGCGTTGGTGACACTTGAGGGGATGTCTTTCGGAAATGGAAAATACACTCTTCTCCTAGCCAGACGGCGCGATTATGTTGCACATTTCCGTGCATTCTCCGTATCAACCGGTAATTAATTTTTTGACTGAGTAGCCGGCGTACAACCGGAAGAGGTGAGCAGTATTGATATGATCCTTGCACTTCGAATCCGAGTTCTTTCAGCCCTTCAACGACCGCGGCATGCCTGTGGATCGACAATCGGACCTTCGGCGTAACAAACACATTCATCAACTTATGATAAGGGCGGAAAATACGATTCACGATATGGTAGCCATCGGTCCACTCGATAATGAGCCTGCCCCCCGGTTTTAAAATGGAGGACAATTTCTGAAGGAAGGGCTTCAGCGGATCGATGTACGCAAGCACACCGATGCAAACAATCAAATCGTACGAGCATCTCTCAAATGAGGTGCTCATAAAATCACCGTTCACAATCTCCACGCGATCTAACTGGGGTGCTGGAATGCGCGCTCGCGCCCGAGACAACATCCCTTCTGACATATCCAGCAGCGTAAGACGGGTGTTCTCCGTGAGGAGCGGCAGCGAAATAGCTCCGTCGCCACAACCGATATCTAGAATCCGGTCGAACTTTACTCCGTTTAGAAACTCCCCGATAGTCTCGATGCGGACCCGGACGTGATAGCCTAGCTTTTCGAAATACCAGTGGGGGTTCTGAAAAGCTTGTTTCGTTTCTAACAATCTATCGTCCATAGTTCCAACCCTGAAGTACAAAGGATTTCAATGGTCTAGTATATGCATTAGACAAGGGAGCGATTCATCGACCAGATTCAAAATAATCCTTACGCATCACATCTGTGCCAGCTAAACTTCGCGGGCTGCCAGCTTCCGCTCCGCGACACTCGCCCAGCTGGGGGGCATATTTTTGATGACCTCAATGTTTTCAAAAACGCTGCTCTCACGAGCGCCGTGTTTTTTTACCCATTCCGCCATTGCAGAAATTCCATCTTGAAGTCTAGTCTTCTCGCGCCTGCCAAAGATCCGCTCCGCTTTGCTATGGTCTGAGAAGGCGATCTTCACCTCATTTCGCGGTTCCAAGTGTGCAGTTTGGCATGGCAGATCCATGGCGGTGGCAACAAGACGGGCCAGCTCATTCACTGCATAAGGTTGGTCAGCACCGACGTTAAAGATTTCATTGCGCGCTGCTGGATGGTTCACCGAGTCAGCAATAATCGGTGCTACGTCGTTGATGTGCGTGAAGGCGCGTTGTTGTTCTCCGTCCCCGAAAATAGTCATGGGTTCGCCCCTCAGTAACTGGTTCATGAAGATTCCCACGACGTTCCGATATCGGTCGCCGATATTCTGCCTCTCACCATAAACATTGTGAGGACGGAAAATTATGTAATCGAGGCCGAACATACTGCTGGCTGGCCTTCAAATCCTGCTCAACTCCTAGCTTGGCGATCCCGTATGAGTCTTCTGGCACGGGGGCCATGTCCTCAGTCATCGGGGACTGACCCGCCCCATAGACTGCGATAGAAGAGGTAAAAACTGAGACAGTTAATATTGTAGTTGATGCACGCATTAATAAGATTCACTGAACCAACAAGATTGTTTTGGTAATTGAATCGTTTAATGAAATGGCTCAGTCCTTCTGCGGCATAGGCTGCCAAGTGATACACATACTTGAAGGCGTACTTCTCAAATAAGCGATTAATTACGTTATGGTCTAAGATCGATCCTTCAATAAATATTGCACCCTCGGGGACGTTATCAATGTACCCCCCACTCAAGTCGTCTATGACGACCACAGTATGTCCATGTCGAGCAAACGCTCGGCAACATGTGACCCCATGAATCCAGCGCCACCAGTAACTAGAGATACAGTCATTGGGATACCTCCCTTTCAAGAGATATGAGTGTTTTATGGAGATTAGAAGAGGGGTTGCAAAATGTTACGTGGACGGAGCAAGCACCTTGGCCTCGATTTGAGGTTCCTCCCCAG
Source organism: uncultured Nitrospiraceae bacterium (assembly GCA_963706325.1). Taxonomy (GTDB): domain Bacteria; phylum Nitrospirota; class Nitrospiria; order Nitrospirales; family Nitrospiraceae; genus Nitrospira_A. Next base: position 5,592 of record CAVPLT010000008.1, on the reverse strand, counting down.
CTTCGACAAATTTGACCGGGTCGAGACGTTGGTTCCACTCCGCGGCGACTCGGTACATGTGCATGCGGCTTTTCACCGTCTCCGTGCGTCTTACCAACTGGATCATACCGTAGCCAAGCTGCCGAACTCGCAACTTGACCAGTGCGACACGGCGGCAACGGCGTGCTCCCTCTCGGCCGTAGTGCTTGTAAAAGTAGCGATAGCGGTTACGGTACGTCTTCCAATGCAAACTTGATCGGAAACCGGTTAACTGACTGCCCACCTAGATGTGTGATACTTACTTGAGGGGTATAAATAATCGGATAACCCGCCTGCCAGACCCGACGGCATAAGTCGACCTCCTCGTAATGGTAGAAGAACTGCTCATCAAACCCCCCTAATGATCTGAGCAAGTCGCCTCGGAACATCACACAGCATCCGGACTGCCAGTCGATCAATCGCTCAGTGTCTCCTTGCCATCCAGTATATGTGTCGGATATGAAAGTGTCCGATAGGAGCGCAAGTGGTCTCAGGTAAAGTGCCGCCAGCAGGTCTCGCCAGATCGTTGGGAAGGGCCTTGCTGCCCCCTGATTGGAACCGTCAGAATTCAGAACGCGACATCCAAAGCCGCTGGCTTCTGGGTGCTTGTCGGCGAATTGAAGCCATCTATCCAACGCCTGATCGTGTATGATCGTGTCTGGATTTAGGATTAGCACATATTGTCCACGAGTGGCCCGAATACCCGCATTGTTTCCCTTACTAAACCCAAGGTTCGCCCGGTTTTCGATAACGAGGACTTGTGGGTAGTTCTGCCGTATGAAATCAACTGAACCATCGGTTGAGCCATTGTCGGAGACGATGACTTCGAACTCAGTTGAGTGAGTGTCAGCGTAAATTGACTGCAGGCAATCGCGGATAACTTTCAGGTCGTTCCAGCACACAATCACGATAGAAAGTTTCATTGGATCCTCCCGTTTCATCTTAGTCAGTTAGCGTCAGCGGACTATCTTTGCCGTGTGTGCCGAACCACCTTATTCCTGGATCCTGCTGCAATCGCCGATCCGCTGCTACGTCTGGCCTTGGGCCAATAGGCCCGTTTTTCGGATCCTCACCGTACTGAACGAGTACGCATCGGGTCACCTCAGGTCTCTCGCGCCGATTTCGCAACGCGCCTCAGCGATTTCGCTGTGAACCGTAATGAGTAATGCGGGCTAGGAGGGAGAGGGGCTCAGTTGGCGATGATAAATTGATAGATCCATATGTTGGGGGACTTACATTTTATCAATGTCTAATAAATGCGCGATGCCACAATTCGAATGAAACAAGGAGGTAGATATGGCGGCGGAGTTGCTCCGTCCCTCTTGGTCTTTCTGGAGCATGCGACGTATATAGGACTGGTCGAAGTATCTGGCCTACAGCGGAGGCAGGGCTCAAAAGAGCCTCTTCGACGAAGGGGCGCATCTTCGTGCGAAACCAGTCTTCAACGGGATTCGCAAATCCTTTTTTCTTCCGATAGACGACTTCCTTCGGCAACCATTTTAGCAGCGCTTTTTTATGGAGGTATTTCCCCGTCCATCCGTTCAGCTTGAGCTTCAGAGGAAGGCTTTCGATAAATTCAACCAGGCGATAGTCCAAGAAAGGGACCCGAACCTCCAGCGAATTTGCCATGGACATTTTATCCCCAACCATCAGCAAATCGTCCGGCAGACTGGCCCGGGTGTCGATATAAAGCATCTGCGTCACCGGATCCAGATGTTCCACGTCGCATTGCAGGCGACGAAGAGCTTCCTTCGATCGATATACATCGTCCATAATCTGGGCGGTTAGGGGTCCCTTAAAAAGTTGTTGCTTCATCTCGGCACTAAAGAATGAGTAGATCTTGGTAAGCCGTTTCAACATATCCGGCTCACCAAGTGAACTCACACCCCGCTTGAGCCGTTCAAACCGGCCCGGGATCCTATTCACGAGTGAGGCCAACGGACCTGTTACCAAGGACGGCAACCGGCTATAGATGGTCGATAGTTTAGCCCCCAAGTAACGATCGTACCCTGCCCACGGCTCATCGGCCCCCTGACCAGTCAGCGCCACCTTGACCTTTTCGCTGGCGATCTTACTGACGAAATGGAATGCGGCGGCGGTTTCATTTCCCACCGGTTCCTCAAGATCCCATAGATACTTTTCATAGTATTTCAGATAATCGTCCGGAGCTCACCTGCATGAAGTAATGGTCCGCTCCAAACATCCGAGCCAGAACACTCGCGTCCTCGATCTCGTTCGTCTTCTCTCCTCCGTCAAATCCTATAGTGAATGTTTGAACAGGCCTGGAAGAATAATCGGCTCATGATAGCTAGAAGAGCGCCCGAGTCGACGCCAGAGCTCAAGAAAAGCCCCAACGGCACATCGCTTCGAAGCTGGAGCCGCACAGCGTCCTCTAGTAGCATGCAATACTCTTGGATTAGCGCCTGTTCGTCGTAGCGCTCCAGGATTCGCGCCCTCCGAACCCAGAATGGCGTTACCTCAATTCCTCTCTTAGAGAGGATCATGTGATGCCCTGGCGGCAACTTACGGACGCCTTTAAAGAGCGTTTTGGGAGAAGGCACGTATCGAAATGTGAAAAGTTCAGCCAAAGATTCGACATCCACATCCCGAGGGCACTCAGCATCTTGAAGCAGCGCCTTGATCTCGGACCCAAATAAAATTCGGCTACCCAAATCGATATAATATAGTGGCTTGATACCGAGATGATCCCGAGCGAGAAAAAGCTCGCGCTTGTTCGAGTCCCACAGGGCAAAGGCAAACATTCCGTTAAAGCGCTCAACGCACCCTTTGCCCCACTGCTCGTAGGCATGGACGATGACCTCCGTATCGGACCGGGTCTTAAATGTGTGGCCGGCGCCCTCCAATTCCTTTCGCAGCTCGACAAAATTATAAATTTCACCGTTAAATACAATCTGCAAACTTCCATCTTCATTGCAGATCGGCTGAGCGCCCCCCTCCACGTCGATAATGCTCAGCCGGCGGTGTCCCAGACCCACTCCACGCTGGGCAAAATAGCCGTGACCATCCGGTCCGCGATGCTGGAGCGCCGATGTCATCCGCTGAAGAAGTCCTTCATCAACAGGATTGCCAGCCCTGTCAGAAATCTCCGGTAATTCCGCACATCTAATTTACGTCATCCCACAAATTTACGTCGAAGCTTTTCCGACTGCTCTGCCCTTAGATAACGAACCACCTCAGGCGGCAACACGATCGGTTCTCGTTTGAGCATACCTTGTACGAATCCAAAGAGGGCAGCGCTACTTCCAATAATCCTCGGCTTGTTCCCATGACCGATAGAAGCAGCGCAGACAAAAAAACAACAAACCATACCCAAGTGAGTAGAACCTTCGCCCCTCCCGTATTCGGGCTTTCAATGGACTGGCTTTGGCCGAGCCGGTCCGGCGATGCTCAAACACCGGAAGGTTAAGGGAATGTACGCACTTTCCAGCCCTTCATCCGAGCCATAATCTCGGCGGCGGCGTCGATCCCGCCAAGGGGCAACGCCAGGTAGCCTCCTATTTGCTCAAAGCAATCCGTCGGAACAGTTGGACGGCTCCGGCGACGATATCAGCGCTACGTTCTGGCTGACTAACCTGTCCCCGATACAGGAGTACACCATTCCTCCGGCCACGCCAAGCTTGGAATCTGCGTCGAATTCACCAAGGATTTTCTCAAAATGATCTTTCTCCAAAGTGATATCGGCATCAGATGTTTCCAATAAATTGGTAATCAACTCTTTTTGCCTCACAGAGTCCGTGATTAAAAGCGCGGACTTTGTTTCCGAAATTCCTCTCTTTTCCACGCTTCAGGTTGATCACCTGAAAAAAAACTGTTTTCCGCGGCGTACCGCTCGGCAATTTCCGCTGTCCGGGTCCGAAGAATTAAGTTCACCACGATCCACCGACCGGCTTCACTGTTTGGTTGATCATCGACTGGATCGTCTTCTCAATGAAGGGCTCTTCATCTCGTGCAGGGGTGATGATGACATACTTCCCCATAGATCCTTTGCGTTCGTCCTTTCTGTGGTGCTATTGACTCATCCCAAAGGCGAACAGTTGAGGCGCGTATAGGCTGCTGTGGAGAGATTGAACGGAAGCGTAGCTGTTCCCGAACGAACAGGCTTTACAGGATGCGGTGTCGTGTTAGTACCCGGTCAGCCCCGATAGTGGCGTGGGCCGTGATTTGGACGGCGATCCTATTTATTCAGACTACCCACGAACACTCTGGAAGTGCCATTCCCAGTTACATATTCGTACGCTTTCATTAATTCAGGGACGAATTGTTCCAGTTTAAGACCTGTGCAATCCGACTTTGCCCATTTTTTCCGAGCTCCTCTCAAAAGCGGTTCGCATATAAGCTTTTTAATCGCCTCCGCAAACGCCCTCCAGGTCACCTAATTCAATTAACAGAGCCGAATCTTTGGCGGAATATCGAGTTTCCTCCAAGTCAAATGCGACGATTGGTTTTCTGGCTGCCATGTATTCCATGACCTTTATGAAGTTGCATTTACAATTCAATTCGCTATAAGGGGCAGTCTCCAGGCAGATATCGGCACGTTCAATGTGTTTTTGAACTATCTTTCGATCATGCAATGTATCCAGTGAAATCAAAATAAGAATTTATGCCCAATTCTATGCAAAGTGCTTTCACATGGGGCAAATGATCTCCGTCCTTCCGACTATTGTGCAATGTATCTCTCTCTGATTAAGCTGCTCCACCAACAACTGTATCACTTTGGGCAATAAATCAACTCCGTCTTGATTGTTAATTGAGCCCATATACAATAGCCTCGTGACCTGCTTGCTTTCATACTGCTCGCAGTTGCCTTTTATTTGTGTCGCCGGCACTTCAGGATCATTTCGAACTACAAAGACTTTATCCGGACTTATTGCATGTCGTTTAACTCACATGCTCTTTGTACGATTGATTCGTACTGATAACTGCGTCGGCAAATAGGCAAGAGAGCTTTTCCATCAAGTTGAGCAATTTATAGATAATTCCCTTTCCGCTACCAAATTTGGACAAATAAAGCTCCGGCGCGAGGTCGGACGGCTGTGGTCGAAATAAATTTGACCCCAAACATTTTAAATAGTAGAGCGATAATAAATATATGGTCTCGGGGGGTTCGCTGCATGAATTAAATGGAACCGATTCTTGAAAAACACTCTCAGCGTGATCGACACTTCCCAAAAAAACGCGTTGGCGTATTCAAAAACCGTATTAATTTTCCCACCTGTATTTTCAATAACAGGATGACGATATATATGAATGCCATCGATTGCTTCGTAAGCTTTTCGGATAATTTTTAGTTTTTGGCGAGATTACTGTTACGCAATACCCGGCCTGTTTCGCGGTCCTGGCCTCTCTCCACACACGAATATCCGGAGGCACATTATTATTTTCAACTATAAACAGAACGTTTAAATTTTTCGTGGCACTTATCATTGGCTTACTATCCTGTTGACTTTATCCAAAGTGCCGTGACGGCCGGAGCACGCGTTACCACGGCTATACGCTCAGCCGACCCATGGCATCATTCAAGGTGGAAGTCATTCTACTCTGGTAAGGGTGCTG
>CAVPLT010000007.1:0-922941 GCA_963706325.1 uncultured Nitrospiraceae bacterium | reverse complement strand
GCGTGCTGTGTCTTGCCGTCGATAATGACGACGCCCTGCACGCCCTGTTCAAGGGCATAGATGCAGGTCTCGACCTTCGGGATCATGCCGCCGGAAATGGTGCCGTCGGCGATCAGCTTTCGCGCATCCTTGACCGACAATTCCGGAATCAGCTTCTTCGACTTGTCGAGCACGCCGGGAACGTCGGTCAAAAGCAGCAGTCGCTTGGCTTTCAGCGCACCCGCCACGGCGCCGGCAAACGTGTCGGCGTTGACGTTCAGCGTCTGGCCGTCATGCGAGGTCGCGAGCGGCGCCAGCACCGGGAATCAGTTCGTAGCCGATCAACTGGTTCAATAGCGTCAGATCCACCTTGTCGGGGTCGCCGACGAAGCCGAGATCGATTGCCTTCTCGATGTTGGAATCCGGATCGACCATGGTGCGCGTCGTCTTCGACGCCTTCACCATGTTGCCGTCCTTGCCGCTCAAGCCCACCGCCTTGCCGCCGGCTTCGTTGATGTAGCCGACCAGTTGCTTGTTGACCGAGCCGGCCAGCACCATCTCGACGATTTCGATGGTGGCGGCGTCGGTGATGCGCAGCCCCGCGGCGAATTCCGACTGGATGCCGAGCCGCTTGAGCATGGTCGCGATCTGCGGCCCGCCGCCATGCACCACCACCGGATTGATCGCGGTCTGCTCCAGCAGCACGATGTCGCGGGCAAAGGCTTTCGCGGTTTCCTCTGCGCCCATGGCATGGCCGCCATATTTGATGACGATGGTTTCCTCGTCATATTGCTGCATATGCGGCAGCGCTTCCGACAGGATGCGGGCCTGATCGAGCGGGCTGATATTCGGCGCTGATGTCATGAAGCGGGTCTCGCCATTCCAGATGTCGGGCCGGGTTCTATCCGATTGGCGGGCGGGGCGCAAAGAGGGGGATTTGCGGGTCTGTGGTCTCTTTTTCCCTTCACCCACAAGGGGAGAAGGGAAGAGTCACCCCCGCTTCGGCCAGGCCGCTGCCACCGCCAGCGCCAGCCAGCTCACAATCAAGAGCGTCCCGCCCGTCGGTGCGGCCATCGGAAACAGTCCGTGTCCCGCGTAATGCCGTAGCGTCAGGTCGCCGGCGAACAGCCCTGCCGCGATGACGAAGCCGAAAGCGGCCAAGATGCCGATGCGGGCATGGATAATGCCGCGCTCGGCCAGTGCCACGGCACCCAATACCGCGCTGGCGTGAAACAGCAGCATCGACGAGGCGGATACCAGCCGCGACGCATCCGCGCCATGGGCGGAGGCCGCCGCCAGCATGACGCCATCGGCGCCCATGACGGCGGCGAGCACGATCAGGATGCGGCCCGTCCGGTTCATCAGGCGCGCTCGTGCAACAGGCGCACCATCGCGGCGCGCAATTCCGGCATGCCGTCGCCGGCGCGCGAGGATGTCACCAGAACTTCCGGAAACGCCGCCGGGTGTTTGGCGAGCGCGGCGGCGGTCTCGGCGATGTGTTTTTCGAGTTCTGCCTTCTTCACCTGGTCCGCCTTGGTCAGCACCACCTGATAGCTCACGGCGGACTTATCCAGCGTCTTGAGCACGTCCTGGTCGACATCCTTGATGCCGTGGCGCGCGTCGATCAGCACATAGACCCGCGCCAGCGTGGCGCGTCCCTGCAGGAATTGATGGATCAGCTTGGTCCAGGAGGCGACCTGGGTCTTGGGCGCCGAGGCATAGCCATAGCCGGGCATGTCGACCAGCCGCAGTCCTGCATTATCAGGGCCGTCGAAGAAGATCAGTTCCTGGGTGCGGCCCGGCGTATGCGAAGTGCGCGCCAGCGCGTTGCGGCCGGTGAGCGCATTGATCAGGCTCGATTTGCCGACATTGGAACGGCCGGCAAACGCCACTTCCATGCCTGCCATCGGTGGCAGCGTTTCGATCGAGGGCGAGGCCCAGACGAATTTCCAGTCGCCGGCAAAGAGTTTTCGGCCCTCTTCGATCAGCTTCGCATCGGTTTCGGCGGTCATGCGAAGGTTCTTCCGTTCGTCATTGCGAGCGCAGCGAAGCAATCCATAGTGCGGTATGTCGCAGGCATGGATTGCTTCGTCACTTCGCTCCTCGCAATGACGAGGAGAGAGTTGATCAGGTCTTCTCGACGGCCTTCTTCGAGGCAAACGTCGCCTTGAGATTGTCGAACAGCTCCACCTTCACGCCGTTCTTGCGCATGATGTAGCTCTGCTGCAGCACCGACAGCAGGTTGTTCCAGGCCCAGTAGATCACCAGACCCGCCGGGAAGCCCGCCAGCATGAAGGTGAAGATCAGCGGCATCCAGTCGAAGATCATCTTCTGGGTCGGATCCGGCGGCGTCGGGTTCAGCTTCATCTGGAACCACATCGTGATGCCCATGATGATCGGCCAGATGCCGAGCGCAAGATAATGCCCGAACACCGGCAGATGCGTCGGGTCGAAGCTGAGCAGGCCGAACAGGTTGAACAGATTGGTCGGGTCGGGCGCCGAAAGGTCCTTGATCCAGCCGTAGAACGGCGCGTGGCGCATTTCGATGGTGACGAACAGCACCTTGTAGAGCGAGAAGAACACCGGGATCTGCAGCGCCACGGGGAAGACAACCGGCGATCGGGTTGATCTTCTCCTTGCGGTAGATCTCCATCATCTCCTGCTGCTGCTTCTGGCGGTCGTCGGGATAGCGCTCCTTCAGCGCGGCGAGTTGCGGCTGCACCGACTTCATCTTCGCCATCGAGGCATAGGATTTGTTGGCGAGCGGGAAGAACAGCAGCTTCACGATCACGGTCACCAGCAGAATGGCGACGCCGAAATTGCCGAACAGGTGGAAGAAATAGTCGAGCGCCAGGAACATCGGCTTGGTGATGAAGTAGAACCAGCCCCAGTCGATCAACAGGTCGAAATGGTTCAGTTCGAGCTGCTTGTTGTAGCCGCCGTGGCCGGCCAGCGGGAAATTGATGCCGACGACGCCGGCTTCCTTGGCGCCCGCGAACAGCCGCGCATTGGCGCTGCCGGTGCCGCCGATCGCAATGGTCTGCGGATCCTGCAGATAATCGGTCTGATAACGAACCTTGGGGCCCGGCTCTTCGGCGAGGAAGCGCGCCTTGAGGCGTGCCGACGTGTCGGGCAACAGCGCCGCGGCCCAGTACTTGTCGGTGATGCCAAGCCAGCCGTTCGTCACGTTGAACTCAAAACCCCGCCCGCCATTGCCCAGGACGGGCGCCTCGGCGACGGACTTGTAGCCGTGCTCCTGCAGGCCCTTCTCACCGAGATAGCCGATCAGGCCTTCATGCAGGATGTAGTAGCCCGAGACCTCAGGCGTACCGTGACGAGAGATAAGAGCGAACGGATAGAGCGTAACCGGCGCACTGCCGACATTGGTGACGTCGTCCCTGATGGTGAAGAGATAGCGCTCGTCGATTGCAATGGTGCGGCGGAAGGTGAGGCCCTCGCCATTGTCGTATTTGAGCGTCACCGGGTTGCTCGGCGACAACGCGCCCGTGCCCTCCTGCTGCCACACCGTCTCGCGATCGGGAATCCGCCGCCGTCGAGCCCGAGGCCGCGACCCAGCCGAACTCGGCATAATAGGGATGAGCCGTGTTCGACGGCGAGAACAGCACGATCGCGGGCGACTTCGGATCGACGGTGTCGCGGAATTTCTCCAGCGACAGGTCGTCGATGCGCGCGCCCTTCAGCGCAATGCTGCCGGAAACCCGCGGCGTCTCGATCTTGACGCGGGGCGAGGCCGCGATCGCGGTGTCACGGCTGACGACGGGCGCAGCCGCGCCCGGCTGGCCGGCGGGCGTAGCGGCCGCACCTGGTTGCGGCGTGGTCGATCCCGGCGCGGTCGACCCTGGTGTGGTCTGCGGCGCCGGCTTGGCGAGTTCGGCCTGGCTCTGGGTTTGCGCGCGCTGCCGCTCCATCTGCGGCATGTTGTAGAAATACTGCCACGCGATCAGCACAAGGCCGGACAGAATAACGGCGAGGATGGTGTTGCGATTGTCGGTCATCGTTTTTGAGATCTCGCCATTCAATTCGGATTGCGGCTCGCGCCGCCCGGTTCCGACTGACGTCGGAACCCACTGTCTTTTCGTTTCGACGCGTTTCTTGACGCGAACCGGTACCCACTTCGCTCGAAAACGCTTTCGTCGCCGGCTGCCGGTCGAGGCGATGCAGCGCCGAACGGAGATCGTCGAGCATGGTGGCGAAGTCGCGGGTGAGCGCCGCCCGGCGGCCCACCAGCACATAATCATGGTGTGGTCGCATGGATATGACGTCCAGCCGCTTCACGAGTTCGCGAAGCCGGCGCCGGATGCGGTTGCGCTCGGTGGCGGTACCGTTCTTTTTGGTAACGGTGAAACCGATCCGGACCGGGCCATCATCGTCGCGGAGGCGGCCCTGCACCACGAAGGCAGCGCTGTTTGCCCGCGTGCCATTGGCAACGGCGAGAAAGTCCGCCCGCTGCCTCAGCCGATCCATGAATGAAATCTCCGGAAGATCCGGCTCAGGCGCTCAGACGCTTGCGGCCACGCGCACGGCGAGCGGCGAGAACCTTGCGGCCGCCGGCGGTGGCGAGACGGGCGCGGAAGCCGTGACGGCGCTTGCGCACCAGTTTGCTGGGTTGATAAGTCCGCTTCACGGGGTAGTTCTCCGCTGACCGGGCAATTTTGCCTGTTGGATTGAGATCAAGTCCGGTGATGCGGGCCGGCCCGAAAATGGGCCATTTACGGCCCAAACGAGCCGCCCCCGGTGGAACCGGGCCATCGCGGACAGTTGGCGCGGCTTATACGGGAGCGACCTGTTTTCGTCAATGTCGGGGGTTGCCGCAGCCGCCGTTCTTTGAAACGTCGCAATTGGGGCGAATATATCTGTTTTCGCGGGGTTTTTAGAGGCGAGAAGGCGGCGTGCCCAAGTCCCGTGCCGACGTCCTGGCAAGGTCAGGACATTAGCGATCGGTAATTTGACCGCGCGGGGGCTGAAACGCATCCTCGGAATCAGTGTACGGGTGAGGACCAGCGCCGGTCTCTTTTCCGGCGGAGCTCCAAGCACAGAGATATCAAGGCGGATATCGTGTCAGCGACCGACGACCAGCCGACCCCTCAAGCGCCGCAGCCCTCGGGCTCGCGTCGGCTCGGCCTGTCCGGCAAGCTGCTGCTGCTGACGATCCCGCTGGTGATGATCGCCCTGCTGATGATCTACGTGCCGTCGATCGCGAATTTCTGGACCAACCGGCTGAACGACCGCCTCGCGGCCGCCAACACGGCTGCCCTGGTGCTGGATGCCGCGCCGCTCGGCATGGTGCCGGATTCGCTGGCGCGGCAGATCCTGACCAGCGTCGGGGCGCGCGCGGTCGCCATCAAGATGGGGCAGCAGCGCCGGATGCTCGCCGGCGCCGACCTGCCGCTGACGATCGATCGCGACATCGACATGCGGACCCTGACGGTGTGGTCCGCAATCGTCGAGTCCTTCGAGACCATGCTGGAGACCGGCAACCAGACCATCCGCGTGGTGGGGCCCGCGCCCGGCGGCGCTCAATTCATCGAGGTGGTGGTCGATGAAAAGCCGTTGCGGCTGGCGATGTACCGCTTTTCCCGCAACCTGCTGGTGGTCTCGCTGGGAATCGCGATGCTCGCCGCAGGGCTGGTCTATCTGGCGCTACATTATCTGTTCGTCCGCCCGATGCGGCGGCTGACGGCGAATTTGGTCGGCTTCCACGAAAATCCCGAAAGTGCCGCGCGCATCATCGTGCCGAGCCAGCGCGGCGACGAGATCGGTGTGGCGGAACGCGAATTGTCCGACATGCAGCGCGATCTCGTTTCGATGCTCTCGCAGAAGAGCCGGCTCGCCGCGCTCGGGCTTGCGGTGTCGAAGATCAACCACGATCTGCGCAACCTTCTCGCGTCCTCGCAATTGCTGTCGGATCAACTCGCCAGCGTGCCGGACCCGCGCGTGCAGCGCTTTGCGCCGAAACTGATGCGCTCGCTGGAGCGCGCCATCGATTTCTGCCAGTCGACGCTTTCCTATGGCCGCGCGCAGGAGGCCGAGCCCGATCGTCGCATGATCCTGGTCGAACCCGTGGTGACCGAGGTGCGCGAATTCGCCGGCCTTGCCGCCGACGCCTCGATCACCTGGATCAGCGCGATCGAGCGCTCGCTCTCGATCGACGCCGATCCCGACCAGCTGTTTCGCGTGCTGCTCAATCTGGTGCGCAATGCCGCCCAGGCGCTGGAAAGCGCCAAGGGCGACGCGGCGGCCTTGCAGATCCGCATCACCGGCCGCCGCGAAGGCTCGGTCGCGATCATCGAGGTCTCCGACACCGGCCCCGGCGTGCCGGCGAGGGCGCGCGAGCATTTGTTCGAGGCGTTCCAGACCTCCGGCCGCCCCGGCGGCAGCGGGCTTGGGCTGGCGATCGCCGCCGAACTGATCCGCGCCCATGGCGGCGACATCCATCTGGTCGAAGGCACCATCGGCGCCACCTTCCGGGTCTCGATCCCCGACCGCCCGGTGGAACTGCAGAGCGTCCGCAACGAGCGGGCGCGGGCGTAAAGCGCGGCCATTTCCACGTCATTCCGGGACGATGCGAACCGGAATCCCGATGTGATTACAGGGAGATTGCATCGCCCCGCCATCGCACGGCCCGCAATGACATCGGATTAACTGCCCCGGATCCGCCGGTCAGAACCTGCTTTCCGGGACCTTGCAAAGCCGGGCGGGAGCGGGTAGCTAAAGCGCTCTTTCGCGACCGTCCGGACCTTGTTCGGACGCATCCGGGCCCCTTAAGGTCCAAATGCACAAGCGAAAACGCGCCCGTAGCTCAGCTGGATAGAGCACCAGACTACGAATCTGGGGGTCAGGAGTTCGAATCTCTTCGGGCGCGCCAGTACTTAGTCACTACTTACCGTGCAAAAATTATTGGCCTTTTACGGGATTTGCAAGGAAGAGTAGCCCGGAAGCACCGAGCTTCCCTAAAAGAACCCTTTAACTTACGTTGATATTGCCACGGCGATGGTCGACGGGTCTCTCACTCGGCCAACAAAAGCCTGACCTTGCCAAGGTCGGGGTCGAGGGTTCGAGCCCCTTCGCCCGCTCCAGATTTTCCTTCACGAACACAGCGCCTTAGCCGCTCCCATAAGGGGGCGGCGGTGGCCGCTTTCGACTTGGGGACGTTTGGGGGACGTCGCTTCGGCCGGGGCGTTTTCGGGGTCGGGACGATAAGCGCTAGGACGCGTAATCGCTTGCAAAACCGTCCGGTTGATTCGCCAGCAACTTATTGTTAGGGGCTGAAAATTCAAGTTGTGCCTGTGCTGCAGGGGCTTCCTGCATTTCGTACAAACCCAACTTTTAGAATTGTACGAGCTTTGCGCAGACGGTTAATCGTCCCTTCGCGCTCGAAGCCACTAGGAAGCATTTCTAGTGGAGCGGTCTGAAATCCGCGATCTTCCGCCCACGATCCCATAGCTCGACGGCGCGACCATCAATAAGGAGTTTTGCGCGCTCCTTGGCGGCTTCGTCGTCCTCAACCATGAGGTCCACGCGATGGACGATATGGCCATCCGGTCCGATCACGTACGCTCTGTAAGCGTGCATGGAAGTGTCCCCAAGTGGTTTCGCTGGACAGATTCTAGCTTGGTCCAGATGGGCGACAAGCAGTTTAGGATGGTTATAAACCATCAAATTAAGCCACTGAATATTTCAACTTAGGCCGCTCGCTTGGAACAGTCGGCGACACTGCAACGACCAGCGGTGCCAGTGCTCGTAGCCCAATAAAGTCCGCTGACGGGCCCATTCGAGGCCAGCCGCGATGCGCATCCAGTGTCGGAATAGACGGGTCCGGCTAAGTGTTCGACGCCTTATCCTTCGACGACGTTTTCGGCCTGACTTCAGCGTCCCCGGCAGGTACTTCGCGCTCGATCAACCGGGCGATCTCGGCTAGTCCATCGTCAAACTGCGCTGGCGCGGGCGGCGTCGGCGGTTGTGGCTGATGCAGGAAGCTAGTCAAGGCGGTGAACAATTTCACGGGCATTCCCCGGCGCTGTTCAAAACCAAGAGCAGCTTACGGAAGTCGTTCCAACTTGAGGAAAATTGAGTCGGACAGCGTTAACGGTTGGTATGCGGCTTCGACACGCGATGACGCAACGACGCGGAACTCTCTTGCCAGCCCGCCTGCGGACGCCTAATATTCCTGAGTTCCACGTCGTTGGTTTCAGCCATGACGAAGCCGCCGCCCTCAATGATTGACGCATTGGAGCGCCCTCGCTGCCCAAGGTGCGGAATACGGATGGCCTTTGCCGGAGTCACGCCCGGATCATCGAAAGAATTCGAAACGCGTAAATTCGAATGCTCGAAGTGCGGCACCGCTAAAGATTGCCAAGTTGCGAACGACCCGATTCCAGATGCGATGAAATGGCTCCTCAGCCCTTTGCAGCCGCCTACATAGCTTCCCGCTCATTTAGCATCCAGTGGAGTCCGACGCCACGCGCCTGCCTCATCGCATGGTGCGTGCTGTGCGGCGTCAAACTCATAGGGTCTTAACCTTCGGGCGGCACAATTCGCTCCCGTCGAACTAAGTCCCAGCACCGGATGGACGAGCCGATGATCATTGGCTTTAGGGCGCGACCGAATAACTCTCGATATTTTACGTGCTTGATCGCGGTTTGTGTTTTTATCGGCTACGCCGCCCTTCAGGTCGCGTCGCAGCTTTCCAGTGCGCCGAAGGCGACGGTCACACCCCCGGCCAAGTCAATGATCCATACGGCCGCGCCTATCTCGGTGCACGTGATCGACGGGGATACAATTGGCCTAAATGACGGTCGGCCGAACGTCCGATTGGTAGGCTTCAACGCACCCGAAACAGGAAGCCGGGCGCGATGCGAGGCAGAACGCCAGAAGGGCGAAGCCGCCGGGCGGCGACTTCGCGAACTAGTCAGCAACGGTCGTCCCGATTTCCAGCAAGTCGCTTGCTCTTGTCCGCCGGGGACGGAAGGCACGAACGCCTGCAACTTCGGCCGCCGCTGCGGAACGCTCCGGGTCAATGGCGTGGACGTGGGATCAACATTGATCGGTGAGGGATTGGCAGTGCGCTTTGCTTGCGGCGCGACTAGCTGCCCCACAATGCCGCGCCCTTGGTGCTGATGTAAACCGGGTGCGCTACTCGTCACGGCGCTTCCCCTCATGTCCGCTGTAGCTTGTTCTCTGGTCCAGCAGAACTCGGTGCCGTCAACCCATATGCGATGCATGATCACGGCGAGCCGGCGTGCCAAGGCCACGATCGCCTTTTTCATCCCGCGGCGCCTGGCGATCTGCATGGCCCACGCCTTGAGCCAGGACCATTTTTTTGAATGCATCATGCTCTGAGCAGCTTCGTAGAGCATCGTCCGCATCATCTCATCGCCACAGCGCGATATTTTGCCGCTCCAATCGATCTCGCCTGATTGATACCTGGAGCACGTCAGCCCAAACACCGCCCCGACTGACTTGGATTTCCGGAACCGGGCAGGCACATCGACAGTAGCGCGATAGGTCAGCGCCACCACGGGGCCGACACCGGGGGTCGTCATTAGGCGCCGGCAAACCTCATCCTCCCGGACGATAGCCAGCAAGCGACGGTGCAGGATGACGATCTGTTCACGGAGCACCCGCCGGACGATGAGCAGCGGCTCCGCCAGCACCGCCAAGTCGGGGATATTCTCGACAAGCTCCTGAATGCGGGCCTCGAACCTCACCTTGCCAACCATTCCGACCTTGAGGCCGAAGTTGCGCAAAGTACCTCGCAGATCGTTCTCGATGGCGATGGCCTTCGACTGCAGAAGCTTGCGATGGGTCAGCAGCATTCGCAGTTTCTGACTGCGGAGCGTCTTCACATGCACCGGACGGTACAGTCCCACCCGGATCATCTGAGCGATGCCGCGCGCGTCATTGCGGTCGGTCTTGTTGATCTGCGCCTTCAGCACCGCCTGCATGTGCCGCGTCTCGACACAGATCACCGGTAACTCGGCCTCGGCGAGAGCGCTGAACAGCCATTGCGACAGCGGCCCGGCTTCCAGTCCGATCCGCTTGAAGCGGTAGGTGGGGTTCCCCAGAACCTTCAGCAGGGCTGCAGGTTCGCTCGCTACCTTCACTTCCTTCACGATCCTGCCCGTGTCATCCACAATGCAGATGCTGGTCTCCTTGACCGATACGTCCAATCCACCAAAATGGTCCATGCTGCGCTTCTCCTTCTGATGCTTGAGGCCGTCACCAAGGACCTCGTTTTCACCATCAGCCTGAAGCGCAGCACCCAAATCTTCAGCTATCCACAACGCCGGCCGAACCCATCTAGGAGAAAAGCGGACCTATGACGGGAGCAACCATTCGACGCGATTGACCAATGGTCCGGCCGTGCGTTGCAAGTGGATTTCGCCGAGTTGGCGGTGAGCGGTCTTGCATCAATGTATCCGGCCTTTGATTGGAGCATTTGCTCCGCGGGCCATCATGGATATCAGCGCGCGTGCGATCTCATTAACGGACAGGCCTCAACGGGCCATTCGGGTCACCAGTGTTCGCATGCGCCGGGAAGACCGAACCTCCATCTCGTCTCATCCTCTCGCAGACCTCGGCAGGTAAATCGCATCATCTGGCTAGGTCATGGCGGGCTCCTCGTTTTCCGTTCTCTGTAGCCGTTGGCGTGGAATAGGAATCAAGCGGATTGGTTCGCGGCCTGATCGATCTTCCGCGCCTCGAATGCCCGGCCATGGGCCAGGACGCTCCAGGCGATGCGGGCCAGTTTATTGGCGAGGGCGATCGCCAGCACGTTGTGATGCAGCCGCTTCCTGGCCGCCTCGATCCAGGGCTTGAGCCCGTGGCGCTCCCAGATCTTCGGCTTGATCAGCACGACCCACGCGGCCTGCACGAACAGAACCCGCAGGTAACGATTGCCACGCCTGGATATCTTGCCGAGGATGGTGCGGTCGCCGGTCGATATCTGCTTGGGAACGAGCCCGAGCCAGGCGGCAAAATCTCGGCCCTTGGTGAACACATCGCCTGCGCCGATGGCGGCCACCATCGCGCTGGAGATGATCGGTCCGATGCCGGGCACGCTCATCAACCGTTCGCAACCGGCATCCTGGCGCGCGATGGTTTCGATCTCGTTCGACAAACTCTCGACCCGCTCGTCGAGCCGGCGCCAGTCGCCGGCCAGGTCTTCGATCATGCGCACCATGCGAGGCGACAGGACATCTGGTGGCGTGGCCAGGATGCGCGGCAACTCGGCACGCAGAAACCGTTGTCCTTGCCGCACCGCAATGCCGCGCTCGAGCAGGAAGGCGCGAATTTGATTGATAATGCCGGTGCGCTGGCTGACCAGGCGCTCCCGTACCCGGTGCAGTGCCTGCAGGTCCAGCTGATCCGCGGTCTTGGTCGCGACGAACTTCATGGTCGGTCGCTGCACCGCCTCGGCGATGGCCTCGGCATCGCGGAAGTCATTCTTCTGGCCTCTGGAATAGGGACGAACGTACTTCGCCGGCATCAGCCGGGCATTGTGTCCAAGGCTATTTAGCTTGCGGCTGAGATGATGCGCACCGACGCAGGCTTCCATGCCGACCAGGCACGGCGACATATTGGCAAAGCGGGCCTCGACCTGGCCACGCGACCATTTCTGACGCAACACAATCGCGCCACGCTCATCGTGGCCCACGATGTGGAAAGAGTTCTTGCCGATATCGATACCAACCACGGCAATTGCAGCGTTCTGTGTCTGGGACATGGCGTGCTCCTTGTCTTGACGCCCCTGGCCAGCTTATCGCTGCGGGGCGGAGCACGGCCGGACCATCCCATTACCGGACATGTCGCGATGCGCTGACCAGTTCGCCTTGGACTTGACCAGCCGTCTATCGCCGATCAGAGTCAGGCCCTCGTGCGATAGAGCAGCGGGGGTGAGGGTTCCATTGAACAGTTCAAGGTCAACCAATTTGTCTGTCGAGGCTTCGGCTGGACTGGACGCGAGATTCTGCGAGGCTATGGATGCAGCGCCGGTGATGATTTGGGTCTCGGGCACAGATAAGCAATGCGTTTGGTTCAACCGCCCATGGTTCAATTTTACCGGCCGCGACATTCATGAGGAGCTCGGCGACGGTTGGTTGGAGGGCGTTCATCCTGAGGATTTGGATCGCTGCCTAGAAACTTACGTTCGCCACTTTGATGCGCGGACAGATTTCCGGATGGAATATCGGCTGCGTCGGTATGATCAAACATATCGTTGGATTGATGACACCGGAATTCCGCGCCATGCGCGGGATGGTTCTTTTCTGGGATACATCGGGTCGTGTACTGATGTTAACCAGTACAAGGAAATGCAGAGTGAACTGCGCGGCCGCTTGGTCGAAATCGATGGGTTGACGCGACGGGCGCGCGCGGCGGAGCTACAGAATTCAAAACGCACTGCGGAGCTGGCCCACTTGAATCGCTTCAACGTGGCGGGCGAGCTTACTGCGACGATTGCACACGAACTGAGCCAGCCGCTCGCGGCCATTCTTACCAACAGCGAGACGGCGACGGCGTTGCTTGATTCGTCGGCTTCGAATGTTGATGAACTCAGGCAAATCCTGATTGATATTCGGCGAGACAATCAACGCGCCAGTGATGTCCTACACCGCGTGCGGAGCTTTCTGAAAAAGGCGCCGTTCGAGCGCAAAAATAACGATCTTAATGAAATTGTTCGAGATACGGTCGGACTTTTGTCGAGATTAGCAGCCTCGCGGGAGACGGATTTGGGCAGCGAGACTACATTGGGTGAGTTGCTTGTAAATTGTGATCGAACTCAGCTCCAGCAAGTCATCATCAATCTGATTTTGAACGCCATGGACGCGATGTCCGCCGTGCCTGCTGCCAACCGCAAGATTGCCATCACTACAACGCGCGTCGAAAATTTCGCTGACGTCATCGTATCGGACACGGGGCCAGGCATTTCAGCCGATATAGCCAAATCGGTATTTGAGCCATTTTTCTCGACGAAGCCCGAAGGTATGGGAATGGGATTGTCCATTGTCCGCACTATAGTGGAAGCCCATGGCGGTCAGATTTGGGCAAAGGGCAAGGCCGGGAATGGCGCGGTTTTTCAAGTCCGTCTACCGTTGTCAGGAACATAGCGATTTTAAGCAGAGACGTCCGAGTTTGGCACTGTGGTTGACGCTGACCGGTCCGGCATCGAGGTGCCATAGGGTGGTTCGTCGGATGACGTGTCGCATCGGGGAGCCGTCCACATGCAAATTACCACGATCGGTTTGGATATCGCTCTGCTCGTGTTTCAAATTGCACGGTCTTGACGCGGTCGTTACGTTCAGCGTCGACGAGCCAGCTTTGCCGCGGCCAGGTTGCGGCGTGCACCGACAAGCTCGGCGCCTCCTGTCGGCATGGAGGACTGTCTCACGTCAGCACCATTGGTATTCGCGAGTTCGACCCGCGTTGCCACGGGCTTTGCGGATCGCCAGCGAATGACGTCGATGGCCTGCGTCGCCAACGTAAAGCGATGCCGATGATCCGTAAGTATCCTTGCCCCGGTCGCCGGTCATGGATTTTGTATAGGCTCCTTTCGGTCAGCTTCATCGCCTGGTTGATGAGCGCGGTGACAACCGATCTGGGTGTCCTTGCCTGCCACCTTGGCCAGCATCACATAGCGGGTACGGCGCTCGACCAAGGTCGCGATGTAGGTGTTGTTCGGCCCGAGGACAGGAGATGTTCGCCCTCCCACAGATGAAGGCTCGCGCTTGCCGCCCGATCTTCAACCGTCGCCGGTCGCTGACGGATTGAGACGATATCGCTTGAGCTGTGCCCCCGTTTATCGCCATTCGGGTCTACCGGCCTGGAGCGAGCATCGCTCGATCGAAGCATGGTAAGCAGCTCTGTCTTGACCACGCCCGGCTTGGAGCAATTGGGGCCCTGCGATCGCATCGGTCGTCGTGTGACACCCGAGGTTATCACTCGTCTTCAGGATTGCGTCCTCGTTCGAGCCAACCGGCGATCTGCTCGGTGACCAATCCGAATCTCGAGCCTCCCTGCCACGCGCCTGCCGAAGCCGCGCGCATTGGTCGCGAGCTTACAACATTTTGCGACGACGAGATCGCGCCCAGGACGCATCCCTCGCTCCGCAAGCTGCTCGCTCGGTAGCGATCATGGTCGCCATTGCGACTGATCTCCCGGCTCACCGGTCGCAGGGTGAGCGGCCAAGCAGTTGGCGATCGACCGAGGCCCCGATCGATGTGCCGTAACACCTCGGCTGGAAATCATTCCTCCGGCGTTCCGCAACGCGGTCATGCCAACCTGGAGCGACGCCGCTCCGCAGGACAAATCCCACCATGCGAGCCACCAGAAAATAGATCGACGATGACTGGCTTACCAAATCAGCTCGTCCAATCGGCCTTCAGCGACTCCCCAGCGCTTCCAGCGATCCCATAACTCCGTCTTCTCTGCCGCAGTAAAACCTCTATGAAATCTCCGTTCCATCCCACACTCCATCTTTTCCCTCTAACGACCTAACAGGTTGCGGCGACCGGTCGAGACCGCCAAGGCAAAGCGGACTTCCAGGTTATGCACCCAGACTTCTGATTTTGACCCTTCTCGGACTTGACAGGCTTCCTTACGCATCTACGCGGTCGATCTCAGAAATTTGCATCCGCCGATGTGAGCCGGTTCACATTTGCCCCGCACGTTTGGTCCCACCACAAGTGGGGCACTTCAACGTGGGAGAGAAAAATGCGTACCCTCTTTCTTGTCCTCGCCACGTCTGCGACCATCTTCGCAACTGGCGTAACCCCGGTCGCAGCTAGCGAGTATCGGTATTGCCTGCAAGGCGACGACTATGCTGGCGCGGGCGATTGTGAATTCACCAGCTACCTGCAATGTCAGGCTACCGCATCGGGCCGCACGGCCTACTGCGCGGCCAACCCTTATCTCGCGGCGGCCAATCCTTATCTCGCGAACGCCGCCGTCCTGACAATTCCTGCCAAGCCGCGTCGTCGCTGACGCCGCGTGCGTCCTCTTGAAGCGTGCTCGCACGCCGGACGAGGCAACCAGATGCATGATCGAACTGCCACCCCGAAGCCATTGGTAGGCGCGCTGCCGGAGCTGAAAGGCTACGGCCGCGATCTGCGCATTGATGCCTGCCGCGGCATCGCGCTCTGGTGGATATTTCTCGACCATGTCCCCAACAACATCGGAAGTTGGCTGACGCTGCGGAACTACGGCTTCGGCGATGCCGCGGAAATATTCATGTTCGTCTCGGGCGTAACCTGCGCGCTGGCCTACGGCAAGGCATGGCGCTGCGAGGGCTGGACCGCAGTGATCCGCCGGACACTGCGGCGAAGCTGGGACATTTATGTCGCATTTCTGCTGCTCACGCTCGCCTGCGCCATCCTGGTTCACCTCGCAGGCGGCGGCCGTCTTGCCGACGAGAGCAATACGCGCATTCTATTGGACCAGCCGGGCGTGACGCTCGCGCACGCGGCGATCCTGCAATACCGTCCGGTCAACACCGACATCTTGCCGATCTTCGTGCTTCTTCATCTTTTGTTCGCGCCGTTGCTGTGGCTGCTGCTGCGACTGCCGAACGTGACGCTCGGCGCGTCGCTGTTGCTTTACGCACTGGTGCACGTCTTCGGCTGGACCATCCCGGCGTGGCCGAACAGCCACTGGTCCTTCAATCCGCTGGCCTGGCAGCTGCCGGTTGTGCTTGGCGCGTGGTGGATCATCGAGGACAAGAGAGTCCGGCCGTGGGTGACCTCACGCACCGTGCTTGGACTTGCCGTCCTGTATCTGGTGTTCAGCCTGATCATCGCATTGAGCTGGCGCATCAAACCGCTGGAAGCGCTGATCCCGCAGGCGCTGCCGACGCTGCACCCATTGGATAAATCGAATCTCGATCCATTGCGACTGCTGCATTTTTTGGCCCTTGCGGTTTTGGCGGCATGGTTCGTGCCTCGCAATTGGCGAGGGCTGACGACGCCGGTGATGCGCGGCGCGATCTGCTGTGGCCAGAACTCGCTGCCAATCTACTGCCTCGGCGTTCTGCTGACGTTCGCCAGCCACCTGGCGCTGCTCGACATCTCGGACGGGCTGACGATGCAGATCGCGCTCAGTGTTGGTGGCGTCCTGGTGATGATCGTGGCGGCGACGCTGCTGAACTTGATCAAGATCAAACCCAGGCAGCAGCCGCACGCGAAGCCCGCCGACCTGCCCCTCGAGCAGCCAACCAAGTTTGAGCCGGTCATCAATCTCAAGACAGCCAAGGCGCTCGGCGTTGACATTCCGGCCCACGCTGCTCGCCCGTGCCGA
Organism: uncultured Nitrospiraceae bacterium; assembly: GCA_963706325.1. GTDB lineage: Bacteria > Nitrospirota > Nitrospiria > Nitrospirales > Nitrospiraceae > Nitrospira_A. Next base: position 906,654 of record CAVPLT010000007.1, on the reverse strand, counting down.
CGAGGTGATCGAATAAAGATGCTGTTTGCTCCGGTGCGCGAGTCCGGCTGCGGCGCTGATCCAGTGCCAGCAATCGCGCACGCCTTCGGGCCACCAGCGAGAAATGTGGGTCAGGATGTGAATTAGATCACAAGGACTGTGGAGCCTGCCCCTTATTCTTCCGGCCATCGTACAGGAGCCAAGGCCATGATTTCCCACCCAAGGACCCACAAGGGAGCGGTGCTGATCGCGGCGTACGTGATGTTTGCTTGCGTAGCGGCATTACTGTCGGTCAACCTGACATCACCCACCAGCGCCGCGCTCGGCGCTGACTGGCAGTGCAGCCGGTTTGCGCTCGTATTCACGACCTGCACCCCGGTGCGTGCGCACGAGACCCTTTCCACTGGCGTGCGCAAGCGGAACTCATGCACCGCAGCAATGACGAAGCGATGTCCTCATTCCGGCAGGCCTGCGGCCTACAAAGCCCGGGTGGTTATCTCATCGCCGAGTTTGGGCCTGAGCCTCGAGGGAGAGCTCCAGAAAGACGCTTGCCGTGTCGAGGGGTCAAGCAAGGCCAAATGAGCGCCGATCGGTTCGTTTTCGCCAAAGCTCTCAAATCTCGATCTCAGTGCCAAGTTCCACCACTTGTCTCGCGGGCACGCCGAAGAAGGTTGCGGAGCCTTTGGCGTTGTGCTGCAGAAATGCGAAGAGAATCTCGCGCCAGACTGCCATGCCCACGACTTCTTCACTCGGGATGATCTTCTCGCGGCCAACATAATAGGTGATATTTGCGGGATCGATGCCGCATATTTTTCCTTGATCGCAGGCGGCCTGCAGTCCCTTTGCGATCGTGATGTTGTTTTCCATAAAGCCGAAGTGGAGAATGACGCGTGTAATGCCCTTCATCACTTCAATGACATCCACCCGCCCCTCGTCGGGGACACGCGGCGTCTCCTCGATAACGACAGTGAGGAGTAAAATACGTTCGTGCATCACATGATTGTGCCGGATGAATTGGGTCAGCGCGAGTGGCACGCCTTTGGCCGCGGATGCGAGAAACACAGCGGTACCGGGTAGTCGCGCCTGGCATCCGCTGGTGGCGGTCTCGATAAGGTCTTCTTCCGGCTGACGCAAGTTGCGGCGGGCCCCCTCGACCAGCTTGGCACCGCTCCGCCAGGTCAGCATCACGAATGCAACCGCGCCCGCGAGCACAAGCGGAAACCAGCCGCCCTCAAGCAGTTTGGTCGAATTCGCGGCAAAGAAGATGCAATCGATGATAAAGAAGAAACCGTTGACCGGGATGACGACGATCGGATGGTAGCCCCATTGCAGCGCGACCAGCGCCGCAAACAGCGTGGTGATCGCCATCAAAAGCGACACCGCGATCCCATAGGCGCCCGCGAGCGCGTCGGATGTGCCGAAGCCGATCACGGCTCCCAAGGTTGCCGCCGCAAGCAGCCAGTTCACAACTGGCACATAGATCTGGCCGATCGTGTGACTGGTCGTGTGCCAAATCTGCATGCGCGGCAGGAACCCGAGCTGGATCGACTGTTGCGTCAATGAAAACACGCCTGAGATAATTGCCTGCGAGGCGATCACGGTGGCCACGGTCGCGAACGCAACGAGCGGGTAGTGCGCCCAGTCTGGCGCAAGCTGATAAAACGGATGGTCGAGCGCGCTGGCGTCAGTGATCAGCAGCGCGGCCTGTCCGAAATAGTTGAGGACGAGCGCAGGAAGTGCCACCGCGAACCATGCGAGCCGGATTGGCACCCGGCCGAAATGGCCCATGTCGGCATACATCGCTTCGCCGCCTGTCACCGCCAGAAAGGCTGCGCCCAGGACGGCGAAACTGATGTGGAAATCCCCGTGTATCAGAAAATCGAAAGCGTAAAGCGGGCTCACGGCGATGAGCACCCCGGGCGCCTGCAGGATACCGTGGATGCCGAGTAGTGCGAGCACCACGAACCAGGCGAGCATCACCGGCCCGAATATATTTCCGATGAAGCCAGCGCCTTTCCGTTGCATAACGAAAAGCCCGATCAGGATGATGAGGGTCAGCGGCACCACGGCGGGCGCCAGCGACGGCGCATCGACCTTCAGGCCTTCAAGGGCGCTGAGCACGGAGATGGCCGGCGTGATGGCGCCGTCGCCATAGAGCAGCGCCGCGCCGATCAGGCCGACGACCAGAAGCTGCGCACGCCACGTTCCCGGCTGGGCGTTGCGGGCGTGAAGCAGCGCCAGCAACGCAACGATCCCGCCTTCGCCGCGGTTGTCGGCGCGCAGAATAAGCAGCGCATACTTGACTGAAATAATCAGGATCAGCGCCCAGAGGATCAGCGACACCACCCCGAGGATCGCCTCAGGGATGAGCGGCCCGCCATGGGCGGCCGCCTTGGCCGCTTCCTTCAGGGCATAAAGAGGACTGGTGCCGATGTCGCCATAGACGACGCCGAGCGCGCCCAGTGTGGCGACAATCGGAAGACCTTTGGTGTGTGCCGCTTCACCTGGGTGAGGAACAGTCATTGTTTGCCCCGATCAGCATTTTTTCGCCGCACAGTCTGCATCCGGCCGAGGCGAATTGCTAGCGGCGATCGGCGAGGTCCGCTTTGCCCCTATCGACAGACATCAGGCGCGGCAAGTCCGTTAGGGGCCAACAACGGAAGTACTCGCTTCACTCCATCACCTCGTCAGCGCGGGTAAGAACAGTTTCTGAAATATCCAAGCCGAGAGCCTTCGCTGTTTTAAGGTTGATGATGAAGTCGAACTACACCGGCTGCTGAATGGGGATGTCAGCTGGCGCTGCTCCACGCAAAATCTTGTCGGTAAACTCCGCAGCACGTGCAAAAAGGTCGATGAAGTTCGCTCCGTACGAAATCAGACCGCCTGCGTCCACGAATTCTCTAAAACCAAAGATTGTTGGAATCTTCGCGGCGGTGGCCGCTTCGATGATTTTAGACTTATTGGCATTTGTAAGGGGTTCACTATACACATAAAGCGCGTCAGTTTGGCTCGTGAGTTTTGCCATAGCTACATCAATATCGTCGGCTGTTCGGATTTCCAGTAAAAGTTTAACAATCCCCATTCTCCCGGAAGCGTCTTGCAATGCATGCAGTCACGGCGCCAGCGATGCCGAAATCGAAACTGCGCGTCGTTGTCTCTCGGCATCCGAGCGGCATCTGCCAAACTGAATATAGAAACCAACATCAGCCAAACGGCCACAGCTGGTGTCTCTTGCGCCGTTGTACGTTTCTATGTCGCCAAATACTCGGAAGCAGCCGCTGAGACATGGGCGCGAAGTGACCTCGCAGCCGAGCTTGCAATCTGCACGTTAGCCCTATGACGCACAGGTGCTCGCTCCTGTAACCCAGCAGGAGCGCGCCCGGCACGAACCAAACGAACGCGATCCAAATCAGGACGCGTCGTACGTCGTATCTGTGCAGGATCCGCGCGCCGACCCCGAGAAGGATAGTCATGGCGACGAACCACGCGTTCATGGCATCATCCGCCCGAAGAATATCGAGGCTCCTTCCGCCGGGCATCTGAGCCACGAGGTTAAGGATCTCGTTCCCTCCGATAGAAAGTCTACCACGTTGCGTCCACGCAATGTGCGCTCTATGCACCGCGCCAACAGTAGGGGAGTGACGGGCCATGTGGCATGGTTCAAACGACTCTGGGATCACGTAGTTGGGCGGCGCCGATCCAGCATCGCCCTTTTTGCATTACCTCGATGGGGATCGCATAAGGTACGGCATCATCTCAGCGGGACCGTATCGGGTCGCAGGGCCGGGTGAGCTGCACGCCGGATGCGTCCGGTTCTTCCATGACCCAATGCCTTCAACGCGGACTGGGTCCGCTATTTTCAAGGACCTTGGTCAGTGCGGTTGGCATGTCTGAGTTGGGTCAAAAGGCGACATGCGCCGGCGACCGGACCACGTCTGGTTTACCCAAGAACGGACATCCAGCGAACACCGCGGCATGTCCGTTTCGTGCCAACAAGAGACTCATGCATCGCAGCAAATTCGGTGATTCAATAGGCTATGCGATGCGCATGACGTGAGGCTCGGCTTCATTAAGCGGAGTTGCCGCCGCTCGAAGAACGGTCTCACCAGGCGGAAAAGGTACGTCCGAACGGCGAGCGCCAAAAAGGCAAGCTATGTGGGCGCGCGTAGCGGAATTCAGTCCCCGGACTGCGTCGCCGTTTCTGGATGCCTCCCTGCGGCTCGCCGCTCAACAGCACCACGAATTCTGTTCCTTTGCCGGTTTCTGGGCTCAACGCCTCGTCCGTGACGATCAGGGAAGATCGCGGCGTAATGTTGCCGATGCGATCCAATGCGTCCTGCGGAATGCTGATGCGGTCGAGCGCAGCCTTTGCGCTGTCTGGGTCCGTCGGCACCGACTCAGCATCGCGACCACTATTCGCGCGCGTGCGATCGTGTGGCTCAACCGTGACGCCGGACGGACGACCGCCGCCCAATGAGACGGCGTTCCAACGCAGATTGGCATCGTCGGACGAGCGCTCGATGGCGGTGATGACATGCGTGCCGATTGGACGATCGGGATCTGCGATCGTGACCGGACTTTCAAGGATCGACTTAAATGCTTGACGTAGATAAAGCCGCTGGGTCTTGCGGCTGATCAACACCGATATCGGCTGGAGTTCGCGCTCGACCTGGCGGGCCGCCTCGGCTGCCGCGGCCCGCGCAGTCTCCGCCACGGCGGCAGCTTCGCGCGCAGACGTGACTGCATCGAGCCTCTGTTGCAGATCCGCGTTGGCGGCGTCCCATTGCAGCTGCAGCTCCACGATTTTGACGGCGGCCTTCGCCTTGGCATCCTCAGCCTGCTCCCTTGCCTCCGCCGAAATGTCAGCGCCAAGTCTGGTCTCGGCAGCCGCCAATTGCGCCTCGGCTCTGCGCTTCAGATTTTCCGCCGCGCGAACCGGCACCTTGGCCCGCGAGGCGTCCCGGAAGGCCGTCTCCGCGGCGCGTCTCGCCTCGGCCGCTTTCCTCTCCGCCTCCTGTGCCTCTGCGGTGCGGGTGGCGGCCATGGCGCCGGCACCCGGCTTAGGTTGGAACAGAAGCGGATGGACAAGCTCAACGGGCGCCACGTTAGTTGGCGCCACGATCACCCGCATGCCCATCGCGGTCGCGTCGAACAGACGTTCGGCGAAGTCGAATGGCAGCCGGATACAACCATGGGACGCCGGACGCCCCGGCAGGACACCGCCATGGAGTGCGATGCCTGACCAAGTGATGCGTTGCATGTGCGGCATGTAGGCATCGTCATACAGGTTCGAGTAATGGTCCTCTACTTTCTGGATGATGCTGAAGATCCCAGCGGGCGTCTCTCGTCCCTTCGTGCCGCTCGACACGGGCGCCCGCAGGATCCACCCCTTGGCGTCGTAGACGGTAATCCGCTGGTCGCGGAGCGAAACGATAGCCATGAGCGGCTCGCTGGCGCTGCGCGTCTCGATGGACTCGATCGAGGTTTCGCCGGTTCCGGCATCCGCATCCCCTGCCGCGATCAGCACGGCCAGACCCGCAACGGTAAGAAACACCGGCCGCAGGGGCGTCCGCCTGCACTTCGGACTCACACTACGAAACGTCATGCGCGTCCCATCTGATCGGGCCATCTTGTGGTAGATTCACAACGAAGCGATATCAAGTCGGACTTGCGAACCTGGAACCAGCAAATGCTGATCGCGCTCAAAGTCCGCGTGGGTTCATCTCCGGACCTGAGCCGCAACTCGCATGTCCCCTTTAGGCCGCCGAGCCGAATTGGTAGGCTTCACGCTGCGATCTGCCCACGCAGCCAGCCGGGTGCGCTTCTTCACCGACGATTCCGCGTGCTGAGCTTTCGTTCCGCCGCGGCGAGAAGCATATTCCTTGCCGTCGATCGGTGCCACATGCGCCGGATCTTTACCGAGATACGGCCGCCCAATTCCAAACTCCTTGCCGTGTTCATCGATCCATTTCCAGAGCTTTTCGGAGGAAGCCCATCGCTGGTCGCGCGTTCCGCCCTGGACACTCACGATATCGGCCGCAAGCCCATGCCCATAGCCACCGCGGGAACTCCCGCCATGATACGACTTGTTGCTCGCCGCCTTGAGGCCGCTTGCGATCGACTGGCGGTAGTCATCACGGAATGCGCTGGTGATGCCGGGCGAAAGGCCCGCCGCCTCCGCCGCGTGAAGCGTATGAAACAGTTTTAGCTTGAAGCTTCGGTCCATGCCTCCGATCACGTAGTCCATCATCGACATGCGGGCCCGTTCCGCCGCCTTCGGATCCTTCCACTCAAAATCTTCATCGACAAGCTTGGTGAATGATCTGACGACAGTCACCATCTTGCCCTTCCGCTTGACGGCGACTTTCCTCCGTTCAAGCTCCTTGATGGTGTCCTCCTTGGGCGTCCGTTGGTAGAGCGCCCACAAGAATCGGTCGATGCAGATTTCCGCTACCAGGCACTCCTCGCGAATTTCGATGGTGCTCACAGCCTCCTTGGTATCGTTCAGCACTGGATCAGGTGTGTTCGCCGTCGCGACCTGCATGGGCGGCGGCACCTGCGGCGGGTCGGGCAAGGCGGCCTCGACAATCGATTCCGGTTGATCCGAGGCTACCATCTTGCCGGCGTCCGACCTCGTCACCAATTCGGCGACCGTCTCCGCATCAGCGCTGGCGACAGCAATGCTACCCAATGCAGTTGCCTGCGGTGCGTCCACGACCTCGGCGACGGGTGATGGTGAGTCGTCGATTGGCACTGCGCCGGCATTCCCGATGCCAGACGAACCGAGGTCAGTAAGCGAGGCAACGACCCAGCCTGCGAGACCGACCGTTCCGCACAAGGCCGTCGTCACTTGCGCACATCGCCGCGGGTTCATGATCCCGTCGCCTCCACCAGAGTACCACGCTGATTTTCGGATCAAATATGGACGTGCCAATGACGCAAAGTGTTGGTTAGCGCTTTTTCCAAGAGGTGTCGCCCGAATGCAACGGGACGGAACTCGGCTTTGGGCGAGCTATGATCAGCGTTTCGAGTCCCGCCACGGCAAGACCTGCCCGGACGAGCCCCACCGTGTATGGCAGACGCATGCGCCGGGCGATAATCGCGACGATAACAGCTGCGCCGAGGAGGCTAATGGTGTGGGTGAGTACAGTGTCCATTGTTCCGATTGACATCGCAGGGATAAGGCGGGCGGGAATCCGACGTAAGGCCGCCTCAGTTGGCGGCTTCTTTCATCATTAGATTACAAATATCCAGACGGCCAAGGTCGTCGCCAGAGTAGCCAAGCCGCTGATCGTCCAGCCCGTCGCGTAAACCTCACCATCCGCTCCCGGCCTGTCCATCAACGTATCGTGCCAGTGAGTCATAACAGCGGTTCCATTCGCGCCCAGTGCGCCAAAGAATTCATTTAGCAGGCAACGGCGTGCCCGCGGTACGAACCAGTTTGTCCGCTTTGATGAGAACGTAGTTATTGTCAGGCTGCTCTTTGGCAAAAAAGCTGATGGCCACAAACGCCGCGCAAATCAGTATGCCTACCAGCATGACTTTTCGGTGGGCGCGCTTGTCTGTGTTGTGAAATGACGAGGACATCCATCAGCCATTCAATTTAGAACTCCATAAGCCATACAATTTAACGTTTGAAGCGCAATTAAATTCGCGTTTTAACCTTTATTAAGGTTAACAGGCGCATGATGTGGTGGATGCGTACCACATAGCAAAGCAAGGGAGTCGAGGCGAAGCCATGAGACGACCCACCGCAGCCCACATCAAGCTGCTGCGTTAGGTAGCTATCTGCATCACATCCACTCGCCCGGCAATGTCGTCGGCCGGTCCTCGACCGACAGCCAAGGCTCGACGACGAACTACGACTCGCGAGGCAAGGTCATCAGCCGCGAGTCATCGCGCGCAGCGGATGCGGTTCGTACCGGCTGAGACCAAGCGCCAATAACTTTTTTAGGATCTCGGCGCTTTCGCGCTCGCCGCGCGGATCGTCGTAGGGCTTGGCCAGATTGCGGAGCCGCGCGTAGACGGGCGGATCTTGGTACGGACTCAGACCAAGGCTTTCGATTTGCGCGCTATAGCTGGCGAACTGGGCGACCCGTTCCCACGGCTCATGTCGCAACTTGGCATCGATCTGGCCGCGAGCGGGCTCTGCTCTCGGCGCGACAAGCGATCAAGGATCGTTGCAATGCGTCGCGATCAACGGCGCTAATTTCGTCCATCGCGTCGGGCCTCCAAGGCGAGCCTTTCAAAGGCGCTGATCAGCTGGCTCCGACGATGGCGACGGCGTCATCGATCTGGCGGCCGGATTCAAACGCAGCATCCGTCCATAGGTCGAGACGGTCCGCGTGGCGGCCTGTAGGATCGGCAACCAGCCGGACGGTTCGGCGCTGACATAGCCATCAGCCTTGAGCCCGGCGGTGGCGGCCTTCGCCAGAACCACGGCCTCGCAGACGCACAGCGTGGCGACGTCCGATTCCTGAAAATGATCCGGCCGCGTGCTGAGCACGAGATCCACGAACACGGTCCGCGCGTCGCCGGTCAGATCGTCGGGCGGCTTGACGCGGCTGGTGGAGGCTTCCGAGAACGGGAGAGCGGCGGAGGATCTGCGGGGCATCGTCGGGCTCCGGTCGGGCGCGGTCGTCAGCACTCTCGCGATGGTTGCGCGCGCGGTAGGCTGGCAGTCAAGCCGGTTCCGAGCCGGTTTTAGCATAAAATTCTAGGTTCCACCTGGAACCGGAACTTGCACCCTCAACGCCTAGTGTACCTGGTAGCTAAGTTCGCACCACGGACCATTTCTGAGCCTCGCCTTATTGCCGGTTGTATCGCCGTAGTGAAATATTCTCCGTATGGCTCTCATGTGTACTTGACTTCCCGTTCCGCCACGCCGGTAATGGGAACATTCAGTGGGTCGTTACGCCGTTTTTTGGCGCACAGACCTTGGATGTATCAGCTCAGCTACTCTGAAGCAGGGAACTGCCCGGTGCCAGAGCCGGGGGGTCGGGTGTGACGGGCCGGGCCCCGGCCCACGATATTTGTGTTGATGGCCAGCTGATATCGGCGGGGTTTATGGGAGGTGCCCACGCCGGTTTTCCCCAACCTCCCGAGGAGTGATCGCAATGCCAGATGAACCGACGGTAGAGGAAGTTGTGAAGGCACCAGAGGCAGCTCCGGCTGTGGAGGCAGTTCCTACGGAGGCTCCGGCCGTGGAGGCTCCGGCGGATGCACCGGCTGCGGTTGAAGCACCGAAGACAGAGTAGTGATGGTTACGGCCCCCGGCGAAGGGGGTCCTTTGCCGGGGTGGTAGTGGAGGATTACGACGTTCAAAATGCGGGATGGAGGCCGCGACCGCATGAATGCGGCCGAGCTTTATGGGACTATAATCCCTTTTACAACCAAACCGAGCAATCGGCGGCTGCGATCACGTTCGCGGCGAAGCAGGCGAAAGAGTTTCAGCATCGCACCTGACGCTGGTTGCGCCATCCACCGAAAAACGAACAGTTACCCCGACACGGCGTCCCAGTGCCGAGATTCGGACGCGCGAGTACCGGACGGAGGCTGAGGTGGACCGGCTCGCCGATGCAGCCAAGGGCAATCGTTACGGCCGACGCGACGCGACCATGATCCTCGTGGCCTACCGGCACGGCCTGCGGGTGAGCGAGCTGGTGGACCTTCGTTGGGATCAGATCGACTTCGATAGGGCAACCCTGGCTGTCCGCCGGGTCAAGCAGGGTAACCCGAGCACGCACCCGATCCCGGGCGACGAACTACGCGGCCTCCGTCGGTTGCAGCGGGAGCAAGAGCCCAAGTCACCTTTCGTAGTCACGTCTGAGCGGGGCTCGCCCTTCACCACGGCAGGCTTTGCTCGCATGGTGGAGCGTGCTGGTGTTGAGGCAAAGCTCGGCTTCAAGACCCACCCGCACATGCTGCGGCACGCCTGCGGCTTTGCCCTCGCCAACAAGGGCCACGATACACGAGCGCTACAGGCGTACCTGGGTCACCGCAATATCCAGCACACGGTGCGCTACACCGAGCTGTCACCTGATCGATTCGCTTACTTATCCATCTCGTCATTGGCCTGGATCGTAACAGCGATGGCCTCCTTGACGCAGTTGCGTATCCGTCGCGATGCTCGGATTGGACAGTTTTCTCGGCCGCAGCTCCCCCGAAGCTCCCCGGGGCGAGACATCAAGCAAGATCTCCGTGTTGGCTTCAACCAATAACTGTGCCGAGGTTCAACCTTGAGAAGGTTGAGGGCTTATCAGGGCTAATAAAGGCGCTTAGAGCAGCCCGGACTGGTCTGGCTCAATCTGGCTCGACAGGGCGACGAGCCCTACCTGCCGGGCCGTCATAGTCGACTACTTCGGCTACCTGTAATCACCCTGCAACACTCGAATCGAAAGCAGCTTCAGTCCCCTCAACCTGATTGACAACAAAGGCCTGCCACTGCTGAAAAACAAAGGTAAAGCTTGGCCGATGTGCATGGTCATACGCGAAGATTGAAATAAGGGGGCGTAGATGACTGAGGAGAAGCGGGCCGAACTATATACCAGCCCAGGTGGGAGGTTTATTCGAGCGGATACTCTCCCAAGGGTGCTGGCGCATTGGCGCTCTATGCGGAGCGCACAGAAGCAATCCCACTTTATCAAATACGATGGAGAGCTTTATGTCGGGGAAGAAATAGACAAGCTTCAAGTCATGAAGGCTTAGACGGTTCGACTGAAGCTTTGGTTTCTTCATTGAGAATCCAGCCTATTGGAGTCAGGAACTACCGCTTGCGTTTGTTGCTGAGGCTCTGGCAGTTGTCCCAACTGGAAGTTTGCGGTCTCCCAACCTGCATACGCGCAAGCCAGCATCATGAAGATTCGAAAGGTAATGGACATCGCCTTCCCCGTTTCTTGTCACGTCTATTGGCCGTCTAGCAAGCTGGCTAGGCAGGATGGTTTTCAGGACGTTGGCGGTAAGCAATACGCAGCGTTTTGATTCTGTGAGCGCGATGACTTGACTAAATGCGAGTTACTTTTGCGCAGCCTCGTCTGTTTGAGCTGCCATATAAGACATTGCCATTGTGAGGAGATGTACGGCCGCAGTTCCTAGCTTCTGCATTTCCTCATCAGTCGCATAGGCGGCGGAGGCACGGCGATATGCGACAGCTACCGTTGCATACGCATCAGTAATCAATGCAGCTACTTGATCGTTGTCGGCGATTTTCTGGTGCTCACGCAGTTTGACGACCTTGAGAGCAGCTTCCGCCGTGGCTTGAGAAAGTTGCGCATTTTCCAAGTTTGGATCAGAAAAATCAGGCTGACATGCTGCAGCCGCACCAGCGATCACCTCGTAGTATCGCTGTTTTCGGGAAGAATCCGCAGTCAGATAACTTTTCAACAGGCGGCGTGCTCTTGCTTCAAGGTGTTTGCGATCATCTCGGATCTCTCGCCGCCTATTGGGCTTGAACCAACTAAACACCGTTTGCACCGTTACAAGGCTCGTTGGCTGTCCTGAGCCGCAGCCGGGTCATAGCCAGCTGGCGATGACATGAGTTGTAATTTTAAGATCGAGTGAGGGCTTGGCGAGCTGCTTCGCAGACTGGAATTCAATGAAAAAGTGCGAAGCGACCAGCAAAACAGCGGCAAATACCACTACCAAACCAGCGGTCGCTAGTTCTGCACCTTCATTCATTTAGCCTACTCCGCAGTCCCTAAATTGAGCAAACGCCCTGTTACAAGCGGAGTTCCACAAAAAAGTGGGAAAATGTGGCAACTGACTTGCCTGGAGCGGAAACTCCTGGCGGCACAAACATTGCTCTGGGTAGGCAATGCATCAACCCAAATTGGCTAGTTGGAAATGTTGAAAGGAGACTGATCATTGTGCCTTGCGCCGAATCGATGGAGTTTGCGCAGGCCGGCTTGGAGATGGCAGATCAGCGGGTTTCTCACCTAAAGTATTCGTCCGGTGTAGATCTCAGCCTGTCGAAAGGCCTCGCCGTAGCTCATCAACTCGCCGGCTGCGGGGAATGCGCGCTGCTTGCTCGCTTCTCCTCGCCTCTCAAGGCTTCCAGAAGTTCATCGGCCGAGAAGGGCTTGATCAGGACAGAGACACCTTGCGAGGAAATCGAGTCCACCGTTTCCGATCTAATGTCGCCGGTTATCACGACGGCCGGTACGTTCCGGCCAAGAGCGGCACGCAGGTGCTTGATGGTCTCCACACCATCCTGCGAGCCACGAAGGTTGTAGTCACTCAGTAGCACATCCGGGCGCAGGCCCTGCTCGCTGACTAGTGTCAAAGCTTCCGTCGCCGTTGCAACAATGGTGGCGTCAACCCCTCTCATCTTCAACAATCTCCCGAGCGCCAAGCGCACGGACGCCTCGTCCTCGATCGCGAGAACGCTGCCCCGGAAGGCATCATTGTGAGGATGCAACGGCGGCGCTGTTTCCGGCCCCTTGACACTGGATCGACCGCGCGGGACCTCGATGAAAAACCGTGTTCCCTTGCCACGGATCGAGCGTACCTCGACCCTGTGATCCAGGATGTCTCCCAGCCGCTTCACGATCGCAAGGCCCAACCCAAAGCCGCCCCGCTCCGCGCCGTCGGTCCCCTGATAGTACTCATGGAATATGTGCGGCAACTGGCCTTCGGTGATACCAACGCCACTGTCCCAGACCTCAATGCGAACGTTGTCGCCGGCTCGCCGACACCCTAGCAGGATTCGTCCCCGGTCGGTGTATCGGACAGCATTCGACAGGAGGTTGCGGATCATCTGCGCGAGCATGTGCCGGTCACTACGGATGATGAGCTCGGAACGGACGATGCACAGCTGGAGCCCTCTTTCCAGCACAGGCGCGGCGAAGTCTCCAGCGAGTGACTCGAAGATTTCGCTCAGCGAAAACTCGCTTACGAATGGACGCAGGTTTCCGGATTCCAGCCTGTTCACGTCGAGCAGGCTCGATAGGATGCTGGTCATGGTGTCCAGTGATCGTCCGATTTCAGTGACAAGATTGCGGGCCTCACCGCTCGGATGATGTAGCTCAAGCGCTGCTTGCAGGAGTTTCAGGGTCTGCAATGGCTGTCGCAGGTCATGGCTTGCGGCGGCCAGAAAGCTCGATTTGGCGCGATCGGCCATTTCTGCTGTTTTCCACGCGAGCTTCTGCTCGGTAATATCTCTCGCAACCTTTGATGCTCCAACAATTCTTCCCTCAGCATTTTTCACGGGAGAAACGGTCAACGAAATACTGACAAGGCCGCCATGCTTGCGTTGCCGAACCGTCTCAAAATGATCAATCCGCTCTCCTCGCCTGATACGGGCCAGAATCTCGCGCTCTTCGTCAAGCCGGTCTTGTGGAATTATTATAGTGACGGGTTGGCCAATCGCCTCTTCCGCGGTGTAGCTGAAGAGGCGCTCCGCACCCCTGTTCCAGCTGGTGATGATGCCGTCCAGGTTCTTGCTTATGATCGCGTCATCACTGGACTCGACGACGGAGCCAATCCAACGCAAGCGTTGTTCACTTTCGCGGAGGGTTGTTTCGACTTGGACCCGTTCGATGAGGTCCGCAGCTTGTCGAGCGAGCACGTCCAGCGCTCGAAGCTCGTGCTCTGCTGGGGAATGTGGCTTCTGCCAATGGGTTGATATCATGCCCAGCAGCCGCCCGGAGCGCGAGATGAGCGGCGTTGAGTGCATAGCCCGAAGACCCACTTGACGAGCGACCTCGAGGTCAGCCGAGCCTGCCATGAAGTCTGCACATTCGACGTCTGGCACAACGACCCGATGTCCTACCGACAAAGCCATGCCACAGCTGGTCCCGGAATTGCGGTTAACCCGGTCCCAGAATGCGATTGCTTCAGCGGGAAATCCTCGCGAGGCCAACAGTCGAAGTTCATCCCGCTCGGGATCGTACTTCTGCATGCTCCCCACGTCGGCGCGCATCAGGTAGACGGCTGCGTCCAGGACGCGCTCGTAAAGCGCGTCGAGGTTGCCTTCCTGAATCAGCAAGGTGCTGATTTCTTGCAGTCGAAGCGAGGCGTCAACTTTGCCATTCAGTTCGTGAAGCATAAGGCGAACGATCCCTGTGGTCCTGCGTCATCCTGAATGTGCGATTGTCTGAAGTCAATCTTAGCACAATTCAGTCCCGTTTTCCCTCATCTGGCTTACCCGGTGATGCCATTGTCGGACCTCGGCCGACGCGGCATGTCCGTTCTAGCCCAGACAGCAGACGTTGGTACGCGGACAACGGCAACGAGCACGTCGTGATTTGTGCGTGGCCATTTCCGACCAATAGATCAAAGAGAATTTGGCTGGAGGGGACCGAGAAGTTCATCATAGCGCCGCTCAATCCGATCGTAACAATCGCAGGTGACTGCATGGAGGCCTTCGATGTCCAGAATGGACATGCGGCCCCTGCCGATTTGAATAAGGCCGGCACTTTGGAAGGTGCGCTCGACCAGATTGACAGTGGTTCGCTGGACGCCAAGCATCTGTGCGAAAAATTCCTGCGTCAGCCGGATGTCATTGCTTCCCAACCGTTTACTGCACTGGAGAAGCCATCTTGCTGCCCGACTCTCAACGTGATGCAGCGCCTGGCAGGCAGTCGATTGCTGCGCTTGTGCGAGCAGGGACAAATCGAACAGCGCAATGATCTTTCGGAAATTTTCGCTGGTTTTCCCGACGCGGTGGATTTCCGACGCCGGGACGCGCACAGTTTCGCCTCCGACTTGAACGACGCACTCGGCAAATGAAGTCATAATGCCGTGGATAGAAGACGAACCGATCATTCCCTCCCGACCGACGATGGAAGTCTCGGCGGTGTGGCCCTGTTCGGTCTGTGCGAGGACCGAGATGATGGTGGATTGCGGAAAGTAGGCGAATTCGATGTCCGAAGAGGAGCCGTGAAGCATCTCACCATGCTCGGAGGTGATTGTCCTCATGTGAGGTTTCAATAGGGATAGCGTCGAAGAGTTGAGCAAACTCAAAAGGTGATTTTCAGCGGTCACATCAGCTCCCGCACAAAGTCAGGCGGGAGCTTCAACTCTCTCTGTCACCGATACCTGAGGGCGAATTCGGTGATAGACTACGGTGGGCGCAAAGAGAGGCAATAGCCAGTTAATTATACGCTGCGAGTCGGATACCCGACAGTTCGGCGGATTTACTTGCCCTCTTGAAGAGGTGCGGGACCGATATCCGCGAATTGAGGCGGCCTTACTCCTTCAGCGGCCCTGGCAAAACGACGGCAAAGCGAACGGTCTCAATCTCGCGCCCCTGCTCGTCCGCAATCACGATCGCCTCAGGTATCCTTTTCTTGCCGCCCCGAATAGCGTCGCCAAAATCTCCGGTGCAGAACGTAGTGCCATCTGCCTAGCTTCTGAAGCGTCCCTTAGGTGCGCCCCTTCCAGATCGGTCAGCAGCTCACCTTATGTCGCCGGGCTTGGCGCCGTCAGTTCCTGTGCCCGGCCTGCGGCGGCGGCAATTTCGCGCTCCATGCCGACGCCTATGGCCGCAAGGCCAACCCTTACCGGTCGGGGTCGCCGACCCCGCCCATCAGCGCCTGCGATCTCTTAGCCCGTCTCGATGTTCGAGCGAACGCGGATCGCCGATTGGCCGACATCAATCGTGTTGCGGGCCTCGCAAATAAAATTGTTCCAAAAATGTGATCGCGACATCAATCCGCGCCGGCCGCGTGAGCTTGGAGAATGTCACGGCCGGCAGCGGAAGGGGCGGTCCGACGGAGGATCGGCAGCCGCCGCGACTATGCTTCGCGAATGCGGATGTTCCTAAACACCGAATTCCTTCTACTTATAAATAATTCGTGAGTGGGCATGACCAGCTTCTCTTCACAAATGTTTGGGACGATGGGTGTGACGTTTGCTCTACCGGCTGCATGCATGATCCAGTCAAACAGCCGAAGTACTGGCGTGACCGCGCAAAGGCGACCCGCGCGAAAGCGAAGCAATTGCGCTATGCCGCCCCGCGAGAAATGTGCCGACTGCTGCGGGTCGCTGAGGAGTACGACAAGTTAGGCGAGCGTTATGCAGAGTGGCAGGGCAGCGCACAATTGCCTGCCGCAGAAGCGCCCGAACAGTAGGTCCGCGCCCCGCATCGTTGTGGACGTCGTCACTCGCTTAGAGATCCGCCTCGCGCCTACCTTCGGTGCAGGACGATTTCGGCAAGTGCGGAACATTCGTAAAAGTTAGCTCGGAGCAGCGCTGACCTCGCCGACTGCAGCAACCACATTGCTCGCGCGCAAACACCTTGCAGTGCAGCTGACGGAACAACATTACACCTGACAAAGTCGCGGAACGAAACGGCTGGTCATTCTTTCTTAAAAAAATCGGGAGGTGCCATGACTTCTCCGGCCATAGAGGGCGCGTGTGCATTCGCTTGGCGGAACTACTTGCTGCGCCACAGCAGTGTCAGCGAGGACGATAACAGGCGTTCCGCCCTCCATCGCTACGTCACCCATCTTCGTGGTACCGGCGAATACGATTTCGCTCTCTTGCAAATAGCTGCAGTCGCTTACTTGAGAAACCTGGACAAGTTGCATGACGACCGAGCTGCGAGAGCCGCAGCAGATCAAGCTTTGGGTCAATGCTTAAAATCCGGCAGTGCACAACCCGACACTCAGGTTTCGGCCATAACACCAGTGCGAAGGAGCGAACAGCATGGCAGACAAGACCGCTGACGCAGACCATTTCGCGCGCGACCCGCGCATCACCGGCGCGGCCGCAAGCAGCATGAATGCCTTGAAGCCGCTCATGCTCTTTCAGGTCTCAATGCTGGGGATGTGGGCCCACAGCATTGAGAGGTTCGCGGACAACTATGAAAAGGCGCTGGATGAAACCCGTCGAGGAACGGTCAGACAGGGAACGCGCGGCGTAAATTGAGCACACGCCCAGCACCAAGAGCCCCAGCTCCGGGACGTGGAAGCTGAGGCCCCTGGAGGCCAGCCCTTCACCCACAAAGAGCTACCCCGGAAATCACAGCACCCGATAGCCGTCTTTCGCTACAACAAAAGTTAACCGCGCTAGGTCGGTAGCAAGACCCGGAACGCATTGACTGCACCGACATTGGTTTGCTGGAGGGCGCGAGGCGATGCGGTACTGCCCGAGGTGCGACAACACGCGGTGGGTCTGCGAAAACCATTTGGATCGGCCGTTCTTGGGTGAAAGGGCCTGCGGTTGCGGCGGCGCTGGCGCACCTTGCCCGGCCTGCAACAAGGTCGATGCCACTGATCCGGACGGCTGCCCGCGATGCCTGCGGGCTTTAAGCCCGATCTTAGTTAGAGCTTCGACCCCAAGCCAACCAAACCACCGTCCAATACCACCAACCGCGGTGCCATTAAGGGTTTCAGCCGAAAGGTGCCCCAACCGCTGGAGGAAAACCCGCATCGTGCGCAAAGGCTTTCCTTGCGGCTCCCATAATCTCGCGTTTGGAACGCTAGATCACGAGGCCTGTTGTCTTTCAAAGATCTACGACCTTTGGAGCCTCAGATGAGTAAGCGTAAACCAGCCAAGTCGTCAAAGCGCGCCCGCAGCCCCGCCATAGCCACGCGGGCCCATGGGAAGAAGCAGACCGTCGTTAAAAGCGCGAGAGACAATCTATTGCGCTCTGTTGCCGCTGGGCCGATTGAGTCGCCACTTGAGCTTCATGACGATCCAAAAGAAGAAGCTCCCAACGTCGAGAAACAAGAGGCTCCCATCGCTGCGAATCCGGTGCAAGTCGGCCCCAGCCAGATGCGAGGGTTTGATTTTGCTTCAGCGACGGGAAACATGGTGGCTTATCAAGCGAAGCTTCTGGAAATGACACAAGCCAACATGCGATTTGCTTTGGACTTCAGCCAGAAGCTTGCGACGATCAGGTCGCCATTCCAATTTGTCGACGTGATTGTAGAATTTACAAAAAGGCGGGCCGACATGTTGGGGAAGCAGTCGACAGAAATGGCTGCACTCACAAGACGATGACTTCAAGACGTTCAGCCCCGCCGCGCCCGGCGGCTCAACACCTGAGCGGCTGCCGTCAAGATGCATGCCGGTGGGACGCTTATGATCGCGGGTATGATCGCGGTTACGGCCGCAGCTACGGTTACTACGACCGGGTCTCCGCTCATCTCAAGCGGATGTCCTATGGCGATACAGAACACTAGAAAGGAAACTGTTTTATAACGGGACGGTTCCCAGTCATACCGCCCTCCTCCTGAAGGCTGACTACGCTAGGTGGCGCCCTATTTTGATCAAGCGGTGGCTCCTGGTCTTATAGTAGCCTCCAAACCAATTTCTTCGACACTCAATCGCATCGCCCGGAGAACGGAGGTGCCCGTCGCGGATCCCCTGATCCGCCGTACCAGTTGGGTTGTTGTGCGTTGCGTCATGTCTTTGCTGATCAAAGACCGGGACTTCCTGACGGCACGGGAGTTACTCTTCCCTAGCATACGGAGGAAGCAATGGCTGACAAGACGAATTTCACCAAGGAAGAATGGACGTTGCTGCTGGAGAGCCCGATGATAGCTGGGATGGCCGTCACGGCTGCTGATCCGAGCGGCCTTTGGGGGCTTCTCAAGGAATCGTTCGCCGGAGGCACTGCGCTCACCCAGGCGATAACCGGCGCCAACACAAACGCTTTGGTAAAGGCCGTAGTCACCGATTTTTCTAGCAGCGAGGGACGTAGCGCCGCGCGAGACGGTCTCAAAAGCAAAGTTTGCGGCTAGTCAGCCATCAGACCTCAAGCTCAAAGCCATCGACGCGTTACGACAGGTTTCTGCGCTGCTCGATGCAAAAGCTCCAGACGATGCAGCTGCGTTTAAAGCTTGGCTTCGCCAGATCAGTCAGAGCACCGCTGAAGCGGCCAGTGAGGGCGGTGGTCTGTTCGGAATCGGTGGCGTTCAAGTAAGTGACGCCGAAAAGGCGACGCTTACTGAAATATCAACTGCTTTGGGCTCTTGAAGTGGATTTGAGCGATAGGCCTGATGGACTGACGTCACTATTCATAACGTGACGATGGTTGAGATTTCTCAAGGATGCAAGCAGCTGACCGACATTCATGTGAGTCGTGCCAGTGACGAGAAGGGGTCCGGGCAGAAGGGGTCGCTAGCGCCATTCCCAGCGGGCCGATTCCACGCATGTGGTGCACTGCTGCTAGCAGCGCCGTCTCTGTATCTTGGTGAAGCTGAGTCTCAGCTCCATCGGAATAGCGCCTCCGCCCACATCCCCGTCAGAGCCAACTTCCGCCATTAGCCATGACTTTGGCACGACTATGTTATCGTGGAGACGTGAGGTTGTGGCCGCCCGCCGCGCACGCGAGCCGGTTCGAGTGTGCTCCGCTTGCAACGCCGCGCGCCTCTCGACGATGGCGTGATTGAACAGTTCGAGCACCAGACCAAAGGCCGCCAGTTCCTCTTCCTCGATGGCGCCGTCATCGTAACATTCGAGCGTTTCACTTATGATGGCGTCGACCTCGCGCTGCATCGCCAGCAGTTCCTGGTTGGATTCCGCGGTGCGTGCGCTGGAAACCATGGCCAGGATTCTGTTGCGATGGCTGGTGTTTTCGCCCCTTTCATCCCGATTCAAATAGTGACGCAACCAGGCGCCGGCCGAACCGATCCCGGAGAGAAGAAGGAGCGAAAACCAGAAGTAATCGCCGTACCTGTCGAGGAAGGTGCGTTCGGTGCCATCGATGACAGCTGCCGCTCCCCGATGCACCGGCAGCTCGGCGTCTTTCTCGGTGTCCGGCTTGGTGATGTGCGCAGCGCCAGGCACTTGCCTGGCAATCGCCTGACGGACGGCGAATAGCTGCCGGAAAAATGCCGCAGCCGTCGTTTCAGACAAAGCCTTTCGCGCCATGATCAGGTGGCTGACGTTGACGGTCTCGACCTTGTCATCCGGCCAGGCCGGATTCGCATTGAAGATGCTGGGTGGAATTTCCTCGGATTCATAACGCGGGTGCTTCAGGGCGATGGCTTCCGATGCCTCGATCGCGAGAAACTTCGGCTCGCCTCGCGACCGGGCCGTCGCGGCGATGGCGTCGGAGGTGATTTTGCTATCGAGCGGACCGACCGCCATGAATGCATCGAGAGTCGGGTCGCGCGCCAGCTCCTCGATTTGGTCCGTGCCAAATTGCGTTTCCGCGACCTTGTCCGCCTCCACGCCGGAGGCGCTCAGAATGACCCGCAGCAACGCGACGTTCGCTGGCGTCAGGCCAATCACGCCGACCCTGTGCCCTGCGAGATCGGCGATCTCCTGGATTTTCGGCGCGGGCTTTCTTTTGGAGCTCTTGTCCGCAAGTCCGGAAGGCGCCCACAGCACAACGAAGTTCTTACGCACGATGGCGACGGTCTGCGCGTCGGCCGGCATCTCCAGATCGCCACGACCGACCGCAAGATCGGCCTTGCCAGCACCAAGCAGGGCGAGGGCTTCGACCGCGCCGTCGGTCGTGATCAGAGACAGCCTGACTGTCCTGCTTTCGCTGGCGAAGGCCTCGGCCGTCGCCTGAATCACTTTGTGATCGTCGCTTCCCGGCGGTCCGACGGCAATCCGGAGAGTTACCGGCTGCAACGCATAATACAGTGCGCCCGCTGCGGCGCCAAAAATAAGAAATCCAACCGCCAAGACCAGCAGTAAGGTGTTGCTCCTTCTCCGCCGTCGGCGGGCTGCGTCACTGGTTTCACTTGTACCATCGGACGAGGACATTTCCGCTGCCAGTCGGAGATCAAAAGCGCTTCCTGTTTTGCAGGAATACCACATTTTCCAAGAATAACGTCGCAGCAGCAACCTTGGTTTCAAAAGTGGAATACCACTTGGCGGCCGAATGCGACTGGGACGTTTGCCTAACAGGAAGGAGCCATGACCGGAATGGGACGATGTAGGCGCGGAGAGCCTCGGCGCAGGATCGCCGTCATTGCCTCCGGGCGGGACAACAAACATGTCTCGCTAAGAGAGCTCAACCCTGTGAAGGTTAGGGTCGAAGCAACAATCCGCCTCAAGCTGCTTGCATTGATTGATCATGCACGGTCGGGGGAGCCGTAGGGGAGCCAGCAAGGGCCGACACGGAGACCGCAGCTCCTGCCTGGGAGTTCGCAGCACACCGGATTGGGGGCCAGGAGCTGGACGTGTGAGCGAAGGTCGTGGCATTCTCATGCAACAACGAAATCGAGTTCAAAGCCGATCGGAGCCTTTTACGAAGGCTTCAAAAACGATGAGCGTGCGCAAAGCTAAGCTGACGCGGCCCGACGTTTGCTCGTTTTCAGGACGATCTATTCCAACCTTATTTCTTAGCCAGGAGCGACACCTCGCGAGAGCTGAGCGAAATTAATCGCTCTCTGCAAGGTCGGATTTATTTCTGCGCTACAAGAGGAGCGTTTTCGGTGGAAGTCGGTGCGAGCGACGAAGTCGTCAAATCGGGATCACTGCTAGGGCTGAAGTGCACGTCCTCTGAAAGTGAGGAGGACACGGACGGCGTCTGCGCACCATTGGAGGCGCGAAAGACGGCGACACGGGTCTTGTGGAAGATGCCTTCAGCGCTAGCGGGCGCATTGAGCTCGTTGAGCACAACTCAGTAACGAGCACGCTGCGCTCGCCGTTCGTGTCATCGGCGACCTTGCCGGGTGTATTAGACGAGATGATGAGCGAGTTGTTGGGTGCGGTGACTGGCGCAACCGTGAGAGTAGGTGCGGAAACGGCGTTCATAGGGATTGCGTCGAGAGGCGTCGAGGACGGCCAGCGTGGCGCGAGCGCCCCGCTCCTTGATTGCGTGGAGCACCGTTTCGATGGACATACCCTCATGGCGTACATCCACCTTCTTCCAGATTACCGCATCGATGGGGATCGGGTAGGTTTCGTGACAAGACTGCACCCCATAGCCGCCAAAAAACAACATCACGACAGATCCGGCCTTAATTCTGGAATTTAGCCGTTCGACCGCGCGAATCATATCTGCTTTGGTGGCATCCTCCACCACATCGACATCGAATCCATGACGGCGCATTGCATATGCTAGACCGCTTGCGTCGTTGATAGGTTGATTTAGTGGTTCGGCGGCGTCCGGGTAATTGCTATTGCCGATGATGCTCGCGAGCTGGGTAGCGCTGACCGTTTCCTGGGTAGACACCACCTTTGTGGCTCCCGAGGTGCGCAGATCCAGCGCTGCATTCGCGCCGATCGCCAGCAATGCTACGCCGACAAGACTGCAAATAGCGGTAACCAAGTGGCGTACAATGTAGAGCTGCGTCACTTTCATTTCCTCCCCGCTAAACTGCAAAAAACCCCATACCGCATAAGCGTTTGCGGAATGACCGCGCACGAAGATCACATTCCGTCGCGAAACAGCCTTTCCGCTGTCATTCGAAAAGCATGCGTAAAAGTTCTTGAGCCCAGGTTAGGCGACGTGGTTTCTACCAATTTGCAGCGTTTGGTAAACAAAGTATGCGGGACCGCCACGGACAGCGATCACGCTGCCGTCTGACGCCGCTCGTCGCAAAATATCCAGCAATCTTCCAAGACCGGCGGCAGCTGTTCAAATTCGCGTTCGCTTATCGACGGTAGCGCTCGGCACTAATTGGGCGAGTGCGTGGCTGCTTCGGCTCACAAGCGGAACTACTGGAGCGTAGAAAACAGAAGTTGACAGCAGCGCAGCCGGACGGAGACGATCTTGCTCGGTCATCTATATTGGTTTGGCACCCGACCCAATTATGAACTTGAAGCTCGTTGTGAAGCCATCGCCGGTTTCAACTGCTTCAGACATTCATGAGGTCGCCCCAAGCTCCGTTTGCGAGCTTGAGCGGGGATGGTTCCTGTTCCTCTGGGGATTGTCTCGCGATCCCGGTCACGTTGAAGCTGATTCCGCCGTCACCACGATAATGGCCGCGCATGGCAACGCCCCTTTACGGCGGTAATTGTGCGGATGAGCGCAATCGAAATACATCGAATCGCCCTGGCGGAGCGTGAAGTCCTCTCCCTCCAGGTTCACCACGAGCTCGCCACTTAAAACGTAGATGATCTCCGCGCCGGGATGCTCGTGCGGCTCCGACTGCTCGTCTTCGTCTCCAAACTCAACGTAATAGCCGTTGAGCTTGCGGTCCCTGACGGGATAGTCGAGCGACTCGAAGCGGTAAGCGGGCGAAGTCCGTCCCGCCTTCTCCGGAAGACGAATGCGGTCCGCCTTGCGCACGACGGCATGAACCGGCCGGTCGCTGTCCTCCCTGAAAAAGTGATCGAGCCCGACGCCGAACACCAAAGCGACTCGCAACAAGGTCGGCAGCGTCGGAAACAGATTCCCGCGTTCAATTTTCGACAGCATCGCCGGCGAGAGACCGGTGTGCTCGCTTAGCTGGACCAGCCCCAGTTTTTTGCGCAGCCGCAGCCGGCGGATCTTCGGGCCGATGGCATAGCCCTCAAGGCTTGTGATCAGCGTCTCCGACAGCATGGTTCCGGTCTCATATTTATCCCAGTTCAAAATAAGCGGGGAATTTTTCTCTACAAGACAACTACTTTTCATATCACGTAAATGTGCCCTTGATGAAAATCAGTTTTACTATCATTCAAATGGGCGAGAGGCAAAACAGCTTTCTCTGTCCTCGAAACCGGAACGCCGGCCAAGCCGGCTCCATAGTCAAACGCGTCAAGTCACAGGAGATACAAGATGAGCAGAGTAGGTATTGCGTCGAAGGCCGTGGTCGTTCTGGCCGTGGCAGGTTTAGCGATCGGCAGCACTTTCGCACGCGCCAGCAATCAGGACATTGTCGACACTGCCGTCGGTGCCGGCCAGTTCAAGACGCTGGCGGCGGCGCTCAAGGCGGCCGATCTGGTTGCTACCCTGAAAGGTCCCGGACCATTCACGGTGTTCGCACCGACGGACGAGGCATTTGCCAAGTTGCCGGCCGGCACCGTGGAGAACCTGCTGAAGCCGGAGAACAAAGCGAAGCTGACGGCAATCCTCACCTACCACGTGGTGCCGGGTGCGGTGAAAGCTGAGCAGGTAACTAAGCTGGACCAAGCCAAGACCGTCAACGGCGCAATGGTGAAGGTCACGACCAAAGGAGGCAAGGTGACGATCAACGACGCCAACGTCGTGAAAGCTGATACCCCGGCCTCGAACGGAATCATTCACGTCATCGACAAGGTCATCCTGCCACCCCAGAGCTGATCGGCCATATATCCCCACAAGTGATCGACCGCCGGTCCGCTTTGCCCGAAAGTGGACCGGCGCCTTCTCGACAAAGCACCCCCCACAGGAGATACGATCGCTGCTGCTCATCCGAGACAAGAGACCACTGACATTCTTTTGCCGAACAACAGCGACGAAGACCCAATGAAAATGCGCGCGGCCGAACTCGGCAGTTTAGTCTTGTTTGTTGCGCTCGTTCTGGGTGGCGGCCTTATCATCGGTTTCGCTACCGCCCCCGGTGCATGGTATGCGGCGCTAAGCAAGCCGCCTTTCAGTCCGCCTAACTGGATCTTTGCCCCGGTTTGGAGCACGCTTTATATCATCATCGCGATCGCTGGGTGGCGTGTTTGGAGAGAGGGCCGCAACAACCCACCGATGAAGCTATGGTGGGGACAGCTGGCTCTGAATTTCGTTTGGTCGCCCATCTTCTTCTCAGGTCATCGCATCGATATCGCCCTTGGCGTAATCGTGCTGCTCCTGATCACGATCATTGGCTTCATCATGATATCCTGGCGACAGGATAAGCTTGCATCTCTGATGTTCGCGCCCTACGCCGCGTGGGTGGCGTTCGCTTCGGTTCTGAACGGCGCGATCTGGCTGTTGAACTGACTGGAGGCCGGATGCGCCGCCGCATCGTCATCGTCAGCGACAAAATGCAGAGAGGCTATTGCTACGTCTTGTCTGCGCCGGCCGGCCGCGATTTCGACCCGCAATTCCGGCCCGATTTGACACCCAAGCTGATGCTCGAACTCGGCGTGTTCTGCGGCAAATACCTCACCGATTGTCGTGACGAGTTTCCCGCGAGTTGGTTCGCGCGGGCGAAGCTCTCGCCTTCTGGCCGGGACTGCTCCCTGAACTATTTCGGCGTGGACGCCAGCCAACGCTTGTCGGAATGGCGAAGAAAGGGCTGGATACAACCGGACGATCCGCGCGGCTGGTTCCAGTGGTATTGCCGATACTACCTGGGCCGGCGCTTGCCCGAGGAAGACGCGCGACAGATCGGGCGCTGGAAGGCCATCAGTCGACACGTCTCACAAATCAGGAAGCATTGCGAACCGGGCGACCCGACTTGCCGGCCGCGCCAGCGCCAGGCGCTGCTACATTGGGCCTACGACAGCCGGAGAATTTAGACGTCGCGTCGTCACTGCCGCCCCGCACAGCGCGCATCTCAACCAACGCGCGGCAATTGCCGGGAGTTGTTGCTCGACTTCCGTTGTGGTCAAAAGCAGGAGTCGACAAGCGAACGGGATGTATGCCGCTTCAGCCCCTGACATTGCGCCGGGCTATCTCAGAGCTCAACCTCCGCAGGGGTCGGGTCACTCTAACTCAGCTCAATAGCATCCGAGCAATTTATCTACTTCGTGGTCGCTGGGGGAGCCTAGGGGTATCGCAGCAGCAACGGCGGCTGTTGGGCCAA
Source organism: uncultured Nitrospiraceae bacterium (assembly GCA_963706325.1). Classification (GTDB taxonomy): domain Bacteria; phylum Nitrospirota; class Nitrospiria; order Nitrospirales; family Nitrospiraceae; genus Nitrospira_A. Next base: position 881,119 of record CAVPLT010000007.1, on the reverse strand, counting down.
AGCTGACCTGAAATACGCGTCCTGCAATTTCCGCCCTTCGCGTCATAGCGGAACGAGCCCTTGGTACTACATCACCGCCTTCTCCAGCGCTTCTGCCAAGTCCTTTGACGTATAGGGCTTGGATAAATGCCCAAATTCAATAGATCGGTCGGCTGGCAATTCGGCGTATCCCGTTGCCAGGATAATGGGCAATTTTGGATTTCTCTCCTTAACTCGCTGGGCGAACTCGAAACCATTCATCCCCGGCATGGCGTAATCGGTCACCACGATGTCGAACGGCGCATCGGTTTCCAGCAGTTTGAGCGCGTGTGGTCCAGATTGAGCTTCGGTCACGCTATGACCGAGATCTAGCAACATGTCAGCGGCCCCCATGCTCACCAGGATATCGTCATCGACCAGCAACACGCGGAGGCTTCGCGCTTCTTTCGATTGCGTAAGCGGTATGTCCACGCTCACTGTCTTGCTGCCCTCCCTTGCACGCGGCAGCCAAATCGTCACCGACGTCCCCTTGCTCAGTTGGCTTCTGATACGCATCGTCCCGCCAGACTGCGCCGTAAATCCGTGGACCATCGACAGACCAAGGCCGGTGCCTTTGCCCACGCCTTTCGTGGTGAAGAAGGGCTCCTGTGCGCGCGCCAGCGTCGCTTCGCTCATGCCCTCACCTGTATCGGTCACGGTGATGCAAACGAACGGATCTCGCGATAGCCCGATGCTCTTCCCGTTTTCCTGGTTGTGACAACCGATCGTCAGTGAGCCACCCTGCGGCATCGCGTCTCGGGCATTCACTGCGAGATTGATCAGAGCCAGTTCGAGCTGGTTCGCATCTACCTCAATCGTACCGACCTCCGGCGAAATCTCCGTGCAAATCTCGATGTTAGGACCGACGGAATGCCGCAAGAAATCCAACATTTCGGGGATCAACCTTTGCAGGGCGACAAATTCGACTTTCAATTCCTGCCGCCGTGCAAACGCCAGCAGTCGCGTGGTCAAGGTAGCACCGCGCTCGGCGCCCTGGATGGCCCGATCCAGCAATCGGGATATCCGCGGTTCTTCCGGAACCGTCTTTTTCAGCAGGCTCAGACTGCCCAATATGACGGCCAGCAAGTTGTTGAAGTCGTGCGCCACCCCGCCCGTCAACTGCCCGATGCTCTCCATCTTCTGGGATTCGTGCAGTTGTCTTAGCGCGATCTCCCGCTCGCGCGTCCGCTCTTCTACCCGGCTTTCGAGTTCATCGTTACTCCTCTGCAACGCATCCCGTGCATCGCGCAAGGCGGCATCGGCGGCCACGCGTTCCGTAACGTCGCGCCAGATCGTCGTAATGAAATCGCGCTGATCAGCCCGCCAGTGACCCAGCGAAATTTCGAAGTGGCCAAATTTTCCATTCTTGTACCGGCCGACGACTGATATTGCGGCATCGCTCTTCCGATCGACCGAGCTTTCCGCCAGCGCCGGGAACAACGGATTGTCCGATTGGAGCAGAATGTCCAGTTTTTGCCCAAGCAACTCTGAGTGTCCGTAGCCCAGAACATGATCCACTGCGCCGTTGACCCATTGGATGTCGCGGTTGTCGTCGATCGTAATGATCGCATCCGGCGCCAAATCGACGATCGCGTGATACCGCGCGTTCTGACGTTCCCGCAATACACGCTCTCGCGTGACGGCCACCGTAACGTCCGTAATCTGCAGAAGACAGTAATTTGCATGTTCTGACGATACGGGGCGCACGACGATATTGTGAAGGATTGGCTCACCGCTTTCGCCTTGCAGCGGCAGCAACGCATTCAGGCTGTGGGTCAAAATGCTGGAGCTGCCGACCTGAAATGCATCTTCGATAACGCCGGGCAAACGGGTGCCGCGTGCATCGGGGAAGATTTCGAAGAAAGACTTACCGATAATATGCTGTGCCGGCTGTCGGGAGATGCGAGCCATCCAAGCATTCCAGCCAACGACACGTCCGTCGCCATCAATCACAACGAGACCGATGTCGATAGCGTCAAAAACGAGGCTAAATACAGGATCGGATGTGTTACCCAACATGACCAGAAGGTTGCTTTTCAATGGTGCTGATGAAGTCGTTGACGATCGTCCTCAACGCGGCGATGGACGGCAAATCCATGAGAAGGGCAATGAAGCCGTGCACATCGCGCGTCTTGATATTGAAATCGATATAGAGAAACAAAACAAATTGTTCTCGCGACGCAGTCCCCTTGACCTCAAACAAGGCGGCTCCATCTCCACGAACGATGGACGGCAGTGACATCCGCATCGTCCGGTTCAGGACATTCGCGATTGTCGCTAGACATCCGTTCAGAATGATATTGCCCGTTTCAGCAAGAGCCTCTTGCTCTAAATCAATGACATCCTCCAAGGTATGCTGGTCGCCGACAATCGAGCGGACGAGCTCGAGACTTTGCGCTTCTGGAAAGATCAGGAGCGCCTTACCGGCGAATGGTCCTTCGAAAGACTGCTGCACGGCAACGAGCTTCTTCGCATTTTCGCGCTCGACCAGTTTCGACGCCGCTTCGCGTGATACGATCTTGACCGAGGGGACAGACAGCAAGACCTCCTCCCCCACCATCTGTCGGAGACTATTCGCGGCGCGGCTGACACCCATGTTGGCGATTTCGGCGAGCGCATCCTGTTCGATTTCGGTGAGTTCGCCTGCATCGACGGTCATGTCGTTAATTTCTTCAGTCGAAGCGCGGCGCCCGAAAGGAAGGCGGCAAGACCTTCATCGGTCAAGGGCTTCGGAATAAAGCCCGCATTCAATTCCCGTGCACGGGCAACGATTTCATTCTGCACGTTCGCCGAGACAACGGCGACCGGCATGTTCGGATGGGTCTTGCGGATATTTGAAACCAATTCCAGCCCATCGATCCCGGGCATGTTGAAATCGATCAGCGCAATATCGACCGAGCCTCCGGAAATGGCGGCCAGCGCCTCGCCGGCATTGGCGGTCTCGACCAATGTCCAGTCCGGTCGGATACGCCGGAAGGCGCTTGCCATCACCATCCGGGCGAGCTTGCTGTCATCGACGATCAAGACTTTATACTTCATTTTCCAGGCTTCTCTTGGTTATGTCTCTGACCCATGCCGGTCATAGGTTTAATGAAAGGCTCCAGGGCCGCAGCTCTAACCTCCTGTCGCAAGGGGTAAATGGTCGGCTTGCCCGGTTGGTTCCATCCAAGCGACGAAGCACTGATTGCTATCCGGCGGTCTCCTTTTGGGATAGCTTTGGCGCCAGCCACCGCTGCACCCAGACGTCGCCGCAAGGTCCAATCGGGACAATTCCCGAAGCTATGATGACCTGGAGTACGGCCGTATGCAGTTGGCGACATCGTGTCCAGTCGACCAACGCGGCTGGCGTTGCCTGGAGCATCTGCAAGAGTGACTCGGCATCCTCCACGGCGCACACGCCGTCGAGGACCACGATACCTTCATCGCTACGACGAATGGTCAAGGCAGTATCTCCTTCACGTCCAGCACCAGCAGGACCTGTCCATTGCCCAGCAATGTTGTCCCGGCATAGCCGTGTGCCCCGGACAGCAGTCCCTGCATCGGCTTAAGCACCACATCTAGGCGGTCGCGTACCGCGTCGATCTCGAAGGCGGCTATCCTGCCGGCACCCTCCACGACGACCAAAAGTCTTGGCTCGGCGGCATCCCTCTTTCGCCCGGGCAGTTTCATCAGTTCGGCCAACGAAATGATTGGCACCACGCGATCACGCAAAACGAAACCATCATTGTTCTTGATCGTGCTCACCCGGTCAGGCGGGACACGCACCGTCTCGGACACCGCTTCCATGGCAATGCCGAACGGCTGTCCGCCTGCCTCGACCACCATGATCCGGGACATCGCGATGGTCATCGGCAGGTCGAGCCGAACCGTGGTGCCGGTTCCGACTTTGCTCTCCAGCGAAACCCTGCCGCCGATATGTTCAATTGCTGTGCGGACCACATCCATTCCGAAGCCGCGACCGGAAATATCCGATACGATTGATGCGGTCGAAAATCCGGCCGAGAAAACCAGATCGACAGCCGCCTCATCCGTCAGGGCGGCCAGTTCATCGGGCGGCAATATCTGCCTTTCGAAGGCCTTGCGCCGCACGACCGCGGGATCGATACCGCGGCCGTCGTCTGTAACTTCCACCAGCAGGCGGTCTCCGCTCCGGGATGCCGCGATCGAGATTTTCGCAGCCTCCGACTTCCCTGCCGCCCGCCGTTGCTCGGGGTCTTCGATACCGTGATCCAAGGCATTACGCACCAGATGCACCATGGGCTCGAAAAGACGGTCCATGATGGTCTTGTCGACTTCTGTGGTCTCTCCGCTCGCAACAAGCACAACTTTCTTATGGAGCTGCCTGGCAACGTCGCGCACCAGCCGAGGAAAAGATCCAAACAGCTGCGAGACCGGCACCATCCGTAACTGCAGGACCGAGCCATGCAATTCGGTCACCAGACGATCTATGGCGTCGCGGTCCCGCTGAATTGACCTGGCGACTTCGCTGCCGGCAAGGTTGCGCTCGACTTGCCTGACCGAGTAAGACAGAGCGTTTCTTGCGACCACGAGTTCACCCGCCAAATTCACGAGGGCCTCGATTTTCGCCTCGCTGACGCGGAGCACGCGATCGGCCGGTCTTTCGGACGCTGCTTGGGATCCGCCGTTGACGGCCGTCGTTGAGGGAGGGCTGGCGAAGGCCGCGAGTGTCTTTTCAAGCTCAGACAACAATGGTCCGGCGTCCTGCTGCGATAGTGCCAGCGCGCCGGCTCGCCCGACAGTATCGGCCAAGTCCAGTCGCCGGCCGTGGCGCAAGGCATTTTCCGCTACGCGTGCCGCTGCGCCAATGCAGCCCGCCAATTCGTCCGCTCGATCCGGTACGCGGAGCAATTCGCATTGCGCCTCGATCACGTTGCAGATCAGGGATTGGTTGCCGGACCCAACGTGCATCTCTGCGGCAGGAAGCGCTCCTGACGGAACGCTGATGATCTGTGTCTGATCCGGCACCAGCCGAAACAGCGCAGCAATTTCGTCTGGATTGCCGTTCGAAATGGCCCGCAAGCGCAGGTTGCAGGCGTAGGGATCGATATCCGCAAGCGGCACAAAAAGTTCACGCGGCTCGATTTGAAATGCCAGCAGGCCTGGCACCTGCTGCATCAGATGAACCGGATCGTCACCATTAAAGAAACAACCACCGAAAGGCTCATATGAAATAGCCGTAGCCGCCAGTGGCCGCTCCGGCATTCGCGATGTGATCGCATCACGCTCCGCCGCGATCAGCTGCGAGACCCATTCGGGCAACGGCCCCTGACCTACTTCCTTTGGAAGTTCTGATACGGAGGTCGCTGGCTGCTCGCCACTTCGACGCGGCAGAAACGATCGCAACCGTTGCGCCATCGCGCGGCTATCTTCCCCGGCTCGGGACGGCAACGCTCCGGCGGCCTCGAAGTTGCCGACCCAGCGCGACACCTGATCGAGGCAGGTCAAGGCAGCATTGACGACCTCGGCGCCGGCTCCAAGCGTTCCATGCCGTACGCTGTCCAGCAGATCCTCGGCGGCATGGAGCACAATGCTCATGGCCGGCAGCTCGACTACGCCCGCAGATCCCTTGAGCGTGTGAAACGCACGAAACACGCTATCGATCCGCTCAGGCGACAAGCCGTCGCGCTCCAGCGCGATAAGATCGTCCGTAGCCTGTCGGATAAGCTCGCGCGCTTCGGCAACGAATTGGTCCTCAAGGGCGCTCACAGCGCGACTCCCGTAAGAACACAGACATGCCGAATCAGTTCGGCCTCCGCTACCGGCTTCACAAGGTAGAAATTGGCCCCGGCCACTCTGGCTTCCGCCCTGTCCTGCTCACCGGACTCAGTCGAAATCATCAACGCCGGAAGCGTCGCTACATTAGCCACGCCGGATCGTAGCGACCGCAAAAAGGTGAAGCCGTCCATTCGTGGCATATTGACGTCGACGATCACCAGATCGAATGATTCCGACAATACCTTCTCCATTGCCTCGATGCCATTGATTGCCTGCTTGACCTCGAAGCCTGCGGTCTCCAGCGCAGACCGGTAGTAAAGCCGCACCAGCGAGGAATCATCGACCACCAGAACTTTTGCTTTGGCCGGCGTTGCGGTGTCAGCCATGATCTGCCTCCGGCCTTTGATAGACGATCGCGTCGGGAAACCGGGATACACGAAACAGCGGGGAGATCCGGCTCATGCTCTCCGAATGACCGAGACAAATGTAGCCGCCCGGCCGCAGGCAATCATAGAGATTTTCCGCGGCGAGCCGGCGCGAAGCGTCGTCGAAATATATCAGGACGTTGCGGCAGAAGATGAGATCGAAATCGCGATACTGCTTCATATCCTTGGTATCGATCAGATTGGCCCGCGTGAATTCGATGGAATTCCTGAGTCCCTCGTCGATCTGGTAGTTGCCGGCAGTGACCGGCCTGAAATAGCGGCCGATAATATCGCGGGATAACCGCATCAGCGCGCGATCGCCATAGATGCCTTCGGCGGCGGCCTTGAGCGCGCGGGTGTCGATATCCGACCCGACGATCTCGATATTGTAGCTGTCCACCTGCGGCCAGTTTTCCATCAGCCAGAGGGCGATGGAATAGGGCTCCTCCCCTGTCGAACACGGGATCGACCAGATCCGTAACGTGGTGCCCGGCTTCTTTTGGCGGACAATGGCATCGAGCAGGCTCGTGGTCATGCAGCGAAGCTGATGTTCCTCGCGGTAAAAATAGGTTTCGTTGACGGTGAAGGAGTTGATCAGATGCTCGATCTCCTGATCGGCATCAGTCCTCAGCAGCGAGAAATATTCCTGAAACGACGATGATCCGGTTGCAGTGATGCGATCCTCGAGGCGCCGATCGATAAAATATCGCTTGCTCTCCGCAAACGACATACCGGTGCGACGGTAAAGAAATTCGCAAAAGCGTTGGACCTGCTCCGGGGAAATATGGACGGCAAACGACGATCCTCCCTTTGAATCGTCCATCGGGTCTAGCTTTCTTCGCCCGATATGCGGCTCATCGCTACAGAAACCGCGAACGGCAGAAACGGGGTCGCAGCAAAGCGCGCCGCGCACTTCTTCAGGGTCGGAAGCGCATCCGGCGTTCCAACCTCGGTCAGGACGTCGATCGCCGCGGCGCAGACGTTGGGGTGGCGTTCATGCTCGATCAACTCGCAAAGCAGGCGAGTGGCCTCGGAGCCCTCCATGTTGCGCGCCAGTTCGGTCGCAAGCAGGCGCACATCGGAATCGCCGTCGTTCAGCAGTGGCGTCATGAATGGCGCAATAGCGTCGGGCAGCGCCTGTAACGCTTCGATCGCCGCAGCCCGAACACTGGCGTCTTGCGACCGCAGGTATGGTAATATGACTTCGATGCTGGCCGCATTGCCGATGCGGATCAGCGCCGTCATCATGGCTTCGCGCACGCGCGGGATGGGCTCGCGGGCGAGAGCCACGGCAAGCGCCGGCACTGCGTCGGCCTGATCCGCAAGCGCGCGAGCCGCCGTCCAGCGGCTGTCCGCATCGGGACTGTCCAACGCGCCTTGCAGCGAGCCTGAAGTCTCGCCGCTTGCCCCGCCCATTTTGCCTCTAACTAGCGGCACAGGAATTCACCATTTCAATGATCGCTTCGGCAATATCTTCCAGCGGCCGTACCGTTTCGGCACCACCATTCTTCACCAGTTCACCCGGCATGCCCCAGACGATCGCGCTGGACTCGGCTTCAGCGATGGTATGCCCACCGGTGAGCCGCAGACGTTTCATCGCCTCGGCGCCGTCATTGCCCATTCCCGTCATCATGACGCCAACCAGGTGGGAGGCTTCGAGGTGATCAAGCGCGCTGGCCACCATGCGTTCCACGCTCGGATGCCATAAATAACTGCCCTTGGCGGGCACTGGCATCGCGATGACGCCGGCCGCCCGAGGTGCGACCATTACGTCGGCATCGCCCTTCCCGATGTAGATGGTGCCCGGCTTCAGCGGCATCGGTTGATTGACCTCGACGACATCAAGATGGCATTCCCGGTTAAGTCGTTTGGCGAAGGGCCCAGTGAAACTCGCCGGCAAATGCTGGGCGACAAGAATCGGCCAGGGAAAGTCCGCCGGTAGTTGCGGCAGCACGGTATCGAGCGCCGCCGGGCCGCCGGTAGAGGTGCCAATCAGCACGAGTCCCGGAAGCATGGCACTCCCGGGCTTCATACCGGCTTTCCCGGTTTTTGCGCCCGGTGACGGTGAGGCTCGGCTGGGGCGGGGTCGCGACGCAAGCCCTGCGCCGCGAATCTGATGGCGAACGCGCTCAGTCAGCCGAAGGGTGCGCCGGATCCGGGCGCTGGATGCAGCGCGAACCTTTTCCACCAGCAAGGGTCGCATGCGATCGATCTCCAGTGAAACCGCTCCACCTGGCTTGGCGATAAAATCGACCGCGCCGAGTTCGATAGCTTCCAGCGTCGCATCGGCGCCTTCCGCTGTCAGGGAGGAAATCATCACAACCGGCCGCGGTGCCTCGATCATGATCCGGCTAAGGCAAGTCAAGCCGTCCATGCCGGGCATCTGGACATCGAGCGTTACAACCTGTGGATCGAAAGCACGAACCAGTTCGAGGGCTTCATTGCCGTTACGAGCCAATCGGATGTCGAAGTCGCCCTCTGCAAGGAAGATGCCTTCGAGCAATTTCCGCATCAGGGCCGAGTTGTCCGCGATCAAGAGCCGGATCACGAAACGGTCACGGGTGCATCGAGTTTGGAATGGGCGAACTTGGCGAGAAGATCAGCCTCGACCTGATCGAGCAACTGTGCGGGATCGACGAGCAGGATCAATTGGCCGTTGGCCTCAACATTGATCAGGCGCGAGATCAACCGCATCTGCTCGGGCGACAGTTGGGGCGCGGGGTAGATGTCATCGATTGGCACATTCATGATCTTTGAGACGCTGTCGACGAGGAATCCCGCGGTCACCCCGCCGATCGCCAGGATGAGAATGCGACTGGAGCCCAGCTGTTCCGTTCCGTTCAGATCAAAACGACGCCGCAGGTCCACGATCGGCACGACGCTGCCGCGCAAGCTCATCACCCCATCAATGAAAGGGGGAGATTTCGGCAACCGGGTGATATGCTCGGGTGGGCGCGCGATCTCGTTAACCGCGGCAATGGGGATGCCGTAGTCCTGATTGCCCAGCCGGAAAATAATGAATTGCTCGTCTGCCATGGCGTTCGTTTCAGGTTGCAACCCCGGTTCGCTGGCCCCCTGCTCGTCCAGGATACGCTGAACAAGCTCCGACCGAAACAACCGGTCAGGCGACAGCAACGCGACCAATCGCCGTCCGCCGTCGAGCCGGCAAATCGAGATGACCTCCGCGTCCCCCTCCCCGCGGGTCAGCAATGTCGGCGCCGGATCGACGATTTCTGGATCGAGACGGAGAATCTCCCGGGTCGCATCGACGACAACACCGACCGCGCCTTCGCCGACCGAGACAACAACAACCTTGGCACGCCCTCCGTGTTGATTACCCGCCGGCAGACCCAGCAATGTGCGCAGCGACACCAGCGGCAGAAGGCCGTCCCGCAGCGTCACCACACCCAACACCGCGGTTTCCGGACGAGGCAGCTCCGAGACCCGACCCGGCAGCGGAATGATCTCACGCACTCGGTCAAGGGGCAAAGCATATTCCTGCTGGCCGAGATAGAAGCTCAACAGCGAGATCAGAGCCTTCGCCGGCGTTCCGACGGACGGGCTTTTAGCGAGCAGTGTCCGGCTTGCGGCCGGCGTCGAGGGCAGACCGAGCCGAACGAATCGCCCGTCTAGAAGACGCGACGGACTTAACAGCTTGATCGGGCTCTCGCCTTCGGCGCCCTTGATGATACCGTCCAGTAGCGTTCGATCAATGGTACCGACGCCGGCATCGTCTTTTTCAAGTTGATCGGTGGCAACTGCCCATAGACGGTGGATGCCGTCGACGACGAACCCGACCGGAGTATCGCCGCGCACGACGATCACGCGTGTCGACTTGTCCGCTGGTACGTCCGGTAGATGCAGGAGAGCCCGCAAACTCACGACCGGCATGACGATGCCGCGAAGGTTGGCCAATCCGAGCAGGCTCGGCGGCACGAGGGGCATATAGGCCAGATCCGGCGGCCGGATGATTTCAGCGACGGCGGTAAGCCGCAACCCAAAGGACTCCCCCGCGAGCCGGAATACTAGCAGATCTTCGAGTACCGCAGCAGCATCTGGCGCGACAAGCGCACCACTGTCTGTGGAAAGAGCGGAATTTTTCCGGGTCTGTTTTCGTCTGTTAACCATTGCGACGCTGAATGGTTTCGGCGAGAGATGCAATCTCTTCGATCGCCGCGGCGAGATCCTCTGTACCCCGCGCCTGCTGCTTGGCAGCAGCTGCTGCCTGGGCTGACGCGCTGGCCGCCTCCTCGGCGACCGACGCGACCTGGCGGGCGCTTTGCGCGACATCCTTCATCGAAGCGAGGATGGCTGCGGCGCTTGTGCCGATTTGGTCATTGCCGGCGGCAATCTGGGCAACGTCCCTTTGCACAACGTCAAAGCCGGCCAGCACAGCATCGGTCTTCTGGTTTTCTGTCTCAGCGCCGCTAATCACGCGCTCCAGTTCGCGGCGCACGGCCGCAATTTGACCTTGGATCGCGCGAACCGTTTCCTTGATACGCGCGGCGTTCTCGCTGGAGTCGCGGGCGAGGCTGCGTATATCCTTTGATACGACGGCGAATCCCTTGCCGAATTCACCTGCACGCGCGGCTTCGACCGAGCCGCTTACGGCCAACATGTTGGTCTGTATCGACACCATGCTGATTCCATCAACAATCTTGTCGATATTGACGCTGATATTTTCGAGCCCGGCAATCATATCCAAGCTTTGACGCGTCGTTTCGATCGACCGCATCACCCCCTGCGACAGGTCGGCGATCTGCGACCGACATTCACCGAGCATAGCGTCCATCCGTTGAGTGCGCTCAACCGATGCGACGGCGCTCTCGCGGAACGATAGGGCGGTCTTTTCGACCTGATTCATCGCTGCGCTGGCCTGCTGGGTCGCGGCAGCTTGTTGTTGCGCACCACGGCTGATCTGATCGACTGCAGTCATGATCTGCGCGGCCGACCCCGACATTTCCTGAACGGCGGTGGAGAGCTGTTCGGCCGCGGAGGCGAGCTGATCAGCGCTGGCATCGCTAGTCGAAGCCAGCTTGAGGTCTGTGGCAAGTACGGACAGCGATCGCGATGCAGCTTGGCTCTCGTCGAGCACGCCCGCCTGCTGTTCGACACTGCGGAGCGCTTCCGCAGCAGCAGCGGCCTGCTCCTCGGCAGCGGAGGAAATGATCTCGGCGCCCTTTTGCGCCTCTCGAGCGGCCGATTCAGCTTCCATTGTCGCCACAGCGATGGATTGACTGTCTTCAGCCAAAGCGCTGACTTCCTTGCGCAGTTCGCCAAGTGCCAGAATGACGGTCTGGCTCTTTTGGGCCTCTGCCGTTGCCGTGGTGGCGGCCGTTTTGATAATCGACTCCATCGAAACCACGTGAGTTTCGATTTGCGCGGCAAGACCTTGTACGTCCCGCGCACTTTTTTCCGAGGTTTCAGCCAATGCCCGAACTTCGTCTGCGACCACTGCGAAACCACGGCCGTGGTCGCCGGCACGCGCGGCCTCGATCGCCGCATTCAGCGCCAGTAAATTGGTCTGGTCGGAGACTTGGCTGACGGTCTTGGTGACATCGCCGATGCTGGCCGCCTGTTCACTCAGTTGCGCCATAAAGTCGACGGTTCCGGCCTGCCGGTCACCGTTATCCTTGATATTGCTGGCCCAAGTTCCGATCTGGTTCGACGTCTCGAGCAAAAGAGAATTCGACGGCCTCGGTTCGGCGACGTGCGCCTTGGGCGCGATCGCGTGCCTGGACCAGTGTTGCTGCCGTGTTGGTGGCAACCGCGAGGGTTTCCTGTGCGGCGCTCGCAGCTTCCTCCGCTCCGCTGGCGATTTGCTCCATCGAACGGCGCAGTTCCTCAGCAGCGGACGCTGCCTCAGTGATTCCCGCCGAGAGTTCCTCCGTTGCTGCGGCAATCCGCTCCTCAATTTTCTGTTGCCGGCTGCTCAAGATATTGGATGGCGCCTGCTTGGGGCGGCGCGTCGGAGGCGATGTCGGATTCGAAGCTGACTGCGACCCCAAGCGGCGCTGTGCCGCCCTGCCCGCTCCTAGTTCAGAAGTCTTCATCAGCGATTTTGGACCGCTGGCCGGGAGCGTTTTGGAAGCAGCTGCGCCGGCCGGGTCACGAGCCTCGGCTCCGGATGGCGGCACGTTCCTGACATCGCTCAGTCGCCGAGATTGTGGCTTAGGGCGTCCCGTCGTCGCAGGCTTTTTCCGCATGGAAATCCGCACTCCTGAAGCTTGGCAGTAAATTCCGCCTGAGAAAGGCAGTATTCGACCGACAAACTATTCGGTCTGCCCAAGTCGATACAAGCCGAAACAGAGGTTCCACGCGCTGCATGTCCCAGATCGGGAAAGCGGTAGGCGCCACTTTGACGTCAGGAAGTCAAGCGGAAGGTAAAGCCGATAGCTCGTCGCCTAAGCAGAAAATGGACCATATTTCATGACGCCGCACCCGTTTGTCCCCCTGAGCGACCTCGAGCGAGATGCTCTGGCTGAACTGTCGAATATTGCGATGGCCAAAGCGGCCAACAGCTTGCGACAGATGATTCAAAACGAAGTTCTACTGTCCGTTCCCTCAGTCGAAATCCTCACCAGCGCCGGGGCAACGCAACTGGTAGCCAAGCCGGACAATCCCAAGTTGGTTGCCGTGCGGCAAGACTTCGCTGGCGCATTCTCGGGCCGGGCGATGCTAATCTTTCCGGAACGGAATAGCCTCGAATTGGTGCGCGCGGTAGTTGGCCGACAGCTTCCGCTGGAAGACATCGTGGATCTCGAAGATGAAGCCCTGGCGGAAACCGGCAATATCATTCTGAACAGCTGGGTCGCGACCATCGCCAATCTGCTGAAGAGCGCGCTTAAAATGTCTCTGCCGGTCGTTATTCGCGGCGACAGCAACCAGATGTTCGAGAGCGAGACCTCAAGCCTCGTCCTGTTCCTGCATATCAAGTTCGAAATACGTCAAAAGGAAATCGGCGGTTATGTCGCTCTGCTGATGGACATTCCATCGCTGGATGAACTGAGGTCACTAATCGCCGGCTTTGTGAAATCCATTACCTAGTTGGAAAACTCCGACCCGACGAATGACGGCTCGCACCAATTGTTGTTGTCGCGCCGTTAAGGGAAAGTCACGATTAAGGCCATTTAGAAAGTCATCCGGTCGGGAGCAGGATAGCCGCCTTTCTGTGGGTTGGGGTTGATCACCTGCGAGAAGGCGGCGCGTGAAGCCCCTCACATTGCGTAACGCAAGTCCAAGGGAACTCAACCTGCGCAGCGGTCACGCTCTTAGCTGAAATACCATGCGATCAACCGAGCAGATATCCGCCGCGTATTCCTCCGCCAACACCTGGGAAAAGAGCATTCGGTAGTGAGATTTTACTCTTTATGATTCGCACGTGGGGCGGTTTGCGGTGATGTTGCGTGAATAAGACGCTAGCTACTCTTCCGAAGCCTCCACACCAGGAGGCATGAACCGCCACTTTCCTCGTCTTAGAGGAACCATGCGCTCGATCACTACATGGCTAGGATCCTCCAGCTCAGATTGGCTGAACTGCGCTGCGCGATCACGTCCCTGCGCGGCTTCCCGCATTTGTTTCACGGAAGCTAGCAATTCAGTCGCGAGCGGCGCCTCAGAGTTCCGCGCGGCCGTTTGCCGTTGAACGTTTATTCCGAGCTGTTTCCAAATACGCGTCGTCAGGTAGCTATCATCATTTGGCGGATAACTCGCTATCCGAAACAGTCCTTCGCTCTTCTCCTCCTCGGACAGCGCAGAATATTGGATATTGAGAGACGCCAGATCTTTTTTGAGATCGTCCCCCACCACAAAAATCTGCTTGTCAGTCATGAACAGTGGCGCGGCTCTCTGATGTAACTTGTCATTGGAAATAAAAATCATCGAGAACGGCAAATAAAACAGGTACGCCATATCAACGCGGTTGCTCGCCCGGTCTGGCGAGATCAGCTTTTTCCCGATGGCGACGTTGAAGAATATCTCAACGAGTAGGCAGTGCGCTGTGTAAGGCGCGAATTCATGTAGGTGCGGCCGTCCTGCCGCTACCCATCGCGCTTGAACTCGACGAAAGTGCGCAGGATCCAGGCCTAGAAGAACGTAGGCGGTTTTCAGAAGTAAGAACCGCTGGCCCTCACCCTGCAGAACCTGCTTAGCAATTGCCAACGCATCAGCCAAATTCTTGGGCTCTTGCGTGATCGCGAGGATTTGGCGAGCCAATTTTGCTGTTAGTTCATCATCCGCTTCGAGAAGCTGTTTGCGCCAACCAAATGCAAAATCGCGTTCAATTTCTCTAAACTGACCACGCTGCCAGCGGTCGAACGCCTTGGCTTCCGGCGCTTCGTCATAGATGACGCCCACCGTTCCGTCTGGCCTGCGGACCGGCTTACCGCCAGATCTCACTGGCACGCGGCGCATTTCGACCGCGTTGCCGGCCAATTCCGACATACATATCGTGGTGTGAAGGACGTTCGGTGTTGAGTGCATAATTGGCGTCTTCTTCGCGACGTCGCCAACTACCCGTTCTGCTGAACGCTCACCAGGCGGCTCCTTTGAAAGGTCAGCCAGAACCTCGGTATAAAATATCGGACATAAGACTGAACTGTAGAGACAGTCGTAGATCGCCGCTTCATCGATGTTGAGCATCTCGATGAAGGATTTATCGAAAAGTGCAACCGGGCCCATCACGCCGCCTCATCTGAATACTTCCGCAAACTCTGTTGCTCCGTCGAGATTTCAACGACTTTACGAAAACTGTGCGCCCTATGCGCGCCGTATGCAGCTTGGGAAGCTGTCCGAGTAGGTAACTACATTCCAACGCGTGAACGAAGAAGCCAAGCCGGTCGTCGCGGATCAGCAGGGTTCTACCTGACCATCGCAACAGTGAGTTCGGCGAGGAAGGTAAATAGGTCGCCATCGGGGCCGCCTCCTCCGAAGCTGTAGCCCGTGCGGTCGGCGATGGACTGCCGAATCATTGCAGTCTGATGTTGGGCATCTACGAGGAGAGCCTGTAGCTCGCCCTGCTATCGGCTACCCTTGACTGGCTTCGCTTCGTGACCACGGTTCTTTCTGCAGAGGAATTCGAAGAGCAGAAAGCAAAGGCTTCTCGCATCGTCGCCGCCCCAGTCGGGACGCCGCTCCCCCGGAGGCTCCCCCAGGATCGAAACGACGAGGCCGCCTTTCGGCGGCCTGTCAGAAGTAATTCAAATACCAGGAAAATCTGGAGCGGGCGAAGGGGCTCGAACCCTCGACCCGACCTTGGCAAGGTAGTTCCCGTGCTTTTACCGAATTTGCGGGGCATGGGTTCAATGCCAACAAACCCTATAAAATCGGCCTAAAACTGTTGCTCGGTATTGTTAGGGTTTGCGCCGACATGCGTTGACCTGCTAGCTACCTGCTAGCTAGCTCGGAAATGGAGGCGCGTGAGGTGGGACGCAAAATCGGACTTCAGAACTGCGAGCACTACAACCGGACCAGACCGTCTGGGACTCGACGGTCGCAGGCTTTGGCGCGCGGCGGCAGCGAAGCGAGGCCGTGTCTTACCTTCTCATCTATCGAACCCAAGAGGGGCGGCAGCGATGGCACACGATTGGACGGCACGGATCACCGTGGACCCCAGAAACTGCTCGTGCCGAGGCACA
Organism: uncultured Nitrospiraceae bacterium; assembly: GCA_963706325.1. GTDB lineage: Bacteria > Nitrospirota > Nitrospiria > Nitrospirales > Nitrospiraceae > Nitrospira_A. The sequence goes on along the minus strand of CAVPLT010000007.1, from coordinate 865,305 downwards.
GCGCCTTCTGGGGCTCGTTCCGGGGGCGCTGACCCGGCGGCTACCAAGAAGGCTGTGCGGCAGGCTGCTACCGTTTCCGAACTGTGCGACCTGTACTTAAAGGACGCAGAGGCCGGACGGTTGTTGACCCGGCGCAAGTCGGCAAAAAAGACTAGCACGCTACTGATCGATCGGGGCCGCATTGAGCGACATATCAAGCCTCTCATAGGCGCTATCAAGCTCACCGCAATCACCCAACAAGACATCGATAACTTCATGCACGATGTCGCGGCAGGCAAAACCGCCGGAAAAACCAAAACGGCCAAAAAGCGGGGGCTCGCCAGGGTGCGGGGTGGTAGGGGTGCAGCCAGCCGTGCTGTAGGTTTGCTTGGAGGGATTTTCACCTACGCGGTGAGACGCAGGATGCGGCCGGACAATCCAGTTCACGGTGTCGTCCGCTTTGCCGATGGCAAACGTGAACGACGGCTGACCGAAGCGGAATATTCAGATTTGGGCGAAGCATTGCGCAAAGCGGAAATTGCGGGTGTTTGGCCTCCCGCTATCGCGGCGGCTTCGCCTTCTGGGACTTACCGGTTGGCGGCGAAACGAGGCGCTGGAATTGCGATGGGAGGCAAGCAGGAATATTCCCAGGAGCGAACACAGGATCCTGCCGAGCAGCACTCCCGTAAACGTTCGGCGAGTGAGGCGGGCATCCTTCATGCCGAGCCGCAGCCAATGCTGACTGATCCCAAAATCGGTCAGTACCCCCAAGAGCGAACCTAATGCCCCACCCATCAGGAAGGATCCCAAATAGGACAGTGATTGGGACCCGAGATAGAGAATGAAGGCATATCGCGCGCCCTGCAGCGCGATATCGGAGACGATTAATGGGAGCGCTGCACGGCTCGATGAGGACGCAGACCGCTCGGTACTCACTGCCTGATCTCGCCCGCGATCTCTTCACCAAGAATCTCGACATAGGCACGATCCATATCGGCAAGCATGCGGGAAAGCGAAAACCGTGTCAGGCGTACTTCTCGGCCGGCCGCAGCCAATCGCTGCCTAACAACACATCGGTTGCTAATCGAACCTGAGCGTCCGCCGCAGCGGCTGAATTATTCGGAGGGTACAGGGCTCCCCAACCGTCGAGCACGTCCCGGTTGCCGACCACGTCACTGGCCACGATCGGGACGCCTTGTTCCATCACCTCGAGAAGGACGAGCGGAAGTCCTTCCCAGCGTGAAGTCGAAATATACAGATCGAAAGCTCGGATCAACGTGAAGGCATCGGAGCGAGCTCCAAGAAAGATGACCTTTTCTCGGATCCCCAGCTTCGCAATTCTCTGTTCATAGGCACGCATTTCTTGAGCATCGCCTTCTCCGATGACAACCCAAATCGCCTCCGGCAGCCGTGCCGACACGCTCGCCACCGAATCGAACAAGAGATCGAGTCCCTTGGGATATTGAAATCGACCGATCCACCCGATCACAAATCTCTGCGTGGGGACATTTAACGTGGTGAGCAGGACATCTCGTTTCGATCCATCAGCCAGCGAGATGCCCGATTCCTGCATAAGGCCGGACACGATTACTCGGGATCGACCGACGGGGAGCCTCTGCCGTCGGGCAATAGCTCGTTCCCCGACAGATACATAGATGATCGCATCGAAAAGCAGGCGGCAGAACGCTTCAAAGAACCAGCCGGATACATACCGGTATCCGTGCTTGAAGGCATAGTGCGGCCCGTGGGGCTGATAGATGACCGGGATACGCACCAGTATTTTGATCCACACGGCAAAAAACGCCGCGCCCCGTCCATGAGCATGTATCGGAGCAGGCGCTCGGAGCAATTCCTTCAGGAGCAGCCACATGGACGATACATTCGGCCGGCGCATAGGAAGTGCCGACACATCAATGCCCATCTGGCGCCAAATGTCTACATACGGCTTTTCATCCGAGCAAAAGATGCGGACCTTAATACCCTTGCTCAGCTGATGCTTCGTCAAGGCCGTAATGTAGGCGGGGCCTCCGCCTAGGCCTGCCGTGGCCGTGACATGCGCAATTTGGCCAGGAAGCCATTGCCGAAGCGCCACCGCGCACAGCCCAAGCAACAAACCGGCGAGCAGCGACCAATGAAGGAGGAGATTATCCGTGAACATCTCTTCGCCGGAAAAATTGGCTCCAAAAAAAGGAGGCCAAAAACAGAGCAGCGCCCATGCCAATCCAATTCTGGCGGGATCTTGTTTGGCGACGCGCGGAATCATCATCCCCAGCACCGCCTCCCACAATAACCATGCGTAGAGCAGGATCAATGCGATAAACGGCACCAAGCCGCCTTTCACGAGAATGTCGAGCAAAAGGCTATGGGCCGTTTGGAATTGGAAGGTCGCATTCGTGTAGGGCAGTCCCAACACCCGTTCAACGAATACCTGTCGGTCGTAACCCACGCCGATCAAAATGGCCAACGGATGGGTCTGTAAATAATGAAGGACTTGCCCCCAGAGCCACAATCGTGTCTGAACGTTGCGCAGCACGACCCGCGTCTCGACCTGCCGATCCACGGGAGACACGGCGTACTGGCCGGTCATCTTGTGCGCCGTCTGAACGGTCTCACTCATACGATCCAGCGTAGGGATAAAAGGTTTCCAAAGCGCATGACTGACAAGGAGCATGCAGACGATGACCCCCAAACCAAGCAGGAACCATCGTCTAGCCCGGGACGGCACAGCACGCCGTGGATTGGCGATGACCATACCAAGCAGAATGGTGAGGCATCCTGCCATCAACAAGAGACTGGCTCGTGACCCGGTAAAAAGAATTCCCATGATCGCCAAGGGGGCCAAGATGAGGCACTGACCGATCGCAAATCGAACCGGAACGATCCCTTCCCAGCCACGAAAAAGACCCAACAACAGACTGAACATCAAAATGAGTACTAGATACATGCCGTATGCGCCCTGGCTCACCGTATCCGTCCGTACCCGTAATCCCTCTGAGGTCCAGACTTCGCCCAACATTCCCAAAGCCTGGAACTCAGGAGCGGATCCGACGTAGTGTTGAGGCAAATCCAACCCGATCCCATGGCGTAGCCGATACAGGGAATATAGCAGCGTCACGCAGGCCGTCAGGGGCATCAGCCAGCTTGCCACCCTGACCACGGTCAATCCGGTGCGTATGGCCAGGAGCGCCGCGAGCGGCAGCGGTGCGAGATATAACGTCCATTTTGCCAAAAGCAGCCAGCCACCGGATTGAAACGAGCCGGCACGCAGATTGTTGATGGTCAGACTCGCTGCTAGTCCACCCACAAGGACACCGATCAGGATCATGGGAATATTCCATGCTTGCCATTCGGCTACATAGCGGCCACGAACACTCTTTCGAAGAGGCGCCACCATGACGATGGCAATCCAACACCAACTGAGCAGCAGGAGCAGCACCACCGGATGGATCACGAGGCCAGGCGCGAATTGGATCTTAAACACAAGGGGGGAAAGGAGAAGGCCTCCGATCAGAATTAATCCTATCCGGTCACACATGGCATCTGCTTTCGATAAACCGCGTTCCATATCTCGAACTAGTGAAGTCCTAGGCGCATACTGGGAATACACTCGGAAACATCCAGGACAAAGTCCTATGCCAGGAGTGTTTGGATAAGCTCGCTCGTTCGTTGCGCTGACTGATCCCAGCCGTACATAGTCGCAATCGCTCGGCCACGGTCGATATGCCGACGTCGCAATTCTCGGTCTGTGACCGTCTGAAATATTTTATTCGCAATATCATCGACATCATATGGATCGCAATACACCGCCGATTCCCCATACACCTCCGGCAACCCCCCTACCCGAGAGACGACAATCGGACATCCCGAGGCAGCCGCTTCCAATGCCGGAAGACCAAAACTTTCATAGAGCGAGGGCAAAATGAGCGCGTCAGCGTGAGCGTAGAATCGTCTGAGGATCTCGTGATCATGGTCTAATTCCCCCACGCATTTGACACGTCTGTGCATCGCGGAGGCTCGTTCATTCGCCAGCGCGTCTCCAGTGATAAACCCCTCCTGTCGGCCGATGATGATGAGATCGTGCGGAATCTTCTGCAACAATCGATCAAACGCCTCTAAGAGTCGTGAGAGGTTTTTATGAGGTTTCACACTGCCAACGAAGAGAAGATACGGTTTCGGATGGGGGGCCGGGCCGGGCACGACCTCCAACCAGGAGAAATCAATTCCGTTGTGCACGACCGTGACGTTCTGCTTTCCTGTCGGACAATATTTCAGAACTTCGCCTTTGGCAAAGCGTGAGACACACACAATGCCGGCTGCTTTTGACCGCACCGCTCGAAACATGACACGCGAGTACAGTCGGCGATGCCATCCTTTGACGAATTGTGGCATGGCGAGATGAAAGGTGTCATGCACCGTGACGAGCAAGCGCCCTCGGTAGAACAAGGGAATGTTGTAATGAGGCGACCAGAAGAGATCTGTTTGCGATGGGATTTTTAAGGGAATCTCAACCTGCTCCCGTAAGGAATAAATAGGAGCCCCACATCCGACAATGGTGACGCCGGGTTGTTGCGCCCACTCAAACCGTGTCAGTGTCTCAGCTCTTCCCAACAGGCACAGGTTGAGAGACGGCAATGTCCGCCATACGCGCGGCACCAGCTGACGGAGATAGGTGCCGATCCCTGCGGCCAACACCATGCGCATGTCTATGGTCAATAATGGGCGTGAAATATCGGTAACCCTCCAAGACTCACTCTGAAAATGCGAGATCCAGCAACCGGAGGACGCGGTGCTTCCAATCAGCCTGCTGCGCATAGCGTTCGTATTCTGCACGTCGAGGGGACTCAGATAGGCTGAGTTCGACGGCGGAGGAGAATTCTGCGGCCGACTCACACAGCCTCGCCGGGCTTTGCAAACGCTCCAGTTCCCGCCAGCGTGTGGCGACCACGGGCAGTCCGGCAGCGAAGTATTCATACAATTTCAGGGGATGGATACTATGCACCAGCGTCGGATGCCCTTGTACGTCAAACGGGATGAGCCCCACGTCGGCGGCCCGTAGATATTCCGGCAAGCGGGCAAACGGCCGGGGTCCGAGCAGATGCAGGTTTCGCATAGGCGCAAACCTGGTGTGCGCAGCGGGGCTTCCTCCGATGAGAACGAATGAGACGTTAGGCAATGCCGCGACGACGCGATTCAACAGGTCGTAGTCAAACCAGGCGTCCATGTATCCTGCATACACGGCGATGGGCCCTGGGATCGAGGCATACTCGGGAGGAACGGGCACATCGTTCCGGGCAAAATGAGCAAAATTCACGCCGTTCGGGAGATGAGCCATGCGGCGAGGCTTCAAACTTTCTACATACTCTTTCAAGGTTTCGGCGCTATACACCACCAGATCGGCCGCGCCGGCCAGAGCTCGTTCAGCCTCACGTGCGGCTGGCGTCGTTCGGCCGAATCCTGAGGTGTTATCAGCAACCCGAAACACGGTTCGCGCGCGGGTCACCTGAGATAACCAGGAGAGATGTTTGGGGCTGTCACAGTACATCAGATCGACCTCACCGAAGCCGTGCTTCCGCACCATGGCTCCCAGCGGAGGCCACGTCAGGTGGGCCCACCCGCGCTCAACGGCGCCACTGCGAAGCAGTGGCTTATGGCGGGGAGTGGCCAACGCCCCTGGAACATAGGCCCATAGTTTTTTTTCGAGGTCCCACAGGCCACCGTCGCGGTACAGTTGGAACCTGTTCGCCAATTCCTGCCGGGCTTGTCCCAAGAGATGCAACGGAGAGATGGGATCCGAGACGAAACCGACCCTCCAACCGGCCTCCGCGAAACCCCGCGCCAGGTGGTGGCTTCCTACTTGGAACGGAGTCGTCCAGTAATTGGCACAGGCCATCAGAATCTTATGAGTCGATGCCCCTCTCTCCACTTACTTGACCGCATTAATGCAGATAAACCATCCCCAGCGATCCGGAACTAATTGCGTGAACCAGGATGGCAGCCGACGCCGATCATAGGGCGTCATCACTGCAGTCGCGGTCACGCGAGTGAATTCGTTGAACAGCCCCCGCACCTCACGAACTGTGTAAGCCTTGGTGCCGGGACTCTCCATATGATCGGCCACAACCCCGGCCAATGTTCTGTCAGGTCGGCCGCGAAACAAACCATGCCTCACCCACAGTTTCAGTGCGACGAGGGAATGCCTGCCGTACAACATACCGATGAACCGTCCATCCGGTTTGAGCACTCGTCGGACTTCAGCAATAATTCGCCCTGGATGTTCTGCATGGTGAATCACTCCCCAGGAATACACCAGGTCGAACGACGCATCACTAAATGGAAGCGTCTCGGCATCGATGCGTTGCAGGTCACTGCTGAACCCGTACAGCGACAACCGCGCGCGCGTGACCTCGATGGCTCGCTGCGTCAAATCCACGCCATGACAATCCAGACCGGCACGAGCCCATTGCAAATGATCGGTGCCGGCGCCGACGCCGATTTCAAGCAGTCGTTTACCATGGTGACGGGTGAATTGCGCGACGGAATGGATGAATGGTTCGAGCTCATAGCGATAGGTTTCAATCCGCTCGAACCACTCCCGGCTCAGTTCCGGCACCTCACCGACGATGGGACGGGCGGTGCCGCACGCCTCCTGGTTCCAATACCGGCGGACGTCCTCGTTGTCTTCTTTCGCAGATGATCGCACCATGGATCTCCTCGATCTCTCCCCCCGTCATACCTCGGTCTAGACTCGCGCTGCGTTAACTTAAACCACTCAAACGGTACTCGGACGGTTCGGTCCTGCTGCCCGAAAGACCGTTGAGCCTGGATTGAGAGCAGACACTAGACAGCGCTCTTTCGGGACGCCTCGCAGAGCGCAGTCCAAAAGACCGACCGAACCACCGATGCATCATGCCGTGCCAAGGCGACTTGCTGCGCGCGACGGCCGAGTTGCTCGCGAAGCGATTCGTTCTGCATCAGCGTTCGCACCGCTAACATTAACCGCTCCTCACTCCTAGAATCCACGACATATCCCCAGCCCTCGCGTGTGGCATACCGCGCAGTCGCTACGTCGCCGGGAGCATACACCAGAATAGGAGTTCCTGAAATCATATATGCCGGCGCCTTCGTCGGAAGGGAAAGCCGGATGTACCGGGCACTGCGCGCATCGAAGTTGTAAGGCAAGACCAGCAGATCCGTTCCCGCGAGGAGCGCCGCAATCGACTTCGGATCCGGTGGACCCTCGATCCGAACGGCGTGAGAAGCCAGATCGCGGAGATAGGCTGATTCCTGTGGCGGTGAGTGAATCCACAATTGCACGTCGATGGCTTCAGCCGACAACCGGGCGATGGCGCGGGCGAGATCTCTGAGACTTTCCCGCTGTCCGTCCGGCACGATCGATCCCGCATAGCGCAGGATAAACGGAGTGCCCGCTTTCCAGTTGATTCGAGAATCCGGCAACCACCGTTCCACATCGAGCGCGTTCTGGAACGGCTGAAACGGATGGCCATAGCGCTGTTGATATTCCTCGCACATCTCCTCGCATATGGCGAACCTGGCCACGGCTTCATGGAGAGTCGCCTTCAATTCTCGACGCAGAATCGGCCCGATGACCGGCCCCAACAGACCCCCGGTATGCAGCACCGCAGGCCAGTCATCCATCATGTGCACCACCAACGGAATCGCCCATCGCCTCGCGAGCTGACGTGTCAGATCCACCTGCTCCAGTGACCCGAGAAAGCCATACAACAGCGTGGGACGAAATTCATTCACCCACGCGGTGAGATCTCGCGTGAGATGGGCACGCTTGGGCGTGCTGTCGCCGATAAACCGTCTAGCGATGTTGATGGACGAGGTGGCGGCAGATGCGGCTGGCGCGCCGGCTGGGCCCTCACGATCCCCGGAGAGACGTTTGACATGCCCGTACGAACGTCTGACCAGAGAGAAGGGCCAGACCCAACGGATGTCCTGTTCCGTCAGGCGGTAGAAGTTTTTGCAGACGGTCCGATCGACCGGCGTGGCATCGTCATGCATATTGGCAATTCGATCGGCCGGCCAGCCGCGGAAAAGATTAGTCAATGTGATGCCACCGCCGGTAACAAGATTGAAGTTGTTTCCCGTCACCACGAGAATTCGAGGATAGTCCAGCGTCACACGAGACTCTTTTCGGTGGGTTCCAGCAAAAACATCCAATCAGCAGACCAAGCGAACGGCAATACATCGGCGACCCGATTGTTGATCCTATACAGGACCTGTCGAAAGGGCGGGAGTCGCAGCAGGACATCAATGTACGGCCCGCATAAGAAGGTTCTTGCCCGCCGCTCCGCCACCCGAAATCCACCGGCATCGAACAATTGCATCAAGCGCCGCACGCGAAAAAACTGCACATGGCCGGACTCAAAATTCAAGAATCCCACCTGATCGTGTGAGGGCGACGTTTTCACCGGCGGGGCTGCTTCAATCGACCGGGCTCTGGCCCGCCGCCGGGCATGAACCACACCGCGAGCAATCTGATCGATCCCGATCCTGGTCAGTCCTCGCTGCAGCCGGCAGAACAACTCATAAGACCCATAGCCGTTGGGTGTGGTGATAACGAGCGCCCCTCCCGAATTGAGAAGTTGCTGCATGATGCCGAGACAGTCCAGCGGCTCATGCAGGTGTTCCAGCACTTCGGAACAGACGATCAGATCGAAAGTGAGATGTTCTTGGATCAACGATTCAAGATGGCCGATTCGAAACACGAGGTTCGGTAACGGATATCGTCGTTGCGCTTCCTGAATGGACGGCTCATGCATGTCCACGCCCAGCACGCCATGGCCTCGACAGGCCAATGGATAGGTCACATGATCGCCAGTGCCGCAGCCGTAGTCGAGAATTGAGAGAGAGGATTTCCGCAAACGCTTCGCGACCGCAGCCGTCCAGGCTTCAATGGTCTCCAACCGCTTCACAATGCCGTATGAAGTTTCGGGGAAGTTCCCGGCTTGGCTATCGGCCATGGATCACCGCAGCATACAACTCCTCAAACCGTTGGGTTTGTAACGCCATGTCGTATTCAGCTTCCGCAACTTCACGGCATTTTGCACTCAGACGGCGCCGTAAGTCGGGATCGTCCAGGAGACGTTTGATTCCCTCAGCCAGATCACCGGCATCCTTATACCGCGCGAGAAAACCGGTCTCCATTGGCCGTACCGCCTCCCCCACCCCGCCCACGTCGAACGCGACGACCGGGGTGCCGCAAGCCAGGCTTTCCAACACACCGTTCGGCAGGTTGTCCGCCAGGGCAGGATGAACGAACAGATCCGCAGCGGAGTAGAGGGCCGTCAGCAGATTATCGTCCTTCACCATATCAATCGCAGTGACGGGGACACTCACCGCCCTCTCCCACTCTCGCGCACGGTGCCCGACCACCAAGAGCCTGAAAGGTTTGCGAGTCTTTCCTTTGAGCGCGTTCACGGCCTCGGCCACGAATGTTCCACCCTTCCGATAGGCCTGCGTTTCCACCGAACTGAATAACACGAAATCCTCATCTTGCGGCAGCCCTAACACTTCCCGGGCCGCGGCTCGATTGATCGGCCGAAACACCGTCAGATCCAGACCATTTGGAATTATTGTGACCGGCCAATGCCCGACGAGCGGGCTCTGCTTGGCAAGACCGGCGATCCATTGCGAGGGAGCGACCAGCGTGACGTTCGCACGAGCATACATGCGCTGTTTGGTTCGCCACAACAGAGCGGTCCGGTCTGTCTTCAAAGCCGGATCATCCGTCAGCAACGGGCACGAACCACAGCCGGTCATCCATCGATTACACTCATAGGAATAGCAGCAATGGCCCGTCAACGGCCACATATCGGATAGTCGCCAGACGAACGGCTTACGGCGGCTGGCGACTCCCAGCACAGAGTGGCTGAAATATCCTCCGTGCGTGTTGTAGAGCTGAACCACGTCTGCCGCGAGAAACCAGGGATGCCTCAGCAGCCTCCAGGAAGACGGTAAGAAGAGATACTGGAGACTCAACGCATCGGTAGCCCGGCGCGCGACCCAATCCATCGCCCGCCATGGCAGCGTTCCCCAGATCGGGCCGGCGTCAGGCACTCCTTGGACCGGACCGGACACGAGCATCCGCGAGGCATGCCCCCGCTGAATGAGGCTGGAATGAATCCGGTATGCGGCCCGGCCAGACCCGCCCAGGTTGTATTCAGTGCTGAGATGAAGAATATTCATGTCGGTCCGTTAGACCGGCAGGGGCCGCGCCTTCCCGTTTCCGAGCACCCCATTGCCGCCCGGTCGTACCCGGATATCGACTAATCCGGCACTTGTGAACCATTCGGTGACCGACTCGGGGGTCTGTGGGTCATCATAGGCAGGGGCTAGCGCATCAAAGGTGTCGAGGATTGCCCATTCGGTCTTTTGTTGCTGAGACAAGGGCAGATAATGATAGTTCCAGCATGGAATGAGCATGCCCAGCACCCGGCCCACGGCAGGAAGACGCTTGATGAAGGTATCCACGGGAAGCCATTTCGGGATGTACCACTGGAGGAATCCAAACAGCAGGTGACGCGGTATCCTCGTGGTGAGTGGCCGATAGAGATATTTACTTTTGTAGGGCTCCAACGCCCACCCCTTCAGATAAACATCCACGGCCAGATCGCCACCCGGTTTGAGAAACGGGATGAGACTCATGAAGGACGCGCGCGGAAGAGGCGTGTGCTGTATGACGCCATAGCAGAAGACCTTGTCGAACGAATGATGCCGAAAGGGAATCCGACAGAGATCGGCCTGGACGACGCACAGGTTCTCACGAGGGCCGTTATTGGCAAAACAGGCATCCACGGCTGAGCTGAGGTCGACGGAATACACGCGCGCACCGGCGTCCAACATAATTTGAGTGAAGCGCCCTGCGCCACAACCGGCCTCCAGAATCCTGGCGCCTTTGAGTTCAGCAGGCGACCATCCGGTCCCGCTGTAGAATCGCTCCTTCGACAGGGTCGTTCCATTGAACTTATCGATTTGCGTCCGACGAAAATGATTCCACTGCTCGCCGAAGTTTTGGGAATAGCCGCTATTGGGCACAAACCGCGGCACAAACTTGCGAATCGGCACTGGCGGGCATGTGGCCGCACAGGTTAGAACGCCCTCTTTGATTTCCCCCTGTTCCTCATGAGCGCCTTCCTGCAAATTCAGGTTATGTTGTCCACCGCCGCAGACTAACTCAGAGATATGCTCCCGACGCATCGTACTTCTCCACGCTCCCTTCTACCGCACGCCCGCACAGATCGACAATAGAGGCTCAGTATTCAGTGATATGGTTCACCTGTATGGCTTAACACAACTCCTGCCAGGAAAAATTCGGGCAATCCGTGAGGGCTAGTTCGACATACAGACTGTGCCAGAGCTGAAACATGAGCACCGTCCAGATTTGAGGATGATAATCGGCACGTCCTTCCAGATGGGGCCAGACAAACCGGCGATAGAACTCCGGTCGAAAGAGTCCTTGATCAGCGAGACGTTTGGGTGCCAGCAGCCGTTCAGCCAGTGGGCGCAAAGGGCCACGAAGCCATTGTGCCGTCGGAATTACGAACCCCCGCTTGGGCGCATGGAGCAGCTCGCCCGGCAACAGATCTTTCACCGCCTGTCGCAGTAAGTATTTGGGATCCCCCGGTTTGGTGCGAATCTGTGACGGAATCCGCATCATCAGTTCAACGAACGCATGGTCCAAAAACGGCACCCGCGCTTCGAGCGAATGCGCCATCGAAAACCGGTCGGTCATGAAGAGAAACTCTTCCGGTAGTTGGGTGCGCATCGCCAGCTGCATCAGCGCATCCCGCGGCTGCGCACTGTCTAATTGACGATAATAGTCCCGCAACATCTCGACGGTGTCTTGCTCCGGCCTTGGCTCTCCCAAATCCGCCAACACGTCTTTCCGCTTCGTGTCGTCGGAGAAATAATAAAACGCATGCACATAGTCCCACATGAACGGATCGCGTCCGACCTTGGGCCAGTTACGCCATCGCTCTCGCGACCGCAAACTTCCGACTCCATGCGGAAGGCGATCGACGAACGACGAGACGAGCGGCCAGCAGCGTTCCATCCAAGCCGGAACAGTCGATGATCCCGCCGGCCGGCCGGCGATCTCTTGCTCGAGTGCGATGTAGCGCCCGTAGTCTCCGAACAATTCGTCGCCGCCGGTTCCCGTCATGCCGACTTTGACATCGCGATGCATGAACTCAAAGACATACCAGGACGGCACCCCCCCACCGTACGGCTCATCCAAATACCACACCATTTTGAGCAAGTCACGGAGCAGATCATCGGGCTGCAGGACCAACTCATGATGGTCGGTCCCCCAGCGCTCAGCTACCTTTCTCGCCAACGGCAATTCATCGAGCGTGGCAGCGCCAATACCGACAAAGCCAAGCGAGTACGTCTTGAGCTGTCGATGACCACTCTCAGCAAGCAAACCCACAATGCTGGAGGAATCCAATCCGCCTGATAAGGAACAGCCGATGGGTACATCGCTGAGGCTCCAGCGCTGCACGGCGGCCCGCAACTCCGTTCGAACGAGCTCGCTCCATTCCGCAACCGAACGACCTTTCTCGGGAGCAAAAGAGGGCCGCCAATAACAATGGGTCTCCAAGCGGCCCGTTTCCAACTCATATCGAAACCAATGCCCCGGCGCTAGGCGTGAGATCCCCTTCACCATGGAAGACGTCCCGGGCACGAACCGCAACGTCAGATAGTGCGAGAGGCTCGCATGATCGAGCGCACGCGCCATCCCAGATATCTTGAGAAGACTTTTGAGCTCCGACGCAAACCCAAAGGCCGACGGTGTCCTGGCATAATATAACGGCTTGATGCCCAACCGGTCGCGCGCGCCGAATAATAGATTGCGCTTGCGGTCGTGCAATACGAAGGCGAACATGCCGTTCAGGTCCGCCAGCATATTTTCCTGCTTCTCTTCGTACAGCTTGAGCAGGGTTTCGGTATCGGAATTCGCCGTCACGAACTGGTGGTGACGTTGCTCAAGTTGCCGCCGCAACTCCGGTGAATTGAAAATTTCGCCGTTGTAGACGATCCAGACGGACTGATCCCGGTTCGCCATCGGCTGGTGTCCATATTCAAGATCCAGGATACTGAGCCGCCGCATGCCCAGGCACAGTTGAGACGGGGGATCGTCATAGTATCCGCCCTCATCCGGTCCGCGATGGACGAGTGCGTCCGTCATCGACCGCACCTGTTCAGAGGCGTCTGATCCCACCATCCCGGCTATGCCACACATGACGACGACCTCACTGAATGATTGTGGGAGGCCCCTGGCTTAAGTCCTAAAAATGCGGCGCGAGGAAATCTTCCTGCCCACTGTTGATCCAATTTGCCAGAGCTCGGAGATCCGGTGCGGCCCGCAGGTCCTGGCCCGTCGGCAGGCACACCCGGGTTTGCAAGCTTGCCTTGGCATCGCGCTGATATTCCAGCGTTACCGTTTGCAGATTGAAGGGCCGTAGAACGAACACACCATGAGCAAACCGTTCAGCCAACGTCCGTTGAACGGCCGACGGAGAGGGAATCTCATGAATGTGCGCGAGACGATTCAAATATTCCGCTCTCGAGTCGGAATCGATGGTAAAGCCAAGCCGATCGTATCGCCCCGTGCCGGCCGTCAGGACAGGAATGCCAAAACTGGCCGCCTCGATCCCCACGGTGCCGCGCACCGTCACACAGTAGTCCATCACCGAATACAGCGACAGGGTGCTCATGCAGCTGTCCGGTTGAACGACTCGGACATGCGCCGGCAACGTCTCACCCAGTGATCGAATCGCCGTCAACTCCGACGGCTCAGAACCGACTCCATCCCGCACGTTCTTGACGATATTGGCGGGATGGATTTTGACGATCCAATTGACGTGGGGATTGGCACAGGCGACCTTCATCGTCTCGACGAACCATTCCTCATAGCTTCCAAAAAGATCGGTTCCATAAAAAAATGTCCCGTCCCAGAAGATATGCGAAAAGATGACCGCAGTCTTGTTCCGATCGTCCAGATCCAGTGCTCGGCGAATCTCCGCGGCCTCCTGCAGCGACGTATGAAACTGGGTGCCGACTTCCCCGTACCATTCGCCGCTTACATAACTGCCGACCAGTTCGCGACGGAGACGCTCCCGCTCTGCCTCAGTCCAAGGTTGTGCTTGAAGGTCATGCCACGTCTGTTTCGAAAGAGAGGCCGGATGCACGTCTCGGTTCGCCCGGCTGTACCGTTTGAGCATGAGCTGGTTGTTTTTGTGGGCGGCATTCCACGTAATGGTCTCCAGGCCGGCCGCCAAACACACATCGTACAGTTCTCCCCGCGGACTGTACCCGAGATCGACAGACAGCACCAACTGCGGACGCACGGCCTTCACAATGTCTTGGGCCGCCTTCGCATAGGTTATCGATCGTTGCAGAAACGGCAGAATCGCATCGCGAACTGCCTGGTTCGTCAGATCGAGGCGACCGACCCGCAGATGACGCAACGCGGTGGATGTCGCATATTTCCCCACCCGGACACCGTCGTAGTCCACCGTGAGAAGTTGCTCAAAGGACGAGACGTTGGCCATCACCTGAACCGCCTCTGCGTCGGGCAACAGGCGCACGAACTCATCCCAATACAACAGGTCCTGGATGCCCACTTCTCGATAAAATGCGTCGACCCACCGGTCATAATCCGTCAAAACCACCGGATGATAGCCGGCTGCTTGAAACGCCTTCACCAACGCAATCTCAACGAGCTGCCCGAGGGAACCTGAGCTCACCACCAACACCCGTCGCGATTGCCCTTGCTCAACCGGGCGCAGATTGCGGAATGCCGCGCCATATCCACTGGAAAATTCTCGAAATTCTTGTTCTCGCAGCAACTCCGAGGCGCGAAAGTCACGATCGACCACCCGGTGGACGTGGTAATGCAGGCTGCGGACAGCAGGAAGCACATGCGCTCGAGAAAGGACGCGCTTAAGGGTGGTTTTCCAGTTGCGATGGGTCATGAAGGCGCGCGGACGAGGGGAGATCTCCCTCTCAGGTCATCTCATCGACGAGGTACGGCAACTCGGTGCTTTCCCATTTCTCAAAAATGCTGTTCATTTCGATGATACGCCGGATGCCGTCTTCGAGCGACACCCGCGATTCGAAACCCAGCAACTGTTTCGCCTTGTCGCCTGAACAGTAGCGGCGATGGATTTCGCGGCTTGCATGACGGTCGGTGCCTTGAAAATCGGCCGCATATTTGATTTCAACCGAGGGATTTCCACTGGCCTTGACGACCAGATCCGCCAAATCCTTGAGGGAGGTCGGCCGGTCGCTGCTGCCGAGATTGATCACCTGACCGGCGGCTTCCCGCCGGAGGAGGGCTTCGACCACTCCCCGCGCGGTATCTTCGCTGTAACAATAGGAACGGATTTGATCGCCGCTGCCGTTGATGACGATCGGTTTGCCCGTCATGGCATTCTGAATGAACTTGGGCAATACGAATTGCGCCGCCTGATAGGGTCCATAGGCATTAAAGAATCGGAGAATGACGTGCTCGAATTCAGGATAGCGTTGCGCATACCCGATGCAGAGCTCCTCGCCCGCCAGCTTACTGACCGCATACACGGTCTTTCCCTGCGTGATGGTGTCCTCCGTGATGGGATTCTCCAGCGGTTCACCGTAGACTTCCGACGAGGAGGCGAAGACCAGTCTCATGATCCGATGCTGGATGGCGCAGTCCAGCACCCGCTTTGTCCCATCGACATTGATTTCGAGGCAGCGTAAACGATTGACCTCCGTACGGCGCACGCCAAGCAGCGCAGCA
Source organism: uncultured Nitrospiraceae bacterium (assembly GCA_963706325.1). Classification (GTDB taxonomy): domain Bacteria; phylum Nitrospirota; class Nitrospiria; order Nitrospirales; family Nitrospiraceae; genus Nitrospira_A. The sequence goes on along the minus strand of CAVPLT010000007.1, from coordinate 849,515 downwards.
AGGTGAATCACCGCTCCACAGCCGTCCATCGCCTCGCGAATCGAGGAGATATCCAAAATCGACCCGTAGAACACTTTCGTCTTCGCAGGCAGCGCCTGCCTGACACGGGCGATTTGCTCGCCAAGGTCCAGCAAATGCACTTCGATGCCCCGTCGATCCAGCTCACGGCAGACCTGAATCCCGATACAACCGGCACCGCCGGTGACTAACACAGGAGCGTTCATAAAAGCTCTGTCCCTCTAATAGGTCATCTGTTTATTGAGGAGCTTGCCGAGATCGACCTCTTCCAGAACCCGGCAGATCCTTTCCGAACTGTTGCCATCACCATAGGGATTCTCGCAGGTCTTCAGCATCGTCCTGAACCGGTTGTCATGAAGTGCCTGTTCGATCGCCTGCCCGATCTGGCGGCGGTCAAATTGCGGAACCGTGATCACATTACAAGCTCGCATACGGCCGGTTTGCCGACTGCCGATATCCAGCGCCGGCAGCTTAAATGACGGCGCTTCCAGAATGCCGACGCTGGAGTTCCCGATCAAAACAGAAACCGCGGTCAGCAAGCTCAAAAATACATCGCGCTCCACATTCTTGAATGTCTTGATCGTCGGAACCTGCTCATATTGCCGGATGACACTGATGATCTCCTGTCCCGCCGCATCCACATTGGGGTAGATCACCAATGCTGGATGCCTGCTATCCTTCACCGCAGCCAGGGTCTCTTCCATTTGTTTCTTGGCCAAATGCACTTCCGCCAGCACGGCATGCTGAATGATCAGCAAAACCGGCTGATCGAAATCCACCCCAAACATCCTGGACAACTCCGGACGCGCCAGTTTCTTGCCGTGCACGACATCGTCCAGTTGAGGCGCGCCGACGTTAAAAATACGCCAGGACTCCTCGCCCATTTTTCGCACCCGTTCAGCGGAGTCTTCACAAGCCGGCAGATGGATGTGCGCCAGCTTCGTGATGGCGTGGCGGGCGGAGCCGTCGATATGGCCGGAGAGGTCGCCGGATTGGATATGAGCAACGGGGATATTCATATAGGCGGCCGTCACGGTCGCGGCGAGGATCTCGGCGCGGTCCCCCGCAACCAGCAGGAGATCGGGCTTCAACATGTCGAAAACCTGCGCCAGCCCCTGGATTTCAACCCCGAGCGATTTCGACCAAGCCGTCGGCGTATCGCCGCCCACATACATATCCACGCGCGCCGCCGGTTTGAATCCGTCCCGCAGAATCTCATCGATCGACGACCCGTATTCTTTCAACAGATGCATGCCGGTGACGATGAGCTGGAGCTCCAGCTGTTCGGACCGCTCGATCAGGTGCATCACATTCTTGATGTACCCATACGTAGCCCTGGCTTCGGAGACGACGGCGATCTTGCGCGGTTTCATCCGTTCAACTGCTCCCAGCGAATCTGGCAATCCTTCGGTATATCGACCTGCGCCACCTTGCCGATCACCTTTCCCAGGTCTTTTGCCGCGACGACACCGGGGCCGGGACTCGGACGTTTCACCCAGACCATCTCCTTCGTGATGACACTTCCGCGTGGAATCGGCACTTCCGATACAACGCTTTCACGCGCCCAGGCCACGATCTCTTGCTCTTCCGGGAAAATCTCACGATCGGCCCCGCTGGCTCGAAACACGGCATCCACCCCGGTGACCAACTCTCTCAACTCATCCGGCTCGATCGACACCGGATGGTCGGGGCCAGGCTGTTGGCGGTCCAGCGTAAAGTGTTTCTCCACGACACAAGCCCCGAGCGCCACGGCTCCGATCGCCGTATAGATCCCCCGTGAATGGTCCGACAAACCGACGGGAACGGAAAAGAGCTCGCGATATTTTCCGATCATGCCGAGATTCACGCGATCATACGGAGTCGGATAGGCGGATACGCAATGGGTCAAGGCGAACGGAGTGTTCAACTTTTTCAATAACGCAACGGTTTCCCCTACCTCCTCAATCGTGCACATGCCGGTTGAGACGATCATGGGTTTCCGCTTCCGGGCGATGTGTTCGATGAGCGGGAGGTTGGTTAACTCACCGGACCCAGTCTTATAAGCCGCCACCCCGAGCTCTTCGAGGATATCCGCCCCCACCCGGCTGAACGGCGTGCAGAGATAGAGAATGCCCAACGACTCGCAGAGCTGCTTGAGTTCACGGTGCTGATCGATGGAAAGGTTCGTCTTATCCAAGGTCACATAAAGGGGCTCGGCGAAATTGGCGGATTGCGGTGTGTCCCGGAGCATCTCATTGTCCAAGACGTGAATCTGGAACTTGATGATATGCGCCCCCATAGCATGGGCTATATAGACCATGCGCTTAGCCGTCGCGAAATCGCCTTGGTGATTCACTGCCGCCTCGGCAATCACCAACGGGGAATGGTCCGGTCCGATGCGATAGGGACCGATTGGAATGGATGCGATTTCAGCCATGCTGTTCCTCCACAAGGCGCTGCGCCAGCACCGCTTCCGCCACGATGAAGTCGAAGGGTTCGTTGATATCGATGGCCTCGCGAGGGTCCTCCACGACCAGACCATACCTGGTCCGGCCCAGGACCGACCGATCGCGCTCCAATGCGCTGGTTTTCGTCACATAGACCGTGCTGCTTTCCTCGTACAATGGTCGGCGCTCCTGCCGCCGGCGCGGCTGATCAGGAAACAGATACTCGAACCGGCCATTTTCCAGCCGCCCGTAGCCCTTGCGGGTTTCCGTGACCGTCATCACGCAATCCACGTCCTGATGTTGTATCGCCGCTTCGATGCACCGATCGATCAAGGCCGTCGTTCTGAACGGCGAGGTGGGCTCCAGGGTCACGATATAGTCGGGCCGATAGCCTTCCCGGCCCAAAATTTCCAACACGTGCAACAACGCCCATTCGGTCGGCGCCTGGTCGGTGGCCAGGTCTGCGGGCCGATCGATGACCTCGGCTCCATAGTCCCGCGCCACTTTGGCGACCTCAGGATAGTCGGTCGAGACCACGCAGCGATCGAGATACTTCGAGTGCTTTACCGCCTCGATCGTAAAGGCCAATAGGGGCGTCCCGTTCAGTGGCCGGATATTTTTCAGCGGGATCGATTTCGATCCTCCTCTCGCCGGGATGACGGCCAATGCATGCATTACGGATGCGCAGCCCCCTCGTACCTCGGATGATTCTCCACTTCCGCATGTACGATGCTCAAACCCTGAATATGCCCCACCAGGTCCGTCCCGAAATGCGCCGGTTTCCGGTTTGGTGTCGCATGGTACAAGGCAAAGTCATAATTCTTCAACGCATTTCCCTCCAAATAGCGGGAGGACTCCTGGTTCACGGACAGCAACGTCCCGCCCGATTTGAGCTTCTGCGACATGAAGCGGAGGTAGTGATTCACGGTTTCGATCGTCATTTCTTGAAAGGAGGACATGTTGAAACAAAAATCCACGCTACGGTCCGGAACCAGATTGACCTGCGTCGGCAGGAGAAATTGCACATCGGCGTACGGCCGGAATGGTCCTGATCCACCTCATGTGGTAGTCGAATCCGGATATCGGGGAAGACGCTTTTCAGAAAGCAATAGCCGAAGATGATCGTCTCCGGCAGGTCGATGACGGTTGTGCGCATCACTGGGTTGAGGCTTCGATAGAAGGCCACATTGACGCAGGCTCCTGCTCCGATTTCCAGCATGTGTTCAGGAAGGGGATGTTTATTTCCCAGCACATAGGCTTCCAAGCAGCGGAAATACGGATTCGGATGCCATGCGTACCAGCGTTCATGTTCCGGGCGGACGGCCACCTGCGGGTGGAACCGCCTGAACCGTTTCTGTAACTGCTCAGTATCACGACCCTGCCGGATACGGTCGTTCCCTCCCCCGCCGAGCAAGGCCCCGATACAGCGCCGCCAACGCGACGCCTTCCTCTCGCCGGTATCTGTACCGCCGACCTCGACCGAGGACGGGAAGGCATGGCCTGCCTGCAGAAGGATTTTCTCCAGGGACAATCCCGTGAACGTCTGTCCGGCCCAGTGTTTCCACAGCGCAGACGGCCGATACAGCGGATGCTCGGCGAGCTGTTCCCCGATACGCTCATCCCACAGATACCGAACATAGTCGAGTACCGTCCGCGCCTCGTCGGCGGACGGCGTGAAGACCGTCTGAAACATCGTCTTGTCCCGGTCTGAAAACTTCATCTTGACTCAACCACCATGGAGCGAGTGCCGTTACCCGAGTGGCGAGAGCAGGACCCGACAAAGGTACAACCGGCGCTGGATCAGCGCGCGAATCAAACGCAACCGTGACGACGCATTCATATATTCCCATTGATCCGGTGCCAGCCACTCCCGCAACAGCGGTAATCTGGCCGGCACCTCTGCCTCATCCTGCGCTGAAAAATATCCGATCCGACGACCCAGCTTATAGGTGCGGAGCAAAATCAGCTTCCGCTCGCGCGCCGTCAGAATATCGTCATATCCATATTCCTTGGCCATATCGGACACCACCTGCGCCGGGGTATCGACCCCCTTCAAGCTGGAGTTAATGGGGAGGGACTTGATATGCCTGCCGCCCAGGACCGTCTGAATGGTCGGCTCCTCCGGCGGCGCGACGCCCAACCAGGCACAGATGTCCGTCACCGTACGTGACGGCGAATCGCAGAGGTCCTCGTACTTCACAAGATAATGCCGGGCCGGATCTGTCTCAAGGGCTTGCATCGTATACTCCGCGTGCGGAATCCAACGGGACTCCAACTGAAGCCTCAGTATGTCGCCGCCCTGAAACCAGAACGGTTTCTGCTTCAACACCATGTCTGTTCGTTTGAGCGAACTATAATTGGAATAGGGATGCCGCATGATGTGAATACACTTCATAGTGGGAAACATTTGCTCGTACCGAGACAGATCCGAGACTTCGATCGATTTGAACATCAACAGCGGTGTCGCCGGGAGTCGTCGCGTATCGTAATAAGATCGGATCGCGTCCAGGTAGTACTCGAGATTGCCGACGACGTTATCCGTCACCCCTGCCGTAATTGTGTCCCGTGGGTTTCCGCTCACCGAGATGGGCTGAACGAGCTTATCCAGATATGTGGCCTTCAACTCCCGGAGCTGCTCAGCCGCCCAGTCCTGGACAAGTCGTCGCTGCCGACTCTTGATCGTATCCCCTGTATGGCCGGGAAGTGTCGATGCGCAGGCGGAGAGCAGGCGTTTGACGGTTCCTTTAACAGTACGCGGGGCAAACGCGCGCAGGTAGTTCAACTCGATGGGATAGATCCAGAGGCCAGGACTACCATCCAGCAGCCGCATTAACAGCGACGACCCATTGCGACCTGCCCCGAAAATGCCGACCAGCACGACGTGCCTCCTAACGAACCCGTTCGATGTGGGCTAACCGATTCACCGATTTGACCAAACGGAACGATTGTTCCGCCACGATTTCTTGCAGCAGCTTCCCGACCGATTCCGAATGGGTGTGAAAGACCGCTTCATCGCAGGCATCATCGAATAAGACAGCGCCGCCGACTTTCACGCGTCGACCAAATCGTTCGAAATCACTTTTCACGCCCTCATAGCTGTGATCGCCGTCGATAAAGACAAGATCGACTTCGCCGGTCTCGACCTCAATCGTGCGTGAATCCCCGACCAACAGTGTGACTGAGAGACCAAACCGTGCGCAGATATCGCGAATCTCGTCGTCAAACGTCCGATTGGTGCCACGCTGGTGGAGTCGGGCTTCTTTTTCTCCGAGATCGATCGACCAGAACTCTCCCTGACCATTCATGGCGGCGGCAATCGTGAGGCTGGACCCTCCCTTGTATCGACCGATTTCAATGACCTTGCGGGGCTTCAGTCGGCGGACCAGTCCAAACAGATAGGCGGTTTGCCGAACGGTCATGGCAATGACACCGTGATCGAGTGACGTGCTGGCGAACAACCCGGCGAGATCTTCGAATTGCAGCGGCCCGGACGGGGAAAGGTCGAACGGCATCGAATCCAGCGATGGAGTCCGGTTCAATTTCGGTCCAAGTGCCTCCAGCAGGAGTTGTGGATTGTGCTCGGCCAGTCGTTTGGCAAAGGCGGTACAGACGAAGTCCGGCAACAGTGTGACAAGACCTTCTCCGATTCGAGATGCAATGGCTTTCTTCACGGTCTCCTCTTTCTCCGACACGGTGACTAATTAAGCCGGCAGACCGCGGGTCGTTCCGCTACGGTCGACCATTTCCTGAACCAGTTCAAACATTCTGGGAACGACTGTGTCAGATCGATAATAGCGGTCGAATGTCTGTTCGCCGCCCCGACCGATCCGCCGACGAAGCGCCGCGTCCTCCGTTGCGGCAACGATCCGCTCCACCAGTTCGTCAGGGGTGCGGCCTAGTAACGCATTGACCCCGTGCTCGATCTCAGGCATCGCCAACCGACTGTTCTCGTGCATGATGACGCAGGTTCCGAGAGCCCAGGCGAGGAGAATCCTCGTGTTCCCGACGAGAAAGTCCGCGTTCACGTTCGTCAACACCAGAAAGGCCGCCGCCGCCCGGAACTCCTCATGGATGTCGTCCACCCACCCTCGAATCTTAATGCGCGCATCTTTCAGGGAAGCGGCAACGGAAGTGGCCGGCGTCCCCTTCCCCAGCAAATGGATTTCAAACGGACGATCGTTGAATCGAACCTCCAGCCGAGGCAGAATTTCCCGTCCCAGGTATGCCAGGGCGAATGTGTTACCGGTTGCTCCGAGATTGCCCACGCTGCCGATGATTTTAATGGGGTGCGCCTGCGATTCTGCCGTCGAGGTGCTCTGCGACGCGAGCTTGACGCGGGGCCACATGTTTTGCAAATAGATCGAATGTGGGTGTCCATGAGCGCGATAAAACTCCGCGTCCAGAACGGAATTATTCGCCGTGACCTCGCAGGCATTCATCATCCTGATATTGAACCGCTTTCGTCTCTCATTGCGCAACTTCTCAAACCACAGCCATAGATGGTCCGCGGTCGTGACTGTCGGGATGCCGAATAACTCCGGATGGCGGAATCGCGCCTGGGCCGGCAGGTGATCCGGATTCCCGTAATACACGAACTTCGGAATGCCCTGGATGTGATAGCTGGCTGCCAAGGCCTCCCAACTCCAGACGCTCAGCATGGCGTCCACGGCTGCCTCGCGCGCGCGACGCTCGACCATCGCCCCGAGACCTGACGCAGGAAACATGCGACGCAGCGTGAAGACGGTCAACAGATGCCTGAGTCGCGCCGCCGCGCCTCTCTTCGGCGATGGGTCCACCACATCTTCGACATAGAGCATCGGATAGACGACCACATCCGGAAGCGCCATCCGTCGGAGGGCTTGTTCGGCCTGCCCGGCTGCAGGGCTTCCGCGGGGATCGCGGAAGATAACCTGAAGAAAGACCGAATGTCCAAGCCGCTGGGCTTTCTCGACCACTTCATGACCGACCACCTCGATGGCCTCACCGGCGGGATCGGGCGCATTGGATAGCAAGACGAAAATCTTCATTGAACGCGTCGGGCATGACTGCATGCCATCTCGTGACCGGCCGGAAACCGCACCGGCATCCAACAGTGCCGCTCATGTGCCCGTCGCATGGCGTCCATAACGATCTGGGCGCGCCAGCCATCTTCAAAGGAGGGAGCGGCTGAGACTCCCGATCGGATAGCGGAGGTAAAGGCTTCGGCGATTCGACCGACGAGCACCGTCCGTCCATCGGCGACGCCTTCAACAGCCATTGATCTCACCGGAACTTCCCGCAACTCTCCACCGGCCATGTCGGATTGATAGAGACGAGTCCCGACCACTGCGTCGGCCAAATTGGGGTTGCCGACCGCCAGCGCTCCGCGCTCGCCATAAATCGTCAGCCAATGCCCGCGGCCGCCGGGAGTGGCATTGGAGATCGTCATGGAAACCGGGATATCGTCATCCAGGAGCAGCATGGCATCCAATGTATCCGCTGCAATGAGATGATCCCCTGGAACACTGTCCCTCGGTCCGCCTCTCGTGCTCAGGTGAACGGCCACGGTTCGCACCGAGCCGACCAACCATTGCAGGTAATCCACCACATGTGCGCCGAACGCGAACAACACACCGCCACCACGGGAAGGGTCGAATTGCCACGACCAGGCGCTGTTCCCGGCGGCGCGGCCTCGCACGGTCCATTCGACCGTGACGCGGAGTATCCGACCGATCGCCCCGACGTCGAGCAGTTCCTTGAGTCGCATCCGTTCCGGCGCCATTCGAAACAGGTAATCGACCATGCAGACAGTTCCCGCCTCTCGCGAGAGATCGAGCATCTGTGCGGCCTGATCGGCATCGAGACCGAACGGCTTTTCGCAGAGCACGTGTTTGCGTGCCCGGAGCGCCCGCATCACCATGTCGCGGTGGAACAACGGCGGAACCGCCACGACCACGGCCGAGATCTTCTCGTCGTCGATCAGGGCCTCCCAGGAGTCATGGACCGTCGGGATGCCCTGCGCCTGCGCAACCTGCGCCGCCTTATGCCTATTCTGCCCGGCTATCGCTGTCACCTCGACCGCCGGAATGCTTCGGAATGCCGGCGCATGCACGCGTGCGCCGAACCCGGTTCCGACTATTCCGAGGGTGAGTGTCATCATGCGGCCCTGCGATGATCCGCCTACCAGTCCAGAATGACAGGCTCGGGCAGCGGCATGATGAATTTCGACCGCAATCCCTTGCTGCGCAATTTGCGGGGGATGGTTTCTCCCAGATGCCACGCTAACACGAGCGCGTACTCCGGTTGATCCTCGAAGAGTTTCTTCTCATCCACCACCGGCACGTGGGTGCCGGGCGTAAACAACCCCACCTTGAGCGAAGTCGACTGTTCGGCCGTGTAGTCCAGATAGTCCGGGCCGATGCCGCAATAGTTCATCACGGTGCTGGACCGGCCCGGGGACCCGATGCCTGCGATCCGATGACCCTTCAACTTCAGGCCCGACAGGATCTGCATGAGTTTCCATTTCGACTGTCTGACCCGTTGCGTAAACGTCACATAGAGTGCAGGATCGTATAGCCCGTAAGACTCTTCCTGCTTCAGCAGTTCTTGCATCCGTTCACTGGGTTTGCCCTCGGTTCCCTTCACCGCATACACCCGGATAGAGCCTCCATGGTTCGGGATGCGTTCCACATCGACCACGCTGAAGCCGAACCGCTTCATCATATCCTGCATGGGTTTGATGGAATAAAACCGCAGATGTTCATGGTAAATCGTGTCGTACTGCAGCGTGTCGATGAGATCGAGCAGGTAGTGCGATTCGGAAATGAAGGTGCCGTGGTCCGCCAACAGGGCATGGATTCCGCGGAGACAAGGTCCAAGATTTGCCACGTGCGCGAACACGTTGGCCGCCGTGATCAACGACGCTGGCCCCTCTTGCTTCAGAATGTCCTGCGCGACATTCTCGCTGAAAAATGTCTGCAGGGTCGTGATCCCTCTCGAATTGGCGATCTTCGCAATCCCGGTGGGCTCCACGCCCAACACCCGCATCCCTCTCGTTTTGAATCCCTGCAAAATCGTGCCGTCATTCGAGCCGATGTCGATGACGAGGCTCCCGGGCTGAATCCGTAATGTCTCTATGACCTTTCCGGCCATCGCATCGAAATTGCTTTTGAGGGCGCCGGTGATCCCGGTCATGTAGGGATACCCTTCATAGAACAATTCCGCGGGATCGACCGCATAGTCGATCTGTACGAGGCCGCATCGGTCGCAACGAAAGAGATGCAACGGATAGAACGCCTCGGGCTTGGTCAGCTGTTCGGGACGCACCAATGAATCGCAGGGTGGATGGTGGCCGAAATCCATGATCGGGATGAGGGGCCGGTGTCCGCAATTCTGGCAGTGGCTGAAATGGCCGCTGACCATTCCGGCTGGCTCGGCACGCGTGAGGCGGTCGGACGCACCCGTTCCGCCGGCCTGCTGCGAGGAACCGGTTGACCTCTCACTTGCCATCGTCATCTCCTTTCAAAGGTGGTACGCACGCGTAGCACAATAGAAAAACATCCCGCAGGATGCTTGCTTTAGCTCAACCCTGACCTCAACCACCTCGCTCGCTGCGGCCTTGCCTGGGGCAAAACGCGTCTTGGCGCGCCGAGATCGGGCGCAGACTCTTCCAATCTCAGCCTTAGCCTAAGCCTTTCAGAAAGCCGGCGGACTTTTTCCGCATCCTGCTGAGGGTCATTTCGGCGCGGCCCACACACGCCTCATCGCCTGCCACGACAACAGCGGCGAAATTTTGACCCCTAGCACCGTCATCACAGCTCCTGCGAGGATGATCTTAGCCGGAAGCGGCAGCCCCACCCGATACGTCACCAGGTAGAGGAGGAGGACCGTGCCCACGCCCCACAGCACACCCGCTTCGAAACCATAGGGACAATCGAGACGGCGAGCCAGGTAGAAGCGCATTCCGTGCAGCGCCAACGCCCCGAAGACCGCCGCGCTCGTCGCGCCGATGACTCCGAATTGCCAGGTGGCGATACAGACCAGCCCCATCGTTCCCAGGCTAATCACAATAGAGGTCCAGGACAACAGAACGTTCCGCCTTACCGTCAACAGATATTGGGTAGATGGAAGCCCCATACTATGCGCGTAGACCAACAGGAACCAGATCGGCACCAGTTCCGCGGCCTGATCGAACTTTCCGTGCGTCAGGATATGGATCACCTCGGGAGAAAACAGAGTGACCAGAATCCCACCTGCCGTCACACAGAGGTACCACAGCGACACCGTCTCTTCAACCTGCCTCCGCGGCTGGACGGGATCACCGGCAAACAATTCCAGAAACGTGGGCGTCATGGTCCGCGAGTAGGCCTTCGTCACCGTGACGAACATCCCGCGATAACTTTGTGAATGGGCATAGATGCCCAACGTCGAGAGATCCAGCCATCGCTGGATGACGAAGCGATCCAGGCTGTTGGCAATCACGTCCATCAGGCTGAATGGAATCGCCGGCATGCCGCTCCGAACGATTTCCTTGCCCCAACGCAGGCTGGGACGCGGAGAGAGCTTGTGGGCCACGTACCACAGCCCATGCACGGCAGAGATGAGTCCAGCGGCGATCGGGGCCAGGAACAGGGACAGGACGCCGATCTTCGCCACCGAGAGCCCCAGCAACGTCGTCATCGCACCGGCCCCCCACTGCAGCGATTCATTCAGGGCGTGGCTGACTGGCGCGCGCTCGATCACCATCAACGAACTGAACGTGACCCAGAACGTGCCGGCCAACAATCCCACCAGCGCCAATCGAAAGTATTGCTGATACTCGGGGCGATAGTCTCTAATGAGATGCGGCAGCACAAGCGGTGACAGCAGCCAAAAGATACCGACCCAGAGGGTTTTCATCCCGAGATTTGCAAGCAGGAGGTTGAAGAGCAGTTCCTTCCGGCCGGATTCCGAGGTCGCGTGCCAATGGGTCGAGAGCACCCAACTGTCGCCGGTCGATGCAAGCGGTGTGGCGAGCATGGCCAAGGCGGTCAGGATGGCGACAGTGCCAAGATCGGCCGGGTCGAGGTAATAGGTGGTGATCGGAACCATGACGCCGACCCCCACCATGGTTTGGAGCAGCGTCGGGAGCAGGAACCACAGGAAGCTCTTATCCACAACCGGTCGAACCATTTATCCTGAGTCGTCGAGCGCCGACGCGTTCATTGTGCGGCACGATTGACGGCCTCCAGAATGCGACTCACCGATTTCGCCGGGGGCTCTATGCTCGTGTCCACGATGATGTCCGCATCGAGCGGCTCCTCATAGGGGTCGGACACGCCGGTAAATTGCTGAATTTCACCACGCAAGGCCTTGGCGTACATCCCTTTGACGTCGCGCCTGATGCATTCCTCAACACCGCAACGCACCCACACTTCCACGAACGATCCTGGCCCTCCCGCTTTCTCGACCATCGCCCGCACTTCATTTCGACTTGCGCGAAACGGCGACACGGCAGCAACGATCGCGCACACCCCGTGTTTGGTCAACACCTGGCAGACCCATCCGATCCGCAGGATATTCGTGTCGCGATCCGCATGGGAAAAACCGAGTCCTTTTGAAAGATGCGTGCGGACGACATCTCCATCCAATACCTCTACGTTCATCATCCCCTGCTCGAGCAGACTTCGGAAGAGCAAACTCGCCAAAGTGGTCTTCCCGGAACAGGGCAACCCGGTAAGCCAAATGGTCAACGCCTTCATCATCTTAACCAGCAACCTCTCGACGTCGAATCATGTCGAACACGAGCCCAAGCGCGAAATGCCGAAGGTTCCTTTCACGGGAAGTGGCCCCACCCAACTCCAACGCAAGAAGGGAGCCGGGCATGTGACGCCATATTGGAGCGCTATCTCCTCCATCTCGACCTGTGGGTGAATGTCTATGGAGCGGTCAGCGACCGATAACCGCGGACCTTCCAACCACAAATGCTGCGTAGAAGTCACGACATGCCATCCAGTCCCCTCGCGATGCAGAGAACAATGGGGAGCGAATGCCAAGGTCCATTCGAGACGATGGGATTGAGACCCGCCGGCGTCAGTCGACAGATAATCGGTCACCTGCCACGACCCGTCTGCCCGATGGTGTCGCACCTCACGCCGATGTCGAACCGGGTCGGAAAGCCGGCCATATCCACTATGTTCCGCCGCCACCTGTTCGATCGGTTGACCGATCTCCCACTGCAACACATGCAGGCGACTATCCGGGTGCAGGCAAAAAAGTTTCCCAGGAATCAACCGATTTTGCTCCGCCTGGTCTACTCTGACCGTCGAATGGTAACCGGTGCGACGAAATCGATTATAGGCCTGCGGATCGGAAGTATAGAGAAAACAACCCGGATCCACAAGAATATCTTCCCCGCCGAGTTGCATGTCGAGGGAGAGCAGATCGTTATGTTTATGGGTTCCTACTCCACTGGTGCCGGGGGTATTACAGTTAACCAACACATAGTCTTGTTGCTCGCGCAAAATATAGAACCCGCCATCCGGAAACGCCACGCTCCGGGACAGCGGCGCCCCGCTTGCTGTCGTTTCCGCCCGCGCCATATGAAGCGCCCCGCTGAACCACAAGCCTTCAACCCAGGAAGGTCCCGCCACCGCGAGCCAGTCCGCCCGATCGTAGAGCAGTCCCCCGACGGCGAGCAGATGGCGATGGTCCCGCACGTCGACCCGGCCGTATCCGGTGAGGATATGCAAACGACCGTTGTCTCCATCCCCGATTTGTGGAGCCAGTCCGTTCGGTTTCGTATAGCCCTGCACAAAGTCACACATCCTCTCAAGGCGAGTGTGAAACGCACGGGGCAACTCCATGTCTGTGCTGCCGACAGAGTACCGCCGAGGACAGAAACAGTTCCGTCACCAGGCGATGATAGGACAGACTCGATTCGTAATGCACGCCATCGGGAAGCACCTGCCGTTCCATCTCACGCGCCAATTCGCGAACCGCAAAAATCCGCCACGATTCGGCTTCGCGCACCTCCGTCAAGCACAGTCCGAGATACAGCAGGCCCACGACATCGGCCAAGTAGTGATTCGTCGTCACTTCGTCGTCACGGACCTCCAGATTCTCCATGAGAAACCGGCCATGCGCCACCAACGACGCAAGGATGTCTGCCAGCCACACGTTGGTCACAACCGGCGACTCCATCAGCAGGGACAGCGTCCACAACCAATTGACCGCGCGTATGGCGACCTCCATCGGGCAGGCCCAGTTAACCCCGCACCCTGGTGGATTGGTTGCGATCCAATCGCCCAACTGCGCCACACATTCGGTGGAATACTTCGGTTCGCCCGTCAGCAGCGCTGTTTGCGCCAGCAGCACCAAGTGCTGGCCGCGAGACAGCTCCCATGGCACTTTGATGTCGACGCCGGCTCGATGGCCATGGGCGATGTCCAGAAAGCACTGATTGGGGTTCCATCGGTATCCGCTTTTAAAATCCCGGTGCCAATCGATAGTCGCACCCAACGCGACAGGGCCGGATCCCAGCAGGTCGAACACATGATGGCACACCTGGTCGGCTGACTCGATGGTCTCCGCGAGGAGGCCGGGGGCGCGTTCTTGATAAAGAGTACGAATCGCCGGCACATCACGGGGCGAGATCGGTAGACGGCGGGCAAAGTCGCCCCTCATCCGGACTACGACAGAGAGAACCTCGTCAGGAGTCGTGTGTAGCGCAGCCGCCAATTCTGTCCTGTCTACCTGATAAGAACGTCGCCTGGTTTGCGCGCGCCATAACGACAGCAGAGGTCGCACGGCTTTACGGACGCCCATGCGGAAGGTGGCGCCCAACCCCACGCTGTGGATCTTCGAGCGAATACGTTCGGAAAGATCGATCGGAGAATCGTGGTTCATACCAGAGGGACGACAAAGATTATGTCAGAAGAAGCCATCGACATGGGGTGACTTGGGCCGCGGCGAGACAGGATCTTTTCCCCTGCGGAATCGATAGCGGCCATGGGCAATGCGAGAACAAGCCGACGGTTCTTTTCGGCATTCTGCTATACCATGTAGTGATTCCACCACAAGGCCAAGTTGAACAGATACCAGCTGCGAGGATCGCGCTGCTCACGAACCAAATTTAGTACGGCGGTCTTATCCAAGATGTCCGTCCGGTCGCAAAAATCAGAGAGCGTGTCCTGCATCACGATGCCCAGCCGACCTTCCATCCATTCATGAACCGGAACTCCAAATCCCTGTTTGCGTCGATCGATGATGGTATCCGGAATGACGCCTCGCACCGCTTGTTTGAGGAGCGTCTTGACGACGCCGCCTCTGGTCTTCACTGACTCAGGGATGCTCATGGCTAATTGCACGAACTCATGATCGAGAAACGGCACGCGGGCTTCCAGACTCGCGCCCATGCTCATCTTGTCGACTCGCATCAGCAACAGCTCGGGGAGTCTGAAATTGAGATCGAGGTAGCTCATCCACTGGAGCGGCCCCTGCTCCCAAGCCTTGGCCTCAAACCGTTCGTGGATGGGTCGAATGGCCTCCCAGGACGTCAGGTTTCGAAACCTTCGTTGTAAGCGCGGCGACAAGAGGCGCTGTTTCAGGGCTTCCGGAAAGGCTTCAGCGCCGCCCCAAAAAATGGGCTGATGCAGCGTCCCGCGCCGCAATCGTTCATAGTGAACGCTCTCGCCTTGACCGAGCCATTGCAGACCGCACAGGCCGAATCGTTTCAGCTGTGCAGGCACGGGCCACTCGTTCCACTCTTGCAGTCGCTTGGCTGTTTTCCAGGACGGATACCCCCAAAACAATTCGTCGGCTCCCTCACCGACCTGACAGACAATGACGCCGTGCGCACGCGCCAATTGCGAGACATAGTAGACCGGGACACACACGGGATCCGCAATCGGTTCATCTTGCAATGCCACCATCCTCGGCAAGAATGCCAGCAGATCCTCCAGCGACAGCAGCCGTTCATGATGCTCCGCGCCGACGGCGTCGGCCATCAACCTCGCATAGCCGAGTTCATTGCGATAACTTGGATACTCCCCGTCGTACCCGATCGTAAATGTTCTAACAGGATGAGTTTCGCCTTGCGAGAACAAGGCCGCATTGGTGCTGGAATCCACTCCCCCGGACAGAAACACACCGACCGGCACATCGCTTACCTTGCGAAGCGCCACCGACTCCCGTAATTGCGCCAGCACGCGAGCCGCAATGTCCGCATCCGATTGCCCCATCAGGGGAGAGGTGTGGTCCCAGACGTCCCAGTAGCGGCGCTCCTCCATGGCCCCGTCGGCGCGCACACGCAACCAGGTCCCACCCGGCAGCTTCTTGATCCCATCAAACAAGGTCTGTGGGGCGGGGGTCGTGAGGAACGAGAGGTAGTGGAAAAGGGATTCCTCGTGGAGCGCCCTTGGCTGCTCCGAGTCCTGCAACAGCGCCTTAATCTCGGATGCGAAGGTCAGCCGCCCATGGTGCAGGCTGTAATATAGCGGCTTGACGCCGATACGGTCGCGAATCAACCATAATTCCTGACGGCGCACATCCCACAGCGCGATCGCAAACATGCCTCGAAACCTCGATACACAGTCAATACCCCACGTCTCGAATGCGTGCAGGATGACTTCGGTATCCGAGTGGTCGGTCCGCCAACGATGTCCGCCCAGCGACTCCAACTCACGCCTGATCGCCGCATGATTGTAAATTTCCCCATTAAACGTCACCCACAGGGTTTCGTCCTCGTTCGCCATCGGTTGTCCAGCCGCCTCAGCCAGATCGATGATGGAGAGTCGCCGATGTCCCAACCCAATCCGACCACCTGCCCCAATCCACAGTCCGGCTCCATCCGGGCCCCGATGCGCCATGCTGTCCCGCATCCTTGTCAAGTAGGGTTCAGTCACGCAAAACCAACCACCGTCGAAGACCAGCGCCCCCACTAGACCACACATGACCACAACTTCCTACGATCCGCGATCGTAAAGGGACAACCCTGACTGAAAAGGAAACCGCATGAACGATCGCCGTGAGGAGACGTATGCGACGACGCGGAACGCATGGTCGTTCCTGCCGACCTACGCACCGACGGACAGGCCCGTACTGTTGCCTTCATGACAGACCAGCGTGAAGCTCGCCCAGCTGCTGCCGGTACCAGCGATAGGTCCGGCGCAGGCCTTCAGTCAATGTGATGGCCGGCTTCCACCCTAGGGCGGCCATACGGCTTGAATCCATCAACTTTCGCGGCATGCCATCCGGCTTGGTGCGGTCCCACTGCACGGCCCCCCGATAGTCGACCACCTCGGCGACCAATGTGGCAAGCTCGGCGATCGCGAGGTCTTGTCCCGTCCCAACATTCACAATGGTTTCATTGGAATAGCGGTCCATCAAAAACAGACAGGCCTGCGCGCAATCGTCCACATGCAAAAACTCCCGCTTTGGGCTGCCCGACCCCCATAGCGTGGGAATACTTCCCTGCTCACGGGCTTCATGAAACCGCCGAAGCAACGCCGCCAACACATGAGAATGTTGCAAATCGAAATTGTCGTTCGGCCCGTAGAGATTCGTCGGCATAGCCGCAACAAAGTCACACCCGTATTGCCGCCGATAGGCCTGGCACATCTTGATGCCGGCGATTTTCGCCACGGCATACCACTCGTTGGTTGGCTCAAGCGGGCCGGTCAACAGATACTCTTCCTTCATCGGCTGCGGGGAATCCCGGGGATAGATACAAGAGGATCCCAACAGGAGCAGCTTCTTGACACCATGAACATGGGCCTGATGAATGACGTTCGTCTGAATCGCCAGATTGTCGTAAATGAACTCGGCAGGAAACGTACTATTCGCGAGAATTCCTCCCACCTTGGCCGCAGCCAGGAAGACATAGTCTGGCTTGGCTTCCGCGAAAAAGGCGTTGACGCGGCCATTGTCGCGCAAATCCATTTCTTTGCTGGTCCTAACAATCAGATTGTCGAAGCCGTCGGCGCTGAGAGCCCGCACAATCGCAGATCCGACCATCCCCCGGTGCCCGGCGATGTAAATGCGGGCGTGCTTATCCATCACCGAGCCCCCTTCGATCCGGTGCCCTGCAATTTGAGCCGTTCCGCTTCCACATCCGCCTCGACCATCATAATTGCCAATTCATGAAATTTGACCGTCGGTTTCCACCCAAGTTGCCGCCGCGCCTTTGCCGGATCTCCGATCAGCAGATCGACCTCAGTCGGTCGGTAATACCGCGGATCGATCTTCACGTGACGATGCCAGTCCAGTCCCAAATGACCGAACGCCACATCGAGGAACTCACGCACCGTATGGGTCTCCCCGGTCGCCACGACATAATCCTCAGGCTGTTCCTGCTGCAGCATGAGCCACATGGCTTCGACATAGTCTCCGGCATAGCCCCAATCCCGTTTTGCGTCCAAATTGCCGAGGAACAAGTCCTGCTGCAAACCCAATTTGATCAGCGCCGCAGCCTTCGTGATTTTGCGCGTGACGAACGTTTCGCCCCGCCGGGGTGATTCATGGTTGAAGAGGATGCCGTTGCAGGCAAACAGGCCGTACGCCTCACGATAATTGACGGTGATCCAATGCGCATACACTTTCGCGGCGCCGTACGGACTGCGCGGATAGAACGGCGTCGTTTCTCGCTGCGGGACGTCCTTTACCTTGCCGAACATTTCGCTCGAGGACGCTTGATAGAACTTGGGGCGCAATCCTGACTCACGAATGGCTTCGAGCAATCGCACGGTGCCCAGGCCCGTAATCTCAGCGGTGTACTCCGGGATGTCGAAACTGACACGAACATGGCTCTGTGCTCCGAGATTGTAAATCTCATCCGGCCGAACCGTGCGCAGAATTCTATTCAGGGAACTGGCATCATTGAGGTCACCATATACCAAATGCAGCTTGGCCTCAGGAATATGGGGATCCTGATAAACCGAGTCGATCCGGGATGTATTGAAAGAACTCGACCGGCGAATGACGCCGTATACATCGTACCCCTTGGCCAGGAGAAATTCAGCGAGGTACGACCCATCTTGGCCCGTAATGCCGGTGATCAAGGCCTTCACTGTCTACACACTCCGATCTGTTTTGTAGACCCAATGGACCGGCGCATCAATGCCATTTGCCATACCTCCACAGGGTAAGATTCAGTTGTGATGGATCTACGAAATCCTGTCAATCTCCGATGCTTTCTGCTGGTTTCCCAATTTTCGCTTGGGTCACGACTTTTCGCCAACCTGCCCTTGTCACGGTGATCCCGACCGCCGCCAATAACCAAAACAGGTGTGCTAAGCTACCCATAAACATATAATCGAAGAAATTCCTGACTGCGAAGCCGATGACAGCCAGGCCGATTCCGGCAGCCATCCCAGAGAATACATTACCTTGTTCCGCCATCCAGAGCACCGGAATGAGCTGCCGCACCAACGAGACAAAGATCCAGACAAAACACCCTAATGCGGGAAGCCCGCTACCCAATGTCACCATGAGAAAGGTATTGTGCATGGCTGGAATGATGCGGTCCCCTTCGGGAAGCTGGTCCTGCCGCGCAACGGAATATTCAGGAAATTTCTTAATAAACGAATTGTTGCCATAGCCGATGCCGACCACCGGGTGCGTGACTACCTCCTGCAATCCGATGCCCCAGACCTTCAGCCGCGTATCCACAGTTTTAGCCGCGACCGTATCCGTTTGAATACCAATCTGCGACATGACCACCAAACCTCCAGTCGCAAGGACTAAACATCCCAGGGCAGTCATGGCCAACCTTCGTCCGCCGATCAGCAATGCGAGCGTGACTCCTTGCGCCGCATGCCCTACCCACCCACCGCGGGTATAGGAAAACACTTGCGCAGCCAATGCCAAACCGAGAGCCAATACCCCAACTGCGCGAATCAAGGCTAGGTGAGTCAGGACGAGGAGGCTGCCAATGACAGGAATGGTCATCACCATGTAGGTGCTGAGCCAGTTATAGTCCGAGCCAAACGCTAGGGCTCGAACAAAGCGATCCTTCCATGTCCCGCCCCGGTCCACAAAGTCGAGGAGCGCATATGCAGCTAGAATGGTCCCCCCTAGGGCGAACGACAAAAGAATCTGCTGCGGGAGGTTCTCCCGTCGACAGCGATCAAGTACGAGCAAAGACCAATAGAACACACCGGCTTGCGCGACAAATTTTTTCCATTCCGCAAAACTGTACGCAGGGTCGATTGCGAACGGGACGGTACAGAGCACCCAGCTCATGAAGAGCCAGAGGGGAAGATCTAGCGGGTTTTTAATCCAAGGACTCGTCTTTTCTATGGCACACATGCCCAGGCAAAGCAGGATGAGAATAATGACCGCGTGCTCCTGATAGCGGAACAGCATCGGGAAAAAACTCGAGCAAGCAATGGCGATCATCACGTAACTTTGAAGTCCCCAAAAGAGAGCGCGACCTGGGGCGTGCCGTTCTCCCGCCTGAATAGGCCGGACAGATGACTCGGAGGGTGACGACATAGCTGCGTTCATAAGAAGGGACCACTTCTCCTACATTTCGAGTCGACCACGCTTACACCAACAATGCCCTTACTGCAGGTCACACATTGATGGAGGCAACGCAAGATTTCACATCTACCTCGAGCATTGATCACCAAGGCGATTCCCCTGCCTGACACGAAGGGCATCGTCTCGACATCAGGCATTCGCATGAAATGTGGATCAACCAATCATCAATCAATGGGGCAGGTGCGTAGGATCACCATCGACCCACGGCAGGCACCTAAACCAGAGCGGCCCAGATCATCGCGGGACCGCAGTATAGAGAAAACACGTGGGTTGCACAAGAAATGTGCTGTGATGGACACAACCCTGCCGTAGGCTAGCCATAAACTGGAACGAGGCTGAAATGTTATAAGAAATGCGTTGGAGGCATACCTAAGAAGCAGCTGATGAGACCACCGGAAACGTCTTGAGGAATCGCTGCAGCCCGTCCTGCCAAGTAGGCATTCTGAGCCCTAGCTGATGGAGACGAGCTGCCGACAACACGGAATAGGCCGGTCGCTTTGCTGGCCTGGGCATGTCTCCCGTGGTGATCGGCTCGACGGGAACTTCCAGCCTGGACAATCTGACAATTTCCGAGGCGAATTCATGCCAGGTACAGTGGCCCTCATTCGTGACATGCAAAATGCCCCGCACCGAATGCGCAACGAGGCGCCCGATCATGCCCGCAAGGTCTTCGGAAAAGGTCGGGCAGCCATGCTGATCCGCCACGACTTTCAAACAGGGTCGTTCGGCCGCGAGCTGCAGCATGGTCTTGACGAAATTCTTGCCGTGCCTGCCGTAGAGCCACGCCGTGCGCACCACCAATGAATTGTCACAGCCGGCCAAAGCCCGCTGCTCGCCTAGGCACTTAGACTCGCCATAGACACTGAGAGGATTGGTCAGATCCGTTTCGACATAGGGGTGGGTCCCTTGACCATCGAACACATAATCGGTCGAGATATAGATGAGCCGGGCCCCAGTCTTGGCGGCGGCGCTGGCCACCCGTTCTGTTCCCTCGGCATTCACCGTCATGGCCAGGCCGGGGTTCCGTTCTGCCCCATCCACATCAGTGTACGCACCCGCGTGAATTACAACCTCCGGGGCCGCATCCACGATGGCCCGCGCACAGTCGGGATCAGTGAGATCAAACGTTGGGAGGTCGAGCGCCGTCAATTGATGGCCCCTCAACGTCTGTCGAAGGTCTGTGCCCAGCTGTCCCTGCGCGCCGGTGATTACGATCCGCACGCCGTTCCCTTTTGCAACCGTTTCGCATACTGCTGCTGATAGTATGCCTTGAACTCACCGGACTTGATCGTTCGCCACCAGCTCTCATGCGTGCGATACCATTCGACGGTCTGCTTCAATCCTTCTTCGAACCGCACCTTCGGCTCCCATCCCAATGCGCGCAACCGGCGGCAATCGACCGCATATCGACGATCATGCCCCGGCCGATCCTCCACAAAGCGGATAAGGGCGCGCGATTGGCCCAGCGTCGTCACGATCTGTTCGGCCACAGTCACGTTCTCGCGTTCGTTCCCTCCGCCGAGGTTGTAGATTTCCCCCGGTTGGCCGTGATCAAACACATGCTCGATACCCGCCACATGATCATAGACCGAGAGCCAATCCCGACAGTGCTTGCCGTCGCCGTAGAGCGGGAGTGCCTCGCCATCGATCGCGTTCGTCACAAACAGGGGAATAAATTTCTCGGGATACTGATTCGGACCATACGTATTGCTGCCGCGCGTAACGACAACAGGAAACCTGTAGGTGGTCCAATAACTCATGACCAACAGTTCCCCGCCCGCCTTGCTCGCCGAATAGGGGCTCCGCGGCTCCAGCCGGTCTTCCTCTGTGGAACTCCCCTGCTCCACACTTCCATATACTTCATCGGTGCTGACTTGCAGAAAGCGCCGGATACCGGCCTGGCGAGCCTCCTCCAATAACACACCGGTGCCGACTACATCCGTGCGGGCAAATGCCCCCGGATCAAGGATCGAGCGATCGACATGGGTCTCCGCGGCGCAATTGATGATACCTTCGATCCGGTGCTCTTTCAGTATCCCATGCACCAACGGCTGATCGCAGATATCGCCATGCGCGAAGGTATAGTCTGGATGACCGACCAAGTCCGTAAGATTCTCAAGATTGCCGGAATACTTGAGCGCGTCGAGATTCACGACCGCATGGCGTCCGGTCTGAATCAGTCGGCGTACCAAATGGGACCCAATGAAGCCCGCGCCGCCCGTCACGAGAATACGCATGCTAGAACTCCATCCTATTCGCTCCTGTCTGAGCTACCAGTTGATTGGCTGCGAGGAGCGACTCGATCGTGCCGGCATCGGTCCACCAGCCATCCAACACATTCCACGTCAATGCGCCGGACGCAATGTACGCATTGTTGACATCCGTAATTTCCAGTTCGCCGCGGCCGGACGGCTTGAGCGTCCGGGTAATCTCGAACACCCGCGCATCGTAAAAATAGATCCCGGTCACCGCATAGGACGAGCGCGGTTGCGCCGGCTTCTCCTCAATGCTCAGCACCCGGTCGCCCTGGAGATGGGGTACCCCGAACCGCTGGGGATCCTTCACTTCCTTCAGCAGAATCTTGGCGCCGGTTTGTTGCGCGCGAAACGCTGCGGCCGCCTTGGCGATATTGCCCTGAATCAGGTTGTCTCCCAGCACGACACAGATTGGCCCCTCGTCCGCAAAATGCTCCGCCAAACGCAAGGCATCAGCGATGCCACCTTCGCCCTGCTGGTAGGTATAACTCAAATGCTTGAGCCCGAAATCCTTGCCGTTCCCCAGCAACTTGAGAAAATCCCCTGCGCTGTTGCCGCCAGTCACCAGCATGACTTCCGTGATGCCGGCGTTCACGAGCGTTTGAATCGGGTAATAGATCATCGGCTTGTCATAGACCGGCAACAGATGTTTATTCGTCACTTTAGTAAGAGGAAGCAGTCGAGAACCAAGGCCTCCGGCAAGCACGACACCCTTCATCCGGCACCCCCAACGCAACAGTATGAGTAGATCAGACGAGCATTTCTATATTATCGCACGGCAGTCATGACCGACCATCAGACGACTGCATCTTAGCGTTTCACCGGGAGTCAGACCAGAAAATTCGAGCATGGTCCACAGGAATCTATTCAACGTCCATGTTGTCGACGACATGCTCGGCAAAAGGGAGCGAGGCGGTGAAGGCCGGCGAAACCGCATTCAACACGTGAGTCGACCGAGGCCCTGGCTCGATGACAAAATCACTCACGAGCTCCGCCGATCTGATATCAATCAATTGTGCCCGGATGCCGGGCTCTTTACCCGGCAGCAGATCCGCTTTCTCGAATCCCACTCCCAACGCTTCGGCCTCACGAAAAAACCCCGTGCGCGTGAGTTTCACCATCTCCGTCCAAGCGATCGAGCGAAAATGGTCGCGATTGCGACCAAAGAGTCGCATCAGATAGGTCAGCATCGTCAGACTATCGCCGAACGTCGCACCCGTCATGCCCTGATACTGCTCGCGCCCCAGCAGCGGAAGGGCCGATGGGCCGATCGTGACGTCGCCTTCCGGCCTCCGCGTAAAGTGGACCCCCAGAAAGGGATTCCGTAGATCCGGCACCGGATAAATGTTGCCCCGAACCTGCAGTTTGGATTCTGGACGCAGCCGAAAAAACTGCCCGCGAAAGGGTAAAATTCTGAAGTGTTGCCCAACCCCATAAGCCTGTGCGAGACGATCGGCAAACAGTCCCGCGCAATTTACCAGATGGCCGTACGACACATCGCCGCGAGTGGTTCTTACTGTCGCCTCGCCCTCGCGCCCTTGCCAGGCACAGCCGAACCAGAACTGCACTCCCTCGCGCTCGGCATCGGCCACCATGGCAGCCATGACATGCTGAGGATTCACCACCGCCGTGTCTTTCACATACAAGGCCTGTTGGACCGTTTTGGCACAGGGCTCGACCTCTTTCAGCGCCTGCGGATCAAGCAGGCTCGCACGCACTCCATTGGACTGAGATCGTGCATGCAACTCGCGTAATGCGGGCAACTCCGCTTCCGTCCGCGCGACAATCACCTTGCCATGATCGTTGAGCATAATGGCCTTTTCCTGACAATAGGCCCGTAAGCGCCGGTTGCCCTCCACGCACAATCTGGCTTTGAGCGTCCCCGCCTTGTAATAGACGCCCGCATGCAGCACGCCGCTGTTGCGGCCGCTGGCATGCAAAGCAGCCGTGGCCTCCTTTTCCAACACCACGACCGTAGCGCCATACCGACGCTTGATCTCCCTGGCCATGGAAACCCCGATCACTCCGGCCCCGACAATGAGAAAATCACAGGTCTTTTCGTTCATTTATTTCGTCACCTGCGGACCACAGACAGAGGACGACAAATGACAACACAGGCGCGCCGCTCTGTCGAGTAATAAGCATGTTGCGGCTTCACCGACACAACGGATGGACATCAAACGATAGGTGGCAGTCTATGGGCCGGCCAGACGCTGATAGACTTCCACCGTGGCAGAGGCGGTGCGGTCCCAGGAGAATTGGCCTGCTCTCGCCACACCCCTAGCCCTCAATTCACCCTGCAGCGCAGGCGACTCCAGGACACGGGACAGATCAGCGGCGAGTTGTCCGCTGTCTTTGGGATCGATCAGTAACGCAGCATCGCCGGCCACCTCAGGCAACGAGGACAGACTTGAACAGATCACGGGACAACCGCAACCCATCGCCTCCAACACAGGCAGACCGAAGCCTTCATACAGCGAGGGAAACACAAACACCGTAGCTTGCTGATAGTAGGCAATAAGCTCCTCGTCCGATACCCGTCCGATGAGTTTGCTCCGCGCGCCGATACCCAGGCGATCGATGGCCGCTCGAATATCCGTCCGTTTACACACATCCCCGGCGAGTACAAGATCGAAGCGACCGCGAAGTCCTTTGGACAGCTTTGCATACGCTTCCACGAGACAGCCGACGTTTTTTGTCGGGTCGGCGCCGGCTACACAGAATACGTAGGGGCGTCCTCCCTGACGGTGATCGGCAGGTCGAAAACGCTCGGTATCGAGGCCCAGTGGAGTCACCGTCACCTGGTCGGAACGGAGCGGCACGTGCCGCAAGAGATCTTGTCGTGAATGTTCGGAGATGGTGATGACATGGTCGATCGTCTTCCATCGATCCCCGACCAGCCACCGCTCGATTCGGCGATTCAGGCTCGTGCGGGCACGCAGCTCCGGAAACAGCAATGGCTTGACATCATGGATGGTAGAGACGAACTTCCCGCGCTTCCATGCCACACAGGAATCGTATGGGAAATGCAGTACATCGTATGGGCCGACCAACAGCGGTGCGACCTGCTCCCAGAATCGGCGACGGAACAGCGGAAAGCGAACGACGCGAAACTGCATGTTTGGACGAGGAGTAAACGGATGTTCCGCGCAAGGAAGCAGCACCTCGTACTGATTTGTATGATCGACGCGCCCTAAGGCTTCGATCAATTCTCGAGCGTACCGTCCGATTCCGACATGTGGATTCTTGAGATGCCATGCGGCAATCGCAATTCTCATGGCTTACGTCTTCGTCGAGTCGTCACGCAGGACGCGCCGCACGGCAACCGGCCGGTTGCATGAGACCCAGAGACGCCGCCTGTGGGCTCATTGAAAGGGCTTTTCGACCAGCGTATGACCGAAGCGGAACCGCTCATATCCCTTCACCCACTTGTTTCTTAAATCGGTCCATCGCCGTTCGAACCAGTTCCCTCGAATAGTTCGCCCCCATTTCTTCCGAAAGTGCGCCATGTTGTGGTTCCAATATTGATCCGTCTCCGTGCGCTTGATCGAGTTCTGCGTCACCATCGAAAAATGGTGAATCAGGACGGCTCCCGTCATCGCGACTCTGAAGCCCGCCTGCTCCGTCCGCCAGCGAAAATCGGTGTCTTCGCAGCCTCCGTAGGAGAACACGTCGTCGAATAAACCGATGCGATCGAACACGCCCCGATGGATCAGCATGCAGGGAGCGTAGAGATCCTCACGAACCGCCTCGGCACAGGCACTCGTAAAGTCGCAGGCGTAGGCCTGTAGATCATAGTCGAGAAGACCTTCGCGAGCAGAGGGACAAACAATTCCATACTGTCCCCGTTCCATGAAAGCACAGAGCCTCTCGATCCAAGCCGGCGTCACCACGATATCGTTGTTCAGGATGCCGACGATCTGCCCGCGACTGGCGCGAATGCCCTGATTCCAGGCCTTGGCACAGCCGAGGTTCGTGTCGTTAGTGATGACAGTGGCGTCGACGGTGCGCAAGTATTCAGCAGTGCCATCCACGCATCCGTTATCGATGAGAATCAATTCGAACGGACGCGGGGTACACTCCATAATCGATGCGATACAACGGCGGGTATAATCGACCTGATTGTAGAGTGCGATGACCAGGCTCACTGATTTCATCGGAACATCCTCATAGCAACCGTCGGCAGAGATCGAGCAAATATGTCGCCCGGTGTTCCGACGTGTGGAAGGCCAGCAGGTGTCGGTGGGCCGCCTCCGCCATCCGTGTCCGCTCGGGCTTATCGTCCCGCAGCTGTCGCACCCATCCCGGGAGATCCTGCAAATCGGGCCGGCAAAAAATTGCATGGACGCCGTGCTCGAAATTATGAGGAATCACGATATCGGGCCTCTCCGAAATGAGCAACGCCCCAGAGGCCGGAATTTCCCAGTAGCGAACGGTGTCGAAACCCCCTCCCCGTACCGACAACGCCATTTTTGACCGGTGGAGCAATGCGCGATACTCCTCAGGCTGTATCTTTTGAATCGATCCCCTGGCGGGCGGGTCTCCTATCAGCTTCGCCGCCATAGCCCCAACCCAGGACTCCGCGACCTTCGAAGACCGGTCAGTTGAATTCACATAGACCCCACCCTCGAAACGAAGATCCGTGGCCTCTTTCAGCAGCCTGACCGCTCTCACACGTTTGTGATGGGAGGCTCTTCCGACAAATGAAATGTCGACATCTCTGGGAACATCCGGCGCGATTGCCAGCGCAGCGCCCGTGACTGAAAACGGTAGCGGATACGTCCGGCCGATAAGATCGGTCGAGTCGGATCGCCCACCGGATGTGAACCAGGGTCCGCCCCGCCTTCTGACGCCAATGGGAAATTCGCGCTTGAAGTACAATGCCGCTCCGACAGACCGGAAAAGATCCTCACGAATCCGGCTGTCGTCCTCCCCGTCCAGTAACACCACGGGGGTAAGCTCGACTCGCGCCGCAAGTGCGCGGCAAGCCTCCACCACTCCACGCCGGGGAGAGGACAGTATCGCCAGATCAACTTGGCGTTCGCGGATCATCCCGGCGAAATCCTCCAATCCATAGCTGTGCCCCGGATTCTGACCGAGATAGCCCACGCGCGCTTCGGGGTCGTGGTACGCTGCTTTCCGCGGGAAGTCAAAGACATTCTGCCACCCTAAGATGGCACAGAGCCCGTCGTAAACCTGATCGGCCAGATAGTCGAGTTCCGGATCTGTCAGATAGAGGACCTTCATGCGGATCGTTTGGCGGGATGGCCAAGTCGTCTGGGATTTCACTACCCGGAGCAGTACGTGGATGTTCTCCACCACGTTCAACAGATGATTCGAGCAACGTTTGCGCACATACTCTGGCAATTATCGAAAGGGTTTGCGCGTATGCTAGTGAATAGCTTCGATGCGAAAATTGGTCTGCACCCGTAGTCGGTCGGTTGTTCGAAATATTGGAAGGTATCTTCGGCGATGTATCGAACGTGGGTCGGATCGCGAAACGCCCCACGCGACGTATAGTAGGGAACCGTAACCTGGATTTCCGCTCCCGACTTGCAAATGCGATAGACTTCCTCCATGAACGGGATCAGATTGCGAACGTGTTCCATGACATGGCTCAAGTGGACGACATCGGCGCAATTGCTTTTCAGCGGCAGCGGCCGTTCGATGTCGCACAGGGCATTCACGCCCAGCTCCTTCCGGCAGTCAAAGCCGAATGCCTCCCGTCGCTTACTTTTCCCGCAACCAAGGTCGATGACAACCACGATCAGCCAACCCTTTCCCACAACCGGCCTTCTCCAGTCCACGGACGTAAGATCTCCGGTGCGTTCTCCCTCTCGCTACGGGGCGTATCCATCAGATCCAGGTACAGTTGTTCCAACTTCTTTGTCAGCATAGATGCATCAAACTGTTCGCGAGCTTTCTCATAACTTCGTCGGCCAAAGGTGGTCCGCAACTCTTTATTCTGTAACAGCTCGATCACTGCCCCCGCGTACTGCCATTGCCAGCGACAGACAAAGCCGGTCACATTGTGCTCCACCAGTTCTGCCTGGGCATTCGCCTTCTTCCGCTGGGGTGTACTGAGGGTTACGACAGGAATCCCACAGGCCATGGCTTCGGCGATGACACACCCGAACGTCTCCCCGATCCGCGAGCCGTGAATAAAGATATCGAGACGCCGATAGAAATCCCCCACCTGTACGGATGGCTCGAACAACTCGATCCGACCGTTCAGGCCCAGCCCTGCGAGCTTTGTTTTCACTCGCTCCGTCGCCCCTTGAATCAGGCAGCGCGCCTCGGGCACTTTCCGAAAGATTTTCGGCAGACTGTTCAGACAGACATCATGCCACTTCTGGTCATCCGGCCGGCTGCAGCGCCCGATCGTGAAGCTGAACGGTTTGTCGCCCGAACCCAACGCTGAAAAATCCACTGGGTTATACAGCACCTCGTACCGCTTGCCGGTTTGCTCTCCGTAGCGACGGAGATAGGTGAATTTGGAACTCTCGGAAACAAAGCAGTGGCAGTCGATACGGTCCCCTTCTCGCTCATCGAGCGCATGGAACACATTGGTTTCCACGATGCGAGGCCCGCCAGGGTATTTCTCGGGTAGTGATCCTGGTTCGTACGTACCGGCCCGATGAACATGGCAGATATCGATCTTGTACTCGCGTATGAGCTGTGTCAGATCGCGCGGCTGGATCAAGACTGGAATGCCGAATCGTTCGAGTTCCGCCGCACGGACACCGCCGCCGGTACGCCCACAGGCAAACACCTCGAATCGCGACTTGTCGAGGTATTGGCAGAAAATCTGAAGGGTCTTCTCCGTGCCACCGAGCTCAAGCCTATTGGTCACGTGAAGCACACGGATTTTTGACATGGGTTGAGCACTCATGCCTTCCTCCCTGCAAGCGTGCGCTCCAGCATCCGGCTGGCGGCCCCAAACACTTCGTCCACGGTGATTTGCTGCATGCAGCTGTCGTCGCCGCGCAAGCATGCGGGATGGTAACAGGCACGACAATCCAATCCCTTGTAGATCACCTGCGCCGGGCTGCCCCGGGGCCCCCATCGCCGAGGATAGGTCGGCCCGAAGAGCGCCACCACCGGCGTCCCCATCGCCGCCGCGATATGCATGGCGCCGCCGTCGTTCCCGATGAACAATGCGCAGTGTTTCGCCAGTGCGGCGAACTGCAGCAGTGAAAATCTCCCCGCCACGACCTTAGGCGCATCGCGCATTTTACGGGCAATCTGCTCAGCAATCTCGCGCTCTCGCTGATCACCGCCCAGCAGAATCCGACAGGAGAACCGGTCGGTGAGACGATCGGCCAGCTCAACGAACCGTTCATGCGGCCACACCTTCAGGGAGTAACGCGCGCCTGGTTGCAACAACAGCAACGGTGGGGCATCCTTCGAGGTGGTGAGGCCGGCCTCTCGCAGCCACGTCTCCACCACCACATTCTCCCCCTGGGATACATGCAGAACCGGTGTGCCTGGTTTCGGATCCAGGCCCAGATGCCGGAGGGCGCAGAGATCGTACTCCACACGATGCTGGTCCGTCGGACGCGGTGTAGCCACCGCGCTATACAAGATTCCCCGCCAACGATGTTCGGCATTGAAACCCACACGAATGGACGCGCCGGTCACGAGACTGATGACGGCCGATCGATCGCCGTCAGTCAAGTCGATCACGCAATCGAATGCCCGACGCCGCAACGATTGCACAAAGCTCCATTGAGCATCCCAACTCCCCTTCTCGAGGCATAACACCTCATTCACATCCGGATTGTGCGCCAGGATCTCCTCGGTCCCGCGGTTGACCAGCATAGTCAACTGTGCGTCGGGATAGGCGTCCCGCAAGGCACGCAGGACGGGCGTCGAAAGCAGCACATCGCCGATGTGCCGCAACTTGATGACCAGGATATTACGATAATGCATTCCGCCGATAATCCTCAGGCGCAGAGCTCGTGGTAGAGAGCGCTCGTACGCAATGCAGCCCGCTGCCAGGTAAAGAGTCGCGCCCGATCGAATCCGCGCTGTCGCAGTCCCTGTCGGACAGACGCATCGGACAATACCGTCACCATCGCGTTAGCCAAACCCTCAACATCCTCGGGATCCACCAACACTGCCGCCTCTCCAGCCACTTCCGGCAGAGAGGACGTAGCGGCTGTGATCGTGGGGGCTCCACAGGCCATGGCTTCTAGAACCGGCATGCCGAATCCCTCATACAATGAAGGAAAGACAAACAGATCGGCACAGGAATAGAGTCGACGGAGATCTTCGCGGTTGAGACGCCCGGTACAACGGATGTCCTGTTCTAACCCCAGCGCCTGCGCGGTGGCCCGGTAGCTTCCCTGCGGATGCTCCGCGTCACCGACGAGGACGAGCGCTCGTCCTCCCAATTGAGATCGCCACCGCGCCACCGCCTGCAGGAAGCCACGGTGGTTTTTTCTCGGATCGGCGCCGCCGACGAACAGGATAAACCCGGCTGCCGGAATCGCCCAACGTTGTCGCACGCCAGCCACTACCTGCTTATCGTGCTCCGGCACAAATTCCTCGGAAACCCCATTATAAATGACGACCACCTGTTCAGGCGGAACGCCGTAGAGCGCCTCGATTTCCCGAGCCGAGAACTCCGAAACCGTTACGACTTTCCGTGCCTGCAAGGCCGTGGCGCGCGCGCGCCGCGACGATCCCGCCTGTCCCAACACTTTCCGCGAATATTCGGGATGACGAGCAAGCCATAGATCGTGAATGGTGACGATGCCGCCGGACCGTCCTGTCGCGGCCATCTTGAAATTGGGACCATGGTACAGATCGAGACGATCCCAGGCTCCCCGCCAGGACATCAGCCACCGCGGCGACTCCACCCAACGCATTCGATCGTTCACGGGCCAGCCATCGAGCCGGCCTGCTCGCAGAGAACCGGGCCTGAGATATCCGAGATACTCGGTCTCCTCTTCCAGATCCAACAGAGCCCGTAGGAGATGATGCGTATGCCAGCCGACGCCGCCCTTGTCTCCCACGATCGAAGCCGCATCGATCCCGATACGCATCAAGCGAAAGACGCCTCCACTAACATGGCATGCACCGCGCATAGCCCGCTCATCCGTCGCGCCTCACATTCAACCGCTCCCAAGCCTTGGCATATTTGACGAACGTATGGAGGCCGGCAAACATCGCCACCACCAAGCCATGCACGCCATCCCGATAGCCGCCGCGCACGAACAGGGTCTTTAGTATCGTGCCAAGATGGTGGGTCGCAATGACCCAGCCGCTGATCGACATGGTGCGTTTCAGTTTTTCATCGGCGCCCAGGGTGGTGTACCGCATCATCTTGCGGATGTGATGTTTCACGGTGGGCATGCTGTAGTGATCGAACGGCTCATGAAGCCGTTCCCGACGCCCGCTGAGCGTGAGGTGTTCGTGCAGCCGCACATCGTCATAACGGCCGGACGTCGTTCGGAAGAGCCGCAGTTGATAGTCAGGGAACAGGCCGCCGCCTTGAATCCATTTCCCGTAAAAGAAGTTCCGCCGCGGAATCTCATACCCCCCGATCTCCGCCGGCGGCCCACCGGCCAATAGGTTCTGGATTTCCCGCCGCAAGCCGTCGGTCACTCGCTCGTCGGCATCCACGACGAGGATCCAGTCTGCCCCGGCTTGATCGATGCCAAAGTTTTTTTGAGGACCGTACCCCGCCCATGGCCGGACAACCACTCGCGATGTATACCGCTGCGCCAGTTCCACAGTCCGATCTCGGCTCTCCGCGTCCACCACAATGAGTTCGTCAGCCCAGCGTACTGATTCAAGACAGTCCACGATGTTGTTTTCTTCATCTTTCGTAATAACCACTGCCGCGATCATGGACCTTCGCTTCTGCTCCACCCCGATGTCCTTCATCCCTGCCCTTGCTTCATCGGAGCCACCGGACGTTCGGCAACCGCCGCTATGCCTTGCAGCTCCCAAAAACGAGCATATTTAATGAACGTATAATACGCGTAGAGCCCGGACAAAATGAGGCCCGGTACCCCATCGAGGCAGCCTTTTCGTCCGACATACATCTTCAAGAATGTGAAGCAGGGATGCGACAGCAGCTGATGCCAGGAAAAGGAGCGTCCTTGCTCGACCATGCGGCGCGCCATCAGATCTGAATAGCGTTCTTGCTTCGCCAAATAATGATCGATGTCCCGAAATGGGAACTGCAGAGCGGCGGCGGTGAGATGGCCGAGGCGACCGTCCAGATCGAAACTTTCATGAACCAGCTCGTCTCGATAGCGCAGGCGGCTCTTGCGAAAGAGTTGCGGCTGCCGATAGTCGGGAAACCAGCCGCAATGCTTGATCCAGCGGCCGAGAAAATAATTCTTGCGTGGCACCAAGTAGGCATCAGCCTGGGGACCGGCATCTAACACCTGCCGAATCTCATCCCGCAACTCCGGGGTCGCGCGCTCGTCGGTATCCAAACTGAACACCCAGTCGTGCGTGGCATGCGCGAGGGCCTCATTGCGCAGACGGCCGAAGCCATGAAAGTCATGCTGGTATACCTGCTCGGTGAATTCGCGGCTGATGCGTTCCGTGGCATCGGTGCTGTGCGAATCAACCACGATTATTTCATCCGCCCAGGTGATGGACTCCAGGCAGGCTCGCATGTTGGGTTCATCATTATAGGCGATGACCACCGCCGTGATCGGTGTGTGCCTCACAGGCACGATTTCTTCTCGAGCAGACATTCAACCTTTCACAGGCGAGTACCCGGAACACACATTCGGAGCCGTGAACCAAACTCCCGCCAGGATCAAATACGATTGGAATCCAGCGCCAGATTGGACACTTCGTAGAGCGCCAACAACTCCTGATAGCGGGAGGCCGAGAGGGACGGCCTGCCCTCCTGCTCGTCCGGCAGGAGTTCGAAAGCCAGATTCCTGGTCTGAAGCCGCTCTGTCAGAAACGAGTACAATAAGACGCCGTCACGACTGGCTAACCTGACCATATTGTCGTAGATGCTGATGAGATAGGCCACCTGATCCGGCAAACAATCCCGGCGAGGAGGCAGGGCTTGATCCGTTCATAACAGAGATCGAAGAGCGGGCCGTCGACGATGCCCAACCCCGCCCGCTCCGCCTGCAAAGGGAAATCACCCTCGTCCAGCAGCTGTTGCAAGCCATTTCGAGAGAAAAAAGTTTGCAGTCGGTTGAGATCCCGAAGCTGCCCGATCACCATTTCCGTACTGTAGCTTTGGCGCTGCAAAAGCGATGGCAGGCAAAGATAATCGTGGGCATAACGCGTTTTCATTGCGCTGTCCCCATGCCGCGGGTACGTGCTGCAAAGAGTGGCGAAGAGTCCCCAGGAAGTCTGAACGCCATTGGAGAAGAAATTGGTGAAATAGACGCTGTCTTCCCTTAAGCGATCCAGAAACGGAGTTCCGCGCACCTCGCCGTAGGTCTGCCCCAGATATCGGGGGTCCAACCCTTCCAAAAACAGGATGATCACGTTGGCGGGCTCGGTGAAGCGTATGCCGTCGGCATTGGCCATCATGGCTCGGACCAATGGGTACCGTGGATTCGGGAAGACCTCTCCCGGTCCTAACAGACCCTGCGCCGTGCGCACAGCGACGTCATACGGCATGATCTCGGTATTTGCCCGCTGCGCCATCGATCCTCGAGAAACCCAAGCAACCCGCGATGCCTCGCTGGCGAACAAGATTGGATTCTGAGCCAGCGTATGTAGCAAAAGAGACAGCGTCGGCGTTTCTTGCGCGAACGCATCACGGAGCAGGAAGAGACGCTCCGTCGTTTGCATCACGACGGATAAAATCCACCAGAAGAGGACCGTTTTTCGGACTGACGACCTCGCTTCAGCACATCGTGCCATCATGGTTCTATCACCCGCCGATAGACCCCTTCCAATTCATCCACCATACGGTCGATCGAGAAGGAACGTTCCACCGTCTGGCGGCCGCGTCGGCCCATCGACGTCCGCAGATCGGGATCGAGTAATAACCGCTCAATCCGATCGGCTAGCGCATCGACATCGCGCGGCGGGACGATGAACCCAGATTCTCCATCGGCCACGACATCCGGAATCGATCCGGTCGTCGTCGACACCACCGGAAGGCCGAGCGCCAAGGCTTGCATCAACACCTGTGGGATGGTGTCGCCTTCGACCGTGGGGATGACGAACAGGTCCAGGGATCGAAATACATCCAGCAGGTCGTCGCGAAACCCTAGCATGCGGACGTCGGCCGTTAGGTCGAGGCGCTCAATCTGCCCACGGATGTTCTGCTCCTCCGGGCCTTCTCCGACAATGAGAAAGGCCACCCTCTGATGCTGCTTCAACACCTTGGCGGCCGCCTCGACAAAATAGCGGTGCCCTTTATAGTCCCGCAGATAGGAAATAATCCCGACGAGTCGATGACTGGATGGAATGCCCAGTTCTACTCGAATATTCCGCAGAGGTTTGGCGGGCGAAAAATACTCCACGTCCAATCCGATGGGAAAGGCTGCCACCCGGTCAGGCCTCAACCCGTCTCGATGTATCAGCTCCTGGCGGTTGCGTTCTCCACCGGTCACGATGACCATATCGAACAACTTCCGGTACAACAGGTGCGTGGCCCGGTTGTTGGTAAGGGGCGCGGAAATATGCCTGGTACGAATGACTTTGGGACGCGGGTCGACTAACCGAGTCGCCAGTGTCGCAAGCCAGCTGTCACGCGAGCTGTTCACATGGACGATGTCCGGATGATCCTGTTTCAACAAACGACGAAAGGCAAGGATCGACCAAGGCAGGCGCCATTGCTGCATGATGAACGGTTCCACCGGCAAGCTGCGCTCCTTCGCCATCGCCATGATGGGACTATGCGGCTCCAAAACCAACCGTACGCGATGACCCCGCTTGCAGAGTCGTTCGGCATGCAGCAGGACAGCCAATTCCTGCCCGCCCATCGACCTGCTGGATTCCGCAATCAAAATATTCACAACAATCTCTGCTTCAATGACGGAGCAAGTTGCTGTTGTACGGCGCGAACCACCTGGTCCGGCTTGACTTCAGTCAGACATTCGAGCCTCACGGCCCTCGTACAATCTCGCCGAAAACACGGACTGCATTCCACCGTCTGCGACAGGACGAGATGTCCCTGGCCATAGGGACCCGTTCTGCGCGGATCAGTCGGCCCGAATAACGCCACCACCGGCGTCCCCACCGCCGCCGCAATGTGCATCGGTCCGGAATCGTTGGTGATCAAGACAGCCGCCTTTCGCAATAAACTGGGCAGCAAGCCTACAGGGGTCTGTCCTGTGAGATCAACCGCTTTCGTCCGCATGAGCGCCATCACCGCGAGAGCTTCCGGCCGCTCAGCCACTCCTCCGATGAACACGATCGGCAACGCATGCGCCTGCGACAACTGATCCGCCGCTTCCGCAAAATGTTGCGGGGGCCAGCGTTTGGTCTCCCAGCGCGCGGAGGCGTTGATTGCAATCCACGGCAGAGAGGCGACCACTCCGGCGCTGGTGAGGATCGCTTCCACGGCCGGCCGGTCTTGAGGATGGTCGACGAAATCGAAGCGAGGCGGCACGGGACGATCCGCACCGAGCGCTTCCGCGACCAACAGATATCGATCGACCGCATGCATCGAGGCATGCGGCACGCCAACTCGCTGGGTATAGAACAGCCGGCTGCCCTCACGCGCGTTGGCAAATCCGATCCGACGGCCGCAGCCGGTCAACCACGCCATCGCGCCGCTCCTGAAAAGCCCTTGGAGATCAACCACCAGATCGAACCGAGCCGCACGAAGTTCAGGTACTCGCCCCAGCCAGCCCGAGAGCCCCGTCTCCACCGCGCAGACCTGATCCACCCCGTCGATGGTTTCCACCAACGGCGCCCATTGCCGCTTTACCAGCCACGTCACCTCAGCGTGAGAAAACCGAGCGCGCAACGCGGCGAGTGTCGGCATCGCATGGACGATGTCGCCAAGTGAACTCGGTTTAATAAATAGCAGTCGGCGAACAGGGTCGGTCATTCAGCCACCAGTGACGAGGCCGCTAGCAGGGATGTGCCTGTGAAGCAACCGGCCTACAGGTCGCATGGGCGAGTATCCACTCTACCGCTTGCGGCAAGGCATCGGCTACATGGTCCGGCGCCAGACCTCGATCGGTCAGATCGGCTAATGTCTCTCTCCCCGATGGGCCGGTCAGGACCAACAGGCTCTGCGCGCCGACCTGTTTGGCCAGCTCGATGTCTCGCGCGCTGTCTCCAATGACATAGGCCCGACCCAAGTCCACCTTCAATTCGGCAACCGCCCGATCGATCATGCCGGGAGCCGGCTTGCGACAATTGCACCGATCATCCGGATGATGGGGACAAAAATACAACCCGTCGAGCGCCACCTTATCCTCGGCCAGCAAGAGTCGCAGCTTGCTGTGAATCGCATCAAGATCCTTGCCGTCAAAGTATCCGCGCCCCAGTCCAGACTGATTCGTCACGACGACGAGGCGCACACCGGCGTGCTTGAGCCGGGCCAGCGCTGCTCCCACTCCAGGCAGCAATGTCAGCTCATCAGGAGATTTGATGTAGCCGGTGTCTTCGTTGAGCGTGCCGTCCCGATCCAAAAATACCGTGACTCCCGGCAGTGAGACCTGATCAATGCTGCCTTTGGAAGACATTGGATCTGATGCCAGGAAAGGGGCCGCCAGCGGCAGATGCTCAAGGGCGGCGCCGTGTACTTGGTCTACCGTCACGCCCGTCATACAGCGGTGATCGATAGGACATTCCCGCAGCAAACAAGGGGCACAGGAGACCGGCTGACGGACGAGTTTCGCCTCGACGCCATAGGGGGAGGTGGTCTGCCAATCGGTCGGCCCGAACACCGCCACGAGCGGCACCTTGAACGCCGCGGCCACATGCATGGGCCCCGTATCGTTCGTCAGAAACAACTGGCAGCGCTTCACAAGCGCCATCAATTCCCGCACCGTGGTCTGACCGGAACAGACGACCGTGCGCGTCTTAATTTTTTTGGCGATCGCATGCCCCAACGGTTCTTCGCCCGGGGCCCCGAGAATGGCCACGCCGACTTTGGCGCCGGTTTGAGCCTGCATATCGTTCAGCACGCGATTGACGACCTCGGCATACCGTTCCGGCAGCCACCGTTTAGCATGGCCATAGGTCGAGCCGGGATTGACGCCGATGACCGGATCCGACGTGCCGATCCCGGCATCAACCAATCGCTTGGTGATCGCAGCAGATTCTTCCGGGGTGACAAACAGGCGCGGCGCCGGCGCTGGGCCATGTCCCCCAAGCGGCTTCAACAAATCCCAATAGTATGTGACTTGATGCTTCTGGCCGTTTCGTGGCGGTACGGACACGGGGTCCGTCAGCAACAGGCTCCGGCCATCTGTCGCATACCCGAGTCGTCGAGAGATGCCTGCCAGGAAACTAATCAAGGCGGCCTCAAACGC
Source organism: uncultured Nitrospiraceae bacterium (assembly GCA_963706325.1). Lineage (GTDB taxonomy): Bacteria > Nitrospirota > Nitrospiria > Nitrospirales > Nitrospiraceae > Nitrospira_A. The sequence continues at coordinate 811,877 of CAVPLT010000007.1, read as the reverse complement.
ATTCTGAAACAAAATGGCGAGGTCGAATCGATGGCGGCGCAGCACGCCGGCCAGCGTCCATTTACCGGTGAGGCCTGCATGGCGTCCTCGGTCGTCGTACACCAGCGTCCGATTCACTGCGGGATGCTGCGCCAGCAGATCGGCAATCGCCGGCTTGACAAGGAGCGTAATCTCGGCCTGAGGAAAAATCGCGCGCACCTGGCTCAAGGCGGGCTCACACATCACGGCGTCCCCCAGCCAATTGGGGCCGCGGACGACGATGCGATGAATGCCTTCCTTACGCATGGCCTGCCTTTGTCACCTGTGGATCGAGTCGTAACAACTGCTCCAGCTGATCCTGTCCCCTCAGAATCTCTGTCCGGAGCCTGACGGCCCAACAGAAATCAGTTGAGCCCAGAAAACGCGCCACCTTGTCGGCATCCTTCTCCGTCGTCATTAACAGATCCGCGCCACAGGCCTGTGCCTTGGCTCGAATGGTTTTCAGCATGCCATCGGTATAATGCACATGGTCGGGAAATGCCAGAGTCTCCACCACCGTCACACCCAGGCCTTCCACCAATGCATGGAAAGATCCGGCATTGCCGATCCCGCTGAAGATGACGGCCGAGCAGCCACGAAACGCGTCCAGTGGGCGCTGCTCGTCTCCGCCTACCCGTCGAAAATCATCGGCAGGAAATCCCACCAGCAACGGCGGCGGAAGCGAGCCGTTGGCCTGGAGGAGACGACTCCACACAGCCTCCGCATCCTTCGCTTGATTCACCCTGGTAATCACAATGGCCGTGGCGCGGACCGCAGCCGAAAGCGGTTCCCGCAAGCGCCCGATCGGCAATGCGGCCTGAATGCCCTTGAGATCTGTCGCATCCACCAGCAAGAGATTGAGATCGCGATGCAGTTGCACATGCTGAAAGCCGTCATCCAACAGAAAACAATCGACCGGCAGCCGACTTAGCACCCATTGGCCCAGCGCATACCGATCAGCGCCCACGGCAACCACAGCCTGAGGACAGCGGCGTGCGATCAAGTAGGGCTCATCTCCGGCTTCCTCCGGACCGATAAGGACGCGTTGACCGTCTGACACTAAGAGCTGCGGTGCTTGACTCCGACGCCGATACCCGCGACTTAAGACTGCTACTCGCATTCCTTGCGCCGTCAACCGTTCGACTAGATGCATGACTACAGGTGTTTTTCCCGTTCCTCCTACCGTGAGATTCCCGACGCTGATCACAGGGCGAGTCAAGCGCTGCGTGCGGAACCACCCCTGCTCGTAACCCCACAGCCGAGCACGAGCCGCTACTTCGTAGGGCGCTCCAACCCAGCGCAAACAGATACCCAACCACCTCGACAGCTGAGTCGTCATCACGATTGCCGACTCGACAAGTGGCGCAGCCCCTCCGCCGCACTGGGCGCTGCGAGATCCGCCCGTCCAGGAAGAAACGTCGCAATGATGTCCGCCGTTCGTTGGAGCGCGCCCTGGTTATCCGTGACGACCTGTTGAGCAGCCTGCCCCATCCGTCGCAAGCCATCAGGATCGCGGAGGAGCTCCCGCAAGGCCTGCGCAAACTGTTGCGCATCTAGCACGACTCGCCCGCCTTGAGCGTTCATCAACAACGCCGCCACGTCGGCGCAATGGTCAGTATGCGGGCCGAAGAAAACCGGCTTTCCCCATACCGCCGGCTCCAAAAGATTGTGGCCTCCAATCGGGACCAACGTCCCACCCACAAAGGCCACTACGGCATCGCGATAGAGCAGCGCCAATTCGCCCCGCGTATCCAGGATGAGCACCCGCGGTCCGCTCCCGGCCATCTGCCCTCCGTCGCCGGTACTGCGGCGTGAGACCGTGAGTCCTCGACTTCGGACCATCTGCTCGACCTGCGCCGCCCGCTCGATATGGCGAGGCGCCAGCACTAACAGGAGATCGGGCGACTCCGCAGAGAGCGACTGATAGGCAGTGACAAGCGCCTCCTCCTCACCGGGATGCGTGCTCCCAGCCACCAACAATTGCTCGTGATCGCTCACCCCCAACGAGGCTTTCGAGATGGCGCCACCGCCGGCCTCCACCAGCGGAACCGGCTGATCGAATTTGATATTGCCAGTACAACGGACCCGCAGGGGCTCCGCTCCCAGCGCGACCATCCGCTTGGCGTCTCGCTCCGATTGCATGAGGCAACAGCTGATCATGTTCAACATCGTGCGATAGAAATTCCGGATCACCGGCAGACGCTGCCGCTCGAACGATCGCGTGGACAACCGTCCGTTGACAAGAATGGACGGAATCTTCCGCCGCCGCAAACTGCGCAGGAGATTCGGCCAGAGTTCCGTCTCGACAAAGACGTAGAGGGCAGGATTGATCCGCGCAATGACCTGGTTGACGACCCAGGGAAAATCCAGCGGAGCATACCGATGTTCGGCAATACCTTCCAGACGCTGCTCCAGCGCCTCGCGTCCTGTTTCCGTCACCGTCGAGACGATCAACCTCGCCGCAGGATAGCGTCTGTGCAAATCGCGGACGAGCGGCGCCACTGCAACGACCTCACCCAACGACACCGCATGGATCCAGATCACCTGATCCGGATTGTCGACGGACTGGTCCGAGGGTGGCTCCGCCGCCAACCCCAAGCGCTGCGGAAGCCCACGACGACATCGTTGCTTGGCCAACAAGACGAGCAGAATAACCGGGGAAGCAAGGAGCAGGAGGCTATTGTACAGCAGGTACCACATTACGGACCGGCCCGCCGGACCGCCGCATCGGCTTCGATTGTCATGCGGTTCAGCGTCTCTTCCAACTCCCGGCGATGGCGATCCAAGTCGTCAATGGACGAGTCGGACGGGATGACGATCGGCGGCCCAAACCGGATAAAGCCCCGCGTGAACGGATAGGGCATGATGAAGCGATCCCAGCTGGCGAAGAGTTTTTTTTTGAGCAACCAAACGCCATGGGGACGATCGGCAATCCGGTCGCCCTCGCTAACTGGACTACGCCCACCTTCGCGATTTGCCGCGGGCCCTTCGGTCCATCAGGAGTGAGCACCAAATTGGATCCGGAGCGGCCGAGGCGAATCAGCTTCCGAAAGGCCTCCGCGCCGCCTCTGGTGCTCGAACCACGAACGGCGTCTAAGCCGAACCGCGCCACGATGCGGCGGATCAATTCTCCATCGCGATGCTGACTGATCAGCACATGGGCCTCCAAGCCTGGAAAAGCCAACGGCATCATCAATTGCTGGGCATGCCAAAAAGCGAGAATCACCCGTTTCCCCTCAGCGAATCTCTGGGATAGATGCTCGCCACCCTCGACGCGCAGCGTCATCGTCCGACTCAACAGTCGGATCACATGATACCCGACCGGCGGTACCACCGCGACCTTCACGGCATTCGTCGCCCGCTTCAACAAGGATGGTTTCGGAGGAGGAGTCGCCGAGGGAGTCTGTGCCGGAGGTCCGCTCATTGTTGCCTTGCCATGTCGTTACTCCGGAATCGCATCGGTGAACTGCATCGCGTGCAATCGCTTGTACATGCCGCCCTTTCGCAGCAGCTCTTCATGCGACCCCACCTCGACGATCGTGCCTCGATCCAGGACCACGATACGATCGGCATTTTGAATCGTCGAAAGGCGGTGGGCGACGACCAGCGTCGTCCGATTCTTCATTAAATTGGCCAGCGCCAATTGCACGATCCTCTCCGACTGCGTATCCAACGCCGAGGTGGCTTCATCCAAGATCAACACCGGCGGATCGCGGAGAATGGCACGGGCGATCGCAATTCGCTGGCGCTCGCCGCCCGACAATTTCAGACCGCGCTCCCCGATCAGCGTGCCGTATCCCTGGGGCATCCGCAGGATGAAATCGTGGGCATACGCCAATTGTGCCGCCTGCATCACATCTTCAGGGGTGGCGCCTTGCCGCCCGTACCCGATGTTATTGAGGACCGTATCGTCGAAGAGGATGACTTCCTGGGACACAATTCCGATCTGTCCCCTCACCGAGGGTAGAGTACAGGCACGGAGATCCACCCCATCGATCAAAATCTGTCCACCGGTCGGCTCGTAGAATCTCGGCAACAAACTCACTAATGTAGTTTTTCCACTCCCACTGCTCCCCACGAAGGCAATGACCTCGCCTGCGCGAATCATTAAATCGATACCGGTCAGGGCTGCATCGATCTGACCATCATACCGAAAAGCAACTTGCCTGAACTCGAGCGAGCGGGAAATCGATGGGAGATCGGTATGCCCTCCATTGACAACCTGCTCGGTCGGGAGATCAAGAACGTCGAACACCCGTTCGGCAGCCGCCAACGCCTGCTGAACTGTGTTATTGGCGCCTGACAGTCTTCTGATCGGCGTGTAGGCCATGAACATGGCCGCGAGAAACGAGAAAAACGCGCCGGGGGTCATTTCATCATGGATCACCAGAAATCCGCCATACCAAATGATCCCCGCGATGCCGAGCACACCGATCACTTCCATGTGGGAGGAACCCAGAGAGGACACCTGGATGGCTTTCATCGTGGTGTGGATGAAGGCATCGTTGCTTTCACGAAACCGTTTGGCCTCTTCCTCTTCCCTTCCGAACGACTTCACCATTCGGATACCGGCCAGCGTTTCCTGAAGCGCTGAGGCCATGTCGCCCATCCGCTCCTGCCCGCGCGTGGCGAGGTTCCGCAACCGCTGGCCCATCCGCACCATCGTGACTACCGACAGGGGAACGACGACCATCGAGACCATCGCCAACTTCCAGTTTTGATAGACGATCACGCCCATCATCGCCAGGAACGTGAGACCTTGCTGGAACAAATCTTTGAGGACACCGGTGACGGCATTGGCCATCTGATTCACATCGTTAATGACACGCGACACCAAGCGGCCGGACGTATTGGTATCGTGAAAGTGAACCGGCAATCGCACCAGCTTAGAGAACAGTTGCTCTCGAATGTCACCGATCACCTGATTCCCGACATAGTTCATCAAATAATTTTGGCCGTAGTTAAATACTCCCTTGAGGATCGCCACGGCCAAAATGGCGATGGGAAGCACCAGCAACAGACTTTCATCTTTGCTGATGAACAAGCCGTCGAGCACCGGCCGAACCAACCAGGCATAGGCGGCCGAGAGACCTGCTACGAGTAGCGCACATACAAAGGCGGCCCCTAATCGAAATCGATACGGTTCCAGATACTTGATGAGCCGGAGATAATGTTTCATGGCCCACACTCGGCAAGAACGGCTTCCGCAGCGCGACGTGAGGCGCCTGGGTTTCCCAATGCCCGTCGGACCGATAAAAGGGCGGCCTTCATTTCCTCATACGCGCGCGAATCTGCCAATAGCCGTTCGGTTTCTTGCACCAATCGTTCCGGCGTGGCCTCGTCGTGGATCAGTTCCGGCACGATGCCGCGTCCCGCGACTAGATTGGCCAATCCGATCCAGGGCACTCGGATCAACAGGCGCGCGAGACGATACGTGATCCAGGAGGAAGCCCGATAAAATAAGATCATCGGGGTTCCCACCACCGCCGCCTGCAACGTGGAGGTGCCCGATTTGACGACCAGCAGATCAGATACGGCCATGACTTCGCTGGCCTGGTTGCGAAAAACTCGAATGGGAACCGAGCTGTCCCGCATTAGTTCCCCGAGCAAGTCATCTTGAACCGTCGAAGCTTGCGCCAAAATAAATTGCATTGACGGGTGGCGCTCCGCGAGGCGTTTCGCCGTTTCCAACAGCAATGGCATGTGTTCGCGCAATTCTCCCTTGCGACTACCGGGAAACAATCCGATCACCACGCCGTCGTCCGACAAGCCGAACTGCCGGCGCAACGCTTGGCGGTCGTACGACGGAGCGACCTCGTCCAGAATGGGATTACCGACGAAGGTACAACGCACGCCCGCATGCGTATAAAGTGGCTCTTCGAAGGGAAGAATCACGAGCACGTGATCGACACGCCGCTGAATCCAGCGCATCCGCCCCTTGCGCCAGGCCCACAGCTGGGGCGCAATGTAGTACAGCACTTTGATACCGCACGCCTTGGCCACCCGTGCAAAATGAAAATTCAGACCAGGATTGTCGATCAACACCACGAGATCCCAGCGTTCCCCCCTGATCAGCCGCCTGACCCTGGAAATCCTCTGTAGTATCGCCTTCACCGCTGACAGGCCGATGAGACCCATCACATCCACTTGCGGGATATCCTTGACCAGTTCCGCGCCGGCCGCCTGCATCGAGGGACCACCGATGCCCACCATCTGCAAAGAGGGGGAGAGCTGCTTCAAGGCCTTCACCAAGTGGGCGCCGTGCAAGTCACCGGAGGCTTCTCCGGTCACGATTAAGATACGTGGCATGTCGCTCTTTTCACGCGGGCGGACACCGATGCCGAACCTTTATACACGTTTCGAATCCCACGGGATCTCGGGCGCGCTGTCTCCCTGGTGGCGCTGGGTGAACTGACCGATGGCCTCCAACACGCGCATGGCCAGGTTGAGGGCGGCCTCGCCGTCTTCGCCTGAGACAACGGGACGCGAGCCACTCGCCACGGCTTGAAGGAAGGAATCTAACTCCAGGCGCAATGGCTCATCATCTCCGGCTTGGTACGATTCGACGTCGATCGCCGGCTTGGCCCCAGTGGTCTGTGTGCGGCGGGACACAACCGCCTGGCGCGTTTGGAAATCGATCGAGACATAGCGGTCGCGCTGAAATACCCGCAACCGGCGCATTTTGTTGGTCGAGACACGACTGGCTGTCACATTCGCTACGCATCCGCTCGCAAAGGCAATGCGAGCATTGGCAATATCGATGTTGGACGAGAGCACCGGCACACCGGCTGCACGAACTTCCTCGACGGGTCCCGGATTGAACGACAGCACCAAATCCAAATCATGAATCATCAGATCCAGCACCACGTCGACATCGGTCCCTCGTTCTCCAAACGCGCTCAATCGATGACATTCCACAAAGGCCGGCCGATCAATGTAGGAACGCATGCGTTGCATGATCGGATTGAACCGCTCGCTGTGGCCGACCTGCAGGAGACAACCGCGCTCCGCGGCGAGGGCGACCAACTCCCGGGCTTCGGCCGATGTCGCGGCAATCGGCTTTTCTACCAGCACATGTTTGCCGGCTTCCAGACAGGCTTTCGTCGCCGCAAAGTGGGCGGAGGTCGGGGCGACCACGCTGACGATTTCCACGTTCCTCAGCAGGTCGTTGAGATCCGTCCATGCCTGCACCGCATGGCGGTCGGCAATGAGCTTGGCGCGGGTTGCATCCGCGTCAAAGACTCCCACCAAAATCGAACCGGGCAGAGTCGCATAATGCCGGGCGTGGTGCTGGCCCAGGTGGCCTACGCCGATGACCCCGGCCCGCAGCGGCTTCATCGAAATCCGCTCCGCATGCCGAAACCAGCCTCCGTTCCAATATCCACTGACATCACGTAAGTCCGACAATGGCAATGCCGGCACGGTTGGCCTTCGCGATCGTCTCGTCGCGGTCCAACAGAATGCCTCGTTCTGCTTCCAGCGCCAGGACGGAAGCCTTAACGGCCGCCATCACCTCAATCGTCAGTGGACCGACCGCCGGAAGATCGAATCGGAGATCCTGTTGGGGCTTGCATCGCTTCACCACCACCGCGCCTCCTTGCGCCAGTTCGCCGCCGCGACGAATCGCTCCATCGGTGCCCTCGACGGCCTCCACAGCGACGATCACCCGATCCTTCACCACTACGCACTGGCCGATGTCTAACGCGCCGATCTCTTTACCCACATCCCAGCCGTAGCGAATGTCCTCCCATTCCTTCTTGCTCGGTTCCCGTCTCGTCAAGGTGCCCGCTTCGACGAGAATTCCTTGGAGCCCGAATGTGGACTCGCAGATCTGGATGCCTTCCTGTTCGATCTCCTCGGCCACTCGGCGAAGAATGTCGTCATCCTTGAGATGAATCAGTTTGGCAGCCAAGGCCAAGGCGCGAAAGTCCGGTCGAACCGTAGAAAAGACATGGGTCTTCCTGATGCCCCCCAGCATGACCGCTCGCTGGACATCGTCCCCCTTGAGCGCCTCAATCAACTTGCCGAACTGCCCGATCTTGATCCAGTGAATGCGATCCACATGCCGTTCTAGCTCGGGATCTGTTTCGCCTTCATGGGCCACCGCGGACACGGAATATCCAAGTCGCTTTGCATTGTCGGCAAAAATGATCGGAAAGCGGCCATTGCCCGCGATCAGACCGATACGCTGCCCATCCGAGGCAGGAATGCCATCGGCGCCGTGCTTCCCCACAGGCCTACTCCTCTTCGCCCTCTTGATGCTTGCCGACTGAACGGCAAATGCCCCGCTTTGTGCCTTCCATGAAATCGGCCACCTGCATGACGTCCTGACTGCCAGCGAAGTTCTCACGCGCTAATTTGACGGCTTCCGCCACCCGATGCCCCGAGCGAAACAGCACTTCGTATGCGTGTTTCAAGGCTGAGATACGCTCGGAGGAAAAGCCATGGCGGCGCAACCCGATCGAATTCAAGCCAAACATCCGCGCACGATAGCCACCAGCGGCCCGCATAAAGGGCGGCAGATCCTGGCCGAGCGCGCAGCAGCCCCCGACCATCGAATAGGCGCCGATGCGAACAAATTGATGGATGCCCGACAGACCGCCGATAATCGCATGGTCACCGATGGTGATGTGCCCGGCCAAGCTCGCCGCATTCGCCAGAATCAGATGATTACCGAGATGGCAGTCGTGCGCGACATGCACATACGCCATCAAGAAATTAGAATGGCCCACGCTGGTCACGCCGCCACCCTGCGCCGTCGCCCGATTGACGGTCACATACTCGCGCAGAATATTGTCGTGCCCGATCACCACCTTGGTGGACTCACCCTTATACTGCATGTGTTGCGGGGGTCCGCCCACCGACACAAAGGGATGCAATTCGCACCGCTCTCCGATGTCGGTCCAACCATCGATACACACATGTGACAGCACTCGAGTGCCTGCGCCGATCCGAACGTGTTCGCCGACGACCGAGTAGGCCCCTACTTCCACGTCGTCCGCCAGTACCGCTTTGGGATGGATCACCGCGGTCGGATGTATCTTCACTCACACCTCCTCACCATCGTCCGCGGCCGTCTGCCGAGCATAGCCGCCGGTCATGACACCGAAACGAATTATTGTCCACCTGCTGCCTTTTCATCGGTCACCATGGCGGTAACTTCCGCCTCACACACCAGCTCTGTGTCGACGAAGGCTTTGCCTTGCATTTTCCAAAAGGGCGGGCGCTTTTTTATGACGTCCACTTCCAGTCGGAGGATATCGCCTGGCACGACGGGCTTCCTGAACTTGGCTCCATCGATCCCCGTCAAATACACCACCGGACGGCCGACGGAGCCGAATGATTTGAATGCCAGCACCCCACCGACCTGGGCCAAAGCCTCTAGAATCAAGACACCCGGCATGACCGGCCGCCCGGGAAAATGGCCTTGGAAGAATGGCTCGTTGATCGACACATTCTTGATGCCCACGATACGACGGTCCGGATCCAGCTCGCGTATACGATCGACGAGCAAGAACGGATACCGATGGGGAAGGATCAATTGAATTTCCATGCTGTCCATCACTGACATCAGCCCCGCCTCCTGTATTGCGTAGACGACTGCAACGATTTGACTATTTGTTCTGTCGATCGAACTCCTTGACGATCTGGTCCGTGAGATCGATCGAGGGGTGGCTGTAGAGCACAATCTTGACCGTCGACTCGCTGCCTTTGTCGATTACGGCGATATAGCCTTCTTTTTGAGCCACCGCCGACGCGGCGGCCTGAATCTTTTGGGCATACTCCGCCACCATCGCGCGCTGTTTTTCCTGCACTTCGCGGTTGAAGTCCTGAATCCGCCGCTGGTACGCCTCGAGCTTGGTACGGAAATGCTCCTGTTTCTCTTTGCGTACTTCCTCCGAGAGAGTCGCGTCCTGGACCCCCTTCTCAAGCTCCTTCAACTCTTGATCGTCGGAGTCGATGATTTTCTGACGCGTAGTGGAATACGTTTTGAGATCCTCCAAGGCGCGCTTCCCCGCCACCGTCCGCTCAATGACTTGCTGCTGGTCCATCATCGCCACCTTCACGCGATCCGCCGCCTGAACGGGTTGTGCCAGCCATGCCAGCAAAATCTGCAGAACACCCGCTACGATCAAATTTCGTCTTGTCATAGAGTCCCTCATCATGGGTATGTTTTGTTGAATTCTTCGATCAGTTGCGACGACACATCCACCGCCTCGTCGAAATAAATCGTCGGCCCTCCACGCCCACGATCAAAAACCGCCTGTAGCTCCAGACGTTTGGCAACTTTCGCACACATGGCCTCAATCTTGTCACGGAAACTATCCAACACATCTTTTTGCTTATCCTGCACTTCCCGATTCAGGTCGGTCACCTTCTGCTGATATTCGGCCATGCGGCGTCGAAAAAGTTCTTCCCGCTCACGTTTGGCGTTCGCGCTCAGCACACTGCCCTGCTTCATGAAATCTTCTTCCATTCGGCGCAATTCTTTTTCTTCCAACTCGATGAGCGCCTGCCGATTCTTCGCAAAGGAAGCCAGCATGTCTTTGGCCTTTTTCCCCACATTGGTCTCGCTCAGCACCCGCTGAGGATCCACCACTCCGATGCGGGTTGATGTCGGCACCGTCGACTGGTTCGACCGGCATCCGCCGACCAGCAACGCCGCGGCCAGGAGCACCATACAGCCCCCAGCCCATCCGGCGGTCCTCATCCTTGCATGCCACACAAGTCCACCCATTCGGCTGATTCCTTTCCCCCGCACGCGTTCAAACATCCGCCTCAAAACAAAGAGCCGATCGTAAACTCAAAGACCCCCGTACGTTCAGTCGGCCGGGGATCGAGATTGATGCCATAGGCCGCACGCAACGGACCGAACGGAGAAATCCATCGGGCCTCAAATCCAACTGCTTTTCTCATTTTACTGAATTCCACCGCCTCATTGTCGTCGAAACCGTTGCCGTAGTCGAAGAACAGGACGCCGTTCAGTTTCGCTTCGGATGAAATCGTGAAAATAAAATCGTTGTTAAAAATGAGCTGTTTGGCGGCACCCAAGAGCGATCCGGACGGCGTCACGGGACCCGCACGTCCGAACACAAACCCGCGCATGGTGTTGATGCCTCCCACGAAAAACCGCTCGGTCAGGGGAATCGGCTTGCCTTCAAGTCCTTCTACCTGTCCATAACGGACATGGAACGAATAGCGCGTGTCATAGATTAACGGGGTATATTTGATGACATCGACGGTGAATTTATAAAAATGATTGGTACCTCCCAGCGCAGGAGTGCCGTAATCTGCGCCAAGGCCGAACCGCCATCCGGTTCGCGGGTCGAGGTAGTAGTCCCGCGTGTCCCGAAAGATCGAGGTGCGCACGCCAGTCGACGATTGCGTTCCAAGCTGGGTGCAGATCAAAGGGATCAGATCTGGACACAGGCCCGCCTGAGGGTCCTTGTATGTAAGCTCTTCAGCGAAGAGGCTGGCGCTTGCATTCACATACTCGGACAACCACCGGCTCCAGGTCACGCTCGCACCGGATTTCTCTTCATAATAGGAAATGTAGTTGGTCATCGTCCGGTAAATATCCAGCTGCAAGGCGTTATACGAATCGTTCACGTAGGGATTCCGGAACGTGACCAGCCCCAATGACCGTTGCTGACCCAACTGCCCGCGGATACGGCCCAGCCATCCATTGCCACCCAGATTACCTTCGGTGATATCCGCAATCGCCACGAGTTTATCCAGGGTGCTGAACCCGCCGCCGATGCTGAACTGACCGGTCGGCTTCTCTTTAACCTTCACGTTAAGATCGACCTTATCGGGCTCCACCTGCTGCGGCAGGATTTCCACGGTTTCGAAAAAGTTTAGATTATTCAGTCGTTGGAAACTGCGTTTCAATGCGAGGGTGTCGACCACATCCTGCTCATCCAGTCGCAATTCCCTGCGTACCACATTGTCGCGCGTCTTGTCGTTGCCGTTGACGTGGATTTCCCGGACCCGCATCATCTCCCCTTCCTTCACATTGAGGAGAATCGTGGCCGTGCGCGCATTGTTGTCGGGCGTGACGTTCGGCACCACGTCGGCAAAGGCATATCCCTTGGCGCCATACAGATCGGTGATGCGCGTAATTTCGCCGCGAATCTTGGCCCGCTGAAATATTTCACCGGCCTTGATATTCAGCCCGTCCCGCAATTCATGATCCTCGAAAACCGTGTTGCCCCGAAATCCGATTTCTTGAACGATGAACGGCTCGCCTTCGGCGACTGAATAAGTGATCTCGAACCATTGCTTATCGTCGCTGAGCTCCACCGTCGGTTGGCTGATCTGCACATTCAGGTAGCCTTTATTCAAGTAGACTTCCCGCATGCGTTCGATATCATTGCCGAGTTCTTCCCGCTTGAGCACGCCGGCGTCGGAGAGCAGCGACGGCACTTTTAGTTGCGTAACGATCCCATACCACGGGATCCACTCCCGGGTGGCCGTCACCTTGAACATTTCCTCCTTGGTCACGGCGCGCATGCCTTCGAGGTTGATGCGTCTGACTTTGGCCTTCGTGCCTTCCTTGACGAAATAGGTCAGTCGTTTACGGTCCTCGTCCACCGCCTGAATGACGGGAATGACTTGGGCGTTATAAAACCCATCTTCCTGATAAGCGAGCCGAATCTTCTCGGCGCTTTCTTTTGCCTGCTGCTGATCGAGAAACGTTTGGCTCTTAATAGTAATTTTCTCTTTCAGCTTATCGTCGCTCAACTCCTCATTTCCATCGAACACGATTTCTGTGATGAAGGGCTTTTCACGGATGACAAATGTCACGGCCACCCCGCCCTGACCAGGGTCCGTCTCCACCTGCACATCCTCGAAATAGCCGGTTCCATACAAAATCTTGACCTGCTCACGAAGCGCGTCGGCGGTAAAACGGTCGTTCGCCTTGAGCGTGAGACGCCCTTCAATCGCCTGCAATTCAATACGTTTCTGGCCACGGATCGTGACCGAGGTCACCGGCGGCACCCCGTCCTGCGCGGACAGGAGTTCCCCAACACCGAGGGAGTAGAGCACGGCCAGTGCAAGAATGAAAATCCGCCCCCAACGCCTGCTTCCGGCCTTGATCACCGCAATCCTTCTGCAGCACTTGGGGATGCAAGCACTGGTCATACGAAACCGCAAGAGAGGACACCGTCACGCTAGATGTGGCGTTCCTTGCACAGGGCCGATCGGTCCCGAGCTGACACTCACGAACTGTCACTATTAGAGTCACCGATGCGCCGCTTTCGTTGCAGCACGACCGTACTTTTTGCAGGAAAACTCTCGGATTATATTGATCACATTTTTCAATGTAAAGGAGTTTCCCGGCAGAGCAGCGCGCCGACGACGGCCGAAAAGACCCGACGAAATCTTGACTTCACCTACCCCATCACATACTATCGCCCCTATGACTCGAACAGACGTACGTAAAGCCATTATTCCCGCTGCCGGACTGGGTACGCGCTTTCTTCCCGCCACGAAGGCCTCCCCAAAAGAGATGCTGCCGCTGGTCGACAAACCGTTGATTCAATATGTCGTCGAAGAAGCGGTCGCCTCCGGGATCGAAGATATTATTGTCATCACCGGCCGCGGGAAGCGCGCGATTGAAGATCATTTCGACCGTTCATTGGAACTCGAAGAAAATCTCAAGGGCAGCGGTAAAGGCCAAGTCCTGAACCAAATGCGACACATTTCAAATTTGGCGAACTTCTGTTACGTTCGTCAACCGGAAGCCATGGGATTGGGTCACGCCGTCTTGTGCGCCCAACATCTGATCGGCGATGAGCCATTCGCGGTAATCTTGGGCGATGAAATCATCGACGCGGCAGTCCCCGGTCTCGCCCAGCTCATCCATATTTTCAAACAACGCAAAGGTGCCGTCTTGGGGGTGCAGGAAGTTCCGCCGCAAGAGGTGAGCCGTTACGGCATCATCTCCGCGCGCCGCCTAGGCAAGGGACTGCATCGGGTCGACGATCTGGTTGAAAAGCCGGCGCCCGCCGATGCGCCCTCGAATCTTGCGGTTATCGGGCGCTATGTCTTGCCGCCGGAAATTTTCCCGATCCTGCGCAAAACTCCGCCGGGTAAGAACGGAGAAATTCAGTTGACTGATGCCCTGCGGCAACTCGTCCGACATACCCCGATGTTTGCCCATGAAATCCAAGGGCAACGGCATGATGCAGGCGATAAACTCGGCTTCCTTATTGCCACTGTCGAATTGGCTTTGAAGAATCCGTCCCTGGGACCTGCGTTCGCCGAATTTCTGCAACAGCGTCTTCAACCGGCCGCCACCGACGCGCGTCGTCGCGGCACCGGACGTTCCAGCCCAGGTCGGACACGCGCCACCAGCTAATCCTTGGGCATGACGGGGTACCGTTGCCCAACCCGTGCCACAGCACGACATCGTCACTCAGATTACACACTCAGTAGACTGGAGCCTCATGGCTGAAGCAGTAGAACAAGATTTCTCAAGCAATCAGAATCTCGAGCCGCCGGACCAATTGCCCTTGCTGCCCGTGCGAGATATCGTCGTCTTCCCCTATATGGTGCTCCCGCTGTTCGTCGGACGCGAAATGTCGATCAAGGCGATCGAGGCCGCGCTCGCGGGCAATCGCATGCTCTTCCTCGCGACTCAAAAATCCCTGGATGTGGAGAACCCGCAACCGGACGACATCCACGCGGTCGGTACCGTGGGCATCATCATGCGAATGCTCAAGTTGCCCGACGAGCGCATCAAGATTCTGGTGCAGGGGCTCGCGAAGGGGCGCATCGAGGAATACATCCAGAACGACCCCTATTATTCCGTCCGGATCGAAAAGCTGGTCGAGGTAAAGCAGCCCGGTTCCTCGCTCGAAACAGAAGCCGTCATGCGTACCGTGAAGGAACAGATCGAGAAGATCGTAAGCCTCGGCAAGGTGTTGATCCCGGACGTCATGGTCGTGATTGAAAATCTGGAAGACCCGGGTCGGCTGGCCGACATGGTTGCCTCTAATCTTGGGCTGAAGGTCGATATCACGCAAGCCGTCTTGGAAATTGTTGAGCCCATTCAACGGCTGAGGCAGATCAGTGAGATTCTCGCGAAGGAAATCGATGTCCTCTCCATGCAACAGAAAATTCAGGCCCAAGCCAAGGGGGAAATGGACAAGACCCAACGCGAGTACTTTCTGCGCGAGCAGCTGAAAGCGATTCAGAAGGAACTCGGCGAGTTGGACGAGCGCGCGGAGGAAGTTGCGGATTTCCGCAAACGCATCAAAGACGCCAAGATGCCCGACAAGGTGCTGAAGGAAACAGAAAAGCAGCTGAAGCGGCTGGAAAAAATGCACCCGGACACGGCGGAGTCGGCCACGGTCCGAACCTACCTGGAGTGGATGGTTGAATTACCGTGGAATAAGAAGTCGAAGGACAACCTCGACTTGAAGGCTGCGATGAAGGTCCTGAACGAGGACCATTACGATTTGGAAAAGGTGAAAGAACGCATCGTCGAATATCTCGCCGTGCGCAAGCTGAAAGAGAAAATGAAAGGCCCGATCCTCTGCTTCGTGGGCCCCCCGGGCGTCGGTAAAACATCGCTGGGCAAATCCATCGCCCGCGCATTGGGCCGCGAGTTCGTCCGCATTAGTTTGGGCGGCGTGCGGGACGAGGCAGAAATCCGCGGACACCGCCGGACCTATGTCGGCGCGCTACCGGGACGTATTATACAGGGCATGAAGCAGGCCGGTACGAGCAATCCCGTCTTCATGCTCGACGAAGTCGACAAAGTCGGCATGGATTTTCGTGGTGATCCCTCGGCCGCCTTGCTGGAAGTGTTGGATCCGGAACAAAACAGCACGTTCACCGACCACTATCTCGGAGTGCCTTTCGATTTGACGGAGGTCATGTTTGTCACTACGGCAAACCTCATGGACCCCATCCTGCCGGCGCTGCGGGATCGTATGGAAGTCATTGACATTCCTGGCTACACAGAGGAAGAAAAACTCGGCATCGCGCAGAAATACCTGTTCCCACGGCAGATGAACGAACACGGCATCACCGAGAAACACATACGCGTCCAAGAGGCGACGATTCGCCACATTATCTCGCATTACACGCGCGAGGCCGGTGTCCGTAATCTCGAACGTGAGATCGCTAACCTCATGCGGAAAGTGGCTAAGAAGGTCGCCGAAGGCAAAACGCAGTGCCACATCATCGACCAGAGCAACCTGAACAAGTTTTTGGGAGTGGCAAAATTCGTCCCCGAGGCGGAACTCGAGAAAGACGAGGTCGGCGTGGCCACCGGACTGGCATGGACCGAAAGCGGCGGCGATGTGTTGTACATCGAAGCCACGGTGATGAAAGGCAAAGGTCAACTGACCCTCACCGGTCATCTCGGCGATGTCATGAAAGAATCGGCGCAGGCGGCGCTCAGCTATGTGCGTTCACGAGAGAAAACGCTGGGGATCAACCCCGACATCTTTGCCAAGAACGACATTCACATCCATGTGCCGGCCGGTGCAACGCCTAAGGACGGCCCCTCTGCCGGCATCACCATGGCCACGGCGATCGCTTCGGCGCTGGCACAGATTCCTGTGCGCCGAGATCTCGCAATGACCGGTGAAATCACATTGCGCGGACGGGTCTTGCCTATCGGTGGACTGAAGGAAAAAATTCTCGCCGCAAAACGAGCCAAACTCGCGACCGTCGTTCTCCCGAAACGGAACAAAAAGGATCTCGAGGAAATCCCTAAACATCTGCTCAAAGGCATTGAGCTGATCTTTGTCGATACAGTGGACGACGTTATCAAGGCGGCCTTACGTCGCCCCTCATCGTCCAAGCCGCGCGCAGCCGCACCGAAACCTCCGCAAAAAAAGGGCAGACGAGTTCCCTTGTCCAAGCGGGCGGCCGCATCACCGCGAAGAAGCCTTCATCTTCCCGCGGCCTCCCAGGCGCTTTCCCTCTAACATGCCATCCGGCCGATCTCGTCGGACCAGCCCTGTCAGCAATGAATTTGGGCTGATCCGAAGCCTGCAGGCTCAGGCGGCAAGGCCGGACCGTCAGGTATTCAAAGGGATCGGCGACGACACCGCCATCCTCAAAACCTCGACCTCAGAGTGGACGCTCATCACGACCGATCTTCTGACTGAGGGAATTCACTTCGATCCTGCCCTGTCCTCCTTCGAAGATATCGGGTATCGTGCCGCCATCGCGAACCTGAGTGATATCGCAGCCATGGGCGGCACTCCCCGTTTCATGCTCGTCGCGATCGCTATTCCGCCGACCTGCTCGACAAGACAGATTCAACGACTCTACCGCGGCATGATGCAAGCGGGGCGGCCCTATCGCCTGTCGCTCGTCGGGGGAGACACCTCTGCCTCTCAACGCGGACTATTTCTCAGCATCACACTCACCGGAATCGTCAAACCCGGTCAGGCCTTGCTCCGGAGCGGTGCCCGCATCGGCGATTCCCTCTTTGTGACCGGGACGTTGGGCGATTCTCATGCCGGCCTCGGACTCCTCATGCATTCTGCGCAATCGCGTCATGCGACCTTGAAGCCGACGCACTGCCGGTTTCTGCTGGCTCGGCACCAGCGGCCTTCCGCCCGCGTTGCCGAAGGTCAGTGGCTCGTCAAGCACGGCCTCGCCACCGCCGCCATTGATGTCTCCGACGGCCTGAGCGGCGATCTTTGGCATCTCTGCGAAGAGAGCAACGTCGGCGCGGACATCGTCGAAACTTCGCTCCCCCTCTCGCCGGCCTGTCGAGCCTATGCCAAGACCTATCATCTCGATGCACCGCACCTTGCCTTACAAGGGGGAGAAGATTACGAGTTGCTGTTCACAGTTCCCCTCAGTCAACGACCACGCTTCGAGCGGTTGAGGGCCAGAACCGCGTTTCGTTTCACCTGTATCGGCTCGATTACGCCACAACGTCTCGGCCTTCGAGTCCGGCAAGCCGACGGTACTGCTACGGCCCTTTCGAACACGAGTTACGAACACTTTCTCAGGCCGTCTTCCTAGACCTGGAACAGATCCGCTTATGGCAGATGTTCGTTCGCTGTTCCGACAAATTCTTCATCTTCGAGAAACGCCACACCGCACCGCTTTGGCCTTCGCCGTCGGCGTGGTCATCGGCTTTTCTCCGGCATACGGCCTCCACATGCTGATGGTGGGGTTTTGCGCCTGGGCGTTCGGATTAAATCTGATCGCACTGCTGGCCGGCGCGTTTCTGAACAATCCTTGGACCCTTATCCCCGTTCTCGGAGGAACCTATTGGACCGGAGCCACATTACTGGGCATCCATGACTTTCCCGCCTTCGATTGGAGCGACCTGACCTTCACGGGAATCTATCATCAAGTGATGCCCTATGCCTGGCCGTTCTTCGTGGGCGGAATGGTCTTGAGTATGGTCGGCGGTCTCCTGGCTTATCCGCTCGCGTACGCTTTAATTTCCAAGTATCGTCAGAGCAAGCCAACCGAAGGACATGAACCATTGCCCCCTCCGCCAAGCCTGCGCTAAGATTCGTTCATCACAATCGTCGCATGAAATTACCCTCCGCAAATCCTCCGGCGCCCCATGATGGATCGGCCCTTATTGCTGATCCCATCCATGAATACGTCTCCTTCACGGTTCCTTATGCGACACTGGATCCCGAAGAGCGCACTGAAAAAGATCTGATTGATTCTCCTTGGGTCCAGCGGCTGCGTTATATCTATCAATTGCAGAGCGCCCGATGGGTCTATCCCTCGGCAGAACACACGCGCTTTGTGCACTCGCTCGGCACGATGCACGTGGCCGGCCGGTTTGCGCGCCATCTCTATCCCTTCTTGCAAAAGGCCGTGCCCAACGTTCCCTCGGCGGCCTTTGTCGAAGAATTCCTGAGAATCACGGCGCTGGTGCATGACATCGGGCATGGGCCTTTTTGTCATTTCTTCGACGACAATTACCTGCACGGGTTTGGTCTCTCGCATGAAAAACTTGGCCAAATTATTGTGCGCGAACATCTTGGGCCACTCATCAAAAAAATCCGCCGGAGTCCGTCCGGTCCGTTCGAGCGAGGCGAAGAACTGAACCCGGATCTGATCGCGCATGTGATCCTAAAGGAGAAGGGCAAAGACAACTCCAGGATTCCGCGCTGGATCAACTTCCTCCAACCAGTGATTTCAGGCAGCTACACCGCCGACAATCTGGACTACGTCCTGCGCGATGCCTACATGTGCGGTGTCGCGGTGGGCCCGGTCGATTTGACCCGCTTGATTCACTACAGCATCATCACCGAGAAGGGTTTTACGATTCATAAGACGGGCCTACCGGCCTTGCATATGTTCCTGAACACGAGAATGTATCTTTACTCCAATGTGTATTATCACCGCACGACTCGAGCCATTGACATTCACCTACGCGACATCTTCGGCGACACCATGAAGCTGCTGTTCCCTTCCAACCCCGCCACACACATGGATGAGTATCTGACCCTGACAGACTGGTCTTTGCTGGAGGATGTTCGACGATGGAAGACAGCAGGACGGAGCAACCTGCGTCGCCTGCATCACGAGTGGGCGCATATTCTCGGCCGTGATGTGAAATGGAAGATGGCCTATAGCACGGTGCTCAAGGAAAAGGGGATTGAGCGAGGAATGGATTTCCCTAGCCAGGAACAGTTCCGCGAACTCATACAAGAAGCCCTGCCGGCAACGTTACAGTCCTTGCCCTTCCGAGTCGATATGGCTTTGCTCGATCCGCGTCCGGACCCAAAGGATACACGAGGCATTCCTCTTTTGGTCTACGATCCCAGCACTCAGCGTCTGTCGCCGGAGCCGCTGGAAGAATTGTTGGACTTGCTTCCCACCCGCCTGATCCAATTTCGTGTGTATGCACTCGATCACGAGCAAGACGCTGCGTTATCGAAAGCCGCCGCGACCGTTTTGAATATGACCGCTTCCACGATCGAATGAATTCCTGACCAACCTTGAACAAGACCGGCTATACCTGGTCGTCGGCGAGGCAATGATACATCACGCTTAGCAGCCCCCTAGGGATTACCCTAGGTAAGATCCCAGCTGCTCAAAACACAAAGATTTCTTCATAGTATTTCTACCTTATAGTACGGTTTATTCGGGTCGTCCTTCGACCATCCGATCGGCCCTCAAAACAGGAGCTCTATGACGACAGCTTGTCCTTCCGCGCCTCGGGAGGGAACGACTCTTCTCCCTGATTACGGATTGGCATCCGTCGCTCTGGCCGGTCTCCTGGCAGGGCTGGTTTTTATCCTCGATAGCCTCACTCCTCGCGGAATTCCCGTTTGGGTACTGTACCTGATTCCACTGATCCTCACGCATCAGATGCCCTATTTCTGGGCTCCGTCAACCCTGGCCGGTTGCTGCGCCGGGATGACCTTTCTCGCATATTTCATTTCCCCGAACTTGGTCGAAGTGCCGCCGTGGATTCCGCTCCTTAATCGCGTAGTCGGCATTGTCATATTTTCGATCATAGCCTACGCGATCGTCCAACAGAAGCGCATGACGCACGACCTGATCAAGGCTACGAGGCTGGAAGTAGAGCATGAGGCCCTCAAACTTCGGGAACGCTTATTGGCGAAGAATGCTGAGGACTTGCAAGACCTCTATGACAATGCGCCCTGCGGCTATCATTCTCTCGATCCTGAGGGCCTTATTATTGCGATGAATCAGACTGAACTCGACTGGCTCGGATACACGGCACAGGAACTCATAGGACGGAAGCATTTTATTGAGCTGATAGCCCTGGATAGGGTGGAGCGCTTTAAAGAACAGTTCGCCATCGTTATGAAGCAAGGCCACGTCAACGGCTTAGAGTTTGACATCGTCAAGAAAAACGGCGCGCAATTTCCCGTGATCCTCAGTGCCACTGCCGTCTCGGATGCGGAAGGCCAATTTGTATCCAGCCGCGCTACACTTGTGGATATCACCGACCGTAAACGGGCGGATGACTTGCTTCGCATGAGTCACGAGAGGCTCGAATCTGATGTCAAGGATCGAACTGAGGAGCTTCGAGTCTCGAACCAGCGGCTGGAGCAGGAGCTGATCGCCACTCGCAATGCCCAGGCGGCCGTAAAATCAACCGAGGCTCGCTTTCAGTTGATGGCAGACAATGCCCCCGTGTTGATTTGGGTCAGCGACCTGTCTAAGGGATACGTCTGGTTCAACAATCCCTGGTTAACATTCGTCGGCCGCACTCTGGAACAGGAACGGGGAAACGGATGGGCCGAAAATGTCCATCCCGACGACGTTGACTATTGCCTCCGGGTCTATGAAAGCGCCTTTGATGCCAAACGTGAATTTAAGATGCAATATCGCTTGCGACGGCATGACGGAGAGTGGCGGTGGCTTCTGGACCACGGCGTCCCACGCCTGGAAGGGGACAATCGGTTCGTCGGCTTCATCGGCTCTTGTATTGATATCACAGAATACAAGGAAGCGCTTGCCGCGGTACGTGACAGCGAAGAACTCCTCAGCGGCATTTTCAACTCCGCCATGGACGCAATCATTACGATTAACGACCGACAGGAAGTCACCCACTTCAATGGGGCGGCGGAGACGATGTTCGGACGTCGGGCCGAGGAGACGATTGGCCAATCGGTGACCCTGCTCATTCCTGACCGCTTTCGCGCCTCGCATAGCCATCATGTTGCGGCCTTTTGGCAAACCTCCGTCACAAAACGCGGGATGGGCGCCCTCGGCACCATCTCTGGCCTCCGTGCGAATGGAGAAGAATTTCCAATTGAGGCTTCCATTTCACAGGTGCCCGCTCGGGGACAGAAGCTCTTCACCGTCATTCTTCGCGATATTTCTCAACGGAAACAAGCAGAAGATGCGCTTAAGGCGAGCGAGGGCCGCTTCCGCGACCTCCTCGAAGGTTTGCCGCAGCTTATTTGGACCTGCGCGGCGGAAGGAGGCTGTGACTATCTCAGTCCACAATGGGTCACCTATACCGGTATCCCGGCAGAAAGACAGTTGGGCAGCGGCTGGATACGACACCTTCATCCCGATGATCGGGCTATGACGGCGGAAGGGTGGCAAGCCGCGATGAGCCTGAACCAAGCATTCGAGCTCGAATTCCGTATTCGTGGGACTGATGGAAGCTACCGCTGGTTCCACACCCATGTCACCCCAATTCGCGGCACGGACGGACGTGTCATGAAATGGTTAGGCGCGAATACAGATATCGACGATCGCAAGCAAGCGGAAGCCACACAGGCTCGTTTGGGAGCGATTGTCGAATCTTCCTCCGACGCGATCATCAGCAAATCTCTCGACGGCATTGTGCTCACTTGGAATACGGCCGCTGAACGCATGTTCGGCTATACAGCCGACGAAACAATCGGTCGCTCCATCCTGATTCTGGTCCCCGCCGAGTGCCGACATGAAGAACTCATGATCATTGAACATGTCAAGGCGGGCAAACAGGTCCAGCAGATCGAAACCCTTCGAAGGCGAAAAGACGGTACCTATGTCGACGTGTCGCTGACCATCTCCCCTATCAAAGACTCCAGGCTCGCTGTAATCGGCGTGTCTACCATCGCACGGGATATCACCGCTAGGAAGCGGGCAGAAGAAATGCTGCAACAACAGCGTCGGTTATTGGAATTGTCACAGGAGCCTATTTTTGCCTGGGATATGGAACGCGGAATCGCGCAGTGGAATCTGGGCTGTGAGCAACTGTATGGCTATGCAGCCTCAGAGGCTCTCGGGCGCACCAGTTACCAGTTGCTCAACACGATGTTTCCGTCGCCATTCGCTGAAATCCGAGCCATCCTGGAAGCAACGGGTGAGTGGACGGGGGAAGTGCATCATCGCACCAAAGCGGGACAAGACTTGCTGGTGGAAACCCGATGGGGCCTCTTGAAGGCCAACGGCCGCCATCTCGTGCTGGAAACCAATCGTGATATTACTCAACGAAGGCGGTTCGAAGAGACCATTCTCAGGAAGAATAAGGATCTGGAAACTCTTTTGCACGTGACCTCTCACGACCTCAAAGAACCGCTGCGCGCAATCGAAAGTTTTTCCGTGCTCATTCAAGAGCGCTATGCCGATCGGCTGGATGAGAAGGGACAAGACTTTCTGCGGCGGATCATTCGCGCCACTCAGCGGCTCGACCAGTTGCTGACCGACATTCTCAATCTTTCGCGCGCCCAACGCATGGAAGCGCCAACCGAGGATATTGAATCAGAGCTCCTCGTGCAAGAAGTGTTACGGAGACTCGAGAGCCGCGTGAAAGAGACTCAGGCCCACATTACGATCCATTCACCTCTACCGCGACTCCGTGTGAATCGAACCTGGGCCATCCAAGGTATTTATAATCTTGTGACGAATGCGCTGAAATTCGTGAGCCCTGGTCAGCCTCCGGAGATTGACATTGCGTCTTATATCGAAAGCGATTCGCAAGGTCCCACATGCGTGGGATTGGTTATACGTGATCGCGGACCGGGAATTGCTTCAGAACACCGTGAGCGAATTTTCGATCTGTTCAAACGAGCGGTCGGCCGTGAAGTGGAGGGAACGGGAGCGGGGTTGGCCATCGTTCGCCAGGTCGCGGAACGACATGGCGGACGCGCCTGGGCGACGTCTCGCGAAGGAGGGGGGGCTGAATTTTACATCACATTTGGCGTGAAAGACCACGCGGCGAAAGAGGTGGGTCTATGACGCTGCGACCGTTCGATATTCTGATCGCGGAAGACAATGAGGATGATATTTTGCTCATCCGCGAGGCATTCGAGGAAGTGAATATGGTCAATCGTATTGCCGTCGTGCGGGACGGTGAAGAAGCCTTGGCCTATTTGCGTGGAGAGGGCGCTTTCAAAGAGTCCCTGCTGCCAGGCATGGTATTGCTCGACATCAATATGCCGAAAAAGACCGGCCTCGAAGTACTCTCGGCAATCAAGGCCGAACCCCGTTTTCGCGCCCTTCCTATCGTGATGCTGACCGTGAGCGAACGAGAGGAGGACATCCTCCGGTCCTTTGAACAAGGCGCGTGCTCCTACATTCGTAAACCAGTCACCTTCACGAGATTTATCACGGTCGTCAAAGAGTTCGAAATGTACTGGTCCTTGGTGTCAAAAATTCCCTTTGTCAAGAGGTGACGCGTGCATGTGTTGCTGATCGAGGATAATGAGGATGACGCGGAGCTGATCCGGGAAGCCCTCTCGGAACATTCTTCCCACAGCTTCACCTTACACTGGGCCGGCACGCTTGAAGCGGGCTTTGTCACACTCGCGCAGAATCAGGTGGACGCGATTTTAGTGGATCTATCGCTTCCCGACAGCCAGGGATTGGAAAGCCTTGATCGTGTGCGAGCAAAAGCGCATGAGGCTCCCGTCATTGTCTTGACCGGGCTGGACGACGACGGAATCGCCGAAGAATCCCTTCTTCATGGGGCGCAAGATTATCTCGTCAAAGGACGGTTGACTGGAGATACGCTGAGACGCGCGATTCGTTATGCGATGGGCCGACATCGTGTCGAACAAGCTTTGAGGAAAAGCGAAGAGCGTTTTCAACTGACCTGCCTCGCAACCAGAGACGCGATCTGGGATTGGGATATCACCTCGGGTGTCGTGTGGTGGAACGAGGCCTACGAAACCGTGTATGGATACGGCCGGCAGGACTCGGAGGAGGGATGGCTGGCCTGGTCCGAGCAAATCCATCCTGCAGACCGGGCATCAATCATCGCCGGCCTGGCCTATGTGCTCGAATCGGATCAGCACCTGTGGACCGCCGAGTATCGGTATCGAAGGACCGACGGCACGTATGCCTATGTGATCGACCATGGCTATGTGCTTCGAGACTCTCATGGCAAACCCTATCGGATGATCGGGGCGAAGAGCGATATCACCGAACGCAGACAGGCGGAGACTATGCACGCCACGCAGGTCGCCATTGGCCTGGCGCTCGAGGAATCAGTCACCTTCAATGAGGCCGTGCCGAAAATCATCCGCGCCATGTGTGAACTACAAGGCTGGACATTGGGAGCATTGTGGCTCCCCAATACTCACGGAAAAACGTTACGCTGCGAGGCGCTATGGCACCAGACTGGAAGGTTCGCCGAAGAGTTTGCCCGACAGTACCGAGGCTTGGTTTTGCAACCAGGGACGGGACTTGCCGGACAGGTCTGGAAGACCGGAGAGATCTTGCTCTGGCCGGATATTCAACTGGAGAAAGGATTGCCCGCTCTGCAGGCAACTCGACAGGCCGAGCTACATGGTGGCCTGGCGTTTCCGATCCACAAGGGTAAAGACATCCTGGGCATCATGGAGTTTTTGACCTGTGAAGTCCTGCGTCCGACAACCTGGAAACTGGAGCGAGTTGCCGAATTGGGCGCAATGATCAGTCAGTTTCTTTACCGCAAGGACCTCGAGCGGCAACTTCGCCAAGCGCAAAAGATGGAAGCATTGGGACGCATGGCGGGAGGCATCGCCCACGACTTCAACAATCTCCTGACTGTCATCAATAGCTGGGCAGAATTGTTGCTGGAAGAGCCGGGACTTAACGCCCGGGTTCGACGCGGCGTAGGACAAATGAAGGAAGCCGGCTATAAAGCGACTGGTCTCACTCGGCAATTGTTAGCCTTCACGCGTCACCAACTGGTCGAACGTAAGGCCCTGAACCTGAACGACCGCGTGGTTGACATCGCCGAATTGATGAAGCGCGTGATCGGCGAAGATATCAACCTCGTCGTGACGCTGGATCCTACATTGGGCTTCATCAAAGCGGATCCGGGACAGATCGAACAGGTCATCATGAATCTAGTCGTCAATGCCCGCGATGCCATGCCGTATGGCGGCCGTCTTGAGCTTGAAACGAAGGAAGTGTCCATTTCGCATACCGATCCGTGTTGGCCTGACCCACTCGCCCCTGGTCCGTATACTACATTGGTGGTCCGAGATACCGGATGCGGAATGGATGCGGAAACCCAAGCCCATATATTTGAACCGTTTTTCACCACGAAGGAGCAAGGGAAAGGTACGGGCCTAGGGCTCTCTACCGTGTATGGCATCGCGCGCCAATGCGGAGGGACTGTCGGCATCACGAGCGAGCCAGGAAATGGCACCACCTTCACCATCTACCTACCACGGGTCACGGAGCAGGCCGAGCTGCCACGCCCAGTCATTCAACCGGCGGGGACGGTCGATAAGTCAGAAACCATTCTACTGGTTGAAGACAATGACATGGTGAGGGGACTGGCGAACACCATACTGGCGGCTGGGAATTATACGGTCTTGGCAGCGCGCTCTGCTGAAGAAGCGTTGGACATCGCTCGCCGGCAGACCCGCCCTATCGCACTCTTGCTGACCGATATGATTATGCCGGGGATGGGCGGAGCGGAGCTTGCCGCCGAACTCAGAATGTTGCAACCCAACATCAAGGTCATCGTCACGTCCGGTTACTCTGACCGACAGGGAAAAGTGTTCGAGGACAGTGATGCCCAGACAGCGTTTCTTCCGAAGCCCTACACGCCGGACTCGCTGACAAAGGCTGTGCTCGCGGCCTTTGATCCAAGTCTCGAACGATTGCACTGACAGAAGTTGCCGATCAGCAGATTGATCCAGCGCTGCGCACCGAGGGTGCCGCATTGCCGCCGGTTTGAAAATCACGAATGCGTAGGACGTGGAGTGTCATTCATCGTCCGGCCTGATCATATTAGCGGATAGCTATGGGTTTTCGATCAGTATGCCAACACTAACTTTTTCGTGAATCATATTGGCGTTACGTGAAACGGAAAGGCCGTCACACACTAACGTTGATCACTACCGACAGCAGGTGAGATCAATTCAGGCTGAACGAGACTAGATGGCGTGGCGGACGGCGACTGTGACGCGGCGGGGTTCTGAGGAAACGGTAATTCAAGCAGAGCATATGGGTTGACGCGAGCCCCGTTCACCTTTATCCCCCAATGGAGATGCGGTCCCGTGGCACGCCCCGTGGTTCCGACCTTGCCTATGATCTGTCCGGCCTTTATCAAATCACCTTCTTTGACCAGCACGTCAGAGAGGTGAAAATACATCGAATAGAGGCCGAGGCCGTGATCCAAAAAGATGCCCCGGCCGGAAAAAATGTGATCCACAGTCAGACGTACAACCCCATCGTTGCTGGCCAGCACATCGGTACCGTGCGGAGCCCCGATATCCTCTCCATTATGTGGATTTCTCGCCTGTCCATTCATGATTCTGACGCTACCGAAAATGCCAGTGCGTTTTCCTCGAACCGGCTCGATAAATCTCGTCTTCCACAGGCGCATGGCTGACTCTTCGGCCAGGGCTTTACGAACATCCTCCTGCTCAGCTTTCCAGCGCGCGGCTGCTTTGTCATCCAGATCGACTTTGTCTTTCGGCAATGTGAGATGCTCAACGGAAAATTTTTCTTTCATCACGAAGACCTGGTAACTGAGATGCCGCATTTGTTCGC
Organism: uncultured Nitrospiraceae bacterium; assembly: GCA_963706325.1. Lineage (GTDB taxonomy): Bacteria > Nitrospirota > Nitrospiria > Nitrospirales > Nitrospiraceae > Nitrospira_A. Next base: position 784,439 of record CAVPLT010000007.1, on the reverse strand, counting down.
CCAATTGTGCATCAACCGTCAGCTCGTGCGCACCAGGCTCATCCTGCAAATCAATCCCCAGCAAGCCAATATAACCGAAACCTGCCCCCCTTGAGGGGTCAGGAAATAGCGTGATCGTGCGTCCCAGAAACCGACCTTTGACGCTGGTCGCGTCCTTAAGATCCGGCATCGTGATGAGAACGATTTGTCCCTGTTTTCCAGTAAATTGGCCGTCGGCGCCTCGATGTGCAGGAACCGTGTTCGGAAACAATTCCACTGGAAACACACTGGCCAGTAATACCACAGAGATGATGAGAAACCGATCCAGATGCGACATGGCTATCTCTCAACTCGGTTCTTCAGCTCAGGTCATCGATAAAATCGCGCGCTGGAGACCTGCGATAGCAACTCATCAACGCGCCGATTCACGGCACTGAACGGGTCCATGCAGAGAATGGTCTCTTCCCAATACCCATTCAATTTCAAATAGGTCCAATCCACCGTATAGGAACGATTCTTGGCACGCGCAAACCGGATAAAATCTCCGCGTACCTTCGCCCGAGTGGTTTGCGGCGGTACCGACATGGCACGCTGAACCGCCTCCTCCTCGACGACACGGACGGCCATTCCACGATTTTCCATTAAATAATACAACCCGCGGGTCCGTTTCACGTCATGAAACTGCAAATCCAACAGGAAGACGCGAGGATCGTCCCACCCGCAGTCTTTTTTATCCGTGTATGACTGAATGAGATGCTTTTTCATGACCCAATCGACCTCATGCAAGAGTTGCATGGGATCCTCTTCGAGCCGATCCAGCACGGACACCCATTTTTCGAGCACATCGTCCAAAACCGGATCATGGTCCTGCTCTGCCAGAAATTCTTTCGCGCGCGCCACGTAGACACGCTGGATTTCGATGGCGGTCATCTGCCGGCCGTCGTCCAGCTTCACTTTTTTATTGAGCGTGGGATCACGAGAAATCTCGCGGATGGCTTTGACCGGATCTTCCAGTTCCATGCCGCTCACGGAAAATCCCGCTTCAATCATGGAGAGTACTAATGTCGCCGTTCCAACCTTGAGATAGGTGGCATATTCCGACATGTTTGAATCGCCCACGATAATATGGAGCCGTCGATATTTTTCCGCATCTGCATGCGGTTCGTCTCGCGTATTGATAATACTCCGTGAGGACGTGGTCGACGAGGAGGTTTTTTCGTGGATGTGCTGCGCTCGTTGCGAGATAAAATATTGAGGCTTCCCCGATACCTTCAGCACTTTCCCGGCGCCGGAGTAGATTTGCCGTGTCACGAAAAACGGAATGAGCTGCTCGGTGACCTTCCAGAAATCGACATCCCGACGCATCAGATAATTTTCATGGCAGCCGTAGGTATTTCCCAGCGAATCGGTATTATTCTTGAATATGTAGATTTCTCCAGCCAGGCCTTCCTCCCGCAAACGCTCTTCCGCCGCGGGCAAGCAGGCTTCCAAGAGGCGCTCACCGGCCTTGTCGTGAATGACCAAATCGAGAATATTGTCGCATTCAGGCGTCGAATACTCCGGATGGCAGCCAGTATCTTGGTAAAATCGCGCGCCGTTGACCAGAAACGCATTGGACGGCCAACTGTTGGGAATCAGCCCCTCGAAGATATAACCCAGGACCTTCTCCATCGGAAGATAGATCTTCCCGTTTGGAGAAAAGATCAGTCCGTATTCATTCTCCAGGCCGAAAATTCGCTGTTGCATGGATAAGTCATTCCTCGCAGGCATGTGTATTCAGGATACACCGTGACGGGTGAGGCTTCAACAGACGCGTCTCATTACGCATCGAGCGTACACCATAGAATTACTGCGATTCTGATGCGGTGCCTGCAACAAATCGGCACCGATGATGAGGCGGGTTGGCAAGCGGCTAGGCAAAGAGCTGAGAAATATCAGTACTACTCAATCGTTTGAATTTCCGCCCAGTACGATTTCTGTCCAGCACGGCCACTTCTAGATTCTCAGACGGAATTTTTTGAGCGGCTACCTGTTCAAATGCGGCCACGCAGCGCTTCAGACTATCCTTCAACGTCGCGGGCTGGGGCGTGGCATGTTCCCGCAAATACTGTTGCACCGCTTCCGAGCGACCTCCAATAACGGCAAAATTCTTCTCATCCACGATGCTTCCATCGAATAAAATGCGATAAATCTCATTCACCTGGCCATTGAGCGCGACTTGCACCACAAGAATTTCCACCTCCAATGGCTTGACATCCGTACTGAACGCGGTTCCCAGGCTCTGCGAATAGGCATTGGACAATGTGCGCGCACTGACATCCTCGCGACTGTACATATAGCCGGTCAAGTCAGCGTGGCGAATACCCGCCTTCCTGAGATGTTCGAACTCGCTATACTTGCCGGCTCCGGCGAAGGCAATGCGATCGTACACCTCGGATACTTTGTGCAAAGACGAACTGGGGTTGTCCGCCGCCAGAAGAATGCCGTCGTTATACTCCAGCGCAATGATCGAGCGCCCCTTTGCGATGCCCTTCTTGGCGTACTCCGCCTTATCCTGCATCATTTGTTCAGGCGAGACGTAGTACGGCAACGGCATCGATTACGTTCTCCTTCTCTGCGCAATCATGGTCTCGTATAGGGCACGGACCCGTTCCTCCGGCACATCGATAATACCGGCGTCGCTGACAATTTTCGCCGTTGGATAAATGCCGCGAACCAGATCAGGGCCTCCGGTTCCCACATCCTCATCCGCTGCATTGTAGAGCGCCAGGAGCCCGACACGAATCGCCTCCTCTTCAGACAGCCCCGAACGGTAATGCTCCCGCATTGTGTTTCGGGCATCTTTGCCGCCCGAGCCGATTGAATGGTGTTCAGACTCTTCGTAGCGCCCCCCTGTGATGTCGTACTTGAAGATTCGACCTTCGTTACGCTTCAGGTCATATCCAACGTAGAGCGGCATGACGACCAATCCTTGAAACACCATCGGCAAATTGGCCTTTACCATCTGCCCCAACTTATTCGCCTTGCCTTCGCAGGAGAGCTGCACGCCTTCCAGCTTTTCATAATGCTCGAGTTCGGTTTGGAACAACTTGGCCATCTCAATGCACGGTCCAGCTGCTCCCGCGATCGCCATGGCGGAATAGTCGTCGATGCGAAAGACCTTCTCAATCCGTCGGTCGGCAATCTGAAATCCTTCGGTCGCGCGGCGATCACCCGCGATAATGGCTCCGTCACGATACTTGATGGCCAAGACCGTCGTCCCATGCGGGACCGACAACATTCCTGATCGGCTCAAATCCTGCGCCATGGCCATCGGCTGTCCACCGAATTCGTTCAGGCAGGGAGTCAATGAAGGATAGTGTTTACTGAGGAAGTCGAAAAAGCTCGACCCGTCGTGATGTGGGAGAAAGGAGCTGTTTTTCATGTGAACGTCGCGATTAGGTCGAAAGTTTTTCGAGCAGTGCCGCCGCAGTCTCTGCCTGGGCGAAGAGTTCTCCCGTTAACGCCTCAGTCCCGCGTAGAGGTTCCATCAGTGGGATTTTCTTGATCTTGTTCTGCCCGATATCAAACAATACCGACGTCCAACTCGCCCCGTAGACGGCATTCGGGTATTTCTTGACGCACTGCCCTCGGAAATAGGCCCGTGTGCCCACCGGCGGCGTGAACTCCGCTCGCGCGATCTCCTGGTCCAAAACCACTCGCTCCATTCTATTGCTACGTTCGAGCGTATAGTAGAGCCCTTTGTCTGGACGGATGTCGTGATACTGCAGATCCATCAACCGCACGCGCGGATCATCCCATCCGCATGACTTCCGCTCTATATACGATTCAATTAAATAGCGTTTAGCCACCCAATCCAGCTCTCGCACCAGTGAGTGAGGGTCTCGTTCCAACCGGTCGAGCACGTCTTCCCATCGCACCAACACATCTTTCGTCACCTGGTCAAGTTCATGGCAGGCATAAAAGTCCTGCGCGGCCTTCAAGTAGAGTCGCTGCACCGCGATCGCGGTCGTCGCTGTCCCACCGATCAACTTAAGGGACTCTTTCACCTGAACATCTCGAGAGACCTGCTTGATGGCAGCGATTGGATCCGCCAAATTGATGAGCGGAAGATCGGCTCCGGCTTCAAGCAAGTCGAGTACGATCGCCAATGTTCCGACCTTCAGATAGGTCGATAACTCAGCCATGTTCGCATCTCCGACAATCACGTGGAGCCGACGGTACTTCGCTGAATCCGAATGCGGTTCGTCGCGCGTGTTGATGATGGGGCGCCGAACCATGGTATTGAGGTCAACGAGCGTCTCGAAAAAATCTGCCCGCTGCGAAAGCTGATAGTCCGTCGGACCGGTCTGATTCTCCGCCCCAACCTTGCCTGATCCCGCATAAACAGATCGCGTGACAAGAAAAGGAGTCAGCACCTGCGTGATGCGTTCAAAAGACACCCTACGCAAGACGAGGTAGTTTTCATGGTAGCCGTAGCTATTGCCCTTGCCGTCGGAATTGTTCTTGTACAAGGCGAATTGTTCCCGTCCTCGCGCCTTGGTGATGCTCGCCAACGCCTGCGCAACGATACGTTCCCCCACCCGCTCAAAGGCCACGACCTCACGCGCATTGGTGCATTCTGGAGTCGAATATTCAGGGTGGGCGCCATCTACATAGAGCCGCCCGCCGTTGGCCAAGACTTTGTTCAGTTGCCGGTTATAGTCCGGCCCCGGCCGTTCCCGTTCCCCATCCACCTCAAATCCGCGCGCGTCCAGGAGGGGATTTTCATTCTCGTAATCCCACACCGCATGGGGCGCCGGAAGATTCGGGTAGTGTCCGATGAGGTGCAGGGAATTGGCAACGGGGTCGGCCGCATTCGGATCGCGGCTAGCGATACCAAATTCGGTTTCCGTGCCGATGACACGGGACATGTTGTGTGAATGGGTGTCGTTCATGGGTTGTCGAGCGTACTACAGGTAGTGACCTGTGTTGACCGTTTCAATTTGGCGAGCCTCAGCTGGCCCGCCGCTGATCGTCCGAAGGTGAATAATCTTTTCGCCCTTCTTACCGGCTACCTTGGCCCAATCGTCCGGATTGGTGGTGTTGGGCAAGTCTTCGTGTTCCTTGAACTCTTCACGAATCGCTCGCACAAGATCGTCTGCTCGGAGGCCGGTTCCTTCTTGAGCAATAGCCCTCTTCACCGCGAACTTCTTGGCGCGTGAGACGATGCCTTCGATCAAAGCGCCGCTGGCAAAATCCTTGAAGTACAGCACTTCCTTTTCCCCGTTTGCGTAGGTCACTTCAATGAACTTATTTTCATCTGAAGTCGCGTACATGGCATCGACTGTCATACTCATGAGCGAATCAACCAACGCGCGGGCATCCCCGCCGTGGCGTTTCAGATCGTCTTCTGCGAAGGGCAAATCTGGGGTGACGTACTTGGAGAAAATGTCCCGGGCGGCTGCGGCATCAGGGCGGCCTACTTTTACCTTCACATCCAGCCTGCCTGCTCGCAGCACAGCCGGATCGATCAAGTCCTGCCGATTGCTCGCGCCGATGACAATCACGTTGTTCAATCGCTCCACCCCGTCGATCTCCGACAAAAACTGCGGGACTATGGTCGATTCGATATCGGACGAGACGCCTGTCCCGCGCGTGCGGAAGAGCGCATCCATTTCGTCGAAAAACACGATCACCGGATGGCCGTCATCGGCCCGCTCCTTGGCCTTCTTGAACACTTCCCGAACCTGCCGCTCCGACTCCCCCACATACTTGTTCAGTAGTTCCGGCCCTTTCACATGGAGGAAATAACTTCGCAACTGTTTATCCTTCAAATGTCCCAACTTCTTCGCAATGGAACTTGCCACGGCCTTCGCAATGAGCGTCTTTCCGCAACCTGGAGGGCCATACAACAACACACCCTTGGGCGCATGCAGCTTGTAGTCTGAGAAGATGTGCGGATACAAGAACGGCAACTCTACGGCATCCCGCACCTGCTCGATTTCTTTCTGCAAACCGCCAATGTGCTCATAGTCCACATCCGGCACCTCTTCGAGCACGAGCTCCTCAGCCTCAGACTTCGGCAACTTTTCAATGACGCAACCGGAACGAGCGTCGTATAACAAGTGATCGCCGACGCTGAGGCGCTCACTGAGCAAGGGCTCGCCAAGTTCGGCGACTTTTTCTTCATCGAAATGCAAGGTCACCAATGCTCGATTCCCCTCAAGAACATCCTTGAGTCGGACAACTTCTCCCTGCACGTCAAATCCACGCGCTTCGATAACATTCAGCGCTTCGTTCAGGATAACTTCCTGGCCTTTACGTAGGTTTTTTGCCTTGATGGAGGGATGGAGGCTGACCTTCATCTTACGGCCGGATACGTACACGTTCCCTGTACCATCGGAATCGAGGCTGGAGAAAATGCCGTAGGTGGAAGGCGGAGCGGTCAGTTTTTCGACTTCGGCCCGCAGGGCTTCAATCTGGGATTTGGCTTCTTGGAGGGTGGCAACGAGCTTTTCGTTCTGCTTCGTCGTTTGTTCAAGCTGGTAGCGTGACTGATAGAGCCGTCGAATTTCCTCTTCCATGGACTGGATTTGGATACGAAGTTTTTCAACCTCGCGCGCATGTTCGTCGTTCTTATGTGTCACGATCCCCTCTCCGTCAGAAAGTGACTTGGTAAAGCGCTTGACGGAATCACGGAAGGACCGGAGTCGGCCTAAACTCCTTTTTGATTCGGCCATCGCTCTACTCGTCGAATCGTTCGAAAGCCTTGTCAGTCACGGTGGTCCGCGTCTTTTCGGATTCTAACATCCACATGTGGGGTGGTCAACTGCACTGCGCAAGCATCTCGGGAAGCAGCTCTCGACGCGCATTCAAGACAGGGGACACGTCGCATCATCCTGCACGCTCGATCGCAGCGCGCAGTGCCTCGGTCGCCTGCTCAACATTTGAGGCGCTCAAAATCGACGACGATACGGCGACACCGAAGCCCCCCGCACCCCGCACCTCACACGCGCGCGCGGCTGTGACTCCGCCGATCGCAAAGATCGGAATGCGGGCCGTGCGCGAGGCCTGTTCGAGCAAACCTAGCCCGAGCGGCGGTCCGTACACTTGCTTCGACGGCGTCTCATAGATCGGACCTAACACCACGAAATCTGCCCCGTGACGTTCTGCCGATGCAACACCTTCAAGGGAGTGAACGGACCGGCCAATCAATTGTCGCGGGTGCAACACGCCTCGAACCTCCGGGGTCGGCAGGCTGCTCTCACGCAAGTGGACGCCATGAGCGTCGAGTGCGAGAGCCAGATCCACGCGGTCGTTGATAAAAAGCTTGGCTTCCGGCATCTCGCGTCGAAACTCCGTCGCCAAGACAAGCAGCTCACGGATCGGCAAATCCCGTTCGCGCAGTTGCACTGCGCGCACCCCGGCTCGTACGGCTCGTCCCACAAGCGACAAGAGGGGACGTCCCATGGTTTGATGACGGTCAGTGACTAGATACAGACGGAAATCGATGGAAGGCATTCAAAGGAATTCTGAACTTGGAAAGGGCACTCAGCACTCGACCAGGACACACAACTGGCTTAGAGCATGCCCTCAATCGGGCTGCTGGCTGTTGCGTAGAGTTTGCGAGGGATACGTCCCGCTTTATGGGCCAAGCGACCGGCCCAGACGGCGTATTTCATGGCTTCAGCCATCGCAAGAGGATCCTGCGCACCCGCGATAGCCGTATTCATAAGAACCGCGTCCGCGCCATATTCCATCGCTAGCGCGGCATCAGACGCCGTTCCAACGCCTGCATCCACGATGATCGGCACCTTCACCGTCTCCATGATGATTTTCAAATTATACGGATTCCTGATACCGAGGCCAGAGCCGATGGGAGCCGCCAGCGGCATGACGGCAGGACAGCCGATGTCCACCAACTTCCTTGCAACGATCGGATCGTCGTTCGTATAGGGCAGCACGATGAACCCTTCTTTGATGAGAATCTTCGCGGCTTCGATTAAGCCCGCCGTGTCGGGAAATAGGGTCTTCTCATCGCCCAAGACTTCCAGCTTCACCAAATCAGACACGCCGGCCGCTCGCGCCAAACGGGCATACCGTACGGCGTCCTCCACCGTGTAACAGCCAGCAGTGTTCGGCAAAATGATATATTTTTTCGGGTCAAGATAGTCCAGAAGATTCTCTTGGGAGCGATCCGTAATATTCACCCGACGAACCGCGACGGTCACCACGTCCGCCCCGGACGCGTCGATCGCTTTCTTGGTTTCCACGAAATTCTTGTATTTTCCAGTCCCGACCCAGAGGCGAGACTTGAATTCTCTTCCGGCAATCACTAACCGATCGTTGATCGTATCCATAGATAGATTACCCCGCCCCCCCCCCGATAAAGCTCAATATTTCCACCCGATCTCCCTCCCGGAGACCGCGGCTGTCGAAATCACCTCGATCAAGGATCTCCAGGTTCAACTCGACAGCCACCCGATCGACCCGAATGTCCAATTCATGGAGCAAGGCCGCTACCGTCTGCCCATCGCTGACCCCGCGATATTCACCATTAACTTGAATGGTCGCCACAATATCTCACTCCGTGAGGTCATCCTATGAAACGGGAAAACCGAATGTCAACCGAACCCCTCGAGGCCTTGTTGTTTGCCCTTCATTCGCCGCACAATAACACGAAAACACAACGATCATGTAAAGCTATGGATGACCGCACCACCCAACTCGCACAACTCTTCCGCGCTATGGCAAATCTTCTCGCCACTCGACGCGCCAACCCCTACCGGATACGTGCTTACAGAAAAGCGGCCGACTCAGTCCTGACCATTTCAGGAGACCTCGCCGACCTCGCGGCGCAGCACCACTTGCAGGCCATCCCTGGAGTCGGACGCGACTTGGCGGAAAAGATAGAGGAGTTTCTTGCGACGGGAACCATTCGCGCTTATGAAGAGCTCAAGACCCCACTTCCTGAGGAAGTTGCGGGATGGACCTCACTGCCGGGACTGTCCGATGCGTTAGTCAGTTACCTGTATTTCCGGTTGAATATCCGCAGCCTGGCCGACCTAGAAACCCTGGTTGCATCACATTTATTGAGGACACAACCAGGATTTTCAGGGTCAGAAGAATCGCTCATTGCGGCCATCCGCGAGCAACAACGGACCATGTCGGTTACGCGGGACGAAGCTCCTTGAAGATCTTCCAGGTCTTCAACAGTTCAACCGCCTTTTGAAGCTGAAGATCGTCCTCCATAGAGAGCTCCCCAGCAGCTTCGACCGCCGGTGCGGCACCGTTCTTGTGCGTGGAATCCTCACCGGATTTCAGCGGAGCGGGTGAGTCCTTTGCACTGGCCGGAGATTTTGCGGCTTTGGACTCCCCCTCTTTGCCATCCTTTTCAGCCGCCTTTGCCACAGTCTGCGCCTGCAGTTTCACCACAATATCCGGTGTAATGCCGGTTGACTGGATGGAACGCCCCTTCGGGGTGTAGTACTTGGCGGTGGTGAGGCGAAGGCCAGATCCATCGCCGAGCGGCAAAATCGTCTGCACGGAGCCCTTGCCGAATGAGGTGGTGCCGACAATGACGGCCCGTCCCCAGTCCTGCAAGGCGCCGGCTACAATCTCCGATGCACTGGCTGATCCTTCGTTCACCAGGATGATCATCGGGGAGTCCTCCAGTGTCTCCTTGGTCTTGGAGAACCACTCGTCTTTCTTCCCCTCGCGGCCCTTAGTGTAGACGATCAACTTCCCGTTCCCCACGAATTGCTCCGACACATCTACCGCCGCCGTCAACAATCCCCCGGGGTTATTTCGCAAGTCGAGGACTGTTCCCTGTAGCTTCTGCTCTTTGAATTGCTTGAGCGCCCGGCCCAGATCTCTTCCCGTGGCTTCCTGAAACTGCGTCAATCGTACATACCCTATAGTGTTGTCGATAACCTTGAACTTGACGCTTTCGATCTTGATGGTGTCCCGCACAAGTGAAAACGCCAGTGGATCCGTTGTCCCGTCGCGTTGAATAGTGAGATTGACCTTCGTGCCTTTAGGCCCGCGCATTTTCTGCACGGCATCCATCAGCGTCAGATCTTTGGTGGTCTCGTCATTAACCTTGGTAATGAAATCGCCCGCTTTAATGCCAGCCCGATGCGCCGGCGTCCCTTCAATAGGGGCGATAACGGCCAGCCGATTCTCCTTCACGCCGATCTGAATCCCCACTCCGCCGAACTCACCTTTCGTCTCAACCTGCATTTCTTTGTACATGTCAGGCGTCATGTAGGCTGAGTGCGGATCCAACGTCGACAGCATCCCGCGGATCGCGCCCTGGACGAGGTCTTTCACCTTCGTATCATCGACATAGTGTTTCTGCACTTGCGTCAAGACCTCGGAAAAGGTGCGAAGTTCTTCATAAGTTTCGGACGCGTGCCCGGTTCGTTCCAGACCCTTTTCCAGCACAATGCCGATCCCGAGGGCTACCGTCACCATCAATAAGAGATACAACCACCGTCGGCTCCGCCGCTGTTCCATAACGTGGGTTCCTTCCTTCCGAGACCTAGCGTTTTGAAAGCCACACCAGGGGATCCACCGGTTCTGCCCCCTGACGCAACTCAAAATAAAGCGTATTCTCACCCGTCATGCCCGTGTCTCCGGTTTCTCCGATCGTCTCCCCCGCTTCAATTTTGGCTCCGACGGAAGTCAGAATTTTCGACGCGTGGGCGTAGAGGGAAAAAACTCCGTTGGCATGATCCACAATTATAACGAGTCCATAGCCTTTCAACCAGTCCGCATATACGACCTGTCCGGCAAGCACCGACCGTATATTACTCCCTTCTGCAACGCGAATCTCAATCCCTTTTCGTTGAATGTAGGTATTAAAGGTTGGATGTTTCTGCCTGCCGAAATAGGAGACGACCTGTCCGTCAGTGGGCCAAAGAAGGGTTCCACGGAGCGCTTTAAGCCCTCCGGCCACGGACGGTAACCGAGATGCCATTGCCGCGCGGCGCCGAGTCTCCAGCTCTTGCAACAGGCTATCTACCCGCGAGGCGGAACGCTCCAATTCTGCCACCGCGCGATCATGCGACTCTTTTTCTTGAGTAATTTTAGCCAGATAGACCCTTTTCTCTTTCTTCAACCCCCGAATCTGCGCCAATTTCTCTTCGGTGCTGGTTTTATAAGCCAAGATGCCCTGGCGGGCTTCTTCTCTGCTTCGTTCGACCTCAGCGATCCGCTCGGCATCCTTTTGGTAGCGTTCCATAATCTCGTATTCCCGCTGCGTCACCGCCGATAGATACCGGAACCGCCGCTGAAAATCCCCCGAAGAACTGGCGGCGAGCAGTGTCTTTAGATGCCAAAATCGCCCTTCGATATATTGGACCCGCAAACGAGCGGCAATGGCATCCTGACGCTCATCGATACGCTCCGACAGCCGGCTCAACTGTACGCTCATATGCTCGATTTCAATGTCTTTCTTCTTCAGCTGCTTACGAATGTCTTGGTGCTCCTGCCGGTAGCGGACGAGGCGCTCATCCAAGGACTGGAGACCCTGCAAAACCGACTCCCGTTTTTTTTCCGCTTCGTCCGCCTTCTTTCGTTTTTCGACAATCGTGCCGCGCAACTTTTCCAGCGTTCTCTTTTCCCGTTCGATCTTGTCCGCATAGGAATCCTTACGTTCGGCGGAAGCGGTGGCAGGGGCGAAAAAGGCCATATGCATGAGAACTACGACGAATCCACACGTAATCCGAGTCATGCGCGTCCCTCTCCGAACCGGAGCAATGAGAGGAAACTTCCGGCGCAGCCGAGAAACAATCCCACCAGCACCAGCACGAGACACATCTCCCAGGGGAAAAAAGTGAGCAACGCATCCACACCGAGAAAGCGGCTGGCAGACCGGATTTCATGCCGAAACAACTCGAACCCGGCTTTTAGGATCACCAAGGACAGCGCACTGCCGAGTAAACCCAGCGCCGCACCTTCGAGTAGATAGGGCACGCGAATAAAAGCCGTACTCGCCCCAATCATGCCGAGAATCTCGATTTCTTCGCGGCGGGAATACAGCGCTAAGCGAATCGTGTTGGCGATGATCGTCACCGATGCGGCAGACAGAATGACGCCGACGATAATGGCAGCGAGCTCAATGTACCTGACCATGCTGGCCAACGCCTCGACCCAGGCCTGGTTGTACTGGACTTGTCCCACCCCCGTGATCAGCTGCGCACCATCTGCCCAGCGTCGCATCGAATCGGACGAACGGGTCTCCGCCGCCAATGTCACGACGAACGACGCCGGCAATGGATTCTGTCCCAGCCCTTGTAGTAGATGTGATTCGGCCGGAAACTGCGCTTGAAAATCAGCCAGCGCCTGCTCTTTAGAGACAAAGGTCAGTGCCGCAACCGCCCGATCCGCTTTCAACTGTTGCTCAATCTCGCTTCTTACCTGACCGGTCACGTCGTCCTGAAGATAGACCATGACCTGGATATCCTGCTCTAGAGACGATGCCATCGCCCGTAGATTGACATAGAGCAGTAAAAAAACCCCCACGCATGCAAAGGTGAAGGCAGTTGTCGCCACCGCCACCACCGTCGTGGTCCGGTTCGTCAATACATTGGCCAGGGCCTCCCGCAGGAGATACAGGAGGCGTCTCATGCAGACACCTGTTCATTCGACACCAGCTTGCCGTGGTCCAACGTAATCACCCGGCGATTGACCTGGGCCAATACGTTGGGATCGTGCGTGGCGACAATCACGGTTGTGCCACGGGCATTGATCGATTTGAAGAGTTCGATGATTTCGCTCGTCAAGTCTGGATCCAAATTCCCCGTCGGTTCGTCGGCCAGCAGCACAATCGGACCGTTCACGATCGCCCGGGCGATACAAATTCGTTGCTGCTCGCCGGTGGATAGCCCCGGCGGCAAAAGATCCTTCTTATGGTCCAGCCCGACCGCGCGCAGGGCCTCAGTCACTTTCCGTCGGATTTCACCATTGGCGGAGCCTTGAACCAGGAGGGGCAATGAGACGTTGTCAAAGACGGTTTTCTTGGGCAGGAGATGGAAATCTTGGAGGACGACGCCTACTTTCCGACGCAGCAAGGGGATTTCAGACGATCGCAACTTTGCCAAGCTGCGGCCCTGCACGAATATCTGCCCTTCTTCCGGTCGCTCTGCGCCGATCAGTAACTTTAAGAGCGTTGATTTTCCCGCCCCGCTTGGGCCCATGAGGAGAATAAATTCCCCTTTCTCGACTTCGAGCGTAATGTCCGAGAGCGCCAAGCGACGGTCATAGTATTTTGAGACGTGGAAGAGTTGAATCATGGATCGTGACAACTACGGGAGTTCAGCTATGTGTTTGCACGGAAACCCTGCCCTTAATGCGGACGGAAGGACATCGACCACAATGGCACTCGCCTCCATCCTACCATCGCAGATCATCCCCATCGAGGTCGAACGCATTCGTTATATGCTGCACGGCCTCTGCAGACCCGGCATTGTCCTGTATTAATATGACATCGAACCGGCACGCGCGATTTCGAATACGATGTTGGGCAAGATATTGCGCGGCCAGCTGAATCAATTTGGCACGCTTCCGCGCATCCACCGCTTCGATCGCACCGCCGAAAGCTCCCGTGCGCCGCCGTTTGACCTCAACGAATACCAGCACTCCCTGATCATCGGCCACCAAATCGAGTTCGCCTAATGGTGAACGCACATTGCGGCCAAGAATTCGAAATCCTTGCGCTCGCAGAAAGGCCTCCGCGCGGCCTTCTCCTTCATCGCCTAATGTACGACGGGGGTCTCGCATGGAATGGTCGCCGGCTGTCACGTATCGAAGGAATCCGTATCGAAGTCTGTCACAGATCCGGTAAGAAGATGCTGAACGGGCGCAAACGTACAACGGTGGATCGCACAGGGTCCGTGCTCTCGCAGGAGTCGCAAATGCTGTGGGGTACTGTACCCCTTATGTTCGGCAAAATTGTATTGAGGGTACCAGCGGTGATACTCGACCATCAATCGATCGCGCGTAACCTTGGCAATAATAGACGCCGCGGCAATAGAACATGATAGTCCGTCGCCTTTGATAATGGGACGCTGTCGAACCGAAATCCCGGGAAGACTCAGAGCGTCCAACAGGAGAAAATCCGGCGTGAGCGGGAGCGCTTGCAAAGCGCGCCGCATGGCCAATCGGGTCGCTTCAAGAATATTGAGACGGTCGATCTCCGCTTCACTCGCGGATCCGATGCCGATGCCCCTTGCCCGACGAACGATTTCCGCGAACAGCCGGATACGATCCGGCTCGCCGACCTGTTTGGAATCGTTTAATCCAGCGAGCCGACAGCGACGCGGCAATACCACTGCCGCCGCGACGACGGGCCCGGCGAGAGGCCCACGTCCAGCCTCATCAAGACCGGCGATGCGTCGGTACCCGCAGCATCTGGCCTCCACCTCGAACTCTTCGGTGGGGCCCCCTGTTGTCGGGTTCGAAGTGCCAGCCAAACGTGCGCCTCTGCGTTGCTGTCAAATGGAAATGAGCACGGATCAGGCCTTTGCTGCCGAAGCGGTTTCCGCGGCCGCGAGTTTGGCTGCAACCTGGGCTTTGCTTTCAACCTTGAACTCCCGGTCTTCCACCTTGGCGAACTTACCCTTCTTCGTACGTAAATAATAAAGCTTGGCGCGTCGGACACGTCCCTGACGGACGACGTCGACTTTGGCCACATTGGGTGAATGAATGGGGAACGTCCGCTCGACGCCGACATTATAGGACAGCTTGCGCACCGTGAAAGTTTCGCTATTCAGCGTCCCTTTTCTGGCGATCACTGTCCCTTCATACACCTGAATACGCTCTTTTTCACCCTCGACCACCTTGACATGGACACGAACGGTATCCCCGATCTCGAACTTGGGCGCCGTCTTTTTGGTTAAGGATCTCTGGATCCGTTCTAGCCGATTCATAATCTTCTCTCCTCCTCTCAACGAACAGGTACGTCTACAAGACTCTCCTGCATCACTTCATTCAACAATTGCTGATCCTCTGGTCCAAACTCACGAACCTGCAACAAATCCGGCCGCTTCAGATAGGTATTTCGTAACGCTTCCTTGCGGCGCCACATCCGAATCGCCTCATGATGGCCCGACACCAACACCTCAGGAACCATCATTCCTCGCACCTCCGCGGGCCTGGTATAGTGCGGATATTCCAACAATCCTTCAGTAAACGATTCTTCAATTGCCGAGGCGGCATCGCCCAGCACGCCTGGGATTAAACGGGCCGCCGCATCGATCATCACCAAAGCAGCCAATTCTCCCCCTGTCAGCACATAATCACCGACCGAAATTTCCTCGGGAACCAATGCCAATTGAACGCGCGCATCGATACCTTCATAGTGCCCGCAAACAAACACCACCACGCGTTGATCCTGCGCCAAAGATTGTGCCAGATCCTGCGTAAAGGGCCGCCCTTGTGGAGACGGCACGATCACTCGCAAATCCGTGACGGGTTCCGAGGCCGAATACGCGGCACGCAACGCATCGACCGCCTGCAAGATGGGCTCGGCTTTCATGACCATCCCAGCCCCTCCGCCATACGGCACATCGTCTGCCGTTTTGTGCCGATCGGAGGTATGGTCGCGCAAGTTCTGAACAGACACCTCCAGCAACCCCTTCTCCTGGGCGCGCTTGAGCATGCTCTGTCCAAGAACCGGGGCCACCATGTCCGGGAACAATGTTAGAACGGCGCACCGCATCCTACAGATCTCCAAACCCTTCCGGCAATCGAACCGTCATGACGCGCCCTGCTACGTCCACTGCCACCACGACCTGTTTCGCCGCGGGAATCAAGATTTCTTTCCCGTCCTGCCGAACCACGAACGACTGATTGTCGGACATATCCCAAACACCTTCCAACCGGCCCAGCACCGTACCGGCCTCATCCCGCACGAGCATGCCGATCAGATCACATTGGTAGTATTGATCGGCCGGCAACGTCGGCGAGTCCCCGCGAGGGGCCTGGAGGAACCCTCCACGAAACTCAGCTACTTGCTCCGGGGTCGTAAAGGCTTCGAACCCCATAATCCATGTGGGGCCACCAGGCCGCACGTGGGTCACGACAGTTTCGATGGTTTTGCCGCCAGGCCCTGCAATGCTCACCTGTCGAAGTGCCTCAAGCCGTCCCGGCACATCGCTGAGCGAACGCACGCGCGCCTCGCCTCGCACTCCGAAGGACCGCTCAATCCTTCCGATGGTGACGAGTTCTGCTTGATCGGACGTCGCCATCAAACCCCCGCTACTTCTTGCCCTTCTCCGTCTTCTCGCTCTTCTGAGCTTTCTCGGTCTCGAACTCTTTCCAGACCCCATGACGCTTGAGCAGCGTCCGCACCGTGACGGTAGGCTGAGCGCCATGCCGCAACCAGCTCAGCACCCGCTCCGACTTCAGCACCGGTACGGCCGGGTTTTTCAGCGGATCGAATATGCCAAGAATCTCCAGAAACCGTCCGTCACGCGGTTTTCGCGAATCCGCCGCGATGACCCGATACATCGGCCGCTTATGTCGCCCCGTCCGTGCCAATCGTAAATGAACCGCCATCAGAACCTCCCTTGATCAATGTGCTCAATGCGCCCTATGCGCTCGGTTATTGCCTACTTCCCATTTAATGTTGCATCGTGCACACACTCGCTTTGCTCTTCACATTCCGCGAAACATTTGCGCTAACTGCCGGCGGCCGCCGGATCCCGACATCACCTTGGCAATCTTTCTGGCCTGCAAAAACTGCTTGATCAGACGGTTGACCTCTTGGACGCTCGTCCCGCTGCCGCGCGCAATCCGCTTCTTCCGGCTGCCATTGATCACCGTATGATCGCGCCGCTCACGCGTGGTCATGGAATCGATCATGGCTGCGACTCGCTTCATTTCCTTTTCCGGCAAGCCATTGTTCGCCAGATCTTTTAACTTCTGCCCGCCAGGTAGCATCCCCAGAATTTGCTCGAACGAACCCAACCGATTCATCTGCCCAAGTTGAGACCGAAAATCTTCCAGCGTGAACGTATTGCTGGTCAGTTTCTTTTGAGCGGCTTCGGCCTCTTCCCGAGAAAATGTTTCCTGGGCCTTTTCGATCAACGAAAGGACATCGCCCATGCCGAGGATCCGCGATGCCATCCGGTCCGGATGGAACGGTTCCAGCGCATCGAGTTTCTCTCCCATGCCGAGAAACTTGATGGGTTTCCCGGTGACGGCTCTGATCGAGAGCACCGCCCCGCCGCGCGCATCGCCCTCGACTTTTGTCAGAATGATGCCCGTGAGGCCTACCTTCTGGTCGAACTGGCCAGCCATATTGACCGCGTCCTGGCCGGTCATGGCATCGGCAACCAGGAGCACCTCATGGGGATTCACGGCTTGCTTGACCGCCACGAGTTCAGCCATCAATTCTTCGTCGACATGCAGCCGGCCGCCGGTATCCAGTAGGATGATGTCGTAGCCCTGTTCTTGGCCGCGCTGCACTCCGCGCTCACAAATACGCACCACATCGGCGCGGGAGGCATCAGCTTGGTCAAACCGATGGACTTCGATCCCCAGATCCTGCCCGAGACTCGCGAGCTGGTCACCGGCCGCAGGCCGACGCGGATCGGCTGCCACGAGCAACACGCGTTTCCCTTGGCTCTTGAATAAGCGGGCCAATTTGCCCGATGTGGTCGTTTTCCCCGCACCCTGCAATCCCACCATCATGACAATCGTCGGCGGCCTGGAGGCGAGACTGATTCCCGACCGTTCACCGCCCATCATGCCGCGTAGCTCGTCCCAGACGACTTTGACGACCTGATGGCCGGGAGTCAGACTTTTCAGCACGTCCTGCCCGACCGCCTTCTCGCGAACGCGATCCAGGAACTCTTTGACGACTTTGAAGTTCACGTCGGCCTCGAGGAGCGCCAAACGCACTTCCTTCAGGGCCTCAGCGATATTTTCCTCCGTGAGCACACCTTGCCCGCGAAGTTTCTTGAGAATCCGTTCGAATTTTTCGCTCAGCGCGTCAAGCACAAGTCACCAAAGAAAAAGGCCATCGAAGTCAGGTTCGAGCCAGATCTCCGATCGCCTCGAAAAGTCTAAAAAAATATAGCATCGGGCAGTCTATAGAACGGGGTGGTATGAAGTCAAGATATTCAGAGTTCAGACGGTGAGCTGGACCGCGTTTGCGCAGTAATCTCTCTCAGCAGCCGATGAACTCACTCATCGAGATAGACACGGAGTTCTTTCGCTTCACACACCCGCGCCAATGCCCTCCGTGCCGACACACATGCTGCAGGACCTAGTTATTCCTAACAGATAAGGATGACAGCGACTGGCATGCATTTTGTTGACATCATTTTGTGCTTCCGATATGGTGCCCGGCGGCGCGTATGCGTCGGCTGCCGCAAACGAGGAGAGACATCGGATGAGAAAATCGATCGGTGTGCTGCTGATCTTTATCCTGATCGGGGGCATGCTGGGCGGGATTTTCGGAGAAATTCTTCGGGTAATGGCCCCGAACGGCACCATTCAAAACATCTTTGCCAGTAATTTTTCGCCTGGAATCAACCCTCCGCTGACCATTGACCTTGTCCTTCTCAAACTGACCTTCGGCTTCAGCATTAAAGTCAGCCTGCTCAGCGTGCTGGGAATGTTACTCGGCGCCTATCTCTATAAGCAGATGTAAGGTGAGACTCACTCTCGCTCGCCCACGGCCCTATGGTGCCAATTCTAATACCTTCAGCTTCAGCGCTCTGATTCGATTCCGCAGTTCGGCTGCCCGCTCAAACTCTAACTTCTTCGCGGCCGCCTTCATCTCCACCTCCAACCGCTGTACCACCTGCGCGACATCCTCGCCGGTATTATAGGGGGCGGCCGCTTCAGCCGCCATGTCCAGTTGAACGTAATCCATCTCGGCAGCTGCATATTCCAGCGCGGGGATACTTTTTTTGATGCTTTCCGGTGTAATCCCGTGAGCGGTATTGTAGGCCTCTTGGATATGTCGCCGACGCCCGGTTTCCTCAATGGCGCTCCGCATCGAATCGGTCACCGTATCGCCATAAAAAATCACGCGCCCATCGAGGTTTCGCGCCGCGCGCCCGGCAGTTTGAATCAGGGATCGATGCGACCGGAGAAAGCCTTCCTTATCCGCGTCGAGAATCGCCACCAAACTGACTTCGGGCAAATCGAGACCCTCCCGCAGCAGGTTGATCCCGACCAACACATCAAACAGGCCCCGCCGTAGATCGCGAATAATCTCCGCCCGCTCCAGCGTCTTAATGTCCGAATGCAGATAGCGCACCTTCACGCCGAGATCGTGATAATACTCCGTGAGGTCTTCGGCCATGCGCTTGGTCAGGGTAGTGACTAGAACGCGATTTCCCTTCGCCGCTTCCGCGTGTACTTCAGCCAGCAAGTTATCCACCTGCCCCTTCGCCGCCCGCACATCGATGAGGGGATCCATCAGGCCGGTCGGGCGAATGATCTGCTCGATCACCTCCCCCTTGCCATGCTTCAATTCATAGGGACCCGGTGTGGCCGATACATAGATCACCTGCTTCAGCATCCGTTCGAATTCAGCAAACTTCAAGGGGCGATTATCGACAGCGGACGGCAATCGGAATCCGTAGTCCACGAGCGTCCGTTTTCGCGAAAAGTCGCCTTCATACATGCCGCCGACCTGCGGCACTGTCGCGTGCGACTCGTCGATGATCAACAAGAAGTCCTTGGGGAAATAATCCAGCAGCGTGGGGGGAGGATCTCCCGGTGCGCGCCCGCTTAGGTGGCGCGAATAATTTTCGATCCCGTGGCAATAGCCCATGGCGCGAATCATTTCGAGATCGAACTTGGTCCGTTGCTCGATCCGCTGCGCTTCAAGCAATTGGCCGTTCTTTCTGAATGCCGCCACTCGCGCATCCAATTCTTCTTCGATTCCCGTGATTGCGCGTTCATAGCGATCGGGCGCGATCAGGTAGTGCGTATTCGGATAAATGGCGATCTTCGGCAACTTGCCCAATGATTTACCGGTGAGTGGATCGATTTCATGAATCGCATCCACGACATCGCCAAAAAGTTCGATGCGCACCGACTTCGCTTCCGAGGAAGCCGGAAAAATCTCGATGACATCGCCCCGTGCGCGAAACGTCCCGCGGTGGAAATCCAAGTCATTGCGCGCATATTGAATATCAACCAATTTCGCCAGGATTTTTTCACGCCGCGTCTCCATACCCTCTTCAAGATAGACCAACATGTCATGGTAGACCTCCGGCGAGCCGAGACCATAGATGCATGAAACCGACGACACGATCAGCACATCATTGCGCTGCAGCAGCGATGTGGTCGCCGCATGGCGCATCTGGTCGATCGCATCGTTGATCGACGCATCCTTCGCAATGTACGTATCGCTCTGTGGAATATAGGCTTCCGGCTGATAGTAGTCATAGTAACTGATGAAATATTCAACAGCATTGTGAGGAAAAAACTGTTTGAATTCCTGATAGAGCTGACCCGCCAAGGTCTTGTTGTGCGCGAGGACGAGTGTCGTTTTCTGTACGCGTTCGATAACATTCGCCATGGTAAAGGTTTTGCCGGAACCTGTGACGCCCAGCAGGACCTGATGCTGTTTCCCAGCCAGGATCCCCGATGTCAGCTTCTCAATGGCTTGGCCCTGGTCACCACAGGGTTTGAAGGGAGCTTCGAGTTTGAAAGAGGACATTTGGCTATCTTAGCATGTCCGCCGACCGGATCACCTCCTCTTGACAGGCCCCTCCCGCTATGTAACGATTCGTTACATGCATGCGATCGACCTAAAGAAGGCCCGTCAGGCTCTTGGACTTACCCAGAATCAGCTTGCCGACCGGCTGAAAACGACCCGCCAGACCATCGCGCGTTACGAAATCGGCACACATAAGATTCCGTTTGCCGTTCGATTGGCAATCGATCACCTCACGGCCTCAGCGCATATTCCCCTGGCCGGCTTGGTAGCGGCCGGCGATCCTATCGAACCCATTCCCCAAACCGAACTCGTCGAAGTTCCTCCCGGCATGATAGGTCGCGGGGAAACCTTTGCGCTACGAGTGAAGGGCGAGTCGATGCGGGATGAAGGGATTCTCCCCGGCGATCTCGTCATCGTCCAAAAACAGAGTACGGCTCGAAACGGCCAGACGGTGATTGCGATCGTCAACAACGATGCCACCATCAAAACCTATTACCGTAAAGGCTCGACCATCGAACTACGCCCGGCCAATGACACGATGAAGTCCATTACGGTCAAACCGACCGATTCGCTGCGCATTGAAGGCCTCGTCATCGGCGTCATTCGCTACTGTAAGCAATAGAACTTCTCGCCGGTGCTAGTGAATCTATGGATCGCCAGATTGTGTGCCTGACGGTGCCGTCGTTCGAACTGGCGCTCGCGCGCCTGGCCGACCCTCGTCTCCGTCATCAACCGGTCGGCCTCGCACCGGCCGCACGCTCACGCACCCCATTGCATGAAGTGTCACCTGAAGCCATTGCCGACGGCCTGTACCCAGGCATAACCATCCAACAGGCCCTCCAACGCTGTCCCGCACTTCGCATTGTTACGCCTGATTCGGTCCGCACCGCTCAGGCTCATGCAATGCTGGCCCAGATTATCACCCGCTATGCACCGGTCTGGGAGCCGACAAAGCCTGGGGCGTTTCTCTTGGATCTGACCGGCACGACACGGCTCTTTGGTCCCCCCTGCGATACCGCCGCACGCCTCCAACGAGACATCGCGATACAGGCCCATCTCACCGGCGTATCGGGGATCGGCAGTAACAAGCTTGTGGCGCAAACCGCTGCCGGCCTGGTGCAACCGGCAGAACTCTACGAAGTTCGTCATGGTTCGGAACGAGCCTTCATGGCCCCCTTGCCGATTGAGACGTTGCCGCTTCTCCATCGCGCCCACATGAAACCCATCCGACAATGCTTGGCCGATTTGAATCTCCGGACATTCGGCGATGTGGCCGATAGTCCTCTCCCCGCGCTCGACATTGCCGTCGGAAAGTGGGCAGCCCCCTTGCTGCGTTGGGCGAAAGGCATCGACCCCACCCCGGTCATGCCACCGCCAGCGCAACCCGCACTCACTTATTCACAAGTGCTCGAGCCGGATACCAACGACGACCGCATACTGCGGAACTATCTTGCCGATCTGCTTGAACAACTTTGCCGGACGCTGCGCATTCAACAACGAGTCTGCCGACGGCTCACGCTGACGATTCGCTATAGCGATCACACCCATACGAGCGGACACCGGACCATTGATCCGGCCAGTTATTGGGACATTGATCTGACGCCGCCCCTCCATGCCTTGTTCCGACAATACGTCCGTCGCCGCGTCCGCATGAATGTGCTCACGCTGAGCGCTGAAGAACTCACAGCCCCTGCCGAACAATGTGAACTGTTCGACATCGTCGGACCGGTTCATCAACGTCGAACCCGCGCGCAGCAGTTGACGCGTGTCCTCGACCAGCTGAGGACGCGCTTTGGAGACAGCATCATTCGGTATGGCAGACACCATTGAGGCCTACGACCACCATGTCTTCTCCGTTTGTCCATTTGCACGTCCATTCATCCTATTCGCCCATGGAAGGAGTTCCGTCACTGGAAGCGCTCTGCCAGACGGCGCGCATGCAAGGCAGTGACACTCTGGCGCTCACCGACACGAACGGCCTGTACGGCGCCATTCGATTTCTTGATGTCGCCCGCGCATCCGGAATCAAACCCATACTTGGCGCCGAACTGAGGTGTCCTGCTCACCGCGCCGTCCTGCTGGCGAAAACAGCGGCCGGGTATGGCAACCTCTGCCGCATCCTCTCCGCCCGCCATAGCGACGAACCGTTCGACTTCGTTAGGACCGTCGCTCAATACCGCTCCGGGCTGATCATCCTCTCCGATGATCAGCCGGCGCTTACTCAATGGCAACGGCATTCGCAGGAAGATTTGTTCGTTGAACTGACGCCGGGTCCGGAAATGGCTGATGCCCTGGCATTCAGCCGCCGATCCACGTTGCCGCCTGTCGCAACGACCCGCGCGCAATTCTTGACTCCATCCGACTACCGACGCCACCGGCTCTTGCGTGCCATTGCGTTGAACACCACACTCTCCCGATTGCCCGACAACGCCTGTTGCAGATCCACCCACCGGATGATGTCCCTCATGGAGATCGAACGACAGTTTCCCCACGTGCCTGAATCTATCGCGAATAGCCGGCGCATCGCCGAGAGGTGCGCGACCGATTGGAATTTCAAAGACACGATCTTCCCCTCGTTTCGGCAACTCTCCGCGGCCCAAGCCTTCGACCGCCTGCGCATCAAGACCTATGACGGTGCGATATGGCGCTACGGCACGCTGTCCTCGGCTGTTTCGGCCCGCATTGAGCACGAGCTTGCCGTGATCCGCGACAAAGGCTATGCGGATTATTTTTTGGTCGTCGAAGAAATCGTCGGTCATGCCCCTCGCACCTGTGGTCGCGGCTCTGCCGCCGCCTCGATTGTTTCATACTGCCTGGGTATTACCCATGTAGATCCGATTCGCCATCACCTGTTGTTTGAACGGTTTCTCAACCCCGGACGGCATGATCCTCCGGACATCGACATCGACTTTCCCTGGGACGAACGAGACGCCATTCTCGACTGGGTGTTTGCCCAATACGGCGAACGGTCGGCGGCAATGGTCGCCAACCAGAACACACTCGCCATCCGTGCGGCAATTCGGGAGACCGCCAAAGTCTATGGCCTGCCGGCCGTAGAAATCGGCCGTATCTTGCCATTACTGCTCCGCAAAGCTGATCCACCTGAAAGTACCTCGACCGTGACCTATCAACAGTGGGCGGCAGAGCTCTGTCGGAGACTGCAGCTTCGCTCTCCTTGGCCGGAAATCCTTCAATGGGCCGTTCAAATCGAGGGGCACTTCCGCAATCTGAGTCTGCATTGCGGCGGCGTGGTCCTTGTGCCGGGCGACATCCATAGCTATGTGCCGGTTGAACGATCAGCTAAAGGCATCCCGGTCATTCAATGGGAAAAAGATCAAGCGGAAGAGGCCGGATTGGTGAAGATCGACCTTCTGGGCAATCGCTCACTGGCCGTGATTCGCGACGCGTTGGCCGCGGTCGCCAGCCATACCGGCCGACAGATCGACTATGCGATGTGGGACCCGCTTTCCGACAATCGAACTAAAGCCTTGATTCGTCAAGGCGACACGATGGGCTGTTTCTATGTGGAGTCGCCCGCGACGCGGCTGCTGCTCAAGAAACTGTGGACCACTATGCCGGTCACACAGCAGATTCAGGCCGACGACTTTGAATATCTCACGATCGTCTCCTCCCTCATCCGGCCTGCCGCACACCGGTTTGCCGACGACTTCATCCGGCGTGCGCACGGTCAGCCCTACCGCATGCTCCACCCGGCGTTACAGGATGTGCTGCGTGACACCTTCGGCATCATGGTCTATCAGGAGGATGTGATGAACGTGGCTGTCGCATTAAGCGGATTCTCGCTCGCGGACGGCGATCAATTACGAAAAGTGCTCAGCAAGAAACACAAACAACGACAGCTCCACGACTACCAGCGGCAATTTTGTTCGGGCGCCCTGGCTCGTGGAGCCAGCGTGCCCGTCATCGAGCAGATCTGGGCCATGATCATGAGTTTTGCCGGTTATAGCTTCTGCAAACCTCACTCGGCTAGCTACGCGCAGGTATCCTTCAAATCCGCCTATCTCCGTGCCCACTACCCGGCGGAATTCATCGCCGCAGTCATCAGCAATCAGGGCGGATTCTACTCGACGTTTGCCTATGTGTCGGAAGCACGACGGATGGGGTTGACGATTCTGCCGCCAGATATCAATGACAGTGAATGGGCCTATTGGGGTCAGGCACAGAAAGTTCGCGTGGGATTAATGCAAATCAAAGGACTCCGGCAAGAGCTTGCCAAGTTCCTGATCGCGCAACGCTCCAGTGATGGCCCATTTCGGTCGCTGCAGGATTTTCTAGACCGAGTCCAACCCGATTCTGCGCAGGCTCGGCTGCTCATCAAAGCTGGTTGCTTCGATCGACTCGCCGGTGAACTCACCAGACCAGCCCTGCTCTGGCGCCTGCTGGCCTGGCGACATCCGTCATCTCCCGGCTACCTGCCTATTCCGACGGAATATGGGCCGTCTCGGCTGATCGCACAAGAGATCGATGCATTCGGGTTTCCCCTCCGGTGCCACCCGCTGGCCTTGGTTCCCATCGCGCAGATTCCGCCTGATACGATTGCCGCCCGTGACATGACACAGCATATCGGCCGTTCAATCACCATGATGGGTGTGCTGATCACGGAGAAGGTCATCCACACCAAGCAGGGCAACCCCATGGAGTTCGTTAGCTTCGAGGACCTGACCGGGTTGTACGATGCGACTATCTTCCCGGACCTGTATCGGAAGACATGCCACCTGCTGGCCCAGAACCAAGCCTATGTCATTGAGGGAATCGTCGAGTCGCACTTTGCGGCCGTGACGCTGACGGTCACGGCAATACGGAGAGCACCACACCGGCGCGAAGCACAGCCGGCGTTTTCGCCGGCTGGCCCGCCCATCTGGTGAACAACTAAGAGGAACTAGGGCGTCTTGCTTTCGGGAGCGTCCGATGCATCCCCCTTTTCAACTTTAATAACATTCACATCGAAGGTGAGCGTCTTTCCCGCCAGCGGATGATTGAGATCGATGAGCACCTTTTTCTCATTCACTTCCAGGACCTTCACCAATCGATTGTCCGCGGCTTGCAAGATATCTCCAATCTTCACATCCTTCGGAAGCTTGTCCTTGTCGACAGACTGTCTCAACTTATTGTTGTAGGGCCCATAGGCATCCTGTGCCGCCACATCAATGCGCCGCTTTTGGCCGGCCTTCATCCCATCAAGGGCTTTCTCCAGCCCAGGGACAATCTCATGAGCCCCCTGCACGAATGTGATGGGCGCCTGGCCGACATTCGAATCGGCGACGGACTTGTCCGGAAGCGTCAAGGTATATTCCAGCGATACCTTCATGCCGTCGGCGATTGTCACATCGCTTTGAGCATAGGCTCCCCCGCTGAATACTTGACCGCTGCCCAAGGCTATCACCAAGCCCACGAATAGGTGACATCCATGTCTCATTGGCGCTCCTCCTCAATCCACCAGTATAGTAATCCCTGCCGCACACGGCGGTTCTACAACTCTCCCTACTGGCCACGACGTGGCGCGGCAGGGCGATCAGAACGCCAGCCACGACCACCCTGCCTAGCCCTCGAATCTTGAGGCATCGAACTCGGGCGCTCTCCCGCTCTGCGCGGCCGAGCCTCACGGTTCCGGCCCTCATGCCTGGAGGGACCGTTCGACTCAGGCTCACTCACGGCAGGGGGCAACGCCGCGAAGGTAGGAAGCGTCAGTCGACTCGTTTGAATTCGCAATCGGCGAACCATTGCCAAATATTCACGCTCCTCTTGCGGAGACAGAATCAAGAGAGTCGCGCCGGACCGTTCCGCACGGCCTGTTCGCCCGGTGCGATGGACGTACGACGTGGGATTGGCCGGTAGCTCATAATGAATGACCTGCGACACGGATGGGACATCCAACCCGCGCGCCGCCACATCGGTCGCCACGAGGGATCGCAACCGCCCGGATCGGAATGCGGTGAGGGTACGCTCGCGTTGAGCCTGGGAATGGTTCCCTGTAATCGCCCCCACCGACGCCGGCTCACCACCTAATCGGGCGGCCAAGCGTTTTACTTTGTACTTTTGATCGCAGAAGACCATGGACTGATTACCGGGCTCGGTCTGCTGAATCAACGTATGAATCAATTGCACCCGCGATGATTCGCTTGGAACCACGTAATATGCATGCGTAATCGTGGTCGGCGTATTGACGCCCGGATCGACCGACGTTCGAGCAGGATTTTTCAGCATCGACTCCGCCAGCGTCAGAATTTCCGGCGAAAAGGTCGCCGAGAACAGCATGGTCTGCCGTTGCTCAGGCAGCAACTTTAAAATACGTTGGATATCGCGCAGAAAGCCGCGATCCAACATTTGGTCGGCTTCGTCCATCACCACATACTCGACGCCACGCAGGTCCAGATGGCGAGTTCCCGCCACATCCAACAAACGGCCTGGCGTCCCAATCACGATCAACGGCGGTTGCCGCAGAGCGCGGTAATGCCGTTCAATAGGAATCCCGCCATACACGGCCAGCGACGTGACCGCCGGCGGAGCATATTTACGCAGCTCCATTTCGATCTGGAGAGCCAACTCACGGGTGGGGGCCAACACCAGCGCTCGCGGCAACCGTGCGGGACCATGCGACGAGGCGTTCGACGCGGAGCCGGTCGATTTCCAGCCTTCTTTGACCGCCCGTTCGATCAGGGGGATGAGAAATGCCAGCGTTTTCCCGCTTCCGGTTTTGGCCTGGGCCAACAAATCACGGCCCTCCATCGCCAATGGAATGGCGGCCTTTTGAATGGGAGTAGGGGCGGTAAACCCGGCCTGCTGCAGACGTTCCGCGAGGAACGATGTGAGAGACAATTCGGCAAACGACACCATAAAACTTCACTCCTAAATCTCTATCTTGGGAAAACAGGGGCAGCCAATGTGATGGCCCTGCGAACCAGAGAGAGGATCACACGGTAAGAAAAACACAGGGGCTATCCTCACGGCAGCCCCTGAGATAGATATCGCAAAACGAGCGCAGCTTAGTGCCGGCCCTCGCCCATGCCACGGCCTCCGCCGCCCCCGGTACGGGGTTCCTGCGGGCGGGCTTCGTTCACGGTCAAGGTGCGGCCACCAAATTGCGTTCCATTCAGCGCGTTAATCGCTGCTTGCGCCTCTGAATCTCCCGACATTTCCACGAAGCCAAAGCCGCGCGACTGTCCCGTAAACTTGTCTGTGATGATGCGCGCTGACGTCACCGCCCCGTGCACCGCGAACAAATCGCTTAATTGCTGCTCGGTGGTTGAGTATGGCAGGCCGCCAACGTAGATCTTCGAACCCATTGGGTTCCTCCTTTGAGAATAATATGGTGTTGTCTGGGACTCGAGAAAGAAACGAGGAAGGAATGGGGCGAAGATGCAAACACAGCGGCAATCTTAGCTCTGGCTTCCGAAATTCCCGGGAAGAACCCAAAACAACATCGATTCGGGCCCTGTAATTCTTTTACTACTTCACCACCAAGGCCCTTCGCAATGAAGCACCTTCACTGTATCCCACCCAAAAAGGAAAGGCAAGCGTGAAATGCTCCTTTCAAGATCGATCCGTCCTAGGCTAATAGGCAGCCGGAGCTGATATAGGACGGCTCGAATACTGCGGCGAGGCACTGAAATTATCGAAGTATGCCGAAGCGTTTCGTCGCAACAAAATTCCCACCTGTCCTTCTCCAAGGGCCTGATCCTGTGCCGAGAGCGTCAACTTCCCGTCAAAAAACGTTTCGATGAAGTCCTTGCTGATGATGGTATTCCTTTGCACTCGGAGGGTATGCCACTCAATCGGCTTGACCTTCAGCGCAGCCCGGCCCAGCACCGACTCATTGCCGTCGATCACTCGAACGATTTCGATCGTCTGTTGAGATACATTCACCAAGGTCGCATAAAAATTCTTCGGATCTTTCATTCCGAACACGACCCCAACCTCTCCCGATGCGGGATCGGCCGGCTGGTGAATGCGGATGACCAGTTCAGGATATTCATATTGAAATCCCTGCGCGACCAGCAGCTCGACGCAGGTTGCACAGCTTGAGGATCCGAACAGGGCATTTGGAGCGGAGGGTGTCGCGGCGCGCGCCTCGATTGTCCATGTCCCACCGGACTGCTCTCCAGCCGCCAGTATCGTAAAACCCTTTGGAACCTCTCCGACTCCGTCTTGGTCAAAGGTCCAATCGTTGAACAGCTTCGGATTCGCCTGCTGGCGTAAATGTTCCGCCTTCTCGGCGGAGGTTTCTTTCGGCACAGCCCAGCTTACTTCTGGCTTAGTCCACCACATACTCACAGAAAACACTGCGACCCCGACATACATTATCGCTCGCGCCAGGCACTTTCTGAAATCTTCGTCATGACAAGCATCTGCGCATTTTTGCCCGACCAATTCGTTTTTCTGTGACACGGGAGTATCCCTCCGAGGAAAATTCATCTTTTTGGATGGGGTGCCTTAATCTGGATGATGTCCTGTTGAAATCGATCGCGTTCGGCCAGAATCTTCTTTCGCCGCCATCCGCGCAAAGTCCACCATTTTATCTTATCCAGGAATGTGACCACGGGTGGAGGGGTGCTCCCTGCAGGGCCGTGCTGAAAATCATATCCCTTATGTGCGCCCTGATTTTCGCGAAATCGTGTGTACTGATTGTCGTAGAGACCTTTCCCTTGCTCTGCCATTCGCGCCACCTCTTACCGGATCCATTAGCTTCCTCACACCGCACGACGCTATACCATCCTGCAGATGAGTCGCAGAAATGCGGCTGAGACCGATAGTACACGGACGCTTTCGCACTCTGCAATGGGACCGCTTTCCTGTGGTATAGTGCTGTCGCTATACGTACCCGTTACGATCATGAATACGAGGTTACAGGATGGATCTTGGGCAGCACCCTCCGCGTCGATGGAGCGAGACCCTGGCGGGCATGATCTGGTT
The DNA here is from genome assembly GCA_963706325.1 of uncultured Nitrospiraceae bacterium. Taxonomy (GTDB): domain Bacteria; phylum Nitrospirota; class Nitrospiria; order Nitrospirales; family Nitrospiraceae; genus Nitrospira_A. Next base: position 754,855 of record CAVPLT010000007.1, on the reverse strand, counting down.
GCCACGATTGATTGACAAGGTGCGCGCCTTCCAGGCCGGCACCCTTGGGACCTATGCCTATCCGTCGGCACTTGATCAATCTTTCATGCGCCGATTCCAACTCACACCGGCCTTTGTCGAACCCCTGATTAGTGAGACCCCATCTGATGACGCCATCGGAACAGTGATACGACAACACCTGCGCCTGACCGATGAGGAGGTGGCGCGCCGTTGCACCGTATTCCGTGAGAAATATCGGCTCGCTTTTTCCGTCCTGGATCGCGATGATGGCTACGTCCGCGGCCTGGGCTATCCCATTCCCCGCCTGCTTCAACCTCCGCTCTGGCGATGGTATCAGCGCTGGTCTGCACAAAAGGCTTCTGCCACGTCGATCTGATGCGATGCCCTGGCTCCCTATCTACCACGGTCACCAGAGACAAAGACGTCTACGCCTTTACCCCGTGGCGCCCTCGATGGCTGTTAGCCCTAATCGTGAGCCTGTTCACAGGCGCGGCTGCGGCCCCCAGTTTAGCAGCAGGCCTGCTTGACCAGCCTAACCCGCTCACACAAGCCTTGCTGCTCATTTCCAGCGACCGCATGCTGGCAGATATCCGTTCACTAACTGCGCCGTCATTCAAGGGTCGCCAAACCGGCACCCCCGACGACCTGGCGTCCGCCGAGTTTGTTAAGGGCCGATTTCTAGATTTGCATGGGGAGCGCTCCCCTAACTCTGGCTCCGCCACCTTGAGCGACCATCTCCCCGGCAGGATCTGGATGCAGTCCACTACTGTGCGCAGCACGGCTATCGGGGATGCTCCCATACTGCACCCCCAATTCGCATCCGACTCTCCGCCCGCTTTGATCGGCACCGATTACCTTCCCATACTCGATTCTCCCCCTGCAGATCTTCAGGCCCCGATTGTGTTTGTGGGATACGGAATTTCGGATCCCGCCGGCGGAATCGATGAATATGCCGAGTTGGATGTGCGGAATAAAATAGTTTTATTTCTCCGGGGCAAACCCGAGCCATATGAGAAACAGGTGTCCCACGCAGACAAGATGCGCATAGCCCGAGAACATGGAGCCATCGGCTTACTGATTGCGACGGCGCCCATCCTCAATGCCTATGAAACTCGTCGCGGGGTCACGGGCCGGCCAAGCGCCTTTTACGGACTGACGAATCCTCATGAAAGCATTCCTGGAGCCTGGATTAGTACTTCGCTCGCTGCGGCGATTGTTGGTTTTCACCAGCCGGACGGCAGCGACCGGCTTCGCATCTTACAGCAGCACATTAACGAAGGCCTCACTCCACGATCGATGGCTGTTGATGTCGCCGTGGCGATGCATTGGACAAGCACCCAGCAGGACGGCGCCCTTCACAACGTCATTTCAATCGTGCCTGGACAGGATCCTGTGAACCAACATGAAACGATCGTGATCGGCGCGCATCGTGATCACTTCGGACAACAAGGCGGCCTGCTCTTCGCCGGGGCCGACGACAATGCATCCGGCACGGCCGTGCTATTGGAAGTGGCGCGGGTACTCGCGGCGGCTCCGACCCGCCTCAAACGCTCGATTGTGCTTGTGTCGTTCAGCGGGGAAGAACAGGGGTTGCTGGGATCCAAGTTCTACGTTACTCACCCGGTCGTACCGCTGCCCTCGACGATCGCAATGATTAACGTGGATCACGCCGGTGTTGGGAATGGGAAACTTACTATCGGGGTAACGGGATTAGATAAATCTGTTGCCCAAACGGCAGGTCAGAAAGCTGGGCTTATCGACCAAATTGACTTGTTCGGGTTCTTTCCCGGGGGAGACCACGTACCGTTTAAAGAGGCGGGAGTTCCCACGGTGACCATCGTGAGCAGTGGAATCCACCCGCATTTCCATCAACCCACCGATACCGTAGACACGCTGAACCCTAAGATTCTCTCTGCAGCCGCACGGTATGTGGTGGCCCTGGCCTGGCAACTTGCGGATGCTCCATAGCGCGCGCTACTCACCACACTATGAAATGACGGCAACCTACGCGAGAGATCGTGTCGTGGCCGTGCGCTCCGCACCATGGGATACATGCTATCTAACCGAAACCACCTCGACTTCGCCCTCCCGACGAACGACCGTGATGCCGACATCGAGATCGTGACGCCGCAGGAGAAGATCGACCGAGGCCGTTCCAACCTTTAAATTGTTAATCTGCATCTCGCCCACGAACCGCGGCAGAATAGGGTACTGGAAGATCACCTTGCGCTCCGACGCCAGGATCGACAACCCAAGACAGGCCTGAAGGGCCATGAATGCCGATCCGGCCGCCCAGGCTTGTGGGTTACAGGCGACGGGATACCGTGTCAGCCCTTGACCAGGCCGGCGCACAAATCCGCAGAACAACTCCGGCAACCGATGAAAATCAAGGACCAGGCTGACCTCAAATAACCCGGTCATAACTTTGTCGACCTCCGCTTTGAGACCGTACCGCGCCAAACCGGCGGCAATCATCGCATTGTCATGCGGCCACACTGAACCGTTGTGATAGGACATCGGATTATACCGACGTTCGGAATCGGCCAGGGTTCGAATCCCCCACCCGCTGAACATCTCTTCGGACATGAGCGTTTCCGCCAATCGTTTGGCATGCGCGTCGCTCGCAATTCCCGTGTAGAGGCAATGCCCGGCATTCGATGTTTTAATCCGGCAGGGTTGCTTCTTGCCGTCCAAGGCAAGGGCATAGGTCGACAGATCATCGCACCAAAACGCCTCCTCAAAATGCTCCTTGAGCGACCCAGCTTGCCGTCGGAGCTGAGTGGCACGATCAGCATATCCCAGAGCGTCCGCTAGCCTAGAAGCCTGCAGTTTCGCGTCATAGGCATAACCCTGCACCTCACACAGCGCGATCGGCCCTTCCGCCATCGAGCCATCTTCATGCGAGATCGAATCGTGGGAGTCTTTCCAGCCTTGATTGTCCAACCCGGTGGGAGATTTCCGTACGTACTCCAGGAATCCGTCGCGATCGGGGTCGCCGAATGTATCCATCCAGGTCAACGCCGCCTCGACATTGGTCCAAATGGTTTCTACGAACGCCAAATCTGCCGTCCGCTCGTAGTACGCCCCGGCCAACATGACAAATAAGGGAGTCGAATCGACGCTGCCATAGTACACGCCGAATGGAATCTCTCCCAAAGCAGCCATCTCGCCCTTGCGTGTTTCATGAAGGATCTTCCCGGGCTCCGCGTCCTGTGCCGGATTTATTTCCGTGGCCTGCGTGTGGGCCAGATAGGCCAAGACCCCGCGCGCCAATTCCGGTCTAATCCATAAACTCTCCAAGGCAGTGATGATGCCGTCCCGCCCAAACGGCGTACTGAACCATGGCACTCCGGCGTAGGGATAGGGGCCTTGATCCGTGTCTGTGACCATCATGCGCACATCCAGCAAAGAACGATTCCACCAAGCATTGAATTGGGCATTGGAGGTCTGAATGGCGCAATCCTGGGGCTGCTCCGCCCCGAAGGCCAGACCGGCTTCCGCCATGGCCGCATCGTAGGACAAGAACGTCCGCGAGTCCTGAGACCGATCGCACGCGGCGATCACCGCCAACGCGGCCTCCCCCTTCGGATCGAGTTCAATGTCGAAGGTCGCCTGCGAGGCCGTGACTTCTTGCGGGGCCGGAGTGAAATGAATCCTGGTTTCACGCGTCACCGCATCTAGCCCCTCGTAGCGCAGCACCATCAGGTCCTTCTGTGGAACACTCGGCAAAAGCGTGCCCTTCCGGTCTCGTTTCTTGCCGCGTACTTCGAAGATATCCGCGAAATCGGCTTCAAATCGGATCGACAGGCTCATCTTCACCGCCGACAAACTAAAATTCGAAAGGCGAAACCGCTCATAGCTCACCCCGTTCCACAGAAAGCGCGAGCGGAAGACGTGGACGCTCCCGCGCGGAATGGCGATGCGACCGTCCCGATACAGATCTGGATTCGTAAGATCCACGGCGAGCAAGGCATTGTCCTCTTTGACCATGGAACTCAGGAGCATCGGACGATCGTTATTCAGAAATAATTCCTGTCGCGACAAGAAGCGGGTGCCTTGGTGAAACAATCCCTGAGTTCCACGGACCGGTTGAATGTCGCCATACCGGTCAAAAACACCGAAGGTTTCGCCGTGCTTGAGCACACGCGTACGGTCATCTGCCATCGATGAGCTGGCCAGGATGTAAAAACGGTCATTGACGTTGATGATTTCTTCCACGCATTCCTCCCCGCAACCTCAGGCTACCGCGACGTGATGTATGGTCGCAGCTACGACTTCATTCCACCTTTATCAGTCTGATATCCCTCTTGTCTTGTCTGCTTCTCTAAGGAACTTCGGATCGCGCACAGCCTCACGCGTAACCTCAACGATCTGTTGACTGCGTGACCACGGCGACGGGCCGCTCTGCCTCCTGGGTCGACTGGAAACCCGGCTCTATCCAATTCGTCCGTATCCATCGCACCACCCGCACGGACACCAGTGCGGACAGGAAAAGACCTACGCCGATACCGAACACACTAGGACGTTCACCGAACTCCTGCGTCACCCAGCCGAAGATCGTCATGCCGGCAATGGCGGAGGTCATGGCCCCCAAATTGTAAATTGCCAGCACCCGTCCCAACAGCGACGACGGCGCAATCTCCTGTAATACCCCCCAGGCGACGGGCGTGAGCGTGCCCGCACCCATGCCGATGATGACCATCAAAGCCGCCGCAACCAATCGGTTCGACGTCAGGATTAAGCCCATCAATGCGAGACCGCTGATGAAACTCGAGAGCGCCATCAACTGAATCCGCCGTGGCAGCGTCCATGCAGACAGGGACACGAGACCCAGCGAGACCAATAGGAGCCCGACACCGAATGCGGACCATAAATACCCGACCTCGATCGGACCGAGATCCAGCAGTTTCTTCCCGAAGACAGGAAATAGCGTGCTGAATGCGCTCGTCGCAAACGTATACATTGAGGCAGCCCCGATCAACATCAGAATGATCCGCTGCTGCCGAAGCACATAGTGAAACCCCTCGAGGACATCGCGGAACGTTCCTGCCAACGAGGCCTCACCTATGATGATCGATTCGGCGCGCGGAAACCGGATAAAAAGAAAACAGGCCGCTGAAATGACATAACTGACGGCATTCACGCACAGCACATCCTGCGAGCTCATGGTCGCAATACCCACGCCGCTCAACGCCGGCCCGACGATGATGCCGATGCTGGTCGTCGTCTGCAGCAATGCATTGGCCGCAGTAAATTCATGACGCGAAACCAACGACGGGATTGCGGCCGTTAGGGCGGGGCCGAAGACGGCGGAGGCGACGGCATGAACAAACACCATAAGATAGAGCCGCTCGATGCTGAACGCTTCCACCGGTATCAGACAGGGAATCACCCCCAGAACCACCGCGCGGATGAGGTCGCTAATAATTAACAGAAGTTTTTTGGGAACACGATCGACGACCACACCGATGAAGGGCCCGAACAAAATGGGCGGTAGGGTTTGGAGCAACCCAATCATGGTCGTCTTGAGTGGGGATCCGGTAATGGAATAGACAAACCAGAGTAAGGCGAGCTTGGATACACCATCGCCGACTTGGGACACCATTTGGCCCCACCAGACCAGCGTGAAGTCGCGCGTCAAGAGCTGCGGCGACCACTTCACGTTCGGGCGTCCTGCCCTTCCGCTGACGCGCTGGGGTTTCATAGCCTCAGCAGACTGCGTCTCGAACTCCCTCTGTCGATCTGCTCACAGAAGGATCCTATTCTCCGGCGACCAATCGCACGGCATCGGTATTAACGGCCCGCACGCCCGGCACTTGGCGGGCCGCCTGCGCCGCTTCCAGCACAATGATCTGAAACCGCGTGTTTCCGCTGAGCGTGACCACTCCGTCTTCGGTTTTTACATCGAATTTGACAGATTGCAAGGTTTTGCTTTTCTCGAACCGCTCTTTCACCAGTTGCGTGACCACCTTATCTCGCTCTGCGACGAGGCCGTGCGGCGCATCCAGCTCGATTTTGAGACGGTTTTCCACCGCGTGCACGCCATCAAGACATCTCACGATATCGGTGGCCGCCTTCTTATCCGACTCCTGCGAGACCTTCCCGAGCAAGACCAGGTCCTTGTCCTTGGCGTCCACCTCAATGTCATAAGGAAATAGTCGCGGGTCAGCCATGAGCGCCAACTTGGCCGTCACCATGGATGAGCGTATCGGCTTCTTCGACTCGGGCTCCACTGCCTTGGGATGCTCTCCGGCAGCATTATCAGACGGTACCAAGGGTAGCTCCGCCGCTGCCTTCTGTTCAGCCGGATGGGCGACGGTAGGACAGGGATTTTCTGGCGGCAGGTCGGAATCTTTTGATTTCTGTTCCGTCTCTTTAATTTTTTCTGATTCTTTGGTCTTGTGTTCCGTCTCCTTGGTCTTTACGGAAGGTTCTTTGGATTTAGGTTCTACATCCTTGGGCTTTGACTCCACCTCTTTGGATTTTGTCTCGCTCTCTTTCGGCTTCACATCAGCCTCTTTGGGTTTCTGTTCAGCCGGTTTCGAGTCCGATTCTTTAGGCCTAGTTTCGGGCTCCTTCGGTTTCACGTCCGGGTCTTTAGGTCGCTGAGTCGGTGGTGGCTCAGGTTTCCCTTCGGGGGTCGACTCTGTGCCTGTCGCCACGCCCCCTCCGCCCAGCAGCCACCCTGCCAACACCAATGCTCCCGTCAGAGTAACAGAATGAGTCATCCGCATAGGCCCCTCATATATTGAATTAAATGACGCACGCCACGGCTGATGAATGAGCGCACATCCTGACCATTGAGTGAGGAGACGAGACGCCCTGGAATAAAAGACATACGCGAGGCACGGGGAGAAAGCAACATCTGCGCGGTCTCTCCGATCTGGCGACAATGCCATGCTCGCGGGAGTGATCGCTTCAAGGCATGTGGGCTAGAACGAAGGGAAGAAAAGATTATGCGACAATCGGGCCCACTGCCAGTTCACGGCGGCTGACCTGCATCGTGACCACGGCAGTGAGCAAGAGTAGGAGTCCGATTCCGACGAGACTGACCGCGGGACCCAAGGCATCGGCGGCCCATCCGAATCCAACCATGCCGACCATGGCCGACGCCATCCCTCCTGTACTGAACGTCGTGAATACGCGCCCAAGTAAGTGTTCGGGCGTGACTTCCTGGAGCATCGCCGACACCACCGGATAAAATAAAGAGGTGCTGCCTCCGATGATCACGATCAACAGAAAGGTGCTGAACAGCAGGGGCGTCTGAATCAGTCCCAGGGCGCACACAGCCAATCCGCCGATTGCGAGCGAACGGCCAATCCTTCCGACCCGATCCTGGAACGTGCCTTGTGGTATTCGCGCGAGCCAAATGGAAGCGCCCAACATGCCAATACCCAAGGCTGACCACAACCAGCCCAATTCCATCGGACCGACCTGCAACAACTCCTTTGCAACTACGGGGAGAAGAAAGACAAAGGCGCTGATGGCAAGGTTATACAGCACTGCGGTGATCATGAGCCCAAACACCACACGCTGTTGTAAGAACACAAATCGAAATCCCACCATCATGTCCTGAATGATCGGAGTGGACACGGCTTTCAAATCCCCTGAAACGCGTGTGTGTCGCACGCGAATCGGCAATAGAAACAGGGCTGATACAAAGAAGGTACCGGCATTCACGTAGAGCACATTTTGCGCTCCGATCAATGCGATGCCGAGCCCGCTCATGGCCGGGCCCAACAACACGCCAATGTTGGTGGTGCTCTGGAGGAACGCATTCGCCGTCGTCAGCTGAGAGCGCTGCACGATCAGCGGCACTGAGGATGACAAGGCCGGACCGAACACGGTGGAGACGATCGAAACGAGGAACACCAAGACGTATAACCGTTCAAGCGTCAGCATATCGAACGCATAAAAGACCGGTATCAGCAGCACCATGAGGGTGCGTAAGAGGTCCACGGTGATCATGACCGCTTTCTTGGGCAGCCGATCAAGGTAAACCCCAATGAGCGGGCCGAACACCAATGGGGGAATAGTTTGGAGCAGCCCGATGGCCGTCATTTTGAGGGCCGATCCAGTCATCTCGTACACAAACCAAAGGAGCGCGACCTTGCTTAATCCATCGCCGATCTGAGAGACGACTTGGCCGGCCCAGAGGCACCCGAAATCGCGAGTTCCCAGTAAACGCCAGCCAGACGCAGTTGTCGTATGGGAATTGGATTGTGACCCGTCTGCCATGCTGGTCCTTCCGCGAGGGTGAGATCGCCCTGACTTAGAGGTTCGAAGCCTGTTGCTGCCCCGATGCTCCTGGGAGAGCCGCTGCATCGGTGATTAGCTGTTGATAAATATTTACGTAGTCGCTGGTCATTCGTTGCGCGGTAAATCGCGCATCAAACACCTGACGGCAACGGTGACGGTCGATGGTGCCGAGCTTCTCCACCTGACTGACCATTTCATTCAGATTGTCGCTGATAAATCCCGTCGAACCGTGGTCGATCAGTTCGGGAATAGATCCTCGTCGATAGGCGAGGACGGGCGTGCCGCAGGCGAGACTTTCAATCAACACGAGACCAAACGGTTCCGGCCAATCATAGGGACAGACGAGTCCGATAGCGTTCCCGATAAATTCACTCTTTTGCGCGTCGGTAATTTCGCCCACAAAGTCGATCAGAGGATGATCAAGGAGGGGTTCCACGACTCGCTCGAAGTAGGCACGATCAGCCGGGTCTACTTTGGCGGCCATCTTCAAAGGCAGTCCAACACGCTTGGCCAACTCAATGGCCTGATCCGGACATTTTTCCGGCGAAACGCGACCAAGAAAAGCCAGATATTTGCCCGGCTCAGCGTTAAACTTATACAGGTCTTTAGGTAAACCGTGATAGACGGTATTGGCCCAGTTGCAAAAGGACAATGGCCGTCGTTGTGAGTCCGATATGGACACCAGCGGCATCTCGGCAAATTCACGGAAGACCGGCACGAGTTCAGGCAAATCCAGCCGGCCATGCAGCGTTGTGACTACCGGCACACGGCAGCGACGAGAAAGAGAAAAGGCAAGGAAGTCCAAATGCGAATGGATGATATCGAATTGGTCAGCCGCGCAGAAGACCTGCTCCATCATGTGAATGAGCGGAGCTTCGCGATTGAAAATACCCGTGTTCAAACGCAGCGCTTGCTGACAGGGCGCCTCCAGCTTGGCCCGCGTGACCGAATCACCGCTGGCAAACAACGTCACCTCGTGCCCCTGCCGGACCAGTTCTTCCGTCAAGTAGGAGACGATGCGCTCCGTTCCTCCGTACAACTTCGGCGGAACACTCTCCCAAAGCGGTGAAACCTGGGCAATCCTCATCAGTGCAATCTCCTTTGCTGTCTCAGTCCTGAGATACTCAGCGCCTCAGTCTCCTCAAACGTCACACTCCCAGCATCACAAGTTCTCGCATTCTTTCTGTTCTGCAGTTCTGATTCAATTGACATCTTTGAGTTAGTCGTATTCTTTTTGTCGCCTCGACGCTCATGGATCAGGGCGGCACTTTGAGCGGTCACCCAAGCAAACCTCGTACCACCATTTAGAGCGAATTAATGGGCAGAACAGGATATAGGAAGAAAGAATGATGAATCAACGGCTTGAGAATGAGTGCCGTGACAAAGGGTCGGCTAGATACCGACATGGATTGAACTCATGGAGTCTGTGGATTCTGTTGATAACCGACTATCCGTAGATGATGGGTGTGACAAGCTTGTCTGGCAATACTAAACCGCCCCAGAAATTTCCGGTCAGGCAGGAAGAGCACTAGGGAATGTCGTCTAGAATGGTGGACTGGATAGGAGGAAGAGGCCCGACGTCTCGCGGCATAGGAGGAAATACCAAAGGGGAACCTACCTGATTCGCCCCTTGGATTAATCCAATAGAGAGTTGCGGCCCGAGCGTCATCATGGCGCCACTCCATGCCTGCCCAGTCGCGGGATTGTGAAAATTATACGATTGAAAGTTATTTCCAAAATTATAGATGTACCCCTGGGTGCCCTGGTTATCCACATACAAATTGCCCGGTCCCACGAGCCCGAACAGCGGAGCAACTCCCCCACCAAGCCCGCGTACTCCTGAGACGGATTGTGCGACAGCGATGGATGGAGAAAGCAGAATCGTCAGCCCGATGACCGAGAACCAGCATTTCATCTGACTCATTACCACCTTCCATTCAGCATGGACACCGATCTCTGTTTATGGTACCACCCCAGCACCTATGCAGTATGGCGGAACTCCCGCGCTCGCATCAAGGAGTTTGTTATGACGATTCGAAACCTCCGGGGAATCTTTTTAATCGGAACTGCGACGGCCCTGCTTGTATCGACCACGACGCCGACTTTCGGCCTGGAAGTGACGAAACCGGTGCCCGCCGAACGCCGCGAGACACTCTCGCTCGCCGACGCCGTCGTTAAGGCCCTGCAAAACAATTTGGATATACATATCGGTCGGCAGACGAAGGAGAGCCGGTTGGCCGACATTGTCATTGAGCAGGCGAAGTATGACCCGACCGTGAGCCTCAATGGGCAATATAACCGACAGGTCGCCCCGCTCAATCGACCGGTTTTAGGCGTCACCGGGGTTGTTCTGCGAGACATTCAGACGTTTGACCAAAACGCCTCGACCGTGACCGCCGATGTTACCCAGAATCTTCCCACCGGCGCGAATTACGACCTGAATTATAGCCCCCAACGCAGCTATGTGAGCGGCCCAAACACCTTCTTGTTTAATCCAGCCTGGACGGGCGGCCTGGCCTTAACGGTGACCCAACCCCTGCTGAAGAACTTTGGAATCGAATTAAACCGGACGTTCATCTCTATCGCGCAGAACAATGCCACGGTCGAACAACACGTCTTCCTGGACCGGGTGCTGACGGTGATCGCAACGGTCGAACAAACCTTCTGGGAGATGGTGTTCGCAAACGAAAATCTCAAAGTGGCCCAGGCCGCGCTGAAGGCTGCAGAAGAACTGCTGGCGAGTAATCGCGCTAAGGCCAAGGCCGGCGTCATGTCGATAGTGGACGTCCTGCAAGCCGAAGCCGCGGTGGCTTCACGGGTCGAACAAATTCTCGTGGCGGAGAAATCGATTCGCGACCAGGAAGATCAGTTACGCCGCCTGTTGAATCCCGCCGAAGAAGAACTCCGTCAGGACCTGCGATTAATCCCGACCGATCCTCCGACGACGTCACTGGAAGCGATCAGCCTGCAAGAAGCGATCGACATTGCCATTGAGCGCCGACCGGAAATTCTCCAGGCCGGCAAAAACGTCGAGACCAGCGACCTCAACACGAAATTTGCCAAGAATCAAATGCTCCCGACCCTATCGTTTCAAGGCACCATGGGTCTCTCGGGACTGGGCGCGGACTACAATGACGCGACGAAGCGGAACTTCGGCGGTGACTTCTATAACTATGGCGCCGGATTAGTCCTCAGTTATCCGCTCGGCAATCGCTCAGCCTATAGCACCTATAACAAGCGGCAGCTGGAGGCTCGCAATGCCCAGGCTTCCTTGCAAAGCGTCCGTCAGCAAATTATCGTTGGCGTTCGCGAAGCCGTGCGTCGAGTGCATACCGATTTCAAGCGAATTGAGACCACTCGCTCGGCCCGCATTATGGCTGAGAAACAATTGCAGGCAGAGCAGGAACGGTTGAAGGTCGGGCTCAGCACGACCCGGTTCGTACTCGACTTTCAACGTGACTTGGCTACCGCTCAAGGCAATGAACTCCGCGCCACCCTTGACTACAACAAATCCCTCTCGAACTTGGCTCGCAATAAAGCCACCACGCTGGAACGGTATAACCTACGACTCGAATAGCCCGATCATGATCCGGCCTGAGCAAGCGCCACTGACGCACGCGACTCAGGCGCCTGAACGAGGAGCGGCTCTCGTACTGTGTCCGGTTGCAGCGTTGTTTCTCTTTTATTGTTTGCCGATCACTCTCCAGCAGCAACAGCCCTATCAGTTTCTCCCCCAACTCAGCGCATATGCAGCTCTATTGCTGTGGGGCAGGCTCAACAGCGGATCCGGTCAGCGCCTCGGCCTCACCCTGACACTCTTTCCGCAGGGCCTTCGTTGGGGACTAGGCGCTGGTCTGCTGCTCGGGTCCATCAATGCCCTGGTCATTCTCTACCTCGTGCCTCACCTTGGAGGAGACTACAGATTTCTGGCCGATACGCCGCATGCCAAGATTCCGATGTGGATCATGCTACCGTGGTTTATCGGATTCATCGCTGTCATGGTCGAGCTGAATTTTCGCGGCTTTCAGTTAGGACGGCTGCTCGCCTTGAAGCTCTCACCATCTATAGCCGTACTGACAAGTGCGCTGCTGTTTGCCTTCGATCCCTTTCTGGTGGCAACCTTTCACCAGCTCCATTGGATCGCCGTCTGGGACGGATTACTGTGGGCAATTCTGTGGGTCACCTTCCGAAACCTGTACATTACGATCGTGGCCCATGCAGTCGAGGTCATGGTGCTGTATGGTGTGATGCGGACCGTACTCGCCTAAATGGTGGTCCCGACTCGTGAGCACAAATAGTTCAAGTTATAGTTAATGTCATCAGCGTTTTTGCTGATGATGCGGTGACCGGACCTACAAGACTTCCATGAACCCCTCCATCTCCAGGCATCTCGAATGACGTCCTCGGCAATCCCAGGTCGTTGGTGGAAGTGCGCTGGTCGAAGCATGCGCTCTATTCGATCTCGGCCACAATGCTATACTGGCCCTACCCGCCTATTGCGTGCCGGCGATATCTCATTTCCCACACCCACCTAGACCACCTTATTCAATTCAATGCGTTGCTGCGCGTCGCACTCGGCCGAGGAAAGACCCTACGGCTGAAGTATCCACCAGGGCAGAACTAATGTTGAAGTAAAACATCATCACTATACCGGGAGCATGGTGGATGTTCATCCGCTGTCGCCGTGGAAGAATTCACCCGTGGTTATTGGCCGAAGAAAGCGAAGCAATATTGTGGCAAGGCAAGCCGGATGACTTTCGATTCCAAGCCACGCTCTAACATGAGTACCGCCCAGAGCAGTTTGTGCTAGGCGACGTTCGTCAACGCTTCGTGACCATCTCTCAAAGCCAGAAAATTGCTTATGTCGTGGACGCCCGGCACGGCGAGGAAAACAAAGTCGAAATGGTCGCTCTTGCGTAAGGGGCCGACATCTTTTACTGTGAGGCCCGATCCTAGCCCAGGATCGCGAGCGCTACCATCTCACCGCGCCAAGCGGGAATCATGGGTAAAAAAACTAATGATGGGCCGGCGCGATCTGGTCGTCTTCCATCTCTCGCCGCGCCATACGGGACTCGGGGGTCAGATCAAGGCGGAAGCACAACAGGCATTTCGAGGAAGCTGAAGGAGGTCGAGAATGGGTGAGTGGGCGAAGTACGGACTGTACTTCCTTTTGGGCGGAACCATTGTCAGCGTCTCGACCTATCTGGGGTCGCAAGGCCGGTCGTTCCTAGCCGCCTTCGCCAGCACCTTTCCTGCGATGACCGGTGCGACGTTTGTCCTCATTTATTTGAACGGCGGCAGCGAACACCTGGTCACCTACGCCAAGAATCTACTCTGGTTTGTGCCGCCCTGGCTTGCCTACGTCGGTTGCATGATTTATGGAGTCGAACGTGTCGGCTTCTGGCTCTCCATGGCCGGCTCACTGGTCCTCTATATGTGCTGTGTGGGGCTGGTTAAATTTCTCGCGAGATAAAGTGCCTCGACGCAAGTCTCGGCCCTCATATGTTATCGTGGACGATACGGAGGGGATCGAGGGAATCTCCCCACCAATCAGACCAAGGCGCGATGCCACTATTCTCAACCTTCAACGAGCCCGCTAGAGGAGTATCGACCTTGCCATGTACGTCCTCGGCCGCCGACTGGGCCCGCCGCAATAAAGTCGCGATGCCCTCGCCGTTCCAAACTGCGGGAATTCTTCCAGCCGACTGAGCCACCAGCATCCAGCAAGTTGGCTTTCGCAATGTGACCGCGCACGCACCATGCGGGCAAGCCGGTCGGCTTGGCTATAGGCCTTGGGACGCCGACCTCTTTATAATACCGCGTTGCCCCTTCCTCCGTCACTAAGCCCGACACGAAGGTTACTGGCTGTCCATACCGAATAATGTCAAGTCATCTTTGATGGTTACTTCGAAGTACTGCCTGAGCAGCTGCTTTAACCTTCCTTCATCTTTCACGTGAAGTTCCTCCATGGTCCCATTCTCACGAATCTTGAGCAGCCTGCCGGCGAATATCTTCCGCCCTCCCATCGTCGGGATGGTGCAGATGCGCCTCTGGTTAAAGGGTGAATCGGGCGAATGCGAGTGGTAGTAATTGGCGAAGATATAATCGACGGTCAGGCACGGATCGAGCGTAAAGGAATACAAATTCTCCCAGGCACCTTCAATTTCGCATTGCAGTAAGTACTCCCCTCGTTCATTGGTGGCCAGCCGGAACCCATCGGGCCCCTGCCGTTGCTCGTGGCCGATCGCCAGCAGGAAAGGTTCGCGTAATGCATTACCTCCGAACCCTACATCCGCCATCCATTGGCTCTCGCCGATCTGGACGAGCAACAGTTGATGGCTCCTTGGGCTGACCCCTTCCGCACCATACAACACGCGGGCGGCCAGTCTGGTCACCGAGAACCCGAGCTGTTCCAGCAGCAGCGCAAACAAGCCGTTCAGTTCAAAACAGTAGCCGCCCCGCCGGCTCAGGACGATCTTTCGAAAGAGGGCCGAGGGATCGAGAGAAATCGACCGTCCTAGATGGATATCCAAATTCTCGAACGGCACAGTCAAGACATGGGCTCGGTGCAACAAGCGCAAGGTCTCGACAGAAGGGTTCACCGATCCTTCGTAGCCAATTCGAGCAAGATAGGTCTGCTGGTCCAACATGATGCCTCCTGAAATTAGAACATCATTATACGAATCCGGCTCCGCGGATCACAGACTTTCGCCGGCCACCTCGGGCCGCACATTGCACACACTCCCTGCGCTTGCTACGATAGTCGGTCTTTCTCTAGAAGGAGCCGCCACGGTGGCGAACCGTATTCCCTCAAATACAACCTCGAACGACCTGATCGTCGAGGGCGCGCGCCAAAACAATCTGAAGAATATTTCGCTGCGGATTCCACACAACCGCGTCACCGCCATCACTGGCCTGTCCGGATCGGGCAAATCCTCCCTGGCGTTCGACACGCTGTTTGCGGAAGGGCAGTGGCGCTACGTGGAGTCACTGTCGACCTACGCTCGAATGTTTCTCGACAAGGTGAACCGCCCCGATGTCGATCGTATGGTCAACATTCGCCCGGCGATCGCCATCGAGCAGAAGAATCCGATTCGCACGGCCCGTTCAACAGTAGGCACCGCCACGGAGCTTGCCGACCTGCTGAGACTTCTTTTCGCCAAAATCGGGAAGCCGGTCTGCCCGGATTGCAATCAGGAAGCACGGGGCTATCATCCAGGGTCGCTGGCTGAAGCGTTGCTGGCGCAGTTCCCCGACCAGCGTGCGATGATTCTTTTCCCCATCAAGGATCTTGGTCCGGGCCACGACCGGTCGTTGCTCGACTCGCTCTTGAAACGGGGCTTCACCAGATTACGGTGCGGCGATGAATTGCTGGACCTGCACGAGGAGGCGGCACTTCCGGAGACGCGCGAGTCGGGCATCCACGTCATACTGGATCGCCTCGTCCTCAGACCGGACAACCGCCATCGGTTGATCGAAGCCATCGAAATCGCTTTTCAGGAAGCCGACGGTGTCTGCCAGGTCGAGGTGATCGGCCAAGGCCTCCGGACCTACAGCACGCACTTTCGCTGCCAGGGTTGCGGGCGAACCTTCGAGCCGTTGCGGCCCTTGTTGTTTTCATTCAATCACCCGCTGGGGGCCTGCCCCGAATGCAAAGGATTCGGCAATATCCTGCGATACGACCAAGAGCTGGTCATCCCGGATCGCAGCAAGTCGCTCGCCGGAGGCGTCATCGAGCCCTGGAGCAAGCCGGGTTCCGACTGGTGGCAAAAGCAGATGTTGCTGGCGATGAAAAAACTGGGGGTCGATCTGACGGTTCCCTTTCAGGAACTTCCCGTCGAGAAACAGCAGCTCATGTGGGAAGGCAACGATCAGGTCGAAGGCATCCGGCAGTACTTCGAGTATTTAGAAACTAAACGGTACAAGCTCCATGTGCGGGTGTTGCTCAGCCGATACCGCAGCCCCGCCACTTGTCCGACCTGTCACGGGAGCCGCCTCAAGCCGGCTGCCCGCTTCGTCAAGCTGGCAGGATATGACTTTGTGCAGCTCAATGAGCTGACTATTGAAGATGCCGCAGCCTGGTTTCAGCGCTTGTCCCTGCCTTCGTTCGATGCGGACATTGCCAAAGATATCCTCCGCCAGTTGCAGGCCAAGCTGAACTTTTTACTCCGAGTAGGACTCAGTTATCTGACGCTTTCTCGCCAGACCAAAACGCTGTCCGGTGGGGAAGCCCAACGGATCGCCTTGGCCAATCAGCTCGGCTCTCGATTGGTCGGCACGTTGTACGTATTGGATGAGCCGACAATCGGCCTCCACGCTCGCGATACCGCCACCCTCGCCGGGATTCTCCGCGACCTGGCCGACCATGGCAATACCGTCATCGTCGTGGAGCACGACCCGATGATGATCCGAACCGCCGACCATATCGTCGAAATGGGTCCCGGTTCAGGTGAGCAGGGTGGCCATATCGTGTGCGCGGCGCCGCGCGAGCAATTCCTGGTCGATCCAAGGTCGCTCACCGCCCGCTACCTGCGAGGCGAAGAGACCATCCCGCTTCCGAAAACCCGCCGCTCCGGAAACGGCAAGGTGCTCAGCATCGCGGGTGCCGCGGAACATAATCTCAAGAACTTGGTGGTTAAAATTCCCCTCCATATGCTGGTCTGCGTGACCGGCGTGTCCGGTTCGGGGAAGAGCACGCTCATCGAAGAGACGTTATATCGGGCCGCAGCCAGGGCTTTTCGTGTCGAATCCCTGCCGATGGGGAAATTCCAGGCCATCAAGGGGCTCGAACATCTGAAAGGCGTACGCCTGATCGACCAACAACCGATCGGCCGAACGCCCCGTTCAAACCCCATTACATACCTGAAGGCGTTCGATGAAATTCGCACGCTGTTTGCCTCGGAGCGAGATGCCTTGCGACAGGGGTTGACGCCCGGACACTTCTCCTTCAATGCTGCAGGCGGACGTTGCGACCGCTGCGAGGGCAATGGCTATGAAAAATTGGAGATGTATTTTTTCGAAGACATCTATGCCACGTGCGAGCAATGCAACGGCCGTCGCTTCAAACCAGAAATCCTCAGCATTCGGTATCGTGGCAAAACGATCCACGACGTGCTGAGCCTGACGGTGACGGAGGCACAGGCGTTTTTCTCCGGCTCACCCAAGCTGACCGAAAAGCTCTACTTGCTGTCTTCGATCGGCCTAGGCTATCTGCGACTGGGCCAAGCTGCCACGACCCTGTCCGGAGGCGAAGCGCAACGCTTGAAGATTGCCGCCGAGCTGAAAGATCCATCGGCGCACAATCTGCTCTATATTCTCGATGAGCCGACGACCGGTCTCCACCTCGACGACATCAAGAAACTTCTAGCCGTTTTGCACAAACTTGTGGATGCCGGCAATACCCTCATCGTCGTCGAGCACAATCTGGATGTCATCAAGACAGCCGATTGGGTCATCGACCTCGGTCCTGAGGGAGGTGAGGCAGGCGGCCACATCATCGCCGAAGGCCGACCTGAGCAAGTGGCGAAGATCGCCCAGTCTCACACGGGACAGTTCCTCGCGAAGGTCCTGGCGGAGGCGCGGGGTCCGTCACACGCACAGGGCCGATGATAGATGAATTTGCCTAGTTGCAGGAAGGATCGAACGGCATATCCGCATAATGCCGCGACTCATCGTCCAGGGACAGGACGATATCAGACCAAATATCGGTGGGATTTTTTTCGAAGACAATCGACGGATCGGCCGGCAGGGTGATCCAAGAGCCTGTCTGCATTTCCGATTCCAGTTGGCCTGGTCCCCAGCCAGAGTATCCAAGGTAGGCGCGAAACGATTCTTTTTCCGGCTGCTGCATGAGAATCCGCTCCATTATCTCCAAGTCACCGCCCAGACAGACACCATCGATCACCTGGTGCGAATTATCAGGGGTCTGATTGATTCGATACAGCATCATCACCTGGTTGGTTTGCACCGGCCCCCCAGCATAGAGCACGTGCGGCTGTCCCTCCAAGATCGGAACCTGCGGCAATGCTTCAGAGATGGACATCCCGGTCGGCCGATTGACGATGACGCCCAGGGCGCCTTCCGGTCCATGCTCACACAGGAGCACCACCGCCTGGCGGAAATTCGGATCCTTTAACGCGGGCGCGGCAACCAGAAGAATGCCTTTTCCAAGAGGAATCATCGTGATCCATCCTACCGTGAGCATGCGGGCGACGCAAGGTGAGTCTGAAAGGCTTACGAGTCGAAATCAGGTACCGCCGTACAACGCCGGACGGCGATCGCGGAGCAGGTCATTGTAGCTATTGATCGCCTTCGTTCGAGCTTCCGTCGGGTCAATCTCGACGATGGTCAGGTCCTCGGCCTCACGAGAAGCGCGATGCAGGATGTGGCCGCGCGGACTGACGACTTCGCTCATCCCGATAAAGGTCAACCGATCCTTGCCTCCGCGGGCTTCGCTGCCGATTCGATTCGCCGTCACACTGAAGACTCGGTTCTCCAAGCAACGCGTCACCATCGAGTCGGGGCAATGCGGCAGCACCAGGTTTGACGGATGCGTAATGATATCCGCGCCCTGCAATGCCAACGTACGGGCCGCTTCCGGATAAAACCAGTCGAAACAGATCATGACACCGACCTTGGCCATCCCGATGTCCCACACGTGAAAGCCTGTATCGCCCGGCGTGAAAAAGAGCGTTTCCTCAAAAAAGAGATGGGTTTTTCGGTAACAGCCGATAAATCCCTTCGGCCCGACCACCACCGCTGAGTTAAAATACTGCGCGCCGGCCCGCTCCGGCAATCCAGCCACGATCGTCACCCCACGACGCCTGGCGATCTCTACCAAACGTTTCGTGGTCGTGCCGTCCGGGACCGGTTCCGCGAGCCGCGCCACTTCATCCTGGGAGACAAACTGATAACCACTGGCGAACAGCTCCGGCAAGACGATGAGGTCGGCTTCCACCTGCTCGAGGCGAGCCGTCACGAGGTCGAGATTGCGAGCGACCTCGCCGAAGACCGGGTCAAATTGGAAGTAGCCGACTCGCATGGTGCTGCCTTTCGGATAAAATAAAAACGGGCAGGGACTCCCCTGCCCGTTTCGCGTCAGCCATCGTTGCCGCGCAAGAGATGCTTACATGCCCTCTGACAAATGGGGAATGGCGTTTTCAATCGCCTTGGTCGCCACATCGGCATGGC
The DNA here is from genome assembly GCA_963706325.1 of uncultured Nitrospiraceae bacterium. Classification (GTDB taxonomy): domain Bacteria; phylum Nitrospirota; class Nitrospiria; order Nitrospirales; family Nitrospiraceae; genus Nitrospira_A. The sequence continues at coordinate 735,406 of CAVPLT010000007.1, read as the reverse complement.
CGGCCTTGCCGTGTTCAATCCCATCCTTCAATCCCTTGATCCCTTCAGCCACGTGGGGATTCTTGGTTTCAGTCATGGCGCCCTCGGCGTGCTTGAGCGCAGTTTCCGCATGCTTCACGAGCGCATCCGCATGGCCTTGCTTTCCATGAGCGACCGCCTCCTTGGCGTGCTCCACCGCTTCCGCCTGATGTTTATTTGCTGCTGCGAAAGCCACGCCGGACACCATCGGCGCTCCGACGAGCGCCATCATAACACCAGCCGCCACCACTCCCCGCCATTTAACAGTCTGCATGAAAAAGCCTCCTCTGTATGGATGTGCGCATCATCGAATCCCGTATGTTCAGCATAAAGAGGGCACTGCATCGTGTCAAGACGGCCGCATCCCGGACGGCGCCGTCGATTCCGTCAAACCCAAGAGCTTCTGTAAGGCGAGCAGATCTTTTTCCACCGGACAGGCAAAATCCCGGCTCCACTCCCACCAGGATCCCGGATAATTACGCAGATGCGCATAGCCCGCGAGCCGGAGAATAAAGTAGAGCCATCCCGCGCGGACGCCACCCGTGCAGTAGCAGACCGTGTCGTGCGCCGGATTGAGGCCTTTCATATCCAGTTGCGCTGTGATCGCCGCTAAGTCCTTCACCGTGGCATCGGGATTGAGAAATCCGTTCCATGCCACATGCACGGCGCCAGGAATATGACCCGGGCGCGGGATGCCCGACACTTCCTTCCCCAGATATTCTTCGAGACTGCGCGCGTCTACAATCGTCGTCGTAGCATGTGGTGCTCGCACGATCCCCTTCAACTCCTCTTTCATGATGATCGCCGCGTCGACCGAACTGACGGTGAAAGTCCCGGGCGCCGTTCGCACCGCGCCGTGCTCGAATGGGCGACGCTCCTCGATCCATTTGACCCATCCACCGTCCAGCACTTTGAGATTCTTGTGGCCCAAGTACTCCAACATCCAAAACATGCGGCCTTCATCACCCCAATTGTCGAACGGGTTGGAATAGATTACGACTTCGCTGTCCTGGTTGAGGCCGAGCGCCTGCACGCGCTTCTCGATCCGTTTCAGGTTTGGATCCAACAATCCCTTGGCCACGGCGTCGGGGTCGCTATAGTCATGCCAGGTCGAATGTACGGCGCCGGGGATATGGCCGCCGAATTCGTAGGCCGCGCTTCCCCGCACATCAATTATCACCAATCCGGGTTGCCCCAAGCGTTGCTGAAGGGTGTTGGTATCGATCAATAATGGGTGTTGCATGGGCTCCTTGATCTCGGTGGATGAATACTTACCCTTTGGACACTGCCGGGTTTAGACAGGCCAACGGTGGTGGCTCAGGTATTGGATCCGCGAAGGCTGCCGCGAGTCCTTCATTGAGCGGAACTTCTCGTTCATAGACGGTAAAGCTATAGGGATCGTCCGCCATCAGGCCGTATTTGGTCTTTAACATTTCATGCTGCCCATCGGTCAGAATGTGGTAGCGGACGCGGGCTGTCAACGTCAACCCCTTCGAAACCTCCGGCATGCGGTAGGCGAAGGGATAGTCCCTGCTGGCCAACGGGAGCAAGCGGTTATCGTACAACTCCACGATAGCCGGTTGCCACATAATCCAGCGCCCCATGGTGTGGCTTTTCTCGGCCACGACCTGGTGACTGCCGTCTTTGACCATAAACTCGACCGTAAAGTGACGGTCCGGATCGCCCGTCGGAATCTTATGGCCGGCCCCCGCGTTCATGAGCGTCAGAGTCACCGTGACCTGCTCGCCAGGTTTGGGAGCGGGAGGATCGGCTTTGACTTGAATCGCGACCGCCCGTTTCACCATGTCGGGGTCGTGGCCTCCGCGCCAGAGGTGCCGGCGTCCTCGCCGGATCGGTCCATTCTCGGCAACCGGGCGATCGACTTCCGGCATATGACAACTTTGGCAAATGAAGCCCCGCTCCTGCATGAAGTACTTGCCTTCATATTCAGCATAGGTTCCACAGGGACCCACATTATAAAACTGCGCCGGTCCCGAAACGACATTATGGCAACGCGAACAAAACTGCGCCGTGCGGAAGCTCGGATCGAACTTCGTCGGGTGCGGCGCGGCCGAATCGTCAAAAGGCCCGAGAATGACTCCATCCCGCACGTGGCAAGCCGCGCAGGTAATCGATTCCTTTTGTAGGGCGGCATCAAAATGAGGATTGGGTTCCTGTGCCGCCTTCTCCACCCGACCACGCGGAATGTCCTTGATCAACGTCGGTTGTTGATTCTCCAAAGGCGTGTGGCAATTCAAACATACCCAGATATGCTTATCTTTCTTCCAATAGGCCTGGAAGAACGGATCCTCAAAGGCATGGGCATGGATACTGGTTTTCCACTCCTCGTAGATCTCACGGTGGCATTGTCCGCAAGACTCCGCCTTCAGACTGGTCAAACCTTCAGGGATCTTCTGCAGAGGAATCGCATGGGCATAGTCAGACCGGAGTCCGAAAATGACGACCGGTTTCACCTCCGTATAATAGAGGTAAACGACCCCGACGGTTGTCGCGACACCCATCAGGAGTTTCATCCAAAGCGTCATGCTTCCACCAGCGCCCGGATATGCCGCTCGACCGACGCCGCCAGCGCCGTCAGGTGATAGCCTCCTTCGAGCGACGACAGCAACCGTCCGTGGCAATGCCGCTTGGCAACTCCAACAACCATTGCCGTCAGGTCTGCGTAGCCTTCCTCGGTCAGCCCCATGCTGGCTAACGGATCGTCCCGATGCGCATCGAACCCGGCGGAGATGATCACAAAGTCCGGCTTGAAGGCATCGGCAGCCGGCACCAAGACCTTTTGAAAGACGGCTCGATATTGCTCGTCACCTTCGCCCGCCGCCATTGGCACATTGATCGTGAGCCCCTCCGCTACGCCGCGTCCACGTTCGCTGGCGCGTCCGGTTCCAGGATAATGCGGGTACTGATGGGTACTGAAGAACAACACCGATGGGTCTGATTCAAAACTATGCTGCGTGCCGTTCCCGTGATGGACATCCCAATCCACGATCAAGACTCGTTGCAGTCCGTAACGCTTCTGCACATAGCGCGCGGCGATCGCCACATTGTTGAAAAAGCAGAAGCCCATCGCGCGATCGGCCTCCGCATGGTGACCCGGGGGACGGACCGCGCAAAAAGCATACTGAACCTCGCCGGCCATGATCGCGTCCACTCCGGCCAACGCTCCACCGGCCGCGAGATAAGCGGCGGTTAACGTGCCTGGCGACATAGCGGTATCTGCATCCAATGAGATGCGCCCGTGAGTCGGTGCTTGATGATTCAGCAGCGCGAGGTACCCTGGCTCATGCACCAGCGTCACCCATTGGTCTTCGGCCTTGCGAGGCTCGATCTTCGTCAGCTTCGCAGCCACGCCACCCTGTTCAAGCCGTTGCATGATGGCGCGAAGCCGGTTCGGGGACTCCGGATGGCCGGCGCCCATATCATGTTCAAGGTAACGTGGATCGTAGATAAGACCGGTCTTGCCCATATCAGATTCCGTGAAGCGTCGTTCGTATCTCGTCTCTCCATTCCCGAAGCGTCCCCTCACGAGATTCGCATCGATATCGCAGACTAGCATGCAGGAATCGCCATAGACAATGATCGGAAACGCATGTTACGGTCGGCTTGGACTTCGCAGATTTAGCCTGGAGAATTGGATGCCCAACCCGAGAATTGAGCCGCTGAAAAAAGTGCTGGCAATCGACCCGAACGACGAGGTCGCTTGGTTCGGCTTAGGCAAAGCCTACATGGAGGATAACAATTGGCAGGAAGCGGTACCGGCCCTTCAAAGCTGCATCACGGTCAAGCCTACCTACTCAGCGGCCTTCTATGCACTGGCACAGTCGCTGCTGAAACTCGGACGTTTTGACGAGTGCCGACAGGTATCCGATCAGGGTATCGCCGTCTCCACAAAAAACGGCGACGCGATGGTGACAAAAAACCTGGAAGCGTTGAAAAGCACGCTACCTACGTGATTGGCGCTCTCTTCTATGCAACCTCTAGTATGACGGTTTCTCCCTCTCAGCAATCCGTTATACTTAGAGCGGTGCGCCGGCACGGGTCTCGAAACCCCACGCGCCAATGCTTGTGAGCCGCGGCCTTTCACGCTGATGCGGCCCCCTCTTCGTCATCCTCCCCAGCCTTCGCTTGTTCCTCCCTCCGCTTCTCAAGAGTCGCCGCGACCTCATCCAGCCAGCGGCCGGCTCCATCCAGCACTTCACGCACCAACGGCTCCGGGTGGCCGGTGCGCTTCATAGTCCATTGGCAAAGGTAGCCCAAGAGGTCCTCTCGCTCAAAGCGGCGCGTAGATTGCGTTGAGAGCACCGACAGTTCAGATAAACCTGTCCGGAGAATCTCTGCGACGGTGTCCCGTCCATAAGACGTGGCAGCTGTCACATATTGTATCGCCCGGTTGATTTCCTGTTCAGTCATGCTCTCACCTTTCGGCGAATTGTAACATCCGAACCGGACGAGTCAAAGTGGCCTCTGGTGCGCCGCCTGCCATCAAAGAATCTACAACCCGCCCTCTCCGACGGTGGTATGATCCCTGACATCATTCACCTTCATTACCGGAGCTTCGACCATGGCCGCTTCGCGCAAGACCGCATCCTCTCCCCCATCACGCCGTTCGACTCCCTCTCGGGAGTTTGCTGATCACTGGGAACTGTCTGATTTGGTCACCGACCCGGTGAAACAATTCGATCGCAATCTCAAAGACTTGACAACAAAGGTCGAGCGATTTCAATCGGCACGCCACGTTCTCGCTCCGACGATGTCGGAACAGACGTTTCTGGAACTGCTGACGCTGTCGGAACAGATCGCCAAAGACTCGGGCCGACTCGGAGCCTATGCCTATCTGTGGTTCTCTGAAGATACCAAACAGCTGCAAGCCCGCTCGTTCAAAAACAAAGTCGAAGAACACCTCACGACGCTCCATAATCATCTGCTGTTTTTCGATCTCTGGTGGCAGGGTGTCGATGAACCGAACGCGACACGGTTGATGGCGAACAGCGGGGACTTCCGGTATCACCTGGAAACCATTCGGCGGTTCAAGCCGCATACGCTCTCAGAAGCGGAAGAGAAAATCATCAATATCAAGAACATCACCGGACAGAACGCCGTCCACCAGCTCTACGATATCGTCACCAATGGCTTCACCTTCACGCTGCCCGTCGGAGGAAAAAAGAAGACGATGAACCGCGAGGCGTTGACGGCTTTTCTACGCAGTCCGAAAGCCGCGATACGCGAGGCCGCGTATCGCGAGATGTATCGCGTGTATGAATCTCATCAAGACCTGCTCGGCGAACTGTACAAAACCCTGGTCAACGACTGGAAGGCGGAGAATCTCCAATTGCGCCACTTTTCTGCGCCGATGGCGACCCGGAACCTCAGCAACGACATCCCCGATCGAGCCGTGGACGCGCTCCTCTCCGTTTGCATCAAGAACGCCCCGATCTTCCAACGCTATTTCGGCTTGAAGGCGCGGCTCTGCAAGATCAAAACAATGAACCGATACCATATCTATGCGCCCCACCGCGCCGAACAGAAAACCTATCGGTATGCGGATGCGGTTCGGATGGTGCTGGATGCGTATCACGGCTTTTCGCCTCGTCTCGCCGAACTGGCGCAACGAGTGTTCGCAGATTGTCACATCGATGCCCGTACCAAACCAGGGAAGCTGGGTGGGGCCTACTGTTACAGCGTGAACCCCGGCATGACGCCTTACGTCATGCTGAACTTCACCGGCGAGGCCCGCGACATCGCTACGATGGCCCATGAGTTGGGCCATGCCGTTCATGGAATGATGGCTGAGCAGCACAACGTGTTTACCTTCCACTCGACCTTGCCGCTGGCGGAAACTGCTTCGGTGTTCGGCGAGCGAATCCTTTCGGACGCCTTGATGGCCTCCGAAACCAGCAAACCGGTGAAACAGAGCTTGCTTGTCAACCAGTTGGACGACATCTACGCTACCGTGATGCGGCAGGCGTACTTTGTGGCCTTTGAACGGACAGCTCACGATATGGTGGCGCAGGGCGCGACGACCCTCGATTTGGGAAAGACCTATCTGACGCTGCTCCGGCAGCAATTCGGAAAGGCATTGCGCGTGCCGCAAGAGTTTCAATGGGAATGGCTCAGCATCCCCCACATCTATGCGAGCCCGTTTTATTGTTATGCCTACAGTTTCGGAAACTTACTGGTGCTGGCGCTCTATCGTATGTACCAAGAGCAGGGCAGCGGATTCGTCCCGAAATATTTGGACCTGCTGGCAGCCGGCGGTTCTCGGGCGCCACAGGAAATTCTGGCTGAGGTGGGAGTCGATATGAATTCGGAGGCCTTCTGGCAATCAGGCTTCGAAGCTATTTCAGGGATGGTCGATCAGCTGGAACAGACGATGTGATCGCCAGAGAGGCGCCGCGCTCGGCCGAATGACGCGGCCGAGCGCGATGCTCCTCCTAGATACGCGCGGCGGTCTTGTCAGAGCCCTGAGCTCGCCCCACGATTTCTTGCTCCGCCTCCAGCCAGTCATGTAGATGATATCCATCCAAACAGCCTCGCTGAACATAGAGCTCATGAGCCCGCGCCGCGATCCGCACCTGAATGTCCTGAACAGGACCGTGACTCTTGACGCGTGCGGTCGGTGTGGCGGCGCGTTTCACCGAACGCGTGGCGGACTTCGCCACCATCGTCTTTTTCTTCATGCGTGTTCCCCCTCACTATCCGGTTTCAGTCGTCGCACCCGACATCTCACGGGATAGTCTTCGCGCGACTTCCGCCCGGAGAATAACATATTCGGATCGATTCTGGTAACGCAGCAGGACCTTGCCTTCCCGACTCAATCGATCCACCGTCAAGAACATCTGATTCGTAGTGAAAGCCGGTAAATTTCGGAATAACTCTTCCATCGCGCAGATTCGATGCTCATGCATGTAATGCAACATAGCTGTTTCGATGTCGTCATTGAGATCCATGCTATTCTCCTCAGTTGAGTGCGCTCTCGCATGTTGAGCGTCCACGTGAACCGCTCCTCTTCTTTCTCATAGAGGGTTACTGAACCCTCCGCGACTTCCGACTCCATCAGCCCCCTGCTCGATCTGGGCCGCCGCGACGCGCAATTGACGAGCAAGCGCGCGCCGCTGCCGTATCAACTCGGTATCTGAGGGCAATGGACGCTGCAACAACACGTCGGCTTCCACATCATGGCGATCCGCAAACGTCCGGAGCTCTCTGGCTTCCTCCCGCCACAGGAATCCGGTGTCGGCGACCCCGCCGTTAGTCGCCTGCTGCGCAAGGCTGGATGATGTCGGGAGCGATTTATGATCTGAAAATCCGGCACAACCAGCCAAGGCGCACCAGGCAAGAACAATGGTCGTCTGAATCAGATAATGTTTCATGGTAGGGACTCCTTTCCCTTTTTCTGTATGAGAGCCTGGATGGCTGCTCTCTACGCAGCCATCCAACACATGAAGCAAAATGTGGTCCTGTTCGTGGTGGGACGGGAAGGCGTACAAACAGCAGTACTGACCGCTACCTTCGGCTCACAACAACCGGCCAGCCTGCGCTCCCCGCACGCGACTCCCCCAGTCGCGGCATTCCGCACCGCGCGACCTGTGCGAAATCGCGCAAGCTGTATCCTGCAGCAGGTCCGGACGTTTCCGCCTGTGGTTAGGAAAGGAAGAAGTGACGGATGAAGCGGGCGAAATTGTATGGTGAAGGGATGAAGGTATGAGAGGCAGACTTTTCAGGATGCAGAGTTGTCTGACTGCTCTGACGCAAGGAACCCTCAGATATCATGTATGGCTGAGGGTTCTGCATAGGCCAGTGACGTGGCCCTGTGGACCGCCTGCAACAAATTAGGCGGATGGAATGGTTTTTGAACCAGAACGCCGGCGCCTTGCCTTTGTAGCGATTCAGGCAATTCATGCAAGTCGGCGGACAGGAGCAGAACGGGAGTGTCTGGCCACATCATGCGGCTCAACAAAAGCAGTCGCACACCATCCAGTCGTGGTAGTGAACAATCGGCCATGAGCGCATCAAAAGGGCATTTTTTCATTTCGTCCAACGCGTGAATGCCGTCAACCGCCTCATCGACCATGAAACCCCCTTGAGCAAGGAGCGCCTTAATCAGGCGACGCACGCATCCTTCCCCGTCCGCGATCAAGACTCGTTTCCCGTTCGCATCCATGGTTGTTTCAGCCTATGCGCGCTGGCAACCTTGTTCGTTCGGCGCGGTGTGCACAATGGGAAGCCTTCCAGCGAGCCTAATTCCCTCACTCTCCTCCCGCCGCAATCCACGTCTCTGTGGGCCAGGCCTGGTGCTCCGGCGAAGTTGATCAGGAAGCGCACGCGCGCGGCAAATCCATGAATCCTCAACATTGCCGCAATTCAAACAGCGGGTGAGCGGCACCCACGTATGAATGGATCCTTCGAGGGGATTGAACAGCGTTTCGGACACCATCAAACCCTGACATCGGCTGCATGACATGCGTCCCTCCTTTCAACCTACCAATCACATGACCTAGCGCCCTCGGCCGAGTTCCTGCTCCGTACGCATGAGATTCTCAGGAGAGGCCTTTCCGCCCCGATCCAGATCCGGATTGATCAGAATCGGCACGTTCAAATTGTCCGGCAGCAGCACCATTTTCGCATTGGGGCTGTCATACAGCTTGTATCGTAAGTACTCCGGTGTCAGGGTTTTCGTGATCGTCTCCTGAGCCTTGGCTTGTCCAAGCGCACGGATTTTTACACCTTCGGCTTCGCCTTCCGACCTGATCCGGATTGCATCACCCTCCCCTAGCGCGCGACGCCGGGCAATCTCCGCGTCCTTCTCCGCGATGACGAGTTCAAACTCTTTCTGTTCTTTTTCCTGCTCCTTGGCCTGCTTGCGCTCAACCGCTTCCAGAACGATCTTGGCCAATTCGATATCGGCCAATGCCACGCTGTGCACTTCCAAATGGCGCCCTTTCAATTTCTCCACCACGACTGCCTGAACTTTACTCGCAATCTCGGCGCTCATCTCGGGCACCGAGACCATCGGATAGTTCGACACCACACTTCTCACCGCGGCCAGTAACTCCGGCCGCACCACCCTCGGATAAAAGTCTGGTCCAATCTCCTGCGCAAGAAAGTACACCTCTTCGGCAATCGGCCGCATGATAATGGCAGCCTTCAACTTGACCAACAAATCATCCGAGCTGAGCGCGTCTACCATTTCAGTGTAGCTCTGCAGGCGCACGTCATAGACAAACACGTCGTTCCATGGCGCTCGCCAATAGTAGCCGGATTTCAACGTTTCCGTGGTCAATCCTTCGGTAAGCGGATACCATCGGAGGCCACGCTGTCCGGGACTGACCGTGTTTCCACAGCCTTGTACGCCGCATAGCACTGCAATGACCAAACTGATCGTCGCATATTTCCACATAGCCGCCTCCTGTGTGTCATGGACCTGACCTGCGGAGACTCCTGCCAATGCAAGGGTACGTCCTATGGCGTGCTCCGAACGAACCCGAGATGACGTGCGGCCATACGCTCTTGTTGTGTTGCCGCGTCCTCATACGATTGAGCCAATAGTCTGGTTCCTTCAACCCAATCGGACTGCGGTCCGAAGAGTCGCTCGTACACCAGAGCTCGATGAGACAAGTCATGCGACATACGTCGAAGCCGCGTCGCTTCCTGGTTATAGAATTGGGCAATTTTATACTGGTCCTTGCTGGAGTCTGTGGAGGTCAGCTCAAGTTCGCTTCCTCTGTTGTTCATGCAGCCGAACAGCAAGCAAGTTGCCGCGAGAACACAGCATCTGAACCCCGACAGCCACGATAATCGCATGATTCACCGGCGCAGACAGGGCTCCTCCGAAATCCCGTCCTGCTCCTCACGCCAATGTCGCCATACCACTTCATAGTCCCCAGCCAATGGCATCAGTTCCACGTGCTGCGCGCGGCACAAACGATTTAAAGACATAAATAACGCTCGCCAACTGTAGGTGGGCAGTGAATCGGCCAACGCAAGAAAGGTGAGCCGTCGATGGTGCTGCAACAAAATGAGAATCTGTTCATCGACGACACCTGCCGCCGGTCGAATCGCTTCAGTCTCCATTGCGCGCCTCCTTGAACCGAGACTCTCCGCCAGTATCTGTCACTGCCCGTTACGACTTGTTGTGCAATAAATGGTCCCGTTTGATGACTCATCACGATGACCAGGTCAGCCCTTCCCCAGATGCGAGGAGCCGATTTTTCTCGGCAGGCATTGCGTTTAAAAAACAGATTCGCACGGTGCGTATCGTGCAACATCGCTCCAATTGGCAACATCGAACTGGACAATCGGCGGAGGTATTCCTTGCATGTCCTTTTTTCATCGCACGAACCGGCTCGGCTTGACTCCAGAGAAAGCGCTATGGAGCGACCGCACAGCAACGCAGGAATCCGGAGCACTTCACACTCAAACTTCGGCGCTGATCGCAATCTCAGTCACGCACATGCTTAAACGATCTTGTCGCGTCTAACGAGAAGCGCAGCCCTGGGTGGTTCGTTCATGTCTTAGGCCTGCGGTATATTGGGGTGCCAAACTTCTGCGGGAGAGACATGCGGCACCGTCTTTGCTTTGCTGACGGCGGGAAACATAACAGATGATGAGGGGTCGTCGGGGGTTCTGACGCAGAGTGGAGACGCAGAGGAGGCAGGTATGTCAAGTGATACGAAACGGATCCTGATAGCCCAAGATCATGATGCGGCTAGAGAAATCCTAAGAGCCTTGCTTATACAAGCCGGTTACAATGTCCAAGCGACAAGGAACGGCCGAGAAGCAAGAGAGGAAATGCAGCATAAACAGTTCGACGTAGTGGTCACCGATTGTGACATGCCATACCTCGATGGTCGCGAACTATTAGCCTTCAGCCGCGTTGTCTGGCCCCACCTCCCCATCATTATGCTCTCGGAAGAGCTCACGGAGTCTTCCGACGATGTTCATCCGCTCGGCGCCTACGCCTGGATTGTGAAGCCCTATGATACGTGGTTACTCTTGGAAACGATCAAGGATGCGGCACATGCCATAGGGCATAAGTGCTCTTCCGCGTTGATATCACCGACCTAGGGCATGGAAACGGCTGGCCGGTATTCGCGGGATCTGTCTGGACATTCCTTCATTCACACAATCGGGTGTGTAGGTTGGACGTCGCCATGATGACCTTGTGCTACGCTCCGTCTAGGACCATTCGCGCAGCGAAGCTGTGCGTCCGGAACCATGGGGGTCTTGCCGGTACATCAAACTATATTTCGCCCTTCCGGACCTTAGAAACTCGAACACAGTGTTGAATGGGTCTAGAACGGCGACGATGCTCAACGAACGGGGGGTTTTGTCAGATCATTATTCACCCGGTTATTGTGGGCGTTGACATCGATCCCCCCCGCGCTCGATGGCTTCTCTAGATTGGTATATTGGAAGGTGCCAAACGGCTGGATCTGGTCATCGGTCGGGAGTTGCTTACGGTTCCACCCTCCCCCGAGCGCGCGAATGAGGGAAACCGAATTTCTCAGCAGTTCTGCCTTGATCTGCACGGATTCGATCCGCGCAGTCAGCGTGGCGACCTGCGCATAAATAAGCTCCAGACTGGAGGCCAGCCCGCCTTGATACAGCTCTGTGGTGAGATTTTGCGTCCTCAAAGTGGCTCCCACGGCGGCGTCCTGACGATTAGCCGCAAGCGTGAGCTGGTTGGTCAGACTCAAGCCGTTCTCGACCTCGCGAAACGCGTTCAGCACGGTCGAACGGTATTGATCTTCCGTCTCACGATATGCCGACCACGCCTGCTGTAATTGGGCGCGGCGGTAACCACCCTGAAAGATCGGCAGCGACACAACTGATCCGTAAGACCAGAAGCTGTTGGCCAGTGCCATCAGGTTAAAGCCGGCGTCTTCAAACCCTCCGCCAAGCCGGAAGGCCACATTGGGATAAAAGGCCGCCCGAGCGATACCGATCCCACGGTTCGCCTGCGCCATTTGGCGTTCCATCCCGGCGATGTCAGGCCGCCGTTCCAGCAAGGTGGATGGGATGGTCTTGGGAATTGCAAAATTCGTCACTCGAAGCTCTTCGGCCGGGTTGATCGTGAAACTCGCAGGCGCCATATTGACGAGGATGGCGATCGCTTGTTCGGTTACTTGGCGTTGACCTTGTATCTGGGCTAATTTGGTTTCCGTGCTGAATAGCAAAGATTCGACCCGTGCGACATCGAGCGCCGACGCGATCGCACCGGCGAATTGTGCCTTGACGAGCTTGAGTGACTTTTTGTAGAGATCGATCGATTGGGTATAGATTGCCGTCTGCGCGTCATATCCGCGAAGCGTGAAATAATTCGCCCCAATTTCAGCCTGCAAGCTGAGCCGCGCGAGGCCATAGTCAGCGGCGCGCTCCTCGGCGCGGTAGACTTCGACACGTGTGGCATTACGAAGCGCCGACCAAAAATCTGGCTCCCAGGAAGCAATCCCTCCGGCGTAGACAGTTGTCCCGAACTCCGAAATATTAGGCGGACGAAAGAGTTTGTTCACGGATTGCTTGTTGTCAGAGGCGCCGAACTCCAGACCGACGCGAGGCAGATACTGCGATCGGGCTCGCATCATCACATCACGAGCCTGGACGAACCGTTCGGCGGCCGCCTGCAGGTCCGGATTGGCTACCATGGCCTGCTCTTCGAGCACGTCCAGGGTGGGATCGTCAAACAGCTTCCACCAATCCGGGCGTAATTCATCATCCGAGGGATTCGCCTCAACGAAGGGACTCGCACCCTTCCAAGAGGCGGGCACCACATACTCGGGCGGCTGATAGGCCGGAGCCAGGTCAACGGCAGGAAACCCATTGCAAGCCGGCAGGCCGAGCGCCAACAACACAACGCCACCGTATTGCCTACAAGCGCCAAGGAAACATGCCATTGCTGGTCCCGTTCGAACGCGCTCGGTTATCACGTGTAAGAGTCCATCATTTTGGAGCGTGCGTATCGGAGGGCAAAGTTTCTTTTGATCTCGGATCCGCCTTTGACCTAGGAACTTGCGGTCCGTGAGTTCCCTGTGACGCGGGGGCTTCCGTGCTGAGGAGATCGTAACCGGGCGCCGGCGTCACGACGCGCACCTTGTCTCCCTCGAGCAACGCGGCGCTGGGGTTGTTTACGATGCGGTTGATAGTGGAAATCCCTTCTGCCACTTCAACGGCACTATCAAGGAGTCGGCTTACGGTGATTGGTTGCAAGTGCACTCGGTCGTCCTCGGTCACCAGGGCCACCTGGGTGCCGTGCTCTTGAAACACCAACGCGGTGGACGGAATCGTGAACACCTTCCTGTCGACCGGTGCCGTGAGATTGACCTGGGCATAAGAGCCGGGCCAGAGCGCCCTGTCCTCGTTCTCGATGGTGAAGACGGTAATGGCGGTGCGCGTGCTCACATCGAATCCACGGGCAACGGTCAGAAATTTGGCAGCGAAATGACGATCGGGGAGTTGCGGGACCGTCACGTCGGCCGTCAGGCCTGGCTGGAGGAAGGGCCCGAACGACTCGGGCACGGAAACAAAGAGACGCAACATGCTGACGTCAGCCACAGTAAAGAGATTGGTGACTGCGCTGCGATCACCGATGTTCCCTTCCTTGTTGATGTAGTCGCCGACGTTGATGTTGCGCACCGTCACCACGCCATCATAGGGAGCGACGATGGTTTTGAACCGAATCAGCGCCTCGAAATTCTTGACGTTCTGCTCCGCTGCCCTGACTTTTGCCAATTCAGCTTTGGCCTCCGCCACCTTCACCGAGATCGACTGCTCGGAAACCGCATGGTTTTTTCGCAATGCGAGCCAGCGCTTCGCGGTGAGGTCAGCGAGAGCATATAAGGTGCGCACGGACTCCAGATCAGCTTTGGCCTGCGCATATTGGGCGTCGAGGGCCGGCGCGTTGATTTCGGCGAGGACGTCGCCCTTCTTCACCAGCGCGCCATAGTCCTTGTACCACATCTTCACATAGCCCGAGACCTGCGCATAAATCGGCGCTTGAAACCACGCTTGCACGTTGCCCGGGAGCGTAATGGTTTCAGTCGGCGCCACCGGCTTTGGATAAATGACGGCCACGGTGGGAACGGCGTCCTCAAGTGTTCTCACGCCCAGCAAAGCGGCGTCGCTTTTGCTCTCATAAATGCGGTAGCCGAGGTAAACCACACACAGCAAGATCACCGAGATGACCACGAGTCTTCCACGCAAGATCTTATTCATTATGCGTGGTCCCTCTGGCGAAACGCTCGCCCGTTATAAACCATCACATACACGCAGGGTACGAAAAGCAGGGTAAAGAGAGTGGCTACGAGCAAGCCGCCGATGACGGCGCGACCCAGCGGCGCATTCGTGGAATACCCTGTCGCCATGGGCACCATACCCATAATCATGGCGGAGGCGGTCATAAGCACCGGACGGAAGCGGGTCGTTCCGGCTTCGATCGCGGCCCTCAGGGCGTCGCCGTGCTCCTGGAGTCGCTCGCGGGCGTAGGACACGACGAGGATCGAATTGGCGGTTGCTGTGCCCATCGTCATAATGGCGCCCGTCAGCGCAGGCTCCGAAAGCCGCGTATGGGTCAGGAACAACGCCCAGGCAATGCCCGCGAGCGCGCCGGGCAAGGCCGTAATAATGATGAAGGGATCCAGCCAAGATTGAAAGTTGACGACGATCAGCAAGTAGACGAGCGCGATCGCGACGAGCAATCCGACAATCAACTCAAAATAGGCGTCGTGCATCAAGGTGGCCTGGCCATGGATTTCGAGTGCGGCGCTGCGAGGCAACTCGTCCTCCATGCTCTTGGCGACCTTTTCGACATCGGCCAGCACCCCGCCAAGGTCGCGCCCTTCGGCCGAAACATAGATGTTGAACAGCGGCATGATGTTCCCATGAGTGACCACCCCGGGCGTTCCCTCCGCTGAAATGTCCGCCAAATTACCGAGAAGCTGCATTTCCTGACCGTTCGGAGAATGGTCCGACGACTCGACCGGGATCGTCTTGAGACTATTGACGCTATTGATCTGCGCCTGCGGAGTGTAGACATTGATCAAGTACGACATGCCGGTGCTGGGATCGAGCCAGTAGATCTGGTCGACCTGCTGACTCCCGGCGGTCGTCATGAGCAGATTGTCGGCCATCTCTTTAAGCGTTCTGTTGACACCAAGTCCGAACGTACGGTTGCCTTCGACCATGAGGGTCGGCGTGCGCATCGTCTGCTGTATCACCACGTCTGCGGCACCCGGTATCTCGCGAAACTTGCCCACTAATTTGCGAGCAAACTCATAGTTGGGATACATGTCCGGGCCGTTGATTTGCACGTCGATCGGCGCAGGCGCCCCGAAATTGAGAATTTTTGCAGTCAGATCGGACGGCTGGAATGTGAATTCGGTGCCTGGATAACGCTCCCTCAAGCCCTTGCGCAGAATGCGCCGATAGTCCCACACCGGCGACTTTTCATTCCTCAAAAGAATCGTGAGGTCACAATCCTGGGATCCGATCGTCGGAGTCGGAATGAAGGCGAGGTTGTGCGGCCCAACCGGCAAGCCGCAATTACTGACGACGTTTTCGACCTGGCCGGGCAGCAACTCTTGGATGCTATCGGAGACGAGCGTGGCGATGCGTCCTGACACCTCGATGCGCGTTCCAAGCGGCGCCCGCATATGCATCGTAATGATCCCAGACCTGATCTCGGGGAAATAATCGCGTCCGAGAAAGAAAAAGAGGCCCAGAGAGCCCAACGCAATGGCCAGAGAGATTGAGACAAAGGTGTTGCGACGGGCGAGCACGTGTTCAAGCAGCGCGCCGTAACGCTCGCGAAACTGATTGAAGCGGCGTTCGAACCCTTGCTGAAAGCGCACGAAAACGTTCCGCGATGGTTCCGCGCCGAGCTTCCCCTGCTGCTCATGCGGCTGCGACATGGTGTTCCTTCAGCATATATTTCGCCATCGTCGGCACCAGTGTGCGCGACAGGATGAAGGAGGCGAGCATCGCGATGATGATCGCTTCCGCCATGGGCTTGAACAGGTAGCCGGCGACGCCGCCGAGTTCGAAGAGTGGTAGCCAGACGATCGCAATGCAGAGGGTGGCAACGAGTGTAGGGATGACGATCTGATTGGCCGCGTCGATGATGGCCTGTTCGAGCGGCTTGCCCATTTCGATATGTCGATCGATGTTCTCGATCATCACAGTAGCATCATCGACCAGAATACCGACCGCCAGCGCTAACCCTCCCAACGTCATGACGTTGATCGTCTCCTCGAGCAGGTGCAGGCCGATGATGGCGGTCAGAATGGACAACGGGATCGAGGTCCAGACGATGACCGTAGCCCGCCAGGAGCCGAGCAGCAACAGCACGATCAGGCCAACCAACGCGCCGGCCATCAGCATTTCATGCAGGACATCCGAGATCGAATCCTTCACGAACGTTGAGGCGTCGTCGAGCAGTTTGATCTCCACGCCCTCGGGAGAAATTTGCTCGGCGCGGGGGATCATCTTCTTGATCCCACTGACGACGTCGAGGGTCGAAGCCTCCGTGCTCTTCATGGCCACGAGAATGACCGTCTGTTTACCCTTTACCAGCACCGCATTCTGTTGCACCCGGCCCATGAGCTGTACCGTGGCGACGTCGCGCAGATAGATGAATGCGTTGCCTTCCCGCTTGATGGGAATATCGTTGAAATGCGCAATATTCATCGGCGACGCATTCGTCTGGACGATCCAGTCCGTCTGCTTGATCTTAATGTCGCCGGCCGGCAGCACGAGGTATTGCTTCATAAGAGCATCGTGAATGTCCGCCGGCGTGAGTTGTCGGGCGAGCAATTTCTGCTGATCGAGGTTGACCATGACCTGCATGTCTTGGCCGCCGTAGGGGTGCGGCAGGACTATTCCGGGTACCGTGACGAGCAGCGGACGAATTCGCATGTAGACGAGATTGTAGAGCTCCGCGGGTGTCATGTGGTCGGAACTGATTTGGAGCATGGCCACTGGTATGGAGGACGGGGCCAGACGCATGACCATGGGCGGTGAAATATCGGGCGGCAGCGCTTTGACGACATTCTGCGCGATGCCGACGATATCCGCTTCGGCCCGGGCCACGTCCACTCCATCCTGGAGAAAAATATTGGTGATACTGCTGCCGAAATAGGAATGGCTGTGAATGTACTTGATGCCCTCCACCGTCGAGGTCAGGAAGCGTTCGAAGAGATAGGTGATACGCCCTTCCACCTGTTGCGGCAGCAGGCCGCTGTAGATCCAGACGACGGAGGTGACGGGAATCGTGATATTCGGGAAGATATCGGTCGGCATGTGGAGGATCGTCTTGGTGCCCAACAGCACGATAAGAATAGACATGACGACGAAGGTGTACGGCCTGCGCAGGGCAATAAGAACAATCTCATTCATGTGCGAAGTCTGCAAATAGCGGATTTATATCTCGTCATTTTTCCCTATTTACCACACCAGTTTAAACAAGCTCATCAGATTCTCCGCCCAGGGGGCACCGCCCTCACTCAACACCAGCATAGGAAGTAGCAATGGGATATAGCAAGGAGCTTACCAGTCGTCGTACTCACTCTCCCAAAGTAGCCGGCCACCAAAAGACGTGCGCCATTGACTCACTTTGGGCTGGAAAATCTCTTTGACCTTCCTACCGCGCACCCGCGCCGATCTGCATTGCGCGGTTCAGCACTGAGCGCACCGTGCGTAATCTCACACTGTTCCACGAACCTGGCCTGCATCGCAGACACCAATAAACCTCGAAAACTCACTGGAAATGTAATGGCAGGCGACTTTTTGCCAACGCCACCGAGTCAATACTTCGACTGGTATCGATCTTGCGGATAAAGACGTTCCATGACGCGTACTTTAGATGTCACCAAGGTCGTCGAGTTAAGAACCAATGGCAGCAGCGCCGACAGCGGGTTGTGGCGAGCAATGCACGGGCAATCCGGATCGCTTTGACAAAATATCAGGGAGATGGACCCATGATGGGAATTCGGAAACTTAGCACAGCGATGGCCTTCGTAGCCGGCCTCGCAGGCCTGGTGGGAGCCGACGCCACTGTTCACGCTGAAGTCCTGACGGTTGCAGCGGCCCATAGTTTGAAAGGCGCCTTCCAGGATATTGTGCCCATGTTCCAGGAAGAATATGGCGTGACTGTGCAGGTTGTATACGGTCCGTCGCAAACGCTTCGCCGGCAAATCGAACAGGGAGCTCCCATCGATGTATTTCTACCCGAGTCGTTTGAGGAAGTGCGGAAACTGCAACAGAAGGGGCTGACTATCAATGGAGGGCCTCGCATCTTCGCGCAAACCTCTCTCGTACTCGTCATGGCCGCAGCCTCGCCGGCGGCCTCAATTTCCTTTCGCGAAGTGTTTCCTGATCGAACCATCCGCATTGCCCTCGTCGATCCTAAGACGTCTGCCCTGGGAGAAATCACGGCCAAGGCGCTCACTACCCTCAATCCCGCCTATCGAAACCGTTCGCACCTCATCCACGCGCCTCACAGTGAAGATGTCGTGAATTTGGTTCGCGCCGGGGGGGCTGAGGTGGGCATCGTCTACCGCGCCGATGCGATCAATAGTGGCCAAGTCCGCATCATTGATGAAGCTCCGGCAGGCCAGTACACGCCGGTCGAGTTCGGTGAAGCGGTGGTTTGGACCTGCCGAGAAGCCTCCCGCGGTGCGGCGGAGGACTTTTTCAAATTCATCATGAGTCCCCGCATACAAAAACTCCTGCTTCAATATGGATTCGACGCGGCGCCTTCTAACGGAATACGAGCTGCCAACTAATACCCGCGTCCCATTCCATAGAGACACCCTCAAGGCCTCCCCCTTCAACTGTTCGATGTCCGTTCCTTATCGTCAAAGGAACGAGTGGATGCCTCTGTTGGGCTCTAGCCTGTGTTTAGAGCCGCGGCCTCCTCGTCGGCTTCAAGCCGCCCATGCAGATCAATACCGCCTACAGGGTGCATCGGGACTGCATAGCGTAACAGCGGCAAAACACTAAACCTGCCGAGATGCAACGTTCCCCCGCGCCGCAATGAAAAAACCATTGTGCAGACTCTGACGCTCTCCTTGGAATTCGCGGCTTTTCGGGTGACGCGCCCACACCCTTTTATGCGGAGGACCAATGAAAAAGCTGATCCTGCTCTCAATGATAGGAATCTTCTTCGCGTCGCAGGGATTGCCTGGCGTGGCTGAAGCCAAGTCTTCGGGAACCTCGGACACGGGACCTTGTTTCGGCTGGGGGAAAATCTGGTGGGCACAAGATTCTGGAGCGAAAACCAAAGGCGTCCAGATCCTCATGGCAACGAGCAATGGCATGTTCGGAAATCAAACCTTTGGCATCAGCAGCGGAACACGAATTGAGCGAGGCCATCGAAAAACATCCGGATTTCGAAAAGGTAGCGTTGAACCGATGATTATCTACGTTTGACGGATATGGAGAGAATACTGGTTCAACGAATGCATCAGCCAACTTTCGCAAGATTCAAAAATGAGTCAAAGCGTCGAATAGCGCAGACAGATGTCCAAAGATGCCGCTGCCAACTTCGCTCGGAAGGGCATGGGCGTTCTAAGTCCTCTGAATTTTCTCAATGATGAGAGAGAAAGAAATGAGATGTGGTGTGGTCGAAGAGGCCTAGAAGCGCGATAATTCCGTGGCCTTCGCTAAGCAACGAACGTTCGCTTTGCCGATTGCAGCAGCACTAGCTGGTGAGCCCCCAGGTGCTCCAAAGCGCGACGGCTGCCACTGCCAACATCACCCAAGCTAATTCTCGGTCACCAACTTTTTTTATCATTCGTACCATGATCGTTTCCTTTCTCCGATTCGTCCAGCTGACATTGACTAGAATAGCAAGGCATGTGCCATTTCGATCGGGCCTTAATTCGGGGATTTTGGCGTTCAAACACCCTCAAAGAGGGCGAAATCGCACACATCGCACTGTGCGAATCTTGACGAGAGCGTATATTTCAGAGTGATTGAGCGGAGGTGCGAACAGATTCAGAGCGGATACAAAGATTGATGTTTTAAGGACAGACTTACGGAAGGAGTTGAAAGGGGCGGCCTTCCAGAAGCGGTTTTTTCGGAAATCCTAAGACTCGGGTGAAATAGACACACAGTAGGACCCCTAAGGTTTCCAAGGTCAGAAGTTGCCATCGAGCGCGTTGCATCCACGACTCATACGACATGGCCTCGTGCGGTAGTTCGCGCTGAATCCGCATTTCGAAATCTCCGATGGCCTTCTCGATGATCAAAAATAAGGCACGACCGCTTCCGCCTCGCACATACAAACGCACTTGCTCCTGCTTATCCATCCGCACATTTTCGATCAGCGCCTGCTTGCTTTCAATGAACTCTTTCAGGCGAGCCGAAAGCACCCCCACTCCAGCCTGCAAACCCGGTGTGCTGGTCGTCAGATCCTGCAACCGCGCCATACCGGTCTGGAGCCGATTTTCTGCTTGGTTGATGGGCTCGAGGAAAGAGGGCTGTTCGGTGAGGAGATATCCACGAAAATTTGTTTCCACATCCATGACCAGGCGTTGCAGGCGCAAGACCTCCTCAAGAATTGTAGAACGTTGGAGTTGCCGCTCGTGCTGCATGCGCCAATGATCGAAGAGCAACTGATGCCCGAAGAAGGACAGGGCCAGGGCCGCCGTGAGAATGATGGAAAATCCGATGAACCGACCACGTATATCCATCAAATGCGTGTGATGCTTTCTAATCGGCTCAATGGTTCGGACGCGAGCATCCAAGTGCGCTTCGCTTTTCGGCGGAGCCTGCTTCACGATAGGATGGAAGGCTGCAAGAGAATTTTGCTAGAACCGCGGCGATTGGACAACGCCAAACGCTATCGCGTCCACATCAATACACCGCTGGTCCGCAAGATGAGTCACAAGGCGACGGTTGGGAGAAAGCATTGAACTCCTCCCAACCGCCGTAAACTTATTACAACCAGTTCACGCGTTCGGCCGGTCGAATATAGATCGGCTCTTCGACCTGGATGCGCGCCACTTCCTTGCCCGACTTGTTGAAGCCCAACACGGTATCGTTGTACATATCGAACCGCTTCCCGTGGATCTGGGTTTCAAACACTTTCGGACCCGGAATGACGTCGTACCGGAAGATGATCTGCTGGCTCGCTCTCCAGAGCTGGAGGACGGCCAACAGTTCCCGACTCGGCACAAGATACTTCTCGATGGCGTTGTCCACGCCCGGGCCGAACATCTGCCGCGCATACCCACGCGGGCTGTGTCGCGGCGGAATGTAGAAGCCGTTGGGCTCGGTGCCCCACTGTGGATACAGGGGCAAGGCCACCTGCTCTACGCGAATCGCGTAGTACAGGGGATGCCAGCGGTCTTCGGCCCACAGGCCGTCCTCGCCGATCCGCATCAACGACTGCATGCGGATCTTGCCCACGCAGGCCGCCATGCAGCGCGTTTCCATCGGCTCGCCGCCCGTCAGCGGATCCTTGCCTTCGATCCGCGGATAACAGGCGATACACTTCTCCGACACCCGGGTCGTGCCCCGGTACATCGGCTTCTTATAGGGACACTGCTCCACGCACTTCTTGTACCCGCGACATCGGTTCTGGTCGATCAACACAATGCCGTCTTCCGGCCGCTTGTAGATCGCCTTCCGCGGGCAGGCCGCGAGGCAGCCCGGATAGGTGCAGTGGTTGCAGATCCGCTGCAGATAGAAGAAATACGTCTCGTGTTCCGGCAAGCTTGAGCCGGAGAGCCGCCACGGTTCGTCCCGCGTAAAGCCCGACTTGTCGATGTTCTCGACAATGGCCCGCATCGACGTCGCCGTGTCTTCATAAATGTTCACGAACCGCCATTCCTGGTCGGTCGGAATGTACCCGATCGCCGCCTGGCCCACTTTGGCCCCGGCGTCGAAAATGGTCATCCCTTCGAACACCCCGTACGGCGCATGGTGCTTGCGGCCCACGCGCACGTTCCACACCTGCCCGCCCGGGTTCACTTGCTCGACGAGCTGCGTGATCTTCACGTCGTAGAACTGCGGATACCCGCCGTAGGGCTTGGTCTCCACGTTGTTCCACCACATGTACTCCTGCCCCTTCGAAAAGAGCCAGGTCGACTTGTCGGCCATCGAACAGGTCTGACAGGCCAAACAGCGATTGATGTTGAACACAAAGGCAAACTGCCACTTCGGATGCCGCTCCTCATACGGATACAGCATCTTCCGTCCCAGTTGCCAGTTATAGACTTCTGGCATTGTAACTCCTCCTTCTGAACATGATCCTGTGATTATTGGTTCGCATTCGTTTCAAGTACTGAGACCGAAGTCGTTAAGAGGCCATCCTCTTAATGTTTGCGCCTCGATCCTTAGACCTTGATCTTGATATGTTCCCCTTTGAGCCACTTGATCATGAACTCGTTTTCCTGACCCGGCGTGAACCCGGTCCGGACTGGTTCCCAGGGCCCACGGGCTCCGATGCCGCCGTCTTCCGCCTTCGTGATGCGGATCAAGCATTCCTTCGGTACCGTGTTGACCGCGTGGTGATCGATTTCGAATCCCCACTTGAACTTCAACGCATTCGCCTGCTTGCCCGGCAATGAGTCGGTCTGGTGCATCGGCATGAGCCAGCTCCTCGTAAATGACTGTTGCGCGCCGTACCGAAAGTTGGACTGATAGCCGGTATCGACCGCGATGGCGCGTCCGTCCGGCCGCGTCTCGTGGCCCTTCACCGACTTGGCCGTCGACACGTACGGAGCATGCTTCGCCATCGTGACGTGGTACGGATAGGCTGGATTGTACTTGGCCCGGATCATCAAACGGGACGACTTTATAGAACGGATCCGAAGGTTTCCAGCCACGATAGGGCCGGTCCACCGGGTTCCCGTCGACATAACAATAGTCGCCGTCGTTGATACCGCGGTCTTTTGCCGCCTGCGGATTGATGTGCAATTTGATGTTCACCGACACCAGGCGTCCGTTTGTCCATCCGGTACGGATCGCCGAAGTTCGACTCATAAATCTGCACCCAGTCGTTTACCGACCATTGGCTGTGCACCCGGTGCCGGGTCTTGGGCGTCACACAGTAGAACTGGTAGCCCTTTTCCCACAATGGATTGGAATGCTGCTTGATTTCCGACCATGGCAGCTTGATGTTCCGCACCGTCTTATCATCGTGGTGCTGCGCCGTGATCGGAATTCCATAATCTTCGGGCCGGACGTAGGGATTGCTCGTCATAATGGCGTTCGGCATATAGGGAGTACACTCCGGGCCTTCCCGATGTGAAATAAAGTTTTCCCCGTATTCGATCGCCTCCGGCTCGACGCGATAGGTTTCCAAACGTCCCGATCGCGTCCAATGCGGCTTGGACTCATTGGTCTCTTCCCAGAGCGGATGCCGCGGATAGGTCCGGCACATGACCATCCAGCCCTTTTCCGACTTCAACATCACGTCAGCACTGTAGCCGAAGAACGTGCTCGAGGCGTCCAGAATGCGTTGCACGTAAATATCCACACGATTCTGATACACAAATTTATAGGTATCGGCCATCCGGTGTTCACCGGTGACCTCTTTGAGCTTCGCCGCCACGCCCGCGAAACTGTCGAGGTCGTTTCTCGTGTCATACAACGGGCGGATCCCGCCCTTCCAGATCTGCACCCACGGATTGGAGACCGTGGCGGTCATTTCCGGATAGGTGAACTCCATCCATGAATTCACGGCAAAGGCGACGTCCGCATGGTTCACGTCCGAGGTCATCTCGATGTCCTGCGTCACCAGCATCTCAATGTTCGGGTCGACGTTTTTCACCATGTCATAGTGGTGTTTGGCGTTGTTGAGAATATTGACGTTTACGACCCAGCGGACTTTGCTCGGGCTCGGCATGTGAGTCTTGCCGGTGAACACTTTACGCCCGTACTTCGGGGTGTTGACGATCAACGCGTTGTCGCCGTGGTTCCAGTACCCCGGCTCCTCGCCATAATAGTATTTCCGATATTTGATCTCCTTGCCATGGGAGTCCTGATTGAGATTCAGATTCCAGGGATCTTCTCCGAGATAGACGCTGGCGCCGGCGCCGGACCAAGGCGCGGCTTGCCAAATGCCGACCTTGTAGTTACCGGACCAGGTATGGCAGCCCGTGCCGAACTTGCCGATGTTGCCCGTCAACATCATCACCAATGCCGCGGCGCGTCCCATGGAGGTCATATGGAAATAGTGGCAGACCCCTTCACCATTGTGAATGGCCGCCGGCTTGACAGTGCCGGAATCCCGCGCCCAGCGCACGATGAGGTCTTTCGGCGAACGATTCACCTGGTGCACGGTATCGAGATCGTAATCCTGCAGATGGATCGTATACATCTGGTAAATCGGCATGACGTCGACTTCGCGCCCGTTGAGCAATTTCACCCGATACGTGCCGGTCAACGCCGGATCAATACCACTCTGGGCCATGTGATGACCGACCTGCTCCCGGTGCAGTGGCACCGCATGGCCCTTCGCCAAATCCCACACCATCATGCCCCCGAGTCGTTGGATATTCTCCTTCGTTAAACCTTGCACCCTGCCGGAGTACGACTTCGAAAAATCGGGTAACCGATAGTCCTTCAGCACCTCGTGCGGGTCCAGGTACTGCAAGGTATCCGTCCTGACCAACAACGGCATATCGGTAAATTCCTTGATGAAATTCATGTCCTGGTAGTTTTCATCGAGGATGATTTTGCACGCGCCCAGAAACAGGGCGCCGTCCGTCTCAGGCCGGACCGGAATCCAGTAATCCGCACGGCTGGCGGTCGGATTGTATTCCGGGGTAATCACGACCAGTCGAGCTCCACGCTCCATGCTTTCAAGTTTCCAGTGCGCTTCCGGCATTTTGTTTTCGACGAAGTTCTTACCCCAGCTGGTGTTTAGCTTGGTGAAGCGCATGTCGGAAAGGTCAACGTCGCAGTTCTGAGTTCCATTCCACCAGGGTTGCGAAGGATCTTGATCGCCGTGCCACGTATAATTGTTCCAGTACCGACCACCTTGCGCTTGATCCGGATTCACCTTGCGAATCCAACTGTCCAATAACGGCAACACACAATTATTAAATCTCGTATTGGCATGTTTGCCCATCATGCCAAGAATCGGCATACCGGCTCGATGTTTGAAGGTCCGTACGCCCGCGCCCTTCATCATTTCGATCATTTCCGGCGCATAGCCCTGCTCACGGAGCCGACGCGCGCCGGCCTCGCCGCTGTAACGGGTCGAAATGACGACCAGCCCTTTAGCCACATACGTAAATGCGGTGTCCCAGGACACCCGGACCATATCGTCGAGAAAACGGCTGTCGAATTTGTACTTGCGCTTGATGTCCGACGTCAGCTCCGGAGAACCGTCGTCCATCCACTGCTTCCAGCCCTTCCGCATCAACGGACCCTTCAAGCGATAGGGACCGTACACGCGGCGATGGAAGGTGAATCCCTTCAAGCACATGCGCGGGTTATGCGCGAACGTGCCGCGGTTGCCGTAGAGATCTTCGTACGTCTGGTGGTCATAGTTCTGTTCGACGCGCATCACGACGCCGTTTCGAACGAAAGCCCGGATACGACAGGCATGGGTATCGTTCGGTGAACAGCACCAGGTAAAGGATGAGTCATATCGATACTGATCGTGATAGACACGCTCCCACGACCGGTCAGGATATTCACCCAACGGATTATCGACCTCGACGACTGGTTGCAGCGCGGTCAACGCCAAGGCCTTGTCGGCAATGGCTGCCACGGCAACCGTACCCGCCGAGACCTTCAAGAACTGCCTGCGCGATAACTGCATCATGAATACCTCCTCATATGAAGACAGGACACCCTACCGGCGCCACACTCCATGGCGCCGCAGACAACTTCCCCGATGACCGGAGCAGGATGACGAACACAGCCCCCCCTTCCAGACGCATGGTTCCACCGCCGCACGAGTGGCCGGTCACACAGCGACGCCACGGCGCGCAGTCCCCTGCGCGAGGAACCACGTTCCTCGGCTAAAAGAGTAAGAGAATAAAAAATCACGACAACCGCTTGTGCACCTCGTGTGCCACGAGCGCGATTTGTCTCAGGTCGTCTATGTCGTTGAAATAATTGACGACAGAAATTGGTGACGAATGAATCTGATGAAGGGACGCACAACACCCACGAAGAAGCGTGGTGGGAAACCACGGCGCCACCACGAATACTCGTGGGATGGTAGGTTCAAAGGGGAAGTAATTGATAGGAAAACGGTGCGGAGAGAAGATCTAATTTCTGGACGGTCGTCGAACGCCGAGTTTCCGCAATCGGCTACGTAGTGTGCTCGGGGCCAGTCCCAACCGCTCTGCCGCTCCGCCCGGCCCTTCTATTCGCCACTCCAGCAAGGTAAGGGCCTGCAGGATGTGCCGACGTTCCTCGTCTTGCAGCGTTCGTCGAGGGTTTGATCCGGTGGATGTATGCACGTTCACCATAGTCGGATCGATACGTAACAATCGATCGTGGCACAGGATCAATCCACGCTCTACCATGTTCTCAAGCTCTCGAACATTTCCGGGCCAATCATATTGCACCAATCGCTCCATCGATGGCCCGTCGAAGTCCTCACAACCACGCTTCAGCCGCTGGGCATGGAACCGAAGGAAATGTCGGGCCAGGACCGGAATATCTTCAGGGCGTTCTCTTAACGGAGGCATGTGAATGGGAAAGACATTCAGCCGGTAGAATAAATCGCTTCGGAAACGCCCCTGCAGGATAGCCTTATGTAAGTCGGCGTTCGTGGCTGCAATCACCCGAACATCGACCGGAATGGACTTGGCGCCACCGACTCGATCGACGAGACCATCCTGAAGCACGCGTAAGAGTTTGGCCTGCGCGTCGAGCGGCATTTCCCCGATCTCGTCCAGAAACAACGTGCCCCCATCAGCGAGTTCAAAGCGGCCGATACGTTGATGTTCAGCGCCCGTAAAAGCGCCCCGCTCGTGGCCAAACAATTCACTCTCAATCAATCCTGACGGGAGCGCCGCGCAATTCAGCCGAACGAACGCTCGATCCCGGCGTAGGCTTCTTTCATGGATAGCCCGCGCCAGGACTTCCTTGCCGGTACCGGTATCGCCGGTCACCATGACCGTCGCGCTCGTGGGCGCCGCCTGTCGCGCGAGCGCCAGCACCTGCTCAAACGCCTGGCTTCCGCCCACAACGATGCCGAAGTCTTGCGTCGCCTTCAACTCTTCAGCCAGATACACATTTTCCCGCGCCAATTGTTCCTTCAGGCGGTTGATCTCCTCATAGGCATTGACCTGAGCAATGGCAAACCCGATCTGCGTGGCCACCTGCTGCAGAAAATCAACATCGTCAGGATCAGGAAGGCCGGCCTCAACGCTGCCGATATTCAAGGTTCCTAGGCAGGCCTCCTGAACCACCATCGGAAGGTTGATCATGCGACCCAGGCCTTCCTCCAGGTAGCACTCATCCTCGATGAACAACCGTTCCTCCTGAAGGCGAGGCCGCACATGCACACGATGATGATCATAGACCCAGCCCACCGCGCTCTGAGCGCGAGGAATCATCGCGTCGCTTCGGAGCACCACTTTGGGCAGGTTCGTTTCTACCGCATAAAACCGGAACGCGTCCGACTGCAAATCGTACACGGTGATTCCTGCACGTTCCCAACGAACCACCTTCGTTAACTGCTCTGTGATGGCGCGAAACAGACTCTGCCGGTTACGCTGGGAATTCAGCACATTGGTAACTGACAACAGGGTCCGATAGTTGAGTGCAACGTTATGCACGCCGTGCTTCCTCTTTCCAAAACATGACTGTCTGCGGACCGCGCAATGACGTGCGTACTGAAGCGAACGGCCGTCAGGAGAGGCGAAGGAAGATGCAGACCTCCAGGAAGGCCTTATATGTCGGTCGGTGCGGCTGGGAGCGCTTGCGGCATCATAGGATGGCTGGATTTCTTATTCCAGATGCTTTCCGAATCTTCATCAAAAAATAATGTGGCGCCGGCTGCAGCACCCCGCCGCCGTGTGGGGTACGCCGATTCTGCGACACGCAGTTAATGCCGACCGCTGCCCAACGGACGCCTGCCCTCGTCCATTTCAAACCCCGATCTTAATCGCGAAGGACTGCGCCCCGCTTCAGGACCCAACGATCCTGAGCCTGGACCGATTGAAGGAGTAAGAGGAAAGGTTGTCGCCCCCAGATCGGGACTTCGTCTCGGAACAAATGAGTTCGACATCCCCTCCCGACGATCGCGCCTCCGGTCGAGGCTCGACGAAGTTCGACTTTCGGAAGGCAGTGGTAATTTCTCCTTCCTCGGAACACTCCTCTCGAGTCCCTCTTCCTCTTCAAGCAACGAATCAACCGCTGCCCCGCGATCATTCACCACCAAATTGGTCGCCACTACTTCCTTCGCCATAGCTTCCGCAGTGGGCAACTCATCAGCATAAACGTCGGTTTCATACTCTGCCGTGGAGGGGGTGGCTAAGGAAGTCCACACGGACTGCCCCGACTCGGTGATGTTAATACTGGTCACGGTCGACAAGCCCGGCCGGATCGGATGTTCCCGAAGTTCATCGGCCGGTAACGCGATACGCACCGGCACTCGTTCGACGATGTGAATAAAGTTGCCGGTTGAATTATCGGGCGGCAGCAAAGCGAACGCGCTGCCGCTACCTGGCACCAGCCCCTCGACCGTGCCATGGAAAGTTTGTTTTGATCCGTATAGATTCACGTTCACCAATGCCGGCTGCCCGGGACGCACGTGTTGCAGTTCGGTTTCGCGCAGATTCGCCTCCACCCATAGGTGATCCAACGGCACGATCGTCATCAGCAAGGCGCCCGGATGGACGCGATCTCCGACCTGCGCTTTTCGTTTGGCGACATATCCCGATATCGGAGCACGAATCTGTTGG
Organism: uncultured Nitrospiraceae bacterium; assembly: GCA_963706325.1. Lineage (GTDB taxonomy): Bacteria > Nitrospirota > Nitrospiria > Nitrospirales > Nitrospiraceae > Nitrospira_A. The sequence goes on along the minus strand of CAVPLT010000007.1, from coordinate 706,490 downwards.
CGCGCATATTCCAAGTGCGCTTCGATCAGTTGATGTTTGGCTAGATCAACGGCCGGATGGGCCATGACCGTCGTGCCGCCGATCTGCGCTTCGAGCGAATCCAGCTCGGCCTGCGTCTCACGTACTTCCGCGTCCAGGCTCGAAACTTTATCCGCAGTATTTTGCAAGATTTGTTTGGAAATCGCGCCGCTTGGAGAAGCTCGTTGATAGCGTTCCATGTCATGCTCAGCCAAGTCCAACCGAGCGGTGCGGGACCGCAATTTCTCCGTCACCTGTTTGCGGGTGATAAACAGCGCCGCAATACGCCGCACTTCTTCGCCTAACCGACCGCGGGCTCGTCCCAACGCGGCATAGGCCTGATGCTCATCCAGCCGAATCATCAGGTCCCCTCGATTCACAAATTGAGTCTCTTCTGCCAATACCTGCGTCACGATTCCAGAGGCCTGCGCGGCCACTGGAACAAGGTTGCCCGTGACATAGGCATTGTCGGTTCGTATCCAAAAGCGATCATGGGTATACCAGTAGATCAAGTACCCGATGGTAGCAATCAAGACCAAGCCGGCCACCACCAGTAAGCGTCGGTTCCGACGCGCGCGAATGGCCTTCGGATGGATGCGATAGGGGCCAGCCGACGGAGGTCCACCGGGAGATGGGGAAGCATGCGACATACCTGCAGTTGTGGTTGTCATAGATTTAACTCGGATTGTGTTTCGGTCGTTTTTCTATGTCGGGATTGTGATATCCGCCTCCCAACGATTCGATCAAATCGACGGCTGCAACCAATTGGTCGCTTTCCAGAGCCCTTAACGCATACTCCTGCTCCAAGACCGGGTACCGATGCCTGAGCACCTCGCGATCATCATCAAGACCATTCACGAGTCGTATCTTTGCCAAGCGCCAATCATCACCCAACGAAGCCACCAGCCGTTTGTGCGAGGCCATGATCTCGTTGGTGGTTTGCCAGGCGCTCAGACTATCGGCCACTTCCCGCATGGCATCCAGCAGGGTGTCATTGTAGAGTTCCACGGCCGCATCATATTCGGCCCGTTGCGCTCCCAATTCACCACGGAGTCTGCCGCCCTCGAACCAAGGCATGCGCAGTCCGGGGGCCAGTCCATAGCTCAAGCTCTGGCCGCTGAAAAGAAAATTGGCGAGCTTGTCGGTCCCCTTGGCTAATGTCAGGGCGTTGAACCCTATGAACCCCGTCAAATCAATCGTGGGATAGAACTGCGTCGTCGCCACTCTGACCATGCGAGAGGCAGCATGAGCCCGGTAGAGCGCTGAGGCCAAATCGGGGCGATGGACCAGCAGCCCTATGGACAGATGATCGGGCGCTGCAATCTGACTCGGGACGATCACTTTCGGTTTCGCGAAGAGATGGGCCGCCTCATCCGGCCCTTTTCCGGCCAATCGCGCCAGCAAGTGACGCTGCACGTCAAGTTGATCGCGAATCGCCGCTTGACGCTTGAATGCCGCCTCATAATCGGCCGCGGCAAGTTTGACGGGCTGGTCATTATCAAGCCCCAGACGGAATCGTGTCTCCGCGAGCGTTTTGAGATCCCGGCGGATGCGGACAATCGTTTTGACGATAGCGAGTTGTTGTTGAAGCGCCTGTCCACGGAAATAGGCGCGGGCAATACCAGTGGTTAAACGCAGGCGGACCTCCGCTGTTTCCGCCTCTTCGGCCGCAGCATGTCCCAAGGCGGCCTCCAGCATGGCGCGATTCTTACCCCAGAAATCGAATTCATACCGGAAGCTCAAGGGGTTGATGATCCCGTACATAATTTTGATGCCGGCCACTTCCGGGTTCAGGGCCGCAAACACGCCATGCTGTGATATGCGCTCATAGGTCAGTGAGGCATCGGCTTCTAAAAACGGCAACAGCCGCGCACCTTCGACCTTTACGAGCGATGTGGCTTGCCGCAACCGTGCGGCCGCGTGCTTCAAGCCTGGATTGTCCTTGAGGGCCTGCTCGATTAATCCATTGAGCTCTGGATTGCCGAACTGTTCCCACCAGTGGTCTTCAGGCCACTTCTGGAGGCGGCTCGTGACCTCCGCCAAGGTCTCCGTCATTTCCACTGGTTCGAGATATTGCGCGGGCGGATCGCCCTTCGGGATCCACGCACAACCACCGAGGAGCAGCGCGCAGCTGATGCGGAGACAGAGTGTCAACCGCCGCGCAGTCGTTGAATACGATCTCATGGCACCTCCTCAATCAATTCCTCAGCGCGCCGCTGGCGAAGGTCTTCGGCGGGAGTTGGCGTCACAGGCAAATGTGTCGGATGAGCGAACCACACGAGGATGCCCAATCCGACAAACATGAAACTCGCCACGAAAAAGGCGTCGTTGAGGCCAAGGATTGCGGCCTCTTGCCTAATTAAGAATCCAAGCTTGGCCTGAATTTCCGCCGGTGACAATCCCGCCGCTCCCAGTTTGGTGGCCAATTGTCCCATCGGATCGAAGGAGATCGACTGCCGTCCGCCAAAGTGATCGGCCAAATGCAGTTGATGGAAATTGATGCGTCGGAATAGGACGATCCCTTGGAACGTGATTCCAAAGGCGCCCGCGGCGACGCGTAGTAGATTGGCGACTTCAGCCGCCCGCATGACCAGGGGACCGGTCAGGCCGTGCAGGATGAGCACCGTCACAGGCGTGAAAAACGATCCGAGAAACACGCCTTCCACGGCCATAGGCCAGAACAGCTCTTCGTACGAATGCGGATCGTCGTACAGCCCGAGCCAATAAAAGGTCCAGGCAAATCCGAGACTGTTCAGGCATATGAGCCAGCGCGCATCGATGTATTTGCACAGCATGTGCATGACCGCAATCGCAGGCGCGCCCAGCAATACCAGAGGGAGGAGCGCCAGCCCAGCCAACTTCGACGAATATCCCAGAATCAACTGAATATGCACGATCAGCAACGACAACAGTCCCTGGATGGAAAAGAACCCGAGCGTCAGGGTGATAAGGCCGATCACAAAATTGCGATGCATGAACAGTCGCAGATCCAGTGTCGGCTGTCGCTCCCCGAGTTCCCAAATGATGAAGCAGGGAAAGGCGATCAGCAGAACCACAGCAATGGCTTGAAGAAACGGCGAATCCAGCCAGTCGAAATCGTTGCCCATGTTGAGCAGCGTCTGAAGGCCTAACAGCAGGACCGCCAACAGCAGAAACCCTACCAAATCAAAGCGGGTATACCGTCGGCGAAACCCACGGCCATACAACAATGCGCCCAGCGTGCCGACAATCACGAGCGTGAGCACAAAATCCAGATAAAATAGAAATCGCCAGCCGAGCATGTAGGCGATGTAGCCACCTACCGGCATCCCGATCGTGAAGGGCGTAATGCTGAACAGGCCCCAGACGGTCAGTGCCACCGCCTTTAACCGCTTCGGGTATTCGTTGAGCAGCATGGATTGGGCGATTGGCAAAGTGATGCCGCCGGCGATGCCTTGTACGATGCGAGCGGGAACGAACTGCGCGAGCGTTTGACTGTCGCCGCACAAATAGGACGCCACGCTGTAAACCATGAAGGCTCCGATCAGCAGGCGATAATCGCCGATCCGTCCTGACAGATACCGCGCGAGAGGAAACCCGAGGGCCAAGCCAACCATGAAATCGGTTTGCGCCCAGGTAAGAAAACTTGGCAGCACTCCCCCAAGATCCCCGGACACGTGAGGTAACAGTGCGATGTACGAACCGGCATTGAACAGGACGACGATGTGCGCCAACCCCAGCACGGCATTGAAAAGTACGAACCGCCACCCATGCAACCGTCTCAAATATACCGTCGCCACTACCGAACTCCATGACTCAATAGGAAGGAGAATATCCCGGCTGATCGGAGGGGGAATTCGCAGGCTGAACCACTAGCCCTGCGGAGATCGCTTGTGGCGAGCTAGTCGCCGGACCACGATGAGCCGCATAAATCGCTAGGCCGGTAAACACCATACCTCCGACCAGGTTCCCCAGAGTCACTGGGATTTGATTCCAGAGCCACCAGGTCGAGACGCTGACATTTGCACCCAGGATCATACCGACGGGAATCAGAAACATATTGACCACCGCATGCTCGAACCCTTGAGAAAAGAACAACAAGGTAGGACCCCAGATGGCAAGGATTTTCCCGGAGAAGGACGTCGACATAAAGGCTGCGACGACCGCCAGGCTGACCATCCAGTTACAGAGCATCCCTTTCGTGAAGGCCGCGAGAAGACCAGCCGTGCCGTGCGATGCATAGTAGTTGGTTTTCGCTTCGGCAATGGCAATCAGCTTCGTTCCGACTGCATTGATCTGGGCGTCTCCGGCGGTTGTGAGGGCAATTGCGAACAAGCCCGCATATAAGATGCTTCCGAGAAGATTACCGAGGAAGACCCAACCCCAGTTGGCACACACCTGACGAAGGCCCGCATTTTTTTGTCCTGCGACCGCTGCGCAAGGCAAGAGCGCGAAACTACCGGTGATGATCTCCGCGCCCAGCAGAATGGCCAGGGCCAATCCGAATGGAAAGAGGAGGCTGCCGATAATCCAATATCCTGTTTCGACGGCCACCGTCACCGCCATGCTGGTCCCGATGCCCAGATAGGCGCCAGCCAGCATGCCACGAAGTAAGAGTTGACGTGGCGGCAAACTCAGCTTCACTGCACCGCCGGCCAACATACTATCCACTACGCCGTATGGCTTCACATAGTCCATCGTACCCTCCTTGTGAACCGTTCAAGGCACGGTTGGGAACCGCGGGTCCTGCTGCATGAGCTCATCGTTCTTCTCACCTCTGCTCTGAGCAAGCCACGTGCCTCACAGACGATGGCGTATTCGCTCACCACGCACTGTAGGGAGAGAACCGCATTCGCCTCTCCCTGAATCTACATTCTGGTCTCTTCATATGGTGCGTAAGCTTTCATATTACGAGCGAGATCGCGCTACCGCACTGTGCGATACCGCTCAAACCGCAAAAGTTCGTGGAGCCGCGTGTGAAATGAAGGAGTTCGCAGCCCTGTCGAGCGTTGAATAGCCGATATGTCCGCTATCGCGTAACTCAGGCAATCAGGTTGCAGATTCACTATGCTGAAGACTACGATGTCCCCGGAGGCTGAAGGCCCTCGTGAGTGATCTGCTGAGCAATCTGCCCATCGCCCGCAAGCTGTTTCTTGCGTCGGTTATTCCTGCGCTGACCATCCTCATCCTCAGCATTTTGACATACCGCAGCGTCACCACCTTCTCAGACGACGAAGGACAACTGAACGACATTTATTATTCGCAACGGCTCGCCTCCGAATACCTGCGCCTGATCGTGGACCTCGAAACGGGGTTCAGGGGCTTTGTATTGACGAGCCAGGAACATTACCTGTTTCCCTACCGAACCGCTCAGGACCATGTACTGAACCTTGGCCGCACCCTCGAAGCGAAAGTGTTCCAGTATGAGGATCAGCAGGCGCTCATCGCGTCCATCCAAGAGTTGGTCAGACAGTTCATTGAAGAAAAAGAACTTTTGATCGACGCCGTAAAAGCCGAGCATACCAGCGACGCGCGGCTCTATATCGAGGAGGGCAAGGGGCGGACGCTGATGCTGAAAATCCGCCAGGAGATGGGACGATTCGAGCATCTTGTGCAAGCCGCACTGAACAACCGCCTCGTGAAACTTGCGCAAGACCGCGACACCATGTTGATGACCATTCTAGGAGGCGGCCTCTTTGCGTTGATCTGCATGGTCGGCGTGTTGCACCTCATCGCACATTCCATCACGATTCCACTCGAACGGCTGGCTAAGGCCGTTGTGGCCTCTGCCACTGACCCGGTCCCGCAGGTGCCCATCCTGCCCGGCACAGATGAGATCGGGAATTTATCCCGTGTCATGCATGCCATGAGTTCGGCCATTCATTCCCACATCGCCGCGGTGGAACACTCAGAGGCCCACCTGCGGCAACTGAACCAGGATCTGGCCGGGTCTGAAGCCAAGTATCGGAGTATCGTCGACCATGCGCCCTTCGGGATTTTTACCACGCGTGGCATGACGCTCGTGTTTAGTAATCGCTACAACAGCATCCTCGCGGGACTCGACCCCAGTGAAGAGAAAGATCCAGATGCCGTAAGACGGGCCATTCATCCTGAGGACCGGGAACGGGTCGTCATGGAGTTTTCAGAGGCGGTGGAGGAAGGACGGCCTTATGAAACAGTCTTCCGGTTCCTCCATGCCGACGGCACGGTCCGCAGAGTCCTCAGCCGGCGCATTCCGATACGGGACCATTCAGGCGAGGTGGTAATGTACCAGGGCTTCAATGTGGACATTACCGTGCTTGATATCATGCAGACGCGCCTCCGCCGCGCTGAGCGGCTCGCCACGCTCGGGCAAGTTGCGGCAGGCATTGCGCACGAAATCAGAAACCCGCTCGTCGGCATTGGCTCGACGACCTCGCTCCTACTCGACGATACAGATCCGAGCGATGGGCGTCGCGCCGATCTCGAAGTCATTTTGCAGGAGACGAAACGTCTCGATCGTATCGTCAATCAAATCATCGACTACGCCCGTCCCCGCGAAATCGTGGCGCTCACCTTCGATATGGCACAGCTCGTGCAGGAAGTTACCAAGGTATTGGATGAACTCCTTATGCAGAAACAGGTAACCGTCCGTCTCGCCGTATCCACAGGCCCCTCTACCATCCAAGCCGATCGCGATCAATTCAAGCAGATCCTGCTCAATGTCATGCAGAATGCGATCGAAGCGACTTCGCTGGGCGGTCTTATTACCGTCTCTCTCGCGCAGCTCGCGCACGGCGTGGAACAGGGACTAGAGATTGCGGTCGTAGATCAAGGAGGCGGGATCAGTCCGGCGCATCTACCGCATGTCTTCGAACCATTCTTCACCAGCGGCAAGCCACGAGGCACAGGATTAGGACTGGCCATCTGCCGGAACATCCTCGATGCGCACGGCGGAGATATCACCCTCGAAAGCAATGTAGGAAGCGGTACGACCGTCCGAGTCTGGTGCCCCCTACGCCAACAGCCACAACGGATGCCGGAAGAGGAGAGCCATGCGGGCCACGATTTACGTCACGGATGATGAACCAGCTATTCGCACCGCCATCGTCAAGCGTCTTTCGCGGCGACAACACGCGGTCACGGGCTTCGAGTCCGGTGAGGATTTGCTCAGAGCGGTCACGCAGCACGTCCCCGACCTGATTCTGCTGGATCTTAAAATGCCGGGCATGGGAGGACTGGAAGCGCTCCGCCAAATCCGTCCGATCGCCCCTCACACGTTGATCATCATGCTGACCGCTTATGGCACGGTGGAAAATGCCGTGGAGGCGATGCGGCTGGGCGCCTATGACTTTTTAATCAAATCAGTGGATCTATCCAGCGTTGACCCCGTCGTCGACCGCGCCCTGGAGTTTCTCGCACTTCGCCAGCGAGTTGAGTTTTCACTGGAAGACCAAAACAGCGCCTACGCTTTCTCCAACATCGACGCGCGCAGTCCCACGATGCAACTGTTGCTGGGCCAAGTGCGCGATGTGGCGCAGAACGCCAAATCGACGGTCCTGCTGCAGGGCGAGACCGGCACGGGAAAAGAGTTCCTGGCGCGAGTCATCCATTGCAACAGCCCACGCGCCACAGGCCCATTCGTCGCGGTTAATTGCACAGCTATTCCTAAGGAGCTGTTCGAGAGCGAGCTGTTCGGGTTCGAGCGAGGCGCCTTTACCGGCGCTCACCAGCGCAAGCGAGGACTGTTGGAAAAGGCAGAAGGAGGAACCTTATTTCTCGATGAAATCGGCGATCTGGATCCAGCGATGCAAGCCAAGCTGCTCCGGGTATTGCAAGAACGGACATTTCGACGATTGGGTGGCATGGAGGACCTCTCGGTCGACTTCCGCTTGATGACCGCCACCAACCGGGACCTCAAAAAGGAATCACTCCGAGGCACGTTCCGCGAGGATCTCTATTTTCGCCTGAACGTGGTCACCTTCGAACTTCCACCGCTCCGCGTGCGCACGGAAGATGTGCTTCCGCTTTCGATGCAAGCCATGCTGCGGTTCGGAAAAGAGTTTGGAAAGGATGTCGTCGATATCGAGCCCGAGGCGCAGGAGTTGCTCCAACGGTACAGCTATCCCGGGAATATCCGCGAACTCCAAAACATCATCGAACGCGCCATGATACTCTGTCATGACAAGACCTTGACCGCGGGCTGCTTGCCGCGGGAGCTTCGCGACCAGGCGCCGCAGATTGCAGTCGCGACGGCTCGCGGCGACCATCCCTCGCTACGCATCGAGATGGTCCTTGGTCAGCAAACGCTGGCGGATGTCGAATCCGCGCTCATTGAGGAAGTCGTACGCCTCTCGGACCACAACAAGACATTGGCTGCCAAACATCTCGGCTTGACGCGATTTGCGTTGGACCGTCGCCTCAAGAAGCAAATGGAGCACGAATAGTTGCGGCTCCGGCACCCATTCACCTCTCGTCTTGTATCGCCTCCCTCAGGCTGGGATAATTAAGGATCAGGTGCCTCATGTCGGATCATCGTAACAGGTGGGTTGTGCCGGCCGTAGTGGGATTGAGCGGCGGACTGTTTGCCCTCGATCTGTCCATGCCGCTCGGCGTGGCCATTGGCGTCCTCTATTCAGGGGTCGTCCTTCTGGCGTCGTCATCGTCCAAACCCCAGCTCCCCTTGCTCACCGCAACCTGTGCGACGATACTGCTTATTGGGGGAGCCGCGCTGGGCCCTCGCTTGGGTAGCATTCCACTGTGGGTTGGCGTGACGAATTGTATTCTCGGACTGATCATCCTCTGGATCTCTGCTATGCTCCTACGACAACGGCACCAGGTGGAGACCCACCTGCGGCAGGCCAAAAACCAACTAGAAGATCGGGTCGCCGCTCGCACCAAGGAACTCGCGGATGTGAACCGAACGCTGTTGAACGAAATCTCCGAGCACGTCGAGACGGAACAGTCTCTCCGCGCGAGTGAACACGCGCTCGCCACGAGCGGACAGGAATTGCAAGATCTGGCCGCCAGGCTACTGACGGCTCAGGAAGAAGAGCGTCGACGCATTTCCAGGGACCTCCACGATGACATCAACCAACGACTGGCCATGCTGGTCGTCCAAGTTGAATCCTTGGACAGCACTCTGCCCTCCTCCGCGCACACCTGTAGCAAGGAGTTGCGCTCGATCCAAGACCGCCTGACCGAGCTCTCCGATGATGTTCGCCATTTGGCCTATCAATTCCATCCCTCGATTCTTGACGACCTTGGGTTGACGGTCGCCCTGCAGCGTCTGGTGGATGATTGCGCCACCCGTTCGAACCTTCAGGGCAAGTTTGAATTCCACCCGGCGCCTAAACGTCTACCCCAAAAGATATCCACGGTCCTCTATCGCATTGCACAAGAATGCCTCGCCAATGTGATGAAACATGCGCGGGCCACGCGCGTGGTGGTGTCGCTGTCCTCCACTGCCGAAACAGTGACACTCCAAGTAGAGGATGACGGAATTGGTTTTGACACGCAGAGCGTGATGGAGGGACGTCGCGGCCTCGGACTGGTCAGTATGACGGAGCGTGTGCGGCTCGTCCAAGGCACGTTCACTATAGACTCCATCCCGCTGCAGGGGACACGCTTGCACGTCAGCGTGCCCCACGCGGAGGTGCTCGTATGACCGTACCTCGTGTCTTGTTGGCCGACGACCATACTCTCGTGCTGGAAGGGTTTCGACGCATTGTGGAGCAACGCTGCCAGGTTGTGGGGACTGTCGAAGACGGTCGCGCCCTGCTGGAATCGGCAATACGGCTACGGCCGGATTTGATCCTCTTGGATATTTCAATGCCATTGCTGAACGGTATCGACGCGGCGCGGCAGCTCAAAAAAACGCTGCCCGATGTGAAACTTGTGTTTGTTACCATGCATGCAGATCCCGCCTATGTGACCGAAGCGTTCAAAGCGGGCGCATCGGCCTATCTGCTCAAGCGGTCCGCGGCTCGAGAATTGGACCAGGCAATCGATTCTGTGCTGAAGGGACAATACTTCGTGACCGCTCTCTTGACGCGGGAACTCGTCACCTCACTGTCAGAGGATCATGCCACACTCTTCGCTAAACGGCAGGAATTGACACCGCGCCAGCGAGAGGTGCTGCAGCTGGTCGCGGAGGGGCGGACGATCAAGGAAATCGGCGCGCTGCTCAATATCTCTCCCAAAACTGTGGAGTTTCACAAAGCGCAGATCATGTTCCATCTTGACCTGCATACCACGGCAGAATTAACCAAATACGCACTTGCACACGGACTGACCTCGGCCTAGCATTTACAGCCCCAGCTGTTGAGACTCCCGGAATCTCCTGTTCCCACTGTCGCCCCGCAACATTTTCACTCGAACCTAGGATACTGCCTAGTTGTCAGCCGCCTTGTGAATTCGATATGGTTTCATTTTTCGCAGGCGTCTCCGCGTGGCTGAGCAAGGCATCAACACATGATGACTGTGTCAGAAACCCTGGGGGACTAGACCATGGACTCCGCTGCCACACAATGCCAGTTTTGCTGGCGTGTTCGGGAAGATGGGGCCGACGCGCGCGCCGTAACCCAATGGGGCGAGCTGGCGACATTCTTACAAAAACACGAGGCGCAGCCGCAGGATCTCACTGTCTCGGAGGGATACTGTCCTCAGTGCAATCAATTTTACTGTCAGCTGACACAACAGAATATGTACGAGACCTGACGAGCGAAGTCTCAACCGAGATTTACCGCTCCATCGACACATTAACGAGGCAAGGCAATGGAATACGTTCGACGCCGAAAACTCAGGGGGCCAGAGAGCCTTGACGAACTACATGCCAACACAAATCTGGTCCGTCTTCCAGGCCGGCGTGGCGAGCTGTGCGGGACCATTGTCGATCGACTGTTCGCCCAATCTCGCATGACTCGTCCCCGCAGGTACAGTCACCACGCATACCCCTTCACCGCGCTGATCGGTTGTTGGTGAGTCCGGCAACTGCGCACCTTGACTCAATCTCCACTCCTCAACTAACAGGAATCTGTGCGTGGCAAAGGGCGCCTCAGGCGATTGACATGACATAAACTTTCTGCGTACCAGCGCCACTCAGTTGCACAGTGTTGAACTCGTTTCACCGCGGGTCATCGGGAGCCCTCTCCTGTACCACACACGCTCTGCGATGAGTGCCGCCGCTGACCCGGCTTCCATCACCATGTTCACCCTGAAAAGATGCCGTCATGCCCCTTGGTCGACTTGATCCCTCGAAGCTGTTACCTTGGTTAGACCCTACGGAGTTGATCAACGATGTGATGGATGGGAGAGATCCAGCGATGACACACGCAAGCCGACTACGAGTCACTGTATGTCCGCATATGCGGCACGAGTCCCGCTACGGTGCCCACTATGGTCAGCGACGCGTCCTCCCTCGTCTCACAGCCGTCGCCTTAGGTGCGATAATCGGTGCCGCGCTCTCAAGCCCCGCATTAGGATTGGCTGCCTCCCCTTCACCCACGGGTGCTCCCGCACACGAATCTACTTTTTCATTGGAGACCGTGCTGGATCTTGCATTGACACACAATCCCACGGTCGCCAGCGCGGAAGGGACCATCGAGCAGAACCGTGGCCAACAGGTCGCCGCCAATACCTATCTTAATCCCTCGATCAGCGCCAACAGTGGCCGGGGCAATATGCGGGATCTGGGAACCTTCGATCCGGGGGTGCGAGAATCAGTCACCGAGTTCAACTTGACCGTCGGACAGCCAATCGAGTGGCCGTCGAAACGCGCGGCTCGCCAACGCGCGACAGAAGCCGGTGTGGCGAGCGCTTCAGCCGGACTGGCCGAAACGCGTTTGAATTTGGTCGCCGACGTCAAGGTCGCGTTCTACGACTTGCTCCTCGCGCAGCGCGCGCTGCTCCTCGCGGAACAAAATCTGGCCACGGTAGAAGACGTGGACAAGGCCGTGCGGACCAGGGTGCGCCTGGGAGAAAGTCCGCAATTTGAAGCCATTCGATCGGGGGTGGAAGTGCTCAAGGCCAACCAATCGGTGACCAGAGCAGCCAATCGAGTGCGCGTGAATCGCGTGATGCTTGATACCTTGACGGCCGGCTCGCTCGGCCCTACCTATGCCATCGATGGTCAACTACATCGCGTGGGCCCCGGCTTCGGCATCGACATTTTGACTGAACGCGCGCTCACCCAGCATCCGACTATCCTGCGTTTAACCAAATTCGTCGAGCAAGCCCACCAGAGCTTGGAATTCGAACGTCAAGCCCGGGTTCCGAACATTACCATCGGAGGCAGCTACTGGCGAGAAATCGGTCGAGAAGCGTTTACCGGTGGGGTTTCGTTCCCAACTCCTGTGTGGGATAGGCGGCAGGGAGAGATCATATCGGCCTTCGGGAGCAAACGGAAGGGCGAGGCAGAATATCTCCGTGCGCGCAATGAATTGATCCGAAACGTCAGCCAACATTTCCAGGATGCCAAAACCACCGCGGATATGATCGACGTATATGAAAAAGGGCTGCTGAAACAGGCTGATGAGGCGCTGCGGATTGCGAAGTTCAGTTTCCAGCAAGGCGCCTCCAGCCTCATCGAGGTCCTCGACGCGCAACGTGTACAGCGTCAAATTCTGTTAGACTATGCTCAAGCCCAGTTCGATCTCTCGCTGTCATTGGCGCTCTTGGAACGCGCCGTGGGAGGCGCTTTGTAATGTCCCTCACTGGATCCATTTTTTTACAAGCAATTGCACTGCGTCCCAGATCTCCTTGGATATCCTCTGCACGAATTCTTCTCGGCGTACTTGTCTTACAGGCCGCGCTTGGTTGCGAGGGGCCGCCCCCCAATGCCACGGGAGCTAACCCGCCTGCCCCATCTTCTGACAGCAGCCTCGTCCGCTTGACGATTGAGGAAGTCAAGACGGCCGGAATCGTCGTGCAACCGGTCGCGCGCGCAGAATTTCGGACCACCCGTGATTTTCCGGGCACTGTGGAACCGAATGAACATGCCCTGGCGGAAATCACCACGCTGGTTCGCGGTCGAGTGATCGACGTGTATGCCGACCTCGGCAGGGAAGTGAAATCAGGCGCACTTCTGGCTCTCCTGTATAGCAGCGAACTGGGAATGGCTCAGTCGGCTTACCTCAAGGCCACGGCCAAACTCAACGTTGCCGACCGGGCTTTTCGTCGAGCAGAGCTGCTTTTGAAAGAAAAGGTCATTGGGTTAGCTGAATCACAACGACGCGAAGGGGAAATGCTCAGCCTCCGTGCCGAAAGACAGGAAGCGAGAGATCGACTGCTCCTTCTGGGCCTCACAGATGAAGACCTCCGAAACCTGGACCGCAATCACACCATTCGCTCCCACGTTCCGGTCCTGGCTCCCTTCGACGGTCGGGTGATCGCCCGTAACTTGACCAAGGGTGAAGTCGTGGAGACCACGGAAAAACTCTTCGTGGTTGCCGATCTCTCTGACGTATGGGTGACGGCCGTCATTCCTGAAAAAGATATCCCCTACATTCGTCCGGATCTGACGGGGACAGGTCAGTCGGTGGAGGTGCATGTCGCCGCCTACCCTGACCAGACCTTTCAAGGACGCATTACCTACGTCGGCGACGTGTTGGATCCCGCGACCCGCACCATGCGTTTACGGCTGGAACTACCGAATCCCGAGCGCAAACTCAAACCCGCGATGTATGCCTCGGTCCGGGTCTATTCCGAACCGGAACCGAATGTGCTGCTCATTCCCGAAGGCGCCGTGCAACGCGACCGCGACCGTCACTTTGTCTTTGTCCAACGCGACGGGGCCGTGTTTGAAGTCCGCGATGTCAAATTGGGGAACTCCAATGGCCGAGATATCAAGGTGCTCGATGGATTGTTAGAAGGAGAATCGATTGTGACGAAGGGATCTTTTGTGCTGAAATCCGAACTGCTTCGGGAACAGATCTAGCCTGATGTTGTCCTCTTTTCTGGCTTTTGCTCTCCGCCAACGGGTCTTAGTCGTCGTCATAGCGTGCATCCTCGTGGTCGGCGGGATCTATGCCTTCCAAACGATCGCCATCGACGCCTTCCCGGACGTCACCACGGTGCTCGTCCAGGTCGTCACCAAAGTTCCCGGGATGTCCCCGGCAGAGGTCGAGCGTTTCGTGACGTTCCCCATGGAGCTGCAGCTGATGGGCGCGCCCGGGCTGACGGACATCCGCTCATTCTCAAAAGTTGGCCTGTCGATGATCACCGTCGTCTTCAAAGACGATATCGATATCTATCTGGCTCGGCAAGTCGTGCTCGAACGTGTGCTTGAAGTCCAAGAGCTGTTGCCGCCCGGATCAGTATCGCAATTGGTGCCCAACACGACCGGATTGGGAGAAGTCTATCAGTTCTATTTGGAGGGGCCCCACGACAACGACCAAGACTTTGTGATGACCGATACGGACCTGAGGGAACGGCGAACTCTCGAGGACTGGGTGATCCGGCCGCTGCTCAAGGGACTGCCAGACGTCGTGGATGTCAATTCGCTGGGCGGCTTTGTCAAGCAGTACCAGGTGCTGGTCGAGCCGGACTTGTTGCGGAAATATGGCCTGGCCCTCCACGATGTCTTCGGCGCCGTCGCCCAGAATAATGCCAATGCCGGCGGCAATATCCTTGAGAAGGATGACGAAAAGTACGTGATTCGCGGCGTGGGCTTAATCAAGACGTTAGAAGATATTGAACACATCGTCGTGAAACAAGTAGGCGGCACGCCGGTGTACGTTCGGGATGTCGCGGAGGTCCGGATCGGACATGCCGTTCGGCATGGCGCTGCCGTGGTGAACGGCAAACATGAAGTGATCACCGGCATCGTGCTGATGTTGCGCGGAGGAAATGCCCGTGTAGTGGTGCAATCCATCAAAGACAAAGTCGACGAGATTCACGAAAAACGCCTCCTGCCTGGCGGATTGCGCATCATCCCATTTTATGACCGGATCGAACTAATTACGGCAGCGCTTGATACCGTTTATAAAGCGCTGCTGGAAGGCGTTGTGCTGGTAGTCGTCATCCTCTTCCTATTCCTCGGCAACGTCCGCAGCGCCCTCATCGTGACCGCCACCCTGATCGTCACGCCGTTGGTCACCTTCATCGTGATGGATCAAGTCGGCTTGACCGCCAATCTCATGTCGCTCGGCGGACTCGTCATCGCCATCGGTATGATGGTCGATGGCTCGGTCGTGGTGGTGGAGAATGTGTATCGTCATCTGGCCGAACAACGAGACGACCGCTTTGACAAGACCCAGGTCATCCTGCATGCCGTCACGGAAGTCGGACAACCGGTAATCTTCGGCATCCTGATCATTATCCTCGTCTTCCTTCCAATTTTGACGCTGCAGGGCATGGAAGGAAAAATGTTTCAGCCACTGGCCAATACGATCATCATCGCGCTCGTCGTGTCGCTGGTGCTGTCACTGACATTATCTCCCGTGCTCTGCGCGTTGGCGCTGAAGCGCGGAACCGAAGAGGACACCTTCCTGCTACGCTGGGCCAAACGGTTCTATCTGCCGACGTTGCACTGGGCGATGGGCCATCGCATCATGGTGCTGGCCATCGCGCTTGGACTGCTGGGAGCCAGCTTGTCGCTCTTTCCATTTCTGGGAGGAGAGTTTATCCCGATCCTGAATGAAGGAGCGATTTCGCCCCAAACCATTCGCTATCCAAGCATTGCGCTGGACAAATCGATCGAGATTGAAAAGGAAATGCAGCGCGCGGTGCTGGAGTTTCCCGAAGTGCGGATGGTCGTTTCCAAAATAGGACGTTCGGAGATGGGCAACGATCCTCAGGAGCCGAACGCGAGCGATCCCGTCGTCAGTCTCCGTCCAATGGACGAATGGACCACCGCCAAAACCAAATCGGCACTGGACGATGCCATCCGCAAACGTATTGAAAAAGTCCCAGGCGCAAATTTCCTCCTGAGCCAGCCGATCCAACAACGGGTGGACGAACTGCTGTCCGGGGTTCGGTCCGAAGCGACCATTAAAATCCTAGGGGACGATTTGGCGGTGTTGAGAACTACGGCGGAAAAGATTCAAGCGATCATGGCCACGGTCAGAGGCGTGGGCGATGTGCGTGTCGAACAACTCTTCGGCCAGACCTACCTGACCATCGACATCGATCGCAGCAAAATCTCGCGATACGGAATCAACGTGGCTCATATACAGGAAATTATTACGACTGCAATCGGACAGGAAGCGGCAACCCGCGTCTACGAAGGAAACATGCGGTTCGATCTCACGTTCCGTTATCCTGAAAAATACAGAAATAGCGTCGACACAATCAAAAACATCTTACTGACGACACCCACCGGCGCCCTCATTCCACTTGGCGATCTCGCCACGGTCGAGCTCCGTGAGGGCCCATCCCTGATCAGCCGCGAGGGACTGCAACGCCGTATCTATGTCGGGTTCAACACCCTTGGTCGAGACATCGAAAGCGTGGTCGCAGAAGCTCAGGACAAAATTGCGAAGCAGATCCATCTGCCGGCCGGCTATCATTTTGTTTGGGGAGGGTCCTTCGAAAACATGCAGCGAGCGATGGCACGCCTGAAAATCATCCTACCGATCACGATCGGGTTGATATTCATCCTGTTGTTTGCGTCCTTCAATTCCGTCCGCCATGCGGCGCTGATCATTATGAACCTGCCCTTCGCGATGATCGGTGGAATCGTCGCCCTTTGGTTGACAGGAGAATATCTCAGCGTGCCGGCTTCCGTGGGCTTCATCAATTTGTTCGGTGTGGCCGTGCTCAACGGTATTGTGCTGGTTTCCTACTTCAACAAGCTGCGTGAAGACGGACTTCAGTGCGACGAGGCCATCATCAAAGGTTGCACACTTCGACTCAGACCGGTGCTCATGACTGCTTTGGTGGCCCTCCTCGGTTTGATGCCGCTGGCGTTCGCCCATGGAATCGGCTCGGAAGTTCAACGTCCCCTCGCCGTCGTTGTCATCGGTGGGCTCGTTAGTTCTACCCTCCTTACTCTGATCGTTTTGCCGGTGCTATACCGATGGCTCGATCGACCGGACAGACCGACCCTAGGCGAGGCGTCATCCCATCACTGACCATGGTGCCTTGCGATGAGCATGCGTGAACTGCATTCCACCTTCACCCGTGCAACCGATCTCTAGTGACATGCCGGGGTAATTCTAGGGAACGTTCTCGTGTAACATGCGCAACGTAGGCAACTATTGATCACCACTACCACGGATCTGGTCGTTGGAGAGCCCCGTGCCTCCCGCCACGAATCCCGAGGAGTTTGAATGTATGGCGTGGACGTTTCTGGTGATAGCAGGGCTGCTTGAAATCTGTTGGGCTATCGGCCTGAAGTATTCGGATGGATTTACTCGACTCTGGCCGACGATGGGGACCCTCCTGACTATGGCAGCGAGTTTCGTTTGTCTCGCTCAAGCCCTAAAGACCATTCCCGTGGGAACGGGATACGCGGTATGGACAGGGATCGGTGCAGCCGGCACTGCCGTGCTCAGCATGGTGCTCTTCGCGGAGTCCGCCTCGACCATCAAAGTCGTTTCCCTTATGTGTATCGTCCTGGGCATCATCGGACTCAAGAGCAGCTCATGACGATGTCCTCGGGGAACTAAGGCGTGCGTGGGCACGCGATCTCTCGAATCCAGATTGGGTGGCTCCATTCTTAAACGTGGTGCTGCCCACCTGCTCCTGCCTCTGGGCTATCTCATTCTGATTTTTGAGCAGTACGGGGCTAGAGCACTGAGCCAGTGCCATGCCGTCCTTCTCAAGCTCATTGCCCGTTCTGGACTCGCATCCACATCACTGCCCTATCGGTCATGGAGTTGATTTGAACATCACCCCCTCCTAAGATGTGCACGATGTGACGGAGCCCATGCCCTATGGGGCGAATCCCTCAGAACGATTCCTTCGGGTGACGTGCCCACTGCGCCTAGGGTATCTTCCGGTGGATGCTGAAACCTGATCATCCCTAATTGGAGATGCGCATTCATCGCGCATGCCGGGTTTATGCACATCGAACGACTGGTTTCAGAGACACTGAACATGCGAAACTTACCGCACAAGGCCTGAGCACGAGAATAGGCGTGCGGGTCCTGATAGGGACGTGACTAGCCATCCCGCGCCGAGTGAAGGTTTACGATCCTCGCCTGATCCATGTCGGGACGAACGTTGAGGCGGCGAGAGAATTTAGGGATTGCAGAGGATTCAAGGATGTCGGAAAGCCAACACAAGGCCTTTACCGTTCTGCTTGTTGAGGATGACGCAGGGGACGTCGACATATTCTTGCGTACCGTGGAGCATGAGCTGCCGCGCCATGAAGACGAACAGGTCCATGTGGTCATCAACGCAACCGCAGAGGGCGCACTCGAGCGCCTGCAACAACAACCCATTGACTTGATCATCGCCGATGTTCGCCTGCCGGGCATGAGCGGAATTGAGCTCCTGCGACGGGTTCAAGACCTTAATCGACGCATTCCGGTCATCATCGTCAGTTGGATCAATGCCATCGACACGGTCATTGACGCGATGCGTCACGGCGCGTTTGACTACATCGTCAAGCCGTACGACACCATGGACCTCGCCACGCGCATTCATCGGGCCATGCGGATGTCAGAAATTCTTTCTCAAGGCTCCCCAGATGATGCAGCGGCCCCTCGCATCCCCTTTAAGCATTTGGTGGGCGTGAGCCCGCCTATGAGAAACGTCATGGCCATGATCGAAGCCATTGCCCGAGTACCCTCGACGACTCTGATTATCGGTGAAACGGGAACGGGTAAAGAGTTGATCGCGAAGGCGATTCACGAGCGGAGCCTCGATTGCGATGGACCATTCCAGGTCGTTGACTGCACTACCTTTTCGGAAGGCACGGTTGAGAGCGAACTATTCGGCCACGTTCGCGGAGCATTCACCGGCGCGGTTGCCGATAAAACTGGGCTGATCGAATCCGGAAGCCATGGCACCGTCTTTCTCGATGAAATCGGCGACCTACCCGGCAGTCTCCAGGCCAAACTGTTGCGCGTTCTGGAAGCCGGCGAAGTACGTGCCGTGGGGAGCACGCAGCAGCGGAAAGTCAACGTTCGTTTTATCGCAGCCACCAATCAGGACTTGGCGGAAAAGGTCAAGCAGAATGAGTTCAGAAAGGACCTCTTCTTTCGGCTCAATGTGATGGTAATCCGCGTGCCACCGCTTCGTGAACGAACGGAGGATATTCCCGTGCTCGCTCGCCACTTCATGAGCCGTTATGCCAAGGAGTTTACGAAACGTGTGGAGGATCTCCATCCTTCGGCCGTCACCGAACTGGTCGCCTACCCCTGGCCTGGGAACGTCCGGGAGCTGCGGAACGTTATGGAACGGGCTGTGATGCTGGCCAAAAGTGATCGCATCGGCATCGCTGACGTAGCTGGTCTGCTGGCGGTTCCCGACGAACGACCGAGGGTAGTCCCTGAAGAGGACTATCTCCACCTCCCCTATGCCAAAGCCAAAGAACAGGTTCTTGAAGCCTTCAATCGGCGATACATTTCAACCAAACTCACCGTCCATCGGGGCAATGTGACCCATGCCTCGCAAGACGCCGGGCTTCCTCGTTCGTACTTTCATGAAATCATGCGCCGGTATACCAAAGAAGAAAAATAGCAGTGTCAGCAAAAGGTGACGGTTCATCCAACCATCGCTACGTAAGAGATTGTTTCTATTCAAGTTTTAAACCTACTAGACGATCGTCTGTCTTTACAGACATAATTTAATCATTAATTATCAATCAGTTACACTTAGTGACTGAGGATGTAGTCAGTAGTTGCTGACCCCTTGCTTTCACTGCCGCCAAACTCTCCCGCCATCACCTCGATCTAATTTTTAACTAGCTGTTTTTATTAGCATTTATA
The DNA here is from genome assembly GCA_963706325.1 of uncultured Nitrospiraceae bacterium. Lineage (GTDB taxonomy): Bacteria > Nitrospirota > Nitrospiria > Nitrospirales > Nitrospiraceae > Nitrospira_A. Next base: position 686,637 of record CAVPLT010000007.1, on the reverse strand, counting down.
TCATTCTCAGGAGAGCTGTTTCGATTAGTCTATTCACCTTCCAGGCATGCGACTTGTACTACAACACGCGAGTGAACGAATGTCCGTTCACAAATTTCGAATTGAGAGGGGCAAATGTTTCCAATTCGATACAGGGAAAGGGGGTATATCAACCAGAATCGCATTTTAGGAACTGCAGTGAAGTTGTACGAACAGGTGCATGAGGGAATCATGTGCCTCACAAGGAGGTAGCTATTATGCAGGTTTCCGTTTCACGGAGACAGTTTCTCAAAATCTCGGCGGGAACCGTCGCGGCCGTGGCTGTGGCGGACAAAGTCCTCGCGTTGACCGCGCTGCAGCCGGTCATCGAGGTTGGGAACCCGCTGGGTGAGTACCCGGATCGGTCCTGGGAGCGTGTGTATCACGACCAGTATCGGTACGACTCATCCTTTACCTGGTGCTGCTCACCGAACGATACCCACGGCTGTCGTATTCGTGCCTTCGTCCGGAACGGCGTCGTCATGCGCGTCGAGCAGAACTATGATCACCAAACCTATGAAGATCTGTACGGCAACCGCGGCACGTTCGCGCATAACCCACGCATGTGCTTGAAGGGATTCACTTTCCATCGCCGCGTGTACGGTCCCTATCGCTTAAAGGGGCCGTTGATGCGGAAGGGGTGGAAAGAGTGGATGGATGCCGGCTCCCCTGAGCTGACGCCTGATGTGAAGCGCAAGTATAAATTTGACAGCCGCTTCCTCGATGACCTCAACCGGGTATCGTGGGATACGGCCTTCACCTATGTTGCTAAGGGCGCTGTTCTTATCGCGACCCGCTACAGCGGCGAAGCTGGTGCACGTCGTCTCCGCGAGCAGGGCTATGCGCCGGAAATGATCGAAATGATGAAGGGCGCGGGCGTGCGCTGCTTCAAGCATCGGGCAGGTATGCCGGTGCTCGGCATCGTGGGCAAAATGATGAACACGCGCTTCAACGGCGGATGCCTGCCGCTGCTTGACTCCTGGATTCGCAAAGTCGATCCGGACAAAGCCCAAGGCGGCAAGTACTATTCCAACTACACCTGGCACGGCGACCAGGATCCGTCCCATCCTTTCTGGAACGGAACCCAGAACTGCGACGTCGACCTTTCCGACATGCGCTTTTCCAAGCTGAACACCAGCTGGGGTAAGAACTTCGTCGAGAACAAGATGCCGGAAGCGCACTGGAAGCTCGAGTCGATCGAGCGCGGCGCGCGTATTGTCGTCATCACGCCGGAATATAATCCGACAGCCTACCGGGCCGATTACTGGATTCCTCTGCGGCCGGAGACTGATGGCGCCAACTTCCTCGGTGCCTGCAAAATCATTTTCGACGAGAATTTGCAGGATATTGATTACATCAAGGAATTTACCGACCTGCCCTTACTTGTACGGACCGATACTCTCCAGTATCTCGATCCGCGCGATGTGGTGGCCGATTACAAATTCCCGGATTTCTCGAAGAGCTATTCGGGGCGCATCCAATCCTTGAAACCCGAGCAAATCGAACGACTCGGCGGCATGATGGTCTGGGACCTGGCAAAGGGGAAAGCGGTTCCTCTGCACCGGGAGCAGGTCGGCTTCCATTTCAAGGAGAGCGGCATCGATCCGGCCTTGACCGGGACGTTCCGGGTGAAGCTGGTCAATGGTCGCGAAATCGACGTCATGTCGATCTACCAAATGTATCAAGTCCACCTTCAGGACTATGATCTCGATACCACGCATCAAATCACCCGGGCGCCGAAAGACCTGCTGGTCCGTTGGGCGCGTGATTCGGGCACGATCAAGCCGGCCGCGATGCACAACGGCGAAGGCGTCTGTCACTATTTCCACATGACGGAAATGGGTCGGGCAGCGGCGTTGGTGATGACTATCACCGGCAACATCGGCAAATTCGGCACGGGCTGCCATACCTGGTCCGGTAACTACAAAGCCGGGATCTGGAACGCGGTGCCGTGGTCAGGCGCAGGCCTCGCGGTGCACACCGGTGAGGATCCGTTCAACCTGACTTTGGATCCCAATGCCCATGGCAAAGAGATCAAGACCAAATCGTATTACTATGGTGAAGAGGTCGGGTACTGGAACCATGGGGATACGGCCTTGATCGTCAATACGCCGAAGTACGGGCGCAAGGTGTTCACCGGCAAGACTCACATGCCGAGCCCCAGCAAAGTCCGCTGGGTCACCAACGTGAACATCTTAAACAACGCCAAACATCACTATGACATGGTGAAGAACGTCGATCCGAACATCGAGATGATCGTCACGCAAGACATCGAGATGACCTCGGACGTCAACCATGCGGACGTGGCGTTTGCCTGTAACTCGTGGATGGAATTCACCTATCCCGAAATGACTGGCACGGTTTCCAATCCGTGGATCCAGATCTGGAAGGGCGGGATTCGCCCGTTGTATGACACCCGGAACGATGCGGACACCTTCGCCGGCGTCGCCGCCAAGTTGGCGGAAATGACCGGAGATGCCCGGTTCCGTGGCGTGTTCCACTTCGTCTACATGAACCGCGTCGATGTCTATCCGCAGCGGATGCTGGATGCTAGCGCCACCTGTTACGGATACAGCGCCGACGTCATGTTGAAGTCGGAAAAGGGCTGGATGGTCATGTGCCGGACCTATCCGCGGCATCCGCTTTGGGAGGAGACGAACGAGTCGAAGCCCCAGTGGACGCGGTCAGGCCGCATCGAGACCTACCGGATTGAGCCGGAAGCCATCGAGTACGGGGAAAACTTCATCGTACACCGGGAAGGCCCAGAGTGTACGCCGTACTTGCCGAATGCGATTTTCTCGAACAATCCGTTCATTCGGCCGGACGATTACGGGATTCCGATCACCGCGCAGCACCATGATGACAAGCACGTGCGCAACATCAAGCTGCCGTGGCAGGAAATCAAGCGGCATCCGAACCCATTGTGGGAAAAGGGCTACCAGTTCTACTGTGTGACGCCCAAGACCCGGCACCGGGTGCACAGCCAATGGTCGGTAAACGACTGGGTGCAGATTTATGAGTCGAACTTCGGCGATCCGTACCGCATGGACAAACGGACGCCGGGTGTCGGCGAACACCAGTTGCACATTAATCCGCAAGCGGCGAAAGACCGCGGTATCAACGACGGCGACTACGTCTTTGTCGACGGAAACCCGGTGGACCGGCCCTATCGTGGCTGGAAACCTTCGGATCCGTTCTATAAAGTGTCCCGTTTGATGATCCGGGCTAAGTACAATCCAGCCTATCCGTACCACGTCACGATGGCGAAGCATGCTCCGTACGTGTCGACGGCCAAGTCGGTGAAGGGCCACGAGACGCGGCCGGACGGACGCGCCATCGCGGTCGATACCGGCTATCAGTCCAACTTCCGGTATGGCGCCCAACAGTCGTTCACCAGAAGTTGGTTGATGCCGATGCACCAGACCGACTCACTCCCTGGCAAACATACGATTGCTTGGAAGTTCAAGTGGGGTTATGCCATCGATCACCATGGCATTAACACAACTCCGAAGGAATGCTTGATCCGCATCACGAAGGCGGAAGACGGCGGCATCGGAGCCCGTGGGCCCTGGGAACCAGTCCGGACCGGGTTCACGCCGGGTCAGGAAAACGAGTTCATGATCAAGTGGCTCAAAGGGGAACATATCAAGATCAAGGTCTAAGGATCGAGGCGCAAACATTAAGAGGATGGCCTCTTAACGACTTCGGTCTCAGTACTTGAAACGAATGCGAACCAATAATCACAGGATCATGTTCAGAAGGAGGAGTTACAATGCCAGAAGTCTATAACTGGCAACTGGGACGGAAGATGCTGTATCCGTATGAGGAGCGGCATCCGAAGTGGCAGTTTGCCTTTGTGTTCAACATCAATCGCTGTTTGGCCTGTCAGACCTGTTCGATGGCCGACAAGTCGACCTGGCTCTTTTCGAAGGGGCAGGAGTACATGTGGTGGAACAACGTGGAGACCAAGCCCTACGGCGGGTATCCGCAGTTCTACGACGTGAAGATCACGCAGCTCGTCGAGCAAGTGAACCCGGGCGGGCAGGTGTGGAACGTGCGCGTGGGCCGCAAGCACCATGCGCCGTACGGGGTGTTCGAAGGGATGACCATTTTCGACGCCGGGGCCAAAGTGGGCCAGGCGGCGATCGGGTACATTCCGACCGACCAGGAATGGCGGTTCGTGAACATTTATGAAGACACGGCGACGTCGATGCGGGCCATTGTCGAGAACATCGACAAGTCGGGCTTTACGCGGGACGAACCGTGGCGGCTCTCCGGCTCAAGCTTGCCGGAACACGAGACGTATTTCTTCTATCTGCAGCGGATCTGCAACCACTGCACCTATCCGGGCTGCCTCGCGGCCTGCCCGCGGAAGGCGATCTACAAGCGGCCGGAAGACGGCATTGTGTTGATCGACCAGAACCGATGTCGCGGGTACAAGAAGTGCGTGGAGCAGTGTCCCTATAAGAAGCCGATGTACCGGGGCACGACCCGGGTGTCGGAGAAGTGTATCGCCTGTTATCCGCGGATCGAAGGCAAGGATCCGCTGACGGGCGGCGAGCCGATGGAAACGCGCTGCATGGCGGCCTGCGTGGGCAAGATCCGCATGCAGTCGTTGATGCGGATCGGCGAGGACGGCCTGTGGGCCGAAGACCGCTGGCATCCCCTGTACTACGCGATTCGCGTAGAGCAGGTGGCCTTGCCCCTGTATCCACAGTGGGGCACCGAGCCCAACGGCTTCTACATTCCGCCGCGACACAGCCCGCGTGGGTATGCGCGGCAGATGTTCGGCCCGGGCGTGGACAACGCCATCGAGAAGTATCTTGTGCCGAGTCGGGAACTGTTGGCCGTCCTCCAGCTCTGGAGAGCGAGCCAGCAGATCATCTTCCGGTACGACGTCATTCCGGGTCCGAAAGTGTTTGAAACCCAGATCCACGGGAAGCGGTTCGATATGTACAACGATACCGTGTTGGGCTTCAACAAGTCGGGCAAGGAAGTGGCGCGCATCCAGGTCGAAGAGCCGATCTATATTCGACCGGCCGAACGCGTGAACTGGCTGTAATACTCACACAGGGGAAAAAGGCCTCGCCTTTTTCCCCTGTGAAGAGCGTGAGCCCGAACGAAGGCAGGAAGTTCGAAAGAGCTTCCTGCCTTCGCGTTTTTTGATGAACTCACACTTCTATATTGTTTTCTGCAACTACACCCTACAGACATTTATCCAGATTAAAAACCGATGATTCACTAGAATCTGATGCCTTGTGGCTTTAATGACCGAGAGTATAACAATACGCCTTACCCTGATTGCTTACCTACATTCTTACCAATGGAGTCTTAGCTGGTAGACAGAGTTTTCGTCGTTGCACCTGCCAAGAACTCGATTTAAGTCACTTAATTTCCTGGCAGATCCTATCCGCTAGGTCACACGTTGGGTGACTGACGAAAACATTATTTACAGTTCTTGACAGTCTTCGCTGCGAAAGCTATACTCCCATCAATTGATAACGCTTATCAGTATCGAGAAACATGATTGCTCAACACGCCTAATAAATTCGTAGATCATCAGTGGGAGATACCCCTCATGTATGTCTGCTTATGTAAAGGATTGACGGAATCAGACGTGCGGGAAGCCGGTCGGCAGGGCTGTCTGACCACTCGGCAAATCGTAGCTGAGTTTGGCTTGCGTGAACATGGGTGCTGTGGTCGTTGTGCTAAAAATATCCACGAACTCGTAACTTTGGCAAAAAACCAGCTTGAAGGCGCCTACCCTAAACCCGTTTCGACCTAGATTCCACGTGCCGACGAACCGCCAGCCGTGCTCTTCTAGAACGATCAATGTCCGCTCGAAACAGACGATCTTTCCCGCAACTCAAAACCGCGCCTCACGGCAATGGTTATCTCTGCGACCCGCTCGCCCAGGTCACGAGCTCCCGCCAGCTCTTGCTCATTGATACCGGTACTATCACCTTCTGTCGTCGCGGAGGCGCCAAAGGCACCGCCGCCGCCGACCACAATCATATAATTTCCAAGCATCGCCGCCAGTATCGAGAGCAGCGTCAACTCCTTTCCACTTGAAATCTGGCCCCCGGTGGAAAATGCAGCCCCGACCTTGTTCTTGAGTTTGAACTCGGGGAAAACCCCGAACTTGAATTGCCAGTCATCAATGAAAGTCTTCACTTCGCCGGCCATATTGGACCAATAAACGGGAGACCCAAGGACGATGGCGTCTGCAGCAAACAACTCCTCAGCCGTCACCTGTTGCACTCGCTTCACAATCACATGCGTGAGGGAGACCCTTCGAACTCCCTCAGCCGCCGCCTTCGCCATTTGCTCGGTGTGACCGGAACGAGAATGATAGGCTACCAACACAGTGATGGCTGGCGATTCATCAGCCAATAGGGCATTGGCCGACGCCAGCCCAAAGCTAGTCGTGCATAGCAAAAGAACGCGCAATATCTGAATCATGGTGCCTCCGTTTGAGGCGTAAGTAGAAGAACCGATTGGCAGGGCACGATTTGCACGGCCTATCATTCACTCACGTCTTCCTGATCGGAAGACAAGGGAAGGTTCAGCGCAGCAATCGCCAGAAAATGTGGTCGCTACCGACGTACCGTTTCCTCATCCATGTGCTCTTCAACCGACACCTGGGTCAAGGTCCCGCGATAGTCACACTTATGGCAACGGATTCGGAATTCCTCGATCCATTTCTCTTGCACATATGATTGGCGACACTTCGGACAAACAAATACACCCCGCATATAAACCACGCGCCGAGTTTCCTTCATTACAGCTCCTCCTCGCAAATCAAACGATGGGTTGAGGATGGCATAGGGGCCGGCGGAATTGCAAGGCAAGAGGCGAAGCACTTACTCAAACCAGTGTCTTGACGACACATGAGGAGCCCGCTAGGATGCGACCATGGGACTTAACCTTGTGAGACATCGGCATAAGAAAACCTTTCTAGTGGCTCTGGGTCCCTTAGCACTTCGTATGTTGGCCATCCTCATTTGTATCGTCAGTAGACCCATTCTTGCCGCGGATCCTTCCCCCGAAATCCTCATCACAGTCAAGACGCCACATGGGGCGTTGATTCAGGCTGAATTGGCGGATACATCGCTGAAACGCGCCCAAGGTTTAATGTTTCGTGAACATCTCGCCAACGACCGTGGCATGCTGTTCATCTTCGGTGACGCTCAGCCTTGGACATTCTGGATGAAAAATACCAAAATCCCACTGGACATCATCTGGATGGACGGAAAAAAAACGATTATCCATATCGAGCGTAGCGTTCCCATCTGCACGAGGCAAGATGATGGCTGTCCGCAATATCATTCAAGCGAAGGCGCCCTGTACGTACTGGAACTAGGCGAGGGTCGCGCCGAGGCGCTTCAATTGCAACGCGGGATGCGGCTAAGTTTTAAGCAGCCGTGACCGGCATTTATCCACTTGGAGTTGAGTATTGCGCGCTCCCCGGAAAATTATGAATGCGCTCAACCAACGAGCGTGTACAGTGACCATCGGATAGCCTCTGCATCAAGGGATAGCTCCGCTTCGCGGCAGCAGTGCTGACCAACGCTTGACCACAATTCCTCCGATCCGTTCGAGCAGCCGTCGATCGTCCTGTACAACCTGCATGAGGCCTCTTTTCACACGGCCTCAATAGGAGTTCAGTCATCGCCATATAGTCGCTGACCGTGGTTCAATGTCAGCAAAAATACCTCCCCCAAACTGTCAACTCCCCAGGGTCGTTACGGTCGATCTCATGTTCGCACTATCGGCACTCCGGCTCCTGTGAATCACTCGCTGCGGAGACGGAACCTCGATGTTCTTTCGAGCAAAAGCATGCCAGACACAGGGCCGCATTGTGCTCTCGAAAATATCGCACTGCGCATAATCTCAAATCGGAAATTTGACCCGGTACTAAATAGCTGTTTGTTAAATGCCATCACCAGAGCAGGGGTCTTAAGTTCGTGTATACTCCCGTCACAGCGCCAGCCGTCTCCAACAGCGTCGCGCAGACTTGTTCCAAAGGAGTCCGATACGCTACCCTCACAAACATTGCAGAAATAAGTCGTCGGCGGCAGGCTGAAATTGGTCACGCCACTCTCAATCACCCCACCATTGGCCAAGGATACCTATCATGGATGGTGTCACACATGGTGACATTCTCCATTCCGATGTTCGCCACATTACCTTCCCAAACACCGTGATCCAATCTCCTGCTTTTACGATCTTTCCCCACTCAACGCTGGGGAAAACTCGTATCGGCATGTCTTTCAATGCAACCTCGACCATCGCCGCCGCCACAGTGGGCAAGACCACTAACGCTACGACGTTGACTCCCTTGGCCAGCCAAAGAATCAAGACTACCGTAGCCAAGACCTCGGCGCCGATCAGCAGCTGCCGGACCACATTGGGATGGACCGTTACCCCGCTCAATCGACCACTCGCCGATAAAAAGACCTCCAGAATCGTAAAGAGAAATGGGAGCCGTCGAGCCAGGCTAGGGCATCAAGTCGGGGCTGAACAGTGTGTGGATACGGTCACTATCTCGCTACGCGCTATCAGCCCCGCGATGACAAGCAATAGGCCAACACCATCGGCATAGAACGGAAGCGCTGGGGCCCGATCACCCCGAGTAAAGATGCGGATCGCGCCGTCAATACTACGGTCGCGACTAATCACGACCACGACCCCGGTCAGCATCACGAAGCTCATGCGAATATCGCTGACGGTAGGAAAGAGAGTAATGGGAGGCTTCTCTCACTAGGGTCGTTCCTGCCATGAACGGACTCGCCGTACCGTAATCACGCCGTCGACCTTTTCGATCGCTTTGAGGACTCGTCCCATGTGCGCGGTATCCAGGACTTCGACAATGAAATCCAGCATTGCCTTTCGATCTTCGCGGGTCGTAATTTCAGCGCGACTGATGTTAGCTTGGCATTCCGAAATAGCTGTGGAAACATGCGCAAGGACTCCGGTCTTGTCCACAGCAATGACTGAGATTTTCACCGCATGAGTGCTGGGCGTGGAATGGTCCCACTCCACTTCAACCAACCTGTTCTTGTCATAGTCTAATGCTCCCAAATTGGGACAATCGATGGTATGAATCGTGAGCCCGCGCCCCCTTGTAATATAGCCCAGAATACGATCCCCCGGTACCGGGTTGCAGCAGCGGGACAACTGCATGAGCAAGTCGCGAGCGCCTTTGACCTGCACACCGGTGTCATCCGTTCTGCCAGCGATCGATTTCGGCACGGTCGGCGATTCCAGTGCGACCGCTAGGGTCGTCGTGGGCACTGGGGGAACGAGCTTACTCATCACCTGGGAAGTCGGTACGTGGCCGAAGCCAACGGCTGCGGCCAACTCATCCGTCGTCTCATGACCAACCTGCTTGGCTACGGCGAGGAGTTGATCCGATCGCATCATCTGAGCCGGCGCCAGCCCATGTCGACGAAATTCGGCTTCCAGCAAACGCTTCCCAATCTCAACGCTGCGAGACTGCTCTTCTGCCTTAATCCAGTGTTTGATCTTCGTTTTCGCCCGCGATGTTCGCACGAACTTCAGCCAATCACGGTGCGGCGTCTGGTTGGCGGCGGTCAAAATTTCCACCATGTCCCCGCTCGCCATCATATGTTTCAGCGGGACGATTTTGCCGTTGACCTTGGCTCCGACGCAGTGATCCCCGATCTCCGTGTGCACGGAATACGCAAAATCGACCGGCGTGGAGCCTTTGGGGAGTTCCTTCACCATGCCTTGCGGAGTAAAGACGTACACCACGTCGTGAAATAGATCCAACTTGACCGAATCCATAAATTGGCGATTGTCAGGAAGATCTTGATTCCATTCTACGAATTGCCGCAACCAACTAAAGACCTTCCCATCTTTCTCATCGATGCGCCCATGTTCTTTGTACTTCCAATGCGCGGCAATGCCCTGCTCCGACACTCGATGCATCTCCTCCGTGCGGATCTGAAATTCGACGTGTTCCCCTTTGGGACCCACCACGGTGGTATGCAGCGACTGATAGAGATTGGATTTGGGAATGGCGATGTAGTCCTTGAACCGGCCGGGTAAGGGCCGCCACAGAGAATGGATCACGCCCAGCAGTGCATAGCAGTTCATTTTGATGTCCGTAATGATACGGAGAGCTGCTAGATCGTACACTTCCTCAAACGAAATCGATTGTTTCTCCATCTTCTGATAAATACCGTACAAATGCTTTGGCCGGCCGGATACCTCACCGTCCAAGCCAGCCTCCCCCATGGCCGCCTTTACCATATCGATGACTTCCACAATATACTGCTGCCGATCGTCGTCGCGCTTCGAGACGAGGACCCGCAACGATTCGTACACATCCGGCTTCAAATGTTTCAGACACAGATCTTCGAGTTCATTCTTGATCCAGCCGATCCCGAGGCGGTTGGCGAGCGGAGCATAAATTTCCAGCGTCTCCTGGGCGATTTCCTGCCGCTTCGGCTCGCTGAGATACTCCAACGTCCGCATATTGTGCAGCCGGTCTGCAAGCTTGATCAACACAACGCGGATATCGTCTGCCATCGAAAGCAGCATTTTTCGAAAATTCTCAGCCTGTTTTTCCTCGTAGTTGCGGAACGTAATTTTGCCGATTTTGGTGACGCCGTCAACAAGCTGCAACACATCCTTCCCGAACCGCTGCTCCAACTCCAGGGGCGTGGCCAGGGTATCTTCCAACGTATCGTGCAGCAGGCCGGCGACAATGGCCGTCACATCAGTCTTGAGATGGGTCAACAGGCCAGCCACCGCGAGGGGGTGCCGCAGGTAGGGCTCGCCTGATCGGCGCATTTGGCCTTCATGCGCCTTCGCAGAAAAATCATAGGCTCGACGCACCAGATCCACATCGGCCTCGACATTGTAGCTCTTCACTCGCTCGATCAACTGATCAAGTTCTGTCACCGTCTCGTGCGGCATGCTTACGATATCCCACCGCTCATGCGAAGAGCCTTAATGCGCAACTGCACACGGTCTTGGCCATTCCAGTGATTGCGTTCAGGGCTGAAGGCTAAATCGATCGGACGACCAGCCCTCAGACCCAAGTCTTCCAACGATCCCATACGGAAACCAATGCTATCAAAAATATACGAGCGGCCTTGCCGTACACGCAGCTTCAGATGCTTCTCGCCGACCACTCGCGCATCCAATATATCGAGCCCGCGAACGGCCAACGTGGGTTCCGGATTCCCGGCGCCAAAGGGATGCAGGGATTCCAGTTCCTGTATCAACCCAAAATTGACGTCCGTCAGATTCACCTCTGCATCGACCTGCAACGTCCGCACTGTGCGGGCGGAACTGGCCCACTGAGCAGCGACCTCAGAAAATCGTCCACGAAACTCCTCCAAGCGAGATTCCTTGATGGTCAGTCCAGCGGCGCTTGGATGGCCTCCAAAGGCCTCCAGCAGATCTCGACATTCAGCTAACCCCTGGTACAAATCGAATCCCTCTATCGTCCGAGCCGATCCCTTGCCGATCCCCTGCCCATCCACTGCAATGACGATGCTTGGCCGGTGGAACTGATCCACCAACCGAGCGGCTACAATCCCCACAACGCCCAGATGCCAGTCACGGGAAGCCAGCACGATCGCGGCGGCCAGTTCATCCTCCAGCAAAGAGGCGGCCGCCTTGCTGGTGATTCCCGCTTCGATCTGCTGGCGTTGTCGATTGAGCTGCTCCAACTGTTCAGCGATTTGCCTGGCCTCCTGCTCGGAATCCGTCGTCAAAAGCCGCACACACAACATCGCATGGTCTAAGCGGCCCGCTGCATTCAACCGGGGTCCCAGGCGAAAGCCAATGGTTTCACTCGTGCAGGTCTTTGTGATGCCGGCTACGTGCTTCAATGCCCGAATCCCGCAGCGAGCGTCTTGCGTGATCTGCCTAAGGCCCGCTCGAACGAGGATACGGTTCTCATCCTGAAGCGGCACGATGTCGGCTACCGTCGCCAAGGCCACCAGATCGAGACAGGACTCCGGATCCACATCACCCGACCCATATCGTTGCTGGTAGGCAGACACCACCTTATAAGCGAGTCCCGCAGAACAGAGTCCCTTAAATGGATAGATCGCGTCGCGCCGGTGCGGATTTAGTACAGCGAGGGCAGGAGGCATCACGGCGTCGGTTTGGTGATGATCTGTTACCAGCACATCCATCCCGAGCTGGTTCGCGAGCCCAATTTCATGATGGGACGTCGTGCCGCAATCGGACGTCACCAAGAGCGTAATCCCTTCCTGGGCTAACTGTCGAATTGCCGCCTCATTTAAGCCGTACCCTTCTCGAAGACGGTGCGGGATATATCCGCGCCCGTTCCCCCCAAGGCCCTGGTAAAAGGACAGATAGAGACTTGTGGCCGAGACCCCGTCGACATCATAATCCCCGTAGAAACAGACCTGCTCCTGCCGTGACAAGGCCAGGTGCAAGCGCTCGACCGCCTGTTCCATGTCGGGAATCAGGAAAGGATCGTGTAGCCGCTCTTGCGCACTGGACATCCACCGGCCAGCTTCATCGGCCGTTGTGACCCCACGAGCCAGTAACACGGATGCCGTCACGGCAGAAATAGATAACAGACGCGACAGATTATGCTGCAATTCGATATCCGACGGACGGAATACCCACAGTCTTTCCTGCATGGATCCTCGGTTTCTATCGGAAATAGTCAGAAGTTACTGAGAAGTAAGGGGAATGGTATCGACTCACCCCATCTTTGTCAAACGAGACTCGTCTGGAGTGAGACACCGGACGCGAGCAGCTTTGTGGCGATAGATGAATGCTCGGGCTTGAAATGTAAGGATCAACACGAAATACGCAATAAAAAAGGGCGGGGACTATTCCCCTCCCTTTTGCACATAGTTCTTCACGAACTCTTCGGCATTTTTTTCGAGCACGTCATCGATTTCATCGACTAGCTTGTCGATGTCCTCTTTCATTTTCTTCCCGGACTCGACGACTTTTGGATTCGGTTTGACCTCTTCCTTGTTATGGGATTCTTTCCTGGATTCCGGTCTCCTCTCCTGTTTCTCCATCGGAGCACCTCCAGTCAGTCAGGCACTGTTCACACCAACGGCCTTTCGTCACCTTACCCTAGGGTCGCCGAACTCGTCAAGCCAACAGCCGATACGCCGAGAGCTGGCGCCCGCTATTTCACAATCAACGACACAATGAGCAATGCCACGATGTTGATGACCTTGATCATCGGATTGATCGCCGGGCCCGCCGTATCCTTGTAGGGATCGCCGACCGTATCGCCGGTCACCGCCGCCTTATGGGTATCGGTTCCCTTCAAGCCCTGCTCTTCAATATACTTCTTGGCATTGTCCCAGGCGCCGCCGCCGCTCGTCATGGAGATTGCCACGAACAATCCCGTCACGATACAACCGACAAGCACGCCGCCGAGCGCCTGGGGGCCGAGGACCACGCCGACCAGGATCGGAGCGACCACGGGAATTAGACCGGGGATCATCATTTTCTGAATCGCCGCTTGCGTCACAATATCCACGCAGGTTCCGTATTCCGGCTTCCCCGTCCCCTCCATGATGCCTTTGATCGTCCGAAACTGCCGCCGGACCTCTTCCACCACTAGACCTGCCGCCTGGCCCACCGCCTTCATGCAGAGCGCGCCGAAAATAAAGGGCAGCATCCCGCCCAGAAACAACCCCACCAGCACCTTCGGATCGGAAAGATCGAACGCGGCCAAGGCAGGATTTGAAGCCGCCACCTCGCGTGAAAATTCGGCGAACAATACCAAGGCCGCCAGAGCCGCGGATCCGATGGCATAACCTTTCGTCACCGCCTTGGTCGTATTGCCCACCGCATCCAGGGGATCTGTAATGTTGCGCACTTCACTGCCAAGATGGGCCATTTCCGCGATGCCGCCCGCGTTGTCGGTGATCGGCCCGAAGGCATCGATCGCCACGATAATTCCGGCCATCGAGAGCATCGACACTGCGGCCACGGCCACACCGTACAGACCGCCCGACTCCGCTCCGCCGCAGATCGCGTAGCTGCCGAGAATCGCCGCACCAATGACGACCACGGGAGCGGCGGTCGACTGCATGCCGACGGCCAGACCGGCAATGATGTTGGTCGCGTGCCCCGTTTCGCTCGCCTTGGCAATATACTTCACCGGCGCATAACTCTTGGACGTGTAGTAGTCGGTAATGAACACCAACGCGAGCGTCACCGCCAGGCCCATTAATGCCGCGAGGTAATAACTGATGCCGCTCACGCCGCCGACGCCTTCCATAATCGTGATCGTGATCGGGAAAAACGCCACGGCCGCGATGCCGCCGGCCACAAAGAGGCCCTTATACAAGGCCGGCATGATCTCACCGCCAGGGCTCACCTTCACAAACAGAATGCCGATGATCGTCGCGAAGACCGTCACGCCGCCCAATGCGAGTGGGTACAGAATGGGCGCACTGGCTCCCTTGAAGAGCGTGAACGCCAGCACCATCGCCGCGACCGTCGTCACCGCATAGGTTTCGAACAGATCGGCCGCCATCCCGGCGCAATCGCCGACGTTGTCGCCCACATTGTCCGCGATTACCGCTGGATTCCGTGGATCGTCTTCCGGAATACCGGCTTCGACTTTACCCACGAGATCCGCGCCGACGTCCGCTGCCTTGGTATAAATTCCGCCACCTACACGCGCAAACACCGAGATCAAGCTGCCGCCGAAGCCAAGGCTAAGCAGCGCATGGATCGCCTTTTCCTGCCCCGCGAAGTGGGAGGCAAGCGTATAGAAGCCTGTGATGGCCAATAGGCCCAATCCAATCAACAGCAAGCCGGTCACAGCTCCCCCGCGGAAGGCCACGGTCAGCGCCGCGTTCATCCCATCATGTGCCGCTTGCGCCGTGCGGACATTCGCCCGTACCGCGATGATCATCCCGACATATCCGGCAAGGGACGACGCGCCGGCCCCGACCAGAAATCCAATTGCCGTCAACATTCCGAACTTATCCGACATCGCCCCAGCTCCCCACAACACGACAAAGAGGACTGCCGCCACCACGCCGACTGTCCGATATTGTCGATTCATATAAGCACTGGCGCCTTCTTGAATGGCCTTGGCAATTTCCTGCATCTTCGCGTTACCGGCGTTGAGTTTGAAGACCCACATGGCGAGATAGAGGCCATAGGCAATACCGGCCACCGCCGCAATGAGAGCAAATGTCACAATCGCTGAGTCGCTCACAGTGTTCTCCTCCTGTTGACAGAATGGTGAAACTGAGAATCCAGCTGAACTGTCTCCTGAGATACTCCGCATACAATCGAAGCAGACCGTGCACTGGTCGGTGCTTACCCAGGTTCCTCGTGGCGTCATCGCATCGAGAGCAGACGAACCAACGGAAGAACCACAGCATCGCTCGCCTACGGACGCATGGCCTAACTATCTGAAAAGTCGCGCCATTCTATAGAGGTGACAAGAATGGATCAAGGTGAAAGTGCGTAGGGAGCTATCTGGCCATTCTTCATGCCCGTGCATGGCGTAGTCTGAAGCGAGCTCTATTCGAAGTCCGATAGACAGGTGTGCTCAGAGGGTCGCTACATGGAGAAGGCTGCGTTGGCATCCTTCGAAACGGAGCTGACGCACTGCGGGCCAGACAAAAATCCTGACTGCTCACGGTTTGCGGAGAAGGAGTGACTTTGTTATAGTGCGCGGGCGAAGGAGCATGAATGGGACTCGCGCCGGAATATATTCTGATAGATCAGCAGAAATTCAGCAAGGCCAAGCTGGCACTGGACAATCACGTCTATAAAAATTGCGAGATAGATGACTGCGACATCTACTACAGCGGCGGGCAGTATGAATTGATCGACACCCATATCACCAATTCGCGGCTCATCCTCAATCACCCTGCCAAGAGCATCTATAGCGCGATACAGATCTTCAAGATGAAGTCTCCCGGCTCCAGTATTGTCTCTGAGTAACGCAGAACTCTTGCGCGGTCGTTCATCGGTCGTGTAACAGAGCACCCTCAGTCTTTCACAAGAGACGGTCTTTCTGGTGTCAGGAAAGTCGACCGCCGTTACTTGACGACTGGTATATTCTCGCTGAGCTTCACGATAGGGATGGATTGAAACACGGGATCCTGCGCGCCTTTGGAGGACTCAGCTTCAATGCGCTGCAGGAAAGGGGCTGGTCCGGTCACTGGGGCATAGCTGAGGATGGCTTCGACGTCGAAGGTCTTGGTGTCTTTGGGTGTGGGAAAGGTAAAGGTTTCCACCCGTTTCTCTTCCGGCTTTAGAACCGTTTCTTCAAGAACCTTCACGGCCTCAAAGTCGAATACGGTCTTCTGGCCCTTAGCATCGGCATAGGTTCGACCGTAGACACGTCTGTCGCTGAAGACGGTCTTGAGGTTCTTGCCTTTGATCCCCAGCTCTAACACGACGCTAGCCCAACCCGGATGAGTCGTCGGCAGATTGTGCGGCACCAAGCTCTGCACCGCCACGGTCACGGTAGTCTTTTCACCTTCGACCTTGGTCGTGACTTCTAATTTCGCAGCTTCCTGCCTAAGCTGGCCGATCCGACCAGGAAACGAATGGTTAGCCACCTTACGCTTGGCCTCTCCGTTGGCCGATTCGCCGACCTGTTCAGGCATATGACAGGTCTGGCATTCTTTCCCGGACTTCACGGATTTACTCTGGTCCCAGTTACCCAAAAGATCGTTACTTTTCCCGAGGTCCGCCGCAGCCGGCACTACCTGATGGCAATTCAAACAGAGGTCCGATTTGTGAAAAAGGCCCAACTCCATAGATTGGTGCGCAAGGTTCTGTGCAAAATCTTTGTAGGGCCCATACATGGTCTTACTCCCGAGGTCGTACTTCGGTTCTGGCGGCTGTTTCGTCCGGTCTACTTGCTTGATGAGATGACATT
Source organism: uncultured Nitrospiraceae bacterium (assembly GCA_963706325.1). Taxonomy (GTDB): domain Bacteria; phylum Nitrospirota; class Nitrospiria; order Nitrospirales; family Nitrospiraceae; genus Nitrospira_A. The sequence goes on along the minus strand of CAVPLT010000007.1, from coordinate 669,716 downwards.
GCGCGCAAGCTACGCCGTCCAGCGACGGCTCGCCGGACTGCGCCTGAGTCACGAACAATTGAGCCTGGTCTGCAAACTCGCGCACATGCGGCGCATGGCAGCGAAAACACATGGCTTTATCTTTGCCGGCAGAGGAAGTCAGGTAGGCGTCGAGCGCGGCACGGAAGGTCGGCGTATGGATCGAACGCGAGAGCGGCGACGTTTCCCACTCTTCGAACACCCTCTCATGGCAACGCTTACACTTGCTGGAACTGGGAAAGGCTTTCTCGATGGTGGCCTGAGCTTTCGCATCCTGCGCGAGCCCCTGCTGCACGCCATAGCTTGTCAGGGCCAGAACCAAGAACAGTGCGCTGATTACGATCCCCTGCAGGAATCTTCGTCGATTTTTCACCGTTGGCATATCCTCCGCACATCGTGCATCCCTTGGTCTCTGCACGTCACAGCCAGCACGGCATCTTAGAGTGACTTAACCCGGTAAGTCAGCAAACGAGGCTGAATGTATTCTTCGATTACCTTCTTCGCGGTCGCGCGCTCCTGCTCGTTCGCCAGTGTCGCCAGATACTTGGCTTTGAGTTCCGCCTCCGGCTCGGGAATCAACGCATAGCTGAGCACAACCTCGATATTCGCCGGCTCTCCCCCGGCCTTCAGGGCCTGCGAAAACGGCACGCGACGTGTATTCCCACCCTTGATGAAAGGATCGGGAATCGGACCACGCAAGATCTTTTCGTATGGTAGGCCAAACCGCTTCGTCTCCTCCCCAAGCACATTGCCCTGCGCATCCTTGGTCGTGATCGATAGCAGGAACTGCTTCAAGACCGGGTCACCGTCTGGAAAACTATGAGGCAAACTCCCGATCTTCACCAGCACGGTACCTTCTACACCTGTCCCAGACTTCGTTGCCTCCACTTCGATACGAGGCATCCATTCTGCCTGCAGATTGCGATTTTTCAACAAGGTGCCTGGAATGACCACCCCACGGAACCAATGCCGGCCGATCGCCCGAGTCATCGCACCACGCTTCGAGGTCGAACTTCCGGTAGAGGGTTCCATATGGCAATCCTGGCAAATCGTACCTTGCAGGATTTCTCCGGGCAAATCTTTCTGCGTGACGTCCTTCACTTTGTCGAAATGACAGGACGTGCAAAAATTCGCGCCACGGAAAAGCGAAGATTGTGTCGCCGGATGCACGAGGTTCTCTTCCGGATCCGCATAGGGTCCGTAGAGCATCTCCCCGGGCTGCACTTTGTAGGTCGGCGGGGGCTGCTGCGTGGTTTCTACTGCATTGATGAGGTGACATGAGGCGCAACCGATTCCCTCCACCTGGGGCTTGCCGGACAAAACCTGCGCGACAATTTTTTCCACATGTTGCGGAAACACTGTCACCGCTGGTGCGTGGCACGACAGGCAACGCTGTCGCTCTTGCACAGTCGGATTCGTCTGCATCCACAAACCTAAGACAGTGCGAAACACCGGCGATTCAAAGGCGGTTCCATGCAGCAAGGCCGCGTCGACCCGGCCGAAAGATTTGAGGTCCGGAGTCTGTTCCCGTATCCCCTTCCACTCCTCGTAATGTCGATCGTGGCACTGCTTACAGTCTTCGGACCGAATAAAAATCTTTTCAATCTCGGCAACCCAATCAGGCGGAGCCTGGCCGTCGGTCTTCTGGGCAATTGCCCGCTCATGGAAGGTAACGTTCAGCACCCCCATGATCAGCAGGAGCCCACCCATCGCGAGTTTTTGTATCAGTCGTCCTGTGTCGTTCACGCTCGGTCTATCCTGATCTAATCTCGCTTGCAGCCCACAAAATGGAAGTTTACACCCCACCCGACCGGATCGCCAGGATCTGCCGGCTCGTAGGTTCCAACCGTGAAATTACATTCTTTGAGCGAAGCCTTGACGGCTTTCCCGAAATCGATGAGGGAACGCACTTCCTTTTTATCAATTTCCTTGATGACTGACCGCACCTTGATGCCTGCATAGTCTGCGCGGGAATTGCCGATCACTTCAAACACGGCGACACCTTCCGCCCGTTGCAACTTCAGTTCTTTTCGAATCTCTTCGTCGACCTCGCCGACCGCAATCCCGAAATCTTCTCCGAGTTGGATGGCTTCCTCTGCCGTCATCTCGCCGTTGGTGGTCGTGCCGGTGTCCGCGTTGGCCGCGCTGCTCCACCCATTTGCGGTGAGCAAAGCCACACATACAGAAAAAGCCCTTCCAAGAGAAAGGGCTTTTATCAGAAGAGACCGGATCCTCTGGGCTCTCGCCTCCAACGTATTCACCTCTTTCGCGCGACCAAACCAGACTTTAACCGGTTGCTCTGTCATCCTACCAGCAACAACTACGTTTTTGTGACAGGGTCAAGCGAGAGTTGAAACCAAGGGGCGATGGCTTTTTGGCCATTGCGCTCCTTGTTCTCGCCATTCCACACGGCAAAGGAAACCGCCTGGATACGTCCCGGAATTAATTTCGCTTCATTTTCTTGTTCTTCGCTGGATAGTGGCCGTCGCATCACCACCCTCCACATGCCGTCTTTCCATGTGGCCTTGCCCTGCACACGCCCCTGCTTCTCTTTCGTGGTCAGGGTACTGAACCCGCCGCCGATCAAATCCTCCACCGACGATGCTCGCCGAGGAATGACCTCGAAGCGCCGCGGCTCACCACTGACCGCTTTGTCTTTTTCCGTCGTCCTGGCGGCCCGGCGATCGATATCACTCTGCCAATCGGCCTTCCAGTGCCAAATATTGATGTAGTGATCTAATTGACCCATGCAGAAAAATGCCGGAGCATCGCCGAGCGGCAATCCCAGCGCCACCCCATCGCGAAAGGTACCGGGCGTGAGTCGATCGTTTTTCGTGTTGTCTTGCCACTCAAGCAGAAAAGCAATGTCTGTGCCGTTGTGAACCGCACGGACCGCCAACGCATGCGCCGTCGGCTCGGGCCACACGGGCCTGGTAATGATTTGCCCGCTCAACGGCAGTGTCATGGGGGAGATTTTCTGCCACAGAGGATCTTCAGGCGTGACGGGAATGTCTCCCGTGACCGCCTGTGCACGAATAATCATGCCTTCCGAACTGACGATGGGAATACCAAGGCCGCCCAGAATGAGGGCGAGAAGAAGCAGACCGGAGAGAAAATACAGCAGCTTGGTACGGGATGTGTGGACCGACGTCATTCGCCTCATGCCCCGGCGCGATGCCCTAGCCGTGAGAACTCATGCATACGTTCCACAACTGGGAACGATGAATCCGTCGAACGCCACTACCATAACTTGGCGCGACGGATCTTGTTTTCCCCCCGCTCGCAGATATAGAGATACCCTTGCGTATCGAGCGTCAGCCCGACTGGAGAATTCACGACCGCCTCTACGGCCAGCAGGCCATCTCCATGCTTCAGTCCACCTGCGGCATCCTTGGCAACAAACCGAGCAGCGCCACAGCCGCCCATATTCTTATCATCGTAGCCGCTGTCACCGTTGCCAGCCACGGTGCTGATGAGCCCGGTGTCTGCGTCAACCTTACGGACTCGATGATTGCCTGTATCGGAAATATAGGCATGATTGTGCTGATCGAACACGATGGCTTCAGGCGCGTGCAGCATCGACTTCGCCGCCAGCTTGCCGTCTCCGTCATATCCGTACCGGCACACACCGGCAAGTGTGGAGATCAACCCTGTTTTGCCATCAATCTTCCGCACACGATTGCTGCCCTTGTCCACAATGTGGACATCCCCAGCTTTGTCGACCGCAATGCCCACAATATCGTACAGTCGCGCCTCCATCGCCGGATGACCATCGTCGAGATACATGGACAGACTGAGACCGTCCGAGCAGACTGGCATGAGCCATCCATTGTCGTCACTGAAATCAATCCCGATCGCGTCGCCTGAAAGGACGACCAGGTTCCGCGCCACCAGCGGCTGCTCGCGAGCTTCGTCTTCCGCAGTCCAGCTTCCCGCGATGGTCTCCACCCGGCCGGTTCGTGAATCATACCGGCGAATGCGGTGCGCTTGCGTATCGGCGATGTACATCACATCGTCAGCGTCGAACGCGATCGCCGCCGGCCACGTCAAATTCACTTCCAGCGCTGCACCGTCACCGTTGAATCCATGTTCGCCGGTTCCCACCACGGTCGAGATGATCCCGGTCTCGCGATCGATCTTGCGGATTCGGTTGCTGCCTGAATCACAAATGTACAGGTCATTGTGCGAGTCAAAGGCCACATCAAGCGGCAGATACAATCCGGCTTCACCGCACAGCCCTTCGTCTCCGCTGTAGCAGGTCTCACCGATTCCGGCGAAATTATGGAGGGTGCCTTCCGCCAGATTCACGCGCCGCACGCGGTCAGACCCGGACTCTGCAAAGTACAACCATCGTTCCTCACGGTCCAATGCAACATGATGCGGAAGAGGGATGCCTGCCTTCACGGCACGTTTGCCGTCACCTGTGCTCCGTGCCTTGCCGTTTCCGGCGAAGGTCTCGATGTATCCGATCGCCAACTGAACATCTGTTTCCATAACTGACTAGATCCGTTCTGTGCTGAGCCCGTTGTGTCGAAAAATTTACGCGTGCGCGGGTGGAGTTGACGGCCGCAACCGGTTGTTCCGCCTGTGGCGTCGGCATGGGTACGGCAGGCTGCGCCTGAATGGCCTGTGCTTGAACTGGCTCGGCCTGCTGGGCTTGTGCCTGGGCCTCGGCTTCGATCATATCCGCCTCGTGGACGGATTTCTTGAATCCCTTGATCGCTTTGCCGATTCCTTCGCCCAGCTGAGGCAATTTCCCCGCACCAAAAATAATCAGTACGATGAACAGGATCAGGATCAACTCTGTAAAACCAAGGCTGCCAAACATGGTGTGTCTCCTTTGCTCACATGTTTAGGATGCGGCTCCCTCTTTGGCCTTCTTCGCGAATCGTTCCTTCAGGCGCTGGCGAGCCTGCTCGGCCTGTTCAAACATTTTGCACTTATCGTAGACACTGATCAAATTGTAGTAGGCGAGCGGCTCATCAGGACTGTGCTCCACGGCACTCTCCATCACCTTGATCGCCAGATCGGTCTTTTTGTGATTGAGGGCGATCTCCATCAGCTTGAAACTGGCTTCCAAATGCTTCGGATCGAGTTCGAGGACCCGTAGGTAACACTGAATCGCCATATCCATGGTGTTGTAGTCGGACACTTGCGGATTGTCCAATTCCACATAGACGCCCGCAAGATTGTACCATGCCATCGGATCGTCTGGCGTAATCTCCACGAGTCGCTCGTAATAGTTCTTCGACTCCATGTATTTTCTCTTGTCCGCCTGCACGCGGCCCAAGATTGAAGAGGGCCAAAACATCATAGGCATGCACATCGAGTGCGCGCTTGAATTCTGCCTCGGCCTCATCGATCATACCTTTCGTGGCGTAGATGGTCCCGAGGTTCGAATAATACATCGCGAGAGACCGATTCATTTCCGTCCTGAGACCCTCGGCCATCTCAATCGATTTCTTCACTTCGGTCAACGCGTCGTCGAGCCGACCTTTGCTGAAATACAATTCCCCCAGCCGGCATCGAGCCTGAAAATCGTCCGGCTCAGTGCTGAGCAATTTTTCAATCTCCGTGATTTCTTCATCGGGATTCAAGGCCTGCTCTTCTGGATCTACCGCCGCGCTGCCTTGCTCTGCGCCGGTCATCTGTGTCTGTTCATCCATAGCCACATGTCCTACTCTCTGGGTGACGGGAAAGATTAAATGTGTCCGCTAACGAGAGAATTCTGCGAGTCCACAAGCGGGGGCTTAATCACGGCCGCCTGCTCCATCGCGACGCCCGTGGGCCGATCGAGTGTCAGCAACATGACCCCGAGTATGACCATTAGACTCAAACTTGAAAACAGCAACGCGTAGCCGGCAATAAACATTAATGCGAGACCATATCCCGCCAGGCGTCCCATAGTCACAAGCCTGATCACGGTATAGGACCAACACAACAGCCCCGCAACATAAAACGCAAAGGGCAAGTAAAAGGTATACCCCATGCCCATCTGAAAGATCCAGCTGATACCCTCGCCGGCTTTCCGAATGGAATGGGCCAATACCGGATTGTAGAGGCCGAGGAAATAGTCCATGAAGAAGAGGGCGAGAAATACTACTCCAGAGACGGCCCCGAACCAGATAGCGCGTCGGCGCTGCTGTCGGTTTCGAGTGCGAAACGACACCCCGCGGCCATAGGCCCAAAACACGAGGATGCTTGCGAGGACCATCAGCGCTTCGCCAAGACGATTGGCTTCATAAACCAACGGGGGAGCCGCAATCACCCCCATCCATCCGTAAGTGGTGGAAAGAATCTGGTAGTACAGCCACCCGGAAATGCCGAAATAGTAGGTCGCACCCATGATCCGCTTGGACCACTCCTGGTGCTGTGACAGGTATTCGATCATCAAGGCGGTAAGAGCAATGACCGTAGTGACATTGTATGCGATGGAACCCACCATACCCGGCGGCACGATCAGGAATGCGACCGTTAGAATCAAGAGGAGTCCGACGCTGGGAATCGTGACGGCGTGGACCCCCGAAATCCCACGTGCGCGCAGCCTATTCAGAAGCAAGACAACGAGCGCCAGAAAGACAAAGATTGCGACGACATTCAGCAGGGCAAAGCCGACAGATGTGAGCAATTGAAAGGTCGTACCGACCCACTCGTGCTCCGCGGCGATCTTGCTGATATGCATGCCGAGACGGGAAACCAGCCGATAGAGCACGAGTTCGAAGAAACCGACGATTAACACCAGCTTGATGGTGTATTCGAACAGTAGGCCCTGATCTTCCACTCGTCCAGTGGATCGTTCGGCTGTAGCGGCTATAACAGACATCTCCAGCCTCCTGTGCAACATTAGTGATCGTCCCGCGAAAAACACCGGTCGATACTCGCAGCCTCAGGACTTGGCTAAGGCAGGCAGATTAGGAACCGGTCGGTTGTGGGATCTGTAATGCTTGCGACTTGGCCCGGGCGATATATAGCAACCCGTCAGCCATCGAATAATTAAACGGCAATTCACACACGACTTCACTGATTTTTTCGTAGACGTGCTGGTAAAGTTGTTCGGCTTGGGCAGGAGTCATGCCCTCTTGCACTTCATAAAAGAACCCCAAACTTAAATCTTCCGCTGCCGGACGCATAATTCGTCGGATGCCGTAACTGCCAGGATCACTCATGATCGGCGCTTCTTTTTCCAGATCGAACAGACAGGGCTGACAAGAGAACCCGTATGACCCGTTGAGCTTCGTGTTTTCCACGACGAAGTTCATCGTATCAAGCGCCTCCTCCTCCTTCTCCGTAGGAAATCCGACGATCACATAACAGTGCACGGCGATGCCCAGATCCACGCAATCCTCGGCGATTCGGCGCACGGACTCCTGCTTGATGCCCTTTTTCATGAAATCCATGACCCGTTGATTAAACGACTCCAAACCGAACACAATTTTCAAACACCCGGCGTCCCGCATCTGTCCAAGCAATTCCCGCGTGAGGTTTTTCTCAAAACGCAACTCACAGGTCCATTTGACGTTCAACTGCCGGTCAATCATTTGTTGGCAAAGGCGTTTGGTGGGAGACAGGGCAAAACATTCGTCGGTGAAGAAAAATGACTGCGCCCCATAGCGCTCCTTCAACCAGGCAAGGTCATCCACCGTTTTGCCAGGGTCGCGCTGACGAAAGTTTTGATGATCCAGCGTCAGGGCACAGAACGCGCAGTCCTTGTAATAACACCCGCGTGAAAATTGTACCGGAAGAACGGGCTCCGGCGACAAATAAAGGTCGAGCGGAAACCCGTCGTAATTCGGCGCCGTGAGCTGGTTGATATTTTCAGAGTAAAACGGTTGATTGACCGTAATTTTGCCGTTCTGGCGATAAATTAGATTGGGGACCTTACTGAAATCCCGCCTACCGTCCATCTGATTCACAAGTTCAAGAAGCGCCGTTTCTCCTTCGAATACTACGAAGTCGTCAACAAGGTCGAACAGCCATGGACAGCGGCGGAGGTTATCCACCAATCTGGTGAAAATGCTACCGCCGACCGTCACGTGCAGCTCCGGCGCATGTTCTTTGATTAATCGGCAGAGCGTGAGACCAGGAATAATTTGCGAGGTCGCTGTGATGGACACGCCGACCAAATCCGGACGATCCGTCAGAATAGACGGTAACACATGTTCACGAAATAAACTGACATAGGGATTCTGCGTTTCATCCCGGATCGCCTTAACCAAATCTTTCGACGAGTAGATGGAATAGTCGCCGAACTGATTGTCGACAACCGTCATTCGTGTCGGGAAATAGAGCGAGGAGAGCACTTCAAGCCATTTATCGATCAGAAAAAGACTGTTGCGGTAGGCTTCGATATCGTAGAACCCTTCTCCGCGTAACGTTTCTTTTGCCAACTCGATTCGCTCAAACAAATACGGAAACCGATCGAGCGACTCGATGATCCGTGCGAGTTGTTCGGCGCTCCCTGGGCCGGTCTCGCCCGTGCGTTCTCGCTCGAGGCCGCGCTGTTTCGCTACCAGTTGCTGATAGAGATTATGAGCAAATGATTGAGTCAGAACCTTGTCCAACAACTCGATGCCAAGATCGCGTTGGGAGACACTTTTCACCCCCGCCTGCGTAAGGAACCCTGTGAGGGATGGCAGGCTCAGATAGGGTTGAGACGGATGCCATGTAGGCGGAAACAGGAGTGAAACTTTCATAAGACAATCTTTATATTAAGCAGGAAAATCAGTGTTTTCGGTAACATCGCACCGTATCGGTTTATACACTCCGCTCCAGCTCAAATGCAACCCTTCACGCTTACTGCGAGGCAAGGAACTCTTCTCAGCTAGCCGATTGAAATTGCTGCTCTACATGCAAGAAGGCCCCGAGTCTTTTGCCCTGCTGGCAGCGACTCGAGGCCTTCTTTTACGATTCTTGAACTATCCTTCTACTCGACTTCTGAGCGGATAATACTCTCTGGGCTACTTGGTTTACGGCAACTTCAGCGTAAACCAGGTGGACAGCGCCTTCATGCCGTTCCGTTCGATGTTGTTACCATCCCATACCGCAAAGGCGATAGGCACGGCAGCTCCACCCTTGAACTGCGTGTCGTTTGCATCGCCGGTTTCCAGCGAACGCTTCACAACCACACGCCACGTCGGACCTGAGTATCCACCGCCCTTAAGTGACCCTGCCGGCTCCCACACACCATTGCCGATCACATCTTGATGGGCCTGGGTGGTTAGGGTGCTGAACCCATTGGCATTCAGATCCTCGACGGAGCTGACGCGCAGGGTCGGGTCGGACATGATGTTACCGGACCAAATACCGGAATTGAATGGGCCAAGGCTTCGGCCGATACGATCCGGATAGGTGACTCCACCGGCCGGCTCTTCGAAATAATAGTCCCAGAAAATGCCAGGGTATTGGTCATCAACGTCCCACATCCCGGCACTGTCCTTACCAAGATCCTTCTGCCACTCGGCGTTCCAACGCCAGATATTGACGGTCCCACCAGACTGACCCATGCATTGGAATGGAGGAGCTCCCGCAGTGTTGACCGGGAACATGATCGCCACCTGGTCACGAAAATCCTGCGGTCCGATTGCCGTGTCATTCTTGGTTTGATCGCTCCAATCGAGGCGCACACCTAAGTCCTTCCCATTGGTGATCGCCTTCACAAACACCGACTTCACCGAAATGTTCGGATGCATCGGGGTCGTGATAGTCTGACCGCTCAGTGGAATGATGACACCCGGAACTCCTTCCCAGATGGGGTTCGCACCATCCATTGGGATTGCCCCCTTGATCGCCTTCGCGGGAATGGTCACCGGTTGGCTAACCGCGAGAGGCACCTGCCCAATCGTCAACATAATGCCAACGATCAGCGCAGAGAACAGAATGCCAAACACCAAACTTTTGTTGCGTGTCTGCACCAGTCTCATTGCGTATGCCCTCCTCTGAAAGATTAATAAGAAAAAGAACGGAAAACTTATAACATCTACCGAAACCTGAATCCCACACTGCCCGCAAACCAAGAACCCCTACGCAGTTCCGACAGGGCCTTCATCCTTTTCACCGTCCTTCTCTTTCGCCTTATGGTCCATGAAGGACTCGGCCCCAACCTCGCTCAGTAACATACTGAGCTCATTTCCTTTGTCCTGCGCCCCACACTCGTAGGTTTGACCTTCCGGAGCATTGAAGGTAGCTGGTCTGTAATCCGTCTCGGAGTACGGCTGCACAGGGACTCCGAGAAAGGCGACCTCAAAATCCATCCACTCCGACATACAATCGGCGATCAATTTGAACAACCCGTCATCAGACTTCTTCGCCAACATCCGACAGAACAAAGGCACCCAACGGCCGATATGATTTCTGATAAATTTCTTTTGCGCATCGACCACGATGTCGGTCTTATCCATGCCATCATGACAACGCGAATATGATTCCTTATAGGTCAAAAAATGCATGAACTCGAGTTCGACGCTCAGGTGGTCCAGACGTTCGTGAACATCCTTGGACAGCTCGACCCCGAATGCCTTGTAAAAACCGGCAATGTCGCCCATGACATGGGATTGCGCGAAGACGTGATCATTTCCGAAAAGAGTTTCATACGGCGGACAATCGAGTGTAATGACATTGGTAAACACCCGACGGTGCTCAGTCTGGAGGTCACCGATCTGCCAGTTGACACATTCGGCGGCGACCAGCTTCTCGATGTGGTCGAACTGTTTCTTCATCAACGCAATTTTCTGAACTGCGCGGTCACCACCCATGCCGTCTAGCGCCACGCGCAGGCCTTCCAGCGCTGCCCGTCCATCCTCAACGAATTCACCGCACTGGAGGTAATCAAGAAACTCTTCATCCTCCGGATACAAGAGGCTCCATGAGAATAGAAGATATATTTTGCTGCGATTAAGAGCTCGTTCAACGGCTGGCGAATCTTTGATAGCGACAGTCTGCGGGGGAGCGACTGCGGTAGAGGAGGCGGAGGTGGGCTGCACGACTTGTTTCGATGTCATACGTTTATTGCTCCTCACCTCAACATGTTGCGCATTTTCTACGCATACTACGCAACATCTGAGTCCTGCGGCACAGGAGGCGTATGATAGGTAAAGGAAGGAGGGATGTCAAGCATGAACTCTCTTCCATTTTCATCGCCATACGTGCCGACGTTTCAATCATTTCCTTGACGTTCTTCATCTTTCACACAGGTTTGACGGACGACTACCCAAGAGCGCCGGCAGCAAGGTTTCGCGCCGGTACCACCTTGATCGCAATACGATCATTCACGGTCTTGCAAATCTGTTCACACATTCCACATCCGACACAACGGTCTTGAGCCACCACCAAATGCAAGGCGTTGAAATCCATCGACAGCGCCTCGACGGGGCACTTCGACACGCAGGCATGACAACCTTGACCCGCCGTGCACACGCGGTGCGATACGGTCGCCACACCCATCCGCACGTCGAGACAATCTGTGACTGGGAGGAGAGCCTCCGTTGCACAGGCTGCGATACAAGGAAAATCGTCACACAATTCGCACGCTACTTGATCCGAGAAAATTATCGGACTGCCGTTCGCTACATCGCTCACGATCGCCCCTGGTGGGCAGGCTTTCATGCAGTCGCTGCAACGCGTGCACTGCTCCAGGAACGTTACTTCATCGACCGCACCCGGAGGACGTAGCCAATCCGTCCGTAACGGAGCCGCAGGCAGCTCACGGGGGGCATCTTTATAGGCGGCAAACTCACGAGCCGCCTTAGCCACCGAGACCACGGAGTCTTTTAAAAAATCTCGACGCCCGTATTTCGGATCACCGGCCACAATAGTCTCCGACTACATCACACCATCAGCGCGCAACTTGTACACTTCCACGCAACGATCGCAGGCGCCATACTCGACATCCCACCCCGGATGGTTCTCGCGGATGAAGTCCAGGATGTATCCTTCCAGCTTGGTTTCCATGTCTTCCACCCATGAATAGGTGGGGAAGCGGCACAATGGACAAGGAAATCCCGGCATGAGCATGACTTTTGTGTTGGTCTCCGGGACTTCTCCTCCCTCGACGTCCACCGCGCGATCCAAAATGCGCAGCGTGTCTGTCGCCATTTCAACCAATTCTGAGTGCGTGAAATAGCTGGTCTGCCAGAGACCTTCAAACACCGATTTCAATTGGGCGGGCGGGATTTTTCTGTACCATGACCGAAATTCTTTGAACCGATCCTCTTTCGACAACATGGGCTCTTTGCCCATCACGATCAGCCGACTGTCGACGCTGATATTCCAAAGAATCCGATAACGATGCAGAATCAGGGTTTCTTCACCGGGGTTTTGCCCGACCCTGGTATCAGGGTCGTATCCAAAGGTGGGATCAAGCATGTCATGGATGTGCATGAGCTCATGCCGACAGTAGCGCGTGAGGGCCGGATCATAGAACCGTCTTGGAATCAACTTGATGCCGACTCCCTTCAAGCCCTTTTCCTCGAATTGCTTGGCCAGGTCGTGTTCGACGGAGCCCCACTTCCGCAGCACATCGACCCCTTCCTGATCTTCCTTCAGTACACCTTTGACCAGCACTACGCCAACACGCTGCTTCAATTCAGGAAACTCGTTGAAGGCGTCGCGGATAATATCGGAAAAACCCCAGATTCCGAACAAATACTGATACAGCTTCTTGAACTCTGCTTCGCGATCATCGAGCGTGAATTTCTCATAGATCGGATCGGCCAGCTCATGAAACTCTTTATAATAGGTAGGATCCCCTTCCCGTTCCGTCTTTTCAATGAAGGAGTCGATCACCTCCTGCAGTAAGGCCGGCTGAAAACGGATCTCCATCGACGGCTTGGATACTTCTACTCCGGTTGCCATAAGACCTCACATGTTCTGGTTCACTGAAGGGGAAGAACGCGCGCGAGCACTGCGCTTGACTTGCTCCCGGTCCTTCTCTTACGATCATCGAAAACGACCGCCGATTATACAAACCCCTTGGCGATTTTTGCAAACCGTTGAGGGTAAGCAGGGGCCGGTAGCCCCGCTCAGACCAGAGACGAGGCACAGGCTTTATGAGCAATCACATCACCGCGCCCCCCACGACTCCTTCCGCAGGACCGTTGCCTAGCCAGGGAGGATCTTCATCGACCACGGCGCCAACCATCGATCATTTAGAATATTGGAAGGCGGGTCTGCGGGAACTCAAGACGTTTCGAGGGCATTCCCATGGGGTGTGGACTGTGGCCTATGCTCCCGACGGCCAAACCCTTGCCAGCGGAGGCGTCGATCGATATGTCCGCCTCTGGGATATTGAAACGGGACGGCTCCTGCGTTCGTTGCGTGGCCATACGGCTGACATCCGAGCCCTGGTCTTCATGCCGGACGGTCGGGCGCTCGCCTCCGGGAGTGAGGATCGGACCATCCGCCTCTGGAATCCGAAAACCGGGGAACCGACGAAACTCTTGTTCACACGTTATGACCACAATGTCTGCAGCCTCTCCCTCTCCCCAGACGGCCTCATGCTAGCCCGCGGCAGTCACAATAAGGATATTAAGATCTGGGAAGTCACGACGGGAACCGACCTCATGACTTTGCTGGGAAAAGATCAATACGATCACCACTGGTCGGTCTGTGTGGCATTCTCCCCTGACGGCATGCATCTCGCCAGCGGGTCCGACATCGGCAAGATCAGAATTTGGGAAGTATTGCCAAGCGGCGAAGAAAAAATTCTGCACAACGGTCATTGGGAAGAAACCGCCGAAGACTCGACGGAAACCCGCGGGTTCTTCATCGAAGACGATGGAGGATTCCAGAAACCCATGGAGTTTTGGATCGGCGCGATGGTATTCACGCCGGACGCAAAAATCTTGATCACCGGGAGCCGGGACAATACGATCCGTTTCTTCGAAATGCCGACCATGAACGAAATTCGCGTTCTGCGGGCGCATGGCGGCTGGGTACGATCATTGGCTGTCTCACCGGACGGAAAAGTGCTCGTGAGCGCCGGTGACGACAGCACAATCCGGTTCTGGGACATTGCCACGGGCCGCAACTTTCGAACCGATAAGAGCCATTCCGGCGCCGTTCGCGGTATTGCGTTCTCACCTGACGGATTACGCTTAGCCAGCGCCTCTTGGGATCGAACCGTGAAGCTGTGGGAAGGCGGGCAAGAACCGGCGGAATAACCTACTCGTCATCCTCCTCCGCCTCGCCTCGGGGAGAGGAGAGACCGTACCGTTTGCACTTGTCCCATAAGGCTTTTCTGGACAGGCCCAGTACATTGGCGGCCTTGGTGCGATTACCCTCCACTTGCTTCAACACCTCGAGAATATAGTTTCGCTCAAATGCTTCCCGTGCTGTCGCCAGGGTCACCTGTGCGGCCACGGATGATTTCTTGGTCTCCGCAGAGAGTCCCTCAGCACAGAAACCACACCCCGCCTGAGGCGACCCGCCGAGATAGGGGCAGGTTTGAAACCCGCAAAGATTCCAGGGTTGCAGCGCCTCCCCTTCTTGCCCCAAGGCAACCGCACGCTCGACCATTTGCTCCAACTCACCCACATTTCCAGGGAAAGAGTAATGCAGAAGCAGCTCGCGACTGGGCTGAGCGAACCCCTTTAACCCCTTGCCAAGGTTCGCCGACTGATTTTCCAGGACGTGGTCGGCGATAATTAACACGTCCTCTCGCCGCTCACGCAGAGGCGGGACGGTGAGTTGCACGGCCGTGAGATAGTCGTAAAGGTCCCGGCGAAACCGTCCCGTGGTCACCGCAACTTGGTGATCTTCTTGAGCGGCAGAAATGATTCGAACATCGACGTCAATCGTTTCGCGACCACCGACACGCTGGAACCGCTTTTCCTGAACCAGACGCACAATTTTCGCTTGAAGCGCGAGAGACAGTGAGCCGATATCGTCAAGAAGCAATGTGCCCTTGTGTGCCAGTTCGAACCGCCCTCGCCGTTGCCGCACCGCCGACGAGATGGCTCCCTTCTCATGGCCAAAGAGTTCAGACTCCATCAGGTCTTCGGGAAGGTCTGCACAACAGACCTTAATCAAGGGCTGATTTCGTCGCGGACTATTCAAATGGATGGCATGGGCTACCAATTCTTTGCCCGTCCCACGCTCCCCAATGATTGACACTGGTGAATCGGTGGCCGCAAGCAGCTTGATCCGTTCCAACAGCCCTCGCATGTGGTGGCTGCAACCGTGTATCCCACTGAAGCTAAAGCGGCCCTCCAGCACCTCTTTCAACTCAATGTTTTCACGTCGTAGCCCGATAATTTTCCCGACGCGCTCGACGATCAGCAGCAACTCGTCCATCTGAAAAGGTTTGGTAATATAATCGTATGCGCCCAAATTGATTGCGCCGACGGCCGTATCGACCGACCCATGCGCGGTAATCAAGATCACCTCGGTCGTGGGACTTCGTTCTTTGGATGCCCTCAAAATTGTAAGCCCATCCGCCCCGGGGAGACGTAAATCGGTGATCACGATATCAAATTGCCGTGTGCCAAGGATCACCAATCCCTCTGTTCCGGTCGCCGCTGCCGTCACCTCGCACCCAACGGCTTCCAAGGCATCCAGCATCGACAGTCTCATCAACGGTTCGTCGTCAACAATGAGTACCTTGAGGCCCCTCACGAAAACCTCCCACCGGCGTAGCGAGCGATCGCGAGCGGAATGGAGACAGTAAATGTTGTGCCTTTCCCGACTTCGCTCTCGACCAAAATCTTTCCCCCATGCCGTTCCACAATGCCTAAACTTACCGACAGGCCAAGCCCGGTGCCCTCACCTTCGTTCTTCGTCGTGAAAAACGGATCGAAGATCCGTGGAAGCACTGACGGGGAAATCCCGCAGCCGGAATCCCGAATGTGGACGAGGCAATTGGCGCTCTCTACCGTGGTACGAATGGCCAGTACCCCGCCGGCCCGCATGGCCTGAATGGCATTCAAAATGAGATTCATCAGAACCTGCTCGATCATATGACGATCGATCATGATTTCCGGCACTTCATTGGCCAATGCAGTTTCCAGACGAACATGGTGGGACACCAACAGGTGTTCCGTCAGCAGCAATACCTGCTTGATCACCTGGTGGATATCGGCGAGCGCCAACTCCGGATTGTGCTGTTGCGAAAAGTCGAGAAGCTGCCGAACGATCTTTTGCACACGCCTCAAACCGTCCTCCATCGATACCAAGTACTCCTCCTGCCGAGAGGGCGAGAGGGTCCCCTTTCGCATGTTGTACAGGCAGTTCAAAATGCCGCCCAGTGGATTGTTGATCTCATGTGCGACCCCCGCGGCAAGTTTTCCCACTGATGCCAGCTTCTCGGAGTTCCTGATTTGCTGTTCCAGTTTTTTGGTATCCGTCATATCACGCGCGATGCCGAGGACACCCAATATCTCTTCCTCGGCACCATGCAAGGGTGAAACACTGACCATCACAGACCGGGGCTCGCCCGTCTTGGTCAGCACTTCGACCTCATAGACTTGTTTAACGCCGATGTCTAAGGTCGATTTCAAACGGCGGCCCCGATGCCGCTTCGACAACAATGCCAAATACGGCCGTCCCAGCAAATCTTCTTTCGCATAGCCCCACGCCAGGACCTTGCTGTTGACGTAGGTAAAACACTGCTCGCTGTCGAGCGTGTAAATGACGTCGTTCGCATTTTCTAACAAGTTTTCAAGATATTGTTTCGTCTCCTCGATCTCGCGAGTCCGCTCTGCAACCTTCGCTTCCAGCTCCTGCTGATAGGTATGCATCTGCCGTTCAAGGCGCTTGCGATCGGTGATATCACGAAGCTGAACCATGACCCACGTGTGGTCGCTGCCGCGCACCAATATGAGGTCCATTTCCACCGGCGTCTCCTTACCGGTGGCGTCCCGTACCGTCATTTCCTGGGTCGGCACCTGGCACTCGCCTGCACGAATCTTTTCCAGCATCAATCTCATGGCGTCATGGTGGACCGGTTCAATCACATTGAGGATACTGCTCCCCACAACCTGCTGCTCGGAATATCCCAACGCCTGCTCTTCCCGCTTATTCACCGCCACAATCAGGCCGTCTTCGCCCACCATAAACACAGAGTCCGCAACTAAGTCGAATAGCGCCTTATAGCGCGCTTGCGAAACCACCAGTTGCTGTGTGCGCTCATTGACCGCTTGTTCGAGCTGAGTCGTGTACTGCTGGATTTGCTGTTCCAGCAGACGCCGTTCCGTCACATCGCGCACGAACGCGCGGGAGTGCACGAGGCCCCCGCCGCTTTCGAAAAGCGCTGTCGCATGAATTTCCACATCGATCGGATGGCCGTCTCCTGCAACAAACACCGTCTCAATCGTACTGCGTCCCTGCGCAACCAGGCGCTCCAGATAGCCCAACACCTCTGTTTCGCGCCCTTTCGGAACGAGATCCCAGAGCCGCATCTGCAGCATCTCTTCCAGCGAATACCCCAGCTTGTCCAGACCGGTTTTGTTCACATGCACAAACTGTCCGGCCTTGTTCAGCTGATAGATCATTTCCGGAGAATGCTCGATCAGATCGCGGTAACGTGCCTCCAATCGGCGGACATCTTCCATCCGGTGCTCAATCTGTTCAAATGACGCACGCAAATTGATTGCCATATTGTTGAAGGCGTCGGCCAATTGCTCGATTTCGTCGCCGGTCTTAAGATTCAGTTGCTGATCCAACCGACCGCTACCAATTCTCTGGACCCCTTCCTGGAGCAGACGAATCGGGCGGGCGATCCGACGCGCGACAGCCAGTCCTGTCAGCATGAGGACACCCAGCACACCCAACCCGTAGACCGTCACCTGAACGACAAGCCGCAACAAGGGCGCATAGGACTCGTGAGGGTCCTGCCGTACGAACGTCACCCATCGCGTACTTCCCAAACTGCCCGATGTAAGATGATCGCCTAAACGAACCGGCGCAAATCCTACGATCGAGTTTTGTCCACCGTGTGAATCGTTGGCCACGATACTCCAGCCGGCATGGCTCGCATTGATGGCGCTCAACAGCTCAGGCGTGACCGCATGTTCTTCGGGAGACAGAACCGGACAGATCAATGGAACGCCGTCTGAATTGAATAACATTGCGTGGCCCGTTTGCCCCACCGTGACTTCCGATACCGAATGGAACAACGTATCTCGACGCAACAGGATCGTGATCGCGCCGATCGCCACATGCTGCTCATCGTCAAGGATCGGCACGGACACATTGAGCACATGAGTCCCAAAGGCGGGGTCGAAGAACAGGTCACTGACAAAAACTGCGCCGATTCCGCCTTTCATGACGGCCTGCCACCAGGAGGTCTTGCCATAATAATACTCGACCTGCGGAATGGAGCTCACAACAAGGGCGCCGCGGTTGTCGGTGACGAAAATCCCGACATAGTCGTCTTTGCGGATGTCATGCCATCGAATCAAATAATTCGTGACGATACGATTGATGAACAGCGGAAATTCGCTCTGTTTGTCCCGTTGCCGCCACCGCTTCTGCCAGGCTTTGATGATGGATTGGATGGCCTTCTCATCCTTGTCCACGTAAGTGCGGTTCGATTCGGTCACGGATGTGCGAAGGAAGGGCGTCGCGGCTAGTTGCTGCGCCTCATTGATACCACGCGTCACCTGCATTTCGATGCGTCGGGCGGCTTCGACGGCCACCTCTTTAAAATTGGCGCCGATTGTTTCTCGCAGCGCCCGGCGCTCTTCGATGTAAGTCATGATCAGGGAGAGGCAGAGCGGTAGGAGACCGACCATCACGATGGCCGCGATGATTTTACGCTGGAGACTGTGAGACCGGCTCCAGAACAGCATGGGTATGATTTGCCCCGACAAACAGCCCTCTCAAATCACCTGTGTGGGGCTTGGGCTTCGACCCGAACAGGCCGACGCCTAGCGACGCTTCATGAGGCCCCCGGCGCTGCTGGGCCATAGCAACAGCAACGGGCTTGCCACAAACACTGACGAATAGGTCCCGAACATGACGCCTCCGAGCAAAGCCAGCGAGAAATCGTGCAAGACCTCGGCACCCGCAATCACTAATGGGATCAGCACGATGACCACGGTCAAGCTGGTGACGATGGTTCGGCTGAGCACTTGGTTGATAGCCGTATTAATGATCGTCTCCTCATCCTCCCGCCGGCGCGTTCGCAGATTCTCACGGATACGGTCAAATACCACCACCGTATCAGTGAGTGAATACCCCGCCAACGTCAGCAAGGCCGTGACCACCAGCAAGGTGATCTCTTTGTCCAACAAATAGAACACTCCGAGCACAGCCAACACGTCATGGAACGTCGCCAGGGCTGCCGCCATCCCGAACCGCAACTCAAAGCGTACCGCGATGTAGAGGACGATGCCCACAAATGAAATGAGCACCGCGATCAGCGCATCTTCCTGGAGCTTCTTTCCGATAGTCGGACCAATTTCCATGCTGGAGTCGACCACAAACTTGTTGCCGGGAAATTCCTTACTGAACACCGCCATCACCCGTTCGGCGATCTTCTCTTCGATCGCCGTCGATGCTTTCACGCGGATGAGCAGCTTGTTGTCCTGCGTAAATTCCTGCAATTCAGCCGACCCCAGGCCATTCGCTTCTAATGCGTGCCGCGCCTCATCGATCTTTATGGCTTGATCGAATTTCAGTTGCACCGCCGTCCCACCGGCAAAATCAATTCCCAAATTTGCCGCGCCGCGCGCGATTTGAATTACTGCAATGATGCCCAGAAACGCGAGGATGCCGGAGAGCGTAAACGAGATCGCCCGCTTTCCCATAAAATCGATATTTGTCTTCCCCAAAATCTCGAACATGCCGGCTCCCTTCCTAGATACTGAGCTGCTCAATTTTCTTTCGCTGATTCAGCAGATCGAAGACCACCTTGGTCCCGACCAGCGCCGTGAAAAGATTGATCGCGATGCCGAGGCACAAGGTGACAGCAAAGCCTTTGATCGGCCCGGTTCCGAACAGAAACAACGCGAACCCGGTGATCAACGTCGTGACGTGCGAGTCGACAATGGTCAAAAAGGCCTTATCGTACCCCGCATCAATGGCCAACCGAACCGGTTTTCCCAGCCGCAGCTCTTCACGGATACGCTCGAAGATCAAGACGTTTGAGTCGACTCCCATGCCGATCGTCAGAATAATGCCGGCAATACCGGGCAACGTCAGCGTGGCATTCAAGGCCGCGAGGAACCCGATCAGGCAGATCAGATTCAGCATCAGCGCAAAATTCGCGATCACGCCAGACAATCGGTAATAGATTGCCATAAACACGATCACGAGAAGCCCCGCGAAGAGGGTCGCCTTCACCCCCTTCTCGATCGAATCTCGCCCGAGCGATGGGCCGACGGTCAGATCCTGAATGATCTTCAGCGGTGCCGGCAAGGCGCCGGCCCGAAGAACAATCGCTAGATTGTTCGCTTCTTCCATCGAAAACGTCCCGGTGATTTGAGCCCTTCCTCCACTGATTCGCTCCTGAATGACCGGCGCCGAATAGATGGTATTGTCGAGCACGATGGCCATGCGCTTCTTGACGTTCTCGCCTGTGATCCGGTCGAATTCCCTTGCCCCCTTCGCGTCGAACGTCACCGACACGTAGGGCTCGTTGAATTGGCCGATGGACACCCGGGCATCGCTCAACACATCGCCGGCCAGCATGACTCGCTTCTTCACCAGATAGGGCGCGAGCCATTCCTGTCCGCTGTCTTTTTCCACGATCCTCTCGAAAAGAATCTGGTCGCCTTCCGGCATCTTCCCTTCTACTTGCTTCAAAAGCGCCTCTTCGCGCTCTTTCCCTTTCTGGATCCGACCAGGCAAGTCCAACTTCGCCTGATTGTCATCATCCAGTAGCTTGAATTCGAGCAACGCGGTTTGCTTGATGAGATCCTTGGCCAACTTGGCATCCTTGATTCCAGGTAACTGCACCACGACCTGCTTCAAGCCCTGCCGTTGGATCAGCGGTTCGGCCACGCCAAACTGGTCAATGCGATTCCGAATCGTCTCCAGCGCCTGATTGATGGCGGAATCCTTGATGCGCTTGATCTCCGCATCCCGCAATTCCCACACGATACTGTTGGCGGACCCCGCCGGCTCCACTTCCATATAGGTCGGAAAATCTTCCAGCATCTTCTGGACTTGCGCCTTCAGCTCGGCATTTTGAAACCCGATGGTAATCCGCGAGGATCCGGTACGTTTGACCGATTCGGCCGGAATCTTCTTTTCGAGCAGCAGGTCTTGTATCCCCGCGGCCGCGCGGTCCACCGCGATTTCCACGGCGCGATCTTCCTCCACCTCGAGGACCAAATGAATTCCCCCTTGCAGATCAAGTCCCAGGGTAATGCCCTTATCAGGCAGGACATCCCGAACCCACCTCGGCAGCTCCTTGTACAAGGGTTGATACGAAGGCAAAAAAAAGATGATCGAGGCGATCACCATCGTCACTAAGGCCAACAACCGTCCGCCGACTTTCTTCATACGTGCGCCAATCCTTCCCGTCTCCGTCGCGTGCGTCAATCCTCTTCGTCACCGCGCAGCCGAGCAATATGCTCTTTCTGGATTTTGATTTTCGTGTTGTCCGCAATTTGCAGCGTGACCGTGTCTTTTCCCATGTTCGTGATGCTGCCCCAAATCCCGGACGCCGTGACCACCTTATCCCCCTTCTTGAGAGCGGCCATCATGGCATCCGCCTGCTTCTTGCGCTTCTGTTGCGGCAGAATCAGCATGAAATAGAAAATGACGAAGATCAGAACAAATGGTACCAATGACAAGAGGCCACCCCCTGTCCCCGTTCCCCCGGATATTCCCTGTGCCCATGCCACCGAATCCCACATAATGTCCCTCGCCTATTTCGCCGTTAAGAAACGTCTATATTCTGGGCATCCAACCGGCATTCGCCCCCCGGCCGATCAACAAGGTAGGTCCGATGAAATTGGCGCCGAAACTCTTGAAACGTTCCACCTCGCACGGCGCTCCGGATCTCCTGCATCAGCTGTGCAAAAAACCACAAATTATGAATCGTATTCAGACGAGCGCCCAACATTTCCTTGATACCGAACAAATGGTGTAAATAGGCCCGCGTATAGCGAGTGCAGACCGGACAGTGGCAGGCCGGGTCGATGGGCTGTTCATCCCTCGCATAGCGGGCTTGCTTGATGACGACACGCCCAAACGATGTGAACAACCAGCCCGTGCGACCATGACGGGAGGGGACGACACAGTCGAACATATCAATCCCGCGCGCCACCCCTTCGACGAGATCCTCAGGCATGCCCACACCCATGAGGTAGCGGGGTTTGGTTGATGGCAGCTCGGGCACTGTCACGTCCAACATGGCATACATGTCGGCCTTCCCCTCGCCCACTGATAATCCGCCGACGGCATATCCATCAAATCCGACGGACACCAAGTCGCGCGCCGACTCTACCCGCAACGCCGGATCTAATCCCCCCTGGACGATACCGAACAGTGATTGATCTGTGCGCCGTCTGGCGCTCACACAACGACGCGCCCACAACGACGTCCGTTTGGCGGCATCACGCACCTGCTCAGAGGACGAAGGCAGCGCGACGACATGATCGAACGCCATGATGATATCCGCGCCTAAGGCTTCCTGAATCTCAATCGAGGTTTCTGGACTGATAAACCGCGACGACCCATCGATATGCGATTGAAAGATCACGCCTTGATCCGTGATCTTGCAAAACTTGGCCAAACTGAAGACTTGAAAGCCACCACTATCGGTCAGGATGGCGCCGGGCCAGGCGGTAAATCCATGCACCCCGCCCAACTCTTGTACCACCTTGTGGCCGGGACGCAAGAACAGATGGTAGGCATTATTCAGGATGAGCCCATAGCCCATCTTGAGAAGTTCCTCGCCATCAACGCTTCGCACATTGCCCAATGAGCCGACCGGCATAAAGGCTGGCGTGGCAATCTCACCGCGCCCGGTAGTCAACAGACCCACACGAGCACACCCGGTGGATTCTTCATGTGTGATGCGGAACGATAACATCCGATCGGTGGTCCTACATCTGCTCCGGAGCTGAGACGCCCAGCACATTCAGCCCGTTTCGGACCACCTGCTGCACTGCCCACATTAATGCTAACCGGGCGCCCGTCAGGCCTGGCGTTACGACCGCCAGGTGTCGGCTGGTCGAAGGCGCTATATCGGTTGAAGGTACAAGGGCCGTTTCACTCTCAGGCGCGGGAGGCAAAATCCGATGCTTATTATAAAATGGGTGCAGCATGCCGGCCAACTCACGCAGGTAGTAGGCCATTCGGTGTGGCTCAAGTTCCAGCGCACTTGCTTGCAGCACCACCGGAAAGGCCGACAATTTTCGAATGAGCGCGAGTTCATCGGGGTCTTGCAACAGATCGAGGTTTGCCTGACTCGGGAGCGGACAGTCGATACCGCGCGCGGCCGCCACACGCCGGAGACTGGCAATCCGCGCGTGCGCATACTGCACATAGTAGACAGGGTTCTCTTGCGATTGCTGCTTGGCTAATTCCAAGTCGAAGTCCAGATGAGAGTTGGCGTCACGCATGAGAAAGAAAAACTTCGCGGCATCCGCCCCGACCTCGTCCATCACCTCGCGAAGCGTGATGAACTCTCCAGCCCGCTTCGACATCTCGACCTTCTGACCGCCGCGCAAGAGATTGACCATTTGCACCAGCACGACCCTCAGCCGCTCCTTGGGATACCCATAGGCTTGGACGACGGCCTGCATCCGTGGTATGTAGCCGTGGTGATCGGCGCCCCACACATCAACCAATAGATCAAAGCCGCGCCGCAATTTATCGCGATGGTAGGCGATGTCGGAGGCCAGATAGGTATAGTCCCCTTCCTGCTTGCGGACGACGCGATCCTTTTCATCCCCGAACGCCGACGAACGAAACCATTGCGCGCCATCCTGGTCGAACAACAGGTCGCGAGTCTTGAGCTCACTCAAGACTTGGACCACAGTGCCCGAAGATAACAACGAGGCTTCACTGAACCAGGACTCAAAGGTAATTCCAAAGGTTTCCAGATCCTGCCGGATGAGGGTTAGTAACTCCTGGTAGGCAACGTTCTTACTCCGTTCTTCCGCCTCAACCGTGGGCAAGGAAAGTAAGTCCTCGCCCTGTTCCGCTTTCACACGGGCAGCGACCGCGCGAATATAGTCACCGTGATACCCATCTTCGGGAAACGGCACTGGCCTTCCGCAGGACTCCAGGTAACGCGCCAGAACGGACACCCCCAACAGTTTCATCTGTCTGCCGGCATCGTTAATGTAGTATTCGCTGACCACCTCATGACCGGTGGCTTTTAAGAGACGAACCAGGGCCTGCCCTACGGCTGCGCCACGTCCATGCCCCACATGCAACGGGCCAGTCGGATTCGCGCTGACATACTCCACCAAGACTCGACGCGCTTTCCCCACCTGACTATGTCCATACGCTGCGCCTTGAGCCTCGATTTCATGCAAGACTTCCATCCACAACTGCTGCTTGACAGTTAGATTGAGAAATCCAGGTCGCACAATTTCAACGCGATTGAATAGCGCATCTCGTTGTTCGATGTGATCAATGATGATTTGGGCGATTTCGAACGGTGGCCGTCGTTCGGATGCCGACATGGACATGGCCAGAGTGGAGGAGACATCGCCCCACTCAGGTCGCTTTGGGGCTTCGAGGTTCACAACCGGCATCTGCTCCACCTTGAGAAGGCCTCGTTGTTGCGCCAGCCGGAGCGCCCCGACCAACGCCGCGCTGACCTTATCCTGCACGACACCTTGACTCACAGAAACCTCTCTAAGTCTGCGTGGAAACAGCGAAAATCAAACTGGAAATCTAACACACCAGCACATGAGAGACAAGATCGCGGTTAGAGTGTGGGCTGCGCTGATCGTCGCATCAATAGCTCTCGGCAACCTTCAATGACGCGCTCAGGGTGAATGCCAAGGCAAACCTTCTCTCGGCAACACTCCACACTTGTCCAATCGTGACAACGGCATAGCTCCCCGGTCAGAATGGAGACTCTGTGCCCAAGTGGAGCCCATCGTCGCGGGTTCGTAGGACCGAAGCAGGCAATGGTCGGTATGGATAGAGCCGCGGCAAGGTGCGTCATGCCGGAGTCGTGCCCAAGGTAGATATCCGCATGCGAGAGGACTCCCGCGGACGAAGAAAGTTCGCGACCGCGGATGACCGGCACAGATACACTGAGAGCCCCCAGCACCCGAGCGACACATTCCCCATCCGATGGCCCCTCCAGCAGTACGGGAAACGCTCCTTCTCTGTCTAACCACGTGATCACAGGCGCGAAGCATGACGCTTCCATACATTTGTGGATGCTCCCACTACCGGGATGAATCACCACTAGACATTGCTGCATGCTCCAGTTCAGCGCTTGAAGTATCTGCCTTCCATGTTCTCGCGCTGATGCTGAGATCATTAGTGGGCTGCTCTTCACCTCACTGGCAAATTTGCCCTCCAGCACTTCAATATACCGAGCCGCTTGATGTTCGGACAGCAGGTGAGGGGAGGAAGGGGATTGCACACACACGCGTTGAACGCCGAGGTCCCTAAGTGTATCCGCGATCGCTCCGTCTCTATCCTGCAGCCAAGCCAGCGCGAGATCACACGTGGTCGACCACCGCTTGAACGACAGATGAACGCTATCGCTCCCGGCGAATAATTCTGCCAAACATGTCGATTCGAGCGGGAATACGCGATCAATCTCCCCAGCATCACGCAAGAGCAACCCCACAGCTGCACCGGCTAAGAGCGCAATTTCATGCTGTGGGAATTGATGCCGCAGCAGGCTCAAGGCAGGGCGAGACAACAGCACGTCACCAATTGAGCCGGGGTGAACGACAAGTACCCCACGCCGTTCAATATGCGGCGCAGCATGACTTGTCACGGTTGGTCATGGAGGGGTGCCACAGCCCGCGCCAAGTCGTCCGGCGTATTGATATTCTGAAACGACCTATGCCCCGAGGCGAGCCCTGTTAAGTGAGACTTGCTTAACACAGCAACCCGCAGCTGTTTCTCGAGAAACAGGCGTTGTATCTTGAGATCCTGCTTATCCGCCATAGCCTGAAGATAAGGAAGGCATCGTTGAGAATACATCGCATGCATAGGCTGAAACCTGCCCTCCAGTTCTGCGACGACTACATCGGCCGTCCTATCAAATGAAGCCATGTAATGAATCACCTCAGCGTCCAGAAACGGCATGTCGCAAGCCACTGCGAATACACGTGACTCTGAGGAGGTCATCAGACCGGTATAAAGGCCGCCCAGACTGCCAGCATTTGGAACGATGTCATACACAACCTTGCTTCCCTGCGCATCGAGCGAATCAACAGGCTCCGCTAACACCACAATCGTCTCCGCAAATGTCTTCTTCAAGACATCCAGGGTCCGCCGAAATATCCCGATTCCGCCCACCGTGATAAATCGTTTGTCGTGACCCATCCGCCGGCTCTGTCCACCGGCAATCAGAACACCTGACACCTTGCTAATAATGTGGCTCGGCATCGTTCTTAGCTGTCTGCTCAATTGGTGCAAAAAGAACGAGGGGGTGAGTTCCCCCACCCCCTCGCTACAATCGTAGACTTGGTTCGTCTATCGCCTAGAGCACTTTGCCCTTCTTCTTGTTGGCACGGCGGGTCAGCATCCAGCCTTCCAGAAGCACCACGCCAACCGCGATGACGGCCGGGTAAATGTACACTTCCTGAGGAATCGGCGGCTGGAGAATCGTGTAATAGAAAGCCGATACGGCCATCTTACGTCCCGCATCACCGTTATGCCCATCCCAGGCAAAGAAAACCATTGGAATATACTTTCCGACATCGAACCTGGTGTACTCGTCATAATCGTCCTTGTCACCCTTGAGCGGACGAGAGATCATGACGGTCCACTGACCATTCTTCCACTCGGACTTCAACACCTTAACTTTCTCTTCGAAATCATCCCGCTCTTCAAAGTCCTGGTCCCACCCAGTCCCTTTAAAGGACCTCAAAGAACCGTCCGATTCCCACTTGAGAATATCGGCATTGAACTTCGCATCTCC
This sequence comes from uncultured Nitrospiraceae bacterium, assembly GCA_963706325.1. Classification (GTDB taxonomy): domain Bacteria; phylum Nitrospirota; class Nitrospiria; order Nitrospirales; family Nitrospiraceae; genus Nitrospira_A. The sequence continues at coordinate 642,682 of CAVPLT010000007.1, read as the reverse complement.
CCACAAATACCGGGGCTTGAAAGGAGCGGGAATTTCCTGCCACTTAATCGGGAACTGGAAACCAATCCCATCGTTATAGACCGCATAATTGTTCTGGGCAGACGCGATGGATCCCTCTTCGCCAGTTTTCGGCGCTTGTTCCTTCACACCGAAATTTTCCACGTTAACTTGGGTCGGCGCCCATGGAAGTTTCCCCTCCGCGACGCTCTTCGTTCGATCATCCCACTGGATGAGATAGACAACATTCTTTTCGTTATACAGTGACTTCACCCAAATATCGTCGATACGATTCACAAAGTTCCGTGGTTTGTGGGTGATCTGACCGCCCATAGCTATGTAGCGACGGCTCGCCTTCTTCCACATCTCATTCTCGGGGTCATCTGAAATTTCCCCTTCAATCGGAGCAGAGGGAACGACGAAATTGATTTTGGGCTTGTCTGATTGCGGATCGATACCGAGCGGTTTCCCGTCGCCATCGCGCTCACATAACGAGTTGACGAAGTTGGCAATGTCCCATCGCTCCTCGACAGTCGTATTGTCCGCAAATGACGGCATGGGCGTACCGTTCACCCCGGTTGAAAAGGTACGGAAAATGTTCCGTACATTATAGGGATCCTGGCGGCTACCACGAAAATTCCAGCACTTGTGCCAATTGGCTGGCTGGATGGAAAATCCCCAGTCATCCTTCAGGTTGAAAGCATTCCCGTCTCCGCGCCCTTCCACACCATGACACTCAATGCATTTCTTATCGACAATTAGCGCTGCGCCCTTCTTCAGACTCTCTTCGGTCGCCTCAACCGCCTTGATCGTACCCAATTGAAGAATGGTCTGTGATTCTTCCTTATCGGTAAACTTCCGGTCCTTGACCAACTGCGTCGTCACGAAAGACAACACTTGAGTACGTTGCTCTTCGCTTAGAATACCTTCCCACGGCGGCATTGCAGAACCAGGTAGGCCATGTGTCACGGTATCAAAAAGGTCGTTCTTTCCAGAATCCGCGGATCGTTCATTGTAGTTAAACAGAGGCAATTCCCCGCTCGCCGTATGACGAATTTTGAAGGTCCCCTGATTGAAGTTCCTGGGACGCGGCCACAGGCGGTCGGCTCCAGGCCCATCTCCAGCACCATCGACGCCATGGCACCATACGCATTTAGTAAAATAGACCCGTTTCCCGGCTTCGATCATGTCTGCCGGAGGTGCTGGCGACAGCTCACCCGCCTTGAAGCCCGCTGGAAGATCTGCCGCAAGGACCCCCTCACCGACCGCGGAGAAGAGAAGGGCGCCTAATGCCGCACCGATAACCAACGTCGGCTTTCCGTTCATCCCAAATTTGCTCATTGTTAGCCTCACACCTGTTCTCCCAGGTTGTTTGTAAGATTCGATTAATCCCATGTCCGAGGATAGTATCCCGTGTGCCAATATTCGAAAAGAATCACTTTCCAGATTTCATCGGTTGTCAGATGTTGTTCCCATGGTGGCATGACAGAAGCCCAGGGGAAACCTTCAGTCGGCAAACCGATTCCACCCTTGGCTACACGCCAGAAAATGAATGTCTCTTGTAGCTGGGCAATCGTTCCCGGATCGGTGAAGTTTGCAGGAATGGGATTAAAGGCAAAGGCGTGCAGACCGCGTCCGTTAAGATTGTCGCCATGACAGAAATGACAGTTCTGGAAAAATATTTCACCACCCTCACGAACGTATTTCAAATATCCTTCAGCCTTGTCGTCCCACGGATTGGCATTGGGGGACATCAATCGTCCCATCGACTGCTCCACGATCATTTTATTGCTATATTCCTGATCATACTTTCCTTCGGGATTCACGCGGTAGGGATTCTGTGATGTTTGCAACGTATAGGTCTTGCCATGCACCTTCGTGCTGGCAGGCGGTGCTGGATGCACGGTTCGAAGCTCAATCGGCTCATCGACGCTGGGCTTCATCGTCAAAAACGAGAAGCCACCGATGAGGAGCGGCAAGAGTATCAGATACATTGTGCGAAGCGCCTTGTGGAATCCCGTGTGGGCATCGAGCACATTCAATATAGGCTGTTTGAACTTCTTCCAATCCTCTTCATTCGCCGATACCCACATAAACACCGCGACAAACGACACCGTGCCATACATCGCCCGAACACTGAAAGGTATTGGTGGGTAGATACGGAACTTGAGGTAAGTCATGATAAACACCCAAAACAAAATGCCCTGCCAGAAACGAGGGAAGGCAATTCCCATTACATTGAGCATATAGCTCAGACCGGTAAAACCTGCCACGAAAATGGCGAGCTCACTCAATACCTGCATGGGCATGTAGCCCTCAACAAGCCGGACCGTATTCGAGGGAACGACTCCGAAGATCATACCGATCAACATGAGTAACCCAACGACTCCGATCAACGCCCCGACTGACATTAATGCTTTCATTTCGTCATCTCCCTTTGTTCCGCAGCCGCAATGAGATACCCATTTCCCTTACCTAAGAGGCCTTGGGTGGCTCTTTCCCTTCCTGGACCTGCGAAAGGTAATCAACAATTTTCTTCAATGCTCCAGCACTGAGCTTTTGGCCGAACACCTTCGGCATAGTGTTGTCAGGAAAACCCTTCACGACGTAGGCACTAGGCTCGACAATGGATTCCATAATGTAGTCAGAAACGCTCTTAGCCTTGCCCTTGTATTCCTTGTCCTTAATCCTAAGCGGTGCGTTAGTCCCCTCAACCAACTTCGGACCAATAGTCCCTGTGGCACCGGCGATACCAGGAATGGTGTGGCAAGCTACACACTGGCCTTTCGCAAAAATCTGATCAACTGGCTCCGTCCCATCGGCCATCAAAGCACTGGCTCCAGGCTTTGCATCGCCCTCCGTAGGAGGCTTTGGGCGATCCGATTCAGGGATGAATTTTTCATACGATTTGACAATTTCATCGAAACTTGGAGCCTCACGCCCTTCACGCACATACAGCCAGGTGTCGACGGCAGCCAGCTCTGGCAGGGACAATGAAATTGGCGGCTTATGGATCGCCGGCATGGGGCTTTCCTTGTCGTTTGTGCCTTTGACACCATATCCTGCAACAACGAAGCAGCTTGGGCATGAATGAGATTCCGCAATGTACTCCTGAGCATTTTCAGCGGTGCCGGAACCAGGAAACGCTTCCTTTTGGTTGGAATCCCGAGCGGCAGGATTACCTTTATGGTACCTGGCATCTCCGATTTGGGTTCCAGCCCGCTCCGGCAGCCCATCCAGGTTTGGTGCGCGCTCTCCCAACATCCCTTTGTGGAAGGCATGACACAGAGGACACTGCCCCTTACCAATGGCACCCTGAACTTTATTTTGTCCAACTCCGCCGAAAATGATTTTCTCACCTTCGTCAGCAAGCTCAGTTTGCGGCATGTTGCTGAAGTCTTTCTTCTCTTCAACGGGCGGAAACCCTCCCTCGACCTGCGGCAGCCAATTGCCATAACCAGAAAGGGCCGCGCCGATGAAAAACATGAAACCACCGATCCTCAGCAAGGAGCTGAGATTCGTAAAATAGAGCGCCATCATGAATGCCGTACAAGTGATCAAAACGAGAGAAACGGGCAAAAGCCGCGACTCTTCAAAGAAATTCATCTTGTAATTGGCAATCGCCATAAAGAGGAGAAAGGTGGCCAAAATCCCGATGAACGTCTTGAAGACTGCTCGTTTGTTCGCAGCAGGATCGGAAATGGAAAATTTAAAATAGAACAAGAGGGCAACCAGAAGCCCCAATGCAGGCCATCCCATTGCCATGCCCGCTTTAATGAGTTCAATCACAGCTCAAACCTCCTGCAGGAGGGGAAGGCCCTGACTGCAGGAGCAGCCCAGGCGCCTTCCCTCATTGATTCGTTTCTTGTGCGTTTGCCTAGTGGCCGACCGCAGGGGCGGTCGCTCTTCCAGGCACAGCTGCCTTTGCCTCGACTGGAGCCTTCTTGGCCGCGAGGGCACCTAACCAAAATACAAACATGATGGTGGTCCAGAAGAACAACACGTTGAAAGAGATCATGTTCGCAGCAAAACCGACCGTGTGCGTGTAAGCCCACGGAGAGTTGTCGCGCATAATCTCATTAACGTGCCAAAACAGGCGGACAGACGACCGGATATATCCCATCAGCCCCATCATCCATGTAAAGGCTGTTGCCAACATGATGAGTGCATACTGCGATCGAACGGAAATTTTACCCCATTCAATAGGACCCATTTGCTTCGCACCCTTCATCATGACGCTGTTGAGCGCAAACATGAAGAACAGGCAAGATAACGTGGTCGCCACCTGTGGCACAGAAAGCCCTACGCGTACGTTGGCAGGAATGTAGTACCCGTAAATGGCCAGCAAGATAATATTGAGATAGGCAAAGAAGAAAAAGCAGCCCATGAAAATATTGCCGAACTTTGACCACGACACCGTGGAGATCTTATTGCCTCGCATATACCACACGAAGCTCAATATGGTTGTCGTGATTACCACGTTGATGCCGCCGTTCTTGGCCGACATAACACCATAGTTACCAAGCACCGGGTGCTGCTGACCACCCATGGCCTTCAATTCAGCCGGAGACATCACCATCGTATGCGGGGTAATAAAGACTAAGAAACCGCAAGTCTGCAGGAAAACAAGATACTTAATGTACCGTTGATACTTTTCCGCACCGCGCATCCGGCCGAGCGCCTGCCAAAGATAGTAGTTGGTGCTGAGAAATAGAATGCCGATCATGGTTGCCTGAATAATAAACAACCAGGCTAGCAACCCGCCCATCAAGGTGATACCCATCTGCTGCCGATAGGCGTAGACCTCGCGCATCAACCAATAGCCAGCGAATGGCAATGGGATCAAGAACGACACCCCGAGGGCCATGGCGATGTAGCCCATCCAGTCATAATGAGCGCGCTCCTCATCGGTTTTAGCCGACAGGAACCGGTAGGCGGAATAAGCCGCGACGACGCCACCACCAAACGCCATGTTGCCGAGAATACGGTGCAAGTTCAGAGGGTTCCACAGGGCAGTATGGATCACGTGCCAGATATTGCCGAGAAACCGTCCCTGCTCATCGACTCCTGCCGGCGACATCATGAAGCCGATCCACGAGTTCGCCAGGAACATTAAGACCGTTCCGATAACGTTCAGGACTACGGACATGCTGAGGTGAATCCACTTCAGGAATCCCTCCTTCATCTTGTCCCAACCATAATAATAAATGTAGAGAGTTCCGCTCTCTGCCACGAACATCAATGCATAGATGTGCATGACCGGCCTAAAGATACCGGACAGATATTGGAAGAAGGCGGGATAGAGAGTCAGAAAGGTAAAGATCAGAATTCCGCCCAGAATTGCCGTCAAGGAATACGCCGTCAAACTGATCTTAATAAAATCATAGGCCAGCTGGTCGTATCGCTTGGCTAACGCTTTATCCTTGCTCACAACACCCATGAACTCGATGATCATACAGAAAATGGGGACGGCCAACACGAAGCTGCCATAGTAAAGATGCTGCTGATTGGCAATCCAAAGAAGAACGCGGCTCTCGAAGTTGTAACGAGGATAGTCCTTTTCGCTATCGGTCGTCTTAGGAGCCGGAGGGCCAGAAACAATCCCTTCCGTCTTATAATAAACATCCTTGCCCTTCTCAACTTTTGCATCACCACCCTCTTTTTTCACGCCAGCCGCTGGCGCGCCGCTGTCGCTGGCAAGGGCAGGGATCGCAACCAGAACGGGCAGAAGGAGAAGGCCAATCATCGCGCACAGCGCCATGACCGACATCAACTTCGTGCGGGTTACAGAGCCCATGGGTTACCTCCTTGATACATCGCGTACGTGAGCAACAACTCAAACCTTACTTCAATGTCTACTTCCGCAAGAGATACCAAAAATCCAATCCTTGCGCATCCATCAAAAAGTGATCAACGGCCGTAAAAAACGTGACGCATATCAACACGGATACGATGAAATACACAATTGTTTGGCCCATCTCAAACCCCCCTCAACATGTACAAGCAGTTTCCTCGTCCGGAAGCCAGCCTCAGCAAGGGCATTGAATCCCTGCCATCCAATAGAAAAACCAAATACCCATTGCACAGGTGATATAGAAAATCATTTTGCCGATTTTAATTGAGACGTCCCCCTGAGCAGCTTCCATCATGATTCTCCCAACGGTTTAAGTACGTATTTTGAATTGACACACCAACTAGGCTGTGTTAATCAAAATCCCTCATTTGCATGTTTTTAAAAGGGATTTTTATGGCTAAAAATTCAAAAGTGTTCGACATTATAGTTTTGGCTGGAATGGTTGTCAATATCATTTTGGCCGTGTTCCTGATCCTCTACTACTTTGATTTCCTGTGATTTCCTGCGATTTTCCCGAAACCCTTCCCCCTTGCGAGCCACCATTCCCCGCACCTGATTGCGCACAGCGAAACCCGATGGTTTCATCTCGAAAATCCAGCATCATCTTGCTGCGTGTCGTAATGCGCAAGTCCGACCCAGAACTCGTATACCCCCCTCCGCGCAGCACCTTGTACGTGCCGTACTCTGGACTTGCCGGATTTCTCTCCAAAGACCCAGCGTACGCGTTTTCCTGATACCAATCATCCACCCACTCCATGACATTGCCAGCGCCATCCATGACTCCATAGGGGCTCACATCACTCCGCACTTGACCTACCGGTGCGGCAACTTCAAAACCATCATCCACACGGGCCCAATTCGCCCCATCCTGGATTTCGACATTACCCCATGGCCAGAGACGGCCATCCGTACCACGCATGGCCTTTTCCCATTCCGCCTCAGTAGGTAATCGTCTACCACGCCACTCACAGTAGGCTTTCGCATCCTCCCAGGATACATAGACAACCGGCTGGTTCACTCCTCGCATACGGGCTGTATTTTTCGCATAGCGTGATGGTGGCCCTGATTTTCGATGGCCCGTTGCCTTCACAAAGGCGGCGTATTGGGCGTTCGTCACTTCGTAACGATCAATAAAAAAACCATCGAGGTAAATCGTCCGTTCAGGACGCTCATCAAATCCCCCTCCATTCGTTCCACGCACGAACGGGCCCGCAGGAATTGGGATAAGCTCCTCAGCGATAGGCTCTTCCACGACTTCCGGCTCAGCGGAAGGCCACCCAGAATTTTCTTCCCCATGCGGAGGCTCAGCTTCAAACGGAGTGGAAATCGTTCCGCGAAGGATGGCTATGAGGGGCAAGCTTGCGGCAAACAACACGACGACGAGGAAGATAATTTTGAATCGTGTTTCAAGCATGACCTGACCGACTACTTGGCCGGCCCATCAGCCTCAATATCTTTGGCGCAACGGAACCCGACCGTAATATCGTGCCGCCACGGCTTTGCCTGAAATCGTTTGGAGGAGCGCACGTTCCGCTTGGTTTCCCGCCAGGACCCTCCACGAATGACGCGCTGCTCGCCTTGCTCTGGTCCCTTCGGATCCCGGTATGCCGATTTTCGATAGGCGTTCTCATCATAAAAGTCCGCGACCCATTCACCGACATTCCCCGTCATATCGTAGATCCCGTAAGGGCTGCGGCCAGACTCGAACGACCCAGGTGGCGCCAGGTATCGAAACCCATCCTCATCCCCGTCGATGTTCGCATAGCCCACCACAAACTCCTCGCCCCAAGGATATCGGCGTTTGCCTTCCCCGCGCGCGGCCTTCTCCCATTCCGCTTCGGTCGGCAACCGCTTTCCTGCCCACTTACAATAGGCCTCCGCGTCATCCCACGTCACGGCGATCATCGGGCTTTCCGGCTTGAGCAACTTGGCAGGATCGCCTTCAAACACCTCGATCTTTCGCGTCTGCCGCTTCGTCATCTTCGAAAATCGCGCATACGCTTCCTGCGTCGCTTCATGCTTATCTAAGAAATACGGCTTCAAATAGACTTGATGCTCCGGCTTTTCGTCCGGATCACTATCATTATCACGACTGCCCATCACGAACGGGCCCTCGGATATTTGAACCATCCCTCGCCCGTCGTCTCCAATGAGCGTCTTATACATAGAGAAGTCCTGAGCGGTAGACACCTCCACCGCCTTCGTCTCTGTCGTGATAGATAGTGCTAATTGGCGCATCTGCTTGGCCTTATACGATTCGTAAACCAGCGCCCCGATCATCAAAATGAACGATGCGAACACAAAAATGATCGACCCAATAAGCACGCCCCTGTTTTCCATTAGACTACTCGCACCTCATGATTTGGTGACCGTCGATTGAGCTGGGAGATCTTCAGCGCTCGCATCTACAGCCGCTGCTCTCCGCGCCGCTCGCATATCCAGTAACATCGAAATCTGCACGCCCAAAAATCCACCCATAGCCGCACCGGCTCCAGCACCGTACAAAATCTTGTCAAACTCCGCAACGAGCCACGCCAGCAGGCCGCCCAGGACCGTCCCCACCAAGATACTCAACAGGAACCGACGCCCTCCGAGAAAGCCGACCATGGCGCCGAGTACGACTCCCAATCCAGCCGTGATGGGAACTGAGGAGCCACCCAAGATCGTGCCAATCAATGCTCCAACCGTGCCCATAACCACCATACCAAACACGACATCCAGCCAGGTCTTGGTCCACGGTCGGCTCATAGTGATGATCGATTCCTTAGACCCGTCACGACGACGCGCGTGCTCACTTGGCAGAACTCACTGCAATTGTGCCGAAGTCGATCTCGACGCCGGGAGCGGCAAACAGAGAAATCCCCCACGCCTTTTCTGCCGGCTCATGCTTGTGAATGCGCTTGAAGTCTTCATAGACATCAATGCGTTCTTCGATCCACTCGCCGACAGGCAACAGGCCGCTTTGCACCACCAATTCTGACCCGCTGAACATCCCACCCTCGATGAAGGTGCCTTCCGGCCTCCCGGCACTCCAGATGTATTTGGTGAACACCGGTATGAATAGGAGATCCGTATCTAAAGAGGCATAGAGCGCCGCAATGGGCTCCGAACCGCTCGGCGCTTTATGCAGCCGCCACCGCCACGTCAAGACCGGATAGGCCTTCGGATCCCAATCGATTTTGCGCTTTTTTACGCGCTGGCCCGCATCTTTGGCGGCAAGGAACTTCTGTCCGTCAGATGATTGAATCTTGTAGGCGTCCCTGCCCTTGGCTTGGCTGCGCTGATTTTCATGTTGCCAATCGATCGGGAAGCCATCCTGATCCGCCGATTGAAAGTCTTCCAGCACCAACACCTTGGCTTCGGCAGCATGCACCGGCGTTCCAACTCCCGTGAGGCCACACCACCCCATCACCGCCACAACCCATGCGACTCCGACCGTCAATCTCATACTCATCTCCACATTCCGTAATAGTCCTGCCTATCCCTCATGCGAGGCAGCGGGTAAGAAACCCGGCTCCTTTTCCGCGATCACCTCTTCATGCATGACCGGTTGCCGACCACGCTGACAAACCCAAAACAAAATAAACACAGCCCCCCAAAAAACAACCATGTTGATGGTGACCATTTTCGCGGCAAATCCAAGCGATGGTGTGAAAGCCCAGGGAGAGGTATCTGGCATCAGTTCGTTGACATGCCACGCCAGCCGCCCTGAAGAGCGAATGTATCCCATTAACCCCATCACCCAGGTAAACGCCGCTGCCAATCCAAACAATCCGATCATGCCCCGGACCGAAATCCGCCCCCACTGCACTGGGCCGTGAATCGTTGCGCCCTGCAGCATGCGCCGATTCAACAGCAATCCCAATGTAACCACCAGCAATGTCGTCACCGCCTGCGGTCCAGACAGCCCCACGCGGAGACTGGCCGGCAGATAAAATCCGTACACTGATAATCCGATATTGTGCGCGGCTCCGAGGCCGAACAATGCCCCCAGGATGATGTTCCCAGTCTTCACCCAGGAAATCGTCATGCTGCGATTCGCCCGACGGTAGTAGATATAGCTCAAAGCCGTGATGCAGATCATCACATTGACTGCCCCATTCTTTGACGACATCACGCCATAGTTTCCAATCACGGGGTGCTGAGCCCCGCCCATGGCTTTCACTTCAGTGCCGGTCATGAGAATCGTGTGGGGGGTCAGCCAAATAAACAGACAACCCGTGAGAGCGAGCAGGAGATATTGGTAGTAGGATTGATACCGCTCCCCCCCCCGAATCCGCCCCATACTTTGCCACAGATAATAGTTGACGCCGAGAAAGAGCGCGCCGATTAAGAGCGCTTGCACCACAAACAGCCAGGTCAAGAGCCCGCCCATCATCGTGACACCCATGCTCTGGCTGTACGCATACACGGAACGCATCAACCAATAGCCAGCGAAGGGCATCGGCAGCAGAGCGCACACGGTGACAAATAAAAAGATGTAGCCGACCCAATCGTAGTAGGCGCGCTCCTCCTCGCTCTTGCCGGTGAAGAACCGGTAGCAGGCATAGGCGAGGACTACTGCTCCGCCCGACATGATATCCGCCAAAAACCGATGCAGGTTCAACGGGTTCCACAGCGCGGAATGGAGCAAATGCCAGGGGTTGCCCAAATACCGGCCTTGGCCATCAACACCCGCCGGCGCCATCATGAAGGCCGACCAGGCATTGGCGAGCAGTAGCAGCGACGTGCCGAACACCACGGCAAGCAGGCCGATCGAGAGATGCAACCACTTCGTCCCACGTGCCGCCATACGATCCCAACTATAATAATAGGCGATCGTGAGAAAAGTGGTCCCGACAAACACGAGTGCATAGAGAGGCATCATGACCTTAAAGGTCCCTCCCATATACTGCATAAAACTGGGATACAGAGTGATGAACATCGTCAACATCACACTTCCCACCGCCGCAGTGACGGAAATGGCAAGGAGAGCGACCTTCAGGAGATCTTGAGCCAAGCCATCATAGCGCAATGCGAGCCCAGGATTTTTCGCCACCAGCCCGAGAAATTCCAGCAGGACACAAAAAATCGGCAACGCCAACACAAAGCCACCGAAATAAGTATGCTGTTGAATGATGATCCACATGAGCAACCGACTGTCGACTGAGCCATACTGAGGATAGTGGCTCTCATTCCCCGCAGGGGCCGAGGGACCACTAGGCACGCCGGGCGTCTGAAAATACACATCACTGGACGGACCCGCTGCGCCGAGCGGTTTGGGATTCAGCAGGCTCGCCCCTGCGACCAATAGTCCTGCGCAGACCAACAGAAGGATGCATGAGCGGAACGAAAGGCCTGTGGTCATGACGACACTCTCTCACTGTCCTTGTCATAGACAGCCGCAGATCCATTTAACGCCGGACCAGAAATCGCCTCGCGAGACTTGCCGAGTATCCCCATTACGAACGGACAACGTAACAAGGCGCTGGATACGGCTCCCTGCTGGCGATTCTCAATCTCTCGTCGATGGCCCAAATAATAACAGTACAACGCCATCAGCCCACCCACCATTCCGGCGACCCCGGCGAAGAGTCCAATCGAATCCATCGGTCGCTTCAACATATACAGGCAGCCTCCGAGCAGCACCAGATAGTACGTAGCGGCGAAGGCGAGCCCAGGCCACCACCAAAACTTCATCAGCTCTCCCCAACGAGTCGCGGTCACCCTGGAGAACCACGCGCCTCCGCTGGATTGCCCGGCGAAAAACGCCAGGAGAGCCACGGTTCCCGCCGCCACTGTGACGATGGTTCCTTGGGTCAACACCGCCAGCTCGCCGCGTATGAAAATGCTCGTCAGAACGGACAGGCTTGCGCAAGCGAGTGCCCCTCCGACAATCCAACCCAACAAGTCGGGACTGACCCGCTGAAGTAAAGTGCGCAGTCCGGCGCCATCGGGAAAGGTGAGCAGTGGACGCCCACTCGATTCAAGCCAGCGAATGTACCCGATCTCAAAAGCATCGCGCGCGACTGCGGTACTGGGAATGATGATCGCCATCATGGCCGGTCCATCAGGATGCTGGGCATAATCATATCCGACCAGCCACAACAGGGCTAACACCAACAGCGAGAGTTGAATGCCGTAGACAAAACCTATCCAGGCCAGGACCCACCCGATGCGTCGAGCACCATCCGCGCCGACCAATCTGGCGAACGGCAATCCGCGTCCAACACGATAGGCGCAGAGAGCCGTCACCATCGATATCAGGCCGCTCAGGAGCAACAAGGTCATAGGCTCCGCTAATGAAAATCCCTGTTTGGCCGCTCGGTATACCGCGAAGGCCACCAACCCAGGAACAAACATGACCAGACGCTTGCGCTTGCGGACTGAGTCTTCCGTCACGGCTAAGGTCAAACTCGGAAGAACTCGTAGTGCCAGCCGGTGCAACATGTTTCATCCGTTGGGAATAGGAAGCTTTTGGACGAGGAAGGAGACGATGACTGCCGCGTTCCTCACACCGCTCTCAAGACTTACGCCTCATCTCACTGCGCGGCCATGCCGAAATATCGCGCCTTGACCTCTTCCATCAAGGCCACGGTCACGCGCCCTGCGCCACGATCCACGGCCGTCCGTTCCAGTTCGGTCCGTGCCATGGCACGGACCGCGGCCGGGACATTAGCGAGGCGTTGCTCGGCGTCAGAATCCCACGACACCACATCACCGATTTGCGCCTGATCGATCAAATCGTAGGTAATCACGCGCTGTTGCCTTGTCCGGGCAAAACTTTCCACCAGATCCCGCAACACTGGAACGGCATAGGGCGGGACACGATCCAACCGATGCCTGGCATCATCGCTCCACATCAACCGGTCGACGATGCCATCAACCTTCCCCACCGGCACGTCGATGCCGACCAACCACCGGCATGGTCGACATTCCGATCGGACGAACCACGAGTGCGCGCCTTCACTCCCGATCCGCTCCTCGACTCCCTCGGTATGCATCCATCTGCCGCACCCACATACAAGCATGTCTACTTTCCGGCTATCCGCCTTTAGCCAATCTTCCCCGGATAGAGGATATACAGCATGGCGTAGGTGAAGCTTCCGGTTAGAAACAAAATACAGTACACAATCATTGTGAATCGGCCAAGGGCGCGATGGCGCTGACCACCATCAGGCCAAATGCGCTGAATCCCCATTTCGACTGCAAAGACAATCGCCACAAGAATGAGGAGCGAGAGATAGACCTCCATCTTTCGCATAGAAAATCCGGCGGACATCACGCGCGTCCCAAAGAGCAGCGCCACCACGGCGGTGAGGCCCACAAAAATCAGACTGACCTTTTTCCACGACGTCTGCAGCAGGTTTTTACTCAGCAACCGCGCGCCGCTGATGAATTGTTGCGAGCGAAATCCAAGCACAATCATGTAAACGGCCATCACCAGCCCGATAATCACGAGAATGATGTGGACAGTGAGCACGGGAATAAAGACATAATCGTACAAAGCTTGGGAGCCGCCGAATCCTTCCTTTCCTTCGAAGGCCAGCACGCCCAACTGCCGAAATAGGTAATAGGCCGTAAAAAATCCCACCATGGCCACCATGCCTCCCAGCATCAGCCAGTGGTGGCCATGTCCACGATGGCGTTTCGCCTGGAACCATCCGATGATAAACAGTCCCGTAAACAAGGCCGCCATCAACTGGCTCAGGTCGGCCCCCAGTGTGGCATGGGTCCCGAAGAAACCTGGCTGTCGAAGCAAATCAAACATGGTACATCCTAACCAGCACTCGCCCTGATACCTAGAACCACGGCCGTCCGCTCAATTTCCTCGACAGACTCATACCCACCATCATGCATCCACTGCATAGCTTCTGCCGTTCGATAGCAGGCGCCTCGTTCCGTATTGACGAGAATATGGACGGCAAATGCCGCCGTCCAGGCGGGGCTGGTGCCGGACGCATCCAAAAATCGATCTTTGATTACCAACCGGCCCCCGGGGTTGAGATGGCCATAGATCTTCTTCACCAATGCGGCATTCGTCGCCAGGTCCTGGTAATGCAGAATGTCCGACATCAACACCACATCGTAGGGACCGCCCAGTGAGTCACGATTAAAGTCACCGGACTTGAGTACAATCCTCGATTCTAAACCAGTGTCCTTCACGGTCCTCTCTGTCAACGGCAGAGTGGCCGGCAAGTCAAAGACCGTCGCCGAGAGTTGTGGATAGACCTGACAAAATGCGATAGCATTCGTCCCCGCACCTCCGCCGAGATCAAGCATCGTCCGCGCATGGCCAAGGGCTAAACGCTTTGCCAAATCAGGACCACTCTGTTGCCCGATTCGGTGCAACACGGACAATACGTTCGCACCGAGAGCCGGGTCCGTTTCAAAGACATGTTGCGTGACAGGGGACCTGCCGGTGGTGACCGCCGCTTCCAGCTGTCCCCAATTGCCCCACTCAGCATCGTGCAGGAGAAGCAAATGCCCCACGTATTGTGGCGAATGCTTAACCAGATGGGTCGTGGCTACCGACGTGTTTGTATAGAGATCACCGGTTTTCGTGAGGAGCCTGATAGCTACCAGCGCGTTCAGCAGAAGTTCCAGCGCTCGCACATTGGCGCGGACTTTTTCGGCGGCTTCAATGGCAGTACGTCCCCGCGCATCCAGCGCTGAAAATACGTCTAACTTTACGGCAGTCAAAAGAATTTTGGTCTCCCAGTAGTATCCTAACTGGAAGACTTCGGCGAGGGACAATTCTCGAGGCACTCGTCACCCACTCAAAAAATGTGGCATTGAAGTGGGCATCTTACTAAGTTCAGAAAGAGAAACGCAAGGCGAGTAACCCTTCAGAAACCCGTGCCGACAAGCCTCTTGCTGATGCGCTCACTCGGCAGATTGGCTGGTACAGGCGCCGTCGATTGGCCTCCTAAAACTGCGCGCGTACGACACGACCAAGCAGTAGATGAAGCGACGCAACAAAAAGGGCAGTGGTCCGGTTCGAACCACTGCCCTTCTGTCAGCGAGCCATTCCGCAGCTTAAAAACTGATCTTACTTGAGGTCAGCCTTCAAAGTGGCCGCTCCACCTTCCGGAACTTCAACTTCGAATTCATTCAGCTTACCCTTGCCGACAGCAGGGTGCCAAACCACCACTTTGTGCTTCCCGGCTGGAACACCAGAGAGCTCGAACGATCCATCGTCCTTCACCACGGCATGGTACGGATTCCATACCGGGAGGAAGAAGGACTGCATGAACTCATGCTGGTCGCACTGCAAGCGATAGAAGCCGGTCTTTTCGGCACCGCCGCGGAACTGTACGGGCTTCTCTAACTTATCACCCTTCTTCGCCAAACCGATGTTGAAACCGGTGGCGGAGCTGGAACCCTTCACCACAAAGCTGTGCGGGTTGTGGAGCACGCCCAAGGTGGACTTGGGGTCATCGGGATCAGCATCATGATTTTCTACGCGAAAATTCTTGTTGTTGACCACCACTCCGGAAAACGGCAGGAATTCGCAAAACTCTGCAACGACATCCACGCCCTTATAGCCATCCATAAAAGCCTGATCCTCGACGTCAACCACAGAGACAATGGCGTTTTTCAATCCGCCGTCTTTACCCACCTCTATGGTCTTCAGGAAGCGCTTATCGCCATCCATGAGGGCCTTGTTCGGGTTCTTGGGGCAGAACTTTGGATTCGGAAACTTCGAGAAGAGAAATTCCTTCTGCTCCGCCTTCCCTGCATACGTCACCTTACCGGCTATCGTGCCGCCGGCAAACGAGGCGAGGGGCGCAGCCAGAAACGCTGCGGCCGCAACGCCGAATACTATTTTCATCGCACCCTTCATGTCACTGCCTCCTTGTAATGAACATTAACCGAATCTCTACTTCCGTCACCCAATCAATTACGGAGGGGCCGGTGACTACTGCCCCCGATGTCAGTCTCGTTCGATAGACAGAGATAACGCGCTGAGCTCAGACCTCTGAACATTTGTCTATACTGGAATCTTACTCGCACTGTCAACTTGAAATCCAGCCACCTGGACGCTCACAATTTTCGCTGAATTACCTGATAATTTTGTGTGTCCGAGAACTCGGGCTATCGCTCCCCCCGCAGTCGCACGAACGGCATCATCTTCATCGCGCAGCGACGCTTTCAAGATCGGTAGGACGTCAGCCCCTCCGATCTGTCCAAGCGCGCGAGCCGCCGCAATGCGAGGGCGGGGAATGGGATCCTTCAACATGCCGGCGAGGAATTCGATGCCCGCCTTCCGGTTGACGCCATGGGCGCGACCCACGGCTTTGCCGACCGCGGAGCGAGTTCCCGGATCATTGTTTTGAGCCAATTCATACAGCTCGGGCCCAACCGCTTCAAACGGTTCTCCCACTCGCAGCAGCGCCGATACCACTGCAGCCCTCACCACAGGGTTTGGATCCACCAGCGCTTTCCTCAGTGGAACCAGAGAATCTTTCACGCCCAATTCTCCTAGGCTGATCGCCGCTGACGTCTTGACGGCTGGAATCTTGTCTTCAAGAGCGCGCTCCAAGGCTGGAATTCCCTGCACTTTCCCAAGATCTCCCAAGGCGGAGGCAGCGGCGCCTCTGACGGAAGGTTGCGCATGGGTGACGGCCTCCAAAAGAATCTCCAACCCTCGCGCGTCCTTCAACTCTCCAACCAAGCGGAGTGCCGTGGCTCGCTCTTCTGGGTTTTGCGCCGATGCCGCCTGACGAACCGTTTCCCACATCGCCGTCTGCCCCATGTGGTAGAGCGCCCCGGCGGCCGCCAAGCGCACGACCGGCTGCTCGTCCTTCAGAGCCTTCTCAAGCAGCGGGATCACGGATCGATCGCCGCTCTTTCCCAGCACTTTCAGCACGGTCGCCTTCACCAATCCCGCTTGGTCCTCCAGAGCATTGCGCAATCGCGGCGAACGCCGACCGGCTTCGAGTTTCCCCAACGCCTCTGCCGCCAGAGCTCGCACCAAGCCTGACCCATCACTCAACCCGTCTTCCAGGAAGGGGATGGTTTCGGGAGAATCCACATCTTTAAGAGCCGTATAGGCCGCGCCTCGCATCTGCTCCCGCATGTCTTTCACCAGGACCGTGGCAAACCCTATTCCCAATTCTCTGAGAAGAACCGGATCGTCCTGCGTAAGTCCTTGTGTCAGCTGATCATATTCAGCCAGCGCGTCTTTCGGTTTGCCCACATGAATGAGGGATCGAATCTTGAGCCGCCTCATCTCTGGCTGAGGCCCCTTCTCTTTGACAATCTGCTCGATCAGGTCCAGCGCCTCCTCATACTGCTTCTTGTCAAACGCCCCTTGAGCCTCCTTTACCGAACGCGCCGATGCGGCAGATGGCCAGAGACACACCAGCGCCCCCGAGATGATCATCAGCGCCATCCATCCGCCCGACTTCCGAGCCCCACTCGCACTCGCCTTCAAATGCATGGCATGCCTCAATGAGAGTCGCGGCCCGGCGCATCACCCTCGTTCTTGTGAAGTAGATGTCGGTACCCAGCGCCTATACCCCGTCGGCTCGTCAAAATAGTAGGCTGGCTGGGGGGAGAATCGAATACGCAGATACTCTACGGACCACTCTCGATCTTGGCTCACCAATTTCAATACAACCCCTGTTTCCACATCCACCCATTCATAAAATCGTTCGTTCCGCCCGTTATAATCCACTCGCACCTCGTAGAGTTTCGACGGGCGACCGATCGTCGTGGCATCACCCACCAGCGCTCTACTTTCTTCTCCGGGGAGACCCGGTTGAATCGGCAGGATGTCGTCGGATTTAATAGGAACAGGAAGTATTTGGCGGCGCTGAGCCAACAAGAACCAAGATTCGCCTCTATCCAAGCAAATAATTTCGATGCTGGAATATCCCAGGTCCGTCTTCAGGGCGTACTTATATTCCAGACGCAGTCGGTCGCCCTTGGCATACACTTGAGCCTCGAAGCGACGCCCTTCCACCCGCTTCACCAATGTCCCTGAAAACTCTGCCTGCTTAGCAATCGGCGGCTCGGGCGAGTCCAGTTGATCAGCTGCGCGAAGACCGGTAGCCAGACATAGGCTCAGCGAGAAGCAACTTGCCAATATCCACAGCGCGAGGTCGCTTCGTTCTAAATTAGTGTTGATGCTCCACCAGCGGCAGAATCTCCACGGGATGCCCAAGAGATTCCAGGCCGAACCGAGGGTTCTCCATGACTCTATAGGCTGTCCGGTTCCCCTTCGGGGCCGGGAGGGCGACCTGTTCCGTTGTCTTTCCATTCGGAACGACAGTGATGGTCCGCGTCACCCCCGGGCCAGACTGCGGATGCCACACGACCATCTGATAGATCCCAGGTGGGACATCATCAATCTTGAACGCGCCCTGGTCGTCCGTCACGGCATAATAGGGATTGTTGACAGCCATGGCCCAGCTTTCCATATAGGCGTGAAACCCGCACTGCATGTAAAACGTGCGGCGTCCCTTGTTCAAATAGATCGGGCCAACCAAAGACTTGCCCGGCGCATGATTATGAATGGCGTGAATGTTGCCCCGTTGATGGTTTTGATTGAGGATCAGGGGGGTATTGAACAGAACCCGCGCGCCGGCTTCCAGGGAGGTTTCATAACCTTGAATGTCGTGCATGACTGGATCCATGTTCACGACCTCTACCGCATGCCCATTCCGTACAATCGTAACCCACGGCTGAAAGATACAATCGCGCGCTTCGATCAACGGCACCGAAAGATCGAACGGTTTGCCTGACTCGACACCTTCCAGCGTGACGATCGCATTTTTCAGCCCTCCGTCGGAAGCAACGGTGAAGTCGTACAGCAAACGCCAACCCTTCCCATTTGAGATCCGGCCGCAATAGGTGGGGTCGGGAAAGGTAATCAGATTGAATCCCTTGGGTTCCGGAACGGCTCCAACGAGGGTGACTTGACCCTCGACCGTACCCCCATGCTGAACGACTACGACGTCATAGGAATCGGCTGGCGGAACGAGAGAACCGAGCCAGACGGCAGCGAGAAGCAGAGCAACGCGAACCACACGGGATAGACTCAGCGCCATATGTCACCCATTTTCTTGCGCAGAAATTACGGAACTTGACGCTGCAAGGTGGGACGAATATCGACCACTTTCCCTAAAGACTCCGGCCCATAGTGTGGATTCTCTTCGATTTCATGGACACTTCGCCGTCCCTTGGGCGCGTCGAACGAAAAATCGGCCGTTGTCACATCTTTCCCCGTAACCGTCACAGTCTTTTGCAAGGTCGTTCCAACGCCGGGGTGCCATGCCATCAGTGTGTATTCACCAGGCGGCACATCCGTCAACGTGAACGTCCCACCGTCGCCGGTCAAGGAATAGTAGGGATTGTCCACCGCGAATCCCCAGCTTTCCATGTAGGCATGAAACCCACATTGCATAACAAACAAACGCCGGCCCTTGGTCATATGAATCTCTTCCTTGACCGGCTGGCCGGGCAAATGTTCATGGCTCTCTGCGGTCACCACGCGCTTATGATGGGGATTCATCGGCAGCGGCGTATTAAACAAGACTCGAGGGCCCAATTGAGACGTTTCATAGGCCTGGATATCGTGCATGACCGGATCCATGTTCATGACGACGACATCTGCTCCGTCTTTGACCACCGTCACAAAGGGAAGGAACCGACAATCGCGCGCTTCAATGGTCAAGGGTTCGAACTTGAACGGTTTGCCCTTCGTGGCGTCGGTGAGCACGACCACTACATCCTTGAGGCCGTTACCGGCACCCATGGCAAATTCGTCAAGGATTCGCCATCCGGTCCCGGTAGAAATCCGGCCGCAATAGACAGGGTCAGGGAATGTGATCAGGTTATATCCTTTAGGGGTGGGTTTTCCCCCGATCATGGTCACTGTACCGGAAATGCTCCCGCCATCCGTGACCGGGATCTCGTCATAGGCCCACGACGACGACCAGCAGGCACCGATGGCACACAACAGGGCAAAGCCGACCATTCGCATGTCATCCCTCCAACTAATAAAAATGTGGTCGATTACGTAGAGTATCCACAAAAACATTGAACACGTGTTTTCATCATACACAATGGAGACGCCATAACAAAAGGGGGGAGCCTTTGCAGGCTCCCCCCTTCGTGCGCCTCTCTCGTGAGATTCGGCTTGTCTATTTTGCCGCGACAGGTATCGCGTGCGCAGCCGGTTGCTCAACCGCGGCACTCTTCGCGCCGGCGCTTGCCCCAGCCAATGGCAGCAGTCGCGTATCACCCGATGGCAATACCCGCACATACCCCCACTGACCAGACTGCGAGTAAGGCAATCGCTGATTGCTGTAGACATAGTCGCCCGGCAGACGATACGGACCGCCAGCCGAAGGGAGGAAGGCATCGAGCACTTCGGAGCCGGAGAATTCAACCACGCTAATGTGGTCGGCTCCGCGCATAAACGGCTCGATCGGCCATTCGTGCTTCTCGACACTGAACATGCCATTCTGTTCGTTGCTGACACCCAATACGTGGATACGGACAGGATCACCCGCATGCGCCTCCACGATCGGAGTCGTAGGATCCTCCGGCTTGTCCGCTTTGCAAGGCTGGAAGACCTTGCCTAACGAGCAGCCCTGTTCTTCGCGGAACTTGTACGGTTCTGACCGATAGTTCACGCCGGTCAAACCCGCCACATTCTGAACGTACGGCATAAAGCTCGTGCCGATGATGTTGTCTTCGTCTTGGAAGAACAACGCCACGTCCCGGTAATTCGGGCGCATTTCATTCCCCGGCACCGAACGGTCGATGATGACGTCGGCCATCCAGGCGTTCTTGTTGGTCAGATCCGCCCCGGTCTTCGGGTCACGATACTTCGATCCCTTTGGACCAACTACCACGGCGCCGAACAGCCCGTTCCGTGGATTGGTCATCACATTGCCCCAATCCCACACCAGCGACGTCGTCTCACCGTTGAACGGATCCGCGTAATATGTATATTCACGCTCGCCTCCCGGGGCAATCGTCTGGTCACCCGGGTTGTTCCCCACATTCGCGCCCATGGAATCCTTCGGATCGAAGGCCAGGCCGATCGCAGAGAAGGAGGCTCTGCTGTCTTTCATCTTATTCTTCAAATGGACCTTCACACAGTCACCGGAATTGACGCGAAGCGTCAGCGGCATCGGATGCGTGCCGGCCGCAACTTTCGCCGTGTCCTCTTCCAACGCATAGATCTTGGCTTCCGAGTTGCTGAGAAGGATCTTGCGCTCGAAGTCCACTTCAATTTCGTCCGGCGCCTTCGCGTTGAACTTCATTCCGGCGAAATCCATCGCGACGACATTGAAACTCTTGACCGGAGCCCCTGCAGGACACACCGGCAGAGTCTTTGGGATGTCGCCCTTGATCGAGAAGCCCGCTGGCAGCTTCTTCAGGTCCGCTTGCTCCTTATCCAGCACTCGAATGATTCCCCACCCGCCCTCGGAGAATTTCGAAGACCGGCCATTGAAGTGAATGTAGTCGCCGGCTTGATGCCGCGAACCACCCGCTTCGGGAACGACCAAATCGTACCGCTCCGCGATACCGATATGGATGGAATTCTTTCGATTGGCATCCGAGGCATACCGCTCACTCCAGAACGTGTGACCGGACAGCGTCCAGGTCATAGTCTCGTTCATGAGGGTGTGCAATAGACGGAACACCATCGTATCTCCGACATAGGCCCGCAAGGTCGGCGTGTAGGGATCACCATGCACGAGACTGCTGAAGGCCTGCGACACATCGGGGTTCGTCGCCAACCGCTGCGCGATCGGTGCCGCCCTGAAATTCAAGCCGCTGCCGGTGGTGTGTGTGCCACCGTTCAGGAACGGCATCGGTGTCATGTAGATTTTCTCAGGCATCATAAACGATACGGTCTTGCCTGCTTCCAGCGCCACTTCGATCGGCTGCCCGGGAGGATTACCGGCCGTCACAACGTTGACGGTATGCGGCACGGTATCGTGCACTTGCACCATCAACTCACGGAAGCTGTTGTTCACTCCATGGCCGACCGGCTCGTTGGTGTGAATGTCTGCGATGGGGCCGCTGCGAATCGCCTTTCCACTTTTCGGATCATGATAGGTCGATCCAACCGGCTCCGCGATAAAGGTCCCGAAACCACCGTGTGGCCAAGTGGTCGCTCCGAATGCGTGGTCGTGCCAAAAGACCGTCCCCACATCCGCATCAACCCAGAATCGTTGCCGAACGAATTCCACCGTCACGATGTCATTGGCAGGGTGATCATGCTTCAGCCCTTTGGCCAGCGTGATCGTGTTACCGTTGATGGCCTTGATGCGGGAAATTTCGTTACCCTTCACATTGTCGGCACCAACGAGGATCAACGTGCCAACATGGTACTGCTTGGCGTTCTTCACCGTGATGGTGGTTGCGCCCTTCTTGGCCGGCGCGGTAAACACGGTGTTCATCGGGACAGGCAGTCCCTTCGGATTCTTCTTTTCGAGCATCGTGAACGGACGCACAGACTGTTCATACGAGAAGCCGGTGATCACACCGTCAGATGCCTGGTTGTCGAACTGGAGGAAATGCCAGTGGGTGTTGATCTTCGACGATTGGAAATTGGTATAGTCGTCGTCGTCCCATTCACTGGTCAAAGTCCAGTCTACACAATCATAGATGTTGCCACGAACAACCAACGGATATTTCAGATCGTCATTCTTCCGAATGTCGGCTTCCTCTTCATGTAACACATAAATCAAACCATTCGGGTCGACGACTGACGGTTCTTTGCCAGTTTTTTTCGCTATAGTAATCGGCAGCTTGATGAAGTGAACGTTAAAGCTTTTCCGACCAGCGTTCTCAGGGCAGAGGCTCCAATTGCCATTCTCACCCGGTAACGCCTGATCGACGCTCTCCTCGCCATTCGCTTCCCGGCGGATCATTTCTAGCCAAGGTGCCCCGCTATGATTCGGAGAGAACATGACGCGCTTACCGAAGTGCGGGGTGAGATGGGGCCAGGCAACTTTGCCGGTCAAGGGCTCGAACGTGATCGGATGCCGTTTGCCTGGATGGGTCGACTTGTACTTAGGATTGTCGATAGTGCTTTCCGTCTCGCTCAAGGCACGCGTGCCTTCCCAAGCCCAGTCCAACACCGTGGCGTCATAGGACACAATCTGACCCTTTTCATCATTCTTGTGCCCTGGCTTGCCCATGGTCGGGAGCTGCATTTCAACCCAGTCCTTGATCGTGATCGTAGCCGGATTGGACTTCCAATCACTCTTGCCCTTTTCCACGATCTTGAAGGCTTTGCCGAACCAATCGACTGTCTGACCGACTAATTTATCTGAAGTGATGGGAGCCCTGATACGCCCCTTCCGATCCGGCAATTCGCGCATGTCCGGCATGACGTCGTTACGCATGTCGCCCTGCTGAATCGTATTATAGACGCGCCAGTAGCCCCACATACCAGCCACATAGTGGTGCGCCACGTGACAGTGGAAGAGGAAGTCGCCGGCCAATTGCTGGCAGAGGCCCGATCCGCACTCCGTTTCCAGGTCCAAGGCTTCTGACGGCCCAATCACTTCCACATCGACACGGTCCGTCTTGGCACGGATGACGGGATACTTGACCGGCCCGTTCTGAGCGGTAGACCAGAGATTCATGTCATCGATGGCCCGAGGACTCCGCGGCCACCGGATAGTTCCACCATGGGGATGGTGGCTGTGGAATACTTCCGATCCGCCATGAACCAGCCTAAACTTGGCCGGATCCCCCATGTAGGAACGGGGGATTGTCGGAGAGGCGTCGCCGAAGGTATAGGAGCTGTACCCCATCGACTCATCCTCGAAGCCGAAATATTCGTGTTGCACATGCATGTTATTGATCCCGAAGGGCTCGCTGCGATAGTTGATCGCGCGGCCACCCGGACGATAGGCATCTGTCAGCGGATCTCGCTGTGGCAAAAAGTCGCCCTTCTTATTGACGGGGCGGAAGGCTTCGTCGCCGACTTCGTGATACATCAGAACGAATTCCCGAAAATCTGGGCCGGTTCCATTCTTGATAATGACCTGCCAGCCACTGGTCGCTGGTGTAGGATCACCGGTGCCTAATGGTTCGAGATATTCAGATCCGCGGGGTTCAACAATGAAGGAACCGAAGAGTCCCATCACCGTCAATTCACGATCGTTGGCGAAGGTGTGGAACTGCCGCACCCCCTCCTGCGTGCTGGGATGGATGTACCACTCGAACTCGCCACTCTTCTCTTTTGCAACAATCGAATCCGAATTGGTCGTCGCGGCCGATGCACCGGTAGCGCTGACAACCATGCTGGAGCCGTGGATATGCAGGCTCACGTCCTCCCCGCCTTCTAACTTATTGCTCAGCTTGATCTTGACGCAATCGCCCTGATTACCGCGAATGGCCAGGGGCTGAATCCACTGCGCCTGCACACCCGGAATCACCGCACCTGGATCGAATCCTTCTTTTTCACGCGCTTCGCGATTTGTCGTTTCTTCCGCTCGCACCTTGTCGAGATTCTCATCCAGCGTATACATGTAGCCAGGATAGAAATCGAGCCACTGATTGAGCGTGATCTCGACGTTGATCGCGGACACATTGTACTGCCTCACAGGAGCGGTGGCCGGACACTTACCGCCACTTGTCAATGCCACCGGCTCCACCCGGGGGTCGGACATCAAGAGAAGGTCCTGACCACCCGCGCCGTACTGATGCATCATGGTTTGGGTATTGAACATACCCGTATTCACCTGCTGCACCTGCGGATCCTGGGTCAAATGATCCATGATGCGCTGATGTTGCTGTTCAACCATGGCAGAACGCTCTGGCTTTCCAACCATGGCGTCCTCGACGATCGTCTGTCCCTTGAGCTGCTCCGCCCACGACGGCAATTGATGTGACATCGCCGTCTGTTGCGGCGCCGCATGGTTTGCATGCGGCTGATCCTCAGCCGATGCGGCCAGCGGCAGACACACGAGGGCGCCGCCAGCGATGACGCTGAGGGCGCGTGTTGTAACACGGGTGAACCAATGAGAATCCATGGACCGGCCTCCTTGGATAGAGTTGAGAAAGGTTTTGATGAAAGCGTTATGAGCGGTTTAGGAGAAAACCATAAGACTACCTCGGCATCTAGTTGAGTTGTTCCGTCACGACAGCTGCGTCGTTGACGGACGCAGAGCACCCGTATGAAAACAGGGGCTGAACATTACTGCAGTCTCTCCTCTCTGTCAACCCCCTGACCCCTTCGCTCACTGCTTGCCGAGAGTGAATTGCGCGCTACGTACACACCTGCGATGTTCGGGCACGCCGACGACATTGCTTGCTCCATTGTCTCTCTTCCGATAGTTCAGGCATAATGACGCATGATCTTGAAACGCTGGCTCGTCGGCCTGCCACTCAAGACGAAGGAAGCCGCTCACGAACGCCTCTCTAAGCGACTCGCCCTAGCCGTCTTTTCGTCCGATTCACTCTCTTCGGTGGCCTATGCCACGGAGGAAATTCTTCTCGTCCTGACCCTGGCGGGCACCGCCATGGTGGCGTATTCAATCCCGATCAGCCTCTCCATCATCGGCCTGCTGGCGATCCTGACCATGTCCTATCGGCAAATTATCTTTGAGTACCCCGAGGGCGGCGGCGCCTATATTGTCGGCAAGTCCAACCTCGGCGAGTGGCCGGGACTCGTCGCCGCCGCTGCACTCATGATTGATTATCTTCTCACGGTGACAGTCAGCGTGGCGGCCGGAATCGCTGCCTTGACGTCCGCCGTCCCTTCCTTACTTGCCTATCGCGTCATGCTCTGCCTCGCGGCCATCGTCCTCGTGCTGCTCGTCAATTTACGCGGGGTCCGCGAATCAGGCCAATTTTTTGCCGTGCCGACGTATATTTTTATCGGAACCATGATCACCCTCCTTGGCATGGGCGCCGCGCAGGTTCTTGTCGCCCATGCGACACCTCTCGCACCGTTGGCCGATGTCGCCGTGACAGAACCGCTGACTTTGTTTCTCCTCCTTCGTGCCTTCTCCTCCGGTTGTACCGCCCTCACCGGTGTAGAAGTGATCTCCAATGGCGTCTCGGCGTTCCAGAAACCCGAGCCGAAAAATGCTGCGCTCACTATGATCGCCACGGCAACGATTCTTGGCACACTGTTCGTCGGCATCAGCGTCATGGCCTACTACTTCGGCATTGTGCCCAAGGCGGACGAGACCGTGGTGTCACAAATTGCGCGCGCCACGTTTGGGACCGGCCCTCTCTACTTTCTCGTCCAGGGCGCGACCATGGTGATCTTGATTCTGGCGGCCAACAGCAGTTTTAACGGCTTTCCGCGCCTGGCTTCAATTCTGGCGCGCGACGGGTATATGCCGCACCAGATGTCGATGATGGGCGATCGACTGGTCTTCTCAAACGGCGTCATCATCCTCGGCGTCTTTTCCTGCCTGCTGATCGTCCTCTTCCACGGTGATACCCACGCACTCATTCCTCTCTATGCGGTAGGGGTGTTCCTCTCCTTCACCATTGCGCAGGCCGGCATGGTGAAACGTTGGCTGGTGAAGAAAGGACCGCATTGGGAGAAGAAACTGCTCGTCAACGGTATCGGCGCCGTCACTACCGGGATCGCCACGCTGATTATCGCGAGCACGAAATTTACGCACGGGGCCTGGATCGTCATCGTCCTGATCCCGCTGTTGATCATGCTCTTTCGAGCCATTCGCGCTCACTACAAAGCGGTGTCCGAGCAGGTCGCGCTCTCACGCGACCATCGTCCCCCGATGCCGCGACGCAATATTGTCGTGCTGCCCATCGGGGGGGTCAATCGGGCGGTCATTCGCGCTGTAGACTATGCACGGAGTCGCTCCGGAGATATTCGCGCCGTGCTGGTCGATGTCGACCCGGAAGAAACCGCGCGGGTGGAGATTCAATGGGCTCAGTGGGGCTGCGGTGTCCCGCTCGCGGTCTTGCCCTCCCCCTATCGCTCGGTCCTGAGATCTCTGCTCGAATATATCGAGCAGGTGTTGAAGAAGGATGAGGAATGTTGGGTCACCGTCGTCATTCCTGAAATTCTCCCGGCTCGCTGGTGGCAAAACATCCTTCACAATCAACGCGCCCTCATGTTGAAGGGCGCCCTGCTCTTCAAAGATCGTGTCATCCTGACCGACGTCCCTTACCATCTGACGAGGTAACGGCATGCCTAACACGGCCACCAATTTGACTCCGTGGTTTTCATGGTATCGCTATCTTTTTGCCGCATGTTTTTTCCTGAGCCTGCCCTCTGATCCAGCGCATGCGTTTCGTATCGTTTCACCAGCCGACGGGGCGACTTTGGTTTCAGGCCAATCGGTCCCAGTTGAAGTCGAGGCAGGCAGGGAGGCCGGTCTGGTCGAAGTGCGCTACTACTGGTATCCGGAGCAGACCGAGGCGCTCGTGGAGCAGGGCGCGGAGCGGACGGGGCCGGCGTCGCAGGGAAGCATGTCCACGGAGAAATACTGGCAGAAAGACAGCATTACCGGCGCACCCGTGGTCGCCCTGCCGGCCTTGACCTCTACGGTCGACCGCCAACCGCCCTATGGCGGCGCCCTGCCCATACCCTCGGACGCGATCGGACGGATGCGTCTCTTGGCCATCGCTGATATTTCTCAAGGTCGTCTCGGCCGAAAAGCCGTGTTCGACGAAGTATTGGTCACCGTTCAGCCAGCAGTCGATCTGATCTCCATCGACTTTGAAACCGAGAAACCACTGCAACTGGGGCGGACAGGGCAATCCTCTGCTTACGGCCATGTTGATTCGCTGGGAAAAATTTTCGAACTCCCGGTGGTCGGCGAATTTGCCGACGGTATCGATCGTCCCCTGTCGTCGCCGAGCACCGGCACGAGCTATCGCTCCGGCGACGAGCGCATCATCAAAATCCTACCGGACGGCTTACTCCAAATCGTCGGCAACGGCAAAACGTCCCTGACCGTGACCAATCGAGGCAAGCAGGCGACGCTCGATGTGCGAGTCGAAGTGAACTCCGAGCCCAATGAACCTCCGATTGCGAATGCCGGAACCGCAAGGACGGTAAAAGCCGGGACGAAGGTACGATTGAGCGGGTTGCAGAGTCGCGACCCGGAGGGAGAGGCCCTGTTCTATGCTTGGAGTCAGGTGCGCGGGAGTAAGGTTGCCATGCTCGACGTCAATATGCCGGAGCCGTCCTTCACCGCGCCCTACGTGTCAGAAACGCGCACCTTTCGTTTCAAGCTGCGCGTGACGGACAAGAAAGGCGCTGATGGAGCGCCGGCGTTCGTCGACGTCACCGTCGAGCCCTAGTGAGGTTGCTGAAAAAGGTCCACAACTTCGTTCTCGGCTCGAATCAATCCTCAATGTAGCCAGAGGCTACGCCTTCGGTTTCTCCTCGCCTGCGGCCTCGTTGGATGACCTTTTTAGCAGCCTGCAAAGAAGCCACGTTCAAACGGTCAAATCTGCGTCAAGGCTGCGGAAGACCGGCTGGAATCGATAGCTCAAGGGAATTAGGATGGGGCGCCTCGGCAACAGCCAAGGCAACGCCAACCCCACGAGCTCCACCGGGTTGCGCCGTTCACTCTTGTGAGGATGAAAGTCTCGTTCACGTCAGACCACAAGTCTCGCGTGCCCGAACCAGTTCGGCGCGATGGCGACGCAGAGCCGGACCGAATGACGAGCGACTTACTGCAGCGTCATATTTTTTCATGTTCTGCTCGACATGGCCCATTGCCTCGGCCAATCGATCGACTAATTGATTGCCCTTGGCAGTGAGCCATTTCAACTGGCCACCGGCATGGGCGAGATCCTCAAGCGAGTAGCGAACCGAGTCAATTTCTTCCAAACAACGGAATCGCGCGCGCGTGAGGTCGCGTGCAGTTAGCCCCGCTTCCTTCCATTTCCTCTTCCCCTCCTTCGTGCCCGCCCAGGTAGACAGCCGTTCAAACAATATCGCTCCCATCGTGAACGTAAAGGTCGCGTGCAGAATGCCCCTCAACGGCCGCAAGGTCCGTCGCCAAGGGGAATAAAAGATCTCCTGATTGTGATCGTTTTTGTACAGCACGGCTTTACACAACAACAGATTCAGATGATGGTGGCTGTTCTCGTGAATGAGATCGTCGATCAGGTCAAGTCGGTCACGGTCGAAACAATTGATCGCGGACAGACCGGGACGATGTCGATAGCTGAAGCTCACCACGCCCGACGCTCTGAGCGGAACAATCCGTGAGGTCAACAGCCTCAGCAGCTGGTTACCCTCCGGCCATGCCGATTCGATCACTTCCAGCGCGCGCCGCATGCGGCTTGCCACTTCTGACCTCGTCGGTCGTACCGCCACCGGAGTCTTCTCTTTCCCGTATACCAGAGTCGGCCCGAGGGAGAGCGCGCGCGCACCGGTATCCTTCAAGCGGTACGAATCGATACGACGCCAATGCCACCGTTCGACCTCACCGAATTCGACCATGACATAGGATTGCCCGCCGACCAGCAGGTCGATGCCAGAGGCCTTGACCGCAAACTTTGCCTGCCCTCCTGCGCGCGTGAGCGCCTGTCTCGCAAGCCTAGGCGCTTCATAACCCAAGCCCGTCGTGCCGATCACGCAGACTCCAGGCAGTTCGACTCGCTCAACATCGGCGCTGATGTCGCACGGCACCAGCCAAACCTTCTTCCCTGGCTGCATGGCGACCCACCGGCAAGCCAGCCGTGGAGCAAGACACAGGGATTCCTGAGTCACTTCCCGCGCCAGTCGTCGGCAAAGTCCAGTGAGGCGAGAGAGAAGTCGGCTAGGTTCGGGCGTCCCGTGCGGGAATACCTCATCGGCATATCCATGTTCATAAAACTTCTCCTTGAACTCCGCGCGGAGCTGTTCGGCAATGTCTCGCCGAGATCGCTCCTGCCGTACCTGGTGCAAGATATCGACGAAATAAAGCAGATCGTTCAATGACTCGATCCAGCCTACGACCTTCCAATGACTGAACTCGGCCTGCCCCAATGAGCGCTCGATCATTCGAAACCACTCGATCGGTAAGTGAAGGGTACGAGCAGGCTCGGCATAATTCCGCTCAAAATCACGGCACAAGTCCCTCAGTAACCCGCGCATGGAGCCACGAAACTCCAACATGAGTTCTTCGAGACCTCGAACATCAAGCAACGGCATCGTTTCATACCTTTCCGATTGGAACCACTGCGCGCGCACTGTACGTGACTGTCCGATCACTGACAAGGCAGTGCGCGATCAATGTGACGAGAGCACAATGTTGGTGAACAGAGTGAACGATCCCCCACAAGGCGGGAAGACTATTCGACATTCTGTGGTGGCCAGGAAAAGAAAGGTAGGCAGTAGGGAGCGTCACAGAATGGAAACGGAATGAATCGGTGAAAGGAAGGAATCGAAGGTGAGCCCGACCGACAACGAGGGCTCCGCGAAGTTTGCCCTGGCTTCGCGGCCTCAGCTTAGGCCGTCAACTTGATAAGATCGAAGAGGAACGGCTTCTCAGGGCAGGATGCGGCGACAAGGCGGAGATGCGAATTTTGCACCATCCGATGGCGTTGGATCAGCGGATCAACCACATTGCCACAAGTGAGACAACGGTGGCCTTCCAACCGCATGGGGTGAAAACTTTCTTGAAGGTCGAGTAAATCATCCGAAACCATCAAACCTTCACATCGTGTACAGGTCATGAGTCCCTCCCTTCAGACGCTGAGGATGTGGGCGTCGATGTCAGCCCATATGGTTCAGAGTCAACCAGGCCACCACCATCCCAGGCTGGATAGAAGCAATGTGGATGCCACCGATTCGCCTGCCTTGTTCGTTTGCCTTGGCCATCATGAGATGGAGCCAAAACCCCTCCTCTCATGACAATTTGACCCGGCTGTGACCTCATTGGTCTCACGCGACAGAATTGAGTAGAATCGGATAATCCTGCTAACACGTTGTCCGTGCTTGGAACAGGGCCCGATCAGCATACCCTTCCAGTCCCTTCTCTATGACGCGAGGTTCCAGAAATGGCCCTGACTGCGACAGAAATTGGTTCCATTGTTCAGGAACTGGCGCCCGCTTTGACTGAAGGTTGGATTCAGAAAGTCACGCAACCGCTCCCCGACGTTCTGCTGCTGGAGATTCGTGTCCCCGGGCATACCCGTCGACTGCTCTATTCGGTTCACGACGAGACCGCGCGGATGCATCTCGTTCGCCAGACCCTTTCTAACCCGCCGACGCCGCCGTCCTTTTGCCAACTGCTGCGGGCGCGCGTTCAAGGCGCGCGCATCGAGAGGATCCGTCAAATCGCAGACGACCGGATCGTTCGTGTGGATCTCACCAGTCGTGACGGCCCGGTTTCCCTGGTCGCGGAATTGTTCGGGCGAAATGCCGATCTGCTTTTCCTCGACGGGGGACAACGCGTGATTGCTACGCTCCGGCACAACAAGGAACGGACCGGTCAGCCCTATCAGGCCCCTTCGCACACTCCGTCACGAGAACTGCCTCATGATCCGGTCATATCTACACCCGAGGCCGCATTCGAGACCGAGCCCTTCCCACTCTCCGCCCAACTGGAAATACTGTATCGTGAGCGCGAAATCGAGCTCTCGCACCAGACAAAACTTCGAGCGCGAGAATCGGTTCTGCGCAAAACCCTCAAGAAGCACCTTCGTCGCATGGCGGGACTCAGCCACGATCTTGAACAAGCCACCAAATACGAACCCTATGCGCGCTATGGCGAATTGTTGAAAGCCAATCTCGGCTCATTGAAGAAAGGGCTCACGACCGTCACTGTGGTGGACTACTACGACGCGACACTCCCTGAACTGACCATTCCTCTGGATCCGACAAAGGCCCCGC
This sequence comes from uncultured Nitrospiraceae bacterium, assembly GCA_963706325.1. Taxonomy (GTDB): domain Bacteria; phylum Nitrospirota; class Nitrospiria; order Nitrospirales; family Nitrospiraceae; genus Nitrospira_A. The sequence goes on along the minus strand of CAVPLT010000007.1, from coordinate 611,045 downwards.
AGGCCAACATGGAGGCGTATTTTGCAAAGTATCGAAAGGTCGGGTCGGCCCAGCGGGAAATAGCGCCTCGGCTGGCGGCAATCGAAGCGGACATGCAGCAAATCCAGGTTGAGTTGGACACCATCAAACAGGGAACCTGGCAAGCGCCAACCATGGGCGCACAGAGCGCGCCCCGTTCCACACATTCCACGAGTCGCCGCCGGGCTGCCGCTGATGAACGGCGCGCGCCCTTTCGGCGCTTCGTCTCATCGGACGGCCACCATATTTTTGTCGGACGGAACGCCCGCGAGAACGATGAATTGACGTTCGGGCTCGCCAAAAGCGAGGACCTCTGGCTGCACGCCCAAGGCGTTCCTGGCTCACATGTCGTCGTGCGATTGGAAAAGGGCAGCGACGCGCCGCCGGAAACGCTGAAAGACGCGGCCGCCTTGGCCCTGCTTTACAGCGATCTCAAAAAGAGTGGAAAGGGCGAGGTCATCTATACCAGGCGAAAGTGGGTACGGAAGTCCAAAGGTCACGCGGCGGGAGCCGTGACAGTCACGCAGGAAAAATCCCTGCACGTCACGCTCGATAAACGCCGCCTGGAGGCCATGAAGGAACGCTCCCAGGTATAAGGCCAAGCTCGGGCTATCGTTCCACCTCCAAGAATCTTCGATCTCCGGCTTGGTAAACACAAACGGAGACGTGGTACTGTTTTCGTTCGACGGAGAACGCCACATCGTCAGCGTGACCTGAACCAGTCGTCCTCATAATCCCTCCCAATCGAGAGAGCGCTACATGAACTACGTCGCACTCAGAATGCTCTTCGGAGATTGCGCGAAGTATCTCATGCTGCTCTGCGGGTTGACCTTCGCCGTCATGCTGATCGTCCAGCAGGGCTCTATCTTCTGGGGCCTCATGATCTGGTCCCAATCGAGCATCAGTAACCTCAACGTGCCCATCTGGGTCACGGATTCGGGCATCTCGCAAGTGGACGAAGTGAACCCGATCGCCGATACCACCGCCCATCAAGTCCGCAGCATCCCCGGGGTAGAATGGGCTGTGCCGCTCCACAGAGGATTGTTGCGCGCCCGGCTCGCGAATGGGGAATATCACCAGATCACATTGACCGGCCTGGATGCCGCCACCTTGATCGGCCGACCGGCTGAAGTTTTGGCAAGACGGTTCGAAGACCTGCGCCAGCCTGATGCCGTCGCCGTGGACCAGTGGGCCGTGGAGCGGATGGGAGGGCCGCAGGTCATCAGAGTCGGCACGGTCCTCGAACTTAACGACAAGCTGGTCCGCGTCGTGGCTATCGCGAAAACTAAAAAAACCTTCACGAACATTCCGGTGGTTTACACAACGTAGGATCGCGCCATGCGCTATCTGGCGCGGGAACGGCGCACCCTCTTTTACGTCCTCGCCAAGGCTAAAGATGACGCACCGGTTGACGCGGTGATCCAGCGTATCCGCGACCAGACAAAGCTCGGCGCCTTCACCGGCGAGGAGTTCGGGTGGAAAACCATCGGCTGGGTGCTCAAGAACACCGGAATCGGCATCAACTTCGGCACCACGATCCTGCTGGGCTTCGTCGTCGGCATGGCCATCGCAGGACAAACGTTCTACTTGTTTACGGTCGAGAACCTCCGGCACTTCGGCGCATTAAAAGCCATGGGGGCTTCCACCGCCAGGCTGGCCCGCATGATTCTTTCACAAGCATTTACGGTGGGGATCACAGGTTATGGGGTAGGCGTCGGCTTGGCCACTGCCTTCGGGCTTTTGACGGCAAAAGACGGGCAACTCTCCTCGTGGCGGAAAGTGCCGGACAAAATCCGGATTTGACTCGCTTGCGCGCTATGGAACTGCACCGCATGGAGGTTCTGACCGGGGCCTCTCCCGGCTCTGTCCTCTTGCAACCGAAATCGTTGCGGACCGTGATCGTTCAGCCGGAGATCCCCGTGGGCCTCCCCTCGCAACTGCTGGGGCGTCGGCCTGATTTCTCTAGGCAGAATCCACCCTCGTGGCCGCCAATGCCAGGATCGGGCAAGCGCGCCCTACTTTTTTCCTACCCCCTCCATCACGGGCCAGGGGGGGGATAACAGAGCGTCGAGTTCGCGAACTGGTTCACGGAAAACAGTGCAAACTATGGTATCGGCCCGTCTGTGACCTTGCCTATCTTCCTGGGCGGCACGAACGTGGCCCGTTTGGATGCGGCCCAAGCACGGTATCAGCAAATGTTGGAAAGTTACCAACAAACCATTCTCCTCGCTTTTCGCGAAGTCGCGGATCTGCTCGTGTCGATTCAGGCGCGTGGTGAGCAACTCGCGCGCCAACGCGAGCAGGTGGCTGCGGCCACCGCGGCCGTCGGCCTCGCAGATGTGCGATACCGCAAAGGATTGGTGAACTATCTGGACGTGCTCGATGCCCAGCGCACGATGCTCGCGGCGGAAACGCAACTCGCCCAAACCGAGCGAGCCCGTCTCACCGACATGGTAGGTCTTTATAAATCTCTTGGAGGCGGATCGTCCGCTGCCGCAGAAGGTGTCCTACCCGCCTCGCAGAAGTCAGCGGCGCGATAAGCGCTGGCCGCCGATCCTTTTACCCACAGCTGTGCGTCAATTGTGGAACAATCGGCCTGCTGGCCGGACTCGCCGCGGCGGCAACAGGGCTTGAATTTTTTTTCGGATAGGGCTATCTGACAACAGGCGATCTACAGTTCCATGCGAGCCGCGCCTTGGACAGCGGTGACGCCGAGTTCCACATTCCCATTGCATGTTCTTGGAAGGAGTCTCCATGCCAGATGGTGTCCGCGGCCACAACGTGGCGCGCCCAATTACTTATATGTTCATTCTCCTAACACTGGGACTGCTGCCCTCCTTTGCCCCTTCGTCGTCAGCCGCTCCCGGAAAACAGCCATCCCAGCCGGAGCCGTCAGACACCACTTCCTTAGAGGAGGAACAAATAGTCTCAACTACGGACAAGATCACCAAGCCGGTTGACACCGACGCGGAAGCCATGCGTCACAATGACCTTGGCGTCGCATTTGTCTTCAAGGGAGATCTCGGCCAAGCCATCGATGAATTCACGCACGCGCTTCGCCTTCAGCCGAACTATTTCGCCGCCCACCTCAACTTGGGAAACACCCTGTTGGACATAGGCAAACATGACGAGGCCATCGCGGAACTCAAGGCGGCTTTGCGTCTCAAACCCGACGACCTGAAGGCCCACAATGATCTAGGAGTCGCTCTGAAGGAGATGGGAGATCTCGGAGGCGCCATGGCCGAATTCAAAACGGTGTTGCGCCACCGTCCCAGCGATGTCAATGCACACAACAACCTCGGGGTGACCCTCAAGGGTATGGGGGACCTTGATGGCGCTCTCGCAGAGTACCGAACAGCCGCCAGCCTTCAACCAAATGACGTCAATGCACACTTCAACATGGGCCTGGCCCTGCTGGAGAAGCGGAATGCAGAAGCCGCCATCGCTGAGTTCCGCACTGCCCTCCACCTGCGTCCAGACGACGCAAAGATTCGCCTCAACCTCGGCAACGCCTTGGCAGGCACGGGCCAGCGCATGGAAGCGGCTCAAGAATTGAGACAATACCTTCGGCTGGAACTCGACACCCCGGCAAATCGACGCTGGCTGGAACAGGCGGAGGCGAAGCTGCGCGAACTGGAGATGCCTCAATGACGTCCACCAAATGGCTGCGGACGACTAGCAAACGAACGCCCTCCTTGGCCAGCGTCATCGTGTCATGAAACATTCTTTGAGCCCGCTCGCCGACGGCGCGCCGTTACGTGTACAGTCCGTCACGCTTGAGACTGGGTGGGGAAGCCATGATGATCGTCCCTGAACCGCCATATGCGGCCAATCCATTCATCTTTTTCAAAGCAATCGTCCTGGCCATGCTGGGGATCACCACTTTCGGGTTCGATGTGTCCGCTCAGGCGGAGCCGGAGCCGTCTCAGGCCCAACAGTGGAACTTCGATAGCGTCTCTCCAGGCTCGCTTCCCGGCTCCTTCGTCGTCGGTACCCTCTTCGATGGACGGCCTGCCGGTGAGTGGAAAGTTTTGATTACCGAGCGTGCCAAGAGCGCCGCGCAAGTGCTTGCGCAAATCATGCCTAAAGGCACGGACCAGGCACATAAGCTCCTCCTGGTGGGAGGAACCGAGAGCGTCAATATCGATCTTACGGTGTCTTATTTAGCTGTGGCTGGAAAGGCTGATCTCGGCGGTGGATTGGTATGGCACGCCACCGACGACCGCAACTACTATTTATTGAGGGCCAGCTTGGTCGAACAAAAGATTCGGCTGTATCGTGTGGTAAAAGGCGTGCAGCAGGTCGTCAAACAAATCGATTACGCGCTTCCTGCCACTGGGTGGCACCAGCTGCGAGTCATCCAGCAAGGTTGCGACATCAGAGCTCAGTACGACAGCGCCACGCTTTTTCGTGTGTGTGACAGCGCCCTCGCCAACGGTCGGATCGGGCTGTGGACCAAGGCAGACGCCGTGACCTATTTTGATGACCTTGAGCTGCGACTTCTCAAGTAGACCTTCTTCAGGCATGGCTCTACGACGCTCGTCGTGCCTTCGGCAGTTCCAGGATAATCTATCGGATGCCGAAGCCCTCGATAGGACGGATCTCTTCGCCGGTCCTTTCAGAATCCATACGACAGAGCCACTGCTGCCGGACCCCGCTGTCTTCGGCCAAGGGTATTCAACGATTGTCGCGGGCTACCGCCCCACAGTTGCGTAAAGAAAAAACGGGGCAGCCATCCAAAGATGACCGCCCCGTATGTTGGTTCAAAGTAATGACTACCAGCGATCGCGCTTGGCTCCACGATCGCCATAACCGCCGCCGCCACCGCTTCGTGGCTCTTGAGGACGCGCTTCGTTGACCGTCAATGTCCGGCCACCCATATCCGTGCCGTTCAACGCCGAGATCGCTTTCTGCGCCTCGTCCGAGGAGGTCATTTCGACGAATCCGAACCCTCTCGATTGGCCGGTAAACTTGTCCGTGATGATGCGGGCTGAGTCAACCGCCCCATGCACCGCGAACAGATCACTTAACTGCTGCTCCGTCGCCGAATACGGCAACCCGCCCACGTAAATTTTGGAACCCATACGGGTCCTCCTCTTGGGTAATGATATTGTCTTGAACGAAGGAAAGAAAGGGAAAGGACGGGCCAAAGACGCGACGTAACGGGCGACTTGGGTCTGGCTTTCGATTAGATCCTCGGGCAAGCCAACATCGACAGTGGACCTGAACTATTTCAACGCATCCCTCGCCAGGCCCCAGCGGGAGACGGGGCGGATCCTACCACGCGTTCACTCGTCATACAAGCCGACAAATGAGCCAGCGGCTTGGGTCGGCGCCCCCTGTCAGAAAATTGTCGGTGAGCGATGTTGGGTCATGAACCAGCCGGCGATCGAAAGGCGTTTATGATCCCCTGCCGTATGGTCCACACGGCACACGCGGTGGAACCGCGGCACCGTAAACATGACCAGCGACCCTGGCTTCGGCGCAATGCAATGAGTGATGGCTAGGTCTGGTTTGCCGTCTTGGCGTGTGCCCGACGGCGCATAGATGATCAATTCCCCTCCCCAATCACATTCCCATTCCTCATGAAAATAGGTGACCAGTGCGAGACGTCGCAAGGGAGCGGGCTTTCCCCCGGCGGGGTGACCTTGATCCGTATCATCGTGGGTGAGCAGGCAGTCGCCGGCACCATAGGAATAATAACTGAACCCCAAATGCCGGCCGGTGATGTCGGGGAAAGACTCTATGTATTCATGAATGCAGGGTATCTGCAACCGGCTCAGCAGTATCTGGCCTTGCGGTTGAGCGATTTCGGCCTTCGCCCAGTTGCCGGAGTTCGGAAAGTCCTGCCGCACATGGGACAAATCTTGTAGCTGATTCCAATTCGCACGCTGCATCGCCGCTCGAACCTGACTGCGTTCTTCGACGGACCAAAAGTTTTCGACGACCAGGACCGGCGTCCGGTGAAATGAGAACCCCTCGAGCTCGGCTGCCGATCGCGATTGCTGGATGTGCCCTGAGGTGATCTTCATATCTTTTTCCCTATCGGGCGGTGCGATCCCATTCGACTACTCGCCCACTCGCACCAACGATCCTCGGTCCTTGCACACATTGAACGTATGATGAAACCAGGCGATGACTGCCACGAGATACAGGAAATTCAACCCTGTGGCTAAGCCGAGACTGGCTACGGGAGCCATGTGATTGGCCAAAAGACCCCGCATACCTTCGAACACATGCGCTGCCGGATTCATCCATGCCGCCGCTTTCAACCACGTCGGCAAGACATCCATGGGGTAGAACACGCAGGAAATCGGCTGAAACAAAAAGACCATACTCCAGGCCAGCACCTCGGCCTCCTGTCCAAACCGCATGATGAGCGAGGTCGTCAGCACACCGATGATCCATCCGGTCAACACGAGATTCACGATGAACGGTATGAGCCACAGGCCGAGCATGAAAACGTTGTATCCATAAAAGAACCAGGCGCACCCCGACATCACGATGGACACCGCGGTCACTTTGAACAGACTCATCACCATAGTGGCGGCGAGAAATTCGCTCGGCCTGAGCGGACTGGCAAACAGGTTCATGAGGTTGCGCGCCCAAATTTCCTCCAGAAACGAAATGGCGATGCCCTGTTGCGATCGGAATAACACATCCCACAGAATCAGCGCCCCCAGGAGAAAGGTGACAAGCGCGGGCATTTGGCCTTGAAAGGTCGCCAAATACACCGTGATGAATCCCCACACCACCAAATCCAGAAACGGCCAATAGATGATTTCCATCATCCGCGGCAAGCTGCGCCGGTAGAGATACAGATGCCGAATGACCAGGGCTGCGATACGATGATAGGTCATCTTCCGCTACAGGCGCTCTTCACAGGGTTTCTCGTGGCAATGCCCGCATCCCTCCTGCTGTACACCAAGGAGCTGATGCATCATCATGCGGCTCCCTTCGACAAAAGCCGGACCGATTCGGCGCCCATCTTCAAGCCGACCGAAACTCGCCCCCATCAGACCGAGCGGTACCCCCAGGAGTCCTATCTGCAAGGCGAAACTACTCAACCTCGCTTGATCAATGAACCACACCATGACCAACATCGACAAGGCCGCGATAACACTGCTGCTGACACTACTGAGGAAAATCGCCCAGCTGCACGTCTGCCGCGCCAACCCAACGGTCCCAACGATCAGCCACAACAGGCCCCACAGAAGCATGAGACCGAAGCCACCGATGAGCAGCCCGGCGCCGAAGGACAATCCCGCGTCAATCATGAGGGTCGGTTCTCCTTTTCAACATGAAATCATCACCGTTACTGCTCCCGGGCAAGCTTGAGGAAGACGTCTTCCAGATCGGCCTGCCCAAACCGAGCGACAATGTCCTGGGCCTTGCCCTCGGCCACAATTTTTCCACGCTGCAGGAAGATAATACGATCGGACATTTCCTCCATCTCCCGCATGTTGTGGGAGGTGTAGAGAATACTGAGGCCGGTTGCACGCCGTTCCTCCAACAGGATCGCTCTAATTTTGTGCGCGATGTCGGGGTCGAGGCTGGCAGTGGGCTCGTCCAAAAACAACACTTTAGGCTCCGTCAGCAACGCCTTCGCCAGGGTCAGCCTGGTCATTTGTCCGGAAGATAATTTGCGTGTGAGTTTGTGGCGCCACTCTTCCATCTCCAATTTCTTGACCATGTCGTTGATCCGGCCGGCAATATTCGATAAGCCGTACAAACGGCCTATGACGGTGAGGTTCTCCTCCACTGTCAGTGCATAGGGCATTGAAATATATGTGGAGGAAAAATTCACCTGCTGGAGTATCGCCCCGCGCTGGCTCTGCAAGTCTAATCCGAACATGTGGATCGAGCCCGAGGTCGGCGTGACCAACCCGAGCATCATTTGAAAGGTCGTCGTCTTCCCGGCGCCATTGGGGCCCAGCAGACCGAGGATCTCTCCTCGGCGGATATCGAAGGAGATGCCGTCCACCGCCGTGAACTCGCCGAAACGTTTGGTCAGATTGCGGACTTCGACCACCGCGGAAGACATGAGACGCTCTTTCCCGTAGATTAAAACGACAAGAACTCTGCGAGCTTCTCAGGCACATGGCATGTGTCGCACTTCCGGCTGAGCACCTTGCCATTGTATTCCGTTCTATTGTCGTGGCAGCGAAAACAGTCTGCCATGGCGCGCTTATGCAGCGCAGAGCCCTCAGGATGCTCCGGTTTCCACGGCCGACTATCGGCCGAGACGTGCCCGCGGGGAATGACGATCGGGTAGCCCTTGATCGGGTGTTCATGGACGACTGCTGCATGACAAGTCGTGCAACCCTCGCCTTGTCCTCGCGCGCCGAACGCCTCCATGTGTTTGCGATGGTTCATGATCAATCCCACGTCTTTCACCGGCGGGGGCAGATCCCGAGCAGCAATTTCGGACAGGCGCAAAATGTTGCGGTGACAACCGAGGCATACAGCCGAATCAACTTGCGCCTGCAGATTATGTGGCTCCGTCGGCGTGCCAAAAAGGGTAATGGCCACATCTCTCGTTCCATGCCAGGCCTTATCGTGCAACCAACCAACGACGCCTGGCCTGACGTGACAGGCCACACACTCAACCTCTTTGTGGGACGATTGGAGCCAGCTCTCGTAAGCCGGTTTGATGGTATGACAGCTGGCGCAGAACTTCGGGTGATTGGTGAGAGGAACCGCCACTCCCCCAACAGCCACTGCGCCGGCCACAATCGCTCCGATCACAATGGCGGAAACTCTACGCATCGTCCCGTTCGAGTTTGGGGAAATGCCGAATGATCAAGGCGGCGACGCCTGAGACATCATCGGGATCGAGCAGCGGCACCGATGTTTCGACCGGCTTGTTGGACACCACCGCGAGCAGGCCATCTTGCGAGACAGGGACCTCGCCGATTTGGTCCCGTACTACCACGATCTTAGGATATCCCTCACTTCGCCAGCCCTCGGCAAGAATCAGATCATAGGAGGCATCGAGATACTGCTCACGCACCTCCTCGACATTCATATGATCGGACACATCGGCGAACATCGCGAGGCTGCTTTTCGAAATGATGACGACCGCGCCGGCCCCCGCCTGCTTGTGTCGCCAGCTATCCTTTCCCTCGGTGTCCAAATCGAATCCATGGCCGGCGTGTTTGACCGTCGCCACCTTGTATCCCGCCCGAACTAATTCAGGGATCACCCGCTCGATGAGCGTCGTCTTCCCGCTGTTTGATCGTCCGACAAACGCCAGAATAGGGACGGCCATGAAGAGAGGTCCTTTCGCGGTTCAACAGCACGAGGGACGAGCGTCTGCCGATGGCGGCGCTGCCGCCTGTTCCATCCACACCGAACCACTCAATAATTGAACGGTGACTGGATCGCCGGGGTTCACCCGTTCCACCTCAACAGGAAGATCGATGAGACAGTTGGCCTTCACCATGGAGGTCAAAATCCCGGATCCTTGGTCACCGGTGGTCCGTACCTTGAAGACCCCGCCTTCCCGCCACAAGACGCCGCGAAGAAAGTGGCGGCGATCCGTCCGTTTTGAAAATGTATCCTGGAACAGCGCCTCAACGAGCGGTCGCCCAAATCCCCGCAGTCCCGCCATCTTCAACATGGCAGGGCGAACCAACTGTTCGAACGTCACCATCGAGGAGACGGGATTCCCAGGCAATCCGAAGGCAGGCTTCCCTTGGATTTTTCCGAACGCGAGCGGCTGCCCGGGCCGGATAGCCAACTTCCAGAAATTCATCTCTGCGCCCAAATCCCGGAAGACCGCCTTCGTAAAATCATAGTCACCCATCGAGACCCCGCCCGACAGCACGAGGATGTCGGCGTTCAGCCCGTGGGAAATTTTCTCTTTCAGCGCGGCGGGTGTGTCACGCGCGATTCCCAGCAGAATTGGGATGCCTCCGGCCTCCTGCACCGCCGCGGCAATGCCATAGCTGTTCGAATTGATGATCTTTTCGTCGCTGAAGCGCTCATCCAGATCGGCAAGCTCGTCCCCGGTCGATAAAATAGCCACCCGTGGACGTTGATACACCAGCACGAATGATTTCGCCAGAATGGCCAGCATCCCCGCTTCGCCGGATCGGATCTGCGTGCCTTTGGGAATGATGCAGTCGCCTTTTTTAACGTCCTCCCCCTGGGGCCGGATATTCGACCCGCGAGGCTCCGCTTTAAAGACACGCACCGAATCGGGTGTATGTTCGGTGTCTTCAACCTTGATGACCGTATCCGCCCCATTGGGAATCGGCGCACCGGTCATGATTCGGATAGCTTGCCCCGGCCCGACGGACTTGGTCGGCATCTTCCCAGCCGGCACATCTTCAACGACCGTCAATGTCACCGGCTTTGAGATTGCGTGTTCTTGGGTGATGTCCTCCGCACGCACGGCAAAACCGTCCATCGCAGAATTGTCCCATGGCGGATTCGAACGTTCCGCCACGATATCCTCTCCGAGCACGCGGCCCAGCGTATCCAGAATCGAGACCTTTTCAAGACCCAACGGAGCAGCAGCGTCCAGCACGATCTGTTGCGCTTTGTGAAGCGGAGTCAAACCCGTGGTCGCATCGGCGGCTTTCACCAATAACTCTCCCATCAATGTTGCTGACGTGGGGCCACCTTGATCAGCGACCCGCTCTTCTTGCAGAACGTTTCGACTTGGTTGGCGATGTCATGATAGGCCTGAGCCGTGGCCGAATCGGAATTGAAGAGGGCAAACGGTTCTCCGGCATCGCTCTGCGTCACCACATCGGGATCCAATGGAATTCGGCCCAGGAATGGAACGCCCATATCCACCGCCGAGGCTTCGCCACCGCCTTTGCGGAACACATTTACTTCCTTGTGGCAGTGAGGGCATTCCAATCCGCTCATATTTTCAACGATGCCGATAATCGGCACTTCGCTGTCCTTGCAAAAGGTCACAGACTTGCGAGAATCGAGCAGCGCCACTTCTTGTGGCGTCGTAATGATCACGGCCCCGCTGACACCACCTAAAAGATCGATAGTCGTCACCGACTCATTGCCGGTGCCGGGAGGAAGATCGATCAGCAAGAAATTGAGATCCTGCCATTCCACTCCTCCCAGCAGCTGATTGATGAACTCATACTTATAGGCATCCCGCCAAATAATCGGATCGTCAGAATTCTGGAGCAGGAACGACATCGAGGCGATCTTCATGTTATAGGCCTGGTGAGGAATAATTCCGCCCGATGTGCTGATCTTCAACTTCTGACCTTCCGCGCCCACCATCTTCGGAATGTTGGGACCATGGATGTCCATATCGCAAATTCCGACATGCCACCCTTTGAGCGCCAGGCTGACGGCTAAGTTGGTGGTGCAGGTGCTCTTGCCCACTCCACCCTTATTGCTCATCACCAAGACTTTGTATTCAATCCGCTCCATGCGTTTGGCGACGAGCCAGCGGCTGTGGCCTTCCTTGTCTTTCTGGCAGGTTTCATTTTCGTCGCAAATGGCGCAGGCCCACATGTACGTGCAAGCATCCCCGCCACTGCTGGAACCAGGCTGTGAGATAACATTTAACTCGCGTGGCATCCTAAGACTCCTCGTAAAGCGTAAATCGACAGGGGGTGAAACGATGAGCTTGTCTCGTCGTCTCCCGGACTCCTCTCAGCACTACCCTCGGCGGCCGGTCGGCACACCGACATATTCATTGTCACCACCACCAGAAGACGGGACGGATGGCCCAGGTTTGCCGACAGTAGGACCCACCCCAGCCACAACGGGCACAAGCGCTTCCTCAGGAGCGGCAATTTTTTTCTTATTGAAAATCCCTGCGCTCACGATCCCCACTTCATAAAAAATATACATAGGGAGCGCCATCAGGCACTGATTGAAAGGATCCGGCGTCGGCGTCAGGATAGCGGCGAAAATAAATGCCGCCAGGAAGGCCCACTTCCGATAACGCTTCAGCAGCGGGGCATCTACCCATCCCAGTTTGGCAAGCAGCGTGATGACCAACGGGACTTCGAAGATGAGGCCGAACACCAGGAGAAACCAGAGCGCGAATCCGACATACTGTGCAATCGACAATTGGGGGATGAAACCTGCATTCACGCCATAGGAAATTAAGAAGTTCAGCGCAAAAGGCAGGACAAAGAAAAATGAAAACAAGAGGCCGAGGTAAAAGGCCAAGGTGCTCAAAATGACAAACGGACCGACGAATCTCCGCTCCTGCGCATGTAACCCCGGAACGACGAAATGCCAGAACTCCACTAGGATATAAGGAGTTCCCAAGACGAGGGCAAACAGCCCTGCGACTTTTACGTTTTGCCACAGAGCTTCGGCGGGCGCGAGGAACACAAAGGGTACGGTCGGGAGATCTGTCGGCATCCAGGAAAGGGATCCGGGCACGAACATGTTCTGTAAGGGTACCCGGATCCACTTCACCAGCAGGTCGGCGTAAAAGAACGTGCCGATAAAAATTACAGCCGTCACGATGACAGCCCGAGTCAGCCGGACCTGGAGCTCCACCAAGTGCTCCATGACCGGCATTTTTTTATCTTCGAGCGGCTTAAAGATCGTGTCTTGCAGCCACTCTTGGAACTTGAACCCGTCAGCCATGAGTATTCACGAAACCAGTGAGTCGGCTACCTGGTGGACGGTCATTGTTTCATCTCAACACAGTCCGCCCTCACCAACGTCTTACTTTGGGTTGACGGCGACGAACAGATTGTTCCCTTGCCGGTTCAGCAAGAGCACCACCATTTCATCCTTTTTCACCTTCGCAGAAGCCTTCTGGTAATCCTCCAAGCTTTTGATTACCTCATGGTTGACCTCTTGGATCACGTCACCACGCTGCAGCCCAGCGGACTCGGCCGCGCTGCCCGTCTCCACGGAATTGACTACCACCCCAGTGGTTTTCGAAGGAATGTTCAATTGACTCTGCATCGCCGCATCCAGCATCTGCACGCGCAAGGACGCGAGAACATTGTCCGGCGGCTTCACGGTCTCAGTCGGGGCGCTGGCAGGACCGGGGTCCCGCTTGGCGAGCAATTCATCCGACGGCCGTTCCGCCACCTTGACTTTCAATACCTGCTCTTTTCCCTCGCGCAATATCTTGATGTCTGCATCCTTTCCCACTGTGGTGCGAGCCACGAGATTCCGCAACTGGCTGACGCTCTGGACTTCTTTTCCGTTGAACGCAACCACTACATCTCCGCGCCGCATTCCTGCCGAGTGGGAGGGGCCATTCTCGTTCACATCACTGATCAACACACCTTTACGCTCCTCCGGAAGCTTGAAGGACTTGGCTAACGCTGGGGTGATTTCCTGAATGGCCACACCCATCCATCCCCGCACCACTTTGCCGGTCTTGGTCAAGCTTTCGACAATGTCCGTGGCGATGCTGCTCGGAATTGCGAAGCCGATCCCTTCAGACCCGCCGGTTCTGGAGAAAATGGCGGTGTTGATGCCGATGAGCTTGCCCTGCATATTGACCAAGGCGCCGCCTGAATTGCCCGGGTTGATCGCCGCATCAGTCTGAATAAAATCTTCATAATCGGCAATGCCCACATTTCCTCGTCCCAAAGCGCTGATGATACCGAGAGTAACGGTGGAACTAAGCCCGAACGGGCTCCCCACGGCTAACACCACATCGCCCACCTGAAGCTCGTCATAATCCGCCCACTTCATGGCAGTGAGATCTTTCGCTTCAATCTTGATAATGGCCAAATCCGTCTTGGGATCTGTGCCGACGATCTTGGCCGGAAATTCACGGCGATCCGACAGCGTCACCGTGATTTGTGTGGCGCCTTCGACCACGTGGTTGTTCGTGACAATATATCCGTTAGAATCAAGAACCACGCCCGATCCGGCACTTTGGTCCGGACGATGCGGGCCTCCACCCGGGGGGCCAGGAGGCGCTCCGGGAGGGCCCGGTGGTTCCATGCCTGGTGGCTCGTCACCAGGAGCGGGAGGTGGACCACCGAATGGGCCGCCGGGAGGAATTTGACGACGGCCTTCACGACGGCTCTCTCCTCCGCCGGTCACCGCAATGTTGACAACGGCAGGCGTAACCGCCTTCACGATCTCCGAAAACCCTTGGGCAAACGCCGGGGGCACACCTGCCGCCTCAGCCTGATAGTCGGCCTGGATGCCGCCGACTAAGAAGATGGCAGCAACCATCGTGATCACTGCGAGTACGGACAGCACCTTACTACGCGGATGTCGATACGCCATGTGTACTCCTCCGGAAGCCTGTAAATGAAGGAATTGAATTCTAGTCGACGATGAACGTGTCATTCTACACTATTCGGAGAATCGCCTTCAAAGAGGAAAAACAGGAACGATGTACCCTCACCTGGCCACCGCCCCTGCGTCGGTCAACGGTGAAACATCATATCAATGTGTTGTGATGGCGGCTAATTCAAGATCCCGCTGGTCGACCCATGCCCGTTGCAGATTCCCGGCCAGTCGCTTAGTCGCCTGCTCCATCGACACGACGCGCAGCGTGACAGGCGCTCCTTCATATGTCGGTGGCCAGATGCGTCGCTCAGGATCCTGTGGCCGGAAATAAATCACCGGGTACCATTGATTGATTCCCGGAGCTGTCGGACTGTCCAACGTCGCCATGGCTCGCCCTTCAGCATGGAGTAGCAGGTTGCCCGTCCGCCCGTCGACCAGCGCCGCCTCGGCCAGAGACCAGTTATCGCGGCGGAACCCCGGCTGCATGTGAGTCGTCCACCCCAGAAACAACGACACGGGATATTCCTGCTCGGTACTCGAGAGAACGACGATGACCAAATATTCCACCCCCTGCTGCCTGGCGACCTCGGTCCAGTTGGGAGCGGTCCCTTCCGGTATTTCGCCCAGATTCGCCACACGTTCGATGTGAAGCGGAAATCCTTGGTTGATTCTCTCGCCAAGCGTCTCCGCCAGTCGATCCTGTGCTTGCGCAGGAATTCCCGGCGCAGCATCGGGAGCCGACGGGTCATTAAGGACAACCAGCGCCGCGCGAACCGGGCGTGGGACTGGAAGACCCTGGTCAACCGTATTCACTGATGCCGCAGGGGGTACATACTGACTCAAGCGGCTGGGAGGAGTGGTCGCCGCGCATCCCACCAGAAGCAGCAGCACCCCGACGAAGAGCCCTGACTCTGCTCGGATCATCCTCATATGACAACCCACCATTGAAAGCCAGAGCCTGAACATTGAAGGGCTCACATTACGATCGCCGCCACATGTCGGGTCTGTCAAGGCCCGACACCTTACGCTTGCAATTGGACCGCGGCTTGGATACCTTTGTGCACCATTCGTCAGCGGCACGACGGATCGGTCGCAGCATACCCGACACGAGGCTGTCTCAACGTGACACCGTGCTCGACTCAGGCGCCCACTCTTTCGATTGTCGTTCCAGCCTACAATGAGGCTCGTCGCCTCCCCCCTTTCTTGCAGCGCACAGTGACGTACCTGGGCCAGCGTCGTCTATCATATGAAATCCTCGTGGTAGACGATGGCAGTCAGGACCACACCGCACAGACCGTCGAACTCCTGGCGCAACAATCTCCCGCGGTGCGGCTCATTCAATCGACGAGCAACAGAGGCAAAGGAGCCGCGGTCCGTCGCGGGATGCAGGCAGCACGAGGCGCCATGCAGTTATTTGCGGATGCGGATGGAGCGACGCCGATCGAGGAACTCTCGCACTTAGAGTCCGCACTCGCTGCCGGAGCAGACCTCGCCATCGGATCCCGGGCGCTGGCCTCTCACGATCCCAACTATACGGTCCAGGCGCGGTGGCATCGAAGCATGATGGGAAGCCTCTTTAACGCCGTCGTTCAGCGTTTCGGCCTTCGACACATCGCGGACACCCAGTGCGGGTTCAAGTTATTCCGCCGGTCTGTCGCGCAGGATCTGTTTTCTGTCGCCTGCGTCGACGGCTACGCGTTCGATCTCGAGCTCCTCTATATTGCTCGCCAACGCGGCTTTCGCATCGCTGAAGTTCCTGTGAATTGGGCCGATCAGCCAGGATCGAAAGTCCGCCCCTGGCGCGACGGATTCCTCATGCTTCGCGAGCTGATGGCCATCCGTAAACGCGATGCCCAAGGGCGATATATGCCCCGCGCTCGGCCAATGCTCAGCAGCGTCGAGCCTGCGCTCCGCTCCGAACCTTCCCACTTCTAGCGGCCCCGACCGCCTCGACTACACCGATCGACGCACAATCACCACTTTGGCGTCGCCATATATGCTTTTCCAGCCGGGATGAGACCCCAGGATCAGAGCCAGCACGCTCCCGCGTGGGACCAACGCCCAATCGACTCCATAGCGATCCAGCACGGACAAGTCGGGCGAACCCGCGCGATTCAAATCGATGTAATCTTGAAAGATACGGCGATCGTTGATCCGCCAAGCCGGCATACGGCCGTCGATGAAAATTTTCACGTCGGGGAGGTGCCAGAGAAGAAAGCCGCCGTGGCCATAGTCGTGATAGAGCCTGGCACCCACTTCGTCGCGATGAGTGCGGATCCATCGCACGGCCTCGATCGGATAATCAGTCTGCTCGAAATACTTCTCGGGTGCTGTACCTGATTGCCAGACATTCATCACATGTTCCGGCCCCCAGAGAAAAAGTTCGCTCGCCGCGAGAATAATCAGGGCAAGCAGGCTTATCCTGGCGTAGGTTCTTAATAGAGGCGCCCATCGGAGGCATGATGCCACCACCAATGCGAGCAACTCCGCCAGCAGCGATACACTCACGATGAGAAATAACGTCACATTGCGCCAATATAGAAACGACAGCGCCAACACAATCACAAGCATGGCCCAGCGGACCGGCTCCACCCGTCGATACCATCCCACGACGAGACAGGCGAGCCCTACGAGATAAAAGCCATAGGCCCGGCCGGCCCAGCCTTGAAAGGACACTGGTTGCCATTCTCGCAACGTCTCGAGCATGAAGCGGTCGGTCAGGGACTCATAAATCTCGACATACAGCCGCCATCCATAGGGATTGAGACAGGTAGCCGCCGCCGCGATTCCAACCACCAGGGTGCACCGAACGAGATCTTCCCAACTTAAGACAGGCTCATCTATCCTCGCCACAAGTGTGGGCGAAAGTGCGAGGCTGATCCGCAGCAAGAGAGCGCCGCAGAGCAGGAGCCCCAAAAGAAAAAGCCCCGCCGTAAAGCCTCCATGCAGGTTAGCCCAGAGCAAGAAGAACGGCGGAAGCACCCACATCCACTGCCGACGGCCTTGCTGAATCTGACTCCATACCCGCAAAAGCACTGCCACACCAAGGAGACTGATCAGTTGGGTGCGAGCGCCGAGAAAGGGTAACGCCACCCAGAGGCTGGCCACCATAGCGCCCAATCGACAGGTCCACGAGACTTCAGCTTGTCCTGTCGCTAGCCACCAAGCCAGAGCCGTCACGACCCCAAACAACACAATCAGCCCCAACGCACCGAAAGGCTCCAACCCACGATAGAGCAGTGCTATCACCGCATCGGTCAACCAAGCATGCTCGACCCAACGCCAGTCCGGCATCGTATGGGAATAGGGATCGGTGTCCGGCAGGACCCATCCGTGGGCTACTAAGTCGAGCCCCGCGCGAAGATGCCATCCCAAATCCGGTTCCACGAGCGGTTGGAGCGTCAGATTCAGCACGAGACCGAGCAGGAGCAGATTCAGTATGACGCGCAGCAGGTTGCGAGCACGAAGGACTAACGACCAAACGCCTTCAGCGCTCATGGACGGGGAGAATCTTAGGGGACGGTTGTTTCACGAGCAGGTTGCCAAGGACCAACCACTCGACTTGGGTGCGCAAAAAGCAGCGGACGGCATCCTCAGGGCTGCAGACGATCGGTTCCTGTACATTGAACGAGGTGTTGAGAAGCACCGGCACGCCGGTGAGTCGGCCGAATGTCGCGAGAAGATCATAGAATCGGGGATTGGCCTCTCGCGCCACCGTCTGGACGCGCGCCGTCCCATCCACATGTGTCACGGCGGGGATGATCCCTTTCGCGGACGCCTTGACCCGCACCGTAAACTGCATAAAGGGGGAAGCGGCCGGCAGATCGAAAAACTCCTGGGCGCGCTCGTCCAGTACCGATGGCGCAAAGGGTCGAAAGGGTTCGCGGCATTTCACTTTGCTATTGATCAATTCTCGCATATCTTCCCGGCGCGGATCCGCTAGCAGGCTACGGTTTCCCAATGCGCGCGGCCCCCATTCCATTCGCCCTTGAAACCAAAACACTAAACGCCCCCGCGCCAGTTCCGTCGCGACCCGCTCATACAGCTGCTCATCCGATAGCGGTTCGGCCGCCAACCGCTCCCGCTCCAATGCCGCGCGACACGCGTCCTCCTCGAATTGAGGTCCCCAATAAGCGGAGGGCATTTGCGGTCGGTTGTTTGTGCCTCCTCGCCTAGCCGACCACCACACAGCCGCCCCGAGTGCCGCACCGGAGTCCCCCGCAGCCGGCGGCACATACACCCGTTTGAATCCGAGTTCGGCACGCAGGCGACCATTCGCCACACAATTGTAGGCCACCCCCCCCGCCAGGCAGAGAGACTCTGCCCCTGTCAGGGTTCGAAGGTGCCGGCCGAGATGCAGCAAGACTTCCTCCAGAACCAGTTGAGCGCTGGCCGCTAGGTCACGATGTCGCTGGGTCAGTTCATCCGATGGCTGCCGCGGAGCGCCGAACAGGTGAATGAATTCCTTCACAAAGAGCCCGGCGCGCGCGAGATGGAAATCCAGCAGGCGGGTATTCAACTCGAACCGCCCGAGAGGCAACAGGCGCACAATTTCTCGACGAAAGACCTGTGCAAAGGTCGGCTCACCTGAAGCCGCTAAGCCCATCACAATATATTCATCGTGATCGGGGCGAAATCCAAGGAAAGCCGTCATGGCCGCATAGAACTGGCCAAGTGAGTGCGGGAGCGGGGTGCGGTTCAGTACGGTGATCTCTGAGCCTTCGCCCATCGCCATCAGGGTGGTGTCCGCTTCTGAGGCACCGTCCACGACAAGGATGGCCGACCGTTCGAAGGGTGACACCAAAAACGAACTGGCCGCGTGGCATAGATGGTGGTCGAGAAACACCGGCCGATGACCGACCGCCCCCACCCGTTGGGTCAACTCTCGGCTGAGGCGGAACAACTCCGTCCACTCCCGGCTGACCCGCTCCAACGATCGCGCCCCCTTCACCCGAAATAGTTGCGGGGAACGCAGCATCGCCGTGACGGCAAGCCGGGCGCGCCGCCCGACCAGCCAGTACTTCCACGGCACCGCAAGCGCGTCGACCTCGCGAAGACTCACACCAGCTTCGCGCAGGCAATACCGAATCGCGTGGACCGGCAGCGCGGTCACATGCTTTTGCCGAACGAATCGTTCTTCTTCCGCCGCCGCTACAATGCGACCATCGGAAACGAGCGCGGCCGCCGCATCCCGCATGTTGGAGAGTCCCAGCACTAACACGATGGGGCGACTCTCCCCGCTATTGGTTTATTGATGGGTTCATTCCTCGGCATATGCGGGGTAGGATAAACGAGCCTCCCGAGGGTCGCAAGCGCAGAGGCGTTTGGTTGCAATGCCCTCTCCTTTTCCTGTACCGTTCCCCCTTCGAACTCGCCAGGAAAGGAGACCTCTGCTTGACGAATGCCCGTCTATTGATCCTTGGACTGCTTGTGGCACAGACACTGGCATTCACCGCCTGTGAAACCATCAAGTCACGCTTTGCCAGACAGACACTACCGGACCTCGGAGCACCGATTGCGCTCACCGTCCGAATGGACGTGGACCCGTCGTTGTCTGAGGCCAAGACCCAATACACCGACGGTTGCAGTCGTATTCAGATGTTCTCTATCGGCCCGACGGTTGAAGATCTGCTGGTGCAAGCCGCCCATCAAACCTTTCGTACCGTACTCATTGCTGGCGGCAATACCACCGCAGGAAAACCAGACGTGACGGTGCGTGTCCGCATGCTGGACCCTCGGCTGAAGATTCAAGCCGATGGGCTGTACGATCGTATGCCCGCCGAACTGAGTTTAGATGTCATCGCTGAATTTTATGATGTGACCGGCAAGCTGCTGGCTGAACGACCGCTGCAGGCGACGCGAAAAGAACGGTTGCAACTCGAACTGACCCAGCAACGTTGTAACTACGTCGTGGATCCCATTCTCCAGGATACCTCTACCATGTTGGCCACTCAATTCATGCACGAGGCCCGCCTTCTCCTCGATCCTACCAACCAAGCTGCGACCGGGGCAGCGACTGCCCCGGCGGAGGTCACGCCCGCGGCAATGGCCCCAAAACCCAACGGTTCGGTCTCTGCAAGTTCGACCGCCGCGATGCCCTCTTTATCCTTTAAGGCCACCCTCCTAGATGAAAATAGCAATTTGATTCTCGAGGGGGGCGAACGCATCCGCGTGCGCGTGGACGTCGTCAACACCGGACCTCAGGCTGTGCCCGACGTTGCCGTGCAACTGGCTGGTCCTCCAACTCTTATCACCCAATTCCCAGCCACGAAATTGTCTGCCGGCACCATTGAAGCAGGCGGCTCGAAATCACTGGAGTTTATCGCCACGCTGCCGTCGTCACTTTATCCGCAGCAAGCAGAATTTCAAGTGGCGCTCATCAGTGGAACCGGCCTCGACGTCCCAGCCCCGCAAACGTTGCTCGCCTCCGTACTCTCCGCTGGTGTAAAGAGCGATGACGTCGATCAGATCCCCGCAATGACCGCAGGGTTCCAACGATCAAGCGACTATCTGCTCTCCATCGGGCTAAGCAGCTATCGGGACCCGCAGATCGCCGCGCGAAAATATGCGGCGCTTGACGCGGAAATGGTCGCCACCTATTTTCAATCGTTAGGTGGGTTGCCGAAAAACAACGTGCGGCTTTTGCAAGACTGGAGCGCGCTACGTCCCGACATTGAAGAAGCCCTGCTCGATTGGCTGCCGTCAAAAATCACAACGGAGTCAGTAGTCACGGTCTACTTTGCCGGACAGGCGGTCGTGTCATCGGCCGGAGACACCTATTTAATTCCGTATGACGGTGCCACAGACGCCACCATGCGCCTCTATCCGCTCAAAGACTTGGAGACTGCCCTGGGAAGACTCAAGGCCAAACAGGTCTTGTTCGTCTTTGATGGCACGGTGCTCAAAAACGGAGTAGCCGGACGGGGGAAAGTTTCGTTACCCAAATGGGCGGCTACGAATGAGTCCGTCCTTCACTTCATTGCCACGACGGGATTCGGCAAGAGCTTGGAATCGGACAGGTTGCGGCATGGACTGTTTACGTACTATTTTCTCCGTGCGCTCCGGGGGGAGGCAGACCTTGACCGGAACGGTGAAGTGACAATCGGGGAGATGACGGCCTATGTCAATCGCAAGGTACCAGTGGTGGCCAGAAGCGATTTCAAACAAGAACAGCAACCACAAGTCTTACCGGTACCGCGCAGCACGGATAAGAGGCTGGAATTGATTCTCACCAGACCACCTGCTATCTCCGCAGCCCAACACCCATGACTTGAGACGGTCTTACGCCGCCTATGAGGCGTGTTCCGCAGGAACAATGCCTATGACAGGCGATATCTGCTCTCGGCTCTTTAGCCTGGTCGAATCGATCTTGTTGCAGCACACCGTACACATGAAAAGGGCGGCGAGGATACCCTCGCCGCCCCTACCCGTTCAGCCAGATCGCTAAAAGAAACGACTACTCTTCTCCGCCCTTGCAGAAGCTCCGCTCGTAATTGATGATGGTCCAAGCTTCCTCTTCTGTGATCGCCGCTGGAACCAAGGACACCATACCCGTGCCCGCGCTGCCGTTCTTGATCACCCAGAAAAGCTCGCCGTCTTTCCGCTTCTTGTGGAATTTGCAGTTGGTAAAGTTTCGTGGGCTCGGATTCAGGATCGCACCGGCAGGACCATCGCCCTTACCTTCCTTACCGTGGCAATTGAAGCAGGTGCCCTTCCCCTCATACAGTGCCTTGCCCTTGGCAATGCTTTCCGGGGACGAAGCAACCGGGTTCTTCATGGCCTTCGCGTCCGCCATCTGATCCGGCGCAACACGGGGCTTTAATGGATCCTTTTCCTCTGCACCCACCACCGTCACAGACAACATGGCGACGGCCGCACACACTCCGAAAAACTTAGAAAGATACCCCATCACTACTCCTCCTTTGTGTTGAACCCACCGCGTGAAACATGACGCTCTTATATACGCACTCGCAGGGCAATAAACCGATTACAAGGCCGACAAAACAGACGAACTATAGCAACGCATTTTCTGTCTTGTCAAGGGAACGGGCTGGCGTTCGACGCGCTCTCTAACTCTGCTGACACCGTAATACTCAAGGGGCGTGCCAGGCAAACTAGAATGAAGAACTGCCGGAATTTCGGTTTGTTTCAGGACCGGATCGTGATTGGCAATTACGTAAGGGAGCTATGACGTGACACCTTTGCGCCCCAGAGTACCACGCCCGCCTCAGTTAAGCGAAAGTACCGTCGAGGAAAGGTTGGAGAAAACTGGCAGGAGCATGAAGAAAGACACCATGGGCCGAACACGTCAGCGCTTGATCACGACGTCTCGCACGACTTTTCCACTCGGGCCAAAGGGCTTTTGCGGTTTGCCATTCAATTCGGCTCGAACTCCCCCTGCATTGCCGAGGGTAACCGTAAATTGGTCCTGCGCCTTCCATTGCGCTTTTTCACCCGGACGCAACAATGCTTCTTGTGGACTGCCTGCATCGACTTGAACCACGACCCAGCTCAACTCAGTCGCATCAAGGTCGAGTACCAGCGGACCGTCAGACCCCATAGGACCATTCACCGATAGACCTGCCAGAGGACCATCGGATCCCATCGAGGGCGGAAGCTGAGAGGGAGCAACTTCAGATTGCACCGGCGCGTTGGCGACTACAGCGGAAGGCGGAGATACCTGCGTTTGCAATTTCTCCTGGGTGGGCTTAGGAGGAGCAGGCGTTGCTTCAACTTGCTTAGTCCCCGGTGCAATGGGAGGGGGAAGCTCCAATCCCTGACGCGGCGAGGACTCGCGCGCATCCTTGCCGAACGGCGCGCTTTTTTTACTGGGCGTCGGAGCGTCTGAGCCGGATCGTCGCACCAGCGTTGAAGACTGCTCGCGGCTCAGCAGGAAAATGAGCGTCGCAATGGCCACAGCGATGGCAATACCCACCGCTTTGCGATTAGCTTTCCGACGTCTGTCTTCCTCGACTTGTCGCTGCCTCAATCGTTCCCGTTCGCCTTGCTTTTCATAAAACGCTCCGGCGGACTGGACGAATCGATGAATGGCATCTTCCTCATCCAGCCCCAAAGAACGGGCGTAGGACCGGACAAACCCACGAGCGAAGACTTGGTCCGGGAGTTTGGCGAAATTTCCCTCTTCAAGCGCCTTGACGAAGTCCGTGCGGATGCGGGTCTTCGACGCCACCTCATCGACGGTCAGTCCCTTCGTCTCACGCACCTGCCGAAAAAATTCACCGACTGATTCCATCGTATCCGCCTATGGTTTAAGCTTGCCGAGCAATTCTTGCGCCGCGGATGCCTGTTCTCCGCTCTTATCCAGGGTCGCAATTTTCGCGAGGGCCTCGCGGGCCCGGACATCGAACCCGAGCTTGTGATACACACGCGCCAGTTCCAGCTGCAGCATCGCGGGAGGCACGTTCGGAGGCGTGACGGTCGTCGCATCTTCCAACGCTTCCATCGCTCCCTGCAGATCACCCTCATGCATGAGAGCTTTACCCAAGTGAAATCGTGCCAGATCGGGCGTCGAATACAATGGGTTACCGAGAGCCTGCCGGTAGGCGGTGATGGCCTCTTTCCAACGATCCTGATTCACCAACATATGCCCGAGATAGGTCTGCGCCTCGGCGTAGTCGGGGTCAATGCGAATGGCTTCGCGAAAGGCGTCCTCGGCCAACTTGTACCGTCCCTGCAGGGAATAGATATGCCCTAGTCCGTAATGCGCCTCCTTATTATCGGGATTCAGCTTGACGGCTTTCTGAAAGGACACATAGGCTTGCTGTTGATCCGAGTTCAGTTGGGCAATCCCCTCCTGGTAAAACCCTTTCGACTTGCGCAAACTCTCTTCGTTCGCGCAACCGGAAAGTATGCAGAGTCCTAGCAACAGCATGAGCCGGCAGGCACTCCTCATCTGCACTCGTTGTACCGATCGTTCCTGAACCGGGCGATTGACCATTATGCTCCGATGTCCTCGAAATGGGTGAGCCGCTTGAATTCTTTGAATCGTACCTCAATCTCTTTGTAATCTAGGATTCTCAATCGGTCAAGGCTAAAGGCTTCTACGGTAAATGACGCCATAACGCTTCCGAAGATGATAGCTTGCCGCATCGCGTCCGCCGACCGGTTTCCCGTCGCCGCCAAATATCCTAGAAATCCACCGGCGAACGTATCACCCGCGCCGGTCGGATCTCGAACATCATCCAGGGGGAAGGCCGGCGCGCCGAAGATATGCTGGTCACTAAACATGAGCACACCATACTCGCCGCGCTTCACGATCAAATGCTTGGGCCCTCGGGAGAGAATTTTCTTTGCCACCTTGACGAGATTCGTATCCTCACCCAGCGCACGCGCTTCGCCGTCGTTGATGATGAGGATGTCGATATGTTTCAGGACGTTCCAGAGCGCGTCTCGCTTGCCATTGATCCAGAAGTTCATTGTGTCGCAGGCGACTAACGGCGGGCGCTTCACTTGCTGCAATACATCGAGCTGTAATTCAGGGTCGATGTTTCCCAAAAAGAGCACGTCCGGCGAAGCGTACTGGGCTGGGATCTTCGGACGAAAGGTTTCGAACACGTTCAGGCGCGTGTCGAGCGTCTGCGCTTCGTTCAATTGATGCGAATAGGCTCCCTTCCAACGAAAGGTGGCGCCCGGCCGACGCTCGAGCCCAGTCAGATCGATTTTTCGGCTTTTGAGAAACGCGACGTGTTGATCGGGAAAATCTTCTCCAACGACCGCGATCAGATCGACGCTCGTAAAATAGCTGGCTGCTGTGGAGAAGTAAGTCGCTGAACCTCCGAGGACTTCGGACACCTCGCCGAACGGTGTTTTGACCGTGTCCAACGCGACCGACCCCACCACGAGTAACTTACCCATGCCTCACCTGCTTTCTTTCCGCTTCCCCATGTAGGGAGCGATTAATAGATTCAATCGTCGTTTCGTCGAAGCCGGGATGTGATCCGGAGCGGTGACCAGCGCGTTCTTGAGCGCCTGGCGACACTGACAGGTCCGATCTGGCACAAGCGCCGGCACGACAGCCTTGAGCAACTGCTTGGCGAGCTCGACGTTCTTGTGCAGTGTCGCGAGAATGGCTTCGACGTTCACGGCTTCTTCCGTCTCATGCCAGCAGTCATAGTCCGTCGCGAGCGCAACCGTCGCGTAACAGAGCTCCGCTTCGCGCGCGAGTTTAGCCTCCGGCATGTTGGTCATGCCGATCACATCCACCCCCCACTGACGATACAGCCGCGACTCGGCCTTGGTCGAAAATTGCGGGCCTTCCATACACACATAGGTTCCGCCTCGCTGGAGACTCGATCCCGCTGACCGCCCCGCCCGTTCCAGCGCATCAGCCAATGATCGGCAGACCGGTTCAGCGAACCCCACATGCGCCACGATGCCTTCATCGAAAAAGGTCGAGATCCGGCGTTTAGTGAGATCGATGAACTGATCAGGCAGCACGACGTTCCCGGGGTGGATCGACTCCTTCATGCTGCCGACCGCGCTGACGGAGATCACCTGCGTCACGCCGACAGATTTCAATGCATAGATGTTGGCGCGGTAATTGATACTGCTGGGATTGGTCCGATGCCCACGTCCATGGCGGGAAAGAAATGCAACCCTGACACCATCCAAGGTGCCGACGACCAGCGCATCCGATGGCGCGCCGAATGGGGTGCGGACACGCATCTCGCGAACCTTTTTCAACCCGTCAATGTTGTACAATCCACTGCCGCCGATGATGCCGATCGCGGGCTCGACAGCTTTTTTCGATGTTTTCATGCGGTCGATTCCGTTTCCATTGTGAGTGACATCGGCGACTCGGCCACCGGCCCTCGGTTATGTAACTCTCCTATAAACGCTTGAACTGTTTCGAAAAGGCGCCCGGCCACCAGGTCCGGCCTGTCTCGCGCGTGAAGCGGCCACCAGCGAAGGCCCGGCTCCTTCCGAAACCAGGTGAGCTGACGTTTCGCAAAGTGCCTCGTGTCCCGCTTCAATAGGCGGCATGCTTCGGCCTGATCGTATTCGCCGGCCAGATAACCGGCAATCTGACGATACCCCAGCCCCTTCATGGCGCCTAGCTCCCGCCCATAGCCTTTGGCCAACAGCCCGGCGGTTTCCTCTACGAGGCCGCGATCAAACATTTGATCTACTCGTTCATCGATTTTTCGGTAGAGACAGGCGCGATCCCGAATCAAACCGAACATGAGTAAAGAGAAGGGTCGCTCCGAAAACCGATGCTGCCGCTGCATCTCAGACAGGCGACGCCCTGATAGGTGATGCACTTCAAGGGCTCGCATGATCTTGACTTCGTCATGGGGATGAAGCCTCTCAGCCGACTCGGGATCAATACGCGTCAGTTCACCGTGGAGAAAATGCCGTCCGTGCGTCTTCGCTGCCTCCAACAAAGATGCGCGATAGGCCTGGTCGGCAGGCGGGGCATCGCAGAGTCCATGGATCAGCGTCCGAACATAGAGGCCCGTCCCACCGACGACCAAAGGCAATCGGCGTTCGCCATAGAGCCGTTCAATGTCCTGCAGCGCAAGCCGGCGATAGTCGCCCGCATTAAAGGACTCATCCGGATCGACCACATCGATGAGCCGGTGAGCCACCCCTGCCCGCTGCTCCAATGTGGGTTTGTCGGTGGCCACGTCCATCCCGCGATAGACTTGCCGCGAATCTGCAGTCAAGATTTCCGTGTCCAGCGAACGGGCGAGCTGAAGTCCAATCGCGCTTTTCCCAACCGCCGTCGGACCGACCAGTACCACAAGCGGCCGCGAAACCAAGACCAATTCTGAGATCTGGATCACGGGGCTTCACTCCCTCTCCCTACGCGCGGTCGAACATGCGAGCCAGTTCATCGCCGGATAAACGGAAGGCAACTCGGCGGCCATGCGGACAGGTCATGATGAGGCCTTCCGCCACCCAGTCCTGTACCAATTGCTCGATCTCGGGGAGCGCCATTGACCTGCCGGCGCGCACCGCTCCGTGGCAGGCTAGCGACGCCAGAATAGGCTTCACCTTGGATTCGAGCGAGGAGATGGAATCCCATTGCTCCAGATCTTCGATCAAATCCTGCACAAGCGCGGCCAGATCCGTATGTCCCAACATGACCGGCAGGCTACGGATCAGAAATGACGACGGTCCGAACGGTTCGATCAGCAAACCAAGTCGTTCCAATCCTGCCATGTGTCGCTGGAGAATGAGGGCCTGTTGAATCGGCAACTCCAATGGCTCAGGCAACAACAACGGCTGTGACGGTAGGCTTCGACCCTGCCAGCCTCGCCATAACCGTTCGAACAACACCCGTTCGTGTGCCGTATGCTGGTCGATCACCTGGAGCTCATTTCCGACCTGCACGATCAAAAACGTGCGACTCATCTGACCCAGGGGCACGATGTGCGGCGGCACGGAAGCGTCATACGGACGCGTAGCCTCTCTGACAAAGGAGCTCTGGTTGTCGGCAGAGGCTGTGGAACCAACAGCCTCCTGCGAGCTGATGATCAATTGATCCCGTTCTCCGCCCAAGCGCACGACGCCGCCCTCTCGATAGGCAGGAACGACCGATGAAGCGTGGCTGTTCCCCTGTGCAGGGAGGGAACCAGCGATTGAGGCCTGCACCTGAGCGCGACCGAGCGCATGACGCACTGCCGAACGAACGAGCTGGTGCACCTGCTCCGCATCGGCAAATCGCACCTCTCGTTTGGCCGGATGCACGTTGACATCGACCCGGTGAGGCTCGACATCAAGAAACAGCACAAAGAGCGGGACATGACCCTTGGCCAGGAAGGAACTGTACCCATCATTGACGGCATGTTGCACAGTACCATTCTTGATCGGCCGGCGATTGACGAACAAATCCTGCGGGGCCCGGCCGGCTCGCGCCCGCACCGGGTCGATGATAAACCCCTTGACGGACAGACCATTGAGCTCGCCTTCTGCGACCAACGCTCGGTCGCCGAATACCGCGCGATACACCTGTAACACGCGATCGCGATGTGAGGACACGCCGGGAAAATTGAACACCTCATACCCATTGTGAACCAGGCGAACATGCACCTGCGGCCAAGCTAACCCGGCCTGCTGCACCGCATGACTAATATGGGAGAACTCGGTCGTCGTCGACTTCAGAAACTTCTTGCGAGCCGGCGTGTTGTAGAAGAGCTCCGAGACCTCAATCGACGTGCCGGGAATAGCCGCCGCATCCTCCACTCGATCGAGAGTACCTCCGGTCAAGCAGAGCTGCGTTCCCACTTGTTCGTTGCGAGCCACGGTCTTCAGGCGGATTTTTGAAACAGCCGCAATACTCGGCAATGCCTCTCCGCGAAACCCCATTGTGCGGATGGCGTTGAGCTCGTGATCGGATTGCAATTTACTGGTAGCATGCCGTTCGAAGGCCAGGCGGGCGTCTGCGCGCACCATGCCTTCGCCGTCATCGGTGATGCGAATCAATCCGAGGCCACCGTCTTTGATCTCGACGGTAATCAGGGTACTGCCCGCGTCCAGGCTATTTTCAACCAATTCCTTCACGACCGCAGCCGGGCGCTCAACGACCTCCCCTGCCGCAATCCGACCGATGACATCGTGCGGAAGGACTTGAATCTTTCCCAAACTACTGGCTGTGTCCATCGGCGAAAACGCCCCCTGCGGAGTGGATGGAGGATGGACCGGTGGAGGGGAGACGAGGCAACGGATCCAGGGTCATCGAATTTCGGCCATCTTCGTCTTCGCGAGTTTCGCTTCGTCTGAGGTGGAATATTCCTCAATGACCCGCTTGAGATACTTTCGGGATTTCGCCGTATCCCCGGTCTCCGCCGCTGACAAGCCCAGCTTGAAGAGAGCCGCAGGCACCTTTTCGTTTCCCGCGTACTCATTCACGACATGCTCGAATGACTGTATCGCTCGGATATAATCCTTCAAGCCGTAATACGACTCACCCAGCCAATAATGCGCGTTCGGTGTGAGCGAGGTCGAGGGAAAGTCCTTGATGAAACGCTGGAAGCCGCTGACGGCGAGGTCAAACTTGCCGTTGAGATAGTCATTGTACGCCAAGTTGAAGGCCGAAGTCGGGGTAATGGACGGCACACCCGGTACAATCGACGGCAGATCGAGCGGCCCGGCCGGCTTCGTCGCGCGCGCTTGGCGAGTTGCTTCGGCGATCGCGAGGTCCGAACGCATGGATGCCGATTGCGCGAGTTGTGCTTCCTCCATTTTCGCGAGACGCCCTTCTAACTTCTGAAGTCGAGCCTGCGCATCATCAAGCCGCAGCTTGCCTCCTTCAGGCTCACGAACTCGTTCAAGTGATTCCAACCGGCGCTGCATGGCCTCGAATCGCTTCTGCTCCTGGTCCTGTGTCTTCGCAATGATCGTCATCTGCTCACGAATCTCTAAAAAATCGGCATGTTTCGCACAGCCTGCGAGAAGAAGACCACAGGCGAGCCCTGCGCCCAGCTGCAATGACATCACGCATGGGAACTTCATCGTTCGTGCGACTCCTTTAATTGGTTCAGCTTATCAATCGCTTTATTGGCTTCAGGCGACTTGGGATACAGATCAATGACTTGCTTCAGCGCCGAGGCCGCCCTCTTTCGATCTTTCAGCGCGAGGTACGCATATCCTTTTTTCAGGAGGGCAGCCGGCACTTTTTCGCTGGCGGGATGATTCAGCTGCACCTGATCGTAGGCATCGATTGCACGCGGGTAATCCTTCTTGCCGTAATAGGACTCGCCCAACCAAAACCGAGCATTGGGAGCCAGATCCGAATGGGGATGTTGCACGAGGAACTCCGCAAACCCCTGACGGGCTCCGTCCAGATCTCCTTCTTTAAAGCGAGTCAGCGTGCGTTCGTAGGATTCGCGATCTCCTGCCAGTAAGGCAGCGCTACGGCTCTCCGAACGAAACCCCCCGCCGTTGGACGGAGTCTGCGTCGGAGCCGGCTCCGGCGAAGGCATCGCATGCGTTTGCGCAAGGGGCGCGACTTCAGACACGGCTGAGGCCTGTTCGGCCCGCTGCGTGGCGTTGACGCGAAGCGTCGAGAGATGTTGTTCGACCTGCTTCAGGAACGCGTGCTGATTTTCAAGGTTCTTGTCGAGAGTTTGGATTTGGGCCTGAACATGCGCCAGCTCGCGCGTCGTCTCATCGAGGCGGCGTTCCTGATCATCACCACGTGACACAAACTTTCCACCGGCATTCTCCAACGCCTTCGCCACCGAGGTCACACTACGGTTGACTTCGTTGAGATGGTCCGCCGTGACTTTATTATCGGCGTCCATCTTCGCAGCCAAGGCATCCGTGCGTCTGCTTATGGCTGTAGTATCCTGGTCCACGGACGCGGCGAGATGCTTCACCGTTTGGTCCTGCTGCGCGACACGCTCGCCAAGGCTCCCCAAGGCTTGCTTAAAATCGACCAATGCCTGATTGAGCTTCGACACTTGATCCCCGAGCGTCTTGTTTTGAGCATCCAACTGCGCCACATTGTGCGAGCGAGTTTCAAGCGCATGCGCCAGCTTCTGCTGCTCGTCCAGACGTTTCTGCTGGTCGTCCAACCGCGAGTCGATCTTTTGCGCAAGCCCGGTCGTGGTCTTTTGCACCGCGTCCAACAGGTTTTTCTGAACGGCGTCGATATGCGCGGCGACTTGATCCATGCGAGAGGTCGTCGCAGCCAGTTCGGAGCGGCTGCGGTCTCGCTCTCCCTTGAGCATGGCATCTTGGTCTACCAACTGCTTTTCGACCCACCCCAGTCGCTTACTCTCTTCGAGTGAACGTTTCTCGCCCTCGCCCATTCGCTGGCTGAGCTTCGAATCTTGAGAGGCCAACTTCGCCATCAAGTCATCTTGTTTCGCTTCCAAACTCTGCGTGCGATGGATGGCTTTATCGACGTCTCCTCGCAAGGAAGGAATGTCTTGCTCGCGCAGGGATACGATCTCCTGATTTTGTCGAGCCCGGTTCTGGGCTTGCTCTTCCGTCGTTTGCTTGATGCGACGTTGGAGCTCACGCTCGGTCTGCTTGAGATCGGCCTGCTGCGCCACGCAGCCTGAGAGCAGCGCGAGACCAGGCCCGACGACCGCCGACAGAACAGCCGCGCGCCAGAGCCCGTGACCACCTGACCCTGCAGAGTCTATGTTCAACCGATCACTCTTCACCTTAGTTCGAGGTCTCCATGCACAGTCCATGACAAGTCTCCCTTGAGCTGCGCCCGTTCCGGAGAATCATGTCACATCGTCCATGATCCGAATAGTTATTTCGATCGGACCACCACGTGACCACGACGATTCTGTTGGTAGCAGCTTTCGCTGCGTTCGTTACAAAACGGTCGTTCTTTTCCATAGGACACCACGGCCAGGCGGTTAGCGCCCACACCCAATTCGACGAGATAGTTTCTTACGGCCTTGGCACGTTTTTCACCCAACACTAAATTGTAGGCCAAGGTGCCTCGCTCATCACAATGACCTTCGATTTTGACCAGGGCTCCGGCATTCCCCTTAATCCACTGCGCATCTTGCGTCAGCGAGTGCCGGCCTTCCTCGGTGATGGTCCAACTGTCGTAGCCAAAAAACACATCGCTCAATCCGGCCTCCGCCGAGGCTGCTTGTTCTTTCGCCTGCTCGCGGCGAATGTCTTCAATCTGTCGTGCGGTGCTCTCCGACGGCTCCACCTTCGCGAGCATCGTGCCTCCGCCTCCCAAGCGTTCCTCTGATGGCGACTTTCCCGCCCGATACCGAATCAAATCCGCGCAAACCGCCACTCTCAGGTTCATCCTGCGGCTTGCTTGACAGTGAGAGATCCGGGAACGTGGCGCTCGGCGCGTCGAAGCCATTCCCACCGGCTGACCCGGTTGATCCCATTGAACCCATCGCGCTGGGAGCAGGACCTCCCGACTTCGCCATCCCGCGATCCGAAGACTGCGCATCGCCGCCGGACTGAATCGACTTCTTTGAACAACCTCCTTGAATGACCAACAGCATCCCGACGACCACTGTTAGGCCCATTGTCGCTACCCGTATCGTCATGTCGTTACTCCTCGTGGCTGGTGATTGGTTAATTTATCGGAGACACCGTCAGATATGTGCCGATCATTCCTAGAGCGCCGGAGACCACGACGGCGAGCTATTGTGAGTCCCGCCGAACGTAATGCGCTCTAAATTCTTCCCGTCCGTATCCACCATGTAAATGTGGCTCTTTCCATCGACCGTTGAACTGAATGTGATGTGCCGGCCATCGGGGGACCAGGATGGAGAATCGTCGATCCCAGGCCCTGTGGTGACTTGAACGCGCTTTTGTCCGTCAGGCGACACGATACAAAGTTTGTACAACCGTTGCGAGGTCCGACAGACGTAGGCAATCCAGTTTCCGCGCGGCGACCAGGTTGGGGCCGCATTGTAATCGCCTTCATAGGTCAGTCGACGCACATTGGAGCCATCCGCGCTCATAATAAATATCTGGGGGGCGCCGCCACGGTCGGAGGTAAACGCCATTTCCCGGCCCGTGGGGGACCAGGTCGGCGACAGGTCGCCCCCCTGATTCACTGTCAGCCGATGCGAGGCCTTGGTCCGCGTGTCTAGCTTATAGATCTCCGAATTACCGTCTTGACTACTGGCAAACGCCAGAAAGTTGCCATCAGGCGAAAGGGCGGGGGTGATATTTAGACCCGCCATTGAAACGAGTGTCCAGCGCTTGCCTGTCGCCAGCTCCAGAATGTCGATATCCTGCGTGTTCCGACTCCGATAGGCCGTAAAGACGATGAACCGGCGATCGGGCGACCATCTCGGCATCAGATTGAGAAATCCATCCGCCGTAATTTGTTTCGGCTCATACCCATCATAGTCCATCACGAAGAGTTCGCGTGCATTCCCGTGCTCCGCCACATACACAATCTTCGTGCGGGCGATGCCAGGCTCCCCTGTATAGCGAAACACTAACTCGTCGGCAAACCGGTGGGCCATCAATCGCACGACAGAGGTTGAGCCGACATACCGTTTTCCGCCCACGACTTCGTCACTGCCGCTGTCGTAGACAAAACCATCCATCGAAAGTTCGGAATCCGCGTTGCCACCCTTCGGGCCAGACTTTCCCCACACCAAGACCGAGACACCGTTCTCGGCCGCCTGCTTGAAGACGGCCTTATCGGCGGTGGTGACTTCACGCGCCTTGACCCCGATCCCCGGCAAGTCCACCAGCGAAAAGACCAGCGATCGTTGCAAATCGGCCTTCAGGACCTCTTCGATACGCCCGCCCAACCATTCCGGGCCTCCGCCGTTCTGAAAGCCGAACACGCCGATGGGAATCTTCTGAAAGTCCGGCCGGGTGGCTTCGAGAAACACATCGGTCGCGCGGGAATCAAGAATTCCTAACAGCCCAGCTCCCACCACGACACAGAGTGCTAACATAAGACCGATGATTAACCGATTCATCCTGCTGCCTCACCTACAGACAAAAGTAAAATAAGCGTCATAAAAGTGATCAGTCAGATCCGGAGGAAAGGGAGGCAGTGGAACCGCACTCTGTATGGCTCGTTTGGCGGCCAGTCGTAATACTCATTGCCCGGACGTTGTTCAATAAGCATACTACCCACTGTTGCCATCCCGCTCCAAACGAAACTTGATCACTACGTACAGCTTTCTCCGGAATCTCCACCGGCGGAGCGTTTCCAGAAACTCGCGATCCGCGCCTGCACACGGCCCCAATACGGGTTCGATCCGGAACATTCCGATCAACTTTTAACGTGGTCGTCGGGCTTTGGCCGTGGCGATGCTCGCCGTATCGAAGGCGGGCTCGCGGTGGGCTGGGGCTCGTGAAACATCGGTTTCACTTCCCGCGCCGGCTCCGAATATTTCACCGGAGGAAGCGTTTGGAACTTTTTCAAGTCTTGCAGTTCCCGGTCGAGATCGCTGTTCATTTCTTCCGACAACGACGGGTGTTTCGGCGGAACTACGGTCGGTTTCGGAGCGACTGGAGGGGCTTCGACGGGCACCGGCGCAGCGGCCATGTCAGGAACTTTGAGTCTTTTTAGCATGGCATCGAAGTCCGACCGCTCTGGCGTACGTTCCGGTCTCGGCTGGGCAGATCGTTTCACCTCGGCAGGCTTCATAGGTGCGAGGTCACCGTATTGCGGAGCATCCGGCGGCAACTCGATATCCTTCATCACATCCCGAAGGACATCCGCGCGATTCGTGACAGGCGCAGAAGAGGGCGACTTCGCCGCCTGGGGAATAGGCTGAGGGGCAGTCAAGGTTGGAGCGGGCAAGCGAAGCGCCGGCACAGGAGCGGGAGAAGGGGGTACGGGCCGCACGGTGGGAGCAGCCTGAACCGGTGGAGGTGGCGGCGCCTGCACCGGCTTAGGAGGTACGGGAATTGGAGCCGATTGGACTGGCTTGGGTGTCGGCCTCGGAACCACCTTCTCAACTTTCTCAACCTTTGGCTCCGGCTTCGTATCTATGGAGGGCAAACTCACCAGGGACACTTCCACCGCCGACATCGGACGTTCGGTTTTTTTGAATAACTTCGCACCCATAATCACGGCCAGGAAACAGAGATGCAGGAGCAGAGATATGACGACCGTCTTACGAAGACGGCCGCTCCCCGCTTCAACCAGATTCCCGATCAGGAACAGCGAATTATGTCTTGGCAGGGCTTGGAACGTCATGACTTGCGATATGACCGTGCGGCGAGCGAGCCGCATCGCCGCTACTTTTTGCGTGGTTGCGCGGGGGTCGTGACCGACTCACTCACGCGCTCGGCACCCGTCGGTTCCGTCACCATACCGAGCTTTTCAATCCCGGCTTTCTTGACACTGTCCATGACCTGCACCACGATGCCGTACGGCACATCCCGGTCCGCGCGCAGGATAGAGTCGACACCTCGGCGCTCTGATCCTTTCAATGCCCGAAGCTTCCGCTCCAACTGCACGACGCTGACGGGATCCTTATCCAAATACAATCGCTGATCGCGCTCAATGGACAAGACCGCTCTCGTTTCCGGCTTGATCGTATTGCTGGCGGATTTCGGAAGATTGATGTCCATCCCGCGATACAGCATCGGGGCGGTCACCATAAAAATGACGAACAGCACCAATACGACGTCCACCAGACGGGATCACATTGATCTCCGCCATGAACCGCCGATGGCGCGTCTCCGACATCATCCCTGCACCCCGACCGCTGTCTGCTTGAATCGAGTCTGCAACGAGCGCATCGCCTCGACCGTGAAGGATTCGATCCGAAACACAGTCTTACGAATACGCGTCAGATAATAATTGTAAAAGATAACGGCCGGAATGGCGGTAAACAATCCGGCAGCCGTCGCCACTAACGCCTCCGACACGCCGGGGCCACTGCTGCAATACTGGCCGTTCCTTGCAACCGATTTCGCGGAATGAATCGATAATGCCCAGCACGGTGCCGAGCAAACCGATAAACGGAGTGATATTTCCTGTGGTCGCGAGCACGGGCAAATAGGACTCCAACTGGCGACCTTGGTTCTGCACCAGATAGGCGACGGTCTTATCCATATATTGATGATCGATGGCCGACGCCTGATCCTTCGATGCCCCCGCTTGCTGAGGAAAGGTCATCGCCCCGTCTCCCGGAATCCGTCAAGACACGATCCATGATGCCCTGAAAGACCGCGCGCTCGGACTGCCTTCGGCGCGTTTCGATTGACGGTACAATTCATCCAGATCGCGGATCTTCGTAAAGGCGCTGAAGAACCGTTGATCCTCGCGATCGGCTGCCTTGAACACTGCGCCATTTATAGAAGATCACGCCCCACGAAATGATCGAGGCGGCAAAGAGGAGCAGCAGCACGATTTTCGACACGGCCCCCAACGATCCGCACTAACCCCGACACGCCTGATTGGAACATGCGCCTAGACCTTTCCCTTCACAGGCATAGACCTGAGAACGGATAGCATGGAATGTACCAAGGCTGGGGGAATGGCGGGGCCGACGGGATTTGAACCCGCGACCTCCAGATTGACAATCTGGCGTCCTAACCAGGCTGAACGACGGCCCCACACAACCAAGATGGCGGAAGAAGATTCCGAGATCTCAAGAATCTAACTGGCTAAGATACGGTAGAGTGCTCACTTGTACATCACTACTAATGGATAAGGCAATGCCTTGCAGCCAATTCCCCGTATTTCTTATTGGTAGGCGGAACAGGGATCGAACCTGTGACCTCTGCCTTGTAAGGGCAGCGCTCTCCCAATTGAGCTATCCGCCCGTTTTTTCTGGATCCCGGCAGATTTTTGGGATGCTATCAACTCCATAAAGCACTGTCAACACAGAATCGTGTACCGGAGGCGAGAGTCTACGTCGATGAATGAGCGGGCAGCACGATCGTCGCTCACGGAACGGGACTTGTTGCGTGGAAAACACGCAGTGTGGACTTTTTTCAACTGCGATGAATCCACATGCGTATAAATTTGTGTCGTCGCAATGTCCACATGTCCCAACATCGCTTGGACGGATCGCAAATCCGCGCCCCCTTGCAACAGATGCGTGGCAAATGAATGGCGCAGCATGTGCGGCGAAGGAATTCTGGCGATTCCAGCTCGTTGGCCGCGGGCGCGGAGCAGTTTCCAGAATCCCTGTCGGGTGATCGGTGCGCCGCGGCGTGTCACAAAAACGAATGGTGAACCGCGTTGCTTCAAGAGGACCTGTCGTGCACTCAATACATACTCTTGCATGAGCTTGACTGCAGGACGGCCGATTGGGACGACCCGCTGTTTGTCCCCTTTGCCCGTGATGCCGACATATCCGACTTCAAGATTGCACTGATCGATTCGAAGGGAGATCAATTCGGATACCCGCAAACCCGCCGCATAGAGCAGTTCTACCATCGCGCGATCGCGGCTGTCCTCCGGCGTCGGACGAAGCGGCACCTCTAAGAGACGCGTCACATCTTCCATGCTGAGGGTTTTAGGCAGCCGTCGCGCGCGCGAAGTGCTGCGTAAGCTCACCGTCGGATTCGCCGTGACCTTTCCCTCCTGCTTCAGGAAGCGGAACAGGCTTCGAACCGCTGCCAGCGATCGGGCGCGGGACGAAGAGGCCAATCCGGATCGATGCAAGTGCTCTAAAAATCCGGAGAGGAGCGGCGGTGTCACTGCGCACGCATCCTGCACATCATGATCGCGAAGATACCGCTGAAAGGTGCCGATATCTCGCCGATACGCCAGCACCGTGTTGCGCGACAACCCGCGAGCAATCCGCAAATGGTCCCAGTATCGTTCGATAAATTCCCCCAACGGAAGCGGATCCGACGCGAGTGACGTACACTTCTTGGGATCACGGTTCATCGTCAAGATACTCACCGGTGGCGGCCATGGCATGCGGATGCGACTATAACCAAGCCCCTGTTCGAACACAACGCATCCTCGACTTACCTTGACACCCCTGAACCTGTTTCCTATAGTAGCCTCAATCGCGGCGACACTGTCCGCCATGCCCAGGAGTTAATGGTTTTTCGATCAGCATCCCGAGCCTCGCAGCTCCGTGCGTGCGTGGTCGCCCTGACGGTGGCGTGCCTTGCGGGCCTCGTCACATCCGGCGATGCAGCTCCGGCACCCAACGCTCCACCAGCGCCCCGTTCCGGTCAGACCAAATCGCCCACCAGCGCCGGCCAGGCCGCGCTCGATCAAGCTAAACGGCTGATCGACGCCGAGCAACCTGAAGCGGCGGCGGTCATGCTGCGACGATTCATTGAAGGCGGCCCGCCGCCGGACCTCCTGGATGATGGCTATCTCTTGATGGCCGCCGCCATGTTCGGGATGAAGGAGCAGGCGGAGACCATCCGTTACATTAATCAGCTGATCGCAGAGTTTCCCACGTCGGAACTGGTCGATCGAGCCAAACTTCTTCTCGCCAGAACCCACGCCCGGGCCGGTAACCTCGATTTAGCGCTCCCCCTGCTTTCCGAAATCCGCAGCCTCTCCGCCGATCCCAATACCAAACGGGAGGCCCTGCGGCTGACGGGAGAATTCCAGGCTCAGAAGAAAGATTTTACCCGAGCCATTCAAGCGTGGCTAGACGAGCTCCCTTTGGACAGCGGGGAACAGGCGCGCGAAACGGAGGCCCAGATTCGAGAACTAGTTAATGAAAAGCTGGATATTCCGGCTCTTACCCGAGTGCGTGAAGCCTACCCGAAAACGTTCCCGGGAGATTTAGCCTCTATCAAGCTGATCGAACTCCACCACGCCGCCGGCGAGGACCATCTCGTCGAGCGGGACCTGCGATTGTTCTTAAGCCGCTTCCCCTACCACTCGTATGCCGGCAAAGCCGCCGATTTACAAGCGGTGATGCGGACGAAGTTTAAGTCCCACCCCTACTCCATCGCCGCCATTTTTCCCATGTCCGGCAAGCTGGCGCCATTTGGTACCGAGGTGCTGAACGGAATTCAACTCGCATTGGAGCGCTCGAAAGACGGAGAGGGTGCCCCATCGGTGGGCCTCATCGTCAAGGACATGGAATCCGAACGCGCGGCTTTTCTGGACGAACTTTCTACCTTGTTGACTGACGATCGCCCCCTTGCGGTCATCGGTCCATTACTGTCGAAAAATCTCCCGGTCATGGCTGAGCTGGCTGAACGAACGCATATCCCGCTCATCACGCCCAGCGCAACCGTGACGAACCCTCGACGACTCGGCAATTACGTCTTCAGTACGGCCCTGACATACGGGCAGCAGGCCAGGCGTGTGGCGGATTATGCGGTCCGTGATCAACAGTACAAGCGACTGGTGATTCTCTATCCCGATACAGCCTACGGCCGCGAGCTGACACGCCTCTTCACGCAAGAAATCCGCCAGGAGGAGGGAGAGATCATCGCCACCGAAGCCTACAAGGAGGGCGATACAGACTTCCGCGCCGTGATCGCCAAGGTGAAGGCTGAGGATCTGAAGAAATACGGCCTCGAAGTGCCGATTGCGAATGATCCGGCAAAACCCGCTCCGCAAAAGGGGGGCAAGAAGACCAAGCGTATCCTCTATTCACCGGGATTCGACGCGGTATTCATCCCCGGGCGCTCGCTGGATGTGGGCCTTCTCGCGGCTCAGCTCACCTTCCACGATATCGCCGTTCCCCTCCTTGGCGCCAATGGGTGGAACACGCCAGACTTCGCGCGCGTCGCCGACCGCAGCATTGAGGGCAGCGTCTTTGTCGACGGGTTTTTTGCCGACAGCTCCAGTCCGGTGGTGCAGGAGTTCGTGGAGCGGTATCGCAAACGATTTCAAGCCACGCCTTCGCTGTTCGCCGCGCAAGGGTATGACGCCGCGAGACTGGTAGTGGAAGCGATCAAGCGTGGCGCGACCACCGGCGAGGCCATCCGCGACTATTTAATGATGCAGCATGATCTCCCGGCGTTGAGCGGCCCCAGCGGATTCAACCCTGACGGCACCCTGAATCGCCGAGTGTTCCTCATTCAAGTCAAGCAAGGCAAATTCGTCTGGCTGGACCAATAGCACACAACTCAGACACGCGATTGGTAGCGGTCAAAGGAATATCGACTCACGACAGCCCGCTGGATGGCCATCTTCAGGAAACAGGAGTGACTGCATGACGACGGGTCGAAAGCGGGTTCTCAGCGGAATGCAGCCGAGTGGCCTGCTGCATCTTGGCAACTGGCTAGGTGCGCTGGAAAATTGGAACGAGCTGCAGGAAGAATACGAGTGTTTCTTCTTCGTAGCCGATTGGCACGCGCTGTCTTCCAATTACGCCGACACCAGTCGGATCCGGGAGTTTGTGCGGGAATTGCTCATCGACTGGCTTGCAGCCGGCATCGACCCGAAGCGCGCCACGGTGTTCGTCCAGTCGCAAGTGCCGGACCACGCTATCCTGCATTTGCTGTTCTCGATGATTATTCCGGTATCGTGGCTGGAGCGCAACCCGACGTATAAGGAAAAGCAGGCGGAGATCAAGGAACGCGACCTCAGCACCTATGGCTTTCTCGGATACCCTGTCCTGCAGGCCGCGGACATTCTCCTCTATAAGCCCGATTCCGTGCCGGTCGGCAAAGACCAACTCCCCCATCTCGAGCTCACCCGCGAACTCGCGCGCCGATTCAACAACCTCTATCGCTCCGTCTTTCCAGACCCACAGGAACTTCTCACCAAGTTCCCTAAAGTCCTGGGCACGGACGGACGCAAAATGAGCAAGAGTTACGGCAATGCCATCAATCTGTCCGATACAGAACCGGTCGTGCGGCAGAAGCTCAAGACCATGATCACCGATCCGGCCCGCGTGCGCCGCACCGACCCGGGTAATCCAGACGTGTGCCCCGTCTATGATTTTCACAAGATATTTTCGCCGCTGCCGGTCATCGAACAAGTCAATCGAGACTGTCGCACGGCTGCCATCGGCTGTATCGACTGCAAAAAGTTGGTAGCCGACCGAGTGGTCGAACGCCTCTCGCCCATGTGGGACGCCCGCGCCACGCTGACCCAGAACCCCGCGCATCTGAACGATATCGTCGAAGATGGCCGCCGCCGAGCCAGCGCTGTTGCGGCCGGCACCATGGCCGAAGTCCGCGACGCGATGAAGATATAGCCCCAGTGTTGCACATCGTGAGTCAGCCAGCGCTGTAATTCACACGCCGCTTCACAATCTTCAGCGGTCCGCTCTATTCATGATCCTGCAGACAGGAATTTACGCGCTACAGACCTATGCCATCTTGAGCGACAAGACAGCGGACGCAGGCGGCAAGAGGCAGCATCACAGTCATGTCAGGGAAAGAGGTCAGACAGGGGTCGCGAGCTTGCGCCACACGTCAGTAAGCTGACGCTGGACCGGGCCGCGAATCTTCGTGAAGGATAAGCCGAAGGCATTCGGTTGGCACCAGCGCACGGTGGCGCCATCAATCATAATGGGGTTCGCGTCATCGCCAGGAAAGATGCACAGTTCTACTTCAGCTCCAGGTAAGACTGAGACC
This sequence comes from uncultured Nitrospiraceae bacterium, assembly GCA_963706325.1. GTDB lineage: Bacteria > Nitrospirota > Nitrospiria > Nitrospirales > Nitrospiraceae > Nitrospira_A. Next base: position 569,900 of record CAVPLT010000007.1, on the reverse strand, counting down.
GAGCTGAGAATACGACAGCCGCCTGGAGACAAATCGGTCAAATCACCGTCCCCGGCCAGCATCTTGCCCTTCATCGAAAAATGACTGCGGAACTGAACGCGGACCCGCTCGTGTTTTCGTTTATTCTTCATGCCGTGACATTACTCTCCGTACGCCCGACCATGCCTTACCGCGTCTCATGCGTACGATAGGTCAAAATCCTACAAAACGCCAGAATTCACCGCTTCCTCGCAAGAAACCGCCGGCAAGCATCACAGCAGGGTTAAACCGCTCAGAAACCCGCTTACAGAGTTTGCGGTTTGGAATCTGGAATCGGCATGCCTGCGGCGTTCAGCACCGCCCGGTCCACAAGAATGGACGCCTTGAAATGAATGGCCAACGCGATGGAGTCTGAGGATCGGCTATCGAAAACTTTTTCCTGCCCCTGGAACGCAATCGTCAAACTGCCGTAATAGGTTCCCGCCTTGAGCGTAATGACCGTCTTAGTCACACGGCCGCCGAGTGTCTCGATAATGGTATGCATGAGGTCATGCGACAGAGGGCGGGGCAACTTCTCGCCGGTCAGGGCCCCCTGAATCGAGGCTGCCACCGTGTGGTCGACAAAGATAGGGATCGTTTTGCCTTCCGCCGAAAGCAACACCACCGGGCCATGATCGGAAAGCCGGACTCGCACGTCCCCTATCGTCACGAGGGGGGCATTTTCACTGTCTTCGCCTAGAGCCGACGCAGGTAGTGCCACCAGTAATGAGAGGAGCGGAACAGCCAACCACCGCCGTGTCATCGCGCTCATGGTGTCCTCCTATGATGGCGTCAGCTCCGTGAGGCAGCCGGCGGCTCAGGCTCGTACAAATGAATTCGTCTCGCGCTCCCTTCCGATCTCTGTCTCAGCTCCATGCCCGGTCACTACAGCTGTTTCCGTATCGAGTGTGTAGAGGCGTTCTTTGATGGATTGCTCGATGGCATCAAAATCTCCGCCCCACAAGTCGGTGCGGCCGATTCCGCCACGAAACAATGTGTCCCCGGCCAGCACCAGCTTGGCCGAGGGAAAATGAAAACACATGGACCCGGGTGTATGACCCGGTGTGTGCAGCGCAACCGCGTCCATTTCGCCGATCTTCAGCCGTTCCTCATCGGTAAGCCAGTAATCCGGGGGAGGCGCCGGCACATAGGGTACTCCGAACATCTGGCATTGCGTCTCCAGGAGGTCCCAGAGCGGAAGATCATCAGGATGCAGACAAAGCGCCGCGCCGGTCGCCTGCTTCATCGCGCCGGAGGCCAGAAAATGATCGAAGTGCGCATGGGTATGGAGAATGCTGACGACCGTCAGGCCCAACGCGCGTACCTCCTGCAGAATACGTTCCGGTGCCCCGCCCGGATCCACTACGATCGCCTGTTTGGTCACCGGGTCTCCGATGATCGAACAGTTACAGCCGAGTGGCGGCACTGAAAACGTTTTTCGAATCACGAGCGCTCCTTACACTCAATGACCCGGCGCCGTGCATGACGCAGCGGCGCGCTCGTTATGGCGCTCCATCCGGGCTTTGTTTGATGTGTGCGACCCAGACCACTTCAGTGTCCTTCACCTCCCAGATGGCCTGCCGGCGCTGGAGCCACAGCAGAAAACCAGCCCCGGTTCCATCCCGACGGGGATTCGCCACATACAGCAGCGCCTGGTCCCCGCGCAACGTCCGCCCCACCCGAGAGAAGGCCAGCCGGTCGACCGTGTCCAGGTCTCCTTCCAGATCCTGGACCGACCAGGCGACCGGAATGACGGCAAGCGCCGCCTCGGTCTCCGGCACGCCCTCCCCGGACACAAACCGGTAACGAACACCAAAGGAAAATCGCCCATTCAATCGTGACGAATGTTGGTTCTTGAGGACAAAATCACGTATGAGATCCTGCGGCAATCGATTATCGAACCACCCCTGCTCGGTGAACCAGGTTGCCGTGGGCGCTGCCTCTTGGTCAGGAAGAAGTCGCGTCGTGGTCATCCGTTCGAGGATGATCAATCGTGTCTGCGAGGTGAGGAACTTCGCATCGACCGCCACATCGTAGAACGGATACTCATCGTCCGGCACAGATCCAACCTGCTCCGGCGCTTCCCCAGCGCCCATCGCGTATGACAGCGGTTGAAACAGCGCCACACTCACTACAACGACACGCGCGAGCAAGAACCACATGACGACAGAATAGCCGCTTGCCTCACCCTGGTCAAACCGTCGGTCACGCGATTCAGGATGGACAAGGGGGGCCTAACTCTGGTAATCCTCTGGCGGTGTTACCTAAACTATGATCAAGGCCTTCCAGCGATCGCTCACCCCCCTGTTCAGCCTCGCAATACTATCGTGGTGTGTCGGATGCGCACCGGACGAGTCTCCGTTTCGACAGGAGAACGAAAGCCTGCGCAAGCAACTCGCCAAGCAGGAGTCGGTTATGAATTCGCTGCAAGACGGCAACAAGGTCATGCAGCAGCAGATCGATCTGCTCAATCAGGAACTGCGAGACGCGAGGAAGCAGACGGAACACGCCCAGGCGGAGGCGAAAGCGCTGCAGGCGGAAGCCAGGACGCTCGGCACGAAACTCGACTCCCAGATGGCCGAATCGAAAAAGTTGTCGGGAGAAATCCAGCGGACCGCTGCCAAGGCAGCCCAAGCCACGGATAATATTCGCGTTGATGAAAAGGCCTCGCAGATTGAGGATTTGCCGCGTCCATTGGCCGCCGTCGGAAAAGCCGCCGAGGAGGCCCTGGCGCGGAACGGATACCATGTAAGGGTCAGCGTGAAGACCGAACAAAAAGCGGTCTTTGTGACGGAACGCAAGGTGTCCACCCCTGCCTCGCTGGAAATGTCGGGCTTCCGCAACCAGTACGTGGTGTCGCTTCAAGCCTTGCCCTCGAACGTCACCCGATTGAGCGTGAAGGCGGACTTTGAAAAGTTGGTTCAGGGCGGACGGGTGTCACCCGTGAATGCCGAGGAAACGGCTGACATCGAACGTCGGCTCATCGTCGAGATCGGCAAAGCCCTCTCCTCGCCGAGTAAGTTATGAGGCCTGGCCACCCGGCTTCGTCGTGCGCGGTCGTCCATCGCGCGCCGCTCAACTCTCGCGCTTCTGTTCCTCACCACAACCGGGTACGGCATTGCCATATCAGCGCCCGCGCGCGCGCCCAGTCCCGCCCCGACGCCGGAGTTGGCCAAGCATCTCGCATCGATCACCAGCCTAGCCGCCAACTCGCCGACCATCCGAATCCCTGAAGGCACATTCTTATTGGGCAGCGTGCGCGTGGATGACGACCCTTACGGCAAGGAGACGCAGTTCGATGACACCGAACTGCCGCAGCACCGCGTGTGGCTCGACACCTACGAGATCGATCGCGACGAAGTCAGCCTTGCGGAATATCTCGCTTATCTTCAGGCGCGAAAGCTTCATCCATCAGTGGAACTGCAGAAGTTGATTTGGCACGTTATTACAGTCCATTCCGTTTCGGATGAAACCTTGGCGCAATGGCCGGCGCTCTACGTCACATGGAAAGAAGCCGACGGTCTTTGCCGTTCGCACGGTAAACGGCTCCCAACTGAAGCGGAGTGGGAAAAAGCAGCCCGAGGACCGGACGGCAATCTGTTTCCGTGGGGGCCGCAGCTACCCGATAGCACGTTAGCCATGTTCGGACAACATCATGTGCATGAAATCCCAATCCTCGCCGCCGTCGGCAGCGGAGAGGCGGGCAAGAGCTATTACGGCGCGCATCACATGGCGGGCAACGTCGCAGAATGGGTGAACGACTGGTTCGGCTTTGACTATTACGCCTACATGCCGGAACGGAATCCCCCCGGCCCGACCAGCGGCCGCTACAAAAGCTTGCGCGGCGGGTCTTGGAAGAGTCACCGCATCATGCTGAGGACGGCCACCCGAAGCGGTGCGCCCTCAAATCAACGTTCCCCCACCGTCGGTTTCCGTTGCGCCAAGTCGATGCCACCTCCGGCCGCGCGATAATAGGCCGCACCTCCTGAAAACTTTCTGGTCAGGCACAGGTCCGCGACGGCCAGACATTCCAACCCGAACGGCAGATAGCCGGCATAGCCCAACAGAGGCATATGGAACACTTGAAACCGGTGCACGAACGGCACGGCATATTCCCAGTGAGCCAGGCTGTAGAAATTCCACAGCTCCCAAAAGAAGCCACAGAGTAGCGCCGCGAATGCGACGGTCCACAGAACGCCCCAACCTTCATGACGCGTATCGTCCCAAATGGTCGGCTCATGTCGAATCCATTGCAGTGCGGTAATGAGAAGCAGTGGAGCAACCCACACCAAAAAGAACAGGAAGTCGGGCCACAGACCGAGACCCAAGAGGCATGCTGCAGCCGCGCAGAGCAGGCCCCATCCCCAGGCCACTCGATCTGCGATCCCGCCGACCGTCCCTGGATCCGAGTCCACCACCTGCCGCCGATAGGTACTCAACCATTCAGCTGTCCCGAGCACCGCGGGCAGGACAGTGGAGAAGGACAGCGTGGCCTGCCAGAGGTATTCCCACGCAGTCAATTCTTGTCCGCCCAAGTAGTACCAGTTTTGTACGAAACGATTGAGATATTCGAAGGACCACCAGAAGAGAGCGCTGAGCGGGAAAAGGGAAAGAAAATAGCGGGGACGGTGCAGCATCATGCAATGGCCGATTCGCCGGAAGGTCAAAGCATTGACCGTGACGATGAAGCCCAGCCACAGCGGCGTAAACGTCAGCCCTTGAATCGAGTCCATCCATCCGAGCCTGCTCCACGCTAATGACCAGGCCAGCAAAGTCCAGCCGATCGCAATCCAACCCCACCAAGGGAATCGATCCGTCGGCGCTCGGCTCCCGTAACGCATCGTTCGCACCACCCTCGCCAGAAACGGAACGAACATCGCGGCCACTAGCAGAGCCCCCCCGATGAAGATGGCCCACGAAAATGGTTCATGGGTGACTGAGCGCGTAAACGGGGGAAATTCGAGGTAATGGTGGATCGCTCCACCAGCGAGCGTCACGCCGAGTAGCGGCAGCGTGACAATTGCCAGCAGGACGCACGCGATCGTAATTCCGTGAGTACCAGAAGCTATAGATTTTTTTTCGCTCTGCACATCGATCGTTCCAGAATGAGTCAGTAGTTTATTTCACGGACAAAAAGTCCCATCGGGACAAGATGCGCGAAAAAACGGTGCCGATGTCGCATTGTCTCTTCCGGGATCTGACCACTAAGTGCTGAAAGAATTAACGAATCCTCCGACTGGAGGGCCGATGCCTCTCTAGGCTCGTTGCTTGAATGAAATAGCCAATGGCCTTTTCATTTCCAGCAAAAGGAGGATGACATGATCAAGTCTCTCTTACTGGCCGGCTTGCTCATCCTGCCGGGGTTCACGACCGCTTTCATAGTCACCACAGAAAGCTTGGCCTCGCTGGCTTATACTCGCGTAAGCATCGAATCGGTTGACACAGCGGCTCCAAGTCTGACATTTAAGACGATGGAAGGCCAAGTCTGGACTCTCCATGCCACATCGGCTGAAATCTTAAACGGATTACACAAAGGAGATACGTGCAGCGTGGAGATCGATCTGGACAATCGAGTGACCAAGATCGTCAAAATCGATTCGACCTCTCCATAAGAAAAACCAAGAAAAGCAGAATCTGTTTAGCAACCCGAAATTTCTGAGTTTTCATGAGGTGTCGCATGTCTAAATTGTCTGTCATGTTCCTCGCAGCCTTCACGGCCATGATAATGTTGAGCGGACCCGTCCAATCCCAGACGAGCTCGCCTCCCATTGAAGAGGGCGCAAAGGTGACGCTTGAAATGACGATCACCGTGCCCAATGACCATCTTGTCATCCCCCCTCACACCAGCGAATACACGCATGGAGCGAAACAACTGATACCAGGCTTGGAACAAGCCCTCGTGGGATTGCATGTCGGGGAAAAGAAACGAGTCGAACTCGATGCGGACCACGCCTTCGGACAATACGATGCCACGAAGAAAACCACCATACCCCGCGCTCAACTACCGCAAACTATTACAGCGGGGGAAATAACGACGACCCCCGAGGGCCGACCGTTCACAGTCCTCTCCCTGGCGGATGATTCGGCTGTGATCGACTTCAATCATCCACTCGCCGGGAAACAAATTGTCTTGGACGTCGTCGTGCTCAAAGTAAAACCGAGGGCATAAGCCAATCATCTTTCAGGCTGGGGAGAGCCATCACGATATGATTCTGCCCAGTCGCCTCTCCGTACCTGCCTCTTGTCCACACCGTCGTCTACATGTGACACAAGTCGCTCGACAGAACCGCCTTCGCAGATGCGGCCCCTGTCGTAGGTTCAAGAGCCCTGTTTCGGATAAGCTAGTCCGTAAGCGCTACATCCGCCCTTCATCAATTTCAATGATATCGACCCAGGTATGGGCGGTAGGTAGCGACGTCACCGGCACTCCGCGCTTCGTCGCGATGGCTTGGACGCGTCCCTCGAATCGTTGCCTTTCGGCATCGTCTTTCGGGCCTCCAGTCAGAAGTCCCTGCGACCATTGCGCAATCTCTTGGTCGGAATGCTTGCCACCGTTGGCCTTCACCCAGGCCAGCAAGACCTCATCACTTCCACCCGCCAACACCTGCTGCTCGAAAGCCTTCACATCGATCTGCAAAAAATCGATCAGGTACTTATCGAATCCCACCGTAATGTAGTTGTAGTCCTGAATCTTGCCTGCATGACGCAGTCGAACCTTGTCGATGAAACGCCCGAGGTGGGCGATGCCGCCGAGAAGAACCTTTGGGCTGCGGGGATACGCGCGCGCACTCATTTAATTACCTTCTCCCATTTTCAAATGTGTAGCTCTTTCTAGATCCAATGCATAAGTGATTACGAATTCTTTCGCGACCGGATACAGCTTGTATATCTCATCGCGCACCCTCTCGACACTTGGTACAAGTTCGTTTTGAACCCGTCCCAGCAGTAATTCAAACTCTAATAGACCAGCTTCTCGAACAGCTTTGCCCAAAACCAAAGCAGGCACTATTCGACCAGGACTCTTGAAGGTCCCTTCCTTCCCTGTAGCATGCCCCGCGTACTGATGGCGCACAACTACGAACTGATTCCATTGGTCTGCGCCAATGAACTCTTCTATAGGTGGAAAACCCAATGCCCTCAGTCTTTCATCAGAAATCAGCCACCCCTCAATAAAGCTCTCCCTCGTTTCTTTCAACCGAAATATGTTCCTGACAACACTGGTGACTGCCAAGTGACGTACAGCCGCCAATGCCACGAGCGGGATCGGATTATGAGACAGCCACGCATCAGACAAACGCACGATATGTGCGGGAGCAAGTAGCTCGCGAATCGCCTCATTCAACAGATAACCACCTTCCTTGGCTGCCTGAGTTCGTTTATCTGCGCTCAGCTTCTCTATATCTTTTGGAGTCATTTTAAGATGTGTGGCTAACAACAACTGCCGAAGAAGCAAAACTACTTCCCAAGGTAGATTGTGTCAACACAGGCCAAATATAAACAGCATGTGTAGATCTTCTGATTTAAGCCGCTTAAAGAGCCTATCCAGCTAGGCCGCAGCGAGCGAAAGCCCGAGGCGTACGGTTTCGGTACGTGAGGGTTTGAGCGAAGCGAGAACGACGCTGGGAGGCTTTTTCAGCGGCCTGTTTTCGCTGACTTATTGGCTTGCAGATACTTATCGACCCCCGCCGCCATCTTGCGCCCTTCGGCGATGGCCCAGACGATGAGTGAGGCGCCGCGCTTGGTGTCGCCGCCGGCAAAGACGCCGTCGAGGTTGGTCATGAAGTTCTCATCGACCGTCACGCAGCCGCGCGCATCATAGGTGACGCCGAGGCTGTCGAGGAAGCCGTTGCGGACCGGCCCCGTGAAACCCATGGCCAGCAACACGAGATCCGCATCCAGCTCAAACTCCGTATTCGGCATCGGGACGAACTTACCGCCTTCGAACTTCACCCGGTTGGCATGCAGCTTGGTCACGTGACCGTTATGGCCGGTGAACCTGGTGGTGGACACGCTCCATTGACGGTCACAGCCTTCTTCGTGCGCATGCGACGTACGCAATTGCATAGGCCAGAGCGGCCAGGGAGTGGAATCCGCGCGCGAGGGCGGAGGCTCAGGCAGCACTTCAAACTGATGGGCTTCAGTGCAACCCTGACGATGCGCGGTCCCCAGACAGTCGGACCCGGTATCGCCGCCGCCGATGATGATCACCCGTTTACCCTTGGCGGTAATCGGTTCGTCGGAAACGGAAATGCCCGCGGTTCGCTTGTTTTGCTGGGTGAGGTATTCCATGGCGAAATGAATGCCCTTGAGCTCTCGCCCGGGCACGGGCAGATCGCGCGCCACCTCGGCGCCCATGGTGAGCCCGACCGCATCGAATTGCTGGCGCAACTGTTCGCCGGTGATGTCTTGTCCCACCGCGACACCGCATTTGAACTCGACGCCTTCGGCCTTCATCTGCTCCAGCCGCCGGTCGATCACCCACTTTTCCATTTTAAAATCAGGAATGCCATAGCGCAGCAACCCGCCGATACGATCGGCCTTTTCAAACAGGGTCACTGCATGGCCCGCCCGCGCCAATTGCTGCGCGGCGGCGAGACCGGCCGGTCCTGACCCGACGATCGCGACTGTTTTCCCGGTCTTTCTGACGGGCATGGCCGGTTCGACCAGGCCTTCGTTGAAGCCGCGGTCGATGATGTTCCATTCGAGCACCCGGATCGACACGGGATCGCTGTTGATCCCCAACACGCAAGCCCCTTCGCAGGGAGCGGGGCAGAGGCGGCCGGTGAACTCCGGAAAGTTGTTCGTGGTGTGCAGCGCCTTGAGCGCGTCTTTCCAGCGTCCGCGATAGACGAGATCATTCCACTCCGGGATCAAATTGACGACGGGACAGCCGGTGTTACCTTGGCAGAACGGCACACCGCAGTCCATGCAGCGGGCGCCTTGAATCTTGAGCTTGTCCTCAGGGATCGGCTCGTACATTTCTTTCCAATCGAGCACGCGTAGCTCGACCGGTTTCCGCTTCGGCCCCTCACGCGCGTATTTCAAAAAGCCCTTTGGATCACCCATCGCTTTTTCGTCTCTCGTCCTTCGTCTCTCGTTTAACGCGTCGCGTTACTTGGCGACCTTGGCTGCCGCCGCCTTCCGCTCCGCCAGCACACGTTTGTAGTCGATCGGCATGACCTTCACAAACTTCGGCAGAATGATCTCCCACGCATCGAGGATACGTTTCGCATTCCGACTGCCGGTGTACAGAAAGTGCGAGGTAATCATCTCGTGCAGCATTCGTTTGTCCTCGTCAACGGTCACCGGCTCCAAGTCCACCATGCCGAGGTTGCAGCGCGACTGGAATTTATCCAATTCGTTCAGCACAAATGCCACGCCGCCCGACATGCCCGCCGCAAAATTTCTTCCGGTTCGACCCAACACCGCCACAACCCCGCCGGTCATGTATTCACAGCCGTGATCGCCCGTGCCTTCGACGACGGCTCGCACACCGCTGTTTCGCACGGCAAACCTCTCCCCTGCCATGCCATAGAAGTACGCTTCGCCCTGCGTGCCGCCATAGAGTGACGTGTTGCCGACCAGGATTGTTTCCTCCGGCGTATACAGCGCGTTCTTCGGCGGATACACGATGATCTTTCCGCCCGATAGACCTTTGCCGATGTAGTCGTTCGACTCACCTTCCAGGATCAACGTAATGCCGCGCGAGAGAAAGGCGCCGAAGGATTGGCCGGCGGACCCGCTGAACTTGATCGTGATCGTATCCGCGGGCAATCCTTCCAATCCGTACTTCTTCGCGATCTTGCTTGATAACATGGTGCCGACAGTGCGGTTCAAATTCCTGATCGGCAGATCCAGTGTCACCTTTTCACCGCAATCGATTGCCGGTCCGCACAATTCAATCAGCTTGCGATCCAAGATATCCGCAATACCGTGGTCTTGCTTCTGGACGCAATAGCGCGGAACCTCCGGGCCTACTTCAGGCATCTTGAGCAACGGCGTTAGATCAAGCCCCTTCGCTTTCCAATGGTCTACGGCCTTCTGAATTTTCAGTTTGTCCACGCGCCCGACCATTTCATTGATGGTACGGAATCCTAGCTTCGCCATGATCTGCCGCAATTCTTCAGCGATAAAAAAGAAGAAATTCACGACATGCTCCGGTTGCCCGGTGAACTTTTTGCGCAGCACCGGGTCCTGCGTCGCGATGCCGACAGGGCAGGTATTGAGGTGACACTTCCGCATCATGATGCAGCCCTCGACGATGAGCGGCGCGGTTGCAAACCCATATTCTTCCGCGCCCAGGAGCGCGGCAATCGCGACGTCACGTCCGGTCTTCATCTGGCCGTCGGTTTCGACTCGGATGCGGCCGCGCAGGTCGTTCAGCACAAGCGTCTGATGCGTTTCAGCCAACCCCAGTTCCCATGGAACCCCGGCATACTTGATGGAGGATAACGGAGATGCGCCCGTGCCACCGGAGTCCCCGCTGATCAAGACCTTGTCCGCATGGGCCTTCGCCACGCCTGCCGCGACAGTCCCGACGCCGACTTCCGAGACCAGTTTGACGGAGACGGCCGCCTCGGAGTTGGCGTTCTTCAAATCGAAGATCAGCTGCGCCAGGTCCTCGATCGAGTAGATGTCATGGTGCGGCGGAGGCGAAATGAGCTGCACACCCGGCGTGGCGTAGCGGAGCCGCGCAATGTTCTCATCCACCTTGTGGCCCGGCAACTGACCGCCTTCACCCGGCTTGGCCCCCTGCGCCATCTTAATCTGCAGTTCCTTGGCATTCACGAGGTAATGGCTTGTGACGCCGAACCGCGCAGACGCCACCTGCTTGATATAACTGTTTCTCGAATCGCCGTTCGGAAGCGGCTCAAACCGTTCCGGATCTTCGCCTCCCTCGCCGGTATTGCTCTTAGCGCCCAACCGGTTCATGGCGATCGCCAGCGTTTCGTGGGCTTCTTTGCTGATTGAGCCGAACGACATGGCGCCGGTGGTGAACCGCTTGACGATGGCCTGAGCGGGCTCTACTTCTTCCAGCGGAATCGCTTCGGGTAAAAACTTGAAGTCGAGCAGGCCGCGCAGGTTCGACCGCCTCCTGCTCTCGTCGTTTACCAGTTGGGAGAACTCGGCAAAGGTTTTCGGATCGTTGCTCTTTGTCGCATGTTGAAGCTTATAGATCGTGTCCGGGTTCCAGTTGTGATGTTCACCCTGAATGCGATAGTGAATCTCGCCGCCGAAATCCAGCTGCCGGATCGGCGCCGGCTCGTACGCCACGCGATGCCGCCGCAGCGATTCTTCACCGATCTCACGGATACTGATGCCCTCAAGTCGCGACGGTGTGCCGGTGAAGTACCGGTCGATCAATTCGTGGTTGAGACCGATCGCCTCAAATATCTGCGCTCCGCAATAGGACTGCACCGTGGAAATTCCCATCTTGGAGAAAATCTTCAGCAGGCCTTTATTGATCGCCTTGATGAACTTGCCTTCCGCCGTCGAGGCATCGAGCCCTTCGGGGAAATAGGCGTCACGCTCCATATCCACGAGCGACTCGAAGAGCAAGTAGGGATTCACGGTTCCCGCTCCAAAGCCGATGAGGCAGGCAAAGTGGTGCACGTCGCGCGGCTCGCCGGTTTCGACGGTCAGCCCCACTTCGGTTCTCGTGCATTCTCGAACCAGGTGATGGTGCACCGCCGCGACGCCAAGCAGGCTGGGAATCGGCGCATAGTCTTCGTTCACGCCGCGGTCGCTGAGAATCAGAAACTTATAGCCCTCGCGAATGGCCTGCGATGCCTGCTTGCACAGATCGTCCACCGCCGCGCCCAGGCCTTCCGGCCCTTCGGCCACCCGGAACAACATCTTGAGCGTCTTGCTCTTGAAATTGGGATCGTTGATCTCGCGGATTTTTTGCAAATCGGCATTCGTCAGAATCGGCTGTTTCACTCGGATGCGCCGGCAGGATTCGGGATTCTCGTCCATGAGGTTCGGCTTCGGACCGATGCTGGTCGTGAGCGACATTACGAGCTCTTCGCGGATCGGATCGATCGGCGGGTTGGTCACCTGCGCAAACAATTGCTTGAAGTATTTGAACAAGAGCTGGGGCCGATCGGACAATACTGCGAGCGGGGTGTCCGTTCCCATGGAGGAGATGGCTTCCTGGCCTTCCACCACCATCGGAGTAATGACCATCTTCAACTCTTCGACCGTGTAGCCGAACGCCTGCTGACGCTGCCGGATCGTGGGATGATCAGGTTGCGGCACGTTGATGGGGTCGGGTAACTCATCGAGGGAAATTCGATATTGCGCCACCCATGAGCGGTAGGGTTTGCGCTGGACGATATCCGCTTTTACTTCCTCATCGTCGATGATCCGGCCCTGTTCGGTATCCACCAGGAACATACGTCCCGGCATCAAGCGACCCTTCTGACGAATCCGCTGCGGGTCCATCGGCAATACGCCCGCCTCAGAAGCCAGTACCACCAGGCCATCGGTCGTCACCTGATAACGACAGGGACGCAGTCCGTTGCGGTCCAGGGTCGCACCTATCAACTTGCCGTCGGTAAAACAGACAGCCGCTGGTCCGTCCCATGGTTCCTGCATCGCCGCGTGGTACTCGTAGAATCCACGTCGATCCAGATCCATTTGCGAATTGGCCACCCAGGGCTCGGGAATCAACATCATCATGGCGTGGGGCAGCGACCGGCCGCCGAGCACCAGAAATTCGAGCGCATTGTCCAGACAGGCTGAATCGCTCTGATTCTCGGATACGATCGGAAACAGTTTCTGCATATCCTCGCCGAACAATTCGGTATTCAACCGGCCTTGCCGCGCGCGCATCCAGTTGACATTGCCCTTCAGCGTGTTGATCTCGCCGTTGTGGCAAATGTACCGATAGGGATGGGCCAGAGGCCAGGTGGGGAACGTATTCGTGCTGAAACGGGCGTGCACCAGGGCCAGCGCGCTTTTCAGGTTGCTATCGGAGAGGTCCTGATAATACTGCGGAATTTGATGCGGCAGCAGGAGACCTTTATAAACGATGGTGTTGCTTGAAAGACTGGAGATATAGAAATACTCCCGCCCCTCGATCGCAGATTCCCGGATGGCCCGCTCGACGCACTTCCGAATGACGTACAATCGCCGCTCAAATTCGTCATCGGTAAAAATTCCACGCGCGATGAATACCTGCCGCATGAACGGTTCAGTAGTGCGCGCCAGTGAGCCGATGGCGTCACTTTTCACCGGCACATCACGCCAGCCGAGGAGCTTGGCACCTTCATCCTTGATCACGCGAGCAAAGACAGTCTCGCACTGCTTCCGGGCGTCGGCATCGGGCGGCAGGAACAACATGCCCACGCCGTACTCTCCTGCCCCCGGCAACTTGATGCCGATATCTTTGGTGACGCGCTTAAAAAACTCGTGCGGCACTTGGAGCAAAATGCCGACGCCGTCACCGGTGCAAGGATCGCAGCCTTGCGCTCCGCGATGAGCCAGGTTTTCCAAGACCTGCAGCCCCTGCTGCACGATCAGATGCGACTTTTGCCCTTTGATGTCGACGACAAACCCCACCCCGCACGAGTCTTTCTCATGCTGAGGATCGTATAACCCTTGTTTGGGAGGAAGCCCTGGTATTTTCATGGCACGTATTCTCGTCTAGCAGGCAGGCAATGACCCGGGGAATAGATTCCCCACAGGAGGACGTTCAAGCTGACAAACGACCACGGTGACTGCTACCACTGATTTGGGGAAATAAAATGAGAAGTCACCTTACTGGATGGGTTGTGAAACTGTCAAGAGAACGGCGATGCAATTGAAGGACAATCCATCGACCAGCGCTTGACTTAGTGCAGTTTCCTGCCCTACTATCCGCTCCATGTCGAACGGACCGACCACCCTCACCCTCCACAGCATGGCCGATGTGTGGGATGTGTATCGCGAAGAACTGGAGGGGGTCGAAGAACAGATTCGAAAAAACCTCGATTCCAGCGTGGCTCTCGTCAACACGGTCGCCGCTCACATCCTCAACAGCGGCGGCAAACGAGTGCGGCCGCTCTTTGTCATCCTCAGCGCCCATCTTTGCGGCTATGCCGGTCGCGACCATCAGGCCCTCGGGAGTCTGGTCGAATTCATCCATACCGCCACGTTGCTGCATGATGATGTGGTCGATGAGGCTGAACTGCGTCGAGGCCGCCGAACCGCAAGTAAAATCTGGGGCAATCAAATCAGTATTTTGGTCGGCGACTATCTCTATTCGCGCGCGATTTGCCAGATCGTCGACTTTCGAAACCAAGGCATCAATGAAGCGCTTTCCGAGGCTTGCCGAAAGATGGCCGAAGGGGAAGTCCTTCAGCTGTACTACAACGGCAACCCGCTGATGCCCGAACCGGAATACCTTCGCATTATCGAACATAAGACGGCCGGACTGATTGCGGCCTCCTGCAAAATCGGCGCAATCGTCGGCGGAGCCACGGAAGAGTTACAGGAAGTGTTGTTCCGATTCGGACAGCGTCTGGGCATTGCGTTTCAGCTGGCGGACGATACGTTAGACTACGCCGCCAATGGCGAGCATCTGGGGAAAACGCTCGGGCAGGACTTGCGGCAAGGGAAAGCGACGCTGCCGCTGCTGCACCTCTTGCAACATTGCTCGGAGCAGGATCGGCAGTTGATTAAGGATCGCATGGAGACCAGGACCCTGACTGATGAAGAGCTTCGCCGCATCGTGACCCTGATGCAGGAGTACGGGTCCATCGCTTACGCCATGGAGCGGGCTCGCGCCTTCGTCTCGGCCGCCAAACGCGATCTTGACCTCTTCCACGACAACACCGCTAAACGCGCCCTGTCCATCGCCGCCGATTACATGGTGACTCGCGACCGCTAAGTTGCCGCCGTTCGGCTTCACAACGCCCACATGCCGCTGACGGAGTTCACTCGTTCAGCGACAACTCCGGCTCACCGCCGGTGGACAGGATCACACCGCACCCACGAGAGAAAAGGACAGAAACCCGTATGGCACACGTCATCCCCTTTCATGGCACGCTCTATAACCCCTCGACGGTCGGCGATGTCCGCCAGGTGGTCGCGCCGCCCTATGACATTATCGACAGTGCGTTGCAGAAGACCTTGCACGATCGCCACCCGAACAACGTCATCCGCCTGGAACTCGGCTATGAGCAACCGGGCGACAATACCGCGAACAGTAAATATACACGCGCGTCGATCGCCCTGAAGGATTGGCTGAAATCCGGCGCATTACGCCGCGACTCTCAACCCGCTATTTATTATCACACGATCGAATATCAACCGCCCTATTCCGCTCCCGGCACGCCGACCAAACTCTTTAAAGGCTTTCTTTCAACAGTGGAGCTGGAGGAATTCGGCTCAGGCAAGATTTATCCGCACGAAAACACGCGGGCAGCGGCCAAAACGGATCGGCTCAATCTGCTGGAAGCCTGCCGCGCGAACTTCAGCCCCATCATCTCCCTTTACTCGGATCCGCACAACGACATTCTAACCCTGATCGAACAGGCGATCGCCTCGGTAAAACCACGCATCGACTTTCAAGACGACGTGGGTTTTCGGCAGCGGCTTTGGAGCGTCACCGATAAAAGCGTGCTCGACAAAGTCGTGCAGATCATGCAGACCAAGCTCCTCTTCATCGCCGACGGCCATCATCGGTATGAAACGGCGCTCAACTATCGCCGCGCCAGGCGACAACAGGCCGGCGCGCCCTCGACCCCCCAGCCCTATGACAACGTCCTGATGCTGTTTGCGAGCCTCGAGGATAAGGGATTGACGGTGCTCCCGACGCATCGTGTCCTGACGACGTCCGTGCCGGCAGCTCCTGAATTGCTGCGCAGACTCGAACCGACCTTTGAAGTCACGCCGTTGCCCTTTCAACCCGGCAACGAACCGCAGGTGCGCGCACAGTTTATCCAAACCCTGCGCGACCGTGGGCAGTCAGTGCCGATGTTCGGCCTCGCGCTGAAGAATGACTCGCAGTATTATTTGCTGACGTTAAAAGCGGCGCATCGTCCCACGGCAACCGCCTCGCCACGTGATCGGTTGGACGTGTCACTGCTGCAACAACATGTGGTGGCCACCCTCTGCCCGACTCAGCAGGAACAGGAAGCGATGCTGTACTCAAAGGATGATCACGAATCTCTGAACTGGGTGCGGCAGGGCACCGGCACCGCCGCGTTGCTTTTGAACCCGACGAAAGTCGCCGAAGTGCAGGCCGTAGCCTCGGCAGGCGAGCGGATGCCCCACAAGTCGACCTACTTCTTCCCCAAGCCACTGACCGGTCTGGTCATGAATGTGATGGAAAGCTGAGCCTCGCCAAGAATGAGGGTGACGGAATGAGCGGAACCGCGACGAAGGCTAAAGTGCTGATTGTGGATGACGATCAGGACATCGTCACGATGTTGCAAGATCGTCTCGACGCCGGCGGCTATCGGACCCTGACGGCCGCCGACGGTCAGCGCGGAATCGAGCTTATCGAGCAGGAATCCCCAAACCTAGTCCTGCTCGATCTCTACTTGCCTCGCCTCAAGGGGATGGACGTGCTGAAGCGCATGGCCCAAAACAAACAGATCGACGATATCCCCGTCATCGTCATGACGGCCGCGGGTACGATTCCGGATGCCGTCGAAGCCATGCGCCAGGGCGCCTACGACTTTCTGACAAAGCCACTCGAAAAAGACCATTTGCTGATTGTGATTCAAAAAGCGCTTGAGCGCGACTCGTTGAAACGGCAAGTGGCTGCCCTTAAATCCGACATTCAGAACCGGTACGCCACCATTGTCGGGGACAGCCAGAAGATTAAAGCCATCATTGAATCGGCGCAGCGCGCCGCCAACTCGGACGCCAGCATTCTGTTGCTCGGCGAAAGCGGAACGGGCAAGGAACTCTTTGCCCGCTCCATCCACCAATGGAGCCCGCGCCAAGGCATGCCCATGGTCGTGATCAATTGCGTGGCGCTCACGGAAACCCTGCTCGAGAACGAACTCTTCGGCCATGAACGTGGATCTTTTACCGGAGCCGATCGGCTCCAAAAGGGCAAGCTTGAAATGGCCGACGGGGGCACGGTCTTCCTCGACGAGATCGGGGACATGCCCTTGCCGTTACAGGCCAAACTGTTGCGCGTCCTGCAAGACAAGGAATTCCAACGGGTCGGCGGTACCCGTCCGGTGTCCGTTAACATTCGCTTCGTGGCAGCTACCAATAAGGATCTGAAGCAGGCGGTGAAAGCCGGACAGTTCAGGGAAGATCTCTTCTTCCGTCTCAATGTCGTGAGCTTCACGCTTCCACCGTTACGGGACCGCAGCGAAGACGTCCCGAGACTCGCCGATTTTTTTCTCAAACGGCATGCGTACGAAGCCAAGCGCCCGAACGTGACACTTAGCCCCGCCGCCCGCACCGCATTGACCCATTACCCCTGGCCCGGCAACATCCGCGAACTCGACAATGTTCTCTCACGCGCGGTGGTGCTCAGTCCCAGTGATGTGATTGAACCGGAGTTTTTGGCGTTGACTACCGACGAGGGTGCCGGAAGAGGAACGGCGGAGAACGCCCTTCCTTACATGAACCTCACCTACCATGAGTCCATGGAAGCCCACAGCGCTCATATCATCGAGCGAGCATTGGACAGGGCGGCAGGCAATCAGACCAAAGCAGCTGAGTTTCTCGATCTACAGCGAACCTATCTTGCCCGCTTGATTAAGCAACGAAAACCCAACGCCGGCGACTAAGAAGGCAGGATGGTGAAAACGGCCACCAGCTTCGTTCTCGCATCGTTCAGATCCTCAACGTACCCTGCGGTACGCCTCGGCCCTTCACTCGCTGCGGCCTTGCTGGACGGCCCTTTTGACCATCCTGCATAGTCGTAACCTGTTCAACCACCTGCCCATCAAATCCTAGAAACTTCGGCATTTTTTCCCACAGCCTATTAAGCTTAGGCATCAGCGGTTCTCGCGGCCAAACTCAGCAATCCGGCCGCTGCATCACGTTCCACCTGCGCATACCGTTCCGGCGTGCCGACGTCGGTCCAATAGCCGTCGAAATCGTATCCCATGATGCGTTCCCCTTCCTGAATGCCCTGCACATAGGCATCGATGATTGAAGATTCCTTGCCGACCGCCAGGGAACGCAAGAGGCGCGGGTGCAGAATATGGATACCGGCGAACATTCGCGGCGTCGTGGGTGGTGACAGGGAACGACCGCGGCCGGTGATCCGCATAACCTGGGCCTGATTGGTCACCTCGACGAGCCCCCAACGAGCCGCCTCGGGATCATGACGCAACACCAACGTCGCCGCCGCGTCACGCTCTTGATGGAAGGCGAGGAGCGACGTGAGGTTTAGCTCAAACAAAGTATCGCCGTTGAGTACGAGTACCGGCTCGCCGCCAAACGAGCTTTCAGCCTGCTTGATCCCTCCCCCGGTGCCTAAAATCACGGGCTCATGCGAATAGGTGATCCGCATTCCGAAGCGTGCGCCGCCGCCCAATGCCTGCTCGATCATTGCCCCCAAATGATGGAGATTGATCACGACGTCCAGAATGCCGTGACGCTTCAGGAGCAGCAAGTTCCAGACAATCATGGGAGTACCGGCAACCGGGAGGAGCGGCTTGGGCGTCACGTCGGTGAGAGGCCTCAACCGGGTCCCGAAGCCAGCTGCGAGAATCATGGCCTTCATAGCAGGGATGCTGTTTCTACCGCGGCGTTATCGCAGTTCAGCGACGTAGGGCGCCAAGCGCTGCCCGAGCGCAGACAGCTCGGGATACTTAGAGATGTTGCGTTTCACGTAACCTAACACACGGGGAATATCGGCAAGAAATTTGGGATTATGTTTCACCTGATCGATATAGACAAACCGGCCGGCGGCCTTAAGATTGCGCTGAATGCTGGTGAGGTCGAACAGACGCCGAAACGCAGTTCGATCAACCCAGCCCTGCCCATGAGCAGTGAGACCATTCAGGAAGTGATCGATCAATCCATCCACCACAGCCTCGTCCAACTCGATGTAAGCATCTTTCAAGAGCGACGCCAAATCATACGTGGCCGGCCCCATCAAGGCATCTTGAAAATCGATGATGCCGATCCGCGATCCGTCCACCATGAGATTACGTGAATGGTAATCGCGATGCACAAAGACCTGCGATTGTCCCGCCAGTAGCTCGGCGATGCGTTGGAACTCCGCTCTAATCGCCGCCTCGTCGGCCGGAGCCATCGGCTTGCCCAAGCGAGCCGTAATGCCATATTCCAGAAAGTGGTCGAATTCCCACATTAAGAGCGGCACATCGAAACGTCGGTGAAAAGCGATGCAGCGCGGCTCGGCTGGCGTCGTTCCCTTCACCTGCAACAGCACCAGTTGATCGATCGCCCCACGATAGAGAGCGTCTAACTTGGCCCGATCAGCGTTGCGACAAGCTTCCGCCAAGGTCACATCGCCGAAATCTTCCAAATACAACAGGCCGGATTCGCGATCGTAGTATTGCAGCCGGGGGACCGTCACACCGGTACGCTGCAGATGCGTCAGCACGTTGGTAAAAGGAAGTTCCGTAATCTGGGAAGAGGCTCCGCTGACCGCCTCTTCCGATTTCTTGAAGCCCTCCGGATCGGCCAGCTGCATGAGGATCAGTGATGAGGGCGTGCCCTTCAGCATGAGCCTAAAATACCGGCGATTGGACGCATCCCCCGCGAGCGCGGTCAGACAGGCGAACTCCCCATGAAACGGCAATTGGTTCGCCACGGTCTTCGCAATGCGCGAGGCATCAGGAGGCGCAATAGGTGTTGCAGGTGCGGCAGGATTGGTAGTGGCCATACGATCGGCATTATAGCCAAACCGTTTCCAACTGCCAGCAGAAAGTCACCTCTTGCATGCGGCCGCGTTGTTGCACACCTCGTGATCCTGTCCACATGATAACTTGCGGCCCCCCATGCACCGGTTGTCACTCCTCGCCTTAAGCCGGTATCCTATTGAACAAACCGGAAGGAGGCGCCTATGCAGTACGTTCATCTCGGCCGTTCAGGAGTTCGTGTCAGCCGCCTCTGTCTCGGCACGATGAACTTCGGGCCGCACACTTCCGAACCCGACAGCTTTGGCATCATGGATCAGGCCTTGGAGCTGGGCATCAATTTTTTTGACAGCGCCAACGTGTACGGCTGGAAAGTCGGCGAAGGCATCACCGAACAAATCGTCGGCCGCTGGCTGGCGCAGGGCGGCGGACGGCGAGAAAAAATCGTCCTGGCTACGAAGGTATACGGGCGCATGGGAAACTGGCCCAACCAGTCTCACCTGTCGGCCTTCCATATCAAACGCGCCTGCGAAGCAAGCCTCCGACGCTTGCAGACAGACCACATCGATCTCTACCAAATGCATCATATCGACCGTGACTGTCCCTGGGAGGAACTGTGGCAAGCCATGGAACAGCTCTGCCGCGAAGGGAAGGTGCTCTACATCGGCAGCAGTAATTTTGCAGGCTGGCACATTGCACAGGCCCAGGAACTCGCGAAGTCACGCCATTTTCTCGGCCTCATCTCGGAACAGAGCCTTTACAATCTCCTCGAACGAACCGTTGAGCTCGAAGTGATTCCGGCCTGCCAGGCTTATGGAGTCGGCCTCATTCCTTGGAGTCCGTTGGGACGCGGCCTTCTTGGCGGAGCCTTGACCCCGAGCAAGGCCGGTCGGCGAGCGGATGCGGATATTCGCAAGGACATCGAGACTCATCGCCCACAGCTCGAAGCCTACGAACGGCTCTGTGCAACGCTACGCGTCGCACCGGCCGCGGTGGCCCTCGCCTGGCTGTTGCACCAACCGGCCGTCACCGCCCCCATCATCGGACCTCGCACGATGGAACAGCTGACTGGCGCTATGCAGAGCCTTAAACTGACGCTGACCGCGGACACGCTCAAGGAGCTGGATAAAATTTTTCCCGGCCCTGGAGGCGCAGCCCCAGAAGCCTATGCCTGGTGAGCATGGGGCACCGACGGCTCTCTCATGGCAAAAATTACCCCGCTATGGATCGCAAATGTTCACCCGCAGCCGGACGGGGGCGACCGACTGAATCCGAAATCGCGGCCTGCCTGAGATTGACCGATTTGGTTCCGGCCACCTACAGCGGCAACGACGGAACGCTTCTCTCGCGCATCCACCGCCTGGGTGGCCTCGAACGAACCACCGCTCGCGGACCAATGATACGTCTGACCTGACTTTCACAGTCCTCTTTCCTCGCCTCACTAACTCGCATCACGACCTCCTGGATCGCTTACAGCAACTTCGGCTTGCAGGCATTCAATTTGCTTAGATCAATACTCAGAACGCACGAACCATTTGTCGCCACACTCATACTCAGGAGGGTACCCATGGCACACAGGCACTCTGATGGGAACTCCAGAGCCCTACCGACATCAGCTCGAGCCCGCGTCCAGACCTCCCCTAACTGTTCCGCATGTCAGGGTCACCTCGTGGCTGACCTGTATATTGACACGGTGGACGCCGGAGGCCATGTGTGGATCCGGGCGTTACGCTGCGTACGATGTCGAAGAATAGCCGACGCTGATCGCGAGGCCTTTCAGGCACAATCAAACGCAGGCAGGATCGGAAGAATGCTGCGAGAATTACCCGAATGGGGATTGAACGATGAAATGACCGCGTTGGGAACTTAACCCGGACTATTAATGAATACCTGTTACGTCGTCCGATCCTCTCGCCCGGCGGGGCTTTTCTCGTTCGGCCTCCTCGACGGACTACAAGTACGCCTACGTCGGCCTTACTTGCGAGAAACCCCGGCGGGCTTCAGTCTCGAACGCCTCACGACGGCATGCATGAATAATCCGGGTTAACCTCGACCCAGAGGCCCGGCATTACGCCATTCCGCCCATCGCCACGTCAAAGCCCCCAGCAGAGCGCCTGCCGTATCGGCGACCAGGTCCAGCGAATCGCCTTGCCGGAACGGCACGAACAGTTGATGCACCTCATCGCTTAAACCGTAGACCCCACAGCCGACCACCGCCACGATCACGGCATGGCGCGCGGCCCGGGGCCCGGCGGCATGGCGACAGGCTCGGTAGGTCAAGGCGCCTAGAATACTGTACTCCGCCAGATGCAGCGCTTTGTCTGAAATTTCTTTCAGGACCGAGGCAATGGACTCAGGTGGATTGGAAATGGAAGACCCTCCGAAAATCAGTGCGGCATAGAGCCCCACCGGTCCCCAATACCGCAATGTCGAGCCGACGACGGAGCGAGATTCCATGGGGATGCTTGACGAGATGACCGGATCCACTGCCATTCTTCTCGACTCCTCATTCCAGAAACGACGTACCCGTCGTCCGACCATGACACCGGAGACTCGACTCACGCACAAACCTGTGCATTCGTTGCAACCCTCATACCCCTATGACATACTGCCCCCGAGTCTGCAAGAAACTTCCCGATGAAAACCATTCAGCTCTGCTTCCTCTGGCATATGCACCAGCCGTACTATACGGACCCGATTACGGGATCCGCGAGTATGCCGTGGGTCCGTTTACACGCCACGAAGGCCTATTACGATATGGCCTTCCTGCTCGACCGGTTTCCACAGGCGCGCTCCACCTTTAACTTCACCCCGTCACTCCTGCTTCAGCTCGAAGAATTCTCGACCGGACGCGTCCGCGATCTCTTTCTCGAATATGCTCAACGTCGCGCTGCCGACCTCACGCCCGAAGAAAAAGCCTTTTTGATCCGTCATTTTTTCTCGGCCAATTGGGCCACTATGGTCAGGCCCTTTCCCCGCTACCAGGAGTTGCTGGTGAAGCGTGGCCTTGATGTGCACGGCCAGGACTTGCATCGTCTGGCCAAGCAATTTTCATCGCAGGAATTTCTCGACCTCCAGGTGTGGCACAACCTCGCCTGGTTTGGCTATGGCAGTCTCCAACAGTTCCCACGCCTGGCAGAATTGCGGAAAAAGAACCGTGGGTTCACGGAAGAAGACAAGCAGGAAGTGCTGGCCCTGCAACAGACGGCGATCCGAGAGATCGTGCCGATGTACAAAGCGCTCCAGGACCGCGGCCAGGTCGAACTGACCACCACGCCGTTCTTTCACCCGATCCTGCCACTGGTCATCGACTCCGAGTTTACGCGACGCGCCCGGCCGGATTTGCCGCTTCCGGCTCGCTTTCATGCGCCGGCCGATGCCGAAGCGCAGATCCGGCTGGCCATCGATTATCATACCAAGACATTTGGCCGACCGCCTGTCGGGTTGTGGCCGTCGGAGGGGTCGGTCTGTCCGGAAATGTTGCCGATATTGGAGAAAGCCGGGATCCGTTGGTTGGCAACGGACGAAGGCAATCTCTACCGATCATTGCAAATGGGAAATGACGCGTGGAACCGGCACTATCATTTGTATCAGCCCTACAGCGTCGGCCCGACCGATCATCCGCTCACGATTGTGTTCCGCGATCGTGACATCTCCGACGCCTTCGGCTTCGTCTACCATAAGACCACGCCGGAGTCGGCTGCCGACGATGTCCTCCGGCGGGTCCGTGGCCTCGCCTATGATATTCCGCTGGAGCAAGGCATCGTCGCCGTGATCCTCGATGGAGAAAATCCCTGGGAGCATTATCACGACGGCGGCGAACGGTTCCTCTCCCTGCTATTTCGCGCGTTCGAACAGGATGGGCTCCACATCGGCCACGGTATCCGCGTGCACATGGACACCGTTAGCCGGGCGCTGGCCACCAATCCACCGACTCGACATCTGGACCATCTGCATTCCGGTTCCTGGATCAATCAGGACTTCAAGATCTGGATCGGACATCAGGAAGACAATCGCGGGTGGGACCTCCTGCAGCACACGCGTGCGCGACTCGTCGAATTGACGCCCTCGCTCAGCCAAGAACAAGCCCGCGCCGCCTGGAGCGAACTGTATGCGGCCGAAGGCAGTGACTGGTTTTGGTGGTACGGAGACGACTTCGACACCGACTACAAACAAGAATTTGATCGCCTGTTTCGAACGCACCTCCGCAACGTCTGGACCTATGCCGGCGTCACACCGCCCGAAATCCTGAATCAACCTTTGATAGAAGCGCGCACGCCGCAAGGGTTGGAGGTGGTGCAACTTCCGCTGGCCTTCATAACCCCGACCCTCGATGGCATCGTATCGAATTTTTTTGAGTGGCGCGGCGCTGGAACCATCAACCCCACCCCGCCGTTAGGAGCGATGTGGAAGTCGGAAGGGCTCTTCACGGCAATCTTCTTCGGGTTCGACCACGAGCGACTCTATCTCCGGCTGGATTTCGACGAACGGTCCCAGACGCGACAGGAAGACTGCACCGCCGACCTTCACATCGGATCGGGAATTCAGCAGTACATACTGTCCTTCACCCTCGCGCCGAGCGGCACTGAGACATTCCTCCTGACTCGGGCGGACGAGACCGGCGCCTATCGCAATGTGGGGACTTACAGCACGATCAGCCGGCGGAAGATTCTCGAACTCGCGGTGCCGTTCAAGGATCTCGACATCGAGGTCGGCAATGAACTGCGTCTAACGTTGACAGTGTCGGAGCACCGGATGGAAATTGCCCGCTATCCCCATCACAATCCGGTGACCTTCAACCGGCCTGGCGACGAGTTCGAAGCCATGATGTGGAGAGTCTGAGTTGCGCTCAAAACGATAGGAGTCGCGATGCCTGAACTGAGAAGAGACCCGATCGTCGGCCGTTGGGTCATCGTGTCGACCGAACGGAGCGGCCGCCCCCACGACCTCCATGTGCCCGCCGCAGCGTCGCCCTCTGCCTCCATGTGCCCTTTTTGTCCTGGTCAGGAACGGCTGACACCAAAGGAAATACTGGCATATCGACCACAGGCCTCCGATCCCGACAGTCCAAACTGGACGGTGCGGGTGATCCCTAATAAATTTCCCGCGCTCCATGTGGAGGGGGATATGGGCCGTGAAGGGCTCGGCCTCTATGATCGAATGAACGGAATCGGCGCCCATGAAGTCATCATTGAAACTACCAACCACAAGGACAGCCTGGCCGACCTTCCGGCGAAACGAGTTGAGGATGTCCTGTGGGCCTATCGCGACCGCATCCTGGACCTCAAGAAAGATCCTCGCTTTCGATACATCCTGATTTTTAAAAATCAGGGCGCCGCAGCGGGCGCGACATTAGAGCACAGCCACTCCCAACTCATTGCCTTGCCGGTCGTGCCGACCAGCGTGCTCGAAGAGATGGACGGTTGCCGGCAACATTTCCAGCAAAAGGAACGCTGTATCTATTGCGACATCATGCGCCAGGAATCGGCCGAAGGCGCGCGGGTGGTGCTGGAGAATCCAGAGTTTGTGTGTCTGACCCCTTACGCGCCGCGTTTCCCGTTCGAAATGTGGATCCTCCCCAAACGACACGCAGGCTACTTCGAAGAAAGTCAGCGCTCTCAGTTCGAGTTTCTGGCCTCGATCCTCGGGGAAGCCTTACGGCGGATGAACGCGGTGCTGGCTCGCCCGGCGTACAACTTTATGTTGCACAGCTCTCCGCTGCATGAAAAAACCGGGGATTTTTATCACTGGCACATCGAAATCATCCCCAAGCTCACCCAAGTCGCCGGCTTTGAATGGGGAACCGGTTTCTATGTCAATCCGGTTTCACCCGAAGAAGCGGCCAAATCCTTGCGCGACGCGCCAATCTAGCCGTCATCTGTTCACTTGCTCCATTTACTTGGGAAGGCGACCCATGTTCTGCTATGTGCTCACAAGAACAGTCTTTTTACGTCCAGGTCAAACCCCTAGGTAAATGGCAGGATTTTATCAGGTCAAACTACTTGCAATCATCATCCGGGCGGGCGTATAAATTTATCATTCAGAGCGCGTGTTTTGAATTCCATGTGTATTCTTCCCGGCAATTATTTCAGGGAAGGTTAGGAATGCGAACATGAACGAGCCCAATGTCCCATGGAAGGAAGCAATCTTTAGTGAGCTGGATCTCAAGAACAGAAAGTTCAAGCGCCTTGCGCTGGTATCGGCTCTCCTGTTTCTCGGCGTGGCCGGACTCTTGATTTTCCAGATCGTCCAGGGAATAAGATAACAATCGCTCGGTTGTCTGCTTGAATGTGCCGCGCTCCGCAAATCCTGTAACCACTCCGATCCTTCCCCTCACATCGAAATGCGTCCCTTGTGCGACAGTCGTGCGGTTTTTTCGGAGTTTGCAATCCCGCACGAGTCAGCCGTATCATCGCGCCATGATCGTCCAACTGAGTCATCCCCAACGCCAAGTGGAAATCAAAGGCCCCAAGCGCTCCAAAGAAGTGCTGCGCGAACTCAATCTCGTGATCGAGGCGCATCTGGTGATTCGGGGTGATGACCTGGTTACGGAAGATGAAATGCTCGCCGATGCCGACCAGATAGAAATCCGGCCGGTCATTTCCGGCGGTTGATCGCCCCAGGGCTTTCTCACCCTCTCACGCGGTACGGATATTCATGAATTGCGGGAAGTGTAAGACGAAAGCCGTGATCAGTCTTCCGCGGCACAATGCCGCCTTCTGCAAAGGCTGCTTCACCACTTTTGTGCACGAGCAGGTCGCGCGTGCGATTAAATCATTCAAAATGTTCACGCCCACGGATCGCATTCTCGTCGCAGTCTCGGGCGGCAAGGACAGCCTCGCGCTGTGGCATATCCTTCTCAAACTCGGGTACCGCGCCGACGCGCTGTACGTCAATCTCGGCATCGGCGCCTACTCCGAAGAGTCGCATCGCAAAGTGAAGCACTATGCCGAGACCGTGGCTGTAACTCACGGTGCCACACTCCTGGTGCATGTCGTCGAGCAAGAAGCCGGGGCCGGCATTCGTGAATTGGCCACCATCCTCCACCGTCCAACCTGCTCCACTTGTGGCACCATCAAGCGGTATCAGTTCAATCGCGCGGCCGTGGAGCAGGACTATGATGTCATGGCCACCGGCCACAATCTCGACGACGAAGCTGCGCGGCTCCTAGGCAATGTGTTGCATTGGCAGGAAGAATACCTGGATAAACAATGCCCGACTCTTCCTGCATCCGTGGAAGGGTTTGCAAAGAAGGTGAAGCCGCTCTGTCGGTTGTCTGAACGCGAAATCGCCGCCTATGCGGTGGTGAATCGCATCGACTACATTGTGGAAGAATGTCCCATGGCGAAGGGTTCGAAGATGATCCTCTACAAAGAGGTCCTCAATCGGCTGGAAACGGAATCCCCCGGTACCAAGCAGCGTTTCTACTGGGGATTTTTAGACAAGCAAACCAAGCCACAATCCGCCGTCGAGTCCATGGCCGAAAAGGACCAACGGACCCTTATTCCATGCGAGTCTTGCGGCCAACCGACGACCGCAGGCACCTGCTCCTACTGCAAGATGATGGCAAAAGCCAAGAATGCCACCGTCCATCGCTGAGCATAACGCGCATTCGAGCCCACGATAATCTGCCCCGGCCTTATTAGCGTCTCATCGTTGAATGACCGCAGATGTTTCCATCTGGAAAAAGCGCGACTCGTGGATCGAAAAGCGAAACTCCGCGCAGACCGTGCCGTCCGCTGGAGTGACCACCTTCCCAATGCTTCCCGCCGGTGATTGTGGGAGCCGCCTTGCTAGGGCTTCGTCGGAGAGGAGGTCCGATTCAGTTGCGTGCGGAGCTCTTCAGTAATCTTCGGCAGATCCGACTTCGCCTCGCGAACGATTTCATTCAATGTGACCGAGAAAATAGGCAGGACGTCACTGGTTGCGTCCGTCATAGTGTTGGTCACAGACTTGGCCAATCGTTCCGCACGCTGCCCGAAGGTCCTCTTCTGACTGGACTGTCGCGCGCTGTTATCCACCGTTGTGCAGGCAGAGGAAAACAAAAGAGCAAAGATACCCAGAAGCCCGATGCAGGTCCGTACAATCATTGGTATACCTCGTCCTTTAGTATAATCGACGCACGTCTTCATGCGAAGAGGTCGCCCTGAAATAATCCTTTTTTTTCCCAAAGATGACCCATCTCAGCGCTCGCCGTTCCGCCGCCCTTCTCTCGACCTATCACGCTTGGTATCATATCTATGACAATACACCAGAGGTCACGGCATGGCGGACATCGTACGGCTTCAACAGGGGGGACTTGTCGGCCCCGATAACGCGTTTCACATTGATGCATGGGGGAAGGCCAGCGTCAATCTGATCACCCATGCGCATGGCGACCATGCCCGCTCGGGCAGCGCCGAATATTGGTGCGCGGAAGACTGCGCATCGATCCTCCGCCACCGGCTGGGACACGACATCCGTCTGCGAGCGTTTCCTTACCGCCACAAAGAACGCCTCGGCAACTCCTGGATCTCATTTCATCCCGCGGGCCATATTCGGGGATCGGCCCAGATTCGTGTGGAGCATGGGTCGGAGGTATGGGTGGTGACGGGAGACTATAAGCGCGATCCGGACCCGACATGCGAAGCCTTCGAAACGGTGCCTTGCGACACCATGATCACCGAGGCCACGTTCGGGCTTCCCATCTACCGCTGGACGACTTCCGAAACCATCGCCGCGCAAATCATGGACTGGTGGCAGGAATGCCGCCGGGAGGGCACTACCGCCCTTTTGTTTTGCTATGCCCTCGGCAAGGCTCAGCGGATTCTTTCCGAATTGAGCCGCCTCACGAATGATGAAGTCCTCGTGCATGGCGCGGTCGCCTCGCTCACGCAGATCTATCGTGGCCAAGGTGTTTCGATGGTGCCGACCCGACTCGTCGGCGAAGAGACCGGCTCGACCGAGGGACGGCTGGTGCTGGCGCCCCCTTCGGCCCACCGCAGCCCCTGGATGAAACGGTTTCGCTCGGTCTCGACGGCCTTTGCTTCCGGGTGGATGGCCGTGCGAGGGATCAGACGAAGGCGTGGCTATCAGCGCGGTTTTGTCCTTTCCGACCATGCAGATTGGACCGGATTGTTGCGCACGGTCCAAGAATCCGGCGCCTCACGTGTCCTGGTGACCCATGGCAATACTGACGCGCTGGCGAGATTCCTGCGCGAGGTGAAGGGTGTTCGCGCGGAGCCGCTCGCGACGGAATTCGGCGAAGGAGAGGATTAGGTGGAAGCCTTCGCGACCTTGTTCCAGCGTGTCGATCAAACGACCTCGACCAACGAAAAAGTCATGATCATGGCGGAGTTTTTCCGCAAGCAAGACCCTGAGACCTGCGCCTGGACGTTATTTTTTCTCTCCGGACAGAAATTGAAGCAGCTGGTGGGTTCGGCGAAACTGCGGCAGTGGGCTCAGGCGCTGGTGCGCTATCCCGACTGGATGATGGAGGAATGTTATGCAGCCGTAGGCGACACCGCTGAGATGGTCGCCCTCATCCTGGCGGCGGCCGGAGAAACGGGAAAGATCCCGTCCAGCGAGGCCATCTCACTCGGCGAGTGGATGTCCCATCGGTTGTTACCGTTGAGCAACATGGATGACGACAGCCGCCGCCGACTCATCATCTGGTTGGTGGCAGCAACTCGAAGACCAAGGAAGTGTTCATCCTCAACAAGTTGTTGACGGGGTCATTGCGCATCGGGGTGTCGGAAACATTGGTGTATCGCGCCCTGTCGGAGGTATTTTCTTTGCCCCGTGCCGTCATCGCGTCGCGCCTCGTAGGCAACTGGCGTCCCAGCGGAGAGTTTTTCACGCGGTTGGGAGCAGCCACCGACGATCTGGCATCGACCGAGGACCAGGTTGCATCCCTCTTGCCGTTGCCGTTCTGTCTGGCCGCCCCATTGGATCGGCAACCGGCCGAATTGGGTCACATAGCGGAATGGCAGTGCGAATGGAAATGGGATGGCGTCCGGTGCCAGATTGTGAAGGCGGGAACGAAGCTCGAGATGTGGTCGCGCGGCGAAGAACGCATCACAGGCTCGTTCCCCGACCTGGCGCGCGCGATGGCACAGCTTCCAGGAGACTGGATCGTAGATGGAGAGATCGTGGCAGGAAACTGCAACCGTCCCGGCTCATTTCAGGCGTTGCAGAAACGATTGAATCGGAAGAAGCCTTCCGCTGCCCTCGTGGCGGCACATCCTGTCTCGTTCCTAGCCTATGATCTGCTGCAGATGAATGGCGAACCATGGACGCATCGTCCGCTTACGGAACGCCGCGAGGCCCTGCAATCGCTTTTGGACCAGCCCGTCATACCCGAGGTCGGGCTCTCGCCACTACTTACGCCTGCTTCCTGGGCCGAGGTAGCGGATTTGCGGGTCATGGCCAGGAGCCACGGCGCCGAGGGAGTGATGATCAAGGGCCGCCGCACCTCGTATGAAACCGGCCGCAAGCGGGGAATCTGGTTCAAATGGAAGACGGATCCGTTAACCATCGACGCGGTCCTGACGGCGGCTCAACCGGGCACCGGACGGCGGGCTTCGCTGTATACCGACTATACCTTTTCACTGTGGAAAGAGCAGAAACTAATTTCCGTGGCTAAGGCCTACTCGGGCCTGAACGATGCGGAGGTGCGTGAGTTGGACGGATGGATACGCAAGAACACTACGGAACGGTTCGGTCCCGTCCGCACGGTAAACGCCCTGCGAGTCTTTGAGCTCGGATTCGAAGGCATCAGCCGGAGCGAGCGGCACAAATCAGGATTCGCCGTCCGCTTCCCACGCATCCTTCGAGAGCGCACCGACAAACGGCCTGAAGATGCCGACGGGATCAGCAGCCTCGAGCAGTTATTCCAATGCTTCGCTCCCGTTTCAGACAGCGGGTTCGACATTGTCGGCCAGCGAGGAGCGTCACCGGCTCTCTACTCGGAACAAATGAGATTCGAGCTGGGCGATCCTCCTGAAAACGCATGAGTCCCTCCTCCAAAATCCTACATCGCATCCGCCGGCTCAACCGTACGGGACGTATGGCTCGTCCGCTCGTAGCCGCCGCCCTGAAACCAAGGCAAGCGGAAGCCTGGCCTGACCTGTCACTTGAGCAGGCCGATGAGCAATGGCTCGGCTGGTTTACCGCGCAAGGATGGACTCCATTTTCATTTCAGCGAGAAGCATGGGAAGCCTTTAGGCAGGGGAAATCAGGGTTGATCGCGGTCGCCACCGGAAGCGGAAAAACCTATGCCGCGCTGGGGGGGCCGCTCATCTACCTGATGGCCAATCCTCCTCGCATCAGGAGCGAACAGCTCTCGATTCTATATATCAGTCCACTCAAAGCGTTGGTGCGAGATATCGCCCAGGCAATCCAGAGGCCGATCGAGAATCTTCGGTGGCCGATCGAAGTAGGCGTACGTACCGGTGATACCCCGCCCGTGATTCGTCGCCAGCTCAAGGCGCAATCACCCCATGTCCTGGTGACCACCCCGAATCGCTGGCCATTATGCTCACCGACGAAGGATGGCAAGCACGCATGAAGGGTCTGCAGGCGGTGGTCCTCGATGAATGGCATGAATTGCTCGGGACGAAGCGCGGGAGTCTGCTCGAATTGTCCCTGGCACGACTACGGTCGGTGGCAACAGACGCCCGTACATGGGCCTTGTCCGCCACCATCGCGAATCTTGAGGTCGCGGCGGCGGCGGCAGTGGGCCCTGTCCAATCGACGATCATCCGGGCGGAGATTCCCAGAAACATCGAGGTGCGTACCATCCTCCCGGCTTCGATATCCCGCTGTCCCTGGTTCGGCTACTCGGGACTTCGATTGCTGCCGGACGTGATCCGCAGCATCGATCCGTCCAAGAGCACGTTGATCTTCACCAACACCCGCTCCCATGCAGAGCGCTGGTATCAGGCAATTGTGGCCCAGAAGCCGGAATGGGCGGAAACCATCGCCTTGCATCACGGTTCATTGGATCTCGATGAACGCCAGCGGGTGGAAGAAGGCATTAAATCCGGCCAACTTCGTCTTGTCGTCGCCACGTCGTCACTCGATCTCGGAGTGGATTTTCCGCACGTCGAAGACGTCATCCAAATCGGCTCGGCCAAATCGATCGCCCGAGCCATTCAACGGGCTGGCCGGGCCTTTCACCGCCCTGGCGAGCAGACCCTGGTGCGCCTCTGCCCCACAAACTTTCTGGAACTTCTCGAAGCCTCAGCGGTGAGAGCAGCCATACGGGACGGCGTCTTGGAAGAGCGGGCGCCCCTGGCCAAACCTCTGGATGTGTTCGTGCAATTTCTGTTGAATTCCGCCTTTCACGAAGGATTCGATCCCGCCGAAATTTTGGTCCAGGCCCGTTCGAGCTATTCATTTCGAAGCATCACCGACGAAGAGGCCGCCTGGGCGCTGGAATTCATCGTGGCCGGCGGCGCGCTGTCTGCCTATCCACGGTTTCACAAAGTCGAGCAGATTGAGGGACGGTACCGGTTCGTCTCCTCGAACATGGCTCGCCAACATAAGATGAACATCGGCACGATCGTGTCCGAAAGCGGCGTCCTGGTGCAGGTGCGGGGCGGCGCCAAGCTCGGCATCATCGATGAGACCTTCGCGGCCAAACTGAAGCCAGGAGACGTCATTCAGTTCGGCGGCCGCACCGTAGCCTTTTTGCACATCCGGGACATGACCGCCTACGTGACACCGGCCAAGCAGCGCAGCCCTGTCGCGACGGTCTGGAACGGAACGATCCTTCCAATCAGCATACCCCTGTCGCGATACTTGCGCCGCGAGATCGCGCAAATGGGCTTGGCGGCACAGGGCGAGCCGGCTCGTTCGCCTGAGGTGACCGCATTGTTACCGATTGCGCACATTCAACAGGCCCGTTCCAGAATCCCCGCCGCCCATCACACATTGATCGAAGAATACCGAAGCCGGGAAGGACACCATCTCTTCGTCTATACCTGGGAGGGCTGGAGCGTCAACGAAGGATTAGGGCACCTGACTGCCTCTCGCTTGGCGCGTGTGCGTCCGAATACCATCGCCGTGTCGGCCAATAATTACGGATTTGAATTACTCTCGACGGAACCGCTTGGAAACCCCGACGAAATTAGACAAGCTCTGACCAATGTCGACGGCTTGGAAGAGGAAATTCATGCGTCGCTCAATTATCCCGAACTCGCCAAGCGGGCTTTTCGAGAGATTGCGCGCGTGGCCGGTCTCATTCACCAGGGAACACCGTCTGAACGCAAATCAGCTCGCCACCTTCAGATGAGTTCGTCGCTGCTCTTCGACGTGTTCCGGCAGTACGAGCCGGACCATCCGTTGCTGGCGCAGGCCTATCGGGAGGTGCGGGACCAGCAACTTCAACTCGACCGCTTGCGGGCGGTGATGACTTCCATTGCCGAGCAGGAGTGTCTGCATGTGCGCATCCCCCGACTGACGCCGTTTGCCTTTCCGCTTTATGTCGAGCGTATTCGATCCCGTCTCTCCACCGAAAAATTCGAACAGCGGATCGCGCGCCTTCAACGGGAGGTCTTTAGCTGAGTGCGCATTGTCGTTCGAGAAGAAGAATTCGAGCTGCTGCCGGATCGCTGCCTATATTGGCCGTCACAGGAACTTCTCGTGGTGGCCGACGTTCACTTGGGCAAAGCAGAGACTTTTCAGCAGCAGGGACTGTGGCTGTCGGCCGGCGCTGGCGCAAAAGATCTCTCGACCTTGCGCGAGGTGATCGCCGGACGCCTTGTGCGACGGCTCATTTTCTTGGGCGACCTGGTTCATTCGATGGCCGGAGTGACTGGTGAAGTACTCCAAGATTTTGCACAATGGATGCGCGATTTTGGCGGGGAGGTACAGGTGGTCGTGGGCAATCACGATGCCGGCTTGGCCAAACGCTGGCCCGCAGCCTGGGACCTGGCAACGCTTTGCGATAAGGTGCGTCTCGGTGATTTTGTCTTCCAGCATCAACCGGTCAGCAGCCCGGGACCGGAGGGAGAATTCTATTGGGTCGGTCACGTGCATCCCAAGATTCTCCTCCGCAAAGGGCCTGACCGCCTCAGACTGCCAGGATTTGTGATCTCCGCTTTTCAAGGGCTGCTGCCCGCCTTCTCAACCCTCAGCGGCGGCTACGACGTTCCGTTCTCTTCGGATGATCAAGTGTTTGTAACCGGAAACGGGCGGGTGTACAAAGTTTAGGACAGGCTAAGTTCAGCTTCCTTGATGGCCACGTCCGAAAATAGCCAGAATTTTACCGTCGAATCTGGCAAAGTACAGACTATGGAACCGCTCGACCAAGATGTGTGTTACCGTGCCCTGCAGACGCGCGACTCGCGCTTCGACGGACGCCTCTTTGTCGGCGTCGTCTCCACGGGAATCTACTGCCGCCCCATTTGTCCGGCTCGAACCCCCAAGCGGGAGAACTGCCGATTCTTTTTCAGTAGCGCGACCGCCCAAGCGGCAGGATTCCGCGCCTGCCTGCGCTGCCGTCCAGAAATTTCTCCCGAGCTGCCCGGCTGGCACGGCACGTCAAACACAGTGTCTCGAGCTTTGGCGCTGATCGCGGGCGGTTTTCTCGATCGCGAAGACGGATCGGTTGAAGCGCTTGCAATGCACGTCGGAATGGGCGCGCGGCAGTTGCGCCGGCTCTTCGACCAGCACCTTGGAGCTTCGCCGATCACAGTCGCCCAGACGCGTCGTTTGAACTTTGCTAAACAATTGATTCATGACACCAGCCTCTCCATGGCCGATGTGGCCATGGCCGCGGGATTCGGCAGTTTGCGCCGCTTCAACGATGCTTTCCGCAGGCTTTATCACAGACCACCCAGCGAATTGCGTCGTCTTACTACGCACAGCTCAGCCAATGTGTTCGATGAGGCTCCCGTCCTTTTATGCATTCCCTATCGACCTCCATATGACTGGAAGGGCATGCTGGAGTATCTGCGCGCGCGAGCCATTCACGGACTGGAGGTCGTCGAAAATGGCGTCTATCGGCGTAGCGTCTCCCACGAGGACCTGCAAGGCACCGTGACGGTCGAGCAGGCACCCCACCGGCATAGCCTCCTGGCCACAATCCAGTTTCCATCTGTTCGCGCGCTTCAAGCAATTGTGGCCTGCGTCCGGCATCAGTTCGACGTGGGAGCCGACGTCGATGCCATCACCGCTCACTTGTCGGCGGACCAGATATTGGCACCGCTGATCGCCTCCCGGCCAGGACTACGCACGCCTGGATGTTGGGATGGATTTGAGCTCGCCATCCGCGCCGTGCTCGGACAGCAGGTCACAGTGGAAGCGGCGCGCCGGTTCGGCAGCAAATTGGCCGCTGTGTTCGGAGAGCCGATCCCTCACGCCGTCGATGCACGATTGACTCGCACCTTTCCCACGGCTCACCGCCTCGCTACGGCCGACTTGAGTCCCATCGGCATGCCTGCGGCGCGCCGGGCGACGGTGAAGGCGCTGGCCCAAGCGGCAACGTCCAATCCACGCCTGTTCCTGCCAGGGGGATCGATCGAGAATAGGACTGCGCAACTCCGTGCCATCCGCGGCATCGGTGAATGGACCGCTCAGTATATCGCCCTTCGCGCCTTGCGCGAACCAGATGCTTTTCCCGCCACGGATCTGGGCATCTTGCGAGGCGCACAGCTGGCAGGAATAGCGACCGACGGTCCCCAACTGCTCCAGCGTGCGGAGGCCTGGCGCCCCTGGCGTGGCTATGCCGCCCAGCACTTATGGACCGTCGGCAGCCGCAACACACTCACCGGCAAGGAGGTTCGTCATGGCTCGTACACTTCGCCTTCTGACCGAGACGCTCTCGACGCCAATCGGCAAGTTGGTCCTGATCTCCGACGAGAATGGACTCTTGCGAGCGACCGATTGGATTGACTATGACGATCGCATGCGTCGCCTGCTGGCATGCCATTATGGGAAAAACAACCTTACGCTGATACCCTCCCCGCGGTCATGCGAGTCGGCTTCGGCCATCGCTGCCTACTTCGATGGTGATCTCCACGCGATCGATTCCCTTCAGACCGTAACGGAAGGCACCCCGTTCCAAGAATGCGTCTGGCAGGCATTGCGGGGAATTCCCGCTGGGCAGACGATGAGTTATGGCGCATTGGCCAAGCACATCGGCAAACCGGCGGCTGTGCGCGCCGTTGGCTTGGCCAACGGCGCCAATCCCATCGGCATCGTGGTGCCCTGCCATCGCGTCATCGGAGCCGACGGGTCACTGACCGGCTACGGTGGAGGTCTGGAGCGCAAACGCTGGTTGCTCCATCACGAGCAGCAGGCCATGGACGGTGGCCCGAGTCCTGCTGTTTCACGGAAGACAGACAGGCTGAATCTCACGATGCCTCTCGATTTTCGATAAGGAGGTCTGTCATGAAAGTTCCCTTTACCCTCGGCACAGTGTGGCATTTTGGGCTCGCCGTCCGCGATCCGCGCGCAAGCGCGAAATGGTTCATGAAGATCCTCGGACTGGGCAAGCAATTCGAATATGAGGGTGGTGTCGGCATCGGCAACGACAATGTTTTGATCGTCTTCTCGAAGGGCAAACCATCACCAAAAACCATCGGCCACATTTCGTTTCATCTGCCGAACATGGCCGCGCTGAAAAAAGCCTTGGCCCATCTCAAGAAGAATCGCGTCAAGATGGAAGATCCGGGCGACGAGATCGGACCGGTTGCTCCCGGCTCCAAAAGCATGGGGATCTGGTTTTCCGATCCTGACGGCTACCGGTGGGAACTGGCCGTTCGAAGTAAAAAATAATCGGCAGGCCCTGCCGAACGAAGCTCTCTCGAGGATCTCCTTTGCGTCGTGTCTCCTCCCTGTGTATAAAGAAGACGATGCAAGGATATTCATCTGGAGAAGTGCGCGGGCCTCGAACCGATCTATGCACTACTGCCAGAGGACGGTCGAGTCTTACGGATCACATCCCTCACCCATCGATTACAGCCATTTGCCTAATCCTGCTGAACTTCTGGCTAGTCACATTAGAGGGACCGGTTCAAGCCTCAATTGACGGCCCCACAACAGCCTCTACTGATTCCGTCACCCTGCGCTTCGTCTCCTGGAAACCTGACCATCAACGCGTGTGGGACGACGCAATCGCTCAGTTCATGAAGGCTCATCCGCACATCTCAGTCGTGCGCGAACTCGCGCCGCATTCCTCCACGGCCTATCACGACCTGCTGACCCAAAAGTTGAAAAATCGAGATGCGACGGTCGACGTGTTCTTCATGGATGTCATCTGGGTGCCGGAGTTTGCCGCCGCCGGATGGGCTCGTTCACTCGACGACCGGTTTTCACCGGCCATGCGCGATCAGTTCCTTCCGGCCACCGTAGGAGTGGGTCGATACGGAGCACACCTTTATGGGATCCCGAGTCGCATCGATGCAGGCCTGCTCTACTACCGCCAGGACCTTCTCAGAAAATACGGATTCGCTGTGCCGACCACGTGGGAAGCACTGGCCCGGCAGGCCGATCACATCGTCGCCGGAGAACAACAGGCCACCCCCACCCTGCGCGGCTATTCGGCACCGTTCAAACAATATGAAGGCTTGGTCTGTCACATGCTGGAATTCATCGAAGGGAATGGAGGCGCACTCCTGACCGCGGATGCCAGCAAGTCGACACTGGCCACGCCACAAGCCCTCGCGGCCGTGCAGTTCGTCCGTGACCGGATCATCGGCCGACTCGCTTCACGCGCGGCCCTGACCTATCAAGAACCGGAATCCCTCTCCGTGTTTCTTCAAGGGCATGCTGTGTTTCACCGGAATTGGCCCTACGCCTGGGAACTTGCGAACAACCCAACTCGTTCGACGATTGCCGGGAAGGTCGGTGTCGCCGCGCTGCCCGGTTTTGCAGGCGGGCGCCAGGCGGCAACGCTCGGCGGCTGGCTCTATGGCATCAGCGCCTATTCGCACCATCCGGACGAAGCCTGGGCGCTCATCGAGTTTCTCTCCAGCCACGCCATACAAAGGAAATTCGCGCAAGAGGCCGGCATTGCGCCGTCGCGTCAGGCATTGTTTGCCGATGCCGCACTGCTGAGGACGATGCCGCAGCTGCGCAACCACTTCTCCGTCCTGCAGTCGGCGATTGCGCGCCCGCGTTCACCGGTTTACCCAGCTCTCTCCCATTTGCTGCAACGTTATTTCAGCCGCGCGGTGGCCATCGACGGCATCGATCTCGCTCAAGAAGCCGCCATGACCGACGCCCGCATCGATGCCCTTCTCGCGCTGACGAGGACAGCGCCATGAGTCTTCCTGAAGCGGTCGCTCGCCATCGCGAAAGCCTGGCGGCCTGGACGATGGTGGCGCCGGCGCTGCTCGTCACGCTCGTCTTTGCGCTCTATCCCGTGCTGGATTCGTTCTGGCTGAGTCTGCACCACATCTTCGTGGGCATTCCGTCGCTCGGCCGATCGTTTATCGGTTTCGAAAACTATCTCAACCTTCTGCGAGATCCGGTCGCCCACCAAGCGTTGTTCGTCACCCTCGCCTTCGTGCTGCTCTCAACCGTGCTGGAATTGACCTGTGGGCTGGTAATTGCGTTGGTGATTCATGAGCGGTTTCGCGGTCGAGGTCTCGTGCGCGCCGCCATTCTGATCCCCTGGGCGATTCCCACGGTGGTGGCCTCGCAGTTGTGGCGGTACATCTTCAACGATCAGTATGGTGTCGCGAATCTCCTGTTGTTCGGCGACCGCGTGGCCGCGTACATTCCTTGGCTGGCCTATCCGAGTATCGCCTTCGGCATCATCGTCCTCGCCGATGTCTGGAAGACTTCTTGTTTTGCCGCCCTGCTCATCTTGGCGGGCCTGCAAGTCATTTCCGACGACCTCTATGACGCCGCCAAGGTAGATGGCGCCGCAGCCTGGCAGCGGTTTTGGCATATTACCCTACCGCTGTTGAAACCGGCGCTGCTGCTGGCGCTGCTGTTTCGCACCATGGATGCCTTTCGTGTGTTCGATCTCGTCTTCGTCATGACGCAGGGCGGTCCTGGCGACGCAACCCAGGTGCTGCAGTTCTACGGCTACCAGACCCTCTTTACCGAAGGCCGGATCGGATATGGCTCAGCCATTTCTGTGGCCGTGTTTCTCATGATCTTGGCGCTCTCGCTCATCTACCTACGCGCGATCGGGTCAAATCTTCTGGAGCGCGGACGGGCATGAACCGACGCCTCTTCCTCGCGCTTGGCATTGTCGGCGCGGTCGGCGTGAGTCTCTCGCCCTTCCTATGGTTTCTGCTCACCTCATTAAAGTCCCCGGCCGACATCGAAACCGTGCCGCCCACCTGGTGGCCGTCGGGCAGCCTGAGCTTTTATCGCTCGGTGCTCTTCGATCATCATCTGTTCGACTATGTGGTCAATAGCATCGTGGTGGCCGGCTCGACGACCTTGCTGTCCTTGCTGATTGCGATTCCGGCCGCCTACGCGCTGGCGCGGCTCACCATTCCCGGCAAGCAAGGCATTCTGGCGGTACTGCTCTGCGTCTCAATGTTTCCCCAAATGGCTATCGCCGGACCCGTATGGCGTCTGCTCGATGTCCTCGGTGGGCTCAACCACCGTTGGGGCGTCGTCCTTCCCTATGTGGCCCTGACCCTGCCGCTCGCCATTTGGATTCTGGCCAGCTTCTTCAAAGAGCTGCCGCCTGAGTTGGAGGATGCCGCGCGTGTTGACGGCTGCGGTCCCTGGGGCACCCTGCTACGCATTACGCTCCCGCTGGCCGCGCCCGGGATTTTCACCGCCGCCATTTTGATTCTGATCTATGCCTGGAATGAGTTTTTCTTCGCGTTACTGATCCTGACACAACCGGAACAGCAAACACTTCCGGTCGGCATCGCGCTCTTCCAGGGAGAGTTCAGCATGCCCTGGGGCGAATTGGCTGCCGCCTCGGTCGTCGCAACGCTCCCGCTGATTGTGGTCGTGTTGCTCTGCCAACGCTGGATTGTGAGCGGATTGTCCGCCGGCGCGGTGAAAGGCTAGCAGAATGTTGAAAACGGGCTTCCAGCGGCGTTCTCGGTCGCACGCCACCCTGCGACGTACCCGGCGGGTACGCCTCGGTCGCCGTACTTCCTGCGGCCTTGCTGGACAGCCTGGTTGAACATTCTGTGCGCACTGTTAACGGTTATTTGGTAGGAAGATCGCTGTGGCTGAACTCGAGCTCCGTCATATCTCAAAGTCGTTCCGAGACCAGCCAGTGCTGCGCGACATCTCGCTGCAGGTTTCGGATGGGAGTTTTACGATTCTGCTCGGGCCGTCCGGCTGCGGCAAATCGACGCTCCTGCGCATCATTGCCGGGCTCGACAACCAGACATCCGGTCAGGTTCTCATCGACGGTGTGGGGGTTGATCACCTGCCCCCGGCAGAACGCGACATTGCGATGGTCTTCCAGCAATACGCGCTCTATCCGCATCTGTCAGTTCGTGAAAACCTCGCCTTTGCTCTTAAGATGCACCGCGCCCCACGCCACGTCATCGAAACGCGCATCGCGGAGGCCGCCCAGCTATTGGACATTCATCCCCTGCTGGACCGCAAGCCCAAAGACTTGTCCGGCGGTCAACGACAGCGGGTAGCGATGGGGCGGGCGATCGTGCGCAAGCCCAAACTGTTTCTGTTCGATGAGCCGCTCTCCAACCTGGATGCCCAACTGCGCACCTCGATGCGCATCGAGTTGAAGAAATTACAGCAGCGGCTGCAGGCCACCATCATCTATGTCACCCACGATCAGGTCGAAGCGATGACGTTGGGCGATCGCATCGTCGTACTGGAGAGCGGCCACGTCAGACAAGTTGATCCTCCTCAACGCCTCTATGCGGCCCCCGCCGACCCTTTCGTCGCCTCCTTCATCGGCACGCCACCCATGAACCTCTGGCCGGGGACTGTGACACGGCAGAAAGATCAGCTATTGTTTCGCAGTGATGCCCTCCAATTTCCGCTGCCGGCCGCTATGCCGGCGCACCC
The DNA here is from genome assembly GCA_963706325.1 of uncultured Nitrospiraceae bacterium. GTDB lineage: Bacteria > Nitrospirota > Nitrospiria > Nitrospirales > Nitrospiraceae > Nitrospira_A. The sequence goes on along the minus strand of CAVPLT010000007.1, from coordinate 529,143 downwards.
GCCGACCGAGGAATCAGTTGTCACCCTCGGTATCCGCCCTGAAGATATCCGACTGCAAGAAGAAGCCGGGACGATTCGAGTGCAGGCGATGGTTGACCTTATTGAAGACCTCGGCGCTGACCTCCTCTTCCATTGTCGAATCGGCCACCTTCCGCTCGTCGTGCGTGCGAGTAGAGGAACTCTAGGACAGCCAGGGTCTGCTCTCTGGATGTTTCTCCCCATAAACAAGCTGCACTTCTTCATCGGCAACCACCGGTTTGACATGGGGTCACGCCCAGCCTCTTGACTGCCGCAGACTGTTTCTTATCTCTTTAATAGATCCGTGGCAGACAAGGAGAAAAACACGAGTCGCTTGCAATGCATCGGGAGACCTCGTAAGCTCCTGAAACGATTGCACTTTGCACATAATTTTTTGACGGACCCACACTAATGGCTACTGCGCAACGCGGCTACTACGATATACTCGGCATCCCCCGTAGTTCGTCCGCCGACGACATTAAGAAAGCGTATCGTCGTCGGGCGCGCGAATTTCATCCAGACCTCCATACCGGGTCAAAAAAAACGGAGATGGAGAAAAAATTCAAGGAATTGAATGAAGCGCACGAGGTGCTGTCGGATCCCGACAAGCGCAAAAAGTATGATCAGTACGGCCAAAACTGGGAGCAGGCCGAAGCCTATGAGAAGGCTCGTCAGCAGACTGGTACTCAAGGCGGGCAGGGTGGCCCAGGCGGAGGCTATAGCGGTGATTTCGGGGATATCTTTGACACGTTCTTTGGCGGTCGAGGGCGTGGCGGGGGCGCTCCAGGTTTTGCAGCCGATGGCGAGGACCTGGAAACGGATGTCGACCTCACCATCAAGGATGTGCTCAGCGGTGTTTCGCGACGTATCGATCTGACCCAACGCATCCCATGCAAAGCGTGCGGCGGCAGTGCCATTGTTCGCGGCCGGCCTTGCGTGGTCTGCGGCGGCACCGGCACGCAAACAGAAAAACGCACGATTGAAGTGCGCATTCCTTCCGGAATACAACATGACACCCGAATGCGCATCGCAGGCAAGGGACAACCCGGTGTCAATGGGGGCAAACCCGGCGATCTCTACCTCCGTGTGCACATTCGACCGAACGGCATCTTCCGTCAAAAAGGGGTCGACGTGCAGGTCACGCTGCCGGTCTGGCCGTGGGAAGCCGCACTTGGCGCGGAAGTGATGGCCCCGACTTTGACGGAACCGGTCAAGGTAAAGATTCCACCCGGCAGCAAGGCCGACGGAAAACTTCGCCTGAAGGGCAAGGGATTGCCGACCGGCACCGGTGATCATGGGGATTTATTTCTCAAACTGAAGATCGTCATGCCCACCACGCTGTCCGACGAGGAACGAGCCCTGTATGAGCAGCTGGGCCGGGCTCGCCACAGCGATCCGCGTGCGGAGATTCTCGCCGCCTCGCGTCGCAGTTCATCCTGATCAGCATTGCACCGAGGTCTACCTCCCCCATGACCCTCATTGAATACGCGCTGTTCGCGTTCAGCTCCCTTTTCGTGATCGTGGACCCCATTGCCGTCGTGCCGGCGTTTCTTGCCATGACTCCACGAGATTCGGTGGGACAACGCTTGCGAACGGCTCGCATGGCTTGTGTGGTCGCCGTGGGAATTTTGACGGGGTTCGCCTTGTTCGGACAGACGATCTTTAAATTTCTCGGCATCACGCTGCCGGCGGTTCAGATTGCGGGCGGATTGATCTTACTGTTGGTCGCCCTTGATATGCTTCGCGCGCAACGGTCTACGGTACAGGAAACCGCTGCGGAAACGGCCGCGGGAACCAGCAAAGATGATGTCGCCATTACTCCTCTCGCTATCCCCATGCTCGCCGGGCCGGCGGCGATCTCCACGGTGATTCTGCTGGAAACGCATGCGACAACATTCATACTCCGCATCGTCTTATTGGGATGCCTTGTACTCGTCGGGTTGGCGAGTTACAGTATATTAGCGATCGGTGCACGCGGCGCGAAGTGGCTGAATCCCCTTGCGGAGAAAATTATTTCCCGTTTGATGGGCCTGTTGCTCGCCGCGCTGGCTGTTCAATTTATGGTGAATGCCTTCACCGGTGACCATGGGCTCTTACGCGGGCTGACCGGACATTAATCGACCTAACCGAAGGAGGAATGAATGACGACGAAACTGTTCACTTTTGCCACGGCATCGGCCCTCGCATGCGCCCTGACGGTTGCTCCCACGTGGGCGAATCCAGAAGGCGGGTATGGTGGCCACGGCGAGAAATCCGAAAAGGGAAGCCGGCACGGTTCCGGCTCGGGCATGATGGAAATGATGATGCATGGCGGGGCAGGCCATCTCATCCGGCATCTTCTAAAACATGAAAAAGACATCGGATTAAGCGCTGAACAAGTCACCAAACTCAAGGAAATGCAGCTGAATCTAGACAAGAATCGTATCAAGATGGAGGCCGATATTCAGGTAGCTGAACGCGAGTTGAGGGCATTGATGGAGGAAGACAAGACCGAGATGTCCGCCATCGAAAGCAAGCTCAAGCAGAGCGAGGATGTTCAAATCGGACTGCGGCTGTTGTCGATCAAGACCAGACGGGAAGCCTTGGCGCTGTTGACGCCCGAGCAGCGTACCAAGCAACAGGCCGAGCATGACAAAGCGATGCAACAGCACAAGGGCGGCTATGATGCTCCTCATGGCAAGAATCCCCATGGCGGCAATGCTCCAGGCGCAAACCCCCATGGACAAGCTAAACCCCAATAGCCGTTCACTACCTAAGATCGGAGGTCATCATGATCAAGCATATCGCCGTACCAGCATTGATACTCGGCGCGCTCTGTTTCACGGGCACCCCGGCCTGGAGCGGCAAGGGACATAAAGGCAAGCACGACGAAGGTCACGTCGCCGACCTAGTGAAGGACGCTAAGGTGACCATCGATCAAGCTATCAAAACGGCCTCGGAGAAGGTGCCTGGCACCGTGGTCGAAGCTGAGCTGGAAAAGAAGCACGACAAGACGGTCTGGGAGGTTGAGGTGCTGGGAGCTGATGGCAAGGTGACGGAAGTCCATATCGATGCCGGCACGGGCACGATCATCGATACCGAAGCCAAACACGAGAAACACGAGAAGAAGGACAAAAAAGAGACGCACTAAGCTTGCTCGGCAGGGCAACATTTTGAGTGCTGCCCTGCCTCGTGCTTGCATCGTTCACGTCGCCCTACTACCCATAACCCATACCATTTCGACAACCCTACCATCACGACTCGCGTGGCTTCGAAATCCGCAAGGCTCTTAGCTGCAGCAGATTGACCCTCCCCGCCTATCTGTGCGACAGTTTGCGACCCACTTGAAGTGGAGCGCTAAACAGTAGATTGCAGTCCCACAGATCAAGGAGTTTCCATGACGATCGACCCTCGACACAAGAGCCACAAGTTACTCGACGGACCGGGCCGCGCCCCTGCTCGCGCCATGCTGAAAGCGGTCGGCTTCACGGATGCCGACCTTGAACGCCCCTTGATCGGCGTCGCCAATACCTGGATTGAAGTCATGCCGTGCAACTATCACCTTCGCCGCCTGTCCGAACGGGTGAAGGCCGGGATCCGAGCGGCCGGCGGCACCCCGATTGAGTACAATACCATCGCTGTATCCGACGGCATTTCCATGGGCACGGAAGGCATGAAAGCGTCCCTCATCAGTCGGGAGGTGATTGCAGATTCCATCGAGCTGGTCGCCCGCGGTCACCTGTTCGACGGCGTCGTGGCCCTGTCAGGCTGCGACAAAACCATTCCCGGCACGGTCATGGCACTCTGCCGGCTCAACATTCCCTCGCTCATGATCTACGGCGGATCCATCATGCCGGGACAATTCCAGGGACACGACGTCACGATTCAGGACGTCTTCGAAGCAGTGGGAAAACATGCCGCCGGTACCATGACAAATGCGGAATTGAAAGATCTGGAAGATCACGCTTGCCCTGGCCCCGGTGCCTGCGGCGGCCAGTTTACCGCCAATACCATGGCCATCGCGTTCGAATTCCTGGGAATCTCGGCGATGGGACGGAACGGCGTTCCGGCCATGGACCAAAAGAAAGACGACGTAGCCTTTGAATGCGGCAAACTGGTCATGGACCTGCTCAAGAAAGACATTCGCCCCAAGCAGATCATCACGCGCCGATCGATCGAAAATGCCATCGCCGCCGTTGCGACGACCGGCGGTTCGACCAACGCCGTGCTCCACCTGCTGGCTATCGCGCGCGAAATGGGCGTGCGACTGACCATCGACGATTTTGACAAGATCAATCGGAAGGTGCCGTTGCTGGCGGATCTGAAGCCGGGCGGCCGATTTACTGCGGCGGATCTTTATGCGGCCGGCGGAACCACCTTGGTCGCGAAACGTTTGCTGGATGCGAAGATCCTGCACCCTGACCAGATCACCGTTACCGGGCGCACCATCGGTGAGGAGGCCAAGACCGCTCAGGAGAAGCCCGATCAACAAGTACTGCGTACATTGTCGAAGCCGATCAAGCCGACGGGAGGAATGGTCATTCTCAAGGGCAACCTGGCGCCGGAAGGATGCGTGGTCAAGGTGGCCGGCCATTCCATCATGCATTTCAGCGGGCCCGCCAAGGTGTTTGATCGTGAGGAAGATGCCTTCCTGGCCGTCCAAGCAGGAAAAATCAAATCCGGCGATGTGGTCGTCATTCGATACGAAGGACCATCGGGCGGTCCGGGCATGCGAGAAATGCTAGGTGTGACCGCGGCCATCGTCGGGGCAGGACTCGGCGATTCTGTCGCGCTCCTCACCGATGGAAGATTCTCCGGAGCGACCCATGGTTTGATGGCAGGACATGTGGCGCCGGAAGCCGTCAAAGGTGGCCCGATCGGCGCCGTGAAAAACGGCGATACCATTACCTTTGACATCGCGAAGCGACGGCTTGATGTCGCACTCACTCAGAAGGAACTTACGGCGCGGCTCAAAAAGGTGACATACCCCGCTCCCCGGTACTTGTCGGGAGTGATGGGAAAATATGCCCGCCATGTTTCTTCCGCTTCCGAAGGCGCGGTGACGACCTAGTCATGGCGCCTGAGCTGCGATGCCGACTTTTAGCGGCCTTGCTTGCCGTCTTGTCGTTCAGCGAAAATGGTTCGTTGACTGCTGCCGAACCACCGGTGAATGCAGCCTGCGCGGACTGGCAGAGCCGCCATGCAGAATGGGTCTGGTGCGATGATTTTGAGATCGATCGGCTCAGTACCTATTTTGAGTACGATCAACGGCATGGTCGATTTGTCCGCGAATCCGGTGCGGGCGTCGGCCGCTCAGCCGGCATGCGCGCGGAGTACCTCCCCGGTGATCCCCATGGAGGATTTCTGCACCTCGCGTTCGGCAAAACTCCAAGCGCATACATGAAACCAGTCGATGCGGGAACGGCCCGGTACCGCGAGGTCTATTGGCGCTTCTATCTCCGCCTCCAACCGGGTTGGACGGGCGGTGGGGCCGACAAGCTGACCAGAGCCACGATCCTCGCCAGCGATCGATTTGCCCAGGCCGCCATTGGCCATGTATGGAGCGGGGGTTCGCCCGGCTCAGATCCCGAACGGCTGTATCTCGACCCTGCCTCCGGAACCGACGAACGTGGCAACCTGCGCACGACCACGTACAACGACTTTCCACGCTTGCGATGGATCGGAGCGGCCGGCGGCAAAACCTCATTATTCAGCGCGGACCACGTCGGCAAGTGGTTTTGCGTTGAGGTCCACATGAAACTCAATAGTCGCGAAGCCGCCGACGGCCTGTTCGAGTACTGGATCGACGACCAACAGGAGGCACAGCGAACGGGGTTGAATTGGATCGGTGATTACAATGACTACGGCATCAACGCCGTGTATCTCGAGCAGTATTGGACTTCCGTACCCTTCGCCCAGGTCCAACAACGCTACCTGGACAACTTCGTGGTTTCCACCGGCCGCATCGGGTGCGCGGGGTGAACCATTCCAACATCATGTCTGACTTGGAGCGCCACCTAATACATTTAACCGGCTCTTGATCCCTTGCCTCTGGCGATTGCGATACTGCCGATTCTTTGCTTATGTCACTGCGGAACTCAACTCACAACCAGCAGGACCGACCCACGAGCCCTGACGTGGCCGGTTCACGGCCCGCCACCAGTGATCTTTCTCGCCCTGAATGGTTCATCAATCGTGAGTTGAGCCTGTTGGAATTCAATCGTCGGGTACTGGATCTAGCGAAGGACAAAAAGGTCCCCCTGCTGGAACGATTAAAATTCCTCTGCATCGTGAGTTCCAACCTGGACGAATTTTTTGAAGTCCGCGTTGCCGGGCTGAAAGAGCAGGTTACCCATGGCGTGGAACAACCGGGCCCCGACGGCCTGACGCCCTCCGAACTCCTTTCGCGCATAGCCACGCTCACACATCAGCTGGTGCAAGAACAGTATACGGTCTTGAACCATGGACTCATTCCACAATTGGCCGATCAGCGGATCCGGTTTCTGAAGCGCGCCGAATGGATGCCCTCGCACATTCGATGGATGCGCCGATTCTTTTCGCGCGAATTGCTTCCGCTCCTTAGCCCGGTCGGGCTGGATCCCGCGCATCCGTTTCCGAAGTTGCTCAACAAGAGCCTCAACTTTTTGGTCACGCTGGAGGGCACCGATGCCTTCGGCCGCCAGAATGGCACCGCCATCGTGCAAGTCCCGCGCTCACTCCCGCGCGTGATTCGCCTACCCGCTCGAAGCAGCACCTGGCCGCATGATTTCGCCTTTTTATCGTCCGTCATCCATGCCTTTGTCCACCAGCTTTTTCCAGGCATGCATGTCACCGGCTGTTACCAGTTTCGTGTTACGAGGAACAGCAATCTCTTCGTGGACGAAGAAGACGTCGACGATCTTCGACGGGCGCTCGAAGGCCAACTCCCCGATCGGCGATTCGGCGATGCGGTCCGACTTGAGGTGGCCGACAACTGCCCTCCGGACATGGTGTATTTTCTCCGCGAACAATTTCACCTCGATTCGCACGACGTGTATCAATGTCATGGACCGGTCAATCTGCATCGACTGATGACCGTGCCCGACCTTGTCGAACGCCCCGACCTCAAATTTCAGTCCTTTACCCCCAGCGTTCCTTCCACTCCTACACCGAGCGAGGACTGGTTCGACGCCATCCGGCAGGGCGACATCCTGCTGCACCATCCCTATCAGTCCTTCGCTCCGGTGACGGAATTCCTTCGTCAGGCCGCCGCAGACCCGCACGTCCTCACCATCAAGCAGACGTTGTATCGAACGGGCGCGGATTCAGCCATCGTGCAATCCTTGGTGGATGCGGCGCGAGGCGGGAAGGAAGTCACCGTCGTGATCGAGCTCCGCGCTCGTTTCGACGAAGAAGCGAACATCGAACTGGCTCACGATTTGGAGGAGGCGGGCGCCCATGTGGTGTATGGCGTGGTGGGACATAAGACGCACGCCAAAATGAGTCTGGTACTACGACGGGAAGGCCGGCTCCTTCGGCACTATACCCATCTTGGCACCGGCAATTATCACGTTCGCAATGCCCGACTCTATACTGATTTTGGCCTGCTCACGTGTGATGCGGCCATCGGGCGCGACGTCCGTCGTATCTTTCAACAGTTGACCTCACTGGGACGGCCGGGGAAGCTGAAACATCTGCTCCAATCGCCATTCACCTTGCATCCCACACTGCTCAAATGGATCGGCCGCGAAACTGACCGTGCCAAGCAAGGCCGCCCTGCCCACATTATCGCCAAGATGAATGCGCTCCTCGAACCTCAAATTATTCGAGCGCTCTATAAGGCCTCGCAGGCCGGCGTAAAAATCGATCTGATAGTCCGCGGGCCCTGCGCCTTACGGCCGGGCATCGCGGGTCTCTCTGAACATATTCGGGTGCGCTCGATCATTGGCCAGTTCCTGGAACACAGCCGGATCTTCTATTTTCTCAACGATGGCGACGACCGAGTCTTCCTCTCGAGTGCCGATTGGATGGATCGCAATTTTTTCCGGCGTATCGAAGTGGCTTTTCCGGTGCTTGACAAATCCTTACGGCAGCGGGTCATCGATGAGGGCCTTCGCCCCTACCTGGACGACAACACCCATGCCTGGATTTTACATCGTGACGGTACTTATCGGCGTCTGACCCCCGGCCGCCGAGCCCCTCGTTCGGCCCAACAATGGTTAATGAACAAGCTCGTTCCGTAGCCGATTGATTCAAAGTTGAGCCGCTCTCCATCCGCTCACATCATTGTTGGCCGCTCCTTCATCTAGCTCTGATGGCACACTTGCTTCCTGTACTGTTCGGTGGAAGCGATCGTTGCCGCCTTGATGAAAGGCTCACCATGTCTATCGCGCAGTCGTTCTATCCCGCCCCTAGAGCTTGACGTCCATCTGTCCACGCTTGATCCACACTCGAACTCCCGGTTGCTGAAAATAGCCTCCCGGGTCATATATCGTGCCGGAGAATGCGGATAACAAAGGACGGAATTGTTCGGAAACATCTGAAGTGACGACGTGAAGAATGATAGGCCATGCGGCCAGCATTCAAGCGGCATTCCGAGTCCGCTCGAACTTGGTTCTAGTTAAAGCGCATCTGCAGAGAGGTGTTCGAGCCGTTTCTCGATACAACCCATACACAGCACTGCCTGAGGCTGAAACCTTAATCGCGAGTACGGGATCTCATTCCTGCATTCGCGGCATATGCCATAGGAGGCGTCCCAGATGTGATCCAAAGCGCGCTGGATGTGCTGAAGTTTCGCGGAGGCTTGCTGTGCGATCAGCTCGCCTAGATCGGATTGCTGAGAGAGACAACCCGGTTCTACGACGTCCTCAGGCTGCTTGTGCATATGCTGCGGAAAGCCCCGGTGGAAGCTTGGAACAACCACTCAATGCGGGCCATGAGTAATTCACGGTGAAGAGAAGAAAGCTCGGGACGGCGCGGACGGGAGCGAACAATCTGATCCCCTACTTGTACGAGGCTCATGGGTACCCCTCCTGTTTGAGAGTGACTCTGTTGATATCAGAATACGGGTCCCAGGTAACAGGACACTTAGGAGGAGGTAAACTGCAGGTTAACAGAGACGGACGGGTATCACTTCGCTGCAGTGCGGCGCCGTTCGATCACGGGTGCCCAACTCGGCTCCAGCTCATGCTTGGCAGTGGCAAGGAACCGTTCTTCGGCAGTGGCGTCCCGGCTCGATTTGATCAAACTGACGGCATGAACGGGGAAATAAGCCGGCGTGCCCATGACCTGGAGATCGGCAATCACTTGAACCAGCGGCTTGCCCCAGAACACTTCAAAGTAATGAGTTTGAACATCGTCCGTCGCTTTTTCCTGAAGGACCATCGTCGAGGGTCCCATATCGTACGCCCCCATAAAACTAATGCTGCCCGCGGTCACAGTCGTTTCGGTCTGTTTCACCATCTCCTTCGGAAGAAGAAACAGCGTCACCTCACGCACTTTGCCGAATCCTCTTTCCGAGGTTGAAAACGCAACGGCCGCATAACGTCCCGGCGGTACATTCTGCACATAGACCGTACCTCCTCCTCCTCCACCTGGAAGCGGAGCCATGATGCTCGTTGGAATGAGGTTGGCGCCGCTAAAGACATCTCGATCGTTCTCCACCTTCACCAGATACAATCGATCCTCTGTATTGGGTGCCCATGTGGCGCTCGTGATCGTGATACCGATGACCGCGCTCTGTTGATCGACCGGCTTTGTAATGTGGATGGGTGAGACAAACTCCCCGGCTAGACGCTGGAACTGCTTCTTAGGAGGCTTGCTCGTGCAGGCCCCGGTGGCCACAACGATTACGGCGAGCATCGCAATTACCGTTCGATTCATGGGGGTCCCTCTGTGTGGATCAAACAGTCGCTATGGCGGCACACTGTAGGAGATGGCGCTCTGCGACTCAAAACGTCATACGCAAGATCAGGCGGCGTCTGAATACGTTATATCCAAAGATGTAATCCTTGAACTAGCAGGGTGGAAATGAGACACAACCTTTAGGCTCAGGGAGCAGCCGGTATGTCAGCCGCAGTTTTGCCCTGGCTTTGAGTCTCCAACGACAATCGCTTCAACACTGCCTTGGCGCGCTCTTCGAGGCGTTCGGCCTCGCCGGAGCGTTGCTTCCGGCGTAGGAGAGAGGCGTAATTCTTTAACGTTTTAGCATAGGCTTCACGATCATATCCTACCGCCTGTTCATAGATACCCAGCGCCTGCTTATAGAGGTCTTCGGACTGCTCCAACCGATTCTGCGATTCATACAGCCCTGCCAGATTCTTCAATTCGCCGGCGACCTGCGGATTCTCCGCACCCTGCAGCTTTTCTCGAATGGCGATCGCCTGCTGATAAAGCGGTTCCGCCTGGGAATAGAGGCCCTGCAATTCATAGAGTTGCCCCAAACGGCTCATGGCTTCAGCCGTATCCACATGATCGTTTCCAAGCGATTTTCTAAAGATCTTCACCGCGCGTTGATAGAGCACTTCAGCTTGTGGGTATTGGTTCTGTGCCCTATAGGTATCTCCAAGATTTTCGAGATTTCTGGCAACAATCGGATGGTTGGGGCCAAAGGCCTTTTCGTGAATCGTTAGTGCGCGTTGGTAAAGCGGCATCGCGCGAGCATGTTGCCCCTGCGCTTGATAAATTTTCGCTAAATTATCGCGGGTGATGGCTGTGAGGCTATGTTCCGGACCCAGCTGCTTCTCGAGAATTGCGAGCGCCCTCTGCAGCAGCGGTTCGGCATCGGCAAATCGGTGCTGATCCTGATACACCACGGCAATGTTATTGAGACTTTCCGCCGTCTTGCTGTGGTCCGAGCCAAACACTTTTTCGCGAATCTCTTTGGCGCGTTGATGGAGCGCCTCGGACTGCGCATAGAGCCCTTGTAGACGATAGAGTTCACCCAAATCCGTGAGGCTCGCAGCCGTCTCGGCATGAGCCGGCCCGTAGACACGCTCCCTGATCGCGAGAGATTCCTGGAAGAGCGATTCCGCGCGCGGATATCGGCCTAACTCGCGATTGACTTGACCCAGTTGGCTCAATGTTTCGGCCAGGCGCTTGCCTTGGGGATCGAGGACTTCCGCCTCCTTGCGAGCGGCTACAAATGACTCTTCCGCATGCGTGTAGTCGCCTGAGCGCAACGCACGATCGCCGTCCACCATGGCCGAACGCCACCGATGGTCCGCCGCACAACCAGAGAGGACGCCCAGCACGGTCATGCTGACGGTGAAAAGACGCACGTTCGATCCAATATTCATGATCAATCAACTTTTCGCTGGTGAGGATGGTTGTTGGCGGACTGGCTCACTTCGTGGGATACAGCGTAGACTTACCCGCTCTGCCGGTTCAAATCAACCTCGGGATGAATTGTTTTTTAGCAGTCGAGTATATCATTTTGGTTTCACTACTTTATACCGTCACATCGTAAGCTTCACGCGAAGATCGCAATGCAGCCTCCCGGACCCATGCAACCTGGCTGGATGAAGACGACGTTAGTGCTTCTCAGCAGAGTGATCCATCTGGGAGGCAAGCTTGGCGATTGCAGACGTGTCGTAGGGCAATACGCTGAACACTTTGGCCACATCGATGGCCGGCTTGCCCGGACGCAACAGCTTTTGCGCCAACGTCGCCAGCCATGATAGCGGTAGGAGCACCATTCTGGGCAGCCAGACCACCGTGAGGTCTGGATTGGCCTGGCGGAGCCGATCCAACAGTTCCCGCTTGGTCGGCGAAACGGGATCCAGCAGATTCAACGGGGTCGGCACATTGTCCCACGCATCCGTCATCCAGCCCAGAAATCGCCCCGCAAACCCCACATCCACGACTCCGAGACGATCATTCGACGACCCGACCGCCACAAAGATATTGCCCAAGCGTTTGCCTAGACGCCCCGGTGGATCAAAGTCGCGATAATCTACCAGGGCACCGGGACGAATGACCTTCACGGAGACGCCAAGTTCCTTCCCCAATTGCACCGCCAACCGTTCCGATTCGAGCTTGCCCCAGACATAGGGCCCGGACCCTTTACTGTCAGGCTCTAGGGGATGGTCATCGCCGATGGCGTGACCGTTTCCCTGCGCCAACACCGCCAGACTGCTGACGTGAACGAAGTGCCGGATGCCCGCCGCTGCGGCCCCTCGAACTATGTACTCCGTCGCATCCAATGAATTACGCTGATGCTCGGGCCACCCACCGGCGGTTTCTGCCGCCGCATGAATCACGGTATCCACGCCCTTGAATACGTGTGCCGCTGCTCCGGTCGCCACATCGCCCACCACGTATTCCGCTCCGGCTATCCGCTCCCATGGCGAGGGCTCGCGTCGGGCTACCACACGGACAGCACGACCGCGCAACAGTAAGGCGCGCACGATTTCCTTCCCCAAAAACCCCGTTCCACCCGTCACCAGCACACCACGGCTATTGACGGGTGTCGGGGCCGCTGCAGCCAATGCCTTGGCTTCTCCTATCTTGAGCGCTTGGGCCACCCGCTCGCAGATGCGCACCGTTTCCAACAAGCTCTCTGGAGACAGGGGCGACGGGCTGCCGCTACGCGCTGACTCGTAGAACGCGGAGAAGAGTTCGGCCAACCCCGGGTAACTCCGTTGACTCTTGAGAAAGCGTCTAGCCATGGCCGAGGTCGTGCCGCCCAGTAGCTGCCAGGCCTGCCGATAGGGCGCAAACAACTTATCGATGCCGGACGAACCAGGGCCGATGGCACGCTGGGTGGTGCTCCTCACGTAATCGGCAACGAGTGATCCATTTCGCCCGATGACTCGCAAATAACTTTCAACGGGACGTCCTTCCAGCGTCACAATCAGAGTTCCAGTGACTCCCCCGCGTCGCACGAGGGCGTGAACCGTGCCCGCATGACTTACCTCCAGCGACAGCAGCTCAGTGCGTCCGTCACCAGCCTGCTCCAACACCTGCAACAGCAGATAGACGGGATGCGGCAGGATGTCGAGGAGCTGATGGTCGGCTCGAAGGACCTTACGACCGCCCGGCGCATGGCGGACAGTTCGGAAGGAGAAATAGCTTTCAACATGGACAACTCGTCCGATGGCGGGCAAATAGTTCTTCAGCACTCGAGTGGGCGGCTCATACAGCAACTGGTGGCCTGCGCAAACCCGCAACCCTTTAGCGTTCGCGTCGTCGAGGATCTGCCGAGCGTCGTCCACTGATTCGGTGAACGGCTTCTCAACATAAATGTGGCAGCCGGCCTTGAGAGCTAGCTTGGCAAGGGACGCATGGGTGACGGGTGGCGTAATGATATGCACTACATTGAGCCGCTCGGACGCGAACAGCTCGTCTGGCGTTTTGAAACAACCGATGCCCGGCACGATATCGCGCATGGCCGCCTGCGCGGCCTCAGACGGGTCAGCCACCGCCACAAGCTGAACCCCGGAACAGCGCAAAATCGCGCGCGCGTGATGCTGTGCGTGTCGGCCTGCGCCGATAAGGGCAATCCGGAGCGGACGTGAATCGGTGGTGGGGCGAGGGTTTGTCACAAGTTCTATCGTTTGTGCTCAGCTACTATAGTCTAATTTCGCATGTTCTTGAAGCCTTCTCAGAAATCCTACGGGATGGCGAGAAAGGGCAGCGACAGCATATCAATATATTCAGGGACTTTAGCAGATTCCGACGTGAGCACGAAGCGGATTTATAGACATTCGCGTCCAGCTCGCATCTGCCGAGGCTGATGGCGCATCGCAATGCACGCCTGGGATGGCCTACTGCTGATTGCCATTGCAAAAACAATAATTATCCATACACGCCTGGCAGAGGCCACCGTTAATTTTGGATCGCCAAATGCTCAGCACTACACGTGGCGAGGTCGCGCCACTCACCGGACTGGTCCGGAACTCATTTGCGCAGGAGAGGTTGAAAACGTTCACTGGCGAGTCATACCGTCAATGTTTGCGGAAGAACGCTGCAATGGACTGCACGACATACTGCAGCTGCTCATCCGTCAATTCCGCATAGATGGGAATCGAAAGCACCTCTTCGGCGGCACGTTCCGAGTGCGGAAATGTCCCCTTTACATAGCCCAAATCCCGATAACAATTTTGCAAGTGCAGGGGCAGGGGATAATACACCTCTGTGCCCACTCCGTGGTCCTTCAAATAGGCTCGCAGTTCGTCACGCTTCTCGACACGAAGTGTGAACTGATTGTAGACATGGAAATTACCGGTATCTAGAACGGGGACTGCGACACGATCCAGCTTCTCCGCCGCGAACAATTGCACGTAGCGCGAGGCATTCCGGCGTCGCCCTTCCGCCCACTGGTCTAGTCGCTTCAGTTTGACTAGTAGGACAGCGGCCTGCAGGGCGTCCAGGCGGCTGTTGATGCCGATCGCTTCATGGACGTAACGGACCCGGCTCCCATGAACCCGCAGCATGGCAATAGATTCAGCCAGCGCCTGATCGTTGGTCGTCACCATACCGGCATCGCCGAACCCACCCAGGTTTTTTGAAGGGAAGAAGCTGAAGCAGGCCAGATCCCCCAAGGCACCGGCTCGCCGCCCGTGACGTCCGGCGCCGATCGCCTGGCAGGCATCTTCGATGACGGCGACGTTGCGTCGTCCCGCAATCTCATTGATCGCTTGCATATCGGCGCATTGACCGAACAGATGCACAGGGATAATCGCCTTGGTCCGTCCCGTGATGGCCCGCTCAAGAAGCCCGGGATCCATATTAAATGTATCGGGACGGATATCAATGAACACTGGTTTGGCTCCCAGTCGGGAAATGGCCCCCGCTGTTGCGAAAAAGGTGAACGGAACGGTTACGACTTCATCGCCGGCCTTCACGCCCGACGCCATGAGCGCCAGCAAGAGCGCATCACTGCCGGACGCCACCCCAACCGCATGAGTACTACCGACATACGACGCCACTGCTTGCTCCAATGCCACGACGCGCGGACCGAGAATAAAACCCTGTTCGTCACAGGTGGCTTCAATCGCAGCCAGAATTTCGCTGCGCATCGATTGGTATTGGGTTTTCAGATCAAGCAGCGGAATGTTCATCGTTCCTCCCGTTCAACCTCCTGATCGAGTCGTCTGCAGCCGCATGGCGCCTCCCATCGGGCGCATGGCATGCAGGAGATAGGTGTACAAAAACTGGTACTGTTTGACCGTTTCTTGAATCGTAAACTCTTCCGGAAACTCATTCGATCGCATCCAGAACTCTGAGCGGTAGCGTTCGTCTTCGAGAATATGACAGACGCGGTCGGCCATACCCTGAACATCTCCGGGCCGATGGAGGGTCCCATGCGCGTGCTCAACGATCGCTTCGCCGGCGCCACCGACGCGGGTGGCTACAATCGGAACCCGGCTGGCTCTGGCCTGTAGCAGCACGCAGGGCAATCCTTCCCACCGGGAAGTCAGCACGAACACGTCGAAGGACTTCAAGAGGGCCACGACATCACGACGCCAGCCCAGCAGAGTGACACGTTCTTGGAGCCCCTGCGCCCGTAACAACTCTTCGACCTGCGGCCGCAATGCGCCGTCGCCGATCAGCACACATCTCGCCATAGGAAGGCGCTGACAGACGCGCGCAGCCACGCGGACAAAATCTTCGGGAGATTTTTGTGGTTTCAAACACGAAATCGTTCCCACCAGCAGCTGATCCGGGCGGATTCCCAGCGCGGCTCGCAGGCGGTGACGTCCCGCCGTATCTATGCGGGCTTCGAACGGCGTCGGATCGATACCTGGCCGCACCACCGAAACCTTCGAAGCGGAGAAAATCCCCCACTCGATTCCTTGACGTCGATCCGCGTGCGACACCGCAATCCAATGCGTAGTGACCCAACCCACCGTTCGTTCGAGCGCGATAAACGAGCGTCTCACCCAGAAGGGCTGTGCAGGAGTCACACCATAGCCATGAATCGTGTGCAAAATGCAGGGGACACCCGCGAACCATGCCGCCAGCCGCCCTAGGATACCAGCTTTTGAACTATGGGTGTGTACAATCTTCGGACGCAGGCGCCGAAACAACCCGACTAATTCCCAGAAGGCGCGCAAGTCTTTCAGCGGATGAATTTTGCGGACGAGGGAGGGAACAATACGAACATCGACTCCATCCAGCGCACAGGCCTCCTCAGTCAACAGGCCACCGGGTCCGGCGATCAACACCGGCTGGAATCGGCTCCGATCAAGACTTGCCACGACTTGCATGGCGACTTCCTGCGCGCCGCCCAATTCAAGTGTGGTAATGACGTGACAGACCACCTGCATATGATTCTCGCGGTCAGGCAGCGGCTTTCATCCGCAATCGAGCCGCGACCTGCTGCCCCTGGGCGATCGCATCCTCCATCGACGTATGCTCCCAGAGCCCATATCGCCCGACGGAACTGATGCCGCGTCGCTCCAGCTCCACCAGCAATTCTTTCACAGCACGGCCACGATACCGGTCGAAGAGCACATAAGCATAGTACAGATCTTTGACATCGGCCATGACCATCTCGTCGGAGCGGCGGAGCACACCGGCCTGTTCCAATCCTTCCCGCACTCTCTCGATGAGCGAGGCATCTGATTCCTGTGCCGTCGGCTGATGAGAGATTTCGACATAGAGGGAACTGCAGCCGGGTCGGCCCATGGCAGGAGAAAAGTTCATGGGAAACCCGGCGCGGTAGAACGGGTACCGGTGTTCAGGAAAATAAATCCAGTGTTTGTCGGAAATGTGTGCCCGCGCGACGGCCAGGTTAACGTTCGACACGGACACCCATCGTAGAGCGGACGCCAATTCACGCATTGACGCCGGCAGGTCAACGCAGCACCGTACCAATTCAGGCAAGGGAGTCGTTGACACGAGTTGTTCATATTCTTCCGTGCGCTCGCCGCACGCACTGCGGAACACCGCGCGCCGTCTTCCCGTCTCGATCTCCACGAGCTCGGAATCGTAGGAGAGGTTCTCGATGGACGGAAGAAATGCTTCCGGCAGGATCCTGATTCCCCCGCTTGCAGGATAGAGGAATGACGGGTTGTATCCGAATGCCTTGTCCTTGATGCCCAACGCGCCATTGATGACATCCTTTACGTCCGGCTTCGGCACCAGCCAGGACACCCATTCTGACGTGAGCTCATCCAAAGGCACCTGCCAGAGTTTTTCATTGAACGGCACCATGAAATGTTTCGCAATGCCCTCCCCAAGGCTGTCGATGATCCATTGCTTGAACGACCGATTCTCCGTTGGAGGCTTAGCGGACGGGTCCGACAGGGTGGCGATAAAGCCCAACAAACATTCGCGCACGACTTCGAGCGGAAGGCCATGTGTATTCACCTGGAACGGGTACTCCGTATAGGTGTCATGCGAAAAGACATAAGACTTGCGCGCGTGGCGTTGTAGTTGCGTGGGAAGCAGGCTTTCCACTAACGCCTTAATGGCCGTTTGACGAAAGTGGAGCAGATGCCCGGTATAGTCGAACGTAAAGCCGTCTTTGGCGTACGACCGGCAGAGGCCTCCGACCTCTCGTTCACGCTCCAGGACCTTGTACGGGACGCCACGAAGATGATATGCGGTGCTCAATCCAGCTAATCCGGCCCCGACAATCAAGATCACAGTACGCCGGTCCTTTCTGCCGATCGGGATGCTGACTCGCTGTTCAATCCCGGAACGCCACTCGACACATTGAGGCGCGTCAACGCCACCGCAGCCCCAGCCAGGCACAGCATCGTCACTCCGCTCAAAATCACCGCAAGCTGTTGGGGAACCGTCATGACGAGAAGCCCAATGCCACCCAGCAGGGCGGCACCCAGATAACTGATCACCACCACCTGTGTCACCGAGAGACCCCAATGACGCAGCCGAATCGCCATATGGTCTGGACTGCCGAGAAATATCGGCAATCCACGCAAGAATCGGATGTACATGACGAATAGGGTATCGAAAATGGGCATTCCCAGGATCAAGACCGGCGTGAGCAGGGACACCGAGTGGCCTTCCGTGTATTTGCCCATCATGGATAAGGCTCCGAGCATCAACCCGATGAACATCGCCCCGGAATCTCCCATATAGATCGAAGCCGGCCGCCAGTTGTACCGGAGAAATCCCAGCAAGCTGCCCATGAGTGCCGCCAACATGAAGGCGATGGTCTGGTCTCCATTCAGAATCGCCACCACACACAGGAAGGCCGCACTAACGATGCCGACTCCGGCAGACAATCCATCCATAATATCCAATAGATTAAAGGCATTGATGATGCCGATCATCCACAACACCGTCAGGGCCATATCAATCCAGTCCGGAAGCGACACGATCTCAATGCGAATGCCGCTCTTGATCAACACGAAAACTGCCAAGAGTTGCCCCGCCAACTTCGTTCCAGGCGACAACACGCCGAAATCATCGATCAATCCGAGCATGACGATAAGCGTCCCGGAAAGGACGATGCCGAGCACGTCGTGCCGGAACTCAAACGTAAAGGCCAAACTCACGAGAAAGGCGAGATAGATGGCCACGCCTCCCAAATATGGAACCGGTTCACGCTGATGTTTGAGGCGGCCATCCGGCCTGTCCACGATGCCGAATTTCAGAGCCGCACGACGTGCTATCGGGACGCCATACATGGATAGAAGCGCGGCGACTATGAAGGTGAGTGTGAGTAGAATCATCGCGCGCTTGCCGTCTTTCCGGAGCCCGTCACAGGAGTGCGGCTATAATGCTCGGTGCCATTATCCCGTTCGCTCTGAGCCAAGGTCCGATACACTTTCGCCAAACGAGGGCCCCAGACGGCCAGGGAGTATCGCGCCTCGACCGTCCGACGTCCGGCCTCTCCGATATGCTCCCGCAAGCGGGCTAAGCGGCAGAGCCGTTCAAGGCTGTCGTACCACTCCCGCTCGGTAGAGGCGAGAAACCCGTTCACCCCGTTGGTAATAATTTCACGGTTGACCCCAACCGGCGATGCA
The DNA here is from genome assembly GCA_963706325.1 of uncultured Nitrospiraceae bacterium. Taxonomy (GTDB): domain Bacteria; phylum Nitrospirota; class Nitrospiria; order Nitrospirales; family Nitrospiraceae; genus Nitrospira_A. The sequence continues at coordinate 510,226 of CAVPLT010000007.1, read as the reverse complement.
ACCGCAGGGATTCCTACAGCCATATACTGCAACAACTTCAGCCCGCACTTCCCTCGCGCCCATTCTGTATCCTCAAGCGGCATCACGCCGATCGAGGCATCTTGCACGTCCGACACTTCTCGTTGCATGTCCCAGGCCCTGAACTCGATGTTGACTCCCGGCAGCTGTGGTGGTTCCGAGCAAATCACGCGAAGGCTCATGCGGAACCGTGATTGCAGCGCGCGAAGGGCCGGCGCCAGCACATTCAAATATCGCAAATTGCAAGCCAACCCCATCCATACAATCGTGATGGATTCAGCTGAGTGATCGACCGGAATGTATGATCGTTGTCCGCCCGGAACAAATCGTTTCGTATCCACCACCGTCGGCACCACATACACCCGCGGCGAAAATTGTTGTGCATAGGAGGCCAGTTGTTCATTTCCGACGATGGCTCCTGTGCTCATCGAAAGCATCTGAGGCATTTTCTTCTTATGCCCGTGCGTCAAATAGATCGCATCGTCTAACTCAATCACCACTCGATACCGCCACTGGAGCAAACGTTCAGCCAGAGAGGGCATGTAGGGAAATAATTGCCCCTCGATCACGATAAGATCCCGCCCGCCAAGAACGAGCAACGTCCCCAATCGCTTCAGAAAACGAGCGACGACATAGGGAACTTTCAGAAGAGTCCGAAGCGGAGCCAGCCGCACCGCCAGAATTTTAAAGTAGGTTTCATCGAATAATGGATCAACCTTACACTCGATCCCGTGAGCATCCAAATGGGGCAGGAACTGAAAAACCCGGTAGCGACTACTGGGACCGATGATCGAGCTTTTTGAGAAATACGTGACTGTCATTGCACGTGTTTCTGCCCTGTGGTTTCAAATCTCCGTCAGGTACCATCCATCCTGAATGAACAAATAGTACCGGAGTTCTCAAGCAAGGATAGGTTTTTCGATGTTTGTGACAAGGAATACGAGGGATTGTGTGACGAATAGACGATCGGCGGTCAGCCACAACAGCGCCGGCTGACCATCACGTCCTGAAGTCAGAGGCCATCCGCCTGAAGAAGGAATGGTGCCATTCAGCCAACATCACCAGTGAGAAAAGAAGGCGCTCGTTCGGTCGATCCGAAACCAGCTCCCGCTCCACTAAAGATACCGCGGCAGCCACGTCGAACTCCTTGATACGATGCAGATTGAAATAATCCCGCAGATCCCCCACTCGCCCCAACCATTGCTGGAGCCACTTGGCCATGGGAAGAATGAACCCGTGTTTCTTTCGCTGGACGATAGCCTTCGGAAGCAACACAGCGGCCGCTTCGCGGAGCGCGATCTTGGTCTGTGTCCCGGTCATTCGTTGGGCTTCAGGCAGACGGAGCGCCACATCGACCAACGCCGTCGACAGGAACGGGGCACGTCCTTCGAGACTGTTTGCCATGGCCATCCGATCGAGCTTCACCAGCAGGTCATCAGGTAACCAGGTCAAGACATCGGCCAGGGTCGCGCGCTGGAGGGGATTCTCTGCAGAGTCGAGGGATGACAGCAGAGACTCCTCCCAGGGATCTGGGTCGTACTCAGCTTTCCCGATGAGCTCCCGGCGCCTGCCTGAATCCATCACGAGAGGGAATCCAGAAGGCGTCACAGGCCATGAATTGTCGCACAGAGTTTGGGGCGCACCGGATGACCTCCGGCCGGACACCCACTCCCTGAGGTTGGCACGCCACGATCGACGCGAAAGCATGGTACCGTAGTAGTCATATCCTGCAAATAATTCATCGGCACCTTCTCCGGACAGTACCACCGTGACATGTCGCTTGGCCTCCCGGCATAACCAATAGGTCGGTAGCAATGCCTGATCGCCGAGCGGCTCATCCAGACTTTCAACCACCGTCGGCAGCAACTCTTGGAACGCCGTTTCATCGAATGTGAAATGGTGGTGTGAGGAACCGATCGCGCGAGCTACTACCCCGGCATGTACCGATTCATCGTACTGCGCATCCTTGAAACCCATGGAAAAGGTGTCGATGGCCGGATGGTGCCTTGCCGCGATGGATGCGACGATTGAGCTATCGATTCCACCCGAAAGAAACACGCCCACGGGGACATCTGCCACCAATCTGCTGGTGACCGCGTGTGTGATCCGGTCTAGCAGCGTGTCTGCGTCCACCGGTTCAATCCGTCGTACTGCCGGACAATAATACTGCGCATGATGGAGCGTCATAGCTCCTAAGGAGACCGTCAGCCGCTCACCGGGCAAGACACGCTGAATACCTTTGAAAATCGTCCGTCGACCAGGCACATAATGCAGCGCCAGATAACGATCGACGCTGCCGATAGCAATAGCGCAATCGACCCACGGCAACAGTGCCAATGCCATTGTATTTGAGCTGTAGGCAAACTTATTCCTCGTCGCACTGTAGTAGAGCGGCTTCTCGCCGAAGCGATCGCGCGCGAGATGCAACTGCCGGTTCCGGCGATCGAGTATCGCAATGCCATACATTCCGTCGAGCTTCGCCAAGAGCCCATCGATTCCCCAGCGCTCGTACCCATGCGCCAGAACCTCCGTGTCACTCGCCGTTCGAAACACCACACCGTGCTGTTCCAATTCGTGGCGGAGGGCGACGTGGTTATAGATCTCTCCGTTCTGGAAGGCCACGACCTGACCATCATGGCTCAGAAGAGGCTGCCCCCCGCCCTCCACGTCGATGACCGCGAGCCGCCTCATCCCCATCACAATATAGTCTTCAACAAACTCTCCTGAACCGTCCGGGCCACGCGCCTCCATGGTAGCCAGCAGCCGCCTCAGAAGTCGACGAGCCTGATTCGACTCCATTCGTTCGCACACGCCGACAATGCCGCACATGCGCCGATGCTCCCCCTATTCTGATAACCGGGTGCGAGACACCGGCTTCTGACAAATGAGAAAGACAAAATCCGACGGCAACACCTCGCCCTTGATCAGGAGATCTTCCATCAAAAGAATCAATTTAACGATGGAGTCAAAATCTCGTTGCCCTCGATTCGCCAGCTCGAATCTCAATAAAGGGTGTAGCTGATGGAGAAGGGTGCCGTTATAAAATCTCTCATAGCGCACCTCAAAATGCTTTTTCACCAACGGATACACATCCGTTGATCGTACCGCCTCTGAAGGATCGCTCTTGAGCATGCTTTCGACCGATGGCCGCTCAAACCTGGTCTGCCTGCCATCACGTAAGTAATAAGGATCGAGGACGTTGAGCACCTGATTAGCGATCTCAATCTGTCGGTCGGTCCATTGAAAATGGTTCGGTCCAATGAACTCCACCACGATGAAGTAGCCGTTCGGCTCCAACGCACGCTCCACGGTCCCCAGCAGCGCTTCAAGGTTGGTCGTATGGTGCAGCGCGCCGGTCGAAAGGATCAGGTCGAATGTCCCCTCGACCGTCAGCGCATTCACATCCCGCACCTCGAAGCGATACCGCTCTTGAGGCGCGCCCACCGCTTCAAACCGTCCGTTCGCCTGCTTGACCGCCCCCTCCGAGATATCTACCCCGCTGACGAAACGCACTTTGCCTGAGGCATAAAGCTGAATCTCGTGGGCGCCGTCTCCGCAACAGACGCTCAGAGAGCGGTTGAATGTACGCTGGGCAAAATAGTCCTTCAACAGCCAGTCCAGCCAATGTCTGGGAGTATCGGTCATCAGTCGATACGTCGACTCCTCGACAAGCTTGTTGTTGAGCCAGTAGGAGTTGTCCATGCGCATGGCCTCGAACTGCTTGTCCCAGTAGTCGGAGACGCGGTGTTCATCGCCATGATGGGCTGCGCTGCCGGCTTGGACAGAACCACGGTTGTGGTGAAAAAGTGCGCGAAGCCGGACGAGGAAAGGGAAGAGGCGACTCAGTCCTGGCCTGAGTATGCCCCGCAACTGATGTTCCAGAAATCCGCTTCCCAACATGCGCCCTCCGAAGTGAACGCGGCTTTTACTTGGCAAATGTCGCCAACCCTACTATCCGAACATGCTTTCAACTCAGTGTCCTTGCCTTAAGCGACCATCCGTAAATACGGATTCTCAACTCGCCGATACTCTGGTACGTACCGATCTCGGTATCGATAACAGATCACCTCAACGTTCAAATACAAGGCGATGGCTACCGAAAACGTCGCAAGATGGAAGAGCAGAAACCATCCCACACCCAGGGCTCCATCATTCACGATGAATTGATTCATGAGTATCATGACCGGCAGATTCACCAGGTACGCTGAATAGGAACTCTTAGCGATCAGGGTCACCGCCCGTTTGAGGCCCGAAGGGAGCTGAAGGTCGAGACATGCGATCACCAGGCCCGCGCAGCCGAATGAAGTGAGGGTAAACAAGAGAGTCTTAGAAAAATACGAGTCATTCATCGTCTCCAGGGGCGTCATCGAGACATAGACAACACAGAACAGGAGAACCGCAACGAAGGTGTGCACTAGTGCTTTCTCACTGAGAAGACGAGATCGGGTCTGATGCAACCAACCTAACAGGACCCCAACCATCAACGAGTCCAAGCGAAGCGCCGAGATCTTTCGAATTTCTCCGTCCCATGAGTCTGCCTCAAACGCCACAATCCCACGGATGAAGAGCGACCCGACAATGACAGTCATGGCAGTGACGAGAATCGCCGTCTTTCGGTTGATGCCGAACGCACACGACATGCCGAGAAACCCCAAGGGGAACCAGATGTAGAAGAGCTCTTCAATAGCGAGACTCCAAGCTTCGGGGAAAAAATCCGGATGAGGAGACGTCGCGTTCTGAACAAATATCAAATACTTCCACACATCGTGCGGTACGGCCGGTCTCATCGCAATAAACGCGAGCAGTATGTTGAGGCCCAGAAACAGCATATAACTGGGGAGGGTCCTGAACATGCGACGCAGATAAAATGTTTTGAGCCAGCCGGGTGATTGGCCGTCCACGTACCGCATGAGAATCTGCCCGATCAAGAACCCGCTCAATACAAAAAATAATTCCACTCCAACAAATCCACCACACTTCATTGTTTCAACCGCATTGGGAAACAGCGGTTCTAAATACCCGACGCCATGACCGCAAACCACGAGCACGATGGCTGAAGCTCGGCATACATCAAGTCCGACATTACGAGAAGCATCTTGTTGGCTTATGAGGGGCAGCTTTTTCATACTTTGCACTTACCTGCCGTCCGATTCCTGTGGAATCGTCCCTCGGGCGCGGCCGGTCCGATTTGAGTGCGGTGGACCATGTGATAGAAGCAACTATGGACGTCGTCCCTCGAAGTAAAACCCTGCTGCCAAAGTCGTCCGACCGAAATCATCGAGCGAGTCGTCAAACTCCCCTGCTCCCGCCTGTAGCTCCTTGTGCCATTTCGTGATGGTCTTGCGCCATTTTCTGGACCTGATAAACGGCGTGATGGCTTCAAGTTGCATCAACAAACTGGCCGAGGGGTATTGGTAGCTCTTGATGCCACACCGAATTTCCTGAAACGGCGCCATGACCTGCCGCAGGCCATGTTGCGTCATATTGAAGAAGTGCCAAGGATCACCGTGCAGCGGCTGCATAAACGCCGTATCAAGGTGGATGAGGCCGCCGGACCTTAGAATACGATAGAGCTCGCGCGCGGTCTGGTGTGGATCCTGGAGATGCTCGAAGACCGCCTGACTCACCACGGCATCGAAGGTGTGATCGCGAAAAGGCAACCGTCCGCGCGTGCAGACAAGATCAGTTCCTTGATACTGAACGGCGTCGAGATACATCACCTGGGGACGCAGCAATTCCTTCGGCGTGTGTCCTGCGCCGAAGTCGAGCACCAACCCGCTGTGATAACGATCGAGAATCTCGATCACGTCCGACGAATAAGGGTGAGTAGTGGTCTGCTCAGTCAAATGCAGACAAGGGATTCCCTGCTCTTGGAGAAAATGCGGCACGCCCCCTCGAAGCGGAACAGACAGAGCACATCGGGAACAGACCCAGTCATGGTCATGCGTGGCAAGAGGCGACTGGCACTCGGGACACACGAGAAGATCGGCAAGCTTGAACGATCGGTCACGTAAGGTTTGCGGACAAGACCCTCCCAGGATATACCTGCGCAGGAACAATTCCTGGTCCTGACCGGCCGCATCTAACACGGCGACATCCAATTCCTTCCCCTGCAGATGTTCCCCCACCAACAGGTCGCCTTGAAACCCGCTGATGATCGACTGCGACTGCGCCGGATAAAACGAGGAAACGTCCGGCCGAATACTACCCCATTCCAGCGCGGCTTCCCGCTTACCGTTACAGGCGACATAGAGTTGAGGGCGGAGGCCGTGATCGGGAATATACCAACCTGACAACCGGTTGATTCCCACGAGACTGTTGCCCACGGGAGTTTCAAGATTGAAATTCACGCTCATGACAATGGCTCTCCGCCGGTCAACCAGGCTTCGGTGAAGATCTCCCCATAAGTCTCAACCATTGCTTCGAAATCCGTCCCGAGAGCAAGCACATCAGCACTCTTCGCAGCCATGCAGGAGCGGAGCGGCTCGTTTTTAATCAAGCCCTGCAAGTGCGCGGCCAGCGTACGGTAATCTCCGGGCTCGTAAAACAACGCATTAATGCCCTCCCGAACCTGCTCGCGAATGCCGAACACGGGGGTGGTGACAATGGGAAGACCATACGCCATGGCCTCCAGAACCACTCGGGGATAACTTTCCAGCTTGGAGGTACAGACGAACAGGTCGGCTGCGCGATAATACGGCGTCGTCTGACGCGTTTCCGGCACGATATGGATCCTCTTGCGCAATAAAGCGGGCAGTTGTTTGACCATGCCGTGCAATTCCACACTGTAGTCGCTTGGCCGATCTCCCACGATATAGCAGCGTATCTTGGCCTGCAGCTCTGGAGACATTGTTGCCAAGGCGTTGACCAGGTCCTGCTGTCCCTTCCGTGAACAGACGGTTCCGAGCAGGAGAAGCACGAGCTCGTCTTCCCCTGCCCCGATGGACGCACGAGCCTGTGCGTTCGTCCACTCCTTACAAGCCTGATCAATAGGTGTCCGGTCTAACCCATTTCGAATCACCGTAAAATTGTGTCGCGTGTTGAGTGCGACATAGGTATCGCGAGTAGCCTCCGCCACAAACACCACGCGATATGGCCAGGCAAAGCAATCGTAGGCCTTTTGAATGACCCCGTTAGGCAAATAATCAAAGTATGTCTGCCAAGGTTCGCTCTCGCGCGGATTCCATACCGAGGGCAATTTCGCCTCGTGCGCCGCCGCAACGGCATAAAAACTCTGTAGCGTATTCGCATAGACCAATTCTGCCCCCCACGAGAGACACTTGGAGGAGAAAGCTGCGATGGCGGCTTCGTACTCCTGTAAGTTCGTCACGTCCCAGAGCGGATGCCGATCGACCATCACGGAAATTCCCTGCTCTTCATACAACGAACGCAGCGGACCATCCGCCGGAGAAAACACGATGGGCTGAATCACCTTCCGCTTCACAAGCTCCTTGGTCAGCTCGTACTGACTCCAGGGCGCCCCCTCGCAATTCAAACTCAGCGCAGTCATCACGATCGGGATCGGCTTTTGCCGGCATGACGCAACTTTTCGAGGGATCAGCTGGAAACTCTCGTCGACGAGGGACAGCGAAGGGCTATAAAAGGGATCTCTCCGGCGTTTGTACTTCTGTTTAAACGCGGCGACCTCGGCCGGATCGTCATGGAATCCTCGCGAGAAGCCCTCATAGTGCGTGAGCTGGGCATCATGGCAATAGACACAGCGGTATCCCTGATCGACTAGGCGATAACAGTAGTCGACGTCGTTATACGCGACTCCGAACTCCGCTTCATTGAACCCTCCAATTTGCAGAAAACGACGGCGCGAGGTCAGTAAACAGGCAGCGGTGACCGCCGAGTAATTGCGGACGACGGATGCATAGGCCAGATAGCCATGTTCCCACTCCGGGGTCAGCCTGAAGGCCGGTCCCGCAAGTCCGTGGTACAAACCATGAATCACACCTGCATGCTGAATGCGGCCGTCGGCGAAAATCAGCTTCGCTCCGACTACGCCGACACCAGGGATCTGCGCGTATCCCACCATCTGACTCAACCAGCGCGGACTCTTCACTTCGGTATCATTGTTCAGGAACAACACGAACTCACCGGTCACGGTTTCCACTGCGCGGTTGTTGATCGCCGCGTAATTGAACCGCCCGGACGGGTTGGGAATACGAATGACCCGATGCGGAAGAGACTGCAGATAAGCCAGGGTTTCAGGATCGTCGCTCTCGTTGTCGATGATGACGACCTCGTAATTTCTATACGTGGTCTGTCGAAGAGACTCGATACACTGACGAACGATGGCCGCCTGATTCTTCGTCGGGATGATAATGGTGACCGAGGGGCCTTCGTCTGGAAACTCATGACAATAGATACCCAGATTGCCCTTGGCGGCAAACTCAGGCTGAGTCACGCGGGCTACGATTCCTCGGCGCTCGAAGGCCTCGGCCACCGCCCTCCGGCCTGCGTCGAGACTGGCCGGCTTCGCTGCACCACTGGAAGCCGTCGACCCCGGCAAGGCGCGCCAATGATAGAGGACTCTCGGAATGTGTCCGAATGCGGATGTCCGCTCCGCTATCCGCAGGGCCAGGTCGTAATCTTGAGCGCCTTCAAAACCAACCCGCATACCGCCGACCGACTCAAATAGGGCGCGTCGCACAACGAATACATGACTCAGATACATGTAGGCTAGGAGCAACTCCGGGGACCAGTCGGGCTTAAATTGAGGCGCATACCGCCTGCCGGCCATGTCGATCTTGTCGTCGTCAGAATACAATGCATCCACGTCCGGCTGGTCAGCCAGGAAGAGTGCAACCTCCCCAACGGCATCCGGTGTCAATTCATCATCGTGATCGAAGAAGAGAAGAAACTCGCCGCCAGCGAGCGCGGTGGCCTTATTCGTGGCCGCGCTGATATTAATATTCTGTTCTAGATAGGCCACTCGAATTCGAGGATCCGCCGCGCTCCACCGTTCCAGCACCGCACGCACATTCCGGTTCGTGCTCCCGTCGTCCACAATGCAAAGCTCCCACCCCTCGCAGACCTGCGCGCGGACCGACTCGATTGCCCGCTCGAGAAATTCAACGGGAGGATCGTGCACCGGCATGACAATCGATATCTTAGGCAGATGACCGGCCTGCCGGCTCAGGCGATCGAGCAGGTCATCCCGCATTCGCCTATTCCAGGTATTCACCCGCAGCCACGCGTCATAGGGCGGAAGGACATTTTCAATCGTCTTCGGAGCGGGGACGGTTCGAAGTGTGAGGATCTTGAATCGGAAGAACGCTTTTCGAAACAGGTCGGCAAACTCCGAGCCTCGCGGCAGGCGGCCATGCCGTCTGTACCAGGAGAGACCTTCTACGAGGGAGAACCTCGCGAACCGGATGGACTTCACCAATCGTTGCGTCACAAGACTCATTCGGTCATCCCGACACAGCGCTACGGCTCGGTTTCAATTTGTTTGCCTGTGATTGCTCGAAGCAGATTGACTATCGCACGGAGGGGACGAGTCGCACGCCAGGAGTGTGAATGCAAAATAGAATTGATCGCCCTCTTTAGCCCAGCGACCTCTGCCTCTAAGCCGGCAATCCGCTGCTGGGCATAGTCCACATGATGCCGGAGCAGTCCAATTTCTGGGTCCGATTCACCAATCTCCTCGAAGAGACTGCCGGCTAACGACGGCAGAGCTGCGTCCGATGCCACTGCGACCTGATAGCAAGGCTTCACCAAAGCGTTTCTAGACTGAATCCCCGAATCATGCTCGCGGTGATAGTGAATCGATCCTCCCGGACGGCCTGACGGTAGGATCACCGACGCATAGAGTACACGCTGCCCGAGGATGGCGACATGAGTAAAATGTCGTTCAACCAGCTGCTGGAATTCCTCCGCGTAGAGCTCCTTCACATGATAGGCATTGGCATGATTGGCACGTTCCGTATACTCCCTCTTATCAGGGCTAGACATGATCATCAGGCCGCCCGATCTTAGGACGCGTTTGATTTCGGCAAACATTTCTCCATGCTCGGTATGATGCTCAATGGTCTCGAAGCTAACCACCAGGTCAACGGTGCCATCGGCCAGTGGAATGTCCGCGCAACGGCCGGTGCGGAATTCCAGATTAGGCCGCTGATACTTGGCTTTCGCATGGGCGACCGCATCGGGGGCAATGTCCACACCATATACGCGCGCCGCCACCTCGGCAAGAAAAGCGGAACCATAGCCTTCACCGCATGCGATATCAAGGACCACCTTCCCCGCTGCAAAGTCCCTGGCCATGGCATACCGGTGCAAATGCTCTAGCGCGATTGTGCCCTGCATCTCCGGGAGGAATCGCTCACCGGTTGCCTCAAGCTCCAGCAGCACGTTGTCTGTCCTGTTCACCGCTGGCCCCCTTTCGTCGCCACCGACTCTGACGTCCCCGCAATCAACGCGATGCCTGCAGGATACCAGTACGGCACCACCCGGCACTCGTCGAAACCGCTCTCCAAAACCTGACACCAGGCATCGGCGCCAAATTCGGTATGCACCGTCAGGGAAGAGTCCTGACAGCCCTCGCTGCCGTGGACACTGAGTGGCAAGCCCTTCCTGCTCCTCGTCAGTCGCCCCACGACCACAGGTACCGTAAAAATGCAGGCGCCTCCACGTCGAAGGATCCGCCGGCACTCTCGCAATCCACGGACCGGATCTGGCACATGCTCCAAGGTGTCGGAATGAACCACGAAATCGAACGAGCCACTCTCAAACGGCAACGCCATCATGTCGTAGTCCGGATAACGCACGAGCCGGTGGCCCGGGATGGCCGCGAGGACGTTGCTCAGGAGGCCAGCCTCATTGATCTCAAGCACAGTGCAGTCGCGAGCCGTATCCGTCGTGACCCATTCCTTCAATGTCGAGGTAGCCTGAGCCGATCGCAACAGGGCATCCGCCAGCGCAATCGATCGGACATTGGAGCCACAGGCAGCACAGCAGGTTCCTTGCTGAATGTTGATATAGTCCGCCTCAGAGGTGGATAAGCCCCATTGAGCGATCAGCTCACCCCACAAGACATCATGGTGCACAAAGGCCTCGCCTCCGCACACCCTACAGGGCGACGGAGTCATTGGCGTTTTCATCCCGAGTATCCTGCGTGGAGGTCCGGCACAAATCAGTATGCAGCAATTCAACGGCAAAAAGGCCGAAACACGTTTCGGCCGGCGCAGAGGTGAATGCCAGTGCATCATGAATCCAATGATGTTGCACATGTTGCTGCTGCGTTCCGTCGGCAAGGGCGACACTCATGGCATAGTCGCCCGGATGGAGCACCGGCATCACAAACTCCAACACCGCGACGAAGCTAGTTCCAGGCGCCACGGCGTCCGGTGGTTCCTGTCCGATCAGACAGGTATTTGCGCCAAAGAGCGATTGGCCGAATCGATCACGTACGAGAAAACCGACGATCGGACTTCTCAGCCATAGGGACGTCCGACACCAAATTCGTAGAGACACATGTTCTCGCTTGCTCACCGTATAGACCGTTCGACCGATACCGTCGGTGAACAGAATCTTCTCGACCCATGCCTGGCGGCCGGCCGAACACGCCGCTTTATCCCGACGCTGGAGTCCATTCTCTTTCTTCGACTCAAGTTGAAAAGGCGCCGGCTCAATAGCGTGCGATGCGGACGACCCCTCGGAGCTTTCTATGCTGGCGCCGTCCAGAGTCACTGCATAGGAATCGTGCAGGTACCCATCACACACCGTTTTCGCCTCACCGATACGGGCGATCCGCCCATGCTCCAGCCAGAGCGCCTTTCGGCAGAGGCCCAGCACCGCCGCAGAATCGTGGCTCACGAATAACAGAGTTCCCCGCTCCATGAACTCTCTAAGGAATCGAATGCATTTCTGAACGAAAAACGCGTCCCCCACCGCCAATGCCTCATCAATGACAAGGATGTCAGCCTTCACATGTGCGATCACTGCAAAGGCCAAGCGAACCACCATGCCGCTGGAGTAGGTTTTAACCGGCTGATCGATCGAGGTTCCGATATCGGCAAACGCCAGCATGTCGTCCAACAGCGCCTCGATCTCCGCTTGCGACAGACCGAGCAAGGACGCGTTCAAGAACACATTTTCCCGGCCGGTGAATTCAGGATGAAAACCCGCTCCAAGCTCCAGCAGCGCCGCGACACGGCCGTTGATTTCAACGGTTCCGCCCGTCGGACTCAACGTCCCCACGATCAACTGCAACAGCGTGGACTTCCCAGACCCGTTCCGACCAATAATACCCACTGTCTCCCCCTTCCTGAGCTCGAAGGAGACATTCACGACGGCGTGCACTTCCCGGTAATACTGCGCAGGCTGGCGCCCAAGGCACTTCTGTACCGAAGGCAGGATCCACTGTTTTCCCCGGTCGCTTGCGCGATCATATAGCTGGTAGACTTTTGACAAATTGTGAACTCGGAGGGCCCAGTCAGAGGACATCGGCGAATGCCTTTCGTGTCTTCTGAAACCACAGGAGGCCGCCCCATGCGATCAGGTAGCTGCATACACAATAGAGGCCTATGGCCGCCCAGGACGGAGCCTTGCCCCAAATGAGCATATCCTGAGCTTGGGTAATGAGGAAGGTGAGCGGATTCGCGTACAGCAAGAACCGATAGGAATCAGGAAATGCCGAGGCCGGATAGAACACCGGCGAAAGAAACAACATCACGGTGGTGACCGGTCCACTGGCGTGGCCGAGATCCCGCAAAAATACACCGGCTGATGCGAGAAACCAGGAGATTCCAATCGTCACCAGGACCAATGGCAGAAGCAGAACAGGGATGAGCAACATAGTCCAATGCAGCGAATGGTGAAGCAGGCCGTAAAAAGCGATCAGCACAAGCACACTGATCGTCGCGTGAAAGAGTGCTGCCCCAAGTGAACTCCAGGCCAGGATCTCAAGTGGGAAAACAATTTTTTTCACGTAGTTACTATGATTCACGATCAGGTAGGGCGCGCGATGAATACTTTCAGAAAACAAGGCATGGATGATCAAACCTGAGAACAACAACAGACCGAAATCCAATGCACTCTCGCCTTCCCGCCCCCACCGCATGCCCAAGGCGCCCCTGAACACCATCGTATACATGCCCAACATGACCATCGGATGCAGGAACGCCCATAGTACTCCCAGCAACGATCCTCGATAGCGGCCGGCGATCTCACGCTTGGTCAGTTGGCGAAGCAGATTCCAGTGCGAGGACATGCTGGTGAACACCATGAGGGGAGAAAAGCCGTATTGCCGCGACAGCATTTCGTAGCCTTTTGCTGAGAACCGCGCCGTCCGGCCGGCACGGGTATAAGTGGGAACGACCGATCGGTGTTAAGACTGGCACTCCGCTTCAGCACACCGATATGTCACGGCCGTGGGTCAGAAATCGCGCCGCTGAAATACCAGGCAGGCTCCCGTCACCAGCACCCCCGCATACAGCAAACCATACAGGGACGCGAGCATCATATACTCCGGTGCCGCCACAACGCCCACAGCCGCCTGGCCCTTGATATTGAGCATTTCCAGATTCGGGAGCAGGTAATACAACAGGTTCACCACTGCCTTCCCGAACCCGCCTTCACTGTTCACCACCATCGCTCTCAGGTCCGCCGTGAGATGCCCGATGACATACAGACCCAATGTAAAGATAGCGCTGAGCGTCGAAGACGTGAACGTCGAAAAGAGGAGCGCGATCGCCGTCACCACCAGTACCTCGACAAAGATCAATTGCACGGCCTGGAACAGGGAGCGCTCAATCGGCACGTGGTAGAGCCAGAGAGTGAGCAGGAACACGGCCAGCATGACTGCCATATTTACAAAGAGTGTCAAAGCCAGACCGAAATACTTGCCCATGATGAAAAAGGCGCGGCTGATCGGCCTGGCCATGATCGTATAGATCGTACGTCGTTCGATTTCCTTATTGACCAGACTGATGCCCACGAAAATGGCAATAATAACGCCGATAAGATTGATCGCCGCCAGGCCCATGTCCGCAATTACCTTGTGATGCTCGGTAATGGAAAGGTCTGCGAGCAGCACCGAGAGTCCGATGAGCAACCCGGCGAACAGCACCAAATTGTAGAGAATCTTATCCCGCAGACTTTCACGGAATGCATTCAATGCAATGACCGCGATTACACCCATATCAGGATGCCCTCCCACTGGTCATATGCGCCGCTACCCGTGAGACTTCTTGCGCAGCCTCATGGAAAAACAAATCCTCCAGCGACGCCTTATGAGGGGTTATGGACAGAAGTCGACCACCTTGACGCCGGATCTCGCCGACGATGGCATCCACCGCGTCCGGATTCGGCAATACGATCAGGCACTGTTGACCCTGTTGCAACACACGTGACGCGAGCGACTGAATATATATATTGCCTTCCACCTTGATATGCTGACACACGATTTCGACCGACTGAATATGGTCTTGCCGGACCAGTTCGTCGACTCGACCACTGGCCACCAGCCGCCCCCTCATGACAATACCGACGCGGTCACAGATCATTTCGACGTCGTGCAAAATATGTGTGCTAAAAAAAACCGTTTTCCCTTGATCGCGCAGACTCAGAATCAGGTCACGCACCTGTTTTCTTCCGACCGGGTCCAAGCCGGTCATGGGCTCATCGAGAATCACCAGTTCGGGATCGTGGATAAGCGCTTGAGCAAGTCCGATACGTTGCAACATCCCTTTAGAAAATTTTCGCAATGGTCTCGTGCGCGCCTCGACCAGCCCCACGAGTTGCAAAAGATCGTCCACACGCTGAGCAGTGACTGCGCGGCTCAAGCCGGCTAATTGCCCGTAAAAGCCGAGGAATTCTTCTGCGGTCAAGTAATCATAGAAATAAGGCGACTCCGGCAAAAACCCTATACGTCGACGAGTCGTCACATCACCCGCAGGTTCACCGAACAGAAGAGCCCGTCCGCTGGTCGCGCGAACCAGTCCTAGAAGGATTTTCAAGGTCGTGGTCTTTCCGGCACCGTTCGGGCCGAGAAAGCCAAAAATTTCTCCCCGACAGACCGTGAGTGAAAGTCCATCCAATGCCACAAAAGGCGGACGGCCAGGCCAACCGGAGGGGTACGATTTACTCAGATCTTCTGTGACAATATCGTCCACGAACGCCTCCATCCTCATTCGAGAGCAGCAAGTGGATTTGCCCATGCCTTGGGCTTCACATCCCCAGCCTTTGCATGACAGGCCACCTTTTCGTGAATACGGAGCCGGTCACCCTTTGAGGTCGCACGCACAACTCCACTGAAGGCCTCGACCTCATACTCCCCGCCCAAGGGGTCCGTAGGCAGCTGCTGAATAACCCCATGCAGCATCAGATCCTCGAGCTTCGCTGGGGGCTGCCCATACTTCGCTCGATAACGCCGAATGCTCTCGTCCAGGAAACGCAGGTCTTTTTCCTGGATGATTTCTTTCATACGATGCAAAAGGGCCTCGCGCACCCGTTCGTCGGTGACGCTCCGAGAAAAGCGGTCCAGGAATTCGAGCGCCGCTGTGGGGTCCCCACTCTCCAACGTCATGCGTGCGGCCAACTTAGGCAGATAAGCCGGAGCGCCGGGGATGCTCGCCGCAATCCGAAAATATTCCCCGCTCGCAACCGGATTACAGAGCTCGTAATACGAAATATAGCCAGCCAAGAATGGCAGCTGCCAATTCGACGGATTGTGGCGAATGCCCTTGGTTAAAATGGCCAGGCCTTCTTCCTGACGTCCCACCAGTACACCAAGGAAAAGGCCGGTAGCCTGGTAGGGCGGAACAAACGTGGGATCCAGATCCGTCAGGACATCCACGGCATGATAGGTCCAGGCATACCCACGCTGCGTATCTCTTTTAGCGCCAATGTGCTGAACGGCCTGCAGCCAGATAAGGTCGGCGACGACATGCCGATAGCCGAGTACCGCCAATTTCAAATATTCTCCTTTGGGGAGATAGGCCAACTGCTCGGCTCGCGCCACAGTAGTCCGTTGCCCATCCAGGAAGTAAAGCAACACCGAAGAACTTGCGAGGAGAATCAGCCCAAAGGCGGCATGAATCAACCCTTTCCTCACGATCGATAGGTATCGAATGCGTTTCATCCGGGGACCGCCGTTTTGCCAACTGCGGCCTGAAGCGGGGCGACATCGACATTCAAAAATGCCTGATCTAGGCTATTCTTGTTCCACTGCTTGTAGCGTGCCTGGCGCGCAAGAATTTCACGCACCTGATCTCTTGCCTGATCGACCTGCCCCTCTTCAATCCACAAGCGGGCCAATAAGGCACGAGCAGGCAAAAAATTTGGTTCCAGATTCTCCGCGTCTTTTGCCCGACGTTCAGCGTCACTCCGCGCCCCCAACATCCAATAGAGTCGCGCCTGTTCGTATCGATACATCGCGGAAAACGGCGCGAGCTGGATGGCTCGTTCGTAAACTTGGACCGCCGCACGCAACCAGACTTTTTGCTGATCATTGGATGCCGTAAATGCAGCGGGAACTTGAGTCGCGGAAACATAGAGCTGCCCAAGCAGCCCGAGCAGGCGGCTATCGAGCGGATTCAGTTCGATTGCTCGTGTAAATTCCGCATATGCCAATTGAAAGACCTGCTTATCACCGGAAACTTCAAATGCCCTCGCATAGACCGATCCCAAGCCGTGATGGTAGAGCGTCTTGCCCGGATCCATTGCCACAGCCGCCTTCAATCCTTCGATCGCTGCATCGGTATCCCCTGCCATGGCTCGACGAGAGGCGGCATCAAACTTCATCCACGCGACCCCCAGTCGCGTCACCTCAACGCCGGCCACCAGTACCAGACATGCCGCACCGATTCCCCATGCCCAGCGAGAATGAATCGAAATAACATAGACGGAATCGAATCCCCTGCGCGTGAGCCTTGCGGCAGACACAATCAGCCCGCCACAGATTACCAGCAGGATCGCAAGGGCGGACTCGCGCAAACTAGAATCAAGTGCGGCGTGTACCAAGAGCGCGATCACACCACCCCCGATACCCGCAATGAGACTCCGCTGCCAGCGTCGCAATCGCGACTGAAGCACGTGTCGCAATTCCCGGATGAGCAGAACAACCCCGATCCCAAACACAAGGATTGCTCCTGGCCCCATCTCGACGCCCATCTGAAGGTAATCGTTATGGGGTGTCTGGGCGATTTTTCCAAAACGGGAAATCTCACCATCAACAGGGAACGCATAGAGGGGATAGGTGTACTGATAGAGTCCCAGCCCAATTCCCAGGGGATGATCGATCATTTGTGTGACCGCTCCCTGCCACATCTGCCAGCGGGCATAGGAGACAGGATTCTGTTGATGCTCCGCCAACACCCGATCACGAATCGGCGTCGGGAGAAACAATCCGAGCGACACAACCGCCGCCGCACAGCCGCCGGCTACTTTCCATCCAAACCGAGCCGTCAGCACAAAGACCGTCCCGACAAGGCAGACGATCATGCCTCCGCGAGACTGGGTCAATAACACCGCACAAAGCAGACTGCCCAACGCCGTGCCAAGTCCAAGCCACCATAGAACGGGTGACATCCACGGACGTGAAAATGCCGAGGCCGGTCGATAGCCGTAGATTGCGACACTCAATATGATCGTCCAAGTCACCGTGAGATATCCGGCAAGAAAGTTGGGGTTGAAGAACGTACCGCTGGGCCTCGAGACATTCCACGCCCATCCTTGCACGATGGCCCAGCTTGCTTCTCCTACGCCCATCAGTACGATCACGACGGTCAGCGTACGAATATGCTCCCACCGGTCGACGAATGAGACAAGCAAATAGAACAACGTCGCGTACCACGCGATCATGATCAACCACTGTCGGCTCGCGTGGACATAGGGCGAAAGGATTGTCGCCATTAAGGCCAATCCGACAAACGCTATTACTGCGTACCTCAACGTAAGCATAGGGACGGCGAGACGCCTCGCTCGAATGCCGGTCGCCAAAACCATTCCGAACCACGTCAGGATCAACAGCCTGATGATCATTTGCGCCGAATGAGTCGTGCCGCCCTCCTGCAGAGGAGAGAAGAGCACGAGTGCGCTGATCACCAGCAACGAAATGGAAGGCAGCATATTCATAGCGGAGCCTTGATCACGTGACGAAGCGGATCTCTCCTGCTTTATCAGACAAGCCCAATTTGGAAAAGAAAATTTGAATACCGCGGCTGGACGAATCGTGGGCTCCAAAAAGAACCTGAGACCTTGGACGAGAGATTCGTCGATGGGTCAGCTAGAATGAAAACGGGGGAGGAACGACGTTCCTCCCCCGCAGCGAAGAAGCCCTGCGACTGATCCTTAGCTGATCACGTCGTCAGGAACCGCACCCGTAAGTCCTGCCTTGACATCATTGACGGACCAACCGTCTATGGTCGGATCATTGTCGATGCTGGCTACAGCAGAGGCGGTGAAGCCCACCGCACCGGCGGTTGTGCTAGCAAGAGAAGGTACTGCCGGAGATGCATCCGTCGCCACCGTGCAACCGACTGGAGCACCACAGGGAATCTGATCAAGACCAACAGTATTTGACGAAGCACCGTTTCCACCGATGGCCGGGCTGCGATAGTTGTAGCGATTCGTCGTCCCGGCAAGCGCATACCCGATTTCTGAGAAGCTCCCGTAACGCGACTGTTCGCTGAGATAAGCCGTCTCCGCCACGAAGATCGCGCCCAGGTTCGTCTTGGCTTCCGACTGACGCGACTTCGCCTGGTAGCGCAAGAAGTTGGGAATGGCAATGGCCGCCAAGATACCGATAATCGCTACGACGATCATCAACTCAATCAATGTGAAACCCTTTTGACCTTTGACTTGCTTCAGCATGGACTTCCTCCCTTTCCTATTGTATTACGTTCACCAACGCTGACTTTCACTTCCACTGTCCTTCACAACACAGCTCTTTCAAACCTAGCAGATCTTGGGAATAGCAGATTCTATGCCCAACACCTCCTTCCTGCAGTTCTTGTAATTCATACGATTTACCAATCATTTATATTTACGGATCGACTGAGGCCTTGAACTTTCCCGGTTGCCAGATTCCTTTTTCCGTCCCCAGATGACAAGTTTTGGCACTGCTGACACTACTTAACTTGTCACATCATTAGGCTCCGCCGAATCCAAGCCTTGTTTCGCGTCGTTGACGTACCATCCGTCATGCGTCACATCGCCATCAAGATTTGCCGCGGCAGTCGCCGTAAAGCCGGACACCGATGTTGCCGCAACTCCTGCCAGTCCCGTAAAGGTGACGAGCCCCTGGCGTAGGCACTCCCGTCTGAATCGTATCGCAGCTTGCAGATGTCCCACAGAGATTCGCTCCGTTTAACCCCAAGCCGGACCCGAGACCCAAGCCGGTTCGATAGGTGTAGCGGTTGGTGCCCCCTCCAGTGATGGCAAATCCAATATCCGTAAAATTTCCAAACTCTTTCCGCTCAGTGAAGAACGACACTTCTCCAACATAGATCGCACCCAGATTGGATCGCGCCTCAGCCTGCATGGCATGCGCCCGATACCGGAGAAAATTTGGTATCGCAATGGCAGCCAGGATGCCCACGATCACCACGACGATCATTACTTCGATCAGCGTGAAACCTGCTTGCCTCGATTCAGTCATTGTGTGAGTTCACAGACTTTCGTACAGCTCATTCAACATGTCCTCAACCGATCAACGCCTTTTAAAAACAACTCATCCATAAGCAGGCCCTGTGCCAAGCCGTGGGGCGAGAGAGCACAGATGCCGAACCTGTCGTTAAAATTGATATTTCTGGACTTACCTTGATGTCGAAAGCGGCCGAGGGTTACTCAGAACCAAGGGATTCGGAAGGAAAGTGCCAAAAATTGGCTGAATCGGACAGACGCGGCATCGAGAATCCACCCAATGTGATTGAGGTGGCCGCTTAGGGAGGAGGAAGAATTAGATGAAATGGGTAGAGTGCTACGCGGGGCAGCCTGAAAGGGAAACATCAACAGAAGCTTATTGGATCGGGGGGATCGCTTTGCGGTCGGAGACGCGGCGAATGGCCTGACGAATACGTTCTTCATTAGCAGGATCGCCCAAACCAAGTTCACGGAATCGCTGCATCAGTTTGTCATTTGAAGGATCGAGCTCGAGGGAATGCAGCAAAGCCTCTCGCCCATCCGAGAGATGTTGCTGCTTGAGGAAAATTTCACCCAGATGTTCGTAAATTACGGGATCGTCACCGACCAACGCCACTGCTCGTTTCATTTCCGTCAAGGCTTCCGCCAATAACCCCTTCTTGAAGAAAGCCCAGGCAAGACTATCGACGTAGTAACCATTGGTGGGTCGGAGCGCGACGGCCTGCTTCGCCAGCGTAATCGCCTCTTCGATTTTCACGCCACGTTCAGCGTAGCTATATCCAAGATAATTCAACGCATCTGCATGATGTGGGTCCAGTGTCAGAGTCGTCTGCATCGACTTTACCATGTCATCGAAGCGGTTCAATTTGTCGTACACCGTCCCTGCATTAAAATGCAGGTCCGCATTGTCCGGATTGTAACGAATCCCTTCCAGAAAGGCCTGAAGGGATGGCTCATATTGCTCAGACTGAAAATGCGAGAGTCCAAGCACAATGTAAGATTCCGGCTGCTTGGGATTCAATCGACTGGCTTCCCTAAGATGCTCTATTGCGTCGGCATACTGCTTCAATCGATACTGAAGGACGCCCAGGTGGAGATGCCCCTCGAAATATGCGGGCTCAAGCGTGAGATTGTGGCGATAGGCTTCAATGGCTTTCGGGTAGTTCCTGGTCTCTTCATACAGATATCCTAAGTAGTCACGGACCTTAAGCTCCGCCGGGCGCACCGTGAGAATCTGATTCAACTGCTGAATCGCTTTGGGGTAGTTCTTCTGCTCTCCGTACACGAGCCCCATTCGAAGTTGGGCGTCAAGGTCAGAGGGATCCTCCGCCAGCATACCCTCCAACTCTTGAAGCGCTTCATCATACTGTTTCGCCGACACCTGCAGACGAATCAGATGATGCCGTATTTCTCGATTTCTTGGATTGACCCCTTGCAAGTAGCGGCGATAGATGCCGATAGCTTTATCGCGGTCTTCCTTGGCTTCATACACAGAGCCTAATGCCACGTAGGCCGGTTCAAACGCTGCGTTCAATGTCACCGCCTGCTCGAAATGGGTGGTCGCTTTGTCAAAATCTCGCGCCTCAACGCTGATGCGGCCCAGATAGTAATACCCGACCGCCGAATCGGGACTCACCTTGATCCCGGAGCGAATGGTGCTCTCTGCTTCAACATAGTGTTTCTGATTGGCCAGCAACAAACCTTTGGCAAAATAATGTTCGCTTCGCTGGGGTTCTTTCTCGATAGCACGATTGAACAACCGCAACGCCTGATCCGGCTTCCCCGCAGCGGCATACATGCCGCCGATTTGGCCGAGCATCTGCGCATCCAAGCCAGGTACATCTGCGACTTCATCGGCGTACCGCACGGCCGTCGGCACATCCCCCGTGGTGAAGTAGAGAACCGCCAATCGTGCTTTCAGATAATTGGATGACGTATCCGTTTGCAGCGCCAGCTGGTATTCCTTGATCGCACGTTCCGTCTCCTGTTCCAACTCAGCCTGATACCCGAGCAGGAAGTGATACGATGCTCGCGAATCAGACAGTGGCGAAATCGCGCGAGAAGGCACTGACGCGACCGCGGGACTTGCAGGTGGAACGGTTTGGGATGGCGGTGTGCTCTGACAACCCGAAACAAAACAGGAGAGAACAGTCAGCACGAAGGTCGCCCTTCTCACAGAGGAGCTCCCTCTCGGGGCATGTGATAGGAGAGAATCTTCACGCAATCTTTGCACGGCGCTCGCTCGATTGTAAGGAGTGCTTGAGGAGGTGAACAAAATATTTGGGAATTATACCGGCCCGCGAAAGGAAGCGTCAAACGACCTCGCGGGTCTCGAGATTCTCAAATTTGGCGAATCGATCGTGAAAAAATAATTCCCGCTTCCCAATCGGACCATTTCGATGTTTGCTGACTAGAATGTCGGCAATTCCCTTCCGCTCGGTGCCGGGCTCGTAGACTTCTTCACGATAGATAAACATCACCACGTCGGCGTCTTGTTCGATGGCGCCGCTCTCCCGCAGGTCGGCCAACATGGGAATGGGCGGCTTCCTGGCTTCGACCGCACGGCTGAGCTGCGAAAGCGCGATCACGGGAACGTTGAGCTCCTTCGCAAGACTTTTTAATGAACGCGAAATGTCGGAAATTTCTTGCTGCCTCGACTCTGAATCACTCTTTCCCTGCATCAGCTGCAGGTAGTCGACGATCAGCAAATCGAGCCCATGCTCGGCCTTGAGCCGCCGGGCCTTTCCACGCATCTGTTGAACCGTCACGGCCCCCGAATCGTCAATAAAGATCGGCGCTTGTTCCAATTTACCGGCCGCTTCAGCCAGCCGCCACCAGTCTTCCTTTTGCAACCTACCGGTCCGGAGCGCGTGTGCATCCACACGGGCCTCAGAACTCAACATACGAAGCACGAGCTGAGGTTTCGACATTTCAAGGCTGAAGATACCGACGACGGTGCCACTATGAAGCGCGGCGTGTTGCGCCATCCCGAGCGCAAGACTCGTCTTTCCCATGCTGGGGCGCCCGGCAATGACGATTAAATCCGAGGGCTGTAGTCCGGCGGTCAGATCATCCAGATCGATGTAACCGGTCGGCACGCCAGTCACACGTTCCTTCCGCTTGGACAACCGATCCACGACATCAAGACTTTCCTTGATGATCTGATTCACCGGGGTAAAAGATCGGTCTAACTTTCCTTGCGCCAGACTGAACACCGAGCGTTCAGCAAAATCGAGCAACTCATCCACCGCCGCCGTGCCGTCATAACCACGTGTGATTACTTCCGTCGAGGTCTGAATAAGCCCTCGCAAGAGGGCCTTATCGCGCACGATCTTGCTATGATACCGCACGTTTGCGGCCGTTGGGACTGTTTGCACCAGCTCCGCTAAATAGGCCGATCCACCGACGGAGTCGAGTTCTGATCGGCTTTTCAGACTCTCCGTTAAGGTGATCTGATCGATCACTTCGCCACGATCCGACAGCTCCAACATCGCCTGATAAATCTTGCGGTGCGCGGTACGATAAAACTCCTCGTCAGTCAAGAGTTCCATGGCCTTGGCCATCGCCGTGTTGTCCAGAAGAATCGCGCCCAGAACCGACTGTTCTGCCTCGACATTCTGTGGCGGCAATTTGGGAGACGTCAGATCGACAGCGGAAAGCGCTTTCATGATCGGCTCCTTCGTCGCTCACGTGCCGAACCGGACGTAGGCTTTATGCGATTCGTGGGAAAAACCGCGGAACCAGGCGGCACAGAATCTCCCGACAAATCGATGGCTCGAAACAGGCGATCCACATCCAGAGCGAATCCCGTAGATGCGGCGGCGCGGCCAAAACGGCCCATCAGATGGTCGTAGCGCCCGCCCCCGCCCAATTCCGCTCCGATGCCGGGCGCGAACACATCGAAGACAATTCCATCGTAATATTCAAATCCTCGGAATTCACCCAGATCAATCAGGATCGACTGCCGCCCCGGCGAAACGAGCCGCTCGTAAACCTGAGCGAGCCGCTCGAGCGGTCGTAAGAGCGTTCGATCGCGTCCCACTAACTTCCGGCCACGAGTCAACACCTCGGAGCCCCCGCAGAGCTCCAATGCTTCAAGAATGACTCGCGCCGACGATCGTGGCACCCCGTCGCTTGCGAGCAGACTCTCTAGAAGCGGCATGTCTTTCCTCGCAGCAGCCTGCTCGACACGCTTTTGCCCCTCGGTGGACAAACCGGATCGGATAAGCAAAGCTGTAAAAAATCCAACATGGCCCACGGCGACTTTGTACGAGGGCAGGCCTACCCGGATCAGACATTCCAGCATCAGGGTCAGAACCTCTGCGTCTCCGGCAACCCCCTCCACCCCAATGAGTTCGGCCCCGACCTGAAAGATTTCCCGATCGCGTCCGGCATGTTCACGTTCGTAACGAAAGACTGAGGTGCGATAGCAGAGGCGCAACGGCAGCCTCGTGCCCATCATGCCCATGGCGACAGTCCGCGCAACCTGCGCGGTCGCATCGGGGCGCAACAACATCAGTCGGCCCGTTGCCCGATCAACAAACTGGTAACTCTTTTCAATCAGGTCAGACTCGAGTCCCGGCGCGAGCACGTCGAGGTACTCAAACATCGGCAGAATAATTTCTTCATAGCCCCCACGGGCCAGAACGGCAAGAAGCGTCTGTTCGAGATGTCGAATGCGTCGTGCGGCCTCGGGGAGGATCGTGCTCATCCCTACAGGAATCAGCGACCGTTCCTGGCCCGCCACGCGAGAGGTGGGAGAAGAAGGAGCCTTCAACGACAGAGAGCCCATGGTCGACTGCGGGGCAATCTACAAGCCTTTCGACAGGTCGGCGACCTTCACGGAAAGGATGTGCTTGCTGCTCTTAATGTGATCGAGCACTGACGTCGGAAGCGGCGCATCGAGCCCAAAAATCAACAACGCGTTTCCACCGCGTTCTTCTCGTGAACACTGCATGCGCGCGATATTAATATTGTGGTCTCCCAGCACATGGCCCACGGTGCCAATCACGCCTGGACGATCCTCATTCATAATCAACAGAAGATGATTGTCGGGCACCACTTCGACCTTGAACTGGTCGATTTCAATAATGCGTGGATCCTTGCGACTATACAATGTCCCGGCCACCTGATGAGATTTCTTTCCGGCTTCCACGCGAACACGGATCACGCTCGTAAAATCTCCGGCATCGTTGGTTTTGACCTCTTTGACCGCGATGCCGCGTTCCTTGGCGACGATGGGAGCATTCACATAATTGATTGGATCTTCAAGGATAGGAGTTAGAAGCCCTTTCAAGACCGCAATGGTCAAGGGCGCCACATTCAAGCCTGCGACTTCCCCGCTATACTCGACCGTCAACCGTTCCAACCCACCCTCCAATAGCTGCGCCTGCAATAGCCCCACCCGTTCCCCCAGCGAGAGATACGGCTGGAGTTGCGGCAGCAGCTCGGGCGACACGGAAGGAATGTTCACGGCGCCACGGGCAATCCCTTTGGTGAAATACTCAACGATCTGCTCCGCGATGCCCACAGCGACGTTTTCTTGGGCTTCTGTCGTGGACGCTCCGATGTGCGGGGAACAGATAAAATTATCCAAAGCGAGGAGAGGATTATCCGGCTTCACTGGTTCATCCTCGAATACGTCGAATGCGGCAGCGGACACCTTTTTGGATTTGAGCGCCTCGCACAGATCCCCTTCATGCACAATACCGCCACGCGCGCAGTTGGCAATCATCACTCCCGGTTTCATCTTGGCAATAGCTTGCGCATTGATGAGCGACTTGGTTTCCGGCGTAAGCGGCGTGTGTACCGATATCACATCCGCCCGGCGAAAGAGTTCATCCAGCTCAACGATGGTCACACCCATCTTCTGAGCCCGTTCCTCCGCTAGATAGGGATCATATGCCAACACCTGCATGCCGACTCCCTGCGCGAGCTTAGTGAGATATCCGCCGATTTGCCCGACACCGACAATCCCAAGCACTTTGTTGTACAACTCCACGCCCATGAACTTTTCTTTTTCCCACTTCCCGGCCTTGGTAGAGGCAGTGGCTTGCGGGATGCGACGCGACATCGAAAAAATCATGGCCATCGTGTGCTCGGCGGTCGTCACGGTATTACCGCCCGGCGTATTCATCACGACAATGCCGCGACGCGTGGCAGCAGGAGTATCGACATTGTCCAAGCCGGACCCGGCTCGCCCAACGACCTTCAAGCGACCGGCCGCGGCAATGACCTCCGCGGTCACTTTCGTCCCGGAGCGAACGATCAGACCATCTGCGTCCGCGATTTCCTTCAGCAGCTCCTCTTTGGGTAACTTGGTTTTCACCACGACCGTAAAGCCGGCCTTTTCTAATACCTCTACTCCCTGCTTCGAGAGACTATCGCTGACCAAAATTTTCATTGTCGTGGTGCCTTACCTGGAGGTGAGCCTAGGACTTTCCCATAATAATTTCTTGAGCCTTTGCGACCCCGCTGCCAAGCTTCAAGGGATAACCGAGCCCTTTGATGACCATTTCCACCGCGGCCAGGGCAGTGATAACATCAAAACTATCAATATAGCCCATATGCGAAATGCGGAAGATCTTGCCCTTCAAGTGATCCTGGCCACCTGCAGCCGTCATGCCGTACTGAGTCCGCAAATTCTTGTAGACAGCTTGGCCATCTACACCTTGCGGAGCGACAATGGCGGTCAAGGCATCGCTCGGACGCTCTCGAGGAAAGATGGAAAGTCCGGCAGCCTTGACACCTTCACGCATCGCTGTCGCTAACATGGCATGGCGGGCGAAGACTGCCTCCAACCCTTCCGCCTTCAAAATATTCATCACTTCTTTCAGTCCCAGAATAAGCGACACGGCCGGCGTATACGCGGTCGTACTCTTCTGCTGATTCTCACGCTCTCGCTTAAAATTGAAATAAAACGCCGCGTTCTTCGCCTTATCGGCCAATCGCCAGGCCTTCTCACTCACGCTGGCAAAGGCCAGCCCCGGTGGCAACATCAAGGCCTTCTGCGATCCGGTAATGACCACGTCGAGGCCCCAGGCATCGGTCTTGAGGTCAAGTACCCCTAGGGCGGTGATCGCATCTACCACCAGAATGGTTTCCTCATACCCTTTGACGATATCGGCCAAGGCTTTGACATCGTGCGCCACTGCCGTGGAAGTTTCGCTCGCCTGCACATATACCGCTTTAATCGAGGGGTCCTTCTTTAGAGCATCGGCAACGGCCTGGGGATCCACCGCGTGACCCCATTCGACCTTCAACTCGGTCACCTGCGCGCCGAACGTCTTACAAAGCTTGGTCCATCGCTCGCCGAACTTGCCGCCATTCACTGTGATAGCTTTATCTCCTGGAGACAAGAAATTCGAGACTGCTCCTTCCATGCCTCCCGTCCCGGATGCCGCGAGAATCAACACGTCGTTCCTGGTCTGAAACAACCACTTTAAATCTTCACGAACTTCACCGAAGAGCTTGTCGAATTCAGGCGCCCGGTGATGAATCATCGGTCTGGCCATCGCCAATAGCACCTCCGGAGGAACGGGGGTGGGTCCGGGAGCCAGCAAATACCGTTTGAGCATGGAACGAACCTCCTCACTGTACGAAACGGACAATGTCAGGGATTTGGAAGGGGCGTACGCTACCATAGCCCCCCTGAGGAGTCAAGGAACGGAGCGTGAAGATGCTTATCTTTTCAGAGAGTTCAATGCACTCAGCGACGGGCAAAATACTACGTGGATTGCACACACTCGATCCTATGACTGACTCGCGAAGCGAATCTGGATAGGGATTCAACTCCCTCAAATTCTTGACAAGTTGCACCCTCCTCGATAGTCTACGTTTAGATAATCGGCAACCGACATCCCCCTGAACAATCTGCGGGTGCTTTTATGCATGCTCGATTCCTTGGCGCCGGATTCCGCTACCTGGTTTTTTTCTGCAGCTCTGCAATCTTCTTGTCCACCTCAATCGTGACACAGGCCGAGGAGCCGATCCCGCCTCAGGCCGATCATTCCCCGACCTCAGACCCGACCACTCAGGACGTTCAGCCCTTTCCAGAGCCTGACTACATATTGGATGAAGAGGATCGCCTCACCGCGGCAGAAAGCGAGGCGGCTGAACACTCAACAGCGGTCGCCAGTGAGCGGTCAACAGAAGTCCCGCCGGCGGAATCGCTCCTTCAGCTTAAACCTCTCAGCGGCACTACCGCCAGATTTGCAGATCTGCTGACGCCTCCCGCCGAAGTGATCCAGGAGGCTGCCGCCGCGCAGGATCAGGAATCAGAAGAAGCGACGGCGTACAATGTGCCCATTGTGCTCGACCCTTCCGTTCAGGGCCACATTCGATTTTTTAACGTGTCGATCCGGAGCCGGTTTGAACAATGGCTCATCCGCCTAAGCCATTATCGACCGTTGGTCGACAGCATCTTCTCCGAGTTCCAGCTTCCAAGCGATCTCATCTATCTGTCACTGGTAGAAAGCGGGTTCAACCCTCACGCCTACTCGCGCGCACGCGCAGCCGGGCCGTGGCAATTCATGAAGGGCACGGCCAAAGTTTATGGTTTGCGGGTAGACAGCTACGTGGATGAACGACGGGATCCAGTCAAGTCGACTGTTGCCGCAGCACGCTATTTGCGAGACTTGTACGACTTATTCGGAACATGGCCTCTCGCAATGGCTGCCTACAATGCCGGCGAAGGCAAGGTGATGCGGGCCCTGCATACGGCTCAAGCAGAAAGCTTTTCAGACATCGCCAAGACTCGCCTGATTCGGAGGGAAACGAAAGAATACGTGCCTCGCTTTATGGCTGCGACAATAATCGCCAAAAATCCGGATCGCTACGGATTTCCACAGAATGATATCCAACGACATGAGTTTGAAGAAGTGGTCGTGCGGCGCCCCATTCACTTCAAGGCCATCGCGAACCTGACAGGGATCTCGTATCAGGAATTGAAGGTCCTCAACCCGGAATTGCGGCGGGATGCCACGCCACCGGACGACGCCGAATATCACCTGAAGGTTCCGGTAGGTACCAGGGTCAAGGTGGAGCGATTATTAGATCGTGCCCCGACCCATAAGTTCGCGCCACTCTCGGTCCCTGTTAAGGTCCGGCAAATCAGGAACGAACCTGACTCCGGGCACTGGTATCGCGTCCGTGTGGGGGACTCGCTTGAGAAGATCGCCAAGCGTTTCAAGATCTCCGTCAAAGCCCTCAAGGCCAACAACAACCTCACCGGCCCCACCATAAAGGCAGGGAGCCGTCTCGTCATCGCGCACTAACCCGCCCACACGACGCCGACCTCTCTCGGAGGCGAACGGCTACGGCTTCTTTTTGGATGTCGGTGTTACAGGTTTGCCCGAGGTCTTGGCTGGCGACTCAGGCGGAGAGGCAGGTGCACTGGCCGCCGAAGGAGCCGTGGCACCAGTCGGGGGACTATCCGGAGACTTCTTCACTTCCAACACCTTCACGCGGACGGCCGCTTCACTCGTGAAGGGCGAGTTGGGATAATTCTTCATCAGGTCTTGGTAATGCGCGAGCGCTCCCTCCGGGCGGGACTGCGACTCTTCCATTTTGGCCAGCTCAAAAAGCACGTGGTCTTTATTGAGGGCACCAGGGATTTCCAGAATGCCAGTAAACGCCTTGGTTGCCTGATCTCGATCGCCCTTCATCAAATACGCGTATGCCAAGCGTTGCTGGACCAGACCCAGCAATGGAGAATTGGTGCTGTATAGAAACATGAACCGCTTGTAGCTTTCGATTCCCGCATCGACTTCATTGCTCAGTACCTGCGCGTTGCCCAAATGGAACAAGGCTAAGGGTGCGACGGGAGTCCGTGGATATTGATCCACCACCTGTCGGTACAGGTTAACGGCCTGAGTCAGCTGCTCATGCGCCTTCTTCGGATCGTCGGCCGGCCGATTGAGATAGTGAAGCGTCGCCTCCTGATCCAGTTCACGCGCCCTCAGCGTGGTCTGATAGTCGTACCAGATCACCCCAAGGACTACTGAGGCCGCCACCAGCAAGACCCCGAGACCAACGAGAAATGCCCGTCGCTGTTCTTCCAGCAAGAGCAGAAATCGTTCAACTCCACTCAGCAAATGGGTTTCGTCCAGCGGATCTACTTTTGCGGGAGTTCTAATTCGATAGCTCATGGGTACGGATCATCTGTTTGAAACACAAAAAAGAAGCGGTCGTTTCCGCCAGCCTCGCGCCTTATACTAGGGACTTGTCAGCCTTGTCAAATACCCCGGCGTGTTAATAGAACGAGTAGCCTATGTTTGAACAACACCTTCAAAAACTAGAGGATCAGCACCTATTGCGCCGGCTTCGGACCATGACCTCGGCGACAGGTCCCACGGTCGTTCTGGATAATCGCCGTATTACACTTCTTTCGTCCAATAACTACCTAGGCCTTGCGACGCATCCGGCCGTTGTGGAAGCTGCCGTATCGGCTACCAGGCAATATGGAGCGGGATCCGGAGCATCTCGCCTTGTATGTGGCACTCTCCCACCACACGAAGCACTCGAAACAGCCCTCGCACAATTCAAAGGCACGGAAGCCTCCCTTACATTTGCAGCTGGATATCTGGCCAATATCAGCGTGATTCCCACCCTTATTGGTAAGGGCGGGCTTATACTCGCCGACCGCCTCTGTCATGCGAGCCTCATCGATGGCTGCCGATTGAGCGGCGCCACGTTTCGGGTGTACCACCATCGAGACATGAGTCATTTGGAACGATTGCTCGCCCGCCGATCCCCCGTCAAGCCCACTCTCATCGTAACCGACGGTCTTTTCAGCATGGATGGGGATATTGCGCCGCTCACCGACATTGCCACCTTGGCTGAACTGTACGACGCGGCAGTATTTGTGGATGATGCGCACGGGACAGGCATCTTGGGGCGAACCGGGCGAGGCACTCTCGAACATTGCGACGTGGAGTCACGGCTGCCATACCACATGGGCACCTTGAGCAAAGCGCTCGGTAGCGCCGGAGCGTACCTCGCAGGTTCAACGGCTTTTATTACCTATCTTGTCAATACTTGCCGTGCATTTACATATACGACCGCGCCTACGCCCGCATCTGCCGCGGCCGCCACCGCCGCGCTTCGGGTCATTGAGGAAGAACCGGATCGGCGCGCCCGGTTATGGCACAATCGTGAGCGCCTGGCGCAAGGGCTTATAGGACTCGGCTTCCCCTTGACCGCGTCGGAAAGTCCGATCCTGCCGATCCTCGTGGGTGATGCCGATCGTACCGTGAGTTTCGCTCACACGCTAATGACATACGGCGTGTACGCCCCCGCCATTCGTCCGCCGACTGTACCACCTGCAACGAGCCGCATTCGACTCACCATTACAGCCGATCACACAAGTGAACACATCGACGAAGCCCTCAATGCACTTGAACAGGCAGGTCGCGCGCTTCACCTGATTTAATACGACCGGGTTTCTACTCCCGTTCACTTCACCTCGCAACCGGCCACGATTTCCAACGTCTCTTCTGGATATTTTCTTGCTTTCCCGCCTTCCTATGGCATGATTCTAGAATCCCGACGGCCATGCTCATGTACTTATAATCACGCGCGTTTATCCTCACATTCTCTTACTTCATGGAGTGCTCCGATGATTGACATCTCCAAACTGTTGACCTTTGGCGTACAGCAAGGTGCCTCAGACTGCCACATCAGCGCCGGCGAACCGCCGATGATTCGCCTGCATGGTGATCTCAAGAAGCTGGATCATCCTCCCTTGAGCCAGGACGAAACCCACGCGCTCATTTACGACATGATGAGCGACGCCCAACGAAAGAACTTCGAAGAACACCGGGAATGTGACTTCTCGTTCGACCTCGGCGACATCGCCCGGTTCCGCGTCAACGTGTTCGTGCAAGGCCGTGGATTAGGGGCCGTGTTCCGGACTATTCCGACCGAGATTCTTCCGCTGGAAAAGCTGGGCATGCCGCCGATCCTGCGCCAGCTCTGCGATCGCGAGAAGGGCCTGATTCTTGTCACAGGCCCGACCGGATCAGGAAAGTCCACTACGCTCGCAGGAATGATCGACTATCTGAACAATACGTATGAAGGGCATATCCTTACGATCGAAGATCCGGTGGAGTTTGTGCACAAATCAAAAAAGTGCCTCGTCAACCAACGAGAATTGGGCGTGCATACCCTGTCTTTTGCGAATGCGCTCCGCGCCGCGCTCCGCGAAGACCCAGATATCATTCTCGTGGGAGAAATGCGCGACTTGGACACGATCCAATTGGCCCTCACCGCGGCTGAAACGGGGCACTTGGTTTTCGCGACTCTGCACACCTCCAGCGCGCCTAAAACCGTCGACCGCATCATCGATGCCTTTCCTCCGAATCAACAAGCGCAAGTCCGCGCACAGTTGTCGGAAACGCTGGAAGCGGTGTTGACCCAGACGCTCCTAAAGAAGAAGAGCGGCGGCCGAATCGCAGCGGTGGAGATCATGGTCGGGACAACAGCCGTTCGGAACCTCATCCGCGAAGGCAAACTCCACCAAATTCCGGGTGTCATGCAGGCCAGCCAGAAAGACGGCATGCAGACCATGGACATGGCCTTGGTCGAACTCGCTTCACGCGGCATGGTCACGAAGGCTGAAGCCCAGTCACGAAGCATGAACCCCAATCTCTTTACCGCCGCGGTAGGTGGCTCCGCGTAAGATTGCTAGTCCGACGCTGATCCGATGGCCCCACGCAATAGTTAAAAGAGGCACCTCATGGATGTTCGCACGCTTCTTGAAGTGATGGTCAAACAGGAATCCTCCGACCTATACCTCACGGTCGATGCGCCACCTATCTACCGTATTCACGGCTCGACCCATCGCACCGATGCGCCGCCTTTTACGAATGAGCAGCTGGAATCACTCGCGCTGGCGCTCATGCGCGGCCAGCAACGAGGCGAGTTCGAAGAAAAAATGGAGATGAACCTTGCGCTGTACTACAAAGAATTGGGCCGTTTTCGCGTGAACATCTTCCGTCAGAAGGGAAACGTGGGGCTGGTGTTTCGCCACATCAAAGCGGAGATCATGACGGTCGAGCAACTGGACTTGCCGCCGATCGTCAAAGACATCGTCATGACCAAGCGAGGGCTGGTGCTCGTCGTCGGCGCTACCGGGTCAGGTAAGTCCACTTCCCTGGCCGCCATGATCGATCATCGCAATACCGTGCATGCAGGCCATATCATCAGCGTGGAAGACCCGATCGAGTTCGTTCATCATCACAAGAAATCCATCGTCACGCAGCGCGAGGTTGGTTTCGATACCCATTCATTCGGTCATGCTCTGAAAAACACTCTGCGCCAAGCCCCGGACGTCATTCTCATCGGTGAAATCCGGGATACAGAGACCATGGAAGCCGCGATTACGTTTGCCGAAACGGGGCATCTCTGCCTCGGCACCTTGCACTCAAACAACGCCAATCAATCTATTGAACGCATTATGAACTTCTTTCCGGTTGAACGGCATGCGCAGATTTATCTGCAGCTGTCATTGAACCTTCGCGCCATCATCTCTCAACGACTGATCCCTTCCCTTGACGGGCGCCGTGTGCCGGCACTCGAAATTATGCTCGATACGCCACGCATTAAAGACCTGATCAAACGTTCAGAGATCGATACGTTGAAAGAAGCGATGGAACAGGGAATTGACGAAGGCTGCCAGACGTTCGACCACGTCCTGTTACAACTCTATCAGGCCGGAAAGATCAGCATCGAACAGGCCCTGATCAATGCCGACAGCGCCAATAATCTTCGGCTCAAAATAAAACTGGCAGGTCTCAAAGGCGACGACGCTGTGGCGGCTCTCCTGGACAAGAGCGCGCGGGAGGAAAAGGCGTTCCAGATTCAGGGGCAAATGGGGCAGACCGCAAATAAGAAACGCTGACGATTCCAGCGTTGTGAAAGCAGATCGCCCTCAGACATCAGTCCATTTCTCAATCACAACCAAAGCCCTCACATTTAAGGTATCTCAGACGGCTTCACCTCCGTGGCTGACTCAAGATACGAGACAATCTTACTTAACGCATTGGCGCTCAACTTCCGTCCATACCAGGTCGGCATTGTATCCGCGGGAAATCCGGGCACGACATACGTCCCAGGCGACACGATGGACTCGACGATATACTCACGAACAGTCTGTGCCTGACCATGATACTGCGGATCAGCAAGACGCATCGCCCCCGTCTTCCCGAGCCAAAGTGGAGGACCCACCTGTCCGTTCGCCCCGCCAATACCAGGGATCTGATGACAGACCGGACAGCCGGAACGCACAAACAACTCTTGGATCGGCTCGTCGCCAGTTACCAACGGGATCATTGTGGAATCGATTTTCGGGACCTGCCGAAGCGACTCAGAAGACGGCAAACCACTCCGGATCGCAGCTAAGGCGACCAGCATCACAAACCCGGCCGCAAATATCCCCAGGGCTTTGTTTTTCTGGTTCGTCGGTGGCACGGATGGCGGAGAAACGAAATCAGGCATCGATGATGAACGCAGACCTTACAGAGATGTCACCGGTGAAATGCATCCATGCTCTTCAGATAACAGGTCCCTAAAAATCGATCGGTTTTAGAGCCGGTGCGGAACTATTTCTTGTTATCCATGGCGCAGCGAAACCCAATGGTTCGATCCTGAAAGTCAGGCTCTGCCGACATGCGAGCTGACACTCTCAATCCAATCGGCAAATCGGCCCAAGATCCTCCTCGAAGTACCTTTTTCTCACCCTTGTCAGGACCCGTGGGATTCTTCTCCGGACTCTTCGAATAGTACTCACGATCATACCAATCGGTTACCCATTCAGCCGCATTCCCCGCCATGTGGTGCAAACCATACGGACTTCTGCCGCCGTCTTTTAAGCCGTGGCGCACGCTCATCCCCTCAACTCCGCTGGAAACTGACGCAAGGGTGATGGCTTCGCTCACCCACACACCGCGATTGTAATTGGCAATGTCCACAAACGGTTGCATGTGCCCCCACGGATAACGACGCCCGTCAGTGCCACGCGCGGCTTTTTCCCATTCGGCTTCCGTCGGAAGGCGCTTCCCGGCCCAGGCGCAGTAGGCTGCTGCATCCGCCCATACCATTCCGACAGCCGGACGATCGCCGACGGTCATGACTGCCTCATCATCCCATGTCGAGGGTGCATCATGTTGCGCTTCCTGAAGAAACGTTCCATACAGCTGCAACGAGACTTCATATCGATCGATAAAATAGGCGTCGAGTGTCACCGAATGCTCCGGCCGCTCGGCAGGCAGACCATCATTACTTCCCATTGTAAACGGACCGGAGGGAATCAGAATCATCGGCGCGCCATCTTTCCCTTTGACCGTTTCGACTGCCGCCTGTTGGCCGTTCTGGCTGGCTGATAATTCGCCCGCTACGGCCAAAGGAGCCCCGTTGATGATGGCCAGGAACGCTAGGATGGTCATAATGAATACATACATACACACCTCCACCGGCAGCAGGCGCTTAGAAATCCATCGCTCTTAGGAAGAGTGTAGCCGTGCCTCCTTGCAAACTCAACTGCAAGGGCGCAAGGGCATGAGAGGTGCATGCGATTTATCAGGCACGGTGAGGATGCCACACACACAATGCCTTTTAAGGGTATCTGCTGAAATTGACGTGGAGAAGATAACCGCGGTGGGGCGCCCCCGACCGGCATAGGAGCGATGCCGGTCGGGTGAACAGGAGGTGGAGACAGCGGAACTAGCGATTGAGCTCTGCGACCCGGCGGTCATGGTCTTTTACACTTCGAACCGTCGCAAGGTCAGACCGTTCCAACAGATTGTGAAGCACTTCTTGTTTCAACTGAAGCATCAGCGCTTTGCTATGGATAGATGAGGGCGCGGTATCCTGTAGAAGATTCAACCACCCGGTGGTGGCTACCTCATAGCGATTATTCGGCATCGCCGTGTGTAACTCTTGAAACACCGTAATGGCATCGGCCCGATTCTCGAACAGGGCGACCAAGCCCCGGGTGTAGTAGGCTTCCTCGCAGGCCGACCCTTTATGGCAATTCTTCATGCGGACTATCTTGTGCATGAGCAATGGCTTGAAGTGGTTTCAACTCATTGGCATCGACGGAGAAGAATGCGCTACTCGGTAACGTCGTGGAAGAGCCGGGCTTACCCATCGTCGTACACCCTTCGAAGCCACCGGCGATCAGCGTCCATAGGGCGAGGGAGAGAATGGTTCGTCGTGACATCGTAGACCTCCTAAGCAGCGCCGGCATGGGGGCGTGCGGTGATGGGGCTGATTTCTTGCGTTGCATCGATGTTCTAAATGTACCCGCGAAGCCCAGTTCGGCCATTACACGGAGGCTGTACCTCTTCGGTACGGGACCACAAAGCCCTTTAACCACAGTAATTCGCCACTTTTCTCGAAGTGAAGGCCTGGAAAATAGGAAGGGAGGCCAGATTAGATGAAACAATTCTGAGAGGGCGAAAGAGAGATCGCGATTGGAAAGGAAGATGGCCCCGCAGGAATCCGGGGCGACATAAGCTGCACTTTAGTGCCAGTTCGCGGCAAGGACCGTCTGGACCTCCTGCGGTCGCTGATCGATCGCCTGGTCCCAGGTCAGACCAGTCTGCTGGCTAAAGGACGCCATCGCTTGGATCAATTGATTAACCTGCGTATTCAATAGCGTCTGGCCATTGCCGGCCTGAATCATTTCCGTTTGATTTGTCGCGCCCCCATACCAGTTCTGAATCGTGACCTGGTCCGTGCTGCCATGGATAGCGAGTCGCAAATCATTCGTCTGTCGGCTGAGCACCAAATCCATGGGATTTATCGTGGCCTCGAACAGAATGCTGTCGGCTGCGCCCGCATTGTCGATCACCGTATCCTGGCCACCACCTCGGTTATACAAGTACATATCACTGCCTCCGAGCCCACTGAGGATATTATTTGCACTATTCCCCCCCAGCGCATTGTTGGAGGCATTGCCAGTACCGTTGACCGCCGATGTGCCGGTCAAGGTCAAGTTCTCGAGATTGGTGCCCAACGTCCACGCAACGGAACTCCGAACTGTATCGGTTCCCGCACTGGCGCTTTCGACCACTGAATCACCTGCCCCTACTACGTAGGTGTCGTTACCCGCCCCCCCGGTTAAGACGTTCGCGGCAATGTTGCCAGTCAGAATGTTATCCATGGTATTGCCCGTCCCATTGATAGCCGTCGAGCCAGTGAGGGTCAAGTTCTCAAGATTGCCACCCAAGGTCCATGTGACGGAGCTTTGAACCGTATCAATGCCTGCATTGGCATTTTCTGCCACCGAATCGCCAGTCCCAACGACATAAGTATCGTTGCCGGCACCCCCAGTAAGCATATTCGCCCCACTATTGCCAGTGAGGATGTTGTCCAAGGCATTGCCTGTTCCATTGATGGCCGTCGTTCCGGTCAACGTAAGGTTCTCGACATTGGCACCGAGGATGTAGGTGAGAGAGCTTTGCACCGTGTCGGTACCAGCGCCCGCGTTCTCGGCCACTGTATCTCCAGCATTATCGATGACATAGGTGTCGTCGCCGGCCCCTCCAGACATCGCATCGGCCCCTGTCCCTCCACTTATCACGTTGGCGGCACCGTTGCCGATGATGACATTGTTTAACGTATTCCCGGTGGCGTTGATCGCCGCTGTGCCAGTGAGCGTCAAATTTTCAATATTTGAGCCCAACGTCCATGTGACCGCACTCTGCACCGCGTCCGTACCGGCGCTCGCGGCTTCGGTCACCGTGTCCCCGAGATTATCGACCACATAAGTATCATTGCCAGTCCATCCGGCCAGCGCATCGGCACCAGAGCCTCCATCCAGAATGTTGTTTCCGGTGTTGCCGGTGAGGCTGTTGTTCAAGGCATTTCCGGTGCCATTGATCGCCGAAGCACCCGTCAATGTGAGGTTTTCAACCTCGCTTTCCAAGACATATGTGATAGAGCTCTGCACCAGATCAGTCCCCCCACCTGCATTTTCGGTCACCACATCTCCCACATGGTCGACGACGTAGGTATCATTTCCAGTCCCCCCAGCCATCACATCGGCGCCGGTCCCGCCACTGAGCACATTCGCACCACTGTTGCCACTGAGTACGTTATTCAGTGCGTTACCCGTGCCATTAATGGCTGTTGTTCCAGTCAGTGTAAGGTTCTCGACATTGGCACCGAGGGTGTAGGTGAGAGAGCTTTGCACCGTGTCGGTACCAGCATTCGCATTCTCCGTTACGGTATCTCCGGCATTATCGACGACATACGTATCATCGCCGGTGCCGCCAGACATCGCGTCAGCCCCGATCCAGCCGTTCAACACATTCGCATTGCTGTTGCCGACCAGCACGTTATTCAACGTGTTGCCCGTGCCGTCTATCGCCGCAGTTCCGATGAGCGTCAGATTTTCGACATTCGAACCCAACATATACGTGACAACGCTTTGTATGGTATCCGTGCCCTGGCCAGACAACTCAATCACAGAATCACCGGTATCGACGACATAGGTATCATTGCCTGTACCACCGGATAAGACATTGGCTCCGCTATTGCCGGTTAACGTGTTATTCAATGAGTTCCCCGTTCCGTTGATGGAAGCACTGCCGGTCAGGGTGAGATTTTCCAGATTCGCACCCAGTGCATAGGCGATGCTGCTTTGAACGGTGTCGGTGCCCTGAACTGCCTGTTCGGTCACTGCATCGCCAATATTATCTACCATGTAGATGTCATTTCCTGATCCGCCGTTCATGACATCGACATCCGTTCCTCCATCCAGAAGGTCGTTGCCGGCAGAGCCAGTGAGCTGATCAGCTCCGGCGCCGCCAAAGAGTGTATCGTGGCCAGCTCCTCCACTCAGGACATCGTCTCCTCCTAATCCCGATAACACATCGTTTGTGACATTTCCGTATAGAAAATCTTGATCTTCGGTGCCCTCAAGCGTTACGCCTTCCGTGTGAGCGAGCATGGCGTTGTAATCCCACACCGTGCCATCAGCGAATTGGAACCGATCTACGCGGAGCGAATCAAAGGAGAAGAATCCGGCGAGAAGCAATTGATCAGCGGTATTATTAATCGTCAGGATGGCATCGGTCATAAAATCAGGCGTCGCATGCAACGTAATATCGCTCGGATTAATTCCTTCGAGTTGAAGTGTATCAATATCGGAGGCATCGCCTTGTTCGTCAATGAAGTCTTCTCCATATCCTAGGCCAAACACATAGGTGTCATTTCCAGACCCGCCTTCCAAGAAATCGTTTCCTGTCCCTCCGTCGAGAATATCGTTGCCAGCTGATGCCCGTATTTGGTCGTTCCCGCCTAGTCCGCGGATGGTATCGTCACTGGAGGTGCCATAGAATGTCTCGTCCGTCATGCTGCCGACAAAACCGTGCGTCCGACTCTCGATGTCGTTGGAACTCCACATCGTTCCATCAGTAAAGACAAACTGGTCGACTATGCCGCTCGGCGAGACAAAGTAGGACGCTACAGTCAATTGATCTGTGGTTCCATTGACTCTTACGACTAGGTCATTGGCGTGGTTCTCGAACACGAGATCGGCGGGTGCGATGTCCGACAAAAACTCGATCTTATCGAGACCGGTGTGCGCATACAGTTGAGTGCCCGTTTGCACCGTGTCATATCCATAGCCACGGCCAAAAACGAATGTGTTATCGCCGATTCCGATAAGCGTATCGCTTCCACCCCGGCCATCAAGCCGGCTTGCGCCGGATAATTGATTACCTAAGGCATTGCCTACCATATTCACTTGCACAGTAGGATCAAGGTAAAAATCTTCCGGGATTTCGACATTCTCAATGTTATCCGGAGCCTGAAAAGTGAGAGACGCAGTGGGCGCAAGATAGATAGTATCAGTCCCCGCGTTCACCTCCTCGTCGATGATTTGCGACGCTGACCAAAGATGATAAGTATCGTCTCCAGTCCCTCCAAAAAGCTGGTCACCAACACCTGCCGAATCCAGGACGTCATTCCCGGCCCCGCCTCGCAGGATATTTCTACCAGCGCTTCCATATAACCGATCGTTGCCGGCTCCGCCGTCCAACTCATCATCTCCCTCTTCGCCCTGTAACACGTCATTGCCCTGGTTTCCGTGCAGGACATCGTTCCCATCGCGTCCGTAGAGGACATCTTCCACTTGGCTGCCTTCAATGAGATCAGCATAGGCCGTTCCAAGCACCATTCCACCAATCTCTGGAGCGGACAAATGAAATCCACCTCCGAGCAATTCGGCGTCCGTCAACACCGTACCATCGGCGAACTCGAACCGACCGATAGTGTGTAACTCCGCCGGGGAATTAAGCCCAAAACCGATAATCTGAACCGTATCCCCACTGTTTCCGACACGCACCAGAAGGCCGTCACCTGTTGAGACATCCAGACTAAGGGAGTCAGTTGTAATGCCTAACCCAAAGACCAGTCTGTTACTCTGTCTCGCATCATCCTGAATCGAATCGACACCGTCCCCCAAATTGAAGCGATAGGTATCGCGTCCATCCCCTCCGACCAAATAGTCAGTTCCTGGCCCGCCGTGGAGGTCATCGTCACCGCCTTCTCCCTGAAGGAAGTCATTCCCCTCGCCACCATCCAGCACATCATTGCCAGCTTGCCCCACCACCAGCGGCGAGTCTCCGAACAGGTAGTCATCACCGGCGTCCCCGAACAACGTGTCATCTCCCACATCACCTACTAATTGATCCACGCCATCGCCACCAAACAATTGATCCTGTCCAGCACCGCCCCACAATTGATCGTCGCCCTCCTCACCATCCAGAATGTCATTCCCACCGATCAGACTCAGGACAGTTGGGTTATTACCGTCCCCATAGATAAAATCGTCGCCTGCCCCACCGACAACCAGGTCGTCACCCTCTCGACCCTGCACGTCGTCGTTTCCGTCTCCTCCGTAAAGCTGATCATTGCCGAGTCCACCGATGACAAGATCATCACCATCCTCGCCATCAAGAAGATCCTCCCCATCCTGGCCAAAAAGAGCGTCATTGCCAGTGCCACCAAAGAGGGTATCGTTCCCAATCTCTCCCTGCAGCTCATCGTCTCCTCCGTCACCGGAGAGAGTGTCATCCCCCTCCTGTCCTATTATACGATCATTACCAAGCCCTCCCCATAGAAAATCGTTGCCAAGCCCTCCTAGCAACTCATCATTGTCCGTACCGCCGTCAAGCATGTCGTCCCCGGCAAAGCCAGCGAGCCGATCCATTCCAATTCCACCATACAGAATATCGTCGCCTCCCCCACCTTGGAGTTCGTCAGCCCCAGCGCCTCCATCGAGAATGTCCGCAGCTCCTGGATCTTCGGCAAAATCCCCAATCAGGAGATCGTCGCCTGCCCCTCCAGAAAGGAAGTCGGCCCCGCCTCCCCCAAACAGCCGATCATTTCCCTCACCGCCCTCCAGCCAATCTTCACCAGGAATAGGCTGGGTAAAGTCTGACTCCCCATAAAGCACATCCTCCCCCGCTCCGCCTATTAGGATGTCACTCCCCCCATCGCCGACAAGCAGATCATTGCCCGCGCCTCCATCGAGATAATCATCTCCTCCAGACGGCGAAACCACAGCTGCCTGCGCCGTTCGATTCCACATAAAGTTGTCATACACCAGACTCAGCCACCCATTTGGCCGATTCTCACCGCGCAACATATCATCGCCGTCTCCTCCCAGCAGAACGTCGGCACCCATCTCTCCGAGCAGCGTGTCATTACCGACGCCACCATCGGCGTAATGCGCCCCACTCCCTATTCGGGGACCCGTAGTATCCCAATAAGCGGCGATGCCCACCGTATAATCATCGCCGTCGCCTCCCAAAAACATGTCACCCTCAGTCATGAAGGCGTAGTCATCCCCCGAAGCTCCGACCAAATAATCGTCGCCATACCCGCCGAAGAACACGTCATTGCCAGCGCCCCCATCCAGCAGGTCTTGGAAAGACCCTGTGGGGGGAGCATGGTCCCCATAGAGCGTGTCATTGCCACCATTTCCGTAGATCGCAAGCGCACCAATCGCACTGCGGCCTAGGTAGTCATTGTCATTGTTGTCTCCAGCATAGGTATCAGAAAAATGACCAACAGGAACTCCTATGTCATGCGGCAGACCTGACACATCCCGCAATTGTATCCCCATCTGCCCGCTCTGAAAGTTTTCGTTGACAGTCAGCAAGCCGTTCACGATGAGATCGGTATTAGCCATCACATAGGTCGTGCGGCCATCAAGACTTGTATAGACATTCGCGGCATCACCGGTACGATGAACACCACCCTGTAATATATGATCGTCGAAAATGATCTGTCCCTGCGCATCGCTATCCTCGATACGATCCACACCATCGCCGGTGCGATAGATGTACGTATCGAATCCGGCGCCGCCCTCAAGCAGGTCGTCACCTCGCAGACCACTCAGACGATTGTTGCCATTGTTGCCCTTGATGATATTGTCTAAATTGTTGCCCGCTCCTGATGTATCATCAACTCCCGTGAGAGTCAGATTTTCTATATGGGCGCCGAGCGAGAAGCTTGTTGAGGCGTACACCCCATCTACTCCTCCGTCTTCGACTTCCGTCACGACATCACCAACATCGTCGACTATGTACCTGTCATCGCCTGTACCTCCGCTCATACGATCGGCACCGATGCCTCCATCAAGGAAGTCTTTGCCTTGCTGGCCCAACAAGATATCGTTTCCCGAACCTCCGTATATCTCATCGTCACCAGCGTTTCCCTCGAGATAATCTCTCTCGCCAAGTCCAGAGATTACGTCATCTCCCAAACCGCCATACAGGTGATCGTCGTTAGCTCTCCCCTCCAATGCACGATCGTTCTCTGCCGTTCCAAAAATGACATCGTTAGTGTGCGGGAAAGTGGTCCCGACCTCAAAATTAGTGGCCATGTCGAGAAAATGAGTGGGTCGGGAATTGTTGAGACGTACCGGCCCCACACCGTCGATGGTGTCGAAGCCTATTCGCTCCGCCAGCAGCTCCGCCCGATCGTTTAAGGCGACCAATGTCCAGTTCCCATCTCCCGTGGTTGTATCGTAGAGGCTCAGGGATTGATCCTGATTGTGAATGGATTCGTAATCGAGGCCAGTCACGACAAAGGGATTGAGTTCGCGCAGCGCATATCGAAAAGCGAGTCCATCAGGGGTGGGTGCCTTGGCGTGGCTAAAAACTGAATTACTCGGCATACCGGACAAGCTGGCGATATGATAGATGTTGTTTGACAGCTGACTATTGCGAAGGGCAATTAAATTAGCATAGTAGGCTTCACGATTGAGATCACCCAATCCTGATGGTCCCGGAGGAGTGGGTGTGCGATTCCCTAAAAAAAGAATGCGTAAAGAATCAAGTCCGGCTTCTAAACTTAGGTCGGTTCGAGATGCACTAGCCTCAAGAATGCTGGAGACAGTTGGAATCTCCACATGTGGATCAATAGTCGCAAGCAAATCGTAGAATGCTAAAGCATCAGTAGCCGTGGAGATCTGATGATCATGAAATGATAGATTAAGAGCCGCCGTTTCAATAAAAATATTCACCGGAATACCAACCTGGGTACCCAAGCCTGCAGCGACCGACAATCCATTCTTGCTTATGATGTTAGTAATCAGATTTGAAGGAACTGAATCCTCCGTCACCCCCAATCGCTGCAATACCTCAATCAGAAATCCTCCCGTGCCGGGAGCATTAAACGTATAGGTATGGGCGATACTAGTTGGGTTATCCACTGTCAACGCCTGGGCGAGAAATCCCCCCAATGAATGGCCTGTGACCGTGATGAGTTCACTGGGACTAATCTTGCCTCGCTGAGTCAACTCGATGTAATACATCTGCAACGCGCGATACTGAGGGTTCAGGGCCGAACCTTCGCCAAGACTCAAGAGTCCATCTGCAAGCAAGTCATTGATATCACTTCGTTGTGTTCCCCGGACGGCGAGGATTTTTTCAGTACTTCCATTCTTTTGAAAAAGAGTGACTGACAATCCACTCACTGGATCGACAAAGGTATCCTCAGCGATGGTATACGTCGCAACGAATTGATCGGCAAGCGCATCGGTAAAGCCATTTGCCATTAAGGCTTCCTTATATCGCTGCGCCGACATTTCGATCGTCAGGTTGGCATATGCAGCCATCGAGAGTTGGGCGTTCTGAAAGTATAGATTAATGGCGTTCGACATCTAAA
Source organism: uncultured Nitrospiraceae bacterium (assembly GCA_963706325.1). Lineage (GTDB taxonomy): Bacteria > Nitrospirota > Nitrospiria > Nitrospirales > Nitrospiraceae > Nitrospira_A. The sequence continues at coordinate 466,426 of CAVPLT010000007.1, read as the reverse complement.
TTCCTTTTGATAAGGTACACTTACTTTTGCTTGAAAACCGCTTGCCAGATGAGGTCGTGCAACGATGTGCATCCTAGGAAATCTTGGGCAAGTCACTGGAGACATGGGATCGATGCGCGATCCAAACCAACCGCCGTAATAGACAAAATCCGTTACTGTCCCAAGTAATTCGTTGGTTTGCTTATCCTGAATGGCCCCTTCTATTTTGGTGATATGCGCCCAGGATGAAAATCTAGGATCATGCTTACTAAATTGGGCGTAATGCTCAAGGAGCTGTTTATCGTCAGGCTTTCCATCTTGCTTAAAATAAGACTTATCAATCTCCACTATTTTGAAAGCCTTAACACCGGCCTCATGCTCGCATAGATGCTTAAAGTACAGCCGACTTGGAATGATGTCCCACGTCGGCACTAACAGGAAGACCATCGCGCAAATGATCTGCAAGACTCTCTTGGTTGTAGCAGCGAATGCGCAAAATAATGCCACCCTTCCCACCACTCGAATGGTGAACCATGCAAAAAAGCTGTACAGCATCAGTCCAATGAAAAGTGAGATCGCGATCATCTGTGCCACCTTTCATGTAAGAAAGAAGGGTGTGTGAGAAATCATTTCTAGTGCCTTTCCCGTCCGACATGCCTGTATGTTGATCTTACCGGCTGTCATGAAGGATTAGTGCCTTGGCATTGCGATGCAGGCCATGACCACATGAAATCCTATATGCGACCAATGCGATTGCCAACGCGTTGTGGAAGCTGCTGAAACAGGATCAGTTACACTCCTACGTATGATTCTAAAGTTACTCCTTATTTTTTCCTAATCTATCTACCAAGTTATGGCAATCGAATGCCGGTCCATTATATGGTTCAACTGCGTTTTACATGACGCTAGCTCAACGACTCCAACGCCCCAGTCGCCCGCGCATAGTTCACGCGAGCGGCGTTCAGCTCAAACAAGGCTCCAACGAGATTCTCCCGGGCTCGCGCCATCGACGTGATGGCGGTGATCACGTCGAACTGGCTGGCGGCGGTCAGGATGGCGTAGCGTTCTTTCGCCAATGCCGTTTCTTTCGTCGCCGCCTGTAATCCGGCCTGGGCCAGCGCCGCCTTGTCTCTGGCCGCCGCCAATGCGATTCGGGCCTCATTGACCTCGGCCCGCACCTGATTCAACACCACCTGCATCCGAAGGGCCTCCTGCCGCACCTGACTTCGGGCCGTGCTGATTCGTCCCTCTCGCTGGCCTCCATCGAACAATGGGATTTGCAGCAAGAGTGCCATATTGTAGGTATCCAGGCTATTGTTCCATCGATTGCCGATCAGGCCGGTGTCCCCCTGTGCCACCAAAGACGGCAGACGCTCCCCGGTCACGGAGGAATAGCTGAGTTCCGCCGACTTGATCCGTTTCGCCTGTGCCTGCACTTCGGCACGGTTGGTGACAGCCTGCTCCCAGGCTGCCTGCGCCGCTGCGGCCTCTGGAACCTGGGGTTGTAAGTGGTCAGTCAGCGTCATCCGGACTTCAAACGTGAGGCCCAAGAGATTTCCGAGGGTGTTTTTGGCTCGCTCGAGGTCAGCCTGTGCTGCCACGACCTGCTGCTGCTCGTTGGCCAATTGCCCTTCCAATCGCGCAACCTCCAATCCGGTCGCGGCCCCTTCGTGCCGCCGAACCTTCGTGGTCGACAACAATTCTCGGATCAATTGCTGATTGGCTTGCCGCATGGCTAAGGCGGTGGCCGCTTTTACCCCTTCGAGATAGGCCAACCCCGTGCTGGCCATCGTATCGAACCGGCTGCTTTGGGCGTCGAACTCAGCAACCTGTAGGGCCTCCCGCGACGCACGCCAGCGCTGGATCAGACTAAGACTGAAAAGGTTCTGCGAAGCACTCACGCGCGCATCAAAAATGCTGAATGGCTCGGTCCGGACCGCTGCAAGGCCGAACGTGCCGAGGAACTGTGTCTGTTGGCTTTGCCGAACATTGGCTGAGAGGTTTGGAAGCATAGCGCCCAGCTGGGTCGTGACGTCACCTCTGGACGCTTCGATCCGTTCTTTTGACAGAAGGACCGAGGGATTCTGTTGGGCTGCCGCAGCCATTGCGGCGCGGAGACTTAAATGAATTTCAGACACGGGAATCTTCGTCGCCTGCTCAACCTCGGTGGCCTTCGCCTCATGGGGAGTCGCGAACACCATTAGGATCGCGACGAGGAAAACCCGTCCGACTATGAATCCCACGCGTGGCATCGGCCTTACCGTTCCCTCAAGCTTTCTTGCAACGACTTGAGAACAGGACTCAATAGGTACTCAATCACGCGCCGCCGACCGGTCGTGATTTCGACGGTTACAACCATGCCAGGGGACAGATGCACGCTCTTGCCCTCCACAAGAATCGTCCCACTCGCGAGATTCACCCGCGTGGCGAAGACCAAACCATCCGCAGGCTTGTTTTTATCAATGGGGACGGCATCATCTGATACAGTGAGCACGGTACCGGGGATGGTGCCGTAGAGGGTGAAGGGAAAGGTTTCGATCTTGATTTCAGCGGACTGCCCCTCCTTGACGAACCCGACATCTTTGTTTTCCAGCTGCGCTTCGACTTCCACTGGATGGTCCTGCGGCACCACGATGAGCAACGGTTGCGCCGGCGTCACAACACCCCCGACCGTATGCACCGCCAGCTGCTGCACCACGCCATCGATCGGACTGATGAGTCGTTGCAGTTCCGCCTTCTGTCTGGCCTTGGTCACGTCCTGTGAGATGGAGGCCGCTTTGGTTTCGAGGGTTGAGAGTTCCGATTGTTTTGTCTGCTGGAATTCCGAGATCAGTGCCCGCCGATTCTTTTCGGCTTCCGCCAAGGCCGCCTGATCCTGACGAAGCTTGTGCTGTTGCCCGGCCAATTCCTGTAACTTATCGATCCGCTGCCCTTCCGCTTGGAGATAGTCAAGCTTGGTGATGGCATCCCGCTCCATCAGCCGTTTGAAGGCGGTAGCCCGCTCCGTTTCCATCGGTAGCGTCGCCGAGAGCCGCTGAACATTCTCCCTGGTCGCATCAATCGCCGCCATCCGTTGCGTGATGATATATTGGGTCGCATCGACTCGTGCCTGAAACTCGTCTAGTTGATCACGAAGCAGTTGTTGCTGGAGTCGGACATATTGGGGATCGCTATCCGGCGGCGCCACAAACGTGGCTGCTCCCGCGACAAGGGCCTGGAGGCGGGCAGCCTCGACCTTGGTGGCGCGATACTCATTGGAGGCACGGTCACGGTCCGCTTGATTTTGCGTCGGGTCCATTTCAATCAGCACCTCGCCCTGCTTCACCACCTGACCGTCCTGAACACGAATCGCGGCAATGACTCCAGTTTCATAAGGCTGGACCACTTTCGAATATCCGTTGGGGATAATTTTCCCCTGCGCGGTCGCCACGATGTCGATCTGCCCGACCGAGGCCCAGACTACGGAGACGGTAAGAAGCGCCATGATCGTCCAGAGAATCGCCCGCCCGATCGGGGATGGGGGTGCAACTTGAATCTCCAACGCCGCTGGCAGAAACTCGACCGATCTCCCCGACGCTGGGGCCGTAGCCGTCTGTCGTCTCTCCGCTTCCCAGGCCGTAGACCAGACCTCCCACCATCGCATCATGCTCGGCCTCCTCATGCGGCTTTCCCTTCCTGATGGGCATGGAGGCGGTGATACATGCCTTGTCGTTTCAGCAAATCCTCGTGCGTGCCTTGCTCCACCAGTTGCCCTTGATCGATGACATAGACCCGATGCGCAGGACGTACGGTGCTGAGACGATGGGCAATGATGATGACCGTGCGGCCTTTGCAGATCTGCGCCATGTTCTGCTGAATGATCGCTTCCGACTCATAGTCCAATGCGCTGGTGGCTTCATCGAAGATGAGAATCCGTGGATTGGCGATCAACGCACGCGCAATGGCAATGCGCTGGCGCTGGCCGCCGGACAGCGAACAGCCATGCTCTCCGACCAGCGTGTCATACCCCTCAGGCAATTCAAGAATGAACTCGTGGGCGCCTGCCAACTTCGCTGCCTGGATGACGCGGTCCATCGAGAGCCCCGGATCGGTCAAGGAGATGTTGTCTCGTACGGAACGGTTGAAAAGAAAATTTTCCTGCATCACCACCCCGACTTGCCGACGCAACCAGGCTGGATCCACTTGCGTCAGATCGACGCCATCGACCATGACTCGGCCACGTTCAGGAACATGCAGACGTTGAATCAGTTTGGTGATGGTGCTCTTGCCAGATCCGGACCGACCGACGATGCCGATGACCTGCCCCGGTTGAATGATGAGCGAGACCTGGTGGAGGACTTCCCGGCTATCTGGTCGATAGCGAAAAGTGACGTCCTCCAGGGTAATCTGGCCGGCCACCTGTGGGAGTGTCGTACGCGTGGAATTAGAAGAGAGCTCCGGCCTGGTGTTCAGCACATCCCCCAACCGTTGCACCGAAATGCCCACCTGCTGGAACTCTTGCCATAGATTCACCAGTCGCAGGAGCGGTCCTGTCACCTGACCGGCCAGCATGTTGAAGGCAATGAGCTGCCCAATACTCAGATCCCCCCCGATGACCTGATAGGCGCCGATCCACAGAATTCCAATGGTCGTGCTCTTTTGGATAAAGGAGGCAATCTGGCTTGCAATCGTGATCACGTTTGTCGCCTTGAAGCTGGCGCTGACGTACCCGGCCAGCTGTTCATCCCATCGGCGCTGTAGAGGAGGCTCGACCGCGAGGGCCTTCACGGTCTGAATGCCGCTGATGGTCTCGACGAGGAAGGATTGATTTTCGGCTCCGCGATTGAATTTCTCGTTAAGACGGGTACGGATCAGCGGGGTGATCGCCACCGACAGGATTGCATAGAGCGGCAGGGAGGCGAGAACGACCAGGGTCAGGGTCGAGCTATAGCACCACATGACTAGAAGAAACACCGCGCCAAACAAAACATCGAGCATGACGGTCACGGAATTGCTCGTCAGAAACTGGCGGATCTGCTCGAGCTCGCGCACTCGCGCAATGGTGTCTCCCACTCGGCGCGCTTCAAAATAGGCCAGGGGCAGCGCGAGGACATGACGAAAGAGTTGCGCCCCAAGGCCCACGTCGATCCGGTTGCTGGTATGCGCAAAGAGATAGGTCCGCAGGCCACTCAACAACCCATCGAATAGAGCCAACGCGATCATACCGACCGCCATGACATGCAGGGTCGTGAAGCCTTTATGCACAAGCACCTTGTCGATGACCACTTGGGTGAAGAGCGGGGTGACGAAGGCGAAGAGTTGCACGAAGAAGGAGGCGAGCAGCACTTCGCCGAGCAACCGCCGGTGTTTGACGATCGCCGGGATGAACCAGCTGAAGCCGAAGGCAATATCCTCTGGACGCATACCTGCACGTGTGGTGACCAGGAGCAATTCTCCGGTCCACATTGCCTCGAAGCGTTCTTTAGTTAGGATGGTCGGCTGCAGATGCTGCGGGTCATGGAGGAGTACCCGCTCTGCCTCTACTTTCGCCAGAAGTACGCAATGCCCGTCGGCGCAGACTGCAATGGCCGGAAGCGGCTTATCGGTTAAGCGGCCCCAGGTTGCCGTGACCCGTCCAGCTTTGAGCCCCACATGTTTGGCGGCACGCAGCAACTCACGTTGCGTGAGCGGCTGTCCGGTTTCTCCGAACTGATGCCGCAACTGTGCACCGTCGGCCGCCAGGCCGTGAAACCGCGCTAGTAACAAGAGACAGTGGAGGCCAGTATCCGGGGCAGACGAGGTCGATTCGTGGGCGGGTGCGTCCATGGGCTCGTTTCGTCTGAGGATGAATTACGACTGGGCGGTGGGGGTGCGTTGGAGGCCCTTCACAACCTGAGTGAGTTGCTGATGCAGACGCACAAGTGCGTCGAGTGGAAGCGCCACGCGCGCACCTCTGGCCCCCTCAAGGTGCTGGGGTAGTGCCTCACCCTGCTGTACGCGCTGAATGACGGCACTCAGTAGGGCGGGTTCCAAAAATCCGAAATCCACATAGGCCAAACCTTGAGCCAATCCAACATGGGTATAGTTCACGAGGGCTGGCTGGTCGGATTGACCGACCGGTTTGAGCCGAACGCTGACTGCGACGGCCTTCTCACCTTGATACTTGGAATGGTTAGCCTCTTCCATGCTGCTCCTTTTTTCATAAGTGGGACTGCCGTGTCAGCGAGACAACTTGCTTATGGCTTGATAGATTAAGCGTATGCGACAAGTGCCGAACGGCCTATTCCACCGAAGATGGGCAGAGCGAAAAACTTTGGTAGGTGAAGGCAAATCCTGCAAAAATGATGACAGGTGCGGTGGCAGGATTAGCCGGTGAGCAGGAAAGAATAAAGGCCAGGCGCGGGGAAATGCTTCAGATATCCAACAATACGTTCAGCTCATGGAGCCCGGTGGCGTTATCAGGCGCCGATCCTGCCCGGTCGAGCTTTGGAGGCGATCGGTGCCATCTGTCGCGCGGAAAGCACGAGCTTTCCACTAAGAGCAGTGAGGAATAGCGCCGGGACAGTCGCAGCATGGAGGCAATCCTTTTTCATCAACACCGATTGAATCAGCAGGCCGGTTTCTTTACGGCAAATTATCCCTTGCGCAACTGGTGATTCACTTTCACTTTGTCAGTAGAGCGGGCAAAGCATACGAAAGATCAGTGGGCGGAAAAATCATGCGGATCCGGTTTGACAGGACCCCAGAACAAGCGGTGAATGAAGATTTGGTAGATAATCGCGACCGCCACTCCGATTGTGAACCACCACAGTGCGGCTTGCAGGCCATAGCTCCCAGCTGAGGCATTCGTGATCGTCAAGCTTTTCGCCGGGTCGCTCGTGGCAATCAGAATGTTGGGATAAGATCCCCAGGCCGTGCTGGCCAATAACCCCAGTAGCAACACACTTGATGACGCCAATGCGGCCACGTCCCATTCTCGCGCTCTGAAGATCAACATGCCCGCCAGGGCGGCTAGACCGATCAGAGGCAACACATATCCGATCGGATGGGCATCATAGTTCAGCTTAAAAGACGGCTGGACCAATGAAAGGGCCGGCAGAATGAGAGCGACCACTGGAACCGCGACATATCCGCTGAAACGTGCGACGCGTCGGGCCCTGGCCTGCAACCCATTTGTGGTTTTCATGGCCAGATAGTTGGCCCCGTGCCCGGTCAGGAGTACGGCGCTGGCCATTGCCAGCAGCAAGGTGAACCAATCGAGAATGCCTGGGTCATGGCCTGGAAGAAAGTCGGTCCACAATGCCACAAAGAAATAGCCCTCCGCATTTAAGGGCACCCCGCGAATGAGATTGCCCAGCGCGATGCCGAACACAACTGCGAGCAAGGTGCTGGAGGCGGTGAAAATGACATCCCAAAATTGTCTCCACAGGAGATGGTCTACATGGGCGCGTAACTCAATGGCGAGGCCGCGACCCATAAACAACCAGAGCACGATGATTAAGGCCAAGTAGAAACCGCTGAAGCCTGCGGCATAGGCTCGAGGAAAAGCGAGAAACAGCGCGCCTCCCGCAGCGATCAACCACACTTCGTTGCCGGTCCAGACCGGGCCGATTGCAGCCAGAGTCATACGTCGCTCTTCTTCGGTATGCGCCACAAAGCGGTAGACCATGCCGACGCCAAAATCATATCCATCGAGCACGACATACACCGCCAGCATCAATGTGACGGCGCCGTACCAAAAGGTTTCCATCGCGAACGTACTCTCCACTTAGATAGGCGAGGTCACTGCCGGACTGGCCTCTGGGGGTCCATGTCGAATGGTCTCGGCGAGTAGGAACAAAAACAGCAGACCCAAAAACAAATACAATCCGAGAAACCCAATCAACGTGAAGAGCGCATTTCCCGAATGAACCAGCGGAGAAATTCCATCGGCGGTGCGAAGCAGGCCATAGACCAGCCACGGTTGACGGCCGACTTCCGTCGTCATCCAGCCAGCCGTCGTCGCAATGTAGGGAAAGGGCGCGCTGAGCATCAGCAACCAGAGCAACCAATTCGCTCGGAATAGTCGTCCCCGCCATAACCAGATCAGCGCGAGTCCCATCACGCCCACCAGGATGGTCCCGAGTCCGGCCATGATGTGATAGGAGTAGTAGAGCAGCGCAATGTTATCGGGCCAGTCTTTCCGGGGAAAGGCATCCAGCCCCTTCACCTTCGCATAGAGATCATAATAGACAAGCAGGCTGAGCGCCGAAGGCACCATGAGCGGATTGTCGATCGTCATGGTTTCCGTGTTCGGCTGGCCGATCAGCAAAATATCGGCGCCACGCTCGCTGCGGAAGAGCCCTTCGAGGGCGGCGCCCTTGATCGGCTGATACTCGAACACCTGCCGCGCATTTTCATGTCCCGTTGGTGTAATCATGAGCAGGGATGCGATCGCTCCAGCGACCACCCCGGTCCGGAGATACGTTTTGGCCTGAGCCAGGTGCTGACCTGATAAGACGTAAAATGCGCCCAGCGCGGCCATCACGAACGATCCCGTAACGACCGCCGCGGTCATGTTATGGGCGAACTGCCACGGAAGCCAGGGGTTGGTCAGCAATCCCATGAGACTATCCACCACGAGTCGGCCGTTCTCAGCCACAGCATAGGCGACAGGATGTTGCATCCAGGCATTCGTCGCCAAAATGAAATAGCCGGATAGCCAGGAACCGAGGAACAGCATCAGCGCGGCGAACCATTGCGTCCTACGGCTGAACCGGCCCTCACCGAACAACAGGACACCCAAGAAAGACGACTCCAGGAAGAACGCAAACACCCCTTCCATGGCGAGCGTTTGCCCGATGATGCCGCCGGCATAGTTGGAGAATTTTGCCCAGTTGGTACCGAATTGAAACTCCAGCGGAATGCCCGTCACGACGCCGAAGGAGAAACTCAAGGCAAAGATGCCGGTCCAGAAGCGCGCAGCATGATGGTAGTGGTCGTGATGACTCAGGAGGTCCATGGTCCGAAAATACATGAGCAGGAGGGCCAGCCCCATGGTCAACTGCGGAAAGAGATAATGGAAGGTCGACGTCACGGCAAACTGCAGACGGTCGTAAAGCAGTGCGCTCTCCATGAATTCCTTATCCAGACGGATCACACCATTGAGACATAGAAATCCCTCAGCAGATGGTAGTGACTACGACCACCTTAACCTTGCCACCTACCTAGAGCAAGTGTCAGGATCTGCTTCAGCATCTACTCCGTTTTTCCTCCGCCGCTTGCCGAGTGCCTACGTGCCATTGGATCAGATGAATCCATCTCAGCGAATCTTTCGTAGAGATGATAAGGTGCAGCGTTCACTCGATTAGTTTAAACAAGGAGGCCGTCATGCATGTGATGAAAAGCATCGGATTTGTGGGACTGGGCATTGCATTAGTGAGCATGCTCGGCGGGACGCCGGTTTTCGCGGCTGATAAGCCGATCGATGACGGGTCAAAAATCGTGATTACCTCTCCCAAGGATGGAGACAAGGTCAGCGACAGCTTTGAGCTCAAGTACGAATTGACCAAGGGCTCTCAAGCGGCACACGCCCACGTGTATCTGGATGATCAGTATCAGAAGGGTTTCGGGGGAACATTCAAGGGTGTCCCCAAAGGCAAGCACAAGGTGACCGTGACCGGCGCCACTAAGGATCATGCCCTCCTGACCGCTACCCAGAGCATCAACGTCGAAGTGCAGTAACCCGCGACCGGCCCTCATCATTGCGCCGGGGTCTCCTGTGAAGGGGGCCCCGGCGAGCCGCGTGGATGAACATGTCAATGTTTCTGCACAGCCTACATTCGATCAACCTGCCGTTCTATCGCTGCTAGTGTGAATGCGCAGTCTGCTCCTTTGCTCCGTCTCGCAGGTTGGGACCTTCCCTTAACAAATAGGCAATTGCCTGCTCAGTGTCGTTGACACCCTTCTTCGCGGAACGTAGGCTGTCCCGACTACGGTTAGCTTCACAGATCAACCAAGTATGAGCAGAGAGAGCGTTAAAACATCGCTAATCACTGATGAAAATCTAACGCCACCTTCCAGTCAAACTTGCGCCCGCGCGTTTTATGGAGAAGCTCTCAATGAGAAGACCGTCTCTCATATCTGCTGAGTCGCCCACACAACATCTCCTCTCCCGTCGTCAAATGCTCACATTGCTCGGCGTAACCGGCGCGCTTGGGTTCATGGGCAGCGGTCTGGTTTCTCGGCAATCTATTGCGGCCATCCACGTTCCCGCCTGCGTCGTCAGACCGGAGCAAACCGAAGGTCCCTATTTCGTCGATGAGCGCTTGAACCGATCCGACATCCGTTCAGATCCGACTAGCGGCGAAGTCAAACCCGGTACGCCACTCACGCTGACATTGCAAATAGTTCGGCTTGGTTCTGGAGATTGTCAGCCATTGGCCGGCGCTCAGGTGGATATCTGGCACTGCGACGCGCTGGGTGCGTATTCGGATGTGCAAGACGCGGGATTCACCACCATCGGCCAAAAATTTTTGCGTGGCTATCAGATCACCGACGCACGGGGCGAAGCCACATTCCTCACCATCTATCCAGGTTGGTATGCGGGCAGGACGGTGCACATTCACATGAAGGTTCGGACGGCGCACGCCGCCGAGCGGCACTCGGAGTTTACGTCGCAAATGTACTTCGATGATGGACTCACGGATCGCGTGCACGCCGATCAACCCTATGCCTCGAAAGGCCGGCGCAACGCGCAAAACCAGGATGATCGCATTTTTAGGCGTGGCGGGGATCAACTGATGCTCGCTCCGACAGCAACAGCCGATGGCTATGCGGCAACCTTCGGGATCGGCATGCAACTTCCCTGACCTCACCGCAGAACGAGACACAGACGCTCGATGACCTACGGGGTGCGCGCGCCTGAGCGTTTCAAGGCAGTATTCTCGGCTTCCAATTCGGTAAGCCGTTCGCGCAGTGGCTGCACCAGGGCTTCAACCTCTGCCTGTGTGAACCGCGGTTGAATGTGCTGCCGGCAATTGATATCGACTGCTTCCACGCGAAAGCGGATGGCGCGTTCTGGTTTCCCCTTATAGCTCGCGTCACTGAGTTCTTTCACAAGGCGCGGATCATTGTCGACGACCTCGGCAGTTCCCCAGATTTTGACTCGAGTTTGATTGACGTAATCCATGAGAAACAGAAAGGCTTGCTTGTTCTCCGCCAGGTTCCCGATAGAGATGTACTGCCGATTGCCTGCGAAATCGGCAAACGCCAGCGTGTGGTCATCCAACACCTTGAGGAATCCCTTCGGTCCCCCACGGTGCTGGATATACGGCTGCCCCTTTGCATTGGCCGTGGCGAAATAAAAGGAATCACGTTCGCCGATGAAGGCCGCGAGGTCCATGGAGATGGTATTTTCCCACCCATCAGTCGTTTCCATCCTCTCATACTGCTTGCGCGAACCCATGCGGGCCTGAATCGCCTTCACTGAGTCCGTAAACGCAATGTCGCTGATCGGTGGCTTCATCGTCCTTCTCCCTGGAAAAATGAGTCCCGGTTTTCCCTTGAGCTTAACGGCCGTGAGGACCTTGGAGCAACAACTCGAGACGCCCCTCAGCCACTATGGGGTCGAGGGCAGCTTAATTCTTTGAGACAAGTTCGATGTTTGCCATGTAGAGACTCATGACGCTGGACGACATCATGCATAATCAGCGGCGTCATTACAGCTTGCTCCGGTGAAAGGCCTGGAGTTATTTTATGCATTGAAGGGATAACGTATTTTCATGTCGACCATGGAGACGCTGATGCGAGATTCCGGCAGATATCTGGTCCGAGCAGGAAGGATAGTTGCAGCCGCGGCACTATGCCTGATCGTGACATCCTGCGCGGGCGTGGATCGGAAAGACACCTTGCCGACGGTCCCGTCGGTGGATCTCGCCCGTTATGCAGGGACGTGGTACGAGATAGCACGGTTGCCGATGTGGTTTCAGCGACACTGCCTAGACTCAAAGGCAATCTATACGAGTCGTTCAGACGGAGCGGTCGGAGTACACAATGAATGTGTGACAGACAGCGGAGGTGTTGAGCAGGCGGAAGGTGTGGCGACGGTAGTCGACCGGACGACGAATGCCAGGCTCAACGTGGTATTCGACAACTACTTTGCCCGGCTCTTCGGCTCGTCGCGTGAAGGGAACTATTGGATTCTCGCTCTTGACCCCGACTACCGAACCGCGTTGGTGGGTACGCCGGATCGTCGCTTTCTCTGGATTCTCTCCCGTACTCCTCAGCTTGATGACGCGATCTATCAGCGGCTGGTCGAGTATGCTAGCCAGCTGGGATTTCCGGTGTCGGACCTCATTCGTGCCCGCAGACTGTAGCCGCCGATGTCCTGACTATAACGATTGATCCCTGAGAGGACCTCACCGCCTGGGACAAATCACAGGTTGCCGTCTTTTCCCTACAGCTTGCAGGCGGACGGACGCGCCTGCATCGGAAAACCTTCAGCTCAGGACGCACTCGGAATCGACTGGGGCATCCGCGAGTGACTCCAGCGCTCTGGTTCCCTTCGCCAGCATGATTCCCTCATACACTCGTTCTGCCGTGGCCGACCAGGCGGGGTTGAACGGTTCGCCGCAGAAGGCGGCCTCAGCGGCTTTTTTCTCGTCGTAGGTGAGACTCCGGGGAGATTCGGCATTCGATGCGTCAACTGCGTTTCCGTTCGGATCAGCGTTCTTCCTATTCGTCGCCATGCTGCCTCCTTGAGGATCCGTGAAGGTGTCGTAACCCTGCATCTCCTTTTAAGTCGACTCTCCGTTTCCTTCAGCCACCTAATGCAGCAAACTTAATGCCAGCCTGCGGGCATGCAACTAAAGGCGGGCGGCCACGATCTGCTCCGCCTCGCTCGACCTCTACTATCCTGTTGAATCACCACAATTCAAGGCATTTTTAAACTACTGAGATTGCATATCTCTCGAAGAGGCAGGTGGAGTTGTGGCCGATTCGCACCAGGTTCGTGTCAATTATGACACGTTGCTCGCAGGAGAATTGCAATCAAAACGATTCCTCACGACTGGCAAGTGTCAGTTTTGACGATTCTGGAGGAAGACCAACGTATAAGCGCAGGTTAGCGCCTGCGCCCCGTGAGTCACCAGTGTGGTCGATGAGAACTCATAGGGCCATGGCTATCGCGGATCTTTCACAAACCAAAATAAGGGAGGCCGGTCCCAAACTCATCCATAGCGCTTTCTAATAGGAGTGACACTGCGCTAGTAGAGCGAGACCATAAATCTAGTGAACGCCCCCATAGCACCAGGCTCAAATCCCTTCTAGTGTTGACGCCTTTGGGAGTCTCGCTCGTGGCTAAAAAGAAATGTGCCCACCCACCATGCCTGTGCCAACCGGAAAATGGACTTTACTGCGGTGAAATCTGCGAAGAAGCTGCAATCGGGCGGTGGTCAGAACCATGCGTCTGCGAGCATCTCAAGTGCCAGGTGACCCGGGCGGATGCCTCTCTGAGCCTTGCGAAGTGCTTCGACAAGCATTGAACGGGAAAGCACAGAGCCGTGTCGCTAGCGCGATCTCCACTGAACGTGAACCTCATGGATGACCAGCGGCTGCACTATCAATTTAGGGAAGCGTGAAACCACAGGGGTTCCGATCCTCACAGGGGCTCACCGCAGCCGGCTAGGGTTGGTTCAGTTAAACCGGCAGTAGCTTTTCCCTCTAGCGCTGTCGAAGGTCAGTCGCCTACAACCGAGGTCAGTAGTCGAATGCGACCTGATAGAGAGCCGGAGTCATTTCGACATTTAACTCCCCTAACTTTGCCTTCATAGGCGTCACACTTTTCTCATAGGCCTTCCAGTAGACATCTTCATCCTTCCAGAGCGCCACATTAATGTAGTTGTATCTGCTGCCTGACTTGATGGCCTTATGGAATTTTCCGCTGATGAACCCCTCTTGTTTCGTGATGTTCTCTTTCACGGCTTCCCACCATTTCACAAATTCGCCTTCTTTGTCCTCCGGAACCGTAAAAACATTGATTAATGTGACAGGCATAAGACCTCCTTGATTGAACAGCACACCCAGCTTCCGTAGGCGTGGCCGTACGAGCATCTAGTAAGCAGCTGCGCGGATAAAGATCCCCTCTAGCGGCAGTTTGGTGCTCGGAGCGTGCCCGACGCCACTGTCCATGATCGCGTCGCGAGACTGTGAAGACATCCGTGAGAAGTCATGTGCAGAGCTTAGGCCACTGCGCGAAAAATGACATTCTCGAACCTACACTTTCCTTTACTCTGACCGTCCTAGAAATGACCCTAGAGAGATCCGTTGTTTGATGGCCACGGTTTTCCTCAGGGATTTTACTAGGCTCCCATTGATTGAATAGGAAGTACCCCGGCAGAAGAGGGCGCAGATATGCCACGGAAGGCTGCAAAACGCGAATTGCTCAAGCCACAAAAGAAGGATAAACGGTATGTGCGGCGCACCAAGGACGGGAAGTTTACCGACTCCCAAGACGACGTGAGCAAGTCACTAAGCCAGGATCGTCGGCGAAAAGCGAAAACGGTTAGCAAAAAGGGGCCAGGCGATCGAGGAGACGCGAAACCCCGAAAACTTACCCCAGGCAAAAAGAAATAGTGCAAATCATCTTTATTGGGTACATTCCGGTCCGCTATAACGCGGCCTGAGGGGAAGTACGAGAATGGGATACTGCATAGCTTGTGCATTGGCAGCTCTCCGGCATTCCTAAGCCATTCTAACCTCACCAGAATCATCGAAACTATGCCTATGAGAGTTGCCAGACAATCTTTCCTGATCCTCCTTGTCCACCTCTTGCGCTAGGTTGGGCGCAGTCGAGAGCATGGCCAGTACACCAGAGTACGGTCCGGAGCGGCTAGCAACCTAGGACCAGCTTGATGGATGATAAGATTCCTACCGAACGACAGGGCCTCGGCAGAGTCGTGCAACCACATGGTGGGAAACCGGCGGAAGTTGTATGTTCAGCCAGCCGAAGAGGAGTCTGGCCATGACTGCCAGGGATGAAGAGTCGGAATCCGGCCGAGCCGAGACGGACAAGAGCCTACAGGACGAGCGCGCGAAGACCGACGCACACCTCGAGACCAGACGCCTAGAAGTGGAGCGGCAAACGACTGAAGCCGTCGAGGGGGATCGTCGTAGTGCGGACGAATGTCGAACCCGTGACCGAGCGGCGCGCGATCGGCACGAAACTGAGGGGCGTGAACGGATAACGACAGGTGACCAATCCCTGGTCATGGCGGAGCGCGAACAGTCGGATAAAGAAATCGCTAATGAACGCCAGCGACAGGATTCAAACTTATGGCGAGAGCGGCGGGAAAACCAGTTGCTGGTAGAAGCACTCTTGTCGACAGAGAGAGACCGTACAAATAAGAGCCTGGGCCATGAACGAGAGTGCGCGGACCTTGCCTCTCAGCAGGCGCTGCGGCATCTCGCAGCAGAAGAAACGCGCCACGCGAGCACCAGAGAAGAAGCAGCAGACCGCGAGCTGGCCCTGGGAATGATCTGTCACGACCTCAAGAACCAATCCGTTGCCATCTCGATTGGCGCCCAGCTCCTGCGAAGGCAGCTCTCCAGAGATTCTTGGGACCAAGCCAATCTCATCACCCAGGTCTCGGCCATGGAGGATAATGCGGCATTTATGGGTCGCATGGTCGATGCCATCTTAGACATTGAGCGATTCGCTCATGGAACAGTGACGCTCAGCTTGACCAGCGCGAACCTCTGCCTGCTTTTGCAGGAAACCGTGAAGCTGTTTTCGCCGGTCGCGATCAACAAGTCTTGCGTCTTGCTCGCCGATATATGTCCAGACCCCCTCTGGGTATCGGCGGATCATGACCGTTTAATCCAAGCCGTCTCTAATTTAATCGGAAATGCGATCAAGTTTACGCCGGCCGGAGGCTCGATCCGGGTCGCTGCAACAAGAGATTCAGCTCAGGTAACCGTTTCCATTACCGACACGGGGCCAGGGATTGCCGAACAGGATTAACTGAAGCTGTTCCGGAAATTCTCTCAGCTCAATAGGGCTGAAGGGGGCTTGGGCTTGGGCCTCTACATTGCGAAGTTGATAGTTGAAGCCCACGGAGGAACCCTATGGGTAGACTCGACGCTGGGTCAAGGAAGCTCATTTCGGTTCACGCTGCCGTTGGCACACATGGCCGGTTCAGAGTAGAAATTCTCACAGATTTAAGAAATCACCGCTCGCCGGGGGGATTCCTAGTGGCGTCGGCAACTGACGTCGCTTAACATCGATTGGATATGCCTTCACAACCTTCCTCCAGCCAAGGCTCTGTCCACTTTCCGGAAATGGCACTATTAGCCGCGATTGTCGAATCCTCCGACGACGCCATTATCAGTAAAAGTCTGACAGGAATCATCCAGTCGTGGAATGCGGCAGCGGAGCGGATTTACGGCTATACGAAGGCTGAGGCCGTCGGTCAACCCATTACGATGCTGATTCCTGAGGAGCGGCATTCTGAAGAGCAGCACATCCTGGATAAAATCAAACGCGGCGAACGAGTCGATCATTTTGAAACCACGCGCGTGCGCAAAGATGGGAGCCGTGTGCTGGTGTCCTTGACCGTCTCGCCTATTAAGGATGCGTCTGGACACATTATCGGCGCCTCAAAAAGCGCCCGTGACATTACCGAGCGGAGACGGATCGAGGAGGACCTGAAGTCGCTGTCGCTCGAACTGGACGCACGCGTCTCGAAGCGGACCCAGTCCTTACAGATGACGCAAGACCGGCTGCGCGGCTTGGCCACGCAGCTGAGCCTGGCAGAAGAACGGGTGCGTCGAACCCTCGCAAGCGACCTGCACGACTACTTGGGGCAAATGCTGGTGGTGTGTCGCATGAAACTCACCCAAGCGAGCCAAGGAGTAAATGAACCAACACAGCAACAACTAAGGGAGGCTGATCGAATTCTTCAGGATGCCATCACTTATACCCGCTCTCTGGTCGCCCAGCTGACGCCACCGGTGCTCCGGGAGTTTGGACTAATCATGGGGCTAACGTGGCTGGCCGAACAAATGAAGCATCGTGGACTAAAGGTGGACATAGAGCTGAATGTGCCCTCTGTCGACCTCAGTGAAGAACATGCCATTCTACTGTTTCAGAGTGTGCGCGAACTACTGATGAACGTGGTCAAGCATGCCGGCACAACGGATGCGGCGCTGACGGTCGATCTGATACAGCAGACCCTTGTGATTACCGTAAAGGACGCAGGTAGGGGGTTTGATTCATCAGCAGAGCCTGCGAGTCCCGAACCGCATTTCGGACTCTTCAGCATCCGTGAACGGATGGAATCGGTGGGCGGACAGTTCATACTCGCTTCAGTCCCAGGGCAAGGCACGATCGCCACCCTCAGCTTCTCCCTGCAATCGTCGTCTGCCCGGCCAACTCGATCCTCATCTCATAACGACACGTCCTCATTCTTCTCATTGAAGGAGAGCTCACAGGTTGAACCGGTTCGCGTGCTCATGGTCGATGATCACCCGATGGTGCGCCAGGGATTGCGCGCGATCGTGGAACAATTCGACCGCATCCAAGTGGTCGGTGAGGCAGGGAATGGGCAGGAGGCGGTGCAGTTAGCCCAGACTCTGAGGCCCGATGTGGCGATCATGGACGTGAATATGCCGGTCATGGATGGAATCGAAGCGACCCGTCGGATTACCACTCGCTACCCGCACGTAGTCGTCATTGGACTATCGGTTCACAATAGCCCACAAGTTGCCGAGGCGATGAAGCAGGCAGGAGCTGCCGCCTTTCTCACGAAAGATGCAGCCCCTGAACAGCTTAATCAGGCCATCTCCGGCGCACTCGACGAGAGACGCACGAGGTCTGACCCCGACCAAAGTTAGGCCGACGTCGTAAGCTATGCAAGCGTGCGGGATTTAGAACCTCTCCCTATCGATTCCCAGATGCTTTGCCCACATTATCCCGCGATCAAAGGAGAATCGATTCCCTTTGTCGACAGAGCAGCAAGTTTCTCCGACTGAATTTACAGAGTCGACTGCCGGCTGATGCGAGCCAGTAGTTTATCGAGAGCTGATCAGGAGAAACTGGAGGCAGTATTCTCGTTTTAGGGAGGCTTGGGTCGGCCAACATCTTGTCGCGTATCTGCGCGACGGCCTGCGCTAAACTCCGATTGAGACGATCACCGGGGCGCCATTCGCTGTTCGGGGTGTAGTCCTCATTGAATTCAGACTGTCCCACATAAGAGCCCACCACCTCCCCCGTCGGGTTGCGCAAGGTCATCGTGACTTGGACCTCTCCATTGGCTGCATTAGAGTTGGCACCAAACAAACTGGCGGCCTTATCGGTCACGCCAGGAATGAGGGTCCATGCTTTACGTCGGTCATGTTCGAAGAATTGCTCGATCCTTCCCGTGAGAATGAGGTCGGATGCCGCGTCATAGGTACTGACCTTGCGAAACACGCGATGCGCGGACAATTCGGCGATCACTTCCTTGGTGAGAGCCTGGGTCAATTCAGATGGGGCCTTGTTGGAATAGTCGTCCGCGCGCACACCGTAGGGGGAATGTCCTGAAACCAACTCATCGGAGGCGACGAAGGGATGCACCTCCACGTTGGCATCGATAGAGCGAGTGAGCTCGGTGGCCGGAAGCACGAGGTGCGGTTCATACGTGGTCGAGCAGCCTCCCATGAGCGCCAGACAGACCACAAGTTGTAGCGGCTTTATCACATTCGACTTCATGCTGATTCTTGCTCCCTTACTGATGAGTCCATTTGTTTCTGCCTTCCGCTCTCCTGGACCCACTTTTCTTGCCCGCTGGTTTCGATAAACTCCCCTGCACTACTCCACGATGTCGGCGCGATCCACGAAGTAGTTCGTCTCTCCGAAACAGGTCGTGGGGACATATCGTAGTTCCCGGTAATGAAGTACGACCCGCTTTCCGATCTGGCCGTCCAGTTTCTTGGCGATGTCGTCATTCCATACACTAAAGTTCCAGAGGACGGGAGCCATGCCTGGGACCGTCGTCATGGCGAGTTCCCCTTCATGGGTCTTACACACCCATCCCTTCCGGGACAGCTTCTGCAAATAACCCACCCGATCTCCGTCGGAATAGCTGCATCCTCCAAGGAGACTGATGCATACAACACTCCACAACAGATGTTTCATTCAGATCCCCCAGCCTATGGCTTGAACCATTAAGACATCTATGACGTTGGACAACAACTAGGGGTCTCCCGTGGGCACACAGGAGGCGTAAACCCGCAACGGCCGCCACGGTATGAGCTGTCGACACTGGCTGGCATGAGATTATTGGGCTCCAGGGTAGTTCCGAGTCTCGCAGCAAGATCTTCGGTGCTAGCATGAGCCTGAACGTCGTCAATTCATGAAAGGACGATTATGAGTACAGTCTTTTTGAGCCGCGTATTGTCATCACTACCTGGCCTTTTCGCACGCGACAGCCTAAGGACATGGGTAAGCAATGTTTCCGGCGGTATCTTCTTTGTTTTATTGGCACTGGCAATGCCGGGAAGCGGACGAGCGGAACCAAAACAGCCCGACACGTTTGATGAGCGCGATAGCCGTGTGTTCAAGGCAGTGGCCTGCACAAAAGACAAGAAGCCGGTCGAGGCGCTGTATTATATTTCCGCGAGTCGAGCGGATTTGTCCGCGGGCAAAGCCTCTCCGTCGGCGCAACTGATGAAAGACGAGGTCGAGCACAACTGGCAGGGAATATTGTCGCAGTTGACGATGGAGCAGGTGCTGGAAGAACGCTTTTCCGATACCTACCACTCTGTTTTGAACGAAATGATTCCTCGCCTCCAGCAAGCGGTCGAAGAGAAAAGTGGTGTGTCCGTTGCTGTTTCCGAGGTCAACAGTCGGTCAATGGATCAGGCCAAGGACCAGGATGTTCCCATCTGTAGTCCGCAGTAGATAAGGTGCGCGTCAACTTTTTGAGCCCCGCCATCTCAGCCCATTCTGGAGAAGGCAGTCGATCCACTCCGTCAGTCGACAACTCATAGTGAAAATGTCATTCAGGAGCTGGACATGGGTATCACACCTTTTCCTTCATTCCTCCCCTTGGCACTCATCGCGGCTGCCGGATTTGCCACGGTTTCTTGTCAGGCTCGGCCGGATGGTTACTGGACTAATCCCAACAGATCGCAGGCGCTGAGCAACCAGGAATATCCGACTGACTCACAACGGTGCCAGGGGCTGGTGGCGAGCGACACCGTAGGCAAATCTGAGCCGTATAAAGCACGACTCTTTGCCCAGTGCATGCAAGCGAAAGGCTATCAGTGGGTCCTGGAGCCGCGAGGGCGGCCGCCTCTGAACGCCGAGGCCCAACGGTCCCCCCTGCCACTCGAGGACTGTTCGAAGGGAAGGCTTACCATTGACGCGTTCGGTTATCACAAATGTGTGCCTCGAGGAGCCAAGGAGGGAGGAGCCTTTGCTGAGGAGACTCCACAAGCTGTACCTCCCCACTCCCCGTCTGGCGGTCGGGCGGAAGCCCCGACTCGACCCCTGTACCAAGCGAGTGATGGTCGGGCTAAGGATGATGAATCATGCCGCCAGTATGCGAAGGAATCACTGTCGAGCACATATGGTGTGTATTCACAATGCATGAGGGAACGAGGATGGGCCCTGATCCCCTGAGGTGAGTCCTCTGCAGTCTCAGATTCAGCGCGTGCAGCATAAATACTTGAGACTATTGCGCAGTCTGCGGCGTACTGGAATTGGTTTTGTTCAGTGGAGTGACATCACGCCCTCATCGGCTGGTCCTCCGTACCGTGATCACGACAGTTACGAAGCGGTTGCCAGCTCTCGATTCAGCGCGCTCACCAGTGAGAGATGCGCGGTGCGGTCTTCGTCGACCCCTGCCGTACAGAGCTCAGTATGTTTACTTTACAGGACCAAACCAACCTCTCCCTGCTTCTCTGCTGATATTCCGTATAGCGTGGCTAAGGCCCTCACGTGTTGCACGCCACCCGCCGCAGCCTCTGTCTCAAATTTTCGTACGCCACCCGTGCTGGAGCTAAAATTTATGGTGGTGTCGGTCGAAGCTTCGTGACGCCACATGCCCCTGTCATCAGGCCTCTCGTGAAAAGACAAGACGCGATTCCTCGATGCCGTCCGGAGCACGAGACGCGCATAGATACCTCGATACCTCCTGAAAATTTGCCACATTGGCCCTTCACACCAAGACGCCTGTAACTCGTCATTGATTACCCGTAGCAGAATGCACATCCGTATTCGCACAGCCGAAGGGATGCGACCTCGCTCCCTTCGGCTGAATACCTTTCCGCATATTTCTCTACCGGCTAAGACACTGACCTGGCGTGACCGACTAAAGATGCCACGCCAACCCACCGACCACATGGCTCGCCTTGTAATCCCCCGCGAACCCGGCGTTCGTACCTAGCGCTTGGTTGAAATCGAAGTGCGCGTAATTAAATTTATACTCTGCGTAGAGGGCGAAGTTGCGAGTCAGGAAATACTTTGCCCCAGCCAGCGCATTGACGCCTACTCGGCCATTATCCGTGCTCCGGCCGAACTGGTTCGAGGTTTCGGCAAAGAAAATGCCGGGCTCCACGCCCGCGTAGAGTTGCAGCGAGACACTCCCAGTGCGTGATGAACCAGGAAATGAGTCACCGGGCCCTCATGACTATTTCACGGCACTCTCTGTTGCAGAGGAAATGTCCTGCGCGTTGCCTGCCTTGAGAATCGCCTCCGCGCGATCCGTCTGTTTAGAATCTTCCGAGTGTATCGAGATAAGAATGTTGCCTTCCTTCAGCTTCCCCTCGTAACGCTTCGCTTCGAACTCGGGAATCCCTAGTCCCACCAAGGCACCCGTGATACCGCCGACGGCGGAGCCTACGGCGGCCCCGCTTAAGGCCGCCATGATCGGACCGGCGGCGACAAAAGGGCCCACTCCCGGAATGGCGAGCGACCCGATGCCGACGAGCCAGCCCAATACGCCTCCGACGACTCCGCCCGTCCCTGCGCCGGCTGCGGCGCCTTCAGGCGCTTTGGTGTTCTTCTCATGGGCAAAATCACGCGTGCCGTCTTTGTCGGGGAGCAGCACGGAGATGTCGTTATTTGAAAACCCCGCTATTTTGAGGCTATCGACGATGGTTTCCGCCTGCGCATAGGTTGTGACGATTCCGAATACTGCTTTAGACATAAAAACCTCCCTGTAGACGAGCGATCATTGACATCAATGGCGTGTTGCCACTTCTAATTGGCTATCGACACGTTGCTTGGTGAACTGCTGAGCGGTCTTTTCAATTTTTGCCTTCTCCTGCGCATTCGCGACCGGCCCTCGCAGGATGACTTTGCCGTGCACTGTGATGATTTTAATATTCTTCGCGCTTGTGGAAAGTGCGTCATCTGCCACCAGTGCCTTCCGAATCTCCCGCGTGACCTGGACGTCGTCTGGATCATTGGACTGATCCAACGGTGTCATGGTCTGGCCGTCACGATCTCGTGCATTGCGTCCCGTATCATCTGCCGCGGGTGCGGCATCCTTGATACGTTTCATAGCCGAATTGGGCTCTGTTCCGGCCGCCGGGGCAATGACGTACGTACCCGCCATGGCCGCGTTGACCGCGTGAGGCGTGGTCACGATACACAGGGCCATGGCAAAAAGAAGTGGCGAGTTAAAAACAGTAACGGTCGGCAAGAAACCTTTCATACGTCTCCTTAAGGTGTAAGTGGATTTCAGATCATGCAGATGTACTGTGGAGGAGAATCTATCGGGATCCCACTAGGTATACCGCTAGTTCGAAACGCGCGTCATCCCGCATTGGCCTATGTGAGCGGAGTGCAGAAGGCCGAACAAACTGAGCATCATGTCGACTCTTTCGCAGGGCTTCACAAAGGAATGGTCTTCCCGGTTTCCAATCCAGATGGTGCCGCGATTAGGTCAGTGTAGGAGAGACTGACCTCCGTCCCCCGGCAGGGCATTTCCAGGGCACAAAGATTGATGGGCATCTTGGGCTTCGTTAAACAATGGAGAACCCTAAATGCGTGTGGTCGAACTAGTAGGTGAAAGCCTTCATGACACCGCGGCAAGGGCTCTGCCCAGTACACCTCACTTAGTCGACGATGCACACTCACATTCCCACCTCGCTAAGGGAATAGGTCTCGTGATGCCAGAAGCAAACAAGGTAAATGTGCAACCGCAGAGCCAGCGTCCCCCGTGCTTGTTAAGTCAGCACTTTGGTTCGCCATATGGCGAGGTGTTTGGTGGAGCGGGAACGCTCGATAAACCACGCCACAGTAGAAAGGCACGTGTATGAAGATCTATCTGGATACGGCGAATATTAAAGAGATTGAAGAGGGAGCGAGGCTCGGTCTGATCGACGGGGTGACGACGAACCCTTCGCTCGTGGCAAAAGAAGGCAGAAGTTTCAAAGAAATGCTGTTAGAAATTTGTCATCTTGTGGATGGCCCTATTAGCGCGGAGGTTGTGGGAACAGAGTCCGCGGCTATGGTCAAAGAGGGCCGGGAGCTGGCAAAAATACACAACAATATTGTCGTGAAAGTGCCGCTTATTATGGAAGGTCTCCGCGCCACGAAAATGCTGGCAGCGGAGGGCATTCGAGTCAATGTCACCTTGTGTTTTTCTCCCACGCAAGCCCTGCTCGCCGCCAAGGCCGGAGCCTGGTGCGTCTCTCCGTTTATCGGCCGATTGGATGACGTCAGCTCGGACGGCATGGAACTGATACGGCAGATTCTGAGCATCTATGAGAATTACCAGTTCAACACACAGGTGCTGGTGGCGAGCGTGCGGACCCCCCAACAAGTCGTCGAGTCGGCGCTTGCGGGAGGCCATATCTGCACGATGCCCTATTCCATTTTCCAGCAACTCGTGAAGCATCCGCTGACTGACATTGGCTTAAAGAAGTTTTTGTCGGACTGGGAAAAGATGGGTCGAAAATAACTCCTAAGCGGCCCCGGTCAGGCGCTGGTCGAGATCGGCAACGACGTAGCAACTCACGTAATAGGAAAGGTCCGTCACAAACAAGGCTCCCTTACTTGCTTTTGTTCAGCCATACGGGTGAAGGTCTCGACTCTGGTTGTGCCCATCCAGGGTCGTTCGAAGTCTCGCTCCTCCCGGCGGGATTTGCCTTCACCCACAACTCCACGCGATTTTTCATAACGGGGGCGACTGAGCAGAGGTTTCGTGCTGCTCGTCCATCTTTTTTCTACGTACGATTGTTGTAGTGGCACCCAACTGAATTGCGGCCGGCTTCGTCGAAAAACCGCATCGCTCGCTCCTCATAGTCGCCAGACCTGGTTAAACTGAACAGGTCGAACATCTACCAGTAAACATGACGATAAAGGGGAAGAAGACAACCGCCACGAGCGAGAAGCTTGTTATCCATTTACCGAAAAACAAGATTCTGGCTTCATACGTGATGATGCGATCCGCACAGTTCCACTGCCAAATGACAGACTTCGGATTAGCTTCATGGTAGGAACATGGAGCGCGGGGACTTCCCTACATTCTTCCGGCTAGCCTATCAAACGTTTCCCCTCAATCAACTTTCCGTCAGTCCTGCCGGCGGTCCCGTAGCCCCGATCGGTTGATCAGCATCTCTCACGCCTGAGGCAGTGACACAAAGAACCGGCTCCCATGGCCTGGTTCGCTTTCAAGCCAGATGGTGCCGCCTTGGAGTTCGACCAGCTTCCGGGTGATCGCGAGCCCGAGGCCGGCGCCTTCATGGATCGGCGAGGGGGCGCGATGAAACTTTTCAAACACTTTTTCGTGATGCTCGTGGGGGATTCCACAGCCGGTATCGGCGACGGTGATGGTGAGATGTCGGTCCTTCGTCAGGTCGGATCGGACAATGAGGCGTCCTCGCTCTGGAGTGAATTTGAGTGCGTTATGAACCAGGTTCAGGAACACCTGCTCTAACTTATGCCGGTCCGCCCGCACCGGCACATCGGCCAGATCCTCGGCTTGCACCGAAATGGCCTTTTTTTCGGCGAGTGGCTTTAAGTCTTGGAGAACATGGGTAAGGAGTTCCTTCGTACAGACGGCGCTCAACTGGAGGGCCATCTGGCCCGACTCGATACGGGAGAGATCCAATAACATATTCGTCATGCGAATGACTCGATCCACGTTGTGATCGATGCGAGTCAAATAAGACATGACCTGCTCGGGCAACGGCCCGGCCACCCCTTCGAGTAAATTATCCACGTATCCCTTAATTGAAGTTAAGGGGGATCGCAACTCGTGCGAGGCCGCGGAGATAGTGAATGATTTCGCCTCGTCGAGGTCGCGAAGCCGCCGATTTGCCTCTTCCAGCCGT
Organism: uncultured Nitrospiraceae bacterium; assembly: GCA_963706325.1. Classification (GTDB taxonomy): domain Bacteria; phylum Nitrospirota; class Nitrospiria; order Nitrospirales; family Nitrospiraceae; genus Nitrospira_A. The sequence continues at coordinate 441,163 of CAVPLT010000007.1, read as the reverse complement.
TGTACGGTGTCATGAAGTTCCGTCATATCTCGGGTGATTTTCGCATAGCCCTGGACGGCGCCCGTCTCATCATAGAACGCCGTTATCACTGCGGACGCCCAAAAGTGGGAGCCGTCTTTCCTCACGCGCCAGCCTTCATCGGACACGCGGCCGTATCGTGCGGCAACTTCAAGCAGCTTGAAGGGCTTTTGGGCGTGAAGATCGGTTTCGGTATAAAAGCGGGAGAATGACTGCCCGATAATTTCCTGAGCCCCGTACCCTTTCATAGCTTGGGCGCCTGCATTCCACGTCATGATCAGGCCCTCGGGACTGAGCATGAGGATGGCATAATCGCGCACTCCCTCCAGCACACGAAGGAAATACTCTTCCCCTTCTTTCAAGTTTCTGTGTACCTTTGGGACCGGTCTAGGGCGTTCGTCATTATCCATACGGCCGTTCGCTCCCGGCACTTGATATGTACACTAGACAGGCACCGGTCGCGGGCCAAAAGACTTCACTAAGGCTTGTTTCAATTCACTGCTGTTGTAGGGCTTGAGGAGATATGCACAGGCCTTGGGCTGTGCGGCCTGGACCGCCTGGATCGCCACTCGTGAGGCAGACACGATGAGGACAGGAAGATTGGGACAGGCGTCTCGGGCCTGCTCCAGCATTTGGTGTCCCTGCATGGTAGGAAGGTTCAAGTCCAGCAGCACGCCGTTGGGGCAATCGGCCTGAATCATCTCCAGAGCTGCGGGGCCATCGTTCGCACAGGAGACGGCATAGCCATACAGCTTCAACCGATCGCAGAGCATACGGGATTGATCGGGATCATCTTCGACAACCAGTAGTCGCGACAATTGCTTTGAGCGCCATACGCCTGTCTCAGGCTTGTGGCCGCTCCCCTTTCAGGCGGGCGTAGTTTGAACCTCGGGCGACATTGACGGAGCCTCTGAGAGAAACGCGTGTGCGCCTGGGCCAATCGGCTCGGTACATACTGAACCGGGTAAGGTTCCTGCGCCCCGCGCGCTGCATTGGGATGCTTAGGACTTCCATACTTTCATGATCACGAGCCCACTGACTGCCATTGTTACTAGTGAAACGGTCACCATGTAATTCACAACTACCCCTTTCGACAAATTCACAACGATGACAACATAAGTCAGCAAACTCTGTACCAATTATCCACCTCAGGAGGTCCAAATCGTAACAACCGCTCCTGATGCGCTATGCAGAGCCTTTCCAATCATTTTAATGCCGTGCGACATCACGGCTTTCTGGCTCGAGTCCGTATCCGATACGATACGCCTAGTATCTTTTTAGCAAGTTTTCCCACGGCGGCACCGACTGGTACTACTCCATATGCTCCCTTCGCCACCGGCTCCCTTAACCCCAACTTCATCAGACCTAAGTTCTCGCCAGCTCGTTCCTGCCTTCTGGGGGGCATGACAATTCTTTCTATGACCAGGTGATTCTCTAGTACCGCAGATCCGTCACAGGTGATTCAATGGGAGACTGTGAATTCTTAGTCAACCATAGGGAGGCATTATGACTACATCATCACTTAGCTATGGCATGCTCGCAGCGAGTGTAGGAATTCTGATGTTGGCCAGTGCGGCGGAGTCCCAGATGGGAGCAACGAACGCAGGTCGCAACGGAGGTACTCAGGGACTGCAAGAACAAATGTACGAGGACCGCATGAAGGGATTTCAAGAGTCCGCAGTATCCCAAGAGACTAAGAAGCCACAAGAAAGGGGAGACAGTGGATCCAGCGGCTCGATTGGAAACCCATCATCAGACGGTGGTACTCATGGAGGGGGATCTGGAAGCCCGAAAACTTCTTCGAAGACTGAAATGGGAGGCTCCGGCTCTCATCAAGGTGAAGCTCAGACAGCGCCACCGAGCAGGTAACTGGAGTCGGCATCTCGCAACGTGCGCTTCATTCCTCGAGCGCACGTAGGCCAGAGTTCTGCCTCTCGCTGACTGTCAGGGCGTCCTTCATGTACCCGAGCAGCATGGCGATTTTCACCAGCGTGGAGACCCGGTACATCTGCAATCCTTATCATTCTGGAGCGGTGAAATGAGTTTTTCCCTTTACTCCGCCGCGCAAGGATATACTCTCACCTCTATGGAAATGCCTAGGTCCGCGGGAGTGAACAAATTGGTAAACTGTTTCCATGACGACTGAACTGAAAGGCTGGTTTTTCCTGGCTGCGAGCCTGCTACTTCTCGTGTTTATTTGCGGCCTCGCCATGGTCGGCGTACTGACCCGCCCAATGCGATGGAGCGAGCGCGCCTAGCCAGATTCCTTGTCTGCAGAGTGCGAGCAGACCTGTTGCATCTGATGGCCGCTGTCACCCCATCCCTGTCGAAGCAGGGCACCCTACCTCACCAGGCAGTTATAAACCGTGGAAGACGACGTGGATGGCTTTGAGGGATTCCGCCGCTTCGGGAATCAACGGCGAATCCGGTGATGACGAACATTTTACTTATGAAGCGACTGTCACTACCACGCATCAGCGGAAAAATCGCACCATCGCCTGTGGAATGGTGAACGGACATGACGGAAACCATAGGGGTTGACACGACGTCGAAACCACTCAGTCAATCGAACGCCTGGGAATCTTGGCTCCGTGACGATGGGTGAAAGGCAGAGGCGCCCGGTGGGCCGTCATGTGTGGAGTGAGATGGCAAGCGAATGTGGAACCCTGCCCCTTGGCTAGTCTCGCCATCGGCACATGTGAGGGCAAGGACAAAGCCCCACAGCAACGCGGCAGCACCAAGCAGTAATCCTAATGTGACCAGTAACATAGCGGCTCTGTCTTCCTTTGCTGGCGACGACGCAAGTGATAAGGAGTCTTGGGAATGGAAACCTTACCAGCGCGGCCGCGATGTACCAAATATTTTCGCAAAATGAGCCGGAGTTAGGTCAACCCTAGGGGCGAAGCCGGGAAATCCTCGATGGTCACGATGATCAGAGGCCAAGGCATGACCGGTGGATGAGTCCCTATTCGGAGGAGAAAACGGCGCACAGATCATTGAGACGAGGGAAGGAATGCCTGGGCAGATGACCGCTCTTCGTAATCTTATGGTGGGCGGCCTCATTCCTCAGTCATGGCATCGCCTTCAGAAGCCGAGTGCACCGCGACGGTTTCATCCGTCGGCCGTATCGGCGATCGGTGGTGGTCGGCATAGACCGCAATGACCGCCGCGCCGAACAAGAAGATTTGCGATGCGTAATAAGCCCACAACAAGACGAGAACCAAAGCGCCCGCTCCGCCATAGAAGGCTACGAGCGCGTTATGCGATAGGTACACGACGATCAACTTGCTGCCAACGAGGTAGAGCGCCCCGGTAATGGCGGCACCCACCCACACGTTGGACCAGGTTACCTGGGCCTGAGGCACCCATTTATAGATCATGGCAAAGAGCATTGACACGATCCCGAACGACACGGTCACACCGATCGCATCCCGGACCATCCCGGATCCGCCGATGGTGCTGAGCCCCGACTGAACGGCAATACCCATCCATGCGCTGAGTGTCAACGATGCGAGCAAAATAAAGGCAATGCCCAGTAGCCCGGACAACGAGGCGACACGCCGCCTCAGACGATTGATAAGTCCCGAGGGCTGTTTGGGTTTCAGCCCCCAAATACAATTCAATGCGTCCTGAAGTTGGTCCATCACCTGGAGTGCGCCAACAACAAAGACTCCCAGGGCGACCAGTCCATTGACCCACGGGGACCCTGCCGATCTCCACTGGTTTATAAGATCGAACAGACCGTTGGCAGCGGGTGCCCCGATGAGGTCACCGATGTGATGCTGCAGGCCGCCTCGTATGGAACTCTCATCCATCATGATCACGGACACCATGATGGTGAGCACGACCAGTGGGACGATGGTCAATGCCGTATAGAAGGCCAGCGCCGCGGCGAAGCGCGGCCCCGGATCGTCGCTCCATTTCTGGAGTATTTTTGTCGCGAGTGACCTCAGCATGAAAGTGCCTCACTTAGCGGACGGTTTGCTCTAGTGTCATGAGCGATCCATTTTCATGAAACGATTAGAGGGTATTGATTGGTGATGGTGCATCATATCAAACGCCTTACTTGCATTGAACAGGCCAACGAGTGAAGGTCTCGGTCTGTGCTATCCAGGCGGTTCGAAATCTCGCTGCTCCCGGCGGGGCTTGCTTCTACCCACAAACCTGGGGGATATGAACGGATTGAGGACGGCCAATGTGACATAGTGTGCTGCCCTTTACACACCCAGGTTCGCCCGAGGCATCATTGTCAATGACAGGACATGGCAGCAGTTTTCGCGGCTGGTCAGAATTGAGTGGAGGTATTCATGCTCATTACGCGTCCTGGTTTGCTACTAGCTATAGTCCTGATAGAAGGTTGTATCGCGACTGGCGCTCCCGTCACAAAGATGGAGTCGCTCTCTGCTGATGCCCGTGACGCCGTGGTCAAACTGCCCGCTTACACCGAAAGCGACCTGACAGGGAAAGAGCATGTCGTCATCGATGGTGTGGCGGGGACCTCGTGCCAATTTAGGAGAGATGACCGAGCGGCGACCGAGACAGATGCGATAAACGAGGCGAAATATTGGGCAAAGGATCATGCGGCCGACGGCGTTAAGAATGTCAAGTGCGATGCTCCGCGAGGGAGGACCTTCTTCAATCGATGCTGGAAAAGTATTACGTGCACCGGGCAAGCCATTAAATTCGCAAGGTAGAATTTCTCGTCACCCACATGATTGGGAAATAGACCAAAGGACTCTAGCTAACAGCTACTGGGAAAGAGGGTCGGAGGTATTGTCCTTCAGGACGAAATGTCGCGCTTGCAACTGGGTTTGGGAGCAAAACCCTGACAAAGACACAACCAGTTATGGGTTGACATCGTTCAAATTATTAATCTACAAGTCGTTGGACGCGGAGAAGAGAAAAACGTCTGAAATTCGGCCCGATGAAGCAGCCGCCAAACCGGACTCGCTGGTGTCAGAGGTGCCTGCCGCAATCGTCCATGGAGTTACGGGTGGAGGGTGACGTGGGTAAAACACTCGGCCAAAGTATTCGACTATGTTGATAAGTCGCTCAAGGAACGCGTAACCAAGCTCCGAGCAATCAATGGTCGGCTAACGGAGAGCCGATTAGTGGATGAGGGCTTAAGAGCACGAGTGGAATACGATGAACAGCAACTCCGTTTTGAATCTGCAAAAGACTAACCTCCCGACGTTCATTGGAACAGGATCAGCACCGCAGTTAGCCGAGCATCACGGCAAGTCCACCACACTGATCGTCCACTCCCCAAGCGTTACGGCCTTGATGGAATACCTACCGCCCTTTTGGTGATACGTAGATCCATTCCCGGCCTTCCTCGTTGAAGCTAATGAGTCGAGAAACACACTTGGATGGACTGACCCTTGGTGGATCGATCTACTGGGGCCTCTGCTCATTCTTGCCAGCGATGAGAGCCTTGCAGCGATCCATCATGGACGATGCATAATAACAAACGACGGAGAGTTCAGCGATGTTCATGGGTGGTTTGTCGTCCCAGGTAGATAGCAGGGACTCACACACGCGCGCGAAGTCTTGGAGTTCTTGACGGACGTTTTCCATTCACCACACCATCCAAGCGAGTACTACAATCCAAAGCACCGCCACCACCACCGCCACCACCACCGCGCCATATATCCAGTAATCACGGTCATCCATGCCTGTGCCGCGTCCTTTCCTTGAGGAGAGGTCAATCAGCACAGTGGAACACGGCAGGCTTGGAAGTGCGATATGTCTAATGAGGAGTTGATAGAAGTACGTATAAGGACAGCGCAAATGGCGAGCGAGAATCACGGCAGATTGGGGTCTATCGGAAATCCGGTAGGCCCCTACGCTGTGGCGTATTGTCGCACGAACCGCCGAACACTATTCAGGCCGGTCGTGTGCCATCACCTGCCCACGTTGCTCCTCCTCTTCTCTGAGTACTGCCAGATGCCGACGGATAAGCTCACGGTAGGCCCGACTGGTTACTGCGAGGGAGGACATGGCGGAGTAGCCAAGACAGGTGCAGACGATCCCTACCAGCATGAAGAACGTGCGAAGCGCTGAATTCATCAGCGTGAAATCCGCAGGACGACTCTTGGTGAAGTAAGGCGACTGGCCGCTGAACGACAGTTCGATAAAAATAGGCATGTAAAGGAACACCGCAGACATCATCACGAACATCAGTAGTCGTGTGATGGTGAACGAATTGTGAGCGGATAACAAGTTTGGATTTGAAACAAGCATCTCCAACTGAAACTCCCGCCTTGCCAGAGTTGCCGCCCTTCTTTTCCGATACCAGTCTGAGTAACGAGCTATCCACCGCGAGGTTGCATCCTTAAGGAACCCCGCGAGGATGCTGACCAGAATTGCAATTAAGATTGCGGTGAACCACCACCGTGGATCATGAAGATCCTTGAGGATTTCATCCATTACTCCTGAGCTTTCAGCGATCCCGACCACTGCCCTTGGTTATCCATGATTGAGCACAATTTCTACCTCTGTTGGAAACGCTGTGCTTGGGATGGAAGCGCCGATTCATACGTGAAATCTTGTAGCACACGAGGCTACATCGCTCAACAGCAAAATTGAAGGAGAGCCAATGAAGAACCGCGACTTGTTAGCCTTGTTCGATACCGACATTGACCTCAACGTGCCGTACAGTCCTCTCGGGAAATTCTACGCACCCTACCGGCCCAGTCTCGAGGGTGGCCGATTCGTCATGCTGCCAATCGAAGGCCGCAAGGGCCAAGTACGTACCAGCCCAAACGCAAAGGAAGTGCTCTATGTCTGCCACTAAGAAGTCCCTCCCTCGTGTCTACCATCACAAGCTCAAGGACAAGCCAGGATTCCAACGACAGAAGGCCAAAGCAGTCCGGAGACGGAGCAAGGCTACGTACAAGGCTGACCCTGTAAAGGCGAAGGCGATCAATGCAGAGTGGGCCAAGAAGAGTCCGGAGGCGACCCGTGAGGCTGTCCGCAAGAGTCGATTGAAGAACCTCACCAAGTCACTCAAGCGGGAGCGTGCGAACTACAAGAAACGACGAACGCCCGAGTTGTTGGCCAAGCGTGCCGCGTACAGCAGACTGCGGAGAGCGATGAAGAAGGCTTACCGTTCGCTGATGATTACTTGAACAAGTAGAGACTTGAACTCTGGTTGGAAAGGAAATCAAGAACAAGTAAACGTCTTATTGTACCTGGCAATTCCCATACTCGTTGCCTGTGCATTTGCAGACCTACCATAGAACTGAGCATTCGTGTTCGTATAAGTGCCCACAGTCGTTTCGTTCATTGCAAGCAAGGTGGCTGGTTGATGACAATATTCATCGGCGGCTTTCTGATAATCCTCATCAGAAGCCCACTTGCCGCCCTGAATGGTGACGGTATTATGTCGCTTGTCGAACGAAACGACCTTGATGTGGGAGCAGCCCGATAGAGTTAGAATCAAAATGGCGAGAACAATGGAAATTCTCTTCCTATGCCCCCCTCCCCAGGAATTGCGGAGATAATACATCACGCCGCTTCCAATGTCTTTAAGGCAGGATAGACCAACCGCTCAAGCGCATCAGCCAACAACTTGAGCGGATGTCCTCACGATGTACGTAGACAGTGCCGTGGACCGTGTTACTCGCGTGACCTACCAATATCTCAACGAGGTTCGTAGGCACACCCGCCGCATGTAGCCTCGTGATAACTGTGTGCCGAGTCGAATGCAGCACAAGCCCTGGATCGGTAATGCGGAGGAACTGGCGAAGCAGCCGCCCGAACCACTTCCCAACCGCGTCACCATACCCGTTGCTGCCTTTCTCCAGTTGTGGGAACAAGCGACCGCCGCGCCGTTGCTTCCCTACGTAGTCAATGAATCCGAGGCGCACTAACTCTGAGTGAATGGGCACCCACCGCTTGCTGCCTTGGTTCTTGAGCGACTGAGACTCGCCTTCGTTGGTGATGTCGAAGTAGTGAATACCGTCCGCGTGCTGAATGTCGGCAACGGCAAGTTGTGCGATCTCTTCGCGTCGAGCACCCGAGAGCAGGAGACACAGCACGAGCCAGTACCGCTCAGGACAGTCTACCCGCTGTGATAAAAATTCCTTGTGGCCGAGGATAGCCGCGAGGTCTGAATCAGTGAAGGGCTTGCGCTGTAGCTTCTCTTTCTTTGCTAGCCTCTTGTTGATCAACAGTCCCGCAACCGGCGATGTGCTTCCCTCTTGAACGAACCCCTGCCCGAGCGCCCAATTCCACAGGTGCGAGAGGTTGTGTAAATTCTTATTCACTGTGGCGATGCCAACAGACTTGAGCAGCGTCTCCTTGTACTGCCGACAGTCAGCCTTCGTGATGTCACCGATGGGCTTGTTACCGTCGATGATCACGAGGAACTTCTTGAAACTTGATTGAATCTGTTCGTCAGTCCTCTGAGCACGCTTGTGTTCCTTGAAGTAGAGGGCCGCGACTTCCGAGAAGGGTTTGCTAGGTGTCCGTTCCTTGGCCGATGGGATGGGAGAATGCACCGCCGCTGAGCCATTGTGTCGGTACTCCCCTTGCCATCGCTCTAACTCAACCCGAAACACTTCCACCTTTGCCTTGAGCAGTTCCCTCGCCAGCCGCTTGTACGACTCTGAGCCGTGATCGAGCCGAGTGAGGTTGTGCGCTGCCAGTAGTTCGTCCACTTCACCGGCCACTGCACCATACTCTCCGGATACCAATGCCTCGTGGGTTTCTTCAAGTGCCACCGAGAGTGCCGTCTCTGCCGAGTCGATTCTGTTCGACGAGAGGGGGCTGTTTATTATCCGTTCGTCCTCTCCAGCTTCAAGCGCCGTGTCCTGCCACTGCCGGATAAGTGCCGCGATCTGAGCCTTTTCCATCGTGGAATGCTCCAAAGTGTAAAATAAACGCCTCGCCTCGTACTCCAGCCGAGCCGAGCGCACCCCTGCCAACTCCCTATCCAATGTCCGGAGACTACGCCACGATTGTACCTTGCCGTCGAAGAAGTGCCGTAGTGATTTCGGGATTATTGAGCGCTGGTAGAGGGTGCCGCGATGCAGTAAAAGTTTAGGCATGAAGTGTAGCTCCTTCTACACATCACAGCCAAACGCTGAATCGCCAATGCTGGTGCGGGGTTTATTAGGCTGGTGTCCCCAACGGGATTTGAACCCGTGTTACTGCCTTGAAAGGGCAATGTCCTAGGCCAGGCTAGACGATGGGGACGCACAGAGACGCCTACGAGCGGGTGATTCATACCATACTTGCTTGAGAGGTGTCACTAGCTTGATCGTGGATACTGTCTGCTCCCGCTACGGACAAATAGCTTTCATCGGATCATGCCAGCTGATTGACGCCCTGCCCCGATGCACAGTACTCTGCACCTATGGATCCACTTTCAAATCATGGCATAGGCGACCGCCCCGGGACCACCACGCAGCAGAACGACGTCACGCCCGCAGTCGTGAGCCTCCTGACGGCGGACGATCTCTATCTATTTAATGAAGGGTCCCATTTTCACCTCTATGACAAACTCGGTGCGCACCCCACGACTGTGGATGGAGTCGAGGGAACCTATTTTGCCGTCTGGGCTCCGGCGGCTGAACTGGTTTCGGTCTTCGGAACCTTTAATCATTGGGACCCCTCTCGTCACCCTCTTCGCCCCTGCCAGTCATCAGGCATTTGGGAAGGATTCATATCCGGGGTCGGGATTGGCGCGCTCTATAAATTTCATATTCGATCACGGCATCACGGCGCCGAGCTCATCAAGACCGATCCGTTTGCCAGACTGAATGAGATTCCACCGAAATCCGCCTCGGTCGTCTGGTCACTAGACTATGCCTGGCAGGACGAATCCTGGATGGGGAGTCGCGCGCGGCATAATGGGCTCAACGCACCAATCAGCATCTACGAAGTACACCTCGGCTCCTGGATGCGTGTGCCAAGCGAAGGCAACCGGTCACTGAGCTATCGGGAAGCCGCCCCGAAACTGATCGAGTACGTGCAGCGACTGGGTTTCACGCATGTGGAATTTCTTCCTCTCATGGACCACCCATTTTTTGGTTCCTGGGGGTATCAGACGACAGGCTACTTTGCGCCTTCCGGCAACTACGGTACGCCGCAGGACCTTATGTATCTCATAGACCAGCTCCATCAACATGAGATCGGCGTGATCCTGGACTGGGTTCCCTCGCATTTTCCGACTGATGCGCATGGCCTGAGCCGATTCGACGGCACTCATCTCTTCGAACATGCGGATCCGCGGCAAGGCCTCCATCCGGACTGGGACACCGCTGTCTTCAACTACAGCCGCAATGAAGTCCGCAGTTTCCTGATCAGCAGCGCTCTCTTTTGGCTCGAGCAATATCATGCCGACGGGCTACGCGTGGATGCTGTCGCCTCCATGTTGTATCTGGATTACTCCCGCAAAGAAGGCGAATGGATTTCCAACCGATATGGTGGCCGAGAAAACCTTGAGGCGATCGCCTTCCTGCGACAAATGAATGAAGAGATCTATCGTCGACACCCGGATGTGCAAACTTTTGCCGAGGAATCCACCTCATGGCCCTCCGTCTCGCGCCCCACCTACGCGGGAGGACTGGGATTCGGGATGAAATGGGATATGGGCTGGATGCATGACACGCTGGAGTACATGGCGCTTGATCCGGTCTATCGTAAACATCACCACCGCAACCTCACCTTTCGCATGCTCTATGCTTTTCAGGAGAATTTTTTGCTTCCGCTCTCCCACGACGAAGTGGTCCATGGCAAGGGCTCGCTCCTGCGGAAAATGCCGGGCGATGATTGGCAGAAATTCGCCAATCTCCGGACGCTCTTCGGATACATGTATGCGCAAGCGGCCAAGAAACTCATTTTCATGGGAGGAGAGATCGGCCAATGGCGCGAATGGGCGCATGACGATAGCCTCGACTGGAACTTGCTCGAATACCCTCCCCATCAGGGATTGCAGCAGTGGGTGGCCGACCTCAACCATCTCTACCGCACGGAACCGGCGCTCCATGAATTCGACTTTGACGCGCGCGGGTTCGAATGGATCGACTGCCAGGATGTGGACGCCGGAGTCATCAGCCTGCTGCGCCATGGGCGGTCCCCCCAGCAGAGCATAGCCGTCATCTGCAATTTTACGCCAGTGCCGCGCCAGCACTACCACATCGGCGTCCCGCAAGGTGGCTACTGGAAGGAACTGTTGAATAGCGATGCCCCGGTCTATGGCGGCAGCGGATTGGGCAATCTCGGTGGCCTAGTGGCAGAGATTGTACCGACCCATGGGCGCTCGCACTGCCTATCGCTCACACTACCTCCCCTGGCAGTGCTCTTCTTAAAACCTGTCTCATAGCACTCCTAGACGGCCTCGCGTTTCTTGGTCTCGCTGGGATAGGATCGATTATCCCTCCGCTTAACCGTACCGTAGTGAGAATGTTCTACATGGGAGGAGTCGACGATGGTGATTCGCTCACGAGGGCTCTCGATGTGGCAGGGACTGTGGCTACTTTCTCTATGCCTCACTCTCGCCCATTGCTCTCATGACATCCACGAAAAACGCGCGGATTCCATCAAAGTTCATGTGGAATCCTTCTACGATCACTTAAAACATGATCGCGTCGCGGCCGCTGTGCGGGAGAATGAAGCCATCGAACATCTTTCAGCGCAATTAGGTGAGATCATAACTCGACGGGTCAACAAGGCAGAAACGAACCAGGTCGACCGTGAATGGACCGATATGCGCACGGCCAATGAAACGGCTGCTCAAAACTGGCTGGCCCTAGGCCAGTATCTAGCGATCAAGAAGCAGTATTCCCAAGCGCGCGGGACCTATCAGCGAGTGATTGACACATACGCCGGTCCCACGGAACGCACCTATCGCGAGCAGGCCGCGCGCGCCATCCGCGACTTGAACATCCTTAATCCTGCGCCTGCCGTACGGTAGCGGGGTATCTGGACACTTCGCAATCATGGACATGCGGCATCAATTAATCACATTGTTGCTTGGCGTCAGCCTCCTCGGAAACGGATGCGTGCATCGAATTTACGTCATGGTGCCAGCAACTGATACACCTTCCGCATCCCTCCCCGTCAGCGTGCAGCTGGATCTGCCCTTCCTCGCCATTGAAGGGCCCGACCATATGCCGGGGATTACCCTCCTCGAATGGCCAGTGAAAGAACTTCGCCAAACGACGGTCGAGTACTTTACCCAACGGCAGACCTTCACCGTGATTGGTGCAGCGCCCGCTGAGATGCGCCTGGTTATGAAAGCGTGGCTCACACTTCGCGCGCCTGACCGTTATTTGTACAGAGTGCATTTGGAGGGCGATCTTTCTTATTCAGGCAAGCCGGTCCTCAAGACCTATGCAGCGGAAGGTGAGGCCATGGGATCCTCCGTTCGTTGGACTACCGCCTCCGATCAGGAACCAATCGCGGATGCCACTATCCAAGCCCTTCACAGTCTGGCATCCCAGATTGAGCAAGACCGTGACCTCGTCATCACAGGCAGACCTCAGTAAAGCTCAACTTTGCCGATCTTGTGAGCCCGGCTAGATCAGGCCGATTTATGCTCCCTGCATGCGCAGGCAGGCATTTATTCAGACACTGCGGTTGGGATGAGTTCTGATAAGACCTTCAGTCTTCAATTTACCCGCTCGTAATATTCACTCGGAAGCAAGCTGTTCTCCGCTTGAGATACGCATTTGCTGGGACCCGCCTCAGGTTTCGTTTTCATTTCGGATGAGACATCTCACATATCATGAGGCACCCATCATTTGAAGTACCCACTTTGGAGACTATCTGCTGCCGCTTCAAGGAGTTAGTGTCACATGCAGCCTATGGGCTGCATCGACCACAAGCCACAGGGAGGACAGGATGGCAGGCCGCTCACATCCGAAATTCGTCGTCTATTGCGTCCTTTCGCATCTGGCCGTGGGTTGTGCAGAGGAAGGCCGCATCTTTGATACCAGCCTCAGCGGGATCTCGCGCACGACACTTCCTAGTCTAATGGATGGAGACCATCTGACGCTCAAGATAAGCATACCCGAACATCATCGACCCGTAATGGTGAAATTGGCGAAGGTGAAGTGGGTGCAGGGGAGCCGATTCGGAGTGGAGCTTCTCATGATGGATGCCGACGAACGCGGTCGACTCAGCCATTTGATCGGCGAACACCTCCCCCTGGCGTTTGAATTTCAGGATTCACGATCTGAGCTGATCATTACGGCGGCGGACTAGGTGGGATCTTGCAACACATAGGTAATCATCATCTCAGGCAACCAGCACGTCGAAATAACTCCCCTCCGCGCACATAGAGCGTCCAAACTCGATTCGCCCAGTCCGACCTTAGCCCGCCACGTGAGTGGAACGGGATTCGTCCATTATGTGTTTGGACGGCGGGCATTATTCCGAAGACCATCACGTCAGACAAGGCGTTGCCTTTCCCTTTAGATTTTTCCACCTCTTGTTCCTGATCCACAAAAAGAGCGACTTCACAACCCAGCTAATAGGTTAAGGATCGCGAGTTCGTTCTAAGAATAGCGGGTCTAATCCGTAAGCCGCACCACCATCGCCGCATTCATACGGATGGCGGTCCAACTCATACATGCACATGACCAACAAAATCTCCGCAATTGTTAATCAAGAGTTGGAAGCAATATTCACAGCGGGGCAGCGACTGCCACAGAGGTACCACTAAGAGGGTACTTCATTCAGGTCTATCCGAGACGACGCTCAGGTTCTACGCTTACACATAGGCACTGAACAATGGAGGACATCATTATGAGTTGCTCACGATGCAATGGCTGCATGGTCGAAGATTATCTATTGGATATGGAGGACTCGTCCGGCCCCATGTGGCTGCAAGCGTGGCGCTGCATGAACTGTGGCAATGTCTTCGATAGCGTTTTGCAGAACAATCGCACTCTACAGGGATCCACGTCTCTAGCTAACACCTGCAGTACTCACGCAGCCAACGGCTATACCGGCCAAGTGGCAGCGAAGGCGATCACTCGGCTGGTCGCTTGATGGTCAGAATCTCAGGGAAATTCAGGATGCACCTGTCAGGGCTAGCAAAAGCCTCCTGACCCCTGCATCCTCACATTTGAGTGGAGAAGCCGATTCGGTTAGTACGCATCACTTACAACACACGCGCAACGTGAGTGCGAATAAATAGTATGTCCATCAATGTGGAGATAGCACTCGTTCTAAGCTTATTCATAATTGGCGCTGTTGTGCTCGCCATCGATAACTTGGTGGATGCATTGTACAAGCGCTTCACTCGTTGGCTGCACCAACGAAGTCCATCTCCCGCCAGTGCCCAACCTGGTCGCTCGGGACCGAAGAAAAGGCTGCAGCAATACACTAAACCAGCAGAGAAGCACGTTCTGGAAAAGTGAGTCCCGGATGATTATCGAATCTGAGCATAACATTTACCGTTCCACTGCTTCACAGAAGGAATCTTCCATGAACACCTCCCACATCAACAGCAAGAATGCTGAACCGCGCCCCAGTACCATTCCCAGCGAGCTCCCTCAACACTTCTATTCTTGATCTTTAAACTATTGGAATCCAGCAAATGGGGCGACTATCCACACCAGAGGCATCCGCGATGACCGTTACTGTGCAATGTGTGCTACTCGACGCTTTCACTGTGTACGGGCTTACATTTGTGGGCGGGTTGGGCTCGGCCATTGCGGGCCTCACCATGCAAAATAATCCATCAAGTGCCTACCTGGCGAACTTGCTGTCGGGAGCAATTGGTTTTGCGATTACAGGCACGCGAATCCCCAGCAATCGTGTCGAACACGTGGCCTGGGTAGCCGTCATTTTCTGGACCTTTAACCTCACAAATATCGCCTTTGGGATCCAGACCTACCTGGCATGGATACATAGTGGTGTCACCGTCATACTCATGGCGATTTTAGGTGGAACTCTCGCCCGTATACTGTCCCCGCGGCCAAAATCAACTCGGCCATTTTGCTCCCCTACACAGTAAAACGGCCGACCCTCGGACTATGCAGGCCAACTCTGGACTACCATGGTGAACCCGTTGAGGGGGGGCGAAGCAAATATACAGAAGTGGGGGAGGCGAAGATTGAACAACCGTCAATGATAGGATGACAAAGCTCGCAGTCTACAGACAATGCGCTCTTAAGTTTTTTCAAGATCGGAGGCAACCGGCAGCGGTTGAATCGGCGGATTCTCTTCTGGAGTCCATCCACCCCCCAATGCCTTGTACAACTGTACGATGGATACCAAATGCAATCGATGCGTACCCATGAGCGCCAATTCGGCTTCGAACAGACTACGTTGGGCAATCAACACATCCAAATAATTCGCCAGACCACCCTTATAGCGAAGACTGGCCAGACTGAGTGCCGACCGCAAGGCCTCGACTTGTTGCAACTGTGCCGCTCGTTGTTCGCGCACGGTTCTAACCGCCACTAGAGAATCTTCCACTTCCTTGAAGGCAACCAACACCGATTGTTCATACTGCGCCAATGCTTGACTGGCTTGGGCTTCCGCTGCCCGCTGTTGAAACCCAAGGATTTGTGCGTTAAACAATGGCCCGGCGAGGCTAGGCCCAGCCACCCCGAATGCGGTTTCGTTGGCCACCAGCCGTGACAGATGCGGACTTGCTACTCCTAGAATGCCCGTGATGCTGAGCTTCGGAAATCGATCAGCCTTTGCCATCCCAATGCGAGCCGTGGCTGCGGCGAGATCCTGTTCAGCCTGCAGGATATCCGGACGTCGCTGAAGGAGTTCCGAGGGAAGACCTGGCGGCACATCCGGGGGCATCACTTGCTCCGTCAGGGAATGCCCCCGGGCAATCAGGCCAGGGTTCCGACCCAGCAACACACTGAGCTGATTTTCCTTCTGTACCTTCTGACGTTCAAATTCAGCAGCCCTCGCTGCAGCATTGGCCCGTTCAGCTTCAAATTGGTCGGCATCGAGTTTGGAGATCATTCCCTGCCGCAATCGTGCCTGCGCGATCCTGACAGACTCTTCCCACGATTTCAGCGTCCGCCGCGCAATATCGAGCTGCATATCGAACTGCAGCAGCTCGAAGTAGGCCTCTGCCACACCGCTCACCAGCTGCAACACAATGGCGCGCCGGTTCTCTTCACGTGACAGAAGTTCGCCGCGAGCCGCCTCATTTGACCGACGGATACGGCCCCAAATGTCGAGCTCCCACGACAAATTTCCCTGCAAGTAGTAGTTGAACGGGTTCGGAAATCCTGGAACTAGAAATACGCTTCTTCGGCCAAAGCTCGGCGCATTGGCCGACACGCTCAATTGAGGTGCAAAGTCGTTCTTCGAGATGAACAAGCGGGCCTGAAATTCCTCCACCGCCGCGGCTGCGCGTTTGAGATCCTTATTTTCTTCTAACGCCCTGCGGATGAGCTTTTGTAGCTCTTGATCCTTCAGCAATTTCCACCAAGGCGTATTGGCGATTGAGGCAGCATTATCGCCTGGTTCGGCCATGCGGAACCCGTTCGGCGTTGTGGCGTCCGGCTTCGTGAAATCCGGCCCGACGGCGCAGGCGGCCAATAGGGTTGATGCGAGTACGAGAGCCATTCTACGCATGCTGATAATCTCGCTCCTTCTCGGTTCCATCTGCTTCACTTCGAGGCGGATGGGGGGTCTTGCCTGTCAATCGATGACTCAGTGATCGAATAAGCACAAAGAAGAGCGGCACGAAGAAAATTGCCAGAAATGTGGCCGCCAACATTCCTCCGAACACTCCGGTGCCGATCGAATTACGACTGGCGGCGCCGGCGCCGGTGGCAATAACAAGCGGGACCACACCCAGAATAAAGGCCATGGAAGTCATGACGATCGGACGAAAGCGAAGTTTAGCTGCTTCAACTGTCGACTCCAACAAGGGATGGCCTTCTTCGTAACGTCTATTTGCAAATTCCACGATCAAGATCGCATTCTTCGCGGACAGTCCAATTAGGGTTACCAAGCCGATTTGAAAATAGATGTCGTTGCTCATGCCTTTAAGCCAGACAGCGCTGAGAGCGCCGAACAATCCGATGGGCACGGCTAAAATCACCGCAAAGGGGACGACCCAACTCTCATACTGAGCGGCAAGCACCAAAAACACCATTAACAATCCAAAGGCAAACGCATAGAGCGACTGACTCCCGACCATGCGTTCCTGAAAGGAGATTCCACTCCAATCGACCCCATAACCTTTCGGCACGAGCACCTCATTCGCTATATCTTCCAGCGCATTGAGCACTTGACCCGAACTGAATCCCGAAGCAGCCGCCCCAAGCACGAGCGCAGTATTGTACCCATTGAAATGTGTCACAGGATCGGGGCCGCTCGTAAACTCGGTACTCACGACGGTATCCAAGGGAATCATCGTCGTGCCTTGCGACCCATGGGCCCGCACATAGATTTTCGAAATAGCTTCGGGCGTGGATCGGTATTGCGCTTCGGCCTCTGTCTGTACGCGAAATACTCGACCGAATTTGATGAAATCATTAATGTAGAAGTTTCCAAAAAACGCCTGCATGGTATCGAACACTTCAGAAATCGGCACACCCAAAGCCTTGGCGCGCTCGCGGTTCACTTTGGCATAAATGCGTGGCGCACTGACTCGGAAGCTCGTGCCGATAGCGCCGACAGCCGGATGTTGCCGTGCCTTGGTCACAAACTCTTGCGCAGCGGCGGAAAACTTATTGAAGTCCCCGCTGCTCGGATCCTGAAGCTGTAAGGTAAACCCCCCCGTGGCGCCCAGCCCTCGAATTGACGGCGCATTGAAGGCCAGGATTAGCGCCTCCGGAATCTTGGCAAACTCCGCATAGGCCGCACCAATGATAGCTTTCACATGATGTTGCGGCGCCGTACGCTCATCCCAATGCCTCAATGGCACAAACATTGTCGCGGCGTTAGGGCCTCGTGTATTAAAGACAAAATTTTGGCCTGATAAGGCATCGGTCGAATGGATCACTGGATTCGATAGAAAATAGCTTTCGATCTTGCTCAACACCGCGTCGGTCCGCTGCTTGGAGGCACCGTCAGGCAATTGAACAATCGTGATGAAATACCCTTGGTCCTCCTCCGGCAAAAAACTTCCGGGAAGAACTCTGAAGAGCATAAATACGGCTATCAACAGGACGCCGAATACGGCTAATGAAAGCATGCGGCGTTTCATCGCCACACCCACGGTGGTAATGTACCGAGTCTGCATCCAGCTAAAGGTCCGATTGAAGAAACCGAAGAAACCACCGTGGCTCTCCTCGCCAGGTTTCAACACGAGCGCGCACAGCGCCGGACTTAATGTCAGGGCAACAAACCCCGAAATAATCACCGCGATCGAAATGGTAATCGCAAACTGCTTGTACAGTTCACCGGTGATACCGCCCAAGAACCCGACCGGCACGAACACCGCGCACAGCACCAGCACGATGGCGATGACCGGCCCAGTCACCTCTTCCATTGCCCGCTTGGCCGCCTGCTTCGGCGACAGCTTTCCCTGCGTCATATGACGTTCGCAGTTTTCCACCACGACGATGGCATCGTCCACCACGATACCGATGGCCAACACCATCCCGAAGAGAGTCAGGGTATTGATGGAAAATCCCAGGGCTTGCATGCCGGCGAAGGTCCCGATCAAGGATACCGGCACCGCCACGCCGGGAATCAACGTCGCGCGCCAGCTCTGAAGAAAGAGATACACCACAAGAATGACCAGTACCATGGCTTCTGCCAGCGTCTTCACCACTTCTTGAATGGAGACTTCGATGAAGCGTGTCGTATCGTAGGGGATATCGTAGGACACCCCGGTGGGGAAGCTCTTGGAAACTTCCGCTAGTTCGGCCCTCACCCGCTTGACCGTATCGAGCGCGTTGGCCCCGGGCGAAAGGAAGGTCAGCAGGAAAACGTTCGGCTTACCGTTCCATCGCCCTTCCAGCGTGTACGATTGCGCCCCCAGCTCAACGCGCGCCACATCCTTCAATCGGATCATCGAGCCGTTCGGCATGGCACGGACAATCAGATCCTCAAAATCCTTCACTTCGGTCAGCCGGCCTTGCGTGATGACGGGAATGGTCAGTTCGGTTCCCTTCAAGGCCGGTTCACGGCCAATGGTTCCGGCAGGAAAATCTCGGTTCTGCTCACGGACGACGCTCGAAATGTCCGTCGGCGTGAGGCTGAGCTGTGCCATTCTGATCGGATCCAGGATCAGCCGCATCGAATAGTTTTGCGAGCCGAAGACAATGGCATTGCCCACACCACGCAACCGCTTTAAGTTGTCGAGAACGCGGAGAATCGCGTAGTTGGACAAATAGACGGTATCGTGGGTCGGATCGGTCGAACTCAAGGCCACGACCGCCAGCAGATCCGGCGAGACTTTCGTGATGCTGATGCCCTGGCGCACGACCTCCGGAGGAAGTTGCGGTTCGGCGAGCTTCACCCGATTCTGCGTTTGGACTTGAGCGATGTCGACGTCGGTGCCGATCTCGAACGTCAGCTTGATGGACATGTGCCCGTCGTTGGTGCTGGTGGAATCGTAGTACAGCAAATTGTCGATTCCTGGGAGCTGGACTTCGATGGGACGCGCAACCGAATCAGCCACGATTTCCGCGTTGGCGCCGGGATAGTCGGCCTCGACTTGAACGACAGGCGGAGTGATTTCAGGGAATTGAGCGATGGGGAGCGCCCGCAAGGCCACCAACCCGATCACGACAATGACGATGGACAAGACCGAAGCAAAAATTGGACGGTCGATGAAAAAGTGAGAGATCACGAGGCCTGCTCCGCTTTAGGCGGGGCAGCAGTCGGAACGGTCGGCGCACCAGGATCCGGAAGCGGCATAGGCTTCACCGGGGCTCCGGGTGCGATCTTATGCAGACCATCGACGATAACACGTTCACCCACATGCAGACCTTCCTCGACGATCCACTGCTTCCCTTGCCAACTCGTCGCCTGGATCTCCCGCATCTCAACCTTATCCTCGATTCCGACGACAAAAATGATCGAACCCTTCGCGCCTTGCTGGACCGCGCGCTGCGGTACGAGGATCGCCCCGGTCTTGAGGGTGCCTTTAAATTTCACCCGCACAAACTGCCCTGGCAATAACACCCGATCAGGATTGGGAAAGACGACTCGCGCTTGCCGCGACCCTGTATCAGTCTTCAGTCCGATATCTAGAAGGTCCAATACCCCTTCATGCTCGTAGATCGTGCCGTCCACAAATGTGAGCACACCGCGCAATTGATAGACACCAGGATGTTGAATTCGCTTGGCATCGCTGTCCCGACGTCGTTTCAGCAAAAAGCTTTCCGGCGCACTGACAATTACATACATAGGATCGATCTGATGAATGACCGTCAGCAAGTCGGTCTGGGCCGACACCAGTCGACCTTCATAGACGCGCGTGCGCTCGATCATGCCATCGATCGGAGCTATAGTCAGCGTGTTGTCGAGATCAAATTTGGCTTTGACGAGCTCTGCCTTGGCGCCTTCCAGCGCCGCTTTTGCCGCCAATTCCTCCGCGACAGCATCGTCTACATCTTTCGTGCTCACGGCCTGCTCGGCCAACAAGGGTTTAACACGGGCAAAGTTTTGCCGGGCTTGGACCAATCGTGCTTCCGATTGGGAGACTTTCGCTTTGGCGCTTAGCATAGCGGCATGGAATGGAACGGGATCGATCTGATACAGACGGTCGCCCTTCTTGACATCGCGGCCTTCCTTAAAAAACCAAGCCTTCAATATCCCCGTGACCTGTGATCGGATTTCGACCGGGCGTGAAGATTCCGCCTGCCCAATGAACTCCGGTTCATCTGGGATATCCTGAGCTGTCGCCACAATGATACCCACTTGGGTGACCGGAGGAGGCGCCGTCGAAGCGGCCTGTTGCTTGCACGCCGGCAACAAAGCCAGAACGAGACATCCGGTCAGAATCGAGGCTAGCGTTGATGTATGCGTTCGCCTGGCCATGCTCGCTCCCTGATAAAAAACTAAAACGGCAATTCGCATAAGGTGACGGACGACGCCTATCTTACTGGTTGAGTCACTTGTAAGCAACGGAGTGCCCGGCACCACGCCGAGGAATAGATCATCTCTATTCGTCAGGCGGCTGTGTGATTTCGCCTACTGGTCATTCCTGGGTCCGCCCGAATCCTGTAATGTTCTCCACGAGCGATCGTGTGAGGCAGTCCGTCGCATGAAACACCGCGCCCTGCTCCCACATCGTCACCAGTAATCGCCTTCCATCCTCTCCAATGGAAATGACCCCAGCCAGATCCACCACGGCGCCTCTGCGTTGCTCGGGAGAAAGCTCCATCCAAGAACGCTCCAATTCCTGCACCCAGGGGCCAGTGAGACGACCTTCCAGTCGCAGCTTCACAGTATCCTTGGAACAGTCGGTCGTGATCCTCAGCAAGCCGTCACCTTACGATCAGTTATCCCAGACATCTACTGATATCCTTCGTGCATACAACCCGGACGATGTGGTGGTGCTCGCATGCTCGTGCTTATAGCAATGACCATTCCTTGGTCACGGTGCAGGGGCTTACAGCCAATTAATCAAGGACTGTATTGGAAAATACGGGATGTGAGATTAGTGAGACGGCAACGTAGATGAGAACTGCCGACGGGCAGCTGCCGAATAATCGGCAACTGCCCATCAGTCGGCAGCTTACTCATCTGCGCAAAGTCGGCAGACAATTTTCAAGCACAGAAATAGATTCGCTGTTGGGGCTTTGTAGATCGCGCACAAAGAAATTCTATGGTTCGGTTTTTTTCAGCATCTTCTCATGGCCTGCCGTCAATTCCGCCCGACTGAGGAAGCCATCCCTGTCTGTGTCCATCTTGCTGAACATCTTTCTAGAACCATCGGCATGCTCTTCCGCACTCAATAGTCCGTCCCCATTCTTATCGACTGCCTTAATCTTTTCGACCGAAGACAAATCGCTGCCCTTCGGCTGCTTTCCAGGTATATTTTTATGGATGGTATCCATTTCAGCGATTGTCACCGTGCCGTCTTTGTTGGCATCCATCGCATCGAACATTTTTTTTGCCCCGGCCGCATGCTCATCCGGTGACACCCTCCCATTCCCGTCCGTATCCATCGTCTTGAACTGCGCATCAACTCAGGTCTTCGCTGGGATGGTCTGCGGCTGATGCAACGACTGACATTGCGCAAACACAGAGGATCGCCAGCCCACATCGCTCAATTCCTCGGCTGTAAGTCATGTAAAATTCTCCTTTGTGACCTCCGAGGGTGGAAGAGTTGCGTGTCCAAGCCCTCTAAAGACATCGCAAGTTCGATGCTATAGGTATTAAACGATTTCTTCTGTCCTCGATCAAGTGGAGACGATGAGGATCGATCTCCAAGCCACGTCACCCTTCCCGTCACTTTCCCACCCGTACCAAGCCCCAATCCGCTCGCGGCGGCGCCGTAGATTCGCTTCATCGTAGGGTCCAGCTTTTCAAAGGGGGAGCCAGGCGCTGAAATCATGAAGTCGTTGAGGAGCGGAAAGATCTTCTTCAGCAGAGCGTTGATGCTCGTCGAACACTGTAGGCGGAACATGCTGTCGGACAAGGCCATCGAAAGCGCGGCAACTCAGGCGTACCTTAACGGTGCGTCGCAAACAGAAGCGCTCCGAAAACCCCGCTGGCGGACTCTATCAAAAGCCTATCAGCCTCCCGCCATCGCGCCCACGATCAGAAACGGCTCGGCTCCTGTCGCGACCGCGTCTGGCAATGCCGCATCCGGCGATTCGTGAGAGAGATCCTGCTCGCACGCGAAGAACCTCACGAAGGGTCGGCGCCGTTGCGTAAGGTGGTCGCGGATCGTCCCCCGCAGCATCGGGTAGCGTGCCTCGATCGCGTCAAGCACCGAGCGCTGCGTCACCAGACCCTCGAAGTTTAACGTCACCTCACCGTTGATGCGCGCCAAGGTCCGCAAATGTGCCGGCAGTATGACTCGAATCATGTCGCGTCAGTTCCCTTGGAGTGAATTCTGGAGCGCGCTACTTCTCGCGAGCGTCCAAAACGGCCTTTCAGCAAAGCCGCAGCCGATGGAAACCCCGGAGGCGCAGTCTAAAGGCTGCGTTGAGGACGCTTGGGAAGCGAGAAGGCCGCTGGAGGCCGTCTTCAGCGCTGCTACAGCGTTTGGACCTCGACGGACAACACCGCCGGAAGATCCCGCACGATCGGCCCCCAGCTATCCCCCCCATCAGCCGAACCGTACACTTGCCCTCCAGTGGTGCCCACGTAGACCCCGCAGGGGTCCAGCGAATCCACGGCCATCGCGTCCCGCAAGACATTCACATAGCAGTCTCGCTGAGGCAGTCCTTTGGTCAACGCTTCCCACTCGTTCCCTCCGGTACGGCTCCGATAGATGCGCAGCTTGCCATCGGGAGGAAAATGTTCTGAATCGCTCTTAATCGGGACGACGTAAATGGTTTCTGGTTCATGGGCATGCACGTCGATGGGAAACCCAAAATCGGTCGGGAGGTTTCCGCTGATCTCGTGCCAGGACCCGCCCGCATCGTCGCTCCGCATGACATCCCAGTGCTTTTGCATGTACAGCACGTTCGGGCGCGACGGATGCATCGCGATACGATGGACACAGTGGCCGACTTCAGCCTCCGGATCGGGCAGCTCATACTGCGACTTGAGACCACGGTTGATCGGCTTCCAAGTCTTGCCGGCGTCGTCCGTTCGGAAGGCCCCCGCCGCTGAAATGGCAATGAAGATACGCTCAGGATTGCTCCGGTCCAGCATGATGGTGTGGAGACACATACCGCCTGCGCCAGGCTGCCAGAGGCTTCCTTTTGCGTCGCGCAGTCCCGCCAGCTCCTGCCACGTCTTCCCGCCGTTGGTCGAACGAAACAAGGCGGCATCTTCCACGCCGGCATACACCGTGTCGGGATCGGTAAGCGACGGTTCCAGATGCCAGACGCGCCTAAACTCCCACGGACGCTGCGTGCCGTCGTAATGCTGGTGCGTCGTCAGGGGCTTCCCGGTCTCTTGGGAAGCGTCATATACAAACATATTGCTTTCACCCTTAGGCATCCCATCCTGACCCATGAGGTCTTCCGGTTTGGTTCCTGGCGGGTTCCATGTCTGGCCACCATCATCCGAACGCTGAATGACCTGGCCGAACCAGCTGCTGGTCTGCGACGCATACAATCGGTTGGGATCAACGGGAGATCCTTTAAGATGGTACAACTCCCAGCCGGCGAAATGAGGTCCGCTGACTGCCCACTGCCGGCGCGTCCCGTCCGACGTCAAAATGAATGCGCCTTTCCTCGTCCCGACGAGTACCCGAATCGTGTTCATGCTTTTCTCCGTTTGAATGGTGCGTGATCATCGTGCAACGAAACGATTGTGCGCCGCTTGCATGTCTCAAGCCCGTATTACATCGACCGGTACCTCGCCAATCGTCCCCGTCTTCGGAGTCGACTTAGGGCCGGCGAAACTAGGCCCGGCCGAGCTTAAGGCCAACAGCCGGCGCCTTGGGCCTGACCATACGCGATCTTATTTCCGTGTGTAGGTAATCTCCATCATCTTCATTTCTTTCCCCCCTGCATGAGCACCATACATCACAAAGGTGTGAGTGTTATGGTCTAGAATCTTCCAGACGGCGCGATGGGTCATGTGCCCGCCGCCTGCCTCCGCATGCTGACCTTTCAGCGTAATAGTCTTGCCATCCGCGCTCGCCGTGCCTTCCATCGAAAAGATCCCAGTGCCCATGGTGTCGATCCAGGTCGTGACATATTTTTTGCGAAGATTGTCATATCCATCGATCCCGATCCCGGAGAAGGGTTGGCCCATCATCTCGCCGGTGAACTCCTGCTGGAGAAAACGCCCGTCCAGCAGCATCTTCATCTCAGCTGTGCCGGCGGATTCCATCGGGGGCTTGTTCGGGTCCATCCACGATTTAGTCTGTGTGGTCCAGCTGCCGGCCAAAGCGGCCAGTTGCTTGTGCGGCTCGCCGGGCATCGCCAGTTTCTTGTACGTCTCCATCATCGCCTGCATCTCCGCCTCAGTCGGCTTCTTGTCCTTGGCAAGGACCGGAACGGTGGCTAGAACCAGGCACAAACAGGTAGTGATCATCGTGCGATATGGCATATGGACCTCCTTGTAGATAAGATATGACTGCATGCTGAACACGTGTAACAGGCGACGAAATCCGAGCTTGCCCCGGCTTGTGAATCTTACTGGACCGCGCCCGGCTCCATGAAGATCAATTCCCAAATGTGCCCATCGAGATCTTGAAATCCGTGCGCATACATGAACCCGTGATCTTGCGGTTGATTGTAAGTCGTCCCACCGGCGCGAATGGCATCGCGCACCATCGCATCCACGTCGACCCGGCTTTCGCGCGACAGACAGACGAGTACTTCCGTGTTCTTCGTCGCATCACAGATTGCTTTGGGCGTGAACGTCTTAAACTTCGCCTCTGTGAGCAACATCACGAAAATGTCCTCTGACACCACCATGCAGGTGCCCGTGGCGTCGGTGAACTGCGGATTGAACGTGAAGCCGAGTTTAGTGAAAAACTCGATAGATTTTTGCAGATCATTGACCGGCAAATTGACGAAGATCTTGGTGGCCACAACGTCTCCTTTCAAGCTTCAATTGGTGATCTCCTCTCGCAAGGGCTCGATCCGTCCACTGCCTATTAGTCGCACGATGGCTCCGAATTCGACAGGCGCTGGACAGGCGACAAAAATTGACACATAAGATTTGGCTGCCTCTTGGCCTGGTCGTCGAACCAC
Source organism: uncultured Nitrospiraceae bacterium (assembly GCA_963706325.1). Taxonomy (GTDB): domain Bacteria; phylum Nitrospirota; class Nitrospiria; order Nitrospirales; family Nitrospiraceae; genus Nitrospira_A. Next base: position 415,418 of record CAVPLT010000007.1, on the reverse strand, counting down.
AGAAAAGGCTGATGATGTGCACAGTCTGTCCTTCGTGAGACGTGTTGTATGCACGGCTCTCTCGGTTAGTCGAACGAGAAGCCTCGAATCGACATGGATAGAGTGCTTATTCCGGCAGGCCGATGACTTCGATTAACGGCCGAACCTCGACGGTTCCGATGCGTGCCCCCGGAACCTGGGTAGCGATGGCGGTGGCTTCCTCGAGATCCTTCGCTTCGATCAGAAAATAGCCCGCCATTTGCTCTCGCGTTTCAATGAACGGGCCATCGGTCACGATCGCCTTGCCCTCTCGCATCCGCACAAGGGTCGCTGTTGCAGCAGGATGAACCGGAGAGGCATGCAGATACTCCCCCTTCGCATCCAATTGGTGACAGAGCCGGAGCGACTCCGCCAGTAATCCACCCTGTGCCTCCTCACTCATCTGCTCGAATGCCGACTCGTCGTGATGAACCAGCAATATGAATTTCATGCCGCGCCTCCTTCAAGGGTCGTCAATGCATTGCCTCTATACACTGACCATCAGGCACAACCGCCCTCTTTAAGCGGCCGCACTTCGACACTGCCGTACTGAGCGGCGGGAAACTTCGAGGCGATCCGGACGGCGTCATTGAGGTCTCGGACATCGATCAATAGGTACCCGCCCAACTGTTCCTTCGTTTCTGCGAAAGGCCCGTCGGTCATCGAGACTTGTCCACCACGCACCCGCACAGTCGTCGCGGTCTCTACCGGATGAAGAGGCGAGGCGCCAAGGAGTTGGCCGTTTTTCTGCAATTCATCACAGTAGCTTATGGACTGATCCGACAATGCGACCCGCTCATCACGGGACAGAGCATTCAACGTCTTTTCTTCCACATACACCAGGCAGAGATATTTCATGGCAACTCCCCTCTCTCCTTCTGCAGCAGCCTCACTTGGCGCGCTCGTTCATCTCCCACAAGGCAAACGTATTGCCCTCCGTGTCCTGACAGATTGCGAAATAACCCATGCGCGGCACCGCCGTCTTTGACGTGCACACCGTTCCGCCGAGTTTATCGACCTTCTTCATCGCAACAGTCACCGACGGCACGCCGACGTAGTTGGTGATGGATTGTTTCGGATGCATGCGCGGCATCAACCCGCCGTCAGGCGTCGCATCTTTGCCACCGGTGTCAATGTGCCAATAGTCGTCGATAGCGGCAGGAATTTTTGCGAAACTCCAGCCGAACAACGAGCCATAAAATGTCTTCGCCCGGCCGAGATCGTCGGCAGGCACCTCAAACCAGACGATACTGGCCGCCTGTGGTTTCTTAACTGCTCTCTTTTTAATCCCCGTTGCCATGACATCCTCCCTCCTCAAGTTCCTACTGACAGAAGATAGTCGTCGGACTCGGGCAAAATCGACATTGGCTTCATTCTTCCGAATGGGGAAATTGACAAGGGGGTACAAGTAACTGATTTTTCGCACAGAAATCAGCAATGTGCCAAATGTGGAGGGGCGAGATGTGGGAGACGCCAACTAACCGCCTGCATCCGGAAGCCTTGCCGGATAATTCGGGCCTGCCCAAATCTTCGCTTCGGTTTCTCGCTCCATCTGGCTCAAGGCCAGCTCGTGGGGGCCTATAGACTTGTGCCCTTCACCACAGTCTCTGGCAGAGGCCCTGGCTGAGACCCACAACTCCGCATGGCCCCTAAGGCCTCTTGCAACCAACTTAACTGAAGCGCAGCATAGGTTTTGGCACTGTTGAGCCCCTCGTATACAGACGAACCATTCAAGGTGAGGAGCCTCGCTTCATGAACTTGGACTTGAGTGGCAAGACCGCATTGGTGACCGCTTCCTCCGGTGGCATTGGGCTGGCTATCGCCCGCTCGCTGGCTGCCGAGGGCGCAAAAGTCATCATCAATGGCCGCACGCAAGACAGCGTCAACCACGCATTGGCCGAACTCCGCCGGGACTTGCCCGGCGCCGCTCTAGAGGAATTGGCGTCCGATAACGGAAATGCCACAGGATGTGAGAAGACCGTCTCGATGTGGCCCGCTGTTGATATTTTAGTGAATAACCTCGGCATCTACGAAGCCATCGGATTTTTTGATGAAACGGATGAAGCCTGGCAGAAGATGTTCGAAATTAATATCATGAGCGGCGTGCGTCTGGCTCGACATTATCTCAAAGGAATGCTGAAACGGGGTCATGGGCGGATTGTGTTCATTTCGAGCGAATCGGGGGTTTCCCCCGCGCCGGAGATGGCTCACTACAGCGCCACCAAAACGATGCAGTTGGGAATCGCTCGATCTCTCGCCGAACTCACCAAAGGCACAAAGGTGACGGTGAACTCCGTCCTCCCAGGTCCCACGCGTACGGAAGGCGTGGAGAAGTTCATTCAGGATGTCTTTCCCGGTCTTGCTCAGACAGAGGCTGAACGTCGATTCATCGCGGAGAATCGCCCGTCGTCACTCATCGGCCGCCTCATCGACCCACGGGAAATCGGAGACATCGTCGCCTTCATGTGCAGCGCGCGTGCTTCGGTCATCAACGGGTCCTGCATCCGCGCCGAGGGCGGGCTTGTGCGCACCATCATCTGACCCGCCAGTAGGATGACGAGGCCGCATTCCACAGTCACACCCTGGCGGAATCAAAAGCCCCCCTGGACGAGGGGAAATCCTAGCTGTAAACGGCTCTCAACCCTGAGATACAGGAAGTATGTGGGTCCGATTCCTCATCCTGCTGTTGTATGGATGCGTCAGCCAACTTACATTCAGCCCAACCGTATTCTCTCAGACCGTGCCCGGCACGCTTCAGCCACAGGCTCAATCTCCCGGTTCCATTTCCCCCATCCAACCATCCTCTGCACCGACAAGCGGGCTGCCGGCGAATGTGTTGACTCCCTCCACTACTTCGCAACTGGCACCAAATCCCGGCGTACGGGCGACTCCGGCCCCCTTTACTAGTGCAGGCCGTGGTCTACCTGGCATGCAAGGAGGCCCACCGATAAACGCTCCGGTGGGTGCGCGAGATCCCAGCGCCGGCTACATGCGACCCCCGACAGTCGGGCCGCTCTTCTGCGACCCGGCCCTGAATATTCAATGCTGATGGCTAGACGCGATTCCGCCATGCCTCGGGAATGGATGAGACGTCGGCTCATCTGTGTGTGATTCAGGATGTCGTCGAGTTGAATGCGATTCGTTTACTGGCGACATCTTCTAGAAAGCTATTGACACGGCTAATAGGCGGTCGTCTCGATCATCACCCGCAGGAATTGCTCCGATTCTTCGAGGAGGGGTTTGAGGGTGCGCATCTTCGGCCAGAACAGATGCGACGACCTCATCATCCGTCCATGCATGAATACTATCGAAAACCCGCTGACGACTGACCAGATAGAGGGAGAAGATTTATGCTCAGGGTTCTGCGTGAATGCAGCCGGAATTCCCAACAACCGCAGACATGCCAGCGCTAAGGACTAGACACATCATTCAAACGACCATGCCTCAAGGCCGCTTCGCCTGCTCACCACTAAAAATAGCCTGTCTCCACAAGCGTCACCCCATCACTCTTTCAGGTCTGCCAACCTCCTTCTCAAAAATCTCCGCTCCGGCTCTTGTTGCGTGAGGCTCAAAGCCCGTTCGTAGGAAGAGCGGGCTTCGCCGTTACGCCGCAACCTCCGGCAGAGATCGGCGCGCGCGGCATGCGCGAGATGATACGTCGTCAAGTCACCCCCATCGAGGATGGCATCGATGAGGGCGAGTCCAGCCGACGGACCGTCACGCATGGCGACGGCTGCGGCACGGTTTAACCCGATGACTGGCGATGGCGTAGCCTGCATCAGTAGGTCATACAGACCCACAATTTGACTCCACTCCGTCGCGGCAGAGCTAGGCGCCTGGGCATGCACCGACGCAATCGCCGCCTGAATCGTATACGGTCCAACCGGTTGCGACGCTAATGCTCGTTTCACAAGCGCCGCGCCTTCGGCTATCTGCTCACGGTTCCAGAGCGTCCGGTCCTGATCTTCCATAAGAATGAGGTCTCCCGTTGAGGACGTGCGCGCGGCGCGCCGGGAATCATGCAACAGCATGAGGGCTACCAGGCCTAGAGCCTCGGGGTCAGGGAGCAGATGCATGAGTAATCGTCCAAGGCGGATGGCTTCGCCCGATAGATCATGCCTGGTCAGCGATTCGCCGGATGACGCGGAGTATCCCTCATTGAAGACCAGGTAGACGACCCGCAGGACGGCATCGAGGCGATCCGGTAATTCCGCTTCAGCCGGCACCTCGTAAGGAATGCCTGCATCGCGAATCTTGGCCTTGGCGCGCACGATGCGTTGCGCGATCGTAGGCGGTTTGGTGAGGAAGGCTCGCGCGATTTCATCAGTGGTGAGTCCACAGACCTCTCGCAAGGTCATTGCCACCTGGGCCTCGGGCGCCAGGGTCGGATGGCAGCATGTAAACACCAGCCTCAACCGGTCGTCCTCGACGGTCTCGTCGGCTTGTTCTTCCGCGTCGTTCGCGCTGGTTTCCAGTTGCCGGGCGAGTTCCGCCAGTGATGCATTGAATCGCGCGCGCCGCCGCATACCATCAATGGCCTTGAACCGGCCGGTGGACACGAGCCACGCGCGGGGGTTGGCAGGCATGCCATCGCGCGGCCATTGTTCGACCGCCACGGCAAAGGCATCGTGCAATGCTTCCTCTGCGGTATCAAAATCTCCCAGCAGGCGGATCAAGGTGGCGAGCACTTGGCGGGACTCAGATCGATAGACCTGCTCCACAACTTCAGGCGATGGTGAGAGGGAGTTCTCGGACATCGATCGATTCTCTCAAGCTGGATTGCCGGTGCAAGGGAGAAGAGCATCTGCGTGGAAGCTAGCCTGATCAGGCGGCATAGCCGCCGTCGATGGCTAAGCTGGCGCCGGTGATGAAGCTCGCCCCTGGGCTCGCCAGATACCTCCAGACGATACAGGTCAATGAAACGCCGGAAAGACTTCCTTAAAGAACCCCAGCATCGCTACCCATGACTTATTATCGACCTCCGCGTTGTACTCCAGCGCATCTAACCCCGCCTTGCCCGCATCCGGATTGGTGAATCCATGTTTGGCATTTAAAAATGTCACCACCTGGAATTTCGCATCGGCCGCCTTCATTTCTTGCGTGAACGCTTCCACCTGCTCCGCCGGGACAAATGGATCGACCGCTCCGGTGAGCACCAGGATTTTCGCTCTTACCTTCCCCAGTTCCGCGGGAGTCTTCGTAGCAAGCATGCCGTGGAAACTGACCACTCCATCCAGATCGGAACCCGACCGTGCCTGATCCAACACCACAGAACCGCCAAAGCAGTACCCGATTGCGGCGATCTGTTCTCCATCCACATGCGAATCTTGCTTGAGCTGCTCCAACGCTGCGCGAAAACGCGCCGTGAGCACGACCGGATCTTTTTTAGCTTCGGCCATGAACGCCTGAGCCTCCTTCGGATGGGTCGTTACCTTGCCCTTCCCGAACATATCCAGCGCAAAGCCGACGTACCCAGCCGCAGCGAGACGTTTCGCCTGAGCACGCGCATGGTCGTTATGCCCCCACCACTCGTGAACCACGAGGACACCAGGCCGACGGCCCTGCACGGCATCATCCCACGCGATGAGCCCCTGTAACACCGTCTCACCCTGTGTATACTCGACCTCGCGGGTGCGTACCTCCGCATCCGCCACCGAGGCAAACCAACACCAAGCCGACAACACCATCACGACGCGCAACGACTGCATATGCGTTCCTCCATCAATCATTCGGTGATCCAATCGTCAACCTTGCCACGCTCATCAATCTCGGGTCCATGGTAAAGAAACGGATACTATCCTATCGCGGCGAGCGACCGGAAACCCAGTTAGATGCATGCACGCTTCAGCACCTGTTCCAAAATACACCATATCGCTCAGCTAATTCACGCGATGTATCTCGTCGGTAAATGGGGTATCGAAAGGGATACAAGCCGCACCCGCACAGGCCGCAATGCTCCCGATGTTTGTGGCTCCCGTATTGAGATCTGAACAGATCGCTCGTCACGGCAGATTCCTTGCTTACGTAGTGACAAGGCAGGCTGGTGCAACACGTACGTCTAGGCTCGAATGATTTCGATGGACAAGGAATCGACCATCCGCCCCGACGAATCAGCCGTACAATGCGCCGTGATCGAATCTTTCACACATGGAGGACAAAATGATCCGCACGGGCTTCGTAATTTGCACGCTCGTCACCGGCATACTGACTGTGCTTAGCACGGTGACTCACGCGCAACAATGGAACGGCGCAACGAATCCGAAGGGTACGATTTGGAGGCCAGGCAACGTGGCGGTTGGGGAGGAGCCTCAGCGAAGAGACGATCCGAGGGCCATGATCGAAGTGACCAGGCCTCTCGCCTCGTCAAACGATCAGGACGATGGGTTGTTCAGCGCCAATATGATGTACAAGGGTGAAACGAGTCCGAAGTTTGAGGTGGACACAAGACGCGCCTACGCCGGCGGGGCCAGGAGCAAGGCCGGCATCCTGCCCGCCGACTTGGACTTCGCCGTGCATCGAAGCGCCGCCATCGGAGTGGTCAACATCAACGAGATGCCAAGGCCCAACGACTACACGCTGTTGGTGGGCGGCAAAGTCTTGGCCGAGGAAGTTCGCATCAAATTGATCAAGGATTGGGCCGACTATGTGTTCGAGCCGGGCTATCGGTTGAAGAGCCTGCCCGAGGTCGAAGCGTTTATTCGCGACAACCATCATTTGCCGGACCTCCCCAGCGCGACCGACGTGGCGGAGCGTGGTATCGATCTCGGCCGGATGCAATCGACCTTGCTGGCGAAAATTGAAGAGCTGACCCTGTATGTGATCGAGCAAAAAAATGATCTTGAGGCCTTGAGCAGTAAGGTGAGGCAACTGGAGCAGGAGCATGCGCCTCCCACGCCCACGACCGCCCGATCACCATTCAGCCCACGCGAGGGAGAAAGGATCGGACGATGAACGGCCTGCTCACAACTATGATCACGGCTCTCGTCCTCGCCATGGCGGCATCCACGGAAACGTCCGCAAAAAACAGCGAGCTCCAATTACCCCTCAACGAAGTCGTGGAGCCGGGCGTCGCGAAGACCTTCGGCCACCAGCGAAGCGTCGTCATGGTGGACGGGTTCTGGGCAAAGGCTGGATCCAATGTCACCATCTCCATCGATGAACGGGCAAACACGCTGATTCAAATGGTCGTCCCCGTCCCGAGCCCGACCGACGGCTCAATCAGACTCCCGGCTAGCGGTCCGGGTCTGACGGGGTCGCCGGGAACCGGCTCGAACGTGGTGGAGGTCGGTGATGGCGTCTCGTTGCCGAACCCAGCCGGTTACTACGCGATCAACAGCATCGGGATCCAAGAGAAGGGGAATAATCCCTGCCTGCTCACCCTGTGGGGACGAATGGTTGACCCAGCCTTTGAATCGGCGAATAGAAAGCTGGCACAGTTCGAACTCGATAAATGCAGATCATTTCCCTTATCCACCTTGGTCGATTTCAAACAAGCCCAACTGCCCGACTCTGCCGATACGTTCGTGCGCGGCGTCCGCGCCTGTGGCGGACATACCGGCATCCTTCCGCAGGGGGCATATTCATCGACGTCATGGGAGATCAAAGGTCTGCAGGTCCATGGTGGCCGTCTGCTAGCGGAGACCGACGACGTTGAGCTCCACGGACAAATAGGCGAATTTACACGCTCGAATTGCATCAAGGACGAGGCGGGAGTGTATGGCCCCGGGTGGACCGAGTGGCATGACTGTCCCAGCGGTCAACTCATGACCGGAGTCCGGGTGTACCGCTATGAAGACAAGTGGTTCACCGGCATCAGTGCCATCTGTAAAATACCGCAGCGGTCAGTCCCGCCTCGCAAACCAGTGAAGGACTCCGTAGGATTTTGACGGGAAAATTGTGACAACTAGGGAAGTGCCCAAGTGGCAGAAGTGACTTTCGGTGCCAACCTTCATGGCTAAAGAGGAGGTGAACACTGTCTCGCTGCTGCATCCACTTTCAGGCGCTGTCGATCATAGGCCTGATGGCGCTCTCAATGATGGCAGGCGGCTCCGCTTGGGCCTGGGAAGGTTCTTCGGATCGCCGGTTTGTATTGGAGTTTGAAACCGGGGCCATCTGGCAGTCCCGCAACCAAATACAGATCCCTGATAGTGCGGACGGCACGCGTTTCAATCTGGCGGACCTACAAGGCAATGGTCCAGAAGCTCACCGCCGGGTTGAGTTGACATGGAATGTGAACCATCGGCATGCGCTTCGGTTCGTCTATGCCCCGATTGGTTTTTCTGGCAGCGGTAGTTTCGCCACTCCGGTGCGCTTTGCCGGCGGGACGTTTACTCCAGGTAGCCCCGTCGATTCGGATTATAAGTTCGATAGCTATCGACTGACCTACCGATATCTACTCTACGAGTCCGACCGTTGGCGGTGGCGAATCGGCGCTACGGCTTTCATTCGTGATGCCAAGGTGGAATTGCGTCAAGCCGGACGCGTGGCCTCCGACAGCAATATCGGCTTCGTGCCGCTGCTCAGCGCCGGCGTAGAATATGCGATCGCGCCACGCTGGACGGCTTTGATCGATTTCGATGGGCTTGTCAGCACACAAGGGCGGGCGATCGACGCAGCGGCCAAGATCCGCTACGACCTCAGCGATGCCTGGTATGTTTCCGCCGGCTATCGCGTGTTCGAGGGCGGCGTGGATAACGACACGTACGCGTTTGGCTGGTACAACATTGCGCTGGTATCGCTGGGGGCTCGATTCTAGGGATGATCAGGCGTCCTCACGGCTTTCCTGTTTGTCTGGCCGTTACTTAACCTCCATCGTGGGATGCCTTGCAGGGATGAAGCGCTGAATCGCGAGGGCGATGACGCTACCCCAGACGAGGTGTACAGCGATCATGAGACAGTTGCGGCCAGCAGGGTGCCTGGTCGCAGGGGTGAGGAGCCCGGTCACCGGCAGCCATCCCAGATAACTCCCCGTCCAGACGAGCCCCCCGAACAGAAGGCCTTTAAGCGGATATGGGCCAGGCAACAGGCGAGCAAATGGGAAATACAGCGAACCGACCGCGCTGCCATAGGCGAAGTGCAAGGCCAGGGTCGTCGCAAAACGACTGTTTGGACTCAGATACCGCTTGATGCCGACGCGCTCCGCCACCGCCATCGAAATGTGATAGGGAGGAAGCGGGCCCTGCTGCTCCGGCGGCAATCGTCGATGTAATGCAACCATCGCCACGGTCATAGCTGCCGTTCCGAGAAACCCGGCGATCAATCCTAGGCCAAGCTGATGAGACCGTCCGCTTTCTGCACCTGCCTTCATCTGTCGCCTTTCTATGCTGAATCGATAACGGCTCCAGCCAGGAGCGCCTCTGGGGGAGGACAGCTGCCGTTTCCAGCCACCGAAGCTGGATCCCCGTAAAGCGATATGCGCAAACCCATATCCATGCATCAAGGCCATGACGCTGTCAGTTTGAGCGACGAGCGTCGTGAGTAGCAAACCTTTCAGCCCTCCATCGCTCTGCCCATGCCCGAAAAAATCGAACCGCAGAGTGGAGATCTGATGCTTCGCGAGCCGCTCGCTCAGCACCCGATTAGTCCAACTATCCTTGGACCCCATGAACCGTGGCAGAGAATAACGATTTTGTCTGTGGAGGCTGGAGGAGAGGACAGCACGGCGCTGATTCGCCCTCCTTCGGAGTCCGGAACCGTAAACCGTTTGTCCGTATGGCTTTGTAGTCATGCTTTGTGATGACTTCCACATCCATAACAATGTGGAGCGAAACCATCCGTCGGGGTTGATAGATCAAGGGCCGTGCCTCGGCCCGTCATAGCACTCTATTCCACTACCCAGATCGCAAACCCCTTGGCTTGGCGCAATAACTGGTCCGTCACGCCGCCGCCGAACATGCGCTTGATGCGCGACGTTCCATGGCGCCCCAGGACAATGGTGTTGTGCTCGCCGCGTCGCGCTTCCTCGAGAATATTCGCGGCGATGTCGTCCTCATGGCCGAATGCCATGCTCACTTGGTTCGCATCAAATCCATAACTCATCAAAGCGGTCCAAGCCGTTCGAAGCACTGAGCATTCGGATTCTCGCTCCGTTCGCAGCCAGGATTCTTGATCCGAACGTAACTGCGCCCCTAACTTAGCCTCGGCGGCAGGATTCTCTGAGCCGCCATGCTCCAGCAATTCCCGCGGCATCGGCTTCAACACATGAAAGAGCGTGACCGCCACGTCCGGTGTTCGGCGGAGCAGCGCGCCGACATACTGCACGGCGCGATGAGAATTCTCCGACTCGTCCACCGCCACTAGAATGCGCATGTTGACCTCCTGCAAAGATGCCGTCAGCTTCACCGGCGCAGCGCGACAGCTCCTCCCCCGCGCCCGTTCTCACTCCCGTGGAATACACATGACTCAGGAACGAAGCAAGGTGACGTGCACATTCCGCTCACGCGGACCATCTAATTCAACCAGCATCACCGATTGCCAAGTTCCAAGCACGAGTTTGCCGGATGACACGGGAATGGTAAGGGAAGGCCCCAAAATCGAAGAAGCCATGTGGGACCAGGCATGTGACGGATCATGCGCGTGGCGAAATTGGATGCGGGGAATCATCTGCTCCACAACTTGAAGAAAATCTTGCTCGGTCCCTTCCCCGATTTCTCCGGTGGTGACCGCGGCCGTCGTGTGGGTGACAAAGACGGTGCAAAGCCCCTCTTTGAGGTTCGCTTGCCGGATGAGGCCCTGGACCTGATCGGTCAAGTCCACAATCTGCTTGAGCTCCGTGGTACTAAGGCGCAGCACGTGACTCATGCACCCTCTTCTTGAATCATCTACCTGCCTTTGCGCGCCGCATCCACGCTCCAGATACCGGATCCCTGAGCGGAGATGTACAGAAACACGAAGCAATAGAGAGCCGCGAGTTCGCCCATGTTCTGAAGCGGCAACAGCGCCTGCGTGCCGTGGCCCATCCAGTAGGCAAAGGCCATCAGCCCGCTGCACAGAAAGGCCGCCCAGCTGGTAAAGAGCCCGATCATGACCAGCAAGCCTCCAACGAGTTCAATCGGTCCGGCGATCGCAATCACGAAGGACGGGAGCTGCATCGGAGGCGGCATCGGGATGCTAAATAATTTTTGCGCGCCATGCCACAGAAACAGGAAGCCCGTCATCATGCGCATCAACGCATAGGTCTGAGGCGCATATCGTTGCATGAACATCGGCATCGTAGATCCTTTGGTTAACGGTGACCTGCGCCTGGGCCTGGCTGGGTGATTCCACGGTATCACCGTCACAGACACCGTCAACCAGGGAATCCCCTAGCATTTGAGCGGCAGGGTGCATCAGCAGTTCAAAAAGACGTACAGAGGGCGGGATGGAATGTTCTTTCATCCCTTTGAAGCATGCTCACGACAGCGTGAAGGGGGGAGCCGGAGGTTTCACAAATAGTGGGCGTGGACAACTAGGCAGTCTTAAGCTTTTGCACGAGGTAATTCACAGCCTGCTGGCCAGGGTCGCTCTGTCGCGAGCGTGCTTGCTTGGAGTGCATGACCATGAGGGGCTCTTGAATTTTCATCGAGCCGGCCAGACTCTGAAATCGCATACGCATAGAAGAAGTGACCACTTGCCCCTTCGACGCGAGCAGCCCAGTCCCGGTTCGCTGTCCACGGTGATAGTGCCGCCATGTTTGTCCACGACAACCGAACGCGCGATGGCTAATCCTTGGCCGGTACCCTTTCCCACCTCTTTGGTCGTTAAAAATGGGTCGAAGATCTTTGACCGAATCGACTCCGGAATGCCGCCCCCGGTATCGGCAATCCGTATCTCTGCCGATTCCCCAACTCATTCCCTGGACACCGTAATGATGCCTTTTGCGCCCGATCTCTTGACGACGTTGGCGATGGCATGGGCCGCATTCACAATGATGTTCAGCATGACCTGATTGAACTCTCCGACCAGGCATGGCACCGGCGGCAACGACTGATCCAGCCGAGTCTGCATCTCCGCCACATATTTCCATTCGTTGCTGGCCACGGTGATGGTGCTCATAATGGCATCATTCAGATTGACGGCGGTTTTTTCGTGCGTGCCAGGATGAGCGAATTCTTTCATCGCCTGCACAATGCTCCCCACCCGAGCGATGCCGTCGAGCGATTGAAAGATAGCCTGAGGAATCTCTGACAGCAGATAGGTAAAGTCTGCCTGCTCGTTGGCAGCCACGCAGGCATCGATGAGAGCCGGCGAACAGGCGCCGGCCTGCACGGCGGCAAGCAGAGCCTGACTGCCGCAGCACGTGTAACACATCGATGAATGACTCATTGAGAAACATGGTGTTGTCGCCGACGAACTGCGTCGGAGTATTGATCTCATGTGCGATACCCGCGGCGAGCTGGCCGATGGATTCAAGCTTCTGGGACTGCGCGATGTCATGCTCCAGTTTGACTTGTTCGGTAATGTCTTTGCCCATGAATATCCAGCCGGTCCCATCACCCTGACGCAGACGAACTTTCTTCCGGTCGCCCCCGCCCTGCATCATGCCGACGACCTCATCCCAGTTCCATGGTATCGGCAGATCGGGCAACAAGTGACTGTCAATTCGATGGAGAATTGCCGTTGGTCCCGGTGCCAACCGTCAACCTCAATCCGTTTCCCCAGCACAGTGCCCTGCCCGGTAGACTCGAACGTTCGAATCCCTCGTTCATGGGCCTCCCGAAAAGCAGGTGGAATGATTACTTCAGAGAGACAGCGTCCCAGCACCTCCTGGGCAGTCCATCCAAAGATCCGTTCGCTCTGCGGGTTCCAAGCGACGATGGTTCCGGTTTGGCTCATGAGAATGTGCGCATCCAACGCGCTGTCTAAGATCGTGTGCGCGGTCGCTGAATCCAGTGCGAATGACTGGTTTATCCGACTCTGTTCCATGGGACTCTCCTTACTCCGGGCTCACTGCCATAGCAGTCGCCACAGGAGGCGCGTTGGCCCTCCCCCAAGGACATTGAGTCGGGAGCATGCATCGAACGGTCGGAACGTCCGAGGTGTTCCTGAACAACGACGGAACGGACACTTGCTCAAGATGGACATCACTACGATTGCGCCCATTCGTGGTTCATGATGAGATCTGATTGTCCGCCCCATTCGACTCAGCCTGTCCGCCAAGTCGGGATGATTTTTCCATAGGCGTACATCGACCTTCGCAGGCCGGATGATCCTCAGATATGTATCGGCATTTTTTCTGAAACATCGAGCGGTGAGACTGAGTCGGCTCAGCCAGAGGACATGGCCAGAAAGGTGACAGTGCCACTTGCTCCGGGAAGCACGGACAGTGTTATCAAACGATGCGGATAGTCAGCCCTTTGAGAAGGATAAGCCGCTGTGAGTTCGATCCAAGCGAAGGTCAGATCCGCTGGTGTCCCAAAGGAGTCTTTTGCACCAAGGCAGGCGGGTTACCTTTCAGCCAGGTGACCTCCGCGGTGCTCCCAACTTGCCTGGGGAGCGATGCGACCCGTCCCGCTTCTCGCCTCGCGTTCATGACTGAATAAGGGGAGGTGCCGTTCAGCAGGATCTATGCCGGTGGGACAGGAGAGGCCTATGACACGATCGCCGAGGCGATTCGGTCCCTGCTACGGTTGAGCGCGCCCAACCTCGGATCTTGTCGTGGGCAGCGTGCAGGCCGCGGTGGCACAAAGCTGGACGGTGCATGCCATTCGTTTGCTGCGACTTCACAAGGAATTGAGCCTGACCGAAGCGAAAGCCTTCATCGCTCGACTAGACTGACCGCCGATACCAACCGTCCTCTCAGCTGATCCTCACCGCGCCTTCACGCTTATTCCACTCCTCGATCTCGGCCTGCGTCCGTTTCTTGGCATGCTCTCCGATCCATTCAGCAATCTCCTCGTCGGTTGCTCCGGTCGCGACGAAAGACCTGAACGCCTCGTATTCAATTCCGGCAAACGTGAGCCACCGCTGATCGAGCGGACAGTTGGAAAAATACTCCCCCTCACACCCCACGAGGACAGCCCGACACTTGTCGACTGCCCGTGCGGCCAATGCATAGCCCGCCAGCGTCTCGCGCGGCTTGCGAGGGCTTTCCTTGTCATCCCGCAGATCCCGGACGAACGCTTTTACCTTCTCAATATTGGGTTTCATGAGCTTCTCCTTTTGAGTCACCGTTCGTCTCCGGCTTCCGATGCTTTGGCGACGGCGGTTTGCCGAGCCAAGCCATGCTGTTGGAGTAGGAGACGAAAACCATTTGATCCCCGCAATACCCCCCGGTCGTTCGCGCCGGCCCCGCCATGGATCAATACCCGCTGCCCTTTCGCAAGGCGGGCACGCTCGACGAGCGCTTGCCAGGCAGTGAGGGCTGAAATCGGAACCACAGCCGCATGAATATGATCGAGCGTGCGCGGCTTCGGGGCGACGCTGGCAGAATCTGTCAGACAATAGTCCGCCTGTACTCCATCCATGAACCAATCGTTTAACCCATACACCGACTGACCCACCTCAACCCCAACGCATGCCGGTCCGAACGCTTCCACCACTCCTGAGAGTTCGTGACCGAGAATGAGAGGAAAATCTCTGGGTCCGCCTTGAGGGGTATGGAACGTGGGATACCACATCAACTCCGTCGGCGTGACCGCAGCCGCATGGACACGCACCAGGGCATGATCATCCTTGGGAACGGGCTTCTGCGCTTCTTCACACCGCAGTGATTCAGCTCCTCCAACCCGATGCAACCGTATCGCTTTCATGAGAGCAAGCTCTTCGTGCAATGGGACCAAGTATCGCAAGGTACCCGGACATCCCGCTCCGCCGACACACTATCCTGCCGGCCGAATTCGTGTGAGTACACGGCTTGCGGCTCCTCTGACATTACTCGGCCGTGAGCAATTCAAGAATATGCCCGTTGGGGTCGCAAAAATAGACCCCGCGGCCTCCCGCGTGATGATTGATAGCCAAGTTTTCTCGTGCCTGTGGTCCGCTCCCATAGGGAATGCCTTCGGCTCTGATGCGGCTGAACATCGTATCGAAGTCCGATTCGCTCACTTTGAATGCATAGTGATGGATATGGAACGGTTCAGCAGCCTCATCGAAGTCGAGCGTCAGCGTCTCATTGATCCGAAGCGGCGCAAAAAATCCGACAGCCTCTTCGTTAAAAGAAAGTCCCAAGATTTTAGCCAGGAACTTCGCTGAAGCGATCTTGTCGCGCGCCGGAACGATGGTGTGGTTAAGCGTAATGCCCATGGCATACTCCAATACTTACTGTGCCCCTCCGTTCGACGATGACTATTTTTCTGCCTGAACTGACGCACCCTTGCCGAGCACCTCGCGCATGATCACGGCCAATTCGCGTAGCGCTCGTCCTCCATCTCCGGCATACACGGAGCCATGCATCAGCGCCAGTTGCCCTGGTTCCAGCTCGGCCAGGCCATGCAGGAGAGGTTCGGTCAACGGCGTGTAGGGGTAGGCATTGGCAAAGGGCCCATTCTGTCCGTCAAGCAATGATTGTTTTGCGCGTTCGACGACATCGGATTCGGTGATCGGTTGGGTATCTCCCTCATGCGTGAACAGGTCCGAGCAGAACAGGGTCCGGCTCACTTCCTCAAACAACATCCCAGCCTCCCAATTGTGCGGGACATGTGGCGTCTGCCGGAAGCGCACACGAGATCGGCCGATCTGGAGCACTTCGTCATGGGCCATGACGCGAGCTGGGCGAATGGCCATATCATTGACGCTGACCAGGGCTCCGACCAGGCCACAGAGCGGGGTAGCGTTCGGCGCGACCTGTAACCATTCGTTCAACGCGCCACACTCGTCCGCTTCATAGTGGCTGAATGAGATCCATCGGATTGTCGCGGGATCGAGCACGCGCGCAACTGCATCACGTACGAGCGGAAAGATCTGCTTCATGCCGGTATGAAATAGTAACGGTTCCTCGTCCTTAATCAGGAAATGATTGAACCGGAGATTGAACTCCGGCACATACACTGAAATAAGATAGTGGTCCTGAGCTATTTCGGTGACTCTCGCTATGTCGTTCATTACGTCTCCATTCTGGCCATGAGTATTGCTTGCAGAGGCTGGGCAATGTCTCAGCCATGCTGACGGTGACTGCGTAGGCCTTCAAGAATGCGAGCATCTCCTGATCACCAGGCCTTCCGGGACGAGCAGATCCTCATTGGCTACCCATTCCAACTGATGACTGTCTTCAGCACGAGGGGGCATCGCGGTCATCGACTCTCGTTCGATCAAGTCCGGTGCCATCAATGGCTTGTCTCAGGCTCAGATAAAATAATTGTCATGCCGGCGGCAAAGATCGGCCCACTCCTCTTCGCTGAATCGGCGACCGGCGGCTTTCTCCGCAATCGCTTCGAAATAGCCTTCGCGGGGAGCACCGGGCGCAAAGAGCAGCAACATGGAGCCAGGTTCGTCCGACTCATTGTGGAATCCGTGGATCCCCCCTTCTGGAACATAGAGAAAATCGCCGGCCTTCGCGTCGAGCCACCGTTCTCCGTTGAAGAGTCGCAGCCTGCCGGACAGAATAAAGAACGACTCCGATATCGTGCGGTGGAAATGTGCGTTCGGCCCTCGAGAATGCGGTTGGGCATCCCATCGGTAGAGGCCGAATTGCCCGCGGGTGGAGGCGCCGGTGGCCAGATATTGCATGGCCGTATCATGGCCGATCGTTACATCGATTGATTGGTTCACCGGACGGAACGTCGCGCTACACTCGCCTCCGGCGCCAAGGTAGTGGGGCTCGGGATATGACATCTTCCTTCCTTTCTATCTGCCGTCCCATAGGGGCAAGCCGAGTGATATGGACTCATCTCAACGCGGGAGCACCTCCAATCAAGTCGCCTGCTGCTCGGCTTGCTCGTCCACTTGATTAGGTCGGTGTTGCTCTGCGAGCAGCGAATAAAATACCGGAACCACGAAAAGGGTAAAAATCGTGCCCACGATCATACCGCTGACGAGTACCACGCCTATACTGTTACGAGCCCCGGCTCCAGGGCCCGACACCAGCACCAGTGGAAGGTGGCCGAAGACGGTCGCTGCGGAAGTCATCAGTACCGGCCGGAGCCGCGTCAGCGACGCCTCCCGTAAGGCCGCTACCTTTGAAAGGCCGCGGGTCTGCAGCGTATTGGCAAACTCCACGATCAAAATTCCATTCTTTGCAATAAGCCCGACCAACGTGATCAGGCCGACCTGTGAATAAATATTGATCGTGGTGAAATCCAGAAAACTGAATATGAGCGCGCCGGAAATGGCCAGTGGAACCGATCCCAGAAGCACGATCAAGGGATCACGGAAACTGCGGAACTGCGCGGCCAGAACAAGATAGATAAGCACGACGGCAAAGCCGAGCGTCACGGTCAGCGCGGAGCCTTCGCGACGGATTTGCCGTGATTCCCCTCCATAATCCAGCACGACCCCCGGCCCTCGCGCATTGGTCGCGGCAGCTTCAAGCACGCGTAGTCCTTCTTCCTTGGTGACGCCCGGCTTGACGCCGCCGAACACCCGCGCGGCATTGCGTTGTTGGAAGCGATTCAACGTGCGCGGCGCCGTACCGGCCTCGATATGGGTGAACGTCGAAACCGGGACGAGCTGGCCTCCGGGCGTCTTGATTTTGAGGTCCAGCAGCGGGCCGATAGTCTCTCGGCCCTTGTCGCCGATTTGAGGAATCACTTTGTAGCTTCGATCGAAAAAATTAAAGCGATTGACGTACGCGCCGCCAAGCAACGTCCCGAGCTCCTGCCCGACTCCGGCCAGATCAAGCCCAAGATCTGCCAGGCGCTCGCGATCGAGCACCACGTTCGCTTGCGGCAAGTCAATTTTGAGGTCCGTGTCGACGTACATGAATTTTCCGCTTTTCCAGCCCGCGCCGACAACCGCCGCCACCGTCTCCTGAAGCTGTTCAAGCGGCACATCACTTTGGAGCATTAATTCGACATCGTACTGGCCCGGCGTCGGCAGCGGGGGATCCAGACGCGGGAACACACGCAGTCCCGCTACCTGCGACACCCTGCCGTACACCTCGCCATACATCGCTTCGGTCGAACGCGTCCGCTCGCGCCAATCCTTCGTCACCATCCCGCCGAAGCCTCCCCACGCCGACGTGAGAGACCACATAAATTTGGCCTCGGGGAACGACGCCACAGCCTTGACCACCGATAGAGATTCTCGATTGGTCGCATCCAGCGTCGAGTCGGGCGCTGCTTCAAGAAAGAAAAAGATGTGGCTCTGGTCCTCAACGGGCGCGAGCTCTTGCCGTGAAAATGAATAAAGAGGCCAGGCGGCAACCATCACAAGCAGCGAGGCCACCACAATTGTCCATGGTATTTCCAACGCGCCGTCGAGTCCATGGGCATAGGCTCGGCGCACCGCCTCGAAGGCGCGATTCACCAGCAGGGTCAGTCGGCCCTGTTCGCCCTGGGGGTGCACGAAATGCGAGCTCATCATCGGCGACAGTGTCACCGCCACCACCCCTGAGACCACCACTGCGGCGGCAAGTGTGATTGCAAATTCTAAGAACAGAGAGCCCGTCAATCCTCCCTGAAAGGCGATCGGCGTATAGACCACCGCCAAGGTAATCGTCATGGCAACGATGGGGCCGAGCAACTCACGCGCGCTGATCAACGCTGCATCGAGCCGAGATTTGCCTCGACGCACGTGTCGCTCTACATTCTCCACCACGACGATCGCATCGTCCACAACCAGTCCGACAGATAATACGATCGCAAGCATCGTCAGGAGATTGAGACTGAATCCAAATGCGAGCATGACGATGGCAGCCCCGATGAGCGAAACCGGCATCGCCACTAATGGCACCAGCGCAGTCCGCACCGACCCCATGAAGAGAAATACGACCAGGCCGACGATCATGATGGTTTCCGACAGGGTCTTGGTGATCTCCTTCAGCGCGTCCTCCATAAACACCGTCGCGTCGTACGCGAGTTCCATGCCGATATCTTTCGGCAGCGTCGGACGGAGCCGCTCCATTTCAGCATGCAGGCGATGGGCGACCTCGATCTCATTGGAGCCGACCAGCGGCCATATCCCAAAGTACACTGCTTCACGCTCATTGAACTTCGCCATCATGTCGGCTTCTTCCGCGCCCAGCTCGACTTTCGCCACATCCTTCAGGCGCGTCAACGCGCTTCCCCGGTCACTCACAATCAACTCTTCAAATTCGCTGACCGAGCGCAAGTCCGTATTAGCCAGCAGGTTAAGCTGAACCAGGTGGCCCTTGGTTCGACCGACGGCCGCCAGAAAATTGTTGCGCCGCAACGCCGCCTGCACGTCACCTGGGGACAGATTCAGCGCGGCTAGCCGATCAGGATCGATCCAAATACGCATGGCGATTGCGCGGCCGCCCTCGATGGTGACACGCTGCACTCCAGGCAACGTCGCCATCTGCGGTTGCAGCGTCCGCGAGAGCCAATCGGTAATTCCGGGGACATCCCGTTCTGTAGACGAAAAACTCAGATAGAAGGACGCACTAGGCCGATCGGCGCGCCGTACTTCGACGACCGGTGGCTCGGCTGCGGCGGGCAATTCAGCGCGGGCTTGCTGCAGACGCGCGCTGATCTCGGCAAGCGCCGCCGTACTACTGTGGTTGAGTTTCAATTGCACCGTCACGGTGCTGACGCCGGCGCGACTGGTCGACTCGATGTAATCGACGCCACCGATAGCCGATACGACGCGTTCAATCGGCGTCGTCAGAAAACCGCGAACCGTCTCGGCGCTGGCGCCATAATAGGTGGTCGTGATCACGACGGACGAACTTTCTATCTTCGGATACTGCTGGACCGGAAGGACAGTCAGCGCTCGCCACCCCATGAGAACGATCATGAGGTTCAGGACCACGGCGAGCACGGGATGTTTGATAAAAATATCGGTGAAGGCGCGCACGCAGGTCCTCGTCTCGGTGCGGAGAACAATGATAGAAGAGTTTCGACAACGCCCTGGAACTCATGAGTCGCGAAGGATACCTCAGGGCGCAGGTGTCGTTACTCTCCTGTGCCGGAGGACGACCGCGGCTCGTCGCCTAGCGCGGTCTCTCGATCGGTTCGCCATCCGTCTGCCCGATCGCGCGGTCACCGGTAATCGCCACGAGTACCGCGTCCCGCAACTTAAAGGCTCCGGCAGCGGCTACTCGCTCTCCGGCGGACAATCCGGTCAGAATGACCACCTCATCGCCCAGGATCGCTCCGATCCCCACGGTCCTCACATAGGCCCTGGTTTTCCCGTCTTCCCCTGACGTGAGTACAAACACCTGATCTCCGCCCGGCCCCTTCTTGACTGCGCTGGCGGGAACGGCAACGGCCTTGCGCGACAAGCCGACAGGCACTTGAATTCGCACGGACGCGCCTGGCGCCGGCGCATTGGCTGCTTCTTCGATTCTCGCGCGCACCATGGCATTGCGGGTCGTGGGATCGATGCGTGAGTCGAGCGCGACGATCCTGGCTACGATTGGGATAGCCGAAGTCGCGGTCAGCACTTCGACGCCATCACCCACTCGCAAACCGGCGGCGACTTGCTGCGAGACGGTGAAGTCTACATGCACGGCGTTATCTACACCTTGCAATGTGGTGAGTTGAGTGCCCTCGTTCAAGTACTGTCCGGGATGAACGTCCGCCAGGCCAACCCGCGCTCGAAACGGTGCGCGGATGGTTTTGCGGGCAATAACCGCTTTTGTGCGGGCAATCTGGGCCATTGCCACCTGGAGGTCCGCGCGCGCGCGATCCACTTCTTCTTCGGCCGTGGCAAGGTCCCGACTCAAGTGTTGACGCCTGGTCAGGACCGTTTTCGCCAGTGCGGCCTGCGCCTCCTGCGCGTGCAGTTCCGCTTCCTCGACAGACACATCAAGCAACACCAGCACGGCGCCGGCCTCGACAATTTGACCCGACGTCAGCCGGGATTGACTGACGGTGCCGGCCAGTTCGTTACGAAGGGTAATGGAGCGCAGAGCCAAAACCGTCCCGATCGACGTCGTTGTCGGGCGATGATCAAGCAATTTGGCGACGGAGGCCGTCACGACCTCCATCGGCTCTGGCTGATTCGCCGACGCCGCCTGGCTGTCCTGCATGGCCGAATGCTTCCATGCCGCAAGCATCACTCCGCAGGCGATGATCACGCCGAGCAACAGCAGGGACTTGATCCACCGGCGACGCGTCAGGCTGTTCCTCTCAAGCATTCGAGCCCTGCACAGATTTTTGTCTCAATTTACCCATGTGCCCAGATCCTGGTTGTTTCCGGCAGGGGCAATTCTGAACCGTCTGATCCAGAGTAAGCAATATGCTACGCCTAGCCCCCTTCCCCTGCCAGCAATTGAAGAAGTGAGCGCCCATTCCCATCACGCCCGACATTCCGAGGCTGGGCACGACCTTCTCAGAAGACCAGTCCTATCTCTCCCGCCTTCTGTCGCCCCGTACGCGCCTTGCCCTCGCCAGGCGGAGGCGTATCCCGGTACCCATTATCTCCTTGCATAAGTCCTGATGCCAGAAGCGGATGCGGTCCACTATTCTGATTGAGGAACACCACGAGAATCTTCAGCGGCTTCGTCCGACTGATATTCTTCAATACATGGTGCGGAATTGAGGTCAACGTGGAAGCGGAACCCGGATTGAGGGTGATAGCCTGCTTCCCATCCATCTCCAGGCGACCTGCGCCTTCTAATACATAGAGAAATTCACCTCCAGGCTGGGAATGCCAACCATTCATGGCACCCGGAGCCAATTCGACGGCAATGACGTTCCAGTCCTTCCCGACTCTCTCTCCCATATCAGTCTTAAGGGGTGCCATGGGTGGCGAATCGCTCGTCTTGGCGTCGAGAAACCGGCTGTTTCCAAGAATTAGCACCAATGCAAACATCAGAGTCCCTGTGAACAATCGCATCTTGCACCTCCCTGACCTACTTCAATTCAGCCCCTGTGTGACACCGTGTTGACGATTATGCAGAATGACGGAATCGACCAACTCTCCGCATTGCACACAACGCTGAGCCGGAAGATCGATCAGCTGCACCATGACCATGAGCCCGCCACAACGCGAGCAATGCTGAATCCCGTCGTGGTTGGGTTTGCCTGTGAGGGACCCGTCACCTATGGGCTTCGACTCAGATCTCGCTATCGTTGCCATCAGCGGTCTCCTTTCCTTGAGCCTGTCGCCGTTCTCCGCAACGCCTAATACCTATGGATTGTCGGCGGCGAGCAGCTGGATGGCTACCCAATCGATGGGGCGTGACTCGCACGAGCCTTGGGCCGGCTGCGGTATGTGCGCAATCCAGCAAGATGAAGACTGACAGCAGTGCCACCGGCAGAAAGTAGGATGCGAGTACCGCCATCCAAGCCATGGTTCACTTCCTTTCTCGACACTTTGGGGGCCGAATTTTTTCGGCTATTAAATCGCTGCCATGCCCGCGTCTCCGCAATACGCATAAGCCGTTCCAGTTGGGCACCGCAGAGAGTTCAGTGATCTTGAAGGGCCATGGAAGAGGGGACGGAGTGGGTCAACTCTGAAAGTGTTTAAGAGCACGAGCGAATGATGACGACTATGCCGAGCCGACAATGCGGCACGGTGCCGAAAAATCGGCGCTTGCCTTGCCGATCGGCAAGCTGCCAGCTACGGACCAACCAGCGCAACTAATCGAGCGTCTGTCGGTACCGCTTCACGCCGATGGTCAACGCGATCACAGCGAATAGTACAATCTTCCAGAGATGCAGGAGTATGTCATCGAGGCCATTGCCCTTCAGGAGAATGCCACGCACGATCCTGAGGAAGTGCGTGAGGGGGAGCACTTCGCCGATTGTTTGCGCCCACGGCGGCATGCCTCGAAATGGAAACATGAAACCCGACAACAAGATTGATGGCAGGAAGAAGAAGAACGACATCTGCATGGCCTGGAGTTGGTTCTGAGCCACTGTGGAAAACGTGATTCCCATGGCTAGGTTGGCGGCGATGAACACGAGCGCGACCAGCAGGAGCAAACCGAGACTGCCGACCATCGGCACGTGAAACAAGACATGCGACGCCACTAGAATAAGCCCGATTTGCACATAACCCACCAAAATGTACGGAACAATCTTCCCGATCATCACCTCGAATGGACGCGTCGGCATGGACAGGAGGTTTTCCATCGTGCCACGTTCACGTTCGCGTGTGATCGCCAAGCCGGTGATCATGACCATGGTCATGGTCAGCACTACGCCCATCAACCCCGGCACGATGTTGTATTGGGTGATGGCTTCCGGATTGTATTTCGCGTGGATGCGCAGATCGATCGGACCGTCCGTTCCTACCAGATCTCCGATCGGACCTTTCAAATCATGCTGCAGAGCCCTGTTGATCGAGGTCCGCAACGAACCGACCGCATTGCTGGTCGCGGCAGGGTCGGTGGCATCGGCTTCGACGAGTATCACGGGGCGATCGCCACGTAATAAGTCACGGGAGAAGCTAACCGGGATAGTGATGACGAACTGGACCTCTCCGCGGGCGAGAAGATCGCGCGCTTCGGATTCGCTGCTCACCTGACGGACAAAGCTAAAATACCCGCTCTGTTGAACGGCACTCAAAAGGGTCCGTGCCTGGGGCCCATAGTCAGCCGACAGTACCGCCGCAGGCAGTTGTTTCGGATCTGAGTTAATGGCGAATCCGAACAGGATGAGCTGCATGAGCGGGACACCGATCATCATGCCGAAAGTCATCCGGTCCCGTCTCATCTGGACGAATTCCTTCACAACGACAGCCCACAATCGAGACGGTGAAAATGATCGGCTTTGCTTCATGCTGAGAAATTGTCCGGCGAACGTTCCATCAAGTGGATGAACACATCTTCGAGGCTGGCGCCGATCCTGGTCCACTCATAAGGGCTGGCGAGGAACGGTGCGATCGCCCGTTCGAGCGCCTCGGCATCGTCTCCGCTCACATGCAACATGCTGCCGAAAGCTACGGCCTGTTTGACGCCCGGGCGACCCCGCAGCTGCTCTGCGAGCTGATGCAGATCCGGTCCGACGACCGACCATGTCGTCAAACCCGCGTCTGCAATCACGTCCGGGACGGTCCCGTGCGCGAGCAATTTCCCGTAGGCGATATAGGCGAGCCTGTGGCACCGCTCGGCTTCATCCATATAATGGGTGGTGATGAGAAAGGTGAGACCCTCGGCGGCCAAATCATGGATGTGCTCCCAAAACTCCCGGCGGGCTTTCGGATCCACTCCCGCCGTGGGTTCGTCCAGCAGCAACAGTTTCGGCTGGTGAATGAGGCAGGCCGCCAACGCGAGCCGCTGCTTCCATCCTCCGGACAGTTCACCCGCTAACTGCCCCTGCCTGCCGCCAAGGCCAAGCCGTTCGATACTGCTCCGTACAGCCTCTTGCCGATTGGGCACCGAAAAGATGCGAGCGACAAAATGAAGATTCTCGGCAATGCTCAAGTCTTCGTAAAAACTGAATCGCTGAGTCATATAGCCGACTTCGAGTTTAATCGCTTCGCTCTCTGTGATCACGTCATGCCCGAGGCAGGTCCCGCTCCCCTCGTCTGGACGAAGCAACCCGCACAGCATACGGATAAATGTGGTTTTGCCGCTGCCGTTCGGTCCAAGAAACCCGTAAATTTCGCCTCGCCGTACTTGAAGTTCAATATGGTCGACGACCGTCCGTTCGCCGAAACGTTTGGTCATCCCACGCACATCGATCGCGAGATCAGCTGGGGCGTGATCGTTCGTCATTGAGCAGAGCCGAACTGTACATCCACCGGCTGACCTGGATGCAGGCCGGCAGCGATGTCGGGAGGAAAGACCGCTTCAACCATGAAAACCAGCTTGCTACGGCTCGTCTGACTATAGATGACCGGTGGCGTGTATTCCGCCTTCGGCGAAACGTAGCTCACGGCGCCGCTGAGCGGCTCGGTGATTCCGTCTACCCAGATGCGGACAGAGCGACCGGGTTGGATCGTTCCAACCAGAGTTTCCGGCACAAAGGTGCGCACTTTGATATTGAGTGGGGGCAGCAAGACAACGACGGGCCGACCGGCAGCGACCCATTCTCCCTCGCGATACAGCGTATCGAAGACCAAGCCGGCCTTGGGAGCCTTCTGGCGCTTTTGCGACAACTCCCACTCCGCCTTGGCTAGCGCAGCCTCTCGTGCCCGAACCTCTGCCCCAGCAGCAATAATCTGATCGCTCCGGGACCCTAACTGCGCCGTTCGCAATTCAGCTTCAAGCTCAGCTATCCGCTGACGAGTCTGGTCGCGGGAGGATCGCGCCCGGTCAAAATCAAGTTCCACCGCGGCGCCTGGGACACCAATAAGCCCTTGCTGCCGCTTGAATTCGCGTTCTGACAGGGTGGACGCCGCCCGCGCCTGCTTGAGTTGGGCCTGAAGCGCCTCAATTTCCGAGGGACGTTTGCCTTTTTTGACGTCCGCCCACGTGGCTCGCGCTTGCGCGAGTTTGCGCTCGGCCTCATCCCGAACGGATTTTTCGGATGTGCTGTCCAACCAAAACAACGAGTCGCCCGATTTGACCTGCGCCCCGCGCTGGACCTGAAGCGACTCGAGCGCGCCTGCGAAGGGCGACGCGATATACACAAACTCTCCTTCCACGTATCCCTGCAAACGGTCGCGTTCCTGATCGGTACAACTTGCCAGCGCCCAGACCAGCCAACAGACTCCGACAAGGCACGTGCTGGTCCGTCTATCTGATCTCCGCCGCAAGTTCATAGCGCCGCGCGCGCGCGATCGGTCATCACGCCTTCCATTATGACCGTCACGATTGCCGAATACCCGCTCTTCGGAGTGAGGCCCCACTCTACAATTTTAGGAGGATTCATAATGGCCTGGAGCGCGCTCAGCAGAATCTCAAGGATGAGGTTGGTCGGAACGTCCTTGCGAATAATCCCGACTTTCCGTCCAGCAGTGAGCAACTTTCCGAAATGACGCTGGATGACATTCCGCCGCCGGACTTCCACCATTTTGAATCTCTCCGGCGACTCACGCTGCATATCGCGCACGAACGGCGGCTTAATCTCGTCGGTGTGCTGTTGCATGCAAGCCAGCAATTCCTGCAATGACGCCAGCACATCCGACGAGCAGCCGGCAGTAATGCTGTCGAGGTCCTGTTCCACCTGGCGGAACTTATCTACGATCACGGCTTCGAGCAACAGGGTCTTGCTTTGAAAGGAGGCATAGAGGGTTTTCTTGCTCATCCCGAGCTCGCGCGCCAAATCGTCCATGGTGACGTGTCGGAAACCGTGGGTCAGGAAATGGCGCCTCGCGGAAGCCACGATCCGTTCGGCCGTGGAACGGTCCTTGGTCGTAAGCGGTTGCCTGTGCCGATGCGTGGGGGTCTTCATTAGGTACGCCGGAAACTCTTCCAGTACTACTAGTTTCCTCCGCCCGCGTCAAGCATCCACGAATGCTAAGGGATACGCGCAACTCCTGGGCGGACGAGTTGGACTACTGTCACGCATGGTTTGGATTTGCGCCGGCGAAGCACTACGCGGGAGAGAAGACCAGCCGCAGACAACATTGACGAGGGCTAGGCCGGACGAACGATGCTGAGCTTCTGCATTCTTGATTGAAGGGTGGTTCGTTTCATGCCGAGTTTGGAGGCCGCGCCGTGAGGCCCGCCGATGATCCAGTTGGCAGCCTGCAAGGCTCGCATGATGTGAGCGCGCTCGGCGACCTCCAGGGTGCTCACGGCTGGACTGTCCGGCCTCGTTTGGGCCGAGACCTTTTCCAGCGTCAGCTGCAGCTCTCCTCCTTGCGAAAGGATCGTGGCTCGTTCGATGACATTCTCCAACTCTCGAACGTTGCCGGGCCAGTCATACTGCGTCAACGTCGCCATCCCCTCCGTGGAGATCGAATCGATCGTTTTCTTCATCCGCCGCGCGAACTTCTGGGCAAAATATCGAACCAACGAAGGAATGTCTTCTCGACGCTCGCGAAGCGCGGGAATCGTCAACGGAAACACATTGAGGCGATAATACAAATCGCTGCGGAACGTTTTTTCGGCGACCATCTGAATCAGGTTGCGGTTGGTGGCCGCCAACAACCGAATGTTTACCTTGATCGTTCGGGTGCCTCCCAATCGCTCAAATTCCTGTTCCTGCAGCACGCGCAACAATTTGGACTGCAGCTCCAGTGGAATATCGCCGAGCTCATCCAGGAACAGCGTTCCGCCGTCCGCAAGCTCGAAACGGCCCACTTTTTGCGCGATAGCTCCCGTGAAGGCGCCGCGCTCATGGCCGAACAACTCGCTTTCCAGGAGCCCGGTCGGAATCGCCGCACAATTCAGTTTGACCATGGTCCGTTCCCGGCGGCTGCTGCGATCATGAATGGCGCGTGCCAACAACTCCTTACCCGTGCCGGTTTCACCTAAAATCAAGACCGTCGAATCGGTCGGCGCAACGATCTCCACCTGTTTCAACACCCGTTTGAGCGCGGCGCTGCTTCCAACAATGTCCTCGAAGTCGTAGGCCGTTTTGATCTCTTCCTCGAGATACAATTTTTCCTTACTGAGCTTTTCCTTGAGATCCGCGATTTCTTGGTAGGCCAGACCGTTTTCCACTGCAATCGCGATCTGCTGCGCCACTTGATTCAACAATTCGACATCCTCGGCCGCAAACGCGTCGTCGCGTTGTCTTCCGACATTCAGCGCTCCCAATGCCTGGTTATGCGAGAGCAGCGGCATGCAGCACAATGCTTTCACACCTTCGGCCAGAAGGTATTTGGCCATCGGCGAGGTCGATGCCATATCCTGCAAGTCCTGCTCTCGAAACACAGCCGGTTGCCTGGTCGTGATCGCAATACCGGATGGAGAAGGGATGAGGGCATTCCCGTCGCACTCTTCGATCACCGAACGCTTCTCGGTAAAGTGCAGTGCATGCACGCGGCAGCGTTGGGTCTTCGCGTCGTAGAGCACTAAACTCGACCCGTCGTGCTGAATGACGGTGCGCAAACAATCGCTGACGGCGGCAAAGACGGAGCTTAAATCAAGATGAGACACCACCGCATTGTTGACCTTCAACAGCATCCGCTGCCGATCACGCTCATGGGCTAACTGCTTTTGAGCGGCACGCGCGGCCTCCGCGTTCAGCGCATTGTCCACGGCCACGGCTACCTGGTTTGCCACCTGGCGCATAAAGTCGATTTCCGCCGGTTGATAACGTCTCGGCTGCAGACTTCCAAACCCCATAGCGCCGAGGCGGCGTTGCGCCGTCGTGAGGGGCACGACGCAGAAAGATTGCACGCCATTATCGCGGAACATCGACATCAAGGCCGGCCAGCGAGGCTCTTGCGCAATGTCATTCACGATCAAGGGTTCTTGTGTAGTCCATACCAGTCCGCCGGGAGATTCGTGCACGGGTGTTTCAAGACCGGGGCTGATGGTGCCCGGTTCAGCTGTCACCAGAAAACACAGTCGCATGACCTGGCGAACAGGGTCGTGCAGCACGACGTTGATGTAATCAAAGGGAACGATGTGCGGCAGCCGCTGCGCCAAATCGCGCAATAATTCGTCCAAGTCGCGATGCGACGCGATGGACTCGGACACTTCCAGGAGCAACCGCAACCGATCGCGATCCCGCGCGAGGTCTTGGTGATGGAGGACGTTGTCCACTGCCACGGCAACTTGCTTGCCGACTTGTTGAAGGAATTCCCCATCGGTGTTCCCATAGGCCTGTTGCCTCAAACTTGCAAACCCCATCGTGCCCAGACGACGGAGCGCCGTGGTCAGAGGCACGATGCAGAGAGACCGAATCCCATCCTCCTGCATGCGCGAGGTCACCGCCGGCCAACGCTGCTCTCCGTCCAGGTCTTGAATGATGAGCGTCTGTTGGGTTTGCCACACGAATCCGGTGGGCGTCTCGTCCACGGGCTCTTCATGACCGCCGATGATATCCGCCGGCACATTGGCCTGCAGCGTATAGAGCTTCATCAAATTGCGCTCAAAATCGTGCAGCGAGAGGGCGACAAAATTGACCTCGACGACCTGTGGGAGGCGCTGCGCGAGGTCATGAAATAGGTCGTGCAGATCCCGATGCGCCGCAATGGCCTTCGACACTTCCAGTAAAGCGCGGTGCCGTACCATTTCGGGTTCAAATTCACGTACGTTCAGATGATCGCTCATCGTCATTCCGATCCATTGGTTGTTCTGCGGCAATCGCATAGTGCCGGCCGACACTCGAGTAATCCCCTATCCAGCCACCCATCGCCTGCAGACCCAAGACAGTGCCACAGGATTGCATCAAGGCTCAAGCCCAGTTTGGCAGGTTTCTGTCTCGGTCTGACGATGTAGCCGACCTCGGTGCGGAATGCGAGTCGATAAATGGTAGGCGCGACAGGCCCATGAACTCAGGAAGCATGTGAGGCAGCGAGCAGCATGCGCCGATCGACCGTGAGCAGGTCTGCGATGCGCTCAATCGAGAGATCAGGAGCAGGGTTGGTACGCAGTGCCTCGGGGTCCCAGGCATAATGTCCCTGACGCGGGAAGACGGTGGTGACCCGACTGCCCCAATAGGTTTTCACAGCGCTCAGAATCCGAACCTTATCGTCCACGAGTACATAGTGGTCGGCGGGATATCGTTGCTCCACGTCTTCCAATTCCTGTTCTTTATGAATATAGATGAGCACGCGTTCCTGAACAGCCTCGAACAGCCCTGACCGTTCTACCTTGCGAGGCTGAAACACGACATCGCCATCCGACAAAATGACGGCTTGGCTCCATTGGCTGACATGGCGCACCACTTCCAGCGCTTGCGGGAAGAGCCGCTCGGCAAAGGGATAATTCACGAGGAATCGCGACAGGGTGAGGAGGTGGGGATCGCGGGGGTATCGAAGGCGATAACATTGCAGCGCGCCCAGATAATCGACGTATCCCAAGTCTTCGCGAAGTTGCTCGAAAATGTCCCAGTACAGCCGCTCACGTTGATGACCGACTTCCTTCTCCAAATGCTCTTTCAGATCAGCCGTGACCCGATCATTGTCCAATAACGTGTTGTCCACATCGAACAGCACCACCATGCTCGAAGTCGTCATGCTTTTCCTCTAGCGTTTGCCGCTCCACTTCCAGTTCAGGACCTCGGGCATGTCTATGCCATGCGTCATAATGTACTGCTTGTGCTGAATGCGCTTGTCACGCATGTCTTGCTTGAGATAAGCGGCGCTGGCGCCGAGCTGCGGCACTCGGTCCACCACATCAGCCACGAGATGAAACCGGTCCAGATCGTTCAACACGACCATGTCGAACGGCGTCGTCGTCGTTCCTTCTTCCTTATAACCGCGCACATGCAGGTTATCGTGATTGGTCCGGCGATAGGTCAATCGGTGGATCAACCAGGGGTACCCATGAAACGCAAAGATGATCGGTTTGTCGGTGGTGAACAAGGCATCGAACTCCTTATCGGATAGTCCGTGCGGATGCTCACTGGTGGGTTGCAGCTTCATGAGATCGACGATGTTGATGACGCGCACTTTCAAATTGGGCAGCGCATTGCGCAAGATTTCTACCGCCGCCAGAGTTTCCATCGTCGGGACGTCGCCGCAACAGGCCATCACCACATCAGGCTCGCCGCCTCGATCATTGCTGGCCCATTCCCAAATACCGATTCCTGCCGTGCAATGCAAGATGGCCGATTCCATATCCAGCCACTGCGGCGACGGCTGTTTGCCGGCCACGACCACATTCACATAGTCGCGACTGCGCAGGCAGTGATCCGTCACCGAGAGCAGCGTGTTCGCGTCGGGTGGTAAGTAGACACGAATGACTTCGGCTTTTTTATTCACCACATGATCGATGAACCCGGGGTCCTGATGGCTGAACCCATTGTGGTCCTGTCGCCACACATGCGATGTCAGGAGATAATTCAAGGAGGCGATCGGCCGCCGCCACGAAATTTCACGCGAGGACTTGAGCCATTTCGCATGTTGATTAAACATCGAGTCCACGATGTGAATGAACGCTTCGTAGCAGTTCATAAACCCGTGACGCCCAGTCAACAGATACCCTTCGAGCCATCCCTGGCAGAGATGCTCGCTCAGTATCTCCATGACCCGCCCATCGGGGGCGACATGGTCATCGGTCTTTAGGATTTCCTCCATGGAGCAACGGTCCGTCACTTCGAAGACAGGCGTCCATCGATTGGACGCGGTTTCGTCAGGAGCGAAAATACGGAAATTCCGCATGTTCGTTTTCAGCACGTCGCGCAGAAAGAGTCCTTGGACCCTCGTCGCCTCGGCTTGATCCCCTCCGGGTTTGGTCACCGGCACCGCATAGTCACGGAAATCCGGCATCCGAAGATCACGCAGAAGGATGCCGCCGTTCGCGCAAGGAATTGCGCCCATGCGCCGTTCGCCCGTCGGCGCCAGCGCCGCCAACGCAGATATCAGTTTGCCCGATTCATCGAACAGCTCTTCCGGCTTGTAGCTTTTCAACCATTCTTCCAATAACTGCACATGCTCGGGCCGGTCCATGTCTCCCATCGGCACTTGATGGGAACGAAAGCTGCCCTCAACCTTCTTGCCGTCTACTTCCTTCGGCCCGGTCCAGCCTTTCGGCGTGCGCAGCACGATCATGGGCCAGCGCGGCCGGCCGGTGAATCCCTTCGATCTGGCCTCCTGCTGAATCTTCCGAATCGTGGCGGTGATCTCGTCCAGCGTGGACGCCATCAGCTGATGCATCTCTTCGGGATCGTCGCCTTCGACGAAATAGGGCTGATGGCCGTATCCGATCAACAGAGCCTCGAGTTCATCCGGCGGCATGCGCGCCAACAGGGTCGGCCCGGCGATTTTATATCCGTTCAAATGCAGAATCGGCAGCACGGCTCCGTCCCGCACAGGATTCAAAAATTTGTTCCCGTGCCAGCTCCCGGCAAGCGGTCCCGTTTCAGCTTCGCCGTCTCCGATCACGCAGGCCACAAGGAGCTCGGGATGGTCGAAGGCGGCTCCATAGGCGTGGGCGAGTGAATAGCCCAATTCTCCGCCCTCGTTAATGGATCCGGGCGTTTCCGGCGCGACGTGGCTAGGAATGCCACCGGGAAAGGAAAACTGTTTAAACAGCCGCCGGAGCCCCTCTTCGTCTTGCGTAATGTTCGGATAGACCTCGCTATAGGTCCCCTCCATATAGACATTAGCCACGATGCCCGGACCGCCATGACCGGGGCCTGTGATATAGAGCACCTGCAAATCCTGCTCTTTGATGACACGGTTGAGGTGGACATAGATAAAATTCAATCCCGGCGTGGTTCCCCAGTGGCCCAGAAGGCGCGGTTTGATATGCTCTCGCTTCAGCGGGTGCTTTAGCAGCGGGTTATCAAACAGATAAATCTGTCCCACGGACAAGTAATTTGCCGCCCGCCAGTAGGCATGGATGCGCTGACCCATCTCGGGACTGAGCGGTTGAGTCGCCTGCTCGTTCTTCTCGTTCATGAGGTCCCTCTCGTTCAAGTGTTTCGTCACGCATCGTCCTCCGGCCCAGGCCGAATCGACCGTCCGTTCTTTACTGGTATGCAACGACTGCCAGCCACCGGCAGACCGATTGCGCAATCTGGATTTCTTCCTCGGTGTGCATGACGCGCACCGTCACTCTGATCTCCGGAATGGAAATGACGGCAGCGTTGGCTTCATTGCGGTCCAGATCCAGCCAAGTACCAAGAAATTCAGGCATAGGACAAACCATGAAATCCGTAACGTTTCACGCCCAGCTTTTCGTATCGGCGCGGAATGGCCAGGACTCGCGCCACCCGCGGCAAGTGTTGATGAAATCCCGTATCGAAACAGGCCACTTGTGGCACCCGGGGGTACTGTTTACCGAATGCTTCGATCAGGGTGATTTCGGCCGGCAGATGTTCCGGCTCGTACGGGCTGAGCCGGTGCAGTTCCTCCACCACCTCCGGCGACATCACCACAGGGTCTGCATAACGGCTGCCACCGTGCACGACCCGATGGCCGATCGCATGAATCGACAATCCCTTGCCGCTCTGCGCGAGCTGCTCGATGAGCACCTGTACAGCCGCGGCGTGGTCGGCCACCTGAATGGTTCGTCGATCGCGTTGCCCGCTAGTCGCATCGGTGGCGGTGAGAATTCCATCAGGAAGACCGATCCGCTCAAGTTTTCCCGCGCCCAGTCGTGCGGGCTGAGCGCCAGCACGGAACAATGCCCATCTCACACTGGATGATCCGGCGTTCAAAGTAAGGACGGCGGCTACATCATGGCTCGTACCGTTCATTTGTGTCCTGCTTAGGCCTTTCAACATAAAGTGATGGCAGGGGTAGCGCAACCGTAAAATCCAAGGCTGAGGTGGGTTTCGAAAGACGCGGTCGGTTTATTCTCTCAAGGAAAAAATCCTGGCTTTGACAGGTGACGGCCCCTCGGTATAGTAAAGGATATGAACACACCGCTTTTGATCGTCATGCTGTTCACCTTCTGGCCTGTAACAGGAATCGCTGCGACCGAAAGTTCCGCAGAAATTCTCCTCCTCGGCGGCACGGTGGTATCCATTGATCAGGATTCATCGTCCGTAACGTTGCGCCTGCCAAGCGGAGAATCACGCCTCTTTGCGGCGGTCGACCGGCGATGGCTGCAGAATATTGCCATCGGCGACCATGTGACCTACGAGCTCAACGAAGCAGGAAAAATTATCAGGATGGTCAAACTTCCCACTGACCCGGCAAACTGAGATGTGCCTTCACGGAACGCTTGTCCAGTAGCAGTGAAAAAAGACTCCAACCACAAGGGTGGCGATATTGCCTCCCTCTCAATTGTTTCTCCAAGGCGCGACGGCCTGAACAAGGCCGAAATCCCTGCACCCTCTGCCTACTGCCGATAGCACCAGGAGCCGTCCTCCAAACAATCCCGCAACCAGTGCGCGGGTTCGAATGAGTCCGCAAGAGGCTCCACCGATTGATAGGCTTGATAACTCCACCGGCCGGGATCCCGTTTCACCAATAAATCTGCCTGCAAGAGCACATGAATGTTATCCGGCACTTCCGATTGCTTCCACGTCCGGTCTGGGGAAGGCACAAGGCCCCGCGGGATGAGCTCGAAAACGGCTTCAACCTCCTGGCCGATGCTGTCGCGAACGGTGAGGCGCAAAAACCCGTCTCGCAGCTCCCGGTCAGGAATAGGCAAGCGAATGCGCTGCGCTTGGACGCCTTCCTTTTCGATCAGCACACGATGCGAGGTATCCGCCGAGGACAGCTGGACGACATAAGGCGGCTCCTCTCCCATCCAGGCCACAGACAACAAGGTCAGGTGCCACATCGAAACCAGTCGTCCAACTGGACCGCACGAGGCGTGTACGAAAACCAGCAATTCACTGAGGACCGGCTTGTGCAAGATGGCAGTCAACCTGCGGGCAGATCTTCACTATGAGTCGCCTACCTTGCGCCGATGATCCATGGCCTTGACACATTTCTTAAGAGGCTTGAGGATAGCCGTTCAAAGGCAGCAATCGTCTTAAATAAGAAAGGAACATTATGTCTCATATTTCTCCCCGCTGGACAGGTCTGCGCGCGTGCCTTTGGATCGCTTTTTCACTCGCGGTGACGCCGACCTTCGCCGATCCACCGAAAGTCGAACCTTGCAGCATCCTGACAACGGCAGAGGTGGAGCAGGCCGTCGGCCCATTGAAGGGCAAGCCAACGGGCGACAAGGAAGGCGATGCCGCCTGGTGTAACTACGAGTCCGCCAACGGCAAGGATCTCATAGAGGTCTGGGTGTTTCCAGCCGACGCCATCAATCGAGGGCGAAAGGTTTCCAAACATCCTGTCCCCATGAAGGGTCTCGGCGACGATGCATTTATGGATCGAGGCATGCATGGGATTAATTACGTGAATCTCTTCATCAAGAAGGGTAACACCACCGTGAAACTCTCAATCCGTGAAACCGCCGGCGACGAGGAGAAGTTGAAGGCCTTGGCGCAGAAGGCGGTTCGTCGGTTCTGATGCAACAATAGCCGTATTCTTTGATTACGTGGTTGACCCAGAGGCGTGCCGTTGCGTATGCTCCAGCCGTCTCGAAGGACGGGGCGTAAAGGCCCGTCCCGTGCGGCACGGGGAGATCCTACGTGATGCTTCAACGAGTCAGCACAGTTCCTCTCCTCTCGATTCATACCCAATTAAACTTGAACCGTCGGCCTACATTCCACGACGTACGTGTCATGCATCCCTATTCGATAACAGGCACTGTCGCAATCGTCAGCTCTAGGCCCGGAATGATGCGCTGCATGAGGCCAGACGTTCGCGCAAATACCGGACGTGTGTTGGAACCGTCTACCATGCCTGAAGAAGTAGACATGCATGTCCATTCACCTGAACCTTTCAACGGGACGCAACGACAGAGGAAATACAATTACCGAACTATAAATAAGCATACCTTCAACCATACTGGAGGCCGGATGAAATCCTGCGGACGAAATGCTGTACCCTTTGCTGCCATCACGCTTGCCTCGCTGGCAATGTGCCTGCCCATCGATGTGAATGCGGGAGATACAACCCTGGAACCGTCCATGCGTCAGTCGATGGAACAACTCATCGAGCAGTACATCAAGACCCACCCCGAGGTGATTGAACAATCACTTCAAGCCCTTGACGCCAAACGCGAAGCTGAGGAACGCGAGCGACAGAAAGTGGCGCTCTCCAAACACCAACAAGAGTTGCTCAATGATCCGACCTCTCCCGTGAGCGGGAATTTATCCGGCGACATTACAGTAGTGGAGTTTTTTGATTATCGTTGCGGCTACTGCAAGAAGGCAGCGGGCGCGGTGACTCAATTGCAGAAAGAGGACCGGCGGGTTCGTGTTATCTACAAAGACTTGCCGATCCTGGGAGAAGCGTCGGAACTGGCCGCCAAGGCCGCGCTGGCCTCAAATGCCCAAGGCAAGCACCAGGCTTTTCACGAAGCGCTGCTGGCCTCCAAAGGCGAAATGTCGAAAGAATCGATTCTCTCCACAGCGGTCGAGGTCGGATTGGATCGGAAGCGCTTGGAAGCCGACATGGCGAGTCCAGAATGGCAGGCGGTCATCGATCGCAACCGCGCGTTAGCCAAAAATCTCGGCATCAATGGCACACCCGGATTCATCGTGGGCACCGAGCTCGTGCCTGGTGCACTGGACGTCAACGGGCTTAAGGAACTCATAGCCAGGGCAGGGAAATAACCATGGCGAGGGCAGCATCCACGAATGCCAGCCGCTCGCGGCGCTCTTTCCCGGATCTTGTCCCCTCGGTAGCCAACATTGTGAAATTGTGCCGATGAGCCGGGGCGCCATGCTTCCCCTACCGCCGAACCTGTGCGGCTACCAGGTGCCGCTCACGCTGACGGAATGCTCCTGTCACAATGTAGCTGAGTGTCAGTTGCTTTCACCATTCTGTCCAAGCTCTTGCCCGGCCGCCAGTCAGAGCTGCACTTGCTGGCCATTACAGCGGCGATAGAGCGCGATAAACAGAATGACCGAGAGGAGATCGTCCATGAGATATCGACCCACTCCCACCTGTCTCGCGGCATTGGTCGTGACCTTGGCGGTTACCTTGGGGGACATCGGTCACAGCGCGCCTCGGAGACCGTCCCACAGCGCCTCCGCCTGTTCCATCTCTTCTGACAAGTTCAACCAACTCGCAGCCAAGCACCCCTCCGGTGCACAAGCCTGTAAGAACATGGCGGACAACGCGCAGGCACATGGAGGTTCCTTCTCGTTCATGTGCGACGCCGCGACGGGTCAGATCTCCTGCTGCAACGACTCCACTTGCGTTTCACTAGGCTCCGCGCTGAAAGGAAGATTACCAGGCCTCCGGCCGGACCAGCTGCCAGGCGCACTGCATCACACACCGAGTCAGCTAGGCGGGAAGCCCGGTATGGTTCCGCCCGGCGGCATGACCGGTCCGTCTCAAACGCGATAAGACGCAGATATGCGGTAAAAAAAGTGAGAGCCCCACATGGCGCACACTACTGCAGGGCAATTTGAATCCGGCCTTATGATCATCACGATCATGAGCCTAAGTTTCGGCATATCGACGCTGGCGCAGGCCCCGCCGATCCGGCAAGGGACGAACGCTGAAGCCAGCTGCGAAACCGTGAGGTCGGACTTGCCCAACGGACTCATCTAAGGTCGTCTGGGAGGATGTTGTACGACAACGGAGTGACCATGCCCCTGAAAATGACAGGGGGGAGAGCTTCGTAGCTCTCCCCCTGTTGATGATGAGGACCGGCACTGCATTCCCAGGGCGGCGCCGGCAAACCGGCGCCGCCCCGATCTACTACTGCATGGAGGTGGAGGTGCGAGACACCCTGCCCTCTCCCTGCTCTGACTCCGCTCGCTTTGCCGATGACCCATGCTGGGTCAACGGAAGGATCCGTTGATCCTCAGACGGAAGGACCTTGAGCAGGCCCCACTGGCCGGATTGCGCATACGGCAATCGCTGGTTGCTCCAGACGTAATCACCCGGCAAGCGGAAGCTTCCGCCGGCCGCTGGGATGAAGGCGTCCAACGTCTCGGATCCCGAGAATTCCACGACACTGATCTGGTCGGCGCCGGGCATGAAGGGCTCGATCGGCCATTCATGTTTCTCCACGCTGAACATGCCGTTCTGTTCATTGCTCGCGCCGAAGACATGGATGCGTACGGGATCTCCCGCATGCGCCTCGATGAGTGGCGTAGCGATGCTTTCCGGCTTATCGACCGAACAGGGCTGGAATACCCTGCCGAGGGTGCAACCGGATTCTTCACGGAACTTATAGGGTTCCGACCGATAATTGACGGCCGTCAATCCTGCCGTGTTCTGCACATAGGGCATGAAGCTCGTCCCGATGATGTTGTCTTCATCCTGGAAGAACAATGCCACATCGCGGTAATTCTTACGATTTTCGTAGCCCTGAATCGTTCGGTTGACGATGACGTCAGCGATCCAGCTGTTCTTGTTGGAAATATCCGCACCGGTCTTCGGGTCGCGATAGGTCGCTCCCTTCGGACCGATCACGATCCCGCCGAACAGTCCGTTGCGCGGATTGGTCATGACGTTACCCCAATCCCACACCAGAGAAGCCGTCTCTCCCAGGAATGGATCGGCATAGTACGTATAGACGCGGCTTTCGCCCGGCGCGATCGTTTGATCGCCGGGATTATTGCCGACGTTCGCTCCGAGAGAATCCTTCGGATCGAACGCCAGCCCGATGGCTGAGAAAGAGGCGCGGCCCTCCTTCATCTTATTGGTCAACCTGATCTTAAGGCAGTCTCCCACATTGGCCCGAATCGTCAGCGGCATCGGCTGTACACCGGATGCCACTGAGGCCGCGTCCTCCTCCAAGGTATAAATCTTGGCGTCTGGATTGACCATTTGAATCGTCCGCTCGAAATCGACCTCGATGGCGTCCGGCGCCCTCGGGTTCAACTTCATCGACGGGAAGTCGATCGACACGACGTTGAATGTCTTCACCGGCGCATCAGATGGACACACTTCCGGTGACTTCGGAATGACATTTCGGCCGCTGTAGCCGGATGGTAATTTCTGTAGATCCGGCACATCTTTATCCAGAACCCGCACAATGCCCCAGGCCCCTTCAGAGAACTTCGACGCGCGACCGTTAAAATGAATGTAGTCGCCCGCTTGCAGCCTCGGCCCGCCGGCTTGCGGCACCACCAAATCGTAGCGCTCGGCGATTCCGATATGGATGGAGTTCTTCCGGTTGGCGTCACCTGCGTAGCGCTCGGTCAAAAAGGTATGACCGGACAGCGTCCAAACCATTGTCTCGTTGGTCATAGTTTGGAGCAACCTGAAGACGATCGTATCGCCAAGGTATGCGCGCAACAGCGGCGTGTAAGGATCGCCATGCGCGGCGCTACTGAAGATCAACGACGAGTCCGGGTTCGCCTTGAGACGGCCGATAATCGGCTCGGCTCGGAAATTCAGGCTGCCTCCGGTCGTATGCGTGCCGCCGTTCAGAAATGCCATCGGAGTCATCGGAATGTGCTCAGGCATAGGGAAAGAGACGGTCTTGCCCGCCTCAAGCCCGATTTCAATCGGCTGGCCAGGCGGATTGCCTGCCGTCACGATATTAACCGTATGCGGCACGCTGTCATTCAACTGGACCATGAGCTCACGGAAACTGCCGTTCACCCCATAGCCCACCGGTTCGACGGTCCGAATGTCCGCCAGCGGACCACTTCGGATCGGTTGCCCGGTCTTCGGATTGTGGTACGTGGACCCGACCGGCTCGACGATCATCGTGCCGAAGCCGCCGTGACCCCACGTGATCCGACCCAGCGCATGGTCGTGCCAGAACACCGTCCCCACATCGGCATCGACCCAGAATCGCTGTCTGACGAACTCGACCGTCACGATATCCTTCACGGGATGATCGTGCTTCAAGGGACGAAGAAGGGTGATTTCATTTCCCTTGATCGACTTGACCCGTCCGATCTCATTGCCGCCGACATTATCCGCGCCGATCAGGATTTCCACCTCAGGATGGTACTGCGCGGCATTCTTGACGGTGATGACTCGATCGCCCTTTTTTCCCGCCTTCGTGAAGGTGGTGTTCAAGGGCAACGGCAATCCCTTGTCCGTTTTCTTCTCGAGCATCGTGAACGGACGCACCGATTGTTCGTTCGAGAACCCGGTGATCACCCCGTCCGACGATTGATTGTCGAACTGCAGGAAGTGCCAATGGGTGTTGACCTTCGACGAGTGGAAGTTCGAGTGATCGTCGTCTTCCCATTCACTGGTCAACATCCAGTCGACGCAGTCATAGATGTTGGACCGCACGACCAACGGATACTTCAGGTCGTTGTTCTTCCTGATGGCGGCTTCCTCTTCGTGCAAGACATAGATCAGTCCACCCGGATCTTCGATCGCAGGCGTGTCGCCCTGCTTATCGGCCAACTTCATCGGCGTATGGATGAAGTGCACGTTGTATTTCTTGGATCCGGCATTTTCAGGACACAGGCTCCAACGCCCGTTCTCACCCGGCTTAGCCGGGTAAGAACTCGGCAATCCATCTTCCTCCAAGTGGATCATCTCCAGCCAGGGAGATGGATTGTGGTTCTTTGAAAAGGGCACGCGGCGCCCGAAATGTGGCTTCAGATGAGGCCACGACACCTTGCCGGTCAACGGCTCGAACACGATCGGCAGACGCTCGCCGGGATGGGCCGACTGATATCGTGGATTCGGCACGGTGTTCTCAGGCTCGGTCACCGCGCGTGTACCCTGCCAGCCCCAGTTCAACACGCTGGCATCATAGGAACGCGTCTGGTCCCGCTCATCTTTCTTATGGCCAGGCAGCCCTTGGGGTGGGAACTGCATGTCGACCCAATCTTTCAGCGTCACGATAGCGGGGTCCGCCTTCCAATCGGTCTTGCCTTTCTCAATGATCTTGAACTGCTTCCCGAACCAATCGACGGTCTTGCCGATCAGCTCATCGGACGTCACCCCTGTCTTGATGCGGCCCTTGCGGTCCGGCAACTCCAACAAGTCCGGCATCACGTCATTGTGATTCGCCCCTTGCTGAATGGTGTTGTAGACACGCCAATAGCCCCACATTCCCGCGATGTAGTGATGGGCGACGTGGCAATGGAACAGAAAATCTCCGGCCAATTGCTGACAGAGTCCGGAGCCGCACTCCGTCTCCAAGTCCATGGTCTCTGATGGGCCGATCACTTCCACGTCGACACGATCGGACTTCATCCGGATGACCGGGTACTTCACGGGGCCGTTCTTCGCCGCATGCCAGAGCGGCATTTCATCGATCGCCCGCGGGCTCCGCGGCCAACGGATGGATCCACCGTGCGGATGGTGAGAGTGGAACACTTCGGAACCACCGTGCACCAAGCGGAACTTTGCCGGGTCACCCAGATAGCTGCGAGGAATCGTCGTGGCGGGATCGCCGAACGTATAGGCGCTGTAGGCCATCGATTCATCCTCGAACCCGAAATATTCATGCTGGGTCTGCATGTTGTCCACGCCGAACGGCTCGCTGCGATAATTCAGCGCGCGCGCCACCGGCCGATAGACGTCGGTCAGCGGATCCCGTTGCGGAATGAAGTCGCCCTTTTTGTTCAAGGGACGAAACGCTTCATCTCCGACCTCATGATAAAAGAGGACGAATTCACGAAAGTCCGGACCGGCGCCGTTCTTGATGATGGCCTGCCATCCACTCTTGGCCGGCATCGGATCGCCGGTTCCCAACGGCTCCAGATATTCCGACCCCCTCGGCTCGATCACGAACGAACCGAACAATCCCATCACGGTCAACTCACGATCGTTGCTGTAGGAATGGAATTGGCGGCTGCCTTCCTGCTGCGTGGGCGGAATATACCATTCCATCTCCACGGCCTTTCCCTTCGGCGCGATGCTGTCGGGATTCGTGGTCGTCGCAGGCTGACCCGTGGACGAGATGATCATGCTGGATCCGTGGATGTTCAAACTGACTTCTTCGTCACCCTCCAGCTGGTTGCGGAGCGTGAGCTTCACGCAATCGCCCTGGTTACCGCGCAGCACCAATGGTTGAATCCACTGATTCTGCACGCCGTTCGTCACGGCGCCTGGATCGTAGCCTTCTTTGTCTCGCGCTTCACGGTTCTTGGTCTCTTCAGCGCGGACCTTCTCAAGGGATTCGGTCAAGGCGTACATATAGCCCGGATAGTAATCCAGCCACATATTCAAAGTAATCTCAACATTGATGGCCGAGACGTCGTAGCTTCGCACCGGCGCACTGGCTGGACAGCGCCCACCCAACGACGACACCGGCTCTGCGCCGCTATTCGACATCAACAACATGTCTTGGGCCCCGGCTCCGTACTGGTGCAACATGTTCACGTTGTTGTACATGCCGCCCGTGCGCTGATTGTTGGAATCATGCGTGAGCTGGTCGTTGATCTTCTCCATGATGCGCTGATGTTGCCGCTCCATCATGGCCGTCCGCTCGACATGCCCTTCCTGTGCATCCTCGACGATGGTCTGCCCTTTGAGTTGCTCAGCCCACGCCGGCTGACTGTGCGCCATAGCATGCCCGTCGGTCTCGCCAGCAAATACAACGGAACCCATCCCGATACACAGGGTTGGAAGCAGTGCTCCCATAAGCAACTTCCAGGCAACCGGCGAC
Organism: uncultured Nitrospiraceae bacterium; assembly: GCA_963706325.1. Taxonomy (GTDB): domain Bacteria; phylum Nitrospirota; class Nitrospiria; order Nitrospirales; family Nitrospiraceae; genus Nitrospira_A. The sequence goes on along the minus strand of CAVPLT010000007.1, from coordinate 373,339 downwards.
TTCCGCCGACTGTGAACCCTAAATCTCCTTGGTGCCGATCTCATTACACCTACCTCCTCTTGAATCCATGATCAGCCCTATGGCTGCACTCAGATGTTCGGTGCAGGCCCCGCAAGGAGCCTGCACCATCGTGGACTGGAAAAGTCAGGAGGCCGGTCCTTCCTTCTCCACGTCCTCACACACAACAACTGCACTGTTTTTACGGTGCAGGTCCGAAGACCTGCACCCTCATGGAGTGGACAAGTCAGGAGGCCGGTCCTTCCTTCTCCACGTCCTTGAACTCGATGGATGACATACAGCCGCGTCATCACTGGACGCATAAAGACAGCCAAGACTAGAGCAACTCTTGTTCCTCATTTCGCCTCAGGAGAAAGTCGGCAAATGCAGCCATTATTTTTGACAATACACTCCCAGTCGATACAAATGGGGCGCACACGCCCCATTTGTATCGGGACGAACAGACGAAACGGCTCTCCTTTATTGAGGAATAGTCAATGTCCGAAGAACTAGCCTGCATGGGACATGGCTGTCCCATCACAAAGACGTCGAGCCAATGTGGTGGAGTAGAAGGTGATGGGGAGTGAATAATTGGAAGCGGACGGCCGATAGATCAGAACAAGGCCCGCAGGCCATGCTTCTTTACCATTCGTTCGATCGTCTTACGGTCGACACCGGACTCGCGTGCAGCGCGCCCCATATGGCCATCATGTCGCTTCAACAGTTCTATGAGGAAACTTCGTTCCCACGTGCTGACGGCCGCCTGTTTGGCGTGCTTGAATGAGGCCGTCTCATGGGACCCGGAGTCGTCACTCTCAGGCCCCCGCAGACGTTCCGGTAGGTGCGCGCTCATAATGATAGGCCCATCGGCTAACACCGCTGCCCGCTCAATCACGTTCTGTAATTCACGCACATTACCCGGCCACGAGTATCCGCACAACAGCTCCGCCGCGGAAGCGCTCAGGTCCGGCACGAAAGCCGCGCCGGGCCCTTGCTGCCTCATAAACCGCTGAATGAATTCTCGGGCTAACAGTGGAATATCTCCTTCTCTGCTTCGCAAAGGCGGTAACGCGATAGGGATGACATTCAAGCGGTAATACAGATCCTCGCGAAACTCTCCGCGGCGACAGGCCGCCTCGAGCTCCTGGTTAGAGGCCGCGATCACGCGCACATCCACGCTCATGAACCGGATGCCGCCGACTCGGCGCATCTGCCGTTCCTGTAAGACCCGTAACAATCGCGACTGCAACGTTTGGCTCATCCCGCTGACTTCATCGAGAAATATCGTGCCCCCTGAAGCGATCTCGAAAAGTCCCGGTTTGGAAATATGCGCGCCCGTAAACGCGCCTTTCTCATGGCCGAATAACTCGGATTCAAGCAACGTGTCGGGAAGGGAAACACAATCCACGGGAACGAACGGACGGTCTGCCCGGAGACTCGCATCATGAATGGCATGGGCAACCAACTCTTTTCCCGTGCCGCTCTCTCCATAGACCAACACGTTGGAATGGGTAGGAGCGACCTTTTCAATCAGGTTGAATACCGCTTGCATCGCAGGACTTTCACCGATCACACGCGCAAAGCTGGCACGCCTTCCCGGCTGCGCCCGGTCGAGACGCGCGCCATCGTCGGTCTTTCCGGGTCCGGCCGACGGTAATGCGCCATCCTCACCGAATGCGCGGCGGGCAACCTGCACAAGTTCGGCGCTGGCGAACGGCTTCGTAATATAATCGAACGCGCCGTAGCGCATGGACGTCACGGCAGTCTGCACGCTGGCATGGGCGGTCAGCAACACGACCTTCACGGAGGGGTCGAGCCGCTTGGCGGCAGTCAACACCTCGATCCCGTCCAGGGTCGGCATACGCAGATCGGTCAAGATCAGGCCCGGCCGCTCCCGCTGGATGATGTCGAGCGCGCGGGCGGAATTGGACTCCGTGACACACTGATACGGCACCCGGCTCAAGATGCGGCGGCAATTGTCCAATGCGTCCTGCTCGTCGTCGACGATCAGGATTTTTCCTGCAATCCCCATGGTGTTCCTTCCTGAAGCGATGTCCCGAGACCCACCGTAGGCAGATAGATCTCGAAGGTCGCCCCGGCGACGCTGCTTCGCGCTTCGATGCGACCGCGATGGTCCGAGACGATTCCATAACTGAGGAACAATCCCAGCCCGGTCCCTTGACCTGTCGGCTTCGTAGTAAAAAATGGATCGAAAATGCGGTCGAGGATAGCGGACGGAATGCCGGGTCCATTATCCGAGAGGCTGATCTGCACCCACTCATCGCCGTTAAGGATCGTCCGTGTCGTGCGCAGCGTAACGAGCCCCTGCTCGACATGTCCCGTCACCGCATCGATGGCATTGTTGATGAGATTCAGCAGCACCGTTTCGAGTCGGTCTCGATCTCCCATGACCGGGGATAATTGTGATGCTAGTTGCGCATCGATCCGCACGGAACGCCCTGCGACCCGTTCACCAGCCATCGCCACGCAGGTGCGGGCAACACAATTAAGGTCGAGCGGCTTCAATGTGGAGACCGTGCCGCGAGAAAAGGTGAGGATGCTGCGCGTGACGCGGGAAATCCGTTCCGCCTGCCTGCGGATGGTGACTAAATCCCGCCCGACTTCATCCGTCAGCTCGGCCTGTGCCGCATCGGCCTCCATACATTCGATTCGGTTGAGAATAATGCCGAGGGGATTGTTTATTTCGTGGGCGATCCCACTGGCCACCTTCCCCAGCGTCGCCAACCGTTCAGATAATTCCAGCTTCCGCATCTGCCGAGTGATCTCTGCGGTCTTCTCTTCCACCCGATGCGTCAGCTCCGCATTGAGAGACTCCAACTCCGCTCGCGACGCCTGCAACTTATCGGCCATGCGATGCACGGCCACTGCCAGCTCCTCAAACTCATCTCCGGTTTTGAGATCAAGCGGACCATCGTAGGTGCCTCGGCTGATCGCCTCGACCCCGGTCTTCAAAACTTGAATCGGACGGGCGATTCGCGTCGCGACGTAGCGCCCGATTGCCCACAACAGACCCACCATGACAAGACCGATCACCGCCAGATTCCTGAGCTGGTCTCGAATCGGAGCATAACTTTCCACCGGCTGTTGTCTGACGAAAATATGCCAGGTGTTGTCCGGCAAGGTGAGACCGGTCACAGGCGCATACGCAACTACTGTGTCGGCGCCGCCATGTCCATCGTCATCAGCGATACCCCAGCCTGGCTCGGAGGAGACAATCATGGCCATTAGTTGGCTGGGTATACGATGCGCTTGCCGAGGAAGGATCGGACAGACTAAAGGCTCCCCGGCGGCATTGAAGAGCATGGCATGGCCGGTTTGCCCGATCCGTATTTGGTTGATCATACCGAGGAGAGTGTCGAACCGGTAGGAAGCCTTGACGGCTCCGATAACAGTGTGGTGACGGTCGTCCAGAATCGGCACGGCGATGTCGATCGTCTCCTCCGGCGTCCGGAAGGAGCCTTCCTTGGTCGGAATCAACTCACTGACATATACGTGGTCGGTGCCGCCGGAACGGATCGCCTTCCACCACGATTCACCGCCGAAGGAGTAATGATCAGGTTCCGAACTGGCAGCGACCAACGATCCATGTTGATCGACGATCAAGAGGCCCACGACCTTGTCCCCGCTTCGAACCTTCGTGTCGAGGAGAAAGCGCGAGAGGCCTCCATCCAGCAATCGGGCCGCCGCCTCCTTCCCCTTCTCCCAGATTTGAGTGCGTTCCTGAATGATGAGGTCCGCCTGCGCAGGATCCGGAGGATAGGCACGATTGGCCGCCTCGACCGGCTGACGCACGCGAAGAGGCGCCGATCCCAATAAACGGGCCGCTTGAATTTCGCTCTGGACCAGCATGGTCACCCGGTCGGCAGCCTGAACCGCAACCGCCTGCAGGTTGCCGCCGATGAGGTCCCGCAAAGATTGCATTCCCGACATGTAGGCGAGGACGAGGCCCATCAGCAGCGGGACACAGCCCACCAGCACGATCGCGAGCACAATGCGGCCTTTGATGGTACGAATCGTCAGTGCCATACCGTTCCGGATATTCTAACCAACCGACGAAAGAAAAGGCCACCACCTCAACACCTCCGACAATGTGCGAATCACCCACGGTTGGTATGCTCCGGTTCCCCTCTCGAATCGGGAGGAGACAGCACATCGTGCGCTGTGAATGCGGCGGTTTTGGCGCGTCTCGCCCGAGCGCGCTGAAGCCCCCACAACGCCAATCCTGAGAAGCCCATCAGGAGCAGCGGGACGCCTGGAATATTGAGCAGCGTTTTTTCAAATCCAAAGAAGTTCAGCTGATGCAATTGCATGACTGCGAAGTGCACCTTGCGCCAACGGCCTTCGTCTTCGAGAATCTCGCCGGTCTGGTGATCAAGCACGATTTCGGTTCGATTCGTATCATTGAAGGCCACTCGAACGGCAGCTTGTGCCTTGTGTTTTTTTCGAGGGGTGTACTGTTCCGTGGCCACGGCGGTGATCTCGGCGTTCTCGCTTACGTATTGCCTGGCGATGTCTTGGGCCAGCTCCGGGGAAATCGGGGAAAGAAGCTCTCCGGTTGCCGCATCATAGAGAAATGTGCTGGCTTTTCCTCCGGCGCGCAGTTTGACGTCATAGAGAAGCCGGCCAAAATCAGAACGAAGGGTGGCCTGCGTCACGGTTGCCGGACCTTCAACCGCGGCTTTGCTCCGGTCCATCACCTCCTGAAGCGAAACTCCTGCCGCCTCCAGCGGCGGACCGGCAACCGGTCGCACCCGCTCCTTATAACGTTCGTCCCAATACAGGAATTTTGCATTGGCCCACAACAGTCCCGTGCTTAAGGAGAGCAACAAAAACCCGAGGGCAAAAATGCCTATCCGGCGGTGCGCCTTGCGGGCCCAGCGCTCATCTATGCCCCGGGTGACCTGCTTCTTGCGCCGGCGTAACGACGACTTGGGAAGGGCTAATCCCAGCATGCCCACCGCGACACTGCCGGCCGCGAACAGAGAACCCAGCGGCAGGAATGCGTGCCCCCAGAAGCTCGACGCGGGCTCCTCGCGAAACTGAAAGGTCGGGAGGCGCTGATAATCGTCCGGGGCAAGCCTGGAGAGCCCCATGATCTTGGGTCCGAAGAACTCGCGCCACGCCTGTTCATACGCATCGACCTGCCGGACAAACGCCCTGTTGCGCTCCAAGTCGTTGCCCGCCCACTGTTCGAGAATCAGTTGCAACGCGAACGACGGCGACAGGATGGAGAGCCGGCGTGCAAAATCGGACTGGGCCTGGGACGCCGCCTCTTGCTCCTTGATGATCGGGACCAGGCGGCGGTCGAACTCCAGCGCTTTGGGAAACAGCTTGGTCCGCGGCTCCATCTTATTCGGCGAGTCCGCCGCCGGTACGACCTCGGGATGGTCGCGGTAATAGCGTTCGACCAGGGCTTTGGATTTCTCGCTGCTTTCGATCTCGCTGGTGATCGTCCGCATAGTGGGAATGAGCGACAGGCGAGCAGGCGGCGGGAACGCTTTCGTCGCGGCAACCTGGATGGCGGTGGGCAGCAGGATGGTGAACGCAAGGTAGAGAGATACTCCGGTCATCGCATTAAATGATGAACTGCGCCCTGACACGTTGAGGACCCCGCACAACGCCAGCCAGAACGCGACATAACAGCTCACCGCGCCGAGCAGGAACAGCCATTTCGATACTCCTTCTACCGTGATCTCCGACGCCGTCCATAGGTAAAGACCGGCGCTGACGATGGCGATGGGGGCCATGAGCAGTGCGAGACGCAATCCGAGGCGCACGGCGATCAGGCGAGGCAGCGACACCGACTGCGCGCTCACCAAGCGCAACGTGCCCGACTCGCGGTCCGCCGACAAGACGTTGTAACCCAGTGCGATCGCGAAGAGCGGCAGGAGCAGCACGCAGACGAAGCCGACATCGAAGCGCCCGCTCGCGTGGTTGGCAGGGCTCCTGAGGTCATAGCCGTCGGTGCGCGCGTAGCGCGACCAAGTCGTGATCGTGTGCGATTGCGGCAGCGCGCCCAGATAACCGGCCGCGAACGAGGCGAAATCCGCCGGAGGCAACCAGGCTCGACGCGCACCGTCTCCTCCACCCACGCGGGCAGGATTCGAGCCGTCCAGCGCGAACTGAACGGGTTGATGCCCCCGCGCGACTTCCCCGGCGCTGTGCTGGAGTTCAGCCATGCGCGCCGACTCGTAATCATTCGAAGCCGCTATGGAGTCCCTGGCTCCGGTCACGTCACCGGCGCCGTTGATCGCCGCCGCGACCAGCAACAGGCACAGGAAGGCGATCGGGATCCATAAGGACCGGTCGCGTGTATCCTTCTGCCATTCGAGATGCAGTAATCGGATCATGTCGTCCTCACTCAAAATTCAGTCGCCGGAATGATCGGTAAGCGTACCAGGCGCTTGCCATCAGCCATGCCGCAAGAACCAGCAGGCCCGGCCACTGCCCGCGCAATGCCTCATCCGCCGTCGGCTGCCGGTATTCGAATGCCTTGATCGATTGCCACATCTCGTTACCGGCAGTCATTCGTTTTTCCGTTCCCTGTTCGCCTGCGGTCAGGGCGTCGGTCGTGAAGTCGACGAAGTAGCGGCGATAGCGCTCGGCGGCCTGAGAAAAATGTATGTGATGCTCGACATCTGTGCCTGCGAGGCCCTGGGACAAGGCCTGCGCCGGAATGAGGGGACTTACGGCCGAGACAAGAATGTGCAGCCTCGCCTGGCGTCGCCAGGTGTCGTGGACCGCGTCGAAGTGTTTATCATGCACGCGTTCGGAATAGGCGTCTTGTGAGCGCCGCCGCAGGCCGCCGAAGCCAACCGGCAACTCCTGCAGACTCTTCACGTTGTACTCCTTCAACGTCTGTTCGACGAGTTCCTGGTAACGCATTTCGGCGGGAGACTTGCCGTCAAGGCCGTGAGCCAGATCGCTCTGTATGCCATCGAAAAATGCCTCCGTGGAGGGTGGCTTGGCGATCTGTTCAGACAGGAAGGAGCCGACCCGGGGAGCCAGCAGCGTGGCGAGCGCCCACAGCGCCAACAGGACAATGAGCGCGCGCTGTGCCGTGGCTGCACGGCTTGATACCCCCAGACCGATGAGCACCCACACGCTCCAGTAGGCGCAATAGACGACCGCCATCAGCAGCAGCCGCGCGACCTGGTCGGTACCGGCGGCGCCCTGCCCCATCTGGATCAGCCCCAGCACTGCCACCGGCGCAAAGAGCAGCGCGGCAAGCGGCGCGCCTGCGAGAGCGACGCCGAGGGCTTTACCCAGAAACAGTTGACCGCGTGTGAGTCCCAGACTCAAGACGAGCCGCAGCGTCCCCGCCTCGCGTTCACCGGCGACCGACGCAAAGCAGAAGGACACGATCAGCAATGGCACGACGACTTGCAGCAGCAATGCCGGCGTCAGCGGCCCATAGCGAACCGCCGCGGTTTGGTCCTCGGCAGGATGAAAACCGAACAGGTTCCTGCGGTGCGGCTCAAGCCAGACCGCGCTTCCGGTATGGGCAAGCGTGCCCGGATCGATCGCCGCCGGGACCGATTCGAGCGTGAAGGCGTACTGGCCGAAATGCGCCGCGCTGTGAGGATTTTTGGAGCCTTGATTCTCCCACTGATGACGCACTGCCGTATCTGCCTGCGTGCGCGCCGCCTCGCGCGCACGGAAGTCCTGCCAGGACAACGCGACCGAGATCATGATCAGCAGAGCCACGGCTGCCATGGCCCATAAGACGCGGCCGTCGCTGTAGAGATCGGCCACCTCCTTGTGTGCCACGCGCCAGGCCGGACCGAACAAGCTGCGCTCATTCCGATTTGGGCCGGCGGACGCGTGAACGGCTTGGGCGTCGGTGTGTGCCTGCATGGTCAGTCCCTCATGTACTTCAGATAGATGTGCTCTAAGTCGGTGTGGCTGACTTCGGACGCGGACAAATTCACGCCGAGGACGCCATGCTTCATGATGCCGATGGTGGTCGCGATGTCCTTGGCGCGAAATAAATCGTGCGTGGCCATCAGTATCGCGACCCCTGACGCAGTCATGCGCCGCAACAGCTCGCCGAAATCGTTAGCCGCGTGCGGATCGAGGCCCGAGGTCGGCTCATCGAGTAGCATCGCCCTGGCGCCCCGGACGATGGCGAGCGCGATGACGACCTTTTGTCTCATCCCCTTCGAGTAGCCGGCGACCTTGCGCGAGTGTGCCTCGGTTTTAAGACCGGCCTCGCTCAGTGCGCTCCCGAACTGCTCGCGCGAAGCCTCGTGGCCCGCCAGGCCGGCGAAATACTCGAGATTTTCCATTCCGGTCAGATGCGGATACAGCGCGACCGTCTCCGGTATATAGGCGATGGCGCCCTTGGTGGCGTCGGGTCCGCGTTGGACATCCACGCCGTTGACCCGCGCTTCACCGCTGCTCGGCTCGATAAAACCGAGAAACAAATTGATGGTCGTGGTCTTGCCCGCGCCGTTGGCGCCGAGGAGGCAATAAATATCTCCCGGCTGTACCGCCAGATTCAAGCTGTCGAGCGCCACGGTGGCGCCGAATCGTTTGGTGAGGTTGATGGCTTCCAACATGGGTATCCTTTACTAGTGGGTGTCAGAAATCAGTCGCACCCATAAAGGTCATCGAAAGTCGGCGACTGGCTCATGGCTAAAACTTCCATGAGAAGCCACCGTAAAAATTCCTGATTTCGCCGGGCTGAATACCGATGAAACTTCCGGTTGTGCGTTGCGCAATGAATGATTCATCGGTGAGGTTGCGCACGCCTGCGAAAACCGCCCAGCGAGCCTTGGGCGGCGCATAGTTGAGCCGTAAATTCCAAATGGTATAGGAGGGAATGGCTCCCGTCGTCCCGAGAGCATTCTCCGTCTGGGTATTCGCGCCATCAGTAAATTGCTGGGCGACGTACGTGGCATCCGCCTCAATCGAGGCACCGGTGGGGTGGTAATAGCCCACTAATCCATAGAACGTCATGCGCGGGGCATAGGGAAGATCCTTCCCGTTCGTGGCGCCAAAGAGCGACTTGGGCCGCAAGAGGGTGACATTCGCCCTGGTGACGAAGCCTTGCAGCGGACGTACGAGTTCGCCCCAATCGAGACTGACGCTGCTTTCGATTCCTTGCTGCAGCGTCTTCCCCGCATTCACGAACTGGCTTCCTTGCTGAACGATCTGATTGCTGAAGTCGGTTCGAAACACGGCAATTTCCGCGCTCACACCGGGCACGATGGTGGACCGGGCCCCGATATCCGAACTCAACCCGCGCTCGGCCTCAAGGTCTTGTGTGGTTCCGCTGGTCGGATCGACCGCATTGGCAAAGGTGGGTGGCCGAAATGTCGTATGAACGTGGCCGAACAACATGCTGTCCGGGGTGAGTTGATACTTCACTCCCGTCCCATAGATCAGGCCTTGAGTGGTGTTATTGCTTTTGAAATTGGGCAGCGTCGCCGGCGGGATGGCATTCATCGCTTCACGGCTTTGGTTGACCTGCTCCCACCGTATGCCAGGTGAAATGGTGAGGGCCTGGGTCAATCGGATGGCTGTTTCCGTATAGGCGGCATAGGCCACCGATTCCAGATCGGCATTGTTGGTGGTACGGCTGATTTTCGAGCCGGCCGTGCCGATCCCTGTGATATCGGTGAGTCGTTCCGCGTGATATCGAACGCCGGACGTGACTTTTTGATCCAAGCCAAAGAGGGAAAAATTGAACTGATGTTGCGGCATAACGCCGAATACATTGAACTTGCGCAAGAAGTTCGTGCTGGTTGAAAGCAACGTGCCATTAGCGGCTTGATCCTGGATATACCAGTTCCGTTCAAACACATTGCCGTACACGATCACTTTGGCCGTATTGCGCGCGTCGATCTCCCGGCTCGCCGTCACATCGATCGCCCCTCGTTGCCCCTTAAACTCATCCAGTGGCTTTCCCGCGAGGGTGCGATCGTTTCGATATTGAGTAGGCGTGAGACTTCCCGGCGTCTGCGTCGTTTCGTCGTACCAAGAGATATTGGTCGTAAGGCGGGTTCTATCATCGGGATTCGCTTCGAACCGCATGGTGAAATCGTCCAACTGCGATTTACTCCGGTCTCTGAACCCGTCCGACTGGCGCCGGATATATCCCAATTGCGCTCCGAAATTTCCGAAGTAGCCGCCGTACTGTGTGTCGGATTGAAAGAGATTGAAACTGCCGAACGTGTTCGTCGTGGAGAAGGTCGGTGTCGTGGGAATCCTTTTCTGAATGAAATTGATCATGCCGCCTTGAGTATTGGGCGAATATTGGACAGTAGCTCCCCCCTTGATCACCTCAATATGATCGATGCGTTCGATCGGCACCATGTAGTAGGTCGAGGCATCTCCAAAGAGGGCCGGTTGAATGGGAATGTCATCTACCAGCAGGAGAATATTTCTGCTCCGCCTTGGATCCATGCCCCGTATTCCAATGTTCGGTCTTAATCCTTGGCCATATTCATCCAGCACATTGACACCGGGAACGCGTCGCAACATTTCGTCTGCGTTTTTTGGCCTGGCTCGCTGGATTTCCTCGCGGGTGACGACATTGACCGCTCCAGCTATTTCCTTCACCGCCTCCTGGTCCGGCTCGTTCCGTTCATGCACGTCCTTCACCACGATTTCAGGCACCACGATCGGCTTGACGCTGGTCGGCGTTCCGCCCTGTCCATTATCGGCCGAACCGGCAGAGCGTTGGTTTGTTGCGGCCGGCGCGAGAGGGACGATGGATGGACCTGCCCGCTCCAAGGTCACCGTGTCGGCGCTGGTAAAGCGAAACGAGAGTCCTGTTCCGGCAAGTAACTCCGACAGGGCTTCTTCGGGCGTATAGGATCCGGCGACTTCACGCGACGTCCGTCCTCGGGCGATGTCGTCGGGAAAACTGACCTGTAACCCAGAGGCCAATGCAAAGTCTCGCAAGGCCGTGTTTAACGGTTGCTGGGAAATCTGATATTGATTCTTAGGCCGGCTGTCCGCTTCGGCGGTGATGGCGTCGCTTTGCGCAAACGCGTGATTGAGGCCCGCAAGGGTCACGACCAGCGTCACAAGAAGACACGGCTTCCGCAGGCCGATTGTGGAGGAGATTCGGCGCGCTTGGTTCGGTGAGGTCACGAGTTCTTTTCGGTAACAGGCACTGTTGTTCATTCAAACCTCCGTCAGTAAACTTCGAGGATCGATATCACGGCCCCTCGATCGTTGTGTCCTTCCTGTGCCTGGACGTATGGGAAAGAAAAATCCCCCCCTCCAGGGAACAAAGGCGAGCACATTGACGGAATACGGTTGCGAAGAAGGAGGTCTTAGCGAATGACGACGAGGTGGTCTGTGAGACGAACCATATGGATCGGCAAGGTATCGGCCAGAGCCGTGAGGATATGGGAGGGATCCGATAGGTTATAGATACCCGTCACCGGAAGGGACTGGAGCGCTGGATTCCAGATAATAATATAGCCTCGATGGTACCGGGCAAGATCCTGAACGACGTCGGCGAGTGGAGTTCGGACGAAAACCAAACGACCCTGCATCCATGCGGCGATGGCCGTTGTATCAACTCGATCAATTGATCCTGCCCCATGCTGCCCGACGGAGACTTGATCGCCGGCGGCCAAACGTATGGCGTCATCTGGTGCCTTCCTGCCATGGTCAACAAGGACCGTCCCGCTCAGCACCGTGACTTGGATATCTGCGCTGCGATGTTTGACTACAAATCGAGTGCCGATGGCCGTCGTAGAGACGCCGTGGCTTTCAACGGTGAACGGCCGTGCAGGATTGGGCTGCACAGCGAAGGAGGCCTCTCCTCGCAGCAATTCTATGTATCGCCGATCGGAGGCATATCGCACGGCAATGGACGTGCCCGTGTTTAAGGTCACGACCGACTGATCCTGCAGCGTCACGACGCGCTGCTCCCCGACTCCCGTGGAATAGTCTGCCTTCAGCCAGATGAGTAGGCCTTCGCTCCACAGCGCCAGGCTGACCATCAAGAGTACCGCCGCGGCTGCAGTTCCCGCGAAGCGCCAGGCATGACGCGTCTGCTCACGCACCTGAGGGACAGGACAGCCGGCTGAGCTCTGCGCCGCCGCCCTGTGCATTTCAGGCGCGTTCCACAACTCAGACACGTTGTGATAGGCGCGCGCATGCGCCGGGCTTTGTGCGCACCAGGACTCTAACTGGCGCCGTTCGACAGGGGTAAAGTCGCCGGCCGCCTGGCGTACAAACCACGCCGTCGCTTCCTTAATTAGGTGTCGCTCCGGATTGTAGTTTGCGGATGGCAGCTGCGAACGATTGTCTTCAGGTCGCATCGTGACTCGGAAAGATGAACAAGAGAAGCAATCGAGGCACTATATCCTCTTCCGATTGACGTGTCAGCTTCCTCTTTTCCCCTCCTATCTGTAGCGGGCACATCCTTATCCATCAACGCCTCTTGGCAGCGAGTCATGGCTTTCACGAGATGTTTTTCGACCGCCCGTTCCGACATCTGCCAATGCGCGGCGATCTCCTGATAGGAATAGCCGTATACTCGCCGCATGGCAAAGATCGCACGAGTGCGGTCTGACAAGGTGGCCAGCGCCCGCTCGAGCGTCGCGACCAATTGCTTATCATGAACCTGAGCGTCTATGGCTCGCGCATCGGTCGGTACGTTCTCGGCTTCCTCGAGCGACGCTTGCCGTTGGCCCCGAAATTTTTGCTTTCTGAAATGATCCAGCGCGAGATTGGTGGCGGTGCGAAATAAAAACGCGCGAGGAGATGTAATAATATGCGAGGTCGGGACGTCGGCAAGACGAATGTACGCTTCCTGTGCCAGATCGGCCGCGGTCTCCCGGCACCCCACCATGCGGCGAAGCATTGCCAAGAGATCACGCTGATGTTCCTGAAACAAATGTTCGAGATCAAACGCAGGCGATGTGTTCATATAGTCACTGACCGTAAGACGTGGCCCGAAAGGACCCCAATATCCGACAGAGGGCGCGTGAGGGTCCGTGCCCGTTCATGTCGGTACCCTAGCCGGTCCCAAACGAAAAGAGAATGTTCGGATTCCAGGTATTGATAGAAGAGCAAAAATTAATGTCGTTGAGGGAGCGCGCCCCTTCGTCTACTGGCCAGAGCGGCATTCCAGGAGCGGAACGTGAGGTAAAGTCAGGCGAATGTGACACTCGCGGAGCAGCAACATACTATGCGGCAGAATGCAGAGAGGGAACTCTTTTCCTGACGAATCGGAGCCTCAGACGGTCCAAATACAAATAGACCACCGGAGTAGTGTAGAGGGTCAGCACCTGGCTCACGAGGAGGCCGCCCACAATCGCAATACCGAGCGGGCGGCGCAGCTCCGACCCCACCCCCATGCCGACGGCCAGCGGAAGCGCGCCCAGCAAGGCCGCCAGGGTTGTCATCATGATCGGCCGAAATCGCAAGAGGCAGGCTTCATAAATCGCGTCCGCCGGCGACTTGCCTTCTCCTTCCCGCTCACTTTGAAGCGCGAAGTCTATCATCATGATGGCGTTTTTCTTGACGATCCCGATCAACAGCATGATGCCGATCAACGCGATCATCGTCAGTTCGATCTTGAAGAGCAGCAACGCCAGCAACGCGCCCACGCCCGCCGAAGGCAAGGTCGAAAGGATCGTCAGGGGATGGATGTAGCTCTCATATAAAATGCCGAGCACGATATAGACGGTCATCAAAGCCGCCAGGATCAGCCATGGCTGATTTTCCACCGAGGATCGGAACGCCTTCGCGGTGCCCTGGAAGGTGCCTCGCACCGTCGCGGGCAGACCGATGTCATGCATGGACTGCTCGATTGCCCGCACCGCTTCTCCCAGCGATACTCCTGCGGACATGTTGAAGGACAGAGTGATGCCTGGAAACTGGCCTTGATGATTGACGGAGAGGATCGTGTTCGTGCGTTCGTATCGGGTGACGGCGCTCAAGGGCACTTGCGCCCCGGAGGGCGAGCGGATGTAGATGTCATGCAACGCGTCCGGGCTCTGCCAATATTGCGGGGCGACCCCCATGACCACACGGTATTGATTGAGGGGTGTGTACATGATCGACACCTGACGCTGGCCGAACGCGTCATAGAGCGTATCGTCGATGAGTTGAGGGCTCAGCCCGAGCCGTGAAGCCGTGGCCCGATCGAATACCACCAGCGATTGTTGTCCCCTGTCCTGCTGGTCGCTATTCACGTCCACGATTTCCGGCAGGCTGCGCAATGTTTGCTCCACGATTGGAGCCCATGTGTTGAGTTCGGGCAGGTCTACGCTCTGCAGCGTATATTGATATTGCGCGCTGCTTGATCTGCCGCCGATACGAAGATCCTGGATCGATTGCAGATACGTCGGAGCTCCGGGTACCTTGGCCAGTTGAGGGCGCAGACGAGCAATCACCTGATCGGAACTGATGCTTCGCTCCCTGAGCGGCTTCAACGCAATGAACATCCTGCCGGTATTGGTCGTGCCGGCATTGCCGCCGCCGCCGGTAAAACCCGTGACGTTATCGACGGCGGGATCGTTCTTGATGATCTCCACCACTTCAGACAGTTTCTGGCGCATCGCTTGAAAAGAAATGTCCTGGGCCGCCTGAATATTGCCGAACAGGCGACCCGTATCCTGCTGGGGAAAGAATCCCTTCGGCACGATGATGTACAGATAGACGGTTAACGCCATGGTGCCGAACGTCACCAGCAACATGGTGCGAGGGTGACGAAGCACCCACGCCAGACTCCTCGCATATCCATGATGCAACGATCCGAACGCCCTCTCGCTATGTCGATACCACCAGCCATGCGAAGCAGTTCGCTCTGACGTGAGCACACGCGCGCAGAGCATCGGAACCGTCGTCAGAGAGACCACCAGGGAGACGAGTATCGCGACCGAGAGCGTCACCGCGAATTCTTGAAACAGGCGCCCGAGCATTCCACCCATGAGGAAGATGGGAATAAAGACCGCGACCAGCGACAGGGTCATTGACACGACCGTGAAGGCGATGTCCTTGGCTCCGCGCAGGGCAGCGTCCATCGGAGGCACGCCCTGCTCACGGTAACGAGTAATGTTTTCGAGCACCACGATGGCATCGTCGACCACGAAGCCCGTCGCAATCGTCATGGCCATGAGGGAAAGATTGTCGAGACTATATCCGAGCAGATACATCACCCCGAAGGTTGAGACCAGCGAGACCGGAACGGCGACGCAAGGGATAAGGGTCGCACGGAGGTCCCGAAGGAAGACGAATACCACTAGTATCACCAGCCCTACGGAGATGGCCAGGGTCCTTTCCACGTCATGCAGCGACGCGCGGATCACCGGTGTGCGGTCCACTACGATCGAGAGCGCCATGCTGCCAGGAAGCGACGCTTCCAGTTGAGGCAATCGCTCGCGAAGCCGGTCCACCGTCTCGATAATGTTGGCTCCGGCCTGCCGGTAGATGATCACCAACACCGCGGGCGTCCCATTCGCCACACCCATCGTCCTGAGGTCTTCGACCGAATGCTCGACCGTCGCCACATCGGAGAGCTGAACGGCCCGTCCGTTTCGATAGGTCACGATCAGGGGCAAGTATTCTTCGACCTTGTGGAGCTGGTCGTTGGTCCTGATTTCGCGCGTACGGTCGTCCGATGTCAGCTGTCCTTTCGGCCGATTCACGTTCGTGGCGGCTAAGACCTGGCGCACCTCCCCCAACCCGATGCCGTACTTGTTCAATGCGGTGGGATTGAGATCGACCCGGATGGCCGGCAGCGATCCTCCTCCCACGAACACCTGGCCCACCCCTTCAACCTGCGAGAGCTTTTGCTGCAGGATGCTCGACGCCGCATCGTACATCTGACCCCGGGTCACGAGTTCGGACGTCAAGGCGACAATAAGGATTGGCCCGTCCGAAGGATTCACTTTGCGGTATCGAGGGGTGGAAGGCAGATTCGGAGGAAGATCGGCACGGGCCGCGTTGATCGCCGCCTGAACGTCTCTCGCGGCGCCGTCGATGTCACGATTTAACTCGAACTGCAGCGTGACGGTGGTCCCGCCGATCGTACTAGTGGAGGTCATCTCCGTGACGCCGGCGATACGGGTGAATTGGCGCTCGAGCGGAGCCGCCACGGAAGAAGCCATAGTCTCGGGGCTTGCGCCTGGTAGCGACGCAGACACGTTGATGGTCGGAAACTCCACCTGAGGCAAGGCCGCGACGGGCAAGAATTGAAAGGCAATGATGCCGACCAGCGTGATGCCGATGGTCATTAACATCGTCCCGACCGGACGCCGGACGAAGGGAGCCGAAATATTCATCGCGGGCCTATGGGCAGCGCCTCGGAGAGCGGAACCTGGCGCTGGTCCGACCGGAAACGCGCCGCCAGTCGATCAAGTGCCAGGTAGACCACCGGTGTCGTATAGAGAGTCAGCAATTGGCTCAAGACCAGCCCTCCGACGATGGCAATCCCAAGCGGGCGCCGCAGCTCCGAACCCACCCCCGATCCCATCGCAAGCGGCAGCGCTCCCAGCAGAGCCGCCATCGTCGTCATCATGATGGGTCGGAATCGCAGCAGAGCGGCTTCATAAATCGCCTCTTCCGGCCGCTTGCCGTCCTGACGTTCCGCCTCCAGGGCGAAATCGATCATCATGATTGCGTTCTTCTTGACGATCCCGATCAGCAGTATGATGCCGATGAGGGCAATCACGCTGAACTCCATGCGGAACAGCATTAAAGCCAGGAGCGCGCCGACACCCGCCGAAGGCAAGGTCGAAAGGATCGTCAGGGGATGGATATAGCTCTCATATAAAATACCGAGCACGATATAGACCGTCACCAAGGCCGCCAGGATCAGCAGTGGCTGATTCCCCAAGGCAGTTTGAAATGCCTGCGCTGCGCCTTGAAAACTCCCGCGAATGCTCGGCGGTAGCCCCAGCTCCTTCGTCACCTGGCCGATCGCCTCCACCGCATCGCCCAGCGAACCTGCCGGCGCAAGATTGAATGAGATCGTCACCGCGGGGAATTGACCCTGCCGGCTGATCACGAGCGGCGCGGTCGTTTCCTTGACCCTGCTGAACACGTTCAGCGGCACCGGGCCACCGCTGCCCCGCACCTCCAGCAAGTGCAAGGCTTCCGGACCCTTTTGAAACTCCGGCATCACTTCCAGAATGACGCGGTACTGGTTCAATTGGGTAAATATGGTAGAGACCTGGCGCTGGCCAAACGCATCGTACAGCGTGTCTGTAATGATCTGCGGCGTGATGCCGAGCCGAGACGCCGTATTGCGGTCGATCACCAGCATGGAGGCCAGTCCTTGATTCTGCTGATCGCTGCTGACATCCCGAAGTTCCGGACGTAACTGGAGAGCCGCCAGGAGTTTGGGGGCCCAGCGATTCAATTCCTCGGGATCGGCATCTTCCAACGTGTACTGAAACTGAGTGCGGCTGACGCGGTCTTCGACCGTGAGATCCTGCACCGGTTGCATGTGCAGCGTGATTCCGTCCACCTCCGCGGCCCGCGCCTCCAAGCGCCGGATGATGTCGTCGGCGGAGCGCCGCTCCTCCAGCGGCTTCAAGTTGATGTACATGCGCCCGCTGTTGAGAGTCGTATTGGTTCCGTCGACGCCGATGAACGACGACAAGCTTTCCACGGAAGGTTCTTCCAGGATTGCGCGAGCGAGGGCCTGCTGCCGATCTTCCATCGCTCTGAACGACACGGATTGCGGCGCTTCCGTCATCCCGAGAATGACACCTGTATCTTGAATCGGAAAGAAACCCTTGGGGATCAGGATGTACAGCGCAACGGTCAGGATCACCGTTCCCATCGTCACGACCAGCGTGGCCTTTTGATGACGGAGGACCCAGAGTAAGCTTGTGCCATACCCGGCCAAGATACGATCTAGAACCTCTTGCGAGTAACGATTGAAGCGGCCGGGCTGCTTCGTCCCTCTCTCGCGCAGCAGCCTGGCGGACATCATCGGCGTGAGTGTCAGTGACACAACTGCCGAAATCAAAATGGTGATACTGAGCGTCAGGGCGAACTCACGGAACAAGCGCCCGACCACATCACCCATGAACAGCAGGGGAATCAGCACGGCGATTAAGGAGACGGTCAACGACAGAATGGTAAAGGCAATTTGCTTCGATCCCTTCAGAGCGGCCTGAAGCGGTGAATCCCCCCGCTCGATATAGCGCGCGATATTTTCGATCATGACGATCGCATCGTCCACGACAAATCCGGTGGAGATCGTCAGCGCCATCAACGTGAGATTGTTCAGGCTGAACCCCATCAGGTACATGACTCCGAACGTGCCGATCAGCGACATCGGCACGGCTGCGGCCGGGATTACCGTGGCGGACAAGGTCCGAAGAAAGAGAAAGATCACGAGAATGACGAGCGCCACCGCCAAGACCAACTCGAACTGCACATCGCGGACCGTCGCGCGGATAGAGGTCGTGCGGTCGGTGAGCACCGTCACCTGGACCGACGAGGGCAACGTATTTTGCAACTGCGGCAGCAATCCTTTGACCCGATCGACGATTTCAATGACGTTGGTCCCGGGCTGGCGCTGTATATTGACGATCACCGCCGGCGTCTCATTCATCCAGGCTGCCTGCTTGGTATTTTCCACATCGTCGATCACTTCGGCCACGTCCGACAGATGGACCGGCCCGCCGTTGCGATAGGCGACGATGAGCGGTTCATATTCCTTGCCGGCAAATAACTGGTCCGTGGCGTTGATGATCGACGCGCGCCGCGGTCCGTCGAACCCGCCTTTTGCCTGATTGACGTTGGCGGCAGCTACCACGAACCGAAGATCCTCCAGCGTCAATCCATAGGATGCCAGTGCCCGTGGATTCGCTTGGATCCGCACCGCGGGACGCTGCCCACCACTGATGCTGACCAGGCCGACGCCGGAGAGCTGCGAAATTTTCTGGGCGAACCGGGTTTCCGCGAAATCACGAACCTGCGGCAGAGGGAGCGTGGCAGAGGTCAATGCCAACGTGAGAATCGGCGCGTCGGCCGGATTGACCTTGTTATAGACCGGCGGCGCGGGCAGATCGCGCGGCAGGAACGTGGCGGCGGCATTCATTGCCGCCTGGACCTCCTGCTCCGCCACGTCCAGATTGACTTCAAGGCTGAACTGCAATGTGATGACGGAGCTCCCTCCTGAACTGGTGGAGGTCATTTGGTTCAGCCCGGGCATTTGCCCGAACTGCCGTTCCAGCGGCGCCGTAATGGAAGAAGCCATGACGTCCGGCCCGGCACCGGGATAGAACGTCAACACTTGGATGGTCGGATAATCGACTTGGGGAAGGGCGGAAACAGGCAACTGGCGATAGGCGATGGCGCCCGCCAGAAGGATCGCGACCATCGTCAACACAGTGGCCACCGGCCGCAGGATGAAGAGTCGCGAAGGGTTCACGTCCGGTTTCCTTGCTTCATCGGCTCGGCTCCCGTCGGCTGGGTCTCCTGGCTCGCCGGGACCGGCCCGCTCGCAGGCCGCAGCTCGACCTTGCTGCCTTCGCGCAATTTTTCGGTCCCATCCACGACGACCAACTCACCCGGCGACAGCCCCGTCTCGATCGAGGTCTCTTCTCCCTGCGACACTCCAACGGTCACCTCCCGCACGGTGACCGTTGGCTCTTCGCTTTTCACCACGTACACAAAGGTTCCTTTTGGGCCACGCTGGATCGCTGCGGAGGGCACGACGGTCGCGCCTCGCTTGATATCCAGGAGAAGCCGGGCATTCACGAACTGGTTTGGAAACAGCTCACTGGCATCATTGGGGAACACCGCCTTCAACCTGACGGTTCCGGTATTCGGGTCGATCTGATTATCCACCGTAAGGAGTGTTCCCGTGGCCAGTTTGCGTTTCTGCTCACGGTCGAATGCCTCCACGACTAATTGTTTTCCGGCCTTGAGGCGTTCGAGCACGGCAGGCAGATTGTCTTCCGCCAGGGTAAATATGACGGTGATGGGCTGCAATTGAGTGATCACCAGCAATCCGGTGGGATCGTTCGCGCGCACGATATTTCCGGCATCCACAAGGCGGAGCCCCACCCGCCCGCTGATGGGCGCCGTGATGCTGGAATAGGCCAGCTGCAGCTTGGCGTTGTCGATCTGTCCCTGGTTGGCCTGGACGATCCCTACGTATTGACGCACCAAGGCTTCCTGCGTATCGACCTGCTGCTTCGGAATGTAATTTTGTTTGTACAGGTCTTGATAGCGTTGCAGATCTAACTGAGCATTCTTCAGCTGCGCCTGATCGCGGGCCATCTGCCCTTGAGCTTGAACCAACTGCACCTCGAACGGACGCGGATCGATCTCGGCCAGCAGATCGCCGCTGCGCACGAATTGTCCTTCCTTGAACAACACCCGCATCAATTGCCCATCCACACGGCTCCTGACCGTGACGGTATTCAGAGGAGTGACCGATCCCAGTCCGTTCAGGTACATGTTGATCTCTCCGGTTTTGGCGGCAGTCGCCACGATGGGGGTGCTTCGCGCCGCCATCGCCGGACGTTTCTCCGCGCCGCGCTGTTGCGCTTCGCCGGATATGGTCATCAACGCATAGACCCCCACCGCCAGCAGACTGGCTGCCGACAATCCGATGAGCCAGCGCTTCAAAACAGTGGGAAATCGTTCGGACTGACCCATCATGACTATTCCTTCCGTCCCATGGACCCCTGCGTCTCCTGCAGATACTCGCGGGTCAATTCCCAGCGCCGTTGAAGCCGGGCATACAACTGGCCCAGCCTCGCCTGCTGCTCGGGCGACAACTTCGTTTTGATTTTGTCCATGCCCAGCCCGAGAATCCGATCGACGTCGGGTTGATGATCGACTCGCACACGCAAAATCTCGAGATGCGCCCGCTTGACGATCGGCTCGATCTCCGCCTGTTGAGACGAAGCCAACGACAGTTCCTGCGTCAGCCGTTTCATGATTCGCTCCTGCCGTCCCGCCGGTCCGTTATCCCACCGATGCTCATCCTCATATTGGTAATAGAGCGACGTCCCGACGACGCCCGTCAGCGCTCCGGCCAGAAACAGTACCATGAGCCCAAACCAGAGGGTGGTGCGTGACATATCTAGAGACTCCTACTCTGCGATCGAACTAGTCTGCGAGAAGCGGCTGCCCTGCATCGAATTCTTCCAGCCAGACGGGAGTGACCGGCTGCGGTTGTCGAGCGGTATAAACCACCACCGACCCTGCAAAGATCACTGCCCCCAAAGCCGCAGCCGCGGCGACCCGCCACACCAACGGCTCGGCCCAGGCAAGCATGGAGTCATAGGGATGCGCGGTGGCGTCCTGCCGAACCACCCGCATCACTCCACGAACCCACTCCTCTGAGACGGCAACCTCTTGGCGCATACCGTGCGCCTGCTGGAGGAGGCGCTCCACTTGTTCCCTGGGCGGCTCACGACGTTCAGTCATTGTGCTGTCGCTCCCATTCTTGAAGAAACAACGTTCGAAGCTTCTGTCTGGCCCGATGACACCGCACCTTCACATTGACCAGGCTCCAGCCCAACAAATCGGCCGCCTCGCGAGCCGAACGACCTTCAAGATGCACCAGCGTCAAGACCAGGCGGTTTTCTGGCGACAGCTGCGCAAGCGCCCAATCCAGAACCTCCAACGATTCTCGCCGGTCCGCTTGATCGTGAAACCGCGCATCCGATTCGGCGGCGAGCGCCCGATCGAGCCAGCCTGCCTGATCCGCCGTCAACGTACTCATAGGAATCTCCGCACGACGACGCGCTCTCCAAAAATCGTAACAGGTTCGGACCGCGACCCGGGACAACCAGTGCTCAAAAGGCGCCTGCCGCGAGAACCTCGGCAAACTACGATAGGCTTGGACGAACACGTCATGCGCCACCTCAGCGGCACGGTCCGCGGGGACGTGGCCGCTGACAATTTTCAGCACATGCTGCCGATGCCGAGCAATCAAATCCGCAAAGCGATCGATTTCGCCACGCAAGACCTGTTCGATAATCTCCGTATCATCGGACACGAGTCCCTGCGCTCCTGTGATGCTGATGCCCGTTGCCGGCCCATTGTGCCTCTCCGCATCATATCCTATCTATCTTCGCCACCACAGGAATTGAGGTTCCTCTCACCCTTCAAGTCGCCGCAGCGAGGCCAAAGGTTACAGTCCTGAAAAAACGGACCAGCGAGAGGCCTATTACACCGTGCCTGGCATTAGGGTGCTGCTGAGGAAGGTCAGTCATAGCCAGGCAGTCTAGGCAGGCGAATGCGTCGAAGAAGCGCAACGCCGTCGAGGTTGTTGCCACGAACCTGGTAGCTGCGACAGGTGAAGGGAACCGCGTTTACCGAAAGTGCTCCTTCACGACGGATTTTACCTGATCGGCCAGCGCGCGCACCGCACCGCTTCGATGCCCGCCCTTTTTCCACAACAGTCCGATACCCCGTCGCGGAGTCGGATTTTTCAGGGTAATGGCTCGGAGCACAGGGTGGCGACCGAACCCCAAGGACAAACGCGGGAGGATAGTGGGCAATGTGCTGGTCCGAACCGTGGCCAGAATACCTTCAATGGAGTTCATCTCCACAATAATCTTGGGCTGGATGCCGGCCTGCTCGAAACTCGCATTCAACAACCGGCGTGTGCAGAAGATACCGGGCAAGAGAATCAAGGACTCGTCCGATAATGACGAGAGAGACAGGCGCCTGCGCTTGGCGAAGCGATGACGCGCTGAGGCAATGAGGACAAAGTCTTCTTCGAACAGCGGCTGGCTTTCGAGACGATCAGAGGTCACCGGCAGGAATCCAATGCCCACGTCTAGTATCCCGTCTCTCACGCCGGCCTCAATGTCGGGACCGGACAGTTCGTCAAGTTTCAGCCCGACCTGGGGGTGAAGGTTTGAGAACCGGGTCACGATCTCTGGGATCAGGTAGGCGTTCACGGTTTGAACGACGCCGACCGAGAGAGCCCCGCGATGGAGACCTTCAACTTCGGCGATGGCCATCTGCGCCAATTCCATCTCACGCAGCGCCCGTCGGGCGTGTTCGCGAAAGATCGATCCCGCCCGCGTCAGTTGAACCGAGCGGCCCACACGGTCAAACAACGGCACTCCCACTTCATGCTCCAACTGTTTCACCTGCGCGGACAGCGCCGGTTGGGACACCGGCAACCCCTCGGCTGCTTTCGTAAAATGCAGCGCGTCGGCGACCGCGAGAAAATATCGAAGATGGCGGAATTCCATGGCCTCTTCATATCATAAACAGAAATGATCAATCTAATCAGAACAAACGCTTGGACGCGCCCTCCGGCAGGCACTAGGTTGATTCGTGAGCAACGCGGACAGGAGCGGCGACAAAAGAGTCGAGACGAGGGATCGCGTATGACGACCGGTCGTATACAGTCCATTCAAGTCGGCTTTCCTCAGTCAGGGAACGGTGACGATGCCGCCGATCCGACAACTCCCCCATGGAGGACTGGAATCTTCAAATTGCCGGTGAGCGGGCCCCTGTGGCTCGGGCGGACGAACCTGCAAGGAGACGGTCAGGCAGACCTTGTCCACCATGGAGGGATCGACAAAGCAGTCTGCGTCTATTCGGCTGACCATTGGCCTTATTGGCAAGCGATCTTGCCACCGAACCAGCTTCGGGGTGGCGCATTCGGCGAAAATTTTACGGTGGAGCAGCTGACTGAGGCGGATGTCTGCATCGGCGATGTCTTCGAAATCGGCACGGCACTCGTACAAGTATCACAGCCGCGGCAGCCCTGTTGGAAGCTGGCACGCCGTTGGCATATCAAGGATTTGGCGGTTCAGGCGGAGCGGACCGGCTTCACGGGCTGGTACTTCCGGGTGCTGCAGGAGGGACGGGTCGAGGCGTATCAATCGCTACAACTCCTCGATCGACCTTGCCCGGAATGGACGGTCGCAGCCGCCAATAGAATCATGCACCATGATCGGAACGACCGAGCCGCTGCTGAATGTTTGAGCCAGTGCGGACTCCTTTCCGCAAGTTGGCAACAGACCTTGCGACAACGGGTACTGATGAAGACGGAACCGAATCCACAACGACGGCTGTTTCAGGATATCCCTTCCACTCATCATTCGTCATAGGAGGCTTCCATGACTCGTGTGTTCCTAAGTGCCTGTATCCTGATCATGGATGCAAGCATGGGAGGGGGTGTAGGACGTGCCATGGATGGGATGACCAGCATCAGCATTCTCTCTCCTCACAACGGCGACACCGTGGGAGACACGTTCGATATCTCATACGAAATCTTGAATGGCCCCAAGGGCAATCAAGCGCACGTATATTTGGATGGCGTCTACCAAAAGGGGTTTCAGGGGAAATTTGCCCACGTTCCAAAGGGCGAGCACACCATCACGGTCAAGATTGCCGATCCTGACCACAAAGACGCAGGCACGGCCACCGATAGCGTGACGATCAAGGTCGTAGAGTAGTCGCTTCGCACCGGGTTGGACTCGACCATTGCCAAGGCGATTATTGGCCCCCCTGCGTCGATGCGCGAGTCGTGCTCCCTTGGAGATCCATGTCTAATATGACGGGGCCCTCAGGATTATTCGGATCGAGCCGAATCGGCATCCGGTCAGCCACCAATTTGACCAGCGGCACCGCAACAATATGGGTGGCCTTGTCTGACGGGTTCGAATGAAGCGCCAGACGGATGTTCTTGGGACGTTGGCTGGGCGTCACTTTAGGCATGAGATCGAGTGCTACAAATCCCACCAGCATTCCGCTCCCATCGGCAAGCTTATGAATCTCATAGGCGTTCGCGGCAGAGGCGATGCGTTCTATTCCAAGGTCTGGACTCTGTGTCACCAAGGCCAAACCGAGTAACTTAGGCGGGATGAATCCATACGCACCGGTTGGGGCTTGAGAGAACAAGACTTTGGGGGTTGCTGTGCCGAGTTCGGCCACTGCATTTTTAGCCCGCAGTTGACGTCGCAAATCCGCCTCGGTGCCAGGGGTCTCGATAAACACCGCAGCGGGAGCGGCTTTTTGCACCGGCAGCACCTCGGTCTTGCCCCCTCCGCCTCGTGCCGCCTGAAGCGAAGCTGGGAGCATACTGGTCAGCAGCAGGGCCAAGCTGAGGGCAACGATCGCGCGAAACGACGCGACGTGAATCAAACGGGCAAGGGTGTCACACATAACTATGGCTCCTCCTCAAGTGATGCGCTGCTAACCGGAGGATTCTATGAAGCTGTTGATGGAAAATCAAACGCGAGCCCTTGAAGAACACGTTGCGGCATGAACGCTGACGGCGGGTCACAGTCTCAGTCTGGCATATCCGCCGATAACGAAGCTCTCACATGGACGCATCATGGATAGAAGCTGAACCGGCGTTGGGCGATGGCTCGCGCGACGGACGCGAGAATGCGTTCCCGCTCGGCCGGCTTCTCAATATGTTCCACGACGCCCTGTTTAAGCAGCGACAAGGCCAACTGCTCATCGTGATACCCGGTCAAGACGATCACCGGCAAAGACGGGTACTGGTCACGAAAGTACGTAATCGCTTCCAGACCATTGATGCGAGGCATTCGAATATCGCAAATAATGGCATCCACCATCAGTGGATTGTCGCCGCTGTTTAAGATGTCGACTGCCTTCCCCCCATCCTCGGCTTCCTCCACATCGTAGCCTGCCTGCGTCAGCATGGTACGCAGCAACCCTCGAATCGGTTCCTCATCGTCCACCACTAGCACGCGCCCCAGACAGACCTTGTCCCCTGTACTCAATCCAAACGGCCAGATCATTCCCATGGGCCCCTCCTCCGTGCCGACGTCTGTGTGCATGCGCCGAGCTCTCCATAGTGCAAAGACGACGCCGCTCGGCCTGATGGCAGAAGCAATAGTAAATCAGTAGGTTGGACTTTGATGGAAGATACGCGTGTACGGGTGAGGGATTCCCCTTGGTGGAAGCGCACCACCAGCGGTGCATATGAACCATCGAGGCGGACGACCCATGCACCTCACGGATGCAGCAACGAATGGCGGCAATCCATGCGCGGTCACCTGTGCAGCACATCGAACTTCCTGCCGAGCATGTGGACGCTCAAAGCATCGTGCGTGATGCCCTGCAGAGACTGAAGGACACGGTTCGAGAAACGAGCGCGATCTACCCCTGTTCCAAGGCCTTCCCCGGTTGCGAGTCAACCGAACCTAGGCTACCCACTGCATCTACAATTTACGTATCAATGCGCTGAAGTTCCGTCGCGACGGCGACCCGCCAGAGGGGGAAGTCGACGCCTTGCGAGCGTGAGGAGGATATGCTTCGCGTCTATGCTGATGGGGCGGGCTCGCACATCCAGAAACCGGTGGATCTGATTGTCTATCAAATTGGCCCCGAGGAGTATTGGACCGAAATATCTCACCCCCATTGGGCGCATAAAGGGCGCACAAAAAATTCCGGCAGGGCAGCTCTATATTCCCTCCATCATTCGACTATGAGCACAGGCCCACCGCTTTTCAGGATATGTGCCTCTCGCCGACAACATTCATCGTGCGACTTTCTGTCCGTACTCAGGAAGTCAGCTTCCGCGCCACGACGAGACCTGCCACTAGGAACGTGAAACAGATGGCGAGGAAGATATAGAAAAGAATCTTGGCAACTTCCGTGGCTCCCTCGGCGATCCCCGTAAATCCAAATGCCGCCGCGACCATAGCGATCACAAAGAATATGGCGGCCCATTTAAGGAACATAGACACCTCCGTTCTAACAGCTGTACGTTCGTCATTCAGGACGCGGTAATTCGCGCCAGAGAGCAACTCCTCCCACCATCCCATTGAGATTGGAGACGATCGTGACGTTCGCCGGAATGTCGGGGATAGAGACAGACTTTGAATTACCACCTCCAATATAGAGGCGGTCGTAATAAAACATCGCTTCCAGCTTTTGGATGAGTTTTACCAGGCGCCTATTCCATTTCTTCTTGCCGACTCTCTTCAATTCCGCATTACTCAATTTGTCCTTGCCCACTTCCACATTCGGAATCAAGTGGCCATTGAGAAAGAGCGCCGACCCCACTCCGGTGCCGAGTGTGAGAACCAGTTCCACACCAACCCCTGAAATGGCGCCAAAACCTTGGACGTCCGCATCGTTGGCAGCCCGAACAGGTTTCCTTAATCTCGCTGCCAGAATTTTGCCGATGTTGAAGTGCTTCCACTCCGGTGCCAAATTCGGCGCCGCTTGCACCACACCGTTTTGAACAATGCCGGGAAAACCCACCGAGATACGATCGTACTCGGGCTGTTCCTCTGCTAGTTTGGCAATGATATCCATCACGGCGCCCGGCATACCGGAGCGTGGGGTGTCTGTAAACACGCGCTTGGTGACGATTTCTCCCAGCTCATTCAGCGTCGATGCCTTGATACGGGTTGCTCCGATGTCGATGGCCAATGTTTTAACCGCCTTCTGCAGAAGAGCCGTCCTGGACCGTGGTATCGCGGATTGTTCTTTCGTCAGCCGAGCCTTCGTCATTGAATACTTCTCCGTTCTTTTTAGAAACTCTCTAGCGGGCGCTGATGGAGTGAAATGGGAGCGCTGGATTCCAGGCATTACATCGTGCACTTAGATCGCACCATAGACATTTCTCATAGATACGCGCAGAGACCACCTGGGAGTTTCCCTAGGATTGCTGTAGCAAGACCCTACAAGGTTCCTGCGCCTCGTCCTTCTTCTCGTTGCAAGTGAGGGCTATCCCCAGTATCGACGAGCGACTGGGTCACGTATGCTCGGCTTGGATGCCGATATACAACGGATCATGACTACATCACAGGGAGGACTTTATGAAGACGAAGATGATTACGGGTTTGTTTGCGGTACTGATTGCATCGGGGTTGAGCATCAGCCCGGTGCTTGCCGCTGATCCGATGAAGGATAAAGAAGCGAGTCCTTCGATCAAAGAACGCCTGACGAAAGACGCGGTCACCGGGACCCTGGTAAAACAAGACGGCGAATACTATACGATAAAAGACGACGATGGAGTGCAGCATAGGGTGCACGTCGACAAGAGCACGAAGCTCGACAAAGTTGTAGAGGGTGATTTGGTCAAGGCCTACGTCACCGAGCAAGGTCATGTGACCACATTGCAGCGCAAAGAAAAATAATCGGGCGACGAGGAACTAGCGCATTGCGGGGGCGGGGCATATTCCCGCCCCCGAAAGTTATTGTAAGCATCTATTTCCAGCCGCTGTTGTGCTCTCCAGCTGATCGCGTAGCTTCGGATAAGCCTGTCCACTCTACCGGTTTACTTGCTTTTTACGGCTATACTGTACACCTGCGTGCAGGCCCGCAAGAGAAAACAAAATATTGTTATTATCCATCACTGTGACTTCCACAGGTGCATCCGCGAGAATCCTCGTATGCAACGCATCGGCGATTGCGTTCGAGTCTCATTTCCGCCGGTAATCGGGATGAGGCCGAGGACATGATAGACGCAATCTTGCCCGCGCACCTGGCCCAGTTCAGTATATCCACCGGATGCGCGCGGTTTCGTGGACGGCGCGATTCCGCTCGGCTAACGCACACATCCAGCCGTGAAGATCGACGCCCACAACACCGCCGCTATTACACTTCTCGTCCACCATCCGTCAAAGGCACATTTGTCATCGCGCAATGACTCCTTTCGTGTGCGTGGCCACCACCGGCTATGCAGTGTGACTCCCAAAGGGGAATTCCTACATTGAGGATGTTGCGCAAAATCGGCAGTACGGTTTAGCCGGCAGGTCGCACCCTGAGAGATCGCTCTTTCATCTAGCGCTTCTCAAGCCTCATCTTCAACCCCAAAAGTCACGTGTGTCAGATGCGGACATAAACGGATGGAGGAACGTGTGTTCTCATCAAGAACACAGAAGACACAAGGTTGCAGAGAAATGGATGGCCGAGAGGTGGGTCGATGTCTCACAATTTTCAACAGGTGATCACTGTATCAAGAACGATAACGGCAGTATCAGATCGGATACTGTTTTCATTTCCACCCTCTCTGTTTCACCGTTTAAGCGAATAAATGTTGCGCATGCCCTTTGCTCTAGTTTCTAGCGAGATCTCTCTACCTGCTGAATTCAAGTATCCATTTTCAACCATTCTCTCTATGCTGGTCCTCCGTTATGCAGGTCTTATTTCGGAAAAGTGTCTTGGAAACGACAGAGGAACATACTCATGTCTTTCGGTTTCTCGTCTTCAACTACGAGTACAACACTCTAGCTTCTGGAGGGCTCGTTGTATCACGATTTCGGGACTGAATAATAATTTCACGGGGCACTCATGCATAAGGAGGCACTCATGAACTTAAGAAATTCTACCCCTCACGGTCGAGGCGTACGTGGCTTAAACCTATCACGCAGTTCCCTGCTCTTCGGTGGTGCCTTTGGACGATTGTTCCGAGCATTGCCCCCCGCGGAATTTGGCGGTACCGACTCAGAGACCCAGGCAAATCTCAAACTGCTCGGCAAAGCTATGGTCGCCACAGACGACAAGCCGAAGGATGGCCCTGATGCAGAGGAAAGCGGTATTCCTGCTCTCTACACATATCTGGGCCAGTTTGTCGATCACGACATCACCTTCGACCCTTCGAGTAGTCTCCAGCAACAAAATGACCCGGACGGTTTAGTCGATTACCGAACGCCGAAATTCGATCTCGACAATGTTTACGGTCGCGGCCCCGACGACCAACCATATCTTTATGACTTCTCTAGTGGCTCGGGAAAGGCTAAGTTCCTTCTCGGCAATCCTCTCACCGGTGGTGGTCCCCTGAATCCCAAAGCCAAAGACTTGGCCCGCAATGCAGCACCTAAGCAGTCGGCGCGCGCAATCATCGGCGACCCACGAAACGACGAAAACGTGCTCGTCAGTCAGCTGCAAGGTTTGTTTCTGCAGTTTCATAACCGCCTCGTCGACGACAAGAAACTTAACTTTACCGATGCGCAACGCACGCTCCGCTATCACTACCAGTGGATGCTCATCAACGATTTCCTGGTGAAACTTATCAATAAGAAGACTCTGCACGAGGTGTTCCCTCACCTGGGGGCCAATTCATCGATCGCGGTAAACCCGCCTGCACTGAGGTTTTATCACGCTCGAGACGAAGCCTTTATGCCATTCGAGTTCTCCGTGGCCGCTTATCGCTTCGGCCACTCCATGGTACGGCCAGGCTATCGTCTCAATGACGGAAATACGCTCTTGCCCATTTTCGGGCAAGAAGGTCCGCCCGATCGGCCCAAGAGTCTGCGAGGTTTCATGGCTCCGGCCAGCGATTGGGCATTGGATTGGGCTCGCTTCATCGATATCGAACCGCGGCCTAATGGAGTCACGCTGGACGGCAGTGCCAAGTTGCCCAACGGCAAGGATCCTTCTGCTCAACAGCTAGAAGAAAACAAGCGGCGGCTGCAAATGGCCTATCGCATCGATACTTCAATCGTGTTCCCGCTGGGTGCTCTCCCGCCCGATGTGGCCGATCTAATCATCCCTTCTTTGGCTGAAAGAAACCTGGTCCGCGGATGGAGACTCAGACTTCCTTCGGGACAATCTGTCGCCAAAGCAATGGGCCAGCCTGTCATAGAACCAATACACGTTGGCAAATTTCAGGACGATCCTGAAGTCCAGCCCATCGAGAACATAAGCCCTGCGTTCAAGGGCAACTGTCCATTATGGGCCTATTGTCTGGCCGAAACCGAAAACCAAACCGTCACAGGGCTAGCGGGTGTGAAATCGAAACTCTTGGGTCCAGTTGGCGGTCGCATTGTCGCCGAGACCTTTGCCGGACTTCTGACCTATGATAGTCAATCGTTCTTTAATCAAGACCCGAATTGGAAGCCCACGATCGGTGATGGCGAACTATTTGGCCTGAAAGAATTTGTGAACTTTGCGCTTGGCAGGTGAGAGACCAACCGCTTGTCGATAAAAATGTAGTAACTCCCAAGTACCGCGTCTGCGGAGAATGTCATGCTCCCAGTCTTCCTAAGACGGCAGAAAGTACTTACTAGGCCGACACTTGGTTACGAACCATTTCCAGCAGTACTTAAGTCGCGCTCTGTTACGTCAATGACGTAAGGATCGGAGGCCTGTCGATATTCAGTAACGAGCAGGACTGGAATCGCAGGCCGTCGGTCCCAACGTACGACTCTTCTAGAAACCTGACGCGCGGTAGGGCCAGCGCTCATGCCCACATATCAGTGGTGTGTCGAGGAGACGTCACGACTATTTCTATGAACCTCATAGCGTAGCTTTGAGGAATCCTTGAAGCCTATCCGAATAGGATTCACCACTCCATAGAGGAGATTGATGATGCCAAATGGATTCAACATGATTCCCGACTGGTTCTCCTTCGAGAACCAAGGCGCTGGGGTCGCACTGGCGGACATCAGTGGCGGTGGCTCCCGCGATCTCGTGGCTCTGATGGTCGATAACCCTCCCGGACAAAACCGGGGATTCTACCGAGTTGGCAAGGGCATCGCGACGGATGGTACGGCCCTGGATGGCTGGTCCGCATGGATGGAGATCCCGGACTGGTTCTCTTTCGAGAACCAGGGCGCCGGCGTGGCGGTCGCCGACCTCGACGGAGACGGACGGCCTGAGTTAATCATCTTCATGATCGATAGCCCTGCGGGGCAGAACCAGGGGTACTACCGCGTCGGCCGCAAGCTCGATGGAGCAGGGGTTGTCACGGGTGGCTGGAGCGCCTGGACCCCGATCCCCGACTGGTTTTCTTTCGAGAACCAGCACGGAGGCGTGGCGGTGGCCGACCTCGACGGTGATGGCCGGCCTGAGTTGATCGTTTTTATGGTCGACAACCCGCCTGGGAAGAACCAAGGCTACTTCCGCGTTGGCCGCAAGTTGGATACGGTTGGAGGCGTCACGGGTGGCTGGAGCGAATGGCAGCCGGTGCCGGACTGGTTTTCTTTCGAGAACCAGGCGGGAAGCATTGCAGTCGCTGACCTTGGAACGGGGACTACGGACATCGTCGTCTACCAGGTCGATAACCCAGTCGGTCTCAATCAGGGATTCTACAAGACTGGTAAGAAGCTCGACGTGAATGGTCACGTGAAAGATGGCTGGGGTTTTTGGACGGTGCTGCCTGGATGGTTCTCTTGGGAAAACGCAGGCGGTGGCATTGCGGTCATGCAGGCCGCCGGGAGGCACAGACTGATCGCCATGTTCGTCGACGATCCGATTGGGCAGAACGCGGGCCTGTATCGGATACTCGATCTCGGCACCGATCCGCCTGTTACCGGTTCTTGGACGGATCTTCCGTTCGACTCGGAGGTACTGGCAGTGCATGCGGCCCTGCTGCACACTGGGAACGTGATGTTCTTCGCCGGCTCGGGCAACGTGAAAAAGCGGCAGGAGAGTCCGGACTTTGGCAGTCTCGACAAGAAGATCTACACGAGTGTGGTGTGGAACCCAACGATCACGCCCACAAACGGCGACGAGAACTTCTTTCACCCGGTCGCGATTAAAGGCGACAACGGAAAAGTATTCGACCTTTTTTGCGGTGGTGACAGCTTCCTTGCCGACGGGCGGCTGTTATCCGCCGGCGGCACCTTGGCATATCCCGGCCACGTATCCGGCCGCGCGGACGCCGTACTGTATGACGCAATCACTCAGAAATGGGCTCGAGCTAACCACATGGCTCATGGCCGATGGTACCCCACGCTGATCACACTCGGAGATGGTCGAGTCATAGCCGTCAGTGGTCTGAACGAGAACGGCAACCTCAATGACACGATTGAGGTCTATTCACCGCAGACGGACACTTGGCAAATGCTTCACCTTCCAGCGCAGTTTCCAGGCCTACCTCTGTACGCTCACTTGTTCCTCATGGCCGATGGCAGGCTTTTGTTTACCGGTGGGCTGGTCGAGGGCCCGGATGTTCCTATTGGGCCGTGTCTTCTGGACATCGCCCACAACCCAGTGGGGGTAACCTTGTTGAAGGGCTTGAGCGAAGCCGGATCCCGAAAACAGTCCGCCAGCGTGCTGCTGCCTCCCGCTCAAGACCAGAAAGCGATGATTATCGGGGGGGGCGTCGGCGATGAGGGCATCCTAGACGCAACCGCTGCGGCTGATATTATTGATCTCAAGGATCCTCAACCGCAATTCCGCTCAGCAGCGCCCATGAATCTGCCCCGCACCCACGTTAACGCGGTGCTCCTTCCCGACCGCACAGTGCTCGTCACCGGCGGGGGCCTTGCCAGGGAAAGCCGGCTGACTCCCACCCTTCAATCCGAGATCTACGACCCGGCCACCGACACCTGGACTCTCGTCGCGTCTTCCAAGGTTCCCCGCTTATACCATTCGGTGGCTTTACTATTGCCTGACGGTCGCGTTGTGGTCGCTGGCGGAAACCCCGCGGAGGGCAACCATGTGGAATGGGGCAAGGACCCGCTCAATGAGGAGATGCGGCTTGACGTCTACAGCCCACCGTACCTGTTCAAAGGTCCTCGGCCCGTGATCACGACTGTCCCGGAGGAATGGCATTACGGCCAGACCATCGAAATCTCTTCCCCGCAGGCGGGCAGCATCCGCTGGGCCAGCCTCATTCGAAACGGCGTGACCACGCACTCGTTCAACAATGGCCAGCGTCTAGTGGACTTACCCATCTCTGCTCTCGTAGGTAGCGTGCTACGGGTGACGCTCACGGCTGAGCCGAACATCGCTCCACCAGGCTGGTACATGCTCTTCTTAACTGACAACAGGGGGGTCCCGTCGGTGGCGCATGCAGTGCACGTGACCCGCCCGTGATGGGTGAATGAAACAAGGTCAGTTCGGGAGCGCATTTTAAACCAGGGTGCATGGCCGCCTCTGGTGGTGACGCGAAAAGTCCCGCCTACCGAAAGGTGGTTCTCTGCTCGCGAGTGAATATATCAGCGACAAATCTTTATCTTTCTCAAAAGTCACTAATTTAGAAACCAACATGGAGTTCAGGTTGGACCGATTATCGAGCGCGTCTCCAACTGGGATCGGGATCGAATTCGGTCATCTCAGCCGCTACCACCGCCGTATTTTGACCACGATGGTAATCAAGCACCTCCACGTGTGGAATGAGCCACCCGATCCTTTAGGCGAAGGGGCCGGCCGTCTGTTGGCATCGGCGTCGGTATCGGCGGAGGCGGCACGCGCGGCGGAATCGGCATCGGAACAGGATTCTAGACACCCCCCGATGTCACCATCTCCTGCCGAATCAAAGCGAAGAAAAAGCGAACGATGGATTGACGGGCACTGCGTGACGAGGCTTTAGAGCGCGAATGTTCATCGGACCGGTAAAAAGCAATGGCACAGCTGAGGCGGGGATGGGACAGGTCCGGGATTCCCTCATCACGTGGACACAAGTCGTGTACGCGCTGCATGCCTTCAGCCTGTTGACCGGCATCATCGGCACTGCGACCGTGGTCGGCGCATTCCTCACTGGTTGGCCGTCGATTATCGCAGTCATTCTGAACTACCTCAAGCGCGGCGAGGCGCGAGGAACCTGGCTCGAATCGCACTTTCGATGGCAAATCCGAACGTTCTGGTTCGGACTGCTGTGGGTTTCGCTGTGCGTCGCCTTCATCATCGCGACTTTTGGGATCGGCATTCTCGTCGCGTGGCTGCCTATGGTTCTAGTCGGGCTTTGGTTCGTGTATCGGGTCGTGCGCGGTTGGGTGGCCCTTGGCGGTAGCCGGCGGATGTATGTGTAAGACTGCCTCATACACGAACTAGAAGACTACGACGGTAGCGCAAAGGTTCAATTAAAATTGTGCGGTCGTGCAGGAATTTGCAACTGGATCTACCAAGGGGAAGCAAGAAGCTAGGGCCTTGAAATCAATCTTACAGTTTTGGCGGCCTAAGAAATGCTCCTCGTTCTTCCTCTCTCACGTCGTCGATCAGCGTCAGTTGCTGGATGGTCACGGCCAGTGAGAGGAAGTCCGCGATGACTCGATCGAATGCTCTCTAGGCGGAACCTAACCTAGCCTTCCACCATGGACTCAGTATTAGCGCTAGGCATGGCTGGTGCCTCTCGTTCTCAAGTCGCACGGCGTAGGGCAGCCTCAGAGCCTCGGCCAAGGCCGCGAAAGCCCTAGTCCGCCATCTATATAGATCGCATGTACACTTCCTGCCCTTCTAGTTGCCGGCGCTGCTGGGTCGTTTGCTACGAGAGCTAGGCTTTTGGTTCAAGTCCTTCTGCCGTTCCTGAAAATCATCCGGATCGGCCCATGCACTCATGTATGATTGGTGAGAGGACGAGGACCTTATCGCGAAGGGTACTAAACCACTCCCTCAGCCTCAATTGTCGCGCTGGCCGCAGAAAGCAGGCCTAGGTGGGTGATAATCTAAGGTGACCCGTCTCAACGACATTTTGCGAACGCTTAGGAGGGCGGAGCATTGGGTAGCGACGCGCTGGAATTGGAGCCATCACGCCATAATGCAATACCTCCCAATAGTCCATTCAGGTTTGAAACGACGCTGACATTTCGGGGCAACTTGCCGATTTCCACATTGACAGCATTCCCACCGCCAATGTAGAGCCGATCATAATGGAACATCTTCTCAAGCGTGGTGAGGACCTTTATGAGGCGGTTGTTCCACACTTTATTTCCCATCCGTTCGAGCTCCGATTGGCGGAGCCAGTTCTTCCCCCCCTCCACATTCGGCACGAGCGCATCATTGACGAAGAGCGAGAAACCGACGCCGGTTCCCAGGGTCAGCACCAGTTCAACGCCTTTTCCGGAGACGGCACCGAGGCCTTGTATGTCTGCATCATTGGCCGCACGGACCGGCTTCTTCCGAAACAACTGCTGGAGGGCCTTCGTGAGATGAAACTGTTCCCAAGCGGGGTCTAAGTTTACGGCCTCCGACACTATGCCACTGCGTACGATTCCTGGAAAGCCGACACTCACGCGGTGGAAACTACCGGCTTTCTTAGCCAGGACTTGTATGGTTTTGATTACCGCTTGTTGCGTGCTGCGTTGGGGCGTCGGTACGCGTAGTCGTTCTCCTACCGGCTCGCCCATTTCGTTGACGACCAACGTCTTTATCCCGGTGCCGCCAATATCAATCTTCTCAGGTTTTTTTATCACCACCTCAAGTGTGCCACAGCTGGAGAGAGCCGTAGTTAGTCCTTTATCGAGATGGTGCTCGCACCCTTTGACCACGCCTTTTGCGAGCATACCGGCCCCTTCATCCTAGAGTTTCAACGGAGTGGCCTTGACCCGCAGACGTTTCTGCCTAAGCTGGATCTGTTCTTAGAGAATGTGCCCAAGCGGTACGAATATGCCATCGAAGTGCGCAACCCAGCCATCATCGGCCCTCGCTATCGGGCGATCCTCAAGACTCATGGCGCCGCCCACATCTATAATCACTACACCGCCCTGCCGTCGCTGTTAGAACAACATGCTGCCATGAATGAAACCTTTACCGCGCCCTTTACAGTCCTGCGGCTCCTCACCCCACGCAACACGAAATATCATGATGCAGTCAAAGCCTATCGACCCTACGACAAGATTGTAAGACCACTACCCGACATGAGACAGGAGACCGTGAGCTTGGTGAAGCAGGCCCTTGCGAGGAAGCATCGGGCGTATGTGCTCGTGAACAATCGGACGGAAGGCAATGCGCCGCTGACGATCCAGGCGCTCTTGGAAAACTCAGTATGAGCGATGAAACAGGGCTGGGCGATCGAGCACGGCACTCTGAAACGTAACGTCCCATCTCGTCCGCCACTTCGAGACTATTCTATGCCCGGCTTACCACGGCAACGTCTGGCGGCCGCATAGTGGCGAAGCGCATCTTGGCACGCCCGAGTCGCTCATACAGCTCCGCCAGGTGGCAGTGCGCCATGTGAAAGACGGCATCGAGCTGAAGGGCCTGCTGGTAGGCCGTAATCGCTCGCGTGTCCTGACCTTGATCTTCCAGGACCACGCCAAAATTGAAGTAGGCCACGGCTAAATCTGGACTGTGAGTGATCGCAGAGCGATAGCTTGACTCCGCATCTGCTAGTCTGCCGGCCTCATGGTACGGCCGTCCGACATTCACATGGGCCTCCCCCAAAGACGGATCTAACCGTACGGCTTCTTCATACGCCTTGCACGCTGCGTCCGGCGCATGGTCTTCGGGTTCCTCTCCCCGACTACACCACAGCAGGGCCGACTCCGTACGAGAAATGCGGTGCGGCTGCGAGGGGTCAGAGGCGTCGCGCTGGCTGGGGGGCGTGCCTCAAAATTCAGCACATATTGGCCGGAGTCGGGTTGCCATCGATTCGTCCCATCCCAGAGATCACGCCACGTCCGAGGCATACACCTTGACGCTGGCCATGGAACGGGCATCGCCTAATTGGCGCTGAAGTGATGCGAGGACCTTGCGGATCCGCCGGACTGAGACGCCGGCATCGCTGAAACCCTTCGTAGTTCGCAACACCAACAGCTGCTGAAAGGAGTAGGAGAGTAGCTGTTTTTTCGCTGTCGAGATAGGAAGCGAGGCGGCCCGCAGACAGGTCCGTAATTCAGCATCTGTGACATGTAAGATGCGGTGTAGGCCGGAGGAAGAGTAGGCGCCCGTCATCATCTCCCAGCTTGGGTCCCTTTCGTGGCCGTCTGTGTCGTCCGGGGTACCGACATGGCCCTTGAACGGACCGGCCGCTTATCGGCCGTTTGAGCGAGACTGTCTTTGAGTCGCTGCATGAGATCCACGACCTCGGTCACCGGAGCGGGAGCTTTGGGATGGAGCTTGACCGCTTTGCCGTTCGCCTTTTCCTCGATCAATTCCAAGACACGTTCCCGATACATTCGGTGGCTCGCAAATTGTCGAGCTCCTCCTGCGAGATGCGGACATATTCATCTTTCGCCACTTCATAACCTTTGACCAACTCGTCGTAGTTGACCTCGCGCATGCATACCGGGCACACCCGTTGCCGCTTGATCCGGCTGCCACAGGGGGCATGGAGTTGATTGAAGTGAATGTCTTGCTCGTCGATGGCGGAATAGACCCCGACAGAGAGTGTCACCAATCCGAAGGAGATGTGGGCCGATTCGAGTTTGCGAGGCATGGTCCCCATAATGGCAAGGTGTGAGGATCTCGCGACACTGGGAGCAACCCTTGCCGGTGCCATCGCGCGATCATCAACCCCTCGGTGGTGTCTAGTCGTTTAAATTTGGGAGGAGGCATCAAAGCAGCAGCGCGCCCCGCTTGGCGGACTCCCCGGCCCAGCCTGCCCCTTACGCGGCTCATTGGCCATGCTATTACCTTCCTGTCATCCGTACCTCTTCCCCTCACCAATCGAAAACTTGCCTACACCGCATGACCCACCAGCATTTGACACTTTTGTCGCAGGGCGATATTGTGAGAAATGTTAGCCCTTGTTCTCACCGTGCTGTCCTTCGCAAGCCTGGCCGGTCTATTCAAGCGCCTACTGATACGTAAACCTCAGTCACACCCGTACCGCAAAGCTGAATCTAAGTGGCCTAGCCGAAGCTACCGCGAACCTTCCTAGAGTCTACGTCGGTACTCCGCCACCTCTCTGTTAGGGACAGGCGCTTGTTTTAACCGCGCATTTCCCTAATGAGTCTCATACCCAACGGGGGAGGCAGTCTTGACCTTTTAAGTCCGCTTTTCGCCCTCAGCTTTTTCCACTTCTTTACTCTTCGGAAGTAAGACGTGGGACGACCTACTGAATCCCTCCAATAGACCTCTGTGCCGTGATTCTCGCCTTTGTTCCTTCATCTACGTACATTTTGCAATGCCTAATTAGACACATCGACACTTCCAACCCTGCCGTGTTCCACTACGTTGTTTGACCTCATCCTTAGATAAAGGACACGGACTGAATGGATGGCCCTGATTATTGGGTGGTTGGCGCGGTGGTAGTGGAGGTGGTGGTATCGTTGATTTGGATTGTAGGGATCACTTGTCTGTCGTGGTAAGTTAAAAACGTCCGTCGAGAAGTCAAAGACTTAGCGCGTCTGAGGTAAGCCTGCTGTATTCTGCGTTGAACGACACACCACCGACATCGTGGAATGGTCCGTCATGAGATACTACGCATGGTCCTTGATGGACCGCTGCGATGCTCTCCTCGCTAGCAAGGACGAGGAGAGACTTCCATGCATTCACCACGGCATACAGTACAGGAACCGATGGGGCTTAAACCTAAGCTGTTCACGCGGCAGGGGTCCAACTCACCGCGATTCAGGGGTTTGCCCAGTAGCACCGTGCAGTGAAGTAAGCAAAATGAACATAGCAAATGTTGTACTACACGCACCGCCTTGACCACGGAAGGTACCCGATGCACAGGGCAAGGGTCACAGTACCATCTCACCAGGGAACGGTTTGATGCTGGATTCATTCGACCGAATTGATGCACGCCGCGAAGGAGACCTATCGCCTGAAGTCGCCGACCGGTTGATCCAACAGACCCTGGACGCTTTCATTTTCGAAAGCGTTACATCTCACCAGGCTCGACAAGTTTTGGACAGGGTGAAACTGCTTGTTGAGGGATGCGAGTTGATCGCCGGGAGCTCCGACTTGCATCGGCAGCGCCGCAAGCCTCAGCCTTGGCCGTGGCACGAAAGTATCGACACTTCAGTCTCACACGACCTCCTGCCATGAGCCGCCGATCCGGCACACTAAGGCCTCCTCAAGAGGAATAACCCTTTCCGGAGCCTCCGGCGTGACACGCATTGAGTCCATACACCTGACTGCGCCGCCCCGTTAGTGGGCACTCTCGCTTGAATTTTCCCCTTCGCGCTCTCACTCGTACAGCAGCTCCCTTCCGACGCGGAATACTCCTTCCCGCAGCACGCGACTAGAGTCGCAGCCATGCACACACCTGCGTCACCTGCGGATATAGAAGATATTCCCATCTCGGGTGCGATCGGAACTGGGCGCGTCTGGGCGTTTTATCCTCAGCGCTGCCACGTCGAGAGCTGGTTGCCGGTCAGTCCCGGCATGATGGTGTCGCTGCCCCTTCATCTTCCGGATGCAGCGCGTGTCAAGCTTGAGAATGGACTGGTGACCTGGGCTCGCGCCTCGGAGTTTGGTGTTCAGTTCCTCCACGGCTCTACAGCATGAAGCAGGGAAGGATGCCCGGATGAAACACCTTGGAAGCGCGCTCTTGTTGGGTGTGTTGCTAGCCATGGTGTTCGTCTTGGCCTACTGGCTTCGCACCACCGCATCAACTGAGCACACGGTGGAGCGCCGTCGATCGAGAGCTTGAACAAGTCGATCGGACAGGGGATCCAGCCATTCGCTGACCCATTCATAGAGTGCGTGTACTCTCCGCCTTCCCCCACCCTCCGTAGTCCCTCGCCCTCCGTCCTCCGTGGCATAGGCAGACCACCACTCCCCGGCTACGCTTGAAACATGAGCCACACGACGACCGGAGCAAGAGCAGTGACCCTGTCGCCGACGAGGGCGGTGTCCTGTCGTGTCGATTTCAGAGCCGTGATCGCCGGTGCTGTCAGTGCGTACACCGGCCGCCTCGAATCCCTCTCAGCCAGCGGGTGCACCATTCGAACTGGCCAGCATCTCACAGCATGGGACGCGCTGGAACTGTCGATTTATCTGCCAGGCCTCACTTCGGTCCTGCAGATCAACC
Organism: uncultured Nitrospiraceae bacterium; assembly: GCA_963706325.1. Classification (GTDB taxonomy): domain Bacteria; phylum Nitrospirota; class Nitrospiria; order Nitrospirales; family Nitrospiraceae; genus Nitrospira_A. Next base: position 332,826 of record CAVPLT010000007.1, on the reverse strand, counting down.
AGGCCAAGGTCACCTGGGCGTGTTCGAATGCAATCCGTGTGGAATTTGTCACTATTGCCGTCGCCGAACAATTGCGGCTTGGGGACTATTTGGCAGAGGAGGACTTCGTCGTGGATGCGACAGTGGATTCGCCCCCATTCACCTGCCCGATGACAACAAGGAGGCCCGTGTGAAGACACGCTACAGTGCGCGGAAAGCAACGACGTGTAAAGTGACCCTGTCCTGCGGCGCACGCGTTGGAGAAGGGCAGATTTTAGATTTGACGGTACCCGGCTGTCTCATCGAGACGGCGGTTGTCTTAGAACGTGGGCAGCCAGTCCAACTCCGCGTATACCTGGACAAGCACCGGCCCATGCGCATCGACCTTGGAATTGTGCGATGGACCCAGGATGGCAAGGCGGGCATTGAGTTCATCCGGATGGCCGGAGACGACCAACTGCGGCTCCGGTTTTATGTGGGTCATATCGACAAACGACGGCCGTCTAGCAGCAGCTGGACAGAAGCCCCGCTCTGCGTGGGCTATTGAGATGTCACAGGTGGATGTGAGGGAACGAGAACGCCTCCTCAATACAGTCCTTCTATGCTGCACGCCTTATCGGGGCACTCGCCGTGGCCAGGGTCCTAGTCTATGAGGAGTCTCCAGCTGATCGCTCTCAGACGGCAGCGACGCCGAACGATCGAGGGCAGCGGCACCCTGAGGAGACTAGGATGGATCGGTTAAGCAAGTAAGGAGAGAATATGCCTTAATTCACTGTCGATCAGTCCGTGGAGAGCTCTCTCTTGCGAGAAAGCTCTCCGACGGATGATGGCTTATCCTCGCAGCAACGCTAAGGCTTGCTGTGGCAGTGCATTGGCTTGGGCCAAGATCGCAATGCCGGACTGTGTGAGGATCTGGTTCCTCGTGAACAGGGAAGTTTCTTGCGCGATGTCCGCATCGCGGATCCGCGAATCGGCTGCCGTGAAATTCTCTGCCGTGACCGTAAGGTTTTGAATCGCGGCATCGAAACGGCTTTGAATCGACCCGTAATTCGCACGGGCGGTCGCCACCGAGCTGATGGCCCCGTCGATGTTGGAGAGCACGGCCTGTGCGGCCGCCGCCGTCGAGACGCTCGCCCCAGTCAAGCCCACCGTGGCGACATCGAGGTCGGAGAGCGCCACGGACAAGGAATTGCCTGATCCGCTCTTGAACCCGACGAACACCGAGAAGGTATTGCTGCTTCCGCTCAGCAACGCTTGGCCGTTGAATTCTGTCGTCGTCGAGATACGATCGATTTCAGAACGCAACGCCACAAATTCCTGGTCCAGGTACGACCGCTCGGTCGTGCCCACCGTTCCACTGGCCGCCTGCGTGGCCAATTCGCGCATACGGCCCAACAGGCTACCGATCGACGCGGCCGCGCCATCCGCTGTTTGCGTCAAGCTGATGCCGTCGCCCGCGTTACGGGTGGCTTGGTTGATGCTGCGGATCTGCGCTCGCAAGGTTTCGGACACGCCCAATCCTGCCGCATCGTCGGATGCGCGGGTAATGCGCAAGCCAGACGACAAATGCTCAACCGATTTCGCCAATGAGGCTTGGTTGACCGACAGGTTCCGCTGCGCGGCCAGGGACGAGATGTTGGTATTGACAACTAATGCCATGACGTACTTCCTCCTGAAGGCTCTGCACTACTCTCGAACATTCGCCGGCATCCGTGCCAACGAGGTGGTAACGAGGCCTGATGAAGATGTGCGCACATCCCCGCCCATCCTCTTACCGTATTGCTAGGTTGTTATCGGTGCCTAAGGAGAAAGACTGGAGACTCTGGAGGAAATAAAGGCTGGTGTCGTGCCAGGCAGTGTTTCTCAAAAATCTGGCCGAGGGTTATGGGGTCGAACTCAACTGATCCACGATTGCTTGCCCATCAAGGGCGCATCGCCTTCTGATCGATTAATAATCACACTCAATCGGAGGCCGAGGGAAACTGTGATTCAATCCACTCCGTAGCGAGCTTCTTAGCAGTGGCATTGGCTCCTTCTCGAGTGGGTAACGGATCCGCGAGATCTTGTATTACACGCTTACCCTTCTCGTCCTTGGAAGCGCTGCAGACGGTGGCAGTTGGCACCCACAGGCCATCGCTTCGATAGGAGCTCAACTGGATAGTGAACGTTTTAGGACGGATGTGCAGTTCGTCGGTCATTGTTAAGGAACTGAGCCACGGCAAGAGACATGGAAAGATACTTGGTGTGAGCTCACTGGCTCAGGCATGCCTTCTGAAGTGAGTGGAACCTTGCGGACCAGGGTCTACATTCTATTCGCGATCAGATCGGCGCCTTGTTTCCAGTCATACCTGACCGCATGTGAAGCTCCTTCTTCATCTCGGTCGACCCACAATTCCCACTGTCCGTCACGGTGAGCGTCGTACCAATAGAACATGGGATCAGCGGCAACATCTAGCTCTTCATGCGCGGGATCGTCATAGGAGATTCCCAAAATGTGGCGGGCCGTGCGGTAATCCACATAGCCGTCCTCCCGCAGCGAGTAACTGCGGAAAAGTAGCCCGACCATGGTATCAAACGATTGCTCGACGAGACACTCCTCGCCGGGTTCGTCCGGAACAGACGGAAAGGCGTCTGAGGCAAATGGAGGTATCAGAAGGGCGGCGACTAGGGCGCAAACAGAGCCGCTCAGCATCATTTTCCTCATTGTGTCCTCCTTGATACCTGGCAGGCACAAACAAGATTCCGTGCATTCTCTCTTGCAAGGATCGTGGATCGGAGTGTTATGTAAACACCTAGTCCGCGTTCTGTTCGCCGCGGTAGGGGTTCGTCCTCATGAGGGACATCCCCGATCAGCTCTGCAAGAGCCACCCACCGCTGCGGGACAGGAAATTTTGTCCTTGGTGAGACGCCCCGTCCGCGGCCATGTGACTTGCTTCGGTGAAATTTTGCGTACCCGTTGCAAAGACTATCGACTACCCTGGCGTCCTACCACAATGCCCTTTTCTGCGGGCCTCGATGTAAGGGCACACCATGCTGGGCGCGGGTGCGCATTTTGCTCTCCCTAGGGTGTGAAGATATGACGCGGATGCGCGGAGACTCCGCGGGGTACCGCCCTCCTGTTGATTTCAGATAAACCCGGTCAGCAATTGTGGCAGTACTGCCGCAATCGCAACTCGAATTTACAGAGAGGGAGCGATCATAGAAATGACGGCAACGGAATGGCGGCGGGCTGGCGTTGATACACAGTCGGCATCGCAACACATTGAGATCGCGGAAACCTTGATGCGGTTGTATATCTTTCTGACTCAATACATCGATAGCTGCGAAGGCGACACCGCGCGTATGGGCTATCCTCAGATGGAACTCGATGCGAATTTTAGCGTCTACTCGAGCCAAAATCCTGGACCTTCACAAGGTGACTCCGGCCGTCCTGGCCAAAGTCGACAAGGAGTGCGAGCGGGTGTTTACCCTAGGCGCGAAGTCGCGTATGGGTGGTACGGATAAAGGAGCCGCGCTGGACGTGTTGGGGTCGCATCGGGTCATTTTCCGGAACAAGACCCTGGCGCTTAGTGATCTGCTCGCGGCCTATCGTGCCTCTTAGCACACTTCCTGGGTTGCCAAGCATCTCGGCGATTTGAATCAGCTATACGCTCTTCTCAATCCTTGTCCTGATCGGTACAGGTACCACAATGGCGGCTCCTTTCCTGCTTAGTAAGGCGTTCCAAGCGGTGGATCGCCCACGCATCAGCCGCAGTGAGACCGAGACAGCCGATACAGATAGCGGGATTGGGCAAGATTCCTCGCGTGGCTGATTCTGAACAAGTGCGATGGGCCCTCGTCTCATGAGACGCTGGTTCTCTGCGAATGCTATCACGCGATTGGCATTTCAACGCCACATCGCGATTCGCTACGTCCGTTGATCGCTCATCTCGAGACGCTGCTACCTGCCATGCCGACCCTTTCACCTCGGGGAGGAAACGGACCGCCGCCTCGCCGGATCTGGCTTTGGCGCTGCGTGATGGTCGGTTCAACCGCCGCCTGCTTGGATGTTTCCGAGCGACCAAGACCCAGGCGATCAAGGGGACGGACAGCGGGGAACAGGCGGTCCTGCGCGCCATAGTCATGGTAGCGGCGTCTTCTGCCGACGAACGGCGGTGGCGCAGCATGATGGCGTCCGCCACCCGTCCAATGAGCAGCTTTTAAGCTCCACCTAACCGCAGATTAATCTTGGGAGTCTACCTTGTGTGGCACGCCACATGACCAAAGGCGAGACTCACCATGCGGCTGTTCATTACATGGGTTCTCAGAATCTACTATTCCGTGACGGTGCGGCGACGATAACTGAGAACGTGCCGGCTCAGACATTCTCAGTGGACTGCGCAGTCTTCCCGCTTGGTCCGTGCCAGACGGTACTTCATTGAGTCGTACCTGCGCCTCCATGACTTCGCGGACGTACACAGCGAGGAGGAAGAGGAGAACAGCATTGTCTTTTCCGTGACAGCGGACGGTCGGACCTACTCGCTGCGTATGTCTGAGGCATGGTTGGTGGCAAGCACCCACGCACGAGTCAACGAACGGCTTGATCGGTTGCAAGCATGCCGTAAGATGCGCGAGCACGGTGCCGCCTACGTAGAAGTGACGAAGACCGGCCAAGAGGTGCTCAGTCCGTCCCGGTACTCGCGCCGTTAGGCGACTAGGGCAACAGGTATTTACCGGGCGGCCCTAAGAGTTGGTTACATTCAATGCCAAGTGGTACGAGAAGCAAGTGATGAAGCCTTTGGCACGACTGGCACTACTTGCCTGCTTCACCAGTTCCACGGTTTGGGGTCGCATCTCCGGCAACTCCAAATGCGCTCTTCGAGTGATCCGCCCCGTGTGGAAGGTAGCACGTTCGTTGCTGCACCAATTTGGAGACTTGGTTCTATAAAGACCGCGGTACATGTTATCCATTCCGACATCGCACTTCAGTTAAAAGTACAAATATGGATTCCATGGCAAGAATTTCTAATTTCGCCCTCTTCTTAAACTCTCAGGACTAGACCGAATGCGTCTATCATCGTCGGCCCGTACGTTGCCCTCGGCAACCATCCAGTGGCATCCCAAGTAGCCGACCCAACCCTCGCTTTATGAAGCCCGCTGGCGTATCCTCCTCGCTGTCGAACGGAGACATGCTTAAAACTGCCACAATTCCTTGGACTGACCGCAAGGCTCTGATCGGCCGCTTTGCTCCTGGCCTCTCGCAGCTCCTCCATTATCGTCGTGAATGGCTCCGTGACGATCTGGTTGCCGGAATTTCAGTGGCCGCAGTGGCGGTACCGACGGCGATTGCCTACGCCCAACTCATCGGGTTTGACCCCATTGTCGGCCTCTATGCGGCCATTCTTCCTTTAGTGGCGTATGCAATGTTCGGGACTTCGCGTCAACTGATCGTCAACCCGGACGCGGCGACCTGTGCCGTTTTTGCCGCCTCGGTCTTGCCGCTTGCAGCTGGCGATCACCAGGCGTTGCGTTCCCTGTCCATTACGTTGGCGGTGTTGACGGGCATCGTGTGTATCGCGGCGGGTCTCTTTAAGCTCGGCTTCGTGGCCGACTTTCTTGGGAAACCGATCCTGGTTGGATATCTGAACGGCGTTGCTATCAGCATCTTTCTAGGTCAGATGGGGAAAGTGTTCGGCTTCTCGATGCATTCGCGAGGCATGGTCCTCCGGCTCGTCGAGCTGGCCGGGAAGTTACCACACACCCATCTGCCGACCTTAACCGTCGGACTGACAACTCTTGCGGTGATTCTGGTCGGCAAGCACTGGTGGCCGCGTGCGCCGGCGGCGCTGCTGGCCATGCTGGTGGCCGGGGCGTTGGTCTACGGGCTTGACCTGGAAGCCAACGGAGTGAGCGTGGTGGGCCTCTTGCCGAGTGGACTGCCGGGGCTGACGTTTCCCGAATTCGATCCCGAGTTGCTCAAACCACTCCTTGGCGGCGCCTTGGGCGTCGCGCTCGTGAGCTTCAGCAGTGGCATGGTCACGGCAAGGAGTTTTGCCTCACGGAATCACTACGAGGTCGACGTGGATCAGGAGTTCATTGCGTTGGGTGCCTGCCACATCGCCTCTGGTTTATCGCAGGGCTTCGCCGTTGCCGGGGCTGACTCGCGAACGGCGGTCAACGATGCCATGGGAGGCAAGACGCAGATGGCCGGCGTCATCGCCGCTGTGACGATGGTCGCCGTGCTCTTTTTCACGGAACTGCTGCGCTACCTACCGGTGGCGGCCTTAGGAGCCGTATTGATTGTGGCTGCGATCGGTTTGTTTGATGTCGGCGCCCTGCAGAATATGTGGCGGGTCAACCGGGCCGAATGCGCCTTATCCGTGGTGACGACTTTCGGGGTAATCTGGCTGGATCTTCTGCAGGGCATTCTCATGGCCGTCGTCGCGGCGTTAAGCTTATTAATCAAGCGTGCCTCGCGACCACGAGATGCGATACTAGGGCGTGTGCCTGGGATGAAAGGGTGGCATGCTCAGGCAGACCACGAAGACGCCGCTACTCATCCAGGCCTGCTGGTATATCGGTTTGGTGCGGCAATCGTATTTTTCAACGCCGGGTACTTCAAGACCCGTGTCATGGAACTTGTCGGCGCTCGTCCAGACGTCCGGTGGCTCATTGTGGATGGAAGTACGATCAATTTGGTGGATGTCACTAGTGCAGAAATGCTCGAATCACTGACGAAAGAGTTAGCCGCAAGGAGTATCCGTTTCGGTCTGGCGAACGCACGCCGTGAAGTGCGCACCACACTGGAGCGTGCCGGCACGCTCAGCCACATCGGACCAGAATTCATGTTTGCAACCCTCAACAGCGCAAGCGACGCGTTCCATTCCCGAATAAATGCGTGAATCCCATTTTTTCAGGCGATTGGCAAAAGAGAAGCACGCCGCCCCAAGCCAGGTCCCCACACGCCGCTAAATGGTTCCAGACACCCTTTCCCCTGCTAGACATTCGTGTGAGTGATTGCGTATTCCATGCTCTTTCCTTAGGATCACAGGGGAAAAACTGACATAGGCTCCCTGAGAAATCACCCAGCCTAGGAAGCCTGATAGTTGCCCTTGATCGTACTGGGATCGTATTTGCCGGACATTGGATTGTCACCTACGTTCAGACCACCATCCGTGGGCTATCATTCCCTGGTATCGTGTTGCCGCAGTCCTGATCATTGTGTTCGGTTCCCCTGGGTGCACCATTTGACATAGTTTTGTCTCAACTCCCACTGTCACGTATGACAATACGCAATTTTGGGGTTGAGTGCTACAGGGCATGGTCCGTCTCAGAATGAACTGAGAAGTCGCCTTCGAGCCGCTATTCACCGAAGTGCCGCGAAGCCGCAGGAGTGAAAGTATCGTTTGAATAATTTTAAGCGACAGGGGGAAAAAGAAATGACGGCACAAGTGCAGATCTCTATGCGACGCGTTGCATTCCTGAGCTCCCTATCCATGTACATTCTTCTGTGGTTAGGCTGCGCCTCGTCCGGCATCGTACCGGACTCATTGGAGCCGCAGATCGACAAAAGTCTGACGTTCGACCAGATCATCGCCAGTCCGGATTCCTATCGCGGGCGCATGTTCGTCGTGGGCGGTGAAGTGCTGAAGGCGAGACGGCTGAAGGAAGGGACGCAGATCGAGGTCCTTCAGCTACCGCTGGACGGCGATCAACGGCCCGTGAGCCAACGCTCAGAGTCGCAAGGACGCCTCCTGGCCCTAGACCCGCAGTCTATAGACCCAGCCACGCTGCCTGACGGGACACCGGTCACGATGGTCGCTGAAGTCACGGGCGCGACCACGGACCGGGTGGATGAAGCGGAATATCGATTCCCCACGATGGCAATCAAGCACCTCCACGTGTGGAACGAGCCGCCCGATCCTTATAGGCGAAGCGGCCGGCCGTCTGTTGGTATCGGCGTCGGAATCGGAGGAGGCGGAGGCGGCACGCGCGGGGGAATCGGCATCGGAACGGGGTTTTAGATACCAGATGCAATTAGACTCTCGCCATGCAGCTGAAGGCAGAAGGCAGCGGACAAGGGTATGGGGAACGGAAGAGTTAAGAGGGCAAGGTCTTCAAATCAGTCGATCTGTACGGTACACGAACGGCAACGAGACTTTCCAACCTGAAATTCCGTGATCGAAATCTTAAGACACAAGGATCCGTATTGACCCTGCCCTACCGACATCTTTCTTGGCACGTGAGAAAGGCAATGCGGAGTTTGGAAGAGATGACAGGTACGCCTTTAGTAGTCGTTGGTTCGAAAGGGTCGAACGTTCGGCCCGCTTGATTAAGGAACCGAGGCGGCGACGGCGCGAGCATGATGAACTAGAAGTGGAACGAAAGTCCTCCAACCACATGATTAGCCTGATAATCGCCTTTGAATCCCACTGCTCCTCCCAGGGGGCCACTCGTCGAGGCATCGAACACGGCGTAGTTATATTTGTATTCACCAAACAGGGCGATACGCTCGTTGAAGTAAAAACGTAGGCCAGCCAAGGCATTAAGGCCCGGCACGGCATTGTCAGTTACGCTGTTGCCATTGGTCGAGAGATTGGCAAAGAAGACGCCAAGCCCAACCCCAGCATAGGGTTGCAGCCGGCAGAACTCCCGCTCATATTGGGTTTCATAGCGTATCCCCTCTCGCCTCGATCGTGGTTCCGTTCGCACTGTTTTCATCTCACAACCTAATTTCAGCCGACCGATAAGATTGAACGCCAAGGTCGTGACCCGAAAATGGCTGCCGGGCACCAGTCCTTGCTGCTCCACATGGGGCGTCGAATTGAACGCTTCCATTTCCACCCCCAGCCAATCCATTCGATTGCCAAAGAAATGGCCGACCTTACCGCCATAGACTCCCGAATCCGCAAGATCACGATCGTTGCGATTGAGTCCGGACAGGAACCCGGTGCCTTCCATGTTGTTAATCTTACCGCCAAATGTATAGCCACCGAACCCTGCTACGTACGTCTCGCTCGGACGCACCTGTATCCGTTCAGTTTTCACCTCCGGTTCAGCCGCGCGCGCTCTTTCCGCCTGTTTCAACTGCTCGGCTTCCCTGGCCCGTTCGGCTTCTGTCGGCGTCATGGCCGGCGACGGCTGCAGAGGGACTGACTGGGGAGGCACCGGCTGTACGGGGACCGGCTCTATGGGGGCTGGCGGAGGCTGCACCGGTTGCCCATGTGCGACCAGCAATCCCATCGACATCAGGCTCCCTGACAACATCAGCATAATTGCATGAAGAGCTATTTTTCCTGCTCCCAATCCGTAGATCATCGTGAAGCCTCCTCTTCCAAGAGAGCAACAGTGCGGCAATGCATGGGTGTCTTCGAGTACAACGTCAATTGGTCATTGCCCACCTTCCGGCACTTCAAGCAGCCCAGACATGCTCCATGTGCTAAGAGTATGCTGGACGACGGCGAAACACGCAACTGGCACATGTGACAGGCCGTTTCTATTACAGCGACACTTTTTTTTACGACGTCGCGGGGAGGGAGAGACGCCTGCGTCGGATGGGACGGCTGTGAATGTCAGGCTTCCCCTAATAGTGCCAGTATGACTGAACGACAGTGAACGCGCGACAAACTCCTGGGGCAGCTCAAATGCATCCGTGGGCCTGCCTGAATCAGTGACGGCCAAGTACCTTATCTGGCGGTTCTTCTCAAGACTAGCGTGATGGGCAAATGTCTTGCGGTGATGAATAGTACGGACACTACCCGGAATTGACAAGCAAGCTCAAAATGCCTCCTGTCGGAGTTGATGCCGATCGGGAGCAGATTTATTATAGGAGCCAAATTCTCGTTTCATCCAATTGGATATAGGATCGGAGCCGTCTTGAACGCCGAAATCGCAAGGCAGATCCTGCTGGTCTACTGACATGTCTTTGGCAACTGAGAATGACCAATGTCTTTTGTGAGAGGCGTATATCCACGACAGGTTCCTAGCCCGGCTAAACTGCCCCTATGGGCCCCGACCGCCAATGGACTTCCACGGTCGTGCATCCGCGGCATCTTGGCGGCGACACGCGTGCTCATAGTTGAGCTGCCAACCGACGTCCAAGCTTCCATTGCCCCTGGACGCCAGGAAGACATCTTGATTGGAAACTCAGAAAGACGAAATATGTTTTCTCTACAGACGTATATGACTTGGCATGGTGTAGTAGCAAGTTCGTTTCGAGGGTACGCGGGCGCCTTAGTAATTGGACTATTGGCCGCCTGTACGGGAAGCCCGGCGCACCTGGATGCGACATGGAAAATGGTGCCCATAACCGATGTCCGAATGGTGGTAGCGGACTGGGAAGGAACTCTGAAGAAAAACGGCGCACTATTGTCGGAGGGGCCGGCTCGTCTCATGATCCGCGCCAACCACACCTATCTGTTCGCGGCTCAAACTGCTGACGACATGGCAATTGGGACGGGAATCGTGGCAATGGTCGATGGTCGATTGATCGAGGATACCGATCGTCGCGCTGTCAGTTTTACGTTATATGACCATAAAGGGAAGGTTGTCCTTGTCGTCGACGGGACCAAGAATCAAACACAAGATCGGTACCATGGCGAATTTATGAGGATTGAATAGAGACCTGCATCTACATCGCTGGACGATCTCCGCACGCGTTGTCTTCCCGGTTTGAATCCAGGTCACATCGAGTCGCTTATGGGACGTCCTAGTCAGCGCTTGCATAACCCGACACAATGAGTACAACGAATAGCCAGAGCTGTTTCAAGCCACTATTCGCTATAAGTATGTTGATCTAGGCTCAACGCTCGCGATGCAATTTTATGGATTCTCGTCAGAAAGTTGGGATGACTCCGTAACCAGACGTCCGATTTTTCCAGCGAGGTTATGGGCGAGATGCGCTGCATCAGGTTTAGAGTTTCTGAATTGGCGCTGAGATACTTCTCCAGAATCCCAATCTGCCACCGCATTGCGCGCAGGGGCTCAACAATCACCGCAGCTACGTTGGACGGGATGCCACTAAGGATGAGAGCAGATCCTACGAAATCACCAGGGTTCAAATCCCCGAACATACGCCCATCTTTCGCTGCCCTCACTTTGCCACGTCCCTCGGCATAATCTGAATGACTGCGGTTTAGGAAAACGGTGCGACCTCGTAAGGAGAACCTATCGGGAGACACAGCAGCAACCGCGAGACAAGAGCAGCGAGGGGCTACAGCATCGGCAGAGGACAAGGCGACACACCAGGACACGCGGGCAACCGTGACAGGAACCGGAATAAAATTCTGCAGTCCCACCATAGCGAGACCCCCGGGCGGCTTTGGCGTCAGGCCGGTCCGGCCTCACTGGGGCTCGCCTTCTAGGGCAACACACACAACGCCGCCGTGTTTCTCGTTCAACGGCCCTAGACAGTACCCCATAGGCCTTATCTTTTTGATGCCGCTACCCGTACGGATCCCCTGCCCAGCCGGATGACCGCAGCTACCTCTATAACAGCGCCTTTCTCCTTGACCAGTCGCAAGGCAGCGTGACCTCGCCTCTGTCAGCAAGATGATGCTGGGACACGCACATGTTCAGGCGATCACATCTATGTTCAGCTCACACGATCATTGGTTTCCACAACTGACTTGATATATGTTCAGGGCCGGTGGTTTCTGAACAAGACTTCATAGTGGGGAGGAGACTTACGATGAACATCAGATTCCTGATCCTGTGCCTGGCGCTAGGACTGCTCGCTGCCGGAGGCTGCGCGAAGCTGAAGGAGATGTACGAGGATAAGAGGTACGAGGTCAAGGTGCGCACGAATTTCGAGCAGTCCGCCGACTTCTCTTCGTTTCATACATTTGCCCATTCGGGGATGACGGACAGAGGGCGAAAGATCGAGGCCACTGACAACAATTCCCCCTTGAGGCTGAGGATCAAAGAAATCGTCAACAAGCAACTCGTCGCCAAGGAACTTCGGCAAGTCGGCTTGGAAGACCGCCCAGACCTGCTGGTACACTTGTTACTCGGCATGAATGAGGCCGATAAGTATCAGGAAGCCACCTTGGTGGTGAATCTTGTTGAATCGTCGGAAAAGAAGCGGGTGTGGCAGGCCGTGATCACCGAGACGGTGGGAGACAACTTGGAGAAGAACTTTGAAATGATCAACAAGGGAGCCGCCGAGGCATTCCAAGACTATCCCCAGGCCAAATGAAGGGATAGGATTATATCCTTACATTAGTCCGGAAGGATGTGATTCTAGCCGCTCTCTACGCTCTCCCTGGGCGTTTCCGAGCGAAAACCCCACGACCCGATTGATGCCGACAACTTCCGTTGTGCGTTTACGGATTCCCCATGTAGGGGTCGCACTTTGGGCGCACCGGTAGACTCCTGACGCCGTCCTAACACTGCCCCGGGGGGCCTTGCGCGTGCTGGTGCACACCATACATGGGCCGCCGCACGTTTGAGCTGCATTTTTAGGAGAATAAAAACGCGCGTACAGCTTCAATTCGGATCTGCCAATAAAGGAGGATCCCAGGCCGTAATGACCATATGACACTCCGCCCGCCAAGAAATCACACGTCCACCCCGCCCGTTATTCTCAATATCGATGCTTACCGAGATTTTCCGGCGGACTTCGTTCTCACACTCATTCAAGCAGGCCATGAGGTGCTCACTGCAGTGAATGGTCAGGAAGCCCAATACCTGTGCGAGCTGTATCCCCATCCTAGTGATCCGGTCGCCCTGGATGTTCCGCTGCAGCGTGATGTCTCTCTTGAGGGGCTGTTGACAAGGCTGACGTCTCCCCGGAAAGCGACGGCAGATCAAAACGAGAGTAACATGGCGGCTGCGGCGGTCCTCGACGAAAGGAGTGGATCGATGAAGCGGTCACGATGCTCTGAAGAGCAGATCGTTTATGCCATGCGGCAAGCCGAGAGTGGGACCCCGACTGGCGACCTCTGTCGGCAGCTCGGCGTCAGCGAGGCCACCTGCTACACCTGGAAAAAGAAGTATGCGCATCTGGGCGTGAGCGAGCTCCGTCGGTTGCGCCAGGTGGAAGAGGAAAACGCCCGACTCAAACGGCTAGTGGCAGACCTCTCGCTCGATAAACATATGCTGTCGGAGGCCCTGCGAAAAAAAGTCTAAGGCCCGCACGCCGTCGAGAACTGGCTGGCTGGTTTCAAGATACCTTCCGCGTCAGTTGCCTGCGGGCCTGTCGGTTGGCGCAATTCGGCCGAGCCTCTTGGTATCGCCGGCGTCGGGCTAAGGCTCAGTCCGCATGACGGTTGCGCATTCGCGATCTGGCCCATGCCCGACCTCGATTTGGCTCCATGCGCATCGGGGTGTTACGGCGTCGCGAGGGCTGGCCGGTGAATCGCACACGCGTCCGGCGGCTCTACCGCCTCGATGGATTACAGCTACGGATGCGGGTGCGGAGACGAAAACATATCGCATTGCACCGAGGCCCGGCTCCAGTCCCGGTGGGCCCGACCGAGCGCTGGAGCATGGATTTTGTCCATGATACGCTGGCCGATGGGCGGCCGTTTCGGATCTTGACGGTCGTGGATAATTGGAGTCGGCACAGTCCCCTACTAGAGGCAGGGTTTCGGATGACGGGACAGACGGTCGGTCAGGTGCTGGATCGTGTGCTGGACATTAAGCGAAAGAAGTCAGTAAAGCAGTGTCACGGTGTTCTTCTCCACCTCTTCTAAATGGGGGCTGACGACAGAAACGACATAAACGACCGAACCGAGGAATGGGACAGATTGTGACGGAGGGCGTTACTGCCGTTTCTGCCTCCAGACCACCCGCCTTTGCGCTTGAACATTCCCCACCGGTCCGGATCCCCCGGCCGCCGCTACCGCTCCTCCTTACGAAAGAAACGAATTAAACGAAAGAACTCGGTCTGCCGTGTGGCACAGACAGCCGCCCCCGGCCCTCAGCTTTGAATTCCATTCCGTCCGGATCCGTGGCCGGGCTTGGCCGATTCGCCCTTTCCACGCTGGCTCAGGCATAGCGGAAATCTCCTTCTCAAAAGCCAGCTAGACACGCTATGGTATCTCGGTGTGGAGGGAGCGATAGCAAAGACAGGTTTCTGACCAGGCGAGGCGCTTACCCTGGACGGCAAAGGCTGATCATGACCGACCGTTCGAATCCCAGAGAGACGTTCACGACGGAAGAAGGCGTGCTGGCCAACATGTGGGCGATGGAGGCCTTGGTGGAGTTGCTCGAGCGAAAGGGACTCTGTACCAAGCAGGAAGTGCACGACCTCATTGCGGAGCTTCGGACGCGTCATGCTGAACGGAATGGCAAAGTGATCGTGCCGGGGCCTTCCGCCAATACCAAGGAGGAGCAGTATCTCATTGATCATGTGCTCACGCTCATTGAGGCGGTCGGCTTACAGCCAGCGGAATCGAAGGAGCTCCTTCGCCGCGTGTCCTCGATCATTGACCAGCAGGCTCGCACGAACCCACGACCGAATTAACGGCCCTCAAGATGGCATCCGACACTCAAGACGGCCAGCCCTTTCCCGTTCGTTCCCTCTCTACTGAAGTCTCTGACCGTGTGACTCAACAGATCCTGGACGCCTTCAACCGTGAAGGCCTGACGAGCGAGCAGGCTCGCCAGGTTCTAGCCCGAGTCACCCAGCTGATCGACCTCGGCGAACTCCTCGCCACCTACCACAAGGACATGCTTGCAGTGCGAGTAACTGTTCAGGCTTGTCTCGTTCCCCCATGTCTCGATGGTCAGAGTCGAACGCGGCCTGCCACCGGCCTTCTCCAACTCGATTTCCAATAGGCGCTTCGGATTCCTGTTGAAGAGATCAGAACACCCACCGTCGCGTCTTCGTATCGGTAGATTTTTTCGAGCATTCTGAGGTATCGTTCGGGCCCTTTCAAAAGAAATGATGAAGGACAACGAGGTCAACAGGTGAGCCCTATAGCGACCAGCCTCATGGTATTCGCCTGTGTATTTGGGGGCGTGCTCGTGGGCATGTGGCTCCGTTCCACTTTGCCAAAGGACCACCTCGATGCCGAATCGAAAGATACGGTGAAAGTTGGCATCGGACTGATCGCCACAATGACCGCGCTGGTTCTTGGCCTCGTCACCGCCGCTGCCAAAAGTGCCTTTGATTCAGGAAATGCAGCGGTCAAACAAGCGACCATCAGCATCCTGGCTGTGGACCGGGCACTCGCCCGTTACGGACCTGAAACCCACGAGATTCGCCAGGGCATGAAAGATTTACTCGCCGCACGGATCGACGCAATTTGGTCACATGGACTCTCAGAACCCAGCAATACGGAGCCAGGGCTAATGAAAACCGGCTTCGCTTCCGTGGAAGAGGTGGCTGAGGCAATTCGAGCTCTCAAGCCCCGCGATGATTCCCGGCGGGCTGCCCAGTCCCGTGCTTCAGACCAGATTGAAACGGTATTGCAGGCTAGATGGCTCGCGGCCCTCGGCGTCGTCCAATCATCTGTTCCTCTGCCATTCCTTTCTGTCCTCGTATTCTGGCTCACGATTACATTCACGAGCTTTGGCGTGTTTGCCCCACGAAATGGCACCGTTGTCGCTGTCCTGTTCGTGTGCGCCGTTTCGGTCAGTAGCGCCATATTTTTGGTAATGGAGATGGATGGGCCATTCGACGGTTTAATCAAGGTCTCCCCAGATCCATTGCGCTATGCTCACTCGCATATCAACCAATAGAGGTGTGCCGTCACGAATCCTCCTCTTTTGCCGATGATTACTCTTGTTGGGTATTCTAAGGTTAGGCTTTCGCGGAGGACCCTTAATGATTCTTTCCCTTACAGTGCCATAGCCTGAAGGAGGCAGCCAATTTGACTATATTTGTCCATGTGCTTCTCAACGGAAGAGAACGCAGCCTCTGGTCCCACGCCATGATTCTGAGCTTGGTCGTCATGTGTTCCGTCGGCATCCTTGCCGAGCCGGTTTTCGCGCAACCGTCGAGTCGTGCCTCCAATATACCTGTGTCATCGGACGAGACCAGCCCCTCCGGTGTTGGCATTCAGGCCGGCTCGGCGCTCGCCACCATGATCTATTTTCCGCTCAAGCTAGCTTTCGCTATCGGTGGCGGAGTAGTCGGAGGATTGGCTTACTGCTTCTCTGGAGGCAGTCTGGCAACGTCGAAAAACATTTGGGGTCCCAGCATGTACGGGACGTACATCATCCTGCCCCAGCACCTAAAAGGCGACAAGCCGATACGCTTTCTGGGGGCCCCCGCAGAAGCTCCGCGAGAGGTTATTGAGTACGCGCCTCAGGATCCAGCGCCGCTTCCTTTAGACCCTATTCGGTAGCAATGTATCGATTCGTAAGGCATCCACCAACGCCTCCACCGTCATCGGGCCACTGCCTTCTGAGCGATTATTGGCCAGCATCTACGCGAGTATGACGAACGCCTACCTGCATCACTAAAGCTGACCATTAAAACGTGAAGTTTATTCCACCGACGCCCGCATGGACCACTGCATTGCCCTCTACGCTGCCGAATTCAAGGTTGGCCCGAATGTGTTTATACTCAAAAAATACGCCTATCCCTTCCGAGAACTTGAGCCTAAACCCTCCGACCCCCGACAAGCCCAAACTGGTGGCAGAGCCGGAAGTGAGAATAGGAGTTCCGCCAGATCTTACTTCGTCCGTCCTCGCATGGATCACTGCAGGACCGGCACCGATGTACGGCTGAATCACCTCTCCGAGTCAATATGGAAGATATCCGGCCGCACGACCTCAGAAGGACTGCAGCGACGTACCTAGTCAACCGGGGCACAAACTTGGCGCTGGTCTCCAAGGGCGTGCTCAACCACTCCTCTCTACAGAATACGGGTGTCTACACCCAAAGCATGATGGAGCCTGTTCAGGCCGCATTGCAGGAGCATAGTGAGTTTGTCATGCGGGGTGGGCGGGCAGAGGTGAAGGCGGCGGTACCGCTGGCTGCAGCCCCGTCGACTGGCTACCACTCCCGAGATGCGATGGAGTGGCCGGGATAGCGCTAAGGAAATTCCTTCAGCTTATCAGAGAGCAAACCTGCAAACAGCATGCACACAATTCCTACACTGATGAATCCTATGAACCAGAGATAATGATACGTGTCATCTGAACCACGGATCTGACCGCCTGTGCATTCGTCAAAGGAGATCACCGCGGCAATGACCAAACAAACACCGCCAACGATGTTTAGCATGACGCGAAGCCCGGCCAACCACTGTTTCACGTCCCGACCTTCCGGATTTGGTTGGATAACGGGATGAGGATAGCTGAAACCACGGTGGAGTGTCACGTAAGCAGGACGACATGGAGTGGCCTGGGTGATGTAACCACGAAGGAGGACACGTCATGGGCTGGTCATTAGGGTATGACGAGAAGTGGAAGCGCGATATCGGGCATGGAGTACCCGCCTACTGCGACCATCCAGGGTGCGGGAAAGAGATCGATCGTGGGTTGGCTTATGTGTGCGGTGGACAACCATACGGAGGCGAGTATGGATGGCGACTGTACTTTTGCGGGAACCATCTCTTTATGGGTGCGCGACGGCCACAACGATGCGCACGCTGCAAGGCGAATGGCCAGCCGTTTACTCCCTCGTCAGACCATCTGGAATGGATTGCGTGGAAGCTAACTGATGAAAGTTGGCAACAGTGGCGCGAGGAGAATCCTGAGCTCGTGGCTGCCTTACAATTGAAGCTCCCACGACAGCCGTGCTCGGGTTGATGGAGCACTTCCCATCATCCGCCGGGATTTTCTAGTAAGAGATCTACACTGCTGATCAGGCGGAATATTACCTCGCGTCAAGGCGGAAAGCTGCCTTGTTCTGACACATACCAGAGCGACTTGACACGTCGAGAAATCGGGCACAGGATAGGCACACTTGGACTTCACTTAGAGGTCCAGTCAGACGACAGCCGTAAGTAGCCCACGCTGACAGCGTAGGGCAGGCGAGGTAGGCCTACAGCCTCCGGATTCGCTTCCCAAGGCCCAGCCGTAGCTGACGTAGCAATGCAAGAGGTTCTTGCTGTGTTTACGCGGATCGCTGGGCCTTTCTCATTTCAGGCACCCGGCGAACCTTCACTACAGGAGGAAGACCCGGATGCCCAGCCCCCTCGAAAGCTTCGACACCTTACCCAACAGCGCGTTTATTCGCCTTTCCACCGTCACTGCTTTGTTTGCGTGCAGCGCTTCCACGATCTGGCGGGGCGTCAAAGCCGGCCGCTTGCCCAGACCGATTAAGCATTTTGATCGGGCATCTGCTTGGAATGTTGGCCAGATCAGGGCGGTGTTACAGGAAAAACTGGTGAGCAAATAAAAAAATGGCCGCAGAGCCCGAAACTCCACGGCCACAAGAAAGGCGCGATATGCAGAGCTTACTCACACCAAGAATAAACGATCGCGCAAGCTCGTACTGGAAGGAATGTATCGTGAGATTATCGCGCGCCGATTCTCATCCCGACGCTTAGACTCCCCGTGTATCTTCCACCGGCAGGGTAAGCCCATCGGGTCATTCCGCAAGGCCTGGAAGACCGCCTGCACGAGGGCGGGCGTCGCCGGGCTTCTCTTTCACGACCTCCGCCGAACCGCCGTGCGGAATCTCATTCGAGCGGGAATTGATACCGCTGTGGCAAAGAAGATATCTGGGCATCGGACTGACCAAGTCTTTCAGCGGTACAACATTACGAGCGATGAAGATATTCAGGACGCGCAGGTGCGATTGGAGCAGTATTTGTCCACCTTGCCCCAGCAGTCGAACCTCACAGCTTTGTGACTTATCTGATGAGAACACGGACAAATACACGGACAAATAGCCAGGATTGAGAAGGGTTGACTTACAACCCGTTGATTTCATGGTGAGTCGGCTGGGATTCGAACCCAGGACCCTCGCCTTAAAAGGGCGATGCTCTACCAGCTGAGCTACCGACTCTCCGGAACACTTGTGCGGCACATCGTCACATTCTGAGTTGTGACGGAGGGGGATCATACCATTGATGGTTATTCGTTCGCTACGATGCGTACGTCATAAGAACAGATCCGACACCTTATCATGCACGCTGCGGACGTGCACGGCGGCCTGCCTTAAGCGGATTGTTCACTATGATGGTTTCATCACGGCGCGACCCAGTGGAAATCATATCAATTCGGCACTCGGCTAATTCCTCGATTCTCGTGAGGTAGCGCTTGGCCTCAGCCGGCAGCTTCTTATAACTCGTCACCCCGGTGGTAGGGGCGCTCCAGCCGCGCACTTTTTCATACACCGGCTCGCACTTCGTCAACGCAAGCAGATCGGACGGCATCTCGCGAAACAATTTGCCGTTCACCCGATACCCCGTGCACACTTTGAGCTCCTTGCAGCCGTCCAACACATCCAGCTTGGTCACAGCGAGCGACAGGAGCCCGTTCACGCGCGTGGCATGACGGACCACCACACTGTCGAACCAGCCGCACCGGCGCGCCCGGCCCGTGGTCGCTCCAAATTCTTTACCGCGTTCCTGTAACCATCCACCCGTTTCATCGGTCAATTCCGTTGGAAACGGGCCGCTGCCCACGCGCGTGGTATAGGCCTTCGTAATGCCCATCACGGCATCGATTTTTGTCGGCCCGACCCCGGTTCCCGTACAGGCGCCTCCCGCCGACGAGCTCGATGACGTCACATAGGGGTAGGTCCCGAAATCCACGTCCAAATGCGTGCCCTGGGCGCCCTCAAACAACACCGTCTTTCCAGCATCGACCGCTTTATTGACGACGAGAGCGGTGTCGACAATGTAGCCTTTCAAACGGTCGGCGTACCCCATGTATTGCTGGTAGACCTTTTCCAATTCAAAACACTCTACCTTATGGAGTTGTTCGAGCAACCAATTGATGTCGACTAAGTTTTCTTCCAGCTTCTGCTTAAAGAGTGGAGGATTCAGCAAGTCGCCCATGCGGATACCGATCCGCGCCATTTTGTCACCGTAGGAAGGTCCGATTCCTCGCCCCGTGGTCCCAATTCGACGAACCCCCTTCGACTGTTCGGACGCCTTATCAATAGCCTTGTGATAAGGCAAGATCAGATGCGCACGATCGCTGACGGCGAAATTCTTGCCGATCTTCACACCCTGCCGTTGCAGGTGATCCATTTCCTCGATCAGGGCTCCCGGATCGACCACGACGCCGTTACCGATGAGGCAGCGTGTCCCGCGATACAGAATGCCGGATGGAATAAGATGGAAGATGAATGTGTCCCGCGCATTGATGACCGTATGGCCGGCATTCGATCCGCCCTGATACCGCACGACCATATCGGCATCCTTCGCGAGAATATCGACAATCTTCCCTTTTCCTTCGTCGCCCCATTGGCTACCGATAATGACGAGATTGGCCATAGTTCCCTGCCGACGCTCCTTCTCTACCCGCTTGAACTCGAAAAAAAAGCCCTGACCTCGTATTGTCAGAGCCGGACGGGGCTCATGGTAGGATCCGCCTCACGGTTTGTCAAGCAAGGTTTTACCTCATCCGTTCTCTTCCCCCAAGGCGCGATCCCATGTGGCCTTCACTGCGTATCGAGCGAGCACATCTAAGGGTGCGCGCTCTGCGAGCAAGA
The DNA here is from genome assembly GCA_963706325.1 of uncultured Nitrospiraceae bacterium. Taxonomy (GTDB): domain Bacteria; phylum Nitrospirota; class Nitrospiria; order Nitrospirales; family Nitrospiraceae; genus Nitrospira_A. The sequence continues at coordinate 312,302 of CAVPLT010000007.1, read as the reverse complement.
AGGACGTATAGGTTCCACCTTCTCATACCCTTTTCTTGACTGATAAAAACCGGCCATGCTAGATTGCAGAGTTACGTCTGCAGCGGTTTTCATTTTTCCCGTGCTTGTGCACATGTAAATGCAAGCTTGCGTGGGGCTGTGGCGCAGTTGGGAGCGCGCGTGAATGGCATTCACGAGGTCGCCGGTTCAATCCCGGCCAGCTCCACCAAACCACGCTTGTTCGATGAACACTCCCATTGTGTTCGGGGATACACTCAGAAAATACTTGACTATTCACCCGTTCAAATACGGGCGTCGATAGATCGCAGCGGACACCTCACCGAACGCTTCACTCTTTACATCAAACAGTAGTGATCTATGCTTCAGCTTGAATCCGTACATAAACAATTTGCCACAAAGGTCCTGCTCGACGGAGCCACGGCGCATCTCCGTCCCGGCGCCCGCGTGGGACTGGTCGGACCGAACGGAGTGGGCAAAACGACGCTCTTCCGCATGATTCTGGGCGAAGAATCTCCGGACGAAGGTTCCATCCGTAAGCGCCCAAGACTGCGCATCGGCTATCTTCCGCAGGAATTGGAAACGATCGTCGGGAAGACGGTGCTGGATGCTGCGCACCGGGACCTGTACCCGGAACATGAGGCCGAACGTATTCTCTCCGGGTTAGGTTTTTCTGAAGCTGATTTCGCGCGACCGATTGAGAACCTCTCCGGTGGATACCGCATGCGGGTTGCTTTGGCGCATTTGCTCCTGTCGAATCCCGACGTCCTCATGCTGGACGAACCGACCAACCACTTGGACAAGCCGACGCAACGCTGGTTTGAGCGGTTTCTCCTCGATTCCAATCTGACGCTCCTGGTCATCAGTCACGACACAAAATTCCTGGACGGCATCGCGACGCATATTTGGGAACTGCGCGATCGAACCATTCAGGAATTCCGAGGCAACTATACGAAGTTTCAGGAATTGCGTGCCGCCCGAGATGCCCAAATCGAGTCCGCCGCGAACCGGCAGACCAAAGAAGTGGCCCGCGTTCAGAATTTTATCGATCGATTCCGCTACCAGGCGAACAAGGCCAAACAGGTGCAGTCGCGAATCAAGCAACTGGACAAGGTGAAACTGATCGAACGACAGCGCGATAACAAACGCGTGCGCTTTAAGTTTCCCCTTCCTGCGGCGAGCGGCCGACATGTTCTGGAACTCAAGGGTGTTGCAAAAAGCTACGGCGAAAAAATCATCTACCGTTCTTTGGATTTTACGGCGGAGCGCGGCCATCGGGTGGCGTTGGTCGGGGAAAATGGCGCCGGTAAGAGCACTCTGCTCAAAATCCTGGCTGGCGTGCTGCCTTTTGAAAAAGGGTCACGCCACGTGGGACACGGAGCCACGCTTCACTACTTTGCCCAGCATCAGGCGGAATCCTTGAATCCGGAAGATACCATCTTGGAATCCTTAGCCGAGGTATCCGCGCGCGCGGAAATGAATTTTCTGCGCGGCATTGCCGGGGCGTTTTTATTCTCCGGCGACGACCAGAAGAAACCGATCAAGGCCTTGAGCGGCGGCGAGCGCAACCGTGTGGCATTGGCCCGCATGCTCGTGGAACCGGCAAATACCCTGCTGCTTGATGAGCCCACCAACCACCTGGATCCCGCTTCGGTGGATATGCTGACCGATGCCCTGACCGATTTCCCCGGCACCATTGTCTTCATTTCCCACGATCCGACTTTTCTGACCCGGGTCGCCACCCTGGTGGTCGAAGTCGACGACGGCCACGCGAAGAATTACTTCGGGGATTACGAATACTTTCTCTGGAAGAAGGCGCAGGAGTTCGAATCGATCAAAGAATCGAGCGCAGAACTCAGCGCCGCGCAAGCCGGCAAGTCGGCGGGCCCGACGAAAGCCATGGCCTCACAGGTTCAAACGAAGACTGATGGCGGGGAGCGGCGAGACCTGACCAAAACTCAGGCCCGCCTTGAGAAGCAAGTGTCCCGCGCGGAAGCCGAGATCGCGACGATGGAAACGAAAGTCAAAGCTCGCGAACAGGAACTGACCAACCCGGCCCTGTACCAAGAGTTCAGCCGGTGGGGTGATTTGCAGCGAGAGCAGGAAAGTTGGAAGAAAGAACTGGAGCGGCTCACGGCGCGCTGGGAATCATTATCGGAAGAACTGCAAGGGGTGCGGGAGAAGCTGACTGCCGCCGGCTAGTCCGTGGACTTGAGGGTCTCTTCGAGATAATAGTACAACCAGCGGTTCTTCTCTTTCGTCACCAAGTCATCCCACACCACCCCAATCAACATCCCCTTCTCCCAGGGCTTTGCCCACGCGACTGTCGCGCTCAATTTCTCTTGTTGCTCGACGCGATCGGGATCCAGAAACGCCAGCGACACGGTAATCTTGGCGCCGATCGGCAGCGTCTCCTTCGAATGGAGTCCGGCTCCAATCTTGTTGACGTTGTTCAGCACAGCCGTGAATCCTTTCGCTCCGCTCTGCGGCGAAACTAAGGCTGAGCCAACCAGCGTGGCCCGGACATACTTCCGCCGTTCATTGATAGTTTCAGGTGTATCAGATCGACGCGCCATAGTTCCCTCGGTCCTAAGTATAACGGTATCACCATGTTTGTCCAGCCCCTTTCTTCTCAAACTATGGGGTTCGAGGACGATAGTACCGCTTGCCCTGGAGAGGAACGGGAAGATGGCCCTGATCGGTCTTGGCCGCCGGATCATCATGCACGTAGCGATATCCTTTGCCATAGCCGATCTCTTTCATCAGCGACGTGACCGCGTTGCGCAAGTGCAGCGGCACTCCAAGATTGCCGTGCCGGCGCGCATCCTGAACGGCTTCTTGCAGTCCAACATACGACGCATTATCCTTAGGCCGAGAGGCTAAATAGGTCGTGCCATGGGCCAAATTGATCTGCGCTTCAGGAAACCCCACGAATTCCACCGCCTGCGCAACGGCATTGGCGAAGACCAGGGCAAGTGGATCGGCATTGCCGATATCCTCCGATGCGAAAATGACCATACGTCGTGCAATAAAACGAGGGGTTTCACCGCCCTCCAGCATACGCGCCAACCAATAGAGCGCGCCGTCCGGATCGGAATCGCGCAGGCTCTTGATATAGGCCGATATGAGAGTGTAATGCTCCTCTCCAGCCTTGTCATATCGAAGCGACTTCCGAAGCAACGCGGCTTCCAGCACCTGTTCATCAATTATTCTTGTCCCATCCTGTCCGATGGGGGCCTGGCCGGCGACGAACTCCAGCGCCATTAAAAGACTCCTGGCATCGCCGTTTCCAAAAGCGATCAATCTTTCGCGCGCCGCCGGACGCAACACGATTCGGAGGGAGCCAAGACCTCGTTCCCCATCAGCAACCGCGCGGTCGATGATCAAGCCGAGGGCTTCTTCAGTGAGAGGCTGCAAGATCACCACGAGCGATCGTGAGAGCAAGGGGGCGATCAATTCAAACGAAGGATTTTCCGTCGTCGCCCCAATAAGCACCACCGTTCCCCGCTCGACATGCGGGAGAAACGCATCCTGCTGCGCTTTATTGAATCGATGAATTTCGTCAACGAAAAGCGTGGTCGCTCGTCCCATCGCACGCCGCTGTTCCGCAGCCTTGATAATCGCCCGCAGCTCCGGGATGCCGCCGGTCACGGCGGAAAACGGGACGAACTGAGACTCAGTATAGTGCGCAACCAGGCCAGCCAATGTGGTTTTGCCACATCCAGGCGGCCCCCAGAAAATGACGGAAGAGAGCTCATCGCGCTCAATCGCATTTCTCAGCGGACGGCCTGGTCCCACGACCTCATCCTGTCCCACCAGATCATCAAAATCTCGTGGACGCATTCGCTCCGCGAGGGGAACTTTCCCGGGACGGGTCGAATCCTGGGGTGGCGCAAACAAATCTCCTGTTGGTTCATCAGTTGACATCGTGTCGGTCTCTCCCAAGAATATCCTGCATTTTATCCGTCGCGTGTGAACCGCGCAAACGGCTGTCGACTCCTTGACGATCCTCTTGATTCGCTACCTGGGCAATGGTACGACCCTGGTACCATTTACTCACAGAGGGCCACCGATGTTTTTTCATACGCAGGACCTTCGCTTGGCCTATGACGACCAAGGCACAGGTGTGCCGCTCGTCTTTCTTCACGCTTTCCCCCTGAATCGTTTGATGTGGACGCCGCAGGTGACCGGCTTGTCCAGGCAATTCCGCACCATCACAATCGACCTTCGCGGGCATGGCGAGTCCGATGCGCCTCTCTGGGCCTTCTCACTCGACCATTATGCCGACGATGTGTGCGCTTTGCTGGATCATCTAGCCATTCCGCGGGCAGTCTTGGTGGGCCTATCGATGGGAGGCTATGTGAGCTTTGCCTTTGCGCGGAAATATGGAGACCGATTGAAAGCGCTCGTGCTGGCTAATACCCGCGCACACGCTGATAGCCCGGCCGGCCGAACAGCGCGATTTCATCTGGCGCAAACGGCCTTCAAGCAGGGGGGCGAGGCGGTCGCTGACATCATGCTGCCCAAATTGCTTGGGCCCACATCGCTACAGACCAAAGAGGATCTCGTCAGGCATGTTCGCGAGATGATCCTCGCCGCGCCGGTCAGTGGCATCGTCGTCGATTTGATGGCCATGGCTGCACGATCCGATGCCGTGCCTTTCCTCCGCGCCATCAGCTGCCCCGCTCTTGTCCTGATCGGCCAGGAAGACACCACGACGCCGATGGTCGATTCCCAATTGATGGCGAAAGAAATCCCCGGCTCCCAGCTGGCGGTTATCCCTTGCGCCGGCCACCTCAGTAATCTAGAAGAGCCGGATGTGTTTAATGATCTGGTAAAAGGCTTCGTCGAAGGGTTGCGGTAAAGTGCGGGGGTGGACTCTCCCTAATTTCCGTCTCTCACACCACGGATCAACTTCAAAAACTCTTCGCGTGTCTGCTGTTGCGTGCGAAAGACGCCCAACATGGAGCTGCTGACGGCCACCGTATTTTGCTTTTCGACGCCCCGCATCATCATGCACAAATGTCTGGCCTCCATGACAACCGCCACACCATGCGCATTTAGCTTGTTCTTGAGGGTCTCGGCAATTTGCACGGTCAACCGTTCCTGCACCTGCAGACGACGACTGAATGTGTCCACGACCCGCGGAATTTTGCTGAGCCCCACGACTTTTTTGTTTGGCAGATAGCCCACATGGCACTTTCCGAAGAACGGCAACAGATGATGCTCGCACATGCTGAAGAAATCGATGTCCTTGACGATCACCATCTCATCGTACTCGATCGGAAACAATGCGCCATTGAGCAAGTGATCGATATCCTGCCGATACCCCTGCGTCATAAATCGCATGGCTTTTGCGAACCGCTTCGGCGTATTCAGCAACCCGTTCCGTTCCGGCGCCTCTCCCATATGCAGAAGGAGTTGCGTCACCAACGCCTCGATCGGGTCCTGATCCGAGAAGGCTTCGTCCTGTGAGGAACTGCGCGTCCGTCTGGCGCGAGCCCCAGCGACCACTTTAGCCATGCCTGTCCTCATGTTTCGCACCCGCGGAGGAGCCGGAATATTCGAAGTAGTTGTCTCGTGTCTCGATCACTCCGACCTTGGCAAGCCGTCCTCCTGGAATCTCATTGACGAGGAGATCCCACATGAGGAGCACTAGATTTTCCCCCGTTGTCGTCCGGTTCGCAAATGCTTTGTCCTGATTCAAATCCCGATGATCGAAGCGCTGCACGACCGTACGCTCAACGATGGCATCGAGTCGCTGCCCATCCAGCACCTGATGCGTCTTCGGATCAATCTCGCCCCTGACGGAGACAAACACAACATAATTGTGTCCATGTCCGTTGAGATTATTACACTTCCCGAAGATCGTCACGTTCTCCGCAGGCGACAGCTGATCAGTGTGTAAACGATGCGCCGCACAGAAACGATAGCGGCGAGTGATCATGGCATGAGCCATCGAGAATACTCCTGGAGAATGATCAAAACGAACAAGCCGGGAGCACTCCCGTCCTGGACGAGAGCCACTCCCGGCTTACCCCTTCACTCAGCGAGAAGTCGGCACCCCGGTTGTGAGACAACCGGAAATCCTTATGCACTGAAGGAACTGCCGCAACCGCAGGTCGTCTTCGCTTGGGGATTCTTGATCGAGAACCCTGATCCCTGCAAGCTATCAACGTAATCCACCTCTGCGCCCTGGAGCAGCGGAGCACTCTGCGAGTCCATGATGACTTTCACATCACCCTTTTCAATCACCGTATCGTCGTCGGCCATTTTAGACTCAAAGGCCATCCCATATTGATATCCATGGCATCCGCCGCCACGCACATACACGCGAAGACCCACTACATCCTTTTCCTCAATCATGAGTTCTTTTATCTTCTGCTCAGCCAACTGCGTAATGGTCACCATAATGGATCCTCCTTGTGAACTACGTGTCTCGCACGTTGTGTCAGTTTACCATCTCTCCGGAGCTTACGAAAGTCCCGCTCCCCTTTTCACTGTCTCAGTTGAAGTCCCCGCGGTGGGTTGCTCCCACTTGGTTTCTGGAACCCGAACGATCACATCCCCCAAAATTTTCGCTTGGCAACCAAGCCGATGCCAAGGCTCAGACAAGGCTTCACGATCCAACAAATCCTGCTCGTCAAAATCAATTTCGGACAAATTGTCCTCACCCAATTGCACTTCAACGCGACACGTCGTGCAAGAAGCATTGCCTCCGCAGTCATTGTTCAATTCAAACCCGAGGATGCGGGCCGCCTCTAGCAATGTGAGGCTCGCATCGACCTCTCCGCTCTTGCCATCCGGATGGAGAAAACTCACGCGCGGCATGCGACATCTCCTTTAGGCGGTTGCGCCGGCTCCGGCTTTGGCCGGTTGGAATGGACAACGCTGCAGGCGAATATGCTCTTCAAATTCATGCTGGAACAACCGGAGACTACTCTGCACCAACACGGCCGCCCCGGTTATAAGCGTACAATATCCCGTGCCCTTCACAAAACCACAGAGCTGCAACAGGGAATCGAGATCCTTTTGGGTGCCTTCGCCACGCTCAATCTTGTCGACCAAGGTCGCCAGGTTAATCGTGCCCATCCGGCATGGAGGGCACTGGCCACAGCTTTCAACTTTGAAGAAGTTCGAGTATTTGAGAGTCGCCGCCACCATGCAGGTGGCATCGTCAATCACAATAGTTCCCGCAGAGCCCAGCCCAGTTCCGGCTTTCTTGAGAGAATCAAAATCCATCGGAAGGTCTAACTGATCCGCCGTCACCATTGAAAAAGCGGGTCCACCCGGGAACACAGCCTTGATCTTACGTCCGTTTGGGACGCCACCGCCACACGTCTCAATGAGGTCTCTGATGGTGATTCCCATCGGCATTTCATAGACACCGGGTCGATTCACCGCTCCGCTGAGCGAGAAAAGCATAGTCCCGGGACACTTCTCCGTGCCCACTTCACCAAACCATGCGGCGCCGTTTCTCAATATCTGCGGTATATTGCAGAGAGTCTCGACGTTGTTCACCAAGGTCGGTTTGCCATACAGCCCAAAATCGGTCGGATAGAACGGGGGTTTCTGACGTGGCATCGCCGGACGCCCTTGCATCGACTCCAACATCGCCGTCTCTTCACCGGCCACATAGCTGCCATGACCGGAAAACACTTCGAGCTCGAGGTCGACGCCCGTACCCAGAATATTCTTCCCCAGCAACCCGCGTTCCCGAGCCTGGGCGATCGCCTTCCTCAGGTTGGCTTCTTCTTCCTCATATTCATGATTCACATAAATATAGGATGCCTTGGCATTCACCGTTCGAGATGCAATGAGGCAACCTTCGATGAGCTGATGCGGGATATGTTTGAGTAAATGACGATCCTTGAAGGTGCCCGGTTCATGCTCCCCCGCATTGCAGACGAAATAACGCTCCTTCACTCGATGATTGAGGACCTTGTCCCACTTCGTGCCAGTGGGGAAACCGGCTCCTCCCCGACCACGCAAGCCAGCCTTCTTGATCTCTCCGACGATGTCCTCTGGAGTAAGCTCTTTCAGACACTTCCGCCAGGCTTCATATCCACCGGTCTTGAGATAGGGATCAATCTCCCAGGGAGCGCCTTCAAGCTTCTGCAATACCCTTGATTGAGGTAGGGTCACGTTATTCCCTTTCGGGGGTCACACCCCCAGGTTGGCAGGCATGTACTATAAGGCTGGCCCCACGGGTCGTCAAGCCAAGGCAGCCGGATTAGGCCTGAATCTCAATTGGTTATGGCTGATAGACCTAGAGCAAAGCAGTCCAAACGCGCAGAAGCTCGACCACAGTTCCTAGCAGGAATACGGACAGGAAAAAGGGGACTGGCCATCCTCTCGAACGGCCAATCCTCCATTGCGTTCGTGATGCGCCTCTTACTTAAAATGGCTTCCGGCCCCCATGAAGAACAGCATGGGGATGGACAGCAAGAAATTGATACGCGACGCGAGTAAGGCCGTTCGTCCCCACTGGGCCATCTCTGGCGGAGCAGGAGTACCCTGAGCAGCCGCAGCGACCGCCGCAATGACCTTCTTCTGATTCGGCCAAATCACGGCGTGGACATTTCCCATCATGATGATTCCGAGCAGACCGCCGATCCCTAATGCAATGGCCCCCGTTCCGCCCTTCGAATAGAGATAACCGTAGAGCACAAGGCCTGCAAGGACGGTCACGGTCGCACCATGGCGGAACCAATTGAGAGCAGCGGGCATCAGCTTTGGAATCACGATGTTTTTCGTCGGCCCATCCAGACTCTTCAGAAAGCCTGCGTTAATCAGGTTGAAGAAATACAATAGTCCGATCCAGGTAATGCCGGCCAGGAAATGAATCCAGCGCATGATCAGCCCGAACCAGTCGACATCGCCCGCTCCCACCCCAGTCATCCCCAAATAGATGACTATCAATCCGACAGAGAGCGCCAAACCTGCGCCCAATGTCTGATATGGATCTTCAAGAAATTTCATAGGTCCCCCAGCTAAAACGGTTTAGTGCAACCACGTTCTCTACTGTAGGCTGTGGAGCCTTGTCAAGCAACCCTGCCTCTCCCCTTATGCGAAATGTCGTCGGTTTATGCGGTCAACAGCCGATCAACCACCAGGCACAAGTCCCGCACCGCCTCGGCAGATGCTTGCAACGCAGTCCGCTCTTCGGCAGTCAGGTCATACTCGATAATGGATTCGCCGCCGCCACGACCCAGCGTGACAGGGACTCCCACAATGACGTCCTTCAATCCGTATTCGCCCTCGCAGAGCATCGCACAGGGCACCACACGCTTCTCGTCCTTCATAATCGCCTCGACCATATCCACCGCGGAAGCGGACGGCGCATAAAATGCGCTGCCCGTCTTGAGCAAGCCCACGATCTCCGCGCCACCGTCTTGCGTGCGCTTGATCAACGCCGCGAGTCGTTCGGGAGCCAGCCGCTCAGTGATGGGTTTTCCCGATACCGTCGTTTGTCGTACCAGTGGCACCATGGTGTCCCCATGCCCGCCTAAGACCATCGCATGCACGTCTGTCCCTGGCACGTTCAATTCTTCCGCGACAAATGCCCGCAACCGCGCAGTATCGAGTACCCCCGCCATGCCAAGCACCCGCGATTTCGGCAGACCACTGACCTGCCTCGCCACATGCACCATGGCGTCCAATGGATTCGTCACCAGGATGAGAATAATGTTCGGCGAACGCGCCACCAGCTCTCTCACCACCGTCTGCACGATTTTCGCATTGGTCACCAACAGCTCATCCCGGCTCATCCCCGGCTTTCTGGGCATGCCCGACGTAATGACGGCAATGGCAGACCCTGCCGTCTCCTCATACCCGTTCGCGCCGGCAACACGCGTGCTGTAGCCACAGACAGGCCCTGCCTGCGTGATATCCAATGCCTTCCCTTGCGGGATTCCCGGCACAATGTCGACCAACACAACGTCATACGCATTTTTCTCAGCCAGACGTTGCGCGACAGTCCCGCCGACATTGCCTGCGCCCACTACCGTAATTTTCGGTCGCCCCATCATCCCACCTCGTGAAACTTGAAGCGTAAAGCGTGACGTGCAAGACTTCCCTTACACCTCACCCATGACCCTTCACGCGTGTTCATGCCCTGTCCATCCGCCGACCTTGAAATTGATCGTGCAGACAAAATTATCACCGTCATAAAAATTCACTTTGATTTTCTTTTTCCCATAATTCGCCGCGAGAAAATCTTCGGGCGTCTCAACCAAGCCCTGGTAGCCCCCTGCGGGATAGTCACCTAATTCGTGGAATACCACAATCATGCCGGCTTTGACTTCCTCAAGAATTTTGGCGGTGCAACGCGGGTAGATCTCCCAGAACTTGGCATCGATCTCATCCCGCGTAGGTTCCGGGCGCTCCTCGCCTGGCTTGAAGTTTCGATTCGCAAATTTCGCCTGTCGCCTAACATAGGGATATTGATGGCCGGTAAACAGTTTGTAGAGCCAGGGCGGCACGGTCGGTCGGGGTGGCTGCTCAATCATTTTTGGTATGCTCCAGTACGGCAAAGGCCTTGTTCACGACCCTTCAGGCCGTCAGCCGATGGTAAATCCTCGGGAGCTTCTCCGGCAACCCCTCAACCCGATCAATCACCATATAGCGCACTTCTCCGTACATTCGACGCAGATAGGCATCCGCCTGCTTGTCGATCGTAATACATACCGGCGCAATGCCACTGGCGCGAGCCTCCCGCAAGGCCATGCGTGTATCTTCCAAAGAATAGTCCTCTTTATAGTCGTCATCCAAGGGTCGGCCGTCGCTGAGGATGACCAAAATTCGTGTCTTTGCCTGGCGGGCAAGGAGCTTGCTCGTGGCATGGCGGATAGCCGCGCCGTCACGATTCTGTTGTAACGGCACCATCCCTCCCAGCTTGGCCGCTGCGCGGCCGATCACGGGTTCGTCAAACGCCTTGAGCACCACGAAATCCACCTGATGCCGTCCTTGCCCTGAATAGCCGTACACAGCAAATTGGTCCCCAATTGCTGTGAGCGCTTCGCACAGGAGTACCAAGCCCTGTTTCTCGACATCGATGATCCGCCGGCCTTGGTCGACCTGCCGGCTGGTAGAACCGCTGAGGTCCACCAAAAAGGCTGCGGCGACGTCCCGTTCCCGTTTTTCACGTCGCACGTAAATCCGCTCCGATGGTTCGATGCCCGCGGCGAGGTCGGCCAATCGAGTGATGACCGCATCCATGTCCAGGTCTTCCCCATCGAGTTGACCAGCGAGGCGCCGCAGCCCCGGAGGACGCAGGCTTTCAAAATAGCGCCGCAGCAGCCGTACGGACACGCCCTGCGCGGCCAAGGTGGCCTCCACAAAATCAGACGATCCTTCTAGCGCCTCACGTTCGACCACGCGGCACCAGTTCATGCGATAATCCTGGATGGCGGCGTCCCATTCATGGTAACGAACGGCCTTCACGGCTCCGGGATGGTGGTCCTCGGACCGCAGCCCCTCGCCTTCCATCGCCAGGACCTCCTCCACAAGCGACGGCTGACGACGACCAGGAACCAGCATTTCTTCCGCAGTCTGTTGCGAGCGAGCCGTTCCCCCTCCCGACGATCCTCCGGAATCACCGGCCAAACCGGCCCCCCCCTCGCTATCCCCCTGTCCGGAAGCGCTCGTCTCTTGAGGAGAGGATTCGCTTCGCTCCCTTACCAAATTGGGATCCATCGCTCCGCGATAGTCCCAGTTGTCCATCGGACGGTAGGTGTCTGAAAGACCTTCTGAAGATTTTGGCGCAGGGATCGATTGCTCCGGAGTCGCCGATTCACTCTCAGGAGAGACGGATTCCCGCCTGATGGCAAGTAGTTCGTCCATACGCACGTAGAGGCGGTCGGCCAATCGCACGGCTTCCTCGGCAGTGGACGAGGGTCGGAAGATCGTCTGACAGAGTGTCCAGAGCTGATCGACTTCATCCTTTACGACATCAGGAACCGTAATAGATCCGGCTTCGGCAGTGGAAAGCAGCAGGAGCTGGTCGACAACCAGTTCACGCACGGTCATGCCATGGGCAAGACTTCGGATCGTGACGGCGTCTTTCGCCATCGCCACCAAGTCCCGGCTCAGGCCTGGATATTCGGCCCGCAGCAACGACTCGACTCGGGCATCCTCGAGGAGGGCCCAGAGATCACGAATTAAACCCGGCTGGGGGTATCGCGCGAACACATCGCCCAATGTCCGCGCTTCCTGCGAAACGGACCGCCCATATCGCCGTCCAAGATCCTCGACCAAGTCCTGTAATCGGGCAATTGGCCACTCGAACGTGCCGAATTCCAGATGGCCGGCCTCATGCGCAACCATCACCATATATAACCGCACATTTTCATCGAACGTGGGGTACCGTCGAACAATTGAAGGCAATCCAATACTCCGCCCGTCTCCACTCACCATCGCACGGACCATCGGCTGTCCAGACTCGAGAGCATCCGGGAGATCGTAAATACGCAGGTCGCGACCACACAACGCCTGGGCAAACAGCTTGATGCGCCGGGCAATCTGCCGCAAGGGCACACCGCTGAGAGCTTGCGACAGGGCGCCCAAAGCCTTCTCTGTCTCCATGGCAAAGTAGGCCCTGCCCCCATCCAGGCTATACTCCAGTGTCTCCATGCCGGAGGCGAACCAGGCCTGGAACTTCTTCTTGGCGTCTTCGCCACCACCGATCAATGCGACCAGTTCAGGGCATCGCCGGATGTAGGCCAGCGCCGTGTCGGCATCGCGCTCCGCGACCAACAACGCATACTGCAGCACTTGCATCTGCCACTCCTCACTTGGAAGCCGCCGTAAGATCGCGGGGGCCTCTGACAGAACCGCAATACCGCTGTCCGGCGATCGGGCTGCCATCTGCGCGCCTAAGCGAATCACCTGGATACGTTGACCTTCCGCGGATATATCCTCCAAAATGGCCGGGCTCGTGCGAAAGAACTCTAACGCGCCCAGGTAATCCGGCTTACCGAGACTGTTCTCGACAATCAATTTCGTGCCGAACTGCACCCAAGAACGAACGGCATTGAGAGGCAGCACGGGCGCAATCGAGGGAATCTGTCTGATATATTCAACCGCCAGGGCAAAATCGGTGTCCGCCAGCTCACAGGCCAACTCCATCCACGTGGACCAGTCAGCCGAGGGTAGGACTGCCACGGCCTCCGGTGCAATCCGAATGAATTCCACCGCCACATTGGCGTTTCGATCAGCCAATTCCAGCCCGGTGTCCAGCACCACCTTCCGTTTCAAGGGATCCAAGAGACTGAGCAACAGCGGGCTCTCCTTAAAAAACCTGAGTGCTAACGCGCCGGAATCCCCCGCGATGGCCACTCCGAGATCGAGCCATGGAAGAACATCCGCCAGCACCTCACGACGTTGCATCTCCGCCAGCGCGTCAACGGCACTCTTGGCGGCTTTGGGAGCCTGCTCCGTCAGTTCTTCCAGCAACACCAGCACACCGTCCACAGCATCGTGCCTGGTCTCCTGCCGCATAATGGCGTTGACCACAGCCTTGGCCGAATTCTGGCCGAGCTGGGCGACCAACTGATCGCACAGTTGTTGCTGAGCACGCTCCGAAGCCATACAGTAACAGTCCCTTTCAGCGGAAGTTGTGGATTGTAAAGGACACAATTTCGCTTGTAAACTGTGACCTCGCGAGCAGCGAGTTTTCGCAGATGCGATTCATTACTGTGCAGTTGGAATGCGGGGGACGGAATGGGTGAGCCGAGCAAACACAGCCTCGACAAAATGTGGAAGTATGTAAAAGGCTTCGCCGAGAAAAGCGGCACGGCCATGCACCCGAATGAGGCCGTCACCAATGCGGTCGTGCTAGGCCTTGCCGCTCACGTGGACGAACTGGGTAAACCCCTCTGCCCGTGCAACTTTTATCCGGATAAGCAAGCCGAAGCGAAGTTGCGACGTTGGATGTGCGCCTGCGATGAGATGCAGATCTATAAATATTGCCATTGCTTGCTCTTCGTCCGGGAGGACGGCATGCCGATCACCGAGTACCTGCCTGAAGATCATGAAGGTCGTCAATGTTACGGCCTCATCACGGATCCGACGCCTGAAAAAGGCCGGGCGCTCCGCCACAAGGCGCTCCCGATGGCGCCATTAGAATCGACGCCTCCCAGAGCCCCGGATCCTGACTCACAACCGTGAATGCCCCTGCACGGCCTCATCAAACCAGCCGGTTCGCGGTGTTTCTCTTAACCCTTTCCCTTCTGGTCTGCCTCAACGCGACCGGCTGCCTTCACACGATGGAGCCCATCGATCCGCGGAACTTACCCGTCGACTCGGTCTCCGCCCAGCGACTGCACAGTCATGTGGCATTCCTGGCAGGCGCCGAGCAAACCGGCCGTCAGCCTGGCTCGCCGGGCAACCGCCAAGCTGCCCAGTACCTTGAAGACCAATTTCGAGCGGTCGGACTCCAGCCACTGCCATCTCTTGGCGGCTATCGACAACCGATCGCACCCCAGATCGGCGACAACCTCATCGGCTTCATCCCGCCGACTGCCGACACTGGCTCGGCGCGATGGCTGGTGATCGGCGCGCATTATGACCATCTTGGCTACCCCTTTCTCGGAGCGGACGACAACGCATCCTCCCTCGCCATCCTTCTCGAAACCGCGCGGCACGTGGAGGACCCGTCGCACCATGGAATCATCTTTGTCGCTTTCAACAGCGAAGAATCCCCTTACTTCGGGACGGCTGAAATGGGGTCGCAGTTTTTCTTTCATCACCTCCCGGTTGAAATCGGCCGCGCGGACAATATTCAGGCGGCGATCATCATGGACCTCATGGGCGGCGTCCAGTGGACACCGCTGAAGGATGCGATTTTTGCCACCGGCGCGGAGAAAAGCCCCGAGCTGTATCAACGCCTCAAAGACACTGTCGCGTCATCCCTCAGGGTCATCCCTGTCGGCATTCACCTCGTCGAAGAAATTCCTGATCGCGGCCATAAAGCCTTCAGTGACTATGACGTTTTTCGCAATCATGGGCTGCCGTTTCTCTTTCTCTCTGCCGGGCGCACACCCCGCTACCACACCGCAGGGGATGTCACCAGCACCTTGCACTACGAACGCATGGCCGCCACGGTCGAATGGCTCAGCCGCCTCATTACCCTCATCGATCAGGACGAGACACCCTACACCTTCAACGCACAGCGGGTGGAGTTTGCGGATGAAGTGGCTTCGTTTCGAAGAATTATCGACCAGGCGTCGCGCGAGGATACGCTGATCCCAGGCACTTCAAGATGGTCGCTCTATAAACTGAGGAAGGACGCCGAATGGCTGCGGGCGGTCGACGGCTCTGTGCCGACACCGCAACAATTGGACCGGTTGGAACGCATCTCGATCCGCGTTCAATGTCTGCTGGCCAACTACTCAGGCTGTTTTACGTTTTAAGCAGTTCAGCCCGCGCCCCTGAGTCACGCACAGGCTTCGTCATTGCCAGCCGGCGGTTTCGTACCCCTTCTCCTTCAGGCAACGTTCCACGAAGGCCGCATACTCCTGCTGCGGCTCCAGTGGCTTATAGGTGCCTGCAAGAAGACCTAGCACCGCACCCACGGCTCCTCCCGCCGCCGCCCCGATGGCCACCCCAGTCGGGCCACCGATCAATCCTGTGGATGCCCCCACCGCCGCCCCACCGATCACCCCCAGCGCAATGCCCGCGCCCGCATTCCCGCTTCGATTGGTGCCATGGTGTAAGCCGGCACGCTCGGCTTTCAGCCCACACACCGCCGCTTCGCGCTCAGCCGTATCCTTGCCATACAGTTGCAGTTGGAGATTAGATCTAAAAACTGGTTCGGGTCCTGCGCAAGCCATAAGACTGCTCGCTGCAAGAAGGACCATGATAAGGTACGCTGAAGAGGACTTTATCTCTGCGCCCTTTGGCCGGGCCTCAAGTAGAGGAGATGCTGAAACGTCACATTCTCCCCCCGCGCCGATGGTCATGCGGCCACCTGGCGCGTTTTCTTCTGCCCGCGGTGCGTTATTCAAAGATGACCTCCTCATCGAGGGCCGTCGGCTTCGAGTTGAAATCGCTCACGCACCTGCTCGACAGACCGCCCCTTCACCAACACGCGTTTTTGCCGCGCACCTGCCCCACTGAGAATCTCTACCGCGCTGAGCGAGACGTCGCACTGGCGGGCGATGAAGCGGCACAATTCATCATTCGCCGCCCCGTCGGCCGGCGGCGCAGCCACGCGGATTTTCAGAGCATCACCATGGATGCCGGCGGCTTCGGTGCGAGAGGCACGAGGTTGAACATGGACCGAAATCGCGACTCCCCCAAGCATGGCGCGAATGATTTGCCTCTCTATCGCCACCTGGCGCTCAGCATAGATTTGGAGCCTGTCATGAACCGGAGGGGTGCTAGAAGATCGCTTTGACTACTTCGATGATACTGCGCAGCATATCCGGGTCGTCAGTAATGGGACGGGCGATGGCGACTTCACAAGCTCGATCGGCGGGCACCCCCTGTTTGATCAATGTGGCCGCATAGATCAACAATCTGGTGCTCACGCCTTCTTCCAGGCCGTGGTTCTTAAGGTTCCTGACTTTCTCCGCAACCTTCACAAGCCGCTGCGCGAGCTCCGCGCTCACCCCGGCTTCATGGGCCACCACCCGGCTCTCGATAGCCGGGACCGGATAGTCGAACTCGATCGCCATAAACCGTTGCTTCGTGCTCTGCTTGAGATCCTTGAGAATGCTTTGGTAGCCAGGGTTGTATGAAATGACCAGCATGAAATCGTCGACGGCTTCAATCACCTGGCCTTTTTTTTCAATCGGCAAAAGCCGCCGGTCATCGCTCAGCGGGTGAATGATAACCGTGGTGTCCTTTCGCGCTTCCACGATCTCGTCCAAATAGACGATGGCTCCATGTTTGACCCCAAGCGTGAGGGGCCCGTCCATCCACAGTGTCTCTTGTCCCTTCAGCAAATAACGCCCCACGAGATCCGATGCCGTGAGATCCTCATGGCACGCGACCGTGATGAGCGGACGGCCCAAGCGATGGGCCATGTGCTGCACGAACCGCGTTTTGCCGCAGCCCGTCGGCCCTTTAAGCATCACCGGCATACGGCTTTGCGCCGCTATCGTGAACAGTCCCACCTCGCCGCGGACCTCGGCGTAAAATGGCTCACGCGCGATGCGATAGCGATCGATGTCGAGTTCCTGCCCTTTCAAAGCCGACGCCCCTTGCGCCTCGTTCATGCCAATACTCCTGCGTTGCATGCCATGTCCTGCACGGTCGCCACGATAAACGGAAATAAGCGGGAAGTTCAAGCCGCTCTCCGGCGGCGGGAGTGCCCCGACTGTCCGCCGACTCATCCATTACGCCACGGTCGACCCATCGAGCACTTCTCGAACTTTTTGAGCGAGGGTACTGGGCGTGAAAGGCTTCTGCAGGAACGAGTGCTCCGTGTCGATCCCGCCTTTGGAAAAGGCGGGATGATCCGGATAGCCGGACATATACAGCACCTTCACGTCCGGCCGGACCGTGGCCAACTTTTCGGCCACTTCAGGGCCGCTCATCTGCGGCATCACGACATCGGTGAGCAGCAAGTGGATAGGGCCGGCGTGTTTAGCGCCGGTGAGCAACGCTTCAATTCCATGCCGCGCTTCCAGCACCGTATACCCATGCAATCTGAGCGTTTCATGCACCAGTCGGCGAACGCCCGGCTCATCTTCCACCAACAAGACGGTCTCACGGCCTTTGACCGACTCGGCGCCGACGGTGGGGGCTTCAGCGCTTTGGCTCAGTCCCTCCACTCGTGGGAAGAAAATTTTGAACGTGGCGCCGCGTCCTGGTTTACTCTCGACTTCAATACATCCGCCGCTTTGCTTGACGATCCCATAGACCGTTGAAAGCCCAAGCCCCGTGCCCTTGCCTTTTTCCTTGGTGGTAAAAAACGGCTCAAAGACGTGCGACTGCGTGTCTTCATCCATGCCGTGACCTGTATCACGCACAATCAGCGCAATGTATGCCCCAGGTTCGGCCCCCATCGGCGCGCGGTTTCGCCGTTGCCCAAATTGCACGTTGCTGGTCTCCACTGTCAGCCGACCGCCGCTCGGCATGGCATCACGGGAGTTCACAGCCAGATTCATAATCACTTGCTCGATCTGGCCAGGATCAGCCTTCAACTGTCCCAAATTCGGGTCCAAGACCGTACACAGCTCGATAATATCTTCCCCGAGCAGACGCCGAAGCATACCCACCATATTCTGGATGACGGCATTCAGATCCAGCACCTTAGGCGCGATGAACTGCCGGCGGCTAAAGGCCAGCAATTGCCCCGTGAGGCCGGACGCGCGATCCGCCGCCTTCTTGACCTCTTCCAGTTCCTTCCGAAAGCCATCGGTCGGACTCAAACGGCTCAATACGAGTTCGCTGTAGCCACGAATGACGGTCAACATGTTATTGAAATCGTGGGCCACCCCACCGGCCAATCGTCCGACGGCTTCCATCTTCTGCGACTGCTGCAGCTGCGCTTCAGTTCGCCGAAGGGCATCCTCCGCGCGCGCGCGCTCGCCGAATTGTCCAATCTTGAGTCCGACATCGGCAACCATTTTGAGCAACTGCTCATCCGGTTCTTTGATCTCACGCCGGAACAATTCAATCACGCCTTCGACTTCGGTGCCGACTCGAATGGGGAACCCGAACGCCCCGTGCAATCCCACCTTCGCAGCGGCGCCGCCACGCGGAAAGTTTGCCTCCTGCACCACGTCGATAATCCAGGTCGGTTGGCCGGCTTGCCAAATCCGTCCGGGGAGGCCCTTGCCGATCGAAAACATATGCTGCCAAGTGGAGAGGACAAACTCTTCGGCATTGAGGCCCGGTGATTGCCACACATCCAGGCAACGCAGGACGCTGCCCTGCCGGTCAAGCCGCCAAAACACTCCCAACTCCCATTCTAAACTTTCACAGATGGCCTGAAGGATCTTCGGCCCGGCTTCTTCCAACGTGCGCGACTCCGCTAATACGCGCGTCACGGCATACTGCGAGGATAACTGCCGCTCCGTACGTTTCCGTGCGGTGATATCCCGAATGAAGGCGCTGAAAATATAGGCGTCGCCGAGTCTGGCCGGAGAAATGGTGATTTCGACGGGAAATTCGTGGCCGTCTCGATGACCGCCCAGCATCTCGATCCGCCGGTTGAGAATGGCCCCTTCGCCGGTGTCCAAGAAATGCTGCAGCCCACGCTCATGTGCCTCACGAGCGCGAGGTGGAATCACCGTCTCCGAGACGCGTCGACCAAGCGCTTCTTCCCGCTGCCATCCGAAAATATTAACCGCCTGCGCATTCCAATCCGTGATGATCCCGGCGGCATCCATAGAAATCACGGCGTCCAATGCCGTATCGACGATGACGCGGTTGCGCTCCTGGCTCTGCAGCAGGGCGGCCTCTGCCGCCCGTGCCCACTCGCTCTCTTGCTGAGCCTGTCGATGCTGATCGCGTAATCGTCCCGTCGCCCACAGCAGCAATCCCATCATGGGAAGCCAGACAACCACGCCGGCAATCCCTAACTTCCACATCATCGCCCGGATCGGCAGCAAGATCACGTCACGATCCATCCGCAAGAGAATGGTCCACTGCAAGCCGGAATATTCGCCGTACCCGTGAGTTTGAGCATACCCTGTCACGACAGGGACGTGGCGTCGCGCGTGCTCTTCCTCGATATACCCGGCCTTGCCCGACTCGCTGCGCACCGCCGACGGCAGGCCGGCCTGCTTCAAATTGATCTGACCCGTATTCGGAGCGGACGAATCGACAAAAATCACGCCCTCCTTGGTCAAAAACTGATACTCGAAAGACCCGACGGCTCCCTCCGTACGCTGAATCTCGCGCACCGTTTCCAGAAGCACGTCTTCGAGCATGGGCAAACCCACGCGAGTCGTGACGGCACCGAGAAACTCGCCTTTCGGACCCGCGATGGGAGCCGTAAAGGCGACCGACTCGATCTTGCGGTTGGATTCATGGGCTTCGACCTCATCGACCCTCACGGTTCCCGTCTGCCTCACCCCTCCAAACCACCCACTTCTGGCAGAGTCCTGGCCGATGATGCTCGGATCCGTGGCTGCGATCATCTGGCCCTGGGCATCCGCCACACCCAGCCAACGATAGACCGGCGCATAGTTGTCCTTCATCGATTGTAAATACTCATTCAGATACTTCCTGTCGGTGGGGCGCCCCGAAAATGCGCGCGCAATCATGCGCACGTCGCCATGCCGCTCGAACATCAATCGATCAAGCTTGTCCGCGATTTCTGCCGCTGCGAGCGTGAGGTTTTCTCCCGTCGCTTCGACCATTCGCACTTCGATCGACCGCAGCATCACGACACCGAGGACAAAGGCCACGATCGTCATGCCGACGATCAGCACGGGCAACCAGGGGTAGGAACGTCGGGATGAAGCAGCGGACGAAACGGACATAGTCAGGACTCCATCACGATATAATTCGGCAATAACCGCGCAGGATGATACCAGTGTTTTGATCGCGCGAGGCCGGGCAACCCTGAATCATCCATCGTATTGATCCAACATGCCCCGTTAGCCCGGGCTTGGCGACAGAATTCGCGAAAAATAAACGGCGCGAGGCCTAAAATATTTCGGTCGGCCACTTCCAGCAAGATGCAAAACACGATCGGGTTCAACCACAGCCCTATCGTATAGGCCCGAATGCGGCCATCGACTCGAACCACGGCACCCGTGAGGCCCAGCTCCAATGCCGAGCTCAGAGCCGTCTCGTGCGCGCCGGCCGCATCTTGCAATAGCGCACCCCCCCAGGCATCGAGACCCGCTGCCTCTTTCTGCACACTCCATTCGTGAAACAGACTCAGGCAGTCGGTTCGATCGCGTGGGTCGTAGGGTTCCAATACTCCACCCCGCTCTCGCACGAATCGATTGCAGGCTGCGCGGTGAGATTTGTAAGGTTCACCCGTAAGATCAGCCATATCATCTGCGGCATAGAGGTAGTCGGGATCTTTGGCGATCACCCTATACCCCAACATCCGGACCTCGTTAGCGCAGGCCTCCGACACATTTTCTACTCGCGTCACTGACGAGTCACCATTCCGTTCGCGCATGTATCGAAAGGCGGCATCGAGCCGCGGCGCAAGCGGGCCGATGCCGAGAGGAGGCAAGGCCATGAAGACGCCATCAGAACTTTCGGCAAACAGACAGAGGCCGTCGCCCAAGACGGCCCATGAATAATTCAAGACCTGCCGCCAGATGTAATGGTAGGCAAATGATGCCGCAGCCAAGGGCATGGCATGATAGTCGACACTGAGCGCCAGTGCCGTTTCAAAACGGCTTCGGTCCTGGATGGTCAGGGGCTGCAGAGCTACCGCGACGCCGCCCTGCCGCACCTGCTCCGTCACTCGTTTGAGAGGACGTACCACGATTACATCGTCCTGAAATTTTCCAATCAGCCGTGGATAGCGGGCGAGGGTCGCAACCGTTGTGTCCTGCTCTATCCACTGCGCCACCTCATACGCCGCTTGATTGATGATCGACGAGGACAGGTCGCGCATGTAGGGGCACTTCGTATCCCACCCGAGCAAGACCTGCTTGTGCATGTCATCCCACATCAATGCAAACGGATACAGTCGACAGTCCAAGGGACGCACGTTATAGATTCGACAATGGGAGGTGGCGGGGTCGAACGCGGGGCAGATGTAACCTTCATCCACCGGATTGGGCACAAGATCCACTTGTGTCCCGGCGGGATTCGGAAAGTGGACAGATGAAATACCCGCTTTAATCGCAGACTCAATTTCCTCCGCCGTGAAGAACGGCCGCAAAAAACTGTCCCGCTCAGGGAACCGACAACAAACCTCGCAGTGCAGACAGGTCGCACTGGGAACGATTTGTAAAGGAGAGCCAGTCATGGGCGCGAGCAACTCGTCAGGGAGACCGGAGCGACTATGCTCGTCTCGTCATGAGACGTGGCCGCATTGTAGCACTAACCCGTATTAGCTCCTACTGTTCGAAGCGGTTCCTTCGGTCGTCCGAGCTACTGTCGATCGTGAGCAGCCTGACCCAGCTCTGCCGGCGCGCTGACTTGTACCAGCGCAAGAGCCCATGGTACGATTTGTTCCACCTCGAATCCAATCCGCGCGTGCGATGCAGGCGATTGCGTTGCGAGCATCGAGGATATTGCATTGGCACTGGCACAACATCTACATGAACCGTTGAACTCAGACGAAGCCCGCCGACGTTGTCTCGCAATCCGTGATGACCTAGTTCTTGCCGGGGTCTACGGCTACACCGAGACTGGAAGTGCAACTGGGCCGAGCAGTTCCTCGGTTCTACCGCCTCGCTTTCGTGTGGCTCCAACACCCCTGTGGCTTGCCCCTTCCGATGTGGCGTTCTTTCAACAGTTGGGACAAGATCTCCTGGCTTTCTATCGAGCCTTGAACCGCCTCTATCAAGAGAGCATACGCGGAGTTCAACCCGCATGGGTCTCCGCCTATCTCGACCAAGGCAAGCCGGAGTCGCTCGTCACGTATAGCCGAATGAATCGCTTCCGAAATCTCATTCCCGGCATCATTCGACCGGATGTCATTCCTACCGCCGACGGCATGGTCATCACGGAGCTTGATTCGGTTCCGGGCGGAATCGGCCTGACGGGGTGCTTGACCCGAGCCTATGACAACCAGATCGCCAGAGACAATCCCCTACCTCACACCCAACCCGAGCGCTCTCCCCTGATTGCCGGCCGTGACGGCATGCTGCAGGGGTTCGCCTCCATGGTGCGGGCTCAGCAGGGCGACCAAGCAGGCTGCCTCGCGATCGTCGTCTCGGACGAGGCTAAGGAATACCGGTCGGAAATGGAATGGATGGCTCAACGGTTGCGAGAGATCGGCTATCAGGCCTTTTGCGTCGAACCGCGAGCGATCCATTTTTCAGAAGAAGGCCTCTATCTTCACGAACCAGACGGACCGCGGCGCATCGGCTTGCTCTATCGATTCTTTGAACTGTTCGATTTGAAAAACATTCCAAAGGCCGAGCTGATGATGTATGCGGCCAAAAAAGGCCATGTCACCGTTACGCCGCCCTATAAGCCCGCACTTGAAGAGAAGCTGGCCTTCGCCTTGTTTCATCATCCGGAACTTACGCCCTTCTGGCAGCAGACTCTGACCATCGCGACCCGTGAACATTTGGAACGGCTGTTGCCACGGACCTGGATTCTTGACCCACGACCCGTGCCCCCTACAGCTATCATCCCGGGGCTGACGGTGGGCGGCCGGGCCCTATCCGATTTTCGCCGTCTGGCACAATCCAGCCAAAAAGAGCGCCAACTCGTGCTCAAGCCGTCGGGATTCTCTGAACTGGCTTGGGGTAGCCGAGGGGTGTCGATCGGCCATGATCTGCCGCAGGTCGAGTGGGCTACGGCGCTGGAGCAGGCGCTCCAAGCCTTTTCGACCACCCCCTATATTTTGCAGGAGTTTCACAAAGGGCGTCTCTTCGAGTCCGCCTATCTCGACGAGCGAACCGATAGGGTGGTGCCGATGTCTGGACGTGCTCGTTTGTCTCCTTATTATTTTGTCGTCGGCGACAAGGCAGAACTCGGAGGAATCCTCGCCACCCTCTGTCCTCCCGACAAAAAAGTTATTCACGGCATGGTCGACGCCATCATGGCGCCCTGCGCGATGGAGCCGACTGTTCCTCCGAGGGTGCTCTGATGACCGCAGGAACATCACCCGCACCGGCACGCATGACCATTCAACCAATTTCGTTTAGGTATTCATGGCACTGACGCTCTATCATGTCCAATGGTGTCCAGACTGCGCGGTAGTTCGGGATCGTCTCAGCGAACTGAACATCCCCTATGACGACATCGTGGTACCGGACTTTCGCCCGATGCGTGCCCAGGTCTATGAAGTGTCGGGGCAGTACTATGTACCGGTCCTGAAAGATGGCGATACCATCCTGACGGAAACCCACGAGATTCTTGCCCACCTCGACCAGCGCTATGACAAGGCCGACCAGTGAGACCTTGGTCCAGAGCCGAACATCTCGCACCGGAAACCGCGGAACGAAAGGCACGCCACGCAAGCCACACACATCAACGCTCAGCAAGCCCCCTGTCGGAAGCAAGAGGGTTTCGAACCAACCACCACGTGAAGCGGAGACGACGGGCAGAACGGCGACGGAACATTCCGTGCGAGCGAAGAGGCGACGCTGCCGTTGATCAGCAGGCTGAGCGTCTGAACAAAGCTGGCGAGGGTATGTATAACCCTGTCAGATGGGTACAAGCGAAAGGATAGACACGTGGAGGAATGGAGACGCATCCTGGCTCAAAGCGTAGTCAAGCCGAAAGACCTGGCCGATCGGCTTGGTGTCGATCCCAAAGAAGTTGAAGACATCGTGGGGGAGTATCCCATGCGGATCACTCCAACGGTGTTGGCCACGATTAAAGAAAAGGGCGATGCGATCTGGAAACAAGTCGTCCCCGATCGCGCAGAGATGGCGGACGCGGACGCGGAGGATGATCCGCTCGAAGAGGACCTGATGAGTCCCGTGCCCCATCTCGTTCATCGGTACCCGGATCGTGTCCTCTTGATGGTCACAAATCAGTGCCCGATTTATTGCCGGTTTTGTACACGCAAGCGACTGGTGGGCAAGCCAGGATTTCTCAAAAAAGGCGAGCTGGACAGAGCGATCGCCTATCTGCGCGAGCATCACGAAGTGCGGGACGTCATCCTCTCGGGGGGAGATCCGCTTTTGTTGCCCGACAACCTATTGGAACGAGTACTCAAGTCGCTGCGGACCATCCCTCACTTGGAATTGATTCGCATCGGCACGCGCGTGCCGGGCAGCCTCCCCGAGCGCATTACGCCGAAACTCTGCGAGCTGGTGAAAAAATATCACCCGCTCTATATGAACCTTCATTTCAACCACCCGGACGAATTGACACCGGCGGTCAAACGCGCCTGCGGGATGTTAGCCGACGCCGGGGTGCCGCTCGGCGCACAGACCGTGCTACTCAAGGGTGTCAACGATGACCCGGAGATCATGAAACGTCTGATGCATCAACTGTTGCTTGCGCGCGTGAAGCCATACTATCTCTACCAAGCGGACCTGACCAAGGGGACCAACCATTTCCGGACCTCGGTGGAAACAGGGCTGGACATTATCAAGTCACTCCAAGGCCACACCAGCGGGATGGGAGTACCACATTTTGTGATCGATGCCCCTGGCGGCGGCGGCAAAATCCCGCTGCTTCCCGCGGAATATCTCGTCCATCTTGATGAAGACGGCGCGGTGTTGAGAAATTACGAAAACAAAACGTACCACTACCCGCAGCCTGCATCAGCTCAGGGACGCGAATTGCCTATGGTCGGCGCTCACCCCTCATGGGCCGCAACCAGTAACGGCTGCGAGGGAGGGGGAGAACCCCTGTGAAACCTGCCGGTTCGTCCAAGGGCATTTTGCCCTATCAGCAGATCGCCGACCTCATCACTCGGGGTGTCATTACATCGGATCGTCCGATTGAAGATCGGCAAATTCAACCGGCCAGTCTTGATTTGCGGCTCGGCAAGAAAGCCTACCGGCTGATCAGCAGCTTCCTCCCCGAGTTGTCCCCGATCAGCAATCGCCTCAATGTCCTCGACTTTTATCAGTCCGACCTCGTGATGTACGAGATGGATCTCACGCAGGGCGCTATTTTAGAAAAGGGTCATGTGTATCTGGTGCCTCTCCTGGAACATCTGCGGTTGCCTACGACTGTCCGCGCCCGTGCCAACCCCAAAAGTACGACTGGACGGCTGGACGTGTTCACCCGGGTCGTCACCGATTTGAACGCCGGCTTCGATGAAATTCGCGCCGGGTACCGAGGGCCGCTCTACCTCGAGGTCGTGCCACGCTCTTTTGCCATCAAAGTGCGAACTGGTGATTCGCTGAACCAAATTCGCTTCATACGCAAGGACGCCACCGTATCGGATGCCGCCCTGCAGAAGATTCATGCCGCAGAGCCGCTGCTGTTCCACAATTCACCGACTCCGAAACCGCTCCGATCCAATGAGTTCCGAACCGAACGAGGGCTTTTTTTGCGGATCGATCTGACCGGCAGCGAACGCGAGGACCAGGTGATCGGTTTTCGGGCGAAGAAAAATAGTCATGTGATCGACCTGTCGAAAATCGGGCACTATGCCGCATTGGATTTCTGGGAGCCCCTGAAGCGGCACCGGCAGGACAGTTTGCTGCTGGAGCCGGAAGAGTTTTATATCTTGGCGTCCAAAGAACGCATTCGAGTACCGCCCGGTTATGCCGCCGAAATGGTCGCCTACGAGGCCGCCTGTGGTGAGCTACGCACTCACTATGCGGGATTCTTCGACCCGGGTTTCGGCTATGGGGATGGGCGAATGCGAGGCACACAGGTCGTATTGGAGGTCCGTCCGCATGATGTGCCGTTCCTCATTCATGACGGACAAACCTTCTTCAAAGTAGTGTATGATCAGATGTTAGCGGTACCGGCACGGATGTACGGCACCACGCTCGGCTCGTCATACCAGCGGCAAGCCCTCACCCTCAGCAAACATTTTAAGGCCTAATTATGGCACCCAGCGACCTCCCGGAACCTTCGACTCGTCGGCTCACAACTGCACACCGCCCTGACGATGAGAGCAACGCCGACCGCCAGGCCCATGTCATTGGGATGATGATCGGCACGGCCCTGATGTTCATCGGATTCCTCGATGTGTTTCTTTCGATCAGCGGCGGGTTCGAAATCAACGTCGTCCCGCTGTTGATCTACTTTAGCGGCATCGCCGTCTGGGCTAACGCGGTCGTTGAGAATCCGACCGTCCGCTATTCCTTGATGGCCGGTTCCGTCCTGATCAGCTTGGCATTTTTCCATTATGGCGAGGTGCTGTTCTGGCACAAGCAGGTGGTCTTCTGGTCTACCATCTTCGTGGTCATGTATTTCATGTTTCGCGAACCCAAAAGAACGGTTTGACATACGGTGCATCGTGCCATGCTCTGAGCGCGCGACGCTGAACAAGCCGGTCGCCTTTCTCCGCCGATGACTATCACGGTCATCCTCCCGGTCTTGAATGAAGCGCTCCTTATCGGCCGTACTCTTTCCCACACTGTCGCGCTCGGATTCGACGATGTCATCGTCGTGGACGGCGGCAGTTCCGATGCCACCCGCGCTCTTGTAGAATCATTCGCGACGCAATCGCGCCCTGTCCCCTCTGTCGGCCATGCCTCCGCACCCGACTCCATTCGCCTGTTGTCGTCGACACCAGGCCGTGCCCGCCAGCTCAATGCCGGCGCCAATGGCTGCCGCGGAGATGTGCTGCTGTTCCTGCATGCCGACACCCTGCTCCCAGTCGATGCCACACTGGCCATTTCCCAAGCACTGCGGGACGATACTGCCGTCGGTGGGCGGTTCAACGTTCGCTTCGATTCTGACCGAGCAATGGCTCGACTTGTCGCGCGCATGATGAACCTACGATCCAAATGGAGCGGCATTGCCACCGGCGACCAGGCCCTCTTCGTCCGCCGGGAGGTCTTTGAGCGTCTCGGCGGATTCGCGGATATTCCGCTCATGGAAGATATCGATTTCACGCGGCGCCTCAAACGAGCCGGACACCTTATTCCACTCACCACATGCGTCGTCACTGCCTTCCGTCGCTGGGAACACAACGGCCCAATCCGCACAATTGTCTTGATGTGGACCCTGCGCTTCCTGTACTGGATCGGGGTGAGTCCGCATCGATTGCAACGGTTTTACCGCACCGCGAGATGAATGAATGACTAGTAAGACGCCCGAACGACAGGGAAAGATGCCTGCAGCCTTGGTGATTTTCGCCAAGGCCCCGATCCCGGGGCAGGTGAAGTCACGGCTGACGCCCGCCCTGACCGAAGACGAGGCGGCGACTCTCCACGGCAGCTTCGTACTCGATACACTCGAGCGCACCAAGGCCGCCGTCGGCAAGTTCAAACTTCCAGTTGATCGATTTCTCGCCTGCGCCCCATCAAGCAGCCATGTCTTTTTTCGCATCATGGAAGCCCGCCACGGTGTCACGCTTCTCGACCAGCAGGGCGACGATCTCGGAATACGGATGCATCACGCGTTCGATCACCTTTTTCGTCAGGGCTACAAGCGGATCTGCCTCGTGGGCACCGATGTGCCATCGCTGCCGCTCACACACTATCGCGATGCCATGGAGTCGCTCATTCATCACGATGTAGTGATTGGTCCAGCCATCGACGGCGGGTACTATCTCATAGGGCTGACCCGTCCACATCACGACCTGTTCATAAACATTCCCTGGTCCACAGATGGCGTCATGGCCCTCACGCAGCAAAAGGCCATTGCGGCAGGATTAACGATCTCCCTCCTCCTGCCCTGGAGCGATGTGGACACCATCGATAACCTTGAGGCGTTGATCGACGAGAGCGCCGCGGACAAAACACGGCCTAAGCAAGAACGGGTATTCTCAATGCGAACGGCAGGCACGTTGGAATTGCTCGCGAAACGCCTTCGAACACGCCAAATCTAAGCGGCCGCTGAGCAGTCATCCTAACGGCCTCAACAGCCGACTATCATGCGTGACCGATAAATTCGCGCGCGTCTGCGGATTCTTCTAAAAAGCTGTCCGGTACGGTCCCAGCAAGTCGACGACAGGCAGACTGATGGATGCAGGGTTTGTGGACGACGGCGAGCGGTGATCCAGCGCTGTCGGCCTGAATGACTCTGTGCCGATGCGCTCAAGCCTCAATGACGAAGGAAGATTCCGGCGGACTTTTCAGGCATCCAAACAGCGAGGAATATATGGCAAACAAAGTCGCCCTTATAACTGGTGGCGCAAAAGGGATCGGGCGCGCGATTGCGCTGGATCTGGCCTCACAACAGTGGTCGATCGCCATTTGTTATCGCACGAGCGCGGAAGCGGCTCAGGAGACCAGCAAGGAGATTGTCGCGCGCGGGGGTCAGGTTCTAGCCGTAAAATGCGACGTGTCTGACCCCGAATCCGCCACACAATTGGCCGCGCAGGTCGAGCGGGAATGGGGCGCCATCGATGCGCTGATCAATGGCGCAGGCCCCTACCATCGCGTGAACCTATTCGACGAAACAACGGCGGGCTGGCGTGAGATGTTCGACGGAAACCTGCATCCTATCTTTTACCTGGGACAAGCGGTGGCGCCGGGGATGAAGGCGAGGAAGCAGGGACGGATCATCAACTTCGGTATGGCCAATGCGGAC
This sequence comes from uncultured Nitrospiraceae bacterium, assembly GCA_963706325.1. GTDB lineage: Bacteria > Nitrospirota > Nitrospiria > Nitrospirales > Nitrospiraceae > Nitrospira_A. The sequence goes on along the minus strand of CAVPLT010000007.1, from coordinate 283,079 downwards.
CAGATGGTGGCCCAGCCGGATGTGACAGGCCACTACATCGCCAAGGCCGGGGTGCTGATCCTGACACGCACGCTGGCGAAACTGCTGGCTCCTTATGGCATCACGGTCAATGCCATCTCCCCCGGCTTTATCGATTCTGGCAGCGCACCACCCGAGGAACTGGCTGGAGTGGTCAAACGAATTCCAGCGGGATATATCGGAAGTGTGGCGGACACCGTGGCCGCCGTGCGATTCTTGCTGAGCGATGATGCGCGTTACGTCAACGGCGCGAACCTGCATCTCAGCGGCGGGTGGGGAATCTAACCAGGCTCCCTTATTTCGCGAGGAACAGAATAGCGCCGATCATCGCTGCCATCACATAACTCTTGGGGTCCCGAACGGCGAAGACGACCGGATCGTCATCCATCCGGTTTCGATACGCCAACATCCACACTCGGGTGATCCAATACAACATCACAGGGCAGACCAGCCACAGCACCTCTGAATGGGAATATAGCAGGAGCACCTCCTTACTGCTGATGTAGAGCGCCAGCACCAACACTGCCAGCAGACCGCTCGCCGAACCGATATTGGAGATATGCTCCAGATCGGACACCCAATAACCTCGTCCGTGCCAAGCCGTACCTTCGGCTTGGCTCATGAGCCGGAGCTCGGTGAACCGCTTGACGAGCGCGAGACTGAGGAACAAAAACAACGAAAAAGTCAGCAGCCAATGGGATGGGACCACCCCTGTGGCAGCGCCCCCACCATAGATTCTCACGGTGTAGAGCTGGGCCAATACAATGACATCCACCAGGACAAACTGCTTCAAGTAAAACGAGTAACCGGTCGTCAGGACCAGATAGCCGGCCAACACGAGCAGATACAACGGTGGAAGCATGACGGCCAGGAGAACGCCGACGAGCAAACAACTGAGAGCTAGCAGCAGTCCGAACGGAATCGAAAGGCCGCCGGACGCAAAGGGACGATTCTTTTTACGCGGATGCCGGCGATCCGAAGCCAGGTCAAGACAATCATTCAGGATGTAAACGGAAGAAGCCGAAAAACTGAAGGACAAGAAGGCCAACCCTGCCTGAATCAAAAGCGTCTTGTCGGCGATTTGATGTGAGGCGACGACTGGAATGAATACCAGCACATTCTTGGCCCATTGATGCACGCGCAAGGCCTTCGCCAGCAATCTCAGCCAACTCACCGGCGCACTGAAAACTCGACTGACTGGAGCCAGCGCTTGCGCGCGGCGCACCAATCCGGAGGACGCATTCACAACGATGGCTTCGTGTGCTTCAGCCCACACCGGCAAGTCAGCCGTCGAGTTTCCCGCATAGGCAAATCGGCGGGCCCCGTACCGTTCGACCAACAGGGACACCTTTCGCGCACCCTTGAGATTGACCCTGGCATCGCTGCCATAGACACGTCCGTCAAACAAGCCGAGATGAGCCGCCACCGCCTGCGCGAAGGTCACATGACTGGCAGTGGCGAGCGCCAATTCTCGCCCAGACTCGCGTTCACTGAATAGAAAGGCTAACAGATCTTGTTGGTAAGGAAGTGTCGTGACGTCCAGGGTCACTCGGCGTGCAATCTCGTGCTTGAAATAGGCTCGTCCTTTGAGCAACCAGAATGGAAGCAGCAAGATAGAGAGTGGGCGCTGCTTGAGAAGCGCCAACAGGGATTCCCATAAAAGATCGGTCTTGATGAGCGTGCCATCAAGATCCACACAAAGCGGAATCTTCCCGTGAGTATCCTCTCCCATACGTAGTATGGGAGATTCTATCGGCAAGGGGGAACTCGCGCAAGAACTTACTCAGAACGTCATGGCAGTAACGCAGCGAGTAGACGTGTCCTACTCGGCGCCGAAGGCTTTCTTCAGCAGAGGTACGACTTCGCCTTTGGCTTCCATCGGATCCAGGATGTCCGTATCGCCAAAAAACTGTCCGTCGATGAATACCTTCGGTAGAGTGGGCCAGTTCGTCAATTTGGTCAACGCGTCGCGTTTGGCCGGCTGGGACAACACGTCGACGAGTTCATACGGATAGCCGTATTTATCGAAAAATTGCATGGTTTCCCTGGTGAAGCCACACATCGGCATCGTCTTCGTGCCTTTGCCATAGATCAAAATCTTATTCGCTTTGATTTCTTTCTGAATTTCTTCATCGATCTGATCAGCCATATATCTCTCCCTATTGCCGTGCTTCAGTCTTGGTTTTGGCAGAAATCTCCAAGGCGTGAATCCGTCCGTCTTTCATTGGAATTGCCAGTGCCTGGTACACCATTCGATGTCGGTCCAGCAGATTTTTATCAAGAAACCCGTCTGAGGTCACCCTTACGATCAAATGGTCCTGTGTGCCGGTCTTGTCGATGACCGTCACTGCGGCGTCAGGAAACATCTGGCGAATGAATGTAGTCACAGATTCAGCGCTAATCATCGTGATGGAGCATAACGCATTTGCGGAGCCGAAGGCAATTCTGATCCCCTCAAAGTGGTGATGGCCGACCCCACAGCGATGGAAAATGGCTGGCAACTGCACAGGCCGTTCGATGCTTCAACCGGTGTCTTCGTCACCGCTCATAGACTGACAACATACTTGTTACGGTTTATCTGTATTTTTCGTTCATTCCATCATACGCATCACGCCTACTCGGACTTGTGGTCGTCCTCGAGAGTCAGCAACGTACGTCGATGCAACCTTCTTCTGCGTTATGCTTGAGGCGGAGGCGCGCCAATTGATTCATCGTTTGGCAGGGACCAAGTGATTCTCCCTGTTCCCAACGTGCCGCGCGCTCCTCTCCACCGCCCCACTTTGAGAACTGCGCGGTGGTGTATTTCACCAGGCTTGGTGGTTACCAGCCACCATACGCCGTATCCCATACGCGCGTTAATCACAATGCCATGAAATCACTATGCTTTAAGGCGGCTTCTTGGTGGCATATCTGTTGCTGTTACCTGGGAACAAGCGTGGATATGTAACCAACGTCCAGATAACCATCAAGGAGGGCATCATGGGAGAGTTTAAATCTGGTTTCTTCATGAGCGAGTCTGCCTGCAACGGCCGCGTGCTCGTCGTCGATGACGAACCAGACATCCGCAAAGTCGTCCGCATGACCTTGCAGAAAGCCGGCTACGAAGTTATTGAAGCGGAGAATGGTGAGAAGGCAATTGAGGCCATTAATACGGGGGAAAACCGGCTATTGCTGGACGTGCTCATATGCGACATCCGCATGCCTAAGATTAATGGGGTCGAAGCCATTGCCTATTTCCAACAGGAATGGCCGCGTGTGCCGATCATTGTATTGACGGGTTTCCCCGACACCGACATGGCGACCTCATTCTTGCGCAGTGGTGTCGTCGATTACTTGGTGAAACCGGTAGAAGGCGAGAAATTACGCACGGCCGTGGCGAGGGCCATGGAACAACGCGAACTGGCTCGCCTGTAGCCGCGGCTGATGTCGGCGCTGTTCCACCATGAGTCCGGGGAGGTCAAAAAACCTCCCCGGAACGCGCGGGCGAGCGTGGATGCAGTCACATCGCCAGATTGAAGCCGGTCTTTCATCTCACCCATGGACCAGCACAATGAGCACTGCTCCAAGTAAAGTCGCGATCGTCGGCGCCGGGAAGGGCGGTATTGCTCTCCTCGAGATGCTGCATCAAATCCCGGATATTGAAATCGTGGGCATTGCAGATAAAGATCCGACCGCTCCTGGGCTTAAGCGCGCGCGGGAGCTACACGTGCCGGTCGCCGAACGGATACAGGATCTCATCCAAAATCACGGCGTTAACCTGATTATGGACGTGACCGGCGATCCAATTATGGGACCGCTCATTTATGCCACGAAACGTCCAGGCTCCGAGGTCCTCAGCGGAGCCACCACACGATTGCTATGGAACCTCGTCCAACACCAGGCAAAACTTGAAGCCGAACTGTTTCAAGCCGACAAAATGGCGGGACTGGGCTCCTTCGCCGCCGGCATCGCCCATGACATCAATAATCCACTACAACTGATCCTTGGGCTTGCGGAAAACCTGACGGAGGAACAGGACCTGGAGGTCATCCACGAGCAGGCCGGCGATATCACGGAAGCCGTCAAACGCACCAGTGCCATCTGCCGTGACCTGACCAGCTATGCGAGGCGGAACGGTGAGGGAGAAGCCGTTGCCGTCAACCTCAACCTGAAAATGGATGAAGCGCTGAAAATTGCGCGTTATGCCGTCACCCTCCAGGATGTTACGGTCATCAAACACTACGCTGAGGACGCCATGGTGACCGGTAACCCGGATGAACTGCTCCACGTCTTCGTCAATTTGATTACGAATGCCGTTCAAGCCATCACGAAGCGCGGCACCTTAACGCTCCAGACCGCCGTCGGGCCGGACGGAGGAATCACCGCCTCGGTCAGCGATACGGGATGCGGGATTCCCAAGGAGGCGTTCTCCAAGATCTTTGAACCGCTCTACACAACCAAGCCCCCGGGGAAAGGCACCGGGTTGGGATTGTACAATGTGATGGCGGTGATCTCGAAGATGGAAGGTCACATTTGCGTCGAGAGCGACGTCGGCGTCGGCACGACCTTCCGCATCGAATTTTCACAGGGTCAGCCGACGCTGCCAGGCGCATCCCTATGACGACCACCTCGCGCCCACTCTCTAAGGCCCTCGGATGGGGACTGAAACGTAAGCTCATCGTCTCCATGCTGCTGGTCGGCGTGGTGCCCCTTCTCCTTGGCCTCGGCATGGCGTTTCTGCAGGGCTCAAAGGAAATCCAGGTTGTGAGCGGCGAGAGTTTCCAGGCATTGGCCACGGAAGCCGCCAGAAAGTTGGATTTGCTCGTGGCGGAGGAGGTTGCCAGAACCTCCCGCATTGCCGTCCATCCGGACATTGTCCGGGAATTGGAGCGGCGACGCGATGCGCTGCAGGCGGCAGACAAGAACTCTGCGCGTATCTCGCTCGCTCAGCAACAGGCGCGATGGGAGGCGCGAGATCCTACCGTTATGAAAGCCATCAATGAGAGTCCCACCGCGCTCCTATTGCGGGGATTTTATGTCGGTTCACAGAGCGAATCCGACCTCCTCCTGCCCCAAGTCGTCCGCGCCGCCACAAAGAAGCTGTTCGTGACAGATGTGGAAGGACATCTCTTTGCCGCTTTGACGACAACACCCAGCTTTGTCCATGCCGACAGCCCCTGGTGGAAAGGCGCTTTCAACAAAGGCGCGGGTCAAATCTACATTGAAGACCTCCATTTCGATGATCAGGCTAATGCCTATGTCGTCAGCATCTCCCTTCCGATCATGGACAGTCTGCGTTATGAGGTGGTCGGCGTGCTCCATCGTGTGATCGACGCCAAAGAATTTTTCTCACCCGCCACCCATCCCATTCGATTCGGCAAAACCGGCCACGTGATGCTGATCGACAGCCGTGGGATCGTTCTCAGTTGTCCCATTCTCCCCACCGGGGTTCGTCTATCAGATCCGGCGCTGATTCCGCAGGTCACGACCCGCCAGCCCGGCTGGGTGACGGCCGACAGCGACGGACATGGAGGGCAGGGCACCGCCATCATCGGATTCGCTCCGCTTCCGGAGACCAGCCGCGCCACGAACGGCACCCTGGACAACGGTGCATGGCATACTTTCGTGTGGCAATCCTCAGATGAGCTGTTCGCCCCCATTCGTCATCTCATGCTATGGATGGGCGTTCTTGCCGTTATTGCGCTCGGACTGCTTGCCACTTTGGGATACTTCGCGGCCAGCCGCATCGTCACTCCGGTCCGGCGCCTGCAGGAAGCCGCTCGACTCATCGGACGCGGAGAGTTGCGCGAGCCGATCCAAATCCGTACCGGGGATGAACTGGAGGAACTCGCAGCGGAGTTCAACCGCATGCACACCCAACTGGAAGCCGCCTTTGCCGGGCTCACGACGCAGGTCGAAGAAAAAACACAGGAAGTGCAGTATCTGCAGAAATCGACCGATCAGGTCCTCGACGCCGTGCCGACTCCGATCATCATGATCGACCAACAGGACCACATTCAATATATGAATCGGGCGTCGCGGGAGGCCCTCAATACAAGCGAGGACGGCTGGTCCGGACGCTCGCTCTTCGATCTGCTGCCTCTCGATCAGGAGCACCTCCAGGCCCTTCGACAAAACCTCCGCGCAGTGGCGCGCGGCGCACCAACGACGGCGCCTCCATCCGATCAAGAATACTCACTGAAAGAAGCCCGCGATCCGCTCAACCCTAGGCTCAATCAAACCTCACCTTCGAGGCGGCAAGAGCTGTCGCTCGACTCTCATCTGTACCACTATGAGTGGTTTCTGCTGCAAACTCGCAGTGGTGCGGGAAAGCGATTCGGGCTCGTGCTGCGCGATACGACCGATGAGAACCGCTTGCAAGATCAGCTGATACAAGCTGAGAAATCCGGCAGCCTCGACGTGTTGACCGCCGGGATCGGGCATGAACTCAACAATCCGCTGTTCGGGATTCTCGGTCTCGGGGAGGCCATTCAAGAAGAAGGTGATTTAGCGCGGGCCAAGGGGTATGCGCAGGACATCGTGGGTCATGGACGAAAAATGGCGGCCATTATTCGAGATTTCACGGGAGTCGCCGCTCGAGAATCCAAAAGCCAGCGTATGCCGGTAGATGTCACCGCTCAATTGGAGCAAGCGCTCGCCCTCGTGCAGACGTCCCACGATTGCCTGGGGCTGAACGTCCAGAAACACTATGTGACGCTTCCCCCTGTGACGGCCCTTCCCGACCAGGTCCGTCTCGCCTTCATCAACATTCTCACCAACGCCATTCAGGCCATGGGGGGGCGGGGCGATTTGTGGCTGAGCACGGAGGAGCAGGGTGGGATGATCACCATCAGAATCCGGGACAATGGGCCGGGCATTCCCAAGCAACACTTGGGCAAAGTCTTCGACCCGTTCTTTACGACCAAAGGGCAAGGCGAGGGATCCGGCCTCGGATTGACGGTGGCGCAACGATTGATCAAGAAATTCGGCGGCGAGATTCGGCTTGAGAGTCCGGAAGGACAGGGCGCCACCTGTGTGATCATGCTGCCGGCGGACAAGACCGGTGTACGGAAGGAGGAGCCATGCGTTCCATCCTAACAATCATCCAAGCACGACCGCTCTGGTGCGCCCTGATTCTGGCCTGCGCTTCCTCCTATTCGCTGCAGGCGAAGGATGTCCAGCCGCCCACTGGGATTCCTCCGGAAAAAGTCGCAGACTACGTGCATGCGGTATTGGACGCGGATCGCACGATCTATACCAATCAGGTCGTCAATCGGATGCAGGCCAAATCGATCGTGTCGGCCGCCGAACATTGGGAACAAGAAAATGCCTTGCCGCTTCCCGCCCAGTTCCTCCAACATTCGGGAAAGCTTGTCGCTGAATCAGGGCGAGGTATTCGATACCGCCTCATCAGCCTCTGGCCGGTATACCAGCGCAATGCCCCCGCCACCGACCTGGAACGCCGGGCACTGGAGAGTTTTGCGCAGACGCCAGACCGTCCCTTTACGGGGATTGTCTCTAGCGGCCGAAAACAATTTTTCCAGGCGGTGTATCCTGATCGCGCAATCTCAGACGCCTGTGTCAAATGTCATAACGATCACCCCCTCAGTCCCAAACGAGACTTCAGGCGCAACGACGTGATGGGTGGAATGACGATCACAATACCGTTGGATTAACCAAGCTGCTGAGCGGCATCTGCACGCGCTCACCCTGCACAGGCCGGAAGCCATTGTTGGGGGAATTGCGGGCGATGGTGAGGGGAGGGAGAGCGCACGGCAGAGGCCGGGCGGAACATGTACTGACAGCGAAGGACGTGGGGAGGAACGACGAAGAAACCCGACTCAATGGTGTCCGGCTTGGACCGTCGATACGATCAGGCGTTTTCGCCGAGCGCCACGAGCGCCTTGGGGCGCTGAGCGGAAATATCCCGCACATTGCCGGGAAGTTTTTGCGCGTCGTCGCCCCAGGATGCGACGCCCATGTCCGACAGGCCTTGGAACTTCGCGCCATCCTCCATGGAAAATGCCGGGGCATGGACTTCACCGACGAGGATGCCGGTTTTCAGTAACTGCAGTCGTTCTGTTGCGGTCACCGTCGCCTTGATTTTCCCGCTGCTGATGATAGTTCCGGCATGGATCGTTCCTTGAACGACGCCGTCCTCACCGATCACAACGGTGCCGGCAGTGTGAAGATCTCCCTCCAGGCGCCCATCGATGCGGACCGTTCCCTCAACCCGCATCTCCCCCCGGAGCAGCACGCCTTTGGCCAACAATGTAATATTATCGCTTTCCACAAAATCGGACTTCTTCATCATTACGAACTCCTTGTGGTCGACCGCGGCCGATAAACTGGAGAACCATCCCGACATGAATCGAGCCTACACCAGCTTTTCGATCGGTTCTAGAAAAAATCAAAACCGCGCTTCAACCGCTCCCAGAATCCGCTGCCGTGTACTTCACAGTAGACCGTGGGTTCCGTCCCCTCGATAAACAGCTCCGGTACACGTTGCAGACATTTGGAGGTGGCCAATTGCGCCGTCGTGGGATCGATTTCGCGCGTGACCACACCCGATGGCCTCGTCAGCACATGTGGGACGGACGGGAGGATCTGACGCATGAACCCCACCCACAGCGGCAGCGCAGCTTGCGCCCCCGTCAAATGCAGCGCCTCTTCGTCATCGAATCCCACCCACACGCCGACCACCACGTCGGAGGTGTAACCGACGAACCAGGCATCTCGATAACCATCCGTCGTGCCGGTTTTTCCTGCCACCCCGCTGCGCAAGCCCATCGCCTTGGCTTTCGCCGCCGTGCCGCGCTCGACCACCCCCGTGAGCAAGGACGTCATGACGTGCGTCGCTTGCGGAGACACCGCTTGACGCCTCTCTGGTGTATGACGCCACAAGGGATCTCCTTCAGGCGTCATCAGGGCCTGGGCCGCTGTCGGTGCGACGAAGACCCCCCCATACGCCAACGCTCCGAACGCAGAAGTGATTTCCAGCAGCGAGACGCCGGACGTCCCTAACGCGAGAGACAGATTATCCGCCAATGGGCTACGGATTCCCAAACTTTGTGCCAACTGCACGATACGCTTTGTTCCCACCATCTTCGCCAGCTTCACGGCCGGCACGTTCAGTGATTGTTCCAGCGCAGTCCGAAGGGAAACGGTCCCATGAAATCGATGGTCGTAATTCTGCGGCGCCCACACTCCTGCGCCGGATTCGAAGGTGACCGGCTCATCCACGATCAACGTCGCGGCCGTGACAGTCTGCCCACCGGGCACCTCGCGGTGAGCATCCAGCGCTGCGAGATACACCAGAGGCTTAAACAACGAGCCGGGCTGGCGTTTTGACTGCACGGCCCGATTGAACTGACTGCCTCGATAATCGCGACTGCCCACCATCGCGAGAATGGCTCCGGTCGTCGGATCGACCGCGACCAGCGCGCCTTGCACCGTATCCCCGTGGATCGTCAGCGCAGGGTAGGTGGTCTCCAGTTTGGCGAGTCCCTCTCGCACGGCTCGTGTCGCTAACCCCTGCAAGATCGGATCGAGCGTCGTATACACTCTGACGCCGTCCGGCAGCGGCGCGCCCGTCGTCTCTTCCATCTGTCGCAAAAGATAATCGACGAAAAAGGGTGCGTCGGCCAGCGTCTCTTGTGGCAGTAAGACCTGGACTGGTGTCATCACCGCTTGCTTCCAGTCATCATCGTTGAGATGTCCCTGGCCGTGCAGCCGCCCTAACACCACATCTCGTCGAGACTTGGCCATAGCCGCATTCCTGAGTGGTGAATAGGTATTCGGACCCTTGATCATCCCCACCAACACCGCGGTTTCCTCCAGGTTGAGCGCATTCATGCGCTTCCCGAAATACCGATGGGCCGCCTCCCCCACTCCGTAGATCGAGACGGAGCCAACCTGGCCGAGGTAAATCTCGTTCACATAACTTTCGAGAATCGCTTTCTTGGAATACTTCACTTCCAACACCAAGGCCGCGATGGACTCCTTGAGCTTTCTTCCGAATGTGCGCTGCGGAGAATAGAAGAGATTCTTGGCCAACTGTTGCGTGATTGTGCTGCCGCCCTGAATGACCGTCCCGCGAGCCACGTTCGTCCACACCGCTCGGGCGACGGCTACAAGATCGAGGCCGGGATGGCTGAAAAATCGCCGGTCTTCGATCGCCAGCAACACATCAATGAACTGGGCCGGCATGTCGTCGTAGGCAACCCATTCCCGAACCTGTCTCGAGGCGCCGCGCAGTCCGCTGATCAGCTGGGGCTCCAAATAGGCGGGAAATAGCTCGTCTCCCTGAATCGACAGGACCTTCGCCACCCTCCCCTGTTCCAGGATCAACCGAGCCTGGACGGGTCTGAGATGAAAATCGGCAAACTCATGCAGGTAAATATCGATCTCGGCAGGCGTCACCCGATAATCACCGGGTTCGGCCACTGCCCTGTCGACCGCGCGATACCCCAGCTGATGAAGACGTTCGAGGAGATGCGACGAGGTGATGTCCAGATCCGGCTTGAGGAGAAACGGGGCGCCGTAAATGAGGCGGGGAGGATGTTCGTCGCCCGCGGGCAAGGCCAGGCTGGCTGATAAGTACAAGCCATAGCTCATTGCCATCCCCACGGCCAGCATGGCGACGCCGACCACGATCAGGAACCCTCGCACGACCCAAGACCTGCCGAACGTCACTCCCGCATCCCCATGTCCGGAAGCATACGCGATCTCTCGCATGAAATCACATCCGGCAGACCGAGCCGAATAGACGGAGTCATGTGGCAAGCTTGACAAACAACGGCCCATCCTCTTAGATGGCGCCATGTCAAAGAGGCTCTACGCTCTAGTACCTAGATCTAATTGAATGGGGCTTGCGCCGGTGACCTCAATACGTCCATTTGGTTCCAGTCATCCATACCGTTCACGCCTGCCCCACGCTCGCTATTCATGCGTGGTCAAAGACCGTTCGTCTCACCCCTGGGTGGGGTCCGCGTACCTGCTCTTAGTCTGTTGCGCGCTGATGGCTGGTGTGGTGACAATGGTCCCATCGCCAGTCAGTGCCGGAAGTTTTCGCCTCTACGATCACAGCGCGTCGGCCACCGGTCAGGCGTCCGCGTTCACGGCTCAAGCCGATGACGCCTCAGCGGGATACTATAATCCGGCAGGCATGACTCAACTCCGGGGAGTCCAGTTCTCGGCCGGCACTACGCTCATCGGCGGAGGTTTCTCGTTCCAGAACGCGGCGGGCACTCAGACGAACGGGGATCTTCGCGGCAGCGTGGCGCTTCCACCGCCCTCAAACCTGTATCTCACCGCCAACTTAAAAGATCTGGGGATCGGCTCCTCGGACAGCACCACCGTCGGCCTGGCCGTATTTAATCCATTCGGAACGTTGACTCGCTGGCCCGACAGCGGTCCATTCGCCACCGCCACCACCAAAGCCGCATTGGAACTCATCGACATTCGCCCCTCCATCGCCTTCAGGCCACTTCCTGATCTGGCCATTGGTGTGGGAGCGGATATCTATACGTTTTCAGGGGCCTTCGGCGAAGGGCAGGTAGAACGCCAATTTCGCTGGCCTGGCGGGCTTGGCATACCGGCGGGGACCGGCATGGAATTGAACGGCCGTGATACCGCTGCGGGCTTCAACGTCAGCCTGCTCTATACCCCGCTGCGAAACGAAGACGGGCTGCCTCTTGTCAACATCGGCCTTATTTATCGCAGCCAGGCAACGCTGCATCTCGACGGCCAGTTGCTCGCCGGCGGCACCCATGTCGCGGATACCCGCACCACCCTTGTCCTCCCACAGATCTTCACCGGCGGCATCGCCGTATGGCCGGTCCGCCATAAAGATCGTGAATGGAAATTGGAATTGGACGTCGACTATACCGGCTGGAAATCGGTTCGCAATTTAGATACGACCCTCTCTAACGGACTCACCATCGCTAACCCCGCCAACTGGATGAGCGGCTACACCGTCATGATCGGGACGGAATACAAATGGCTCAAACCCGAGCCACTCCCGGATTGGGACATCGCTTTACGCGCCGGCTACTGGCATGCTCAGAAAGCGATTCCGGACCAAACCTACAACCCCGCCATTCCCGACAGCGACCAACATGCCATCTCCACCGGAGTGGGGTTCATGTGCCGGGAGAAGGGCCGATTTCTGGGTATCATTCCCTGCGGTGGGTCAGACAAGCCCCTCAGTCCGAAGGGCTTCGGCATCGATCTGGCCTACCAAGCCATCCTGTATGAAGCAAGAACCATAGCCGGCAATGTGAACCCGACCGTCAACGGCACCTATCGAAGCACCTTGCATGTGGGCTCCCTCAATCTACGCGTAAACTTTTAGGCCGAGCTTTCCGAGGATCATGCGATACCACCTTCTGTCACGATGCGCTCCTATGCCTGACCATGCAGTGTCAGCCTGGCAGATCATAGGTTTACAATCGAACGAGACCTGATCATGGATCGCCCCCGCCAGGTCAATCTCCCCTCGGCTTTACAAGCCGAACAGGTGCAACTCCTGTATCGCAACATGCCTACGGGCGTGATCGCCAGCGCCCTCAACGCCGCCATCCTCGCCGCGGTGGAATGGCCGGTTGTTTCACATCCGTCGTTGCTTGTGTGGGTGGGTGCCATATGGGTCGTCGCAGCCCTGCGGGCGATACTGATCTTCAACTATCGCCGAGCGACCCCCTCCTCCTGGGGCGCCAAGGACTGGCAACGCTGGATGTTCCTGACTACCGCCCTGTCCGGCATCGGATGGGGAAGCAGTGTGTATTTTTTCGCGCCTGAAATTCCGCTCCCTTACGAGTTGGTGCAGATATTCGTGCTGGGAGGCATGACGGCCGGGGCGGTCTCCGTCCTCTCGGTCTCCTTTCCCCTGTTCATTAGTTATGCCTTACCGGTAACCCTTCCTCTCCTCGGCCATCTCTTTCTGAGCCGGCATGAGTTCCACCTCATCATGGGAATCATGGGTACGCTCTTTCTCCTCGCCACGGTTCGGTCGGCCTGGACCTTTAACCGCGTGATGCTCGCATCGATGAGCTTGCGGTTGGAAAACCTGTCGCTGGTCAAGTCGCTGACGATGCGCACTGAAGCCGTGGAACGGCTGAATCAGGAAATCACGAAAGAAATCCACGATCGGCGCCTGGTCGAAGAACAGCTGCGCACCGCGCAGAGCGACCTCGAACGACGCATCGCCGAACGCACCGCCGATCTCGCGCAAGCCAACGCCAGCCTTCAGGGCGAAGTGACGGAACATCGTCGAACAGAAGGAGCCCTGCTCTCCAGCGAACAACGTTTTAACGACCTCACCGACAATCTCAATCAGGGTGTCTGGTTCGCCCAGGCTCAACCGCCGCAGGTCACATACGTGAATCCGGCGTTCGAGCGAATCTGGGGCATGCCGGCCGCGCAGTTTTACGACAATCCAAAACTCTGGCGGGACTGTATCCATCCGGATGATCGACAAGCAGTCACCGAAGCCTATGATGTGGAAATCGCCAATCCCACGGGACATGATCTTCAGCAGTTGTATCGGATTGTGCGTCCCGATGGACAGGTCCGCTGGATTCACGACCGCATGGTCATCCACCGTACCATGAGCGGAGAAGTCGACAGCTTGAGCGGCATCACCGAAGACATTACGGAAGCCCGCGAATTGGAAGATCAGTTACGCCAAGCGCAGAAGATGGAAGCCGTGGGACGTTTGGCCGGGGGGGTGGCGCACGACTTCAATAATGTCATGACCGTCATCCTTGGCTACAGCGCCGTGCTCCTTCAAGAGGTGAGTCAGAATTCCTCGGCCCGCCAATTCGTGCAGGAAATTCAGCGCGCCGGCGAACGCTGTGCGGCGCTCACCAATCAGCTGCTGACCTTCAGCCGCAAGCAGATGCTTCACCCCGTCTCACTCGATCTCCATCGAGTCATCCGGGATCTTCTGGCACTGTTGAAAAGCCTGATCGGTGAACACATCACGATCGTCCTGCAGCTCGACGCCGCGCCGCGCTGGGTCAAGGTCGACGCAGTGCAACTCGAACAGATCCTTCTCAATCTCGCCGTCAATGCCCGTGACGCGATGCCGCATGGAGGCACCCTCACCATCGACACAGACCAAGTCTTTCCGGACCCGATCTGGGGACCGGCACATGGCTCACGCAGCGCCCGCACCTATGTGCGCCTGCGCGTGCACGACACGGGCGTCGGCATCGATTCCACCGCCAAGCCCAAAATCTTTGAGCCGTTCTTCACGACCAAACCCGTGGGACAGGGAACCGGCCTCGGCCTGTCGACGGTCTATGGCATCGTCCATCAGAGCGGAGGAAGAATTGCGGTGGAGAGCGCGGTGGGACAGGGCACCACGATGACGGTGTTCCTACCGGAAGTCACTCCCCCGCGCACTAGCCTTCCGCCCGTTGCTCCCGCACTCGACGGCCAGCCGGGAACCGAAGTCATTCTCCTGGTAGAGGACGAGCCATCGGTGCGGCTGTTAACCCAGCATATTCTCCGGACACATGGTTATACTGTGCATGAGGCGGGGGATGGGTTCCAGGCGTTGGATTTGATGCGTCGTCAGGACTTGCGCATTGATCTAGTCGTAACCGATTTGGTGATGCCGGGCATGAACGGAAAAGAATTGGTGATGCAGCTTCGAGGCCTCTCCCAGGGGTTGAAGGTAATTTATATGTCCGGCTACAGCGAAAGCACGCCCATCACGGGCGATGAATCCCATGGTCAGGCCACATTTCTACAAAAGCCATTTTCGCCCGACGACTTACTCCACACGGTGTATGAAATCCTCCACGAAACCTAGGCCCGAGACAGCGTCAGACTAGGCAAAGTCTTTGGTGTTATGGACACAGGGGCGCTGCATAGAGTCCGATCCCGATCGAGCTGGCAATATACAGAACGACAACGGCATCGGACCATTCACGTGCCGAAGCCCGCATTCAACCGGGGACGTGCGAGACGGTTTGTACCGATAGCGTATGAGGCGCGCAATGTGCGAGACGTTCAGGACTCGCAGCTTGCCGCGACTTCACCCCGACGTTGCAAAGCATGCCAAGACTGAGAACGACCGTTTCGTTGACTCCTCAGCTTTTTCTGGTACGAATAAGCCATGCGGTACTCAATCTACCTTGCATGGTTCGTCGCGGTCCTCTCCATCTGTATTCTAACGACGCTGGCCTCACTCCCGGGATTCGTGGATGGAGAGCGCTCGTCCGAATCAAAAATCGTTGTAGGAGCTTACGGCTCGCGCTCGATCAAGATCCAGCGCGTCCGATGTAACCCCCTCAAGCTCTCTTGCCAGGCTAACAAACAGAAGCTGCAACAGAAAGTTCCGTCTTAGCAGGTGGCTGAAAAGGGCCGCCGGCTTGGCTCTCGCATTGTCCAGTCCTTCACCGTACCGGGGCGGGGAGCAATAACCTGACGCCTCTGCGCCGGACACGGCCTGCTCACCGTCTAGCCGGCGTCGACTAACGTGGCGCTCATTATCCTTCGCGCCGTGGACCTCGTTACGGTCTCGCTGGCGACCTTTTTCAGCCACCTGCAAGAATGCTCTCGCATTGAGCATACGCGCGGCATCTGCGTACGCGATGTTCACCACCAGCGATGTTAATTTCCGCCTGCCATTCATCGAGAGCACCCGACTTCTCGGCTAAGAGAGTGGAATGCGCGCCTTGTTCGCCTCCAGCCATTGCGCAAATGTCTGTAATCCGGGATTGAGGGTTCGAGCAAAGGCCGGATCCCGGGCGCTGCAGAATGCCAAGGCAAAGTCGCGCTTGAATTGAAACATGTTGCCCAAATCATCGGCCCCGGGAAACCCAAACGTCCGATACACCTCCGGAGGTACCGAGTTGTATCGCACCTCTTGACCGAGCGCCTGCGTAAGCGCAGCGGCCATTTGGGTTCCGGTGAGATGCTCCCCCGCCACACCGACAGTCTTGCCGAGATACGTGTCCCGCTTTTTGAACAACCCCAGCGCACACTTTCCGATGTCTTCAGCCGCGATACCCGGCAGCTTCGCCTCACCCATGGGCAGGGTGAACTCAAGCCTGCCGTCCGAACCTTTTTTCGGGCCCATGCCGAAATGGATGAGATTGTCCCAATAGAAGGAGGTCAGCAAACATGTCGTCGGCACGCCGAGCTGCTTAAATAGTTCATCCGCTTCACCCTTCACATCAAAATGGGGCACCTTATACTTCCCCATCAGCGTCGGCATGCGATTGTCTGTGAGAGGAATCCATCGTCGAGTATCTTCCAGCGTCGACCATATGACATGCTTCACACCTGTTGCCTTGGCCGCAGTGACCATAGCCTGGGCCTCGGCGAATTCCTTCTCCGGCGACATGTGCGCCCAGAAAAATGTCACACAAAACGCTCCATACGCTCCGGCAAAGGCACGCTTGAGACTGTCAACGTCATGGACGTCGGCCGTCACCACCTCCGCTCCCAGTCGTGCAAGTTCCTTTGCTTCCTTCGAATTCACATTCCGCGTCAACGCGCGAACCGCTAGACCACTCGCTTGATCGGCCAGAATCGCCCGCACTAATCCACCGCCCTGCATCCCTGTCGCCCCAACGACCGCGATCACCTGCTTATTCGCCATTCTCTCTCCTTTCCACTTGTAACCCTGACGGCAAAGAACCATTCCCTTCGGTCTGATGTCAACCTCTCGCAAGGTGCGACGTTCTTTTTACTGCTAGCCTGAGCTAGTCTTCACAGACAGGGACATGATAGGCTCATTCTAGCTAGCCAAGGAGGACGTCCATGGCACCTCTTAGGATCAGACGATCAGGCTTTCCGCATCGATGGGGCGGTTCATTCATGTTAGGGCTCTGCCTCATTCTTCCTATCGCTCCTCTTCAGGCTGCCGAGACCTCAGGCCCTTGGGAATGTTCCAACTATGCCGGTGACGCGCATACGCGATGTCTCCAGGCTTTTATCGAAATCCAGCGTGAAAAAATTTCAAAACTGGAGGCGGAGGTCCACCTTCAGCAAAGCACCGTTGGTCAGCTGAAAGAGCAGACCGATCGGCAAAGCGCGGTGACTGCCGATCTTCAGCGTCAGATGTCCGAACAATCGTCCTCAGTTTCCACCTATGGCTATGTCTCACCGGGATTACTCTACGGGTATCCGTCCGTAGGCTTGGGCCTCTACCTCGGCCGTCCCTGGCTTTACGGATCGCCCTATTACGGCCGCCCCTATGCCTGGGGGCCGCGTTTTTACCGCCCTTATTTCGGTCGATGGCATCGACGTTGGTAATTCTCACGCCCGTTTCCAACCAATCGCCATCCTGCATTGCCGCGCGTACAAACCGCCGCCGCTGGGTTTCCTCATGTTGTTTTCCGTCGGGTGGGATCTCTCCGCTCCCCGTGGGCCTACGCAGACTGATAATAAATAAGTCGCCTCCTCTCCTAGCCTGCAACGCAGCCAGAGATGATTGACGACGCAAGTCGGTTGTGGCCATGGTGGGACGCGCCGTAGGAGAACTATCCGATGCAGGGACATCCACAATTTCCGAATGAACATACGGACACAGGCGAATTCAAACGGCAAAGCGATGCCTTCCGTGACTGGGTCACCGACGACGGCCGCTCCGCCTATCCTGCCGCAGCTGGGCGCTATCACTTGTACGTCTCCCTCGCCTGTCCCTGGGCGCACCGCACGATCATCGTCCGCGTCCTGAAACGCTTGGAGTCGGTGATCGGCATGACGGTCGTCGATCCGATCCGCGACGAACGCGGTTGGGCCTTTCATCATGGTCCCGGCCATTCGATCGACTCCCTCAACGGGTTTCAGTATCTCGCTGAAGCCTATCGCGCCACCGACCCCGGCTATCGCGGCCGTGTCACCGTACCAGCGCTGTGGGATACGGTCACTCATCGGATCGTGACCAACTCCGACGACGATCTCATGCGCATCTTCAATGGAGCCTTCAATCAGTTTACCGACAGTACGTTGGACTTGTACCCCGCCGCCCTGAGGCAGGAGATCGACGCCTTAAACACATTCATCTACGAAACGATCAACGATGGTGTCTATCGCGCCGGGTTTGCCACGTCCCAACGGGCCTATGAACGCGCGGCTCACCGGCTGTTCGAGGGACTAGACCAACTTGAGATCAGGCTTCGCGACCAGCGGTATCTTTTCGGATCACAGTACGTCGAGTCCGACTGGCGACTGTTTGTCACGCTGCTTCGGTTCGATGCCGTTTATCATGGCCATTTCAAATGCAACCTCCGGCGTATCGTCGATTACCCGCATCTCTCCGGGTATCTCAAAGACCTGTACCAGGTGGCACGCGTCGCCGACACGGTCAATTTCGACCACATCAAACGGCACTATTACAGCACGCATCACGACATCAACCCGACTCGCATCGTCCCCATCGGGCCGCTCCTGGATCTCACCAGCCCGCATGGACGCGCTCGGCTCTCCTGACCGCACCTCCACAGCAGGCTGCTCAACATGGTCGTCCAGCAAGGCCGCAAGGGGCGACGCGAGTGAGGCGTACGCACGGGGGTACGTTGCAATGAGAGTCGCAACTGAAAACGAAGCGTGCGACCATTTTCATCAACCTGCGCAAAAATTTTCTTGAGCCGCAGGGGCAGTCTGACATAAGGTGGGTACAGGCTCGCTTTTTCAGCAGAAAGGATCGTCCATGCGTCATGTGACCGGTGCCCTCTCCGCAGTTGTCCTCCTTATGTCCTCGCTCACTTGGGCCGCAGGCCCAGAACCAGCCAACGATGAACAGAAAACCCTGTACGCCCTCGGCGTGGCGCTCAGTCAATCGTTGGAGCCGTTCACGCTCAATGAAACTGAACTCGAATTTGTAAGATCCGGCCTGACGGACGGAGTGATGAAGCGACCGCAAAAGGTCGACCTGCAAGTCTTCGGTCCGAAAATTCAACATATGCAGCAAGTGCGTTCCTCTGCGCTGGCCGATGTCGAAAAGAAAGCCGGGGCCGGATTCATCACCAAAGCCGCCGCGGAACCGGGCGCAAAGAAAACGGAATCGGGCGCCATTGTGACCACGATCAAGGAAGGCAAAGGAGCCACTCCGAAAGCGACCGATACCGTGAAGGTCCATTACCACGGCACACTGACCGATGGAACCGTCTTTGACAGCTCCGTCAAACGCGGCGAGCCGGCTACCTTCCCACTCAATCAGGTGATCAAATGTTGGACTGAAGCGGTGCAATTGATCAAGGTCGGTGGAAAAAGCAAGCTGGTCTGTCCGTCGGGAATTGCCTACGGGGATCGCGGTTCACCTCCTGTCATTAAACCGGGCGCCACGCTGGTGTTTGAAGTGGAACTCCTAGATATCGTCAAGCAGTAAAGAGAAGTACCTAGAGGACTCCACTCGGTCATTTGAGCCTGGTGGAGTCCTTGACCCGTCCTTCTCCTTCCCACGCTAAAGTCCTTTCCCTCTCGCTCCGATACGGATGCTAGTCATCTCCAAGCCGCTAGACTGTCCACCGGTAACAGCGTTACGCTGCCCGTTCACATACACAGCTGTTGCTCGTCGATGATTCTCTCCTGAACCACCACATTCTGATCGAACGCCTTCAACCCAGGGGTACGCATTGGCCACGGCAATGAGCGGCGGTCAAGCCTGGGAGTCGCTGCAGCGAGATCCAGACCGGTTCCACGCGGTCTTACTCGATCGCATGATGCCCGGGATGGATGGGATGGAAGTCCTCCAGAAGATGAAACAGCACCCTATCCTCAGCCAAATCCCCGTGATCATGCAGACTGCGGCTACGACACCACAGCAAACGCTGGAGGGGTTACAGGCCGGAGCCTACTATTATTTAGCGAAGCCGTTTGATCAAGGGACTTTGCTGGCCATCGTCGACGCCGCGATCCGCGATCGCACCAGTTACCTGGAAGTGCGGGGCGATCTCACCCGAACAACCGCCACCATGCGCCTACTGAATTCCGCGACATTCACATTCAGAACGCCGGATGAAGCGAAAAGTCTTGCGATGCTCCTCGCCCACGCCTATCCCGATCCACATCGGGTGGTAACCGGCATTCTCGAGCTCACCTTGAATGCAGTGGAACATGGCAATTTGAATATCGGGTATACGGCAAACCGCGGCTCCTCGATCAGGAGATGCTGGAACACGTAATTGCGAAACGGCTCGCTGATCCTCTCTATGCTTCGCGAGTTGTCACCGCCCATTTCGCCCGCCACTCGGACCGGCTCACGTTGCATATCGCGGATCAGGGCAATGGGTTTGAATGGCGCAAGTACTTAGACTTCGATCCTGAACGAGCATTCGACACCCACGGTCGCGGCATCGCCATGGCCAATAAGGTTAGCTTCGACCAGATCGAATATTGTGGGAACGGCAATCGAGTGCTCGCGGTGCTCAACGGTACTACCGATGTCCAGGTACGCGCCGCCTAGCGAACGCCAGGCAGTTCGCTCCTCACCCGGCATCATTTCCACATACACTGCCGAGGCTCCGTCCTTCACCCATATATTAGCGAATCCTGACGCTGGAGACCGGATACCAACGATCCGTCCGTTTCCCTTCGATCGCCAGTTCGACATGAGCGGAACGGCCATCCTCGGACAGAATCGCCACATCGATGGCATAGGAGTCTGCAGGAATGCGCTCTGGCACCACCAACGTATCCTCAATCTGGGGAATGGGTCCTGGCAACCACTGCTTCACATCGGCATGGCTGGTCCACTGCGCCACCACGTGATCGGAACTCGACCGCAACCGGTAGGCCAGCGGCCAGGTGTGATAGATCGGCGCCACCCCGATATTATCCCAGCGTGATCGGAGGGTGAGCGGCTCACCCGATCTCAGCTCCCAGGCATGGCTCATTTCACGCAATACAAATCGATAGCCGATCTTTTTCAAAAATTCATCGAAGCGTGGTCGCCACGCCGCCGGCACCGGCTTCGACTTCGCGTTCAGCACCGAGAGATGCCACTCCAGCCCTTTTTCTAAAATTCGCTCGAGGTCGAACCCGCGCTCATACCACTCATGGATGTACCCGCAGACTTCAAGCTGCACCGGCCCGCGCTTCCAGGCCTCGCCCACAATGGGGTTGCCGGCAGCGGGTGTGTACACATGCTCCATATGATTCCACGTCGGGCCAAAATAGTTATAGTCACCGTAACAATCGCCGCGCCAGCCTGCGCCCCGAGCCGTCGCATACTCTAACTGGCCGCCGACCAACATGACGAGCGGAGTGCCGGAAAAATATTTGAGATACCAATCCGTAATCGCGATCTGGTTGGCCTCTGTAGGATAAAATGCTTTGCACTGTGCTTCGACACCTCCGCAACAAGCGGTGTTCCACTCGCCCCAACATCCCACCGATCCGATATCCACGTGATCGATATCAACTGATCGTCCATAGCGATCGCCGAAGGCGCGGATGAGACGTTCATGGTAGTCAAGAAAGATCGGGTTGTTGTGATCGGGAAAGATGCCGTCCGACTCCTTTACACTGGCCACGCCCTTGTTGAGCAACCATAGCGGGGAGCCGGTCTTATATTCGGACACGATCCGAATGGCGAGCGTCTCGCCTTTTGCCTTGGCCTGCTCGATCACCTGGTCGACCAGCGCGAAGTTGTATTGGCCCTCGGCCGGTTCAAGCTCGGCCCAAGGCCAGCGAAAATAGGCCACGGTGGCATGGGGATATTGCTCGACCGGAGGCGGATGACCGAAGCCAAAATGGAAGTCCGCAAACCCCATACCGGGGTTGGATAAAAGATCGTCGATCTCGCGAGGATGCACCGTCACAGTTCTTTCGGGCGAATGCCCGCCCGCGATTGCGGGACGTCGATCACGCACTGTTTCAGCGATGGGGCCCGATGACTCACGAGGCATCAGAGCGCAGCCCCCCATGCCCAACAACCCGGTGAGCAGCAACATCCTGCGCCATTCTTGCATAGTCATATCTTCCCCCATTTACCTACCCCCACCCGATGCCCTGACCGATGAATCATCGAGGCTTCCTGAGCGATCGCCTACCCGCCTCTACAACGAGCGGTGCTTCGAAAGGGATTGTGGGGAGCGCCATAATTTATGGTAGGGTACGCGGCCAGACCAGAGGAGCCACTACCCGATATGCTCAATCTGCTTTCACAAATTCCGCGATCCGACGCCGTCGTGATCACGGGCGCCTCTACCGGCATCGGCGCCGCCTGTGCCCTCACACTCGATTCGCTTGGCTACCGCGTCTTCGCGGGCATCCGGAATCCTGCCGACGGCGAAACTCTCCAACGCCAAGCCGGTCCGCGCCTGATGCCGATTCGCCTGGACGTCACCGACCCTGCCTCTATCGCGGGCGCAAGTCACACGGTCACAGCCATGATAGGCGATCACGGTCTCGCGGGTCTAATCAACAATGCCGGGATCGGCGTCGCCGGTCCCATCGAAGCCCTGCCGCTTACCGACTGGCGGCGCCAATTCGAAGTGAACCTGTTCGGTCTCATCGCCACCACACAAACGTTTCTTCCGCTGATCCGCAAGGGTCGGGGACGCATCATCAACATGGGGTCCATCGCCGGCCGCGCCAGCATGCCATTCATGGCCCCCTATGCGGCGTCGAAGCATGCATTGGTTGCGGTCACCGACGCGCTTCGCATCGAACTGCAACCGTGGGGAATCCGTGTCGCGCTCATCGAGCCCGGCGCCATCGCCACGCCGATTTGGGGAAAGACCAGAAAGGAAGTGGATCGGTGGGATGCGTCCTGGAGCCACGACCTCAAGGCCATGTACCAAGAAGGCTTCACCCGTGTCAAAGAGGCGGCGACGGCCGCGGGAGAACAGGCCCAGCCGGCCAAGGTCGTCGCCGACGCTGTCGCCCATGCGCTACGATCTCGCTGGCCGAAATCTCGTTACCTCCTCGGGTCGGACGCGGCCATTCGCACATATCTGGCGTTACTCCTTCCGGCACGCCTGAACGATTGGCTGATCACGAACATCGTCAAACTTCCCCCCCGTCGCTGACGGCCTTCAGCGCCGCGCCACTTGATTCATATCAATCACCTGTCCCTGTGCATCGAGATAGACGGATACCGACTCGTTAGGAGCCAACTGCTCGATCGCCGGCTGAAGCAACGGCCGCACGGGAAAAGACTGAATGTCATCGATTTTCACGCGAAGGCGCACTCGCCCATCCCCGATGGTCACAAAAGCGCCTTCCACGCGCCGCTGGGGTGCCCGAGAAGATGAGCCGACGGCCAATTCGCGCGGCTTTCCTAGGGAGAAGACATCGACGAGAAGGTAGGCTCGATCCACGGCAAAATCGGCTGTTTCGCCGACCTCCAGGGCGGCAAGCTTTTCCATGGCGACGCGACGCGCGTAAAATCCGACGTCCCGTCCCGTGTCGAGACGAATCGTCACGCGCTCTTTCTCAGGATTGAACGGCTTTCCCAGAGCGCCTCGGAAGATTTTCGTCGGCAAGATTTCGGCGGGACGCTGATACGTCACGATCTCATCCCGATCATTCACCATAATCTCAACCGCTCCCCCAACCTGCAGGCCACGAGCTTCGTCCCCTCCGGCCTCGAGCGACAGGTATCGCGGGGTTCGTTCGCCGGTGTTGACCTCCACGCGATCGCCGGCAATGCCGCTGATGGTGCCCCTGACCAGCCTCGCGCTGGGCAAGATGCCCGGCACTGGTTTCAACTCCTCAATGCTGAGCCCATGCATGAGCTTCGCTGAGCTGCCGCATCCGGCAATCGAGCAGGCCATCATGACGGTGATGCAGAGAACACACCCTCTCATTCGCTTCGTGTCCATCGTGCCCCCATGTTTTTCAACCCCGATGATAAAACAAACCGCGGTCCCGAGGCGAGAGTTCCTGTCACAGTTAACACGATCTTCACCCGTCTTGCAGCGATATGTCCCGAGCTCCTCCAATTGCGGAGAGGTTGCCTATCGTAACAATCCCGTCGACAGATACGGCGACGAAATATTCCGAAAAGTTGTGCTGCATCTCTCGGCGATTCAAGATGCCAATCACCTCTATGCGGAAGCGTTGACCTTTGAACGGACCTGGACCATTCCGGCCGAGTCCGTGACGGCGAAAGGCTTCACTGCGCTGGAACAGCAGTATCTCATCACCTACGATTCCGCCCACCGCACCTATACCTTGCGAAAACCGATGTCCGGACGGATCCTGATTACGAACTACGATCCCGCCACGCTTCCCGAGATGGAACGGATCCGCCTGCACGAAACGGCGGATCAACGTCCGGTCAACGATGTGTCCTTCGACATTCGAGCCGGCCATTATGGGGGCGATTGGCCGTTGCACGGCGACTTCAGGCTGCGCAGCTTCAATGCGATGCTGAACTTTCTGGGTCGATCGGTCGAGGAGGAAGCGGAGCATCATGTGGAAAAGACCTCCGCACCCCGCCGGTCGCCGAGAATCCGGTCAAAACCATGGCCTTGCTGGTAGTTGGAGAACGCGCCGGCCAAATCAGACCTGTCGGTCCGCTCCCACGGACACCACTACGCCGTCAACGCCAACGGGCCTCAAGGTCGCTGGAATCGCGAAGCGTTCAAACTGCTCTCACAGCTTTTCCAGATGACCATCACCGACCTTCCACGCACAGGAGTTCCCAGCATTACGATCGCGAAATAATGGATGGTTGACGAGACCTGTCCCATGTGATTTTATCTCACTCCAACCCTTGCAACTCACGACGCTCTCTATTAGGGTGGGCTGGTCGAACAGATTGCCGCACCATGCCTCTCGGATGAGTTGTAGGCCCTTCTATTATTGACTCCCCACTCATGCACCGTTATCGCACTTACCGAGCCCTGCGCCGGCAATGGTCCATTGTCCTTCTGAGCTTTTGGCTCGTCACGCCCGCCTGGGCAGACGAAGTGTATCTCCTGAATGGAGATCGCCTTACAGGAACGATCGTCAAAATGGAAGAAAACGTTCTGACCCTGCAGACGGATTACGGCGGTGAGATCAAGATCGAGTGGGGAAAAGTGCAGCGTCTGTCATCCGACGTCCCGCTGAAAATCATGGTACCCGGGGAATCTCACGATCCCATCCGACGCTTTTTGAACGGCGCACAGACCATCCAGGAAGTCAGGGAATTGAGCCCGGATGGTCCCGTGCCGTTGACGGAGATTACGGCGATCAATCTCGAACCCATTCAATTGACCGGCACGCTCACGATCGGCGGGAACAATACATCAGGAAACAGCAACGCGAAAGCCTTTAACGGCGCCGCGCGCTTCATGCTGAGTGCGTACCGCCAGCGTCTCTTGTTCGAAGGCAAATACAATTACGGGGCGGCCGGCGATCAAGTGACCGCCCGGAATTCTCTGGCGAGCCTGAAACACAATTACTTCATCAGCAAAGAGGTCTTCATCGAAACGTTCGGGATGCTGGAACAAGACACCCTGCAGAACCTGCAACTTCGCTCCACCATCGGCAGCGGCCTCGGTTATCAATTCTTGGAGACGGCCCGCACAACGTTGTCATTGTCTATTGGTCTCGCTCACGTGAGTGAGCACTTCACGAATAGTCCCACCAATCAGACTCCCTCCGCGCGCTGGAGCCTGCGATGGGAACATGGCCTGTGGCCGGACCGGGTCAAATTGTTCCACCGGCATGAGGGATTTTATGACATCAATGAGGGCAACGCATTCCGATTCAATGCGGACCAAGGGGTTCGAATCACTGTGTATAAACAAATCTTCTTCAATGTGGAATACGACTTTCGACTGAACACCCAGCCGGCCCCTGGACGCAAAAAGACCGACGAAGCCATCATTTTTGGGGTCGGATACGAGCTGAAATAAACCCTACAGGGCTATTCACGTTCGCCTCTATAGCCGCGCTGTCTGGGCGTTATCGCCGCTCGCCTGTCCGGCAAGGCTTGCGGCCACCGCGCGGCCGGCTGCCCGGCCTGTCGCCCAGGCCCATTGAAAATTGAACCCGCCGATCCGACCGTCGCAGTCGAGCAGCTCGCCGACCAGATGCAACCCCGGAACAAGCTTGGATTCCATCGTGCGATAGTTGATCTCTTCCAGCGGAATCCCGCCCGCTGTCACTTCCGCAAAATTCCAGCCCCGGTCGCGCGCCACAGGAAATCGAAAGCGAGTGAGGGCATTCAGGAGGCGCTCACGGGTGGCGCGTGATACCTGCGCGGCAACCTGTTGCGGATCGGCATCGACATGCCGACACAGGGCTTCGGAACATCGCTCCGGCAGTAACTCAACGAGTATCTTCAGCAGTGACCGTCGCGGATTTTTGCCAGCCTGCGTCAGAAACCATTCGCGCGCCTGGTCCGCTGTTCGCCCGGGTAAAAAGTTCCCGAACAGCTCAACGGTTTCACCTCGCTCCACGGCCAAACACCAGAATCGGCTTGCATCCATCACGACCGGCCCGCTGATCCCGAAATGGGTCCACAGCAGACTACCGGTCCGCCGATCCACCGACCGTCCCTCCACCACCGTCTGCACTTCCACCTCCTGCGACAGCCCCGAAAGCCCCGAATGAAAACAGGCGTCGTCAAGAACCAAGGCGACCAACGCGGGGACGGTAGGAGTTACCCGGTGCCCCAGGCGGCGCGCGAGTCCATAACCTGATCCGTCGCTTCCACTGCGAGGCAGTGACTGCCCGCCGGTGGCCAGGATGAGCCGTCGCGCGAACGTCTCGCCCTGCTGGTGGCGGATCACGAACCGGGCAGAGTCCGTCTGGCTTGATTCCAATATGTTGCCGAGGCGACCGACGTCAAGAACCCGATGACTCTGGCGTAGCGCGAGGCCAAGGTCTCGACTACGCGCGATGAGCGCGTCGAGCACGGTCCGTGCCTTGTCGGTCACGGGAAAAAGTTTGCCGGTTTCCTCGCGCTTGAGCTCGACACCGATTGACGCAAACCACCTGACCGTTTCCTCCACCGGAAAGGCGGCGAGCACGTTGCGCACCAGGTGAGGGGTGCCAAAAAAATCGGCCGGCAGCACCGTATCATGCGTGACGTTGCAGCGCCCTCCGCCTGACACCAGAATCTTAGCTCCAATGGTCTTCGCACCGTCCAATAATTCGATGGTGAGATCCGGCTTCTGTTCTGCGGCAAAAATACTGGCTGCCAATCCCGCAGCTCCCGCTCCAATGACACAGAGATCCACCAACGGCTCCGTCATAACCCCTCGCTTCATCTCATCACGCGCGCCGCTGCCGCGTGCTGCCTAGTAGGTTCCGTGTGCCACACTTAACTCTTACCTGGAAAAGCGCCTTTTGCCTGTGCAAAGATCCTTACGGATCAGTATTCATGACCTGACCTTTGGAGTTCTATGCGCCCATTACACTTGATGGCTTGTGTTTTGCTCGCCTTGATTTGTGCTTCTGGATGCCGCTGGTCCGCCAACAGTCAGCAATTGGACACGCCACGGGACAGCGTGATTTCCTCAAACGTGGAAGCTCAACTGGCCGGGGAACCCTCCGGGGGATTCTCGGAGATTCTCGTCGCCACCGAAGATGGCACAGTCACTCTCATGGGGACAGTTCCCAAGGCAGAACGCAAGGCCAGGGCCGCTGAATTGGCTCGACAGGTGAAGGGTGTGAAGCGGGTGAAGAACGATCTCGAGATTCGCGCCGACGTCTCTCCGTAATAGTTCCGTGCGCCACTGCCCTTTCAGAACTCTTCGTCCTCACGCCCCGTTACCCCCGCCTCGACCATTGAATACGCCTTGTGTGGTAGCGTGATGGCATTGACCAGAATATCGAAGGCCAGTTGGGCTGTCCCCTTCACGCCCGTCTTGAGCGATTCGCTGGGCAAATACCGCAAATCGGGGTGATTCGCGCTCCCCCTCAGCTCGAACACCGCGGTATCGAATCCTTGCCGATCCCCGGCTAGAAGATGTCCAAACAAGGGGATGCGCTTCAGCGTGGCTGAATAAGACCCAAGGGGACTGGTAGCCAGGACCATGTCGAATTGGTCCGCAATGATGTCATACTTACCCGTCCCACTGATCTTGAGAATGGGGCTGTCGACCAGAAGTTCTGTCGCCTCGATCACGCCGTTTTCCAGGGAAAATACCAGCTTGAACCGGTCGACCGGCAAGCCGTCCTTGTCAAGGTTGACTTGACCCTGCAGCAGGGCGGGCAGATTCATGACCGACAGAAGTGTGGCGATCACCGGCACGTTATGCATGGTTCCGTTCTCGATCATAACTTGGATCGGCCGGCGGCTGGTCAATGAGCTCAGCACAATCCCCTCCCGCTCAAATTCTACCTGCACTGTCCCCGACGTCCTGAGCCACCCCCTCAGGAACGGTTTCTCCTGAATCAGGTCCAGAAGATGCTCAGCGGGCATACCATTCAGGTGAAACGTGCCTCGTGCCTGCTCGATCCGTCGCGGACCGGCCCGGGCCTTGACCTGCCCCCCCACATGCCCCTCATTGGTATCCCCGCTGATCCGCTCGACCGTCAAAAGACCATGATCCCATGAGATGCGGCCGGACAGATCGGTCAACAAAACCCTTTTATAATAGACGTGGTCGGCAAAGAAAAATGCGCTCACCGTGCCGCCAGACCACCAGGCGCTTCCGGAGGATCGGTTTCGAGCGGACTTCGACGATTTACGGCGTGATGAGCCGAATGCGCTCACATCGATCTGCGACGATTCGACCACTAATCGCGCTTGCGGAGACTCCGCCCAATGCGCGATTGAGCCGGATACCCGCAAGTCGCTCGCGCCCACACGAAATGCCATCCGCTCGATCTTGACTTTGTCTTGATCAAATCGCAGAACCACGAACGCATCCCGGATCGGCTCGTCCAAGCTCTCCACGGCAATGGTGCCTTGGTCGAATCGAACCTGACCGGATGTGCGCCATGACGCACGATCCTTCACGAGACCTTCCATGTGCAGGTGCGTGCTCATCATCCCCGCTTTGATCGGCCCAAGCGCAATTCCGACCGGCAAGTCGCTCAGAGATATCGCGTCCGACGAGACATTCACCGCAAAGGCCATATCCTCCAACAATCGGATAGTTCCGTCGCCCACAATTTTAATGGGTGAGAACGACAGTCCGATATGGCGGATGGTCAGAAGACCGCCTTCGGACAGACGGCTATCGAACTCGATGGCCGCTGGAGCGTGGAGCGGCTTGGTCAGGAGCTCAGGTATGTGCAGACCGGCCGACTCGAGTTCAATCCTCCCTGCGAAACGCGGATGTTCCACGGTACCGGTGACGGCGGCGCGCAGGTCGATGTGCCCCTCCACCCCAGGTCGGAAACCGATGTCGGCATCCTCCGCCAGCCATGACAAGACGTTGGAGGAATCCGCGCGCATGTTCAATCTCACATCGGAATAGACTTCGGTTCCCATCCAGGTCATGTCCCCTCGAGCCTCCAGCGTGGCCGGGCCGACCCGCCCTTCCAGATGCTCGATCCTCACAAGATTGGGCGTGGCGTGCAGACGCGCCTGTACCTGTTCGACAAAGAGCTGAAGCACAGCACTCCGGAAGCCGGCGTGGTAGAGGCTGAAATCGGCCTCAACGAGCGCTAGTCCGGTCCCCCTGGCCGGCTGTCCAGCCAGATGGACGACCATCTCAACATCGCCTGTCGTTTCCTGCATCCGGGCAAATACTTCCTGCACCAACGATACTTCCTCAATTCGCCGCGCGGCCTCGACCAATCCCCTGAGGGAACCCGCGCCGATAAGTTTGACATCGATGTGCGGATCATCCAACCACTGCGTGATGACGATCTCCTGTCCAGTCAGATGCATGGGACCATACTGGGCGCGAAGATCCGTCAGCCGAATCTGCTCGG
Organism: uncultured Nitrospiraceae bacterium; assembly: GCA_963706325.1. Taxonomy (GTDB): domain Bacteria; phylum Nitrospirota; class Nitrospiria; order Nitrospirales; family Nitrospiraceae; genus Nitrospira_A. The sequence goes on along the minus strand of CAVPLT010000007.1, from coordinate 253,286 downwards.
CATCGAACGAGAGAGTGGCGGAAAGGGCTTCAACGGAGGGATAGTGAGAACCAACGGTGATGTGGCCATTTCGTAATCCGATACTCCCACTGAGAGTCGGAGGCGTGTCAGCCCCGACCCTGCCGGACAGCGACAAGGACTGCAGGGTCACCAGACCATCGACGTCATGCCCATCGAGTTGCGCTCGAACCTCGACGGGAATCCAGGCGGAGGGCAGTTGGATGAGCAGACGCGTCAGCATCATGGGAGCCGCTGACATGGTCATTGAAAAGCGCGGATGAGCGGCTCCAAGCCAGGCCACTGCTCCGGTCCCTTGCATGGAAATGTCCGATAGCTGAGCTCTCCATTCATCGGCGATCAGATCATAATCCTCTCCTCTGGGCGACCCTCGAAGATGCGCGGTGAGTTGCGCCGGCCCGATTGACCCATCCGGCACTGCAGCGCCCCCGACCCAGGACGAAAGAACATGTCGCACGTCGATGTGGTGAAGTCTGAGATCTCCCTCGACTTGTAATCTCCCTCCCTCCTGATTCTGCGTCAACGAACCGTCCCACGTGAAGGCCGCCCGATCTCGTTCCTGCGGAACCCCACCCGAGATTTGAAGTTTTGCATGGCGACCCGACATCTCACTCGATAGAGTGCCTTGCGCTATGAGGATGTGCAGGGGAATGCGCGGACTGAGGCCGGAGTCATCAACAACCGTCACCATCCCATCGGTCACCAGCAGATTCCGTACCGTCTGTAAGAATGCGAACGGCTGAGCCGGATCATCAGAAGAGACGTCGCGTTTTCGACCTTCGAGCGACCAGCTTCCATCGGCCGATCGGCGGATAGTCAGACGCGGCCGATCGATGACCAGATCGTTGCCGACAACCCGTCCTTCCCACAACGGTAACCACTGCAGGGCCATCTCCAGACGTTCGGCCACGAACAGCGGTGTCGGTGAGCCGGGATCGTGAGCCTGAAGCTGCAACAATTCCAGCCCGATGGAGGGAAAGATCCGGATATGCCACGCCTCGACCGATAGACTGAGACCCGTGCGTTGTTCGAGGTCTGTCCTCAGAATCTCCATAACCACTGGACGATTGAGGATCCAAGGCAATGCCAGTAACCCGCCGACACACAATATCGCCAATCCAAGCAGGACAAGCGCGAGGCGACCTTTCGGCTTCCTTCCCGATGGAGCGGCTGTAGATTGGTCTCTTACCTCTATCATGCTCTCACTTTACGCACCAGCAGCGGCAAGCTCAAGTCGGAGGGGATTCAACGGATCGCGGCGCCCCCCATACCTGATGAGATGCCAGGCCCCATCGAACCGATAGGCCTACTCGATCCTTCCGGCCTGGGTAGGCCCCGTCATTCATGAAAGTTCCTGACAATGCTGTGCGCGCGCCTAGCGAATAGGCGCCCGGAGACCGCGAGGGCCGGGAGTCAATGCCTCACCCGGTCGAACGGGAACTGCACGAGGAAGTAGCTCGGCTGTTCGGCCCATAGCGGGTCGTCGTTATCGAATACTGCGCTGCGTTGAGCTTATGGCACGAAATCAGGAGAGCTTTCCTTGGTAACTTTTGCCCACGAATTCAACGATGGCCTACTTTGCTGAGCCGTCATTCCACGAAGGAGCGGCTCATGCTCGCCGGCGGCGATTCCTTGAACACCAGCGACGAGGATGACGCTCGAACCACATCATCCCAATGCCAGCCAATCATTTCATGACTCGTCCATCCCCCTGCAGAGAATCTCAACACTGCGACGGATCGGCAATGTAAGTATCGAGCACGCCATAGTGGTCGGATCCAGGCTGGGAATCCACCACCGTCGGCGCTCCGAACAGTTCCTGCTTCAGGCACCCTTGGAGAGCCTGTGCCGAGGTTTGCATAAGAAACAGAAAGTCGATCCGTCTCCCCTGGCCGATGCCATTTCGGTACCCCTCAAAAACCTTCTCTTGTTGCTCCTGCGGAAGATGCCTCACCGCGTCGCGGAGCGCCGACGGAACCTCCGCTTCTTCCTGAGCAGCAATCATGTTTTGTTGGGGATCGTAGCTGTAGATGTTGTCGCGGTGAGTGGACACCATGTAGGTATCTCGTAGCCCTGCCTGCTCGAGCTCTCGATACTCGGGAGAATCTGCTTCAAAGTTGAGGTCGCCTCCGATAATCGCACCGAGATAGGCGCCGTCAGCCAGAAGCCTGACGATCTCCTTGATCAACACGCGCACTTCGCTGATTCGTCGATCCTGATTCTGGCGAAGCGAGGTCACCAGCTCGCGGAGGTCGTCCCGCTGGACACGGCCCTGTTCCTCGGCCTCGGCGATCTTCTGAATAAAGAACGCATCCCGCTCAATGCCTGAATGCAAGTGGAGACTGACCGCAAGAAGTTTTCTGCCGGACTCTGGATTTGCGACCTCAGCGATCAGCGCATATCGAAGCTCGCCTGTCTGAAAGCCTATGAGATCCCGACAACCTCCCATTCCTCCGCTGAGCTTGAGCCCGACAATCTTCCGCACCGTCAGGGGGGCTTTGACGAGAACGGCCAAGCCATTGTTCAAATCGGGAACGACGGCAAGCCCGGGAGCCAGACGGACACCGCACGCATCGACCTGGTGCACTTCACGGTAATCCACACCGGGGCGCTTGAGGGCCGTGACATAGCGTTCGGCCATCGCAGGCAATGGATTGACTTCCTGAAGGAGAAGCAAGTCCGGTTGAACCAGGGACAACTCCGCGAATTGCCGATTAAGGCGCGCTTCGCGAACGGCTTGTGACTCACTCGGTTTGACCGTCCAGCCGCTGGGTTCGAGCCCATGCAGGGTATTGTATGTCAGGACCGTGACACGCTGCATCCGTTTGTCGCTCGTGAACTTTGACGGGTGGACGGACTCGACGCATCCTGTTCCGAACGAACATAACAGCGCGACAGCGGCCACAGCTTGCCTACAACCGCGTATACCTCTCGGTCGCCAAGATCTGGATAGATTCTTTAATCGCATTGTTCGAGCTATTCCATTGAATAGGGTTGCGCCCGTTATATGGCAATCGTCGCGGTGGCGGAAGCTCCCGCATCCGTCAGCACCTATAAGGAATCGCCATTTTTTTTGTAAGATCACTTGTCTCGCCGCTTCCTGCCACGCCCATTTCGCCTACCTTGGCTGCTACCTCAGCCTGAGCATCCGCGTGCCACTTGCCATTTGTCAAATCGCGGAGCCTATGGAAGTCGTGAACGATTGGGACGAACGCCTATCATTCGACTCCTTCACCCGCAATGCAGCCTCTGCCTGCCGCACCAATACGGGAACCTTCAATATGTTCTGCTCTGCCACCAAGCTCGAAATCGACGATAGACGCCGGCCGTGGGACTGCGGCGATATAATCTAGCTTCCTACGTCAGAGGAAACGGGACCCGTCTGAAATGACAGGGCCTTAAAAAGGGGAATGATACAAAAAGGCTGGCCGGAATACTAACGCCAGTCCACCGCACCGAATCCGGTCTCTCCGAGGAGTACGTACATGAGACTAATTGTTCCCACCGTCTGGCCCCGATAATCGATATCGGGATAGTGGGCGTCCCGATGCGAGAACAGATATCGTAGCGCCAACCCGTGGCGGTCGGCGACCCGTAGCGTCACCGACGTCTCACCGCGCACAATATTTTCCCATCCGCCCTGCTCGGGGGACAGCACGTCGCTGACATAATATTCACGTCCGGAAAGGTCGACCATCACTCGATCGCCGAAGATTAGGCGAAGCGAGAGTAAGCCTTGAGGCGTCATCCCATAATGATAATCTCGTAGCCCCGTTGCCTCGATACTACCAGCCGCTCCGTAGCCGGTCCCGGCGAGAGCGGTGCCCTGAAGTGCCACGGTGCGCGAGAGCCACGTCTGCCACGTGGTTCCCACCGACAGGGCGGTGCTGGAAACTCGAAACACCTGGGGAGAAATGTAGTCGTAACTTCCGTAGAGTCCCCATATTCCCCGCGTCGATTCACCGGACCCGTACGTCGTGCCTAAGAGGAGCCCCCGGCTGGTGACGCTTTCCAAAAAGTTGGCCGTAACAGCCCGCATCTGAAAGTCGAAATAATCAAACGGGCGCTGATACGAATAGTTCGGCTGCCCAGGCAAACCATAAGTAAATGTGAAATCTGCCACGGCGCCGTTCTCTTCGACGCCAGACGAAACATTGCGGCTACTGGAAGAGAGGGTTCCTCCCACCTGCAAGCGCATGAACGTGGCCGGCTTATGACTCGGAAAAAGGGTGTCAAATTTGTTGCCGAATACCAGACGATTGAATCCGGTTGGAGGTGAGATCACGGCTGCGCCGAGTTCTCGCCAAAAGCCTGGCTCTCCGTCGCTATTCTCGAGCAACAAACTCGCCATTCGAAAGAAAGGCTCGCCCAGGAAGGTACCGCCGAAAGGTGTCGAAATCATGTCATTTATAGAAGGATTCGTTGTTTCCCCGGCAATCTCCCATACAAAACTTCCGGCGACGCTGTACAAAAAAGATTCCCAAAAATTCAAACCGGCCGATCGCGCAATACCATAATAGACGCTGCCACCATAGGGGTGAAGGAACTGGTTGACCTTAAACTGGTCATTGTCAATGACCCACTTCGAATCAGTGAGGTTCTTCCAAATCGTGTCGCCATTTGTCTGGTACTCCTCCTTCGGCTCGACAAAATTGCGATTGAATCGATTCAGAAGGAACTCGTAGGCAAGGATTTCTACGGCCGGTAAGACATAGCTGCGGCCCGCGCCGGTCTCCCAGGACAGCACGTCATTCTGCCAACGAGAGATGCCCGGGAATGTGCCCGATTCCGGCCTGCCCCCGACCGGCTCATTGACGGGCAACGGCTCGAAGGGTGAAGGGGGACCCTGCATTGCCCTTGCGTGAGAAGGAGTTTCATCGGCAAGGCCTGTGCCGGCCAAGATCAAAGAAAAGACAATTATGCAGAAAAGATACGTCGGTAGCCGAGCGCTACCTTGCCAAACGAACGGTGTCATAGATCCACATGAGCTATTATTCCCGCTTTGAACATGCAAAATAGAAATAGGCGCCGACCATGAGGGAATTGATCACGACGGCGATCATATTCCAGACGATCACCGGGTTGGAATGGATCAAGAACCCGTAATAGACCCATACGATCTGGAAGGTGCCCATGATCGTGGCCATGGTGGGATTCATGCCTTCGCAGGACCGCCGCCGAAGCATCGCAATCAAATCCGGCAACGAGGCAAAGGTTGTTCCGAATCCAGCCAAGAAACCGATGAATTCTTCTAATGACATGGCGGCCTCCAGCATACGCGTAGATTTTCTGGCAACGTCTTTGTGCTACCGTAATGGCAGCGCGTGGGTCCAGGTGATGGAGTTTCACGACATCGTTTACTGCTCGAAGGGGAATACCTTCCTCCAATCAAAGTAGGTCGCGATAGGTCCTGCGAAAGAACGGGAGAGAAAAAACTGTGCGGCGATTCACCTGCCGTGCGATAGTGAAAAAGCTACAAGATGTGCGCATTCTGCGCCGCTTGAATAAAACGATGCATACAGTCCGCCGATCCCTTTCGAATCAGCACGCCGTCTTAGACCAACTTGTTAGGCCCACGCTGAATGGACGAACAGTCCCACGTGAAGCCGCTTTTTGCTATGGTATACACCGCGCGTAGTTCAAATACTCTTTAAGTCTGCCGCCAATCGACAAAGAACCGCGCCACGGAACCGGTAACGGTGGCGAGACCGGCCTCCTCCACGGTATACCAGGAACGCGTCAGCTCACGTTTCAAGGCTTCAGTATAAAACCCCCCCGATCTCCTGCGATAGGAAGAGTCCGGTCCGCGCGGCTCCATACTTTTCGACTTCGCGAGGCCGCACTCGATGGTCTTCGTATGCTTCGTAGCGGAACGGTACGACCGTCACCGTTCCCTGTCCCTTAAAGGAGTTAGTCGGCTCGACGCGATGTTGACGATACGACCGCAGCTCGATGCGAACATGCCTAGCGTCAGCAGCACACAATCGAAACGAAGCCCTTGCAGATATTCCAAGAGTCCCCTCCCAAGAAGCGGGCCGTCAAGGATCGTCCATTTGTTGGTCGGCCAGACTGCAGCTCCATAAGCGGCTGGTCGCTAGCGCATTACCGAAGCCTCTTCTGCTCATATGGTTCTGCAATCGACACTTTGACCAGCAGGTCTTTCTTCAATCGCTGGTCAACAGAAAGTCCATTGGCCACCGCGATTTCGTCCTTCGTCCAGGCCGAATGTGAACGGGCAGCGAGCGCATCGAGCGTATCGTCCGCATGCGCCCGCACCAATCGGATCCTGGTCTCGGTCAATCCGGCCCGGTCGTCAGCCGCTAACGGACGGAAGCTCCTGGCAGTGGCAAGGAAGAGTCCGTGGAATGCGTCCGACCGTTCAACTGGTGCGACTCCGGCCACCTGATAGATCTGGCCGCGATAGGCAATCCAGATCATGTCGATACCCACCTTGGCGCTGGCATTCAGATGGGTTTCGGCAGCTGGAAGCCCATTGATTGTAAGGGCCCTTGTCTGATCGACGACGGGTGATTTTGTCGACCGTTCCACTGCTCTGGCGCCATCCATAGGGTCGTTTCCCTCCGCCACGACGCTGACGGCGATCGCGGCATCTCCGTCCGCCGTCACGGCAACGATATGGCGTGGAGAATTCGCCACGTGTGATTTCTGCGGGAATTCGATGAAGAAATTGGAGTCCGGGTGAATGAACGTGCTGCCTCGGACGATCCCATTGGCCGCACGCTGACCGACAGCCAGACCGTCCAATCGGGCGAGAAACGCATCGCGCGACGGACTAATGGGAGCGCGCTTCACCTGTGTGAGTTCTTTCGCATGTTCCCGGGTTTTGGCGACCCGATCCGGAGTGGCCGGATGAGAATCGAAGAAACTATGGCGTTCCGGTCCTTTTGTCACGAATTCGACTTCACGCTCCAGGGTGGTAAGAAAGGCCGTCAAACCTGCAGGATCCCAACCGGCTTTTGCGGCCATGTCCTGCCCAATACGGTCCGCCTGCGTCTCCTGGCTGCGGCTGTATGGAGAAAAGATGAGGCTCTGCGTCACATCTCCGATTCCGCCGATGATATTGCCGACCAGCGGGCTGATGAGACCGGTGAGCCCGGACGCAACCCCGAACACCACGGCAAAGGGTCCTTGTTTGGAGATTTTTTGCACGCTGTGACGGGCTGCCACGTGACCGATTTCATGTCCGACGACGCCCGCCAACTCCTCCTCAGAGTTCGTCAGAACCAGGAGGCCCCGGGTCACATAGACATAGCCTCCAGGCAAGGCAAAGGCATTTGGCTCGATCTGGTCTGCCACACGAAACTGATAGGCAATGTCCTGGCGCGGCGATTCTTTGACAAGGCGCTGTCCCAGCTCTTCAAGATAGCTGGTCAGTTGCAGGTCATCGAGAAGTCCCATCTGTTGTTCCACATTTTTCGCCTCTTCGGCTCCGATCTTTTTCTCCTGTTCCACGGAAACCATCGTAATCTCCGGCATGCCGCTCACCGGATTCCTCGCGCAACCGAAGAATGCCGTCCAGACCAGCAGCACCAAGCCCAGGATTTTCACCGCGCCCCGATATACACTACACTCATCGTCCATCTGTCCGCTCCTCTCTCGCCCAGGTTAACCCTATGCATCTGAATACCGGTGTGAGGCAGACGCGTCGCTGTTCTACCGGTTTCTCCAACGGAATGCTATCCCATGTGAATGAAGACACGCCCAACGGAAATGGAGACCTAGTGGGTGGAGAGTTGTAGAATACCGTCAGCAACGACCTGAACCTCAACCCCGCCGGGCACTGGATAGATTCCCAGGGCATCCAGTTTGTTCACGGTCCCTTCAAGCCACAGACCGGGCTCTACCTCGCGCGTCAACAGGGACGAGAGCCGTGAGCGCAACCCTTCTATCCGATCAGACAGGTCGATGCGCGTTTCCGGTTCGATCCGTGCGAGGAAATCCTGGTGAAAAAGGGAATCGGCTGAGTGGACGACCACGTTCCTTGTGTCCGTCGTGTAGTCGAAGTGCTGAAACCGTAGAGTCTTGGTTTCGCTGTCGTATGTGGGCTTTCCCGTGGCATACAGCTTGCCCTTCATCCCTCCCGTGACGCCCAACTCCACAATAAGACTCTCACCGCTCCCGTACAATTGCGCGGAGGTGATCTGGATGGAGTCTCCGATCGGCGGTTGGAACTCCTGCCCAATCAACCGCTGCTGCATGCGTTGATTGACCAGCGCATAATCGGCGACAATCGGGACAACGAGATGGAACCCCTCGAGAGAAGCCGGCGCCAGTCGCAAAGGAGGAAGCGGTTGTTCCTGGATAGACGGCATCGTGCCCATGCGAAGCTCAGGCTGAAGAATGAGATTCACCGATGATTGAATGATCTGTCCATTGGACGCGATCGGACTAACCTGGACGTTTTTCGGATTCAACATGAGCCATCGTCCAGGACCGAGTTCCCGTGGTTTGTGGAGATTGCTCCATACTTTTTGCGCTCGTTGTCTCGATTCACTCCGTTCCTTGACCTTCGCGTCGATCGCCGCCGCCAACGACGGAAGACGGCTCTCCACAATGGATTGAACGAATGGTGTGACATCTGCATCCATTCCGGCGATCCGACAGGCATCGCGGAATTCAGGAGGATCAAACGCAGTATCGGATTTCACGGTCCATTGGTCCGTCCAACTCAATCGAGAGCGCGCGATCAGCCGTAGTCGTTTGGGCGGATCATTCCCGTATCCGCACCGCCCCTCAAATGTCATGCCCTCAGGCAGGAGCATCCGGAATGCAGCACGATACTGCATCCCTGGAAAATCACTGACCAGACGGTCTTCGTCGGCGGTCACATTAAGCGGCCCGCGAACAACCCAGTATTGATATTGTATAGCGCCCCGATCCGGCAGCGGTCCACCTTCCTGCCATGAATCTTCTCGTCCCGACGATCGGGGCACCGCGCCATCTGCCACCGTGGCCAACTCACTGAGGGGAACACTGACTTTGATATTCACCACTGAAGGTTCGACGGGCTGTGCGGGTGGAGGGGGCTTGAGCGCGTCGGTCGGTCTGGGAATTTCAAGCTGAGTACCACCGCAGCCTGGCATCCAAGTAAGCAGAAGCCCCAAAACAACAGGAATAGGCCAGGAACGGTTCAAGCTCATTGCGATTCTTCCCCCATGCGAGGTGTTCATTTATGCGGCATCGCGCACCAACCGAAACCCCAGATGATTCGTGCCGGTATCGGGTGCGCCCTTGCCCCGTCCTCCCGGCATATAACGCGCGCAGTATTGATCGGTGCAAAGGAACGAGCCGCCTTTATGAACTCGTTTGGCGACACCAGGCTCGGATGGATCGAAACTGTCCTGTACGGTCGGACCTTTCGGATTGCGGACTGGTTCATGGGTAGCCCCACGACGGATATAGGTATCGTGGCGGTACCAGTCGGCGGTCCATTCCCAGACATTCCCGGCCATGCCATAGAGACCATATCCGTTATGGGGAAAACCTTTCACGGGCGACGTGGAGATGTACCCGTCTTCCTGCGTGTTGCGATCGGGGAAGTGGCCCTGGAAGGTATTTGCCATGGCATGGCCGTCCGGCAGGAATGAATCGCCCCAGACAAATTTCTTCCTCGCGAGACCACCGCGCGCCGCAAACTCCCACTCCGCCTCGGTGGGAAGCCGTTTCGCAGCCCACTTGGCATAGGCCTCGGCGTCTTCATACGCGATATGCACGACCGGATGGTCCATGCGTCGCTCGATGGAACTGCCGCTCCCCTCGGGATGCCGCCAATCGGCGCCCTTCACGTAGTTCCACCACTGAAAATGGTCGTGGAGCGATACCGCCTGATCAGAGGGAGAGAAGACCACCGATCCGGCAAATAACATCTCGGGCTTAGCGCCCGGATAGTCTTTCGCGTTCGGGATCCGTTCGGCCGCAGTGAGATAACCGGTCGTCTTCACAAACTCGGCGAATTGGGCATTCGTGACCTCGGTCTCATCGATCCAAAATCCGTCGACAGACACTCGATGGATTGGCTGCGCATCTCCGAACATCGGCTCGTCTGAGCCCATGTCGAATTCCCCACCGGCGATCCACTTCATCCCGGCGGGCACGGACCGACCCGCCGTCAACCCGCTGTCCAGCACATATGCCGTTAAGAGCGCACAGGCCGACACGATCACGATGAAGGCCATCAGCGCCACTCGCGGCCGTTTGCCCACCTTAGCCGATTCAGTTCCCCGATGGCTCCTGTTCATGATCTCCTGGTAAATGGGAACTCCCATCTGACTGTGATGAAGCCATGTCCAGGATCATCTCTCCAGGAAGGTCCTGATATTGCTCTCACTTGCAGCGACCACTTTGGCAGCGGCGGCGAGAATCAAATCCTGATCGCAGGTCGACTCGAGCCACAATCGGGTCACGATTCCCGAAAGGTGCTTGCCGACGTCCTTCGGGGACTTCCAGTCGATTCGCTGTTTTTTGCATGAGTCCGGGAGGTCATTCAGATTGTCATTCCATACAGCATCGGTGTGTCGCAAGCGGATCACTCGAATTCGCTCCGGGCCCGGCAGCAGTCCTATGCTTTGCCCTATGGAAAGAAACAAGCCTCGATAGGCCAGGGATCGTTCTTCCATAATGGAAGGAATTCTCGAGTAGTCGTAATTAAGCAGGCTAAAACCTTCTTTCCGATGGTCTAGTACTTCTCCCCCCACGGAAAAGGGGAACGAGCTATCGATGAGTATCATGATGGCCCGCCGGTTAGGATCTTCCTGGAGTTGTTTCAAAAACACCATCAGCAATGATTCCCCGCCGGTGTTATCGGACAATCCCCCATCTCCGATGTGCCAATAGCGTTCTCTCTTGGCGTCACCAAGCGTAATGGGGCCGATAATCGGCGGGAAAGACATGGAGGCGGCGACCGCGCCGGCAATTCGGACCGGACAGGCATTGATCCCTAAATCCTCCGGGACCATGGAAATGAGACTGTCCCACTTCACGCGCATCAGGTCGAGAGCCTGCTTCTCCAGCGACATGATCTTCGGAAAATGCTCGAGGTCGCCTATCAGGTCGAACTGAGAATTCTCCCGCGGAAGCGTACTCAAAAGAAACCGCCGTCCATCATTGTAAAGTGTGGTATTGATGAGAAGGCGTGGGCTATCTCCTCGTGTCTCCCGCTGAGCCAGGTCTGTAAACTTGGCCTCGCCCAAATAATTTTCACTGAGGCCTTCCGCAAGAGATTGGGCGGTCCAAGAGGGGTTGAACCAACGGAAATAGGCGAGTTGTCGCCACAGCAACAACCCCTCATAGTCTTTGCCCATGCTTTCTTTGAAACTCTTAAAAAACCGTTGATAATCAGCGCTGATCTCTCCGGTTTGATTCAGAACTGAAACGTCCCGCGACGGTTTCTTGAGCGCAAAATAGGACGAGGCCATGCTGCCGCCCGATACGCTTGATATGTAGGAGACCTGCTCGAGCAACGATTGCTTCTGAGGACCAATGGCGATTCGGCCCAACGCCTCGAAAGCTCCTGCCGCAAATAGTGCTGCGCGACTACCTCCGCCCGACACCGCGAGACCGACGAGTAGTTTCTTATCGCCGGCCGGTGTGATGCACGTGGCGGGTGTATTCGTGGTTGGAACAGAGAAGACAGGGGTTGCACGACATCCGACGCACAAGAGAATGATGGAAAGATAGAAAAGCTTTCCGATGGTTGGGATGCGGACAGAACATCGAGTCACGAAACCCTGAGCACTGTCCCTCGTCATTCTCACCTTTCTGATCTGGGCACTGGTGACGATCGGTTAATCTGTTGTAGTACAAGCGAGGGATCGCCTGAATTCATCCCCATCATGCACATGCTCACCGCTCGCCTTGCAAGCTGCTTCCTCGCCTCGGCCAAGCCCTCCTGTCCTCCTAATACTGCATCCACCACATAGCGGCGGACGCAGTAGGGGGGGCCGACGATGTCACGATCCGTACGACCGGTGAGAGCGCGGGGTACAATCGCTCATGAAGGACGGATTGGTCCGCGCGATCGTCACCGGCTGGACTTCGCGCCCACACCCCCATGAACCAGACCGCGTCGGCACGCGCGTCCGCTCTCGTATTCCACTCCTCCTTGGGCACCGTCTCAAGTGCGACGGAACGATTGTACTTACGGCTCAGCTCCTTGAGCCAAACTCACGTGTTGATCTCATAGATGCGGGTGTGAAGACCATACTATATAGCACCCCCTCTTCAGCCTTTGTGGGAACCCTGACGAAAGGCGGCGGCTTTTCCCCCCTCCAAAAGCTGTTTGGGATCGATCATACCGAATATCTCGATCAACTTCGCCACACAGCCGGTCCATCCGGTCTGATGACTCGCGCCGAGACCCGCCCCATTGTCGCCATGAAAATACTCATAGAATAAAATGTTGTCTCGCCAGTGAGGGTCGGCCTGAAACTTCTCCGAACCGCCATACACAGGTCGCCGCCCTTTCGTATCCCGCATAAAAATTTTCGTCAGCCGTTCAGTGATCTCCTTGGACACTTCGAACAGATTCATCATGCGACCGGACCCAGTCGGACATTCCACCTTGAACGTATCTCCATAATAGAGGTAATAACTCATCAACGCCCGGATGATGAGCACGTTGACTGGCATCCAGACCGGCCCCCTCCAATTGGAGTTGCCGCCGAACATACCCGTATCCGATTCCGCAGGCAGATACCCGACGCGGTATTCCTGGCCGTTCACGTGAAAGATGTAGGGGTTCCGGTCATGAAACTTTGAAATGGAACGAATCCCGTAAGGACCTAGGAACTCGTCCTCGCTCAGCATGATCGCCAGGATGCGGCGCAACCGATCCGGATTGACGAGCGCCATGATTCCCCGGTCGCCCACTCCGTAATGTCCCGCGCCGGTCGGATGAATCCACTGAAACGCCTCGGGCATCCGCTTGGCTCGCTCCCGCAACAGTTGGAGCGCATGCGGCACGCGCTCACGTTGCCATGGTTCGATAACCGACGTGGCGCAGAGAGGCAAGAGACCTACCATCGACCGTACTTTCAACCGTGTCGCGCTCCCGTCCGGGAGACGGAGAATGTCGTAGTAGAACCCGTCTTTTTCATCCCACATCCCCTCAGACCCAGAACCATTCATGCCGGCCGCGATCCATAGGAAATGTTCATAGAATTTGGCGGCCATGTCGTCGTACATGGAGTCGTGGGCAGCCAGGTCTACGGCCAGTTCCGCCATGTTCTGGCTGAAGAGCGCCATCCAGGCCGTGCCATCCGCCTGCTCGAGATATCCACCCGTCGGCAGCGCGGAACTCCGATCGAACACGCCGATGTTGTCCAGACCCAGAAATCCGCCCTCGAACACATTCTTTCCGTTTCGATCCTTGCGGTTCACCCACCAGGTGAAGTTTAGGGTCAGCTTGGAAAATGCGGCCTTGAGAAATTGGATATCGCCCTCGCCACCACGGCTAATGTCAAGGCGGTGGAGAAACAGCGTGGCCCAGGCATGAACCGGAGGGTTGACATCGCTGAAATTCCATTCGTATGCGGGAACCTGCCCGTTGGGATGCTGATAATTTCCAGTCAGCATAAGTTTCAACTGATCGCGGGCAAAGTCAGGATCCACGACGGACAAAGCGGTGGTATGAAAGGCCAGGTCCCATGCGGCGTACCACGGGTATTCCCACTTGTCCGGCATGGAAATGATATCGTCGTTCACCATATGGAACCAATCGCGGTTCCGGGTAATATTCATCCCATGGCGCAAGGGATGAGCATTGTGTTCCTGCAACCAGCGGTCGGCATCGAAATAGTAATACTGTTTACTCCAGAGCATTCCTGCCAGGCCCTGACGCATAACGTTCGCCCGGTCGGTGTCGGCTTTGACCGAGGGCGGAATGACGGCGTCATAGAACTCATCCGCTTCCTGTTGCCGCGCCGTGAACTGAGCGTCGAAGTCTCCGAATGGATCACGCGTACCACCGGGCGCGGCCGTGGTCAGACGAAGCCGAATGGTCTGTTGGCTTCGGGCGTTGATGGACAGTTGATGGTGCGATGCGGCCTTGGTTCCCGTTCCCTTCGGGTTCACAGCCTCACGTTTGCCACCGACCACATACTCATTGATACCGTCCTTGACGTACGGGGTGGCGTTAGAACCACCGAATAGCTTGGCGTGATTGGTTTCGTTGTCGGTAAACAAGAGCGCCCCGCCATCGCTATACAAGTAATAGTCGGGCAGGAATTCCTGGAACAACGGATCAGTATGGTGCGCGTGGATGACGGGGCCCTTCGCTCCCTTCACCGCCTGAAGAACCGGTTTGCTGCCGCCATAGGCCCAGGCCCAAGTGTTGCGAAACCAGAGCGTGGGTAATGCGTGCAGGACCGCCTTTTCCGGGCCGCGGTTATGGATGGTGATCCGGATCAGCACATCGTCAGCCGCCGCTTTGGCATACTCCACGAAGACATCGAAGTATCGGTCTTCGTTGAAAATGCCGGTATCGAGTAATTCATACTCCATGTCATTGCGCGTTCGGCGCCGGTTGGTCGTCACCAGGTCCTCATAGGGAAATGCAGCGCAGGGATACTTGTACAGATATTTCATGTAGGAATGCGTCGGGGTGCTATCCAGATAAAAATAGTAGTCCTTCACATCTTCCCCATGGTTGCCTTCGCTATTCGTGAGACCGTAGATCCGCTCCTTGAGGATGGCATCCTTCCCGTTCCACAGCGCAAGCGCGAAGCAGAGAATTTGATGGTCGTCCGAGATGCCCGCCAGTCCGTCCTCACCCCAGCGATAGGCTCGTGAGCGGGCCTGTTCATGGCTGAAATAGTCCCAGGCGTTGCCGTCGGAACTATAGTCTTCCCGGACCGTTCCCCATTGCCGCTCACTGAGATAAGGACCCCATTTCTTCCATGGCGCAGTTTTCTGTCGATGTTCCTCCAAGCGACGATGTTCTGCTGTATGTGCCATGCCCCGAACCTCCTTCGTCATTGCGTTCTCACGCAAAAGTAGACCAAGTGTATCCGGTCATTAGGTAGCATGGAGAGGTGACGTCGGATACTGTCAGATTTGACAGGTTCAGCAAAGGGGGAACGACCGCAACGGCCGATCGCCTGCGCCTGTGCGATAGCGGCGATGACGGCTATTTTGGGAAGGATCGGCGACGGGCTGACGGCTTATCGTTCAGGTGTGTTCTAGGAGAGTCGATTCAGAATATTTTTAACAATGACTTGATTTTGCGAGGTTTTCCATTTTTTTATACTTCATCTCTTGCCAACTCCAGACTACTCCCTGACATTCCAACCAATTCGTGATGGTTCTCCGCTGCTCCGGGTGTCGGGGTGCAATTCAGCCTATCAGTATACCTTCAGGCCTTCCGCCGCGAATTGAGCGCACACGCGTTGAACCAGTTCATGGGACGGGGGCGCTGTATTTTCCAGAGTGTAATCAAGACCCAGTTCTTTCCATTTGAATTGGCCCAACTGATGAAAAGGCAGTACATCCACGCGTTCAATATTTCCCAGCCCAGCCGCGAACTTGGCAATTCGCGAAATGTCCTGCGGGTCGTCGGTTAATGCCGGCACCAGGACGAAACGAAGCCAACATGGCCGTTTGCGGGCAGCCAGCCGGCGCGCGAAATCGATGGTCGGGCCGACATCCTTTCCGGTCAGGTGTCGGTGTCGCTGGGCGTCCCAGGTTTTGATATCGAGCAGCACGAGGTTGATCTTTTCCAACTCGCCGTCGCTGAGGCGATCGCCGAGAAAACCGTTGGTGTCCAACGCGGTGTGGATCCCCATTTCATGCGTAGCGGTGAATAACTTGACGACAAACCGATCCTGCATGAGTGGCTCGCCACCACTGATGGTGAACCCGCCGGACATCACCTTCAGCCCGTGACGATATTTGCGAAGCTCCTCGATCGCGCGTGCCAACGGCACAGGCATGCCGTTACTTAGGCTCCACGTGTCAGGGTTGTGGCAGTACAGGCACCGGAACTGGCATCCCGACAGCCATGCTACGACCCGCATTCCCGGTCCATCGACAGCCGATCCCGTGGTAAATGAGTGGATGAATCCGATATCTCCGCTCTCGAGCGCTTGTTTGATAGTCGACTCGGGGACATGACTGCCTTTGTCCACCCGAAGCTCGAACGGGCTGTTTGCCTCGAGCGACCCAGACTCATGTGTCTCACCAGGAGGCATAGACCGTCTCCTATTTCAACGGCGGTTTGTGAAGCAAGAGCCCCAGTTCTCGTTTATCCCCTCTAAAGCTGATTAGCGCGTCCGTCACGACCCGTGGAAGGTGCGATTGATGACATCCAATTGTTGCTCCCGGGACAAGCGCACAAAGTTTACGGCATAGCCCGAGACCCGGATCGTCAAACTTGGATACTTCTCGGGATGGTCCATGGCGTCAAGCAGGGTTTCACGGTTCAATACATTGACGTTCATGTGATAGCCCGTCGAGCCGAAAAACGCGTCAAGCATGCCCCGCAGATTCTTGATCCGATCCTCCTCCACTCTTCCCAGGCCCTGCGGCACCAACGATGTCGTGAGTGAAATGCCGTCGGCGGCGTCCCGGTAGGGAATTTTGGCGACCGATGCAGCCGACGCATGAACGCCATGCTTATCCCGTCCATGCATTGGATTGGCGCCGGGAGCGAACGGCTGTCCCTGTCGCCTCCCATCGGGCGTGTTGCCGGTGTTCTTGCCATAGACGACATTTGACGTGATCGTCAGGATCGATTGCGTGTGCAGTGCCTGTCGGTATGTCGGATATTTCCTCAGTTTCTTCATGAACGTGCTCACGATCCAGGTCGCGAGCTGATCGACGCGGTTGTCGTTGTTCCCAAACTGAGGAAACTCGCCTTCGGTTTGATAGTCGGTAATGAGACCTGTCTGATCGCGGACCACGCGGACCTTCGCATAACGGATAGCAGAGAGGCTGTCGGCAACCACGGACATACCCGCCATGCCAAACGCCATGGTTCGCAACGGCGCATAATCGTGAAGCGCCATTTCAATCCGCTCATAGGCATATTTGTCGTGCATGTAGTGGATGATATTCATGGCGTTGACATAGACACCGGCGAGCCAGTCCATCGTCGCTTCGAAGCGATCTATCACGTCCTCGATATCGAGATACTCTCCCTTGACGGGCTCGGTCGCCGGACCCACCTGCTTCCCGGTGAGTTCATCTCGACCGCCATTGATCGCGTACAAAAAACACTTTGCCATGTTGGCTCGAGCCCCGAAAAACTGCATTTGCTTGCCGACCAGCATCGGCGAGACACAGCACGCGATGGCACCATCATCTCCCCAGGTACTTCGCATGATCTCGTCGTTTTCGAATTGAATTGAACTCGTATCGATCGCTACCTTTGCCGCGAAACTACGAAAATCATCGGGCAGTCGCGGGGAATACCATATCGTCAGATTTGGTTCCGGCGCCGGACCGAGATTGTAGAGCGTCTGTAGATACCGAAAGCTCGTCTTGGTGACGAGCGACCGACCATCATCTCCCATACCGGCAATCGATTCGGTGACCCACGTTGGGTCGCCCGCGAATAGTTCATCGTATTCCGGCGTGCGCAAAAAACGGACAATGCGCAGTTTGATGACGAAGTCATCGATGATTTCCTGCGCCTGTTGTTCGGTGATCGCGCCTGTTGCGAGGTCACGCTCGAAATAGATGTCCAGAAACGTTGAGGTCCGTCCCAAGGACATCGCCGCGCCGTTTTGCTCTTTCACCGCGGCCAAGTATGCGAAGTAGAGCCACTGCACAGCCTCGCGCGACGTGCGAGCCGGAATGGAAATATCGAATCCGTAAGCGGCCGCCATTTTCTGCAGTTCCTCGAGCGCGCGAATCTGTTCACTGAGTTCTTCGCGGTCGCGAATGATCTCGTCAGTCGACATCATGTCATCGATGCTGCGTTTCTCCTCCTGCTTGCGCTCGATCAGACGCGCGACACCGTAAAGGGCGACGCGCCGGTAGTCGCCGATGATTCGACCCCGACCGTACGCGTCGGGGAGTCCAGTCAGGATATGCGAACTGCGACACAGCTTGACGGCTGCCGTATACGCATCGAACACGGCCTCGTTATGAGTCTTTCGGTATTTGGTAAAAGTCTCGACCAGATGTGGCTCTGGTTCGTACCCGTACGTTTTGAGCGCATTGACCACCATGCGGAAGCCGCCATTCGGCATGATTGCGCGCTTGAGGGGCGCCTCGGTTTGCAGACCAACGATGACTTCATTATCACGATCGATGTACCCTGGACGGTGTGCAGTGATGGAGCTGGGAATCTGGGATACATCCAGAACACCCTTTTTACGTTCTTCTACAAAAAGGTCCGTGAGGATTTTCCAGATCCTCTTGGTACGGTCGGTTGCTGGGGCGAGAAAGGAGTGATTCCCTTCATACGGTTTGTAATTCTGCTGGATAAAGTTGCGAACGTTGATTTCCTTTTGCCAGAGCCCTAGATTGAACCCCTCCCAGCCCGAGTTGCCTTGGCGCCCTTGGATTCGAGTTTTGCCGGAACTGATGTAGCCATCGCCCTCTCTCCTTTCGTTAGCGCAATCCAAGCAGAGACGCGGTATGTCGGGCAATCATTAGTTCTTCATTGGTCGGGATCACCCACACAGAAACCTTGCTCTGCGGCTGTCGAAATCCTTGGACCTTTGGGCATTTGCCCCCGCATCGAGTGCGATGCCCAGCCACGCCGACGCCTCACAGATTCGCTGGCGAATCTCCGGCGAGTTTTCTCCGATACCGGCGGTAAACACCAGGGCATCGACGCCACGTAGAACAGCCGCGAGCGCGCCAATTTCCTTCGCAGCGCGATAGACGAAGTAGTCCACCGCAAGCCGTGCCTCCGGCTCCTGTCGTCCCAGGAGGTCGCGCATGTCGTTACTGATTCCTGAGATGCCGAGAAGACCTGACTTTTTGTACAGCACTGCTTCTACTTCTTTCGCTGAGAGTTTCAGACCTTGAAAGAGATGCAATACGACGCCAGGGTCGAGCGCGCCGGGTCTCGTACCCATACAGAGGCCATCCAATGCGGTGAATCCGAGCGTGCTGTCGACACTTCTGCCATTTTGGAGCGCGCACAAGCTGGCGCCGCTTCCGAGATGTGCGACGATGACGCGTCCGTGCGCAATCTCAGGCGCGACCTCCGGCAGGACCGAAGCGATATATTCGTAAGACAAACCATGAAAGCCGTATCTCTGAATGCCTAACCGCCGAAGGTCATGCGGCAGGGGGATCAGGTCGGCGACGGCGGGGTGTCCACAATGGAAGCTGGTATCGAAACAGGCAACCTGCGGCACGTTGGGCAATCGTTCAGAGACAGCTTCGATGGCCGCCAGGTTGTGAGGCTGATGCAGGGGTGCCAGTGGAACCAACTCGCGCAACGCTGCGAGAACTTCGGGATTCACGACTATCGGTCCGCTGAAACGTGTCCCGCCATGGACGACGCGATGACCGACTGCAGCCACGTGCGAGCCACCATACTTCGATTTCAGCCACACTGCGACCGCATCGATGGCTCCGCGTCCGTCACGCACGGCGACATCCTGATTTACGAGCGAACTACCGTGGGCGTCCTTGACGGATAGTCGAGGCGACGTACCGATTCCTTCGACTTGACCTCGTGCTTCGAGGCGCCAGGCTTGGAGAGCCGGTCGCTGAAAAACGCAGAATTTCAGACTCGACGAGCCGGCGTTGAGTACGAGCGCGTAGTCGTCCATCGTCCTACCTTTAGGGCTTCTTCCGCCGTGCATGAGCCACTAATACCGCAACGGCACAACTGGCGATTCTGGAACGCACACTGTCGGCACGACTGGTGAGAATGATGGGCACCTTCGCACCCAGAACCATGCCAGCACTATCGGCATTGGCGAGAAAGCTCAATTGCTTGGCGAGCATATTGCCGGCTTCCAAATCAGGGGCGAGCAAGATGTCGGGATCGCCTGCAACCTCGGATTGAATGCCTTTCGTCTCGGCTGCTTCCTTGCTGATGGCATTGTCGAACGCCAGCGGCCCATCTAACAAGCCGTTCTTGATCTGTCCGCGTTCCGCCATCTTGCAGAGCGCGGCGGCGTCAATCGTCGCCGGCATTTTCGACGTCACAGTTTCAACCGCGGCGAGAATCGCGACTTTTGGTCTATCCCGTCCAAGCGAGATTGCAAGATCGATGGCGTTCTGACAAATATCAACTTTGTCTTCCAAAGTTGGAGCAATATTGATTGCGCCATCCGTAATGAGCAGAGGCTTGTGATAGGTCGGAACATCCATGATGAACACGTGGCTGATTCGACGTCCTGTGCGCAGTCCACCCTCGCGTGAGATAGCCGCCCCCATTAACTCATCCGTGTGCAGGCTTCCCTTCATCAGTATTTCAGCGCGACCTTCTCGAATGAGCGCAACTGCCTTCTCCGCTGCCGCATGGCTATGCGGCACATCAATGATTTCCAGGTTGCCCAGATCGATCCCGGCTGATGCAGCTGTCTTTGCGATGCTGGCGGCTGGTCCAACCAAAAGTGGCACAATCAATCTTTGCTTGAAAGCTTCGACAGCGCCAGACAATGCCGTTGCCTCACAGGGATGTGCCACCGCGGTTGGAACCGGCTCCAAATTTTCGCACCGCACAAGGAGCTGTTCATACTTTCCAGATCCGGTTGTCCGTGTCATTTCTCGCCTCCCTTTGCGGGTTTCGTCGCCTCCGTGCGTATAGCCGGTCCGGTCTCTCTCAACAACAAGGTCAATACGATTGCCATAGCAACACCGTAGAGAAGCAAGCTAAACGAGGACTGATAATGCTCCAGTTCCATTCGTGGGGCTCCGCGAGAAACACTCTGCAGGACCCAAGTAAAGACCGGCCCGAGCAATGCGCTAAAGGTGAAATTCAAAAAATTGATCACACCTGTGGCGGTGCCACCAAACTGCGGCGGGTTGGCCTCCTTGATTATGGTGTATGGCAACATGGCTGCGCCCGATGCGACACCGGCGACGAGGCCTACAGAATAAGGCGGGAAAACGCCAGTTTCGCCGTAGAGAATCCAAGCCAGACAGGCGAGCAGCACGAGAGCGGCACCGAGGATCACCGGTTTGCGCCGTCCGATCCGATCGGAAATAAATCCAAGCAGGGGGCAACCAATGATCCAACCGAAGGGAACCGCGGCCGAGCGCATGACCGCCGATCCGTACTCCAGACCATGCGCCTCCTGGAGATAACGGACGCCCCAAATCATGTCGAAGATCGTTGTCGGGATGAACAGTAACCCGGCAATCAGGCCACACAAAATCGACTGCGGGTTCTTGAACACGGTTTTGAAACCTCTGGCGGTGCTTTTGAATCCACTCCCGGGCAGTTTGGGTGGTTCGTCTTTCGGGAGGAGCACGAACAAGATTGCGCCAATCACCAAGCCGCCGACTCCCATGGCCGTCCAAAAGACATTCCAGGGTACCCCGTTGCCAATCAGTGGCCCAACGAGGAATTGTCCGGCCGATCCGCCCGCCATTCCAAACATTTGGGTGACGCCAATCAAAGTGGCGGCGCGCGACGGCGCAAAGTTTGTGGTCGCGATATAGATCGCGCCTACAAGCGCAAAGACGCCGCCTGCGCCCTGCATGAGCCTCCCGATGCTCGCGAGATTGTGATTGCCTGTCGCGAACAGCAATGCCCCCATACCGACGATGACCGCCGCCCCTGGCAGCAGTCGACGCGGCCCTAGTCGATCCATCGCCGCTCCAGCGACCAAACTGAAGGGCGAGTATCCGTAATAGAACAGACCGACAATGGAAGCGACAGCGAGCGGGCTGATTCCGAATGCATTGCTCAGTTCGGGCATCATCACCGCTGGAGCTGAGCGAAGAGCGTACTGGTAGAAATAGTAAATCGCCGCCAACATCCAGGCAATAACAGCAATGCGCACGCTCTTATGTAGTTCTTCCTTGCCTGTCACTTCGATCGTTGCTCCCGTTTCCACCTATTCTTCATCGGTCGCACGGCTCGATTTAGCAGAGCGTCACGGAGAGAGCTAATCCGGCTTCGCTCGTTTCCTTGTACTTGCTGTTCATCTCCTTCGCGGTCTGAGCCATCGCCGTGATCGTTGCGTCCAAATCAACCCGATGTCTGCTTGCGATCTCATTGGTGGCGATCGCGTAAGCGGTCCAGGCCTTGACGGCGCCGAACGCGCATCGCTCAATGCATGGGACCTGAACGAATCCTGCAACCGGGTCGCAGGTCATTCCCAGGT
Organism: uncultured Nitrospiraceae bacterium; assembly: GCA_963706325.1. Taxonomy (GTDB): domain Bacteria; phylum Nitrospirota; class Nitrospiria; order Nitrospirales; family Nitrospiraceae; genus Nitrospira_A. The sequence goes on along the minus strand of CAVPLT010000007.1, from coordinate 231,006 downwards.
GATGTTCCAGTGCGGACTCCGCCGCGTTCTCGACGACATGGGCACTTGCATCGTATGCGGTCGTGAGGAAGGCCGCGGCCATCGCTGACGCAACGCCGATTTCGGCCTGGCAGCCGCCCTCGGCTGCAGATAGCGTCGCATTGTGTTTGCACAGGTAACCAATCGCCGCCGCCGCAAGCATGCCCTGGCGGATCTTTTCTGCCGGAAGCTTGCGCTGTTCGCTTAGTCCATAGACAAGGGCTGGCATGACTCCCGCGGACCCTCCTGTCGGCGCGGTGATGACGAGATGCCCCCGGCCGTTTTCCTCGGACGCCGCCAGCGCCCACGCGGACACGACGCCAATGGCGCGATCCGTCTGATACTCATCATTCATGGCGCGTTTGTACACGACTGCCGCTTTACTATGCAGCTTAATCGGACCAGGCAGCACATCGTCTTCCGGTGCATTGAGTCCTGACTTGACGGTGGCCACCATGGCATTCGTGATTTTATCAATAAAGGCGTAGACCTCTGCCTCGCTTCTCCCAGTGATGGACATCTCGTTGGCCAGGATGACTTGGGCAATCGTCAAGTCGTTTGTCTCGGCATGGTGCCGGAGTTCTTTCATGGTTGAGAACGGGTACTTCGGCGGGTTTTTCTTCGGAGGCTGGTATCCTTTCCATTCAATGAATCCGCCGCCCACAGAGTAGTACTCTTGCTCCAGTAATGCATCCTTACCCGCCATGAGCTTGCAGGTCATGGTGTTCGGATGCGGGAAGTCGCCTTTGGGAGCGTCATAGACGATGTCCTTGAGGTTTACATCCAGGGTCTTGCTGCCGAGCTTCACCGGAAACGACTGGTCAGGCTGATCGCGCAGGCTGTCGAGAAACGCGGGGTCAACGGTTGCCGGCTCCTTCCCGACCAACCCCGCAAGCGAGGCCCGTTCCGTGCCATGCCCTTTGCCCGTTGCGCTGAGGCTGCCATACAAATGAACCTTGAGCGCGGTTGCCTTCTCAAGCTTGTCCACCGGCAGTTTGGTACAACGTTGGTAGAAATCATAGGTAATGCGCATCGGGCCGATCGTGTGTGAACTCGATGGGCCGGGCCCGACTTTGTAAAACTCGTCCACCGTCGTCATCACGGGGCCCTTCTCCTTCTTTACGACGTTCAGATCTTTGGAAAGCGGCGGTGGCTCCGCGGTGGACCGCTCTGTCCTCTCCTCGGCGCTGACAGAGCGACCTAACATCACCGCAGTTGCCCCGATCAGCGCGCTCCGCATCAAGAATGTGCGGCGATCGACACCAGGTGGGATCTCACCTGAAATTAACCGGTCCGTGCGGCCAAGCGGATCTTCCCGGTCGGCTTCACGTGTTTGGTTTCCAAAATGCAGATCAACGGCATGCGTCTTTTCATGGTCGCTCATGTCGGCCCCCCTTTTTTGAACAATGTAATCAGGTTCGGAAAACTCATCGACTGAGGTGATTGAGGTTTTACCCTGTTGTATTTCGTCATAGCTGCTCGCGCCCTTCTGGCCATCGCGCTCGTACAGGACCGCCTGAGGACTGTTCTGCGAGCAGGGGGCAGGCGCGACGCCTGTTTCAATTCAATATTCGATGCCCGTATGAACGGTGGTGGACCTGCTGACTGTGGATTCGGCGCCCAACATCGACAAGCGGTCACCAGTTCCCAAGATTCACAAGGTCGTACTGCAAGACAAAGTTCAGGCGGAACGCATCGCCGCGGGAACCGTCCTTTTCAACGTGTTGCCCCCACAGCAACCCTGCCCCGACTGTGAAGCCTGCGCCAGGACTGTACATCAGGTTGCCTTCTGCATACTGACTGCTTTTGAACGCAGTGTTGGAGTTGCCGGTGACTGAGGGGCCTGCGACGTTGGTCGTATTGACGTGCAAATATCCATAGGTGACTGTCGAACGCCATTTTTCAGCCCAAAAATGCTGATATGCGGCGTAGGCTCCATAAGCCGGCAAGGCGATGATCGATCCGTCCGGCCTGATGCCAACGTCGAGTGCGGTACCCGAGCCAAGGTCATTGATGTAGCGGGCAATCCCTTCCCCGATGATACCTTGGAGCATCACGTTGTCCTTGCCATACACCGTGGCCGCAGCCGACAGCATGCCGCCCCACCCAAGGACCTGCTTTTCTCCCGACCCGCCGACAAATCCCCCGAGAGAGCGAACCAACCAGGCATTTTGAATGTGGAATTTGTCCTGCTCGTGCCGGTATCGGACGACAAAGTCAGGGATCGGGCTGGTCGCATTCAGGTTGACAGAGCCGCCGGGGAGAGTCACTGCGCTGGGTAGCTCCGTGTTCGGTTGCTCGACAGAAGCCGCAAGAATGTTCTCTTTATTCATGGCGTAGGTGTACCGGATTTGGGGTTGGAGTCTAAAAATCCATGAGTTCGGCCCTTCGAAATCCACCGTGTCGGGAATCACATCCGCGTCTTCCCAGGCCGACCACGTCTGCCCGATAAGAATGTTTTGCCATTGGCCATAGAAATGGCGCAGCCGGAAGCTGTTTGTTGTGTTCGGGCCGTTGTTGAAGTCATTCTCAAAATAAATACGCAGAGGACCATAATTCGTGTTGTTCCGCAGTTCCAAACTAAGCCTGGAGGGAGCTACGCTCAGGCTCGTATTGTCGTTTCCTGGATTCGGTCCGGTCGGAATGGACGACGGAATGAACTTCGAAGTGTTTCCGGCCGGTGAAAAGTCGTGGATGAGGTCCGTTCTCGCAAAGCCTCCGACGCGCAACATGGTGCTCGTGCCGGGGAGTCTAAAAAACCCTCTCATTTTTGGATCGAACGGAGCATTGTCGACTCGAGGCCCAGCATAATTATCTTGACGCAGCATTCCGCGTTCACGTTGATGTTCAGGAACTTCAGTGCTCGTGCCCGCCGTAGGAGCCTGATACCCCTCATCGGGCTTGACGTTACTCTCCCCGACCTTAGGTGAGCCACGATCTTTCTTCAGCTCTTCCACCGTCCGTTCCAGCGATCTCACCCGTTCTTTTAACACTTCATCGGACTCGGCTGAGCGTTCGGGGCCTTCTACCTGCGAATGAACCGCTTTTGGCAAGATCAGTAGGCTGCCGTTGACCGCAATCACCATAAGACTGAGCGCAAGAAATTGAGCGAACCCCTGTCCCGCTGAATTGCTAGTCCGTGCTTGGCCCACATTCACCGAGGGATAAACTCGGTCTATTCCGCTCATAGTTGCCCTCCCTTTCCCCCTGTCCCCCATGTCGATCTACACGAGACACCGGCCCATTGAGAAATCCTAGTAATGAGGATCGACTGGCGCATTGTTCGGTCTTGGATCGGCGTAGGGGTCTTGCCGCAATGTCTGACGTTCTCGAATGTGCTTTGGAACCTCATAGTCGTCCCTAGACGACGGGTCATACGCGCAGGCGCCCAAACTTACGCAGACCGCGGCATAGCTTGCGAGGAGAGACCTTCGTCCTGGTTCCTTCATGAGGGATCTGTCCACCGTTCGAATCAGTATGTATTGAACAGTTTCTGCGACTCCCCTGCGTCGCTGGTCTTGGTCAGGCCCAGCATGAGGGGTATCCTTGCCTTCTGGGCATTCAGCTCCATCGAGGCAACGAAGCCAAGTTCGTCGTCATTCAGTTCGACGTTCCGAGCGGTGACCACACTGCCGGTGCGAGACGAGCGAACAACAGCAACCCAGAGCTAGAGCGGGGAAGATGGCGATCGCGGGGTCACCTTGAAGCGTCTCTACCAACCACTGCATCAGTCACCTCCCGGCTAGCCTCGGACAAGCGTAAGGATGAACCTCAATTGGCCGGGCTAAACGGGTTCAGACCCAACTTCTCACCGATATTCTCCATCGCGCGCGCAACGCGGATTGAATTGTACTTAAGCGAGGTAAATGTCGGTGGGGATGTTACTAAGGCAGAAAAAAAAAGGAACTGTCACAATTGACAGGTGGGCATTCCCCATGCAATCCCGCGAAGGAGCCCATGGAAGTCCTAAAACCCTGTCGACCGTTAGCGATCGGTTCCGTGTTTCTTCAAACCACTCCGGACAGGGAACCGGTCACACCGGACATGGTGACGACGGCCTTTCGGCAAGCCTGTGAGTCCGTTGGTGGTGACGAACTTCCGCTTTCACGACCTACGGCACACCTTCGCCCCTGCGCTCCTGCAGCGAGGAGTGGATCTCTACAGGGTGCAACGGTTGCTTGGCCATCGTGACGGACGGATGATCCAGCGATATGCGCACCTCGCGCCGGAGAATGTGCGGGAAGCGTACAGGTTTTAAAAGGTGACTATCACAAATTTGGCGCAATGGCGGGATGTGAATCGGCGGTCGTTGCCAACTGCAGGGAAAAAGTTAGTGGCCCCAACGGGATTTGAATCCGTGTCTGAGCGTCAGGAGAATTTTATCCTGAGAATCCCTTTGTATGAACGTCATGTCCGACCAGCTGCGATCATCAGTATTCAGTATATTGCCCAATACCGACATGAGTGCGGCCGCACCTGCCGGACTCATCCTTGTTCCGCCGGTCATGACGTGTGCCTCTTGAGGAGCTATTGCTGCTCAGACGCCTGGGCGAAGCCAAGATCGATTTCATCCTTTTCATCGAACGGCAGCTTGAAAATGCCAGGGCTGTCCACAAACGCTGTGCCTTTGATGCGATAGCGAATCTTACCGGTACCCGTCTTATTCAATTCCTGTATCTGACGGAGAAAACTGCTGAGGCCGGTGATGACCTCGACGTTGACGACCTGTGAGCCAAAGCGAGGCACGATCACCTTCTCCCCGGTCATGCCGTAGGCAAATTCTTTTTCGTTCAGGTCGATCTCGAATCGCATTCCGGTTAGGCTCAGTTCCTTCTCATTGGGATTTTGGATTCGGAGTTGGACGTCAAAGCGCTGTTCAAAAAAGGCGACGTCCTTGGGCGCAATGTTCGCAATGGATATCTTCGGTGGCTCGATGCCGGGTGGGACTGTCGCGCACGTTGCGGAAAAGATCCCGGCCACCAGGATGGACCACCCAACGGACATGTTTGCCAATGAAGAGGTGTTCATTTTTGCCGCCTTTTTAGGCTGTCATGTGGAGACATCATCCGGCCGCCGCTGTAGCGGTTGCTTACTTCAGTACCGCGGCCAAAGCATTCTTGACTGGCTCCCCTCCCATCTTCCCGGCAAAGTCCGACAGGAGACCCGAAAACTTGTCCACCATTCCCGACTGCATTCCCAAGCGCTGAAAAGCGGACTGTAACCCTGCCTTATCTCCAAGGGGGCCAGTCACCGCACCGAGGTCCTTCGCTGCTTTCATATAGGTATCGGACCCCGGAATAGCCTTGGCCAGTGCATTGAAATCCGTGCTCGGCAACTTTTCCTTCGCCAGGGTGAGTTCAGACCCGACCCCACCCTTCGCTTGATCACTCGTCACGCCCAGTTGACTCGTGAGCATTTTCATCAATACATCTGAACCGCCCATCGACTGCATCTCAGCGCAACCGGCCATGAGGAGTGTCGAGAAGAGCACTGTGGATATCAGAAACAATTTGTTCAGCATGGCATTTCCATCCTCGTTGCTGCGCTCGATGAATCGAAACGTCTGTTCATCCGCATCTCTCTCGGTCTGTGCCTGTTGAAAATGAGGACGCGGCCCACCATGTGCGGGCCTAACAGGTGGCGGGTTCCAATCGGCATGGCACATCCCGCCATTCCCGCTAGGCTGAACGCGCTATCAAACGCGGCTCGGCAAATCAGGCGTCACGCAATCCCTGCGAGAGCGCGACCAAGGCCTCCGTAACCGCAGCCCTATCCTGATTTGCAAGCCGGCTGTATTCGTTCTGCGCACGCATCGAAAACTCCTGCCGGCGATCAATGGCTACCGTAAGGAGCACGCTCAGCGCTTCAAGATATTCGCCCTGTCCTCTCGCCAAATCGGCTTTTAGATTATCGATATTGATCGCGACGAATACGTCGACTTTATGTTCCGCTTTGGGCATCCCATCGCGGTTATACCAATCACCGGGGGTTGTCGAAGACAAAAAATCATTGATGGTTTCCGTAGTCGAGCAGCCATTGAGACAGACGATCATCAACGGAAGACCGATGATACGTAGCAATGTCTTTGCGTGGTATGACATGACAACCTCCGTTGTTTGTTGGTTGAACTCGCTTCGATCACTCATGTGTCGTTTGGCTTTGGACTTCTTGACCTGACTTTTCTTTGGGCATGGCTTCCTGAATGAGATTATTAACTAATTCATTTAGTGGGGTATATCGTGAAGCGGTCTTGCCTGTCATGAGATCGGCCATCATGCTGCCCAGGGTGGCTCGGGCAATATCCTCCAGATACACGGGGTCCTGCGAGACCGCTTCGTTCGCCATGTTTGTTTCGGCAACCGAGACCCATACCAGCTCACCGTTTTCCACGTCCCACAATTGCAGTGACAGTCGCATAATGCTCGAACGAGTCTGCGCAATCCGCACATCGAAAGCGGGCACTTTCCAACGATCCGTCATCGTCTGCACGAAGAAGATCAGACGAGGCTGAAAGACGTACCGCACGCCGAGGGCACCAGCGATTTTCCTTAACAGATCCCGATTGAGGATAGAGGTTGGCTCATAATCCAGCATCAACTTAATATAGTCGTCTGCCAACCCTTGGCCATTGATGCGTGACACTGTCTCTCTTGCAGTTATCGTCTTCCATGTCGGAGCCAGTTTCCGAACAACATCCCAGAGGTAAAAGGGAATCGCCGCCTCGTTGCCGCGAAGACCCGGACTCGTCACCGCGGGAAACAGCGCCACCGCTCGATCTTTCAGCAAATCGGCATGAAAGGACGAGCCGACAGGGGTTGAATTGGTGCGGGATTGCCAGCCGTAGAGCGAACTGGCGCAACCGCTCAGCAATAGGACGATCCCCCACAACCCGGCCCATTTGACCAGACAATGCGTTGTCCTGAAGCGCGCTTGGCGCCACCGGCGACAGGACATGCGACTCAACCGGCTTCGACCATTGCATTCGGCTTCTGCTCGAGGTGAAACAATCTGGCGCGTTTCTGGCCCGGATGACCTGTCTGACGGGCTCGACATACTTCTACGGAGATCTCGCCTTCAATTACTTGCGTTGCATTCAATCAGGGATGTCCGGCATGGTCGCCACAGCTGACGTCGAATTCGGCAATATTATCGAATGAGGGATGTGACCTCATTGCGTATCTTGGCTTGCTTTCACTCAACCCGAGATCACCTCCCACTCGGGCAACGAATTCAACTTCCAGCAGCTGCACGATGACAGGCGCGATTCGGGCTACTGCATTCAGCGCGCAGATCAATCGCATCTCTCGGTGGCCCTCCGGTTCGTCCGGATGGACCCAGTAGCGGCGAATCGCTGCTTCTCATGCGTCGCTCTGATCCACTCGCCATAACCTCCGTGCCAAGAAAACGCTGTGGCCGCACAGGCTTCACGAGACCAATGGAATCGCTCGTGCCAGCTCGAGTCGCAGCAGCGATCGGATCTTTGTTTCGATTTGGATATAGCGCGCCGCCTTGGCTGCCGGCAACACCTCGCTGACCTTGTCGGCATACGATTTTTTCAATGCCACCTCCGACTCTTCCACAGCCAACGCTTCCCCGAGCAGTTTCGATGCAGTTTCGTCCTCGACAGGGCCACTCCTGTAGGCATCTGCGTAATCGGAGATCGTTCCAGCCATGCGCTGATTGATGAGATCCAGCTCCCGTTGGTACTCCTTGTACAGCGGCCAGAACTTGGCGGCTTCGGCCTCCGTGAGGTCCATGTTCTGCGCAACGAGCAGCTTCTTATCTGCTTTCACCTTGTCCCACAAGATCTGCATGTTCGTACTGTCCGTGCGCTGTTTTGTCGCAGTCGCACTGGGACGGCTCGCCGTTGTCGCGGCACTGCTCGGCTTGGCCTGCTGTGGATCTGAGGCACAGGCCTGGCACAAGACACCACTCATCAAGATCAGGGCAAATTTGGTCACATGCATCACTGCCTCCTTGGTTTTACAATCGAATGCCAGTTGGTCTGAATCTTACGTTAGAATTTAAACCCGAAATCCAGTTTGACCATCGTGAAACTGGGGGTGCCCGTATGGGAAAGGTCTACCCATTGCTGTCTCACCCCTCCACGCAAGAAAAAAACTTGATTAACGTCCCACCGCAGACCTCCGCCGATGCCATAGCTGAGAAAGGTGTCGGACTTAGTCGGTTGAGACCCACCGCATATCTGTCCGTACCATGGATCCCAATAACACCCGACCACGGGAGGACCGGAAGCGATATCGGTATTCACGTGAGAGCCACCCAGATTCGCGTCGACATACGGAGTCAACGGACCTTTCAAAAAATGATATGTCACCGCAAAGGCGAATGTATTAGTTTGGAGCGTTCCGCTAGTCGACCGAGCCGGCAAAGGATTGCCCGCTGACGGCTGGACCAGCGCATGGTAATCGGGCTGGCTCCAAGAGAACAACCCCGCCAAATTCCAATGGTCATTGAGGTTGTAGCCTATCTGAAGCCCGAAGCCGAAGGTATCCTCAATCTTGGCGGTCGTTCCCCCTTCGAAACCGAGATTCTTTGCCAGCGTATATTGAGGAGACAGCATGACTTCCCAATGACCCTTCCTGGTGGATTCCGTTTCCTGCGCCGAAGCACCGAAGGAAGGTATCATTAACTGAAGCGCCAAGAGCGAAAATATTGAGCCGCCGATCTTTCCAACATACCTTCTCATACACACTCCTTCTACTGTACCCATGTCAACACCATGTCTCTACCGCATCACAGCAGGCAAACAGGCAACATGGCGAGTCTCCTATGCCTCACGCGTATGAATTGCCGTCTTGATTTTCGACTGAACGGCGCAGACTGAAGAATATTGTGAACGACAATTTTCGTATACTGTCAGAATTGACAGGTTGGGACAGATCGACGCAGTCAAGACACTGCAACCACCTGCAAGATTGCGTCACAATTGATCGCCACATTTAGAGGCGAAGACAGAGAATCCGTGCAGAGATCCGACAAAGAATACCGCCGGAAGATTCAGCGACGACCTCGATATAATTTACCGCTAAGCCCCTTGCACCTTCTGGGCAACCTGCAGTGAAACCCCGAGCCTTGATCATTCCGGGATACCCTATCCGCAGAAGAGATCTGGGAGGAGACAGGCGAGACGCACCGGAGAGGATACCTCCTGTTTTGACAGATGTCCTTTGCGTTTCTTCTCCTATAGGGTGTCATCCAGGGCCGAACGGATGCCCTAGAACTTCGTCTAGGAGGAGCGGCAATGCGCGGTCTCATTCTGATGATCGGTGATGATTTCGAGGAGCAGGGAGTGCTGCGCACTCGGCTGAATACGATAGGGTTCAACGTTGTCTGGGTACATGCTGTCACAATCCTAGGAAATCAATGGGCGAAGACATCCAAATTCGACGGCGTCATTTTGAATTTTGACATGCAGAACCATAACGGAATGGCCGTGCTGGATAGCCTTCAGAAGCTGCGTGTCGAGACCCCTGTCATTGTATTGTCTTCCTTTTCAACCCACGAGCGCTTGGAAGAAACTATTCGAAAAGGCGCACGGGACTATATTTCGATGCCTGCGGATACCGATCTCTTACGGGAGAAATGCCTTCGACATTTCCAGGCGAGAGAGGAGACACCGTAGCTTCCCCTTCGCATCATGGAGGGGCTCGACAATGAGGTACGCATCCGATGCATGAACGTCTCCTTTTGGGCATCGGCGGCAGCCCTTATCTGCCCTCGATGGCAAAGGTTTCGCCCGGCTCCTAACGTCGGTGACGGCTTCGCCAGCGCCACTCCTTCCATAATGGTGCAAGCATTCCGCTTCTAACCGCGATCACAACGGCATTCACGAGGTCATCGGTGTAGAGCTTCTTTTTGATGCGCTGCAGGTGCATCCGCACGGTACGCTCGCTGATACCCTGTGCGGAAGCAATCTGCTTGATGAGCTCCCCCATCGCGCGGCGCTCTAAAATGGCTCTTTCGCGATCCGTGAGCAGCGGCCGAGGGCAAGCCCGCATGAGCGCTTCTGCCAGTACCGGTACGATGGTCTCAAATCGCCTCAAGTGGGCGCGGCAGCTCTCTTCCGACTCCATGTTGATGGAGAAATGGACCCAAAGGTCCTCATTGAGTATGCCGCCAGAGAAGGCATACTCCAGCTTCTGCTGTTGGAGCCGCAGGAGGAGTTCAGGGTCGAAGTCTTTTCTCAGGCGCTTTGCGACATCGAGCCAGACTTGAGTCTTATTCGTCCGGAGCCATTCCTTGAAGACCGGACTCCTCCACAGCATGCCATTTGCGAAAAACCAGCGCACAAGCTCGGTGGGATAACTGTGATTGAAGATAAACCCGATGGTTGCACTCGAAGGGTATCCCCATCCGCAGATGAGATTTCGGTAAGGGAGGAGGTTCTTCAGCGAAGAGAGGAGATCACGAAACTGTTTCGGAGTGCCACATCGAGACGCAAGGGTTTTCAGCTCACGGAGAGAGGCGGTGTCTTGAGAGGAGTGCGCAACTCCCGTTCGACCCTCCTTCGACCGGGAGCTCAGCTGACGACGTCGCGTGGCGGTCGAGCCCGGTGAGAAAGCTCTGGAGTCCATCCCTTGCCTCCTTTTATGCCGCTAGAGGATACCTCCTCTTTTGCCAGATGTCACTTTCCAATTGTCTCCGATAAGGTGTCGCGTGGGGTCCGGCGACTCCAGGTGCACAAATTTATGGAGGTCGTTGATGCCCGGTGATCTCTTCCTGGAAGACCGGTTCGATACGACAACTTATTCTTATTCTTCGTGGTCGACCATAAGTTCGGATGTGAGGAGTTCGGCGGCATGGGCTGCCTCCAATGCGATTTGGTGTGGTCTGGGTCAATGTTCTCGCCAGACCCGGCCTTGACTCTTACGTACCAATACAACCTTGAACGAAAGGATACAACCATGGAAGCCGAGGTCTTGCTAGAAACGGTGCCACCGGTGCGCATTTTACTCGTGGACGATTCCGATCTCTTCCGGAGGATCGTACAGCGGATGCTCAAGACATTTCCGTCCTTCCACCTTGTCGGAGAGGCCGTCGATGGGCTCTCCGCCGTTGAGATGGCCATCGCTCTCTGTCCCGATATTATTGTTATGGATGTGCAGATGCCTGGGCTGAACGGGATTGAAGCCACTCGACGCATCAAAGCCAGGCTTCCACAGGTCTCCGTGATTGGTTTGTCCGCCATGGATGACCGCATGATACATAATGCGATGCGGGCGGCAGGGGCGTCGGCATTCGTTCCGAAGCACCGCGCCTCCAGCTTGCCTCAAGTAATCGAAGACATCACGAACGACGCTAGCCATCACAGTAGCCTACAGGCCTCCGGCATGGGACCTCATGCTAGGCAGAAGTAGCGGCAACATCTTCGGAACACTCGCCGCTATGTTCACTTACGATGTGTGTGTGGCTCCGACACCTCAAAAACTCGGGAACATGTAGCGAACGCCTCCCTCGATGTTCCAGTCGTAGGCGCCGATCATATCGCGTCCCCAGATCCCGACACCCGGACGCACGAACACACCGAATCGTCCCACCAGACTTCGCCCTACCTCGAATTCGAGCGCCATGCTGCTTTTTCCGCTTCGTTCCCAATCAACTTGCCAGACCGCCTGTACGATGGTCCACCATCGCTCGGCCCAGATCGTATTCACCTGCCCGACGGCGCGTGTGAGCGCAACGGCCGGGCGAGCGGGGTCGCCGCCGACCGAGGTGAGGTGCTGAAATACTCCGAAGAGAAAGGAGTCCCATCGAGGGAGAAACCGTGCCGTGGCCACGAAGGGGCCAGTGGTGTACTTTCCGAATCCCAAGCCGCGCTCCTCGGCGGTTGGAAACGTGGAGGCAGCACCGATGAGGACGGCATATTCAGGTGTGTTATAGACCCGCCAGCCAATGAGGGCGGAAAGGTCGCCCAGTCCTTGGGGACTGGATGCGCCGGGACGATTGAGATCGAGCGTTCGGCGGAACGGCGTATCGACACGGAGCAAAAAATTCCCTTTGAGCGCGAGGTCTACTCGAGCCACGGTATCCGTGGCCTGCGCACCACGAACCAAATCGGCATGTTGGGAAGAGAGCTGCATCCGGCTTACGATCGCCGTCGGATCCGTTCCATACTTGGCCGCTAATTTTCTGATGCGCTCGGCTTCCTCCCGCTGTTCCGGAGTCACCGGCTGTGGACCAAGTCTTTTTAGAAACCGACGCCTGGGAGCCGAGTCATCAACACCAGAAGTGGACTCGTCTACCTCTGCTGGTTCATCCTTAGGTGGCTGGTCATCCTCAGACTGCCCGTCATCCACAGATGTTTCAGGTTGCACCTCCTGTCCGATGGCCAAGAGCGTAAAAGCCGGCGAGAGCATCACTGCACCCAGAAGCCAGGCCAATGCTAATGTCGGTCCGGCTCGTGACCGCTTGACTACGCACGGACCAAGCTGCGGAGACTGTTTGCTGTTCGATCTCGGCGAGCGACCCGGCCCGCGCCAAGAAACGCTGAGCAGAGATGGCACATTCTGAGCCTTCCTCAAAAATCCTTTCGCCTACGGTCCCAACTCCTTCAGAGGTCACTTACAAGGATCTCGCCAAACTCGCATGCCTGGAGACGGTCCCACAGGGGAGCCCGCTCGCCAGGTCAAAAGTACAATGAGCCGTAAAGAAATACGGTGTTCCAATCGTTGTCGAAGCTGTATCCTCCGCCTTTTTTCCTATCGATGTCCGTCTGGACGCTGAGACGGTCAAACGCTGCACCGAGCCCGAAATTCTTGAACAGCCGGTATTCCAAGCCGAGGTAGGCTTCCGTCATCGCGCCCTTGAATTGCGCCGTCTCTATGTAAAACCAATCAAAGCGGACTTGGCTCTGGAGCCGGGGAGTGATGTTGTAATTGAAGAACAGCCCGATCGTCGGAAGTGGAATGGTGAAGCTGCTAGACGTGCCATTGGGAGTAAATGTCGTCCCTGCTCCGCACGTCGCTCCGCCGGTGCAGGTCAGGCTCGAATTGAATTTCGCTTGAATGTCGGCGAGATAGATGCCGCCGGAAAGCCCCAACTCGACCTTCTCATCATGGTGAAACGAGTAGTTGTACAGAAATCGATACATCTTGAAATTCAGCTCGCTCTGGATGTTGCCGCCTGCGGCATAGGTGACGTCATCGATCGTGACGTCCCGATCCAGGGCGCGATTCCCTTTTCGCCTCACGTCGTAGAAGCTGAAGCCGATGCTGTGCCGGGGATTGAAGCGGTAAAGCGAATCGATCTTGTACAAGCTATCTTCGCGCTGGCCGCCCAACTGATCGGCGTAATTAACCGTCGCTCCAATATTCCTGGGGCCATTAATGCTGAATTTCGTATCCGCGTTGAAGATATAATTGTATCCGCCTCGGATCATGAACTTTTCGGGAAACGGTTCGCCGGTTTTGGGGTTGATGGCCCGCGTTTCGGGCTTTTTTCCCTCTGCCTGGACCTCCACCTTGGTGGTTTCTGCTTGAGTCGGAGTCTGTGAAGGTTCTGCCTGCGGCTGGGCCTTTGGGCCTTCTACCTGAGGCTCTGGTTTTGGGGTATCTGCCTGCGGTTCGACCGCTTTTGGCCCTTCCATCGGTACCGCGGGCTGTACGTCTTGTGCCGCTGTTAGGGAAGGTACAACAAGGAGCAGGCCAACCACCAGGACCAAGGCAACCGACCAGCTGGAGACTCTTGCAAGAGAGCACATGTGTTCTCTGCGCATCAACCAGCTGAGACCTTCACACCGCATCATAGCCACCCCTTTCAAGCTGTAGGTTCTCTAAAGCCGCCTTCATGTACCATAAAGACCCCTTCCATCGCTGCAAGAAAATCATCCGTCGATGTGACATTCTCGACGAGGCGATCGCTAGAGGCGGCGGTGACCCTGAAGCGGTCATCCGATTAAGACGATCGGCGGGATGCTGACCGCAACGCAGATCGCGCTACCTCCGGCTCTAAAACAAATTCGAGTCGAGGCGAGGGCGCAGCTTGCTGCGCAATTTTTCCCCTTGTATATTAAGCGCCAAATCCGGTAGGTCTGCACTCGACGGATCGAAGACAGCACAACCTCAATGAAATGAAAGAGAATATTATGCGCAACTATCTACATGACGGCGATGACGAGGTGCGGACTCGGCTTAGCACTCCTGGCCGCTGGCTGTAGCAACTACTACCAGACAAACGATCCTGCAACGGGCAAAATCTTTTATTCGACCAAGGTGAAGCAAACCGGTCAGTCTGGAGCCGAGGTGATTCGATGAGTGATGTGAGAAAAAAGATCGGATGGAGTCGTCAGAAGTCTTGGCCATCCGCCGCGGGGCTGTGGCCTGTCGGGATGGCGTTGCTTCTGACATTGTCGGTCGCCCAGATCTGTCAGGCCAAAACCGCCAAAGAGATCGACGTGAGCGTCGATGTAGCCTTGGAGCAGTTGCAACAGGAAGTCCCCGGCGGAAAAGAATTTCTGGCAAGCGGCAAAGGGATGCTTATACTTCCGCATGTTCTGAAGGCAGGGTTCGGTTTCGGCGGCGAGTACGGCGAGGGGGCACTGCGCATCGAGGGGAAATCTGTCGACTATTACAGTATGGCCTCAGCATCGTTTGGATTTCAGTTCGGCGCTCAGGAAAAAACGGTGGTGCTGGTTTTCATGCAGGAAGAAAGCCTCAAGGCATTTCGGAGGAGCGAGGGCTGGAAAGCCGGAGTTGACGGGTCGGTCGCGCTGGTCACGGCCGGCGCCGGAGGCTCGATCGATACCACCAAAATCAACGATCCGATTGTCGGATTCGTATTCGGTCAAAAGGGCCTCATGTACAACCTCACGCTCGAGGGCTCTAAGTTTATTAAGCTCGATATGAGGTAATCTGACTGTCGTGAAGCCATCTCGGCGAAAGTCATGGCACGCTTGCTGGTTCCTAGATCCATCAAAATCGTGCGAGGCCATCAAGCCCGGTGCCCCTGACTCACCCCCTCCGTTTCACTCTAGCGCGACTTTTGTCCGGGTTAGGCGATGACGACGACGCGATGCTCCCTGCCGGCTCTTCCAACTCCACGTGATCAACCGCGCTTGACGGGTATGAGTTTCCCCTCGCTTGGAGTTGGTTATCTCTCTGGAATTCTCCACCTGTTCTAGCGGATCCCCGGAACCCGTTGGGTTACCTGCCGCATGTAAGGAGGATGATGCGGGACAGCGGGAAAGGAACTATCAAGATGAAAACCAGAACCTACATCTCACATCTGATTGTGGCGGGGTTGAGTTCGCTGATGCTGGGTACGATCGCATGGCCGGCGATGGCCAGCCAACCTATGTCACAGTCAAAAGCCACCGCGCTGGATCTTCAGGGCCAATCCTTGCTGGGTGACTTCGATCGCATGCTCGAGCGCCGTATTGTGCGCGTGTTGGTGCCCTATAGCCGAACCCTGTTCTTCAATGATGGGGGTACCCAGCGTGGACTCACCGCCGACATTCTCCGCGAGTTCGAGCGGTGGCTGAACGAAAAGTACAAGACCGGCAACCGCCCTATCACGGTCCTCGCTATTCCCCTTACACGTGACCAGCTGTTTCCCAGACTTCTCGCCGGCTATGGCGACCTTGTCGCGGGTAATCTTACCATCACCGATGATCGGCGGGGCCAGGTCAACTTCTCAATGCCCATCGCGGAGCGCCTTTCAGAAGTGGTGGCGACAGGGCCTGCATCTCCGCGCCTGGAGAGTCTGGGCGATCTCGCCGGTCAAGAGGTTCATGTTCGCCGATCGAGCAGCTACTATGAGAGTCTGGTCGCTCTCAATGAGCGGTTCAACGGTGAAGGAAAGCCGGTCATGGTCATCAGCCTCGTGCCCGACGCACTCGAGGACGAGGACATGATGGAGATGCTGAACGCCGGACTTATTCGGATCATGGTCGTGGACCAGTGGAAAGCCGACCTGTGGGCACAGGTCCTCCACAAGATGAAGGTGCATCGGATAATTGCCGTGCGCACCGGCATCAAGGTGGGGTGGGCCATGCGGGAGGGCACGCCAAAGCTTGCGCAGGTGGTGAATGAATTCCTTGCCTCCGCGCGCGGAAACAAAACTGTGGTTCAGCGTCTTGCTGCCTATCACCGCCGGTTCAAGCAGATGAAGAACGTCACCGTTAGCGATGAATGGAAGAAGTTCGAGAAAACTATCGCCCTGTTTAAAAAGTATGGCGACCGGTACGGCTTCGATTACCTCATGGTCGCGGCCCAGGGCTACCAGGAGTCTCGGCTCGACCAGAGCGCTCGTAGTCCCGTCGGAGCCATCGGCATCATGCAAATCATGCCGGCAACCGGCAGTGAACTCGCGGTGGGCGACATCAGCCTGGCGGAACCGAATGTGCACGGCGGGGTCAAGTACATGCGTCACCTGATCGACGATTACTTCCGCGACGCGGATTTCGATGAACAGAACCGCACGCTGTTCGCGTTCGCCAGCTACAATGCCGGTCCCGGCCGGATCGCCAAGCTGCGACGGGAAGCGCAACTCCGGGGACTTGATCCTAACGTGTGGTTTAACAATGTCGAACTTGTGGCGGCACGGCGTATCGGTCAGGAAACGGTCCAATATGTGCGGAATATTTACAAGTACTACATCGCCTACCGGCTGCAACTGGGCACGCTGGAGATGCGAAAGGCGGCCGGCGAACAATTCAGGTAGAGCTTGTTCGCAGGATTCTGGCGGCTCAACCAGCTCGGTGGGCCAAGATGCATGCGTCGACATCTCGTAGTCACTACAAAAATCACGGTCCACGGCATTCAGAAGATGCGTGTGCTCCCCCTGTCACGCTCATTGGGTTATCTCATCTAGAAACGTGAGCCTGTGTTATCGCATCATTTTCATTTGTGCATACAGCTTCCCATCACTTTTGTCCACGAACCGTCTCCCTTTCCCTATTTCTCAAACGGAAACACCTTCTCACGGTCATTGTTCATATCCACGACGTCCGGCCTGTTACATTGCCTTCATCGAGCTTTGCCCAACTGCCGATATGCGACTCGCAATCATAGGCCCATTCCCGTTCGACGTTCATGATGTCCCCCTTCACGGTCTGTTCGTTGCGATTCCTCTCTCCGAATTTAACTGACGTTGTACCCATGATTGGTCATACAGGCCAGAAACGGCCCGCTTATCCGTTAAGGCTGACTTCGTACTTCTGCTCGCCTTGCCGCTCAGCGGCTTCGGCTTGCCGTCGTGGTTATCCTCGTCTCATCATTCCAGCGCGGATGGCCGCGCCTTCCCCGGCATTGCCGTCAGTGGCACCGCCGATCACACCCAAAACGAAAACACTTTCAAAACTGACAGGTCCACCTCGGCCTCTCTCTCGTCTCGGGAGCTGGAAGTGATGTGACATTGGCATAGACGAGAAGCGTGGAGCGAGATCCCGGGACAGGCAAACTGTTAATGGGCGAACAAATATGCCGATCACTGCGGCCAATAGCCTCACACATGTTACTTTATCAACTCCGTCCGCGCCGGGTCTGATCACGAAGCGAGCGCTCGCAGGAGGCCGCACAGGAGTCTTCAGAGTGTCAAGGATCGCCTGCAGGAAGATTTTAGATTGCATATTGCCTGTCGGACTCTTAACATCGCCAACGTCGTGATCCTCGACGACACTCGTTGCGTCCCTCGTATCGGTAACATTCGGTGTCGACCCACAATAGACTCACTGTTACTTTTGACAGTTCATTTTGAATGAACTAACGGTGATACTGCCGTCGATGCTTTCTGCACATGCACCATGCATCTAATTCCAGGGAGGAACCTCATGATTTCTATCTTGTCAGAACCTTTTGTTGCCAATTCACGGCGGGCACTCATGGCCGCAGCGCTGCTCAGTGCGATGGTCGTGGTTGGCCCTACGGCCACCCGGGCGGCCGATTCGGAACAGCAGCAACTCGTAGAGAAAGCGAAGCTGACGTTGGACGCGTTTGCCGCGGATCCGGGGCTTCGTAGCGTGATACGCGAGTTGAAGGGCGAGACCAAAGCCCTGTTCATCGTGCCGCAGTTCTTGCGGGGTGCATTCGTATTCGGTGGCGCCGGCGGCAGCGGCGTGCTGATCGTGCGCGACCAAGCGTCCAAGAAATGGTCTGAACCAGTGTTTTATACCATTGGTTCCGCCACTTTCGGCCTGCAAATCGGAGCCGACGTGTCGGAGATGATCTTCGTGGTTAGAAATCAGAAAGGCTTGGAAAAGTTTTATCGCACCGATTTCAAACTCGGCGGTGACGTAAGCATGGCGGTGGGACCGGTTGGCGAAGGCGGCTCAGCAAAAGGAATCACCGCGGACCTCGTCGGCTACGCCAGATCAAAGGGGGCGTTTGCCGGAATGTCACTGGACGGCTCCATGATTGCCGTATCGGACGACTCTCAGCATGCCTACTATGGAAAGTCGGTGAGGCCCACGGACATCATCCTCAAACATAGCGTCAGCAATCCGCAATCCACCGATCTGCGCAACGCGGCGGACAAGTTGATGAAGTAACAATAAGGAACCTAGGCTACCGACCAGCCGACCGAGGGCCAGTGACGGCAAAGCTCTCATTGCCAGGTCGGCTGTGCCGGGATGTCGCCGAATCCCTCTGGAGCAGGGGGCTGTGACCGGACTGTGGACAGCGATCTGCAGGTCGTTCCACCTGAGTCGAGCCTGTCAAAGCTGCAGGCGACAGGTCTTACGTCAATCATTATGCCACGGTCGAACTAGGAGCCTGCCCCGAGTCATGCCACTCTGCTGCACTGCCGGCATCTGCGTCGTTCTCGGCCCGCAAAAATCATCAACGTATTCAGCGAACGCGCTTCCGTTTTTTCCGAGCCCGCGGCCTCGCATCCGCCGGCAACTCCTTCGCCTCGCTACGAAGGATTAGTCGGACGGGCTCCTAGACGGCGACTTAACTGAGCGACTCACGAGTGAGGGTGCCTTTTTGCGAGGGTGAACCGCGGCCACCTCAACGTACCGGTCACCGGTGTGGCCAAGGCTGGTTGGAACCTCGATCAACTTCGAGCATAACCTGATCCTGACAAGCGAACCAGGATTGAAGACGCCCAGAACAGAGAATTGTCCCGGCGGCGCGTGCAAGGACCTGCTGGGCGAGAGTGGGTGATATCGCGGTTGACATCCTTCGAACCATCTGATAGCACTGCCGCCGATAAACAATTGTAATCAAGCAGACCTGTATCTTTTGACAGTTGCTCTTCCGCATCCCTCCTAGTAATAAAGATGACGCATCGTGCGCGCCTCAGCACTCACGGTTTTTGCCCAGCGATGATCGTCAGCATTAAGCCGTTCGAATACCATGGTCCATGGAGACGAAGCATGCTACCGCGTGGTCACACTGCCACTCCTCAGATAGCCTACCGCAGGGGAATGTTAAGAACACTACCGGCAGCTCTGTTGCTGTGCCTCATGGCGGTGACCGATAGCGGGTGCAAACAGGATGCCTCTTCCACACCCGTGCATCTCATTCCGGAAGTGGTGGTGGCCGATGTGGCAGTGAAGGATGTACCGGTGTATGCCGAGTGGGTCGGATCGACTGACGGTATGGTCAACGCGGTCATCAAGGCTCAGGTGAGCGGATACCTGATAAAGCAGAATTACGAAGAAGGCGCATTCGTAAAAAAGGGCCACGTCCTGTTCGAGATTGATCCCCGGAGGTTTCGAGCGGCGCTGAATCAAGCAAAAAGTGAATGGGAAAAAGCCCGGGCACAGTTTGTAAAAACGGAACTGGACGTCAAGCGCGATACACCGCTTGCCAAAGGAGGGGCGATCAGTCAGAAGGAACTGGACGACTCGATACAGGCCAATTTCGGCGCGAAGGCTTCGATGGCATCCGCGAAGGCGGCGGTCGAGCAGGCGGAACTCAACCTTACCTTTTCAAAAATCACCGCGCCGATCGACGGCGTCGTGGGCATTGCCAAAGCGCAAATCGGAGATCTGGTTGGCCCTGGAGATGAGATGGCGTCGATGTCCACGCTCAATCCGATCCGAGTCTACATCAATGTCAGCGAGCAGGAATACCTCAAGGTGGCGGAAAAAGTTCGGCACGCCTATCAAGAAAGCGGCGAATATGGAAAGCGAACGCCTACCCTTGAGCTCTTCCTTAGCGACGGATCGGTGTATCCGCACAAGGGCAGTTTCTTCCTTGCGGACCGGCAGGTCGATGTGAAAACGGGAACCATTCGCGTTGGAGCGCGATTTCCCAACCCTGACAATCTGCTTCGCCCCGGACAGTTCGGGCGAGTGCGGGCCATTGCACAGATCAAAGAGAGAGCGATTCTGGTTCCCCAACGCGCCGTCACGGAGTTGCAAGGCGGCCATCAGATTGCCGTCGTGACTCCCGATAACAAGGTAGAGGTCCGTCCGATCAAGGTGGGAGAGCGAACGGGCAACTTGTGGGTCGTTGACGAGGGGCTCAAACCGGGCGAGCGAGTGGTAGCAGAAGGACTGCAAAAAATCAAGGAAGGCATGACCGTGACTCCGAAATCTTCCACCCCGGCGTCGGAAGATCAGAAGAGCTAGGCGCCTGTCCGGTAAGCCGCTCTCTCCATTCACCATACGCCGAGAAACACACTAAGCAGCATGGCAAAATTCTTCATCAACCGCCCAATCGTTGCGATGGTCATCTCGATCATCATGACGATTCTCGGTGTCGTCGCGATGATTCAACTCCCGATCGCGCAGTTTCCTAACATCGCTCCGCCTGAAATCATGCTGACAGCCACTTATGTCGGCGCGGATGCGGTGACCCTCGAACAGTCCGTTGCCACCCCCATCGAGCAGCAGGTGAGCGGGGTGGATAACATGCTCTACATGTACTCCGTGAATGCGAACAACGGAGCGATGACGTTGCGCGTCAACTTCGACATCACCACCAAGCCGAATGACGATCAAATTCTGACGCAGATGCGCTACCTGCAGGCCGAGTCGCAACTGCCGCAGGAAGTCAGGAACTACGGCGTCAATATCAAAAAATCGACGACCAGCCCTCTAGCTCTCTTTTCACTCACCTCGCCAAATGGGACCTACAACGACCTGTGGTTGACCAATTACGCCTACATCAATATCAATGATCCCATGAGCCGTGTGCCGGGTATCGGACAGGTGACGATCTTCGGCGCCGGTCAATACGCCATGCGGTTCTGGGTGCGCCCGGACAGGTTGGCCAAACTCGAAATTACGATCCCCGAGATTCTCGAGGCGATCAAGAAACAGAATACCGTGAACCCGGCAGGGCAAATCGGCGCGGAACCCGTTCCCACGGGGCAGGAATTTACCTATACCGTCAGAGCGCAGGGCCGGCTGGTCAGCCCGGAAGAATTTGAACAGATCGTGGTCCGAGCCAATAGCGATGGGTCGATCGTGCGGCTCAAGGATGTGGCCCGGATCGAGTTGGGTTCCCAAAGCTATGGGAACAAGGGCCGGCTCAATGGTAAACCTGCGGCCATCGTGGCGGTGTACCAGCTTCCGGGATCGAACGCAATCAACACCATGGACCAGGCCAAGAAACTGATGGAGGAGATGAAGGCTCGGTTCCCGGCGGACCTGGACTACGTGGTTTCGCTTGACACGACACTGTCGGTCAGGGAAGGGATCAATGAGATAGTCCATACCCTAGGGGAAGCGTTGGTGCTCGTGATTCTGGTCGTCTTCATCTTCCTGCAGGGCTGGCGTGCCACCTTGATTCCCCTGCTGGCCGTGCCGGTCTCTCTTGTCGGCACCTTCATGCTCTTCCCCATGCTCGGCTTCTCGATCAATACCCTCTCGTTGTTAGGCCTGGTGTTAGCCATCGGGTTGGTCGTGGACGACGCGATTGTGGTGGTTGAGGCGGTCGAACACCACATTGAGCATGGCATGACACCGAAGGATGCCACCTTCAAAGCGATGGAAGAGGTCTCAGGACCGGTGATCGCAATCGCGCTTATCCTGGCCGCGGTCTTTGTACCGACCGCCTTCATCCCTGGGATTACCGGACGGCTGTACCAGCAGTTCGCCATCACGATTGCGCTCTCCGTGGTGATCTCAGCGTTCAACGCGCTCACGCTCAGCCCCGCCCTCTCGAGCCTCCTGTTGCGCCCGAAGAAACCAGCCAGAGGTCCCCTGGGTCTCTTCTTCGGCTGGTTCAACCGATGGTTCGATCGGGCGACCGACGGATATGTCGGAATCTGCGGATACTTGATTCGCAAAGGCGGGCGTTCGATGATGCTCCTGGTTTTGTTTGCAGTGGCCGCTGGATTCTTCGGCAGCCGGCTCCCGAACGGGTTCTTGCCGATGGAGGACCAAGGGTACCTATATTTGAACGTCCAACTGCCGGCCGCCTCGTCCCTCCAGAGGACCGATGAGGTCACCAAAAGAATTGAAGAGATCCTGAGCCGCACACCCGGTGTCCAATATGCGTCCGCCATCATCGGATTCAGTCTCCTGAGCACCGTGAATACCACCTACAACACGTTTTTCTTCGTGACGCTGGCTCCATGGGACGAACGGAAGCACCCTGATGAGAAAATCATGGCGATCTTCAAGAACGTCAACCAGCAATTGGCTGAGTTACCTGAAGCTCAAGCGTTCCTTTTCCCTCCGCCGGCGATTCCCGGCGTCGGCACCTCGGGGGGCGTGTCGTTCGTTCTCGAAGACCGCGCCGGCAAGAACGTCGCCTTTCTGGCTGAGCATACCCAGAAGTTCATCGAGGCCGCCCGTCAACGTCCAGAAATCGCAGCCGTCAACACGACCTTCATCCCCAGCGTTCCCCAGGTTTCCGCAAAGGTGGACCGGGATAAGGTACTGAAACAGGGAGTGAACCTCGGAGACGTGTATCAGACGCTGCAGACGTTCATGGGCGGAGTCATGGTGAACTACTTCAACCGCTTTGGGCGGGTATGGCAGGTCTACGTGCAGGCCGACGGCGATTTTCGCACCCGTGCGGACAACGTGGGTCAGTTTTATGTCCGCAACGCGTCCAACGATATGGTACCTCTCTCGGCGCTGGTGTCGATGGAGCCCATGTCGGGCCCGGAATTCACGATGCGCTTTAATGCCTACCGCTCCGCCCAGTTGTTTGTCTCCGCGAAGCCCGGCTACAGTTCCGGGCAGGCCATGGCGGCGCTCGAAGAAGTCTTCGCCGAGACGATGCCGCGCGAAATGGGCTATGACTATTCCGGAATGTCTTTTCAGGAGAAGGCTGCGGCGGAAGGGGTACCGGCGAGTGTGATCTTCGGCTTCTCGCTGCTGTTCGTCTTTCTCATCCTCGCAGCGCAGTATGAGAGTTGGGCATTGCCGTTCAGCGTCTTACTCTGCACACCGATTGCGGTGTTCGGCGCATTCGGCGCACTCTGGGTCCTTGGTCTGGAGAATAACGTCTTTACCCAAATCGGTCTCGTCATGCTGATCGGACTTTCGGCCAAGAATGCGATCCTCATCGTGGAGTTCGCGAAGGTGGAATACGAAAAGGGCAAGGGCGTCGCGGAGGCAGCTCTCATTGCCGCCCGCTTGCGGCTGCGGCCCATTCTGATGACGTCATTCGCATTTATCCTCGGGGTTGTTCCGCTGGTCCTGTCTTCCGGAGCAGGCGCGCAAGGAAGGATCCTGCTCGGCATTGCCGTCCTAGGTGGGATGCTGGCGGCGAGTGTTATTGCGATCTTCTTGATTCCGGTTGCCTACACCTTTGTGGAAACCCTGGTGCATCGTCATGATCGTCCAAGGCCCAAGGCGCCCATCCCTTCAGGAAATGAAGAGGCGCATCTCCCGGCTTCTGATCCGACCGAGATTCCCGCGCATGCGCGGACACAAGGAGCTCACTGACATGTATCGCTGGATGCTCGCCACGGTGTCCGTCCTGTCGCTCAGCTCCTGCATGATGGGCCCGGACTACAAGAAACCGGAGACGCCGGCCGGGGACGCCTGGCGCCTGACACCAGCAACCGCGGAATCCCTCGCCAATCTGCCCTGGTGGGACCTCCTTAAAGACCAAGAACTTCAGGGATTGATCCGCATCGCGCTCGAAGAAAACCAAGACCTGCGAGTGGCCGTGGCCAGTGTCGAACAGTTTCGCGCCCAGCTCCTGATCTCCAAATTCGACCTGGCGCCCTCGCTCGGCTATACGGCCGAGGCCTCGACATATCACAATACGAATAATCAAGCGTTGGCCTTTGGATCAGGCGCGATCATCCCAAGCCCCGCCGTGGGATCGTCAGGAGGGACAGACTTTTCAAGGGAATATGGTGTCGTCGGCCTGAAATGGGAGCTTGATCTCTGGGGCCGTATCCGTCGCTCCATCGAGGCGTCGCGAGCCCAACTGTTGTCCCAAGAAGAGAACCAGCGGGCAGTGATCATTGGATTGGTTGGAAACGTCGCCGAAGCTTATTTCGATCTTCGCGCGCTCGATCTGCAGGTCGACATCGCCAAGCGGACCCTGAAATCGTGGGAAGAGAGCGTCAGGATTTCTCGGCTGCGCTTCGATCACGGGGATATACCGAAACTCGATCTGGATCGCTTCGAGGCAGAACGGGCCGGAACCGCCGCGCAACTCGCCGAACTGGAGCAACAGGTCACTCAGAAAGAGAACCAACTCAGTCTATTGCTGGGACGCAGACCGAGCGCGATTACCCGCGGTCTTGCTCTCATCGAGCAACCCATGCCACCGGATGTACCGCCCGGTCTTCCTTCGGCGTTACTCCAACGCCGCCCCGATATTCTCCAGGCCGAACAGCAATTCGCTGCAGCGACGGCCACGATCGGAGTCGCCCAGGCCCAACGCTTTCCGCAGCTCTCCCTCACCGGCGCGGCCGGCGGAGCCGGGTTCCAGTTCAACTCCTTGGCAGCGGGGCCTTTTGCGACGATAGGGGCATCCGCGACCTTAACCGGCCCGCTTCTCAACGCGACCGCCCTGGGCTATCAAGTGCAGGCGTCCGAAGCGCAAGCCCGGCAAGCCTTAGCACAGTATGAAAAAGCGATTCTGGTCGCGTTCAAGGAAGTGGAGGACGGGCTGATTGCGGTGCAAAAGACGAGGGAAAGACGGGACGCTCAGGAGCAGCAAGTCAAAGCGTTACAATCTGCATCAAACTTCGCGACCCAGCGTTATCAGGGAGGGAGGGCCAATTACCTCGATGTCCTGACCGCGCAACGCAACCTGTTCGATGCGGAATTGTCCCTCGCCAAGACCCGACGCGGGCAACTGGTCTCCATGGTTCAACTCTACAAAGCGCTGGGCGGGGGGTGGCTTCCCGCGAAGCCTGCCGGCAACGCGCCTATTCCACCGGTTGGTCAAACAGCGAGAAGCGGATCGTAGTCTCTCAGGCGGTACAGCGTGACCTCTATCATGCGTCCCGGTTCAATAACCCCGTAATGCCGCTCAGCAGAACGGAATGGTCATCTCCGTGGACTACTATCTCTACAGGAAAGTGTCCTGCACTGCCCACAGTTCGACACAGTATTTTTGAAAGGAAAAGCCGGTTCTGACTTTTGTGGTGATGGGCCTTGCCTTGGGAGGGGTGACGATTCGAGAGTTCCCCTCAGACGGCGCAGTAGCCGATCGTTACCGCCGCCATCAGACGTTGTGAAAGGAGCTTTCATGAGACCAATACCTTTGTTTACTGCGATCGTGATGTGTCTGGTGCTATTCCCTTCCACCGGGCATACAGCAGATACCGATATTACCGTCGTGCGCGTGACTCCGTCATTAGATCTGGATCAAATCCAATTTATCATGTCCCATGAACGGAAAGACGTATTCGAACGCGGCATGCCGTTGGCGTCCAACCAATTGGATGCTTTTTGGAATGTCTTTGATGATTACGCAAAAGACCGGGAGCAGTTGGATGCCAAACGACTACGATTGCTGGGGACATTCGTCAGCAGGAACGCGAGGCTGACGAATGAGGAAGCCACCAAACTGGTCAAGGCGTCCGGAGAAAATCAGCAGGCGGATCTCGCCTTGCGCCAGAAATATTTCAAGATCTTGAGCAAGAAACTGAACCCGGTCGTCGCTGCTCGGTTTGTTCAACTGGATGACCTCGTCGGGATGGTACTCCGGTTGGCCATCCTGGGAAATGTCCCGCTGATAACGGGGGGTGCCGAGGCAGCCGGCCAGCCTGCTCCTTCTCCGGAACCGGCCCATTCGCCGGAGCCGGTTCCCGGAGCATCGGAAAAATAAAGTGCGCATCCACTAAGGATGGAACCACTGTAAGGAGGACGTAATGCGATTGCGATATACACTTCTGGCCATACTCACCGTCACTGGGTTCGTGTTTTTGGTGGACGACGCCCTGGCAGGACTAGACGTCTTCGTGTATCCGACCAAGGGTCAGACGAAGGAACAGCAGGAGCAAGATGAGTTTTCCTGTTACAAGTGGGGCAAGGAACAAACGGGATTCGATCCGACTCAAAGCGTACAACAGGTCGCTCCGCCTCAGCAGCAGGGCCAGGTCGTCAGTGGGGCGGCCAGAGGCGCCGCGCTCGGCGCGATCGGCGGAGCGATCGGCGGCAATGCCGGGAAGGGCGCCGCGATCGGGGCCGCTGTCGGCGGAGGGGCGGGCGCCATGCGTCGAAGAGGTCAGGCCAGACAAGCGGATGCCGCTCAGCAGCAAGCTAAGGCGAACTATGAAGGCAGCCTGGCCGGGTATAAGAGAGCCTTCTCGGCCTGCATGACCGGCCGGGGCTATACCGTCAGCTAGCCGAGAATCTACGCCTGTCCGCTTGAGCACAGGGAGATAGACGCTGTGCTGGCTGCAGCATCGCCGCACAAATCAGACTCGAGCAGTCAGCGCCTGAAAGGAGTGTGCATGACCAATTAAGGTCCCTTCAGTCTTAACGCGAGCGTCATTGGTGATGACGACTGTGTCTACGCAAGAAAACCCGAGTCAATCATGAGAAGAATCCATGACTTCTATACTGTCGAGCTCTTTTTTTATCACCCCGCGACTGGCGTTCATGGTCGCGGGATTGTCCGGGACGATGACGCTGGTCGGTCTCACGCCGATCAGGGCAGCCGAGGGGATAGAACAGCAGCAGCTTCTGGAAAAAGCCAAGATGACGCTGGACGCCTTCGCGGCTGATCCAAACGTCGGGAATCCCATCCGGGAGTTGAAGAGTGAGGCGAAAGGCCTTTTCATCGTGCCGCAATTTCTACGGGGCGCGCTCGTGTTCGGCGGCGCCGGCGGCAGCGGCGTACTGATTGTCCGCGACGAAAGGACCAAGAAATGGTCCGAACCCGTGTTCTATACCATCGGCTCCGCCAGCTTCGGCCTGCAAATCGGAGGCGACATATCGGAGATGGTCTTTGCGGTCAGGAATCAGAAAGGCTTGGAAGAGTTCTATCGCAGTGATTTCAAACTCGGTGGTGATGTCAGCGTAGCGGTGGGACCGACCGGGGAAGGCACGTCCGCAAAAGGAATTGCAGGGGACCTCGTCGCCTATGCCAAAAAAAAGGGAGCCTTTGCCGGAATTTCAGCGGACGGTTCCATGATTGCCGTATCGGATGAGTCCAATCGTGCCTACTACGGCAAAGCCGTGAGACCGACAGATATTATCGCCAAGCAGAGCGTTAGCAATCCGAAATCCACAGAACTGAGGAATGCGGCAGACAAGTTAATGAAGTAGAACCGCCGACTACAGGCCCCCGGCAATGGCGCTGGGGGCCTGTACGGGTGACACATGCTGAATTCACACACGAGTGAAGTTGCACATTCCCCTTCCCAATTCAGCCAAGAGTATGCCCAAGGCACGTGAATCAACTCCTATGAATCCCCTGCTCAAAGAAATCCTTCACAATCCGCTGCTCTGGCTCCTGGCGTTCGTGCCCATGGTGTTTGCCGCCTCGCAGCTCCAATCTCACGCGCACACGCTGCTCTTCGTGCTGTCCCTACTGTCCATCGTGCCCCTGGCTGCGTTACTGAGTCATGCCACCGAATCCGTAGCAGCCAAGACGGGTGATACGATCGGCGGACTGCTCAACGCAACGCTGGGAAACTTGACGGAACTGGTCATCGCGATCTCCGCCTTGCGCGCCGGTCAATCTATGCTGGTGAAGGCCTCCATTGTCGGCGCCATCGTCACCGACGCACTGTTCGTGCTGGGGGCGTCGTTTCTGCTGGGTGGACTCAAACATCATGTCCAAGAATTCAACCGGGGTAATGCACGCCTTCAAGCGGGCCTCCTTTTCCTGGCTACGGTCTCGCTGGTGATTCCTTCGGCAGTTGCTCAGAGCAGTACCGTGGCAAGCGCGGCCTTCACTCAAAAACTGAGCCTGGGGCTGGCAGTGTTGCTGCTGGTCGCGTACGGACTGGGCATGGTCTTTTCGCTCAAGACACATCGCGAATTCTTTTCCGGTGCGGAATCCGGCGAGGCTAATGAAGCCCCCTTAACGATCGGTCTGGCACTGGCCACATTGGCCGGCGTGACCGTGCTGGTCGCGCTCGTGAGCGAGATTTTTGTCGAATCGGTGCAGAAGGCGGCGGAAGCGTTTGGGATGACCCCGGCGTTCGTCGGTTTCGTCATCGTGGCGCTGGTGGGCAGTGCGGCAGAGATGGGCGCGGCGTTTTCCGGCGCGCGCAAGAACCGGCTGGACCTAAGCGTGGGTATCGCCCTGGGGAGCGCGTCACAACTCGCGCTCTTCGTTGCCCCGCTGCTGGTCTTGCTCAGTTACGTGATCGGCCCCGCGCCAATGGACCTGCAATTTTGGCCGGGCGCCGTGTTGATGGTCCTGGTCGCGACGATGACCGTGGCGCTAGTGACCAACAGCGGACGTTCGGCATGGTTCATTGGGGTGTTAGTGCTGATGATTTATCTCATCTTCGCCATGACGTTGTACCTCTTGCCGCCCCTCTCGCAGTGACGGTGGATAGGCTGCGAGTCTTGGCCAAGGGAGCTGATTCGTTCTTCGAACACTCCGCACAATGTACAGACCCTGGTCCCGGTTTTACTCCCGATTAGGAATCCTCGTCGGTCGCAGTAGAGCGCTACGAGCGTGCGTGAGTTATTGACTTTCTTGCCTATTGCTCCCTGTCCGTCGTTGTTGGTCGCCGTCGGTCGGAGAGCCCTCGGGCAATCTGAAAATTTCTCCCCCTCCGCCATATCAACGATTGAGGATGTTGCCCCTCAAAATCGAATGGTCGGAGCCACGACAAGCAGGTACCCTCCGTGCCAGTCGGTGCCAAAATCAATGACGGTTTCAAACCAATTGGCGAACGCGATGTTGGTTCAGGTTGATGTTAACCACACTGCTCGTGGAGCCAATTCACGACTGGCTGCCCGATTGCGGAGTGGCGCCGTTCAGGCCGGTCCGCACATCCGTGATGTCAACCTTTCTCTCCCCCAGGCCGGTAAAGACAGTGCTGGCCCCGAAGGGCAGCGGCCATTCACCCCGCGTTTTTTGTCTTCATCGGCCATCAAGGGCAAGAATGAGGACCATCGTGTTTCATTCGGTGGCATGCTCTCGGAGGAGCTAGCGTCGGAACCCGCCAACGACACTGGCGCTGGAGGCGCCAGGCCGATCCACGCGGCTGAATGAGCAGAGTGGCAGCCTTTCGACCCGCAGGTCTCCGTGCTCACCATCTGACCATGAACCACGTCTCTGTCGAACGCGGTGACGTACGCGAATGCTATGAAAGCGATCCGGAGAACAAGTGGCATCTTCAGGGCTGGCTATCGTGGCAATGCCTCATCGACATGGAGAAGCTCGCTCACATCCAGTTCAGGAGCAGGACGCCCGCGCCGATCGTCGTCTGGCTATGGTTGTAATCGATCAGACTTTCACCGTAGCCGGTGAAGACCTGCACGTATCCTTTCAATTGCCGGTGGAGAGGAAAACTCCAATCAACCTGAGCTGCTCCATGAAGGTTGCTGAAGTTGAGGTTGCTTCGCAACAGCAGTGAAAACATGTGGCCTCCCACTTGATATGTGGCGACAATGTCCCCATGCCCCAAGTAGTCCGTGATGTCAGGATTGTTATCGTTTGTCCAGTCTTCCCTGATCCGATACCAGGGTCGGACCATGAGGCCGAACCCGCCCCGCTCAAAACCGAATTGCGCATAGAGCCGATTCCAGCTTCGCGACAATGGATCAGCACGCCCATTGGATTGGTGGACAAGGCCGAGATTGATGAACCGTCCCTTCAATCCAAAAAGATCGTAATCCGTTCGGATCACGCCCATGATTTCAGGCTCATAATTATTTTCACGAAATGGAGCTGACTTAGACTTGTTATACATCTGAAAGAATGAGACTTGCGTATACCCCATCCATAAATTGAAGCGATCTTGAATCTCCAAAGCTTTGAACTTGAATGAAAACTGAAACTTCACTTCTGTGTTGATATAGCCGAGCGACTGGGGAACGGTTCCTTGGGTGGGACTGAAAGGCTGATTGTTAACGTTGCTCGTATAGCGTGCTGGAAGTAGATAGCTCTGCTTGTGTGGGCGAATAGAGAAAAGATCGTGTCGGGTGCTGGGGTCGAGCTCCCAACGCGTCCCCATGAGTGATGAAGCTGGAATGCTATCCGTTGTTGCTACCGCGGCTTCGTGTTGTTCTACCTTATCGTAGCATTTCCATCGTTCCTCATCCGACTCAATCGTCTTGCACATCGTATTGCTCTGCAACGACGCGGAAGGAGTGTCTTCCGCAGCACGTGCGGCACCTACTGTGAAAGAGAGGACGAGGCAATTCAGGCCAAGGAGTATCAACAAGCGGAACGCCAGCGAGTTGTAGGTCATGCTGCGACGCAGGATCGGATTGTCGCCACCGTCTGTCATCTTAGCGTTGCGCCACGGATACATGGGGAGAATGATCACACTGCACAGGCATTGTGGAAATCAGTGTCGCGCAACTGGATCACCGATGCAAGGCGCAACTCGCTCTGTCTGCTGCGTGAAGCGGAGTGACAGGGGAAAGATGCAAGGCAACTTATTCTTGCGCCAGTATTGTTAGTTCGCGTACCTTACCTTCGGCGTGCCCCGAGTTCCACGCTGACAAGTAGCTGGAGATGCCTATCATGCTCTGAATAGGGGGAAGGGTGGAGTGACCGTCTTCCAGAGAGGCGACGACCACACTGATTTCCTCGACTTACTCGGGAGGGCGAAATCCAAGTTCCCCGGTCGTTGACTTCTCTCAATTTAGACTTCTATGATTACGACTCCTTAGCCGCCAGATCGGAACTCGCCCTCCCAGAATGGTGAAGAGCCATGCCATCTTTCTCCTTTGTCCGTAAGAAAATCGGCGCATTTTAGGTGAAGAATTGTTATTGGTAAGTCTTTCGTTGACAAGCTGCTGGCACTATCGCCGCTTCTTCGCAAGGAAACAACCATGCTAGCCCCCGACCTTCTGTACGACAGAGGCATTCTGCTGCTTCGGCCGCAAGGACCAATTCAAGCTGGTGATTTCGAGTCAATCGCGAAACTGGTTGACCCCTACATCGAACAGACAGGAGGGCTCCGTGGTGTCATGATTGAGGCACCGTCGTTCCCAGGGTGGGACAGCTTTGCCGCGCTTGTGTCGCACCTTCGATTCGTCCATGACCACCACAAACTCATCACCAAAATCGCGGTGGTCTCGGACAACGCAGTCCTCTCGATCGCACCACACATCGCCAAGCATTTCGTCAAGGCCGAATTCCGCAACTTTAGCCCGAATGATCGTGAGTCCGCTCTTGCGTGGCTGCGCGAGTGATACGAGAGGTTACAGAGACTGAGCGTGATTTGTAGAGAAGAGAAGAGTGCCGATCGTTACGAGGAGATGCGGATCGGTGCGATTGATAATGCGGTATTCCCCCAGGCACTCCGTTGAAAAACTCTGAGTCTGCGAACCTCCCCTCTCTGAATTGCCTGACTGCCGGACAGAAAAACTCAGGAATCTGCTACCTCAGTACTGCCAGGACAGGACAAACCATTCCCATCGCCCCCCACTTGGGCATCACACGGATGTGTGGGTTTTTATGGGGGTGCAAGTGGGGACCAAGTTGATGCCGGGTTGGCCCGCAATATGGCAATCTGAAATACTTACCAGTCTCAAGGCCTGGCAAAATGAAAGGGAGCCCACCTCTGCCTGAGGTACGGGCTCGACACCGATGCGGAATATTTGGCTGAGGCGTTAATAGCAGCCGTGTGGATCGTCTCTTTGCATGAGCTTGTCGGGTGAGCGCCCGGTTGATCATGTGGTGATTGCCCGTAGGACGTGTGAACTGAATGAAAGCGGTGTCGACATCAGGGCTGCAACCTGCAGCCCCGGCTTGCCGCGGATCGAGAGGTAGTACTTCGATAGTAATTAATGCACGACGCCAGAAACTGACTGGCGAAAAGAGTTCGACATCGACCCTGCCGGAGGCAATCCGTTCATTGCCAGTAAAGACGCCCTGAACGATCGGGAAGGCGAGTCCTCCCAGGGTCATGTATTGCGACGGGCAATTACAGCTGAACTTTATTCAGAGAAAACATATTCACCTTCGCATTACTTGGCCATGCTCACCTCAAAGACGTGATATCCCCAGGCTGGCATATCGAGGTAGAGCCCATGTGACTGGAGACCATCTCCATGATGCTCATAGCAGGCGGCGGACATCAGGTCTTGGAATCGCACCGTGCGGCCCGTGAGATCGGAGAAAGGAAGAGGAATGCGACACTGGCTCTGATTGCCGGCGTAGTTGACTGCTATGAGCAGCTGTTCTGGGTGTCGTCCTTGCCACGCAAAAGCCAGGAAGCAATCCGATGTCCAATTGCCTTCCCAAGCCGGTTTACATTCGAGTAATTGCCACCGGCCGTCTCGAACAACCGGTCGCCGGAGCACCCCTAGGAGATCATCATAAAAGAGACGGAGGGTGTTATCGGACGTTTCCAGTGGCGCTCTGACCAGATGTGGCGATATGCGTTTCCGTCTCCCTTCAAACTGTCCTTGATGGAAAAAACGCAGCCCTTGAGACAAAAATGTGATCACCGCCGCCGCCTCATGCATGCCGGGTGAAAACGTCGCGGCGGATCGAGGTTCATCGTGGTTTTCCAAGAATCGGGCCATCTTGCATTGATAGTCAGGGTCGGCACGCAAATGGTCGCGGACCGGCCTGGCATGGCCTTCGCGCAGCCGGTCATACAAGCGTTTGTCGTAGGTGTAATCGAATCCCTGCTGCTGTAACGTCCATTCGAGATCCCAATAGACCTCAGCCATGAACAGGAAGTTTGGAGATTGTTTGCGAACTCGTTCGGTAGCCTTTGGCCAGAACAGCTCCGCTTTAAGCCCCCATGTTCTTTCGAAGACATCGGGTAAGATGAGCATGGCCATGTCGCAGCGTATGCCGTCACATTGTCCGGCGATCTTGAGCAATTCTCCGATCATTGCCTCCTGCAGGGAGGAGGTACTGTAATTGAGCTGGAGTGTATCGGGCCAGCCTGAAAAATACGGATCGCGCCCATAGGCGAAGATCGAGTCGCCGGCTTTGCGCCTCACCCACGTATAGTTGTGTGGAGCATTCTCCAGATCCTGTTCGGTGCCACGAATGTAATACTCAGGGTGCTTTTCCACCCATGGGTGATCGACTCCCGTGTGATTGGGAACGAAGTCGAGCAAGAGCTTGAGACCTCGTTTGCGGAGGCGTTCGCGGAGCCGCGCCAGCGCCGAATCGCCTCCCAGCTCTGAATGGACGGTGTAGTCGGTAATGGCAAATCCAGATCCGGCAATATCCTCCTCGCGCAAATCCGGCAGGGTTTCCTGAAACTCTCTTCGCCATTCAGGATTGACGCGGGAGACTCGCTTGCCCACCTCACCCGTCTGCCACACGCTCAGGAACCAAACCCACTCGAAGCCCATCCTCACCAGCCGGTCGAGTTCAGCATCCGGAATGTCGTCCAGTGATGCTGGCCGGCCGAGAGACTTGGATAATTCGGTGAGCCAGACTCGAGTGTTGATCTGATAGATCACAGGATGTACCGACGAGGTCATGGACTTCATAATCTTCCTCCCGCAGTCTGAAAGGCGTCCAGTTTGCCGCAGATGAGCGAAAGCCCTATGGCTGTGAAATAAGCAACTTATGAGTCACGGGTGGCAGAAGTGGCCTCCTTCACTCAGGTGCCATTCCCATCATCTGCCCCTGCCGGGTAGCGCGTAGAACCTTGGCAACGTCGGATGCGGGCAGCTTCCACATGAGTGTGATCGGAAAATTCCGGGCTAGCTTTGGAGCCATTTTTTCGTTCATCATCCTCTATCAAGTGGTGTAGCCGCGATGTATCAAGAGTGTCATAGCGTGGCGGTTGATACATACCACTGGGCAAGCATTCCGCCTACTGTCAAAAGTGACAGGGGTAAAAGGAGGCGCGCTCAGTAGCGATGGACCGTTATGGGTTCATCCGAGTCTTGGCAAATCATCGGTTCGGCTGCCGGCGCCATCAACTTCAGTGTGTAGAAACAATTCCGGTGACATGGGCGCATAATAGTAGTCATCCGTAGTCATCATCGAATTGCACGCAACAATACCTCTGTAGCAAATACCTGTCACTTTTTACAGTTGCGCATTCTGTCCGCGAGCATATCATTGGCACACGGTACAGCTCTCAAGTCCTACTTAGATTCTGCGGCAGGTGGAGAATAATGGGTTGCTTTTTGTCTCGAATGACTCATTCAGCACTGCCTCGCGGCTGCTCATCAGAAGCGGCTGCTCATTAGAAAAGGAGGTTTCACGATGAGTGACGCATTGCGATTCGGGAAAATGGTTTCTTATGGAACGATGCTGTTGCTGACATGGAGCTTTATGCCCATGATGTTGCCGCCCGCCTATTCGCAGCCCAAGGAGCCTGTGCCGGTGGAACCGGGGGTTCCGCAGCCCAAGGAGCCTGTGCCGATGGAACCGGGGGGTGTGCCACCAGGAGGCATAGATCCTGAGTGCCGCGCCGCACTTGAGAAGCTCCCCTGCAAAGGCATTGAGCCCGGCAGCGGTCGCGTCCGAGCGTGCTATGACAAAAACAAAGGCACGCTCACACCGTCATGTCGCCAGCAGGTGGACGAGCGACCATCGGAAGCCGCTTCCATTTTGCTTATGGCGCCTGCGGCGGCAGCGGCGGCGGCATCAGCGAAAGAAGCCGAGCCCATCATTGAACGCAAACGTGTGCGCCCGAGCGAAACCTACCTAGCAGGATTCGGCGGTTCCACATTCGGCGGTAAGATTAACGGTCTGGAAGGCACTGGACCCCTGTCCGGATTCAACCGCGACGATCGTGATCTTGCGGATTCGGGAATCTATGGCGCAAAGCTCGGCCATTTCTTTGGCAATCGCATGGATTGGCTGGGCGTGGAGATTGAAGGGTTCAACGCATCGCCCCATGTGGAACAGCAAGGACCGGTACCTGGAGCCCATTTGCGCATGACGACCTTGGCCTTCAATCTCATCGGTCGGTTGAAATTTGCCTGTAAGACGACCACCGACCGCACGGAGACGCGGACGGAGGGAGAGAAACGCATTGAAACCCGATATGAGCGGGAGTTCTGCCGGCTGCAACCCTATGGGGGGGTTGGACTTGGCGTCTTCTTTGCTGATTTCTCGACCGCTGGCACCAATGTATCCAACAATGCCGTACCGGGCCTCAATGCCTTGGCTGGTTTACGCTTTTACTTCAACGAACATATCGCACTGTTCGGTGAATACAAATACAACTACGTGGTGTTAGATGCCTCAGCCAGTGGCCCCGCGGGTGGAACAGTAGGACTCAGAGGCGATTACCAGATGAATGCTGTCGTCGGGGGACTCTCGTTCCACTTTTAATCTTGGCCGAACCGTCGTGCAGGTCAAGGGAGAAGAAATCGGCTATCGACTATTGTAAGAACGCTTGTAGCGTGTCCTGGCAGCCGAGAAATATCTTCACCGTCATTCGGTTGAATCGGTCGGTAGTATGGATGTTAAACCGCGGGCCGAGTTGCTCTCACTGGTCGGAGCTGGCAAGAAGGGCCAGGCGAATGACTTGCGGGGTCCGCCAGACACGAGATGATATCTGACACCCGAAGGTGGCGTGTGCCGAGCCTACCCTACGGGAGGGCTGGTTTTTTTTGAGCTGGCATCTCAGTGCCAACTCTTCACAATAGGAGGTCATCATGACGAGACAGATTCCTTGCCGATTCTATGGCGTGGGGCTCATAGCGGCGCTTGCAGTGTGCATAATCGCGTTGAATGCGTGGCTCCCCAGCCCCGTCTCGGCGGCTTCCGCCAAAGAAATTGATGCCAGCGTCGATGAAGGGCTTGCTCAGTTCGAGAAAGAGGTGAAAGGCGGCAAGAGTTTCGTGGACAGCGCCAAAGGCGCATTGGTGTTCCCGGGCGTGCTCAAGGGGGGGTTTGGCATTGGAGCAGAGTACGGTGAGGGCGCGCTTCGAATCGGTGGCAAGACGGTCGATTATTACAACACCGCTGCGGCGTCCTTTGGCTTCCAAATGGGAGGACAGGTCAAAACCATCATTATCGTGTTTTTGGATGACAACGCACTGAAGCAGTTCCGTGACAGCAACGGGTGGAAGGCAGGCGTGGACGGTTCTATTGCACTGGTGACCTTGGGTGCCGGAGCTACGCTAGATACGTCGACGATCAAAGACCCAATCGTGGGGTTTGTCATCGGGCAAAAAGGGTTGATGTACAACCTGACGCTCGAAGGATCAAAATTCACGAAGCTGAATAAGACCTGATCTGCCATGGAAAGGACTCACTGGCTAAATTGGGAGTAGGTTATTGGCAGTACCCCGGCGCCCCACTGGGCGCCGGGTGATCTCATTAGCCGCTTCCATTGACGCCAGGTGATGATTGGAGCGCGCTGCTCGACCTTCCCTCTGGTAGTAGATCCTGCATCCCTAGAAAAAGCCTGGGCGCCCTTTCTCCCCTGCAGATGCACGGCACGTGTAGCGCTTAGGCGGTCGGTGGGCAGCTTTCCAGTCGGCTTCGGAGATAATCTCTGGTGGGGATAGGGAGATTCCTCCCCCCAATCCTTCTCAGGCCGTTTTCCCTGCTGTTGAATGACCCAGGGTTTGCGCTTTTTCGGTTTGTTCCAAATCACCTCTTCGAATTAAAGACGTGGGAACAGCGCGCTTGGGCAGAGGAATGCTATTGACATATAGAGGTATAGAGAGTATGGCATTCTACGCATGGCTGCCATCTCAAAGAAGAACCGGTCACCCTACTTTCCTACCCTTCAGGAAACGGACTCCTCGAAGTGCAGCTCGGAACGCTACCTCCTGATGCAGAAGGCTGACCGACCAATTTGCCCTGCTCGCTCTCGCCTTCCCGGAGGAAGCTGTGGCCTTGACGGAATGGTCCAATGTGGCATGGCTGATGATGAAGGATGGCTCACGGACTAGCACTCCGCCGACGGGACAATTGATTGACCTATGGGCTCACTATATCCCGCGTAAGCGGAAACACTCACTGCAAACAGGAGGTTGAGCATGCGAGCAAAGACGATGGTTCTGGTAATATTTCTCCTTTCTCTGCTTACGACTGTCCCGCCTGCACAATCCCAGGGCGTAGATCCTAAGTGTATCGACGAGGTAGATACATACTGCGGGCTCGTTGAGCCTGGTTTCGGGCGTATCCAAAAGTGTTTTGATGACAACATCCGCAAGTTCTCACCGATGTGTCAGACACAGCTTACCGAGGGAAAGGCCGACGCCGCTGCCGGTGTATCGCAGAGTAGAAGTCGCAAGGAACTAAACGAGACGGCCGATGCGAACGCTCGAACGGCCGATGCGAACGCTCGAACGGCTGATGCGAACGCTCGAACGGCTGATGCGATTAATCTAACGAATGCTGCGATCGTGGAATTGAGCGATCCCCCCGGGCTGGGCAAACGGACAACCGTTGATCCCAACCGGCGCTGGGGTTCGGACGTCGGTGTCACCAAGTCCGCGACGGCAAAGCTGCAACAGGCGCTGAGCATGCCAGGGAACGGCGACAAACGCGCGCAGCATTTGCTTCAGTTAGCCGTCGATTATGGCAAGGCGGGAGAACATAAAGAAGCCCGATTGGCGGCGCAGGGGGCATTATTGAATCTCTGCAAGGCTGCCAATAAAACCGATGCGCCATGCGACACCGTGCCGAAGTACGGCAGTTACGTCGCACCGTAGAGCAGCTGTCCGCTGCCCGAGTCATGAACATCCCCGCTGGGACTGATGTCCCTGCGGGGATGTTGTTTTTTATGGTCGCATTGTCGACGGATGCTTTGCGGAATTTCCTATCTGAGGGAAGCGACCACCGCCTCATTCACGACTCCGTCTCTGGCTCAAAAACCATTCCTGGGCCGCAATAGTAGACAGAGACCCGAATCAATGGAAGCGACAGTCTGATGAGACGAACGTTGACTGCGATGTGCTGGGGCTGGGATTGATCGTGGACCACTCACAGTCCGTCGCGGGCGACGGTGTGGTCGCGCCCGGCGCAAAAGTCGAGAAACTGGCCGGCGGCTTTGAATTCACCGAGGGACCGACCTGTGATGCGGAGGGCAACGTCTTTTTCACCGACCAGCCCAATGATCGCATCTTGAAGTGGAGCGTGGAGGGTCAACTGTCTACCTTCCTGCAACCGGCTGGTCGCGCCAACGGCATGTATTTCGACCACAAGGGTAACCTGATCGCCTGCGCCGATCAAACGAACGCGCTGTGGTCCATTACGCCGGACGGTACAGTGACCGTGATCCTTAGGGAATACAACGGCAGACCTCTTAATGGCCCGAATGATGTCTGGGTGCGGCCCGACGGGGCGCTCTACTTCACCGACCCCTTCTATCCTCGGTCCTGGTGGACGCACGACACGATGCCGCAGGATGGTCAGCACGTTTACTTTCTCTCCGCTGACCGTCGACAGCTTGTGCGCGTAACCGATGATCTGGAACAGCCCAACGGCATCATTGGGACGCCGGACGGGAAAAGACTCTACGTGGCGGATATCGGCGCGGGAAAGACCTACCGATTCGACATCGCACAAGATGGGCGCTTGACCCACAAGACGCTCATGGTCGAGCAGGGTTCGGACGGCATGACACTAGACAACGAAGGTAATCTTTATCTGACGGGCAAGGGGGTGCTGGTCTTTGACAAGACAGGCCGGCAGATTGACCACCTTAAGGTGCTTAATGAGGGCTGGACGGCGAACGTGAGCTTTGGCGCCAAGGATAAACACACCCTCTTTATTACAGCTAGCACCGGACTGTATGGAGTCAACCTGCGCGTCAAAGGAGCCAATGCGGCGAAGTGAGCGGAACACCCGGCCATGTGCCCGCACGGTGGTTCCGGAGGACTCGGTCGTGTGCCAAGGCATGACCGGGGAATCTGGCGAGACGCAAGCTCCGCCCTTTTCGTTTTTCCCTATCTCTAGGCTAGACTTGGCGTGAATGGGCGGAGTAGGGTCATAAAACGCTTACCTGATCCGCGGGTGGGACGACCTTAGAGACCTCAAATTGAAGAGTTCGCAAAGTTCAGCTCGGAAAGCCACTTACCGCTCTTTCAGTTTCCTCTCCTTTGTGCAAGATGAACCAAGATCAGCCCAGAGGCTGACAGGCTGGAGGTCATAGTATGGGGATGCTCTCCGTCCTCAAGCGCGAAGTCCGGCACGTCGGGGGCATCGCCCTCTATTTGCTCATTAGCTTTGGCATTTTTACGACGCTCAAGAAACTGGTTCTGGCCAGTCATCAGATCGAGTTTTCCGCCCTCGTGCCGACCGTGGTCGGCGCGTTTGCCCTCGCGAAGGTGGTTGTGCTCCTTGACATGACTCCAGTCGCCACCCGTCTCGACGCGGGGCAGCCAATCTGGGTCGCCACGCTGTGCAAGACCTTGTTCTATTGCGCCGTCAGCGCCCCCATCCTATTCATCGAGCGGATATGGCATGCGTACCAAGAGACGGGGACGCTTGGCGACGCTATCTTGAAAGCGTGGACGCAGATTGATCTCAACGTCTCGTTGGCCAAAGTCATCACGGTCGGCTTAGTCTTTGGCGGCTACCATCTCTACCACGGAATCAACCGCCGTCTAGGACATGGTAAGCTCTGGCACATGATCCTCAGCCGCTGATCGGAGATGCGACGCTTTCTTCCCTAGAAGATGTGCTGCCCGCTTCAAGCATCAATACAGGTCCCGTACAAAATTCCTGCTTTTCAAGATGGCGTCATCGTCGTATGCGCCTTTCTTGGATCGCTTAGGTATCGAGAGTTTTTCTCGCGGAAGGTCCTTGTAAGGGATTTGTGAGAGCAAATGGCTGATGCAGTTGAGGCGAGCCCGTTTCTTGTCATCCGAATGCACAAGATGCCAGGGGGCGTGCTTCGTATCGGTGGCTTCCAGCATGCCGTCGGGGCGCGACGAAGCTTGGTTATCTCGCCCACGGCAATGCGTCGGCACATTGAATGACCACCTTGATGTCTTCCCGTTTCCGGTGCAGGGCCGTATTGAAGTTTTCCGGTCGTTCGCGCCGCGTTAACAGCCCTTGCCAACCACGAACGATTCGCGCGCGCCAAGGCTTGGCCGGCCTGATAAATGTCCTGAGGTAGATTTTGACTGGACCGACAATCAGCGGACCTCTGTACGGAATTAATAGTCATACCACTCCAACTGAACCAGTTCCGCAGTTTGCTCGAAGCATTATAGACGACGAATATCTGAGACCCAGAAGCTAAACAAGCTCACCGTGACTCTGACATCAAAATATTAGATTCGAATGCCATGAAAGGTGGGCCGACAAACCTATGAGATTTTTAACAGGCTTCGCGATATCAGGGATAGGTCTGCGCATGGACGACCAACGAATTTAACCGCCGACCAAGCCTTAGAATATCGAGACCTATAAACGACTTGCGCAGCGGAGCCATGAGTAACGTTGTGTTGTAGTCTGTCAGAATATCCGGACAGATGAACTTTTCTCGGAGCTGCTAATGCCTACTAGCTGATTCGGCTCAACTGTACAAAAGCCGCATAGGCCGCATGTAACTTCCTCACGAAAAAGGTCGCCATCAAACATCTGCTCGAGGAGTGGTTTAACGATGCCTCGAACTGCTCTACCCGCAAACATTCCTCTTACTGTCAGTTTTGACAGTTTCCACCTCCTCCCCTTCCCCTTATATATGTGCCAAGCATTTCCTCTTCCGCTTCTACAATCAAGAAGCTCTTCGATAAGAGCTGGCTCTGGGGAGGTTTCGAGAATTTATGTGGACCGTGGGAGGACAACCATGAAGCTGCACACACGCTATCTCTGCTGGCCGGCGCCGAGCTGACGCGGGCGAAGTCAGCACACCGGTCAGTTCATAAAAAGGAGAGAATCATGAGAACAAGACCCTGCCTCGCGGCGATGCTGGTTTTCGCGGTAGGCGCCACGACCGCTCTTGCGCAGACAGTGCCGCTCGACCGCACGGTCCTGCCGATCCCGGAGCCGAAGCTCGCGCCGATCACGACGCTCGACGCCCGCAACGCCAAGGCCCCGCCGCGGTTCGAGGTCAAGGCGCCGGCAAGGCGCCCGAACGTGCTGATCGTCCTGATCGACGACATGGGCTTCGGCCAGTCCAGCGCCTTCGGCGGGCCGATCCACATGCCGACGCTGGAGAAGCTGGCGAAGGGCGGGCTGCGCTACAACCAGTTCCACACCACGGCGCTCTGCTCGCCGACCCGCGCGGCGCTGCTGACCGGCCGCAACCATCACGTCTGCAACATGGGCTCGATCACCGAGACCGCCACCGCCTTCCCCGGCCAGACCGGGCAGCGCCCGAACAGCGTCGCGCCGCTGGCCGAGATGCTGCGGCTCAACGGCTACAGCACGGCCGCCTTCGGCAAGTCGCACGAGACCGCCGCCTGGGAAGTCAGCCCGTCCGGCCCGACCGACCGCTGGCCGACCCGCTCCGGCTTCGACAAGTTCTACGGCTTCATCGGCGGCGAAACGAACCAGTGGGCGCCGGCCATCTACGAGGACATGAGCCGCGTCGAGCTGCCGAAGGACCCGAACTACCACTTCATGACCGACATGACCAACCAGGCGATCAAGTGGACGAGCGCCCAGAAGTCGCTGACGCCGGACAAGCCGTTCTTCACCTACTTCGCGCCGGGCGCCACGCACGCCCCGCACCACGCCCCGAAGGAGTGGATCGCCAAGTACAAGGGCAAGTTCGACCAGGGCTGGGACAAGCTCCGCGAGGAGACGCTGGCCCGCCAGATCAAGCTCGGCGTCGTTCCCGCCGGCACCAAGCTCGCCCCCAAGCCCGAGGCCATCAAGGACTGGGACAAGCTGAGCGCCGACGAGAAGAAGCTCTTCGCCCGCCAGATGGAAGTCTTCGCCGGCTTCGGCGAGTACGCCGACTTCGAGATCGGCCGGCTCATCCAGGCCATCGAGGACCTCGGCCAGCTGGACAACACGCTCATCTTCTACGAGGTCGGCGACAACGGCGCGAGCGCCGAAGGCACCATGAACGGCCTGTTCAACGAGATGACCTACTTCAACGGCGTGCCCGAAACCGTCGCCGGAGATCCTCAAGCACTTCGACGACCTGGGCGGCCCGAACTCCTACCCGCCACTACGCCGCCGGCTGGGCCGTGGCCGGCGACGCGCCGTTCGCCTGGACGAAGCAGGTCGCCGGCAGCTACGGCGGCTCCGCAACCCGCTGGTCGTCCACTGGCCCAAGGGGATCAAGGCCAAGGGCGAGGTGCGGTCGCAGTGGCATCACGTCATCGACATCGCGCCGACCATCCTCGAAGCGGCCGGCCTGCCCGAGCCCAAGGTCGGTCAACGGCACGCCGCAGACGCCCATCGAAGGCGTGAGCATGGTCTACACCTTCGCCGACGCCAAGGCGAAGGACCGGCACAAGACGCAGTACTTCGAGATCTTCGGCAACCGCGGCATCTACCACGACGGCTGGCTGGCCCACACCGTCCACCGCGCCGCCTGGGAGATGCAAGCCGCGGCAGCCCGTTCCTCGAAGACAAGTGGGAGCTCTACCACGTCGATGAGGACTTCAGCTCGGCGAACGATCTGGCCGCGAAGAACCCCGAGAAGCTCAAGGAACTGCAGGAGCTGTTCCTGAAGGAAGCGGTCAAGAACCATGTCTTGCCGCTCGACGATCGCGTCGCTCGAGCGGACCAACGCCGCCCTCGTCGGCCGTCCCGACCTGATGGCCGGCCGCACCTCGCTGACGGTCTACGAGGGCATGATCGGGATGACGGAGAACGTCTTCATCAACACCAAGAACCGGTCGCACACCATCACCGCCGAGGTGACGATCCCGAAGGGCGGGGCCAACGGCGTGATCCTCGTCCCAGGCGGGCCGCTTCGGCGGCTGGAGCCTGTACGTCAAGGATGGCAAGCCGATGTACGCCTACAACTTCCTCGGCCTCAGCTCGTCCAAGGTCGCCGCGACCGAGGCGCTGCCCGAGGGCAAGGTGACGATCCGCTACGAGTTCGCCTACGACGGCGGCGGGCTCGGCAAGGGCGGCACGGGCACGATCTTCGTCAACGGCGAGAAGGTCGCCGAAGGGCAGATCGACCGCACGCAGGCCAATCATCTTCTCGGCCGACGAAGGCGCGGACGTCGGCCTGGACGGCGAGACGCCGGTGACGGACGACTACAAGGAAGGCGACAACAAGTTCACCGGCAAGATCGACAAGGTGACCGTCGAAGTAACGCCGATCAAACTCGGCGCTGCAGAGATGGAACAGCAGGAGCAGGCCAAGCTCGCCCGAAAGGCCGGGGAGTAATCGAAGGCATCCCCATCCGCTCCCGCTCGTGCCGGGGCGGGTACGTGTCACCTGAGAACCACAACGTATGCGAGAGGGCAGCAGACGTCATCCGCGTGTGCCGTCCATTGAACAGCGAAAGGGCTCATATGTGAAGCTGATCGCTAGTGCCAGAAGCCACAGGCGAAGTACCCAATACCAAAGCGCTTAAGGCCATGGAATTCGGGAACTGAAGGATCTCTCAACCCCCGGGCAGCTACAAAGGAGTCCGAGGATGCGTCC
The DNA here is from genome assembly GCA_963706325.1 of uncultured Nitrospiraceae bacterium. Classification (GTDB taxonomy): domain Bacteria; phylum Nitrospirota; class Nitrospiria; order Nitrospirales; family Nitrospiraceae; genus Nitrospira_A. The sequence goes on along the minus strand of CAVPLT010000007.1, from coordinate 187,047 downwards.
GCCTCTCACAATCGGCTTGTTGATGCTGGTCATCCTGGCGATAATCAGGTCGTGGGCGTGTCCGGTCGCGCAGGCGGCCGAAGGCGCGAGCAGCAACTACGCGCCGGGAACGTACGGCAATCTGGCTGTGGCCATGCAGCCTCCGCCGGGTTCGTTCGCCGTGATCAACTATTTGGGCTACGTGTCGAGCACTGTTGAGAGAGCTGTCTTGAACAACAGGGCGGCGACTAATGTCGACAGCATACAAGTGTTTGACGCGCCGTTGGGCCTGTACACCTTTACGACTCCGGTCCTGGGCGGTGCGTTGTTCTCTGTCGGCGGTTGGCTCGCCTTTCCCTGGGCGTCTTTGGATACGACGCTGACGACCGCCGGCGGATCGACGCAGTCGAGTAAGAGCAATTTCGGCATCGGCCAATCAGGCCTGATCCCCGCCTATCTGTCCTGGAAACTCGGTGGGAACTTCTCGTTCGCAACCTACGAAGCGATCTATATCCCTACGGGTTCCTACAGTACCAGCAACCCCGGCACCTTCACCGACCCGACGTTCCGGCGCCAATGATCTCCGGCTTCGAGGAGTACCGGTTTCCCTGGGCGATGAATGTCGCGGCCCTTCCAATGCCGGGGGGGAATCATAACTAGCTATGGGGTAGCACCTTTCATGAAGCTGACCCACCATCAGCCCCTCAGGGCAGAGCCGCCCGTCATCAGCGGCTCTGCCCTGTCCAAGACGCGTAGGACCTGGCCAGGAAGCACTTGACACGTGGGGTCTTGTCGGAATGAAAGACTTGTGGCCGTCTATGGATGCGGCTGTTGCAAGAATTGTTGAATCTCGGCTTTTTTCGCTTCCACCAGCTTCACCGCGGCCATGGACACCAAATCACGATCGCAATCGGATTCGAGCCAGAGCCTGGTTACGACGCTCGAGAGGCGCTTTTGAACCATCAGCGGGTTCGTCAGCTTCACCTTTTCATTCTTACATGATTCTGGGAGATCACTCAGATCGTCCAGCCACACCGCGTCAACGTGCCTCAGCTGAATGAATTTAAATCGACTCTCGTCTGGCAACACGCCCTGCTCCGCCAACGTGCGCATATAAAGTGTCCGATACGCTACCGCCCGTTCTTCCATGATGCCGGGGATGCGGCCGAAGTCATAATTAAATAATGTAAAACCCTCGGGAAAGTGATCCAGGCGATCCGACCCTATCTGGAAGGGGAACGAACTATCGAACGCGATGATGAGTACCCGACGAGCCACATTCTGCTGGAGGGCGTTTAACCCCACGGTTGTCAATGACTCCAGCCCCATATTGTCGGACAATCCCCCGTCCCCTGCATGCCAGTACCGATCCTCCCCCTCAACCTTGAAGGTAATGGGGCCGATTACTGGAGGGAACGACATGGACGCGGTAACTGCCGCACCTAGTTGAATGCCGCACAGGTCGAGGTTCAGCGCCTCAGGAGTCACCGACTGCAGCGACGCCCATTTCACTTTCATCAGTTCGAGGTATTCCTTCGAACGAGGGCTCGTCCCCATCGACCGACTCACATCTTTCAATAAGTCGTATTGAGTCTGTTCATGCGGCAATGTCGTGATCACGAATCGACGCCCATCGTTGTATAGGGTAGTGTTAATAAGGAGTCGCGGTATATCGCCGTTCAATTCCCGCTCGCGAACCTCTTTAAATGTCAGGCCGTCCAAGAACTGATTATTGAGATGTTCACTGAGGGACTTAGCCGTCCAAGCCGGATTGAACCACCGCAATCGCAGCATGTTCCGCCAAAAGAGCGGACCCTCAAAATCCTGGTTCATGATTTTTTTGTACTGCGCGAAGAACGACTCATACTCTCCGCTCAATTCTCTTGAAGAAGTCAGGATCGGCACGTCCTTTCGCGGTTTCACGGCGGCAAAGTAGGACGTCGCCATGCTGCCGCCAGAGACACTGGAAATCATCGAGACGTCTTCCAACAGGGAATGTGCAGGCGGACCGACTTGCAGCTTCGCCAGCGCTTCCAGGCCGGCCGCCCCGAACAATGCCGCTCGACTTCCCCCTCCCGATATCGCGATTCCGATCAGTGTGTCACTTGGTTTCATCACATGACTGCAGGATGTCTGGCCCGGCTTTGGCGGCGGAACCGTATAGGTTGGAGAAGCCACGCATCCCGATAGCAGGCACAGGACTATCCCCATCCTGATCCCGGTTGTGAAGCCGTGTGGTGCATCAACGTTGATTAAGAACCCATTTCGAGTCGTCATAACATCCTCACCGTGCATTTCAATGGCTGATGGAGCGATTCATTCACTCCGGATCGGCTTAAACCAAGCGTGATGCGGACCGGCTGTAGGGGCAACCACCTCGCGACTCGTCTCACGTCTCTCTCCTTCGTTTAATCATTGTTGCTTGTCATCGATGCGTTCATGCCCGTTTGACAGCTTGAATATAATGCACGCATCTACTCACGACTGGTCCGATCACGGCTCCTTGGATGGACACACCCGATTCCAATCTTTCTTCATACCCACGACCGTCCATCTCTTGGCCTCGGCTTCGACGAGACCTTTGTCCAAGTAACCGATAGGGGTGCGATCATACAACCCATTCACGCTCCGCGTCTGTATGATGGACGTACAGAGAAAAGCGCTGGCCGAATCCTGCGCATGTGCTTGCCCAACATGTCTATCTATGTCAACGGACGTTTCTGCAGAGGCAGCAATGCTCTGTAAGCGTCTCAAGACGCAGGGCCATTCGCACGTCTGGAAGCAAGTGCTTCCGCAGGATGGGGTGGTTTTGGTATTTCACGACGCTCAAGAAACTAGTTCTGGCGAGTTATCAGATCGAGTTCTCAGCCCTCGGGCCGACGGTGATCGGCGCGTTTGCCCTCGCGAAGGTGATTATGCTCCTCGACATGACCCCCATCGCCACCCCTCTGGACGCCAGCCACCCAATCTGGGTGGCCACGCTGTGCAAGACGCTGGTCTATTGCGCCGTCAGCGCCCCCATCCTGTTCGCCGAGAGGATATGGCATGTCTACCGGGACACCGGGACGCTCGGCGACGCTGTCTCGGAAGCGTGGGCGCAGGTTGATCTCAACGTCGCATTGGCTAGAGTCATTACGGTCGGCTTAGTCATCGGCGGCTACCATCTCTATCACGGAATCGACCGCCGTCTGAGACTCGATAAGCTCTCGCCCATGATCCTCAGCCGCTGATGAGAGATGCGATGCTTTCTTACCCGGGACATCGGCTGACCGCTTCAAGCATCAATACACCTCTCGTACAAAATTTCTACTTTGCAAGGTGGCGTGATCGTCGTAGGCGCCTTTCTTGGATCGCTGGGGTATCTTGAGTTTCTCCCGCCGAAGGTCCTTGTAAGGGATCCGTGAGAGCAAATGGCTGATGCAGTTGAGGCGCGCTCGTTTCTTGTCATCCGAATGCACCAGATGCCAGGGGGCGTGCGTCGTATCGGTCGCCTCCAGCATGCGGTCGCGGGCATGGGAGTAGTCGTACCATTTCTCGCGGGACGGCAAATCCATCGGACTGAGCTTCCACTGGCGCAAGGGGTCTTCGATGCGAGCTTCGAATCGCCGTTCCTGCTCCTGGTTGCTTACCTCCAGCCAATACTTGACCAGGATGATTCCGGCGTCGACGATGTACTTCTCGACAACCGAACAGTGCTCCAGAAAGCCGCGGTACTGCTCTTTCGTACAAAACCCCATGACGTGTTCGACCCCCGCGCGGTTATACCAGCTGCGGTCAAAAATGACGATCTCGCCGGCCGCCGGGAAGTGCGCCATGTACCGCTGCATGTACATCTGGGTCTTCTCGCGATCCGTGGGCGCCGGGAGCGCCACCACACGGAACACGCGCGGACTCACGCGTTCCGTGATGGCTCGAATCGTGCCGCCCTTCCCCGCGCCGTCACGGCCTTCAAACAAGACCATCACGCGCAGCCCTTTATGCTTCACCCAGGCCTGAAGGTCGCAAAGCTTGGCCTGAAGCCGGCGTATTTCCTTTTCATATTCTTTGCCCTTGAGTTTGGCCTTGCCATTGCCTTCCGGCAGCTTCTCTTTCACCATTATTTTCTCCGTTTCTACTCGTATCAGATCAGCGAATTGATTACTCTCCGCCGTATCAAGAGGTCAGCCCCATCGCTTACCTTCCTCCCCCTGCCAAATCGGCGAACAGCACCACCACAGAGCGCGCCTCCGCCCGATACGTCGAGCCGGAAATCGACGGAGCGGTTCGCCATGGAACGATGTCCAGAGGTGAGTCGAGCGCCGTGTCGATCCAACGGCGCCACTGATTCACGCGGCCGTTGCTCGAAGGGGGGAGCTCGAACTCAAGCCGTTCCCAGTAGCCGTTCAAGATCATGCAAAAGAGGAGCCCTTCCTTCCGCAGCTCCGCGCTGAGCGCAATGCTATGCGACCGGGGACTCCAGTCCGGCTGGCCGAGCTTGACGCCATGCCAGGATTTGTTAGCCTGCCGGATCAGCTGAGTCAGGCTCAAGCGCTGGCGCTCATGCTCCTCGTCCCGCAAGACTCGGCGTGCGTTAAGCAGTGTAACGAACCGATGCACGTCTGCATGTTTGGCGACCAGCGTCCAGTCGAACCAGTTCGTGTCATCGTCATGGCAGTAGGCATTGTTGTTGCCGCGCTGGGTGCGCCGCACCTCGTCTCCCATGAGAATCATGGGCAGCCCCAGAGAAAGCAGCGTGACGGTCAGGAAATTCTTCACCTGCCGGTTCCGCAGCCGTTCCACCACGGGGTCGTCTGTCGGACCTTCGACGCCGCAGTTCCAGCTCCGATTGTCGTTGGCTCCATCCCGGTTGCGTTCGCCGTTGCCCTCGTTGTGCTTCTGATCATAGGAGACAAGGTCGTTGAGCGTGAACCCGTCGTGACAGGTCACGAAGTTCACGCTTTGCTCGGGCTCACGCTGCTTGTGTCCGTAGATCTCCGGGCTTCCGGCCAAGCGGTCGGCAAAGCGCGCCAGCGAACCGTCTTCACCGCGGAAGAAACTGCGGGCATCGTCGCGGAACCGTCCGTTCCATTCCTTCCAACTATCCCCGATAAAACTACCCACCTGGTAGAGCCCCGCCGCATCCCAGGCTTCGGCAATAAACTTCACACCGGCCATAGACGGGTCCGTTTCGATATCCCACAGGACCGGCGCATCCGCCATCACTGCACCCGACTCGCCTCGCGCGAGGATGGACGCGAGATCGAACCGGAATCCATCCACATGCATCTCATCGACCCAATAGCGGAGGCTGTCGACGATCATGCGGCGGACGATCGGCTGATTCGAGTTCAGCGTGTTCCCCGTGCCGGTGTAGTCGGCGTACCGCGCCTGATCCTGATCCAGAAGATAGTAGGTCCTGTTGTCCAGACCACGGAAGCTTAGAGTCGGCCCGGAGTGGTCGCCTTCTGCCGTGTGGTTGAACACGACATCGAGAATGATCTCGATGCCGGCTCGGTGCAGCGCCTTGACCATATCTCGAAATTCATCAACGGGGCCATGCAGATCCTGCCGCGAGCTGTAGGCCTGGTGAGGGGCGAAGAACGAAACCGGGGCATAGCCCCAGTAATTGATTTTTCCCGGCGGGCAGTCCTGAGCATCGAACTGGAAGACCGGAAGAAGTTCGACGGCGGTGATGCCGAGTTGCTGAAGATACGGTATCTTCTCGATCAAACCGGCATAAGTGCCCCGTCTGTTCTCAGCGACGCCGGAACTGGAATGGCGGGTGAATCCCCGCACGTGCATCTCGTAGACTATCGTCCGCGAAGCGGGCCGTTTGAGCGGCGAATCACCTTCCCAATCGTAAGCCAATGGGTCGATCACCACACTCTTCATGGCCATCGCGGCATTGTTACCTTCCCGAGCGGCCGAGTCCCGACTGTAGGCCTTCGGCACAACGACGCCGCGGCCGTATGGATCGAGCAGGACTTTGGCTGGATCAAATCGCATTCCTCTTGCAGGATCAAACATGCCTTGAGCGCGATAGCCGTAAATCTGTCCGGGCCCTGCGTCAGGCACGAACACATGCCAGTAATGGTAGGTGTGGTTGGTAACCGGGTCAAGGCTGACCACGCGCCCCGGTTTGGCGTCCTCCGGCCCATCAAACAAGAGCAACTCCACGCCTGTCGCGTCACGCGAAAAGAGACTGAAGTTAACGCCGCCACGACCGATCGTTGCGCCCAGGGGTGAGCTGTTACCAATGGTCTTCATGGTCGCCCTTCCGCGGCCCGGTCCGCGATCATCCCTGCGTCTTCGAGTGCCTCGATGGCCCCGCTGATCACTCCCTGCCAAGGACATCTTTCGCCGCCGCCACGACCTGCTCCGGCTCAAACCCGAACTTCTTCTGAAGCTCCTTGAGCGGAGCCGACGCGCCGAACGAGTTCATCCCGATGATCCGACCCGACTTATCGACGTACCGCTCCCATCCGAACGTGGACGCCTGTTCAACCGCTACGCGAGCCTTCACCGCCGGCGGCAGCACCTTGTCGCGATAGGATTGTTCCTGCTGCTCGAACAGTTCCCACGAGGGCATGCTCACGACCCGAGCCTTGATTCGTTCGGACTTGAGCTGTTCGTAGGCCGCGACACAGAGCGAGACTTCACTACCGGTTCCGATGAGGATGACGTCGGGCTGTTGTCCATCCGGGCTATCGGCCAGGACGTAGGCTCCCTGCGCCAAGCCCGAGGCAGAGGAATACTTGCTCCGATCCAATGTCGGCACGTCCTGGCGGGTGAGGAGGAGAGCCACCGGCTTGTGATGCAAATTCATGATCACGCGCCAGGCTTCCAGCACCTCATTCGCATCGGCCGGCCTTAGGACAATCAGCCCGGGCATCGCGCGCAACGAGGCGAGATGTTCGACCGGCTGATGTGTCGGCCCGTCTTCTCCCACGGCAATCGAGTCGTGCGTGAAAATATGAATGACGGGCAATTCCATGATTGCGCCGAGCCGGATCCCACCTCTGGCATAATCACTGAAAATCAGGAAACCGGAACCATAGGCCCTGACTTTCACCAGGGCCATCCCGTTCAGGATTGCCGCCATCGCATGCTCGCGAATACCGAAGTGAAGATTGCGGCCGCCGGGAGTCTCGGCAGACACATCGCCCGCCCCCTCAAACGTCAACCGCGTTTTTGCCGAAGGAGCCAGATCCGCCGACCCGCCCATCAACCAGGGCACGCGTTTTCCCAGCTCGTTCAACACCTTCCCGGACGAGACCCGCGTGGCCATGCCCTTGGCGTCGGCTGGAAAAGCAGGCAGGTCTTTGTCCCATCCATCGGGCAACTGCCGGTGTTGCATCCGGTACAATTGATCGGCCAGCTCCGGATACTTGGCTTTGTACTCGTTGATGCGCGTGAACCATGCGTCGCGGGACACCTTCCCTTGAGCGCCGACCCCTTGCCGAAAGTGCTCATAGACACCGTCTGGAATATGGAATTTGGCGTCCTCCGGCCATCCGTAATGTCTCTTGGTCTGTCTGATTTCCTCTTCGCCGAGCGGTTCTCCGTGAGCCGCCGAGGTGTCTTGTTTGTTGGGCGCCCCATACGCGATGTGGCTATCCACGATGATCAGCGTCGGCCGATCTGTCGTCCTCTGGAAGGTGCGGAATGCCCGCTCGAGCATCACGAGGTCGTTGGCGTCACCGACGCGAGTGACATTCCAGCCATAGGCGACGAACCGTGTTGCGACATCGTCCGAAAAAGACAGCGCGGTGTTGCCTTCGATCGTGATGTGATTGTTGTCATAGATCCAGCAGAGGTTCGAGATGCCCAAGTGTCCGGCCATCGAAGCGGCCTCGTGCGAAATCCCCTCCATCATGTCACCGTCCCCGCACAAGGCGTAGACGTTAAAATTGATCATGTCTTCGAAGCCGGGCCGATTGAAATGCTCAGCCATCCAGCGGCCGGCCAAGGCCATGCCCACGCTGTTCGAAATCCCCTGCCCGAGAGGTCCGGTTGTGGTTTCGACCCCGGAGGTCCACCGGTACTCCGGATGACCAGGGCAGCGGCTCTCCCATTGACGAAACCGCTTGATCGCATCCAACGGGACCGACAGTTCACCGAGGGTCTCGTATTCTTTGCTCACGGCCCTCACCCCGGTGAGATGAAGCAGGGAGTACAAGAGCATCGAGGCGTGGCCGACGGACAGGACAAAACGGTCTCGATTGGGCCAGATCGGGTCCTGCGGATCGAAACGCAGAAATCGCTGCCACAGACAATAGACCACAGGCGCCAAGGCCATGGGCGTCCCGGGATGGCCTGAGTTGGCCTGCTGAACGGCATCCATGGACAATGTCCGGATGGTGTTGATGCAGAGTTGGTCGAGCTGTTCACGAGTCATCGCAAGCCTTTCGGATTAAGGTGTTGCCAGCGGAACGAGGTGTCAGCTCGGCAGGCGAAGCCGACGGTAACGCCGGATCAACGCGTTGGTCGAGCTGTCGTGCCGGAGCTCGGAGTCCGTTACGCTCGTCAATTCCGGCGTGATCCGTTTGGCCAGCACTTTGCCGAGCTCCACGCCCCACTGGTCGAACGAGTTGATACGCCAGATCGTGCCCTGGACGAAAACCTTGTGTTCGTAGAGCGCGATCAACTTCCCGAACATCTCCGGTGTCAGTTGCTCAATCAGGATGGTATTCGTCGGGCGGTTGCCCGGAAACGTCTGGTGCGGCACGAGAGCCGGAGGCGCTCCTTCAGCCTCCACTTCCGCGGCGGTTTTGCCAAAGGCCAGCGCCTCTGTCTGCGCGAAGAGATTGGACGCCAGCAGATCGTGATGCTGTCCCATGGGATTGAGCGACCGGCAGAAACCGATGAAGTCGCATGGGATCAACCGCGTGCCCTGATGGATTAACTGGTAATACGCATGCTGGCCGTTGGTGCCGGGCTGCCCCCAGATGACCGGGCCCGTCTGGTAATTCACCACGCTCCCATCCCGGTCCACGCGCTTCCCGTTGCTCTCCATGTCGAGCTGTTGCAGATAGGCGCTCAACCGGCCGAGGTAGTGATCATAGGGCAAAATCGCTTGGGACTCGGCGCCGAAGAAATTCACGTACCAAAGCCCGATGAGTCCCAGCAGCACCGGCAGGTTCTTGTCGAACGGGGCGGTCCTGAAATGCTCGTCCATTGCATGGTACCCGGCCAGCATTTCACGAAACCGTTCAGGTCCGATGGCGACCATCAGCGAGAGACCGATGGCCGAGGGCAGCGAGTAGCGGCCTCCGACCCAATCCCAGAATTCAAACATGTTGGCGGGATCGATTCCGAATTTCGCGACTTCGTCCGCATTCGTGGACACGGCCACGAAGTGGCGGGCCACGGCCTTGTCGCTCTTGAGCGCTTGGAGGCACCAGGCACGCGCGGTCTGCGCGTTGGCAAGGGTCTCCTGCGTGGTGAAGGTCTTCGAGCAGACAATGAACAGAGTCTCCGCCGGATCGATGTCCCGCGTCGACTCGGCGACATCGGTCGCATCAACGTTGGAGACGAAACGAACCGTCAGCGCGCGATCGCTGTACGCCCGTAGCGCCTCATAGGCCATAACTGGTCCAAGATCCGAGCCTCCGATGCCGATGTTCACGACATTCCGAATGCGCTTGCCGGTATGACCTTTCCACTCGCCGCTGCGGACGCGGTTTGCGAAACCGGCCATTTTCTCGATCACCGCGTGGACCTTCGGCACCACGTTTTCGCCGCCCACTTTAATGGTGGCGCCGGAAGGGGCACGCAGCGCGACGTGGAGGACCGCGCGGTTCTCCGTCACATTGAGCTTGTCGCCGCGAAACATCGCGTCGATACCCGAGCGCAAGCCGGCCGCGCCCGCGAGATCGAGCAGCAGCCGCATCGTGTCATCCGTGAGGCGGTTTTTTGAATAGTCGAGGTAGATCCCCTGCGTGTCGCACACCAAGCGGGCGCCGCGCCCGGGATCTTTCGCAAACAGATCCCGCATATGCACGGCCCTGATCGCTTCGTAATGTTCGCGAAGGGCATTCCAGGCAGCGCCTTGCGTGAGTGGACCGGCACCGCTCGTCATCGCATCACCTCCTTAGCATTCCAACGGTTCCGCATGTGGCTCTTCTCACTGACGCCGTCGCGCGCTCAGAACTGAACCGGTGCGTTCCATCGCTTGATCGCCGGAACGCCGCGATAATAGCTCAAGATGTTCATGGTCGCCGTACCGAGCAAAAAGCGTTGGCCCTGTGAAGGGGGGAGGCCCAACCAACGAGCAGCAAGGACTCTGAGCACGTGCCCATGGGCGAACAATATGACATCGCCCTCGACGGCTCGCGCGCTCTCAATCACACGATCGACCCGTGCGCCGATTTCCCCTGGCTGTTCTCCCCCCGGGCCGCCATCTCGAAAGAGCAGCCAGCCCGGTGCCGTCGCATGAATCTGAGCAGGCGTCAATCCTTCATAGCTCCCATAGTTCCACTCCATCAGATCGGGCTCGACTTTTGCCACCTCTCCGAAACCTGCGAGCTGGCAGGTATCCCGGGCTCGCAAGAGAGGACTCGTCAGAGCCAGCGCGAACGACTCCTTTGCGAGGATGGGTCGCAACAATCTGGCCACCTCCCGTCCGTGTTCGGTCAGCGGAATGTCGGTGGTACCGGTGTGTCGTCCGTTGAGACTCCACTCCGTTTCACCGTGACGTACGAGAAACACCTGTTGCGCTGGAACAGCCATTAGAAGCCTACCGAACCTGAGCGCGACTACTGCGCCGTGCGGACGCCATCAGCTGCGTCCGCAGCATTGATTGCGACCCCCATTCAACCAGGGGGACCGTGACCGGCTTCACTTCCTGACCTTCTTTCTCGTTGGATTCTGATCACCTGACCTCTTACTCGCGAAGATACCCCTTTTCCCCTCCTCCAAAAGTTGCGCAGCATCGAGACCGCCGCGAAGCTGGATCAACACCGCCACGAGACCGGTCCATCCCGTCTGGTGACTGGCCCCGACCGCCGTCCCGGTGTCGCCATGGAAATATTCGGGGAAAATAAGATGGTCACGCCAGTGCGGGTCGATATGAAATTTTTCCCTCGCACCGTACAAGGGGCGGCGCCCTTCCGGGCTTCGGAGAAAGAGCCCAACGAGACGCGCGGAGATTTCATGAGCCACCTCGAAGAGATTCCTTTGCTGACCGGAGCCGGTCGGGCATTCCACTTGAAAAGAGTCTCCGTAGAAGAGGTACAATTGAAACAGAGCCCGAATCAGCAGAAAATTCATCGGCATCCAGATGGGGCCTCGCCAATTGGAATTTCCGCCGAACATGCCGGAATCGGAATCCCCGGGAGCATAATTCACTCTGTACTCTTGATCCTCCACATGACTGATGTACGGGTGCTCCAGGTGATATCGCGAAAGTGCCCGGATGCCGTATGGGCCGAGAAACTCGTTCTCGTCCAACATATACGCGAGGATGCGGCGCAGACGGTCGGGACCCATCAGCGCCATGAGGCCGCGGTCTGCATAGCCCCGGCCATAAAACAGTTCTGTTCGCAGTTCCGGGTTCCTGCGACTTCTCTCTTCCCATAGCTTGATCGTTTTCGGCACTCGTTCTCGCTCCCATGGTTCGATCACGGTTGTGGCGCAAAGCGGGAGTAACCCGACCATGGAACGCACCTTGAGACGGGTTGCGGTCCCGTCCGGAAGCCGCATTACGTCGTAGAAGAAGCCATCCTCTTCATCCCACAGGCCATCTGGGCCGACCCGGCTAACGGCATGGCTGATCCGGATGACGTGATCCATAAACTTGGCGGCCATCTCATCGTAGCTCGGATCGTGCACGGCGATTTCGATGGCTAGCCCGAGCATGTTCTGACTAAACAATGCCATCCAGGCGGTACCGTCCGCCTGCTCAAGATACCCACCAGTCGGCAGGGGAGCCGATCGATCGAACACGCCGATGTTGTCGAGCCCCAGAAATCCCCCTTCGAAAAGATTTTTTCCAAATCGGTCCTTGCGGTTGAGCCACCAGGTGAAATTGACCAGAAGTTTGCGAAAAGAGCGTGTGAGAAACGCGAGGTCTCCGTTCCCACGGGTGGCCTCCTCGGCCCGATACACGGCAAGCGTGGCCCACGAGTGTACCGGCGGATTCACATCGCTGAAATTGTATTCATAGGCGGGCATCTGCCCGTTGGGATGGAGGTACATCTGTCCCAGCATCAAATCCAGTTGCGCCTTTGCAAAATCGATATCGACGATGGAGAGGGGCAGCGCATGAAACGCGAGATCCCAGGACGCGTACCACGGAAACTCCCATTTATCGGGCATGGAGATGATGTCGTCATTGATCATGTGTCCCCATTCGCGATTGCGCGTAGGGCCATTCTCGTTGGAGAAGGGATCGCCGCCGTGCTCCTTAATCCATTTATCGAGCTCGAATAAGAAGTATTGTTTCGACCACAACATCCCGGCAAGCGCCTGCCGCATCACGCGGCCTTCGTCTTCGGTCGTCTTGGGCGGTATGATCGTGCGGTAGAATTCGTCCGCCTCTTGCACACGCTGCTCAAAGATACGATCGTAACCGGTGAACGAATCAATCGATGGGGTGCCATCGGCTTCCATGAGCCGAAGCCGCACGACCACGCTCCCGCCAGCCTTGACATGAAGAATATGATGCGCCGCCGCTTTGGTGCCGATGTCGGCGGGATTGACCGCGGACTCGCGGCCGTGAATCACATAATCGTTGATGCCGTCTTTGACGTAGTGACCAGGGTTATCCGTTCCATAAATCCGGTTGTTGTTGGTTTCGTTGTCCGTGAAGAGCAAGGGGACATCGCCCTCCACGCACAACCACCGCTCCCCCAGGTCGGCGTGGGTTGCAGCGATGATCGGATTCCCTTTTCTTCTGATCATTCGACGAAGCTCCGGTTTTGGCGTCCCCGGCGCCCATGTCCATGTATTGCGAAACCAGAGCGTCGGCAGAACATGCAGCGTTGCATCCTCCGCGCCCCGATTGAGGATGGTAATCTTAATGAGCACGTCCTCCGGTGCGGACTTGGCATACTCGACATACACATCGAAGTAGCGGTCATCGTCGAACACGCCGGTGTCGATCAATTCATACTCCGGCTCCAGTTTTGAGCGGCGGTTCCCGGCGATGAGGTCGTCGTACGGATAGGCCTGCTGCGGATACTTGTAGAGCCACTTCAGGTACGAATGCGTGGGGGTGGCATCCAGGTAGAAGTAATACTCCTTGACGTCTTCGCCGTGATTGCCTTCGGCGCTCGCCAAACCAAATAATCGTTCTTTCAGGAATGGATCCTGGCCGTTCCAAAGAGCCAGCGCGAAGCACAGTCTCGCCTTCTCATCTGAGAATCCAGCTAGTCCATCCTCTCCGGAACGATACGCCCGGGAACGGGCGTGCTCATGGGGAAAAAACTTCCAGGCATCCCCGTCCTTGCTGTAGTCCTCCCGAACCGTGCCCCACTGGCGTTCGCTCAAATACGGTCCCCATTTCCTCCATGGCGTCCCCTTGGCAGAGTCAGTCAGCCGTTTCTGTTCAGCGCTCGGCTGTGTCCCAGGGACTTCCGTGAGCCTACTCTTTGCCTGGTCGTTTCGCTTTGCGGGAGGCTTACTCATCACGGCTTCGCCTGCAAACCCGAATCACATAGCCATTGTTCGTAGTGAGGACGAATGATCGCCACTGCTTCTGCAGCGGTTTCCACGCATTGAGGAATCTTGCGATCTGCAGGTCCGGCCAGTTCAAACTCCGGCCTCAGGAAATACTGCTGCCCCCACTTGATGAATTCTGCCCACATGGGTCCGATCAAAACCAGAGGCGTTTGGTCCAATTTGCGCACTTGAAGGAGTTGCCAGATCATAGCGAGCTCCAACACCGTGCCAATTCCTCCGGGACGACAACGAACGCGTCCGACACCAGGACGAAATGATGGAGTCTCGAAAAGAACGTACGGTGTTCGTAGGCTTGACCAACGAACGGATTGGCTTCCTGCTCGAAGGGCAGATGCACGCGAATGCCAGCACTCCACCTTTGCGCGGCCGGTCCGGCTAACGCTGCCCCTTCATTGGCCGCCTCCATCAAACCCGGCCCGCCACCGGTCACAATGCCACAGCCCATCCGACCCAATTCCTTAGCCAGGTCGCGAACCGCGCCAAACACCCAGTGTTCGCGTGGAATGCGGGCCGATCCGAAAATCGTGACGCGGAACTCCGCCCGTTTCTTCGGCCGAAGCCGTGTAAGATTATTGACCACCTCCCACAGTCCCTGCACGGATTGCCCGAGAATCTGGATAACCTGCGTTTGATCGTCGAGACTTATCGCCTCGCCGGAATCAGGGAGTCCAGCCGGACTGCGATCTTTTGTTTGATCACCTTGTACCCCATCCTTCGTCAAAACAACCTCCCGGGTTTTTTCATGACTTCCGGTCCTACCCAGAGTCCCCCATCCAACGTGACCTCAACCAATATTCATGAGCTGTTCGGATTCCATGGCGCAATCCTCCCCCTATGACAGCACGTCGTTGCATCAGGAGACGGGACAGGCCTTCACATTCCAAATGTCGGCTGCATACTCGGCGATCGTGCGGTCACTGGAGAACTTCCCTGAGCCGGCGATATTCAAGATCGCTTTACGCGTCCATCCATCCGAGTCGCCGTACAGATCGCACAGCTTCCGGTCGGCCCTGAGATAGGCCGTGAGGTCCGCCAGGTGCATGTAGTGGTCTCCACCGGTCAACAACGTGTGCCGCAGCGGTTCGAAGACGCCAGGTTCATACTGACTGAAGTGACCGGAGAAGAGGAGGTCCAGCGCCGCGCGAGTCTCCGCTTCGTTGTCATAATGCCAGCCCGGGCTGTACCAGCCCCTGCTGGCGGCCACTTGGTCCGCGGTGAGGCCGAACATGAAGAAGTGTTCTTCACCCACTTCTTCCGCCATTTCGATGGTCGCGCCGTCGCATGTCCCCAGCGTCAGGGCTCCGTTCATCATGAACTTCATATTGCTCGTACCACTGGCCTCGTAGCCGGCCGTCGAAATCTGGTTGGAGACATCGGCGGCCGGAATCAGCCGCTCGGCAAGCGACACGCTGTATTCCGGTAGAAACACGACCTTCAGTCGTCCGCGGACGATCGGATCTCCATCGATAGTGCCGGCCAGATTATTGATGAACTTGATGATGATCTTGGCCAAGTGGTATGCCGGCGCCGCCTTGCCGGCAAAGAAAAATGTCCGCGGGGCCATCTTGAGGTCCGGATTCTCCCTCAGCCTGTTGTACAGCACCACGATGCGCAGGGCGTTGAGCAGTTGGCGTTTGTACTCATGGATACGTTTCACTTGGCAATCGAAGATGCTGTCCGGATCGACCGTCTGCCCGGATGTCGTCTTGAGCCACTGCGCGAACTGCGATTTCGCCTCGCGCTTGGCCTTGCGAACTGCGCCCCGAAAGGCCTTGTCACCGGCCAGTTTCTTGAGCTTGCTCAGCTGGCCGAGATCAGTGATCCATCCGTCTCCAATGGCTGCGGTGATAACGTCCGAGAGCGCCGGATTCGCCAACAGCAACCACCTTCGCGGCGTGACCCCGTTGGTCTTGTTGTTGAACCGCTCAGGAAACATTTCGGCCAGATCCTTGACCGTCATCGTGCGCAGCAGTTCTGAGTGGATGGCGGCCACGCCGTTCGTGCTATGCGTTCCGACGATAGCGAGGTTGGCCATACGGACTTTACGCGTCGCGCCCTCTTCGATGAGACTCACGGACGCGAGACGCTCTTGGTCGCCCGCGAAGCGCGCCCGCGCTTGGTCAAGATGCCGGCGATTGATCTCGTGGATAATTTCCGCATACCGAGGCACGAAGCGCTCGAACCATTCAAGCGGCCATTTCTCCAAAGCTTCGGGCAGCAGCGTATGGTTTGTATACCCGAGTGATCGTTGCGTCAGATCCCAGGCCTGGTCCCAACTGAGATGCGCGTCGTCCAGCAGAATTCGCATCAGCTCTGGAACTGCCATTGTCGGGTGCGTGTCGTTCAACTGGATGGCGACTTTCTCGGGAAGAACGTTCCAGTCGGAATTGCCACGCCGGAAGCGTCGCACGAGATCGCCCAGCGAGCAGGCGACCAGGAAGTATTCCTGCAGGAATCGCAACCCCTGGCCCCGAACTGTGGAGTCGTCGGGATAAAGCACACGCGTCAGCGACTCGGCCGCCAGCGTTCCGGCCAATGCGGCCACGAAATCCCCGCTGCTGAATCGTTGAAAGTCGAAGTAATTTGGTACCGTCGCAGCCCACAGCCGAAGCGTATTGATCGTCTTGCCGCCGTAGCCGACGACGGGACGGTCGAACGGGATGCCGATGATGCTGGACGGCCGCCCGGGCACCAACCGCAATATGCCGTCGTGCAGCTCGAACGAACAGCTCAGCTTCACTTCGACCGATTCCTCGAGCCGTGCCACTTCCCAGGGATCGGGACGACGCAACCAATTATCCGGCTGTTCGCATTGCCAGCCGTCCTTGATCGTTTGCTTGAAGATTCCGTATTCGTAGCGGAGGCCATAACCCATCCCGGGAATCTGCATCGTCGCCATCGAATCTATGAAACAGGCCGCCAGCCTGCCGAGCCCCCCGTTCCCCAGCCCGGCATCCGGCTCCCTTGCCTCTATGGCCAGCATTGTCAGCGGGTCAATGCCCTTCTTTCTCGCGGCTTCTAGCGTCAATGGGCGGAGCAACGCATTGGTCACATTATTGACAAACGATCTCCCGAGAAGAAATTCCATCGAAAGATAATACACGCGCTTCGGGTTCTTCTCTGCATACGTGTCTTCGGTCCGGATCCAGCGTTGTGAAATGATGTCGCGGATCGCACGTGCCGCCGCTTCAAATTGCTCCTGCACATCGGCCTTCTTGACATCCACGACGTGGTCGAAAGTCAGATGCCGCTCATAGAGCGCATCATTCGTGCCGGAAAATTGGATAGGCCCGACTCCGTATTGTTGAAGAATTTTTTTCGAGGTCTCCTGTTCCATACAACCTCCGCGATGCGGCTCAAGGACCCGGTTTATTCGCCGACGCGACTTCCTTATTCCGGTCTCATCATGTATTTGAGTCGCCGCTTAGACGTTGTCTCCTTCTGTCGTGGTCCTCCGCCTCGTTGCCGCTTTCGCCTTACCCCATTGCCAGTCTGTGATTTCGGGCATATCTTCGCCGTACTTCGAGATGTATTCTTTGTGCTCGAGCAACTTGTCGCGAACCGCCTGCTTGGCATAGGCTGCGCGGGACCCAAGTTGCGGTAGCCGATCAATCACGTCGCCAAAGAGATGAAACCGATCAAGATCATTCATCACCACCATGTCGAATGGCGTGCTCGTCGTGCCTTCTTCCTTGTAGCCGCGTACGTGCAGATTCTTATGGTTCGTCCGCCGGTACGTGAGCCGATGGATCAACCATGGATAGCCGTGGAAGGCGAACACGATGGGCTTGTCTTTCGTAAAGAGTGCATCGAAGTCCTGATCCGGCAGGCCATGCGGGTGCTCACTCTGCGGCTGCAATTTCATCAGGTTGACGACGTTCACCACACGGATCTTCAGCGCCGGGAGATGCTGGCGAAACAGATCCACCGCAGCCAGCGTTTCGAGCGTGGGGACGTCGCCGCAGCAGGCCATGACGACGTCGGGGTCCCCTCCCCTGTCGTTGCTGGCCCATTCCCAAATTCCGATGCCCGCTGTGCAGTGCCTGACGGCCTGGTCCATCGTCAACCATTGCGGAGCAGGCTGCTTGCCAGCGACGATCACATTGATGTAATTGCGGCTGCGCAGACAGTGATCGGTGACCGACAAGAGGGTGTTCGCGTCCGGCGGCAGATATACGCGCACAACCTCCGCTTTCTTGTTCACGACGTGGTCGATGAAGCCGGGGTCCTGGTGACTGAACCCGTTGTGATCCTGCCGCCAGACGTGCGAGGACAACAGATAATTGAGCGAGGCAATCGGCCGCCGCCACCGAATATCATTGCAGACCTTCAGCCACTTGGCATGCTGATTGAACATTGAGTCGATAATATGGATGAAGGCCTCGTAGCAGGAGAAAAACCCGTGCCGTCCGCTCAAAAGATACCCTTCCAGCCACCCCTGACACTGGTGTTCACTGAGCATTTCCATGACGCGTCCGTCAGGGGCCAAATGGTCATCGTATGGATAGCGATCCGCCATCCAAGCGCGGTTGGTGACCTCCAGCGCATCTTGCCACCGGTTTGAGTTGTTCTCGTCCGGACTGAACAGACGGAAATTACGACTCTCCATGTTCAGCTTCATCGTGTCGGCCAGGAACTTTCCCATGTGGCGGGTGGACTCGGCCTCAATGGCGCCGGGTGACGTAACCTTGACGGCATAGTCACGGAAGTCCGGCAGACGCAAGTCACGGAGCACCAAGCCGCCGTTGGCGTGCGGATTGGCGCTCATGCGGCGCTCACCCTTCGGCGGAAGATCAGCGAGCTCGGGGATGAGCCGGCCGGTTTTGTCGAACAGCTCATCCGGCTTGTAGCTCTTCATCCATTTTTCAAGGATCTTCACATGCTCGGGCTTTTCGTGCATCTCACCCATCGGCACCTGGTGGCTCCGCCAGTAGTCCTCGGTTCGTTTACCGTCAATCTCCTTCGGGCAAGTCCACCCCTTGGGAGAACGGAGGATGATCATTGGCCAACGCGGCCGCTCCTTCACACCTTTCGTCCGCGCCTGCGTCTGGATGCTACGGATTTCCTCCATGCAAGTGTCGACGGTGTCAGCCATGAGCTGGTGCATCTTGGCCGGATCACTGCCCTCGACGAAATGGGGCGTGTAGCCGTAGCCGCGGAAGAGATGATCCAATTCTTCGTGGCTGATACGAGCCAACAGGCAGGGATTGGCGATCTTGTACCCATTCAGGTGGAGGATCGGCAGCACTGCTCCGTCGGTCGCCGGATTGAGGAACTTGTTGGAGTGCCAGGAGGTTGCCAACGGTCCGGTTTCCGCCTCGCCGTCGCCGACGACGCAGGCGACGATCAGGTCGGGATTATCATATGCAGCCCCGTAGGCGTGAGAGACCGCGTACCCTAATTCGCCGCCTTCGTGTATTGAGCCGGGGGTCTCGGGCGCTACGTGGCTGGGGATGCCTCCGGGGAACGAGAACTGTTTGAATAGCCGCTGCATGCCCACTTCGTCTTGCGCAATGTTCGGGTAGACCTCCGAGTAGGTGCCCTCCATATAGGTATTGGCGACGATGCCGGGACCGCCATGGCCCGGACCGATGATGTAGATCATGCTGAGGTCGCGGGCCTTGATTGCTCGGTTCAGATGCGCATAGATGAAATTGAGACCCGGGGTGGTGCCCCAGTGACCCAGAAGCCTCGACTTCACATGCTCCTTACTCAACGGCTTCTTCAGAAGCGGGTTATCATGCAGATAAATCTGTCCCACTGAAAGGTAGTTGGCCGCCCTCCAGTAGGCGTCGATCAATTTCAGCTCCTTCTGCGATATCGGATTTGCCATGACCTCTCCTTTCCCGCTCTTATAGTCGGCTCTATTGGCTTATGACGAATGTATGCTTCGCACGCGCCCTACCGTCTCCCTGGCAATCCATGTTTCTTCGTCCGCCGCGACCACATAGACCGCCAAGCCCGATTCCTCTGCGCTGATATTCACGGCAAGACCCCCTCCAGCGCCTCGGTATATCGTCCAAGAGCGGCGGCGCCGTTGCACTTGGCCCGATGATGGAACGCCTGTTGGCCTGCCTTAAATCGCTCCGCCTTGCCCTGCCACGCATGCAGCGCCGGGTCCTGAAGCGCACGACCATAGGAAAAACTGACTGTCCAGGGATGCGGCCTGTCAAGCATATTAATGGCGTTGAGATGCCTGGTTGCAAGGAGATCGCTTTGACCGCCGGACAGGAACACGATACCGGGAACCGCGGCCGGAACATACTGGCGCAGACAGCGCAGTGTCGCCGTGGCGACTTCGCTGACCGAAGCCTGCTCCGGACAGGACTTTCCCGAGATGACCATGCTGGGCTTGAGCAGCATCTGTTCCAGGACTATCCGTTGCTCGCACAGAGCGTTGAAGAGCGCGTGAAGGACGGAACCGGTTACCTCGTTGCACCGTTCGATCGTATGCCCTCCGTCCATGAGGACTTCGGGCTCCACGATGGGCACAAGCCCCGCCTCCTGGCACAACGCCGCGTAACGGCCCAGCGCATGCGCATTCACGTTGATGCACCTGGGACTCGGGAGTTGCTCTGTAATCCGAATGACGGCGCGCCACTTCGCAAAGCGCGCGCCAAGGCCATAGTATTCCTTCAGGCGGTCGCGCAAACCGTCCAGCCCTTCCGTAACGGTTTCGTCAGGCGAGCCGGCCAGCGCCTTGGCCCCCGTATCCACCTTGATCCCAGGGATGATGCCTTGCTTTCTCAGCACCTCCGCAAGCGGAATGCCGGAGGAGCTGTTCTGACGGATAGTTTCGTCGTATAAGATGGCACCGCTGATGAACTCTGCTGCGCCGGGTGTCGTAAAAAACATTTCGCGGTAGGTCCGCCGGCTGTCGGCGGTGGATTCGATCTGGAGCGCGTTCAGTCGCTTCGTGACGGTGGCGACAGTTTCGTCTGCCGCCAGGATGCCTTTCCCCCCGGCGACCAATGCGCCCGCCGTCTGTTCCAGTTCTTGTGCTGCTGTCATAACACGCTCCTTTTCCCGCAATACCGATGTAGCCGACCTACTTCACCCAGGAAGAAACGGCACAGCCTGTCCCCCTATAAGCCCCAATGACACCACTCTGCTGCGTCATCTCCGTGAAATCGAATTGTCCGGCTGAGAGGACAGGGTCCTTTTCTTTCTTCATGCGCGCGAATGGTACATGTATTCTTCGTATACCTCGCATGCGTGGACACGAGGATTCGAGGCTTGCCATAGGATGAATGCAACAAGGACAGTAAACGAATCGCGATGGTCGAAGCGGTCGCCATCATAGTCGGCGGACGTCCAGCGCCAGGCATCAATGGTGTATCAGCGAAGCGACGATTCGTTGGCTGATGGAGGGCAGAAAGGTCCTGGGGCCCTCTACCCAAACCAGATTGACGGACTGCTCCACCTCCTCGGTTTGTTCCACTCCTGTTGAGCTGAGCCTGTCACATTAACTGGCATGTTTCGAAGAGCGTTCGGAACGTCAGGAAACATCCCCTACCCACTAATCGGATCGTTCCAGTGAGTTCTTGTTCCTTAAGCAAATCAAGCCCAACCAGTCATCAATACACCTCTCGTACAAAATTTCTACTTTGCAAGGTGGCGTGATCGTCGTAGGCGCCTTTCTTGGATCGCTGGGGTATCTTGAGTTTCTCCCGCCGAAGGTCCTTGTAAGGGATCCGTGAGAGCAAATGGCTGATGCAGTTGAGGCGCGCTCGTTTCTTGTCATCCGAATGCACCAGATGCCAGGGGGCGTGCGTCGTATCGGTCGCCTCCAGCATGCGGTCGCGGGCATGGGAGTAGTCGTACCATTTCTCGCGGGACGGCAAATCCATCGGACTGAGCTTCCACTGGCGCAAGGGGTCTTCGATGCGAGCTTCGAATCGCCGTTCCTGCTCCTGGTTGCTTACCTCCAGCCAATACTTGACCAGGATGATTCCGGCGTCGACGATGTACTTCTCGACAACCGAACAGTGCTCCAGAAAGCCGCGGTACTGCTCTTTCGTACAAAACCCCATGACGTGTTCGACCCCCGCGCGGTTATACCAGCTGCGGTCAAAAATGACGATCTCGCCGGCCGCCGGGAAGTGCGCCATGTACCGCTGCATGTACATCTGGGTCTTCTCGCGATCCGTGGGCGCCGGGAGCGCCACCACACGGAACACGCGCGGACTCACGCGTTCCGTGATGGCTCGAATCGTGCCGCCCTTCCCCGCGCCGTCACGGCCTTCAAACAAGACCATCACGCGCAGCCCTTTATGCTTCACCCAGGCCTGAAGGTCGCAAAGCTTGGCCTGAAGCCGGCGTATTTCCTTTTCATATTCTTTGCCCTTGAGTTTGGCCTTGCCATTGCCTTCCGGCAGCTTCTCTTTCACCATTATTTTCTCCGTTTCCCATCTGATATGGCATCGCGCGGGTGTTGTGCTTTTTCATCAATATACATTTAAGCCCTCGGACCGTACTTCGCTCTTGTGATGTTATAGACTGACCCGGTCTGATTCATAACTGTCAAAAGTTACAGGTTCTGATTAGAACCGCGTGTAGCATGCAGTCGATATCCCGTATGATTCCAGTTTTGAGGACGAATCACGGCACAGAAATGATTGGGGGAAGACCGCCGGTCGAGCACCAAGAAACTCGTGATATCGCATGTTTTCTCGATATTCACCGTCAGCAGACAGGGGATCGGCCTGAACACACAGTACGATAGGCAAACAGCAGCATACCGGTTGGCAGCCGTCTTGACGTACTGTGACCACTGATGGTAGCCTGCCGCGTTCTATTCATACAAAGACAACCCTAAGATTTCGCTTCGATGACTACGGTGGTACAACTACATGCCTAGCCTGCAATCCGTCCGACGGAAGATCGCCTCAGTTAAGAAAACCCAGAAAATCACGAAAGCCATGAAAATGGTGGCGGCGGCGAAACTCAAGCGCACGCAGGACCGCATTCTCGCCGCGCGGCCTTACGCCTACAAGATGCGGGATACCATCCGCAACCTCAGCCGGCGTGTGAACCGAGAGGCGCATCCCCTGCTCCGGAAGCGAGAGGGCAACCGCATCGTGATTGCCGTCATCACAAGTGACCGTGGATTGTGCGGGGCCTTCAACTCCAACATTCTCCGCACGGCGGCCGCGACGTTGAAAGAATTTGAAGCCCACGGCGCGCAGGTCGAGGTGGCGGTCGTCGGCCGGAAAGGCCGTGATTTTTTTCGACGACGCGCCTGGAAGGTGCGCCGAGAGGTCGTCGACCTCTTCGACAAGTTGACCTTTGAGCACGGGATGCTGCTGGGTTCCGAACTGCAAGCCGTCGATGACTATATCGCAGGACGAATCGATGCGGTCTATGTCATTTACAATGAATTCAAATCAGCCCTTCAGCAACGGGTCGTCGTCGAAAAGCTCCTGCCGATCGACTGGCTCGTGGAGATTTCCGACCCAAAGGATCTTGATCAAGCTACCGAAACCATGCCTGGCGGCTACCTATACGAGCCGGGTGAAGACGAGTTGTTGAACGAACTCCTGCACCGCAATTTCCACGTCCAATCGTATCGCATTCTGCTGGAATCAACCGCCGCCGAACAAGGTGCCCGTATGGCGGCCATGGACGGCGCAACGCGGAACGCCGGCGAACTGATTAAAAAATTGACCATTTACTACAACAAGACCAGGCAGGCAGCGATCACCAGGGAACTCATGGATATCGTGGGAGGCGCCGAAGCCCTGAAATAGTTAAGTGCCTTCTGCGCACAACCCTACCTTCCATCCGCCCTTGCTCCCGGAACAAGCCCCTTTCATTTTCACTCGACGGATAGCTGACATTCTTCCACTCCATGTTCAGCGCTGCTTCCGGGCACGCCGCATCCGACTAACATCGCAAAGAGTGGATACACTCGAGAACTCTCGATGTGGGAGTGACACTGCAATAGTCCTGTCAGCTGCAATCCAGACCTCGACGGGCGATACGACGCAAAACAGCTATCGATACCCGTTTTGCATGACATAGAGCGGGTTGATGATAGTCAAGATAACCTTCTCCGTCTTTGTGAAGCCGTCCTTTCGCATTTCTTGGGTGGCGCGGAACACGAGCTCTCCAAGGATGGACCCCACAATCGGAGTGATGAGCAGATCTTGAACGCTCGGCCGTTCTGCCCAGCTTTCAACGAAATATTCAAAGCAGGTCGAAGAGAGGGCTGCGAAGAGAAAGGAATACAAGGGGCTCTCCCCGTAATTTCTCTGGGAGAGATAGAAATTCATTCCTACGTAGGGATGCCCCGCATAGTTGTACATCCCATTATCTTTATCGAACACGGGAGGTTTGGTCCATGCGTCTTTGAAGTCCTGTTTTGCCTCCTTGAGAGCACCGGCCTTGCTCACACCAGTGAAGGATTCTGGAGCAAATGCGTATACGCCGATGCCGATGAAGCTGATGGCCGTGAGCGTACCGAAGGTCTTGACCGTGTGGTGGGGCGGAGGGGGGCCGACCCCCGATAGCGTTGAATTACTCGCAAGTGCGTGCGAGTTGTCGCGATAAAAGAGCGGCTGGTCGCGAGAACCGGCGTAGGGATTTCGGAACGGCCCTGATGTGACATGGTCCCGATGCGCAAAGATTTCGCTGTCAGGTCGTTCCAACTCGACATCGCTCCCAAGCGGGACCAGCCGGGGATGGGGAGCCCACGTCTGCCGAAGAGGCGCGCGTAGCGTCAGATCATTTTCCCGAACCATAGGCGACCACGTGGGTTCACGTCGACCTTGTAGATCCGATGTGCCGCGCCGAGGAAGGATAATTGGATTCCCGGTCTCGGTACCGGTGAGAGGCTGGGTAACGGTCGCATCGGAAGGGAGAAACACCGGACTCTCGGAAGGCGTCTGTTGACGAATTTCCTGAGGGTCATTTGTGGGCAGAGAAAACGTTGTGCAGCCGGCAGTACAGGCGACCAACATCGACCACAGAGTCAGCGTCCTGATTATGGAACCACGGAACGAATACTCGATGCCGGGAGTTTCAGCCAGTTCAACTTTCCTTACGTTTCTCACCGGGACGGTCAGCCTCTTAGACTGTGCGGGCAATTGGAGAGGATGAGGTGGGGACCCCGAATACGTGACCGCGTTTGCACAAGTCTATAGCTCCTCAAGAAGGAAACAAGTCCGGCTAGGCGCTTACCTTGGCCTATTTCGATGGAGGTTGTCCCGTTGGTGGATTGGGGAAACCTTGAGCGTAGACCGAACAACGCTCTTTGTTCCCGGACGGTGAACTTTCCTGTTTAGTCACACATTCTCGGTACTGTTTGAGCATTTGGGCTACTTCAGTTCGATACACCGTCTCGGCCTGGAGCCTTCGGTATTCCTGACATTGAAGGGCGATATTTCCCGACCAGAAGGTGTCACTTGGGAGCGTGCCGCAGTCGGTCCCGTTGTACTGAACACTCGTGCAGCCCGTTGTACCCAACACCACGAAAAAAATTGCGAGATAGCGGTTCATGAGCCTCTCTCTTGAAGCCAAAGGGATCAGGATTTTTTTGCCGCCCCGTTGTATCAAAGCGTCCCCTGATCTTGCAAGTATATATCGATTGACGAACTCCATTGCTCAAACCGCGAGATGAATCGCGAATGGAGAGGGGCAGCGGGAAGAGTTATTTTCCCGCTGCTCCAATGGTCTGCCTCAATTACTTGGCTGGCACCTGATTTACAGGTTGCGGGGCGTTCGCACTCTCGGGAACCTGAGGAGATTGCATGTCATGACGCGGCGCCCCAGGGTGCGCTCCATCCGGCCTGGCAATTGCTATTGGCACACCATTGTCGATGGACATGTGGTCGGCAAAGAGCACGGGATAATTTCCAACCGTGGCGACCGGCCCGCTGGCCTTCATTTGATCACCGGTAGCGCCGGTGGCGGGAACGTTTCCCGACGGTGTTGCAGCTCCCAGATCGATTAACATGAGACGGCCGTCGGCGCCTTTAATGACAGCGACGCGATGCATCTGTTCAGTGCCGCGAATCCGGACATCACTGATTCGCTCGATCCGCCCGGTGGCCTCCTTGCGATCAGATGCGGCTGCCGTGTCCACTCTTTCTACGCTGACCTCGTTGGCCCCGGACTTCACCTGCTTGGCCATCAGGACTGAATACTGGCCGATGTTCTCGTTTTTTCCGCCGACCGCGATAGGATCTCCCTTGGCGAGGGCGAGATTGAGAAGGGGCTGGGTCGGGCCGAGATCGGCGATCGCTGGATTGCCCTTCACAGGCTTGATTTGCACAACCGTATTTTGACCTCCGCTGGTTGCATTCCGCACCTGTTTCACGTGCGTGACATTTCCCTTGAGCACTTGCGGGGCCGGAGTGGCGGAAGGACGCGGAGTATCGCTCGCCGCCTTCACCGGCATCGTGTACGAGGTATCCCGCGGCTCGTAGAACCAGGGGTCATCGTAATATTGATTGACGGCCGACTCCTGTCCTTGGGTATCGGATGGTCGAGCATCGACGGGTTTCGCGGCATCAACGAAGTGGGTCTTGTCCGCAACTTTTATCGCATCCGGCCTAACCTTGCTACCACCCCCGTCCACTGCCGTGCGATCGCTTGTCCGCTCGGCTGACGGACCCTCATAGAAGTCATAGTACCAATCGTCACTCTTGTCTCTGTCGGCATAAAATCCTCCGGCCAGACCCTTGTGCTTCATGTCTGAAGGTCGTGCCTCGGGTCGTTGAGCCTCAGGAACCGTAACGACGGCGGCCTTCTGTTTCGCACACGCCGCTCCGCTGCAGATTAGAACCAGACCTGTCGCTGCTGAAACGAATACATGATGCATTGAACTAGACATCGGATCTCTCCTTTCGTGTTGTGGGAGGCGCACTCTCGTACTTCGACATTCAAGCCCGTATTCTCAAACTGCCATGGGGTCTTGCTCGCCATTCTGAACAAATGTGGTCAATACGTTTGATCCGCTTCTTTATGCTGAAAAAATGCCGTCTGCCCAGTTAGGCATTGGTACCGACTACTCGTACTTCTGAGGGTTGTGCCAACCCCCCAGGTCGGCAGCCAGATGATCGGCTTCCACAGGTCCCCAGCTGCCCGGAGTGTACTCATGTGCGTCTTGGCCGTTGAGGATGGGATCGACGATCGCCCAGGCGGCTTCGACTCCATCTTCGCGCACGAACAACATAGAATCCCCCTTCATCACGTCGACTTCGTCGCCTTGCGGTTTTTTGACCACCGATAGCTCTACCGGCATCGTGACCATTTCAAACCCTGGTTTCTTCACGCGTGCGCCGAGACTGATGCCTATATCAGGACCGAGCCGAAACCGTAGGAAGTTCCGGTCGACGCTCAACCTGCTCAGCGGCGGCTTCCGTAGCTTGACCAACACTTCCGTAATGGTGACCGGGAGAGACTTCCCTGCCCTGATGAGAAACGGTACGCCTGCCCAGCGCCATGAGTCAATGCTGAATCGAACTGCGGCGTATGTCTCAACGCGCGACTTCGGGGCCACTCCTGGCTCATCACGATAGCCTTTAAACTGTCCTCGCACGATGTTCCCGCTGGTGAGAGGAGGGATCATGCGCAAGACCTTGACCCGTTCGTCACGAAGGGAATCCGGGTACATCGTCGTCGGGGGTTCCATCGCGAGAAATGCCACGACCTGCAGGAGATGATTTTGGACGACGTCTCGAACTGCGCCCGTCTCATCCAGGGCATCCGACGGTCCCGCCTGAGGCAGCGCTTTCATGCCGGTCTGCGCACGCGCGCGAGCGGGCTTGGATGCAGCGCCCTTTGCTTTTCGCCTACCCTCCCGGCGCATTCGTTCCAAAAATCGTCCTCCATTGGCTATCAAGTCAAGAGCGTCTAAGACTCAGCATATAGCTTGTCAGGTCATTCAATTCCGGCTCTGTCAGAGGAAACTTCGGCATGATGCTTCCGGGTGAAACAGCCTGGGGATCGCGCAAGTGTGTCACGTGCCATTCGCGATCGGGACGCACATCACCAACGTAGGACAAGTCCGGCGCCAAGGCCCCGCCCTCCCCATGAATCCGATGGCACCCCGCACAGCCGAACTGGGTATAGAGCGCCTTGCCGTGCGCTATCCCTGGATCCACGCGCTTCACCGCGTACAGATTTTTCAAGGATACGCCCAGCAGTGAGAACACAATCAGCAGAAACACAACGCCGAGCGCCATTCCGATGGGACGCGACGCCGGAGCCCGGACTGTTTTCTTCCAATCGAGCAATGGCCAGAAGAGGACAATGAGCACGAACACGATCGGCAAGACCCATGTGACCAAAGGCTCAAAGGGTCCGTGAATGTGTTTGAGTAGCTCATAGTAAAAGAGAAAGTACCATTCCGGCACCGGCACGAAGCTGGTGTCGGACGGATTGGCCCTATCCGCTAGCGGGAACGGCGCCCACGTCGCCAATGCCGCCAACCCAAGAAAGACACAGAGCATCACCACGGCGTCCATATAGACCTGCCGGGGGTAGAAAGTTTCACGGCGCGACGCCGCTTTCCGTTCATCCCACGGACCGGCCGGTCCCACCAGCCGGAGTATGATCAGGTGGAGCGCAATTCCTGTGACGATCACCGCCGGAAGAAACAAGACATGCACGGCAAAAAACCGTGAAAGGGTGAGCATCCCCAGCGTCTCGCCGCCGCGCAACACTTTAATGAGCACATCACCCACCAGGGGCACCGTGCCGACCATGTTGATCCCGACCTGCGTGGCCCAGTAGGCAGTCTGGTCCCAAGGCAAGAGATAACCGGTGAACGCAAAGGCCAGGACGATCAGCAGCAACACCACGCCCACCATCCACATCAGTTCGCGCGGCGGTTTGTAGGCACCGTACAAGAAAACTTGCAGCATGTGCAGACCCACGGCAATGATCATCCCCGAGGCGCCCCAGTGGTGCAGGCCGCGCACGAACCAGCCGAATGTCACCTGGTTTTCGATGAATTGCACGCTGTCATACGCGTGGTCTGGCGTCGGAGCGTAATAGAGGGCCAGAAACATCCCGGTGAGGGCTTGGAGCCCGAAGATAAAGAGCGTGGCAGACCCGAACACATAGATCCAGCTGGCGCCGCCGGGAATCGCTTCGTCCAGCAGCGTTTTCTGCATCGCTTTCAAGTTCAAGCGGCTGTCAAACCACTCGTATATGCGGGACGCCATCGTGACCCTCCGGGATGCCGGTCGTTTCTCCGCCCCTCAACACTCTCCTCAGCATGACCCGAGAAAAGACCACGCCTCAATGCGAGGTTTTCGCCCGCACCGCTGCCACCTCCGCCGCCGACACGGCCTCTCCGTCATTTCCCCACGAGTGGCGAACGTAGCTCAAGATGTCGGCGATCTGATCGTCCTTCAGATGCCCCATTGGCGGCATGACTCCGTTGTAGCGCTGCCCATTCACATCGATGCCCCCGGTCAGACCATTGACGATCGCTTCGATTGCGCGTGACTTGTCCGTCAAGTAGTCCGACTTCGCTAGCGGCGGAAACGTTCCTTGCAGTCCCTGTCCTTCTGCCTGATGACACCCCATGCAATAGGTCTTGTACAGGGTCCCCCCTGCAACGAGACGTGCAGATGGATCATCCGTGGGAGGCGCTTTAGGGGTCATTGATGCCGCCGTGTGGACGCCAAGGGATTTCGCCGCATTGTAATCAGATTCGACCTGCTTACCTGAGTACACCGATGTGTTCTCCGGCCCTTCGACCTTTAGCTCTCCCAGGGCGCCTTTATTGAACGCGCGCAAAATAGAGTGATCCACCAGCTTATAGGAGCCGGGAACCTCAACCTTGAACTCGACAATGGCAGCGCCGCCCGCTGGAACAAGCGTCGTTTGGACCTGTTCCTGAGGACGCATTCCGGCTTCGGGGTATACGCGATCGAAGATTTCGCCGATCACATGAAAGCTCGACACGAGGTTCGGTCCGCCGTTCCCGACGAACAGACGTACACGCTCTCCAACCTTGGCCTTGAGCGCATGTTCGCCCAGCAACGCTCCTTCGGCCCCGTTAAATACGACATAGGTCGCATGTTCATCGATGGCTTTGGTCATATCAAAGGCCTGGTGTCCCTGCTCGCGATAATTTCCCGCGGTGTAGAAATCGCTTTGGAGCACATAGTATTCCCGGTCGACCGGAGCCAACCCCGCTGTCGGTTCGACTAAAATCAGGCCATACATTCCATTGGCCACATGTTCACCGACCGGTGCGGTCGCGCAGTGATAGACATAGAGGCCGGGGTTGAGGGCCTGAAAGGTGAACTGCGTCTGGCGCCCTGGTGCCGTATTGCTGCTGGCTGCTCCACCTCCCGGACCGGTCACGGCGTGGAGGTCAATGTTGTGCGGAAATCTGCTGTCGGGATGGTTCATGAGATGAAACTCCACCGTGTCGCCCTGCCGCACACGGATAAACTTTCCCGGCACCTTCCCCCCAAAGGTCCAGAACGTGTACTCCACTCCCTCGGAGATGGGAAGATCGACCTCCGTAACCTCCAATTCCACAATGAGCTTCGCAGGTTGCTTACGTGTGATCGGAGGAGGAACATGCGGCGCGTCGGTCAGGACCGCCTTCAGCATTGACGTGGGAGCACGGCTGGATTTCGCCGTGGTGGTTCCGGTTTTCTGGTCTCCCTTCGTAGAGGGCGTCGCCGAAAGTGCGGATCGATCACCAATCCCCACGGCGAAGACGACAACCAGGATTGCCGTGAACCTCCGGACCCGGATCTCTAAGGCGCGTACATCCATATTGTCCTCCCCCTGAGTTGTCTTTCTCTCGAACATTTCATTTGTTTACAATTCGGTCTGTTCCCGGACGCCTGATTTGAAATCTTTGTAGATAACCAAGAGCCGTCCATTCTCCACTTTGGACGGCAGCCGGTCCAAGCTCCGTGGCGCCGGGCCGGCTAGGACATGCCCCGAGGCATCGAACACACTGCCGTGGCAGGGACACTTGAAATGCTTATCCCCTCTATCCCATGTATACCCGCATCCGAGGTGCGTGCACATTGGAGAAAAGGCGGTAACCTGTCCGTCCGACTGTTTGATCGCCCATATCGCTTTCTGAGTCTTGGTTTCCACATACCCGTCACGAATGGTCGCGATGTACTCAAGTTGCGATGGTTCGTCAACCGACACTTCGTTCACGCCTCCGACATCAACCCAGGTTTTTTCGCGACGCGTGAGGGCAGGAGACACGACATACGCGATCAGCGGAATGCCTACGGCAAATCCAATGATACCCATCACTCCCCTCGTGACCCATTGAAAAAACCGCCGTCGTGAGCCTTGGGGTGTAAAGATTGCCTCTGGATGTGTGACGTTCTCATGAGTATCTGGCATGGATCACCTGCGTCTCCCTAAGGATGATAAGGACGGTGGTCCCCCTGAAAATTGCAGCCAATGCTACAAGTCCGCAGGGCAGATATATACTGTCAAAAGTGACAGGTGCGTACCGCCGGAGGAGAAATGTGCACCGTTAGAGGCGTAGATTCGGTGAGGCCGACACATAAGGCCGTCCTGCCAGGACTTCATGCATGGCTTGCAGCAGGTCTGGAATAAGTCTGTCTTTAATGACGTATCCCATCGCCCCGACTAAGAAGCTCTCCCGTAGATAATCCGAATCGTCGTGTACGGTTAGAAAGATGATTTTGCTGGTCGCGCCGGCGCTCATGAAGTTGGCGTGCCACTTCTAACCCGTCCACATACGGCATCGTAATATCGGACACGATCAGGTCCGGATGGCAGCGGTCGACAAACTCCAGCAAATCGCGGCCATTTGACACCAGGCCCACGACATCGAAATCTTCAGCGAGCAGGTTTGCTACTCGATCCAGCAACAAAGCATTGTCGTCGGCCAGTACGACGCTGGGCCGAGGCCGAACCTCTTTGTTTCCCGGCCCCGGAGTAGCAGGAATCCGGAACGAAGCGCACACATTGCACCTTTGTATGTGATCAGTGGATGTCCTGACACATTACGCACAATGCCGACTATGTGGAACTGTCAAAACTAACAGGATTGAGGGGGATTTGAGATTAGACGCTCAGTCAGAGCCAACTGGATCAGCTGGGAGTTGGAGTTCATTCGAAACAGCTTCATAACATGATATTTGTGAAACGCGATCGTACGCGGCGTGACCCCCAACTCCGCCGCCGCCTGCTTCATGGTATGTCCTTCAGCCAACAATTGCAGGACCTGACGCTGACGGGCGCTAAGGGTTCGTTCCGGGGATTGTTTTTTTCGGCCGGTTGCGGAGCAATCCTCAAGCATCTTGGCAATAGACCCCGACACATAGAGTCGGCCAGAGCAGACAGCCTGCAGCGCCTCGAACAATTCCGCGGCTGCGGAGCTCTTCAGCAGATACCCGGAAACACCGGAAGAGAGCGCGCGCTGGGCGAGGTCCGGATCTTCGATGGCAGTCAAGATAATGATTCTGACATGCGGTAGAAACCTCTTCACACGCTTGACCGCGTCCAATCCGTTTTGAAGAGGCATGGCCACATCGGCGATAATGATGTCCGGCTTCAAACGAATTGCCGACGTAACCAGCTCCAGACCGTTGACCGCCGTCCCGATGACGTCATACCGTTCCTCAAGTAAACGCTTGAACGCATCGAGGAGCAGGAGGTGGTCGTCGGCAAGAAGCAACCGGAGATTATTCATGTCATCCTTACGAAAGGAGCCCATCATCGAACAATGGCACCCTGGCTTCAAGCAGGGTGCCTTCACCGGGAGCAGATTGGATGAGCAGCGATCCCCCTACCGAGGAGAGCCGTTCCCGCATGCTCGATAATCCGAGCCCTCCGGCGGATTCCGCCTTGCTCCGATCAAACCCTCTACCATGGTCACGCAGACGAAGAATCAAAGCGTTTGAGACTTTCGACAAGTCTGCCTCAACTTCGCTGGTCCCGCTGTGTTTTCTCACGTTATGCAACCCCTCTTGCATGACGCGATAGAGGGTGAGGGATATATCGTCGTGCACCTGGCGTGGAATTCTATGGTCAGCGAAATGTACCCTCAGCCCGGCCCGATCTACATCTCGGCACATGGCCCGCATAGCGGACACCAGTCCAAGGTGCTTGAGTTTTTCTGGATGCAATTGATGCGACAATGCATGGACGTCCGACGACAGAACTTTCAGTTGCCGTTTCATGGCAGCCAGGGCATCCTGTTGGTGTGACGTGGCGTCCTGATGTCGACACAACTGTTCCAACTCGACGGTCAGCAGGCTCAATCCCTGACTCACATTGTCATGTAACTCACGCGCGATCCGTTTGCGCTCCTCTTCTTGGGCAGAAATCAACTGGCCACTTAACCGACGCGAATTTTCTTTATTCTGCTTTTCTGCGGTGATGTCCTTGGCGACGCCGGTCGCAAAGCTTGTACGTCCACCGCCGTCATAGACCAATGCGCCATGGTCAGCAAGCCACCGAATCCGGCCATCGGGCAATACGATTCTGAATTCAACCTTGTACTCAGCAAATGTTCCATTCAACCAACCGGAGAAGGCTTCCTGCACCCGCTGGCGATCTTCTTCATGGATGCACTGTAACCAAAAATCGTCACGGCTATAGAATTGACCTGCTTCCCGTCCCATGATCCGCTCGACGGCGGGGCTGAGATAAATAAAGCGTAAAGGGTTCAGCCCCACAAACCAAAAGATTTCGTCGATGGACTCGGATAACATACGCAGCAAGGTGTCGCGTTCTTGCACTTGCGCGTCTGCGGTCACATCGCAGAAAAAGCCTCGGAACACTCTGGACTTCCCATGCCTTCCATCCACGATCACAAAATTGCGCAACCATACCGGCCGTCCGGATTTCGACACCATTCGGTACTTGAGTTCGTAGTGCGATCGGTTGGTCACCAGCTCCTGGTATGCCTTTATTGTCCGCTCACTATCTTCGGCATACAGGTGAGTAATCCAAAAATTCGGCTCGTACCACTCCGCACGAGGATATCCCAGCAACGCCTGGACTTGAGGGCCAACATACGTGAAGCGCCACGTTTTGGCATCTGCCTCCCACGGGACAAACGGAGTCGACTCCAACAACTTTTTGAGGCTGCTCTCCCGTCTCTTAATTAACTCGATGGCGCGTTTGGCTGGTGCGACCGATTGATGTATCAACAGGACGCGGCGGGCGAGGGTTCGTCCCTCGGCAAAGCAGCGTCCATTCGACATGAACCGTAGGCGTTTTGCGGCCGGGCCACATGCATATTCATGTGAAAATTCTTCGATAGCCCCTGAAAACAGACGCTCAATTCCCTTCGCGATTGGCCGTCCGGCACTGCCGAGCCGACCTTTAGACTTCCGGCAGACCTGTAGATAAGGGAGTCCAATTCCAAATGAATGAGCCTGACAGCCGTATTGATCGGCAAACCGGCGCCAGGCCGCGTTGACATACCGGATCACTTTCTGTTCGTCGATGACGACGACAGAGACCGGATAGGCATCGATGATTGATTGAAGGTGCTGCGGTTTTCTCACCACGCTCAAGCTGGAAGACGCACAGCGTGGTAGAACAAGGGCAAACTTGCGCTTCTGAGGTTGGCTTGGTCGCATAGCATCACGCGAACTTGCTCAGTCGTGGTTCCGCACCGCGCTACCGACGAAATAGCCTGCCAGAACGCGACGTGGGCACCAGCATAGGGCGAAGCTGGGACGATTTGCAATGGCCGCGGTAGCATTTTACCGAAGCTTAATACTGCTACTCGGACCAGTCATTCATGACTGGTGCTCTCGCATGCTTGTTCCTTCATAAACAAGTATTTCCTGAATCCTGACCGGATTCAGCAGTCGCGACATGGTCAGACCCACGCCGCATAGTGGATGGGAGGGGATTACTCCGCAGTCCGCGAGCAGAAGGTCGTCATGCTGAAAGGGGTTTACGAAGGTGAGCGCCACCGAACATATTTTGCGGTCGTTCCGCAGCCGTCTGCACTGCCTCGAACATACCACTAGCGTCGGCGGGCGGGGGTCAGGTCAGCGTAGTAGGTGATCCCATCTCCCGATGTCCCTTCAGCCTTCAAGCGTCGATCACGCTGGCCGGCATGCCGGTAGAGTCGAGCAGAAATCCTGCCTTTCTCTGATTTAGCGAGGAGTGCGCCCTGGTCCAGCGTGAACTGACCCGCTCCGCTGAATACTCCGATGGTGCGGTACGCTTCAAAATGAAACGCTCCATCTTCCTTAATAGTGAGACGGACCCAATCGTCATATCGTGATCGGGCCGGCGGAGACTGCACCAGCACACCTTCCCAATTCCCTGCCACGTTGTGGAAATCTGTCACTGCGACCTCCTCTAACGGTGAAGCAGGGGCCTGCTCCACCGTGCTGCAAGCCGTCAAGGCCTGCCCGATCGCCGCTATCAGTACGAGACCCTGCATCATGCCCGAGAATTTCATGCCGGTCTCCTTTATCTTGAGGCGCAGATGCCGGCCACGCGCATCATGTTCCGCTTACTGCCCGCGGCCATATCGGTCGTTCTCCTAAGAATCAACGCTGTCCCTTTGCAACTGCTACTTTCCACCGGCAACGTTCACCACTGCGTCATGAAGTGCCTGTGATCGGGGATTCGGTTTAACATCCCGAACGGTCAGGATGCCGGTCGGTCTCACGGCGGACCCGTAATAGGATTTATTCAGATCATCTCGCGTTCTTATGGAGGCGCCTTCAACCGACACACCGGCGAACAAGCCGCTCGTTCTGGAATACGTGACGAAATCTTTTCCGAGATTGGCCGAGGTAGAGCCCTCCATGCCGGTGCCCTGCGAGCCGAGGGCCGCCGACACATCTCCGCCGAATTTGAAACTATTGCTCATCAAGCTTTCGATTCCTTCCACCGTCTGGATGAGAAGTACCGATTCCGTGTTCTCTACACCCGCTTGCAAACCGAAGCCGACGGTCGTGGTCTCATAGAAAGCCGGCTCGCTCCACGTGTTGGTTTTTTCGTCCCGAGCAAGTAACACGCCGTTTCCCGCTTCAAGACCGAACAGAAAAGCCCCCTTGAGGAGCTTGGGAAGGATCAACACTCCTTTAACTTCCTTGACATGGGCACGGAAACCGGAATTGGCCGGGTCGTCCGTGAAGTTCTGCCACGTCTCCAGGGCACTGTTAAGAATCAGCTCAGCCTCCTTCATATTTTCCACATCATCGGCACACGCCAATTGCGTCGTACCCATGGACACGAATCCCATGACGACCGCGATCATGAGTAAACGGCGACCAAATTGACCCCACTCTTTCAATGACTTTCTCATCTCGTCCTCCTCGAATAAAATGACTCTGTCCAAGCCCTCCTCATGGCTGAGTTTTGGAGGGCGGAAAACTTTCAAATGCTTTGGCAATCGCCTTATTGCCCAGCTCGATATTCTCTTCCGTGGTGTCTTCCAAATTCGCCACTGTCGTGGCTCGCCAAACCAGTTCCTTCTTCGTTGATTCGATGAGATCGGTGATCAAGGTCCCTTCCCTATATTCATAGGTGGTTACACCGCTGTAGCCCGCCCCATATCCATACCTGCCGCGCCAGCCATAGGCGGCCCCCATGGACGGACCGGTCGTGTCCAGTCTTTGTTTTTCTTTGATTCCAATCCAATAGTGAACGAGCAGATCCGGACTCTGCTCCAAGCCGACCAGCCTCAACCCTTTATTCGTCAGTTCTCGCGTGATGGCCGTCTCAATGCGTTTGCGAGTAAGATTATTGCTCAATACACCGGTTTGATTAAGATCGGACATGCCCTCAAAGGCGAACGTCTGAAATTTGGTGAAATCCGCCGTTCGATCAAAGTCAGTCCGGACATCAATATTCGTACACCCGATGACACTAGTGAGAATAAAGATAATCAGACCGGTCCGCCAGCCAAACAACATAACCCTCGCTCCCTCCTTCACGTCACCCCCCATCGGTGAGAGGGGCAAATCTTACTGTTTGAAACAGATGCAGAGACTGTCAAAACTAACAGGTGCACGGGGGAGCCGCAACTGAGCTCGCGGAGCGTCACTCGTTTACTTTCAGAAAGGAGTGAGGTATCGTGTCCGCGCCTCTCGGCCCTGCTCTCGTCGGCCATATCGCAATGCAAGGTCTCCACGCCCTGCACGGACCGGATCAACAGGCTGAATCTTCGAGGAGGCCCATGCGCATGACGATGGGAATATCTCAAGCGATACAATGGTGTCAATGATGAAGCGTGTTTTATCTTTCCTGTTACTCATCACTCTACAATTCGGCTGCTCCTCTCTGAAGGTGACTTATGACCATGACCCAGGGGCTGAATTTTCAACTTTCCGAACGTTTGATTGGGTGGCGAGTCATCAAGAACCGACCGGTGACCCGCGGCTTGATAATTCCCTAACCGATATTCGCGTTCGCGGGACGGTGGAGGGCCAGTTAACGTTAAAGGGCTATAGAAGAGTTGATGCCGAAAAGCCGGACTTCTACGTTTCTTATTATGCCTCGCTGAAGGATTTGCTCAATATGTCCAGTATCAGCCATTACGATGGTTTTGGGGTGGGAGAACGCCCGGGATACGGAGGAGGATGGCCGGCAGGAAGTCGAACGGTCACGGATGTCCAGTCTTATAAGGAAGGCACCTTGATTCTCGATGTCGTCAATGGACAAACGAATCGCCTTGTCTGGCGGGGAATCGCCCAGGCCGAAGTGGACCCTTCCCGCGATCCGCACGCAAGGCAGGAGCTCCTTCGCGAAGCCATCCATGACATGTTGACGCATTTCCCGCCGAAATAACACTGTCTCGCCCTGGCATGATCTTCGGCGCTGGGGTCAACAATCATTGCCTCATACAGCGAACAGGCCGGCCAAATTCCAGACCATGCGCGGAGAGCCGAGCGAAGATCCGCCGCGGCGTAGCGTCACGGCGCGTCACTTCTTTTGAGTTCGCTCTCCAGAACCTGTCGCGATGAACCCGCCGGCAGGGATGGCCAATAGTGCACATGGGCACTCCCGAAGCACCCGCTCGCTATGACTGCCTCGCAAGGCATCGAGAAAGCCGTTGCGGCCGTCGGTGGACATAACGACTAAGCCGGCTTCTGTCTCCAACGCCGTCTTGCAGATCACATCGATGACATCGCCTTGCCTAGTCACCTTGTCCCACCGCCATCCGGCCACCTCAGGAAGGCGTATTTCAGGCATACCTTCGCGCTCACCCACGTGCAGTACTGTAAATACGCCGGAGGTGCAGTTAAGCCGGCACGCCATCCGAACCGCAGCCTGGATAGATGGCTGGGCCGCTGGATTCGACGCCACGGGGATCAAAATATTCTTCAGCGAAATGGAGCCGTCCTCTAGGGAGACGAATCCCTCCACGCCTTTAGGGACAAAGAGGGTCATCTGCCGCGACGCGCGGGCAATTGGAACCGCAACCGACTTGCTGAACCACGGCACAGACCCTTTACTCTGATCGGTGGCAAGAACGATCAGGTCGGTGGCATGCGTGGACAGATATTCGGTGACGGACTCTACGGGGTCTTTATGAACAGTTTTGACTTTTTTTACGTCGATACCCAGCTTGGAAACATCGGACCGCAGGCTGTTCTTGGGAAGGAGGTGCCATCGTTCAAGCGTTTCACGTACTCCCGGAAACTCCATCCACTCCCCCTCCCGTTGCGGCGACACGTGAAGGATAGTCAGCGCCGCCTTGGCAGTCAGCGAGGCCTTCAAGGCATGCGCAAACGCCGTTTCGCTCTCGGCGCTGAAGTCGGAGGGATGAAACACATTCTGTAAGAGAGGGTAGTCGATGAGTTCCATTGTCGTCATGCTCAGCTCCTTATTACTCGCAGCGATCAGTCCCCGTGTTTCATTCATACTTTTCGCGCACTCGGTCGCGCTGCCGGCTTTCTTGGCGGCATCAGGTCACATCGTTACGCTGATACGTTGACGCCGACTCGAATCCGGCAACCAACCATCCGACTAGTCGTGACATCAGGCCATTAGGTCGGTGTGTTGGCATAGTGAGGTGACCCCTTCGGCGGATAGTCCAGGGACCCCTTGATCTCCGCGATCTTTTCCTTCGGAAAGTTCGGCAAGTAGAGCGCCCGGTTCGTTTCCCACTCCTTCACCTGCGCTGCAATGGCCTGCGCCCGCTGATCATCAAACGGTTTCCCCGGCAACTCGTACTGAATCTCCACGGGGAGCGCGAAATCGGAACCGGCGGCGGCGATGATTTCCATGATCCGCAGGTTCAGATCCTCCGCGACCTCGAGAGATTCGGTATAGTCGGGCACCCCGATATAGGCGAAGAGCTCTATGTTGAGCGCGCTTTCGCCGAACCCCGAAAAGCGGACATGCATGGGGTCCGATAAGACTTTCGGGTGGGCATAGAGCATTTTTCGGACTTCGACCAGGATGTAGCGGATCTGATCGGGCGTCGTCTCGTACCGCAGCGCCAGTCGCGGGTGATACCAAAAGCGGTCGCGTTTGGACAGATTGTCGAGATGCATGCCGGCGAACTCGGCATTGGCGATGGTGATGACGCTGCGTTCCAAGGTGCGGATACGGGTGGCCCGGAGCCCGATTTCTTCTACAATCCCCATCTTGTCGCCGAACCGGCAGAAGTCGCCCACCTTGACCGGTTGCGCGGCAAAAAGGGTGAAGGCCGCGAAGATGTTTTCTAGCGACTTCTGCGAAGCGAGCGCGACGGCCACTCCACTGATGCTGAGACCGGCCAGCAGGGTGGTCACCTTGAAGCCAATATTGTCCAACCAGAGCAGCACGGCGGCCGTGACCGCGACTGCCTTGAGGAGTTGGGCCAATGGCTTCAGAAGCACCAAGGCTCCTGCCAGACCTTTGCGATCAAGGTTCGAACTTGCCCGGTGGGCAGCGAAGTCTACAACCCGTAGGAGCAGCCAGGCCAGCGCGAATACTTGGAAGGTGCGGGCCTGTCCAACAGCGCGTACCGCAACTGACGGCCCGACCGCCTGGATGGCACTTCTCCCCAGGACTGTCCACAGGAGGAGCTGCATTGGTCCTGCGAAGAAGCGGGAGATGCTCTGGGCCAAATCAGAATTGAAGTAACTCAGGACATAGATGGCCGACCTCGTGATCAGGATGGCGACGGGGTACAGCGCAATACCCATGACGATAGCCAACAACCACATCCAGAGGTGAATGCCCATCAGCGAGACATCGAACAAGAAGGCCGGGAAGGCTCGTTCGAACGGGCCATAGCCGTACTCTTTATAAAGATCTGGGATGTCAGCCACCGTGGCGCCTGAAAACTTCCAGATATACGCGCCGTCACCGCGTGGGATCCGCTGGAGCAGCACGTCGTACACTTTCCCTGCATCCGTGGTAATTCGTCCGATGCGGTCACGCACGACGGGAAGGTTGTCCGTACGGTCACCTTCCAGGCTGGTGCTGAGAAGCTCCAGATCGATCCAGAGGACCCGATCTAGCACGATCTTCAACTGCCGCGCTAATTTTTGTCCTTGCTCAGGAGTGACATCCGTCGGCAGGTTCCGTAGATCGAGATATTCCGCTGCCCGCGCATAGTCGCGATTGTCGACCGCCGCGAGAAATCCGCGAACGCTGGAGCGAGGAACGTCTCGACCGAGAGGATCTTCGGGAACCCCGAGTTGCAGACTATCAGGATCGACTGGTTTCGTTGCCTGCTCGTCCTTGGCCTTTCCGCCGATCAGGTCCCTGAGCGTCGGCTGCGGCCTGTTGTCCTCTGCGAGGACCGACGGCACCTTCCAACCCGTGATCGATCCGATGCTGAGGGATAGCATCAGGATCGGGACAAGCCGATAGATAGTTGCGTGGCTCCTCATCGTCAGCCTCCTTCTGCCGACAGGGCGGCCTTACGGATATTGTGGAGATGCCAGTTCCCGGCCTCTCCGGTCTCTCTGGTGTGTGCTGGCTGATCAGCGAGGAAAATATCTTCCATCCACAGATGCGCTTGGTGATGCCCGGCATAGTCGATTGAAGCATTCCGGGACGATGGTTCTTAGGAATTGCGGGTGGCTCTTCACGTGCTTCGCGCGGGGGTATAAGAGTCACGCCGGGACCAGCCAGACGTCCACGCCACGACATTGACAAGACCCACAGGAGAAAACTCCAGTCCGCGCCTTTGGCTTCGTACCACCGCTTAAACCTGTTCGTACAGCGAAACGGATGATCCCGGGGTGAGAAGAAATTAGATCCCGCGAAGAACGCCAGGATTGGCATTTGGATAGTCTTTCACGTGCGCGACCGGGTCGGCCACAATAAGAACCCTGGTCGCTCTGACGAACTCGGCATTCGTTACCTCCGTTTCGTCGATCCAGAAACTATCAACAACCTCCGATAGCCTGGTGCGTTTCAGACCATCGGCTCGTCCGACTTCATGTCGAATTCTCTCACCGCAAGCCACTCGACCCCGGTGGGCGTGCCATCCCCCTACAGGTCATGCGTCGTTGCCCACGCGCGGCCACCCGAAAACCTCTGAAACGACAGTCGAATTCTCGACTCGTGCCCTCGTCCCGATCTTGTCGGCCACAAGTAGCCGCTGCACGTTCCTTCAATATGCGAGCGGAATCTCACTTGCAAGTTCTGCCTTCAACAGTGCCCGGATCTTATTTTCGATTTGAATGTAGCGGGCAGTCTTGGCAGCCGGAAGGACCTTACCGATCTTGTCGGCGTAGGTCCGCTTGGTTTTCACTTCTTTTTCCTCAACCGCAATGACCTCATCCATCAGCCTCTTCGCCTGATCGTTCGGCAGAGGTCCCTTGTTGAAGGCATCGGCGTATTCCTTGATAGTCTTGCCGAGAGTACGATTCATTTGATCCAGTTCTTTCTGATACTCCTCATAGAGCGGCCAGAACTTCGTGCCTTCCTCGTCAGTAATCCCCATGTTGCTGGCCACGAGGAGCTTCTTGTCCGCCTTCACCTTCTGTAGCAAAATTTCCATGGTGGTTTCTGCAGCACTCTGCGCGCTCCCCACCATGCCAAAGAGTACAACGGCAGCCAAGATACATGTTGTCGACAAACGCATGATTAATCTCTCCTTGTGTTTAAACCATAGAACCACATCCGATTAAGAATCGCAGCCAGGCAACAAAACATGATTAGGCTCAGGAATAAAACGATGAGTAGACAAACTTCCTATCCACGATCGTGGGGACGCTAAAGTGACCGACGTTGCTAGCTGTCCTTCGATATTCGTCATATTCAGTGAAACAATGCTTGTAAATATGCATCACGTCGAGGAGTATTTGTTGCCCCCATGCATCGGACAATCCTTTTGTCTCTCTACTATGCGGCTATTTCTGCTGAGTGTAGTAACCTAGCCCCAACAAGACGAGCCGGCTACTGTTAGTTTTGACAGGTTTCCCCCCTAACCTTCTCCCCCAGACAATACGCCTCTTCTTTGTTCCAGATTGAAGACCATCGCTCCGCCACGGGCGTCACCGAAGGCGAAGGGTAGCATACGAACTTGAACCGAAAGGGAACAGGAGGCTGCCAGCCATACCGTTCAGAGAACCCGCGCGCCCTGCGCGGCTTCGATAAATCGACTCATGCAGTCTGCTATTCCCGTGCGAATTAGAACCCCGTCTTGAATCAGTCTGTTCTGCCCCTTCTCAACCACGTAACAGTGCCAGGAGAAGAGAGTCCGCTCTTCCGATTGCACCGAGTAGTCCGCCGCCAGTTCGAACCAGCGGTCCTCTTCGCTTCTCCAGTCGAGATAGAACCGCGTAATGGTTCCTGACACAATGCGGTCGCTCGAATCATTCACGGTGTACCCCGACCGGCCGAGTTCCAGCCGCAGCGCGTCCGAAAAGAAGGCGCCGATTTCCTTGGTAAGGAATAAGCCACTTGTGGCTGACGAGTTGCTTTCTACCTGACGCGGACGAACATGATGCTCATCGGAGGCTTGATAGCGGAACGGTGCCGTCCCGATCGTGCCTCCTCCTTTGAGCTGATTGCTCGGCTGATAATCGAGAGACACGATTCTGGGACATCCTGTCGCGGTCATGAGATAGAGCAGGAGCCCGATCGACCACAGACGCGAGGGGCCTGAACGACCACGCCCGCCGGTCGGAACATCAGGGATCATTGTACCTCCCCCCAAACAACTGAGAGAACCAGGCCTTCCGGACCGGTCCATTCCATCCATCGGTGACGACTCTTCCGCCACGGTTTGTTGCCCAGCCTGCCCCTGG
Organism: uncultured Nitrospiraceae bacterium; assembly: GCA_963706325.1. Lineage (GTDB taxonomy): Bacteria > Nitrospirota > Nitrospiria > Nitrospirales > Nitrospiraceae > Nitrospira_A. The sequence continues at coordinate 144,253 of CAVPLT010000007.1, read as the reverse complement.
TAGAAACTCCGGAACATATAACGCACGACGCCCTCGCCATTCCAGTCGTAGCTCCGATCAGATCCCGCTCGAATATCCCGACGCACGGACGCACATATACCCCCCAGCGGCCGACCAGACTCCGACCAACTTCGAATTCCAGCGTCAGACTGGTTTTCGCGCATCGATCCCAATCGGCTTGGAATACGGCCTGCACAATACTCCACCACCGATCAGCCTAGAACGAATTAACTTGTGCCTGGAATTTCGAACGGTTAACGGAATTCCGGCTTGCATCGCCGCCGACGGAAATCTGTTGTGTAAATAATCCGATCGAGAACGACTCCCATCCCTAGACGAATCTGACTGTGGCGATGGTTGGTCCGACTGTATACTTGCCGAGACCCAACGCTGTCTCGGCGGCAGTGGGACATGTCGAAATCACGCCGAAGGCTACGGCATATTCGGGGGTGTTGTACACCCGCCATGCAGCCGTGACAGCCATGTCGCTCAGACCTCTCGAGACAGAGGTGCGGAGACGATTGGGCTCGCTCCATTTCAGAAATGGCACATCCACGCGAAGCAGGAAGTTTCGCTGCAGCGGTAAATCGATACGGGCCGTAGCATCGACGGCGTGCCCTCCTTGGTGAAGGTCGTAATAGGCAGACGATGACTGTATTCGTCCCACGATGGCAGTGGGATCGGTCCCATACTTGGCGGCTAATTTTCGGAGATGCTCAGCCTGTGCCTGTTCCTCCGGCGTCACCTGTTGACGGCCCAACCTTTTGAATAAACCTCCTTCCCGGGGAGCGGCCTCAGATTCTTCTGTCGCCTCATCCAATTCGGTCTCCGGCAACACCTGATCGATGTTCGCCGCTGAGTCCCTGAGTGAGTCCTCTCCTGCGGCGGTCAGAGGGCATGACGCAACCAACGCCATTGCCCCCAGCACCCCCGCGCATAACCGGCTGAGGGTGTCGCGCGATTGCAGCATTAGATTTTCACTCGAAGGTATTAATACGCCGGTTCGATGACAATCGTCTTGCGCACAACGAACGTTCATCGCTGATCGAATCCTGAGGCGGCTCCGAACAAGTGCATCTACTCAATCGAGTACGGATGGTTCGTGCTGCCTCCTCCGGCGGAGACCGAAAGAACGGAACGCCTCCGTGCACCCACTACCTCTCGCCGTGATTCACCTGCCCTGCACAGGGCGTTACTATGAGTCAAACGCCCACAGTAATCCCAAGATGATCAGATTCTGGTTCGGGGTCAACCCGATAACACCGGGCGCGATCTCCCCTCTCGCGAAATAGCCACCCTGAGAACCGGTCGACCGGTCGAAGCGATATTCCAGGCGAAGGATACCCGTCTGGCGGCCAACGGCGATCCGGTACTCAAGAGTGCTTGTCACGGCGGTGAGCAACTGCTCTGCAGCGGTCACCCGTCCGTTTCGATCCCAGTACAGTTCGGGACGAAACGCGATGCTCCAGGGGCCATGAACATGGTACCGTGCAACCGCTGTCGCGCTGGTCCAAAAGACTCTGGGATGACCGGCCTGCTCAACGGCGTTCTCCGTGCCGACATCGTAGGCGAACGCGAGCGTCCAGTCTCCATCCTTCCACTCTACAATGCTGTCTGAGAAAAACCGCCAGAACCTCAAATCGGTGTCGAATTGATCCGGGCCATAATAGAAATTCTGCGTGAGCGTCCAGGGAGGCGCCGGCTTCCACATGACTTGAGTGCCATAGCTGGGCACCACATTCGGTCGTGAAAGATTGTTGTATCCGTTGATCACATACACGGCAAACTTTAAGGTCTCATCGACGGCATATTGCGCGGACACGCCGGTCATGAAATAGGGCGCATTATCGGCCATGTAAGATCTGGTGTAGTTGTAATTATTGCGGGCAAGGTACGACTCGTACCCGATGAAGCTATTAAACAGCCCCGCTGTGAGCGTCAGCCCATTCCCCACGGGCGCCAGATAGGACACATTGGCCCGGTGGAGATGGCGTAAAACATCCGCTCCCGGGACGGGCTTATCCCCCTGCGGCGTAGGTTGGGGCACTAAGAGACTGGTGTCGTAGCCTCCCTGCCCCCCCACTTCAAGGCCCCATCGCGAGTCCGGCGTCACATCTTTACGCACGTACCCCATGACCATGTTCGGCGCAAATTCGTTCGTTCGAGGCGTCGTGATCTTACTCCGCCACCGATGGTTTTCCGGGAAGTTGAAGTTGAGGAGATAGCTGCCGTCGAGGTAGGCCCCATAATGCCAGTCGCTCTGAGCAGGAGCCTTCTCGTCAGCAGCGGCTATACCCATACACAGCAGCACCCAGAAGAGAACCGAAGCCGAGATCGCGCGAAGATACCCCTTCAGAAGAGGCAATTCCCACCGCAACTGGTTTTCCGTAGCAGATGCCCGACAAAACCTACTCACATCTGCGTACAGGGCTCGAATGATCGGCCTGATTTCCCTACGGTTACTTGATCGGATCGATACGTCTCGTTTTCGCAACTTCTTTCATGCCGCTCCCTCATCCCTCTGTACGACCGGGATGATGGCGTGAGCCGCGATCGACATCGCCCACTCTCCTGCGGGTCCGATTCAAGACCACAGCACACGTTGCGCATCACGTGGCCGCAGCGCTCAGGCCGGTGGATTGAGCTGGGCCGATACCTGCTCATACACCGTCCACCCCATCGCTTCGAATTCCTGCCTGGCACGCGGCGAAACATTCCCCGCGATCCAGAGTTCGCGCCGGGCGATACGCGGTTGACTAGGCACAGAAGCTGTGAGGGCCTGCGCAACGCGCGCGACGCGCGAGGTCCAGAACAGGTAATCGACGGGCAGCATCACGACGAGCGCCCGATCCTTGGTATAGAGTGCCGGGATGCGCGGCATCGCCAGCAGCCGATTACCGGCGCCGACATGCAGGTGATAGCCACGCGTCATCTCCGCCACGTGCTGGTAAAACAAAGCCATGTCCTCGGAAGGTGCTTCCCTCGCCACTGCGAGGAAGGCCTCACGGTTATCGACACCTGTTAACTCATCGAGCGCCGTGGTGATGATGGTCCAGTGTCGAGGAGAGTAGATCGGATTGAGAAAGAACTGATGGATGTCCTCCTCACTGACTCCCATCTTGTCCAATTTGTCACGGTTGTAGGCACGCAGATCCCCGGCTGATTTGTCGCGGACTTGCTCATCGAGGTATGAGGTCCAGCGGGTGCCGCTAAAGGTCGCCCAGAGGACGGCGCCTCCGGGCATAAAGAAATACGCGAACTGAGGGGCCAAATCAGCGGTGAAGGCGATCCAGGCCAGTTCGTTCAGGTTATCCTGCAGCTCCGGATTGGACGAATAGGGGTCCACCCCGAACTGAAACGCGAGGTTTCGCTTCATATACGAAAACCCGATCGTCGACTTCGTGACAGAATCTTCCCGGTCGCTCCATTCAAACTTGCTCGCGCGCCCCGGCATAGCGAGAAACTCCAAGAGCCCTCCGGCGACACTCCTCCCGACACGGACAGGCTCCATGATCAGCATCTTCGCGCCGCGCAAGGGATGGAGAAGCTGAAACTTGAGGGCATCGGCGACCACCTCCGATTTGCGCGCATCCTTCAGCGCCGCAATCGCCTCAGTTTCTCCGACGCGAGTCCGAAGCACGGCTGCGCCGGTCGCGGGAAATATTCCGAAGTCAGAGGTCACGACAAAATGGTGCTGGGCGCCGTCGTTGACGACTTCGTCCTGAACCAGGTGGTGTGGCCCCTTGAGCCAGTCCGCCGGCAGCAGCGCCTGTGCGGAGAATGGAGGAGGAATCTCCCATCCGAGCGGTCCCGGCGCCGGCGGGGGCGGGAGCGCCTCCCGCTCTTTACTCACCGCACAGGCAACCAGGACTACGCAGACACAGGCCCACACAAGAGGCGCGCATGACCGGCACAACTTCTTGGCCGCACAGGCATCCTTTCCGCTTAAGACATGTCCCCAACTAGTCATGAGTTGTGCCTTGTGATGCTTCACCTGATCCCAGGTCCACGAATGTTGTGTTCTCCCAACGCGAGCGGCCCTATACCCTTTCGCGTGAACGCGAGACATTCGAGAAAGGCGCGATCCGCGATTCGGGGTTCGAAGCTCCGAAACCTCGAACCGTCGCCCATTCCGCTCGTCTCGTGAGATTATCCAGCGCGATTGGTTTTCTGCTGTCTCACAGGTGCGGAGCAAGGACGTTCTGCCTGAGCCCGCAGTTCCGGGGCACGGCAGGGAGCCCGTCCGAACGATAATAGCTGCCAGTTCAGCGGTTCTACACAAACAACCAGACCCACAGGTGTTTGGCCTGAATCACGCCGGTTATTCGTTGGCTCGTGGTTTCTCTCTTCGATGATCAAAAACGGCCAACCGCCTGGCGGGGCACCTTGTTTCGGCGACCCCGCCAGCTCGGTCCGGCACCTAATAGACTAACGGAATCTGTTTGGCGAGCTCGGCCTTGATGACCGTACGGATTTTATTCTCGATTTGAATGTACCGCGCCATCTTGGCCGCCGGCAGCACTTTGCCGATCTTATCCGCATAGGTGTGCTTCAGCTTCACCTCGTCCTCCTCAACCGCGATCGCTTCATGGATCAGCTTCTTGGCGGTGTCGTTTGCGACCGTGCCCTTGCCTTGGTTATAGGCATCCGCATACTCCGAAATGGTTTTGCCTAGCCGATCGTTCAATTTGTGTAGCTTCTTCTGGTACGCCTCGTACAAGGGCCAAAAGGCCTTGCCTTCCGCTTCGGTCAACTCCATGTTGCTGGCGACCAACAGCTTCTTGTCCGCCTTGATCTTCTCCATCAAGATTCCCATGCTGGTGTCGGCATTGCCTGCCGTTTCGGCGAACGCCGGCACGGCACAGAGAATCATTCCCGCTGCGATCACGCTGACAACTGATTTCATCAGAATCCTCCTTGGTGTGATGTGCAAAAAACAACGAACCTGTCCATGCTCTTACTGGTCGATGAAAAATGATTGAATCAGCATCCTCCTTTGCCTGGTGCCTGTGATTGTTAGGACGAACCCGGACTCCTTTTCCTCGCCGATCGAAGAAGGCTGCGCCCGAAACAGGGCAATGGCGACGGTCGCGGAGACGCCCGCACCCGCCAAACAGAAGTGCCGGAGAAGCCCGGCATTACTGCGCCAACTTGGCTGCCGCATTGCGCAGGTCGGCGGATCTCGGATTGCTGACAGTCGCTTTGACGATGATGTCTGTCGGACGTACGAGTTGGCCGTAATAGGTCGCGTTGGCATCATCCGACACCGCAATGATTGAGCCGTCCGCTGAAACCCCCGCAAACACCCCCTTTTTTCTCGCATAAGCGACCATGTCCGCCGTAATCCCTTTCATCGACCCCCCTTCGCCTGCCGATCCCACCGCCATGCTGACGTCCGCCCCGAGTTTAAAATCGCTCCGATAGAACTCTTCCAGCCCTTTCTGAGTCCGCACCACAAAGACCATCTCCGACACGTCTCCTCCGATTTGCAGGCCGAAACTGGCGGAACCGATGGTGTAAAACGCGGGCTCGGACCACTTGTTGGTCTTCTCGTCGCGGACGACCAGCACACCGCTGCCTCCCGCTCCCCCGAACACAAAGGCACCCCGTAAGAATTGCGGTACGATGAACAAGGCCCTAGCCTCGTGTTTGAACTCGCGGCCCCAGGCTCTCGCGCTCGGATCAGCAGCGAAGGCTTCGATCGTCATTTTCGCTTTATCCACCAATTGCTGCTGCTCCCTGAAAGCATCGGCCACGCTGGGTATGGCGGTCACCGCGGCCATCGTTGCAAGCAATACCGCGGTCATCAACCCGAGCCTGGTTGTGGCGGATGGGGATTTCGAGCATACTTGTATCATGAACTCCTCCTTGTGTTGAACAATCGGGTCTATCTCCTGGCCGCCGTTTAAGAGAGTGGCCACGCCGACAGGCCCGCGCGTTTCCCGTTGTCTTGCGATGCGTGGCACCACGAACTCCATCAGCCTCAGGCCCAGACAGGATGTCCGGTGACACCGTGGAATCTCAGCAGGCAATCGTATGTGGGCCGTCCTCCTCTGGCTACTGTTAGAATTGACAGTGGTATGTGCCGACTCTGCCTGATTATTCATTCACGACAGGGGACATCGTACGAGCGACACCCCGGCAGGACGGGGCAAGAGGGCCGGCACGTAGGACGGAGTCGTCCTACTATGTGTGATGCTCCCGAACTTGAGCCCACGCCATTTTTCAGAGTCGACTACCTTCCTCCGCGATTCACGGGATCCTGATCCTTCCACCCGACTATACCTGATCGAACCCGGACGCTGGCTATGATACAGTGCCACATCCCAAAGCGGACAGGCGCGCGCTTCCCTTCGGCTTGCGACTCATGGCTGGATCTATTCTACGAATCGCATTCTTGCACCTCGCACCCATCCCTGGGGCTCTCGCACGAAACCGGCACCTCGTCACCACGGCCCTCATGAAAGCCGCGAATAGGGGCGCTACCTGGATCTTGACTCCCGAACTTGCGGTCACCGGCTACACGTTCGCCGACAGCCTCGGGACTCAATGGATCAAGCCGCAGCCGGATCACTGGATGGCCAAAGTGTGTCGCTTTGCCGCCCGTCGGCGACTCACAATTTTTTTGTCGCATCCCGAACGGGATCCCCAGTCTGAGCTGCTGTATAACTCAGTTTTTGCCATCGGCCCAGACGGGCGGTTGGCAGGCAGTCACCGCAAGATCAATGCATTGCGCGTCGGATCAGAAGCCTGGTCCACACCCGGCACACAGGCCACTGCATGTCGACTGGCGCAGTTTGGCACTGTCGGCCTCCTGATTTGCGCGGATGCTTACAGCCCCGGCATCGCCAACAGCCTGAAGGCACAGGGGGCGAAGATGCTGGTCTCTTCGGCAGCCTGGGCTCCGGGACTCCATGGGCCAAACGGTGAGTGGGAACGCTGCACAAAAGATACGGGCTTGCCGTTGTTCGTCTGCAATCGTACGGGGCCGGACCGTACGTTGGATTTCACGACGGCCGAGACAGTGGTCGCCCAGAACGGACGGCGACTCCTCTCCCTCTCATCTGAACGATCCGCCATTTTCGTCATTGACTGGGACTTAAAGACCGGAACGCTGGCCAATTCGGAATATCAACGCATCCTGCTCTAGCAGGATGCTGAAAAAGTCCGCCAGCTTCGTTCTCGCATCGTGCAGACCCTCAACGTACCGACCATGGGCATAGAGCCTGTCTCGGCAGGCTCAGGGAGGGCGGGTAAGAATGACTACGCTTCGCCTTTCGGACACTGCCGGCTCACCGACTCGCCGGCGTCCACAAACGTGGCGCTCATTATTCATCGCGCCGTGGACCTCGCTGCGGCCTGGCTGGACGGCCTTTTTGAGCATCCTGTCTAGAATAGTTACTCTAAAGCCGACGAAATCCAGACGGCACACTCCTCGTTTCATGGGTGCTCATCGCAGCCTGTCACAACGATTTCATCCAGCCGTCGAATAACTTCAGACCGGCGGGCCAATCGCCCAAGCCACTGTCCGCATTGATATGGCCTGCGGCACCAACCTCCACGAAGAGGCTCCCCCAACCGACCGCGCATCGTCTGGCATAGGCCACGGACCCGAAGGGATCATCGCTGCTGGCGACCACGAGGCTCGGGCAGCGAAGCATCCCCGCAGGAACGGACTGAAACCCTTGCGCAGTGGGAGGAAACAGGGGCCCGTCGGGATCGGGGACTGCTACCAGAAAGGCTCCTCGGAGAGGCGCGGTCGAACGATGTGCCCAATGAGCCACTAAGAGGCAGCCCATGCTGTGGGCGATCAGCACCGGTGGGACAGAGAGGCGACCTATCGCGTCATCGAGAGCGCGTAACCACTCGTCTCGGACGGGACGATCCCAATCCCGCTGCTGCACACGCTGCCAGTCAGGATATTGTCGCTCCCACGCGGTCTGCCAGTGCCCAGGCCCAGAGTTGCCGATTCCGGGCACGATCAAGCCTACCACCGAGTCTGCGTCTGCTAAATTACCCGGCACGCCCTGCACGCTCCCTCAGCCACGCGACCGCCCCCACGCCGGCGGCGCGGCCGCTGGCGAAACAGGCGGTGAGCAGATAGCCGCCGGTTGGCGCCTCCCAATCCAACATTTCTCCCGCGCAAAACAGACCCGGCAGGGCGCGTACCATCAGTCTGCTGTCCAGCGCCTCGAACCCCACCCCACCGGCAGTGCTGATCGCCTCCGCCAAAGGACGCGGTGCCACTAGAGTGAGCGTGAGAGATTTGATCGACGCTGCCAGGCGCGTCGGATCTGTAAAATCTTCTTTCGAAACATATTCTCGAAGCAGGCCGGATTTCACCCCTTCGATATGCGCGCGCCGTTGCAAATGTGTCGCCATCGTCTTTTTGCCGCGCGGTTGAGACAGGTCCTTGATGAGACGCGGGAGCTCTCGATCGGGCGCGAGGTCAAGCCGGAGCGTCCCTCGACCAGTCGCCTGAATCTCATCGCGAAGGTAGGGAGCGACCGCATAGATCACGCCACCCTCGACGCCGCTGTCCGTAATCACAAACTCTCCCATACGACGCATCACCGAACCTGACGGAGACTTCGCGACCACCCCCACGGTTTTGACCGGATGGCCGGCGAACTTGGCCCGAAAGTGTTCGCTCCAGCACACGTCGAAACCGCAATTGGCCGGTTGTAGCGGAGCGATCGGAACGGCGCGTTCTGTGAAATGAGACACCCACGCGCCATCGGACCCGAGCTGTGGCCAGCTGCCTCCGCCCATCGCGAAGATGACCGCATCGGCCCGCACCGTCAGCGGTCCGCCAGCGGTCTCGAAGCGGAGCGCGCCTGCATCATCCCATCCGCACCAACGGTGCCGGACATGAACGGTCAACCCCGTTTGACGCAGCCGACGCAACCAAGCGCGCAGAAGCGGGGCGGATTTCATATCGGTGGGAAACACCCGGCCCGAAGAACCGACACAGGTTTCCACCCCGAGCCCCCGTGCCCATGCGCGAAGCGCCGCGGGATCAAACTCCACCAGCCAGGGGGCCACCTGTTCCCGACGGTCGCCATACCGTGACAGAAAGAGCTCGGTGGGGTCGGAGTGGGTCAGGTTTAGGCCGCCCTTTCCGGCTAACAAAAACTTCCTGCCGATGGAGGCCATGGAGTCGTACAGATCCACCCGCGCGCCGCCCGCCAACGCCGCCTCTGCAGCCATCAGTCCAGCCGGTCCACCACCGATCACCGCAATGTTCATGCGTCGCTCATCTCCCAGTCACATTTTCACAGTGCGCTTCAATCGATTCCGAGCGCCATCCCGCAACGGCGCCGAACCTTATCTCAATGGGGCGTAAAAGCTCAAGCGCGAGGCATGCGTATCTCAACGGTACCGCGAGGGAAGTATGAACTACGGCTGGATAGTTTTTTTGAAACCCGGAACGATCGCCTTAAAGAATGCATTTTTTACCAGATTGACGAAAACTTCCCATGTGCTGGTTCGCGGATCGCTCAACGGCCCCGTGACGGTGGCCTCCGTCGCGACCTGTTCGCGAGGGACATTCTTGAACACATCCGCCAGATCCTCGAGCAACCCCTCATAGACTTGCTGGAGAAACCCCTTATCTTTGTCCTGCTCCGGATCGTACACATCCACATCTTTGAAAAAGGGCCGAACGTAGCCGGTCACCTTCCCGTTCTGCACAGCCAGTTCGCTGAAGAATGTGAAGCTCCCTTCCTTCACGTCAGCATTCGCATGCGCGCGCAAAACGTTATTCATCGACGCGAGCTTGGTTTTCAGAATCTTGACCTTCAGATCGAAGTCAGGCAGGGGGTTTTGCGGGCGAATAGTGATGCGGGTTGTAAGCTTTCCATTTCCCATAAAGCGGCCTTCCAGATTGATCCCGGCAGTCTCTCGATCGAAGGTATTGGAGAGATCTTGAATCTGCATATTGATCTGGGCCAGGAAGACCCGATAGCCGGGAACCGTTTCCTTATTCACGAATCCCAATTCACTGTTGGTGATCTGACCTCGCTCAATGCGCACGCTGACAGGCGGCTCCCTCCGAACCTCTGTGGCTTGTTTGACGGCAGCCTCGACAACCGGCTTTTCTTTCTTCGCCGCGCCGGCGGCATGCACATAGTCCATACGAAGATTGTTCACCGCAAAATCTTGGACCTGCACGTTCTTCACAGAAGGAGAATACTCGACGTGGCCTTTGGCCTTCAGTAGCCCTTCCCGCAGAATGACATTCGCCCGTCCCGTGAGCGGCAACAAGTCCGTGAGTGGAATATCGGTCAGCTCGACGTGCGCATCGACACCGACATGTGGTTGGGCGAGAAAATCCGCCTTGCCGTCAACGGTCAGCCGTCCCGACCCAAATACCTGTGCCTGGAGACTGATACGAGACGGATAGGTATTGTCCGGTGACTCGATGTTCCGAATATTGCCCGCTCGAAATTGAACTGCCTGCAACCGCAGCGGTTTACTGGTCGGCGAGTCGGCATAGCTGACCTCGCCGTCCACAATATCCAGTTCATTGATATCTAATGGATAGACGGCCAACACGGCTTTCTGCCACCCACGCTCCGTCAACGCGCGAGTATCATCGGCTTCCTCCACGGCCTGCGCCCGCGTGATCTGCAGAGTCGGTCGTTCGAATCGGTGATCGCTGACCAGCGCGCCTCGCAGCAAGTCTCGCCAATGCACACTCGCGCTCCATAAAGGGATCTTCAGGATGGGTTGATCAGGGTGCTGCGTCTTCACCAGCACCACATTTTCAAGATCGATGGAAAACCCGATCGGATGGAAGTCGAGCGATCCGATGGTGAGGCGATATCCATCCAGGCGTTGGTTCACCCGCCGTTCGATGAAGCCACGTAGGGGCTCGTCGATGAACACGATGGCTATCAACGCTCCCAGCACGATGATAGCTACACCGATACCGACATATTTCCATGGATGGTGCGTGCGAAGCGATTGATCCATATCATGCGGGAAATCTGAGGTGGTGCGCGCGATTCTAGGAGAATTCATCGCGAGTGACTACTGGCGAAATCCCGAGCTAGACGGCGCGAGACATGGGCCATCATTTTATGGCGACAGGCAAAAACCACCGCGGCTTCATGCGTCCGAAATCAGTCCGCAGAGCAGTCTTCAACGTCGGCTTGGAATCCAAGACATATGCCTGATCTTTCGCTCGCACAAACACCACCCAATGCCAGAATGGCCGCTCCTGTTCGACGCGCCACTTGATAGCGAGCAGCGCGCAATCCGGCAGCTTCGACCAGGCACGAAACGGCCTTGTCGTCCTCGCGGCATGCACACCGAACAGCGCGAGCAATCGCCGCACATGAATGGTCTCCGACCACAGTCTTCGGTCCTGCGAAGAGATGCCCAACGAGGCGGCCGCGGTCTTTGCCTTCGCGTAAGACACCCCGGCAATCGCGGCCACCGCCGCAATGCCACAACCAGTTCGTTCTTCCTGCACGATAGGCTTCACGGCAGGCCTACTTTCATCTTCCGCCCACCGGACATGTTGAATCCCTGCCGCTCGTAGAACGCGAGAGTCCGATCGAACTGCGGCAAGGGGGGCGTCGTGACCTCTAATCTGGTCCATCGCCGCAACCGGGCTACCTGTTTCGCCTCTGCCAGGAGCATCGCACCGACTGTGCGCGACCGAAAGGCCGGGCGTACATACATTTCAGGAATGATCCCGAAGGCGCCTTCGGCATACAGTGCGCGGTTTTCCGTGAGGGTCAGGCAGCCCACGACGCTATCCTCGTCGTGAGCCAGCAGAACGATATACGTCTGATCCAACGTCCACTGTCTGGCTCGCTCTTCGGTGGCGGACTCAGAAAATTCAAACGCTTGCGTGCCGATTGCCGTCATGATCTCGCGCAACAACTCGCCGACTAATTCAGCGACTATCGGAGCATCGGACGGCTGTGCCTGTGTGACACGAATCGACATGGCGTGAACCTACCCGCAGCAAGCCCGCGCGTCAAGCAGGGACCCCTCACCCGGAATGCGAAGATGTACCGGAACCATCGCGGTCCCGCTGAGCGACATCAATTGACAGACCGCCGTCCCGACCTTATAGTCGGGACTCATGCTGTGGATGAAAACAATGACACGACACACCGGTGTCATCGCGTGGCTGACTCTGGTAGTCGCTTTCATGATTACCGGGGATCTGGTCATGGACCTGGCCTTCGAGGAGCCGGATCTCAGCACATCCGTCGATGGTGCGCCCATTTCGGAAGAGCCTGACAATCCCGCTGAACATGTTCTGATGGCTTCTCAGAAAGCCGACAGCCCGGCAGGCATGGCATGGCCGGCCTGGGCCTGGATAGCTCTCGAAGCTATTCTCATTTCCGCCTGCCTGCCGTCCCTCCCAAGCACACGAGCGGCCCCGGCCCATGAGCGGCCGCCGCGCAGCAGTCCTGTTCCGCTCCTTCTTCCGCTTCGAATCTAAATTACATCCAGTCTCTCCACTGACGGTTCCATCGTTCAACACGGTGGACCTGTTTTTACCATGGAGGTCTGCGATGCATCCTATTCATTTCAGTCGAAACACGCGTGTATTGTTTCTTCCGGTCATCCTCTCTTGTGCGATGGTCATCACCATCCATGCTGTCATGGCACATCCCGCAGTCGCCGCTGAGACTGTCGCTGAGAACAGGGGCATTTTTATCCACACCCTGGAAATCAGTGGCGCGCGGCATACCAAAGAAGACACGATCCAGCGATTGCTTCCGCAGCCGATCCCCGCACAATTCACTCGCACAGAGGTCGAGGAGTTTGAGAGACGCATCCGAAACCTCAGCCTTTTCGATCGGGTGAACGTGGCGACACATGGCGAAAAAATGACCGTGGATGTGCAGGAGAAGTTCACGCTCTCTCCCGTCTTGAGCTTCACAAGCGGCACGAGCGTCAAAGACCTGAATGCCACTGCCGGTCTCGTGGAATATAACCTGGGCGGTACCGGCACACAGATCGGAGGTCAATTCAATTACAGCCAACGAGGACCGAATGTGGATGTGTGGATCTCGGAACATGCGTACCGCCCGGACCGCTGGGCGAAAGAAGTAAAGGGCTCCTACAGCAGCAACGGCATCCGTTTCGCCGATTCGACGGCCAACTGGACACGCAACCGGATCGGCGGCGAATTCGAGCTCAAGGGGCCGTTTGCGTATGGATCGCCGTTGCGTTACGAAGTGGTCGCCAAAATGTATCGGGAGCTCGTTCAGGATCAGACAGGAACAGGCGCGCGGCCACCGGATGGCTACTATGTGGGTCTTATTCCAGAGGTGACCTGGGATCGATACCATTGGCACGATCTCGTGCCCTCCGGGTATCGCCTCGCGTTGGAATTCCGGCCGGGTTACTTCATCGGCGCGAACCAGCCGCGTCACGAGTTGCGGCTACGGTATATCCAAGGAGCTCCATTGGCCCCCATGACGGTCTTGATGATCAATACGGTCGCCGAGGCGGTGAACAACAGCCGAAATCCGAATCACAGTTTGCTGATGGGGAGTATCGCGGGAGTCAGAGGGCTCTCCGATAATCTCTATCGCAATCGGGCACAAACTTATATGAACCTGGAGTTGCGTCACGCGATTCAGCTCGCGCCGCGTTGGGCGCTGCAGGGGGTGCTCTTCTCAGATTTTGGCGCCTTTCAACCTTTTACCGAAGAAGGCAACCAACGGAATTGGATAGGCGCAGTCAATGTCGGGGCAGGCATCAGAGTGGTGCCCACGTTTCTCGCCAACACGTTACTGCGTGTGGATTTCGCGCAGTTGTTGTCCCCCAGTCCCAATTCGCTTATTCAGGTGGGAATCACGCAATATTTCTGACGAGGCAGCGTTTTACGCTGCTTCTTGCCGGGGCGCGACTGTCATGGCCCTGAGATGGCACTACCCAGACTACCGACCAGTGAGGATCTTCTCGCATGCGGAACTATCTTACGATCCTCTAGCTCCGGCTTCTGCCCAGGCGTCGATCACCGATGCCAAGGTGAAGCGCGGCGACATCGAGTTCCTGCTCCAGATGATGCAGGACTTCGTCGCTGATCGTGCCGTCATTGCGAAGCCCGATGAGGGCAATCCGCTCAGCCGTCAATGTCTCATGCCGCAGACGCTGAACGACCTCGGTAACCCCATCAATAGCCGTTTTCTCCATAAGATTGGATCGGGCGAACCGCTCCAACCGCCGGCTGTACTGAAGTCGCACTCGCTCCACCTGCTCCGACGTGGCCCAGTTCTCTCCCACCACTTGATCCAACCGGTTCAGCGCTGCCGTCGTCGCATGTTCTCGCGCCATGGTTTCTTCCTGATCCAAGCCGTGATCTTCTTCCGGACGGAGCAGCCGGATGATCGGCGGCAGCGAGAGCCCTTGCAGAACCAGGGTGACGAGAATGACCGTAAAGCTGATCAAAATAATTTCAGATCGGAACGGAAACGGTACGCCGGTGCTCGTCGTCATCGGGAGGGCCAATGCCGCGGCGAGTGTGACGATCCCGCGCATGCCGGTCCACGAAATGAGAAACAAGCCCGACCACGGAGGCATCGGATCGCGCGCCCGCAGGGTCGCGCTCAGCCACCGGGGAATGAGGGCAGCCAGCGGCACCCACACGAACCGCACCACGATAGCGGTCACGCTGACCCACATTCCCGCCAACAAAATTGTGCCAAACTGTCCGGCGGGCGCCGCATCACGCAACGCGCCCAGCTGAAAACCGATCAGAATAAAAATCACGCCGTTCAAAATAAAGATGAGCAGCTCCCACACCGCGCGAGCTTGTATTCTGGTGGCCGGGGCCACGGCGCCGCTGAAATACTGACGGAGATATACACCGCCCGCCACACAAGCCAGGACTGCCGACGCATGCACCAACTCAGCCACCACCCACGCAATATAGGGCGCCAGCAACGTGATACCGATCTGAGTGAACCCGTCTTCCGTTGCGCAGATCGCCCAACGGGTGAGCCAAGCTAGCCCAATCCCGATGGCGACGCCGACCAGCGCGGCAAACAAAAAATCGAGGAGAGTCCAGCCGAGCGCAAACGAGCCGCTGACGACCGCGCCAACCGCGGCCCGATATAACACCAGCGCCGTCGCATCATTAACCAGGCTTTCGCCCTCAAGGATCGTCACCACTCGACGCGGAATTCCCAGCCGTTTGCCGATCGCCGTCGCGGAGACGGCATCAGGCGGCGAGACAATGGCTCCCAGCGCAATGGCCTCCGCCCATCCCATGCCAGGCAAGACGGCATGGGCCACCGCCGCCACCCCAGCCGAAGTCGCCAGCACGAGCCCGACTGCCAGGAGTGAGATCGGCCGAAGATTTTGACGAAATTCACGCAATGACGTGAAATAGGCCGCCGCCCATAAGATCGGCGGCAGAAAGACGAGGAACACCAGGTCCGGATGAAGTGTCACCGGCGGCAGACCGGGCACCACGCCAAGCACCAGGCCGCCCAGCACAAGAAAAATGGGGTATGGGATGTTGATCTTCTGCGCGATTGTCGTCAGCGCAAGCACCACCGTCAGCAATAGGATGACTACTTCGAGTTGGTGCAGACTTTCCATTGATCAAACTTTTGTCGAGTCCATAGATCCACATCATCCAACGACTATCGATGCAGGCCGTGGGTTACATTCCTATCGTCTCCAGCCGCTGCAGGTCCTCGGGACCGATCGTGAACCGGTCGGACTGTAGATCCTCTGTCATATGTTGCGGGTTGGTCGTACCCGTCAGCGGTAGCATGCCGATCTGCATCGCAAACCGAAAGACCAGCTGCGCCAATCCCATGCCATACTTCGCCGCCATTGCCCGCACCTCCGGCTCGGCGAACACCTCACGATTGGCGGTCAAGAGCGAGAACCCTTGGTAAATGATTCCGCGCGTTCGACAAATCTCCCGCACCTCCTGATCCCAGCCCATCGCGGCATAACAGCGATTCTGCACCACCATGGGTTTGTGCGCGGCCCGTTGGCACAGCAGCGTGAGTTGTTCAGCCGTCACGTTGCTGATACCGATCATCTTCGTCTTTCCCGATTCATACAGCTGCTCGATCGCGGCCCAGACTTCCCAATCTTCCGCTGCGAGCCCTCGCCGATAATAGGGGCCGTGCAGCACATAGGAGTCGACGTGGTCGGTGTGGAGATGGGCCAACGAGCTGTCGAAAGATTGTTTCACCTGAGTCGTGAGATCGGCCTGCGCGTCATAGGGAGTTCGGTGGTCTTGGCCGGTGACCGACGTGAACTTTGTTTGCAGAAAGAGGCGGTCACGGGGCGTGCCCTGCTTCGCCAACTCGAACAGCGCCTCGCCCACCAACGCTTCCTCGTAGTGGATCAACTGATTGGCCGTATCGATGGCCGTGAACCCGGCGGCCACCGCCTGCTGCACCAGCTGCGTGGTGGCCTCTTTTTTCCAAGCCGTGCCATACATGAACGAAGGAATCGGAACCTGATTATATGCGGTCAACATTGCCTGCAGCCCTCCATCTCGTACCATACACAGATCTTCACGCCAGTCTCAATATTCCAAATGGTCCGCGAAGTTGTTAGAGTGCGTGGTCACTTTCAGCGAGGAGCAGAGAACCACATGGATCCCGAGCAGGCTAATCACGCCGTAGAAATCCGACTCACCTACCGATACATCAAGGCGAATCCCTGGACAGTGCAGGCGATCAACGGATTCCTCTCCGCCTACTTCATGGAGAAACCAGGTTTTACCGTCCAACGACATTTTGACGACCTGGAATCCGGCATGCACGTATGGGTCTGCGAGATACCGGCCACTATGAAGATGGCTGTGCTCCTACGACGCCTACAGGCGGACATTCCGCCTTGCCGGCATCTCCCGCCTCAAGAAAACTCCGCCATCTCGCAATATGTGATCGACAGTCCGGATTGACGTCTGCAGGCACTCTTGCGTGAGGCATGAGCGCCTGCCTACATTGAAGTCAGATATAAATCAGGGAGAACATTATGCGAGTGATCGTCATCGGGGGAACCGGCACCATCGGAGCCGCGGTCGTCAAAGCGTTGTCGGTCCGGCACGAAGTCGTGACGGTCGGACGTCAGAAGGGCGCCTTTCAGGTAGATCTCGCATCGCCGGACTCCATCACGCGATTGTTCACAGCAATCGGCAGCTTCGATGCGGTCGTGAGCACGGCGGGCATCGCCAAATTCGCGAGCTTGGCTGACCTGACGTATGAGGACTATTTCGTTGGACTCAAGAATAAGTTGATGGGGCAAGCGAATGTGGTGCGGATCGGCAAATCGTTCATCACCGAGCAAGGGTCCTTCACCCTCACCAGCGGAGTGCTTAGCCAGGAACCGATCAAGGGCAGCGCCTCTATCAGCATGGTGAACGCAGGGCTGGAAGGCTTCGTCCGCGCCGCCGCAATCGACCTGCCGCGAGGTCTCCGCGTGAATGTCGTCAGCCCACCCTGGGTCACGGAAACGCTGATTGCCAGAGGCATGGATCCATCGATCGGGCTCCCGGCCGACAGGGTCGCGCGCGCCTATCTCGCCAGCGTAGAGGGCACGATGACCGGACAGGTGATTGATCCAAGGAAAATCGCCGCTGCCTAAGGCTGCAGTGCCGTACGTCTTACGGTCAAAGGGTCGATTGAAGCCTACGCGATTCTCTCGTATCTCCGCATCGCCTATCGCTGCCAGAGCTCAAAGCTGCCCAGCGGATACGCTCGGCCGTTGACCATGAGTTCCAGATGATGCGTTCCCGGATAGTGCTTGCGAGTGGTCAATTGCATCAGCGAGAGGGTCTTGTTGAGCGGCAACGATTCTCGGGAAGCCAACTCGACCGTCTTCAGCTTGAACACTTTCGGTCGATGCGTGCCATTGGCTTTGATGTAGCGCACGCGCAAATCCACCAGGAGCCGTTGGACCGTCGCGGCCTTACTCCGAAGCTCGCAGGCAAGCGTAACGGACGATCCGATGGCCGCGCGCCGAGGAGCGATCCGCACCTTCTGCACCACGATCTCCGCTGAATGTCCGAAACCCAGCAGATCCAGCGCTCCCGACTCGGCGCGTTTGACCGCCGATCGCAACGCATGCCGAACGATCCAGCGCCGCTCCTCCGTCGCCCCTACCATCCATTTCCTGGCCGTGGTGATGAGCACCGCCGGGTGATCTTTCCCGATGTCACTGAGATTGTTCGCCACGCTTCGCCGCACATACAAATCCGGGTCGTCCTTGAGCAGCTCAAGCAAGGCAAGGACCGGACTCGGATCAGCCTGAAAGGCGCGGAGTCTTATCGCCCAGGGCAATCGAGGACGCGTACCTTCGGAAACGAGACGGCGCACATCGGCGCTAGGATCGGCAGCCCACTCCTTGAGCCTGGCCAGCGTGGCTGCTTGATGCCGCTCCAAATAGCGGCGAATGCTGAACTCCGCTGTGAATAATTTCGTGAGTGCGTGCTGGGCGCGCATGGAAACGTCGAAATGGTCCAACCCATATTCGGCCACGAACAACACGTGGGGGAGAAACAAAAAAGACGTCATGCTCTGACCGGCGGTTTTCACCGGTCTCTGATCGAGCGACGCGATGAGCATCTCCGCCGCCCTTGGATAATCAGCGGGAAGGTGCTGCCTGAGCGCCTCGGCGATTTTCCGGCCACGCGCCATCAACTCGAGCGCGTCATAGCCCTTCAACGCGCGCTTGACGAAGGCTTTTTCATCGAAGGCAGGAAAGACGGCGGCAATCATCCGTCCGATCGTGCGCGGAATCGCAGGGCCGAACTGATTCTTGAGCGGTTCAGCCATGTCCGGTCACCAGCCAAGTGGTGCCAGCAGCGCCAGCCATCCGTCGGCCATTACCCACCGGCAAACACCGGTCGGTACCCCGCCTCCGTCAGGATGCGGGCGACGTCCGCGCGCCTGTCGCCCTGAATTTCGATCCGTCCCTCTTTCACCGTGCCGCCGGTGCCGCAGGCTTTCTGCATGGCCTTGGCCAACTGTTCTTTCTCCGCCTGACTGATGCCCACAAATCCCGTGACCACGGTCACCGTTTTGCCGCCCCGATGCGCCGTCTGCCGGAGAATGTCTACCCGCCCCCGCTGCGACGGCTTTCGTACGGCACTCGCAGCCGACGCAGGCGGCTTGTCAGATGCTGCCAGGTTTGATTGAACGGCAGGCGGCAGCTCCACCTGCTGGAGCGCGGCAAACGGACTCTTCCAAGCCGCCGGTTCACCTTCCGTGGGAATGCGTTTACGCTCCTTCATATCGTCACGCTCGGCCTACGCTTAGACAAATCAGGAGCCACGCCCACGCTTGACCGTTGAAGGCTCCTTCAACGTCGTCAATTCAATGTGCAAGGCAGTCGTGCCATCGCCGATCAAGACCTGCCCCTCTTGCATGGTGCAGTGCAACTCCATCTGGCGTTGCGCGAGCTGCGTCAAACCACGGCCCTGTTCCAGCGGCAGATTCAGGACCGTCAAGTTATGGTATCGCCCAAGCGCGGAGTCACTCAGTTTCCACCATTCGTCTGCCGCGCGACCTCCGTAGGTATAGATGCAGACCTGACCGGCGCGGCCGCAAGCCTGTCGAATGGCCTTTTCGTCCGGAAGGCCGACTTCGATCCAGTACTCGATCACGCCCGTCAGATCCTTGCGCCACAGCGCCGGCTCATCGTCGGTACTCAAGCCCCGGCCGAACGCCAAGGCCTCGTCCGCATGTCGCACAAAGGCCAGCAGCCGCACCATCATGCGTTCATCGGTTTCGGACGGGTGACGCGCCAGGGTGACGGCATGGTCCTGATAGTACTGGCGATCCACGTCGGCGATGTGGAGGAGCGCTTTGAAGATTGTGGCATTCGGCGCCATTGCTTCAGAATTCCTGATGGTGAATCTTCAAACAGCCAGATCGCCGTTTCATGTCATTTCCTGACAATCTTCTCTTCGGCAAAAGTATTTTCGATCATAAAGCGTAAATCGCTAGCGACATGAGCCGGATCGATACCTGGGCCGATCTCGATCCAGAAATGAAGGACGAACACCAACGCATGTTCGCTGAAGTCTTCAAAGAGGACGTATGGCTCGGGCTCCTTGAGAATTTGCCCGTGCTGACCGGCCAGGTCACAGAGCTTCTCCTTTACGCGTCGCGCATCCGAGCCGGTCGCCACGGCAATCCGCAGCGAGTATCGCTTTCGAAAGCTTGAGTACGTCCAATTGGTCAGATTTCGCTCGAGCAAATTACTGTTGGGAATGAGCGTTTCCACACCATTGCTGTCCCGAATGGTCGACGAACGCAGCCCGATGGTGGTGACCATACCCCTGATCGCATCGACTTCAATGACGTCGCCGACGCGCAACGGCCGCTCCATCAGCAGCAACAACCCGCTGATGACGTTCTTCAAGAGATTTTGAGTGCCGAACCCGACGCCGATCGCCAGCGCCCCGCCGAGAAAGGCAAAGGCGGTGATCGGAATCTTGACGTATGTCAGCGTAATGCTCACGAGTACCAGAAAGAGAAAGGCCAAGGCCCATTGGCGGATGATGTTGGCGACATTGGGATCGACTTGCAGCCGCGTGATGGCTTGTTTTTCGGCGAAACGTGCCAAGACGACCGCACACCAATAACCGACAATCAGGATGGCCAACGCGGTCAGAACTTTTCCAACCGTGACACTGCGGCGGCCCGTCACGCTCTTCCCATCCACTTCGATCGTATCCTCGGCGGTGAACAACTCGACATTCCAGATGTTCCCGAACACCGCCGCAGACGAAGTACCCCAGTCCTCCAAGCGGGTGACGAGCGAGCGCGCCTGCTCCCGCTGCGCGAACTCGGTTTGCCGGTGTTCTATCAATCCCAACAAGGAATCCGTACGCTGAAGCAGGCGACGGTACAAATCTTCACGGTGGCGATACCCTCGAAGCATATCATTCAGATATCGAGCGGTGGCCGAGGAGGAATTTTCTTCGAGCCGATTTTCCACGTCGCTGATCTGGCTGCCCACCATGCCGAGCTGCTGCAATCCATATTCCTTCCAACTCTGAATCTGTTTGGCGGCAGCAACCAGCTTCTTTGAGGCGTCCCGCTCTTCGACAACTGAGAGAGTGCCCTGCGCTGTGGCGAACCGAATGTCCCAGATCTTCCGTTCATGCTCCAATCCACTCACCATCTGGCGAAGGAGATCCACGTGTAAGCTATCATTGTCGAATTGTAGGCGCGCCAGTTCGACCGCCTCGGTCAGGTGCGTGCTCCTCTCCCCCTTCAGACGGCGAGAAGAGGTCTTGGGGGAAAGCGCGCCATCGGCCGCCGCCAACTTTGCCTCGCTCGCCGCCACAGTCTGCCGTTGCGCGGCTTGCTCCAGCACGGCTCGATCCAGCTCCGACATCATCGACTGATGATCCGCGTCCAACCGCTTTTTTATTTTGTCGTAATCCTCCTTGGTGAAGACAGCCTGCTCAGCCGCCACCGTGCGTTGACGAGTCAGGAGCGCGATGCGTTGCTGCGCTTCAGTCAGCTCTTCCTGAACCTGCGTTTTATCGGCATTCAACATCCCCGTGCGAGCCGACTCCACTCGCTCACGCAGCTGAGCCATGTCACGCTCCCAGATCAGGACCTCTCGCTTCACCGGATCCTCGACGCCTTCAAGTTTCTCAGACACTTGACGAGCCTGTTCTTGCGCGGCTTTCAAATTGCGCCGCGTACTGTCCGCGAGACTCTCCGTCATGGTCAGTCTGGTTTGAATCCCTTGCTCCGTGAGGGCCATCGACCGCGCCGCATCACGCAATTCGTCGATCATCAGCACCGAATAGGGCGGAGAAGTGGGGAATCCGTCCCACACTTTATTCTGGCGTTCGATCTCTCGCACACGCAGGCGCAATAGGTCGAGCTTCCTCAGGGCATCGAGATGTTGCTCATAGATCTGCACCAACTGTTGCAACAAAGACCTCCGCTCCATCAACCGAGCATCCGTCGTGCCGGGAGGTGCCCCTTTCCGCAAGGTCTGCGGCGAACTGATCTCGCTTAGCTCCTTTTCGGCAGCCGTCCGTTTGCTTTGCAAATCGCTCACCAGGGAGGAAGGTTCCGATTCATCGGCGGAGCCCTTGGGTGAGGGACCATTGGAGTTGGATTGCGTCTCCTTCTCGGGGGAGGCAGCCGAAACCTCCATGAGGAGAGCTGGAGGCTGGGATAGTCCGATCAGGAAGAGCGCAACGATGAGAACAAGCTTCATGCGCACAAGCGTACACCTCTCGGTCAAGTGGAACATCCTGGCTTTATATCTACAGAGCTGCTGGTGATTGTACAAGCCGGGCAGAGCTGAACCAAGAGCAGATCACCCTAATCGGCAGGACCTGGACGGGAACACATGTCCCGCGCTGAAGAAGGATTCAGACGGAGCAATCTGGCTTGCAGTCAGAGCGAACGTCGCTTGATGCGCCTATATCGATACATCCGATGAACCCATTACTCAAGCTCCGCGATATACATTCCCTTCACCCGTTCGCGCGCCCAAGGCGTTTTGCGGAGGAAGGTAAGGCTGGATTTGACGCTCGGATTGTTGAGGAAGCAGCGCACCGGCAGGCGACGGCCCAGTTCAGTCCAGCCATGCCGTTCGACTAATTCCGTGACAATGGTCTCCAGCGTGACACCGTGTAATGGATCGCGGGGATGGGGGATAGTCATGAGCGTATGATTGACAACCTTAGAAGATGAGGGTCGATAGCATTTCTGTGTGGATAGGATTTCCTCCTCTGCTTTCAGCTCGTCAACTATCCAGGCATTCCTCGGCCTCAGCCTCAAAATGAAATTGGGCCATTTTTAAGCTGCTGTCAAATTCCAGGCCTAATTCAGGCGCTCTGGCTGCCAGATGCATAAGATCCGTCAACACATCGATCAAGGTACCGCGTGGATCATAACGGTCACCAAATTGCACAGCATACATTTCGAGAACTTCCCT
Organism: uncultured Nitrospiraceae bacterium; assembly: GCA_963706325.1. Classification (GTDB taxonomy): domain Bacteria; phylum Nitrospirota; class Nitrospiria; order Nitrospirales; family Nitrospiraceae; genus Nitrospira_A. The sequence continues at coordinate 121,327 of CAVPLT010000007.1, read as the reverse complement.
GGCACGTTCTGCCCTTTCGTCGTTAGTTGGCATGAATTCCTCCGTTTTATTCATATACATAATTTTACAATTACTCTCGAAATAGATTTGAGCGGTGAAAAGCGAGATATGTTTTGTCAGGCCAAAATTTATCAGGCATGCGGATCTGGGCTTTCGAATAATTGATGAAACCTGATTCGACGGTCTTGTTAGGAAGGTACGCCATTAGCTCAGGGGACAATCTAATCTCGTAGGAATCTTCGATGGTCCACAGTCCACAATCAAACGCGGCATGATGAAGTGAACACAGACACAGGCCATTCCTGGGATTAGCACGAAGATCCTCTCTATTCGACCAAGGAATGATATGTCCGGCCGTGAGCAGCTGAGGAATGGGATTGGAACAAACGCAGCAAGCGCTTCCATACGAGGCAAGGACAGCCGCTCTGAAAAATTTCTGGTGCAGTCTAACTTTAACCTCGCCGATTTTTTCGCTTGGTCCGCTCAGGGCCTCTTGGAGCCTCCAAGAATAAGAGTCGATGCGCGGTGTGGATTCCTCTCGCTCCAGAGGCATTGTTGACGAACTGACTTGAAGCCGTTCTGTAGCTAGTTCGCTCTCAAGCGAAAGTTTCGCCCAGTCCTGATTGAATTCGTCCCAAATTCCACGGTCTGCTTTACTTGTTCCCGAAAGCCCTTTAATCCCTTTAGAATGTAATGCCGTATCAAAAGAGCCGAAGTTGCCTAGTTTCATCGCCACAGATGCTGAGGATCGTCCTATCCGCTGAGCAACCTCAGCTACCAACGGGTTGCTGGACTTGGTTTTTGAGAAAGGAATTCTACGATACAGATTAAAAGCAACAAGGAGTTGATCGCGGGTCCAGGGTTCATTCATGCGCTGACTTTGTGGAGAAGGCCGGTACAAAGCGAAATAATAGCCATGTCCCTATTTGATGTACACACTTAACGAGGCATATCGGTGTTCGCAGTAGTGACCGAAAGTTACTGCAACGAACGAGACAAGCGAGGTGACTTCTTGCTGTGAGCCTCCGGACCTGCAGGCCGCCTATTACCTGAAAGCTGATGGCTCATCCGTTTCCGAATCATGGCCGAACGACGGAGGAAAACGCAGCTGAGGCAAACCGCGCTCGGAGCGTCGCCACCACCGCTTGATCAGCGGCTGCGGGAAGGACGGTTTCGGCAAAGGAATGGCCGGAGCGAATCGCGATACGTCCGCAGACAAGCAGCAACGGGATGGCGGCGGCCCAATTCTGCCAGGCGTCCAATTCCCAGCCATAGGGCGTGTGATAGAACGTGTCGCTGAATGGCCAGAAATATTGGATCGGCCAATCGAGTCCGCTGCCAAGAAAATCGCAGAGGAGATGCAGGTGAAATGCACCCAAGCTGAGCCACCATACCTGGAGGCGATTCCTGGCGCAAGAAGCAGCCACAAGGGCGATCAATAGGCCGGCCATTAAGCCGTGGGTCAGCACATGGTGCCACCGGCCATAGGCGTCAACGCCCGCGAGAATCGACAAACCATCCAGATCCGCCGCGACCCCTGCCCATGCGACCGCTCGCCGATCCGACCTGGCTTTCAATCGGTGGCCGACTACCCATGACAGCATCAAATGAGTGGGGATATGCAAGGAAGCTCCTGTGGATTCGTCGGCAACCAAAAGTATAGCAGGCCCAGCGAGCGCTGCCGGTGAGTGGGAACGTGCCACTCCACGCGTCGAAACACGTCGTAAGCCTGGACAGTTACATGGATGAAAACGGCCTCTGCTCCGGATCGTGATGTCGAAGGGCAACATTGGCGCCGCAGGACTGTTATAGTGGCGCTTACTGCATCGAATAACAGGCCCAGGTGTATGATCGATGATGAATAGACTGGCGCACGTTCCTCAGTTTCTCACGCAGGACATCTGGACCATCGACCTGACTTCGCTCTCCGTCCCCGGCCGATTCGGCATCCAGGCGCTACGGCTGGCCATTGCAGTCGCAATGGAGTTTCGTCACCGTCTCCTCGATGCCCGGGCCGCCGGTCTCGTCTATACCACGCTCCTCTCACTCGTCCCCTTTCTCGCCGTGATGTTTTCGGTGCTGAAGGCGTTCGGTGTGCACCAGCAGATCGAACCGGTCTTGGCCCAGGCGCTCGAACCTCTGGGTTCGAAGGGGCAGGAAATCACGGCCACGATCATCGGCTTTGTGGACAATCTCAAAATCGGAGTGCTGGGAGTCGTCGGCGTCGCGGGGCTTTTCTACACCACCTATTCCTTGATCGATAAAATCGAACAGGCGTTGAATGCGATTTGGCTGGTGCGGGAAGGGCGCACGTGGGGGCGGAAGTTCGCGGACTATTTGAGCGCCGTGTTGGTTGGTCCATTACTCGTCGTGACGGCATTCGGCTTGCTGGCCTCAGTGCATAGCAACGCCCTGGTACAGCGTGTGCTGGAGATTCAACCGTTCGGCTTCCTGATGCTGTGGGCCGGCCAATTGCTCCCGTTCGTCATCCTCAGCGCGCTCTTCACGTTTCTCTTCAAATTCATTCCTCACACGCACGTCCGATTCGATTCTGCCCTGGTCGGCGGGGTCACCGCGGCCGTTTTGTGGGGCATCGCGGGAGAGGCGTTTGCCAGATTTGTGGCCGAGTCTGCCAACTACAGCGCAATTTATTCCGGCTTTGCCGTCCTGATCTTGTTTCTTTTGTGGCTCTATGCCGGTTGGCTGATTGTGCTCATCGGAGCGCAGCTCTCGTTCTTTTATCAACATCCCACCGCCTACCTGTCACGCCTCCTTTGGCAACAGGGAACGCATGCGTTTCGGGAACGACTGGCCTTGAGCCTGCTGCTGGTTCTGGCGCGGCGGTATTTGAAGGGGGACGGCCCGTTGGGCATCGACGAACTTGCCATCCATCTTCACTTGCCCGTATCGCTGGTAGAGGAACAGGCGCAGCACCTGGTCGAAGCCGGACTGCTTGGCCTCATGGCCAAACCGGAGGGCATCAGCCTCACCAAGCCAATCGAACTCATCTCCGTGATGGAGGTGCTCAATGCCGTGCACAAAGGGCGTGTCGCTGACGCGACAGACTTGGCAGACGGCGACGATTCCGTCCGTGAGGTGCTTCGCCGCCGCGACGATGCGGTGGCCACGGCGCTCACGGGGATCACATTGCAGGCGCTCATCGATGAACACGCATCTCGTACAGCGTGAAGCGGGTTTGTCTCAGGATCTTTACTAAGCAAGGAGAGGCAGCCGACAACAGGGTGCTGTTGAATGCCGGAGACCTGGCCAGTGAGACATGCATGCCGCCGCGCTCGCGGGACGTTGAACAATAACAACGAACCCGTGAACGCGGAAGCATCACCGACTGACCAGGCGAGACGGTTATGTTTCGCTCGGCTTGGCCGTGTTATTTATTTGAGGGCGGCTCGAATGCGACGTCCGTCACCTTCTGTTCGTTATCCACCAGGAGCACCGCTGCATCGCCTTTAGACAACTCGCTCAACCTTGGCTGAATGAGCGGACGCACCTCGTAGGATCGCTCCTTACCGTCTTGCGTTTGAATCACGATCGTATTGTCATGCAAAGGCTTTACAATCTTCCCTCGAACCTGGGCGAGATTGCCCTTAAGGGGACTCATCTTAAGCGATTGTTCCGAGGAACGAGCCGCCGCTTCCTTGCTGCCGAAGGTCACGTCCACAATCTTGTCCAACTCGTCGATAAGGAAGAGGACTTCCGCGCCCACAGGCACGGAGGCCACTTTGCTCCTCGCTACCGGCCGCACAAAGTGAGATTGCTCTTTGCCGTCCGACGTGCGAATCACGGCCTTGTCGTGCCCTGTCTCCAGGGGCCCGGCGAGCTGCCCCTTGACGACATGGTGATCGCTGGACTCGCCGGCTATGTGTACATCAACCAATAGATTTTGATCATTCACTGTGATCTCGACGAGATCTCCTTTTTTGAGATCCGGTAATCCCTTATCTTTTCGTACTTTCATAGGAACGAAGCGAGGCTGGCCCTCACCGATATCGATCTGCGCCTGGTCGCTTCGGATCTCTTGTACCGTGCCCAACAGTACTCGGTTACCCGGAAAATGTTGTGGATCAGTTCCTGCGGTTTCAGCCAGAACTTCAGCGCCTGCCGCCATTGAGGCGACCCACAGGGTGAAAGCAGCCAACCTCCAGAGAACATTGTGAGCCATGATTTTTTTCCTTCATTCAGTTGTTCAATATTGTGACTAATATCCTGCCGTGCTTCTGGGAGATTACGGTAAAAAACCGCTCCTTTCTCGGCCTTTGAGCTGGCGGATAGTACCGACACTGTGACTTCGCCTTATATTCAATCACCATAGCGCGGCGCCACCTCGTCCTTAACTGGTGAGAACCCTTGGCTCAATGGATGTGCACGGAGCCACAACAATCGGTGGTCCCCACACTGCGCGCCTCCAACGACGGCTTTCCTAAGCCGCGCGTGGCGCGAGGTGCGCGACGCGAGGAGTAACGAGCGTCACGTCTGCGCACGCCGGCGAGACGGTGAGCCGGCCGGGTCTTGGAAAGGCTCCCTCCTCCCGCCCATCCTTCTTGCCGCGACCCCACTTTGACTGATAAAAGAATGAGTTCCCCTGCAGCGACCCCTGGCGACATCCTAGTCCCCGGTTTCGTTAGCAGCAAACAACCAAGAGAGATGCTATGTCCTTGCCGGCTGAGAAATCTGCGTCCGACGAGCTGAGGCGAGAGGTGCTGCGGCGGCGCACCTTTGCCATCATTTCACACCCGGACGCCGGGAAGACCACACTGACTGAAAAGCTGTTGCTTTATGCGGGAGCCGTGCACCTGGCGGGAGCCGTCCAGGCCCGGTCCAGTCAACGCCAAGCCAAGTCCGACTGGATGGAGCTCGAGCAGGCACGTGGGATTTCCATCACCTCCACCATGCTCCAGTTCGACTATCAAGGCGCGCGCGTCAATCTCCTCGACACGCCGGGACACCAGGATTTCAGCGAAGACACCTACCGCACCCTCATGGCCGTGGATAGTGCCGTCATGGTGCTGGACGGCGCCAAGGGCATCGAGCCGCAAACGAAAAAACTCTTTGCCGTCTGCCGTAAGCGCGGAATCCCCATCCTGACCTTCATCAACAAGATGGACCAGCCCGGACGTCACCCATTCGACCTGCTTGATGAAATCGAGCGCACGTTGGGCATGACGGCGGTGCCCTTCAATTGGCCGATCGGTGAGGGATCCGGTTTTCAAGGCGTCTACGATTTTCAGAACCGGCAGGTGCTGTTCTTCCAGCGAACGGCGCACAACCAACGCCGCGCTCCGATGACGGTAGGAGCCTTTCCCGATCCGAAACTCGCGGAGACGCTGGGCGACACCTATGGTCCGCTGCAGGAAGAGATCGGACTGTTGACCGGCGCGGGCACGTCATTCGATCGGGCCCGATTTCTCGCAGGGGAACTGACCCCGGTGTTCTTCGGCAGCGCATTGACCAACTTCGGAGTCGGCCCGTTTCTGGATGCCTTCACCAAACTGGCCCCTCCGCCCGGTCCACGCCAGACCGCTCAGGGATTGGTTCAGCCGACGGATGAGACCTTCTCCGGTTTTGTCTTCAAAATCCAGGCGAACATGGACCCTCAACATCGCGACCGCATGGCTTTTCTCCGCATCTGCTCAGGCCGCTTCGAGAAGGACATGATGGTCTATCACGCCCGGTTGGGACGCAAGATCAGAATGACCCGTCCGCACCGGCTCTTCGGTCGCGACCGCGAGACGATCGACGAAGCCTACCCCGGCGACGTGGTGGGACTGGTCAACCCCGGCCTCTTCACCATCGGCGATACCCTGACTTCAGACCCTTCCCTGACCTTCGATCCCATCCCGCACTTCGCTCCGGAATGTTTCGCGCGCCTACACACGCAAGACATTGCCAAGCACAAGCAGTTCCAGAAGGGACTCAAGCAGCTGGAAGAGGAAGGGGTCATGCAGATTTTTTATTCACCCGATCACGTGCGTCGGGAACCGGTCTTGGCTGCGGTGGGCGAACTGCAGTTCGATGTGGTCATGTCTCGTCTGGAAAATGAATACGGGGTCAAGACCACGGCCGACCGCCTGCCCCATGTCCTGGCCCGATGGATCGTCGGTGATCCCGCCACGATTGCGGCCGTCTACTGGCCCTCGGATACCCTGCGGCTCGTCGATCAGCAAGGCCGGTCCGTGATGCTCTTCAACACCGAACATCTCCTGGCCTATTGCATCAAATCCAATCCGTCCATACAGTTTGTTCAGCGTGAAGAAGTGGACCGTGCAGGAAGCTAGCCCGCTTTGGGAAGAGTTCAGCAGTCATTCGGATCAGCATCCTAGTAAAAGAGAAGAGGCGCACGGTGCGGATATTGGTAACTGGAGCAACGGGGTTTGTCGGCGCCCACGTTGCGCGGGTCTTGGTAGAGCAAAAGCAGGACGTGTCCGCGCTGGTCCGGTCGACAAGCGCTCTCGGCGCCTTGTCTGATCTTCGGATTAAGACTATTCCGGGAGATCTCACTGATCGTTCATCGGTAGATCGCGCGGTACAGGGCATGGATCTACTGTTCCATGTGGCGGCAGACTACCGCCTTTGGGTGCCTGATCCTCAAGCCATGCATGATGTCAATGTTGGCGGCACTCGGCGGCTTTTGGAAGCAGCCTGTCAGGCTGGAGTGAAACGGATCGTGTATACATCGAGCGCCGTGACGGTACAATGTTCGGCCGACCGACTTGGGACAGAAAACGATTTCCTCGCGCCCGAGGCCGCTCGCAGTACGTACCAACGCACAAAAATTCTCGCGGAGCAGGCTGTCTGGAAGCTTATCCGAGAGGGCGCCCCGGTCACCATCGTGAATCCGTCGACTCCGATCGGCGCCCTGGACCGGCGCCCGACCCCGACCGGCCAATTCATCGTGGACTTTCTCAACGGCCGCCTCCCCGCGTTTCTGGAGGCCGCGTTTAATTGGATTGCCGTGAAGGATGTCGCGATCGGTCATTGGCTGGCAGCAACCCAGGGACGCGTTGGCGAGCGGTACATTCTCGGGCACCAAAACCTGCCTTTCAGCGACTTCCTCGGATTGCTTGGACAGGTGAGTCAGCGTCCCGCTCCTCGCATCAAGATCCCTTACCTCGTCGCCCTTTGTGCCGGCGCCGGCGGAGAACTTGTGGCCAAGGTCACGGGACATGTCCCGCGCGCATCCCTGGACGGGGTACGAATGGCGAAGCAACCGATGCGGTATGACAGTCGCAAAGCCGTTACAGAATTACGTTTGCCGCAGACCTCGCTGCAAGACGCGCTTGAGCAGGCCGTGCATTGGTTCACCGAGCAAGGTTATGTCAAAATCCGGAGGAAGACATGAAAATAGGACTCGTCGCTGAGGTGAAATGGGAAGTGCGGGAAGTCTGCCGGCGACTGAAACTCGAATTGCTCGATGCGCACGACGAGATATGGGGAGCGACCCACAACGGGCATACCATACGGCTCTGCCTGTCCGGGATGGTGCCCGCTGTGGCCAAAGATCGCGTAACTCGATTTCTGGACTCTCAGAAACTGGATCTCATGATTTGCTCAGGCCTCGCCGGGGCACTGAGATCGCATGTGCACATCGGCGAACTGATCGTTCAATCCGAAGATCCGCGCTTGATTGCCGTGGCGGAACGGGCATTGAAGCACCGAAACATTCCCTTCCATGTCGGCCCGTTGGTGACGGTCAGTCAGCCCGTTCTCACGCCCGACGCGCGGCGCGCATTGGCCGCCACCACCCAGGCGATTGCTGTGGACATGGAAAGCCAGACTATTGCGAAGCTCTGCAAACAGCGAAATATTCCCTGCCTGGCGATGAAGGGAGTATCCGACGGGATCGACGACGATCTCTCCCCTATTCTCGGCGGGTTCGATATCATCAATATTCCTCGAATCGCCATGTGGGTCCTCGTGAAGCCTCAGACGTGGCCGTTGGCCGCGCGGCTGGCCCGACATAGTTATCAATCGGCCAACCATCTCGGACATGGGGTCTGGGCGACATTAGAAGGAATGGAGACTTCGCTGCAGGTATAACCGGCAGGATTGGGAATTGAGCGCCCCGCCGATAAAAGACGTACATTCCATGTCATGAGCCGATTTCCGTATGCAGATCGAGCCGGATGCCCGCCGATGATACGGCTATGGTGTCAGACCGCATCGGCGTTTTCGCGAGGACAGTGAGCCAATCCGCTGAAGACAAGCATACGTCGGCTGCTATAATCTTTACCCATGTATGATATAAGCAGTCGTATGCCGCAGAGCGTCATCCTGGCTTGTGACCGGAAACAAACGACGAGTACACCTCTCGCTGTCTTAAGCGCCGTAGGCTAACCCGGCCTAGGTGCCTTGCCTGATTTCTTTCATGAATTGAGGTCCGGCCTGCGGTCCTACCGGTTGCGGATAGGCTGGCGGGTGGCACGAAGCCGTAACCGTCCAGGCTTCTCGCACTGCGGCGACAGTGAATAACGAGACCGGTCGCGAGGTACAAAGCCCCTGGCTCTACGTGCTCGGCAACCGACGCCGATCGGTCGAAACGACGAACATTTAAAGGAGAAGGACCATGCCGAAGGCACGAACCGCAAAAAATTGTTACTGCTGCGAGGCAGAGGATCGAATCAAAATGAGCTTCATGCTGTGCGGCCTGTGCCACCGGCATTTCTGCAGCGCCCATGGCGTTCCCGACCTGGAACAGTGCACCAAGTGCCTCGAGGCCAGCGAAGAGACCGAGTAGCCTCCGCAGGACGCTGAAACAGGGCCCCAGCATCGTTCTCGCAAGACACTGCTCCCTCTCATCCTCTCGGCGGCGTGCACAGGCGTGGCGCTCATTGTGCTTCGCGCCGCAGACCTTGCTGCGGCCTCGCTGAACAGCCTTTTGGACCATCCTGTGCTCGTGCCATCGCTTGTCGAGCCACCCTGCATGCCAACGGTTCGTCAGGCGGTTTTTTTCTTCCGCTTCTTCTTCATGCCCACCATCACGGACACCTCTGCTTGCCGAGACAGCGCTTGGTCGATCCTGCTTTTCCCATTGGTCGTTACAATGACCAACCCTTTGTGGGCCTCGATGCGTTGCAACAAATGGGCTGCCCCCGCATCGGCATAGTGGCCCGTGTCACCCTTGCCTGCGCGATGTGGGCCGAACAGCGCATCCGCTCCATCAAAGAACAGAATCGACCCGCTGCGTTCAGCCTCGTCAAAAATCCGATTGATGTTCTTTTCGGTTTCTCCGACGTACCGGCTCACCACTGAGGATAGATTCACCTTCGCCAAGTCCAGCTGCAGCTCCTCGGCCACTAACTCAGCCGCCTTGCTGCGGCGAAGCGGGGTGGACCCGGACAGCACCACGACCGCTACCGAGGGCTTTTTCGCGCGAGTCGTTCGTGACCGCTGCGCCGGAGCCGATCGTTTCGTGGCGGTCTTCTTCTTGCCTTTCTTCGCAACTGTCTCCATCCTCTTCTTCGCAACTGTCTTCACCGATGCGCCACTTTTTCTCTTCAGCTTCCTGCCAGCCATGCTTCTCTCCCTTATGTAATCGGCTTTTTATCGAGTTCGTGCGACGGCTCTTCGCGGTGGGCCTTGCTCAGCCTTCTTTCGATTGCTCACCGTTTCCGGTCGAAACCGGATTCCCGCCACTTTTCCAACAAGGCAATGCGCCGCTCCAATTGTGGAATCGTCGCCTGATCGACGCGGCCACCAGTCCGTTTAATCAACTCCGCATTGAGCTGCCGATGATCCGCTCCTGTCTTCCGTGCCACAGCGGCCACGAGATTTCGGTGCTTATCTCGCAGTTTGTCCTTCTGATCATGGAGCGCCTCCGCGACTGCTGCTTGTCCCATTCCTTCCGCCGGATCACCCTCATCCACACCGATCAACGTATCCAGCCGGGCCACGCCGTTCAAGGGGATATATTCCTTGAGCGAGGTCGCGGCCGTGCCGAACAACGTTCGCTGCACCGCGGGCATAATGTCTTCAAGGACATGGTCCCGCTCGACCTTGATGCGCTTGGCAAAATGCACCAGCGTCGCATCCTTGGGCAGATAGAGCCAGGCCCGTTGCGGCTTCGGCACCTTATCCTGCACCCGCACAAACCGCCCGACCACCTGGCGAAAATACATCTCCGTCAACACATTGGTCGCATACACACCGACGCGGAGACGCGGAATATCCACCCCTTCGCTCACCATATTCACCGCCACCAGCCACTGCTGCGTTTTGTGGTGGGCAAAGGTCTCGATGGTCTTGGAGGCGGAAGGATCGTCGGACACCGCCACCAGGGCCCGCGTCCCCGTAATCTTCGTGACGAGCTCCGCCACCTGCCGCGCATGGTCCTGATTCATAGTCACAATGAGCCCGCCCGCATCCGATTGCTCCTGCTTGCGCAATCGCTGCAACTCCGTATGGGCATCGCGCAGCACCGGATCGAGCCAGGTTTCCTGTAGCAGCGCCGTTTTGAGCCGCTCCCGCTGGCGTTCAAAGGTCAATCCGTCTTCAAACGTGGCACGATGCTCACGCCCGTCCGACAGCCATGTCAGTTCGCCTTCGTAACTTGGAAAGAGAATCGGTCGACAGACCCCGTCCTTGATCGAGTGCGAATAGCCGTACGTGAAATCCGCCTGGCTTTCCCCATCTACGTATCGCACATAGGGGATCGGATTATTGTCCGAACGGAAAGGCGTGCCCGAGAGGGCCAGACGAAACACCGCTTCAGCAAAGGATTCTCGCAGAGCCTTACCCCAATCCTTGCCGTCACCGGCGTGGTGCAACTCATCGAGAATGACCAGGGTTTTTCGGTTGCGGCAGGCTCGCCGGAATACTTCCGGCGCCAGGCAGACCTGCTGATACGTCACGACCGCGCCGTGATAGTCGCGCGCCTCACAGGCCTGTTCATTCGACAGCGCCGGATCCAATTGAATGCCCACTTGTCCCGCGGCTGACGCCCACTGTGTCCGCAAATGGTTCGTCGGGCAGATCACGAGTACCCGACCGGCCGCCCGATCGGTCAAATACTGATGGGCGATGCGCAGCGCAAAGCGGGTCTTCCCCGCCGCGGGCGTTGCCGTCACGAGATAGTCCACACGTGGCTGTGCCAACACGTCCGCGACGGCGCGGGTCTGCCAGTCGCGCAAGCTGGCGGTCCAAGGACGAAAGGTCACGCGCTCCTCATCTCACCTATTCGCCGTACCGTGGACAGGTGAACATGGTAGTTTTCTCCGGTGTCCCGATAGCCAATGACAGCTGGCCCTCGCACAGGCCGAAAGGGGATCTCCCCCGGCACAATCCTGGGTGATATTGGTGAGCGTCGGTATCCAATGGGAACAACGATCAGGCGCGCGGCGCATCCTCCGTGAGAGGCTGTGCGGACAGCGGCGTTGCGATATGTTCGAGCGATCGGCCCTCTGCTTTGACTCCTAACCACAATTCCACGACCGCGCCCACGAGCATCATTCCGGCTCCCAACAAGTATCCGTAAAAGACGCTTTCGGCGGACGTTTCGATCAGCTTGCCGTACAGCCAGGGAGCCAGAATCCCCGCTCCCTGCGCCACGACAAAGAAGAACGCGATCGCCATCGCGCGGATCTCCATCGGAAAAATCTCGCTGACGGTCAGATAGGCGGCGCTGGCGCCGGCGGACGCGAAAAAGAATACGGATGACCAGGCCATCATCTGAGTGACGGAGGTAAAGGCGCCCTGCCAAAAGAAATAGCCGGTGGCCGCCAGCAAGCACCCCGCCACGGCATAGGTGAAGCTGATCATTTGCTTGCGGCCGATGGTATCGAAAAAGCGGCCCAGCAACAAGGGGCCCAGAAAGTTACCGAAGGCAAACGGGAGAATGTAGTAGCCGATGTCATGGCTGGGGACCGCGTAAAATTTCGTGAGCACGAAGGGATAGGTGAACGAGATCGCGTTGTACATGAATGATTGCGTCACCATCAGCACGATTCCCAATGTCGTGCGACGAGGATACGTGGAGAACAACTCCCGCGCAACAGTGGCGAGCGTCGCATGCGGGCGGGCATGGACAGTAATCGAGCCCTCAACCTGCGGCAACGACGTGTGGCTGCTGTCCTGCAGAATCCGGGTTTCGATTCCAGCGACAATCTCGTCAGCTTCCTTCATTTTCCCGTGGGTCATGAGCCAACGAGGGCTTTCCGGAATCACGCGCCGGACGAGAAGGATGCTCACGCCGAGCACCGCGCCAAACCCGAAGCACAGCCGCCATCCCAAATATTCCGGAATTAACAGCGGATTCAACAATACAATCGCCAGCACGGCACCGGCGGCGCTACCGAGCCACCAACTCCCGTTGATCGCCAGATCCGTGTGTCCACGAGTGCGCGCCGGAATCAACTCGTCTATGGCGGAATTGATCGCCGCATATTCGCCCCCGATCCCCGCGCCGGTGAGCAAACGAAAAAACATGAAACTCCACAGGTTCCAGGAGAAGGCGGTCAGAACCGTTGCGGCCAAATAAAGCAGAAGGGTGATCATGAACCATTTCTTTCGTCCCTGACGATCAGTGAGATACGAAAAGACAATGGCTCCCAATACCGATCCGGTTAAATAGGCAGATGCGGTGAGTCCCACTTCGGAAGCGGTGAGATTCAGCGTGGTGCTCAGCGTGAGCACCGGACCGAGGGCGGCGACAATGGAGACCTCGAGCCCATCCAGGATCCAGGTAACTCCAAGAGCGGTCACTACCAGCCAATGCCAGCGCGACCACGGCAAGCGATCCATGCGTTGGGGAATACTTGTCGTGACGGTGGTATGGGATGCGGACATTTGTCATCCTATCATTATCAAATGACGGCATGGAACGCCTGTCAGCGGAAGCCGAGCGAAAAAAATATGCAGCATGGCATGGCAACAGATTTGTAGCACGCTTGGATGCAGGGGCTCGGCAACGCTTGGGTACGCCGGAGTACGTCTCTGGTGAGGAAAGAGGAACTTGCGCAATGTTGCGGTGTACTCGACTGGGAAACCGGTACAGCTTTGAGGCCTGGAAGTTGGAAATGAATACTATGGCGCAGAACTCTTGAGATCCCTCGCACCTTGTCCGCCTGAGCCTTCGGTGTGGTCCGCCCGGTAGATCGCCGGGAAGTGTTCTTCTCCGCATTCAGGACAGATGCCGTGACTGAAGTGGGCCTGTGAATTGGCGGAAATGTAGACCTCCATGCGTTCCCAATAGCCAGTGTTGTCCCGGATTTTTTTGCAATAGGAGCAAATCGGCAGAAAGCCGCGAAGAGTCTTCGTTTCCTCCTCTGCGCGTTTCCGTGTAATCGAGAGGACAGTCGTTAACCAGATCATGAAACAAGCCATAATACGGTTGATGAACCCGATCCAAAGATTGTCTGCCGGATGAAGCAGGAACGCCACGATGCTGAGGACGGTACATCCGACCGCCGTGGTCACCATGAGAGGCGTATCATGTTTAGAAGACCACAGCGCCATCCAGGCCACAGGCGCGACATAGAGCATGCCAATCGCGATGTCAGTGGCGATAGAGACATCGAGAAAAAAGATAGCTAAGACAAGGCCGATGTTTAAGATGATGAGAAGTAAATGACTGCGAAACAGAAGCGTTAGTCCAGCAGCGCGATATGCGGGCCTTTCCTCTGAAGTGTCTGTGGGTGGCATAAAGGGTCGTTCGTCGACTGCTGAGCCAGCCGAACCCGTGAAGACTCTAACTCTCGTGGCTGGAACGTCTACAGGGCCGTGCAGTGCAGCTTCCCCAGTCGATTTCTCAGGAGTCCCCTCCATAAGCAGGGTCATGGTTCGCCGTCACCGCGGAGTCACCATCGCACGTTAGGTAGCAGAGTAGCAGACTTCGCGCTTAAGCCGGAGCGTAAACGCAATCCTTACATTGAGGGGCGAGATACGGTACCGCCGGTATAGCTGGTGAACGCACTTCCGGTTTGCCTGGATCGAGAGATGTAAGAATCGGATCCCCCCACAGTTGCAGGACCTCGTGTGGATTGTTCCCTGTTAATGGCGGTCGCGCTCCGGGTACGCGATGTGTCCGCCCTCCTGGTAATGCCGTGGATAGTCAGCGTGGCGATGAAACTGCTCTTGGGACATTCCTATTCTGTCACTACAAAGGCGGCATACATATGCGCCGGTAAGAAACACGCCGCCCACAGTCTCAAGCTGGTAATCGTGTGCACATACGCAATCCACTTCGCGGGATAGTAACTGAGTCGCGGCCGAAAACGGTTCGCCGAGGTGGCAATCGGCACACAATAAACCTCGCGTCGCTCCATGTTCACTGCATGCTACACAGGCGGGGGTCTGAAGAAGAGCTTTGAGGAATCGAGGCAACATGTCGTGATACTAGCCGGATACTTCAAACCTAGGAAACTAGGAACCACCCTGGCTTCACGGACATCTCGCTTTCTCCCTAGGAGTAGGGAAACCTAGAACAACAGGCTCGCCCCCATGATGCGGCACGATGTCCCTCCTTTGCGGTCCTCACTCCTGCTCTCAATCCGTAAACAGTCGCACCGCGACCTTCTGTCCTTTGATGCGCGTCCGCCCGAGCGCTTCAATGATTTGTCGAGCCGCCGCTTCCTGCACATCTACCAAGGAAAATCGATCCTCGACCTCGATCGCACCGATCATGCGCGAAGGCACGCCTGCTTCATTGGCAATGGCGCCGACCAGATCGCCTGGCCGGATGCCGGCGGCTCGCCCGGCGCCCACATACACCCGCACGGTACCGGCTGCCCGGCCACCACGACTAGGCCCCCCTCGTGGCGCACGCCCACGATCCCCCTGCTGGCCCGCCGATCCGTAGGAAGGACGCGAAGAGCGATAGGGTTCCGGCGTCCGTAACGATCCATCGGGAATCTCTTCCTCCTCGCGCTCTCCACCATGCGACCGGTAGACCAACTTGACCGCGGCAGCAGCGATGTCCGCCGGGTCGGCCGATCCTGCCAGAGCCTGTACGACCCGGCGAAAATCCTCCAGCTCACCGGCCTGCAGAGTTTCTTGGATGGCGGTTTTGGTGCGCTCCAGACGTTTGGCCAGCAAATCACCGAGAGACGGCACGGGGGAAACTGTGATCTTTGCTTTGGTATGTTGCTCGACGCTTCTCAAGAACCGTTGTTCACGCGGCTCGATGATCGTCATCGCGGCGCCCTCTCGTCCCGCCCGTCCCGTCCGCCCGATACGGTGGACGTAGACCTCCAGTGAGGAGGGAAGATCGTAATTGATCACATGGGAAACGGAAGGGATATCCAACCCTCGCGCCGCCACATCGGTTGCCACCAGCAGCTCGGTTTGCCCGGATCGAAAGGCTTGCATGACGCGATCTCGCTGCACCTGGCTCATACCGCCGTGAATGGCTTCGGCGCGATACCCACGGCTATTCAGCGCCGCGGTGACTTCATCGACTTCCAAACGCGTTCGGCAGAAGACGAGGGCGGACTTAGGCGTCGCGATATCCAACACGCGGGCCAGGGCCGACACCTTATGTTGCCGCGCCACTACATAGGCGACCTGCTGCACGCGCGGCGCCGCGCCCGCCTTGACCGGTTCGCGGGCAATCGTCACGTCCACCGGATTCTTCAAATGTCGGCGGGCAATGGAGGCAATACGCGGCGGCATAGTCGCCGAAAAAAGCGCGGTCTGTTTGGTCGCCGGAGTTTGTTCGAGAATGGCATCGAGGTCGTCCGCGAAACCCATGTCGAGCATTTCATCGGCCTCATCGAGCACGACGACCTGGAGATCAGCCAATTTCAATGTCTTGCGACGCAGATGGTCCAAGGCTCGCCCCGGGGTCGCCACGATGACCTCCACTCCGCGACGGAGCGCCTGCAGTTGTGGTCCCATCGCCTGTCCGCCGTACAACGCCAGCACGCTGATCCGCAGTTCCTTGCCGTAGCGTTGCACTGCCTCACTCACCTGCACGGCCAATTCCCTGGTCGGCACGAGCACGAGCGCGGTGGGACGATTTCGCGGACCATGGGCGATGCGCTGCAGCAACGGCAGAGCGAACGCGGCGGTTTTGCCGGTTCCCGTCGCGGCCTGGCCCAGCAGATCACGTCCTTCCAACAGCGGGGGGATGGCTTCACGTTGAATCGGGGTCGGCTCCTCATAGCCCAAGGCTTCAAGGGTCGCGAGGAGCGAGGCCTCCAACCCGAGCGCGGCAAAACCGGGGGAGAACCCTTTGGCTGCTGGTTCCGTCTGGGGATGCGTCGTGGTGTGTTTCATGAGGTGGGATAAACCTTTCTTGGTGGTGCTAGCGGCCGTTCAAGATCTGCGACATCTTCTCTATGCGGTTAGGATTTCATGGCGGCTGGCCACATGGATTCCAGCTCGGGAAATTTTTTCTTGTAATCTTCGTGACTCGTGCGAATGACGTTCAGCGCCTCTTCTCGCCCATACATGCTCGTGATTTCGACCTTGTGCTGCGTCGATCCGGGCGCATGTTTATAGGTCAGAAAATAATGCTGTAGCCGATCGAGGAGCGTCATCGGGCAGTCCTTGAGATCGGTATACCTGCCATACACGGCATCGTCTCGCATGACTGCGATGATCTTGTCGTCCGCCTCGCCGTTATCCGCCATGCTCAGCCCGCCGATCGGCAGGGCCGTCAACAAAATATCGCTATGGGGAATGGTTTTCTCAGTCAGCACGCAGATGTCCAATGGATCGCCGTCGCCGATCATGTCCGGCCGGTTGGCGCGTGTTGCAAAGAGCCTGGCGACACCCTCACCGCAGTAGGTTTGCGGAATAAGGCCGTAATACACCGGGCAGAAATTCGAGAATCGTTGCGGACGGTCCACCTTGAGAAATCCGCTGGCCTTGTCGACTTCATACTTCACCGTGTCGGTGGGCACAATTTCAATGTACGCTGTCACGACGTCAGGCGCATGGTCGCCCATGGACACCCCGTGCCAAGGATGCGCCTTGAACATGAGGCTCATCAATCGCTGCGCCGCGTCGATTTCCTTCTTACTCATCCTATGACATTCTCCCTATTGAGCTAGTCGGAGCTGATCGTCGGGCGATCGTGCAATCCGGCAAAGTTTGAAATGGTACGAAAAACCGAACGTGAAACAAGAATTACGGGCTGGAGAAACAGGTAGTGTATAACACATTGCGACAGAAGGAAAACAGCAGGATCTCACGAAGCGCCTGCCCAAGGACCACTCAGCGGAATTTCATCGCTCAAGGGAGTATGCTGCGACTTTGCCCTAGTCAAGAGGTGATGTTGTTATGGATCCTATGAAATATCTGCTTATCGGCGGAGGCCTGGCCTCCAGCCAAGCGGCTAAACGGCTGCGGCAACTCGATCCGCAGGCAACCATCACCCTGGCGACGGACGATCCGCATCCTCCCTATGATCATCCCCCGCTTTCAAAGGATTTCCTGCGCGGCGAGATGCCGAAGGAAAAAGTCTTTTTCGATGAGCCCTCCTTTTACGACGAGCAGAAGATCGAGCTAAAACTAGGCACAGCGGTCACGACGCTCGATCCTGCCGCCAAAACGGCGACGCTCGACAATGGCGACCAACTGCGCTTCGACAAAGCGTTGGTCGCTACGGGCGGCCGACCGGTGCAGCTCAAGATACCGGGCGCCGACCTTCCCGGGGTTCACTACCTTCGAACGCTGAACGATTCCGTGGCACTTGCCGCCGCAGCGACGCCGGGTTCGTTCGCGGTACTCATCGGCGCCGGATTCATTGGATTGGAAGTTGCGGCGTCGCTGGCTCAACGCGGGGTGCAGGTGACGGTCGTCGAAACAGGCCCGCACATTTGGCCACGCTTTGCCGACGAATCACTCGCCCGCGCGATCCAGGAACATTGCGCCGCCAAAGGTATCGCCTTTCGCACCGCCGAGTCCGTGACGGAGATCCAGCGGCAAAACGAGAGGTTTTCGGTCCGCCTCAAGTCAGGCGCCGTCTTGCCCTGTCACTTCGTCTGCATCGGCATCGGGATCGCGCCCAACGTAGAATTGGCGCGACAGGCGGGACTTACTGTGGACAATGGCATCGTGGTCGATGAGTATCTAGAATCCTCCCAGTCGGGCATTTATGCGGCCGGGGATGTCGCGAACTATGTCGATCCCCTGTTCGGCAAGCGCCGTCGAGTTGAACATTGGGGCCACGCCGAATACAGCGGCCAGCTCGCGGCCCAGAATATGACCGGCGCGCGCCGCCCCTATGATCTCCTGACCTATGTCTGGTCCGACATCTTCGACCTGCATCTCGAATTCGCCGGCGACGAAAAGGAGCATGACGAGATGCTGCTCCGTGGAAAGTTGGATGACCTGTCATGCATCATCCTCTACCTCAAGCAACACCGGCTCATGGCTTACTTTGCTATCAACGCAAACAACAAAGACCTTCCGCCTCTGCAAAAGTTCATCAGGAATAAAACTGATCTCACAGGCCGAGAGACCTCATTGCAGGATCCGACCATACCGCTCAAGAGTCTACTGACCCCGTAGGAGGCGCCTATTTTCTGTCAGGAAAGATAACGCAGACCCCTAGTAGTATGCGTTAGCTAGTGTGGGATCGCCGGGGGGGAATAGATGAGATGAAGTTTTGTAAAACGCAGGCTCGCGAAGGCAGTGACCGCGTTGAACACGACAACCCGGCGGTCACCACCTCCATGCCCGGTTATTCGGCGCAATCAATTCAGCTTGGTCCAGGAGGATCTTCGCGATCTTCTCCGGTGAGCAGCTCAGCCTCTTGTGTTTCAAGGCCCTGCAGATCGCCCAAAATGCCCTGCAATACCTGCCGGCGCTGCTGTAGCCCTTTTTTCGGAATGTCCCGCGTCAGGGGTTCCTGCGCGGATTCCGGCAAATTCACCATCGCTTCGGCTTCGCCCAGGGTGGCGTATTTATAGGATTCGATGTACTTGTGGTCTGCGCCGTAAATTTTGATCAGGATCTCTTCCGTTTCCGTGTCAAACTCATCGAATGTCGGATTCACCACGGTATGGTGTGCTAGGCCTTCGAGCCTGTCGATCTGAGCTTTGAGGTCATCGCTCCGCATCCGGGCGTGATACATTGAATTGACTTCAGTCATGGCGTATCTCCTCCACTGTTAATCTCTGTATATCCCTCTCTTCCAAGTTGGGCAGCTAGGGATTCCCCTGGCCGGGGTGACTGATGAGCGTGCGATGACATTCAAGAACGCGCCTGTTGTTCCCGCCCAAGCTGTCCGTCGAATCGATTGGAAGATTTGAACAGTTCAAATTGGCCCTCCCTCGCGTACGGCGCCATGCGGGCCCGTAACGTTTCCATTTCGGCGACAGTCATCGGGGTGAAGGCACGCGCAATCGCCAGATTCTGCCGGAGGACTTCACGCGAATCGATTCCGCTGACCACGGTCGCCACCGGAAGGCTCAAGACATACCGCAGAGCTTCATCGAGAGTGACGACGCCGCGTTTGATGGCATCCCCGTTTCCGCTCAACGATTTCATCGCCAGCGGCGCGATACCTCGCTCATTCAATACCGGCAATACCGCCTGCTCGAAACTCCGGTAGGTCCCATCAAATACGTTCAACGGCAACTGACAGGTGTCGAAAGGAAAGTCATGCTGCAACATCTTGAGATGGATCGCAGGGTCTTTGTGGCCCGTGAACCCGAGAAATCGGACTTTGCCTTGCCGCTTCGCGTCCAGCATAGCCTCGATCACACCGCCGGGGGCGAAATGTCGATCGGGGTCATTGGCGTAAATCACTTCGTGAATCTGCCAAAGATCAATGTGATCGGTTCGCAATCGTTGGAGCGACTCTTCAAGTTGTTGCATCGCAACCTGCTTGCTTCGTCCGTGTGAACATACCTTTGTCATCAAGAACACCTGCTGTCGTCGGCCCTGCAGCGCTTTCCCCATCCGTTCCTCGGAGACGCCATGGTTGTATTCCCAGGCATTGTCGAGAAAGGTCATGCCCGCATCGATGGCTTCGTGTAACACGCGAATGGCCTCAGCCTCCCCGTCGATCCGACCGAGATGAGCACCCCCAAAGCACAGTGCGGAGACTTCCACTCCGGTTCTTCCGAGCATGCGCCGAGGTAGGGCGCCCGGTTGGCTACCTGCGGGCGCCGGCTGCATCTGCCCGCCGGCCCAGGCTCGAGCCACCCTGGCGGGGCCGTCCAGAGCCAGTACCGAGCCGACCACGCCAAGAGTTTTCAACAGTTGCCGACGATCGAGTGTCCTGGACCAGATACGTCCCGGTTGTCTTGTCCCATCCATCGCTCCGCTCCTTCCTCAAGGTGGACACCCCCAAAGAGTATGACGACACTCTGCCGCTCGAACCACGCGGACGCAACTAGGGATCAGCCTGGGAAGAAGTTTTCACGGGTACTGGATCGCTCGCCACCCAACAGAGCAACGAGGTAGACCACGATCGCTACGTTGAGGGAAAATACCGCCACACGCAGCGCCGTGAGATGCCGAATCACGTCGTGAAATTCAACGGGCAGAAAAAGGCTGGTGGAAATCACGGTCATGTATGCCGCCCAGGGAGCCTCGACCCACAGACCGAATCCTTCGACACATAACCATGCCGCATACAGCAGGCTCACCTCCGCCATCAGAACCACGTGATGAGGCGACAATGCCGTGAGCTTCAAGAGGAATGAATGGATGAGCCGTGTATGAACCTGGAGATGAAAAATATCCATGACAGGATCTAAAAACGTTGCGATCTCGGCATCCAGCAGCCGAAGCAGCCCTGCCCCCACGAACAATAGGACGAACGCCTTCCATAATGTGACCAGGGCGATGACGGGAATACCGCTGTGAGAAGAAGGCTTGATCATTAGAGAGATGGGAGCATATTCCGCAATGGTAGCCGGGCCAAAAGATACGTCACGATCTGCAATTCATGCGTAGAAGGCCTTGCTCGCCATCCATCGTCTGCCGTACTCTCAACAACATCCAATAGTCTGCTGTCGAAAGGCCCGGGAGATGAACGAAGAACAAGCGATCGGTCTGGCCCAGGCTTGGATCACAGCTTGGAACCGGCATGACCTCGACGCGATCGTGCAACATTATGCGACGAATGTGAAGTTTACCAGCCCGTTCGTACAGGCTCTCGCCGGAGAATCGTCCGGAACGATCCATGGACGCGAGGCATTGAAAGAGTATTTCCAGAACGGACTCCAAGCCTACCCCCATCTGCGATTCGAGCTGATACGTATCCTCCTCGGCATCGATAGCATGCTGCTGTATTATCGCAGTGTCAACGGGCTGCTGGCGGCGGAGATGATGACCGTCGATGACGACGGCCTGATCGATTCCGTGCGCGTACACTATGTGAAGGAGTGACCATGACCGTAAGAGGACGTGGCCGGTGTGCCTTGGAAACGGCTGCCTCGGTCGAGCTTTTAGAGGGAAGAGGGAAAGGGGCACCCTCTCTGAATGTCTCGGGTGTTTGACGTGGACTCACAACCCGAGTTGGTCGCGAATTTGCCGGACGATTTCATGCGGCGGAAGCGCCGCATTGACGACGAGCGCATCGGCCGGTTCCTCTAGGATAGCGAATTGGCTGGCCAAGAGTTCCTGTGGCATAAAGTGTTCGACGCGATGAGCGAGGCGCTCACGAAAGACATTCATGGTGCCCTTGAGATAGACCAATCGTATGTGATGGTTACAACCGGCCTCGATGATCTCTCGGTACCGCGCCTTTAAGATCGAGCAAGCCAGGACCGCCGGTTGATTTCTGGTGATCCGATCGACAATGGCGGAATGCATCCGCTCGAGCCACGGCTGGCGATCGGCATCGGTGAGCGCCTGCCCTTGTCGCATCTTTTCGATATTTGCCGCCGGATGAAAGTCATCCCCATCTGAGAACTGCCAACCTAATTCGTCCGCCAAGCAACGACCGATCGTCGTTTTCCCCGCTCCGGCTACGCCCATGACCAGAATGACCACAATGCTCCGATTCTGAAGCTCTGCCGGCGATCGCAAGGACTCTGATGACAGTATTCCCTCCACGTCAATCCTCACGAAAGCCTTTGGGCCTCGTCTCGTTCGCCAGATGCGCAATGACGATATTCGCGTCACTGATGGGATCGACCGTAAACGGCTCGGCCTGCCGTTTGGTCACGGCCGTACTCAGTCGTTCTGCCGCCTGCCGAACGGAAAGAGGGAAGGTTGTGTTCTGCAGAATCCGCCGAAGCTGGTCCATGACATCCCCCCGCCCAGGTGGCTTGGCTAGGCGCACCAGCCACGATTCGGCGGCTCTGGCGACCGCGCGCCGAGCGCACACCCTCGCCTTGCCCTCATTGCCGGCTTTCCAGGCCACTTCTGCCGCGCGGAGTTCCTGATCAACCAATGCGTTACAAGACATGAAAGAAATACGCTACGTGGGTTCGGTCAGGCCTGTCAACAACGGAGCGTGAGCAGACCCCGCGGGAGAACATCAAAGGGGCGCGCGCGACATTTACTTCTGACTGCAGCAGAATGGCTTATGCCAGAGGCCCCCCTTACCATCCTCATCGTAGACCATTGTTCCCCTGCCATGCTTACGCTATCATCGCCCCAGCCCGTCGACACAAAGTAATGTGAGCGCGCAAGAGCGCACCAGGAAACATCGGCCTCGCACCATATGACTTGGATCGTTTATATCCTGGAATGCACTGACGGCAGTCTCTACACGGGGATCACGAATGATTTAGAGCGTCGGATGAAAGCTCATACGACCGGCAAAGGGGCGAAATACACCAAACACCGTGGGCCTTTCACGATACGGTACGCCGAACATCACGACAACAAGAGTGCCGCATTACAACGGGAAGCTGCGATCAAATCACTGGACCGATCCTCGAAAATATCGCTCATCTCCACAGGTTCATAGGAAACCTGGAAGCCCCATTGGCCTGACCTTTTCGTTTCACGTCCCCTAAATGTGACAGATTCTTTCGGATAGTATCTGACGGCGACGGTTTGCATCGCAACGAGAGACCCTGCAGCAACCGCTTCATCGCCTCTCAAGTCTTCTCGACGACCTTTTTTTTACTTTGGACTTTTTCTTCCCTGTCCCTCCCAGCACGATCACCGGCTTTTCTGGCGAGAAGGCATCTTCGATGCGGCTCTTCCCATTGGTCGTCAGGATGACGAGTCCCTGGTGATCCTCAATGCATTGCAGAAGATAGGGCGCCTCAGCATTCGCGTAACGGCCATGGGCATCGTGGACATGGGTGCGTTTCCCAAATAACGCATCCGCTTCATCAAAGAAAAGGATCGATCCATGCCGGTTGGCCATGTCGAAGACGCGGGTCAAATTTTTCTCGGTTTCACCGATGTGTTTGCTGACGACCGCGGACAGATCCACGCTGGCCAGGTCCAATTGCATCTCCGCAGCCAGCACTTCGGCGGCCTTTTGTCGGCGCAGCGCGGTGGCCCCGGACAGTACGATGACCGCGCCGGATGGCCCGGTGGATCCGGCCTTGGTCCTTCGACGCGCGGACGTCGTTTTTTTCTGCTTCACCGGAGCTTTCCGTCGACGAACTGCTGTCCCTGCCATGCCTGCCTCCCTCATCCAATTCTTCGATTTCACCGCCTGACGGACTATATCTCTGCTTGAAGGAAGCGCACGATCAGCCCTCTCCGTCCGGAAACGGAGTATACCTCGTTACAAGCCTGGCTTGTGTACTTCTTCTTGGTTTCCTCACGTAGGAGGCGAGCAACAAGAATGCCCAGTGGCAGGCTGTTTCAAAGACGTTTGGTTCTTGCTCGGCCTAGGTCTTCCAGAACCTTGAGCGCGTTGGACCGATCGCGACCACGATGAATACACAGGGCATGTTTGCACGCGCCGACGAGATGGTGAGACCGCCGTGTCTACTTGACCTAGCAGGCCCCTTCTTCTACGTCTCCATCATCTCTAACCGCGCATCGAATTCGTGACCGCAGGCGGTGCATCGAATGCAATCCGATTCGACCGTGAGTTCGTCCGCGCGAATACCCATGCCGCCGCAATCCGGGCAACGGGCGAGATGGACCTTCTGATTGTCGACCGTCTCATATCGCACGCCATGCAGACAATAGACCGGCCTCCCATCAAGCTGCCATGCTATGCCGGCGTTGTCGAGCACGGGCACGGCGATATAGTGATGCTTCACGTGTTCATCCAGCGCCTGACGGTTCGCAAATCCATCCTGTATCAGTTTATCGCTGACGGCGTCATAGAGTGCCAGTCCCTTAACGATGGCTTTTGTCGGACCCATGGGCAACCTCCTCTTGTATGGAATGCTGAAAAAGCCCGCCAGCGTCGTTCTAGCAGCGCTCGGACCATCAACGTCCCCAACGGGTACGCTTCAGTCCCTCGGTCAATGCGGCCTTGCTGAACGGCCTCTTTGAGCATCCCTTTGAGCATCTCATGGTGACATTCGCACTATTCGGCTAGACCACTCCGGAGTAGTACCGCAAAATATTGGACACCGAAATCACCCCGATGATCGAGCCATCTTGCGTCACGGCCAGGTGCCGGGTCGCTTCGTCCTTCATCATGCGCACCGCCTCGATGATGGGCCGATCGCCGGCGATCGCCACCACCGGCTTGCGCATACAGACCTTGACGGCGGTATCGGCATTCAACCCATTGGCAACGACGGCGCGCGCAAGGATGGCATCGGTGATGAATCCCACATAAGCGTGATTGTCCGTCAGAAGCAGCGACCCCAGCTTGTGCTGCTCCATCAGCCGGCCTGCCTCACGCAGACTGGCCTCCTGCGACAGGCTGCGGATATCGGCAGACATGTGTTCGGCGACCTGAGGACCGATCAGCGCCTGCCGGCTGGCCTGAGTTGGTTTCGGCTCAGCGGCTCGTCGAGCTTCCAATTCTGCAATACAGCTCTCCAACACGCGGCTGCGTTGCAGCAGCCGTTGCCGCTGACTCTCGACACCGGCGTTCTCCGGCGCTTCGTCCGTCATGTTCACCAAGCCGGCCGCTTCGCCGAATTCGGCATACTCATAGGCGTCCAACAGTTCGGACGTGTCTCCAAGCACGTCCGCAAGCAGGTCTTCGGTCTCCTGATCGAACTCTTCCAGGTCACGCTTGGGACGGCCTCTACCTAAGTAGGTGGCCAAGTCGGAGAGTTGCTTGCGCAGACGTTCTATACTGCGGTCGAGGGAAATCCGGGCTCGTTTGGGAGTCGCGCGTGTCGTAGACATCACACCTCCTCTATGTGGGGTTCGGGCGGTATGGCCGATCTTACCCTTCTCGATGGGACGAGGCAAGCGGAGAGGTCTGCTCGCTTGACCTCTCCGATCGGCGGGCGCATGCTGCTGCCCGATGCGGCATGTCATGCACAGGTCTTTGCTTGAGCCGCGCAACCCAAACCCGTGCGGTAGAGCGAACCACTATGCGCTTCCTACAGACCCCTGGTTTCCGCACTCCTTCACAACGAACCTATGGCTTTTGAGTGCCTGTCTCCTCTGCCTCTTGTCCGGCCTGGAACCGGCTTGGGCACTCGCGTCCTCGACCGCAAAGCCGAATGACTCTTCGCCCAGCACGCTCTCGGGGCATGAATTACTTCGCATCGGCGAGATACACGACCATCAACATCATTTTCCCGAAACGCTGACGTATTACCAACTGGCCCTGTCAAGATTTCGCGAGAAGCAACAGCCGCGAGGCATCGCCATCGCGCTGGTGAAGATGGCTCGGGTCTATGAGCGCCAAGGCAAACCGCAGGAGGCCTACAAGGCGCTTGAAGAGGCGCTCCCCGTCTTGGCTCGATCACCAGATAAAGCCTCCCATGCCGGCGCACTCCTGATTAAGGGCCGCATAGCGGCTCGACTTGGACAACGCGATGAAGCCCATGATGCGCTCGACCAAGCCATCACGCTTTTCAGGCGCGTGAAAGATTCGCGAGGGTGGAACGAGGCGCTGGTGCAGTTGGGCTTGCTGCAGGTAGACGAAGGACACACCGAGATGGGGCTGGCTTCACTGCAACAGGCCAGACAAGACGCACGGACACGCCACGATGTGGAGCAGGAGCTTATGGCCATCCTCTCGTTGGGTGACGCCCACTGGCTCTCGGATTACACGTCCGATGCGCGCACCGATTATGGCGAGGGCCTGCGTCTGGCTGAGGCGGAACACCAGTTGCTGTTCGAAGCTAAGCTGCGACTCAGGCTTGCGCAGCTCGATAGCGCCGACGGGCAGTTCAACGAAGGCATTACGTTAGGAAGACGCGCGCTGTTGCTGTCACAAACCTTGCGCGATCAGGACGTCGAGGCCGCAGCCTGGTCGCTCCTGGCCGACCTCTATCGAAAGACTGAACGGGAGCATGAGGCGGAAGAAGCGGGCATGCGCGCGCTGGCAATATATCGAACCAGGGAAATCGTCGTACACGGCGCCCGCTGACAAGACACTGTCACACCCCCGGCTAACGAGCGACACTCGTCGCTCGCCCGGCGACGAGCATCGCCACCAGCAAGAATATCGTCGAAAGCAGATAGGGCGCGCCGGGAAGATGCCAATCGGCTTGGGGCCCGATGAAGGCTGCGAATATTTGTGTGAAGAGAGTCGGGCCGATCAACCCGGCGATGCCGGTCAGGCTCGCAATGGCGCCCTGCAATTGTCCCTGTTCGGCGGAACTCACGCGGCGCGTCATAAACACTTGCGCCGATGGTCCGGCCAGGCCCCAAAACGCCATGACCGGAATGCCCAGGCAATAGAGGGCCGGCGTGGGGGCAAGGCCATAGATCGCAAAGCCCGCCGCCCCGCAGAAGAACCCCGTGAGCATGGTGCGTCGCTCGCCTAGTCGCGCGGTGATCGGCTTCACCAACGCGCCTTGAACGATCATGGCACAAACGCCCACGGCCGCCAGTGTGAACCCGACGGCGGATGGCCCCCAACCATAGCGATAGCCTAAGTACAGGACAGCCACGCTCGGGAGCACCACATGCGCGAGGTTCATCAGAAAGTTCGCCGTCGCGAGCCCAAAGAGTTCGTGATGTGAACGGAGCAGCACAAGTGACCCGACCGGATTGGCTCGTCTCCAGCGAAAGGGGGCTCGCTTGTCGAGCGCGAGCGATTCCGGGAGGACGAAAAATCCGTAACAGGCATTGAGCAAACTGGTCGCTGCCGCGCCCCAGAATGGCCAACGCGGATCGATGGCGCCCAAGAGCCCACCCACCGCGGGCCCCAGGACAAATCCCAACCCGAAGGCCGCCCCCATCATGCCGAATGCCCCGGCTCGGTTCTCTGGCGGAGTGACGTCGGCGATATAGGCGCCGGCCGTACTAAAACTCGACGAGGCGATTCCCGAAATGACCCGACCTGCAAAAAGCCAGGTCAGATTCGGAGCCAACGCCATCAAGATGAAATCGAGACCGAGACCAAGGTTGGAGAGGAGCACCACCGGTCGTCGGCCGAAGTGATCGGAGAGCGCGCCCTGAATCGGCGAACAGATGAACTGCATCAAGGCCCACGCTGTTCCCATGAGGCCGTAGA
Organism: uncultured Nitrospiraceae bacterium; assembly: GCA_963706325.1. Classification (GTDB taxonomy): domain Bacteria; phylum Nitrospirota; class Nitrospiria; order Nitrospirales; family Nitrospiraceae; genus Nitrospira_A. The sequence continues at coordinate 93,891 of CAVPLT010000007.1, read as the reverse complement.
TCTCCGCCGCCTGCGCCGTGTCCCCGCCGAGAAAATCTTCGACGAGCCGGGGCAGCACGGGGATGATGATCCCGAACGACAACATGTCGAGGACCACCGTGATGAGAATGAAGAAGACCGCCGCTTGACGCGGTCCCGCGGATACAGAAGGTTGATTCATGGGATGGGCCATCCTAGCAGGCGCGTTGGGCCAGCGCACATAAAATTCTGGCGCGTTCGCCGACAAGTGAAGCGGGTCCTTCTGGAAGCGAATTTCTGCTACTCTCCCGATCATGTCCGCCACGCTGCAGGCCTTTATCGCGATCTTTTTTATGGGCGCTTTGCTCCGCTCATTCGCCCTGCTTGGAAAAGTTCAAGCGGAACGACTCGCGTCGATGGTGTTTTCGATCAGCTTGCCCGCGACCATTCTCGTGTCGTTGGATGGTATGACTTTCGCCTCCACGGCATGGAAAGTCCCGCTGGCCGCCTGTCTGGTCACCCTCTTGATGCTGCTCTGCTCCTGGCAACTTTCCCGGCTGCTCGAACTTCCCCGCGCCACGCAAGGGGGATTTACGCTGGGCACCGCCTGTATCAATTCGGTGTACTTCGCCTATCCCGTCGTGCTCGCGACGCTCGGTGATCAGGGGCTGGCGCAGGCCATATTGTTTGATCTTGGTCAGAGCACGTTGACTCTCACGCTGATCTACGGCCTTGCCGTATGGCATGGCGCGGGCGCCTCAACGCTACAATCAGTTCTGGTGCGCTTGCTCTCTTCTCCACCGCTGTGGGCGCTCTGCGGCAGTCTGACCCTCAACGCCTTCGGTTACCATCTTCCCGCTTGGCTGCACGAGGTACTCGTTCCTCTTCATCTCACCACTACGCCGCTGGCTAGTCTCGTGTTGGGTCTCTCGATCAGTGTTTCCGTGCTGCGCCGTGCGCTGTGGCTCGCCCTGCTGGGAGTGACGTTACGTATGGTCGGAGGGTTGCTGCTCGGGCTTGCCGTCGCCTGGTTGTTGAATCTCGTCGGGATGGAACGAGCCGTGGTGGTGCTCGTCGCCGCCATGCCCTCTGCCGTCACCGCCGTGATCTTTGCGACGGAAACCGGATTGGATGAGGACCTGGTGACGTCTATCGTGGCGCTCTCCATTTGTCTGGGCGTGGGAATTCTTCCCTGGCTGCCGCGCCTCGCCCTGCTGCTCCTCAAGTACAGTTTTCTTATTGAGATAGAGGTAGGCTCCGGCCGACAGGTGGGCCAATACCACGACCAGCCATCGAACAAATCCATCCTTCCGTGCGCCTGCGAAACATTGAGCTGCATGAGCAATGTCGGCAGCGCGCAGACCGGCCGGCCACCGCGCTAACCTGAGCAGGCTAGACATCGCACCTCTACCGATTCATACTGGAACGAATTTCATATTTCCTCTTTCCTGATAGCGGTGGGAGCGCTCTCCCTAGGAGACAAACTTCCATCCCTAACAGCCACGACGGAGGTGCTGTATGAATCTGCTTCTCGTCCATCCCAGTCCGTTGTTGTACACCAAGATTTATCTCCGACTCGAGCCGCTGGGGCTCGAACTCGTCGCGGCCGCAGCTCGTCAAGCCGGTCATCAGGTCATGCTGATTGATCTGCAAGTGGAGTCGCATGAACAATTCCTCACCCTCCTTCACGAGCGCCGCCCGGAGGCGATCGGATTTTCCTGTAACTATTTGGCCAATGTGCCCGAAATCGTGGATCTGGCAAAACTCACCAAGCAACAGCTGCCGAATAGCGTGGTCTTCGTCGGGGGGCATAGCGCATCGTTCGTCGCAGAGGCCCTGTTGGAACATGCAGGCGGGGCCATCGACTGTGTCTTGAAAGGCGAGGGGGAAGGTGCCATCGGCCCGCTGTTGATGGCCATTGAAGAGGATCGATCGGCGCTCGCGTACGTTCCCGGCACAGTCACAGTAGACGGCCAAGGCCCACCGGCAAAGATGATCACCAGTTTGGATGACTTTCACCCGACACGAGATCTATTGCGTCATCGACGCAAATATTTCATCGGCGTGCTCGATCCCTGTGCTTCGATAGAATTTACACGCGGCTGCCCGTGGGATTGCTCGTTCTGCAGCGCCTGGACCTTCTATGGTCGAAGTTATCGAGCGGCGAGCCCTGAAAAAATCGTAGAGGATCTGGCCTCCGTGCGAGAGCCGGGCATATTCATCGTTGATGACGTCGCTTTTATTCAAGCCAAACAGGGAATGGCGATCGGCGAAGCCATTGCTCGACGCGGCATCAAGAAACAGTATTATTTAGAGACGAGGGGCGATGTCCTGCTTCGCAACAAAGAAGTGTTTCACTTATGGAAGCGGCTGGGCCTCGCCTACATGTTTATCGGAATCGAAGCCATCGATGAAGAAGGGCTCGCACTCCATCGCAAACGCACCACCATCGGAAAAAATTTTGAAGCGCTCGAATTTGCCCGCTCGCTCGGCATCACGGTCGCGATCAATTTGATCGCCGATCCGGGGTGGGATAGACGCCGGTTCGAGATCGTTCGCCAATGGTGCCTGGAGATTCCTGAGATCGTGAACATCAGCGTGAATACGCCCTATCCCGGCACGGAGTCCTGGCATACGGAAGCCAGACGTGCGACAACCAGAGACTACCGCCTCTATGACATACAGCATGCCGTCCTGCCGACGACACTGTCCCTGCCGGAATTTTATGCTGAGTTGGTCAAGACGCAGCAGATCTTAAATCAGAAACATTTGGGATGGAGAGCCTTGAAGTCGACGGCACGGATCGCTGCCGGACATCTGCTGCGTGGTCAAACCAATTTCGTCAAGATGCTCTGGAAATTTAACAGCCTGTATGACCCTCGTCTCCAAATGGCCGATCACGCCCAACCAGTCGCCTATCAGATGCCCCTTCCGCCCACGCATTCCCGAGACATCAACCACGAGCTGCTGTACATCCATCGCGCTCAAGGCCGCAAGGGCCGCCTCTTGGACGATTCCACCGAGCAGTTTGTCGAAGCCACGAGAACCGGAACGACGACGTAAGGATTAGGCCTCCAGAAGATAGGGGTGACACGACTCCCTATTTGTCGACTGCTTTCGTGGCCGTTGTTTTAGGATCGAGCTGAGGTGGAAATGCTTCTGACCGCTCGCCCGTATGTCTCAACGTAATCGTCCGTCGCTCCACTCCAGAATGTCATTGATCTGATCATTCCTGGTGGGCTTCAGTGCCGCCCCAAACACTCCGGGCTCGGCATCGATCGAGAACGGAATCAGAGTCATCACACGAGAAATGAAGAAAGGTCCGTTGAGACGAATACATGGTTACCGATTTGCTTATCACGAGGGGAAGGAAGGATTAGAGTCACCTCCCGCATCGACGGAACAGATCCTCCACGTCGAAAGTCAGGGAAGACGCGATTTTCAGGTTATCGATCTGTCCAAGTTTGCACGACTGGTCGAAACGGAAGGGTGCCGCCTGCTCTGTCAAGATACGATGGAGAACTCACGCTGTCGTTGTGGCTTCTTGATCTCGACTCAACGGTAACACAAAGGGTATGGGATGGATGGGATGGGGACCGATGGATTGCCGCTGAATGCAAGAACGGGCGTGAGATGGCCTGGCTTACGAGCTGGGATACCGAAAAGGATGCCGTCGAATTTGAGGCAGCGATCTCTGGAATTGCCCCGTCTCTACAGAGTCGTACTCAGCTGCATTCTCTGTTAATCGCCCGCCACCGAAGAGAGGTAGTCGTCGCGAGCGGTTCCTTTGGATCGAAGGTCGACGACCTGAAACGCCTCGCAAAGCGAACACGTGTCACGACCCGGGCCGAACTCGCAACGCATTTTGCGTCTCCCCAATAAAGACGCCGCCGCCCCCCCTTTGCTATTTGAAAGAGACTAGCACCTGTTCCATGGAGCCTGGCAGGGTTTGTAGTTCAGTTCGTGAAAAACCCGCTGCTCGGAAAACCTGTTCGTATTCCTTCACCGTGTAGGCATCCCCTTCCGGTGTTGTCGCCAACATGATCAGGCTGAATTCAGCGACCATGGGCGGCGACACTCGATCGTCATTGGGCACGAACTCTAACGTGATCACACGTCCGCCCGGCGCAAGGCAGCGGTGGATCTTGCGGAGCAGCGTTTCGCAGCCGGCCAAGGAGAAATGATGGAGGAAATTTGTCAGCAGCACCAGATCGTAGCCGCTTCCCAAATCCTGTTGAAACGCGTCACCGGCGATCACCCGGTAGCGGTCCTGCACCGCGGCCTGACGGGCAAACCCCTGCGCCACGGCGAGCACATTGGGCCAATCGAGCGCCACAATCTCCGCAGTCGGACAACGTTTTGCTATTTCGATTCCAAAGAGCCCATGCCCCGCCGCGATGTCCAAGACTTGTTTCACCGCCGGCCGAATCTGCTGCACCAGCAGCGCGATCTCCTGTGCCGGTTTGGCCATCAGAGGAATCATGGACTTGGCAAACTCTACCCAGAGAGGATGTTCGGGGGCTACGGTTCCGGCCTCGCCTGAGACGGTGCCTCCCTTGCGGACGGCATCGGTAAGATTTTGAAATGCCTCCGTAAACTTAGGCGCATGGAGAAAGCCCAACGCAGACCCTAGATAAGCGGGAGATTTTCGATCCAAAAAGAGTGCGGAATCCGGCGTGAGTCTGTAGCAGTTGTTTTCTTTGGTCACGAGCCCCTGAATCGTCAGAAAATCTGCCAGGATCCGGATCCCTCGCGCCGCCGCACCACAGCGTTCGGCGAGGACTGGGACAGTATCCTTGCCTTCCGCAATGGCGGTGAACAGATCCAAATCGATGGCTGCCTTGAGTGCGTGGGAGCGCTGATAGGCATTGGCCGTCTGAAAAAATAATTCAGGCGTGGGACCTCCAGCCTGGTTCTGAGTCGGCATAGTCGGCATCTCCTTTTAGGACGTGCATGTTAGGGAAACAACCAAGCTACTCAGCCGCTGCGATGGAGTCAACTGAGTGGATATCTGATCGATGACATCTCACATGCCCTGTCTCCACTGCTCAAGCTGATCCAGAAAGCCCCGCTGGCCCGCCTGTATTTTGGCTCGCGCCGTCGACAGATCGAACCAGCCTCCGCGATCCACCTCTGGGAACTCCCGGGTTCTGCCGGACTTAGGAGGCCATTCCAGCGTGAAGGTATTACTCGTCAAGGCGGCGGCATCTACGTCCCCTTTTACCGCCCAGGCCGAGACCACTTTTCCGCTCGGTTGTTTCAACGCGGTCAGTGGATGACAGGTCCCTTTGACTGGAAAGCCGGTTTCCTCCTGAAACTCTCGCTTGGCGACCGTGAGCGGCTCTTCTCCGGTCTCATACTCGCCCTTCGGAATCGACCAGGCGCCCGCATCTTTCTTGACCCAGAACGGCCCACCGGGATGAACGAGAAAGACTTCGATCTCCTCGTGACACAGTCGGTAGAGCACAATCCCCGCGCTGAGTTTTTTGGAGCCCATCTTCTGTCCCACTCGGCTATCAGAAAGACACTTAGACTATGCCATCTGCCATTTGACTGTCGATCCCTCACACTCCGCCGCTTACTCACCAGTATCGAATGGGATACGTAGTCTGTATCTACTCTGATACCCGCCTCAGCATCATGCCCCAGGTGATGTTGCCAGCAGACGTCCAAGCGATTGTTATTTCGCGCGGATACATCCTGGACTTAGGAATGGCGCAAAGTTTGCTTTTCCCGATTGGTGGAATCGCCACACGAACACAGGCGCCTGACAGCGTCAGTCGAGAACAGAATGAACAGGAGGTCATGATGCATGCTGGTTCATATAGGCCTCAACTCCGCCACGCGGGGCGACCAATGCGATGGCTCCTGCTCTGCATGATGGTTTCATTTGGATGCGTCCCTCCTCCGCCTCACCAATTCGTGCCGGGCGGGCCGCTCGGCGAAGCCGGACAAACCGTGCAGGGTCCTCGTCAAGCGAGCGACGAAGAAGTGCGCGCCATGTTGGCGGAGTCCTCACGGCCTCAGCACATTCCCTCCGAGCGCGTCGACCTCGAGGGGCTACTGACACAGATTACACAAGCCACAAACTTCCGGCAGAAGCAGCGCCTGGTGGATCGATATCACCATGCGGCCCTCCTTCTGCCGGAGGTCGAGCGGAATCAGGCGTTTCAACGGTTGCGGGAGGCAGCGGCGCCCGGCGCGGTCATCAAGTGACCACGTGACTCGGGACCAGGCGGCCCATTAGGCGGTTTTCAGATCACAGCATGAAAGGAATACACCATGAACCAGAAACGAATCGGCACACTGGCGACGCTGTGCCTGACGGTGGCGTTCAGCGGGCTGCTCCTAGCGGCTCCGCCTGCCGAGGCTCACAATTGGCTCGGCGACTGTCTTGTCGATTTCGATAATACGTTCGCCCTGACCAACATCTATGGGCAGGCTCGCGGCAACTTTGGCGTCTCCACCGGCATCAATGCATCCGGAGACCTGGAGGTCTGCGATCCGTCCACACACCAGGCCTGCTGGACCTACCGTCATCGCTGCTTCAGCAACTACATCAATGTGGACGACATGACCTACGGCCACATCCATTTGACCTTCGAGAGCCCGAGCCTGCTCACGCCCTGCTTCGTCGATCCCGGTGACGGACCAGGAGCAGGATATGGACGGCCCGTGGGAGATGACTGTGTGGCGGCCGATTGGATCCATGAGCCAAGGACGCTCGGCGCGCATGGAAAGGATCACTGGATTAAGATCTGGATGGAAGATCGAGTGACGCACCAGCCACGGGTCTTCGACTTGCCGATCATCAGAGTCACGGGAACCGAGCCCATTCAATTCTGGTTCAGAAAGACGGATGGCAGCTGGTGGTACTGGTCAGACCTGGCTCCCAATCCTTGGCTGGTCGGCGGGTGGGTGTATGATGTCACGGAGGTGCGGATCAGAGGCGCGCAAGCTGCGAAGGGGCCGTACTTCGTCGCCGCGTTCTCGATACTCGACTAAACGGATGTTGCAAAAGCCCGCGAGCTTTGTTCTCTGATCGTTTAGGCCCTCAACGTACCCAGCGGGTACGCCTCGACCCTTCACTCGCTGCGGCCGCGCTGGACGGCTATTCTTAACGTCCTACAAGTAACATTCGAGTGACCCGCAGTTCAGTCTCGGTCCGATGGGAGCCGAAGTCTAATGAAAATAGGCGGCGAAGATACATAACAGCCGATGCGGATAGCGCAGCATGTAGCGCGGGACGGCTGGGATGCCGCTACTTCGCGTCCGGAACCTGTAAGGTGATGACCAGCGCGCGCCGATCGTCCGTAATCTGGGCGACGATTTTGTCGCCGGTTTTCAGTCGTCCGGCCACCACGCCCTCGATTTTTGTTTCGGCGGTCACTTTCAGACGCTCTTCGTGGCCGGAGAATTCCTTGACAATCAATTCCCCCTCTTCCCAGTACAAGACATCGGCCTTGATGACCAAGGCCGCGGTGGTTTGAGAACCCTCTAACGCTGATGCAGGAATCACTGAAGAAAAGATGATGTAACACGCGAGAAGAAGTGCCATCGTTAGCCCTCCCACAGTTTTTTAGCCTACCGATTGCTACGGGCTACTGTCAACCGAGGTTCGCGCCTCCAGCCCGGTCTAGTTATATTGTTTATAGCAGATGACAGATCGAGGCAGGAGCGATCAATTCTCCTCCCTGACCGGCAGCATTAAAGACTTTGAAAAATTTCATTCATGCCGACATCTCTAGAGAGGATCGGCCATGTGGGATCTTCCACCGAAGAATGCTGTTCCCTTTTCATTGCCTCTCAAGTAGGGAAAAGACGAAGAAGGTCCCCTCCCACTGTGAGCAATCCATTCGTTTCAAGAAACGTCAGGAGATAAATCTCGTCGAAGCCGTGAGTTTTGGGAATAATAAACTTATCCACAAAGCGACGAAAGTCTCGACCAGTGAAAATAGGAACTCCATGCCGAATCACCAGAATACAATTGACGACCCCATATCTCTTTGAAGCTTTGTCTCTTAGAATGCCCTTTACTTGTCGAATTGCTGCATGAATTTCACGAAGATCGCCGACTCCCTCACCTCTGCCAAGTAGCTTGGACGCATCAGTCGGGGTATCAAAAACGGTTGCGACCTCAATATAGAATGGCGCTGGCGTACAAGCCACGTCGGGACAATCCTGAAGCAGATCAATCTCATACGGCACTTGACGATCTCGGTTGAAAATTTCCAGAAATTGTTTTGCAGCGTAGTATTCAGGCCTGTTGCCTTCTGGAAGACTTGAGACATCCGCTAACTCGATACCCGCCGGCTTTTCAACTCTAACTCTTTCCACAAAATGCGCCCCGCATTTGTCTTATGCTCTAGCAACCTTGCCGTAAATACCGAAGCATTCGTTGATCTCGCTGGATGAAAAGCCTAACTTCCTTACCCTGCTTGCCGAAAGAAGTAGCTAAGCTTCACTGCGCGCATGGGCCGAGCACAGTGCTATGGTGCGCGGCCTGTTACCCTTTTCCTCAAGGGGTGGCGTGACCTCGTTTCCAACTGCGCGCGTCGAACGAGGCCCTTCTGAGGGCGCGCGTTCCGGGAGCAAGGGAACGGGATCACGCCGCCCCCCTCTCAACATTTCGACCCATCCGTCCGGCAGGCCTCCGCACGATCATTAAATCCCGAATTCCTCAAACTCTCATACGAGTTGTGCTGGTATTCGCGTTCCCGATCGAGCGGCGTCTTTTCACGCGCCTCTGATGCATACCCCCCGCCGCGGTTCCATCTCGGCTGCCGCGCGAGGAGCACTTTGCGGATTTCGGTTTCGTAGTACCCGCACGTTTGAGGTTCAGGATCTTTCTGATAACAGGTATTGAGGAAGTTGCGGCCTTCGCCGTCGTGACCCAGCGCATAGTGCGCAAAGCCGACGTTGCAGTAGGCGTGAGGCGTGGCGGGATCGAGTTTGAGCACCACCTCGGAATCCGTGAGCGCCTTCTGAAACTGATCGTGACGGCTGTAAATCTCAGCGCGGGATTTATAAGCGCCGACATGGTTGGCATCGAGACGGATGGCGGCGGTGAAATCTTCGAGCGCTTCCCGATCCTTGTCCTGAAATTCCCGTAGGTAAGTCAAACCGCGACCATAGTAGGCATCGGCCGTGGGGTGCAGGCGGATCGCCGCCGTATAATCGTTCAACGCCTGGGGAATCTGGCCGAGCATTTTGCCGGCCTTGGCGCGGATGAGGTGCGCCTCCGCCTGATTCGGTAATCGGCTGATGACTTCGCTTGCATCCTGCACGGCTTGAGCATAGGAGCCGAGGAAATACTGACACCGAGCCCGCGCGAGATAGACCCCGGTGTTATTGCGCTTTCGTTCGAGTACCTGGTTGAGGAATTGGAGGGACTGCTGATTGTCGCGGGCACTGGCGTCGCAATAGGCATCACTGGATGGCTCGCTGCAGGCGACGCTCAGGAAGACGCCACACAGCGCAAGGGTACTGCATGCATATCGACTGACTCGTCCCATGCCCGGCCCCCTGAGACCGGCGCATTATCTTATTGTAGAGTAAAGTGCGTCAAGCTGTAGATGATAATAGGTCAAGAAGGTCGGCCGGAATTTACGAGGCGATGGCACAAACAGGAGGGGCGATTCTGGGCGCCTTTCGAACCGTCAGCGTGAGCCAAGCCAGGGCCAGAATATTCAATCAAGAAGGCCCTGTGGGCAGTTCATGCGGTGTGGATGGGCCTGACTCAGCTAGTCGGTGAGCCCTGTACGACGGTGAACTCGGTGCCGGAGGGAAAGGCTGCGCCCAATCGAATCAGGCGAGATGGACCGCGCAGAGTGACACGCATCGCATGCCCATTCCATTGCCAATCAACGGAACCACCGGGAAGCGCAAGGCCAGACACCACCATCGGTTGCGAGAGCCAGGACGGGATGACTCCAGCGCCAATCACGACCGTGGGTTCTGCCGCCGCCTCATCGACATAGGCCAGCATGTCTTGCTGCAACTGCAACAATAGAGCCGCTGTCTCATAGTCCGGCGAGATGACCGACTCATTGTGCCATCCTCTCGCGAATTGCCATCCATCGACGACGTCCTCTATCGGAGGTCGCGGGGCATCCCAGGTATAGAGGCCTGGTGAGGCCTGATGATTCCAGAGTTGGTGAAGCGTGGCCCACACGGCTTGTGGCTGCCCCGACCGTAAGGCCAGATGGCTGCGGGCCAATTCGCCCGCAGGACCCCGATTGTCGGCCGGCGGCCGATACGTGGGCAACGGTTGTCCCAATTGATTGCGGCTGGACGCGGTAGGGACGACGGACGACACAGACGCGGATGAGACGGGCGCGTCAGGAGCGCCAGGCAGAGCCTGTCGTTCCCAGCTTTTTCTCAATGCCTGCGCCTGAGTCCGCCAACGCACCGCATGCTGGCGCTTGCCGAGTCGGTCGGCAAAGTCAGCCGCGGCGAGCAGGCCACGGTAACTGATGGCATTCACGTAGAGTAGCGGCCATTCCTGTCCAACTCGTCCGACGATCAGGCCGTCACGAGTAGGCTGAGCCAGCACAGCAGTCCTGGTCTGCCGCCCGTGGTTGAGGTTTTGTGGCGAAGGTTTGGAAAACGGCTCCGGAACAGGAGCGCGGGCCGTGAGCATGCGCTCAATCCATTCTGTTTTCCGAAGGATATGCGGCCAGATCCAATCATCATGCACAGGGTCAGCGATGTAGGTGGCCGACTCCGTGAGCGCCCAAATCGCAAGTCCTGGCGCATCGGCTTCCGCGCCGGACCCGCCGCCGAAGTCATGCGTCGCAAGGAATGTGGACAGCACCCGGCTGATGTGGGGATCTCCGGCGCGCGCAAGCCCGGTCGTAATGTACGCGCCCGGCCGGTGCCAGGCGCGATAGAAAAGGACCGGATCGCCGGGTCTGGTTTCATTATCGACCAAACTCATCATGAGGTGAGTGATCTGCGCATCCATAGAAGCCTGAAAGCGCGGGTCGGGCAGCGTCATGCGCGCTCGCTCCGGCGCCTTGGGGAAATATTCTTTCATTTCGAATTGAGGCTGGAGATCGCTCAACACCACGCGTATCTCGTCGCCGACCTTCGCCGATGTCTCCCTAAACGTCAGACGCGCGTATCCCCAGCCCGACTCGCCACTCCACGAGGTGCCTGGTACCTGTTCGGTCATCCATTCCGCCGCATTTTCATCCCCCAACACAACGAGGCCAGGAGAAGGCGTTGCGCTCACGGCCCACCGGTGGTTCACCGCCACCTGTGCGCCATTCCAGATCAGCGAGGTCACGGGGCCGCCCGCCGGACCCACGCTTCGGATGAGAATCGCGGGGACATGCGTCGTGTAATTCTTGAACCGAAGCTCCCAACGTGTGGCATCCAGCCGTGACCATGTGGCGTCATAGTACGGTGTCCGCGTCGCGATGCTGGGGACCTGCGGATGGGTCGACGGCGCAAATTTTTGTTGGATTTCGCTGAGCGGCACCGTCTCACTGTTGACCACGGGACGCCCAGTGTCATCGCACAGCCAGAGCGAGACGCCGAAACTCGGGGTACGCGGACTAAAGTCCCCGCCGGGCTCGTGGTAGGCCGCGCCTCCCTCCGGAGTTCCCGGTACGGCCAAAGGCACATGGCCGACTGAGCGTGGCCACAGCCGGTCCGGATCGCTTCGCATCATGCTGGTCATGAGCGTGCGCTGCGGTGTGAACTGCGTGGCCGACTCCACCACCCCCCTGAATTGCTGCCAGTTATTAATGCCAGCGCACACGACAAGGAGAGAGGCAAGACCAAGCACCAGCGGCCGTCCTGGGCTGAGCGCACCCAACGCGGCAACGGCGATGAGCAGAGGGACAAAATTTAAACTGTAGGTGAACGTTTCCTCCCCATAGAGCATGTGCAGCGCGAGTTCGGAAACGAGCAACAGCCCCAGCACCAGCCGAAACCGAACGTGACCACTCAGGGTCAACAATCGCCACAATCCATTGAGGAGCAGCGCAGACCATATGCCGACGGCAATGACGCCAAGCGGACCTGCGGATCCCGGGCTTGAAAATTGGAATGTCAGACGTTCAGACAAGCGGAACGAATCATCATTGATCTGGGTGTATGCGTCGTCCTTGATGAACCGAACGGCAGGCGCAATGAGGCTATGAAACACAAACGAAGAGGCGACGTTAGTTGCGGTCCCTGCCTGCGGATGATTGATGTACGACGTCTCCCCTCGGCTGCCGATGAAAAACTCTGCGCTGGGAAAGATGACCTTCTGCACCCCCCACAGCAGCACGACCAAGCATAAGGCGTTGACAGAGAGCTGCGCAGCTTGCCTCCAGGGCCACCGAACCAGCGTCACCAATAAACCGGCCATCCAGTTGGTAACCGTCACGCTGAGCGTGAGGGCGCTGGCCACCACATACACCGCGGCGCCGAACGTGCGTTGCTCGGCAAGCAAGAGCAGCACGAGCGCGAACATGATTGTGAGCGAGCCCCACGAAAATGAATTGGGAACCGGCAGCCAGAAGAGCGCCGAGGCGCTGCAGACCCCGAGCAGAGTGAAGACGAAGGCATCCGGCTTGCGGCAGCCCAGGAGGCGAAGCAGGACATACAGTGTTCCGGACCACAGGCCGCCGATCACACTCGTTACCAGCAGCACGGCTTGTACCGGGCTCATCGACAGACCGTGTCTGACGGCATACACCGGGATGAAGGTGAGCAACGAGAAGAGGGGATGCACCGATGTCCGATAGTGATTGGCGTGGACCCGGGTCATGTTTGAAACTTCACGGAGCGTGTCGGCCTCAAACCAAAAGTCTATCGACTGCAGCAGGAAGGAGGGGATGGTATCCGCGATGACCAGGCAGGCGACGCCGACTACAATTCCCAGCAAGAGGGCCAATAGCCCATCCGTGCGGTCTACCCTCTCTGCGAACTTCGATGGATGGACGGCGAGGGGCATCGAGAACTCCACCGGGCCATCGGTCACATACGATTTCTTGCGGGGAAGGTGAAGCGGGTGTGCGGTTCTGATGGTATCCATGTTGGGTCAGAAGTCTCAATCGAATAACACATCTCTCACGCGGCCCGAACGCCGCGCTAAAAGAGGACAAATCCACGGGAAATGAAGAAAACTGAGGTCAGTCGGTGTGAATGAATTCCTATCAAAAGTCTCTCATCCCCAATTGTCGAACTACACATTTAGGTCGGAACTCTCGTTCCCATAGATCTTCTTGTGAGTGTTTGCTGCGCGGTCTCGACGTCAGCTTGAATGTTTAGAGTGTAGTAGGTGCCATCCTACGGCCGGGCTCGCTTTCTGGCAGCTAGGGAGGGCCCTAGCGATACAGAGAGACGGAGAGTTAGTTTGCAGCTAGGTGTGTCACTCTTGAATCACCCACCAGTCGCCACGATATGGCATCTTCAATCGGAGGAAGCTGGACCACTGACTGTGCGCATTTCGGAACGCTTCTCACAAGGAGACACTGGATCGCTTGATGCGAGGAAGAAGCCTTTGGCTTGCCAAGGGGTGCGTTAGATAGCCGCCGGGGCGCTGTCGACTGACCAATCGTGGGTTGGTCCAGTTTGCTGAATCACGATCGTAACGGCATTGGATCATTCCCGCTGAAGAGCGACAAAACATGCCGGCTTGCGACTGAACTTATCCAAGTCCACCTGCGCCAATTCCCATCCGCTCCTGTGATATGCTGACGGAGCGAAGAGACGAGAGGACCATATGTATCTCTCTCAGAGGGCGTCCACATTCACGGTTCTTTTTTCCCTTATCTGGCTGACCGCTCAAGCTATTACTGCCCAGCTCAGCTTTGCGTCCACTCACATCTACAGCTACATCAATGACGCCGGTGTTCAAACTTTCACCAATGAGTTTGACTCCATCCCCGACAAATACCGCAACCAGATCACACAGCGTGAGGACGAGGCGCCGCCCCCTGCTGGGCCTGTTGTCACCACTGCACCATCCCCTCCCTCCGCCGACAGCAGGACCGTCACGGCCAGCGGGGAACATCGCATGAGCGATCATGACACGCGGACAGATGCCGTGCGCTTGGCGGTCGAGGCCGCGAAAAAAGACGCGCTCGAACAGGTGGCGACCTATTTGGAAAGCGTGACCGAAGTCCGAAACATGGATGTGACGCGGGATGACATACGCTCTTTCACGGCAGGCATCGTGAAGATCGTGAACCAGTCGGTTACGCCCAGGCTGGAGGACGGGGCCGTGGTGATTCGCGCCGACCTCACGGCCGAGATCGATCCGCATGAGGTCGCGCAGGCCATTGCGGCGCTGCGCGAGAACGACAGTGCCAAGCAAGAGTTCCTGGCGCTCCGCGCCGAAACGGATCGATTGCAGGAACAGCTCGATGCCACCAGCCGAGCCCTCGCCGCCGCCCCATCGCCTGGCGAGGTGCAACAGCTCAGCCGCGAGCGCGAGGACCTGCTCAATGAACTGCAAGCCACCGGTCTTGTGTCCCAAGCGTGGACAAGCGTGGTCTATGCTACGCCGGGATTCTACTCCTATCCCTCGATCGGCGTGGGCGGAGTGAACGGCTTGCTGCTGCAGGCGCAAGGCCTCTACCCCCGGCACCGTCATCTTCCGCTCGCACACCAACACATCGCGGCTCAGCCTGGCCGGATGTCACCCCCAACAGGAGGAGCCTCCGCATTGCCGCCGCGTCACACATTGTTGGTCCCTACTCCGCCCCATGCGCACAATCATCAGTCACCGCCGCTGCTGACACCCGCCGGCGTGCCTGCAAAGGTTGGCGACATCGTCAACATCCCCACTCCACGCTCCATTCCGCCGGTGATGCACCAGTCTGCCCCCTCATCCACCACCTATCAGCTCCATCCCTCACATTTCTGGCGCCCTAGCCCCCCCAACATCCACACCTCACCCTCTCCTACCACGCACCCGAGCGCATCTGTGAGCCCGCAATATTTCGGCGGACACACCCATTCCAGCGGAGTGGGACATTCCCATGGTGGGAGCGGCGGTAGCCATGGCGGCCACGGCCGCTGACTCACCCTTCGCAGATTGCGATTCTCAAAACCCTACTGACACTCCTACTGTTCCAAGGAGCGCTGCCCGATCAGACGGCCCGAGGAACTCGGTGCCGAGGCCGCCGTCTAACACCACACGCGAGGTGAGTTGGTGGCGCAGACCTATTTCCACACCGGTGTGATTCCGCTGCCCACGAAGATCCGACTGGCGGCTATAGATACTGGCGATCAGCGTGTCGCGAAAACTAGTGGGATAGCCGAGCGGATAACTGACTGCGGCGACGGCGCGATAGGCGCCCGACCTCTCTTGACCTTGCGGAGAGCCGAGAAGGCTGTAGCCTAGGTTGAGATGGGCACGGAGCCGCCCGAACGAACGCGTGAGGATGCCGGTAAGTTGCGTATCCACGCCTTTCGAGTTCACGCCTGTCGGCAGATCGGCCTCCACCCGCACGGCCATGGCCGGAATATTCAACGTCTCGGTGTTGAAATTGTACAGGACACCCAGGTGCAGGTCTCCGGATTTGTTCGCGCCGACCAGGGATTGGGGGTCGGTAAACAAATCGCCTTGGATTTCAATCTGGGTGTTCTCAAATGCGCCATAGATGATTTGCGGCTGGAACGTGACGCGCGTGCGCCCTTCCCGGCGATCGTTAAATCGCACGCCGCCTTCCATGCCGATTTCGCCCTTGGGAATGGCATAGGCGTCCTCCATGCCGATCGGACGGTTGGGATCGAGATTGTCATGGTCTAAAGCCAGACCCGACAGCGGCGACAGGGCCAGCAGTGCGAAAAACAGGCCGCAAATCGTCCGCCTATCCGGTTTGCTCAATGCTGATGCTCCTGATCTGCCTGAGTTTCGACGATCATCGGATTTGTCGCATCCGCGCCGGCGAAGTAATAGGTATTCACGAGGCGGTAGATTTCGGTGCGCTTTTCTTCCCACGTAGGCACGAGTTCACTCGTCAGAATATCGCTGATGTTGTCATGCAGCATGTGAAGGTTGTCGAAAATATTCGCAAGCTCCGGATAGCGCGCCGCGAACCTGGGGCTCAATTCCGCCGTCAGCGGCATGAACGTCCACTGCACGGGCGGATCGGCCAGGTATCGGTGGTAAGTGGTGAGAATAGGCCGCACGGCCTGGGTCTTTGCCGCTAGATCAGACGCCGCCTGCAAGGGATCGTACACGGCCACTTGCAAGTAGTGATACGACCAGATGGTGGCATTGAACAGAGGAAATCGTTTCCTAAACGCCTTGGAGTAGGGAAACTGATCCAGTCGATGGTGATCCAGCCGCTTCGTCGTAATGGCGTAGGCGCTCTCACGGTAATAGTTCAGCACGTTTTGAATCGCACGATCTTTGTCCGGTTCGTCTGAGACCATGATGTCATAGGTGGCGCGGTGTAGCGCGTGCGCTTCGTCGAACGTATTCTGGGCGCGCCAGGCCAGCTTCATATAGGTGGGAGCGATGGCCTCCTCACTAGGATTGAGGCGTGGCTTGGTGGCGATAAAGGCCAGCGTTTGCTTGCGGGCTGTGTCCTCAATAGCCGGGACGTCTCTGCCGCCGGTGAGCAAAAGATGCTCGTACAGATTGGAATGTCCGAAGTCGACGCCGTTGAACTCGCTGTCGAGTTCGGCGAGGTCTTCCCGCAGCGCGAAGTTCCACAGCGCCCGATAATAAAATCGTTTGTCACGCGGCTCAAACTGGCTGCAGGCGGCCATCGTGACGGCGATCACCGCCGTCACGATGATGACCCCCAGCCGCACAACATTTTTTCGTTTCATCAGGATGGTCCTTACATCATCACGTTATCAACGATCTCCCTTTCTTCATCAAGAGCGTATCTGGAACGAAGGTCGTTCGAGCGTTGCAGGGCGATCTGAGTGGATTCGGTCTGCGTCCTCGGACACCTGCCTGTGGTAACTATCGGCCCATACGCTCATACAGACGGAGGAGACAGCCGAACCTTACAGCATTTCCTGCAAGGCTCCTGAGACAGCCGTACCGGTGGATCCAGCACGCGTATTCGACTGACTCGTTCATGCGACCGCAGCCGAAAAGGGCTTGATCTCGACCGGAGAGACATGCTTGACTGGCTTTTCATTGCTTCGTCCCGCATCATGATGGAGGGTTTGCATGCCGCGAGGAATGTCCCGCACTCTCTACGTTCTCCTGCTTCTCTGTTTATCGATCTCATCTCACGCAGCCGATGCCCCCGATACCAGTCTGGCTCCCCTGAAGTTTCTTGTCGGAGAATGGAAGGGCACCGATGCCGACGGAAAGGCCTACAAGACTACCTATGCACTCAGCTCGGGGGGCACCAACCTGACTGAAACTCTCACGCCGCCCGACAGTCCGCCCATGACCACCATGTACTATAGCGACGGCGACCAACTGATGCTGACGCATTACTGCTCTCTCAACAATCAGCCCCGCATGCGCGCGGGTGGAGTGAAAGAGGGCGATAAGTCCATCAATTTTGCCTTCGTGGATGCGACCAATCTCAAAAACCCGACTGACGTTCACATGCATCAGCTGTCGATCGACGTGAAGGATCACGACCATTTCACTCAAACGTGGATGCTGAGCAAAGCGGGAAAAGACGTACCCAAAATATTTACCTTCGAACGGGTGAGGTAGCGCATGTTCGCTGGATCCATGGCCGACAAGGAGATTCTTGATGCCAACGCCAATGCCGGCAGAGGTGATTGAGGCCCAGCGCAAAGATTGGAACCGCGTCGCGGGAGGCTGGGATAAATGGGACCAGTATTTCAGCCGTAATATGACCTTCATCAATCACAGGCTCGCGGCGGATGCGCGATTGCGACCCGGCATGCAGGTTCTGGATGTGGGATCCGGTACTGGGTATCCAGCCTTGCTTGCCGGCGAGGTCGTGGGATCGGACGGCTCAGTGGTGGGAATCGACCTTGCCGAATCTATGCTGGCCGTCGCCACACGCAAGGCCCAGGCCCTTGGAATGAAACATGTCACCTTTCGAACGGGGGACGCGACCGCCCTTCCCTTTGACGGGGAATCGTTCGATGCGGTGATCAGCCGATTCTGCTTGATGTTTCTGCCGGAGATTCCGAAAGCCCTCAAGGACATGGCACGTGTGCTGAAGCCGGGAGGGTATATGGCAGCGGCCGTCTGGTCATCACCGGACACAAATCCGTTCATGCGAATCCCGATGGACGTCATCAAGAGCATCGTGACGCTGCCGACGCCGGACCCGGAAGCGCCAGGAGTGTTCCGGCTGGCAAAATCAGGGGAATTGACAGGAATGTTGAAAGGAGCCGGGCTAGCCCGGTTGAGCGAAGAAGAGTTTCTCGCCGACGTAACCTATACCACAGCGGAGGAGTTCTTTAGCAGTTTGATGGATATTGCGGCGCCGTTTCAAAACCTATTCGCGACACTGACGCCACAGCAGAAATCGGAGGCGGAACGAGGAATTATCACCGCGGTAAATGGGTTCCGCCGCCATGATCGTATCGTATTACCCATCGCGGCTCGAGTCGTCGCGGCCCGCAAGCCTGAGCGCTGAGCAGATCCACCCCGCCGGCAATTCAGCGACGGGACGGATCGTCAATCACGCTAGTCTTTTATCTTCTCTGTCGTTTCGTTGATTTTTCCCTTGGCTCGTTCGGTGGTCCCCTTCACATTTCCTTTCGCCCGCTCCATAGCAGCGCTGGTATCATTGCCCTTCATCTCCTCTTTCATGCCCTTCACTTCGCCCTTCATCTCCTCGGTATCGGCCTTCATCTCGCCTTTGGCCTTTTCCATCTTGGCCTTCGTTTCGCTGGCCCCTGCAGAGAGGGTGAAACCCGCTACCATGCAAATGCCAACCATTGCTGCCGTCACAAATATACGCATACCATCCTCCGAATAGTGGTGAACTGTGAGCTGCCAGATTGAATGTAGCTTCACCATCGATGGGCTCCCCACTAGATAAACCCCTAGTTTTTCTGAGAGCGTCGAGCCTGCGTCAGGCTCGCTGTCGGGTAAACATACCTCTCACAGTTTGAATAGTATCTGCCTGCCCAACTGACTTATCCGGACGATACCTCTTCACCCGGGCGAATCGCAGGGCGAGGCCACCGGGATAACGCGGCGATTCCTGTATGTCGCTAAACGCAATTTCGGCGACCAGTGCGGGGCGGACATACACGACGTGTTCATCGCGGTGAGTTTCGAGCGCAAGGAGTGTCTCGGTCTGCCGGCGAAGCATGTCATCGGTCAATCCCTTGAAGGTCTTGCCCAGCATGACGAGTTGCCCGGTTTCACTGTCTCTCGCGCCCAGGTGCAGATTGGAGAGCCATCCGGTTCGACGACCGCTTCCCCATTCTGCCGCCAGGATGACAAGGTCAAGCGTGGCGGCCTGCTTCAGCTTCAACCACTGTGCGCCGCGTTGTCCGGCCACATAGGGTGCCGATAACGACTTCACCATAATCCCTTCATGCCCTGCCGCCAAGGCTCGTTGGAAAAACTGTCGGGCGTCTTCAGCCTGCTTCGTGAGCAGCCGAGGCACGGCGGCAGCGGACACCGTTTCAATGAGCTGGGCGTTTCGCTCGTGATATGGCCTATCTACCAGCACATTCCCGTCTAAATAGAGCGCATCGAACATGAACGGCGTGAGTGGAATGTCTGCTGTTAATTCCTCAATGTTCTTGCTTCTTCCCAGGCGACGCATCGTCACCTGAAATGGATGCGGACGGCCATCGGGCCGGAGCGCCAAGGCCTCTCCGTCCAGCACAGCATCCCGCACCGGCAAGCTCCGCGCCCATTCAATGAGATCAGGCATCCGCCCGGTGACATCCTGCAATTGCCGCGTGAAGATGCGGACCTCATCGCCGCCCTTGTGGACTTGAATACGCGCGCCGTCAAGTTTGTATTCCAGGGCCGCCCCATCCAGTCGCGCTAACGCATCTTCGACATTTTCCGTGCTGCCCGCGAGCATGGGCGAGACCGGCTGGAAAAGACGCAACGAAAAACGAGTCAGACCTTCGGGCCCTTCTTCTAACGCCACCCGCGCGACCTCTCCGATGTTGCCGGAGAACATAAAGGCTTGTCGGATGGCTCTCGCGGCCCGGCCAGAAGCTTTCGCGACGGCATCGAGCAGCAGGCCCTCCAAGGCGCCTTGGCGGATCTCCCCAACCACCAGCCGAGCCAGGAACTGCCGTTCGTCTGTGGTGGCGCGGACAAACAGACGGCCGAGTCGGGCCGTCCTCCTTTCGTTCGAGCCAGGCCCCCGCTCGGCTGCCACCCCGGTCAATTCACTGTCGACATCCGACAGTGACAACCGCTCACCGATCGCCGGACCTTCGGCCATGGCTTTCTGCAGCACCGCCCATCCGACACCGATTTTTCCCTGCGGCAACGAGCCGCAAAGGTACAGCGCCGCCAGCTGTGTCTCATAGCCATGGGTGTGGCGCAGAAGCTCTGCGAGTCGATGCACCTTCTCGGTTTTCTTGGCGGTGGCGCGAACGAGTTCCACCGCCCTCACCAATTGTGCCAGGTCCATGATTCACTGTACCGGCTCATACCTGCGCGAACAAGCCCAGGCCGTCCTTACACATGAACCTACGTGGACCTACGAGCACGGACTCAGCAAATACCGGTTGAATTAACCGGCTCAATCGACCAAGCTGATTTACGAGGGTCGAGAACCCTAACAAAGGAGGCTTCTATGCGACAGGTTCTACTGGCTGGTGTGATCGGGCTGGTGATACTCACCACCAGCGGCTGCAGCTATCTTTTCTATCCGCATGCGAAGGAATTTACCGAAAAGGCCAAGGGCGCCGACACCATCGAGACCCTGATCAATCTGACCAATATGATGGAGACGACCGCGAAAGCCGGTCAAAACGGACGGGGGGACGATCAAGCCTTCAATGACTTGCATAACCAGTGGCATGCTTTCGACAACACCATTTGCTGCGTCGACAAGGACAAACGCGAGACGCCGGCCTATGCGCTAGCCGTGACGCACAACAAAGAGTTGCGGGCAATTTTCAAGCGAGTCTGGAAGTTTAAAGACGATCAACCCCAACGCAGCCAGCATCTGGAACTCTTTGCTACGGAGGTGCGGGAACTACGCGAGTCTCTGCAGGCATTG
Organism: uncultured Nitrospiraceae bacterium; assembly: GCA_963706325.1. Taxonomy (GTDB): domain Bacteria; phylum Nitrospirota; class Nitrospiria; order Nitrospirales; family Nitrospiraceae; genus Nitrospira_A. The sequence continues at coordinate 72,817 of CAVPLT010000007.1, read as the reverse complement.
AAATGATCTGCGCAATGTTGCACAGTGCGCCGCAAGTAATGAGGCCGGCGTGACCTTCTGCCGGCAGCGGAGCGTGCGCCCCGGGCGAAGGTTGTAGAGATCGCGCATTCCTAATGGTCTAGTCAGCCGTCCACATCGGACTGTCGACTGCGAAGGAACGATGTTCGTCTGATCGGCTTGTACGGCAGGAATCTGATGGGGCCACCTCGGCGCAGGCGCAGTGACAGTTTCAAAGATTTTGTGTTGGATCAGCTCAGCGCGATGCCGGACCTCACCGGCAGGGCCATGTTCGGCGGTTACGGCCTTTACTTTCAAGGGAGATTTTTCGCTATTATCCATAGAGGGCGACTCTTTTTCAAAACTCATGACCTGACGCAACCATTTTATCGCTCACGCGGCATGCAACCGTTCCGTCCCAGCCCGCGGCGTATTCTTGCGCGATATTACGAAGTACCGCTGGATATACTTGAGGATCCTCAAGATCTGGCGGCCTGGGCGCGTAATGCTGCGGTCCCTCCCAGCGCCCAACTTCTACTCCCGTTCGCCACACTCTGCGGGGACACCGGCAGCTATGGAGACTTGTCCGTGATTGCGAGACCAACAGCGTTGCTATCGTAGGATCGCAACATGAACCTTCCACCACTTACGACCGCGCCGACCCTCTGGACCATTGGCCATTCGACCCGAACAAACGAAGAGTTTCTTGCGCTGCTGAGCGCGCAGGGGATCGCGGGGCTCGTCGACGTTCGGCGGTATCCGGGATCGCGACGCTACCCGCATTTCCACTCCGACGCGCTGGCGGAGAGTCTCACCCAAGCCGGACTGACATACCGACACATGCCGAACTTGGGAGGCCGACGGGTGGCGAGCCCGGACTCCCCCAACAAGGGGTGGAAGAACGCCAGCTTTCGAGGGTATGCGGACTATATGCAGACCGAAGAATTTCAGCAGGCTCTGGAAACCTTGATGGCGGAGGCCACTCGATCGCGAACGGTCGTTATGTGCGCGGAGGCCGTCCCTTGGCGCTGCCATCGGTCGCTGATCGCCGACAGACTCCTGACGAGCGGCTGGGACGTGTGGCATATTCTGGGACCAGGCCAGGTACAGACACATCGCCTCACAGCCTTTGCCGTTCTGCAGGGCGAACGTCTGCTCTATCCCCTACCGGCCGACCGGGAAGCCCCGCCTCGCCTATTCTGATTCTTCCCGCTTTCATTGCATTCATGAACCCACTCTCTGCACACTGGCGGCCATGTGGTACGGCTTCCTTGCCGATCTTGTGCTGCTGCTCCACCTGGTCTTCGTGTTGTTCGCGGTGGCGGGTGGTCTACTGCTCTTGAAATGGCCACGACTCGTTTGGCTGCACCTGCCGGCCGCGGCCTGGGGCGCCATCGTGGAATTCACTGGATGGATCTGTCCGCTTACGCCGTTAGAAAATAGGCTGAGAGAGTTGGCCGGCTCCGCGACCTACGACGCCGACTTTATCGAGCGCTATCTCCTGCCGTGGCTGTATCCGGCGAGACTGACTCGCGATATTCAACTGATCTTAGGGATGATGGTGATAGGTGTAAACGTCGTGGCCTATGGATGGTGGTGGTGGCGTGCGTGGGTGAGAGATCCGCGGTAACTGGTCGTGCTGCCTTGAGCGCCCGCTCAGGCAGCCTGCGACGCCTTCATCACATCCTGAGCCACACGCACTTCCCTCAGTCCGGCTTGAATCAGTGCGAGATTAACGACCCAGGCGACGAAACCCAAAATGACATACTTAAAATAGAAGGGCAGGTTGAAGGGGGCGTTCCAGGCCATGTGAAGCGACATGGCGAGCAGGAAGATCCGAACAAATTGGGGGTCTTTAAGAATCTCGAGGCTGAATGTCCGATCGCCTCGCGCTCGCCACAGCGCCGCCCCGACCATCGAGGTCCACACCACGTGGAGCCCCAGCATACTGAGCAGGCCTCTTAGCGTAATGACCTGCAGCATGGCCTCCTGCCCGTAACTCAGGCCGGTCAATAGCGCATATCCAGCCGATTCAAAGGCCGAGAAGCCGGTCCCCACAGCAGCGCCGAACAGCAACCCATTCAAGGTCCAGCGGTATTTCGTTTTGTTGATGACCAGCAACAACGCCGCCGCCTTGCCGACCTCTTCCACGATTCCCGCGCTCATGGCGCCCAGCCAGGTTCCGAGGTCCGTCCACTGAAAGAGAAAGAGCGAGAGAATCAGCGACATGATTCCCCCGAGCATGACGAGTTTCACGACCTGATACAGCGACACATTCCGCAGCACATTCATTTCAAAAAAGAAGATCAGTAGAGACACGGGAATCAGGAAGGTGCCGGTCATGATCAGACCCGGTAGGAGTTTCGGGTTGTGAAATTCCTCGACGGCAAACACGAAACACACATAGACCAGCACAGAAAACGTAAAAGTTTTGAAGAACACCCAGGGTTTGGGCCAGGTGGTGTCGACAGCCGACAGGGGCGGCGTGGTGGAAGGAGTGCCGACGGTGAAATGTTCCTCCACATGTTCGTCCGACCGCGAACGAAAGACTTCGGAGAACATCTCCCGCGCGTCAAACCCCTGAATCTTTTCCACTCCTGCAACCGAACTGATGCGGCCCGTAATATCCTCGAACCATCCTTCGGCCGGTGAGGCCGTCGCGGCTGCGCCTAGGTGCCACAACGAGCGGCCGATACGCAGCTGCTGCCCCGGCAGAATGCCGATCTCTTGCGCGCGTTGCCCGTCTACGAAGAGGGGCGCATTCCCAATCGACTGGCAGAGCGGCTTTTCACCTTGCAATTGGAAGAGGACATGCCGGTCAGCGACATCCTGATCATCACTGAGGAGATCGCATTGCACTGAGCGGCCCAACGTGGACTGGGTGTCTTTGAAGGCGAGGCGCTTGCCCTGATCTGGTCCGGAAAAGCATGTCAGTATGACGGGAGAAGGAGCGGAACGGCGTTGATCCATGGCAACCCTCTTAGGGTTATCGGACCCGATGGCCAGCGCATCACGCCCCACCGGCCAAGGAGCGCTAGTGTCCGTTCTTGACACAGTTCCTGTCAAGATCCCTGTGGGCCGCCTCGGCGGGGACAGCGGGGACGACGATATGCGGACTGGATCCTTTCCCGGCAACCCCGCGTCGCCACCTGGAAAGTCGCTCTACGACCAGCTTGGCGGCGGGACAGCCATCTGGGTTGGCAAACGACTCCGTCGCTTGGGCCGATCCGCATCAGTAGCCGGTTTGCGAATAGGAATATACCGAGCTTGAACTCCATGATCATCGATCGGATTTGCCAAGCCTCAGGCGGTCCCTGCACGTACACCGGTCGAGAGATGAACAGCACGCCCCCCCGGCATGACCGTGAGCCGCAGTATTTTAATGCCCTGGTGGGGGTCCTCGTGACTTCGCTGCATAAGTTCAACGTTCCCAGCCGGACCGGTGGCCCTGCCTTCTCGCTCGGCCCTCCTGCCTCCCGTGGTTGTTGACCTACCGCCTATTCTCTTGATAGATCAATTCGGTTGCATTCTCCCTTTGACGGCAAGGAGCGTATGGCTATCGACGACATTGAGCAGAAAGTCAGCGACCGCTATGCCCGGGCCGCAGCGACGGGCGAACAGATGTGCTGTCCGACCGGCTATGACTTTACTGACCTCAAGTCCTTTGTCCCAGAGGAAGTCCTGACCATTTCCTATGGGTGCGGCACCCCAGCCGGACTCAATACCGTTCAACCTGGCGAAACCGTGCTGGACATTGGGTCCGGCGGCGGCATCGATTGTTTCGAAGCGGCTCGCCGCGTGGGCCCGACCGGCAAGGTCATCGGAATCGACATGACCGACACGATGCTGGAAATCGCCAGCCGAAATGCCCCCCTTGTCGCCGCAAACCTGGGCTATGAGGCGTCGAACATGGAGTTCCGAAAAGGCATGGCCGATGCCCTGCCCGTCGAGGATGCGAGCGTCGACCTGATTATTTCCAATTGTGTGATCAACCTAGCGCCCGATAAGCGGAAGGTGTTTCGTGACATGTTTCGAGTCTTAAAGCCAGGCGGGCGCTTTACGATTTCGGATATCGTGTCCGATCAGGTCGTTCCACAGTACCTCGTTCACGATTCGGCCAAGTGGGGCGACTGCCTGTCCGGCGCCTTGCAGGCACAGGACTACATCAGCGGCATAGTGGACGCCGGTTTCCAGGCCGTGCATCAGATCAAATCCACGCCCTGGCAAACAATCGATGGCATTCATTTTTTATCGGTCACCCTCACCGGCTACAAATTCGGCCCCCTCACCGACCATGCGGCTCCTTTCTATGCCACCCTGCGAGGTCCCTTCTCCGCGGTGACGGATGAACTCGGCCAGCAATATCGACGGGGCGTGCCGCAATCGATCGATCCACGTACCACGCAACTCCTTCAAAGTGTCCCGCTTCAGTCCCTGTTCATCATTGCCTCCACGGCCACCTTCATCGATAGCACAGATCCCCGGTGGTGCGCCGTGCTTCCGGAGCCAATGCCCTGCCTGTGGGAAGGAGACTATGCGATGCTCACCGGTCCGATCATTCATGCGGAAGATGACGATCACCATCAGTACTACCGGGGCGTCCCGCTCGAAATCTGTTCCAAAACAACGCGCGTCCTGACACAAGACGCCTATGGTTCCCACTTCACGATCTACAACCGAGCTTCGACACGTGTACAGGGCACCGAGGTGAGCTGCAGCTCCACCGGCGATTGTTGCTGAGCGCCAAACCGGCGGCGAGGAAAGGATCGATTCGATGGGTCTAAGTCTGCTCGCTCGACGGGACCCGCTCGCGGCGCCTTCGGAACAGCTGCGTCTGTTGGCAGAAACGACAGCCTGCCCGCCTTTCGAAACCGCGCTCGGTCACGCCGGGCTCTTTCCTCTGGAGGCAACCGGTATCACGACGCTCCAACTGAATGTCGGAAAGCTTTGCAACCAGACCTGCCGACATTGCCACGTGGATGCCGGTCCGGATCGAACGGAAGTCATGTCGAAAGACACGATGGACCTCTGTCTGCAAGCCCTTGCTTGCACCGACATCCCCACCCTGGACATTACGGGCGGCGCTCCTGAATTGAATCCTCACTTTCGGTGGCTGGTCGAGCAGGCTCGCTCGTTAGGCCGCCATGTGCTGGATCGATGCAACCTGTCCGTGCTCCTCCTCCCTTCCCAGGCCAACCTCGGCGAGTTCCTGGCTCAGCACCGGGTGGAGGTCATTGCGTCGCTGCCTTCCTATCAAGCGTCTCAGACGGACGCCCAACGCGGCGAGGGAATTTTTCACAAGTCGGTAGAGGCCCTGCGGCTATTAAACGACCTCGGTTACGGCAAGGAAGGAACCGGACTGACGTTGAACCTCGTGTACAACCCGGTCGGCGCGTTTCTCCCCCCGAAGCAGGCAGGGATAGAAGCGCAGTTCCGGAAGGAACTGGCGGGACGACACGGAGTCAGCTTCACGCATCTCTACACCATCACTAATATGCCGATCAGCAGGTTTCTGGAGTTTTTGAGAGAAAGCGGCAACTATGAAGATTACATGGAACGTCTGGCGGCTGCGTTCAATCCCGCAGCGGCGGCAGGCGTGATGTGCCGCTCTACACTCTCGGTCGGATGGGACGGCACGTTGTACGACTGTGACTTCAATCAGATGCTGGAGTTACCGGTCTCGCAGGGAATCCCACGGCATATCCGAGACTTCGATTTGTCATCATTACACCGCCGACGGATCGTGACGAGGAACCATTGCTATGGGTGCACGGCAGGGTCCGGCTCATCCTGCGGCGGGGCCTTGACCTCATAATAAACAAGCGCCCTGGCGACATTCATCGCTCACACCGTGTCTGGCAGGGGCCCTGATTCTGGAGCGGCTTCCTATCGACTACTGCAACCCAATACGAGTTGTTGAAATGCGTCTCGCATAATCCCTGACAGCCGTGATCAGAGCGAAGGCGACTTCACCTTCACAAGCCTGGGCTTTGAGACGGGCGACCGCCGGACCACTTGCTTTATGGTGGGCCATTGCTGCTTCTCTATTGGCCGCAAAGTGACTGGCTTGCCGCTTTTCGTAGAGCGATACAGGGCCTGCACGATCTGTACGTCAATAAGCCCCTCCAAGCCGTTTGGTTCCGGCTCGGTATTCTTCAAAATGCACTGTGAGAAATAGACGAGCTCAGGCGCGAATTGGTCGCGCGGAGGGAACTCCCGGATCTTGGTTGTTCCGTTGAGCGAGATCTGTTGCTTGAGAGAGCCCACATACTCGTATGCGGGATCCATTCGTACCAGGCCTTTGGTTCCCACGAGGTCGTATGCGGACACATCGGTCGACCCAAAGCTGCAGATAAACGTGGCCAAGCGGTCCCCCGGAAAATGTAACAACGCGGCGGTCATTTCATCGACCTCTTTAAAGCGCCGATTTTCTCCTTGGACCGCGAACGCGCTGACCGAGGTTGGATTGTCTCGAAATAAATATCGCGCGGCGTTGATACAGTAGACCCCGATATCATAGAGCGTGCCACCACCCAGTTGCTTACTCAGCCGGATGTCCCCTTCTCGTACCTGCATCGTAAAAACGGAATTGAACAGTCGCAGGTTACCGAGTTTTCCAGAGCGGGCCAGCTGAACGGTATTTAAGTTCGCCTCTTCCAGATGGAGCCGGTAGGCCACCATGAGTTTTACGTGGGCTTTCTCAGCGGCTTCGATCATTCGCCGGCATTCCTGCTGGGTGACGGCCATAGGCTTTTCGCACAACACATGAATGCCGGCTTTCGCTGCTCGCACGGCGTATTCACAATGCAAATGGTTCGGAAGCGCAATGTACACGGCATCAATGTGCCCATCACGCAAACATTGGTCAAATTGCTTGTAGGTATAGGTATACGGAACGCGATATTTTTTACTGATCTGCCGCAGCTTCTCCGGATCATCCGACACGAGCGCCGTGACATCCGAATTGGATCGGGCGTGGGCGAACGCCGGTAACACCGCTACCTGCGCGATGTGACCCAGCCCGACGATGGCATAACGGATGCGCCTGGCGGGACGGCGATTCGATAAACGCAGGGTCGTCGGAGATTTTATAGACACCGTTCGTCGCAGCACAATCTTCCTCCACGTATAAGCAAGAGTAGTAGGCAGCTGCTCAAGACGCAGCTAGCACTTTCCCTGGTCCTGCTATTGGGGGAGGCGACCTTCTCGACGAGCGAATGCCGGCTCGCCCTGCGGCAGCGGCCGGCACCCGCTCCATCATAGGGACTATTGAAACGTGTACCGCACGCCGAAGATCATGCTGATTGCAGATGCCTCGCCGACATCGGCGGCATTGCGCTTCCAGGCCACTTCAGTGTTCAACATCAACCCTTTTGGAGCGCCGGAGAACCAGTTCGTCAGCGCATAATCCAGGCCACCCGCCGTTCTCCAGGCAAAGGTGTCCTTCACATCGTTGCTGTTGATATTCACGCCAATACCGGTCGACAGATAGGGAATGACTTCGCCGATATGCCCGGGCCGATATTCGAGCATGAGGGGAAGCAGCGTGACAGTATCCAAGGATCTTCGGACACGATCGAAGCCATGGTTCTCCCATTCAAGCATGGCCCCTAGCCTGAACCACCGGTTGATTCCGTAGAGAGCTTGAAAGTTAAGCGCTGGTCCAGTGGTGTTCAGATTGCTCGGTTGCGTGATAAAGCTTGGCCCTACACGGAAACCCGCCGTCCACTTTCCCGGTTCAGCCATTCCTTCATGGACCCATTCCGCCGCGCCGCCGTCACCAGATGAGTACGCCAGCACCACACCCATCAACAATCCTATCCGCAACAGCTTCTGCATGGCCCGACCTTTCATTGCACCCTCCATAATGTAGCCAACCGTTGAACACCGATCCGGCGGCCCTTCTATCATGTGGAGGCGGGACACCGAACTAGGAAGAACGATAGGGACGGCCTACCGCAAAACCTTTCTGACCGCTTCGCAAGAGCCCGCATTTGGTTCCTCACGCCAGACTTCTTCGTATAATGGAGGGTGGCTATCCTTGTGGCTCCTTATTACCTGTTGCTCGCCGTTGCTCACTTTGTTAAGGTGCACCGTTGGCGTCTTTGCCACTTTACTGAATTGAGTCACGTATGGCCTGGGACCCTAAAGATCCGTGGAGCAAAAAGGGCGATGACTTGGACCAGGCCTTCCAACAGGCCCGAGGCCAGCTTCGCGATCTGTTGCCCTCCAGCGGATTACGCAATCTCTTAATCGTCGCGCTCGCCATTTTTCTCATTTGGCAAAGCGCCTTCATTGTGGCGCCGGACGAAGAAGGGGTCGTCAAACGCTTCGGCATTCCGGTTCGAGTCGTTGATCCAGGGCCGCACTTGAAAATTCCCATTGTCGAAAGCGTGCTGCAGCCCAAGGTTGCCAAGCTCCATCGCGTGGAAATTGGGTTTCGAAAGGATCGTCAAGGGCGTCAGCAGATGGTACCGCAAGAAGCCTTGATGTTAACCGGCGATATGAACATCTTGGCGATTGAATTCATCGTCCAATATAAGATCAAAAGTTCACGCGAGTACCTATTCAATGTGGCGGATATCGACGAGACGATCGGGAAGGCGGCGGAAGCCTCGATGCGGGAAGTGATCGGCAAGAGCAAGATCGACGAAGCCCTCACCACCGGCAAAGCGCAAATCCAGAACGACACCCAGGAGCTCCTCCAACACATCCTGGACGACTATAAGACCGGCGTGCAAATTGCCGCGGTACAACTGCAGGATGTCGATCCGCCCGAAGCGGTGGCTGCCGCGTTCAAAGATGTGACCAATGCCAAGGAAGATCGTGAAAAATTGATCAACCAAGCACAGGGCTACCGTAATGATATTACGCCCAAAGCCAAGGGTGAAGCGGCGCAGTTGATCAACCAGGCCAAAGGCTATGCGCAAGCGCGACTCAATCGATCGCAGGGCGAAGCGAATCGATTCCTGGCGACACTGAAGGAATACCATCAGGCCAAGGACATTATCAGCAAGCGAATCTACATCGAGACCCTTGAAGACGTTCTACCCCACATCGACAAATTTGTCCTCGACGGCAAGGGCGGAGACCGCATCCTGCCTTTTTTGCCACTCGACCGATTCACCAAACCAGCCCCATCCGGCGCTACGCAGGAACGGACGCCATGAGCAAGCAAGGATTTATCCTGGCATCTTATCGGGCTCGTCCTCGGCCTTCTTATCTTAGGCGCATCCCCCTTCTATGTTGTCGATGTCATCCAAAATGCCATCGTCGTCCAATTGGGCAAGCCGGTCCGCAATGTGACGGAAGCTGGACTCTACTTAAAAATGCCGTTCATCGAGGAAGTCACCTATTTCGACAAGCGACTCTTAGACTACGACTCCAATGCACAGGACGTCATCACACAGGACAAGAAGACGCTGCTCCTCGACAACTTTGCCAAATGGCGAATCACCGACCCGCTAAAGGTCTATCAAGCCTTCCAGAGCCAACGGGGCGCCCTGCAGCGACTGCACGATATTATTTATTCTGAGCTGCGCGTGGAATTGGGCCGGCACGACCTGGCAGAGATCGTCTCATCGGCCCGGGCTGAACTCATGGACGTCGTCACACAGCGGTCGAATGAAAAAGCATCGGCCTATGGTATCGAAATTCAGGACGTCCGCATCAAGCGAGCCGACTTGCCTGAACAAAATGAAAAAGCCGTGTTTTCCAGGATGCAAGCTGAACGGGAACGACAAGCAAAGCAATACCGTGCCGAAGGCGCGGAGGAAGCTCAAAAAATCAAATCGGAGGCCGAAAAAGATCGAGAAATCATTCTCGCGGAGGCCTATCGAGAGTCAGAAGAACTTCGGGGCGGCGGCGACGCGAAGGCGTTCCGGATTTATGCCGATGCCTATCGTCAGGATCCCCATTTTTTTGAATTTACCCGCACTATGGAAGCCTACCGCAAAACCCTTAAAGACAAGACCACTATTCTCATGAGTCCGGATTCTGAATTCTTCCGGTTCCTGAAGCAGCGCTAGACCCTCCTACGCGAGCCCCACAATCTCTCCAGACTGCGGATCCATATCTATCCGTTCCCCAGCCGGTCTCTTCGGCAAGCCTGGCATCAGCTGGATACCTGAGCACACCGCGGTGAGAAATCCGGCACCTGCCAGAATTCGCAGTTCCTGAATAGGCACTGTGAAACCGGATGGCCGCCCTTTAAGAGAGGGATCGTGGGAGAGCGACAGTGGTGTCTTCGCCATACAAATGGGCAGGTCACTGAATCCCATTCGCGTCGCAAGTTCGATATCCCGTTCCGCTTGAGCTTGAAACGAAACCCCCGCCGCGCCATACATCGTCGTCGCGATGGTTTCGATCTTCTTTTTGATTGGCCAGGCAAGATCATACAGATGTTTGAATTGCGCGGCGCCTTGCGCAGCGACTTTGACCACAACCCGCGCAAGCTCCTCGGCCCCCCGTCCTCCATCGGCCCAATGTGTCGATACCGCTGCCGCCTCCGCGCCCGCAGCCTTCGCCCGTTCGCACACCCAATTCAATTCGTCGGATGAATCATCAATGAAGGCATTCACGGCGACGACCACCGGCACTCCGTGGGCTCGTACATTGGCAATGTGCTGCTCGAGGTTGGCAAAGCCTTTCTCTAAGGCACTTTGATTCGGCCCCGTCAATCCATTAGGTAACGGCGCTCCAGCTTTCGCTACTCCGCCCCCGCCATGCAGTTTCAGCGCCCGGAGTGTCGCCACTATCACCCCTACATCGGGACGAAGACCGGACGTGCGGCACTTAATATTAAAAAATTTATCGGCGCCTAAATCGCTCCCGAACCCGGCCTCTGTGACCACATAGTCGGCGCAACGCAAGGCCAACCGGTCCGAAACGATTGAGCAATTTCCATGAGCGATATTGCCGAACGGCCCCGCGTGGACGAATGCGGGTGTCCCCTCCAAGGTCTGCACTAAATTCGGCAACAATGCGTCTTTCAGCAGCACCGCCATGGAGCCAGCGCAGCCAAATGCCTCGGCCCTGGCCAACTCTCCGGTTGCCTTCAGGCCAACCAGAATTCTGCCCAGACGTCGGCGAAGGTCCGCATGATCAGTCGCCAGGGCTAGCAGCGCCATGACCTCCGAGGCCTCCGTGATCACGAACTGTCCAGATCGTCGGTCAGGCTCTGCGCCGCTCAGAACATTGCGAAGTGCACGATCACTCACACCAAGCGTTCGGGGCCACCTGATACTGTTCGGATCGAGATGAAGAGCATTCCCATGAAAGAGATGGTTATCCACAAACGCCGAAAGAAGATTATGACTGGAGGAGACGGCGTGCGCATCACCCGTAAAGTGCAGATTGATATCCTCCATCGGACACACCTGCGATCGACCACCTCCCGTACCGCCTCCCTTAATGCCAAAGACAGGCCCTAGAGAGGGCTGTCTCAATGTAACAACCGACTGATGGCCCAAGCGACAAAGCCCCATGCTTAATCCAATCGCGGTGGTCGTTTTCCCTTCCCCAAGAGGAGTCGGATTGATGGCCGTAACCAACACATATCGACCGATTGGACGCGTGCTAATGCGCGATTCCAAATGAGTGGTCACCTTCGCCTTATAACGGCCAAAAGAGATGAGATGTTCCGAATCAATGCCTAAAGTTTGTGCAACCTCGAAGATATGCTTGAGGGTCACAGACCGGGCAATTTGCAGATCATTCATGGATGTCCTCGTTTCAAGATTTTCTCAAAATGAGAGCTATACCATACACCCGATGAGCACCAAAGTTGCGGCGACCCCATGAGGGACCCTGGCGAGCTGACCGCAGAGGAGCTGCGATGCAGAGGCGAAGTAGATTGAAATGCTGAGGGATATACTGGAGGGAGACGTAATGGGCTGAGTCAGACTTGTTCGATGAAGCGAGGCGATTAATCCAGAATGAATTTGGTCGGATCAAGCGACTGGCCGTTCTTCTTTACCATGTAATGAAGATGCGGACCCGTTGATAGACCAGTACTGCCAACAAGCGCCACAACATCCCCTCGCTTTACACGTTGACCTTCCTTCACCAATGGTTTGGAAAGGTGCCCGTAGATAGTCTCAATACCGTAACCATGATCAAGCTTGACCATATTACCCATTTTCGAGTCAAACGCCACCGTGACAACACGTCCAAGAGCAGGGGCTTGCACTGGGGCATTCGGGGATGCGCCGATGTCTAGGCCATCATGCCAGGCCGGTTTCTCAGTAAACGGCGAAACCCGCGGACCGAAGGCCGATGTAACCCATCCACGCACCGGCCAAATAGAAGGCGTGGACGCCCACTGAGTGGAACGCTGCTCGGCAATTTGTGTAAGGCTTTGCAGAGCCTCCTCTTGTTGGGTGGCTTCCCGAACAAGGGCATCGATGCTTTCGCGAACCTGCAATGCAATTTCTTCAATGTTTTCTGTCGCGAAATCGGCCGCGAGTTGGTTCGTATCCCGAACTTCTGTCACCTGATGGCGCTGTTCTGGGGCTGACGCAGCCGGACTCGCCCCCTGCACAGTCTCCTTACCATCCGGCATGGGGCCATCATCGCCGCCCCGACCATTGGCTAAATCACCCGCAGGCTTGGTCGTATCGATTCCCAGCATGACGCGAAGTCGTTGGTTGACCTCTCCCATGACCGACAGGCGCTTTTTAAGATCATCAATCGCGGAGGAAAAGGCTGCCGTTTGCTCACGAGCTCCCATGGCCTCGGCTCGGAACGCTGACAACTGCCACACCTCGCCGGTTCGAATCACGTAATGGGAAACAACGAGCAAGTCTGCGACAATCAGAATCGCGGCCAAGATCAGAAGTTTACGCATGAACTTCCGGGGAAAACTAAAGCGAAGCGGCTTAGAAGATGACCCTCGAAAGACGACGATGGTATAGGCATCACTCGTATCGGCCGTTTGCTGGCTCATAGGACGGTCTCCCCTTCACGAATTAGCTGAGGCTTCAGGTCAACCACTCCTGCAGTGTACTAATCCCAGACTGGATGGTCAACCCTTTGTTTTCAGTTATTAAGATAATACAATCAACTACTTATGAGTTTCCGCCTGGATCCATTCCAAGTATGGAGCGGACCCCCCGATAATGGGCAGGGCAATAATCTCGGGAACGCTGTAAGTGTGGTGCTCTCGAATAACGGTTTCGAGCTCCGAGAATCGATCCAAGGTGGTTTTGATGATCATCAGACATTCAGTCTCCACCTTCACCACCTTCTCCCAACGAAATATTGACTGAATGCCTCTGACGATATTTACACAAGCGGCCATGCCGGAAGATACGGCCAACTTTCCCAGTTCTTCCGCCTCACCATTTGATGAGGCCGTCACAAGCACGACAATCTCAGATCTGTTAATCTCCACAGCCGCCTCATAATATTGAAAGCAAATATCATGCCTTCAAAAATCCATTGCAGTCTGCGAATCAGCAGGCATCAAGGCTTTATCGGTGATTATGCTTTTATCTTCACCGCCGAATCAACTAATCAGTAGGCAGGATTTGTACACTTCAGCAAAAAAACGACTCCTTCACGAAGAGCTTGTAACCGTCAGTTGCAGAAATTACTCCCTGGCTCTTTCAGTATTCCATCCCCTTAGCCTTGGCCTCTCCAAAGAAATAAATATCTGCTCTGGGGAACTGTCCGAACGACGGATAGGAAACGCCCCCGAGTTGACACCCCTTTTCTGGCTCCTTATGATCCGGTCATACAGATGGAGGTGCACTGATGAGTTTTACGATTACGCCCAAAGATCTTAAGTCGAGGCTGGATAAAGGTGACAAGCTTGTGCTTGTCGATGTTCGCGAACCGTGGGAATATGCCCTGGCCAAGCTAGAGGGATCTGTCCTAGTCCCGTTGGCAACTCTTCAACAATCTCTAGGCAAGCTCGATCGCAACGCTGAAATTATTGCCTATTGTCACCATGGCATGAGAAGCGCTGATGCGACCGGATTTCTACTGCAGCAGGGGTTCGGAAACGTTAAAAACCTGATCGGCGGCATTGATGCATGGTCTACCCAGGTAGATCCATCCGTCCCTCGTTACTAATCCACGTTTCTACCCAAGCTGCTCGCGAAAATATTCGACCGTCCGCCGGAGCCCCTCACGCAAATCCACCTTGGGTTCCCACCCAAGTTCGCGGTAAAGCTTAGCGGAATCAATGACGCTTCTCGCCTGCTCACCTCTCTTCGCCGGTCCATGTACCTCTTTGAATTCGACTTTGGTAAGCTCGACGACAATTTGGAATAAATCATTGACGGAGGTCTCAACACCCATGCCGACGTTGTACACTCCTTCAACGTCGGGCCCCATTGCCATCAAGTTTGACTCCACGACATCTTCGACAAACACGAAGTCTCGCGTTTGACGGCCATTGCCATTAATCACCGCTTGTTCCCCATGCAGCATCTTTTGAATAAAAATTGCGACGACTCCGGCCTCCCCTTCAGGATCCTGCCGCGGCCCATAGACATTGGCATATCGAAGACTCACTACCTGAATCCCGCTCAGCCGATGGTAGTAGGACAAATAATGCTCCCCGCACAACTTGCTGATGCCGTATGGGGAGAGTGGCTGGGTAATATGGCTTTCAGGCGCAGGAAAGGTGAGCTGTTCTCCATAGATGGCTCCGCCGGACGATGAAAAAATAACCTTTCTCGCACCATGCTTCGAAGCCTGTTCAAGAACATTCAAAGTCCCTAAGACATTGACCTGCGCATCGAACATGGGGTCATCTACCGAGCGCCGCACATTCATCTGCGCGGCCAAATGAAACACGACCGAGGGTCGTTCATTCCGAAAGATCCGCTCCAACTTTGGATTTTCGATATCAAGCTTATAGAATTGCGCCACTTTGGGCACGTTTCTTCGCTTACCCGTAACGAGATTATCGACCACCACCACGTCGTGACCTTCTTGGAGCAGGCGATCCACCACGTGTGACCCAATAAATCCCGCCCCTCCGGTAACCAAAACTTTCATACGTGCCCTCGCCTCACCTTCATGACAGACTCCAACGATCCTCAAACCAATAATCGAAGGTCAGCCTACACCTTCTCAGCCCATCGGCAAAGCGTTTTCGTTTGGAGCTTGCGGTTGAATCGCTCTACCGCGCCGACGAAACCACGCTAGCATTTCTCGGTTCCCCTTGCGTCCATCAATGGGTGAATCTATGCGGCCTGCCAACTCCAGCCCCAGCTGATCGGCACAGACCACCACTTTCTGAGCCGAGCCCTCGCGCAATCCGTCATCCCGAACGATTCCCCCCCGTCCGACAAGACCTTTTCCCACCTCAAACTGCGGCTTGATCAGCGTGATAATTCCCCCTGAATCAGTCAGGTAGGGCACCACACAAGGGAGCACGAGAGTGAGTGAAATGAACGAGACATCGATGACGATCAGGCTGATCGGATCCTGGATAAAACCCGCTTCAAGATACCGAATGTTCGTTCGTTCCTTGAGTGAGACACGCGGATCCTGCCGAAGTCGCCAATCGAATTGTCCATACCCCACATCAACGGCATAGACCCGAGCCGCGCCACGCTGCAGGAGACAATCAGTGAAGCCTCCAGTGGAACAGCCCACATCGAAACAAACCATCCCCTTCGGCTCGACCTGGAAATGATCGAGGGCCGCAGCCAACTTTTCGCCGCCGCGGCCGACGTAGGGCGATCCTCGCCCAGCGACCACCACCTGAGCGTCGGGCAGAATGGGTTTTGCCGCCTTATCAACGAGCATTCCATCCACGCGAACCAGGCCGGCAAGAATGAGTCGAGCGGCATCCTCACGACTTGTCACCAACCCTCGGCTCACAAGCGCACGATCGAGTCGCTCGCGCTCTGGACGTATTTTTTGAATCATATTACCGCTGGAGGATGAGGCGCTGAGGAAAAGGCGCCGTGCTCGGACTTACGCACTGACCGCACCGTCACTGAGAACGCTCGGACTCATCGTCACCCAGAGTAAACGCTTGAATATGCTTCTTGCCATCCTTTTCCTGAACCAGGATCTCGACTTTCCGTTCAGCATCTTCCAGCATCTTGAGGCAGGTTTTCGACAACCTGATCCCTTCCTCAAAAATCTTCAGCGAGTCATCGAGGGGCAGATCGCCCTTCTCCAGTTCAGCGACGATCGTTTCCAATCTCGCCATGGCATACTCAAACTTAATCGCGGCCACACCATCTCCCTTGCAAGTTCGTTTACGCACGCATTATTGCCCGCCCCCTTGGAGAGGTCAAGATACGGAATGAGGCAAAACTTCCTTGACGAGGCACAACAGCCGTCCTTCAGAGAGTCGAGCTTGGAGGACCTCTCCAACGGTCACCTCTGACGCCCGCCGCACGACCTGTCCCAACGGAACGCCTTGAATAACACTGTACCCTCGCCTGAGGATCGCTAAGGGACTGAGGGCATCCAGGGCTGTCATGCGAGCTTCCACTGATTGCCTCCGGTGAACAAGTCCTCGGCGAGCCTCCTGCTCCAGCCGCTTGCACAGTTGCGAAAGCAACACGACCGATGTCCCAATCTTGCTCCGGGGACTCTGTGCCAGCAGGGCATGATGACACTCCGCCATACCACGATGTGACAGGGTCAGACGCCCTGTAAGCGACCGCCGTAGGGCATCGCTCAATTCATCCAGCCGTTGTGCCTGCGCTTGCATTCGAAAGCGCGTTTCTCGCAGGATTCTAAGAGACGTATCCACGCGATAGCGCTGCATTACCACGAAGGTCTGTATCGTGCGTCGCAGACGAATGTTCACCTCGTCTAACCGGTCAAGAAGCTCGGCTAACACCGGGACCACCGCCTCCGCTGCCGCAGAAGGAGTCGGAGCGCGATAATCGGCCGCAAAGTCCGAGAGGGTGACATCGATTTCATGCCCCACCGCGGAGACGACCGGCACCCTGGATTGCACGATTGCACGTACCACCAGTTCTTCGTTAAAGGCCCAGAGATCTTCCGAAGCTCCGCCGCCTCGACCGACAATCACGACTTCCACCTCTGGAACCGCACTCAAGGCCGTTATCGCAGCGGCAATGCGTTCAGCAGCCCCATCCCCCTGAACCGGAACAGGCGCAATCAGGACATGAACGAGCGGACAGCGTCGATAAAGTACGGCGAGAATATCGCGAATGGCAGCCCCTGTACTTGAGGTCACAATGCCAACCGTTCTCGGGAAGGCCGGCAAGGGACGCTTACGGGCCTCTTCGAACAGCCCCTCACGCGCTAACCGTTCCTTCAGCTGATCGAACGCCAACTGAAACGCCCCGATCCCCTGCGGTTCGAGCGAATCGATGACGAGTTGATACTCGCCGCGAGGCTCGTATACCGAAATACGGCCGCGCGCAATGATCGCCATGCCTTCCTGGAGCGCGAACCGAAGCCGCGCGACCCCGGACCGGAAGAACAGGGCACGAAGCTGGCTTTGCTCGTCTTTTATGGTGAGGTATAGGTGTCCGGAGCTCGGCGCACGAAGATTGGAAACCTCTCCTTGAATCCAAATATCCCGGAATTGATCTTCAAGGGAATCGCGAATGAGACGCGTCACGTCGGACACGGAGAGGAGAAGTGGAAGGGAAGGATTACGCCCGGTCATGTCTCACGGAGCCACACGAAAAAGTCACGGGCACAACGATTAGTCCACCACTCGGATTCGTTCGATGGACACGGCTTTGCCGAGCACCCCATCCAGATCAAGCAAGACCGCGCAGAACACGGTTGGTCCCTGTGCCACTTCGAAGCGGCGCGGCATCCCCGTGAGGAATTTTTCGATCGCCAACTCTTTCTTGATTCCGATGACCGAATGGAGCGGACCGGTCATTCCGATATCGGTGATATACGCCGTTCCCTTTGGAAGGATTTGCTCATCGGCCGTCTGCACATGAGTATGCGTGCCCGCCACGGCCGTCACCAATCCATCCAGGTAATGCGCCATCGCCATCTTCTCAGATGTCGCTTCAGCATGCATATCGACCACGATGGCCGCAACCTGTGTCTTGAGATGCTCGACTTCTCGCTTGCCAACCTGAAAGGGACAATCAAGCGTCGGCATGAAGGCCCGTCCCATCAAGTGAAGAATCCCCAAGGACTCACCACCCGGCGTCGTAAAAACATAACTCCCGCGTCCAGGCACCCCAGAGGGATAATTGGCCGGACGTAGGAGACGCGGTTCACGTGGAAACACTTCGATAATTTCTTTCTTGTCCCACGCGTGATTTCCGGTGGTGATCACCGACACCCCGAGATCAAAAAGGTCGTCCATTAGGTCCGGAGTGATTCCGAATCCGCCCGCCACATTCTCCCCGTTACCAATCACAACGTCGATATTGTGTTTGGCAATGAGCTTGGGAAGCAGGCGAGCCACGGCCCGTCGCCCTGGCTCGCCCATGATATCGCCGATCATCAGAACTTTCATGTCTACGCACTCATTTCGCGAAATCGACAAACCGGCTCTCGCGGATCACCGTGACTTTGATTTGGCCCGGATAGGTCAGTTCCTGTTCAATTTTCTTGGCCAAATCGCGAGAAAGCTGGAAACATTCCGGGTCCGTCAAATCTTCCTGCTTTACAATCACACGAATTTCGCGTCCAGCTTGAATGGCATAGGCCTTCTGAACACCCTTGTGAACGGTCGCTAGCGACTCCAACTTCTCCAAGCGCTTCACATAGGACTCTAACGCCTCACGTCGTGCGCCAGGGCGCGCAGCCGACAGCGCTTCCGCCGCCGCCACCAGGACCGATTCCGGGCAAATCGGCTCCACTTGCTCGTGATGTGCCGCAATGGCATTCACGATCTTGGGACTTTCGCCGTACTTCTTGGCGAGCTCCGCGCCTAACATGGCATGCGGTCCCTCTTCTTCGTGACTCACGGCCTTACCGATGTCATGCAACAACGCCCCGCGCTTGGCGAGCTTGACGTCGAGTTTCAACTCAGATGCCATGATGCCGCAGATGTAGGCGGCCTCTCGAGCATGATACAAATTGTTCTGGCCATAACTGGTTCGATATTTGAGCCTGCCGAGCACCTTGACCAACTCGGGATGAAAATCGGACAAACCGACCTCGAAGATGACCTTCTCGGCCTCTTCGATCATGAGCTTTTCAATATCAATCTTGACCTTTTCGACTATCTCTTCGATGCGGGTCGGATGGATTCGCCCATCGTGCATGAGTCGTTCGAGAGATACCTTGGCGATTTCACGTCGGAGTGGATCGAACCCTGAAATAATGACCGCCTCGGGCGTCTCATCGATAATGAGATCGATTCCCGTGGCCGCTTCGATTGCGCGAATGTTTCGTCCTTCGCGACCGATGATCCGGCCCTTCATCGCGTCATTCGCGATCGGCACGACCGAAATCGTCGCTTCATTCACATAGTCGCGCGTCACGCGTTGGATGGAAAGAGAAATGATCTCTCGCGCTTCGCGATCGGCATTTTCCTTTGCCTCTTCCAGCATGCGCTTCGCAAGACCGGCCGCTTCCAGACGCGCCTGGCTGTCCATTTCTTGAATCAGTTGCCGTTTGGCTTCCTCAGCGGTTAAGCTCGCCACCCGCTCGAGTGCCTCACGATGCTGCTTCGTAGCCTGGGCGCATGCCGCTTCCTTTTGAGCCAGACCCTCCTCTCGCTTGAGGATCTCCTGTTCGCGCCTGAGTGTTTCCTGATCGCGCTTTTCCAGAACCGCCACCTTCTTGTCGAGACTTTCTTCCCGTTGCAAGACTCGCCGTTCCGTAGTAGAAACCTCGGCGAGCTTGGCTTTCTGTTCCTTCTCCAGTTCAATTTTTGCTTGGAAGACCAAATCCTTCGCTTCCAGCTTGGCTTCTTTCACCAAGTTCTCTGCTTCGCGCTGGGCCGACTGCACAACCTGCGCCGACTGATTTTCCGCCTCGGCTCGGCGCGCCAATCCTGATCGGCGTCGCAAGAACTCATAACCAACGGCGCCTAACACCGCTCCCACCAATCCTATAATGATGTACGCAACGACGCTGAGAGAAATGGGAACCACCTCCCTTACGGCAGCGGGACAGCACGCTGTCACCCTGCAAATGATCGCAGCCAGTGTTTAGGGGAGCACGGAGAGTGGGAAAGGACTGCGTAAATGAGTAGGGAGAAACCCTGAGTTCTGAGCCTGCAGACTGATTCGAGGAATCGCTATCGCTAATTCAAGCGGAGGGGTGGTCGCCCTCGACCCGAATCACTTCGCCTATCACCTCGCAAGCGAAGATAACCAGACCGCTTGATTGGGATAGGAACATGTACCGAGCAGAGAGTGCCCGAGGGTATACGGGCCAGCATGTGCTCCCTGCTTAACAACACCGAGCTGTCATCCACCTGTCGCACAGTCGTACACACACGGGCCAGCCGGTCAACCCATGCCACCATAACCACACCGAACAGCACTATGAAACTCAGCGATTCCATATTCTTAGAGCTCAAAAACTGTGTTCAGAATTTTCCGTCCTTATTCGAAGCTTCCTTTCCTCTCCAGCTCTTGCTGACCCTCAGGTCAATACAACACAGAAACGATAGCAAAGGAGTGATATGAAAGCAAGGTGAAACTCACCGGGACAGCATGGACGGCATTTGTTGATCGATTGACTCCATCAGGGATGCCATCCGGCGATCCGCGTCGGCCTCGCCCTGACGACTCTTACGCTCTGACTCCATTAATTCGTGAGCAATATTGATGGCCGCGAGGACGGCCAGTTTGGCCGGGGTGGCGGACCGCAGTCCGGCCGCCACATGTTTCATGTGCGTATCGACGAGATCGGCAAGCTTCTTCACGTAGGACTCATCTGCTTCGCCGGTGATGCTGTAACGTTGGCCGTAGATCTCCACATCAATGGTCTTAGTCAAAAGCCACCTCCTTGGGTTCATCCAGGCATTCCAACACATCAATTTCGCCCAGCACCTTTTCGATGCGCGAGCGAATATCGACCCGCTCCTGCTCCCATCGTCGATTCTCATCGTCCCGCACCGCGACCCGTTCCCGAGCCAGTCGCAACTCATCTTCCAACGACACATTCTTTCGCTTCAGGTCCTGAACGAGCTTCACCAAATCACGAATCCGAATTTCAAGGGCGTCGAGACGATCTAAAGTCATGGTATTTCCTCATGTCAAAGTGGGTGGTTCAACAGATATAGCGACGGATGCGAAATATAGGAAGTTCGCTCCAGCTTGTCAAGAAAACGACTCCCACTAGGACGTGCCGTTATGAAGCCGCCGATATTCCCCGTAACTGCGCAAGACTCGCTTCACATATAACCGCGTTTCTTGATAAGGGATGAGCTCAACGAACTCGTCTTGATCCCGTCCCTGGTGCACCGCAATCCAATTGTTGACCGCCATCGGTCCAGCGTTGTAAGCCGCCACCGCATACGCAAGGTTACCGTTATATTGGTCGAGCAACTGGCCGAGGTACCGCACACCAAGCCGAATATTGATCTCGCGATCAAACAATTCTTCCCGTCCCACCGGCGGAAAGCCATGACGCTGCGCCACCGCATTCGCCGTGACGGGCATCAGTTGCATCAGCCCCACCGCGCCTACTACAGAGAGGGCCTTCTCGTCATATTGGCTTTCCTCGCGGATGATCGCTGCGGCCAGGTAAGGATCGACCGCGACCACACCTTGCGCCGCAATGGTGGGAACAAGTCCTGTGGGATAGGCGACGGTCCACAGAGCTGGCGCCGTCGACAACCCGCTTCGTTCCAACTTCTCCCTAAAATGCACCTTGGCCACGCGTAATGCGGGATGGTATGCCCCCACTTCGCTAAGCAACGTGGAGAAGGCCAGCAGGACGTCCTGATCGCGGCTGTATTGTTCCGTCAAGAACCCCAGTTCACGGGCCGCATCCTGAACAAATCCCAATGTCTTGAGTTCGATCCCCCGTTGATAGACCACATGGCGTTCGATTTCGGGACGCCGATTTTCCGGCAAGCGCGCGCTGTCCTCATCCGCCGGAGATTCCACTGTCGCAACCATAGAAATGGCCGGTGGCAAAGCGAAACGGCGCCCGGCCAGCTGGCAATAATAACTATAGGCGTACCGCTGGCAGACTCGCGCGTATTGCTCGGCAGCTCCCGCGCTGTTTTCGCGCTCATCTGCGCGCGCTGCCCAATACATCGCTTGGGGCTCAAATCCGTTCACATGCAAGTCGACCACGGCACGAAATGTCTCCGCTGACTCTCGGTACCGAGCGGTTCGATATTGGGACCACCCCGCGCGCCACAGACCTTCCGCACGCTGGCTCGCCGACTCACCGAGTTTCGCAACCTGCCGAAACATGCTCATCGCTTCATCGAACCGCCCCTGGTCCTCAAGCCACACCCCGGCAAAGAGATGCACCATCGCCCGTTGATCACCCCCTAGGGAACTCTGAGCTACCGATCGAGCCAGCTCAATAAGTCTGTCGCCGTGATTCTGTCGAAGATAGACTCGGGCTAACCAGACCGTAGCTTCCGAGGATTCTTGCACACGATCAGCAACCAGGCTGCGAAAGGTCTCCCGAGCCAGGTCATATTGCTTGAGGCGAACATAGGCCACACCCAACTTGAGCCGGGCATCAAATCGTCGAGGATGCGCGGGGCTCAACGCGAGAAAACGTCTCAGTTCTTCGACTGCCTCGCCTTGCATGGCTAGCGTCAGGAACGCTTGCGCACGGAGAGCATGGTCTTCAGCTGTCGGCGTCCACACCTCTCCGCCCAGGGCCGTATCCAATCGCGCTTTCGCCTCGCGCGATTCTGGCGCCTGCGGATACCGCAGCCACAACTGCTTCAGGGCCTCGCGCGCGGCCGGAAGTCGGTTCTCTCGGATATGGCACTCAGCTTGATGTGATAATGCGAGCGGTGCGGCCGGATCCTTATCACCTAGAGTCACCGCACGCTCCAACCATTCCACGGCGCGAAAACAGACGTTTGCGTTAAACCAGGCCTCTCCCGTGCGGTACGCGGCCTTCGTAATCAAGTTAGAATCAGGCACCAGCTTGGGGATTGTTTCGAACAATTCAGCAGCCTGGATAGGCTCGTTCAGCCGGAGGAGGGATTCTCCGATCCAGAGGCGAAGATAATCGTCCAAGACTGGAATATCCGGTTGGGCCCCACGGAGCAGTTTCACGGCTTCGGCGGGCTCCCGTTCGATCAAAAGGACTCCAAGGACCACTCCGGCCCGTTTCGCCCAGACCGTCGAGGGATACAGATCCATCACCGCCCGTAACTGCTCGATTTTCAATAGCATCGTCTGGTCGCGTTGTGCCGGAACGCCTGATCGCTCATTCATCGCGACAGCCGAACGGAAACAGTCTTCAGCGGAAACACAGGGTGCTGGCGTCAATGGGAGGGCGCGCGGTAATTCTGCCGTGGCGATCAGCAACCACGACAATAGGAACCAGGCTGTGAGAGCCGCGAAGATGGTTCGCGAAGACAGTGCGGTCACAATCTCGTCCTGACAGAGGGTGAACCGGCACCATTATATCGTAACGCGCTGCAAACGCGACCAGGTTCGCTTTGCTTGTCATAAGTTTTTTCCCTGTGCTAGGCTCCGGGTTATGAGACTGTCTGCCGACACTCGGACTAATCTCCTGACGTTGACCGAAAACGCGATGGCCGCGTTCGTCGCTCCACTCGGCTGGCCGGCCTTTCGCGCGCAACAAATCTTGCGCTGGCTTTACCAGGAACGCGTCCACACCTTCGCCGAGATGACGAATCTTTCGCAGCGGGAGCGCGCGCATCTCACCGCCTGCTGCATCGTTGGGCGAACTGCTGATGTGCAAATCTTCACCTCACAGGACGGCACCAGGAAGTTCGTGTTGACGTTGGCCGACGGCAATCAAGTGGAATGCGTGCTGATCCCCGACGCCGACCGGCTGACCCTATGCCTCTCAACACAGGTGGGCTGTACCCTCGATTGCGGCTTTTGCCTGACCGGCACGCTCGGACTTCGCCGTAACCTGCGCCCCCATGAGATCGTCGACCAAGTTCTCCTTGCCCAAGACCACCTAGGCGAAGGCGAACGATTGACCAATCTCGTATTTATGGGCATGGGCGAACCACTGGCCAATCTGGACGCGGTGGCCGACGCCGTCGTACGCCTCACCAATCAAACCTGGGGCCTAGGGTTTTCAACGCGCCGTATCACCATCTCCACGGCAGGACTTGCCTCGCGGATTCAAGACGTGGCGCCCCTCAAAGTGAACCTGGCCATCTCCCTGAATGCAACGACCGACGAACTCCGCCACCAAATCATGCCTGCCGCGAACCGGCTTCATTCCTTGCAGGCCCTGCTTGCCGCTTGTCGCGCGTATCCGCTGTCAGAGCGTGATCGTCTGACCTTCGAATATGTCCTGCTTGCGGATGTCAATGATCATGTCGACGATGCCACGCGTCTGATTAAGCTGCTCCGCGGGCTTCGGTGCAAAGTGAACCTCATTGCCTTCAATCCATTTCCCGGCAGCCCCTATCGACGCCCTTCGGATGCGGCGATCGAAATCTTCCAGAACACTCTGCGCAAGGGCCATGTGGACGTATACCTCCGCCGCAGTCGTGGCCGCGATGTGTTGGGCGCCTGCGGGCAACTCGGTCGCATTGAGGGAGCGCCGGCTGCAGTTGCCTTGACACAGATTCAAACCCGTTGTTAGCATGTTCTTCGTACATGCCTAGACAGAGCACAGCCTCCAATCCGATGCGCACCGCCTGGTCCTTGGTAGCCTTTGCACTCCTTATTCCCGCCCTTTCCATTTGCCAGGCTTCTGCAGCCGGCGCCATCGAGCCCAAAGAATTTACACTTTCAAACGATATGAAGGTCATTCTGGTGGAAGCCCCGAAGGCCCCCGTCGCGACTGTCCAAGTCTGGTACAAAGTTGGCTCACGGAATGAGGTGATGGGGAGGGCCGGACTGTCGCATATGCTTGAACATATGATGTTCAAAGGGACGGCTAAGTATCCTAAGGGCACCTTCTCCCGCCTCATTCGCAAGAACGGCGGCATGGACAATGCCTTCACCAGCCAAGACTTTACCGCCTACTTTGAAAACCTGGCCGCCGATCGCGTCACATTAGCGCTCGAACTTGAAGCCGACAGAATGCAGGGACTAATCCTCGACGCCAACGAATTAAAGACCGAGCGGGAAGTCGTCAAGGAAGAGCGGCGGCTTCGTAACGAGGATGATCCGCAAGGCGCGCTGGTCGAAGCTTTGTTCGCCCAGGCCTTCATGAGTCACCCCTACCACTGGCCGGTAATCGGATGGTTCTCCGACCTCGACGCGATGAACCTTGACGATCTCCAGCGTCACTACGACACCTATTATTCGCCGAACAATGCCACCCTACTGGTGGTCGGCGACATCAAAGCAGACACCCTGCTCCCGACTATCGCCAAACTTTTCGAGCCAATTCCCAAAGGTCCGTCCCCCAAGCCACTGACGGTCGCGGAGGCTCAACAGCGCGGCGAACGCCGCTTTCTGTTGAAGCGTGAAGCGCAAGTGCCTTTCGTGATGATGGGCTACCGCGTGCCCAACTATGTCAGCGACGATTCCTATGCCTTGAATGTACTTGAATCTATTCTGTCCCACGGCAAGAGTGCTCGGCTCTACCAAAGTCTCGTGTACGAGCAGAAAACCGCGCTGGCAGTGGGGGCGGATTACGGACTGATGCAGGCAGATCCCGGATTGTTTTACTTTTATGCCGTCGTCAAACCCGGGGAGAAGGTCGAGGCCGTCGAAGAGGCAGTCATCAAAGAAATTCACCGACTCCAAACCGAGCCACCGAGCGAGTTGGAGCTTCAGCGCGCAAAAAATCAGATCGAAGCCGCGCATATTTTTGAGCAGGACTCGAATTTCCGCCAAGCGATGCTGCTGGGAGAGGCCGAGACGATCGGGGCAGGATGGCGCAAAGTCACCCAGTTCGTAGAACGCACCCGCGCCGTCACGGCCCAGGACGTCCAGCGTGTCGCGGCCCAATATCTGACCGCCGATGGGCGCACGACGGGAACTTTAATTCCCCAACCTCCGCAAGCACAAGCTGCTTCACCGATTCAGTCCCACTAGTGGGTAGGTCAAGATGACGCGAGCACTCCACACGTCCCTGCGACAATGCCTCAAAGGCGTCTCTTCCATAGGCGTCCTCCTGCTGGGAGTAGCCGGCATAAACCTTTGCATTCCCGCCGCATCCGCGCTGGGTGCAGATATTGTCCCCACCCGTTCCGTCACGACAAACGGCATCACGGTCTTGTTCCTGGAACAACATTTTATTCCTACAGTGGAAATTCATGCGCTCGTAAGAGTGGGGTCGGCTCAAGACCCACCGGATAAAGCCGGCCTGGCGAATCTCACTGCCAGTCTGTTGGATGAGGGTACCGTTACCAGGACCTCTCGGCAAATCGCCGAACAGATTGATTTTGTGGGTGGCTCGCTCGAAGCCCACGCGGCAGAGGATTTCACCACCGCCTCCGCCCGCGTTTTGAAGAAGGACGCTGACCTCGGCTTCGCGCTCCTGGCCGACATGCTTCAGCACCCGGCATTCCACAAACAAGAGGTTGAGCGGGTCCGCACGCAGATCCTCGGCGAGATCGTCAGCGATGACGACGATCCCGGCAACGTGGCCATGAAGGCCTTCCATCAATTGATTTTTCACGGCCATCCCTATAGCTGGCCGGCCCATGGCTCCGAAGACACGCTGAACAAAATCACGGTAGCCGACATTCAGCAATTTCATGCCAGAGAGTACTTGCCCAATCAGACGATCCTCGTCATTGTGGGGGACCTCACTCAGGAACAGGCAACGACCCTCGTTCAGAACCATTTTGGATCATGGAAAAAGGGGCCTTCTTCTCCGTACGTGCTCAAGAAGCCGGCCCCGATTGAACGCAAAATGGTCCAGCTCATCGAGAGGGATTTGACGCAATCGACCATCGTCTTGGGGCACACGGGCATTAGTCGAACCAATCCAGACTACTATGCCGTCACGGTGATGAACTACATCCTAGGCGCCGGAGGGTTCTCATCGCGCCTCATGGATTCGATTCGGGACAAGCAGGGACTGGCCTACGGCATCATGAGTCACTTCGATACTCGATTGATGCCCGGCGCGTTTTTCATCAATCTGCAGACAAGAACCGACGTCACCAATCAGGCCATCACCGGCGTACTGACCGAAGTAAAGGGGATTCGCGACGCACCGGTCACGGATCAAGAACTCAGCGAAGCCAAGTCGTTTATCATCGGCAGTTTTCCCCTGCGCGTCGATTCCAGCGCGAAGCTGGCGAACGTCTTGGCTCAAGTGGAGTTCTATAACCTCGGCTCGGATTATTTCACGCACTATCCCAAAGCCATCGAGAAGGTGACCAAGGATGATGTCCTGCGCGTCGCCAAACAATATCTCGATCCCCAGCATTACGCCTTAGTGGTTGTCGGATCAATTGCCAAAGCCAAAGTCAAACAGTAACGGCGACGGGCCAACAGCCGATTCGTACCAGGCCAAGTCCTCATGCTTTCCACAACTCCACTGATCGATAAACTTTCTCGGGCGCGGCGCATCCTTCGAGAGATGGGGTCGGTCGTCGTCGCCTTTTCCGGCGGCATCGACAGTTCGCTGGTCCTTAAATTGGCCCACGACGAACTGGGGACGCGAGCCATCGGAGTTACCGCCGTCTCTCCCACGTTTCCCGCCGCTGAACTTGACATGACTCGACGTATTGCCGCGGAGATCGGCGCCGACCACCGCATCATTGAAACCGACCAATTGGAGATTCCAGATTTTGTTCGCAATGATTCGACTCGCTGTTATCACTGCAAGACGGACTTATATTCTGTTTTGAGCAAGCTCCGGGGCGAATATGCGGCAAGCACCATTGTGGACGGGACGAACGTAGACGATTTAGGAGACGACCGCCCGGGCCTGAAGGCCGCTCGGGAATGGGGCGTGCGCAGCCCGTTACTTGAGGCCGAATTTTCAAAGGCCGATATCCGTGAGGTGGCGAGGGAGATAGGTCTATCCAATTGGGAGAAGCCGGCGGCAGCATGCCTCTCATCGCGTGTGCCACGCGGGATCACCATCACGAGGGGCATATTGTCCCGCGTCGAGCGCGCAGAAGCAGTGTTGGCGCAGGAAGGGTTCCGCCAATATCGCGTGCGCGATCATGGAGATATTGCTAGGATTGAACTGGCACTGGAAGAGCTGCCGGAGTTGCTGCGACCCGGTCGGCGTGACCGGTTAGTCTCTGCCCTGAAACAAGCTGGCTATCGATTCGTCACTCTGGATTTGGAAGGATACCGCCAGGGAGGCGTCAGTCTCGCCCCCCCGGCATAGCCGGCTAGTTTCGGCTTTGGTAGGTCTTAGAGAGGGCGTCCAGGGCTTCGTCTGCCAGGCGCCGATGATCCGCTTCCGTGAGGGCTCGTCCCACGACTTTTTCCGCCACCATCAATGCCAGATCCGTCGTCTGCGATCGAATGTCTTGAATCGCTTTCCGGCGTTCCTGATCGATCTCACGGGTCGCATCGCCCTTGATCCGTTCGGCATCCACCGTCATGCGCTGCTCGTTCTCTTCCATCAATCGCTGAGCCCGCTCTTTTGCCTGCGCCAGCAGCGCCTCAGAGTCTTTGGCGGCCGTCGCTAGCTTGGCTTCGTATTCTCTCAGCTTGCGTTCCGCTTCGGAGCGATGCCGTTCGGCCTGATCGAGGCTGTCTTTGATCTTTTTCTCACGCTCTTCCAGCATGCCCAACAAGCTTGGGAAGGCATACTTGTAAAGCAAAAAGAATAAGATCCCGAAGGAGAGCAACTCCCAGAATATCAGCGACGAAAAGAAATGTGATTCAAATTGAGGCATAGTCTATGTACCCAAATGAGTTGAGGGTTCTGAACCGGGAATAGTCCCCTCGCCGGGGCTCGCCGATGAGTGCGCTTACTTGCGCAATCCCATAATGATGAACGCAATGACCAGCCCGTACAGAGCGATCGCCTCGACCAACGCGAATCCGATCCACATGTACTTGCCGACGCGACCTTCCGCTTCCGGTTGCCGAGCCACGGCTTCGATCATTTTTCCGAAAATGTACCCGATTCCCACACCGGCTCCGGCGAATCCCGCCGCCGCCAACCCCATGCCGACCAACGCTGCTGCTGCTGCATCCATTGTGTGTCCTTCCTCCCTTATGTAGACATTGCAACTTAGTGTGCGTGCTCGCTGTGACCGTGCAGGGTAACCGCATCCCCTAGATACACACAGCTGAGCACGGTAAATATATAGGCTTGGATAAATGCGATACCGACTTCGAGTCCATTCATCGCAATCGTAAAGGCAAACGGCAGCCATCCAATGAGTAACCCGCCGCTGATCGCCAATCCGAACAACACACCGAGGATGACATGGCCCGCGGTCATATTCGCAAACAATCGCACGGCCAGCGAGATGGGTCGTGCCAGTTGGCTGATCAATTCGATGGGGATCATCAACGGCAGGAGCCAACCTGGTGTTCCAGGCGGCACAAGAATACCAAGAAACTTCATTCCATGCAGAGAAAACCCCAACACCAGACTCAACCCATACACCCCGACGGCAAACACCGCGGTCACAATAATTTGACTCGTGACGGTATACGATCCGGGAATCAAACCAATGAGATTGGCAAAGAGAATAAAGAGGAACAACGTGCCGATGAGCGGAAAATATTTCATGCCCGGCTCGCCCATCGTATCCAAAATGATCCCACGAATGAACTCGACGATCAGTTCCGCTACGTTCTGCAATTTCCCGGGGACTAATTTGCGAGCCGATGCCGCGGAGATCATGAGCAACGACACCAACCCTACTACCACCCACATCAGGATGACGGCTTTGTTGATTGAAATATCGATCCCGGCCGGAACCAGCGGGATCAGCTCATGCAGTTCAAAGGCATGTAGGGGACTTTCTTCCACGATGATCCTTTTTCGCTCATTCGATTCCGGTTAACTCTGCCATCGTTGGGCCGACCGATAGGCACTCCGAACACCGGCCGCAGACCCCAACACCAATCCCATTACCATTCCCCATGGATTGGAATCGAGCATATACGTATCGACGACCCAGCCCAGGCCTCCCCCGACAATCAACGCAGCGAGCAGTTCCGTCCCAATCCGGACAGCCTGTCCGAGCCCCGCATATAACGGATCCTGAGAGGGGGGCATCACATGCTCACGCGCGGCACCCTTCAGCACAATGTGAGAGGGTGCACCCATCGGCGGGCGCGCCATTCAAGCAAATTCGCTAGGGCCTTGTCAAGAAGTTGGCCGACTATGACCCATCCGCTCGATACGGTATAGTCTTTGTCTCAGTTACCCCGTCCCATGAAGCCAGGGTCATGACGTCTTCCTCCAACAGGTCATTCCTCAGCGGACCTCCGCAACCACTGGTGGTGGTGCGACCGCAACCCAACTTCGATGTGTTCGAGTTGTATCAACGACTGTCGCGGTCGGACCATCCCTCATTTCTATTGGAAAGCGCCAACGGCACCAGCGTTACCGCTCGTTATTCATTTTTCGGAAACGATCCCTACCTCACCTTGTCAGGTCGCGCCCCGGACTACCAGATGAAGAGTGCCGGGCGGGTCCAGACCCACCACGGCTCGGCCTTTGACGCGCTTCAACAAGCGCTGGCAGACTCGGCAATTGCACAGCCAGATGGGCTGCCGCCATTTTTTGGGGGCGCCGTCGGGTACCTTGGATACGATCTCGTCCGCTCGTTCGAATCACTCCCCACGTTGGCCCTCGATGATCTTT
The DNA here is from genome assembly GCA_963706325.1 of uncultured Nitrospiraceae bacterium. Taxonomy (GTDB): domain Bacteria; phylum Nitrospirota; class Nitrospiria; order Nitrospirales; family Nitrospiraceae; genus Nitrospira_A. The sequence goes on along the minus strand of CAVPLT010000007.1, from coordinate 42,049 downwards.
GCCTTCCGGATCTGCACATGATCTTTCTGGATCTCGTGGCCGCCGTTGATCATCAAACCCGCCTTTTGTACCTGATGTACTGTCCGCCCCTGTCACGCTTCCAAGCCGAGCCTCGTGAAAAACTGTATCGCGAAGGCTGCGACCGATTGTCCGCATTGGAAGCACGCTTGACGAGTCCGATCGCCCCCCGCACTACCTCGCGTTGGTCTGAAGGTGCGAGTTTTATCCCGAGCCAATCACGCGCCGACTACAAGGCCCGCGTTCAGCGGTGCCAAGAGTTCATCGCCGCGGGCGACATCTATCAGGCCAACCTGTCACACCGCTTTATCCTTGATCCGGAGAACGCGCCTTCGAAGCCGGAATCCGCCCGCTACGCCGCTGAGCTCTATCGCCGCCTTCGCCGCCTGAACCCCTCTCCGTTTGCGGGGCTCATGCAATTGGATGAGGTCAGCCTTGTCTCCTGCTCACCCGAACGGCTCGTACGACTGAGCGGCTCACAGGCCAGCATCCGACCCATCGCCGGAACCCGGCCGAGAGGCACAGGCCAAGAGCAAGACAACCTTCTGCGCGTGGAGCTGCTTGCAAGCCCCAAGGAACGCGCCGAACATGTGATGTTGGTGGATCTCGAACGCAACGACCTGGGGAAAGTCTGCCGGTACGGCTCGGTGCGGGTCGATGAATTCATGACCGTCGAACAATATTCTCACGTCAGCCATTTGGTATCCGACGTGACCGGCATTCTTCAGCCCGGCAGATCGCCGTTCGACCTCGTGAGGGCTGTGTTTCCAGGCGGTACCATCACGGGAGTTCCAAAACTCCGCTGTATGGAAATTATCGAGGAGCTGGAGCCGGTGCGACGTGGACTCTACACTGGAGCGCTCGGATACTTCAGTTGGAGCGGCGACCTGGATCTGAATATTTTGATTCGTACTCTGGTCCTGACCAAAAACCGCGGATACCTGCAGGTGGGCGCCGGCATTGTGGCGGATTCGGACCCCGACCGTGAATATGACGAAACGCTCGCCAAGGCGGGTGCATTTTTCAAAATATTGGAGCCGGGCCACTGATGTGGGTCTTTCTGAACGACCGTTTTGTGCGCCGTGAAGAAGCCGTCGTATCGGTGTTCGATCACGGATTTTTGTACGGGGATGGAGTTTACGAAACCCTTCGCTCCTACGGAGCACGCATTTTTATGCACGACCAGCACATGGCCAGGCTTCAGCGCTCGGCCGAAGCCATTGGATTGCACATTCCCATTCCACTTTCCCAATGGCCGGATCTCCTCCATGAAGCCATGCGCCGCAATGAGGTCGGCAACGATCGCGCGGATGCCTATCTCCGCATCACCGTCTCGCGCGGTGAAGGAGAGATCGGATTGGACCCGAGTCTCTGCCCGCATGCCACTGTGGTCATCATGACAAAGGCACTCCAAGGCTATCCGCCGGAACTCTCGCGCCACGGTGTATCCCTGACCGTGGCGAAAACCAGGCGAAACCTACCGGAAGCACTCTCTCCGCAAATCAAGGCCACAAATTTTCTCAACAATATCCTCGCTAAACGCGAGTCGATCGCGGCCGGCACCTTCGACAGCCTTCTCTTAAACTGGCGGGAGGAATTGACCGAATGTACGATTAGTAATCTCTTTTTCGTGTCGGGCCAAACCTTACACACGCCGGCTTTGGAATGCGGCATCTTAGATGGCATCACGCGGACCATCGTCATGACTCTGGCGCAGGAAGCAGGGCTGCCTATCGAGGAGGGGCATTATCAACTGGCGGCCCTCCAGCAGGCCGATGAGTGCTTTTTGACCAATACCACCATGGAGATTATGCCGGTCACGCGAATCGGTGCCTACGCGATCGGTACTGGCCTGCCGGGCTCTATGACCCGCCGGCTTCAGGCGGCTTTTGCTGCAGGCCGTACGAGATTCCTCGAGCCGATGCCATAGGGACTTTGTCAAATAACGCCATGTGATTAGATCGTTGCATCGCCTGAACCGTTTCTGAAAGAACCAGATCGTTTTGACAGGTAGGGGGTCCGATGCTACGGTTACAACAGGACAACTGGAAGCCGAGTTCTCACCGCACGCTCAACCCCAATGATCCATTTCAGCCGAACAATGCCGGTCCTGTGGGTCACCGCGACCATGGTTTTGACCGCACTGCCCGCCGCCGCAGACGTCTATCAGTACATTGACAGCAACGGCACTATTTCCCTCACCAATGTTCCGAATGATCCGCGATACCGGCGTGTTGTTTCAGCACTCCCTCGTTCCCGTACCGTCATCTCTGCGGGCGAGTTGGAACCGGTCATCGCTCGACATTCCCGAACCCATCGTCTCCACCCGGCTCTGGTACGTGCCGTGATCAAGACGGAATCCGATTTCGACCCCCAGGCCGTCTCGCGCGCCGGCGCGATCGGGCTCATGCAGCTGATGCCACAGACCGCCGTGCGGTTGGACGTGCGGGATTCCTATAATCCAGATGAGAACATCGGCGGCGGGACGAAATATTTACGGCAGCTGCTCGACCGGTTTGACGGAAATCTGCCTCTGGCCTTGGCCGCTTACAACGCGGGAGAGCATACCGTGGAGCGCTATCAAGGGCTTCCTCCAATCGCGGAAACCAGGCAGTATGTCAAAAAGGTGCTTCGATACTATCGAACCTTTCTTACGAACGACCGGCTTTCTTCCTCCCGGTCGTACCGCCATCAGGCGCTTGAGGCGCAAGTACGAGGTCTTGGTCCGTCCGTTGCTTCCCGGTAGCCTCAGTGGACCGCAGCAACAATTGGCTGTGTTGCCGCCATCCAGGGCGATTCCCCTCCGCGAAATCTGACCGATAATGGGCCCCCACGCTATTTTCCCTCCACAGGGCCGCATCCGTGATACAGCGCGCGACTTGCACCATATTTTTCACTTCAAGCGCCGCCCGCGAGGCAAAGGGTTTTGTCAGAAGTCGCATCCAGCGAGCAAGTTGCGCGGAGGCGCTGATCAACGAATCTCCTGACCGCACCAGTCCCACCTTTCCCCACATGAGGCGGCGTAGGGAACTCCTGAGCTTTTCCGGATCATCGAACTCCCGCGTCCGGCCTCGCTCCAGCTCTTCTACGGAAGGCATCTGAGCCGGCCCAGCGGTGTGGGCCACTGCCGACTGAGCCGCGCGCATCCCAAAAACCAATCCTTCCAGCAACGAGTTGCTGGCCAACCGGTTCGCGCCATGGACTCCGCTGCAGGCCACCTCACCCGCCGCATACAGACCAGGTAGCGTCGTCGCTCCTTTCACATCCGTCCACACCCCGCCCATCATGTAGTGCGCGCTGGGTGAGACCGGAATCCATTCTTCCGTCATGTCGATGTCATATCGGAGGCAGGTTGCGTAGATGGTAGGAAAGCGTCGTTTCACGAAAGCTGCGCCCAGATGCGTAACGTCCAGATACACATGGCGCGCGCGCGTCGCCGCCATTTCAGACCAAATCGCCCGCGACACGATGTCCCGTGGCGCCAGCGCGCCGTCAGCATGGTAGCGCTGCATGAACAGTTCGCCCTTGATATTGCGGAGCTGCCCACCCTCCCCGCGAATGGCTTCCGATAAGAGGAAGGGCGGGCTCGACGGCAGGTACAGGGACGTGGGATGAAATTGCACGAACTCCATGTCCATCAGCAACGCGCCGGCCCGAAGCGCCATCGCCATCCCATCACCCGTCGCGTTGCCCGGATTCGTCGTCCGCGCGTAGACCTGTCCCGCTCCACCGGTGGACAACACTATCGCGCTGGCCGGCAAGGCTGTCCGTTCGCCCGACAGCTCGTTCAACACGATGGCCCCGCAGCACCGGCCGTCGATGACCGCCAAATCGACCGTGAACCGACGATCCAGTCGCTGGATGCGTGGCTGCCTCGCCGCGTGGGCCATGAGCGCGCGCACCATCTCGTTTCCGGTGGCGTCGCCACGAGCGCGCAAGATACGGCTTCGGCTGTGCGCCGCCTCACGCGTGAAGGCAAATCGCTTTCCAATTTTGTCGAACTTCGCGCCCCACGAGATCAGCTCTTGAATTCGTTCCGGTCCCTCCTCTACCAGCACACGCACGGCTTCGCGACGGCAGAGCCCATGCCCGGCCTTGAGCGTGTCGGTCAGATGACTACCGACGTCATCTTCTTCGCTCAGCGCGACGGCGACCCCGCCCTGGGCATACATCGAATTGCTTTCCAAGGGATGTCCCTTGGTCAACATCAGCACGCGACCGACACGGCTGAGTTCGATAGCAGCTCGCAGTCCCGCGACGCCGCTCCCGACGACGAGAAAATCAGTTTCAATTTTGTGAGGCGACGGTCTTGCAGGCATTACTGAGGCTTAGCCTGGCCGCGCGCGGGGTCTTCACCCACAGTCGCTCGCATGCCCATGCCGAACGGGAGATCGCCTTGAGCTTCCCGCAGAAGAATTGATTGCGTCCCCACCCAGGCCAGCCGCCCATGGCCTCGTTGACGTGTGCCAGACTCAGCGGGATCTCGTTTCCATTGACCTTGCCAATGGACGAACACGTCGATGTTCTCACCCTCGATGAGGATGCGCTCAATCGAAAATTCCAGCTGGATATCGCGAAAGGTATCGAAGTCGCTATGAATCTCTCGTTGCAGTTGATCCATATTCCCCGACGGCAACAGGAGCGCCTCCACGCCGCTGCGGTCCTGCTCTACGTACGATTTCCGCAGCAACTCAACCGCCTGGTCGATGCGAAGAATGCGGTCGTGATCATCTTTGTACTGAATGGTTTTCCCTGCACACCCCACGATCAAGGTCAGCATGAGGCCTACTAGAAGACGCCGATACAGCGCGGTGCGCAACGAGCAACAGTTAAGCATGGCGCAGTATAGGAACCTTGGCAGGAAGAGGCAAGCTGAGGGCAACAGACCATTCATCATCACGACGTGCACCCCGCCTGGCGGCATCCCGACAATCAAAACGTCAGAATCTTGGCTTGCATTTTGGCATGAAACGCACTAGACTCCCGCGCCTAGCAGTTGGAGAATGAATGTATGGCGAGTGTTCTCAAGAAACGCCGGAAGAAGATGCGCAAGCACAAGTATAAGAAGTTGCGCCGGCGTCAGAAATTCTTGCGTCGCAAGAGCTGAGCCCATCACGACATAATGGACGGAGGGATCCGTGCCCGAGGGGAAAAAAGTTCGCATCCGCGTTCGAACGGTGAACTGTATCTATGTCGGGGATTTTCTCATCCCGCCGATGCGCAATCGCGTGTCGGACGCGATCAACGAAGAGCAGCGGCTGTTCATCAGCCTGACTGACGTGTTGATCAACGACAAGGATCGGTCCGACTTCGTGGCGATCAACAAGAACTTGATTGAGTCGATCGCCCAGCTCTAGCTCGATCCTACCTCATCGAGAAAGGCGTATCGTATTCGTGCCCCGCATGCGACGCGGTACGCTCCACACATGTCCTCGCTGAACGATTGTCGTAACACCCATGGTTTCGTTTAAACGATTCTTCCCTTTTATCAAGCCATACTTCCCTCGGATGCTCGCCGCCGCCCTTATGGTCATGGTGGTCGCAGCCATCAACCTGGCGCTGCTTCGTCTCGGGGGATCGCTCTGGGATGTCATCACCGTTCAGCATGATGCCGCGCGCATGACGCAGATGATCCTGCTCTTCTTGGGCTTGGTGCTGTTGCAGGGCTTCTGTTCGATGGGACATAGCTACCTCACGTCCTGGGTGTCTCAGCGCGTCATGGCGGACTTTCGGACACATCTCTTCGCGCATCTCCAAACTCTATCCGTGAACTTTTTCTCGAAGCGACGGACGGGAGAGCTGATGTCCCGTCTCATGAACGATGTGACCGTGATTCAAAACGTCGTCACCGATACCCCCATCGATGCGGCCAAGCAGCTCGTCACCTTCATCGGCGGGGCGGGCTTCCTCTTCGCCATGAACTGGCAATTGTGCCTCCTGATTCTGGTCCTGCTCCCGCTTCTGGTAGTTGTGGCTAAACTCTTCGGACGGCGACTGCGAGCGCTCTCGACCAGCATTCAAGACCAAACCGCTTCCGTCAGCACCCTGGTAGAAGAAGTGATCGCGGGGATCCGCGTGGTGAAATCATTTGTCCAGGGCAAACGTGAGGAGCAGCGATTTGTCGCCCAGGTGCAAACTGCCATGCAGCTGGCGCTTCGCCGAGCGACCATCATGGCGTGGTTCGTGCCGACGATTACGTTCGTGACGTTCGCCGCAGCAGCCGCGGTACTGTGGTATGGGGGACAGCAGGTCATCGACGGAAGCGTGTCACCCGGCGACCTCTTTGCCTTTGTGCTGTTTGCCGGCATTCTCATCGGACCGTTCGGGTCGGCAGCTCGCGTGTTTGCGCAGATCAAGGAAGCTCAAGGCGCGATGGAACGCGTCTTCGAAATACTCGACACTCACGCTGAAATTGCCGACGCGCCGGGAGCCGTGGAGTTGCCTCTCGTCCAAGGCCATGTGCGGGCAGAAGGCATCAGCTTTTCCTACGATACGAGACAGCCGGTGCTTTCGGATGTCTCCTTCGAAGCCAAACCTGGAGAACTCATTGCCATTGTGGGCCCCACCGGCTCGGGTAAGACGACGATCATCAATCTCCTCCATCGATTCTATGATCCGACGGCAGGCAGACTCACAGTCGACGGTCACGATGTGCGAGACGTACGCCTCGATAGCCTGTACCGACAAATCGCACTGGTGCCGCAGGAAACGATCTTGTTCGGTGGATCGATCCGCGACAATATTCGCTATGGACGAGAGGACGCCCCCGAAGAGGACATCATTGCCGCAAGCCAAGGCGCGCATGCGCATGAATTCATCGTCGAATTTCCAGACGGCTATGAAACGATCGTGGGTGAGAAGGGCGTCAATTTATCCGGCGGCCAACGTCAGCGCGTGGCGATTGCGCGAGCGATTTTAAAAAACCCCAGGATTTTGTTACTCGACGAAGCGACGTCCGCGCTGGATACCGAATCGGAACGACTTGTCCAAGAGGCTCTGGAGCGCCTCATGGTCAACCGTACCACCTTTGTCGTCGCGCACCGACTCAGCACCATTCAGCGCGCCGACCGCATTCTGGTTTTAAATAAGGGAAAAATTGTGGAGGAAGGGTCCCACGCAGCCCTGCTGGAAAAGCAAGGTATCTACCATTACCTCTACACTCTACGGCTGAGTGAACTTCCGGCCTAACCTCACGGTGCTGAGGATACGCATGCGCTGCGTGACGATACTCATTTTGTGGACGCTGCTGCTTTCGTCCGGCCTCCTCTTCGCTCAGATCCCGCTTCCACGGCCTGACCATATTGTGGTCGTGATCGAAGAGAACCATTCTCTGGCCCAAATCGTCGACTCATCGGCGGCGCCGTACTTGAATGAACTCGTGCACCAAGGCGCGCTGCTGACCAATGCCTACGGCATAACCCATCCGAGCCAACCGAACTATATCGCCCTGTTTGCCGGTTCCACCGAGGGAATCATCGCGAACAATTGTCCGCTCGTTCTGACCAGCCCCCAATCTTCGTAGTACTTTGGCGCAAGTCGGACGATCCTTCGTCGGTTATTCGGAAGACCTTCCTGCGGTCGGCTCGACAGACTGTATCGTGGCGTCCTACGTGCGTAAGCATAATCCTTGGGTCAACTGGCAGTCGTCGCCGATCAACCAGGTTCCATCGAGCGAGAATCGACCCTTTTCAGACTTCCCCAGTGACTTCAGCACACTGCCGACCCTCAGCATCATCGTTCCTAATCAACAGAACGACATGCACGACGGGAACGATCCCGATCGCATCCAACGCGCCGACAGGTGGTTGCAAACGCATCTGAGCCGCTATGTGCAATGGGCCGAGAGCCACAACAGTCTGCTGATTGTGACCTGGGATGAGGACGACGGAAAATCAGACAATCACATTCCGATGATACTCGTGGGGCCGATGGTGCGTCGTGGTCGTTTCGACGAACGAATCGATCATTACGGCGTAGTGCGCACGATCACAGAAATGTACGGTGCGCCATCAATCGGACTGAGTCGGCAGTCCCGCCCGCTCAGTACTATTTGGAATACACAGGCCTACACCCGCTAATACGAAAGCTTCTCCCACCTGCAGCGCCTACCGGCTGCGGGTTCGCGAGAGACAATTTCTATCTCAATGTATGTACGGCTCAATCCTGGCGAAAAACCAACCGATACAGTATCAACGAAGGACGGAGAAGCGGCCCTGGAGTAGGGCTTCATTCCTGTGGTGGGAATCGCCGTCACTTTGGGCTTGGTCTGCTATAATTGGTGATGTATGCCACGTTCCTCCTGGTCTTCTTCGAATCCTATCCCTGACAGTCTGCGCGGCAGTCTCAAAGATCTTCGCCACGGCCTGTTGGGCTTGCACAAGTCTCTGATTGTTTCTGAACAGCTCACCTATGAGCGCATCTACGGTCGCGTGACCTCATCCGGCCAACTGCTGCAGCTCGTCATGAACGATCCGTGGTTCGCTTGGCTTCACCCGTTATCGCACCTCGTTGTGCGCATCGATGTCGTCCTGGAAGATCAGGACGACACAACAGTGGAAATGGCCCAGGAACTGCTATCAGAGGCTCGCGAGATGCTTCGTCCTTCTGAGGAAGGTGATGGCTTCGAACGCAGTTACTATGAGGCGCTGCAACGGACGCCTGATGTTGTCCTGGCGCATGCCACGGTAAAAAAATTACTCAGCACGGCATGCACGGCGGCCGCTGCCTGATCCGCAGACAGTCACACTCGTGGTCGGAAAAAAGGATGGTGGGAGGACGAAGAAAACGGGGCCGATCGAGGCACGCCACCTTTATTCCCGACAAACCGCCACCCGCCCTGGTCACTAATCAGGCAAAGAACTTCCTGAAACCAGCTGCCAGCGGCATCCGCGATCCGGATTGCACATCGATGCCGTACGCCTCCTGGCGCAACTGACCTCCACCCTTGTGCCCTCACTCATGTGCACAATTTGTATATCGGGGAAGAGATGTATCGAGAACCATTCCCGATAATGCTCGACTACTTCTTTCCAAATTCGCTCTTCATCAGCGACATGTCACGCGTGATCATTGTAAACAGGCGCGTAGAAACTGCATCAGCGCCGTGAGGTCCTGTATTCTGTACAGTCTCCGCTGCCTGATCAAGCGACAGAAAAACGCCTATCACAAAGGGATCTGGTGAAATCAATTTGGTACGAGTGATGGCTGGACCCCTCGGCCCATGCCGTCTCACCACTGACAATCGCTCATTTGGAACGGGCCCGCTGGATTCGTACTTTTGCTTTGGCCCAAGGAGCGTGAGCGCTAGACTACTAAGAGCGCACTTTGGAGAGTCGAAGCCTCGACGACAAGGAGTCGCCCATTGCTTACGTTAATCAGATCCGTTCTGCTTGGAGTGGCGGGCTGCGCTGTCTTGTCCATTAGTCTCGCCTCCGCAAATGAAGCACGACATATTGCGACGGTCGCCCTCGTAGAAAAACCCTGGGCGGTCTCACTGGACATTACTGGATACAACATTCATGTCGATGGGATGACTCCGGACGGTCGTCGATACCTCTTTGCGACCAATGCCGCAACATCGATGACGCTCTCAGTGACCCTGGAAATGGTCGGTAGGAAAGCAACAGTGCAAGGATGCCTCGCTCATCTCCAACACATCGCACAGGGCTCACTGGCTAACAACAGCCAGAATGTCAGGCATTATGAAGTGCGGCACATGCCCGTGCTCGAATACGTCGGTCCGGCAGTCCGCGGAGGGGTAAACCAACTCCATGCATTTGCCTGCGTGGCAAAAGAGAACGTCTACACCGACGTTCACATTTCGAAAAAAGGCTATACGCCCGGAGACGAATCCCTGGTGCGCGACCTGTTTGCCCGCCTCGATATCGTCGCCGCTGCGCCCGCCAGCAGTCTCGACCACTTTCGTGCTGGAAGCGCACCTTACCTTCAGGAACAGTATGCACAAGCCATCCCGCACTATGAACAGGCGCTCGCACTCGAGCAATCCAATCCCACGCTCGACAAGTCGCTCTGGCATCTTCTCATCCACAACTTGGGGATGGCCTACCGCATGACTGGAGACCTCCCCCAGGCTAGAACCATCTTTGAATATGGGCTCTCCCAAGACCCGGACAATCCCCTATATCACTACAATCTGGCTCGTACCTATGCCGGAATGAATGATCGAGATCACGCGATGCAGTCTCTCCACGCGGCATTCTACAACCGCCACCACAACGAGAACGAAAGGCTACCGGACCCTCGCCAGGACAACTCCTTCCGGCGATTCATGTTGGATCCCTCCTTCAGAATCTTGGCAGAATCTCTCATGCAGCCGGCAATCTGATCGGGCAACCGAGTTTTACTTCCCCCTACAACACTTTTTCTTCTCCTTCCCATCCCTCAGGCCTTCGGCGGTTCTGTGGCATGTTCATGCGCCTACTAAAATATCCACCGGCCCATCGCCTCAACTGCCACACATAGGCCGCGCTCTTGCCCTTCCTTTGAAGTACTCCGTCCAGGGCTTATCGAAACGTCACGTTGTTGGTACTGTTGAAGACAGTCACACCACAGAGGGGGGCATTGATGGCCAAGCGAAAGAATAGCCGGGTAGAGATGAATCGAACCGTCGAGCTTCATGGTTCACGCGGCCGCAGCCAGGGTATCGTGCGAGATTTTTCACCAAGCGGCTGTTGTATACACCAGGTAGCCGCCAATGTTCATTGCGGCATGCGATTGACGCTGCGGATCTCCCTGCCAGATCGAATTGAACCCATCGAAATCAAGCCAGCCGTCGTCACATGGACAGGGCAGAACGCGTTCGGGATCGAGTTCTTAACGCCGTCGCCGGAGACGCGACTCCGCATGAAACAAGTACACGATCAGCTCTGGGAGGCCCAAACGGCGGAAGATCCGGAACGAGTGCTCTCCCTTTCTGCCTTTGCCTGAAATAGAGCGCCGAGCCTGTCATTGCCTTCCGCAACACCCGCTGCTTACTTCCGTGCAATTCATCATTAACGGCGCCGCACCGGCTGCGGCGCCGGCCTTCAAATCCGCATGCGGAAAAAAGTCACGGCGCCAGAAGAGACAGGCGTGATGCGCCGAATGTGCGGGATGTGTTCTGACTTAGAATGTTGAGAAGGCAGTCATCGCGGCAACAAACGAGCGGGCAGGAGAAGGTCGGCAACTTTTTCTATCAGGGCCTGGGGCAGGAATGGTTTTTGGAGATACGCGGCATGCGCATTCACTCCATGCGACACTAACATATCACCCGCATACCCGGAGATATAGAGCACCTTGATCTCCGGAAACATTGTCGTCGCACCCTGTACCAGCACGGCGGCTTTCATTCTCGGCAGGATCACATCGGTGATCAGCACGTCGCATCCGCTTTTTCGAACTTGCAACATTTGCAAGGCCTCGACACCATCAGACGCGGCCAATACTTCATACCCCTGATCACGAAGCACGGCTGCCACGAGCCGTCGAATGCCCTCGTCGTCTTCAACCAGGAGGATAGAGGCAGAGGCCGTGGGCACGGAATGCGCAGCCGCCACAGGTTCAGCCTCTGATTCCTGACCCAAGACCCGTGGCAGCATCACGGTAAACTTAGTGCCGCGGGCCGGTTGACTGGTCACCTCGACATAGCCCCGGTTCTCTTTCACAATGCCATACACCGTGGCCAGCCCCAATCCAGTCCCCTGACCGGACTCTTTCGTGCTGAAAAACGGTTCAAAGATATGTGCCAGGGTTTCAGCATCGATCCCGCACCCCGTGTCCTCCACAACCAACTTGACATACGGCCCCGGAACGGCCCCGGCGTGAGCCTGAGCGTAGGTTTCGTCCAGATCAACATTGCCCGTCTCAATCGTCAGTATGCCTCCTTCCGTCATGGCATCGCGTCCATTGAGCGCCAAGTTGAGAAGCACCTGTTCGATTTGTATGGAATCTCCTAGGACATGTCCGGCCTGAGGATCCAGGACGATAACCGTTTGAATCTGCTCGCCGATCAAACGACGCAGGATATCTTCCATCTCGCGAATCAACGTATTGAGCGGCACGTCGCGCTGTTCCAGCACCTGACGGCGACTGAACGTGAGCAATTTTTTTGTCAGGGCTGCTGCCCGGGAGCCGGCCTGGCCGATCATCTCTATCTCATGGTGGCATGGATGAGCCCCGAGTTGCTGTGCGACACGCTGGGCGTGGCCGATCACCACCATGAGCAGATTATTGAAATCATGGGCAATGCCGGCAGCCAGCCTCCCTAGCGCCTCCATCTTTTGTGACTGCCGCACGCTCTGTTCGTCCTGCTTGCGCTTCGTGACGTCCACGATGGTTTCAATAATATGCACCCGTCCGTCCGTAGTCGACGCCTTGGCCCAGTGGATCAAGAGATGACGGCCATTCGGCATCGCCACCTCCTCAGATACCACGCTCTCCTGGGCTAACGCCTCAGGCATGCGGCAGAACTCGCATGGGCTGGCCATTGCGGCAATCTTCTCGTGACAGCTAGCGCCTGCCATGTCGCCGAATGCGGCTAAACAGGTTCGGTTTTGAAACTGCACGGAATAGTCCGCGGGGTCGATGACCGACACAATGACCGGCTGAGAGTTCAGCAGCACTTGCGGATCATACGAGGGACGGTCTGACGACTGTGCGGAGCCAGCCATGGAGCCTCATAGAACGGAGAGTATAGGACAAAGCGAGATCAGGCCCTCCTACGGTTTTACTCTATCACCACATACAGTCAAGGAGATGATGGAATGCAGGAGACAGGACCTGTCTATCGGCCCTCCTCCTGGGCGCGCGATAACATTCCGTGCATTCCAGTCGCTATTCGCCACACGCTGGTAGAACTGCCTCTTTGTCGGCTCTGCCTTTAAGACATAGACAACAAGATCCCCCGTCTCGCCAACCGGAAGATCGCCTCAGAATGATGGGGCTTTGAATTGAGTCAGTAGGAACTTAAATGGCTAGCCGGTATGCAGCAAATCAGTTTGGTGGGAGCATAGGTCGCTTGTCGTGGTTCTGCATCGGCGTACGGAGAGCCGTCTCTGTGGTGCGCAACTCACAGAGAACTCATCCGGTGGAACCGCCCAGAAAAATCGTCTTTTCGCCACAGCGACAATGTGGGCATCCATGCAGTGCGAGAACCCCATTTCGCAGATAGTACTCCGTAACAGCTTTTTGTCACGTTATCGAGAAGGAGCGGGGTGAAAAGCCACCATGCGGTTAAGTGACAGGGAATGCGCGGCTACATAATCGCTGGTTACCGGACCACTAGGACGGAGCAAGAGCTCTGCTGCACGATCTTTGTCGAAACACTGCCGAGCAAGAAGCGGGCGACGGCGCCCATGCCTTTAGCTCCGGTCACAATGAGGTCGACCTTTTTTTTGGACGCCACCTCCAGGATTTCGTCGGCAGGCTTGCCCAGCCGGACCACTTCGTCGACCACATACCCTGCCTTGATCAATTTATTCGCACAATCCTCGACGAGGCGACCACCGGCTTCTTTCAATTCCGGATAGTTGAGAAAGGGCATGGCATGGGTCACCACGACATCGATGGGCTCCAGCCCTTCACGCGCATCCGGTTGTAATTTTTTCAAAAGAAACCGCAGCGCCTTGTCCGATTCCTTTGACCCGTCGGTAGCAAAGAGAATACGTTTCAATGGGCGAGGGTCTTCCTTCACAATAAGAACTGAACAGGGCGCATGCAGCGTAACTTGGGTGGAGACGCTACCAAGCATGAATCGATCGAGCGCATCCAATCCCCTACTACCTAGCACGATGAGTCCGTCGCGTTTTCCCATCTGTTTGAGTATCGTCGGACCCACTGCGCCTCGCTCGGCCACCAGCTTTCCCTTTATCTTCAGCGCAGCCATTTGAAGCTTAGCCTCAGCCATCGCCTTTTTCCCACGAGCCTCGGTTCGCTTGATTTCGTCCTGAATGAACGGTTCGTTACCGATGACTACCGGCTGAAACATAAACGGAGCGCGCAACGCCTCGACATCTACGACATGCAGCACCGTAATGTCGGGGGGTGTCTCAAACGGCATCCGAGCGACCCATTCCGTGGCCCACTTGCCATACCTCGATCCATCGATCGCAATCAGCACTTTCATAAGTCATCCCTCATCGTTCGGTCTGTTGCAACTGATCTGCAGGCTCTGTGCCATGTTGCCGCATCTTCCCCTCTATGGGTCGACGGGTCAATAGGTTCATTTGCGTTGATGTCAGTCTGGGATCGGATCGGGGGGAGCCTGCAAAGGTGATACGCGGGATAGGAAGAAATAACAACGACAGCCGGACGCACAAGAAATGTCCGGACATGTCGTGAGGCTGGCCAAGGCATCAACGCGACTGCCCCATACCAGGCTGGTCCTATCGACAGAATGGACCTAAAGGAATAGACATTCGATGGAACGCCTAAGTGTGAGCGAGTAGGTACAGCCGATCAGAGGGGATGATGGGCCGATCAGTTCATCCGGCCATAGATCGCCGACGCGCGAGGAGCAGAACATCCGACCGATTCGCGTCCCCAGTGGGATCGCGCCCCATCGTGATGCGCAGGTCGGCGCCATGTCCCTCGGCTCAGCAACGACCAAACCGACCGGAAGAAGTCCCAACTGAACAATCGGGAGTTCTCAGGCTTTCCGTCGACCAGGCACCAGGAACACCACAATCCTGCGCGTACTCTTTTCCCCGCCACGATAGAATACACCCGACGGTGAGCTCTCACAAATGACCTCTCAACAGTGTGGAAGACAACTCTGTCGTTCTCCGCGCGTGCTTGACTCATTCGACAGTAAGGAACCGTATCACGCGAACAGCAATTCGCCAAACTAGAAAATAGTTTCAAGCACGTGGCGTCGGGATCACCCGAAGCGATGACTCATGTGCTTGATTCGCACAGTGATTTGGAGTCAGATGCAGTCCAAGCAGAACGATAAGAAATCGAGAGGAATCCATGCAGCCAAATCACGAGAATCTGCGGGTAGAACGTGTCGAGTGGGGGAAGGAGGAAGAAGCCATTCGGGCAATCCGCGAAACGGTTTTCATTGGGGAGCAGGCGGTGCCGGTAGAATTGGAGTGGGACGGACTCGATCCCCTCTGCGCCCATGTGCTTGCGTGGAATGCATCAGGTGAGGCTATCGGCACGGCGCGGATGCAGCGGACAGGCGCCATCGGGAGAATGGCGGTGGTCAAAAGCTGGCGTGGGCGAGGGGTCGGACAGGCTATTCTGCAGGAGCTGCTGAACCTGGCAGCCAAAGAAGGACTTTCGCGTGTGACTTTGTCGGCGCAGAGCCACGCCGTTGGCTTTTACGAGCGAGCCGGCTTTCACCCGGTCGGCGAACTCTTCACCGACGCCGGTATTTCACATCGGAGAATGGTGAAGGAGTTGTCGTTGCCGAAGATCGTTCCGGATCGGCGCTGAGAGAAATCCTCCGCTGAAAGGCCGCCCCGACCTTCTCCCACAGGCGCCCCCGAAATGATCGCCCCGGTTGTCCTGTAATCGAAGTTGAGAAGCATCCGTCTGCTTTTTTGGTTATAGTAGTTCGATGAGTTCTCGTTCTCACCCTCATGTTGTCGCGGTCGGTCGAAGAAGAACCGGCGGACGCAGGATCACGGTGGCCGCCGTTCGGCGTCGCGCGCGCTCGTGGCGGCGCACGTTACGCGCCCTATTGACCGCCTTTCTGACCTTGCCGATCACAGCCCAAATTCTCATTACAGTTGCCGCCATCGTGTTAGCCGCACTGGGTGCAAATTGGGCCTACCACACGATCCGCAAACCGACCGAAGTCTTCTTTCCGCTGACGAACGCGCTCGACAAACAACCTTTTGAAACCTGGCGCGAGTACGGCTCGTTGTTCCAAAAGCATGCGACCGCCGACATCACACCTGATCTGCTCGCCGCACTCGCGCAGGTTGAAAGCGCCGGCAACCCGGTCGCACGGACATACTGGCGATGGCGACCGACCTGGAATCCACTGGAACTCTATCGACCGGCATCGAGCGCGGTCGGCATGTTTCAAATCACCGACGCGACCTTTCAGGAAGGAAAGCGCTATTGCATTCACGACCATCAGGTGGTGCAAGACGGCCGCTGGAACGACATGCAATCCTGCTGGTTTAACAGCCTCTATAGCCGTGTCCTGCCGAGCCATGCCATCGAGCTAACGGCGGCCATGCTCGACCGTGCGGTGGAAAGCGCCATCAGACAGTCGCGGAGAGCTCATCCTACCCTCCGGCAAAAACAAGACCTGGCCGCAGTGATTCATCTCTGTGGGGCCGGTGCCGGCCACGCGTACGTCGCACGCGGCTTTCGGCTGGCCCCGCATCAACGTTGCGGTGACCACAGTGCCAGGAGTTATCTCGATCGAGTGCATGACATGAAGCGAAAGTTTGCCCGATTGGCCGCCGGCGAGAGCCTGCTCCGGTACGTTCGCCCCCAATAAACTATCTCAAACGAATCTCAGCAGGTCGAAGGACTACTGTGCTCGCGTGCAGTCTGGGATGACGCATATTCAGCGAGAATTCGGGGGTCTCAAATGTGGGGACTATTCAAGGACTGATGATCTCTGACGCGGCTATGCATGATACAGTGGGGTATGCTCATCACCCCCTTTATTCCCCGCCCCGTTACGGGCAATGCGTTTATCGGACGCCAAGGGCTCATCCGAAACTTGCGCGGACGTATCGCGCAAGGTGAATCCATGGCGGTGATCGGCGGACCAAAACTCGGGAAGACCTCGCTGCTGCGCAGCGCGCTCGAAGGCTTGCCGGGCCACAAGGTGATCGAGAGAGATCTTCGCGAGACACCGTCGCTCACAGGTGAAGCGATGTCCGGTGCCATCCTCGTTTTCGACAATCTCGACCATTTGCCCTTGCAGAAGATCACCGCCCTCCTTGCTCAGGTTTTCACCGCGAAACCCAGCAGCATGATTCTCACCGGTGGCCATCGGCTGAGAGCCTTGTTGAGCACCCCTTCACTGCTGCGGAAGCTGACCGTTCGCCTCTACCCGCTCTCTGTCTTGCTGGATGGAGAACTCCGGCAGCTGGTCGGCCGCAATATGGATCGGTCCATCGCAATGTGGACGGGCAACCATCCCTACCTCGCCACACTCTTCTTGCACTATGGTGATGCGATGCTTTCAGAAGGCCGGCAGCAATGGGAGCCGTTTGTTCGACAGTTAGCGGAGGAGATAGGCGAGGGAGCCGAGCGGCAATTGTTGCGCTACCTGATTGATTGTGGGCAGCCGGTGAATCCCATGAAGGCAGGCGTTGAGAGCGGCATCGACGATATTAAGAGCGTTGCGGATCGGCTGGTCTACATGGGAGCCATCAGCCGCTGGATCAGGAACGAGGAGGCCACCCTCTTCGCCGGTTGTCGGCTGCTCAACAACTTCATCACCGGCCGCCCTTTTGACCTCGTGGATTAACAGCACGCCCATTGAGACTCAAACATTCCACCCGTCGATGTGCTGCTGCCACACCGATCGCCGACGTTGTCTATCAGTTTTTCATTGGCATAGCCGACAGGGTGAGCGAGACTTATGTGGTATGGGGACGACACCTTCGACGGCTTCCCGATCGTCTGGCGAGCTGAGAGCCCCTCTGCCCGCACTGACTCCACCGAAACATCATTACTCTCTCAGACAACGATGTGTCTCGCTGTATCACGATGTGTGGTACCGCCTCTCCGAACGCATCCGCTGGTCCCGAAGGCCTTTTCGCGAAACCCCCATTGATCATCTGGGTGGGCTCGCGCCCTGGCAGACAGCCCGTATCAATGCACTGCAGGCTCATTATGAAATCCGCTTCGAGTCGCACTATGAACAACATACGGCCATGGCGAACTATACCTATCTCGATCTCCTCGAACAAGCATGGACGTCACTGAACCGACAACCTCGGCAAGGAGGCCTCGTCACTGATGTCGGCTGCGCAAACTTTTGGTACGCTCGCACGCTCCACACCTTTTTTCGCCCGGCAATGTTGACCGGTGTGGAATTTGAAGGATTTCGCCTCTACCCAACCGGCTACAGCCGCTATGACTCCGCCACCGGCTATGTTGCCGACCTTCCGCACACAGCATTCGTGGTAGCGGACTACTGCGAAGTGAAAGAACCGGTGGATGTGATCACGGCGTGGGTCCCGTTCGTCACGCCGGTCCTTGCCTGGCGATTGCCGTTGACCTTGTTTTGCCCTGAACGGCTCTTCACTAGTATTGCCCGCAATCTCTCCGCGTCGACGGGACATTCTTCATGCTCAATCAAAGGCTAGAGGAGGCGGCTGCTGCCGCAGGATACTGCCGCCAAGCCAGCCTGCACTCAGCAGGCCAGTGGACCCATCCGCACCCTCTCCATGAACGGCCTCGTGCTCCCGTCGCCTCCTGGTGGGGACGGCAACGGCCGGCCTCACCAGTGCTCCCACTTTCCTGCAACTCCTACACATTGTTTGTACTGGACGGAACGCGACGCCCTCATTTGAATCGCGACCCACGACGGGTTGATTCAGCTGGAGGCGCAACTTTCTCGATACGGACGATTTGATCGTCGAGACCGACCTCAATGCTCACCACGTCCCCCTTGGACAGCGATTCGCGCTTCATCGCCGCTGGGTCCGCCACCCGCATGAGCCAGAGCCGTCCATCGTGGCTCTTGAAAGTCAGCAGTTGGTTGCGGACATCGACGCTTTCCACCGAACTCATGGGATAGACTGCAGCCGCTTCCGTCGCCCGAGCCGGTTCCATCGTTCCCATCACCCCCACAAGCATGAGGGCCAACAGCATTATCCTGTTCATCGCCACCTCCTCTTCAGCCTTTATCGAGACGTAGTAGGATTACGAGGGGCACAGGTCTTCACTCTACGAGTCGACGTTCAGACGGTCTGTCGACGTTTCTATAATTCTATGGTGGCGGCAATTGCCCTAGGGTGAGGTAGAAGCGGCCACGACAGCGCCATCTCTCACTGATTGGGAAAGGAACAGAGCAAGGGAGGAATCTTCGCAAAGTCTAGGGTACGCAGAGACAGCGTAGCTCAGGAGCGGCTATGGGAGGCGGACTGCTCTGACTATCGGGTGAAGATGACCGTTGAAGGCGCCAACCACAGAGATGGACCGGGCATGCGGCGCCCAGCCACGAAAGGTGGCACCGTCGGCAACCAGATTGGCGCCCATCGGGGTGCCGGGATGAATGTAATCGAGCGAGGCGGGCATGGTGTCCCTCTGGAGCGAGCGACGACAACAAACTCACCCTATAGAAGGCGATCGAACTGAGCAAGAGCCGGAAGGGAGATTCGCGAAAGCCAATCCCTTGGACTGACAGCCCGTGGGGATTAGAGGCTAAGTGCAGCCAGACGCGACACCGAAACATGGGGAAGCAGATGGATCAGCCCATACGCCGCGAGCGGATCAATGCGAGAATCTGGTCCGCTGCTTTCTTCGGCGAGACGAGCATTGTATCGATGGCCAAATCCGGCGAGAGCGGCGCTTCGTAAGGTTCTTGCAACCCCGGCACCGTCGCAGACTTGCCTTCCAGTCCGCGCCGGTAGGTTCCTTTTTTGTCGCGCTGCATGCAGACCTCCAGCGGACATTCGACCGATACTTCCAGCAGCTGAGGCATCAGTGTTCTGGCAAACTCCCGATAGGCGCGCCGGCTCGCTGTGGCATCGAAGATCACGTTCACGCCATGCGCCAGCAATCGCGAGCCCATAAAAGCCAATGAACGGTAGAACAGCTCCCGCTCTTCGGTCGAATAGGTCGGCGAAGGCGTGAGGATGCGACGTACCGCGTCGGACTCCATAACTTCTGACTGAAGACCGATGGACGCCAGTTTTGGGATGACTTGAGCGACAATGGAACTTTTTCCGGAAGCCGGAAGCCCGGTGATCCAGAGGGCAAAAGGCGCCTGTATCACCATACTCATTATTCACAATACCGATTCGCGTCCCCCGGATCGAAACGACCCGCCGCCAGCACATTTTCGATGAAACGGAATATCTTCCGGCGCACGGCCACCGTCAGTTTTGGATACCAGAGGGGACTGGCGAGCACCAGCCCACGGAAGGCAAAAAACGGCGCAGCCGTGCTCAGCACTCCGCGATCGCGGCTACGAGAAAGATAGATGTCCCAGAACGAACGAAACAGCACTTCCAACGGTCCCTTCAATTTCCCATGCCGGCAGAGCGAAAAAAAGAAATAATTGATCGACATCGAGGTGACGTCGTCAGCCGGCTCTCCCCATTCGCCACGTGACCGGTCAAGCACGGTAAAGTCTGTCCCGCTGCGGAACAGCACATTCCACGGATGAAAATCGCCATGCACTTGGGACAACCGGGCATGTTTACCGCGCAACCGCCAACGCCATGTATTGCAGGCCACTTCAATCGATTGCAGCAGATCGTCCGAAATGAAGGCGAATCGATCCGGGTAACTATCGGTGAGCCCCAGGATGCATTCGCCGTGGCCCAGCAATTCACGAAGACGACGACGGTAGAGCTGCGGATCTGCATGTTTCACCCGATGGATGGCCGCCAGATAACCGGCTAACGTCTCAACCCGTTTCCTGTCCAGCACCGTAGGCCTTGTCGCCCCGGCGAGTCGTTCGAGATCTTTATGGTACGTCGCGCCCTCCGACCACTGCGTGAGCAAAAAGAATTCCTTCGCCGACGCCACGGACATCAAATCGCCCTGATCGGTGAACGCCCCCACATCCAACGCGGCAATGTGGCCCGGCAAGCGGCCATAACAGTCATAGTCCCACAGCATCGCCTGCGCGCGATCCGCCGGGTGTTCATGGCCGAATGGACCGGGGCTCATGGTGCCAAGCACCACCCGACGGGTCGCGCCCGCCACGCGAAAGGTCAAACGAATCGGCGCGCCATACCCGTATTGTTTGTAGCGGGCTCCGGTGGTTTCCTTCCCAATCGGTCCATAGGCCAGCAAGGTGGTGGAGGGACCAAATCGGGCTCTGAGATAGGCTTCGAGAGCAGATTTTCTCAAGACCGGCATACTGAACTCCTACAGGCAAATACAGGCCAAACATGTTCCCCGAAAATAGCCACCTTTCGCCGTCAGGACAGCACCGGCTGGCGCGTTGGGCTTCAGCCTGCCTTGGACGAGTGAGGAATTATGCGCCACTGCCCATTCCAAGATAAAGGAATTCTGCTTCGCCGGATCGGCAAATGGGCCCACTTCCCCTCGATTCGAAGCCTCTCATCCAGCCACGGCCTCCTTTCGAGCAAGGCACGTGCCTTGCTGATACAGGGCCTGAAGCTGTTGTTCAGCCTGATCCGAAAGGAGTAAGAATGAACGTAGAAATCGAGAGCCGCAACATTGCGATGACGCCCCGTTGGAAAACCGAGATTGAAGAACGTATGGCCCTCCTGCAGCGCGGTCATGACGACATCATCCATGGACGCGTGACCCTCACCAAGAACCGGCATCATAAAAAGCTAGACAACGTGGCCGAGGCGCTCGTGCTCGTCACGGTACCGACTCGCCATACTATGACGGCCCGCAAGGAGGATAAGACCTTCGAAGAAGCGATCCGTTCCGCCTTTGATGCCATGGCAATCGAGCTACGGAAGTACCGTGAAAAACGCGCCGACAAAGTCGTCCGTACCAAACCGCTCCCGGCGCTGCGTGGCGTGGTCAGCAAAGTATTTCCGGCACAAGGGTATGGATTCATCCTCAAGGACGGCGGCGGGGAAGTCTATTTTCACAAAAATGCCCTCAAAGGCATCCCGTTTAAAGAATTGGAGGACGGGCTGGAAGTCATGTTCGAAGCCGAACCGGGCGAGAAGGGCCTTCATGCCACCATCGTTCAATCACCCCTCGCGATGCAACTCTAAGGGCTGGGGCGGCGCCTATCCCAATGAATGACGATACTTGTCTTAACTGCGGGAAAGAACGCTGGTGGTCCTGCCGCTGAAGCAATACGAGAAGGGTGCGGCAGCATGTCCGGGTTGCTGCCGCACATCATCGCAGCGGTACTTTTCAGCGGTCATCGCCCACATGACTCAAAAAAAGCTGAAGGGACAAGGCCGCATGATGCTGATCTCCACGAACACCGCGACCCGTTGCGGCTACCTCACTGTCTTACTCATCCTGGCCATGGCGTCAGCATTCACCCATGCCGTTGCGCAAGACTTTCCGCCAGACGTGACCAGAGGCAAAACCGTGTACGAACGCCATTGTCTCGCTTGCCATGGCTCCGGGGGACGGGGGGACGGCCCCGATGCAGCAGCCCTGCGGGTCCCGCCTATGAATTTTCACCGCTTTACCTCCGTCCTCAAGTCCGACGAAGAGTTGCTCCGAACCATCGAGCACGGCGTCGTCTTCAGCTCCATGCATTCATGGCAGGGCATACTGACCGAGACCGAACAGCAGGACGCACTTGCGTATATCCGGTTCCTCGTCCAACAAGGTCAATAGACCATCCGATCCCACTACATTTCGTGAAGGAGACCCATTGATGAACCAGCCTCCTCTTTTCGTCACCAGCCTAGCGGGAGTCGTGATGGCGGTGATGCTTGCCTCTCCGTCCGGGATCGAGGCCGCGGCGAAATCTGCCCCCAAGTCCTCGCCGACCGGTACGTGCGAGAGTACGTTTAAGCAGACAAGGCCGACGTTACACACCGTGACCGGCGTGCTGCAGTCCCATGCGCGCTGGTTGGAGGCGCGGGAGTCCTCAAACGGACGGCGAGCCAACCTCTGCCGGACGGACCTGCGAGGGCTTCGCCTGGTGGGAGCCAATCTTGAACGAAGCAATCTTGAAGGAGCTCTCTTGACGGGCATCAATCTGCGCAACGCGAACCTGATGCAGACTCACCTTACGGGCGCGAACCTCTCGCAGGCCATGCTCGACGACTCCGTGCTGGAGGGGGCTGACCTACGTAAAGCCCTCCTTGTCAAGGCGCATCTCAAACGAGCCGCCGCAGGTGAAGCCGTTTTATACGGAGCCAACCTTCAGGGCGCGCTCTTGCAGGAGGCGACACTGGAACGAGCCCATTTCGAAGATGCAGATCTGCAACGCGCCGACTTCAGCGACGCCAGCCTGGTCGACAGTTACTTCTACGGCGCGAATCTCTATCGGACCATTCTGAAGGATGCCGACCTTGGCGGCGCAGATCTGCGCAGAACCAATATGCGACTGGCCAATCTTCGCCAAGCCAACCTGGAGGGCGCCTTGCTGGACTACGCCAACCTGGAGGGCGCGTCGCTTGCGGCAGCAACCCTCGATAGCGCATTTTTAGAGGAGGCCTCACTTGCAAGCGCCGATCTGCGAGAAACGAGCTTGCGAGGGGCAGACCTTCGTTACACCCATTTGGGCGGCGCCATGCTGCAACGCGCCAACTTAGAAAGTGCCAATATGGAAGGCGCGAATCTCGCCAAAGCTCGACTGAACTCAGCCACGCTGGTCATGGCCATCCTGTACAAGGCAACTTTGCCCGCGGCTGATCTGCACGGCGCTAACATGAATCGTGCCGTGCTGGTCGATGCGCAACTCACGCGCGCGGATCTTCGAAAGGCCGACCTTGCTGAGGTGTACGCGCCGAATGCGTCGCTGTCACGGGCTCAGTTGGGCGAAGCGAATCTGGAACTGGCCAGCCTGGTGGGAAGCAACCTGGGCCAGGCCGACCTCCGCCGGGCCATTCTCGTCCAAGCCAATCTGCAGGAAGCTATTCTGCGCGGAGCGAATGCCGCCGGAGCGGATTTCACCGGAGCCCACCTAAACAACGCGGACTTGCAGCATGCCGATCTGCGAGGAGCAAATTTGGGCGGCGCCCTGGGCCTCGTCCAGGCTCAACTCGATGCGGCCTGTCTGGATGAGGCCACGATCGTTCCGAGCGACCTTCGGAGGCCACACGCCTGCTCGGAGCAGCACCTGCGGCGTCGGCAATAACGTCCCGCAAGAAAGCACGAATGCAGCGTCGGCACATCACTCTAGTGCTTATTGTCGGACTGACGGCGCTGATCATCGTGATAGCTGTGGCCTGGTGTCCGCCGGCGGCCTGCCGTATCCTCCATATCCAAACCTACACGGTTTCGAGCCTGGATGAGTATCGTCAGTTTCTAGCCGACGAGGCGGCGTTCACACGACTGCACCATGTCCGAGCGGTTCGGGTGAATTGTTCAGACATGCGCGAGGCTGTCGTGACTGCGCTGAACAGCAATCAATTGAAGCTGGGGATCAGCAAGGCGAAGGACGTCACGTCCGAGACTGCCCATGGCCCAATTCACGCTTGGCAGCAGGGACGGCTATTACATCTGTCGATCCCTGAGAATCAGCAGGAGATGGATTCCTGGGCGAGAAGCGTTCGAGAGAGCCTGACGGATCGCACTCACAGCGATCTTTCTTTTCTGTCTCGATTATTCGGCGGGGTCATACTTCATATTCATAATAGAGAAATTCCTATCGTCCTCTTTTCCGACAAGCCCTGCTTCTAAAGGGTTGCCGATATGCATTTTCTGCCCATCATTCCACACTTGCCTGCCGATCACGAGCCATAGTAGACCCATGGGGCTCGCTGATGCGCCAGGCAGGCAAGGAACTCACCAACGATCTACGCCCCAGTCGGGGCCTAACCTTCCTTGGGAGGAATCGGCGATGTCATTCGCTCTGTCGATCAGTCTCTTCGTCGTCGCTGGATTGTGTGAAATCGGCGGCGGCTATCTCGTCTGGCTCTGGTTTCGTGAGGGGAAACCGTTCGGATATGCGGCGGCGGGCGCGATGCTCTTGATCCTGTACGGACTGATTCCAACGCTGCAGACGGCCCATTTCGGGCGGGTGTACGCAGCCTACGGCGGCATGTTCATCGTGCTCTCGTTGTTGTGGGGGTGGGGCGCGGACGGCACGAGGCCGGATCGGTTCGACGTGGTCGGCGCTGTCATGTGCATAATCGGGATGGCCGTCATCATGTACATGCCCCGCCCGACCATATAGGCGAGTTCAACTTTTTCCTTCCTTTCCAACCTTCCAATCGCAACTCTCCTTCGCTCTCTGGCCGCAGTGAGAACGAGCGGCTTTCCTAGCTAGGTACATATCCAGTGCTCACCTCCTGCAACCCGGCGCAAGATCGGAAACATGTATGCGCATTCCGACCGCGTGAATGGGTTCAAGGGGGATTCCATGAGAAGAATAGGACGGACGTTAGGGCTGTCGGCGGTAGTAGCGTTGTACTGGGCCTGGCCCGCCATTTCACAAGCCGATCCATCGCTTCCGAACGAGTCAGGCGAGGACTGTCTCGTCACGCAATCCTATGACACGATCCTCGGATTGCTCGTTCGCGATTATTCGCTTAGAGGAAACGGCCAGGTGAACTACCGCACGGCTCGCCACATCATGGGAATATCCTTTGCGCGGCATCCACTGTTTTACTGGTATGACGCGAATCAAGATGGACGGTGGGAGATGTGGATCGACCGTGACGAAGAAGGCGAGCTCGCCAATGCGGCGCGTTGCGATTGGAGACAAGGAAAGGACCTGATCACCTCCTCCATGACATGGTGAGAGAGTCGAAACGCGCAGAGCTACCGGGCACGATCCCCCGACCGTAGGGCCTGCTGAATCGTGGCGTGAAGTTGTTCGATGGCGGCATCCTTAGCCAGGAAGGAGACGGCGCCTGCTTCTCTCATCACCTGTTCCACCTGCCAGTTGTTATGCACTGAGAGCCCGATCACGAGTGTGCCTGGCCGCTCCGATTTCAGCCGGCGCGTGGCCTCTATGCCATCCATTCCCGGCATATTGATATCCATGATGACGACCTCTGGGTGCAGCGACTGTGCGAGCATGACCGCCTGCTCTCCATTCGTCGCTTCTCCGACGACCTCGATATCTGCGTAGCCTTCCAGCACTGTTCGAAGGCCTTGGCGGAGCATCGCATGATCATCCACCAGCAAGACGCGCGTTTTAGCGGAGCTTTTGGTTTCTTGCATCGGCCCAGCCGGCAGACTATCAAGCGTCGTTGTGGTCGCGGTTTTCTTTGCATCAACCGCGAGAGGCTCCAGCTCCTTTGTCGCCGCGTAGGGAATGATCAAGGTGATCTTTGTCCCTGCACCCTTGGATGACTCGACTGTCATCCTGCCGCCCAGCGCATCCATACGTTCCCGGATACTGAAGTGACCGAACTTGGGGGCGGTCAAATTCTCAGTGAAGGCCACCTGATCGAATCCTGCCCCCTCATCGGCCACACAGAGGTGGAACATGCCCTCATCGATCCATACCGAAATCGACGCCTGTGCCGTTCGAGCATGTTTGGCCACGTTGATCAACAGTTCGCGCGCGGATTGAAACAGAAGCACCGCCTGATCCTCCGGCATCTGCACCGATTCCATGTCGCAACGGACTGTCACCGTCATTTCCTGTCGACGCATCTGCTCCGAGAGCCATCGGATCGCAACCACCAAGCCAAATTCACGTAGCACAGGAGGAGTTAATTCAGCCACCAGGGTTCTGGTATAGGTCAGCGCCTCATCCAGCATATCATCTAATTCCTGCACCAGTCCTGCGGCGGGACCTAGATTGCCCCGTTTGGCCTGACTCAACTTCATGCGGCCGAACACCAGCAATTGCGCCAGATAATCATGCAGCTCCGCCGCGATGCGCTGGCGCTCACGCTGTTCGGTCAGCGTCAAATCTGAGGCCAATGCTCTCAACCGGGTGCGGGAATGGATTAACTCCTGGGTGCGCTCGGCCACGCGTTGTTCGAGTTCAATGGTCCAACCCCGCATGTGCTCTTGAACCTTCTTGCGTTCCGTAATGTCGCGCAACAGCACCGTATAGGTGACATGCTCATCCAAGAGGTTCTCACTGATGGCGAGTTCCACCGGAAAGCTGGACCCATCGTTTCGAACACCCAGCATCTCCCGACAGAGCCCCTTTAAGTTTGGATATGGGTGCGCTTGACCGGCTGCAAGCTCACCGTCGAGCCCACCGGGATAGGGCGACGGCATCAACATGGTGATAGCCCGCCCCGGCAAATCATCGGATCGATGTCCGAACATGCGTTCGACCGCCGGGTTGATGCTTCGAATCAGCCCCTGAGCGTCGAGGGTAATGATGCCGTCGACGGCACTCTCTACGATGGCCTTCAAGCGGGTTTCACTCTCCGTCAGCGCGGTCGACGCGCTATGCCGTTCCCAGGCCATGGCCACCATATGGCAGAGGGTTTGGAAAAAGCTGCTTTCTTCCTCGGTGAATCGGGTTCGTCGACTCGTTCCAAAAGAGAGCGTACCCAGCACCTGCCCATCGCTGGCCCGCAAAGGATGGCAGGCATAGGCTCGCACCCCCATCGCTCGCACGAAGGCGCCTTGAGGATCCGAGTCAATTCGATCGGCATCGGCCACCATTGACCTGCCGGAGTCGACCACATCGCTACAAAAGGCTTGTCCCGGATCGAGCCGCTGCGCCCTCTCCACCAGCGCGTCAGGAATCCCCAAGCCGACCAGCAGGTGAAGCGCTCGCGTCTTTCCATCCAGCAGAAAATTCAGGCAGAGATCCACGTCGAGATGAGCCGCGACTTTCTCATAAATAGCTCGCGTCCAAGCGCCGCGGTCCACCGGCATGTCTAGAATCATCCGGCTGATTTCGAGCAACAACTCCTGCCGCTCTCTCCCGCTGCGCAGTATCGCGTCCTGCTGTTTTCGATCCGTGATATCGAGGGCGGTACCGAGAATCTGCACCGGCCGTCCCTGTTCCTCTCGCGCGAACACGACATTGCGGGACAGGAACCACCGCCATTCTTTCGATCGGTGCTGCAACCGGCACTCGAATTCCAGCACCTCCCCGTCTTCCTGGGACGGCAACTGCGCCAGGTGAGACATGACCAAGGAGAGATCGTCAGGATGCACCCACTGTTGCAGTGTCTCCCGGCTGATCAGCTGCAATTCTTCCGGCCCATACCCCAGCGTCTCGCCTGACCTGGCGTTCGCATACAAATTGCGCTGCTCGCGCAGATCGTAGAGATACACGGTGGAAGGAGCTGCGTCCACCAAGCTTTTGATGAACCGTTCTCGCTCGGTCAGTTCCTTCAGTAGGACCCTACTCTCCTCTTCCCGATCGTACAGGCGCAAGAGCGCCTTTGCCGCGCCGATCAGCTCAGTCGACTCGACCGGTTCGCTCAGATAGACGTCCGCTCCGCCGTCCAGGCCCATGGCCCGTTCCTGAGGCCTCACGCAGGACGCGGAAACCTGCAGCACCATCGTGTGCTTACTCGCGGCGTTTTTCTTAATCCGCCGGCAGATCTCGATGCCGTTGATATCCGGCAGCCCGACATCCAGCAAGACCAGTTGAGGTCGCTCGTCATGCACCAAGCTGAGCGCATCTCCGCCGGTGGCCGCTTCCAGGACTCGGTAGCCGGCACGCTCAAAAATTCTGGTTTTGGCGTACCGAGCCCCTTCATCGTCGTCTACGTTGAGGATCGTATGTCGGTAGGATGTTTTCATGGTAACGGTTGTGGCTACGGCAATTGGTCTCCGTCAGCATGCGCGTGCACGGGATGGGGAATCAACTCCTCGACCATGCGACGCACGGAGTCTTCCGACAGCTCACTTTTCATGACAATGCCTCGCGTCGATCGATCCAGGATGGAGCGTGCCTCCGCCGAGAGGGCTTGAGAGGTCACGATGACGACCGGCGTCCCCTCCAGTTTTTTGGAAGCAGCCAAATCCTGGAGAAACTGCCATCCGGATCGTCCCGGCATATTGAGATCCAGGAAAATCAGGTCCGGCCGGAGGTCACGGCACATTCGAATCCCTTCCATGCCGTCTCCGGCTTCCGAGATGGTACAAGGAACGCCGGCGAGACACTTTTTCAAAATGTAGCGAAAGGATTCCTCATCATCGATGACCATAATGCGAGGCAGATCGATTGGGTCAGAGCCCTTCTCCGTCGCCATCAGCTGGACCAGGCGATCTAATTCAGCGAGCAAGGTGGTCTGCTCGATCGGCTTCACTTGATAGGCATCAGCGCCGAGCATGAAGGCCTTGGCGCGGTCCTCCACGGTGGTCACGATGAGGATAGGAATCGTCCGTGTGGATTCGTCAGCCTTCATGTGCGCGAGCCACTGCCAACTGTCCTGGCCTCTCAAGAGCAAGTCTAAGAGGATCGCCGCTGGTCGGAACTGCCGTAAAAGCCGACGGGCTTCCGACAGCCCGCCGCAAAGAATCGGTTGATACCGGCTGTTCCGAAGAAACTTCTCATAGGTCAGGCGCGTCTCCGGGTTATCCTCGACGACGAGGATCGGAATCCGATTGGGGTCCAGAGAAAAGTCATGCGCAATGGCAGGCTTCAGGATCATGTCGCCGGCCTTTTCATGATAGAGAGGAACCGTCAGCCGGAATATCGAGCCGATCCCAACCTGACTTTCTACGGTGACTTCCCCGCCAAGCAGGAACGCCAATTTTCTACAGAGGGGCAGTCCCAAACCCGTGCCCTTCACGCGCCGCTGGATGGGACTATCCAATTGAGAAAATTCTTCAAAAATTCTGCTGTGATCCTCCGGTTTGATGCCGATGCCGGTGTCGGCCACCGCGATTGTCATGGCGCGGCGATCGGCATTGACTGCGGTGGTGACTCGAATCTCACCGCGCTCCGTGAACTTCAGGGCGTTCGAAATAAAGTTCCGCAGGATCTGCGACACCTTCCCCTCATCGGTGTACAACACCGGAAGGTCCTCCGCTTCCTCGAACACAAGGTTCACGGACGTGCTCGTCAATAGCGGCTTGAGCATGCCACGGAGCGCGCTGAACATCGTCTTCATGTCGAACTCAACCGGTCGCACTTCGACTTTGCCGGCTTCTATCTTGGCCAGATCCAATAAATCGTTGACCAGTTCCAGGAGACTCTCGGCCGCCTTGCGAACAAATCGCACTTGCTTGTCCTGCTCGGAAGTCAGTTCTCCGTCGGAGCGATCCAGCAGCAATCCGGAGAGGGCTAGAATAGAGCTCAAGGGCGTGCGGAACTCATGGCTCATGTTGGACAAGAAACGGGACTTCATGTGATCCGCCTGCCGAAGATGGTCAGCCTTCTCATCCAATTCGGCGTAGAGCGCGACGACCCCTCTATTCGTATCCTCGAGTTCGTGATTCATACGAACGAGCTCGTCTTGCCGAAGACGTAGTTCTTCCAGCGCCCGCAAAAGCTCATGGTTTTGTTGCCGCAATTCCTCTTGGGCATTCTGAGCGGGTGTCTGGATCAATTGATCCACTAAGCTCGACAGCTCCTTGGCCCCGAGTGACCGCACCCGTGCCGGGAATATTTTTTTCAGGAGAACCTTGGTGCCTTGCCCCGGCGCGGTCTCGATTTCGCACTGGTCCATGAGTCGTTTTGCGCCGATCAGGCCCAACCCCATGCCGGTTTGAGACCGATATCGTCCGTCCAGGATCTGTTTCAGGTCAGGGATGCCGGGCCCTCTATCCGTGACGCGGATCAGCAACACTTGGGGTGAGGTCTGTCCCTCGACGAGGAATTCGACCATGCCATTGTCCGCATAACGAAACGCATTACGCGCAATTTCCGACACCGCCGTGGCAATTCTGGTTTGGTCCTGCGCATCGAATCCGATCAGGCCCGCAATCTGCCGGGCCCGCTGACGCGCGGCCACGACATCATCCTCATACTTCAAGGCGACATTGATGATCGAGTGGCTCATAGGGCGAAACCTGCTGAATATGTCTGCATGACGTGACGCACCATTTGGCCTGTCCTCCGGCTGTTATGGATGAGAGCCGGATCCCGATACGGGCATTGCGAGCACAATGACGGTCGCATCGTCACGACCGCGGGCGAAGTCGCGGTACAGCGTGCCGGCAATAAGACTGGGATCGCGGGCCGCCAGTCCCGCATACGGATTGATATCCCAATGGGTGTTGATCCCATCCGAACACATAATTAGCGTCGCCGAGTCGGACCATGGGTACTGAAACTCCTTCACCCGTCCAATCTGGTGGCCGAGAATCCCGTTCTGAGACACCATGTGGCGAGCTGTTCCATCCTGACACACGGCAGCCATGATGTTGCCGACGCCGACAAACTTCACGAGGCCGTGGTCATGAAGAATTTCTGCAACCCCTATCGCTGCGCCTCTGGTCGAACGGAGCGCGCCATGGGCGAAACCGATCTGATCAGTGAGTGAAGCGTCATGATGTTCGCGCAAGCTCCCAATCGCAAGAACGGCCGCCTGAGCTGCCAGGGGACCATGGCCTAGTCCGTCCACCACCGCGCATACCGTGCGTCGCCGCGCCGACTCGGCATACCACGCATCCCCGGACACGCTCTCCCCGGGTATGGCTAC
Organism: uncultured Nitrospiraceae bacterium; assembly: GCA_963706325.1. Classification (GTDB taxonomy): domain Bacteria; phylum Nitrospirota; class Nitrospiria; order Nitrospirales; family Nitrospiraceae; genus Nitrospira_A. Next base: position 10,733 of record CAVPLT010000007.1, on the reverse strand, counting down.
GTTGATCACACCGATCCGACTGGCCCGTCCCTTACCCGCGCTCGGACCGACTCCATTCCACATACGAGCAACGAGCGCTGTCCCTCGTCCCGGAATCGAATAAATATCAAATTCCGTCGCCATCCGAACGATGGCCCCTAGGCCGGTGCCGCTGCTGCCTGCCGTGGAATGACCGTCCTGGAGAGCGCGACCGACATTGCCCATACCAGGCCCTCGATCCAACGCCACCAGCTCAACACCTTGCACGGACCCATGGGACAGGGTTCTCAGGAATATCTCACCCTCTTTGGCGTGCTTGACCAGATTCGTGCCCATTTCAGATGCAATCACGGCACAGATACCGGCTTGCGTTTCATCTAGTCCGGCCTGGCCCGCTAATCCAGTGACCTTCCGGCGTACTTCGGCTACTTGGCTGGACTCCCCTACTCGAAACTGAAACTGCTCGCCCTCCCGATGCTCGGTTACCAATCTTCCCTCACTTCCAGCGCGCGATCATGACCGTCGTGCCTTTATCCACTTCCGTCTGTATATCGAAATCATTCACGAGGCGCTTCGAGCCGCTCAGGCCCAGGCCCATGCCATTGCCGGTCGTGAATCCATCTCGCAACGCTTTCTCCAGATCCGGAATCCCAGGCCCCTGATCGGTGAACGTCAGTCGCACTCCTCTGCGTTGACCAACGTCAAGGGCCTGAATCCGCACCTCTCCCCCTCGACCATGCTCCAGCGTATTGCGGGCCAGTTCACTGGCCGCCGTCACAATCTTCGTCTGATCGACCAGCGAGAACGCCTGCATCAGGGCCCACTCTCGCGTCATTTGGCGAACCTTCACGATGTCATCCGACGATCGGATCGGGAACGTCTCATCCCGCAAGATGGCCATTCCCTCTCACACCCTGATGGAGAGAGCCGTTCAGCATCTCAACCCCCTTGTCGACGTTGAGCGCCGTACGCACGCCAGGAAGAGACAGTCCCAGCTCCACGAGAGTAATCGCCACGGCCGGACGCATACCGACCACCACGGTTTCCGCATCTAAAACGCGTGCCATGTTCGCGATGTTGCCGATCATCCGTCCGATGAACGAGTCCACGATCTCCAGCGAGGAGATATCGATGAGAACACCATGCGCCCGATCTTTCACGATTCGGCCGGTGAGATCATCTTGGAGCGTCATGGCGAGGCGGTCGTGCATATCGACCTGCACAGTGACCAACAGAAAGCTTCCCATTTTTAAAATTGGGATTCGTTCCATGGTCATTGTTTCGGCTTGGCTGCCGCAGACTTCGAAATACTGGCGCCGGTGCGTTGCAGCGCCACTAAGAAGGCATCCGCGAGGGTCGCCTTCGTGATGACCTCGCTCAAATCAACGCCAAGATGCACAATCGTCTGGGCAATCTGCGGTCGAATTCCGCTGATGATGCAATCGGCGCCCATGAGCCTGGCGGCGGCGACAGTCTTCAGGAGGTGTTGCGCGACCAACGTATCCACCGTCGGCACTCCGGTGATGTCGATGATGGCGATCATGGCGCCGGTCTCCACAATCCGTTGCAACAGATTTTCCATGACGATCTGGGTGCGCGCGCTATCCAGCGTGCCGATCAGCGGCAAAGCGAGAATGTTATCGAACAACTGGACGACCGGCGTCGACAATTCCAGTAGTTCTTCCTGCTGTCGGCGAATGACCTCTTCGCGGTTCTGTTGATGGAATTCCATGACCTGTAAACCGAGGCCGTCGAGAAGCGTCGTGACGGTCCACAGGGCGCCCGCGAGATCCTTCGCGTCCTTCATGTGCGCCCGAATCACGTCAAACATGGGTTGCTTCAGTGAAAAAACAAAGGTGGCGGTTTCTGAGGAGGTGAATCCCTGGCGCACCCACGAGCGGGCTGTCTGTGCCAAGAAATCCAAGACGGGCTTCCAGGAAACGTCGCCGATTTCAGCGCTACCCTCCAAAGCCTTCGTGAAGAGGCTCAGGAATTCGCGCGAGTGATCGCGCAGTTCACTTTCCTTCATGAGATCCCGACGTAGCGTCGTCGCAGCCAATTGAAGTGCTAGCCACTCCTTGAGGATGAGCTCCTGTTGGGTCCGAACGCTTTCCGCTAGTTTGGGTTGTTTTTCCATTGCCCCTTCTTCCTCCTCTTCCTATGCTGATGACCGACATGAACTGGTGGAATACCCGGGAGTAGAAACGGGCAGGCCAGTCTAGCCTCGCCACATCTTACCCTCCCACTAGGGGAACCCCTAGTGGGCTCCCCTAAGCCTAGCTGGCACGAAGCGAAGGTTGCAAGGGTTGCGAAAAATCGCGATCACGGATTACTCGCGGGTGGATGTCCAGTCCGGCGAGGCTTATGTATCTCCCTTCTGCAGCTCTAGCAATCGTGATGCCGGAGGATCACATGGCACGCTGGAGCAGCCCGCACAGACGCCATTGGCCATTATTCTCCAGACGCACCATCCGAGCCGATTCGACTGCTGCCAAATACCCCAACCGAAGCTCCACGCTGCTGCAATACGCCGCACCATACCCAGCAAAAAAATCCATTTGGAGAATTGATGCGCTTGGTTAAAAATGGGTGATATCGGCCTCGCCATGGGAATAACCAGCACCGACGTCGCCTGAAGAACGCCGCAATGATTTCACTCGCGGAGACTGATTTAAGCCGGCATTGCGATGGGAGGGATTTTTCTTTATTTATATAGCCCAAGGGCAGGTAGGGAACTCCGCTCGACTGGCGTGGAATCTGACTGAAAGAAAGGAACATCTATGACGACCGCATCAGGCCAGCACGTCAACGATTACATGCACCGCCAATTGGAGGTGGTCCCACAGGATGCCTCCGTGGTGACGGTCGCCACCAGAATGCGAGAGCGCCGCATCGGCTCCGTGCTGATTGAAACCTTCGATCGCCCACACAACGATTGCCGAATCGCCGGGATCGTCACTGAAACCGATCTGGTCGGCAAAGTACTGGCACCGGGCCGAGTCCCCTCTCACACCAGCATGCTGGAGATCATGAGCAGTCCCCTCATCACCATCGAGCCGCACCGTCCGATGCTCGATGCCAGTCACTTGATGGAAACCAAACGGGTGCGGCACCTCGCCGTCTCCGACGGCGCGGAGGTGCTCGGCGTGATTTCGGTGCGCGACCTCGTGAGGCATTTCGTCGAAGCCGACGGCGGTCCGGTACAGTCCCTCTCCGACGTGTATCGCCCTCTGAGCGTGCTCATGAACCGCGCCATTATCAGCATCGGGAGCCACCATACGGCCCTCGCCGCCGCGCAACAGATGGCGGACAAACATATCGGGGCGCTGTTTGTGACGGAGGCGGAGGAACTAGTCGGCATCATCACCGAGGCCGACCTCGTCCGAAAAGTGCTCGCCGACCAACTCGATCCCCTCGCGACACGAGTGGGCACCGTTATGAACTCGCCCCTGATCGAGATCGACATCAACCGCACCATCCACGATGCCAGCGAGCACATGGCTGAACACCGGATCCGCCATCTGGCCGTCACTGAGAACGGAGGGGTCGTCGGTGTGCTCTCGATTCGGGATCTGGTAAAGATGGTGTCGATTCGCGACCGCCCTCAGTTTTTGAAACGCAGCCCACCGGCCTAGCGCGTCAGGCCTGCGCGGCGGGCTCCTGCGGGCCGCCTTGTACCTCCATGAAGAAAAATTCATCGCCCCTTCATCGCCACTTCATCTTCCCGTTGTAGTCTTTCTGCAAAGCCCTCCCTTTGCCGAAGTGACGTCGGCCCCGAAAGGACGTGAGGCTTCAGCCTGAAGGCTCAGCAATGTCTCGGATTCAACAGGCATTTTGAATGGGATATCACAGTGAAGGTCCAGCTTTCCTCAACCAACAGTGCTGCGACGCCAGGTGACAGGCCACGACGATACCACAGGCCTCCAATCTTTATGGCCTGTTGTCTGCTCGTCGTCTGGCTGCCCGGCTGCGTCGGCGGGCTCAGCATCAAAGACGTCAGCGACGACGACGAGGATGAGAGCATAGCCCAGAGTTATTGCGAACCGGCTACCGTTCCGACCGCGGAACTTGTCACCCTGTCGGTCGAAACCGAGGCGTACCCGATCCACCGGACGCCACGACATTCGCTGACCTCTTCCATCGCACCCTTGCCGTTTTCGCCCCGGGCGCAGCAGGTTGCGGCCATTATCGGCGTGGACGGCCTTCTTGCTGAGTTCAACGCGCTTGAAGATGAGATCGCGAGTGGGTTGGACGGCGCATCACTGCGCTTCCTAACGGTCCGCCAGGAACTGTCCGACCGGCTCCTGTTAGCCCTGTTCGAGGCGAACAGCATTGCCGCGGAGCTGGAATGCGAGAAGGCGCGCACCGAGGACATCGCGTCCCGTCTAGAGGACATCAGGAATGACGTTCAGCAAGGTCGAACGATTTTGGCCATTCTGGCCGACTCTATTTCAGGTGTGTTTGCCGGAACCTTTCTCCTGCTCGGGGCAGAAATTATTTCCGGTGTGATCGATCTTACGGGAAGCGCCGCGGCCCTGGGATTCGGCGTGGCGGCCCTGGGTGGTGACCAGTCCTATGAATTAAAGCACGGGCGCAACCTCATGACTGAAGTGTGGCATGGCGGCCAATCCACTACTCAGTTTCCTGCCCCGGTCTGGCGCTATCTGAATGGGCCGGTGCGAGAAACCAGCAAGCGGAGCCGACGCGAGAGTATCGTCGGAAGCTGGCGCGCGCGCTTGGGACAGCCTGGCTCGAACCAGGAGCGCCGCCGCGTAGACCTTTTTTTCGGCGACGGGGGACTGTACCGGATCAGCGAGCTTCGGCACCGGGGTGAAATGCTGGGATTGCTCAAGACGCACGTCAACCTGATGACCCAGGACTTAAACCTGCTCTTCCGTGAAACGCTGCACCGAAAGTCCGCTGTGAAAAGTGACCCGGCATAGTGCCCGATTCTGAGCACCGTGGCTGACCTGAAGAGGGTCGTTCTAGTGCGGGCCCGCTGAATTCCGCAGGGTATCGCTCCACTTCGCTCTATCGGCTTCATCCTCCCTAGTACTGTCCGCAGGCCCTCCTGACGTTTTGATTGCGCCGGATCGCCCGGAACGGTAGACTTCCCCGACGCCCCTCTATGTTGCAGACCCATCCATGACAGATCGAATCGCTCGTCTGTTCATTCACGACTGGAGCCGCTGATGTTTGAATGGCTGGCCGATCCTGAGATATGGATCGCATTGGGAACGCTGACCGCGTTGGAGATCGTGCTGGGAATCGACAATATCATCTTTATCTCCGTGCTTGTGGGCCGCCTGCCCGAGAAACAGCGTGACTTAGCGCGCAAGCTGGGACTGGCTCTCGCGATGATCGCCCGCTTGGGCCTGTTGTTTTCCATTTCCTGGGTGATGGGACTCACCCATCCCTGGATCACGGTCCTCGGACAGGAGATTTCCGGACGGGATTTCATCCTGATTGGGGGCGGGCTATTCCTCATGGCGAAAGCGACGCATGAAATCCACAACAGTCTTGAAGGAGTCGAGGACCGCTCGGTCCCAGTCGCCGTCGCCAGCCTGGGCATGGTGCTCATTCAGATTGCGCTTCTGGACATCGTCTTTTCGCTGGATTCGGTGATTACGGCGGTGGGCTTGGTCGACCATGTGTCGATCATGGCGATCGCCATCATTCTCGCGGTCGTCGTGATGTTGATGGCGGCCAAGGCCATCGGCGAATTTGTGGATGCGCACCCCACGATTAAAATTCTAGCCCTATCTTTTTTAATTCTGGTGGGCGTGACGTTGATGGTCGAGGGATTCGATGTGCATGTGCCCAAAGGCTACATCTACTTTTCCATGGCCTTTTCCGTGACCGTCGAGATGCTGAATATTCGCATGCGCCGGAAACGAACCCGCACCACAGTCAAGCTCCACAGTCGGTATGCCAAGGATCGACGACCGTAAACTGCAGGCGGGGATATGCCCTGTCAAACCTTCCCGATGCCTTACTCTTCACGGAGTGCTTCCGGAACAGAAAGCAGAAAGCTCGCATCCACCAACTCCTCCAAAGCATTTTGGTGGCTCATCGTCCACCCACGCATGAACACCAAGTTCAGAAGCGGTTCCTGCAACGGGCCGATCGGAGACTCGTTCTGTTTCGGATCCAAAACACGTCCGACCACGGTAACCCTCGCCCATTGCTTCCACTTGGGAGGCAACCTCGAGCTGTTCGTCACCCTGACCCAATAATACCCCGCTTCCGGCCCCTCATTCACGACCGGACGATGAGGCCGATAATCCTGGTCCAGTGGACGATTTTTAAGATGGAGCCACAGCCGCTGCCCCTCCTGCTTCTGGTCGACGACGACCCCGCCTAGTATGACCGTCTTTCCTTGATAGACTTCTGGCGATGCCGTCAGGGAGGTCAGGGTCACTCCAGACTCCGCTTGCCGAACGTATTGAAAGGGTACTGAGCCGCACCCCATCAGGAGAAACAAATTCATGACTCCCGCTACCATAAGACTGATGTGAACTCGCAAATTACCCTCCGTCACGTTGTGATCATTGGTGTCTGCAAATTTGTTTGTCGCTTCCAGCCGCTGAGAGCACAGCGTTGCGCGACGAGCGGCCTCATGCTGTCCACATCCAATGAGACCCGCGTCATGACTTCTTCGGCAAGCCGCGCATCGTCGAAACATTCGTATGCATCGTCGAGGAAGCCGCCCCGCAAGAGCGGATGCTGAAGAAATCGTGGGCCGGACCCGCTCGTCACCTCGAGCGGCCGTTCGACCACGGCAATCCGTTCCATCTCCAACCGCTCCAGCCATCCTCGCGCTTCATCAGCCGATGGCCGCTCCGCCACATGCGCCGCGAGCCGTTCCCGTTCGGTCGTGAGCCCATGCCGGATCATTTCCTGATCGATTCGCTGCCAGATGGAGTCGAAGGTGCCCAGCGAGGGAAAGGTCAGCACGACCTGGCCGCCTGGCATCAGATGTTCAATCAGTCCACGCACCGCCTCAAAACGGTGCGGCCGAAAGAACATAACGGAGAGATTGCCGGTGATACGCTGGAAGGCGGGAAAGGATGCGGGCAACGCGCGCATGTCGTGGCACTCGAATCGGAGCCATGGCAGCTCGGCCCGTTGAATAGCCCGCGCGTTCGCCACCTGGCCGCGGCTGACATCGATTCCGACGACCGTCCCGGTCTGGCCGACTTGTTCCGCCAAGTAGAAAGCCGGAATGCCGTGACCGGAGGCGACATCGAGAATGGTAAGACCGGGACGGAGATCTAACTGCTGCAACAACACTTCAGCAAATGGGGTCGACCAGTCATCATGTGCGGGGAGAGCCCAACGCGGAGCATTCGGAGAGGCGGTATCGGTCATGTGGTTCCTTTGTTATGGTCATCTGAATGGACGCGATACGGGAACCTATTTGAAGCCTATCACCATCGAATCAGGCCCCGCCAATTTTTCGACTTTGGTTCGTTTAAAACCCGCCTTCTGCATCCACTTTTTACAATCCGCGCCGGTGAAATCAAATCCTCCCGGCGTTTCGATCAGCATGTTCAGGCTCATCAATAGGCCGAAAGCATTGCGCTTTCTCGCATCGTCAATCAGAGCCTCGTGGACGATGACCGCCCCGCCGGTCGGCAGCGCCTGATGAGCTTTGCGCAACAGCATCATCTTCTCCTCCAGATCCCAATCATGAAGGATATGTCCCATAATGAGGACATCGGTGTTGGGCAAAGGGTCTTTGAAAAAGTCTCCGGGGTGAAACGTCAGACGTTTCTCAACCTTCTTCGTCCGTGCATACGCTTCGAACACCGGTCGCACGACGGGAAGATCCATCCCCTGTCCCGTCAGATGCTTGTGCGCCAGCAGGATTTCGACGGCTACACCACCCTGCGCACACCCCACGTCGGCAAAGGCGCGATAGTTCTTCCAGGGAAACTTTCCGGCGATGGCCCGCGCTGTTCCCTGACTGAGCCCGGTCATGGCCTTGAGAAAGCCTTCCAGGCGTTGCGGATCGGCATAGAGTGTGCCGAAGAAGTCCGCTCCTGTTTTGACTTCGTTCTGGGGTTTGCCGGTTCGGAGCCCCTCCGTCAGCGATCCCCAAAATGGATAGAGTCTGGCGTTGGCCATTTCGAGTATGCCGCCGACATACGACGGTTTGGCGCGGTCCAGAAACAGGGCTGTCTCGGACGTGTTGGCATACCGTGTGCCCACTCGTGTGAGCATGCCAAGGGCAACCAATGCGTCAAAGAAATCCCGCGCGCTTCGCGGGTGAAGCCCTAGCCGTTTGGTCAAAGCGACGGCATCAAGCGATTTTCTGGCGAGCTCTGTAAACAGGCCGAGTTCGACGGCGCTGAGCAAAGTTTTCGATCCCCAAAATCCCAGGCCCAACTGCAAAATCCCCTCAGGAGTTCGTGAACGAGAAGCCATCCAATAGTCCTTTCCAAATAGGAGGAAAAATTCGACAAGAGGCTATGTCGGGCGGGTCCTCTTGTCAATAGATCACTTTTGCCGCTGTCATACCGTCGTTGCGATGATAGATGCCTCTTTACCGGGGATTCGCCTAGTTACAGAACAGGGGCCATGCTGACTTAATAACCCAATACGGGTGACTGTGAGTGAGCACATGCACAAGGTGTTACAGCGTTTATTTCTCATTGTGGTGTTGGGAGGCTGCTCCACCACCTATGAGCCGCATCTCATTCTTCCTCCCACAGAATTCAATCGCTCTATCGACGCGGTCGTGGAAGTGCACCCCTTCGTCGCATCCGACGACCTGCTCTCCGGGCACACGAGTTACGGCGTAGTCGCGGATGACTATGTCAACCAAACACCTTCCAAGCTCACTCAGGTCCTCACGGAGCAAGTGATCGCAGAGCTATCGGCGCATCGCGTGTTCCGCAAGGTCACCACCTATGACCAGGACCCGACCTCATTCTCACTGGCCGCATCGAACGGTTCTTCGAGCACGATCGTCGAAAGCTCTGGACGCTCGTGCCCTATCATTCCGATAAGCTGGCCAATTTGTTCCGCGTGAATACGTATACCACCAGCGGAGAGATCCGTCTCGTGATGACATTGCTCAAGCCCAACGGTGAAGTCGTGGGATCGTACATAGGCCATTCGAAAATTAACGAAGACTACACCCCCACGAGTGATGTGTGTCCCGCGATCGTCTCAATCGCGCGTTGGGACAGGCCCTCGCCCAAATCCGTGACGGAATGTTCCGACCAGGCCCTGCCAAAAACTCGTCAGCTTTCGCCGCCTCTTGCCAGCAGTAGACATCCAGGCAGATCTCAAGGATCGTCGAGAACGTCTGGCCACAACAGGTGCGACCCTGATCAATTATTACTCGACAGTGGGGCAGTGTCAGATCGAGAAGTGACTACGAGGGGCGGGCGAGGTTTGATTTCCTGCGAGCGCTCGAACAAAAAAGCTAACTACGAAGGACCGCGGAATGAGAGATCACAACCGGGAATTTGCAGCTCTCCCGACATCCGAGAATTCACCTAATCGAAACACAGAACGGAGCCTGCGGATGCATCATGCGGGGAGTCCATTGATCGGCTTGCGTCTGAATAGGGCAAAGGTGAGGCCACGGTGAGAAGAGATCCGACGAAGGCAGCCGCCATGTCTTTCTGCGCATCCGACTCATCCCCTGAGTACCGAGATACATACTTCCGAATTCAGGGCTGACGATCATGGCGACGATCGCTTCGATCACTTCAAAAAATCCGCTCTGAGCCAGGATGCCGCTGGCCGGCAAATAGTACGACCACAGACCCTTCACACCGGCGAGCCGTACGAGCAATTCGCGAAACGGATACACCAACAACAGTCCGTAGGCGAAATGCGCAATTCGATCGAAGGGATTGGCGACTCAAGTCCAGGGTCTCCTTCAGCCAATGCCCGACAGGCACTTCCGCATAGGTGTAGTGGGCGCCGATCGTGTGGAAGATCAGGAAGAGGCCGATGAGGCAATAGGAGGTCAAGAGAACGTGAACCGTCGATGAGTGACAACCAGGACGGTCACGAACGCGACCGTCAGGAGATTCTCGAGGAACCAATCTCGGCGGTCGACTGGGTCAATGGCGAGCCATACCCAGAACACCACATACGAGACCGAGCAGCCTCCTTAAGATCCGGAGGTCGTCTCGCCTCCGTTGTCCTGAGCTCTTTCTCCTGAACCATAGCTACAGACTATTCAGAAAGGGCGGCTTCGGATTCCAGCATCGAGTCGGCGCCTCGCAACGCGCGCACCACCAGGAGCAGCGTCATGCAGAGTAACGCGCCATACAAGGCGGCGGCCATATCTTTCTGAGCGTCCCAATATCTCCTTGCGAACCCAGATAGGCAATGCCCAGTTCAGGATGGACGGCGCGCGCGACCCACGATTCGATATTTCCCAAGTCCACTCAACCCCAGCACAGTCATAACGGGGAGGTAATACAGCACCCAGCCCTCAACACGCGCGCTGATCCGAAACAGCTCTTCCATGGGATACGCCAACAAGAAGCCGAAACTGAAATGTACGATCCGGTCGAAGTGATTGCGTCCGAGATGTAGCGCCTGGTCCATCCACAAGCCCATCGGCACTTCAGCGTACGTATAATGAACGCCGATGGTGTGTAGCGTCAGGAAAGCGGTAATCAGCGCATAAGAGACGTGGGACAATGGAAGGAATCGATGCGTGACGACCAACAGGACGACGAAGACGGCCGGGAGAATACTCGCGATCAACCAAAATTGAGGAT
>CAVPLT010000006.1:0-210193 GCA_963706325.1 uncultured Nitrospiraceae bacterium | reverse complement strand
TGGCTGCCCCGTGAAATAGAGACCGATTCCAACGGTTTCGTGAAGACGGGTCGCTTGGTATCCGATTCGCCCTACTGGACGGCCAAGAGGGAACCGTTGTTCCTCGAGACCAGCCGCGCCGGTGTGTTCGCGGCGGGCGACGTGCGACTTCGGCTCCACCAAGCGCGTGGCGTCCGCGGTTGGGGAGGGGGCCATGGCGGTGCAGTTCGTGCACGCGTATTTGAGTATGCTGTGAAGGCAGGCGCACCGCATGACAGACACCCCGAGGATTCTGCTTTGACCACCGGGCAACAAAGCCGTGAGCCGGAGGCGTATGGCAAGCCCGTGAGTCCTCTTGTTGCGTTCCGCCACGTGTCCGCTCGCATCGGACGGAAGGAAATTCTGTCTGATCTCAGCTTCGATGTCCAAGCCGGCGAGACCCTGGTGCTCCTGGGCCGGAGCGGGTCCGGCAAGACCACCGCCTTGAAAATGGTGAATGGGTTGCTCCTGCCGAGCGCCGGCGAGGTCTCGATCGAGGGGAGGGCCACCACTGCCTGGAACCTGATCCGGTTGAGGCGTCGAATTGGTTATGTGATTCAGGATGCGGGCCTCTTTCCCCATTTCACCGTGGCGGCCAATGTGGGGTTGGTTCCGCGTCTGGAAGGGTGGCCGGCCCATGATATCGACGCGCGCGTCGAGTCGTTGCTGGATCAGGTCGGACTTCCACCGGCCCGATTCACTGGGCGATTTCCCCGTGAACTGTCCGGAGGACAACGCCAGCGGGTGGGGGTCGCCCGCGCGCTCGCTGCGGATCCTCCGTTGCTGCTGTTGGACGAGCCCTTTGGCGCGCTCGACCCGGTCACTCGCGTGGAACTGCAGCAGCAGTTTCTCGACTTGCGCGATCGTCTCGGCAAGACCGCTCTCCTTGTCACTCATGATGTCCGGGAAGCGCTGCTGCTCGGCACCCGCATCGGGGTGCTTCACAATGGGCGAATGGTGTTTTTGGGCGGACGCGCTGATTTCCTGAAGGCCGCCGAAAAGGAAGTTCGCGCGTTTCATACCTGCCTTGAGGAGAAGTGGAGGGAGACGTTGTGATGTCGTCTTCCTTGGCCCGCGAAATGCTCGATTTGACGCTCGAACACCTGTTCCTGGTGAGCCTCTCGATGGTGATTGCCGCGGCGATCGCTATTCCGGCCGGCATTCTGCTGACCCGTCGTACCTTCCTTCAACGATGGGTGCTGGGATTTGCGAACGTGATGCAAACCGTGCCGAGTTTGGCGCTCTTCGGGTTTCTGATACCGCTGCCGTTTTTGGGCGGCATCGGACGGCACACGGCGATCGTCGCGCTCGTGCTCTATGCGCTCCTGCCGATCCTGCGCAATACGCTCACCGGTATTCTGAACGTGGACCCTGCCGTGCGTGAGTCGGCCGTCGCCATGGGCATGACGGAGAGGCAGCTGCTCCGGTTCGTCGAACTCCCGCTAGCCGCCAGGACCATTCTAGCCGGCCTGCGGATCGCGACCGTGACGACGATCGGGACGGCCACGATCGCCGCGGCGATCGGCGGCGGCGGACTCGGCGTGTTCATTTTTCGCGGCCTGGCCTCCGTCGATACGACGCTGTTGCTGGCCGGTGCGGTACCGGCTGCGTTGATCGCGGTGATAGCCGATCGAGGACTCGAATGGATCGAACGTATATTATCGCCTGTGTGATCGTCGGATTGTGGGCAGCAGGCATCGTCGGCTGCACGAAGGAACGTCCGCTCACGGTCGGCTCGAAGAATTTCACCGAACAGATCATCCTCGGCGAGATCGTCGCGCAGCATCTGGAACATCGGCTTGGCCGCCCCGTGGATCGCAAACTCAACCTGGGCGGCACGATGCTGGCGCACCAGGCGCTCGTACAGGGAGACATCGATCTGTATCCCGAATATATCGGGACCGCACTGACGGCCATCCTGAAACTCCCGCCCGTGGCCGAGCGGTCCGTGGCTGTCGATCTCGTGCGCGCGGAATACCAGGCGCGATTCGGCATGGAATGGATGGACCCGTTGGGCTTCAACAATACGTTCGCGATGGTGATCCTTGGAGGAGAGGCCAGAAAAAGCAAGATCACAACGTTGAGCGATGCGGCGCGCAAAGTTCCCGGCTGGACGCTAGGTGTGGGGTATGAATTTCAGCAGCGGCCGGACGGCCTGGCGGGCTTACTAAAGACCTATCAGCTTCCCGTCCAGGGATCGCCGAAGACGATGGATCTCGGGTTGCTGTACAAGGCACTCGAACAAGGGCAAGTCAGCATGGTGGCCGGGAACGCCACGGACGGCCAATTATCGATTCTCGATGCGGTGGTCCTGCAGGATGACCGGCGTTATTTCCCTCCCTACGACTGCAGCTTCGTGGCCCGAGCCGCCCTGTTGAAGGATAATCCACCCCTTCGGGAGGCGCTGGCCGAACTCGCCGGACGGTTCACGGATCAAATCATGCGCAGGCTGAATTATCAGGTGGCCGGCGAACATCGCCCCCTGCGGGAGGTGGCGACACAGTTCTTAACGGAAGCCGATCTGCTTCGCTAATCGGCTAGCAGCAGGTTCTCCGCAAACGCCCATTCCTGATCGATCCATTGGGCTTCGCATAGGAATCCCGTCCGCCGAGCCAGGCGCGGAATGTCCTCGATGCGAAATTTGTGGCAGGCCTCCGTCCAGATCGTTTCATCTTCTCTGAAGGTACAGGTAAAGTCCGCGGCCCGGATCGACACGATTTGGTTTTTTGTCGAGCGAAGATGCATTTCGATCCGACGATCCCTGTCCTGATACCGGCTCTCATGTTCGAAGCTCGGCAGATGAAAGTCTCCTCCGAGTTCTCGGTTGATCCGGGCGAGGATGTTCAGATTGAAAGCCGCGGTGACCCCCGTCGGATCATCGTAGGCCGGCAGCATCTCGTCCACCGCTTTGTCTATGTCGGTACCCAGCAGCAGGGCGTCACCGGGCTGCAATTGCCGGCGGATGTCGCGCAGGAACCTCTCGGCTGCCGGTGGATCGAAATTGCCGATGCTGCTGCCGAGGAACAACACCAGCAGCGCCTGGTCCGGTAGGCGGCGGCTCGCTGCGTCTTGAAGTCCTTCGAGATATGACGTCTCCAGGCCGACGATGCTGACGGCGCCGAGATGTCCCAACTCCTGATGGCATTTGATCAGCGCCGCCGCCGAAATATCGATGGGGAAATAGGCCACCGGTTCCCGTTCCGCCAGCGCCTCCAATATCCAGCGGGTCTTTCGCCCGCTGCCGCTCCCCAGCTCCACCACCGAAACGGGAGGCGGAAGACGTTCGAGCATGGCCCCGGCATGTCGGCTCAGGAGGCGTTCTTCGGCACGCGTCAGCCCATATTCCGGCAGCAAGGTGATCGCTTCAAAGAGCGCCGTCCCCACCTCATCGTACAAGTACATCGAAGGCAGCTCGCGTTGAGGGGCCTTGCCGAGGCTGTGGCTCACTGCGACGGCGAACTCGCGACGCGCATCTGTGCGTACCGCCTGTGAGCGCATTCTGTTAGTCCTCCACGCAACGAAAGCCGGCATAGACATATGGGTAGTCGGGCCGGAACCAGTTGCGAAACGACCGGCGTAGCAGTCTTGCGTCCGTGCGGGGGGACGCGCCCTTCAACACATAATGTTCGCCATCGAAGAAGCGAGCCGAGTAGCCAGGATAAAACGGGAAGGTTTGAAAGCCGGGAAAAGGCTGGAAGACGGTCGAGGTCCACTCCCATCCGTTGCCCACCAGTTGCGACAATCCGAATGCGCTATCACCAAGTGGGGAGGCGGTCACGGGAATGGGATCCCATCGGTCGCCGGAAAAGTTTCCCCGGCGACTGTCCGGCGGGTCACAGCCCCACGGATGGAGTCGTTCTTCTTCGCCGTACAACGTTCCATAGGCAGCCCGATGAAACTCCGCTTCGGTGGGCAACCTCTTTCCGGTCCAGGCCGCAAAGGCGCAGGCCTCCTCCTGGGTGACATAAACCGGCCAGTCCAATGGCAACGGGATCTCTCCCCCCATGCCTCGCCAGTGCCATTGACCCTCGTGGAACCTCCAGAAGTGCGGCGGCTTGGCTCCAGCTTGAACGAATTGGAAATACTCTCTATTGGTAACTTTGTATTTGCTCATCGCAAACGCAGCGACCGAGACCTCATGACTCTCGAATTCGTTGTCCCATCCGAACTGATCGTGGCCATTGAGCTGTTCGCGTGGTTGACCCAAGGTTGTCCGGCCGCTGGGAATGTCGATCATCGCAGGAATTGGAGTGGGGCTCTGCGGGACGGGCGGCACCGACGGCATATTCTTTCGGTCGATCGAAAGGTGATGGAGGAGATAGGCAAAGGTCTCGGCGTGCATTAGCCGATGCTCTAGCGCCACGGAAAGTATCTGCTCCGATACCTGGTACGAGATATCATCGATGGCCTGCCGAACGCGCAAGTTGTACCGTTGAACTTCCGATATTCCGGGCCAGTCCGAAGGCTCGTCTTGTGGAAATTGCCCTGGCTGCGGATCAATCCCGAACGCAAAGAGCTGGTCGAATTCCGGGTGGAATGCCGGAACCGCAGCCGCTTGGCTGATGAGATTCCAATCGAAGGCCTCGAGGTGACCGACATAGAATAGGAGCCGGTGACGCTCGGGAACCGGCCGCTCATACAGGGCCTCGGGTCGAACCAGCCCGAATAGGGCGTCGGTGGCGGCGCGAGCTTTGGTCAGCATCTGCATTGAATAGGCGGTCGAGGTCGTCCTGGCGATCATCGACGTGCACCTTCGCTCGAACGATTCTGTATCAACATCCGTTTGCCGCCCCGCTATTCGATGTCGTCTCCGTCGTCAGGCTGTCGTCAATGAGGGTCGCACCATCCACTATGGTGAGTCTGGCATTGCCCGATGGTGTAAACAAGTGGCTGCTTGATTGCCCGGTGTGGTGGGGCAATTGGTCGCGCGCCACGCAATGCGGCGCTTGCAGAAACGAGAACCTCGGAGCACCTGATGCCGGTTCACACGGACTCTTCTGAAGAATTCGCAGGGCGTCGCCCGCGGCGATTGACGGGCTAAAGGTCAATCGGCTAGATTCCCGGCACCTTATTCTGATTGCTCTCCTTTCTGCGAGGCCTTATATGCGGCTGCGTCACGGCGGAATGGTGCTGACCCTGATCGGATGTCTATCGTTCCTGGGCTGGAGCGTCACCTGGGCCGAACCGTCGTTCGAGGTCACCGCCCACTATATTCTCGACATCGTCAAAGCCTTTCGCACTGCCTATGTGCTGCATGTGGTGGAGCACACGCGAGCGGGCGGGCTGTCGCCGCGAGAAGACTGGGAAGGCGACGCGCATCTGCTGCCCCTGCCGGCGCAGTTCGTAAAAGCGGCGGCAAGCCAAGTGCAAAACCTGGAGATCGGCCTGATCAGCTTGACGCCCGTCAACCCGGAGAACCGCCCCCGCACGGCCGCGGAGGCCGATGCTCTGATTCGTCTGGAGCAGGACCGTTCGCGGGGCTTCGTGAGTTTCGTCGATGGGAATCAGTTCAAGGCGATGTCGGCTGATTTGGCGCTCGTTCGTTCCTGCGCCGATTGTCACAATCAACATCCCCGCGCGGTGCGCCGGAATTTTCAACCATTGGATGTGATGGGGGCGCTGGTGGTCCGCATGAACCGCGACGCGCAAGGCCCAAGCCTGACGCTCCCATCCGACCCGCTCCCCCTCCCACGCTCGCCCTCCGAACGCCTGAAGCCGCCCACGTTCGAGACCCCCTGGGTCAGGTGACGGCCGGTCGTCGGCCTAGCGTTCCAAGAGGAAGAACGGCTGCAGTTCATTCGCCCTGACAGAGACGATCGCATCGGTTTGGCCAACTTGCCTCGGCGAGCGATACGGGCACGTGTACATTTGTACCCCGCCGCATACGCCCTTCAACGACAGTGCCATCCGCAGGCGCAGACCCAGGGATCTAATGGAGACGCTTTTCGGAGCCAGTCTTTGCAGGCCGGACAGTGCCGAGTCCAGCTCTCGGCCAGCGCAGCTGACTCAGTGGCCAGCTGACGCGATCGTGCGAATTGATCGAGGGAAGGTTTAACCATCATATGCCTCGCGTCGGTGAAGTGTGGCGGTCCTACATGGTAAAGCAACCGGTCGGGTCGAGCCCAGGTCGTTGAGTTGAGGCTGTGGCGCGCATCCGGTTGAATAGGATCACTCCTCGACCTCCGGTTCATCGTTCACGCCTCAATTGAAGCGTGCGGGCATCTAGCGCAGTTCCCCTTGAGTGTTCGAGGGAACCGCAATGTCCTGTCGCTCGAGTACTTTAGAAAGCTTGGTCAGGGATTGAACCTCGCCATTCGAGCTCAGTTGTGCGGTAATGGAATCCCCCACGTTCGGCAGCGCTTCCATGTGGGAGGCACGCGTGACTTTCATGGAACTTTCGCGCCCATTGGTTTCCCGGATCAAGTAGGTTTCCTCGATCCTCAGTATTTCGCCGGTAATGTTCTGGCAGGGTGACCGTTCGGTGCAGGCGGCGGTCGTGGCGAATCTCGTCCCAGAGGCCGGGTTCGACTTAAGGGTCTCGTCCTGAGGGTCAGCCCCCACGACAAGAGGACCGCACCAGATTATGGCAGTGATTGCAGCAATGGTTATACCTGTTCGCATTCTGTCTCCTTCCAATCATGAGTCTTATGTCCGATCTTCTATGATAGGCCGCTGATGGAGAGTCGTCCGGTCAAAATTGCTCAGTTGTGTAGAAGTGGGTGGGACAGGTGACTCCGGTAGGCGAACGTAAAAGCGGGCGGAGGTGATGATCTGGAGGTTCTCAGGTGCGGTAGCTTTACTATCTCAGACGTTACCAGCCTTCATGAGGCCGTTCTCATCCTGAGCTAATCCTGTCTTCATCTTGTGGGACTAGAGTAGGGACAGGTCGACGCAGATTGGCCCCTATCATGAAGGAGGAAGGGAACCATGAAAGACGTAACTAACGGCATTTCAGCAGTTGAAGTGGCTGTCACACCGGAATCGACGAGAATGATTTCCGAGCTGCCCCGTAAATTTGTCGCCTGGGCAATCCGGAAAAACGCAGAGCGCTGGGGACAGCGGGCGCTGTTCTACGAACGTCACCGCGATTACTTTCCGAGGTTGTCGTCTGGCCCCTTCGTCGCGCGTTGTCGTGAACTTGAGGCAACGTACCGAGGTCTCTCACGGGCGATCGGGAATATGACGCCCCAAGTCGCGTGGGTGCCTGTCCGTTCGGCTGCCCGGCGGATACGGTAAGTCGTGCCCCATGCTTCGTGTCTGTTTTATTTTCCCGGTACCTGAGGCGCTCGGTGGTTGTCGACCACTGGGCGCCTTCCGTTTTCCTGCCCAAACCTCCACCGTTGTCATGTGATGCGAGTTCCGTTCACTCGAGCCGCTTCTCATCCACCGCCGGATTGACCTCAGCGAGTTATCACGGGGCTCGGGTCTACGGGGAAGTTTGCGCGACGGCGCTAAGTCGCGGCAACTAAGTCGAGCACTCGGGCCTGGTCAATGCGCTCAGGCACGACGGCGCTAGTCGCGGCATCTACTCGAGCCTGCCTGGTCAATGCGCTCAGGCACCTCGAAGTCATGCGATCGTTCAAAAAAACAAGGGCAGCGACCGTTTCGATAATCAAAACCATCGCTGCCCTGACGTATCCGCTTGTGGCTCTCATGAGGAGAGCCGAGTCCTAGTAAACTATGCGACCTGCTGAATGGCGGAGAGCAACCACTTTCCATGCTGATAGCGCATGAAGGTCCAGACCTCCGTCGTTTCCGTCGGCGTCTCCCTGTTGCCCTCGATGAAATACCCTGTTTCGCCTGGTTGCTTGGTGGTCGAGACCGTGTAGTCCCGAGCGGTCCAGGTCAGGTTAACCGTGGCGTATTGCGCGGTATTTTCGACCCAGGATTCCCGGATCTCTGCGCGTTCCAACACGACATCTTCGACGTGGTTGGTGATTTCTTGACTGGCCTGTTCAGCCAAGCCGGTGCTGAAGTATTCCAGCATTTCCGGCGTGACGAGCTTGCGCAGACCTGACGGGTCCTGTTTGCTCCACGCTGCTTGAATCTCGATCAGCGATTGCTGAAAGGCCGATTTGTCGGCCTTCGTGATCTCGCTGTCGATGGTGGCGGTTCTCAAGGTCGGAATGGTGGGTGAATCATCCAGGAGTGACCCGCTCACCGCGGTGCTGCGGCTGATCCCGGAAAAATCAGGCGCGGGAGTGCGCCTGCCCTTGAAATAATAATAGAGTCCTCCGGCTCCCATGATCATGAGCAGGATGAGCATCCAGTTCGGACCGGACGCGCCGGCAGCCTGTTCCCCGCTGACTCCCGCCTCACCATTCTCGGTGGTTCGGGCGCTGCTGTCGGTCGCGCCGAAGATCATATGGCCGATCCATGAGCCGGCGATGCCGCCCGCGATGCCGGCCAACAAGGGATTGCGCTGCAACCATGAGGGTTGCGCGGCAGGAGCTTTCTGAGCGGCCGGGCTATTGAACGCGGAGGGTGGCGGCGCCGCGGCCGGCTTGGCCGTGGTGGACTGTTCGATCGGCTTGGCGCCGTTGTCCTGATGGGTCCGTGATCCACGGCTGCCCATGCTCCCTGACGAGCCACCGCTGCGTGACCCGCTGGAGAATCCGCCTCCGGAGCCACCCCGTGCCTTCGCGAATGAAATGGTCGGCATACCGACCAACGACAAGACGATGAATGCGGCAATGAATTTAGTTATATTCAAGACAGGTTTCCTTTCTCTCGAGTTCGAAACACCACACGATGCATAGGCGTATCCTACCAGCTCTGGGGAAAGAAAACCTAATATTCCGGGTTCGTCTATCTCAGGTCGTTACATAAGCTCTTCCGGCGAACCTCTACGAAGGTCGTCGCATAGACATCACGCATTGAATATATCTGGCACAGAGGGTACTGTGCCGCTATCGCCGTTAATGGATTCGAAAGGGGAGACATATGTTGGCAGTCGCAGTGGTTTTCGCT
Organism: uncultured Nitrospiraceae bacterium; assembly: GCA_963706325.1. GTDB lineage: Bacteria > Nitrospirota > Nitrospiria > Nitrospirales > Nitrospiraceae > Nitrospira_A. The sequence continues at coordinate 201,205 of CAVPLT010000006.1, read as the reverse complement.
CTGGGCGTCATGACTCTATTCGGCTGTGCGACCTCTCCTTCTCCCCCCGCTCGAGAAAGCCCTGCCAGGCCGGAGAAACTGGCCGATGTGATTACCCCCGGTGAGACCTTCACGCGCCATATGGTCGATCTCAATGGTCTGCGGCTGAGTATCCTAGAGGCGGGGACCGGCGATCCCATCATTTTTGTACATGGCGTCGTCACCACCAGCAATATCTTTCCCAAGTATGTCGCCGCCTATTCGCCTGAGTTTCGCGGGATTGCCGTGGACCTCCGTGGGTATGGCGATTCGGACAAGCCGGCGACCGGTTTCACGATCGATCACTTCTCCAACGACTTGATCAAGCTAGCCGATGCCCTGCACATTCAGAAGGCGGTCTGGGTGGGGGTGTCCATGGGCGGGATGATCCTGCAACGTCTCGCGCTCGATCACCCGGAGCGCGTTCGGGCCTTGGTGCTTGTCTCGACGACGGATGGGGCGATGATTCTCGACGAGGACATTCCAACCATCGGCGCGGCGCGAGACTATCAAGAAGTCTCAAAAAATATGATCGTGGAAAGCTTTCCGGAAGACACGCCTTCCAAAACCTATCAGCCGCTCGTCGACCGTATCCGCACCTGGAATGCGACCGTCATCAGAGAGGCGTTGACGTCGATGTCGCAGTTTAACGTGCATGGGCAGCTCGGCCGCATCAGGGCGCCCACCCTGATCATGGTGGGAGCGAAGGACGGGGTGGCCACGCCGACCATTGCAAAGGGTATTCAGTCGCAGATCCCGGGCGCGCAGCTCGTGGAATTCAACACGGGACATTTTATGATGGCGGAAGACCCGGAGAAGTTTCGTGCGGTGCTCGGCGACTTTCTGAAGTCGTTAAAACCCTAGCCATCAAGCTCTTGACGTCATGCCCCATTGCGCGTAGCGTGATAGAGCAGGTGGCCGTTCCATCCATGGTTCAATCATGAGGCCACCGCTGCTGACTTATCCCTACCGCCTGTTCGATGGACGAGGAGGTGCGGTGATGATGCCTTCCAGTCACTCCTTCACCGATGCGCTCTCGAGTGAAACCCGCCAGGCGTTCTACGACCAGCACGGACCTGCCGCGCACATCATGCACCTGGTATTGTTCCTGGTTCCCATCGCCGGCTATTTTATAAGAGGGATGGTCGGCGTGGTTCTAGGCCTGACCTTGTTCATGCTGGGGTACTACCTCATGCCCTATGCCTGGTTCGCTCTGCACGGCAGCAGCGGGCGGTAATTCAAGCGCTGTCTCTCGCCTCTCTTCTGCGACCACAGGAGTGCGCGCCGCGCGTGGCCATGTACGCGTGCTTTCCCTGCCACAGCTGGTTAGTGGATGAAATACGTAACGGGCTTTTCATGAGCTTTGGGGCGTGGTTTCATCGCCGACCAAGATGGCGCCATTATAACGCTTGACGTCGTTCCGGATAGGGCTTAGCGTGATGCTGTGACGTGTGATGCTCCGCTGACTGTCCCATTCCCACGCGTTTTCGTGTCCTTCCCCGCGTGACCGATTCCCCAGTCTCCGCCGCTCGTGCGCCAGAGTCTCTCTGATTCGCGGTTTGGTTCGTGTCGTGGCCTCCCGATGGAGGGGCCTCGGACTCCGTCCAGACTCCAGAGGACTGGTCGACCCACGCCCGCATTCCATAGAGAGGAGTGAGCCATGCTCTATTACGCACTGATGTTCCTGGTGGTCGGTCTGATTGCCGGCGCCCTGAATCTCATGGGAGTGTCCGCGGTTGCGGTCCAGATTTCCTGGATCCTGTTCTTAGTCGGGATGATCCTGGTCGCGGTGCATGTGTTTTCGAATCGTTCCGCGCCTCGAGTGACCTAGTGACGGCGATCGCCCATTGGGCGGTACCGAATCGATTGACGACAGTTTGACGGTTTACGCTAAGGAGAAACGATGAACACACGCTATGTCCTGACATTCTGCACAGCTTTGGTAGTCGGTGGGGTCCTCATCACCGGATCGGCTTATGCGCTCGGCAAGGCCGAGGAGAAGACCCCCATGACTGACTCATGGATCACGGCGAAGACCAAGATCGCCCTGTTTGCCGATTCCCGCGTGAAGGGGAGCGACATCAATGTCGAAACCACTCAAGGCGCAGTGATGATCCGCGGCAAGGTTGATTCCGATGCGGCGAAACAGGCGGCAGAAACCATTGCCAAAGGAATCGACGGCACGAAGACGGTGAAGAATGACTTGCAGGTGGTGGCCCCATCCAAGCGTGAGGCGACCGATGACAAGGATGAGGCGATCACCGCGCGCGTCAAGGAGCATATGGCGAAGGACGCCCATCTGAAAAAAGCCGGCATTCATGCGCAGACGAATGCGGGAATCGTCTCCCTGACCGGTGAAGTGCAGGACCTCATGACCAGTGCCGAGGCCTCTTGGTCCGCTTGGCAGGTCCCCGGCGTGAAGTCTGTGAAGAATGATCTCACGGTGAAGGAAAAGGCCTAAGTTTTACCCGCACGATGCGGATATGCGTCGTCCGCCGGGAACCGGCCATGTAGCCGCGGCGGACGACAGCGCACCGTTTCAAGGAGGAGAGGCATACATGATGGACACGAACACCACTCGAATCAACCAACCAGGAGCGGCGGCGAAGTCCTATGGTCTTCCTGCTGCTGAGAAGAGCGGTCAGGCTGCGCACACGGTCAAAGGGGCATCGCCTGAACCCAGCCGCATTGCGGAGCGGGCCTACGAACTGTATGTGTACCGTGATCGGCAAGACGGTGGGGCCGTGGAGGATTGGCTGAAGGCGGAACAGCAACTGCTGGCAACAGTCAGTCACAAGTGACGGCACCCGGTGAAACCAATCTCCGTATCCTGCTGAAGGAGTCATACCATGAACACACTTTTACGCTGGGACCCTTTCAAAACTCGCTGGAATCCCTCGAAAGAACGTGATGAATTAGAAGGCCGGTTGGCGACGCTCTTTGGACTTCGGGAAGCAACGGGCAATGGTTGGGGCAAGGAATCCCTGACGGTGGCCGAGTGGACGCCCTTGGTGGATATTATGGAAACGGACCAGGAATACCTCATCAAGGCCGAAGTGCCGGACATGAAGAAAGAGGACGTCCGACTCAGAGTGGAGAACGAAGTCCTGACGATTTCCGGCGAACGAAAGTTCGAGAAGGAAGACAAGGGCCTGAAGCATCATCGTGTCGAACGGGCCTACGGCAGCTTCATGCGCAGCTTTTCGCTTCCCGAGGATGCGGATGGCAGCAAGGTGACGGCGGACTATAAAGACGGGATGCTCCAGGTGCATCTCCCGAAATCCCAGAAAGCGACAGCGAAAGCCATCGAGATCAAGGTGGCCTAGCGTTCCGGTTGCGGTAGTGCTCGAGGGATGAAGAGCGTTCTGGAAAGCCCCTGGACAGCAAGAGACTGCCCGAGCTTTCCTGGCGCTCGCCGCCTTCCTATCCTTCTGTCTCCGATGAAGCTCCTCCCCCCTTCCTCTTACTGATTCCAAAATTTCTTCACCGAGGTTGTCATGCAGCCCGCCAGTCTCTTGTGGAGGCGAGGCCTGTGGCACCCTCCATTCAGCCGGCACTGCCTTTCGATGACTGCGCCTGCCACTGTTGAAAACGTGTCCTTGGATGAGTCACATTGGTGGATGGCCAGGGAATGGAGGAACACCACGCATGAACAGGCATGACATTGAACAGAAGCTGCCCGCCATGACGCAAGCCCAACTTGTCGACACGGTGAAGACCTGCTTGGATATGATCGAGCGACTGGAAAATGACCTTGCGGTAGGTGCGCGCAAGCTGGATGAGATGACCTCGCTCGTGCGCAAATCATCCGAAGCGAAGGCCGGAAACGAGTGAGGATGACATGAGACACGTGATGTCTATGAGCGGAAAGCGTCAGGCCCTGCTCACTCTGTGGCTCTTGCTGCTGGTGTTTCCCATTTCCGTGCTCGCGAACGACGACTCGAAGCCGGCGGTCCCGATTCTGACGGTGACCGGAACCGGGAATCTGGCGATTGCGCCGGACATGGCCTACGTGACGTTCGGGGTGCAGACGGTCGCCAAATCGCTCCCGGAGGCCCAGCATCACAACAGCCACGTCATGCAGAAGGTGATCGATCGCTTGAGCGAACTGCATATCGACCAGGCGCGCATACAGACGTCGTCATTCAGCGTGTCGCCCCAATTTAAACTGCCGCCGAAACGCAACGGAGATGCGCCGCCGGTGACACCGGAGATCATCGGCTATATGGTGAGCAATCAGGTGACGGTGGAGGTCTTCAACCCTGACAAGATCGCCGCTGTGATCGAGCAGACGTTGGCGGCCGGAGCGAATCACTTCCAGGGCGTGCAGTGGGCACTCAAGGATGAGCAACGGGCGAAACTCGGCGCGATGAAACAGGCCGTGGTCACGGCTCGCGAGAAAGCGGCGACACTGAGCGAATCCCTGAAGCTGAAACTGTTGCGTTTAATCAGCGTGAGTGAAGGCGGCCATGTGGCGCGGCCTATGTCGCATAGCTCTCGCTCGATGATGGCGATGGATGCCGGCGGCGGCGAGCCGCCGATCTTTGGCGGAGAGATGAAGGTCGAGGCCACCGTGACTTTGGTCTATGAAATTGCTCAGAACGACAGCATTCCAGCGGGGTCACCGTAGATCATGAGATCGCACGGGCGGTGATCCCGGCTTGCATAAGAACAAATGTGATGCCGTCACGGTCAACCGGCCCAGCGAGAGCGTCAGAATTTTAGACCGTCGTTCCGAACAGTGCTCCGACAGCCGCGGTTGCCGCCATGGCCAGTGCTCCCCAGAACGTGACGCGGAGCGCGCCCCACAGCATGTTGGCCCCGCCCACATAGGCTGCCAATCCACCAAGCAGCGCGAGAAAGACTAGTGAGAGTCCGGAGACGAGCGGGATGAGGTAGGGCATCGGAGCCCAGATCACGGTCAACAGCGGCATGGCTGCTCCGACGGAAAAGGCGCCCGCCGACGCGAACGCCGCCTGCACCGGGCGCGCGCTGAGCTGGTCGGAGATACCGAGTTCGTCGCGAGCATGTGCGCCCAACGCGTCATGGGCCATCAATTGCCGAGCCACCTGTTTGGCCAGTGACGGATCCAGACCGCGGCGGACATAGATACTCGTCAGTTCCTTGTGCTCGCCGTCTTCGTCTTCCTGAAGTTCCTGCCGCTCTACGTCGAGCGCCGCCTCTTCCGTGTCGGCCTGCGAACGGAGGGAGACATATTCACCGGCCGCCATCGACATCGCGCCTGCGACCAGGCCGGCTGCGCCGGCAATGACGATGCCACCGCGGCTTCCGTGCGCCGCCGCGATACCGACCAGCAGGCTGGCGGTCGAAATGATGCCGTCGTTGGCGCCTAACACTGCCGCGCGTAACCAACCGAGGTGCTCCGTGCGGTGCCGTTCTTTCTGATGCGCAGACATAGTCGAAGGTCCCGTTTTCTACGTCAGCTCAGATTCGAGGCAGAGCTCAACGGCCTCAGGTATTTCGTCAGCGCACGACTAGTCACACACAGGGTCGTGTGTTCACGTAGTGTGAGCCGTGATGAGCGCACTCCCGGGTGCCGTATCGTCATGACCGAAGAGAGCCCAACACATCCTCTTCACGCACCAGCACCAACTCCTCGTCGCCACCTTCGACCTCCCGGGCGGCGTATTTTTTATACAGGATGTGCTCGCCTGGCGTGAGCGTGGTCTTCACAAAGGTCTTCTTCTTGACCTTCTCTTTCGAGTCCTTGTCCTCGACGAAGCGACCCCCGCCCACGGCGAGGACCTCTCCCTCTTCTGGTTCTTCTTGTGCCGAATCCGGGATGATGATGCCGCCGGTGCTCTTCCCGTGTGGCTCGCCGATTCGGATCAGGATCCAATCATGCAATGGTGTGAGCTTCATCGACTCTCTCCTTTCATCTATACCAGGAGTGCGTCGCCGTGTTCGCTATAGTTGTGGTCGGGACGGCGCGCTGCCTCAGCTTAGCACGTCTCGCCCTACTAAAGGTCGCTCATGGCTGGGCAGGGCCGCTCTGCGTCTCTGCTGCCCTGCCCGAAAGGCCACCATGGTGATTGCGCCGTGCACCTCGTCCGGCTGAGATGTTATGATGCGAAGTGTGTTGCTGACGACATTCTTACTTACACTTTGAGAGGACCGTATGGTGATGAATGCTGCACGTATGATTGTCGGTATGTCGTTGGGAGTCATCTTACTCGCGAGCGGTGCTCGCGCGACTGAACCGGCGGAAGTTGGAAAGTTCGTCAATGCGCGTATCGAGATCGGCGAAATGATGTCGAATTATTTCCAGGGTGGCGAGCGTTACGCAGAAGGCCGTCCACCTTCAGCCGAGCAGATGGCCGAAATGGGGAAAGACATCAACACAAAACTCAGCGCGCTGTTGTCGAAGTATGATCTGACGGTCGACGAGTATAAAGCGCGCAGCAAAGACGTGTTTGCCGATGACGCGGCCGTGAAGGGCTATCTCGCTGAGCATCCGGACTTGAAGAAACGTTATGAGGCTCTGCCGTTCGATCGTATGGGACGCGGTGGCAGCAGCGGCCGGGGTTATTAGCAGACTCTGGAACAACCCGGTGGGGGCTTGATCCTCACCGCGTTGTTCCAGCTGATTTGAGATGGGAGCCGTGCTCTCAGGTGTCCCGATGGCTGGTCAGCGGCGGAGCGCCTGGTTAATCTCGACGGTTAGGATGAACTGTCGTTCTCGCCTCTTCAATCGCTATTTCTCGCCAGTGCCCTGGTTGCAGGTCGCTGAGCACGAAGGGTCCATATTGAATGCGCCGCAGTCTGGTGACCTCGTGCCCCAGCGCTTTAAAGAGTCGACGGATCTCGCGGTTCTTGCCCTCCACGAGCGTCACTTCCAAATGAGATTCCCGTCCGGAGCGTTTCTGAATGGTCACGCTCTCACAGCGCAAAGCCTCGCCTTGATCAAGGAGACCGACGATGGCGGCCTGTCGCCTATCGTCCGTCACCTCGCCTCGCACCGTCACGAGATAGAGGCGGGGCACTTGCTGCTTCGGGTCAGTCAGAAAGCTTGAAAGCGCCGAGTCGTTGGTCAGTAACAACAGCCCGCTGGTGGCCTGATCGAGCCGTCCGACCGCATGCAGCGCCCGCAACTCGCGAGGCAGCACATCGAAAATGGTTCTACGACCCTGCTCATCTTCATGCGTGGTGAGCAGACCCTTTGGTTTGTGAAAGATGATGAAGCGCTTGCCGGGTTCCTCGACCGGTTTTCCATCGACCACGAGACTGTCGCCCGGCCATGACACCCAGGTGCCGGGGAGGCGAACGAGACGGTGGTTGATGCGGACTCGCCCGGCGCGAATCCATTCCTGGGCGGTACTGCGGCTGGCAATGCCCAATTTAGACAATAGGCGATCCACCGTGACACGCTTGGTGTCTCCTGATTCCGGCAGACCGGAGGAATGTGTCGGTCTGGGTGGCGAAGCGGGTCGGCCCGACGGGTCAGGCCGCGAGTTGGCCGGGGGCCTTGTTCGTGGCTGCTGTGTTGAACTCACTGCGTTGCCTGGCGGCTTCGAGACGTACGCATGGCGTGATGCCGGATCATGGCGTGACTCTACACTGCTGAGTCGTGAAAGAGAAGCCACGAGCGGCAGTCCCTGTTTTTAGCACCGTTGGAGATGCTACAGGCGGGATGCGTTCAAGCGGGCTCGGTTGAGCTGCGGTCGCCTCGGCCGCTCCTACCAGAGTGTCATACCAGTCGCTGTCTAGTGCGAGACGCTGGAGTTTGCCCTGCCGCACGTTTAGGATATTCGCCTATGACGAAAACGGTTCATTTGGGTGGTTGCTTCTGGGTGGTGATGGCACTCGTGTGTGGTTCACAGTCGTTTGTGACGGCTGAGCCTTCGTCACAACAGCAACTACAAACCTTGGCCGGACAGGGTGATGCGAATGCGCAATGGATGTTAGGGCAGGCCTTGCTCACGGGCGATTTGGGATCGACTGATGACGCGGAAGCAGTGCAATGGCTGGAGCGGGCGGCTGATCAGGGGCACGGGCTGGCGCAACGGGATCTTGGGGGGTTGTACGAGTTGGGACGGGGAGTCGCGCAGGATACCCTCGAAGCGTTCTTCTGGTATTCCCTTTCCAGCCGACAGGATAGCGGCCGCGCCCGTGTGCGCCGCGATGCGCTCGCCGCCACGCTTACGGCGGAGCAACAGGAGGCCGTCCTGGCACGTCTGCGGGGATGGAGAGCCAAAAAGTAATCCGCGGATGTCACGCACGTGATCGGCACCATTGAACGCTCGCCTTGTATGCTATGGCTTCCGTCTAAACAGGTCCGTGCTGAGCGACTGAATGCGGTCTAGAAAGAGTGTGCCCTGCAGATGGTCGACTTCGTGCTGAAAGGCGAGCGCCTCGAAGCCCGATGTGCTGAGCGTCAAGACTCGCCCGTCCGGCGCCAGGCCTTCCACGATTGCTTGTTCGTGTCGCAGGACATTGCCTATGTAATCCGGCACGCTAAGGCATCCTTCGCGAAGGATCTTCCGACCTTCCAACGCCACGATCACCGGGTTCAGTAACACCGTGAGCCCATGACCCGTCTCACCTTTTTTCCGTGACACGTCCACGACGATCACCTGCACAGGATGATCGATCTGCGGCGCCGCCAGCGCCACGCCGGGCGATGCGGCAAGGGTATCGAGCAGATCCTGGATGACGGTCTGCACGGCCGGATCGCTGGGGACGACGGCTCCCGCCTTGGATTTGAGTCCCTGATGGGGATACAGCAGGATGGGACGAATAGCCACGATTAGAAGGTGACGCTCTCGAGCGGGCGGAAAGTCAGGTCCACGCCCAGCAGCGGCTTGAGTTCTTCCAGCGCGTGCCTGAGCTGTTCGGCTTGAGTCGAGTCCGGCAGTTGAATTTCCAGAACCATGACATAGACGGGCCTGTTCCCCGATCCGATCACGCGAGTGTTCATGTCGGTAATGTTGCCGCCATGATGGGCGACGGTGCGCGCCACGTGCGCCACGATGCCCGGATGGTCGGCGCCATAGACCGACAGCATGAACGTCGGGATCTCCAGGGCGGCCTGTCGCGCCGCTGCCCTGTCTGGCATCGATCTGCACAAGACGGCGAGGTTATGGGGTGTCAGCGCGGTGGTCAGCCGACCGGCCAGCGTCTCCGCGTCTGTGTCCTTCGGGAGGCGTACCATGAGCATCATGGTGAACTCGCCACGCAGCCGGGTCATACAGGTGTCTTCAATATTACAGCCGAGCTGGTAGAGACTGTCCGCCATCAGGGCCACCATGCCTGGGCGGTCCTGCCCGAATGCAGTGACGATCGCGAAATGGTCCATCGTGGGCTCGCTGCTGGTGATGAGTAAGACGGTGAAGGGCAAGGATGCTGGAAAGGTCGGACTTTAGCAAGGGGGACTGATCGGCGCAATGAGCCGACCGTGCAGTCTACCGCTTCATGGTCCCGGGTCTGAGACCACAGGGCTGGATGGGATCGGATACGCTGCGTCCGGCGGCGGTCACAAGGGGTGCGCGCCGTACCAACTCTGTGCCGGCCACCACGGTGGCTGCGCCGAGGATGGTAAACATCGTCACGGGCTCATTCAACAGGAGATAGGCGAGACCGATAGTGCAAATCGGTATGAGGTTGTGATAGGCGCCCACGATGGCAGGAGTCAATGATTGCAAGGCTCGGGATCGTAACAGAAACACCCCTGCGGTGGCCGTGCCGATGAAGAAGAGCAGTCCGACCACGAGGCCTGACATATCGGTGTGCAGGGCCGTGCCTCTGGCCGTCTCGCCGGCCAGGATCAGAACGGACGTTGTTCCGAACATGATGGTGTTGGAGGTCCAGACGCCGAGTCGTTTGACGAGGTTCGGGCTTAGGACGAGATAACACGACATCATCAGCGTAAAGAGAAGGATGAGGGCATCACCGAATCCCAGGCCGGATCCCGAGAGGGAGAAGCTCCCGGTGACGGCGAGCAGACAGCCGGCCCAGGAAAGGAGCAGGCCGGAAATCATCGAGACATTAGCCCGATCTCGTTTGCAGCCGATGCTGATGAGCGCGGTGAACGTCGGGAGCAAACTATAGATGATGGCAAAGTGAGTGACGCTGGTATAGGCCAACCCCCAGGCGCCGATTGGGTAGCCACCCGCGCCGAGCATCCCCAGCAGAGTCAGTTGCACCATGTGACGGGCCGACAGGGCCCGCAGGCCGCGGAGGTCGATCCAGGTGGTGATTCCTGCAAGAAACAGGAATCCGATCACGATGCGAACGGATGCCAATTCGAGAAAATCCACCGGGCTGTGCTGGAGTGTGTACTTGATCGCGGGCGTGATGGAACTCACGAGCATGATGACGCCGGTCAGACAGAGCATTGGCACCCACCGGTCGATGGGGCGAGCGTCCGGTCTTGCGGCGGGCCGATCGGACCCAGGTGCCATCGCTACAGTCCCATCATGGTCAAGGTGATGAGGCGCTGAATGAAACACGCGAGACGCTCTTGCTGTTCGGGCGCAATGTCGACGATGCGAGTTCCGAAAACCTGCGGGCGTGCGTGGGTCACCGCAATGCCACACTCGACCTCCGTGTGAAGGTCGAGCGGACAGGTGAGGCGAACCACCTCGCCCATCGCGAGAGGAATGTTCGTTTGAATCTGAAACCCTTGTTCCGTCAGGTCCGATACGTGGCATTCGCTCACCTCGCCCTGGCGCGTGAGCCGTCCGGTACGTTCAATTGATATTCGGTATTGTTGGCGCTGCTGGTTCATGGGGGCTTCAGATCACTAGTCTTAAGATCGGACTAGATGCTGTCCAGGGGGAAAATCGCGGAGTGGAAGAGCGATGCGCTGAGGTTCAATCACGGCTCTTATCCGTTATTCAGAGGAGAGGCGATCTGCACTGCTCAGTTAACCCTATCACCTAGGGAATCTTCGTCAAGGTGATGTGCTCGGTCTTCCGTAGCGTAGAAAATGTGTGTGCCTGAGCTACAGACGAGGGGATCAGCACCGTGCGAGCCGAAGAAAAAGAGCAGGTGACGGCAAATTATTTTTTCTGGCGCGAGTCGGTGTGGATGTGCTGTCCGGGCAGGCGTTGAATGGTATGAGCTGGAATTGACAGGCAAAGACGAGAATCTCATGAGGGCCGATCAGGAACGTCGCTTGGTACGGTTCGTTGGTTGTGCCGTCAGGGGATCATCGGGCCAATGGTGCCGCGGATAACGCCCTCGCAGTTCTTTCTTCACCTCTTGGTAGGCTGAACGCCAGAAGCTCGCCAAATCTTTCGTGACCTGCACGGGCCGTCCTGCCGGTGACAGCAGATGGATAATGACCGGTACTTTGCCTCCGGCAATCCGCGGTGTCTCCTGACAGCCGAACATTTCCTGCAAGCGCACCGCCAGCACCGGCGTCTCACCCTGTTCGTAATCCAACCGCACATGGGACCCACTAGGTACGGTGAGATGCGTGGGCATGAGGCGATCCAATTCCTGCCGCCGTTGCCATGTCAGCAGGGCTTCAAGCGGCGGCCGGAGATCGATGCGGCGGACCTGCGCGAGACTTGTCAGGCCATCAAGGTAGGGGCCTAACCAGCGGGAGAGATCTTTCTCAAGCGCCTCGTCCGAAAGATCCGGCCAGGCGGGATCGACATGGTGGAGGAAGGCGACCCGTCGCCGCCACTGCTGCAGATCCTTCGTCCAGGGCAGACAGGCCAGTCCTGCCTGTTGGATGCCTAATAGAAGCGCCCTCAAGACTTCCTCGTGATCGGGGTCGTGAAGCCCACGGTCGTCGAGGATGAGTTGCCCCAGCCGCTGCTGTCGTCTCGCCAGGACGCTCTGTGAACGTGCGTCCCATTCCAGCAGGTCGACGCGCTGAAGTTGATCCGGACAAGATTGTTTGAGTTCATTCAGCGTGACGGGTGCGGCGAGAAGAATCCTCGCCCAGTCGCCGGTGCCGTCGAGCTGAGCGACCACCAGATATTCGTCTTGTGATAACCCCTGAACGGTCTGGAAGGACGCGCCGCGGCCGTTGGCCAATCGATACCGGCCGTCGTTTTCAGAGATTCGTTGCGCGATGCGGTCTGGATAGGCGAAGGCGAGCAGGATGCCGATATGATCGGGACTGTCGCCGCCTGTCGGTTTGAGTTGCAACTGCCGCCGCCATTGTTCCGACGCGCGACGCACCCGCTCACAGGCCGCTCGATTGATCGTCGCTCCGGCCAGGTGATCCCTCGTGCCTCGCAAGGCTTCGATCCTGATGCGGAGATCGGCATTTCGCCACCCTGGTCCGCCTTGCAGAATATCGCGTTCGCTCAGCAGCGCAGCCAAGTCACAGGCGGAGTTTCCCCAGCCGAGCGAGGCGGCAGTCACCATCATATGGGCCAGCCGAGGATGGACGGTCACGTGAGCAAGCCGGCGGCCGTGCGGCGTGAGGGCGCCCTCTTCGTTTAGCGCGCCAAGCTGCCGCAGTAGTTCACGCGCCTGCGCCAACGCGCCCGTCGGCGGTGGATCCAGCCACGGCAACTCGGTCGCTTCGACGGCGCCCCACTCAGCCAAGTCCAGGGCCAGCGGCGTGAGATCTGCTTCCAGAATCTCCGGAGGACGGCGGGGGAGAAGCGCTGCTTGCTCGGCGACCGTCCAGAGTCGATAGCAGCTGCCGGGTTCCAGGCGACCGGCGCGGCCGCGTCGTTGGTCAGCGGCATCCTGCGTGACACGAATGGTGTCGAGTCTGGTCAATCCCGAGCGAGGATCGAAACGCGGCACGCGCATGAGTCCGGCGTCGATGACGACTCGCACGCCTTCAATGGTCAAACTCGTTTCGGCGATGGAGGTGGCGAGCACAATCTTTCGTTGGCCCGGCGGCGCGGGAAGAATCGCCTGTTCCTGTTCCTGCTGCGACAGCGCTCCATGCAGGGGCGCGATGAGGATGTCGGAACCGAGCGAGGCGTCTCGAAGCTGCCGTTCGACACGACGGATCTCAGCCATGCCCGGGAGAAAGACCAATAGACTCCCGGCATCACGGGCCAAGGCTTGACGAATGTTTTGCACGACGGCCGGTTCGAGATGGCCTGCGATCGGCTGGTGAAGGTAATGCGTGCTGACAGGAAAGAGGCGGCCCTCGCAGGAGATGGTCTCGGCATCATGGAGCAGACGCGTCACGGCGGCACAGTCCAATGTCGCCGACATGACCAGCAGGCGAAGGTCCGGTCGGAATATCCGCTGGGATTCTCGCGCGAAGGCCAGGCCCAGATCTGCCTGCAGATTGCGTTCGTGAAACTCATCGAAGATGACGAGGCCGTACCCGGCGAGTGAAGGATCATGCTGAAGCAGGCGCGTGAGAATGCCTTCGGTCACCACTTCGATGCGCGTGTCCGGTCCGACCTTGGTATCGTGGCGAATCCGGTATCCCACGGTTCGGCCGACTGGTTCGTTCAAGGACGCCGCCATATAGGTTGCCGCTGCACGCGCGGCCAGACGACGCGGCTCCAGCAGCACCACCTTCTGCCCGGCGAGCCAGGGTTGGTCGAGGAGCGCGAGCGGCACTCGGGTGGTTTTCCCCGCGCCCGGCTGCGCTGTCAGCAGTGCCGCTTGTCGGTCGGCCAGGGCCGCTCGCAGACGTGGTAACGCCTCTTCTATTGGTAGTTGGTCCATGATAGGGTGCGCCCGGGAATGGAATTTGACAGGGACTGTATCAGAAACAGGCCTTGCACGCCGAGCGTGGAATGACTCATAGGGAGACGAGCTTCTCATGGAACGATTGGTGTGGACGGATGACAAGCCGAAGATGGCCGGATGGTATTGGTGGCGCGGGCTGGAAGAGGACACCGAGCTGTTGATTCTGTTCGTCGATGAGGTCGGCTATTTTCAATGGCCCGACGGCACGTCACAAGAAGTAGGATTGACGAAGGGCGAATGGGCCGGTCCGCTTGAACCACCAACGGTGCGGTGACCATCCGATCCTGACGACGGCCCAGAGGGTCATGCCGGATCGATTAGCGAACAGAGCATTGCGGCGGCGCGATTGGCGAAGAACGTGCACGGTGTGAAGACAATCAGCGGACAAAACGAAACGAGTATCGATGAGGCATTGACCTCAACGACTCAACTCTCAACGGTGGCAAAGCGCATGCGGGTGTTGATTCATCAATTCAGGCTGAGGACGCTGGAGAACCGACCCTCGCGTCGCAATGCGAGACGGTCGAATACGTTCCTGTCGCTGGGTCCAACGGCGAAGGCATGGAGTCTGGCGGACAGTCTCTCGTTCAGGTAGACTGCCGGCAATGTCGACATCCGATTCCATTTCTACGACGCTTACCGTCGTCCTTCCCGCCACCTGTGAACGCGCCCTGCTTGAGCGGTTTCTACGCGCCGAGGCAATGGCGCTGTGGGCTGTGCGCGCCGCTCAAACCCAGAATCTTCCCCGCCATGTGCAAGTGTTTCTTCAACGGCACGAAACCGATGAGCAGGATCATCTGCGCCAGTTCGAATCGATGTTGGGGACGACGTCGCAACGGCCGCCGACGTTGCCCACCGTGCCGTCACAATGGGAAGCGCTGGCGGTACTGCTGTTCGGCTATGAAGCGCTCGGCCTGGAGTTCGCCCGACTACTTGCCACCCTCAGGCCTGATCTATCTGAGATTCTCGACGATGAACTGGTGCACGTGGGGTTCTTTGCGAAGGAACTGACTGTGATCCTGGCGAGCGGGGAGACGCGGGCTCAGCAGGCGCGGGAGACCGCTCGAACCTGGTGGAAGAAACTACCGCAGACCCTCGACCGGTACTTGCGCGACGACTCTCTCACTCCCTATCGAGCCGAATTACGCCCGCATATCTTGTCAGCCATCGAAACGCGGTTCACCGAGCTCGGATTGCTTTCCTAGGCGGCGGCGGGGTTCATGCGCTGAGCGATTCAAAGCCGCTGGAAGAATCTAGGAGCCGCGAGAACATGCAGTAGTTCAACTGAATATGAGTGCAGTGAAGCAGCAGGATGGTCAAAACGGCTGTTCAGCAAGGCCGCAGCGAGAGAAGAGGCGAGGCGTACCCTTGCGGTACGCTGAGGCTCTGAACGATGCGAGAACGCCGCTGGCGGACTTTTTCAACTTCCTGCCAGGCTTAGGCCGGCACGAGGCCGCCGACCACACCCATCTTCCGAAACTTCTGATCGCGCTGAGCAATGAGCTGATCGGTAGGAAGTTCTACGAGCCCGTAGAGTTGATTGGTGAGCGCTTTTGCGACCCGATCTGAAATTGCTCGCGCATCCCGGTGCGCGCCGCCGAGTGGTTCCGGGATCACTTCGTCCACGATGCCGAGCCCGACTAGGTCCTGCGCGGTGATCTTGAGCGAAGCCGCCGCGTCGGGCACCTTGGCAGGGTCGTCGTACAGAATAGCCGCGCAGCCTTCGGGGGAAATGACGGAGTAGACAGAATGTTCCAGCATGAGAATGCGGTCGCTCACCCCCAAGGCCAGGGCGCCGCCGCTGCCCCCTTCGCCGATGACCACAGAAATGATGGGGACCGCTAACCGTGACATCACGAAGAGATTTCTGGCGATGGCTTCGGCCTGTCCGCGTTCCTCGGCGCCGATGCCGGGATACGCGCCTGGGGTATCGATCAAGGTGATGATCGGACGGCCGAATTTTTCCGCTAACCGCATCAGCCGCAACGCTTTGCGATACCCTTCCGGGTTGGGCATGCCGAAGTTCCGCTGCATGCGCTCCTTGAGCGTCTTGCCCTTTTGGTGCCCGATGATCATCACCGTGCGGTCGTTGAACCGGGCGAATCCTCCCACGATGGCACGGTCGTCGCCGAAGTTACGGTCGCCATGGAGTTCGAGAAAATCGCGACAGAGTTCGTGGATGTAATCAAGTGTAGTGGGCCGCTGAGGATGCCGGGCCAATTGAGTGCGCTGCCAGGGAGTCAGACCGTTGTAGAGCTGATGTTCAACCTGGGCGAGTTTCGTCCGCAACTTCCGCATTTCTTCTTGTGCGCCGGACTTGGGCGATTCCGCGGACGCGAGCTTCTCGATTTTTTCTTCGAGTTCGCGGATCGGTCTTTCAAAATCGAGATAGTCTCTCATACTGTTAAACCCCCTAAGGGTGTTGCCTAGGTGCGCCTAGGTTACCAAGGTGATGGCACCTTTGCCTAGCACTTCCTCGATATCAGCGACGAAATGCTCGCTGGGAGTGATCGTGACGTTGGGGAGCGGCGAGGTCCGTGCCTCAATGGTGTCGCCTAAGCCCATCACCAAGGACACGGTCGAGGAGCCGGGATATTTTTGGAATACCTGGCGAAGCATCGGAAGTCTGGTTGAGGCGGTTGGACCGGCATTCAATCGAATCATGACCCGCGAGATTCCCGTCGTCTGCAATTCCGCGAGCGGTTCGATCTTAGTTCCACGCAACTTGGTGCCTTTGTCTCCGCGATCCACGGTGCCCGTCAACCGCACGACTCGTTCCGGCACGATCATCTCGGCATGGTCGCGATAGAGATCAGGAAAGGCTATCACTTCCACCACGCCATGTAAATCCTCAAGCGTGACATAGGCCATCCGGTCGCCCTTTTTCGTGAGCATCGATTTTACGGCTGTAATGATGCCGCAGAGCTTCACTTCGCGTCCGTCGGGAACATCTGGGATTTGCATGGTCGTCGTATTGGCAAACAGCTGAATGGCCGCTTCATAACGGGCCAACGGGTGCGCGCTGATATAAAATCCCGTGAGCTCGCGTTCGTATTTCAGCATCTCGCCCTGGCTCCACTCGGAGACATCGGGCAGCATGGGTTCCGCCAGTGTTTGAGGCGCGCCATCTGTGTCGTCGCCGAAGATGCTGGTCTGACCGAGGGCACGCTCTTTCTGGATGCTCGTGCCTTCGTCCATCGCCTGATCGAGGACGGCCAGATACTGCGAGCGACGGCCGCCCATGGAGTCGAAGGCGCCGGCCTTGATGAGACCTTCCATCATGCGCTTGTTCAGTTTGCGCAGATCAACCCGGCGAAAGAGATCGAAGAAGGAGCGGAAGGGACCCGTCTCGTTGCGCACGTCGATGATCGCCTCGACCGCGCCTTCGCCGACGTTCTTGATGGCGGCCATGCCGAAACGAATGCCGTTGTCGACGACCGTGAAATGTTTGTGGCTTTGGTTTACGTCCGGGGGCAGCACCGGAATGCCGAGCCCGCGACATTCGGTGAAGTAGCCGACGATTTTGTCGGCATTGCCCATGTCGGTCGTCATCAACGACGCCATGAATTCGGTCGGGTAATGGGCCTTGAGGTAGGCTGTCTGGTAACAGACCACCGCATAGGCAGCGGCGTGAGACTTGTTGAACCCGTAGCCGGCGAACTTCTGGATCAGCTCATACAGCTTGTCGGCTTTTTTCTCAGGTATTTTTTTCTGCTTCGCCCCTTCCAGGAACTGCACCCGGAGTTTTTCCATCTCCTCCGGTTTCTTCTTGCCCATGGCGCGGCGAAGAATATCCGCTTGACCGAGTGAGAACCCGGCCACCTTGTTGGCGATGGCCATGACCTGTTCCTGATAGACGATGACGCCATACGTGTCCTTCAGGATCGCTTCAAGTTCAGGCATCTCATAGGCGATCGGGATCTTGCCCTGCTTGCGTTTGATAAAGTCCGGGATGAGGTCCATCGGACCGGGGCGATAGAGCGCGATGATGGCGATGATATCTTCAAACCGGTCTGGCTTGAGACCCGTGAGCAGGTCGCGCATGCCGGAACTTTCCAACTGGAATATGCCGGTCGTCTTGCCGGACGAGAGCAGTGCAAAGGTCTCAGGATCGTCGAAGGACAGTTGCTCGACGTACAAGGGCGGTCGATCAGGATGCGCCTCGTTCACCAGCAGCTCCGCTCGGTGAATCATAGTGAGGGTCTTCAAGCCCAGGAAGTCGAACTTCACCAGACCGATCTTTTCAACATCGCCCATGGAATATTGGGTGACGATTTCGTCCTTCGGACCTTTATAGAGCGGCACGTGGTCGGTGAGGGGCTGATCGGAGATGACGATGCCGGCCGCGTGGGTGGAGGCATGACGCGCAAGGCCCTCGAGCGATTGGGCTACCGACATCAGTTCCTTGACCTTCGCATCCTTCTCGACCAGTTCTTTCAGGCGCGGTTCCTGTTCGAGCGCCTTATCGAGAGTCATCTTGAGATCGTCCGGCACGAGCTTGGCGATCCGGTCCACCTCGGCGTATGGCATCTCCAACACACGACCGACGTCACGAATCGCCGCCTTGGCCTTCATGGTTCCAAAGGTAATGATCTGCGCGACGTGGTCCTCGCCGTATTTGTGGATGACGTAATTGATGACCTCATCTCGGCGATCCATGCAGAAGTCCATGTCGATATCGGGGAGGGACACACGCTCAGGGTTCAAGAAACGCTCGAACAACAACGAATACACCAGCGGATCAAGGTCGGTAATGCGCAAGGCATAGGCGACGAGACTGCCGGCCGCAGAGCCGCGTCCCGGTCCCACCGGAATGCCTCGCGAACGGGCGAACTTAATGATGTCCCAGACGATAAGAAAGTACCCGGCAAACCCCATGGAGCAAATCACCGCGACTTCTTCCTTCAGCCGGACTTGATAGGCGATCTCCGGGATGGAGCTGGGCCGTTCCTTGAGTCGCGCCGCCAGTCCGTCCTTTGCCAATTGCTCCACATAGGTTTCGCGCGTGAAGCCTTCCGGCACCTTGAACTGGGGCAGATAGGTTTTGTTGAGCGCGAGCTCGAGGTTGCAGGCCTCAGCGATCTTGACGGTGTTTGATACGGCCGTCGGCATTTCCTTGAACTCTCTCTGCGCCTGCTCCGTCGATTTGACATACAGCTGATCGGTATCGAACTTCATTCGATTGGGATCGTTGATGGTCTTTCCGGTCTGCAGGCAGAGCATGAGGTCATGCGGACGCGAATCTTCTGCTTTCAAATAATGACAGTCGTTGGTACCGGCGAGGGGAATGTCGAGCTTCTTGTGAATCTCCAGCAGCCCATCGTTGGCAATGCGCTGGTGCTCCAGGCCATTAGCCTGCAGTTCCAGATAGTAATTATCTTTCCCGAAGATCTCTCGATACTCGCCCGCCGCCTTCGTTGCGCCGGCCAAATCCTTTTGCCCGATCAGGTAGGCCACCTCACCACTGAGGCAGCCGGATAGTCCAATAAGCCCCTCGTGATGCTCTTGCAAAATATCCTTATCCATCCGAGGCTTATAGTAGAACCCTTCAAGGTACGCTTTGCTGACTAGCTTGATGAGGTTCTGGTATCCCTTGAGGTTTGTGGCGAGCAGAATCAGGTGATAATAGTCGTTGTGCGCGAGATGGGAATTTTTTTCGAGGCGGCTGCCGGGCGCCATGTAGGCTTCGCAGCCGATGATGGGCTTGACGCCGGCTTCCTTCGCTTTCCGATAGAACTCCACCGCCCCGAACATGTTGCCATGATCGGTCATTGCGACGGCAGGTTGCCCGAACGACTTCACCTGTTGCATCAGGGGGTCGATCTGGTTGGCACCGTCGAGGAGGCTGTATTGGGTGTGGAGGTGCAGATGGACGAATTGAGATGCCACGGCAAGATTGTAGTGAGGAGAAAAGTTGATGTCAAACGAAGAGGGGGGGAGGGAGGATGGCCTGATTATCTTCTTTGTTCGCGCAACGCGCGGCCTCGGAAGGTCCTCGTTGGACGCGCACAGTCGAAGACCATCAGGCCGCCCTCCCTGGAGAGAGAATGAGCGGCTTCGGAAGGCGTTGGACGCGCGCAATTGGAGGCTACTCCAGACCACCCTTAGAGAGGGAGAACATGTGAGTATGGAGGGAGCATTGGATCGATCAATGCGCGCAGTGGGCGTCCAGTCACCTCGTCCCCCTTTTAGGGAGTGCGCGGTCAGCTAGCTTGGAAGGAATATTGTGATGGTGCTTGCCACGGGCGCGCAGTGGGAGACCAGCCAGGCCGCGGCAAATGACCGCTCCATCCGTTGACAGTTTCTTATCTCAAGTTTAGCCTGTGCCCACCTGTTGATAGTGCTGACAAGGCTCACCGCTGAGAGACGACTTGTCCATGGCCGAACAACCAGATGAGAAATTCAAGCTGCCGCTGACCGGCTTGGTGACCTTGTTGGTAGCGGCAGTCAGTAGTTTCATCATCTACCAGGTCCCGCTCAAAACCTCGCGACCAATCAATAAGGAAGCGGAAAAATATGTATCCGTGAAGACGGATCGTGTCCAAGCCCGTCTTTGGCAAGATCCGTTCGAGGCCATTTCGACTCATCAGCTCAAGGAGTCCGCGACGCAATCCGCGGCCGAGGGTCACGCCGGGTCACATCACGCATTTTCTGATCTTGTGCAAGCGATCCGGCACGAGGGTGCGGGATCGGAATACCTTGTGCTTCCCGTCTTCATGGATGGCAGCCCGTACGCCAATGGAGTGGAGTCGAGACTGAAAGACCGCTATGCCGTGGTGTCCGCCTTAGGAGTGGCCGGATATTTACCGGAGTCCGGAGAATATGTTCGCTATTTCGAGTGGGCTCGGCCGGCTGAGTCGTCCTTGCTCGTTCCGCTCGAGTGGTTTCGTCCCGATACGAGCAGCCGGGATCTACAGGACAGAAAAGAAGTGTTGGTGCTCTGGCTCAAGGACCAGGATTTTAGTCCGAATCCTCTCGCCTCTTTCGGGCGACTCGTGGCCCATCTGAATCACACTCTCAAGCAACGCGCGGCGGCCTACAGAATATTGGGCCCTCGCACCTCCGGCACCCTGGCGTCCATGCTGAGCGAATTAAAGAAGGATGCTCCTGACATCGCGCCGTTGAAAGGCGCGACGTTCTATTCCTCATGGGCAACAGCGGCCAGTTCGTTTTTGCTGGGAGCGTCGCGTAGGGAAGCCAAGGAAGGGGAAGTCGAACGTCTGTTCGCCGAGCATGGACTCTCATTCCTCAGAATGATCGGGACGGATGACCAGCTGGCAGAGCAGCTGGTGGAAGAGTTGAAGCGCCGCAGAGTCGATCTGTCCATTCCGTCGAACGGAACCTCGCCAAGGCGGGCGCCTCACGTCGCATTGATTTCGGAATGGGATACGCTGTACGGGCGCGCGCTGCCGCTTACGTTCGTCGCGATGGCGGAAACGATGGCGAAGCGAGGGGATGTCGCGGGAACCAGACAGATCGAACCTGAGCTCGAGGTGCTGCGCCGGGGCATCTGGCCTGAGTGGGTTCACCGCTATTCGTATCTCGCCGGTTTGGACGGAGAGTTGCCTCCGAAGGGGGACGGAAAGGATGCATCGGGCACTCAGGAGAAGGGAAAACCGGGAGAGAACCCCTCGGGGGCGTCCCAACGCACTGAGGAAGCGCCGACTGGTCGAGGCCAGCTGGATTATCTCCGTCGCTTAGCCGAGACGTTGAAACATGATGCCGCAGAGTTTGTGGCGATCGGTGTCTTGGGCAGCGACGTCTACGACAAGCTCATGATTCTCCAAGCATTGCGGAACGACTTCCCTCGCGCGATCTTTTTTACTACCGATCTCGATACAAGGCTGACCCATTCCGGACAGGGTCAGTGGACGCGCAATCTTCTTGTCGCGTCACATTTCGGGCTCACTCTGCATCCGGAACTGCAGGCGCCGATCCCGCCTTTTCGCGACAGTTACCAGACCGCCTTGTTCTATTCCACCTTGCGCTCCATTGACTATGTGCTGCCCGGCCCTCATGCGGAGGAGGTGCGGGCCTCTCTGACGGAGGCTCGGTTTTCAACTGCCGGTAAACCGAGGCTGTATGAAATGGGTCGGCATGGGCCGGTGGATATGAGCCTCGATCAGCCGGGAGCGCTTCCGAGCATTCATGCGCCGCGTCCGGATCTCAATCCCACGACCGGATTGCTCAATATGCCGAGTGCAGGAAAGGTAGGGCTCGCCGGCCTGGCCATGGGCATGGCGCTGCTCTGCGCCCTGCTTCTCAATAGCGAATTTATGCACCTGCTCCGTGCGCGCACCCACAGGATCATACTGCTCTCCACGCTGGCGTTCGGGGGAGTGACCGTCGGTCTGCTGAGGTGGGCCATGGGGGATGGACCGGCCGGCGAACCGTTCAGTCTCACGCAAGGGGTCAGCGTGTGGCCGACCACTGTGATACGGCTCCTTGCCTGTGCCCTCTGCGGCATCTTTTTCTACTACTCCTCGATGAAGCTCAGAGAAAATGATCAAGCCTTGGCGATAAGATTCGGTCTCCTTCCCTCTCAAGCGGCATCGACGATTCCCTGCTCGCTGCTGGGGATCCACTATTGGCGTCCTCATCCTGGCGGAGCCGCTTTGGCTACGGACCTCTGGCAAGAATACCAAACACTCGGGCGATGGAAGCACCGGCTGAGCCGCATCGTACCTCAAACGCTCTGCTATGGAGCGTTGGGATGGCTCCTCATGAGTCTGTTCGGTTCACCGACAATGCCTTGTCGAGGTGCAGCTTGTTTCGAGATCAACGCGCTGGTCTTGCTGGTGAGTGTCCTTGGCATGACTCTGTTGATGTTCTATGTGGTGGATGCCACGAGACTGTGCCGACGCTTGATCAACATCATGATCGCCACCAGGATTGTTTGGCCCGAAGATCTTCTCGCGCGCGAGGCGGTGAATCAGGAGACGGACAAGACCGGCCTGAACGAATGGTTGGGCATCGAGCTGATCGCGCAGCGTACGGCGGTGATCAGCTTCATGCTGTATTACCCATTCGTCATTTTGTTTCTCATGGGGGTGGCGCGGCACACGTATTTCGATCGGTGGGATTTTCCCGTGAGCCTAATGGTTCTGTTCGGCCTGAACGCAGCCTATGCGTTGGGGAACGCGGTCTATCTGCGCCATTCGGCTGAAGAGGCAAAACGCACCGCCGTGGCGCAATTGAACGACAAGCTAGCTGGCCTGACCGCGGGGGCCGTCAGCAGGAAGCAGGTTGAAGGAATGGTGGAGTTGATCCGCAACAATCGCGAAGGCGCGTTTCTTCCATTCACGCAGCATCCGCTGTTCGGTGCGATCGCCCTGCCGACCAGCGGGACGGGGCTCGTGCTGCTGGTGGAATACCTGGCCACGGTGTTCTAGAAGCCGCCATCGCCGAGGGCATCCTATTTAACGGTAGACCATATCCTCATTGTTCAGAACCCTTCCAGCTACTCCAAGCTCGAGGTCTTTGCCCCCGGTGAGAGGAGACGAACCGAATAGTTCCTCGATCCCTATGTAGATCGCGATGCTCGCTTCTGCTCGTACCTTCGCATTTGACAGGATTTCACGCAAAACGTACGCTGCGCCGACCTGAGGGAGACATGATCGACCTGCTTCCTGCGAGGGCGGTACGGACTGGTGAGGAAGCATCGTGGGCTGGCCGACGAGTATGCAGACGCAGGAGATGAATGAGGGGAGGCCGCGGGCGGTGAAACAGTGGATCGTCTTTGTGCATGGATTCGGCAGCTCCGATGAGACCTGGACCACCTTGCGGGACGCGCTCTTGAGCGATGAGCGAGTGACGGCACGGTTCGAGATTGCGCCTCCCTTCAATTACCTCTCGAGGCTTTTCCGTATTCCGATCTATCAACGTTCTCCGAGTATCAGCGAAATCGCCGGTCAATTGTGCGATCACCTCAACCGAGTCGCGCCGGCTTCCGATCGAGGGCAGGGGGTCGACTTGATCTTGGTTGGGCACAGCATGGGCGGATTGGTGATACAAAAGTATATGGAAGAATGTTTCGGCTCTCCGGCGAGCGGCGAACTCCAACGCATCCGTCAGGTGATATTGTTGGCGACGCCCAATTTCGGCTCCCGCATCATTTCAGGACTGCGCAGGATCGTGTCATTACTCCTACCGAATCCGCAGGAGCAGGCGCTACGACTCTTCAGCGAGAATACCTGCGACACCCATGAGAAGATCCGAGACCAGATCATTGATGCGAAACATTGGGGGGACAGTCGTGGATTGCCCATTCCATTTTATTGTTTCTGGGGTGACGCGGACGCGGTGGTGCCGCGAGCCTCTTCTCGCGGGTATTTCCTCTATGGGCAGTGTATTCCGGGAGACCATAATTCGATTTTGAAAATGTCCCATAGGAACAAAGAGGCGGCCGCCGGGGTGGAAGGCAAGCGGTATCAAGAGTTCGTGTCTGTGCTGCTTGATCCGCATGGCCATTCCAATGTCTGGGAGATCGAGCGATTTACCTATGCGGTGAAGGTCTCTCCACATTCCCTTCAGGATGTAATTGTGGCCACACACGGCGTCGTTGAACGCGAGCTGCAGAGCGACAACATCGCGCAGGTCCTGCACCAGGTGGAGTTCAGCGCGAAAAACCATTGCGCTGATCCCTACGTCTTGAAGTACGGCACGAGTCGCCATGGTTGGGTCGATCCGAAAAAACCGCCCTTGCCTCACCATACACCGGCCGACAAACGGGCGATTTACGAAAACTCCGGCAACTACGTCTGGTATGAAGTATTGCCGAACGAATTAAAACCACTCAAGGGCACACAGGGACCCACGGCGCGCATGGAGCTGGACGTCTATCGGGGCTATGATGAAGGCCGACGAGATTTCCATATGCATTTAGGGAAGAAAGCCTTCTATCGTCGGCTCTCCTTCCGCGTGGATCTTTCAGCCTATTTGGCGCAAGGTTGGACCATCAAGGAGGAGCCCACGCTGGTGGTGAGCGATTATGAGCCCCCGAGTGATAATCCTGACGACCATAGCCGCTGCTTGGATCCCACCAGAGGCGGTGCAGAGCCGCCATTGAAGGATTCGTGCGGGATCTGGACCTGGGAGATATCGAACCGCAAGGAAGGCATGATCGGGGTACGCTGGGATCTCACTCGCCCTGCGACGCGCATCTGACCCATCAACTCATTCTTACGGTGCCAAACCTTTTTCCGATTGCCTCGGGACTCACTTATGAAAATCGGTACGACTGACCACCGTGACGAGGAGCTGATCTCACAAGGATCTGTGTTCTTCTCCAATGGATTCAGACCATTCTTTCTCGGCGCGGCGTTGTTTGCCGGATTTGCCGTCCCAGCCTGGATGCTCATGCTGGCCGGAGGGGGGAGTTCCACGGCGCTCTCCGTCGCTCGGGACTGGCACGTGCACGAGATGATTTTTGGTTTTCTTCCCGCGGTGATCACCGGCTTTCTGCTGACGGCGGTTCCGAATTGGACCGACCGACCGCCGATGCAAGGCCGCGCGCTGATACTGTTGTTTGCCCTGTGGCTATCCGGACGTCTCGTGATGGCGGTTCCCTTGCTCGCGCCCGTTTCGTCGGCCCTCATCGATGGAAGTTTTTTCGTCGTAGTGGCAGGGTTGGTCTGGCGAGAGCTTTCAGCCGGAGGAAGTTGGAACCAGGCTCCCGTGGCAGGGGTCATCAGCCTGTATGCCGGCGCGAATATCGTGTTCCACATCAGGGCGGTGAGTGGAGAAGAGATTGATTTTGCCGTACGTGTAGCCCTGGCGTTGATCATGGTGCTCCTTACTCTGATCGGTGGCCGCCTCGTCCCCAATTTCACTAGAGAATATTTGGCTGCACAACAAGCGACCCGGCAGCCTGCGGCCTTTTCGCGTTTCGACGGCCTATGTATCTTCCTTGTGGCTATGGCGGTAGGTGCTTGGGCAGTGCGACCGCAGAGCATCATCACAGGCTGGTTATTGGTGACGGCGGGGTTCGCTACTGTGGCGCGTTTATCGCGCTGGTACGGCTGGCTCACCTGGCGCGAGCCATTAGTGTTTATTTTGCACTGGGGCTATAGCTGGTTGGCGTTGGCTATGCTTCTGCTGGGAGGTGCGATCCTGGACATCGGTCTCACGAAAGAGGATGCCGTCCATGCCCTGACGACCGGCGCGATCGGTGTGATGACGCTGGCGGTGATGACGCGGGCAAGTTTAGGTCACACAGGACGCCCTCGGCATGCAGGACCTGCCACGGTGTGCATCTACCTCTTGGTGACGGTTGCCGCGTTGGTACGAGTGTTTGGCCCGAGCACAGGTCTTCCAACGAATTACGTGTTGGCGACCGCTGCGCTGAGCTGGAGCGGCGCCTATCTCTTATTCGCTGCGGTGTATGGACCCTATGTCCTGCGTCCGAATATCGCCGAGTAAGGGCGCATCGTCGAGAAGATTCCGGCTAAACCTATCCTGCTGATCAAACCTGCGTGGCACGTTGACACGTGCTCAACCTCGAAACGTACGCTGGTGGAATCGCTGTGCCCATTCGAGTGCTGATGGCACGGGTCGGTCAATGGGAGGAACTTCTCCATGCAAGCGACGTTTCGACCAGGCATACTCGAGGACGCGCAAGCCTGCGGCGCGGTTTTTTACGACGCCTTCAAGCTCATCGCAGAGCAGCACAACTTCCCGGTCGATTTTCCGCAGCCGGAGTCGGCCGTCAGTCTCCTGATGATGTTGCTCTCACGAGACGATGTGTACTCGGTGGTTGCAGAGATGGAACGAGGCATCGTCGGGAGTAACTTTTTGTGGGAAGGAGATGTGATTGCCGGTGTGGGACCGATTACGGTCGACCCGTCGGTGCAAAACGGTTCTATTGGGCGTCAATTGATGGACCGTGTGATGGATCGTGCCCGCGCCAAGTATTTTGCCGGTGTACGTCTGGTTCAGACCGCGTACCACAACCGCTCCCTCTCTCTGTACAGTAAGCTCGGCTTCGATGCGCGCGAACCGCTGTCCGTGATGCAGGGTCCCCTCATCGGCATCCAGCTTCCCGGCTATGCGGTACGGCCGGCGACGGCTGGAGATCTGGATGCCTGCAACCAGTTGTGTCTTCAAGTGCATGGGCACGATCGCAAGCGCGAATTGTTCGAGGCGACCAAGCAAGGAAGCGCCCTCGTGGTGGAGCACGATGGAAGTATCACTGGGTATGCCACACTGATCGGGTTTTTTGGGCATGCCGTCGGGCGGACAAACGAAGAACTGAAAGCATTGATCGGGGCGACGCCGGCCTTCCAAAGTCCCGGCTTCCTGCTGCCGACGCGAAATGGCGACCTGCTCCGTTGGTGTCTCGAGCACGGCCTGCGCGTGGTCTATCCAATGACGTTGATGAGTTATGGTCTGTATCAGCATCCCTCCGGCGCGTTCCTTCCTTCGATTTTGTACTAAAGAGATCAGGGCGTAGGGTGAGGCAGGAGTCATTTCGGGCGATAGTTGACGCGCGACAGGGGAGCGACGTGTGTGCCTCGGCATCGATGGGTGGTTTGACCAGCTCTGAAGTGCTCGGTATACTCCCGTCCGTCGCGTATACTCCCGGGTACAGGATCCGGTGCGAGCAGGGCTTTCAGGCTGCTGGCGCCATCAAGAAGCATGGAGGAAGATATGGGTGTGACGGTCGATGTCTACACGTGGCCGGAGGTGGTGCTCGCTCCCGGCGTGGACGTGACGCTGCTGCATTGGGTGGTGGATGGAAACGGTCACTCGCTGATCGAACCGGATCGGTGGTACTGGATGAGCGCCGTGCCGGAATATACGGATGTGCGTCCTGATCGTCCGGTTCCTGCTGCGACGGTTGAGATCGTTACCCAGCGTCCGGTCCGAGAACGTCGTCCCTCGCCCGGGCCTGCCAACACCAACTGGCTCGCGACGTGGCGTAACGCCGGCCGGGAGAGCGCAACCTTTCGTCCACGCATGGTTGTGGCCCCGGCTCGGTGAACGCGATGAAGACAGGCTACTACGTGGTGCATGATAACGAAGGGGGAATTCTGGCGTTGGTGCCAAAAGCAGCCGTTGCGGCCAGACATGGCGTCCAGGTCGGATGGCGACCGGTGGCAGGCATCAATCAATTTGTTGCCGAAGTGCAGCTGACGGCGACGTATGCTCGTATGACCCCTCACGAACTCATCGAACAGTGCGCGGTCCGTCTCGATACGAAAAACGGTGCGGCCACATTACATCGCCGAACGGTTGCCTCCACTACGAAGAAGGCTATCAAGAAAGGGGCAGCGTCACGAGCCCCAAGTCGTCGAGGCTGACGCTCCCGGCGCGTGCTCCCTCCAAACGACTCCACTAGATTCAGGTTTACCCATTCTCCTTGCTGCATTATTCCCAAGTTGTGAGTGACAGGTTGCACGGGAGGTCTGCGATCCCTGAGGCTTGGACCAGCCGACAGTAGAAGGCATCGGCGAGGGGCTGGAGGTTCACGCAATCCGCTTCGTTATAGGCCAGCAACAATTGCCGCGCCTGCTCATCCCGTTGATGCGTCCACCGGTTCCATTGCCGGACGGCATCTTCACCTGAGAAGCTTTGGATCTCAGGCATCCGATCAATGCCCATCTTGCGTTCGATCGCCTTGAGCCCGCCACGATAGCCGAGTTGCCGACCGACCCCACAGAGATCGATATGGGGCTGCTCGAGTGGAAGGTCGGGGAAGTGCGCGCGCAGCATGGGAAGATCGAATGTCGAACCACAAAAGGTCACGAGGAGATCGTAGCGTGCCAACTCCTCTCGAAGACGAATCAGCCCCAGCGATTCGTGGCGCACGAATGCAGTATAGCTGCCCCGGCCGTAAAGTCCCACCACGGTGATGCGGCCAAAAGAGTCGGTCTCGATGTCGAGATACAGCGCTCGCTCGCGCAACCATTCATACAGCCGCCACTGGTGACGGGAAGGCAGGGCCTTGGCAAAATATCGGCTGTTGTCCTGAGCGTACTGCGCGCGAGCCTCGGCGATCCGGGTATCGAAAAGCGCCTTGCGAGCGGCACTGATTCCCCGGACCTCGACAGTCGCAAGAAATCGGTCCCACGTGGAGAGACCTTCGCGCCAGAATCGACGTTCCGTTCGAACGCCGACACCAGGCAGTAAACAAAATGTTGAGGTCATCATCGCTGGACTCGCCAATGGTAGGAGACAGTCGAAGACACACAGAAGGGAGAGGGGCTCAACGGGCGCTGTACAGGCGTACCGGAATCGCGTCGTTGCTACAGTTCCTCGCCGTATTTGATGAAATGCTGCTCCTTGGCGCCGGCGATCCAGTTGTCGTGGCGAATGCGATCCGGGAAGGTGTTGAGCTCCGACGCCATGTGTTCGACGTCCTGGTCCTTCCACTCGGCAATCTGCCGAAAGGTGAACATGCCCATGCGATTCAACACTCGTTCCATCACCGGTCCGATCCCGTGGATCTGTTTCAGATCGTCTTGTTGATGCGGCCGTGCTTTTCCTCCACTTTGCCCGGCGGCGGGCGCGCTGTGCGCAGTCGATCCGACTGACCCTGTGGATTTTGCTGGCGCCCCAACACGCTGAGCCGCGCGATACTCGACCAGCCGTTTTCGGAGGGCTCCGATTTCTTCTTCACGCTCGCTGACATCCATGACCCGGCGCTCTTCTGCTTCGCGGAGGGCAATGTCCTTCTTTTCGACTTCTCCACGGAACATGTTGAGTTCTTCGACAGTGGCTCGTAGCTGCTGAATTTCCCTGTCTCGTTCCTCAACGGTCTCCCCGAAACGCGTCAGGTCTTCCTGGCTCTGATTTCGCACACGAGCGAGTGCCGTGTCCATCTCCATGAGGCGCGCCTGATGGGCGGCGAGCTCCCCTTCCTTCCCGCGCAGCGCGGTGGAGGCACGCGCCCGTTCCTGTTCTTGCTCCCGTTCCAATCGGCGGCTTCGTTCTACAAACGGATCTAACTCTTCGATACGCGCCCGCAAGCGAGCGATTTCTGCATCTTTCGGCGCCAGTTGCTCGACCCAGGTTTTTAACGTGGCAATTTCTTGGTCGCGGCTGATTAGCACGTCCTCGGCGTTTTCCATCTGTGCCTGCATCTCCGCAAATCCCGCCGCCTTTGCGTTGAGGGTCGCCTCGGCTTCCTCGACCTCGCGCCGGAGGGTCTCGCGCTCACGTTGCACCGCGTGCAGCCGTACGCCTTTTTCTGCCACCTCGGTTTGCAAGGCGGTCAGCTGCTCGACCTTCGCGGCGAGGTCGGCGGTGAGGTCTTTGAGCGCCGCCTCGGAGGTCATCATCTTGCCTTCCAGCATCTGGACGGCCGACGTGCGGACTTTCAATTCATGATTGAGCGTATCCAGCTCGTGTTCACGTCCTCGAAGCCGACCGGCGATCTCGGATAGTTGCTGGCGTTTTTCAGAGGTCGCAAAGCTCCGGAGCAGCCATCCCATCATCACCCCGATGGCCGCGGCTACGAGTAAGCACCCCACCATTTGCAGAATCATGGCTCCCATACGTTCACCGTTCCTCTTTCACGCGAAATTCGATGCGCCGGTTCTTTTTTGACGCGGCGCGCGTCCGTTCGGGGGCAAGTGGGCGCGTCGATCCATATCCGACGGCGGTGAGGCGATTCGTCACCGCGTGGTCGACCAGATACTGACGGACTGCTTCGGCCCGCATGCGACTCAGTTGCAGGTTGTAATCAGGATCGCCGTACGAATCGGTATGCCCGCCGATTTCGATCACCGCATCGGGCGCACGTTTAAGGGCCGGAACCAGTTTGTCGATCACGGATCGTCCTTTGGAGGTGAGGACGGCGCTGTTGCTCTCAAATGCGATATGCTCCCCTCGCAACAGCTCATCGAGACCTGACTGAACCCGGGCGCGGGATTGATGCGGAATCGCCGGTGCTTGGCCGGCAGGAAGGTCGGCCATGAGGGTCGGCGTGACGACCACTTGATCCTGCACTTTCATCGAGGCGCCGAGAAGTGCTGTCACATCATGAAGAAGTGTTGTTTTCGCCTCGCCGGATGCGACGGCGCCTTTGACCGTGGCGGTGTGACCCGAAACCGACAGGGTGGCCTGATGGTGATGCAAGGTTGAGAATGGCGTGAGCAGCGCGGGCAACAGAGTTTCCCATCCGGCTCCATCGCTACCCGCCACGACCTTGAGGTCATCGGTGACGTGTAGTTTGCCGATCTTCGCCAACTCGTGGGCACGATCCAGCGCAGCCTGTTTCGCTTCTGCGCTGCCCACGACACCGGAGAGCGTCAATTGCCCGTTCTCGAGGCTGGCGCTGAAGCTAGGGCGGACAGACGCGGACGGCGTCCCCGGCAGATGGCGAGGGATACAGAGGAACGCCAGGAATGTGAGAGCAAGGAGTCCGACTCCGAGAATAATTCCGCGCGACATGCGCAAGCCCTTATTGCCCCAGGCGCGAGGCCCGACTGCGGCATCCAAGTTCTAGAGGGTTGGAGTTGTCTTCAGACTTCGAGCGTTACTTCATTAAATTATTGCGTCACGTCACGCGCTAACGGGCAGGGTATCATATCGCTCAGATGCATGCTAGCGGCATTCGTGAGGGTCATGGCATCAATTCAGTATCACCGGATTGCTTTTTCAAGGCATGGACCGTTGTCGGCTTGCAGTGGCCTCCGGCCATCTGATATTCTCACGCCGCTTTTCGTCTGATATTTACTCACCCACACGATAGCGATACTTGAAGGAGTTCCTCATGGCCAGCATTGCGCGGGCACTGATCAGTGTTTCTGACAAGACTGGAGTCGTCGAAATGGCCAAAGGCTTGGCTTCCCTTGGTGCCGAGGTACTTTCTACCGGCGGCACCGCGAAAGCCTTGCGAGAAGCGGGTGTGGCGGTCACGGATGTTGCCGCTTACACGGGGTCCCCGGAGATCCTGGATGGCCGGGTCAAAACGTTACACCCAAAAATTCACGGCGGTTTGCTCGGCCGTCGCCGGGTTCCCGACCATGTATCGCAGATGCAGCAACATGGCATCGGCAACATCGACGTTGTCGTGGTGAATTTGTATCCCTTTGAAGCGACCATTGCGAAGCCCAATTGTCCGATTGAGGAAGCGATTGAAAATATCGATATCGGCGGTCCGTCTATGCTGCGGTCTGCGGCGAAGAACCATGAAGACGTGTTGGTCCTTGTTGATCCGGCCGACTATGGTCGCGTGCTGGAGGCTTTGAAAGCCGACTCCGTCACGCCGGCGTTGCGGCTCGAACTTGCCATGAAGGTCTTTCAGCATACCGCTCGCTACGACAGCCTCATCGCAGGCTACCTTGAGAAACAGGTGCAGGGGAGTGAGGTAAAATTCCCCGCCATCCTCTCCCTCCAGTTTGAACGTGTGGAGACGCTGCGCTACGGAGAAAATCCCCATCAGCAGGGGGCGTTCTACCGGGAAGTGAACGCCAAAGAACCGGCCGTGTCGCGCGGAAAAATTTTGCACGGCAAAGCTATGTCTTACAATAACTTCCTTGATTCGAATTCGGCGCTCGAACTCGTGAAGGAGTTTGATCAGACGGCCGTCGCGATCATCAAACATAATAACCCCTGCGGTTGCGCACTTGGTGCAACTCCGGTAGAGGCCTATGTGAAGGCTCGGTCAACCGATCCGGTGTCGGCGTTCGGAGGCGTGATCGCCTTTAATCGCCCCGTAGATCTCGCGGCGGCGAAGGAGATCACCTCGACGTTTGTCGAAGTCGTGATTGCGCCGGGCTTTGCGGAAGACGCGCTGGCTGAACTGAAACGCAAAAAAGATATTCGCCTCCTGGATGTCGGTCCGCTCACAAAAGCCACCGCCGAAGGATACGATCTTAAGAAATTGGTGGGTGGGTTAATCGTGCAGGATCGTGATTTGGGCGTGATCAAGGACATCAAAGCCTTGGCGGTTCCGACCTCGCGGAAGCCGACCGAAGAGGAATATGCGGCCTGTGCATTTGCCTGGGTGGTCTGTAAGCATGTGAAGTCCAACGCCATCATCTACGGCCGTCCCGGTGAAATTGTGGGGATCGGCGCCGGGCAGATGAGCCGGGTCGATTCTGTGAAACTCGCCGTCATGAAGGCCCAGTCGACGGTGAAGGGCTGTGTCATGGCGTCCGATGCATTTTTCCCCTTCCGTGACGGAATCGATGCGGCGGCAGAGGCGGGGATTACCTGCGTCATTCAGCCCGGCGGTTCGATCCGTGACGCCGAGGTGACTAAAGCGGTGGATGAACATGGGATGGCGATGATTTTGACGGGCATGCGCCACTTCCGCCATTGATGGGCATTGAAACGGGCCTCCAACTTCGTGCTCGGCTCGAAAAATCCTCAACGTAGCCAGAGGCTACGCCTTCGGGTTTTTCTTGCCTGCGGCCTTGTTGGCCGACCCGTTTGAGTGCCATCAGGAGATCCGCCGCCGCATTCTCGTTCGTCCTTCCGTCTCAACGTACCAAGCGTACGCCTCGGCGCCTGGACTCACTCGGGCCTTGATGGGTGACCATTTTGAGAAACCTCACGGACAGGCTCAGAAGGAATCCCTGAATGAGCTACGTCCCCTATCTTTTCATCACTTCATGTAAAGGTTGAGCTGTGAAGATTCTCGTCGTCGGCAGTGGCGGTCGCGAACATGCCCTGGTCTGGAAGATCAGCCAGAGCCCACGCAAGCCGCAGATTTTTTGCGCACCGGGGAACGCCGGCATCGAAGGTCTGGCCACCTGTGTTCCGATCAAGGCGGATGATCTCGATGGGCTCAAGGCGTTTGCGCTCAAGGAGCAGATCGATCTCACGGTGGTCGGCCCTGAGGCGCCGTTGGCGCTGGGCATCGCCGATGAATTCCGAAAAGCGCGACTGAGAATATTCGGCCCGACCAAAGCCGCAGCGCGACTGGAGTCCAGCAAGAGCTTCGCTAAGGACATCATGGCCGCCAATCGAATTCCGACTGCGGCGGCACGCAGCTTCGATCAGATGGGCCAGGCGTTAAACTATCTTGAGGAACACCCCGTTCCTATTGTGGTGAAGGCGGACGGACTGGCGCAGGGCAAAGGAGTGGTGGTGGCGACGACACGCGAGGAAGCTCGGCAGGCAGTCCGCGCCGCCATGGAAAAATCTGTTTTCGGCCAAGCTGGGCACCGTGTCTTGATCGAAGAATTTCTCGATGGCGAAGAGCTGACCATCATGGCGTTCACCGATGGGAAGACCGTGGTTCCAATGCTGCCGGCCCAGGACCACAAACGGGTGGGGGATGGCGATACCGGTCCGAACACCGGTGGAATGGGCGCCTATGCTCCGGCGCCTATCGCGTCGACCGCGCTCCGAGAACAGGTGATGCGTGAAGTGCTGCAGCCGACGGTCGATGCGCTGGCTCGGCTCGGTTGTCCTTTTCAGGGTGTGCTCTACGCAGAGCTTATGGTGGTGAAAGGCTCACCCTATGTCATCGAATTCAACGCGCGAATGGGTGATCCGGAGACAGAGGTCGTGGTGCCGTTGCTCAAGACGGATCTGATCGAGATCATGGAGGCGGTGGTTGATCATCGTCTGGATCAACTCACGGTCGAATGGCATCGCGACACGGCGGTCTGTGTGGTGATGACGTCGCCCGGCTATCCCGGCCCGTACCGCACCGGCTTGCCCATTCATGGATTGACAGACCAGCCGCTCGACTCGCCGGTCGTTGTGTTCCATGCGGGAACAAAGCGGCAGGCGGAGCATGTAGTGACCGATGGGGGACGAGTATTGGCCGTCACGGCCTGGGGCCAGTCTCTTCTTGATGTCAGGGAACACGTCTACCGGGCCCTGCCTTCCATTCTGTTTGACGGACGACATTATCGAACCGACATCGCGCATCGGGCCTTGCCACGCAAGGCCTGAGCGAATACGTGCGTCAGCAGCATGGCTCTCCTTCTTCCCTTCAACGACCAGACCTGCGAGACGATCCTACCGGAGGTGCAACGGGTGTTGGCCGCGGGGGGTGTCATCGCCATTCCCACCGAAACCTCGTACGGTCTGGCGGTGCTTCCCACTCAGCGACAGGCCTTACGCCGCCTATTTGAAATCAAGGGCCGACCGTCCGATAAACCGATTTTGGTCCTCATTGGCAACCACGGCCAACTGGACCAATTGGTGGCGAGGATTCCGCCTGCCGCTGCCGTCCTCATGGAGCAGTTGTGGCCTGGGCCCTTGACCATCGTATTTCCAGCCGCCGCAGATCTGCCTTCATTGCTGACAGCCGGGACGGGAACCATAGGAATTCGCCTGTCGCCCTTGCCCTATCTCAGGAGACTCTTGTCCA
The DNA here is from genome assembly GCA_963706325.1 of uncultured Nitrospiraceae bacterium. GTDB lineage: Bacteria > Nitrospirota > Nitrospiria > Nitrospirales > Nitrospiraceae > Nitrospira_A. Next base: position 166,263 of record CAVPLT010000006.1, on the reverse strand, counting down.
AGACGGGTCCCGTCACCGGGACGAGCGCAAACCGATCATCTGAACCGTCTCTCAGTAATGCGGCCGACGTAGAGCGCGCATTGGGTTCCGCGCTTGATATGATTTTGGACGGAGGTCGTACACCAGGTGGCCGGGCTTCCACCATTGTTGATGCCTGTGACCGTCCCCGGCTGCTTCGACCCGGCGCCCTGTCAACGGATGTCATTCGTGAGGCGCTTTCATCGCAGGGCTATACACTTTCATTATGATTTGACGTTCGGTTGTCGGTATAATTCACCCTCATTGGAGGATTATCTATGCTCACTCGATCTCATCGCGCCGTGATGCAACTGTCTGCGCTCGGAGTCGGCGCCATGCTTCTGCTGACTGGATGCGACTTCTGGCCACCCGCGCTGCAGGCTCAAATTGAACAGTTGCACTCTGAAGCTCAGCAATCTGCGGCGGACAAAGCCCTGCTCCAGAATCAGCTCAATGCCGCGAACAAGGCAAAGGAAGAATTGCAGATTCGCGTGGAAGATTTGACGCGGGTGAACAAAGAAAAATCGGCGATGATTGCTAATTTAGAGCACACGATCGCGTCGGCCAGAGAGCACGCGGTGAAGGCCGCGAAGAGTCACGCCGTCAAGCCTACCGCGAAAGCCGCTGTGAAGAAACCCCTCAAGGCCGGAGCCAAAGCAACGGTGAAATCTTCCGGCAAGTCGACCAGCGCCAAGAAAGCAAAACCCGCTCCAACTAGACGAAGCACCCCGTAGCATATCTCTGCCAGGACCATCGCACCTGCTCAACAGGCGTAGAGCACGTGCCTTCGCCCGTCGAAGAGGGTGGATAGGATTCCTCTGCGTTCCTCCGACCGTCAGGCCGCTGAAGAAGACGAGGAGCTCGAACTAGCAGACCCGGTGCTGGGCGTGCTCGTACTGGGTGTGGTGGCTGAGCCGGAAGCAGCGGGGGCGGAGGGTGTCGGAGCGGGCGTCGATGAAGAGCCGGCGGTCGTCGTCTCGGATGAGGCGGGAGTTTTCGTTTTCTCTGACCCGGGAGCTGCCGCTTTCTCCGGCGAGTCACCTCCTGAACCAGGCTTCATCTTGTCCGAATAATCGGTGATATACCACCCGCTACCTTTGAACATGATGGCGGGTGAAGAAATTAACTTAGTCACTTCCTTGCCGCAACGAGGACATTCCTTGATGGGGTCGTCCTTCATGCTCTGCTTTAATTCAAAACGATGAGCACAGCTGACACATTGATATTCATAGATCGGCACTGGGCTATCCTCCTGTCATCAGACCGTAATCTGGTTGGGCCTGTGTGGTGCAATTCGCTGACCTGCTCTCTTACTTGTAGCCTCTCTTCGCCAGAAATCAAGGGAATGGCTTTGGGTATATTCATCTGTTCTACGAAAGGCGACGAATCGCCGTTTCGATACGGGTCAACCCTCGCTCGACGCCCTCCATGGCAGTGGCATAGGACAGCCGAATATGGCATCCACTTCCAAACGGTTCACCGGGGACGACTGCCACTTGAGCCTCGTTGAGCAAATAGGTTGCCAGGTCGGCGGCAGAGCCGATCGGCCGATCCTTCCAGCGTCGGGCTAACAAGCCGCTCACATTCGGGAAGGCATAGAAGGCTCCAGTCGGCATAGAGCACGTCACCCCGGGCATGCGGTTGAGCCGATCCACCATCACGCGCCGACGTCGGTCGAATTCCGCCACCATTATTTTCGTGAAGGGGGCTGCTAGGCGTAACGCCGCCACGGCCGCCTTCTGCGAAATCGAACAGGGATTGGACGTGCTTTGGCTTTGGATATTGGCCATGGCCGTTAGCAACGGCTTCGGTCCTGCCGCATAGCCGATCCGCCAACCCGTCATCGCATAGGCTTTCGAAACACCGTTGATGACGACGGTTCTCGCGGCCACCTCAGGGCTTAATGTGGCGATGCTGATGTGCTCGAAGCCGTCGTAGAGCACTTTCTCATAAATCTCGTCCGAAATAATCACGAGGTTGTGGCGTAAGGCCACGGCGGCGATTCCCTCGAGGGTTTTCCGATCGTACGTGGCGCCGGTCGGGTTACAGGGACTATTGACGATGATAGCCTTGGTCCGTGGCGTAACAACGGCTTCGAGCGCTTCCTGAGTGATGGTATATCCATCGCGTTCCTGCGTCTGCAGGAGGATCGGCGTCGCGTCGTTGAGCAGCGTCTGATCCTGGTAGGAAACCCAAAAGGGCACCGGAATTATCAGCTCATCGCCCGCTTCTAACAGCGCTTCCGCCACATTGTAAAGCGAATGCTTCGCGCCACAGGAGACGAGAATCTGTGATTTTTCGTAGTGCAGTCCCTGTTCGGTTTTCAGCTTGTCCGCAATGGCGTCCCGTAATTCGTCAATACCAGATGAAGGCGTGTACTTTGTGAATCCGGCGCGAATCGCGGCTTCCGCAGCCGCCTTGACCGGCTCAGGCGTGTCGAAATCCGGCTCTCCGGAGGCGAAATCAATGACATCGACTCCTTGTGCCGCCATCGCCTTCGCAGTGGCTGTAATGCTGAGGGTAGGAGAGGGGACGATTCGTCCGACGCGGGCTGCAAGTTTCATCCTTTAAAGCTCCGAATTCGTTCTTGGAGTCTCCTGGCCACTTCAGGATGCACAAAGTCCTGCAGTGCCCCGCCGTGGCTGGCGACATCCTTGATGATGGTGGAGGACAGATAAGAATACTCTTCGCTGGGCATCAGAAATACCGTTTCGACCGTTTCCGCTAGTTTTCGATTGATGAGGGCCATCTGAAACTCGTGCTCGAAGTCAGAAATAGCCCGTAATCCTCGAAGGATGGCATGGGCGCCGCTTTTTCGTACAAAATCAACCAGTAGCCCTTCGAACGTCGTGACCTCTAAGTTCGGCAGGTCTTTCGTGACCAGTCGGACCATCTCCAGCCGTTCCTTCACACTGAAAAAGGGATGTTTGCTTGGGTTGGGTGCGATCGCCACGATGACCTTCTCGAACATTCGAAATCCCCGCCGGATTATATCACTATGTCCGTGCGTAATCGGATCGAATGTGCCGGGATAAACGGCAGTTTTCATGACGGTGGTGTTTCTTTCTGGGTGACCTGAAATCGTGTGAGCGCCGTGTCGCCATAGTCGTAGCGCTTCACTAGAGAGAGGGGTCCCAGTGTCGGTGGAATCTGTGCTTTCCGTCCATGCTCCAGGATCACGATGGCGTCATCCGCGAACCATCGTCTGTCCCACTCATTCCCTAAAGCAATCAGTTCCGTCGTCAATTGATAGGGTGGATCGCAGAAGACGATGTTGTAGGGATCGGACCAATGGATCGTGCGGCGAAAAAATTGACTGACTTGGCAGGCGCAGATACTCGCGGATGGTTCAAGACCGCAATGTTGCAGGTTAGACTGCACCAGCCGGAGTGCCGTACGGTCGGCTTCGACAAAGGTCACATGTGCGGCGCCGCGGCTCAGGGCTTCAATTCCAATCGACCCCGTCCCGGCATAAAGATCGAGCACGCGGGCTCCCGTGGTGCGCTCACCAAGAATCGAAAACAAGGCTTCCTTCACTCGGTCAGATGTCGGGCGAATAGCCTGTCCCCTGGGACCAAGCAACCGTCGGCCCCGATGCACCCCTGCAATGACGCGCATGATCGTATTCGGGTGAAAATCATTCGTCTCTAGCTAGAAGCAGGAGACTCTAACATAGCGTTTTTGAAGGGGTCAAGGTGACGAAGCCCTGAAGAAAGCGGAAAGGAAACCGAGGAGAATCTTCTCCCCGCAGCGGGCGGGGAGCGCTGTAGTCGTCGACGAGGGGGTTCGCGCTTTGACGCGTGGGGAGGGGCTCGCTATAATCAGGTCGCTCTTTTACAACTCGATTTCGACAGCTGGGGAGGCGGCCAAAGTGTTCTGGCCCTCACACCATCAATCGACAGGGTGAACCGAGCAGAAAGACCGCCGGATTAGCGAGTCGCCACCGGCTGCGCTTCGCGAGCGGCGAGGCTCTTTCTTCGATTAGCTGAAATCGTTCGGTCAATGATGGCGCCACAGTTAATGCATTTCCACGCGTAGAAAATGAGAAAGAAATCTGAGAACCGTTCCAACATCATCATGCCTTTGCATTTCGGACATTCCATTTTTTCCTCCTGGGCGGCGACGTTTACAGCTGTGACTGCTCTGAAGCAAGAGCTGCACCAAATTGTCAAACCATATAGTTTCAATGGGTTATGTGATTAGGGTGCCTAGCAGGAGATCGGATAGGCGTCAAGTGACCGGCACAAAAACGTGCAGGGCGACATTTTTTTGTCGCAGAAAATTCAGATGACACCGAAAAAACCAGGGGGTGGGATCGGGGATTGGCCTGAGACAGAACGCCCACGCGAGCGGTTGCTCTGCGAAGGAGCCGAAACCCTATCCGATGCCCAACTGCTCGCGATTTTATTGCGCGTAGGGAGGCAAGACGCCTCTGCGGTGAACGTTGCGATGGACGTGCTTGAGCGCATAGGAGGCATTTTCGGTCTTCTGCACTGCAGTGTTGAAGAACTGTGTGCCGTCCCGGGGGTAGGGCCAGCCAAGGCTGCCCAACTCAAGGCCGCTGTGGAAGTCGGCAAGCGTGCCGTGTCGTCCCCATTGACCACCGGCATGCGCATCAACTCTAGTGCGGACCTTTTTAAGCACTACCACCCGAGCCTGCGTGACCTGCGGCACGAGATCTTCAGGGTGGTCCTGCTGGATGCCAAGAATCAGATTATTCGCGATGTGACGATCTCTGAAGGCAGCCTCACATTGAGTATTGTGCATCCTCGAGAAGTTTTTATCCCGGCGCTGCGGGCGTCTGCCGCCGCGGTGATTTTTCTCCACAACCATCCCAGCGGAGATCCAACCCCGAGCCAGGAGGACCGTGTGCTCACAGCTCGATTGGTGTCTGCCGGGTCGCTCTTGGGGATTCAAGTCCTCGACCATCTCATTGTGGGAGATGGTCGATATGTCAGTTTTGCAGATCAGGGTTGGTTAAGCGGAGAGGCGTCACTGGCATGAGTCATCACAACAACAGTTGCGGTGACCGTTGCTGCAGGCCTCTCATGGGACAGGCTCAGAAAGGAAGGGATCGCGCACTCTTGCACTACTAACCAGGGCCCCAGAGGCCGCCGGCTCACTGGAGGAGGTCATGATGAACGTTCCCCCCACTGAATCCATCAGAAATGTGGCCGTGGTGTCGAATACGGGATCGGGAAAAACCTCGTTAGTCGAAGCGTTGGCGTACTTCGCAGGCAGTCTTCCCTCTCTTGGGTCCATTCTCGCCGGTACCACGGCATCTGATTTTGAACCGGAAGAAATTCATCGTCGAACGTCGCTCAACACCAGCGTGCTTCACTGCTCCTACAGAGACACGTGGCTCAATCTCCTCGATACCCCAGGTTCGCCCAGCTTTGTCGGCGAGACGCGATCGGCCTTGCGCGTGGCGGATAGCGTCATCCTGGTTGTGAGTGCCTCCATGGGGGTGCGCAGCGAAATCCAGCGGCTCTGGACCACCATCCACGATGCGGGACTCCCTTGTGTTGTTTTTGTCAATGACCTCGACAAGGACGGTACGGATTTCCCGCAGACGATTGATGCCTTGGTCACAGAACTGGAGATCAAGGCCATCCCTCTCACGCTGCCGATGGGCATCGGCGCGCAGATCACTGATCTGGCGGATCTGCTTCATAATCATGTCATCACTCAGGACCCCGCTCGTCTGCATCCGCAGGAGTCGCCAGTGCCATCCCAGTGGCGCGAGCGGGTTGATCAGGCCAGGCGTAAGTTGACTGAACTGGTGGCGGAAGGAGATGAACAGCTTCTTGATCGCTACTTGACAGACGGCGAGTTGACGGACGGGGCTTTGCTCGCCGGATTACGCGTCGGCGCAGAACAGGGCTCGCTGGTTCCTGTTGTCGGTGGGTCGGCGCTGCGTCGCATCGGTGTGTCGACACTCTTGAACAGTCTTGTGGAATTCATGCCCTCACCCATCAGACGAGCCCGGTTTGCGCCGTTGCACGGTTCGGGATTGGCGGCTGGCTCAGCTCAGATCACGCGAGAGCCATTGGAGTCTGACCCATTCTCGGCGGTGGTGTTTAAGACACTCATCGATCCATTTGTCGGGCGACTATCCTACGTGCGCCTCTACTCCGGTACTCTGGAGGCGGATACCGGCTTGTACAATGCCACTCGACAGATAAAAGAACGCGGCGGGCATCTGTTTTCCATTGTGGGGAAAAAGTACACGCCGGTCTCGCGGGCTAGGGCAGGTGAAATTGTGGCAATCGCCAAGCTGAAGGACAGTCTCACAGGTGATACGTTGTGTGAGGAACGAGCGCCGATTCAGTACCCCGGCATTCAGTTCACCAGGCCCGTGGTGTCCTTCGCCATTGAACCGAGATCCAATGCGGATATTGAGAAGGTGAGTTTGGGCCTTCACAAACTCATTGAGGAAGATCCAAGTTTGGAGTTTGTTCGCCATATGGAGACAAAGGAGATGGTGCTGAGCGGTTTGGGCCAGCTGCACATCGACGTCGCCCTGGAGAAGCTCCATCGCAAGTACGGTGCGGATGTGACGTTGCACGCGCCGAAAGTATCCTATCGTGAGTCGGTTCGCAGTGTCTCGCAGGCACAAGGTAAGTATAAAAAACAGACGGGCGGGCATGGCCAGTATGGGGATTGTTGGTTGGAAATCGGTCCGTTACCACGCGGCAAGGGGTTCGAGTTCGAAAATAAGATTGTCGGCGGAGCTATTCCGCGCAACTTTGTGCCGGCTGTAGAAAAGGGCGTCATTGAGGCGCTGCGTGAAGGGCCACTTGCGGGGTATCCCGTCGTGGACCTTCGAGTCACCGTGTATGACGGGTCCTACCATGTCGTCGATTCATCGGAGATGGCCTTTAAAATAGCCGGGTCCATGGGAGTAAAAAAGGCGATTGAAGCGGCTCATCCAATTCTGCTTGAACCGCTGATGAGCGTGGAAGTAGAGGTTCCGGCAGATTGTGTCGGAGCGGTCTTGGGAGATCTGAACGCGCGCCGCGGACGCATTGTGATGGTCGAAGCAAACGGTCATATGGAGACCATCAAGGCCCTGGTGCCTCAAGCGGAGATGCTCACCTATGCCCCCGCTCTCAACTCTCTGACCGCCGGCCGAGGTAGTTACCTGATGGAACATGCCCACTATGAAGAGGTACCGAAAGAGCTGGTGGGCCGCATCATTGACGAGCACAAGGCCGGACGGCATGCCGTCGGCGTGCATTGACCACAGCACAAGGCGCGAAGCCGGCTATGGCGGGGTAGGTGAGGGATCGGCCGGCTTGAGCACAACATAAAAGGCCCGACCTTCACGGAGCACCCGCAGAAGAATCGTATCGCCGCGCTTGACCTTGGACACGGCGGCGGAAAATTCTCCGACCGTACCCGTGTCGACACGGTTGACTTCCTTGACCAGATCGCCTTCGCGCAACCCTTCCGCTTGGGCCAGACTGCCCGTCTCCACCTTGGAGATCAGCACCCCCCGGGTTTCTTTGAGACGAAACTTCTCGGCCAACCCCGCAGTCAAATCCTGCACATCAATGCCCAACTTCAGGTCTGTTCGAGTCTGAGGCAGCGAGGCGGTAACGACCGTATCCCTGCGCTCGCTTAATGCCACCTTGAGTACGATCCGCTTACCGTCCCGCACCACTTCAACGTTGGCCGTGGCTCCCGGCTCGAGCGCGGCCACTAATCGTGAGAGCTTATTGGGCGTGTCTACCAATGCCCCGTCGACCTTGGTGATGACGTCGCCTGGCTTGACCCCAGCCAATGCGGCAGGATCCCTTTCGAAGACTTCATTGACGAGCACTCCTTCGTTTTCATCCACGCCGAATTTTTTGGCTAGATCTTGAGTCACGGGTTGAAGGCCTACGCCTAGCCAGGCTCGCACGACTTTGCCTTTCGCGATGAGTTGCTTCATGACCTGCTTGGCCATGTTGGAAGGAATCGCAAAGCCGATACCCTGCGCGAAGTTGATGATCGCCGTATTGATGCCGATGATGTCGCCGCGCAAATTGAAGAGCGGCCCGCCGGAGTTGCCCGGATTAATCGAGGCGTCGGTCTGAATAAAATTTTCGTAGCGTGACAAATTGATGTTTTCCCGTCCGATTCCGCTGACGACCCCTAGCGTCACGGTCCGATCAAGGCCGAAGGGATTCCCGACGGCCAGTACCCATTGCCCGACTTTTACTCCGGAGGAGTCTCCGAAGCGGGCAGCGGGAAGGGGATGATCAGCCGTGACTTTCAATACGGCTAAATCCGTATCCGGGTCTTTCCCAATGACTTGGGCGAACAGTTTGGATTTGTCAGAGAAACGGACTTCGACTTCTGCGGCATCGCCGACGACATGGTTATTCGTAATAATGTGGCCTTCGGGATCGATGATGACTCCGGATCCCGACCCGGAGGAGTTTGGCAACCGTTCGCCAGACGTATCGCGCGTGCGCCCTTGTGCTTGGAGAGGAAAGATACTGACGACGGAGGGTTTCGCTTCTTCAGCCAAATCCGTAATGACCGTTTGGAGTTCTTCCAAGAGCCGCAGCCCGGAAGATTCTTTGCGCGTGGTTCCGTCGGCCAGGGTGCCCGCGAAGCAAGGAACTAGGCTTCCGGCTAGCCATACGGAAAATCCGAATCCGAGAATGAGCGCAGCTGAAAAGGAGGCCTGAGTCTTCATGATCGCCACGCTCCAGCGCCTATACGGTTTGCCGAGTACAGAATAGCAGATTCTAGAACGGTGGCGAAAGGATCGACTCAGGCCGTTTTGGATGCAACGGCCCTTTGAAAATGAGGAAGCCAATGGGTCAGGTCGCGGCGCAGTCCTGCAAGGATCACAATGTCGTCCGGACGCAATGTCATGGAGTCGGAGAGGGGGAGGAGGAATGGGCCTCGGAGGACCGCCACGATACGAGTCGTGGCAGGCAAATCAAAGTCGCCTATCGGATGGCCGATGATTGGTGCGCCTTGGGCTACGATGACACGCTCCAGGGCGGCGTCACGCAATCCCAGGTCGCGTTGTATCGTCAGTAACTCTTCTTGAGCTAACTCAATTTTCAGGTCTCGAATATGGCTCTCGATGTGCTGCAACGTCGCTCGCTGTCCCTTGATACGGTCTGCGGCAATGCGAATGGCATCTTCGAGCGGGAGTCGATTGGAACACGGTTCAGGATCAGCGCCTCTCACGGGTTTAGCGGCTAGCTCAACGACACGCCGGCCGATGTCTCGATGAACAACGTGAATCTGATTCAGAACCGTGAGGGCCTGACCATGAAGCCGTAGTACTTGCACCTTGCGGTTGACGCGTTCTGCGATGGCGACAATGGTCTCATAGAGGACGCTGCCGGTGAAGGAAAGTTCTTTGCGAAATCTGGCCAGGAGCTCAAATGAGAGCATTTTTAGGTGTCTGATAAGATATATTATGTCAACTCGTGTGTCCGATTCGAGATTCCGTCCCACTCCATAAGCGAATCAGGTTCTCTTTGTGCCTGCCCCAGATCAACAGCCCCACGACACAGGCAAATCCCACGAACAGCCAAGACCGATGAAATACCAGCGCCATGATGGGAAAGACTCCAAAAGCGACGAGCGCACCACCGGATGAATATTTCCACAGCAGAACCGCTCCCACCCAAATTCCCAGGAGCGCAAGCCCGATCCAAGGGGCAACCCCTAGTACGGCACCAATCGATGTCGCCACGCCTTTCCCCCCTTTAAACTTAAGGAATATTGAATAGAGATGCCCAACGATCGATGCCATGGCTACGAAGAGAATGGCGGATTCTTGGTGCAACAATAACGTCCCTACCCAGGCGACGAACCAGCCTTTTCCGATGTCGCCGACCAGCGTCAGAACTCCGGCCTTTTTCCCGCTCACGCGCAAGACATTCGTGAATCCCACATTACGGCTGCCTGCAGAACGTGGATCGGCCACACCGAGCAGCTGGGACACAACCACGCCGAACGGGATCGATCCGATGAGATAACCGAGAAGAGTCAGGAGACCGATGAGCCAGGGACTGTCCATCAATTATCCAGCGATGTCGGATACGCACGCCGATAGCGCAATTCGGCTACAGTCCTTTGACCCCGACCTGGCGCCAGAAACTCCAGACGTACTGCGCGCCGGACACATAGCCCAGGATGAGAGACAGGTACAGGGTCACGATGCCCGCGAGATGGAGATTGCCGATGGCTTCCAGCACGGTTCCTTCAAGAACCAAGAGTACGATCGCGATGACCTGCAAGGCCATTTTATACTTTCCGGTGACTTCGGCGGACATGATCAGTCCTTCCGTTGCCGCAATCGCTCGGATACCTGTCACCGCCACTTCTCGCGCAATGATCAGGATGGCGATCAACGCGCTGACACGATCGACTTGCACTAATAAGATCAGTGCGGAAAGCACCAGCAATTTGTCGGCAATGGGATCCAGCAATCGACCCAGCTTGGTGATCTGGCCAGTTTTCCTGGCCACGTACCCGTCAAGCAGATCGGTCACGGCCGCGACGACAAACACGATGGCGGCGGCCAAGGCGCGATCCGGCGTGGGATCAATCAGCAACATGATGAACACCGGGATCAAGAGAATCCTGACAAGCGTCAGGACATTGGGCAGGTTAATATTACTTTCCTGTCCTGCCGACCGCATCAGCACCAGCCCGGCTTCTTTCCAGTTCTCTGCCATCGTCCTCTCAGCGCTCGTTGCCAGTTGTTCGCTTATACAATGCCGTTTTTTAAGAGGTCATGCAAGTGGATGACGCCGGCCAAGTGATGTGGTGCGTCCAGGACCACCAGCGCCGTAATGGAAAACCGCTCCATGAGCGCCACAGCCGTCGTGGCCAGTTCGTCTGGCCCGATAGTTTTTGGACGCCGGCTGGCCAAGTCACGCGCGGTCACCTTGCTGAAATCGCCGCCTTTTTGTATGAAGCGGCGTAAGTCTCCGTCGGTGACGATTCCGTAGAGGGCGCCCTTCGCATTCACCACCGTGGTCATTCCGAGTTTCTTAGACGTCATTTCCAAAATGGTGTCCGTGCCGGAGGCATTCTGCCGTACTTGAGGTAGATGGTCTCCTTGCTGCATCAGATCTCGCACTTTCACGAGAAGGCGACGCCCCAAGGTGCCACCCGGATGGAACTGTGCGAAATCGTCCTGTTTAAATCCCCGCTTTTGAAGCAGCGCGACCGCTAGGGCATCTCCCATGGCGAGGGTGGCGGTGGTACTCGCAGTCGGCGCCAAGCCCAATGGGCAGGCTTCTTCACGGACGGAAATATCCAGGGTCACATCGCTGTTCTTGGCCAATGTCGATGTGCTAACGCCGGTCAGCGCTACCACAGGCACGTTGAGTCGTTTGACAAAGGGCAGCAGTTGCAAGACCTCCTGCGTTTCGCCGCTATTGGAAATCGCAATCAGCGCATCCTGTTTGGCCAACATGCCCAAATCACCATGGACGCCTTCAGCCGGATGCAGAAAGAACGAAGGCGTGCCGGTGCTGGCTAATGTCGCCGCAATCTTTTGCCCGATCAAGCCAGATTTTCCCATGCCCGAAATGACGACCTTCCCTCGGCAGTCATGCAAGAATGTGACTGCGCTGGCGAAGCGTTCATCGAGACGAGCGATTAAGTCTTGCACGGCCCGCGCCTCGATTTCCAGGACGCGTTTCCCCTCTTGCACGCTGGCGTCCAGCGGGATTCGACGGAGGACTCTTGAGGGTCTAGTGTCGTTTATTGAGCTGGTTGTGGCCCGGCTGCGTCGCATATACGTAGTACCCGTTCGAGAAGTGATTGAAGTGCGTGAAGAGGAACCATATTGGGTCCGTCGGACAAGGCCGAGTCGGGGTCGGGATGCACTTCCATGAAGAACCCGTCGCAACCGGCGCCCGCTGCTGCACAGGCCAAGGGTTCGACGAACTCACGCTGGCCGCTGGATTGTGTGCCAGCTCCACCGGGAAGTTGCACGCTGTGGGTCGCGTCGAACACCACCGGATACCCGAACCGTCGCATGATCGGAAAGGCGCGCATGTCGACGACCAAATTGTTATAACCGAAAGAAGAACCACGTTCAGTCAGCACAATGCGCCGGTTTCCGCATTCCTCGACTTTTTTGACGGCGTTCGCCATTTCCAACGGTGATAAAAACTGCCCCTTCTTGATGTTGACGACTTTTCCTGTCTTGGCCGCGGCGATCAAAAGGTCAGTTTGGCGGCAGAGAAAGGCCGGAATTTGAAGAATATCCACGACCTTGCCTGCCTCTGCCGCCTGTTCTTCCGAATGCACGTCGGTGAGAGTCGGCACGCCAATCTGTTGCTTGACCTTGGCCAGCACAGCGAGACCCTTTTCAAGACCCGGTCCACGATAGGAGGTGATGGACGTGCGATTGGCCTTATCATAGGACGATTTGAAGACGTAGGGCATGCCCAGGGACTTGGTGATTTCGGCGATCCGGCCTGCTGTGTCCATGGCGAGCTGTTCGCTCTCGATCACGCAAGGTCCGGCGATTAAAAACGGTCGATTCCCCGCTCCGACGGTGAAACTCCCAATCTGAACATCGTGGCTCATAAATTGACCGACTCTCAAAGGAGATGCTCAAACCGGTCTTCCAGCAAGGCCGCAGGAAGCGTGTGGACTGAGGCGTACCCTTGCGGTACGTCACAAGGAAGCATGCGACCGAGAACGCAACTGGAAGCCGGTTTCAGCATCTCACTTTAATGGCCGCACTTTCGGCGTAACGCCGCTCCCACAAACCCCGTGAACAAGGGGTGTGGATGATGCGGCCGCGAGTTGTACTCCGGATGAAATTGCGTTGCCAAGAACCAGGGATGATTCTGCAACTCGACGATTTCCACCAGCCGTCCATCTGGTGACAGTCCACTCAACACCAACCCCTTGGCTGTCAGGCGGTCACGATAGGCATTGTTGAATTCGTATCGATGGCGATGTCGCTCTCGCACGTCACTGAGTCCATACATTTTCTGCGCCAACGTTCCCTCGCCGAGTTTGCAGGTGTAGGAGCCAAGCCGCATGGTGCCGCCTTTGTCGCTGATGGACTGCTGGTCAGACATCAAGTGAATCACCGGGTGCGGGGTGCGCTCGTCGAACTCGGCACTGTTCGCGTCCTTCAGTCCGGCAACATTTCGCGCGAATTCGATCGTGGCGCATTGCATGCCCAGGCAGAGGCCGAGAAATGGGATTTGATGCTCGCGTGCGTACTGAATTGTGATGACCTTGCCCTCAATGCCACGTGCGCCGAATCCGCCTGGGATCAAGATCCCATCCATCTCACGCAGAATGCGCTCGGTGCCTTGGCGCTCGACTTCTTCGGACTCAATCCAGGTGATATTCACGCGGGTTTCATGATCGATGCCGCCGTGCACCAGCGCTTCCGCCAGACTTTTGTAGCATTCTTTCAAGCCGGCATATTTGCCCACCAGCGCTATGGACACCTCATGTTTAGGATGTTTGATCTTCTGCACCATGGCATCCCATTCGCGAAGATTCGGCGGACCCGTTTCCAACTTCAGCAAACGGACGATCAGTTCATCCAATCCCTCCTTGCGGAATACGATCGGCACCTCATAGATGGTTTCAACATCTTTGGCCGTAATAACGGCATCTTTTTCGACGTTGCAGAACATCGCAATCTTCGCCTTGAGTTCCGGAGGCAAATATCGATCAGTCCGGCATAAGAGGATGTTCGGCTGAATGCCGATTTCTCGAAGCTTGTTCACCGAATGTTGCGTCGGCTTCGTTTTCAATTCTCCGGCAGCTCCGATGTATGGGACGAGCGTGAGATGGACATAGAGCACGTTGTCTCGTCCCACGTCGTACGGGATCTGCCGGATGGCCTCGAGGAAGGGCAGGCTCTCGATGTCGCCGACGGTGCCTCCTATTTCGACGATCGTGACATCTATGCCCTGCGAGATGCGCATGATGCATTGCTTGATTTCGTCCGTGACATGCGGCACCACCTGCACGGTTCCACCCAAGTAATCTCCGCGCCGCTCCTTCGTAATCACGGAATGGTAGATGCGCCCTGTGGTGTAATTGTTCTCCCGGGTGAGCGTCATTGAGGTATAGCGTTCGTAGTGGCCGAGGTCCAGATCGGTCTCCGCCCCGTCTTCCGTGACATAGACTTCCCCATGCTGGTACGGATTCATCGTCCCAGGGTCGACGTTGATGTATGGGTCGAGCTTGAGAAACGTGATCTTCAACCCGCGGCTTTCCAGCAGATTGCCGATAGCCGCGGAGGCCAGCCCTTTTCCGAGCGACGAGACGACACCCCCGGTCACAAATATGAATTTGCTCATCGTTGCACCTTCTTGTGAATGCGACCACTTGTCATGACGCGTGAGTACTGCAGCGTCCAGTATCATTGTTGCGAAGCTGTTCCAATGCGTTGGGCACGTCTTCCGGGCTGTCGATGCGTAATGAAGAATGGGTGGTTTCCCAGACGCGAATTCGAATGCCGTGTTCCAGCGCGCGCAATTGTTCCAGCTTTTCCGCCTCTTCGAGCATCCCCGTGGGCAATGCCGCAAGTCGCATCAATGTCTCGCGCGTATAGATGTAGAGGCCCAGGTGAATGAAATGCAGTCCCGCCACAGCAGTCCGCCGCGGGTCATCCCGAACCAGGGGAATCGGCGCTCTGGAAAAGTAGAGGGCATAGCCGTCACGATCGGTCGTGACCTTCACCACTCCAGAATTTTGCAGATCGTGGTCCGATTCGATCCGTCGTTTTAACGTGCCCATGGACGCATCGCTGGCCAGAAACGGTTCCACCAAATCCGTGATGAGATCGGGGTGGAGCAAAATTTCGTCTCCTTGCAGATCGACGAAGCAATCACCGGCCTGGGCGTTCGCAATCCCCGCCACCCGGTCGGTTCCGGTACGATAGGACTCCGTCATCATGACGACTCGTCCTCCGAACCGCTCAACAGCCGCTTTGATGCGTTCGTCATCGGTGGCCACCAAGACGTCGTTCACCACGCGACAGGCCTTCGCCTGCTCATAGACGTGCTGAATCATCGGCTTACCCAGCAGGTCTACCAATGGTTTCCCAGGAAATCGAGAGGATCCGTACCGAGCGGGAATCACGACCGTGACCGACCGGGTCACGTCAGCCCTGTCCCAGAGAATCAGTCAATTGTGCTGCCGTCACCGTGGCGGTTCCGATCATCCCGACCACCACACCTGCCGCTTGATTAGCGAGTACCGCAGCCTCCCGCATGGTGGCGCCGGTGGAGAGAGCCAGTGCCAGCGTACCAACGACGGTATCGCCCGCCCCTGTCACGTCAAACACCTGTCGAGCTCGTGTCGGAATATGCCAGTGGTCGCCATGCCCTTGGTAGACGCTCATGCCTCGTTCGCCTCTGGTCACCAGTACGGTCTGGCATCCCAATCGCTGCCGAAGGATCGTACCGGCCTTGTTAACCGCTTGGTCGTCGTCGCCATGCACACCGGCGGCTTGAGTGGCTTCTAAATGATTAGGGGTGACGACCGTCACACCTCGGTAATAGCTGAAATGTTCGACCTTGGGATCCACCACGATGGGAATCTTGCGCTGTCCGGCCAATCGAGTCAACTCGGTCATCAGCGAAGCTGTGACGACGCCCTTGGCATAGTCCGACACCACCAAGCAGGACAGTTCCTTTATTCTGGACTCCACATACCGGAGAATGCGGCGCTGCAGCAGCGTGGTCAGTTCAGTCCGTCGCTCGACGTCGTACCGAACGATTTGTTGATTGTGCGCAACCACGCGAGATTTGCGTGTCGTCGGCCGGCTGTGGTCGATGACGACCCCGCCCCGACCTTGCCGTCGTCCGCCCAACTCCTTCAGAAGCAGCCGGCCGCTTTCATCAGCTCCGATGACGCCGCATATGTCGGCCTGTCCCCCAAGGGCGAGAATGTTGTTGAACACATTCGCGGCGCCCCCCAGCTTAAGCGATTCAGACTCCACATGCACCACTGGAACCGGCGCTTCCGGAGAGATCCGGTTCACGCGTCCCCATACATAGTGATCGAGGATGAGATCTCCGATGACCAACACGCTGGCGCGGGAGAAACGCTGGACATAGGCGCGAAGGATCGCCGCGTCATCCGGCGCCCCCTCACCTGTCTGCGTGCTGGACGATCCGGTGTTCCCGGATCGCGCTACTTGATGGCTTTTCCTAACCTTTCCCATCGTACCCATTCGGTCCATGATCCTTGACCGCTCCACGACCAATAAATGCGAAAGGCTTTGCCGCGAACCTTTTCGGTGCGCACATAGCCCCAGAAACGACTATCGAGACTGTGGTCCCGATTGTCTCCCATCACAAAATAGGCATCGTCGGGAACCGTGACCGGGCCAAAATTATCGCGCGGACTGATGTGGCCATCATGAATCGGAGGATCCGTGTGCTGCGTGAAGGCATGGTCTTCGAATGGCGTGCCGTTCACATGCACAATCTTGTTTCGAATCTGAATGGTATCACCGGGAAGTCCGACGACTCGTTTGATGAAATCCTTGTCCTCATCCTCAGGAAACCGAAAAACGATGATATCGCCGCGCTGAATGGTGCCGAATGGAAGCACGGTTCGCGAGGAGTAACAGGTGATCGGCGGAAATCCTGGCTTGATCTGACAGTCGGTAGGCCATTGCAGGCCGTACGACAGTTTGCTCACTAAAATGTGGTCACCCACCAGCAGTGTGGGAATCATGGATCCGGAAGGAATTTTGAATGCTTGCACGACGAAGACGCGGATGGCAAAAGCCAGCAACATGGCGATCACGATCGCCTCTGCATACTCTCGTACGATTGATTTGTGGACCGGCTGAATCGCGCGCGCAGCAGCGCCAGGCACAGCCAGGCCCGGAGCGGGTTCGGATGGGGCGGGTGTCACCCCTGCGTCGGTCGGTGTAGAGGCCTCGTTGGGTGGCGGTGAATTGGGTTCGACGCTCATTCCTCGCTCACCTTGAGGATCGCTAAAAATGCCTCTTGCGGCACTTCAACTCTTCCGACCGCTTTCATGCGTTTTTTGCCTTCCTTCTGTTTATCCCAGAGTTTACGCTTGCGGGAAATATCACCCCCGTAACACTTGGCCGTGACATTCTTCTTTATGGCGCCGATGGTCTCTCGAGCGACGATTTTGTTGCCGATGGCAGCCTGAATGGCGATCTCAAACATTTGCTTGGGGATCAGCTCTTTCATTTTTTCAGCAACCTGCCGGCCTCGCTGGTACGAACGATCCTTATGGGTGATGAACGACAACGCATCAACTGGCTCGCCGTTGAGTACAATGTCGAGGCGGACCAAGTCGGATTCGCGATACCCGAGCAGTTCGTAATCCAGCGATGCATAGCCTTGCGTCTTCGATTTTAGTTTGTCATAAAAATCCAGAATGACTTCATTCAGCGGCAGCTCATAACTGATCATGACGCGCGTAGGGTCCAAATAATGAATGCTGCGTTGAAGGCCGCGGCGCTCCTGGCACAATTGCAAGAGGGTGCCGAGGTAGCGCTCCGGAGCAATGAGCGTGGCCAAAATAAACGGCTCTTCAAATGAGGCAATGGAACTGGGCTCCGGAAGATCGGCCGGATTGTTTACCTCCAGCACATCCCCCTTCGTGGTGAGGACGCGGTAGATGACGGTCGGAGCGGTTGTGATCAGCGTCAGTTCGTATTCGCGTTCGAGCCGCTCCTGGATGATTTCCATGTGCAGCAGACCAAGGAAGCCGCAGCGAAATCCAAACCCGAGCGCCAAGGAGGTTTCCGGTTCATAGACAAATGACGAATCGTTCAGCCGCAACTTCAGTAATGCATCCCGGAGATCTTCATAACGCGCCGTGTCCGTCGAATAGAGGCCACAAAAGACCAGCGGCTTCACTTCTTTATAACCTGGAAACGCCTGTCCGGTCGGTTTCAGCGCGTCGGTTAGCGTATCACCAATTTTCACGTCGGCGACTTCCTTCATATTGGCGCAAAGATACCCGACCTCTCCTGTGAGCAGCTGTGTTCCCTTGGTCCGCTTCGGTGTGAATTGTCCGACCTCCGTGACTTCGAACAACCGGTCATTGGACATCACCTTGATTTTCATCCCCGGCCGCACGAACCCGTCGACGATGCGAGTCAGCACGATGACACCTTGGTAATTGTCGAACCAGGAATCGAAAATCAATGCTTTAAGGGGCAGAGCCGGATCACCCGACGGAGGGGGGATGCGTGTGACAATCGCCTCGAGCACTTCCGGCACCCCGCGTCCTTCCTTCGCGCTCACCAACATGGCATCGCTGGCGTCCAGCGTGAGCACTTCGGAAATTTGCTGTTTTGTGCCTTCGACGTCGGCGCTGGCAAGGTCGATTTTATTGATGACGGGAATAATCGTGTGATGATTGCCCATCGCCAAGTTCACGTTGGCAATGGTCTGCGCTTGCACGCCCTGCGTCGCATCGACGAGGAGCAGCGAGCCTTCGCAAGCCGCCAGGCTGCGCGATACCTCATAGGTAAAGTCGACGTGGCCGGGCGTATCGATCAGATGCAGCAAATACGTCTTCCCATCACGAGCCTTATAACGAATGGCCACGGCGTGAGCTTTAATCGTGATACCACGCTCACGCTCCAGGTCCATCGCATCAAGGATTTGCTCCTTTGCTTCTCTGGCAGTGACTGCGCCAGTTGCGTCGAGGAGCCGGTCAGCGAGGGTCGATTTGCCGTGATCGATATGGGCGATGATCGAGAAGTTTCGGATGAGACTTTGCAAATCCTGGCTCATGTTCCCCAAAATCGGTTCATTATAGTGACCGTTTCCAAGGTTGTCAAAGAAATCGCCCGCCGGTATAATCCGCGCGCGACGCAGCGTTTCACGCGCGCCGAACGTTCCTGCCGCACGATCATTTTCACTCCGCGCGCACGTTCATGATGACGTCTTCCAAGACAGCCCGGCTTGCAGCATGGGACCATGCATACCTCTGGCATCCGTTTACCCAGATGCAGGAGTGGGAACAGGAGATGCCCGTCATCATCGAGAAGGGCAAGGGCTCCTACCTCGTCGATACGGAGGGACGTACGTACCTCGACGGTACCTCTTCCATCTGGGTCAATTTGCACGGTCATCGGCATCCGCGACTCGACCGCGCGCTCACGTCGCAACTTCAGAACATCGCCCATTCGACGTTGCTCGGGCTCTCCAATCCGCCGGCGATCCAATTGGCCCGTGAACTCATTCGTCTCGCGCCTAAGGGCTTGCGGCGAGTATTCTATTCGGACAATGGCTCGACGGCCGTTGAAGTCGCGCTGAAGATGGCAGTGCAATACTGGCAGCAACGCCAGCCGGCAGTCGGCTCGAAGAATTCTTTTCTCCATTTAAAACTGGCCTATCACGGGGACACGGTCGGCGCCGTGAGCGTGGGGAACATTGAGCTGTTTCACGCGAGGTTCAAGGAGCTCTTGTTTCCTACCTATGAGGTGGACCCGCCCTACTGTTATCGATGTCCGCTCAGCCTCACATACCCGTCCTGCCGCTTAGCCTGCATCGATCCGCTCGAAGCGATGTTGAGAACACGCCATCAGGAACTGGCCGGTGTCATCATTGAGCCGCTGGTCCAAGCTGCCGCAGGGATGCTCACGGCACCGCCCGGATACCTCAGGCGAGTCCGCGATCTCTGCACCCAGTACAACGTCCTGCTGATTGCCGATGAAGTGGCGACCGGGTTCGGCCGTACCGGAAAAATGTTCGCGTGCCAACATGAGGGCGTGACTCCGGATCTCATGGCGATCAGCAAGGGGTTAACCGGGGGATATATGCCCCTTGCGGCCACGTTGGCGACCGAAGAGATCTATCGCGCCTTCTTGGGTCGATATAAAGACTGGAAAACCTTCTTTCATGGGCATAGTTACACGGGTAATCCGCTCGGCTGTGCCGTGGCGCTTGCGAACATCGAGATCTTCCGGCGGGAGAAGACTCTCGCCCAGGTCCGAAGACAGATCAAACTGCTCGCCCGACTGCTGCGCCCACTGGCCGCGCTGATTCATGTGGGTGACATTCGGCAATGTGGGCTTATGGTCGGCATTGAACTCGTGCAGGACCGGACGACGCGTCATCCCTACCCGCTCGAACGACGTATCGGCCATCTCGTCGCCCAAGCGTGCCGGGCGGATGGCCTGCTGCTGAGACCTCTCGGCAACATTATCGCCCTGGTACCTCCCCTCTCCACCAGCGCCCGAGAGTTAACGAAGATGGTGGCAATTTTGCACAAGGCCATCGTCGAGAGTACTGAAGGCAGCTCCACCTCGTCCTAAATCTGCTCGTCAATGCTGCTGATTTCGCTTCGAGGAAAGACTCCCTTCCGCGTTCACGTTCGAACACCCCACAACCACTTTTTGTGCATGCCCATCAACGACCGAGAGGTTGATTATCGAGTGCTACACTTGATTTCATGCTGTGTGACGACAGGATCTCGACGGACTTTGATTCATGACGTACCGTCGAGTGAATTGGATCTTGCTTGCGATCCTTGTCGCCCCGCTCGCGGCCCAGGCGGAAGACGCGCAACAAGCTGACCTCCTCCTCCAACGCATTCAGTTTACCGACCAGGCTCGCGAATCCGGCCCCTCGGCCATCCCCTTTTCAATCGCGACTCCGGTTCTGCATACATCTTTTCAAGCGACGTCCTTCGCTCCCCCATCGACCTCGACGCGCCTGAAAGACCTTGTCCCTGATTCGGATCGGCCCCAGACAAAGGGTGTCGGTGCGGCCTCCAGTTGGCTTAAAGGACAGCTGACAGCCGAAGGAGAAGTCGCCAACAATGCGACGAATGATGCGGGCATGTCTTCACGCATCGACCAACGTGACGACGGGTCCAGGCGCATGGTGCGAATGGCGTTGACGGGGAATAACGGGCCATTTCGCTATGGCATCAAATATCGGTCGGCGGGAAAAGCCTTTTTTAATTCCCCGGATCAAACGGTGCGTGAGATGTGGGGCGAGTGGGGAGTTGGTATCGCCAAGCTTCGAAGTTCGTCCGGCCAAACCTGGAACAATGTGGATCTCGATCCTGCCCGTTCGCGCATTGAACAAAGCTTCAATCGTATCGGGCTCGCGCTGGTCAAGCCCGATTGGCCTGAACTCAGCCTGACCTATTCTCGCAGCACCATGGCGAGCACCTTCGACCCCTCGGGAACCCTTCCACAGCGGAGTCAGAGCAACAGTATGGAGGCAGCGTTGGCCTATGCCGGGCTGACGTGGAACGCACGCCTCTCGTCGAGCCTTATCCTGACGAACGATATCACGAGGGGCGGAGCCGAAGCGACGGCGCTGGCTCAGGTATTGACTGCCGCGTTTCGTCCCATCAATACCCTGACGATCGCCCCAACGGTGAGTTATCGGACGGAAAACCAGAGTTGGTCCGGTGCAAAGATTCAGACACCGATGGCGTCGGTCTCGTTGCTGTACAAACAAAGCCAGCGATTGTTAGTGAGCGCAACAGGAGGGTATACCAGCACAACGTCCACCGACGGATTGATTGAAACTGAAAGTATCGTGGGCCGGGGGATGTTTGCGGTTCACTTGGATCCCATCTACAAGCATCCGACCACGATTTCGCTGGAGGCCGCCTATACCAACACCACCAATCGCGCGGTGGCCGGGTTAGACAGCGAAGATCTCTCCGGATTGGTGCGGATTCTGGTGGCGGCGTTGTAGCCTGGAAGCGGTTGCCGGTTGCGTTTACGCTCCACCGGCTGACGGTTCGCCAGCTGCGATCCGGTTAAGCATTCCAGGTGTGAGAATGATTCGTTCTCCGGTGGTGAGACCCTCTCGAATCGTCACGTGATTGCCCGCCATGCCGTCGATAGTCACCAGACGCTCCTCAAAACGTCCCTTCTGAAGCTGCACCACGATCCAATGTCTGCCGGATCGTTCGATGACCGCCTGTTTGGGGATGACAATCTTCTGCGGCATGCGGTGACCTGCAAGGGTCAATCGGGCAAACATTTCCGGCTTGAGACGCCGGTCTGAATTGGCAACGGAGGCGCGAATTTTGATTGTGCGCGTCGCCGGATCGACCACATCGCCAATTACCGCAATGGTCGCTGGAAATTCAACTCCCGGATAGGCTTCCACCGTCATCGTCGCAACCGCTCCGATCTGGATGCCTGACAGGTCGTGTTCGTACACGTCCGCGACGACTTGGAGTCGTTCGAGATTGGCCACGGTAAACAACGGAGTATCCGTGGCAGGCCCGACGATTTGTCCTGGCGTCACGGTGCGTTCGACCACCGTTCCCGTCAAGGGACTTCGCAGTTCAAATCGCGAGGTAATCTGTTGTTGTGCCAGTGGTTTGCTGAGCTCGGCAGCCGGTACGCGGAGTGACAGCAGCTGGCCTTTCGCCTGTTTGAATTCGGCCCGTTCACGATTCAGATCATTTTCCGCATGCTCGAGATCTTTGCGGGACATGGCTTGCGCATCGTACAAATCCTTTGTCAGCTCGTAGTTGCGTTCGGCAAGACCTAACTCAGAAATCTCCTCGACGTAGGCGGCATAGGCTCGAGCGATATCGGCCGCATCGATCACCATCAAGACATCACCGGCCTTGACCGCCTGGCCGAGCTTGACACGGACATCCAGTACCGGACCTTGGAGGGGAGAAGAAATCTTGGAGTACCCGTTCTCGGCATAGGTGATCCGTGCCGATAGGACCAATGTCGGAAGGGAGGGGGGCGCTTCGATGAGCATCGTTTCGATTTCTGCAGAGCGGTTCGCAGCCACCGGGGCTGGAACGGTTTTGATCGGCGCGGGGGGATCGGGGCGTGTACAGGCTCCAAGAGCGAAGCCTAGGCCCAGGATGATGGCCGGCAGCCGGCGCAGGGGTTGTTTCATGGCACTCGATTCCCTCTCGTTTCGTATCGGTCTTTAAGCATCGAAAGTGAAGCCTGCAGAGAGGCCGCTGGTTTCAGGCTCCTCGCAGCAGTCTGGCTCCTATGGTTCACCCCTCTGTAGGTGGCGTTATCGTGCAGAAGGCGGAGGCCTCGGGGTGAGGCGATACAGTGTGACGCGGGAATGACCCTGTGCGGCGGTGCTCTCTCTGCTAGGGCTAGTAAGAGCAACCCGTTGAAGCGACGACATCAGTTGCTGGAATAGTACTTCATTGTGAGATGAAACAGAGTGGTGGAGAGGGTCGCCAGAGTCACGTTCTTCCTCGTCCGCGAACATATCCGCGGGAAGCGCTACGGGAGACAGGTCCTGACCGAAGGTGATCTCTTCAAGGGAGGGCAGGAAACACAACAGAAGGGCAGCCAAAAAAACTGTGGCCTGTAAGATTTGTGTGTGGCGCTGTCGGGAAATTAACATGTTCCGGAACGGAAAGATGGTTCGTCCTGCACGATTCGATTCGATACCAATGTCATTAAAACATCGACATCTTCGGCCTGTCAATCGCGGTGGGTGCACTTGGTTTATGAATGTCTGCTGGTCGCTCACCCATGTGAAGCCAGCGCCCAACTAACAGAGTTCAACGCGCGTTCCGCGAGCGGCCATCAAGCGTTCAACGGCGCGACCTTCTTTCAGGAACACTTCGACATAGCCATTGCTATTAATCAGTGCCTGAGGCTGGTCGGGTGCGCCCTCGTTGTAGGTTCGCACCAAGCCTTCGATGGTGAGTCCGCCGATACGAACGTACGGCTCGGAGCGTTTGGCGAGTCCGCGGACTTCCTTGACGTGGTACGCGGTAAGATTGGAAATAAGGTTGCCGAAGCGATCGATGTACACAATCTGTCCCGCCATCACATGCTTGTCCCATGCGGGATCGGGAATCGACAAACGCTCATAATTCGGCACGAGCCGGCCAAAGGAGCCAATGGGTTGGCCTTTGCTCAACCAGGCTGCCGCCGGAGCAAAGAGGTCGCGGCCCTCAAACGTCGCCCCGTCGGAATCCAATCGATACTGGCGGTTTTCGATCTGACGCACCTCGATGCCGCTCTCCTCTTGGCACACATGGGTGAAGAGGCCATTGTCCGGCCCGATGAATAAATAGCGGGTTGAGCTGACGAGTAACGGTCGTCTTTGGCTGCCCACACCGGGGTCAACGACGGCTACATGAATGGTGCCGTCAGGAAAATATCGATAAGAGGATTTCAGCAAGTATGCGGCGTCCGCCACATCATGCGCCGTAACATGGTGAGACAGGTCTACGATTTGGGCCTGCGGATTGATATTGAGGATGACGCCTTTCATGCTCGCCACGAAATAGTCGCGTTCGCCGAAATCCGTCAGCAACGTGATAAGGGGAATGGCTAATGGCATGGGGATGTGAGGACACAGATATAGGCAGGGAACATCGGCATCTACAGTTCTTCGAAGCGAATTTCAATCAGTTCATACTCGACGACTTTGGCGGGTGTCGTCACCGCGACCATGTCGCCCACTCGCTTGCCGATAAGTGCACGGCCAACCGGCGATTGGACGGAGATGCGGGAGAGTTTCAGATCGGCCTCGTCCTGTCCGACCAGAGTATATTGTTTTTTCTCCTGCGCTTCCTGCTCAATCAGCACCACGGTGGCGCCAAAGACCACGGTCTCGCTGACCCGTCCCGCGATGTCGATGATGCGGGCGTCGGCCAGCTTGCCTTTCAACTCTCCCAGTCTCGCTTCAATGAAGCCTTGGCGTTCTTTGGCTGCATCGTATTCGGCATTCTCACTCAGATCGCCGTGCGCACGGGCTTCGGCAATGGCCTCAATGACCCGTGGACGCTCGACCTTATGCAATCGATCCAACTCGGCTTTCAACGCTTCATACCCTTTTCGCGTGATCGGTGTCGGCATGCCTCCCCCCAAGATGACCATGGAACTTGGTGTCCACCATTGTGCGCACTAGCTGTTCGACGGACGCTCTGGGCTCACTAGTCACCGTCGCTCAGTTCCGTCGGTGATACTCCTGCAAGGCTCGAATGGCAAGTCCCTTTTTCAGCAAGGCTTCAATTCCCATCACTGCGGCCAGAGCCCCTCGCATGGTGGTGTAATAGGGGACACCTTTATGTAAGGCCTCACGGCGTATGGACAGCGAGTCGGTCTGAGCCGAGGCAGTTCGCACAGTATTGACGACCAAGGCGATCTCGCCATTCTTGATATGATCGACGATGTGCGGACGTCCTTCCTGCACCTTATTCACAATGTCCACGCACATCCCCAGCTCACTCAGATGGACCGCCGTGCCGGATGTCGCGGTGATACGGAACCCCAGCGCCACGAGCCGCCGAGCGACATCGTAGGCTCCTGCGCGGTCTTCACTTTTGACGCTGATAAAGGCAGTGCCGGAGGTCGGCAGAATGGCGCCGGCCCCGGCCTGGGCCTTGACGAAGGCCCATCCGAAATCGCTGTCGATCCCCATCACCTCTCCGGTCGATTTCATCTCAGGGCCCAATAGCACATCTACCCCGGCGAATTTCGTGAAGGGGAAGACCGCTTCTTTGACCGAAAGGTGTCCCGGCGCAGGAGCCGTGGTGAAATTCAATTGTTGAAGCGTTTTTCCCACCATCACCTTCATCGCCAGCTTTGCGAGGGGGACCCCGATCGCTTTGCTGACGAACGGAACGGTTCGCGACCCGCGTGGGTTGACCTCCAGGACGTAGATGGTCCGATCCTGCACGGCAAATTGGGCATTCATGAGGCCAATGACGCCGAGTTCCAGCGCCAATGCGGTCATTTGGCGCCGAATCTCTTCGATGGTTGCTGCATCCAGCGTGTAGGGAGGAAGCGAGCAAGCCGAATCGCCGGAGTGGACACCCGCTTCTTCGATGTGCTCCATGATTCCGGCCACCACCACGGTGGTACCGTCCGAGATGGCGTCGGCATCGATTTCAATCGCATCGCGCAAATATCTATCGATGAGAAGGGGATGTTTGTCCGTGGGTTTGAGGGCGGTGTTCATGTAGGCGAGCAGCCCGGTTTCATCATACACGATTTGCATGGACCGTCCGCCGAGGACATACGACGGCCGCACCATGACCGGATAGGTAATGTCGGCGGCGATACGCACCGCTTCTTCCGGAGAACGAGCCATGCCGCTTTCCGCCTGGCGCAAACCGAGCTTATCGAGCAGTTCGCGGAAACGGGCTCGATCTTCTGCGCGGTCGATCGCATCCGGACTGGTGCCGAGAATCGTCACGCCGGCTCGAGACAAGGAGAGCGCCAACTTTAACGGGGTCTGTCCTCCGAATTGCAGTACCACGCCCATGGGCTGCTCCCGCTGCACGATGTTGAGCACGTCTTCTTCCGTCAGCGGCTCGAAGTAAAGACGGTCGGAGGTGTCGTAATCCGTACTGACCGTCTCGGGATTGCAATTGACCATGATCGTTTCGATCTGTTCTTCACGCAACGCCATGGCGGCGTGCACACAACAGTAGTCGAATTCGATCCCCTGCCCGATCCGGTTCGGACCCCCGCCGAGAATGACAACTTTTTTCCCATTCGTGGGCCGGGCCTCGCACTCTCGCTCATACGTCGAGTAGAGATAGGGCGTATGGGCTTCAAACTCCGCCGCGCAGGTGTCAACCCGTTTATAGGTGACGCCGCGAGGGTGAGGTCCCTGGCTCAGCGCCAATCTCCACCTGCGGACGTGATCTTGCTCCACGCCCAGGAGCTGCGCCAGGCGCGCATCTGAAAATCCTAGGGCTTTCGCCTCCAGCAAAAGCTCCGCGTGAAGCCCAGAGGGGCCCATCTTCCCTCGTTCTGCGACGATCCGTTGCTCAAAATCCATGAGTTCACGGATCTGCTCCAGGAACCAAGGGTCGATTTTCGTCAGGGCAAAGAGTTCCTGGTTGGTCATCCCGAGGCGCATGCCGTCGGCGAGTCGCCAGAGCCGGTCCGGAAGCGGTGTACGCACGGCTTTCCGAACCTGTTCGATCGCTTCTTCCCGAATCAGACCGGGAGGTATTCCTAGGTCGAGGCCCATCTTTGAGCTGAACCCGAATTGATCGACTTCCATGGAACGGATCGCCTTCTGGAGCGATTCCTTGAACGTCCGTCCAATCGCCATCACTTCGCCGACGGATTTCATTTGTGTGGTCAGCGTGGGGTCGGCGCCGGGAAATTTCTGAAAGGCGAAGCGAGGAATCTTGACGACGACATAATCGATGGTCGGCTCGAATGAGGCTTTCGTGACCCCGGTAATGTCGTTGGTGATTTCGTCGAGCGTATAACCGACGGCCAACTTAGCCGCAATTTTTGCGATAGGGAACCCCGTGGCTTTCGACGCGAGGGCCGAACTTCGAGACACTCGCGGATTCATTTCAATCACGACCATCTCGCCATTGACGGGATTCATGCCGAACTGAATGTTGGCCCCGCCTGTATCGACGCCGATTTCGCGGATGATACGCACAGCCGCGTCTCGCATCATCTGATACTCTTTGTCGGTCAACGTGAGCGCCGGCGCCACGGTAATGCTGTCGCCGGTGTGGACCCCCATCGGATCCAAATTCTCAATCGGGCAGATGATGACCACGTTGTCGTTCAGGTCGCGCATGACTTCGAGCTCGAACTCTTTCCAGCCGATGACCGACTGCTCGATCAGCACTTGGCGGACCGGGCTCATGGATAGTCCCCATTCCACCTGCGTGCGAAATTCCTCAATGTTGTACGCGATGTTACCGCCGGTCCCACCCATGGTAAACGACGGCCGGACGATCGCCGGAAACTGAACTCGTTTGACTTGTTCCTCGGCTTCCAGCAGAGAAGTCGCTACGCCACTGTCGGGTACCCGCAGGCCAATTTTCCACATGGCCTGCCGAAAGGCATCACGATCTTCAGCCTTGTGGATGGCGTCGATCGATGCGCCGATCAGTGTGACACCGTACTTCTCCAGCACGCCCCGTTTGGCCAAGCCGATCGCCGTATTCAAGGCCGTTTGTCCGCCCATGGTCGGCAAGAGCGCATCCGGGCGCTCGCACTCGATCACTTTTTCGACGACATCCAGCGTGATCGGTTCGATGTAGGTACGGTCTGCAAAATCCGGATCGGTCATAATTGTGGCGGGATTGCTGTTGATCAGGATGACGCGATAGCCCTCTTCCTTCAGCGCTTTGCAAGCCTGCGTGCCCGAGTAGTCGAACTCGCACGCCTGGCCGATGACGATAGGGCCTGAACCGATCAAAAGAATGGAGCGGATGTCTGTCCGTCGTGGCACAATTGACCTCTAGAGAAAAAGTTATCCAGTCGGCGGGGGCGCCTCAGGCATTGGCCCGACCGGCGGCCGGTAGGGCTGAATGGGACCGATGGGGAATGCCGGAGTCGTTCCCGACGGGTGGTAGTACTTTAACGCCTCCGGGATCCAGGCTTCGATTTGATTGATACGAGTCACATCGGATGGATGGGTCGAGAGAAATTCAGGAATCGCTTGCTGCGAGCGAAAGCACAGCTTGTTGATCATTGCCCGTGGACAGCCGCTCATCCGTTCCCAAAAAGCGACAGCCTCGCGGGGGTCATATCCTGCCTGCGCCATTAAGCGAAGCCCGATTTGGTCCGCTTCAGACTCCTGCCGGCGGTCGAACGGCAACGACACGCCGACGCCATACGCGGTCATCGCTGCCATCGCCGCATCGGGACGTCCCGTGGCCGCGCCCGCTCCGAGCGCGGCAAGCTGTCCGATCTGTTCGAGAATGCCGCGACTCATCCGTTCCGCTCCATGGCGTTGCAGGGCATGCGCGACCTCGTGGCCCATCACCGTCGCAAGCCCATCCTCGTTCTTGGTCACTTTTAATATGCCGGTAAACACGGCGACCTTGCCGCCAGGAAGCGCAAATGCATTGATCGTACGATCATCCTGGATCACGGCGAACTCCCACTGATATTCAGGCTTGTTCGCCGCCTTGGCAATACGATCCCCTACCCGATGAACCATTTCATTGAGCTCAGGATTGTCGCTCAATGGGGCCTGCCGCAGTACTTCCCGAAAGGCCGAGAGGCCCATCGCCATTTCTTTCTCTTCCGAAAAATAAATGAACTGTTCTCTGGCCGTGCCCGGAGCCCGCTGGCAGCCTGCAAGCGACTGCAGCAATCCCGTGGCCGCTCCAAGCCCCAACGTAGTCGTGAGGACATAGGCCGCGCGCGCCCCCAGCGCGAGGACGGCCCGCCGACCGAGCGGGCTGCTGAGAATGGTCTCCATGGAATGATTCGATGGTGGATGCATGGCCTGCCCTCCATTCAACCAGCACCGCGCGCAGGATGCAACGCATTGCCTCAGGGCATCCACAGATACATAAATTGGGGCGACCCGCCTCTGACCATCGACAATAAGTCAATGGTCGCCAGATTGGCCAGACTCGGCGCCGGCGCGACGAGACGCGAGTAGATGTTATTTTGGTATTCGCCGGGTCGGCGGTAGGTGACGACACGCGCGTCCGTCAAACCGGCCTTCTTCTTGGCCAGTTCCACAGCGTCTTCCAGATACCCGATCTCGTCGATCAACCCCGACGCTTTTGCCTGCTCGCCGGAATAGATGCGGCCATCAGCGAGTTTTTTAATCGTGTCGCCGGACAAGTTGGGTCGTCCATCCTGCACGATCTGAAGAAAGCGCTGATAAAACCCATCGATCACACTTTGGAAAATTGCGCGCTCCTCCGGCAGCATCGTTCGGAATGGTGACCCCATGTCTTTGCGTGGCCCAGAGGTCACGGCATTGGTCTCGACACCGACCTTTTCCAACAGTCCCCTGGCATTGACGGTCAGCATGATGACGCCGATACTGCCTGTCACGGACGAGGGATGAGCCAGCACCGCGTCGGCTGCAGCCGCGATGTAATAGCCGCCTGAGGCACCGACATCCATGATGGCGGCGACCACCGGAATCTTTCGGGTCGTCTTGAATGTTTTCAGTTCGTGGTAAATGATGTCGGATGCGGTAACGGTGCCGCCCGGACTGTTGATTCGGAGTACAATCGCCTTGACTCGCTCATCCTTTCCCGCGCGCTCCAATTCCTCTTTGACGGTCGCCAGCATTCCCGGCGTGGTATAAAAGCCGTCCTTGTTGTCCGAACTGATCACACCGGAAATATCCATCAGCAGGACCTTGTCCTTGCCGGTTCCACTGACCTTATGTTCTTCAAGAGTGCCTGGTCCCGGCGGCAGGTTAATTGTTACACAGGCTGCCTGCATCAGGGCGAGGGCCAATACAGCGATACCGCTCCAAAGGTGCCAAAGGCTAAGCATGGTGTCTCTCCATTAAGTCGACAAATTGCTGAAAGAGATAGGCGGAATCGTGAGGGCCCGGCGACGCTTCCGGGTGATATTGCACGGAAAAAACCGGGCGGTCCAGACACACCATTCCTTCGACGGATCCATCATTGAGGCTGACATGAGTCAACTGCACCCGACCGAACGGCGTGTCTGCGATCGATAGTTCCTGTCCACCCTGTGACCGATCGGTCGGAAACTGCACGCCGAAGTTATGGTTCTGAGAGGTGATTTCAACTTTTCCCGTTCGAAGATCTATGACTGGGTGATTCGCGCCATGATGACCGAACTTCAATTTATAGGTGGAGAAGCCTAATGCCAGGCCGAGCAACTGATGCCCCAGGCAAATGCCGAAAATCGGTAAACGGCCGATTAACTCTCGAAGGGCGGTCATGCCGTAGCGCACGGCTTCCGGATCGCCGGGACCGTTTGAAAGGAACACCCCATGGGGGTTGAGGGCCAAGACATCCTTGGCGGGGGTGGAGGCTGGCACGACGGTTACGTCACACCCGACATCCACCAGTCGCCGCAAAATATTCTGTTTGATTCCAAAATCGTAGGCCACGACGCGCCAGGTAGACCGCGGTGTGGACTGGGTCGCGGCGGTAACCATCTCTAGCTTGGGTGCCCAGTCACCGGTTCCGGTGGTCCAGGAATAGCGCCGTTCGCACGTTACAGTAGCGGCTAGATCTCGACCAATGATGCTTGGCATTTGCCGAGCCTTTTCCGCTACACGGTGAGGATCCATCTCTATGTGCGAGATCACGCCCGATTGCGCGCCTTTTTCTCGCAGGTGCGTAGTGAGCGCTCGGGTATCGATTCCTTCGATTGCGACAATGTTGGCCGTCTGCAAATATTCTTGCAGCGTCCCCCTACTGCGCCAATTGCTCGCCGCCCGGCTGGATTCCTTAACCACAAATCCTTCCGCCCAGATGCGACCTGATTCGATGTCTTCGGGGTTCACGCCATAGTTTCCGATGTGCGGAGAGGTCATGGTTACGATCTGTCCCCGATAGGAAGGATCGGTCAGGACTTCCTGATATCCGGTCATGGCCGTGTTGAACACGACTTCGCCGCCGGTCTCGCCTTCCGCTCCCAAGGCCCGCCCCTCGAACCATGTTCCATCGGCGAGTGCTAGAATCGCTTTCTTCACCTTCACTCCTTAACGAGGAATCCATAATCGCACGCGCACGGTCAGCAATGCGATGCCGAGTCCCACATTGACGATGTACAGAATCCGCATCGGTTTGTGCATCTGAAAGAACGCTTCGAAGGCCGCTTTTCTCGCTTCCTCACCCTTGGAGGCGAAAGCTAGGGCTTGCAGGGCTGCGGCCTGGGGATGCAGCACAAACGTGATCACCCCAGCCGCGAGAAGCATTCCTCCAAGCAGCAGCCATTCCGTTCTGGAAATTTCACCATCCACCAGACCTTGCTGGACGAGCCAAGCCCGCCATAGAACTCCTAGGGTCAACACCGTCGCCGCCCCGAGCACCAACCGATTATATCCGTCAAAGGCTCTTGTCAGGAAGAAGCCGCCCGTATCCTGCCCGCCGAACGTATTGAACACCGCCGGAATGACGGCTGCGATCAGCACCACGAGGCCGCCGATCCAGATGGCTAGGGCGAGCAACTCACAGGTGATGCAGGCGATCAGTCCTTGTCGCACAATCCTCGCCCCTAACAGAATGTTGAAAAAGTCCGCCCGCGTTGTTTTCGCAAGACACTGCCGCCTCATCATCTCGGCGGCGTTCACAAACGTGGCGCTCGTTATTCCTCGCGCCGTGCGCCTCGCTGCGGCCTCGCTGGACGGCCTTTTTGAACCTCCTGCGGGCACACTGCCTGTCATCTCGAACTTACATATCTCTGTTTCAGTGGCCTTTGCTACGCCTGTCGTCCGGGCTGCTCAAGTTCGAAGACTACTCGACCAGCCACGATCGTCGTCGTGACCCGCCCCTTCAGCTTCCATCCGGCGAAGGGCGTATTGCGGCTTTTGGAGCGAAACCGTGAGGGGTCCACTTCCCATTGTTTGTGTTCATCGACAATGACCACGTCGGCCGGAGCGCCCACTGCCAAGGTGCCGGCATCGAGGCTGAAGGCCTTGGCCGGTGCCGTCGCGAGTTTCTCTACGGCCGATTCGATCGTGAGCACACCTTCCTCGACCAGGGCGAGTGTCAGCGACAACGCAGTTTCCAACCCGACAATCCCGAACGGCGCCTCGGTAAACTCTTGCTGTTTTTCTTGTGTCGCATGCGGGGCATGGTCGGTCGCGATGACGTCGATGGTCCCGTCACGGAGTCCTTCCTTGATGGCCTGCACGTCTTGCCAGGTCCTCAGTGGAGGATTCATTTTCGCATGGGTGTTGTATCCGCGTGTGAGCTCCTCGGTAAGGGTGAAATGATGAGGGCAGGCTTCAGCCGTGACCTTAAGACCGCGTGATTTCGCCTCCCGCACCATGCGCACCGAACCAGCGGTGCTGATGTGAGCCAGATGCAGCCTGGCTCCCGTGAGCTCGGCGAGCGACACATTACGCGCCACCATCACATCCTCCGCCGCTGAGGGAATCCCAGGCAATCCGAGCTCAGTCGAAAGCAACCCTTCATTCATGCAACCGCCCTCTGAGAGGTGCAAATCCTCGCAATGATCGACGACCGGCACATCGAAGGCCCGGGCATATTCCATGGCCCGCCGCATCACGAGACTATTCATCACCGGTTTCCCGTCGTCGGAAATCGCGACACAACCGGCGCGGCGCAGGTCTCCAATTTCCGCCAGCTCTTTGCCTTCCGATCCCTTGGTGATGGCGCCGATCGGATACAAATGGGCGTTGCCGGCGGCTCGCGCTCGATCAAGCATAAATTCGGTGATCGACTGATTGTCGTTCACCGGGTTGGTATTGGGCATAGCGCAGACGGAGGTAAAACCACCCGCAACGGCCGCAGCGGTCCCGGACTGAATCGTCTCTTTATATTCAAATCCGGGCTCGCGAAAATGGACGTGGAGATCGACGAAGCCTGGGAGTACCAGCAGGCCGGCCGCTTGAATCACCGGCGCGCCGGCTGGCGCAGTGAGCGTCGGCGCCACCGCTGAAATTTTCCCGTCCTCGATCAAGACGTCCGCGATGCCGTTGAACCGCCCGGGATCGATCACATGTCCGCCCTTGATCAGAATCGTTCTGTCACGCAATTAGGTTTTTCTCCTGTCAATTGCAGCTCGTGGTTGTCAAGGAGGCCGCGCCTGTATTCATGCAGTCCATCGGCGCCGCTGCCGGATAGGGACCTTCCCTCGCCACCTGGTCGTCGACGAGGATGTTCACCTCTTCGGCAGTCGTGTTGGGGTATCGATGACGAAATCGAATCGCCAACGCCCGCTTTCTCAGTTTGGCGGCGCGATACGCTTCCAGGGCCATGCTCAAATCATCCTCGCTGTTCACATCCGGATGCTCGGCTTTGAATTGGTGCAATGCCTGGAGTTCATCAGGAGTTTTTGCCAATTGTTGAAGGTCCCACATGACCCGCGCAGACCCACAGCAAAAACGTCAGGCTCAACACACTCGCGGAACATGCGCGGCGCCCGGACTCATGGTTCATCGTCATTCCCAATCTCTTACCCCATCTATCATTTCATCGCTAGCCAGCGCCTGACATCAAATAAAGGATCCCCATTCGCACCGCCACTCCGTTCGCCACCTGATCCAGAATGACGGATGAAATACTGTCCGCCACATCCGGAGCTATTTCGACGCCTCGATTGATCGGACCGGGATGCATGACGATGGCACCTGGTTCCGCAAGTTTTACACGGTCACTCGTCAATCCGTACTGCCGCGCATATTCACGGATCGTGGGAAACAGCGCCCGGCCTTGCCGCTCCAGTTGGAGCCGCAACATCATGATCACCTGAACCCCTCGAAGGGCCTCGTCCAGGTTGTGGTACACCCGCACGCCGAGCTGGTCGATGTGCAAGGGAATCATGGTCGGAGGCCCCACCACCCGCACCTCCGCTCCGAGCTTTGTCAAGGCAAAGATGTTCGAACGGGCCACGCGGCTATGGGCCACATCGCCGACAATCGCGACGCGAAGGCCCGCGAATCCCATCCCCCGGCCGCGAATCGTATACAGGTCCAGCAAGGCCTGTGTGGGGTGTTCATGCCATCCGTCGCCGGCATTGATCACGGATGATTTCACGCCGCGCGCAAGGGTTTCGGCTGCGCCGGCCGAAGGATGCCGCAAGACGATAATGTCTGCCTGCATGGCTTCGATGTTGCGAGCGGTGTCCAACAACGTTTCGCCCTTCACGATACTGCTGGAAGAGGGGGAAAAATTGATGACATCAGCGCTCAGTCGTTTGGCGGCCAATTCAAACGAGGTCCTGGTTCTCGTGCTAGGCTCGAAGAAGAGGTTCACGACGGTCTTGCCCCGCAAAGCCGGCACCTTCTTGATCTCTCGTCCTGAGACTTCCTTGAACGAGTCCGCCGTGTCCAGGATCAAGGTGATGTCGGCCGCCGAGAGCACGGTCAAACTGAGCAGGTCTTTCCGCTTGAGCCCCACGGCAATGTCTCCGATTACGTTTTGAGAATCACGACGCGGTCTTCTTCCCCGTTCTCTTCGAGAGAGACGTGGATGGCTTCATCGCGGGACGTGGGTATATTTTTTCCAATATAGTTCGCCTTGATCGGCAGCTGTCGATGGCCGCGATCAACCAGCACCGCCAACTGAATTTCCGCCGGCCGCCCCAGATCGATCAGACTATCCATCGCGGCGCGTATCGTCCGTCCGGTGAAAAGCACATCATCGACCAGGACTACCTTGAGATCGGAGATCTTGAACGGCACCGATGTTCTCCGGAGGATCGGTTGATCCTTTCGCAGCGAGAGATCGTCCCGATATAACGTGATATCCAGTTCCCCGATGGGGATTTGACTGCCTTCAATATCTTGGATGCGGCGCACGAGCCGATGCGCCAAGTGCACGCCGCCTGTCCGGATGCCTACTAAGGCGAGATCCTTGATGCCCTTGTTACGTTCCAAAATTTCATGAGCGATGCGGGTCAAGGCGCGCGCGACATCGCCGGCGTCCATCACGACCCGTTCCTCTCGTTTGCTTGCGCTGGGCTGGTTCGTCATGACCGCTCCCTGGCCTGGCCACATAAAAAAACCTTCCCACCGATTTGGATGAGAAGGTCCTGACAGTTCGACGGCTTGCTGCCGTGCACCATGATCATGAGCTCCTTACCCACCTCACAGGATGAGCATTAAAGGCGAGTGGATCTTAACGAGTTGCCCCCACCCTGTCAAGAATCGCAGAAAGCTCAAGCGGGCGAATCCGGTGGAGCCCTTCATTGACTCCCCGCAGACCTTTTGTTAGCTTCATACGAGTAAGAGCCGTTCCGTTCTGCTCGTCGTTCACCCATCAGTTCCGACCTTGAAAGGATCTCGCATGACTTCCTCGACCGCCACCGTACCGGCACCTGAGCTCCTGACCCTTCTGTCCAATAAGGCTACGCACCTCCGCATCGATAGTGTGAAGGCGACGACCGAGGCAGGGAGTGGTCACCCGTCCAGTTGCTGCTCAGCTGCGGACATCGTGGCGGTCTTGTTTTTCTCGGTGATGCGGTATGACCCAAAGAATCCGAAGTTGCGCAACAGCGATCGATTTGTGCTCTCAAAAGGT
This sequence comes from uncultured Nitrospiraceae bacterium, assembly GCA_963706325.1. Classification (GTDB taxonomy): domain Bacteria; phylum Nitrospirota; class Nitrospiria; order Nitrospirales; family Nitrospiraceae; genus Nitrospira_A. The sequence goes on along the minus strand of CAVPLT010000006.1, from coordinate 130,371 downwards.
CACGCGGCGCCCTTACTGTATGCCGCCTGGGCGGAGGCGGGACTGTTTCCCAAGTCGGAACTGCTCAAACTTCGTACGCTATCCTCCGATCTTGAAGGACATCCGACCCCACGCCTTTCGTTCGTCGACATGGCGACCGGGTCGCTGGGACAAGGGTTACCCGCCGGGGTCGGTCTCGCCTTCAATGCGAAGTCAATCGATAAGACGGACTATCGAACCTATGTCTTGATGGGCGACGGCGAATCCGCGGAAGGCTCGGTATGGGAGGCGGCTGACGTGGCCCGCCAGGCTGGTTTGGATAACCTCTGCGCCATCATTGACGTCAATCGACTGGGCCAGAGCGGCCCCACCATGCTCCAACATGATATGGAGGCCTACCGCGCCCGTTGGGCTGGATTCGGTTGGCATGCCATCGTGGTGGATGGGCATGATGTCGGCGCGCTCGTGGCGGCGTTCCAAGAGGCGGGACGAACCCAAGGCCGGCCGACGATTTTGCTGGCGAAAACCTTTAAGGGGCACGGCATTTCATTCATCGAAAATCTTCCGGACTGGCACGGGAAGCCCTTGAAGAAGGGGGAAGAGACTCAAAAGGCCCTTGATGAATTGACGCGCCAGCTCAAGCCTACATCGGCTCAGCCGCACATTATGCTGCCGACCACAGGGCAGGCTCCCGCCACGTCACAGGGTACGATGGCTCCTCCACCCTATAAGCTGGGTGACTCCGCGGCTACTCGCGAAGCCTTCGGGGCCGCGTTGCTGGCGCTCGGCGAGGCAAATCCACTCGTGGTTGCCCTTGATGCCGACGTGAAGAATTCCACCTACAGTGAAAAGTTCGGCAAGCGCTTTCCCGACCGCTTCCTCGAAAACTTTATTGCCGAACAAAATATGCTGGGCGCCGCGGCCGGCATCGCGGCCTGTGGAAAAATTCCGTTTGTCGCCACGTTTGCCGCCTTCTTCACGCGCGCCTACGACTTCATTCGTATGGCGGCCATCAGCCAGTCGAATATCAAATTGGTCGGCACGCACGTCGGGGTCAGCATCGGGGAGGACGGTCCGTCACAAATGGGGCTGGAAGATCTAGCCATGATGTCGGCGCAACCGGGGGTAACGGTGCTCTACCCCTCGGATGCCCTCTCGATGTACAAGCTGGTCGAAACAGCCGCGGCCCACAAGGGAATGGTCTATCTTCGCGCCGGCCGTCCGAAGACGGCAGTGATATATGGTCCCGACGAAACCTTCCGCATCGGCGGGTCGAAGGTTGTTCGTCAGAGCGCCGACGACAAGCTCACGATCGTCGCGGCAGGCGTCACCCTGTTTGAAGCGCTGAAGGCGCACGACCAGTTAAAGGCCAGCGGGATCGCTACGCGCGTGCTCGACCTCTACAGCATCGTGCCGGTCGACCGTGAGACGCTCATCACCTGTGCCCGCGCGACGGGTGGTCGCTTTTTGACGGTCGAGGATCACTACGCCCATGGCGGAATCGGCGACACGGTTCTGAGTGCGCTGGCGCTAGAGGACGTGCGAGTCAAAAAGCTCGCCGTACGCGAGATTCCGCGCAGCGGCAAACCGGAGGAACTCGTCGATCATTTCGGAATCGGAGTACGCTCCATTGTCGAAGCCGTCAAAGCCATCCTCCGCTGATCAGCCCGACGCCGAGTTTCCTTCGGGACTGAATCAGATTCCCCTCCTCAAAATCCTCAGCGCCCAGGATCGGCAACAGGTCCTGGGCGAAATGACGGAAACCCGATATGGGAAGGGCCAGTACATTTTCCGCGAAGGCGACCCCACCGAATACTTCCATATCGTCAAGGAAGGGTCCGTCAAGTGTGTCAAATCTTCCCTCGACGGGAAGGAATGCACGCTGAAGGTACTCATGCCGGGCGATCTCTTTTGCTGTGATGCCTCGGCTTTTGATGGCGCCTCTCATCCGGGAACGGCGCAGCCGATGGGCGACGTCAGTGTCCTGCGGATGAAAAAAGAGGCCTATTTCAAGATGCTGAGGGCAAATCCCGATGCGGCGATGGAAGTGATTCGGTATCTTGGCAACCGCCTCAACGAGGCACAAGAAAAAGCCAAGGTCCTTGCATTAGACAGCGCGGACCAACGACTGGCCTCCCTATTGGTGGGCTTGGCCGAGCGTAGCGGCGTACAGGACTCAAACGGCATTCGGTTGTCTGTTCGGCTCACGCGTCAGGATATGGCCAATATGGTGGGGGTAACGACGGAAACCGCCATTCGGATCATGGCGCGTTTCAAAAAAGATCGCCTGGTTTCCGGCACCGCCGCCCGCCTCGTCATTCGCGACCTCCCCAGACTCAAGCAACTCGCTTCCACGTAATTATTTTCACGACAGAGAGACTATTTCGTAAAACATGACAATTGTCATGTTTTATTGCCGTGGCTCTGCGTATGGTGCAGCATGTGCAGAGACTTCGAACGTCGCGAATACGACATCCGAAGACCTAGCTAGAGGTGAAGAGTGAGTCAATCGAATTATAGGAGGCAGGAATGCAAGATCAGGCAAGGCAGCACAATCACGGACATGGCCGTTGTAAGACGGTATCGGTGCTCGGAATAGCACTCGGGATGATGGCCACCATGGCATTGCCCGTTCAGGCCAAGATTCACGATGTGAAAATGACGGCGGTGGAGACGGACGTGATCATCGAGGGTAACGGCGAGCGGTATGCCGCCTGGACGTTTAACGGGCAGGTTCCCGGTCCGGTCGTACGGGTGACGGAAGGGGATACCATCAATTTCACCCTGGACAACCCGGCTAAGAACAAAAATCCTCACGCGATGGATTTCCATGCAGCGGAGATCGATTTTTTGAAAAATTACAGAGCAGTCAATGCCGGCGAAACCATCAGTTTCACGTTCGTCGCTAAGAAGCCCGGCATATTCTTTTATCACTGCGGTGCGCCTCCTATGATCCAACACATTGCGCGCGGCATGTTCGGCGCGATCATCGTCGATCCGAAGGATGCCAAAGTCTGGCCCAAGGCTGATCGTGAATACGTGCTGGTGCAATCTGAGTATTTCAAGAATCCGGACGATGTACAGGCCATGTTCGATCGCAAATTCGATGGCATGTTTTTCAATGGCGGCATCTTCAAATACCATCCGTTCGTAACGGGTGGAGGGAAGCTCGACGCCAAGCCAGGCGAGCGTGTGCGCATCTATTTCGTCAATGCCGGACCCAATGAGTTTTCTTCATTGCATCCCATCGGGGAGATTTGGGACAACGTCTATGAGAGCGGCAATCCTGCCAATAACCTGAAGGGCGTCCAGACCTATGTGGTCGGTCCAGGTAGCGCGGCGACCTTCGATGTCATCGTGGAATCAGCCGGAGCCTACCCGATCGTCACCCATTCACTGACGGGTGCGCTGCGAGGGGCCATCGCGGTGTTGCTGGCAGGACCGGATGCCAAGCCGGCTCCATTGATGCCAATGGTGCCTTGGGAATTGAAGACGCCGCAAACGGGAATCAGTGGGGTTTCGGAACCATAACAGTCATGGGACCGGCCGGCCGCTTGCGGCCGGCCGGACTATGGAAGAGTGACAAATACCCTTACTCCAGGTTCTGTCTGTCGGGAGATGCCGATGCGATATCCTGTAATGAGATTGTGCTGCATGCTTCTGGCCGTGGAAGGTCTTGTGAACTCCGCCGCGGCAGAACCCTCAGGGGAGCGTGTGGCGCTTTCCCTGTCAGGACCAGACTGTTCCTCTCAACGCCTGCCCATTAGCGCGGCGCTCACGCAGGTTCCCGGCGTCAGCTATGTTGACCTGGAAAGCGTGCCTGACCACGTGCTCGTGGATGTTGCACAGGGAGATGTCACGCCGGAAGAACTGAGTGTAGCTGCGTCAGGGACGGTGATGCCCGGTACCCAGTGCCTCGTTGACATCATGAAGTCCTGCATTTCCGCAAGCCTTCCCTCGCCACAGCATTGAACGGCGCTCGCGATTCTCTACATGGCGCTCGCCTTATTGGCGGTAGCGCTCTTAATGGGCGCACACCTTGACGATCCGATCTACGCGGTGGAGCGGGCAAACGTGGGGAGCCGACGCGATTGCCGGCCACACCCCTCGAATCCTGGCCTATGGGAATGATCGAGTGTCGGCAAACGCTGTTCGATATTCCGACAAAAACAAGAGGGGGTATGCCGCAGCTGCGTGAGCACCACTCTTGCGGGAGCTCAGGACGAAAAACCGCAATTGCTCTGGCCACGCGAGCTCGTGGCGGCAAGACCGTGATGGGGTCTCAACATGGACGGTGGGTGTCAGTTGGATTTAGGCTTGATTGGGCGTGACAAATACCAACACCTTGAGCCGTCCGTCTGTGTGGTTCCTGACCCCATGTTCATCGCCGGCTGGAGCCATGGTACCCTGCCCTGGCCCTAGGATCTGCTTCTCTGACCCAACCTGAAATGTGCCCTGCCCTTCCAGCACCAGGTAGACCTTATCCTGTTCGCCGTGAACATGGCCCTTCTGTTCCTGGCCAGGTTCAAAGCAGTAGATGTCGCAGAAAAATCTTGGCGTCTGGAAGAGGTTATTTTTCCTCATCTTCTCGGCACTGAATTGCTGAAAATCCGAGAGGGCAATGACCTTCATGTCTTCGGCTCCGCTGGCAAAAGGTTGCTCTGAGGGTTCTCTCGTTGAAGACGTGTGACGACGCTTTCGACGGAAATGAGGTGCCGCGACAGTCCCAAATCCTGCGCCGGAATTCCCATCGCAAGACCGAGCAACTGCGGCAGATGGAGAATCGGCAGGTTCAGAGCGGTCTTGACGGCCTGTCCGGCGCGTTCCTGGTAAATATCCAAACTCATATGGCAGAGCGGACAGGGGGTTACCATGAAATCGGCGCCGTGGTCCCGTGCGTCTTTCATATTGGCCCCGGCCATGGCGACGGCGATGGCCTCCTTTTCAAGGATGATAGGGAACCCGCAACACTTGGTCCGGCCCGCGTAGGCGACCGGTTCCCCGCCGACTGCACGAATGATCTGTTCCAATGAGGTGGGATTTTCGGGGTCATCAAACCCCAGTTCCCAGGAAGGCCGCAGCATGTAACATCCATAGAACGGGGCGATGCGAAAGTCGCGGAATGGGGATCGGACCGTGTCTGCCACGCAGGTGAGACCAAGGTCCCGAACCGCAATCCAGAGAAGATGCTTGACCTGGACCCCGCCGTGATAATTGATCCCATCCTGCGCGAGAACCTTATTGATCCGGTCAAGTGTGGCCGGTTCATTTTTCAGGCGCCGGTTCGCTGCGCTCATCACCCCCTGGCAGGTGCCGCAGATAGTCATGACATCCAGACCAAGCCGTTCCGCCTGCGCAAAGTTCCTGGCGTTCAACGCGAGTGCCAGGTCCGGATCGGCTTCGCCGATTACGCCGGCGCCGCAGCATGAAGAAGCGGCGAGTTCGACGACCTCGATGCCTAACCGGCCGATGATGGCCATGGTGGATTGATAGAGTTCAGGGGTGGCTCCTTTGGCTGCGCATCCGGGGTACAGGGCAAATTTTAGCGGCATCGATTCAGTCGCCTCACACTCAGCCTCTGTCTATCACCATAGCGCATTTTGCCTCTCGATGAAACAGTCTGAGCAGAGTGAACGGGATGGACGGCAATCTATGTAGTGGAGACGCAGTCATCTGAGGAGTAGCTTGATGTGTGCTCAGGACGGATGGAGCCTCTCGACAATTTTCCATGGGTTCATCGAGAAAAATGGGAAGCGAGCCGGCTTGCCTAAGGAAGTCTTGACACCGCTTCTTTGTAACGCTTCTTCAGATCTTCCACCGCGGCGGTCATACCGTCTTTCAACGAGCTCCAAGCCGAGCTGGTTGATTCGTTGACTTCTTCGAGCTTTCTCCGGGCCTCCTCCTTCTTTTTTTCAAGATCCTGAATGGCCTTCTGCAAGTCCTTTCGGGCTTCCGCGGAGGCGGCGCTTGTCTTCTTTTGGAGCTCCGCGATCTTGGGCTGCAACTCATTCAATTCGATCTGGACCGTCCTCTCGAAGGCCTCTTTCTGCTGGAGCCTGTATTGTTTGGTGGCCTCAAGGGCTTCTTTGGCATCCCGCAGAACCTTGTCGGTCGTCGAGGACTGCTGGTCGCCGGCGACTACTGGACTGTCGGTCATCGTCAGCAGGATGTTCATGGCACAAAGTACAAGTATGGTTCTCACTACTGTCAGCGTCTGTCTCTTCCTCCCCTTCCCTGGGCGCGACATGCTCTCCCTGCCGCAGTCGGCAGTATACCTTCATCGCCATGTGGTTGTCCTTTGCCTCATCAGTCGAACCGGTGGTTAAGGTTTTCTATCGAATGAGCCGAGAAGGATTTACAACGCAGACATCCAACCACCCTTCTATGTGTGTGAGCCTATGAGCGCTGAACTTTCCCAGGCGACAGACGCGACATCGACCGGGCCATTGGAGCAGCTACTGATCGAACGCATTCAAAAGGGAGCGATTGAGCTGCCGCTCCTCCCCCAGGTGGCCAGCAGGATTTTGGGCATGGTCTACGATCCGAACGCTGAGGCGGCCAAACTTGCCGCCCTCATCCACCAGGATCAAGCCTTGGCCGCGCATGTCATTCGAATCGCAAACTCCCCGGCTTATATGACCCGCAATCCGGTGGTTTCGCTCCAACATGCCGTATCGATGCTGGGTATGAATTTGATGTCAGAATTGGCGTTTTCCGCTTCGATCAAAGGGAGCGCATTCAAGGTGCCGGGATGGGATGCTGACGTGAAGCGCCTCTGGCAGCATTCGCTCGCCAGCGGGGCCTATGCAAAAGAAATTGCGCGCATGCGCCGATTCAACGTCGAAAGCGCCTACCTCTGCGGACTGCTGCACGGGATCGGGAAGCCTGTCGTGTTGCAGACCTTGGTCGTGCTGGCGAAAGAAAAAGGCATTCCCATGTCACAAGAGCTGCTGCGTCAATTGTTGGAGGGCTATTACACTCAAGTGGGCCTCCTCGTGGCTGAAGATTGGGGACTTCCGCCTCCGGTGGTGGAATCGATTGGTTTTCATGCCGACTATCAACATGCCCAAACGGCGAAACAAGAATGTATGACGACCTGTCTGGCCGATCGGTTGGCACGGCATTTTCTCGATCCTGAGGGCTTCACGGAGGAAGCGGTGCGCGATCATGGGGTCTTCGCCGACCTGAACCTGTACCCGAAAGATATTGAGGCGTTGTTGGCGCTCAAGGACCAGGTTCAAAAAGTTGTGGAGGCAATGCCGTTATGAAGTCCGCCCACGCCTATGACATTGTCGTAGTAGGCAGCGGTCCGGCAGGACAGAAGGCGGCGATTCAAGGCGCGAAGGCCGGCCAGCGCGTGGTCTTGATCGAGCAGGAACAGGGCGTCGGCGGCAACTGCGTGTATCGCGGCACGATACCTAGCAAGACGCTCCGTGAGACGGCCGTGCAGTTCGAACGTCTCAAGCGATCGACTGAGGTGTTCGAGGGGCGCTTGCGCATGGATTTGCCCATGTCCGTATTGCTGCATCGACTGGACGAGGTGGTGAAGGCGCACGAGTGTTACATGACCAATCAACTGGCGCGTAACGGCGTGACCTATCGGCACGGCCGCGCCCGCCTGCTTTCGCCGCATGAGGTGCAATTGGAAGCGGTGGACGGCGCCTGTCAGACGCTGTTGGCCGATACCATTGTGCTGGCGACAGGTTCACGCCCCCGTTCGATTCCTGAGATTCCCATCGATCATGAGCATGTGCTCGATAGTGATTCGATCCTCTCGATGATTTATCTCCCGCAGTCATTGACGGTCTTAGGTGGCGGTGTCATCGCCTGTGAATACGCCGCGACGTTCGCCTTGTTGGGGGTTGAAGTCACGGTTATCGACCGGGCCAAACGGCCACTCGCCTTCTTGGACAAAGACGTTGTGGACGTGTTTCAGCGTAGCCTCGAACGCCAAGGCGGACGGTTTTATGCCGGGCACACCGTCAAAGAGGTGGCGTGGGACGGCGTGTCCTCCGTCGTCGCAAGACTCGACAACGGAATGGCGGTCAAGAGTGAAAAAATGCTAGTGGCTTTGGGCCGGCAGCCGAACGTGGAAGACTTGAATCTTGAGGCGGCAGGATTGTCTTTGGATTCCAAGGGCTACCTTCCCGTCAACGAATACGGGCAAACCCTGGTATCGCACATTTATGCGGCCGGCGACATGTTGGGCCGGCCTCCGGCCCTGGCGTCTCAGGCGATGGAGGAAGGTCGTCGCGCCGTGAGTTTCGCGCTTGGTCTGCCGGTTGGAGATTCCAGCCACCAGGTACCGATCGGGATCTATACCATTCCTGAGCTCGCGTCTATCGGGCTCGATGAGGAGCAGGCCGGCGCCCGTTATCATAATCCGCTGGTAGGCCGCGCGCGTTTTATGGAAATTGCCAAAGGGCAGATCACAGGCGCCTGCGACGGACTCCTCAAGCTCGTCGCCGACCCTTCGGGAGAGCGTTTACTGGGGGTGCAGATTGTCGGCGAGGATGCGACCGAGTTGATTCATCTCGGGCAGATGGCGTTGCAAGATGGCGCGACCATCGATCGGTTTATCGATACCATTTTCAGCTTTCCTACCTTTGCCGAAGCCTACCGCGTGGCCGCCCTCGATATTCTTGGGCAACGCCGTAATCTGAATAATACGACGCAGGCTGCATAGGCTTGTCGCCTCTCTGTCCCCATCTTTGACCCCGGCCCCGCATGTACGCTACTCTCTCAGCCGGCTGGTTACGCCGTGGCTGGAGGAGCTGTTGTGAATCGTGAAGAGCGCCGGCGCGAGGAAAAAATCCATTCTCGCACAACCGGGAGCATGGATAGCTCGGCCGCCTCATCGGCGCTCCTGCGCGAGGCGCAGATTCATCATCAGTCCGGTCGGCTCGATGAGGCCGAACGAGCGTATCGTCTGATGCTGGATCGCGCACCGGCGCAACCGGATGCCCTGCATGGTCTGGGTCTCTTGATCTATCGGCGAGGCAACGCGAAAGAAGCCATCGGGTGGCTGGCTCAGGCCTGTGCCGCCGACCCACGTAATCCGGTCTATCAGTTCAACCACGGTGTCGTGCTGCAACGCGCCGGCCTGCCTGCCGAGGCGGTCCAAGCTTACAGCGAGGCCATCCGGATCAATCCACGCTACCTCGAACCCCGCACCAATCTCGGGAATGCCTACCAAGACATGGGACGACCGGCGGAGGCGCAGGCAGCCTATGAGCAGGCGCTCGCGATCAACCCGAATCATGCGGAAGCGCACAACAATCTCGGCGTCGTCCTCAAGGCGCAGGGCCGGCTGGAGGCCGCTGCAGAGGCGTACCGGCGGGCCATCGTCCTGAAGCCGACGCATGCCGAGGCCCAGAATAATTTAGGGCTGGTTTTGATGGATCAAGGTAAGCTGGACGAAGCTATCAGTTGCTTCGGGCGGGCGCTTCAGCTACTCCCCGGTTACGGCACGGCACTCTACAATCTCGGGATCGCCGCGATCTGGCATGGGGATATGCCTCGTGCCCTGCGTTGTTTTGCCGACACCGCTCGGATCAAACATGATCATGGGCGTCCGGTCATGGACAGCACAGTCTTTCGCTCCCGGCTCAAGCATGATGCCGAGCAGGTCCAGTACCTGATTGAGTCCCGTCTGGTCGGCCAGGAATGCCGCCCCTACTATGAGGCATTACGTCACGCGCAGACGAACATGGAGTCGTCGCCCGCAGGTATCACGGCGCCCGCAAATCGTATGACGTTGCCGCCTGCCGATCTTCAACCCATCGCCACGTCCTTCAACCGATTGCTGTATGTCGCGCCCTGCGAGGCCATTGCAGAAGGCGCCTTGAGCCCCGGCCTGGATGTCGCGGAGATCGAATCTCGATATTATGCGAAACAGCCCGAAGTCACCTACATTGATGGACTGTTGACAGATGAGGCCTTACGGCGGTTGCGGCACTTCTGCTGGACCTCGACGATTTGGAAGAAGGACTATGAGAATGGGTATATCGGCGCTTTCCTCGGCGATGGGTTCGCCTCTCCCCTGCTGCTGCAAATCGCGGAGGAGCTGAGGACTCGGTTGCCGCGTATCTTCGGCGACCATCGCCTGACGCAGGCCTGGGCGTTCAAGCACGATAGCGCCAGGCGCGGATTGAATATCCACGCCGATGCCGCCGCGGTCAATGTGAACTTCTGGATCACCTCGGACGACGCGAATCTGAATCCTGACGGCGGCGGTCTGGTAGTCTGGGATAAGGAAGCGCCAAGAGAGTGGGATTTCAAAACGTACAACAGCGACAAGAACCGCGGCAAGATTTACGAATGGTTGAAGGAACAGAGGGCGCAGGAAATCAAGATTCCATATCGCGCCAACCGGGCGGTGTTGTTCAACTCAGATTTGTTTCACGAAACCGATGACATCGCATTCAAGGAGGGGTTGCCCAACCGGCGTATCAATATCACGCTGCTTTACGGGCATCGGCATCGATCCTGAGCAAGGCTTCAAAGTCTGAGGCGCATACAGGGCGGCTGAACAGATATCCCTGAACCTCATCACATCCTTCTTCCCGCAAGCGAGCCAGCTGCGCATCCGTCTCCACACCTTCGGCCAACACCGAGAGATTCAGGCTGTGCGCCATGGCGATGATGGCTCTGGTGATCTTGGCATTGTTCTCGTTCGTGAGCAGATCACGGACGAACGACTGATCGATTTTCAGCCGACTGAGCGGAAATCGCTGCAAGTAACTAAGAGAGGAATAACCGGTCCCGAAGTCGTCGATGGAGAGGCGCACGCCCATCGTGCGGAGACCTTCAAGCATCGTCACGGAGGCCTCGACGTCTCGCATGGCGATGGATTCAGTCAATTCCAACTCGAGCTGCGAGGGATGGAGGCCGGAGTCGCGGAGAGCGTCGGCCACAGTTCCCGGTAACGTACGTCCGTGGAATAAGGAGTTGGAGACATTGGCGGATACCGTTATAGCCGGAAGGCCGGCCTGTTCCCACGCCTTCACTTGCCGGCAGGCCTCGCGAAGCACCCACTCATCCATTGGGCGGATGAGTCCCGTATCAATCGCCGCATTCAAGAAGACCCCGGGTGGCACGAGCCCGCGTTTCGGATGTTTCCATCGCACCAAGGCTTCCGCGCCCAGTATGTGTCGGGAATGAATGTTCAGTTTGGGCTGGTAATAGACGACGAATTCCTCTCGTTCCAGAGCGCGCCGGAGGTCACTTTCGAGGTCCAGCCTTGTAGCTGCTGCGGCATTCAAGCCCGAGGAATAAAATTGACAGTTATTCCGGCCCTGCTCCTTCGCGTGGTACATCGCCGAGTCGGCATTTTTCAGCAGGGCCTCGACGGTCGTGCCGTCCGATGGATAAATAGAAATGCCAATGCTGGCCGAGACAAAAATTTCGTGACCATCGATGATGAACGGATGGGCCAGGGAATCGAAAATTCGACGCGCCACCCGGCCGGCGTCCTCCGGCTGAGGGAGCGTGGTCAGAAGAATGGTGAATTCATCTCCTCCAAGGCGGGCAAGCGCATGGGACGGCTCGTGGTCGCCGTGCCGGCTGACTGAGTCGCTCTGGCGAACAGATTCGCTAAGCCGTTCCGCAACATGGGTGAGCAAAAGATCTCCCACGGTGTGTCCCAGCGTGTCATTGATGACTTTGAACCGATCCAGGTCGATAAATAGCGTCGCAAGGTGCAGGTAATGGCGTTCGGCATAGGCGAGCGCATTGGATAATCGATCTTTGAACAACACACGATTGGCGAGACCGGTCAGACTGTCATAATAGGCCAGGCGGTGGATCGCGTTTTCCGCCTGTTTCCGTTCCGTAATATCTTGCGTCGTGCCGATGATCGTCAACTCCTCGCTTTCCTCTTCGCGCACTCCCTCAGCCTGCAGATGAACGGTGAAGTCCGTTCCGTTGGGCAACACGATCCGATGGTCGATATCGCAGGGGGTTCGGTGGCTGATCAGTTTTTGGAGCGCCTCGTTCACCTTCACGCGGTCGTCGGGATGGACGAAATGCAGAAACGCCTCGAAGGTCCCGGAAAACGCAGACGGACGGATGCCGACCAGGCGACAAAGCTCATTCGACATGGCGAACCGATTCGTTCTGGGGTTCCAGTCCCAATTGCCGATACGCGCGATGCGTTGGGCTAATTCCAGGCGGGATTCGCTTCGGAGCAGTGCCTGCAAGACGTTGCTGGTCCTGAGCATGTATCGGATATGGTGGCAGAGAATCGTGGCGTTGACCGGTTTCTGGATGAAGTTTGTGGCGCCGTGTTCACAGGCTTGAGTGATGGAGTTCGCGTCAGCCGATCCCGTAAGAATTAAAATAGGGACCCGCTTTCCGCCAGGCAGCGAGCGGATTCGGGAGCAGGTCAGATATCCATCCATGTCGGGCATCAGGAGGTCCAGCACGAGAAGATCGGGGCTCAGGCTGTCGAATAATGGCAACGCTTCGCGCCCCCCGGCGGCTTCTTCCACCACCATACCGGCTGGTTCCAACGCGTTGCGGACAAACAGCCGCGCCACAGGGTCGTCGTCGATGACCAGGATAACGGGGCGAGCTTGGCTCATAGAGTTATTGTCGGCTGAATGCGAACGATCATGATCATCGCAGGGTGGGGCCTGATTGAAGTGAGTGACAATGCAGGCGAAAGCAACTTCCTGGGCCTGCGACGCTTTGGTATGAGAGTATCAAACTTCAGGAGAAGCGCTAGATAAATAGTACTTAGTGAGTGGCAGTGACGGGTTCATGCCATCGCCCATGGATCCTGCCGGGACACGCCTACCGGCGGACGTGATAGGGACCGGCGCTGCGAAGCAATCAACTGGCTTCTGACAGCTCCGCGACCCGTGCCATGCGGTCGTGCCGCTCATCCATTGCCTCTAGAAGAATGCCTCCGATGAGCGATCGGACCTGACTCATAATTCCGCGAAGGGTCAAGATCAGCAGCGTCGCGAGGAGAATGAAGAGCGGCACCACGGCGAGAGCGACGTCCCGCGCCAAGTCTTCATTCGATCTCACGGCGAGGTCTTGCGGCGCGGGGAAGACGAGTCGAATCCACCCAATGATGCGATCCTGCTGGCGCAGTGGTTCGACGACGATCAATGCCTGGCGTCCCTTCTCGAGGCCGACAGACACGGATCCTGTCTGACTCTTGCGCGCCGCCGGCCACCCCGGATCCTGGAGTTGTCGACCAATGCTGGCAGGATTGCGGGCTGCCACGATGAGATTCTCCTCTGTGATCACGGCGGCATCGAGGATGTCGGTCGGCGGAGCCTGCCCTTCTAGGGCCTGCTGGACGGTACCCAGATGTTCATTGAGGAGCGACTCACTGAACCAGGCGAAGGTTCGCGCCATGGCCCGCCCGCTTTGGTCCACAGCGGCAATGGCGGCGGCATTGCGGTGAGCAACCAATGAGCGATCATGTTGTGCCAAGATGAAATAGAGCGCTCCGGCGCATAGCAATGACACGACACAACTGATCAGCATCGCAGGAAGCCATGTGTGAGGCAAGCCGGATGTGTTGACAGACGCCTGAGCCATTCTGAATTCTCCCCACCACGCAGAGGGTTGTTTAGGTGTCGGTGCCCTGCCGGTCCTCGCCGGTTCGTTCGCTTGGTTGGCAATCGAGCTCCTTCACGACGTTCTGAAGGCGCGCCCATTCACCCGGTTGCATCGTAAGAAATTCGAGACCGACTCGACTGTCGCGGCACCAGCGGACCACCGCCTCACCGATTGCGAGCGGCCCCTCATTACTGGATAGATACATGCGGAGCTCAAGCATCGTGCCAGGCAGGACGTCGACAGAACTGAGGATGCCGCAGCCCTGCAATGATAAATCGACTACGAGCCCGTCACCTGAGACCAGGTTGACGGAGCTGAATGAACTGTGGAATCGAACGGGAAAACGAGGATGTTGGCGTTGTTCCATAGTAGGCGGCGTCGGTCCAGTCTCAGCCCTTATATTGCCGATTGATTTCAGTTCCGCCACCTTTTTTGCGATTCCCGCGCGATCCACGGTCAAGACCATATCGAGCATGTTCTTCTAGGTGCTTTCCGATTCTTGGGACAAGCCGGACATTGAGATAGTCACGCGGACGACTCGGAGTGGTGCCGGGTAAGCAGAGCGAAGCGCTGGAGAACCACGCCCCTACGTATCTGTCAGATTCACCGGTCGTCCGAGCCATTAGAAGAGAAGCGGGGAATGTGTGTCCTTCATATCGATGACCTGCCGCCAGGTTTGGCGAGGCCGGCCGGATCAGCCAGACTTGTGAGAAGGGCGCCTTGTCGCGGCAGCCAACAGGCTTGAGAGAGAATCTCCCCCTCGGCATCGAAGACCAGTCGGCCGGCGCGACATCGTGCAGGGATCGGAATGTATCAGACATCCCTATCAGGCGCGGCGAGTCCTACGGCGGGCGGCGGCAAAGATGGCGCGAACCTGTTCGATTCCCGGGATAGTTTGGCCGAAAGGTGATGGGACCTTGCCTTTCAGCCACATACGTATTCCCAACGGAAGTACACTTATGAGGCGCCGCAAATCCATGCCAAGAACTTTGAGCGGCATCAGCGCTTCATTCAGGCGCCCTTCATGTCTGACGAGATCGACGAAGCCGGTGATGTGACGAGCCCCTTCGGTTTCGGTCAGGCCATGCTGGAGCGCGGAACGGCGCAACCGAACGATCGCCTCCATCGGCTGGACATCTTTGGGGCACACTTGGACGCACATGTTGCAGCGTGTGCAATCCCACATGCCATGGCTCTCTTGAAGGGCCGTCAGTCTGGCCTGTTTGGCCCCGGCCGGTTCCCGGGGATCTGCGACGAAGCGCTCTGCTTTCGCAAGCGCCGCGGGACCCAGGAATTCTCGCGACACTTCATGCGACGTGCAGGCGGCGACGCAAGCCCCGCACATGATGCAGGCATCGACATTGTGAAACTGGTACGTATCTGGCAGCAAGCGAAGTTGCCCGGATGAACCATACCGTTTCGTGGGGTGCGTGACGGGCGTCACCCAGGGCGTGACAGCGCGAATCTTGTCCCAGAATGGGGACATGTCTACGACTAAATCCTTGATGACGGGAAAATTCTGGAGAGGGTCGATCGAAATTCTACCGTGACGATCCAATTCCTTCCGAATCGACGTGCGACAGGCCAGTTTTTCCGTGCCATTGATATTCATGGCGCAGGACCCGCAAATGGCGGAGCGGCATGAATAGCGCAAGGAGAGGGTGCCGTCGAGTTCGTTCTTGATGCGGATCAGCGCTTCCAGAACGGTCGTCCCTCGTCCAATGTCCAGACGATAGTCTTCCTGGTGAGAATGGCGGTCCGTTTCGGGATTGAAGCGCTGGATGGTAAAGGAGAGGCGCATGGGGTGACGTATTACCCCTGAAAATCATTCACCAAGTTCGAAGAGTTTTGGAAAGTTGGTGAGATTGCGGCAACCGTCTTTCGTGACGAGCACCATGTCTTCGATACGGACGGCGCCAAGCCCCGGATAGTACAGCCCGGGTTCAACGGTGACCACATGCCCCTCCTGGAGCAACGAGCCGGTTCGGCTGATGCGGGGGGACTCATGAATATCCAATCCGACGCCATGACCGGTACCGTGAAAATAGCCTTGCATGCGCCCGTTCACTAGGCCGGTTTTGTAGCCGGCTTTCTCAAAACGATCACAGATGCCTTGATGGATCACCGCGCCGTCAGCCCCGTCGCGGATCTTGGTCATGGCTTCTTCCTGAGCATCCTTCACCGCGTGATACAGTCGCGTCAACTCCGGAGAGGGCTTGCCGCGCACCACCGTGCGGGACATATCGGCAAAGTAGCGTGAGCCGGCGGATCGAGGAAACACATCGAAAATAATACTGCGATGGGCCGGCAGCGGGCCGCTGCCTTCGTCGTGCGGATCGCAGGCCTGCTCTCCCCCCGCCACGATGGTATGCTGGGCGACGCAATCGCATTCCATGAGTGCGACGTTAATCAATTTCTTGACGCGCTCAGATGTGAGGCATTCGCCATCCAGCCAGAGGTGGTGGTCACGGATTTCGGCGCGACGCAGGCTCTGGTGCGCGGAAGCGACGGCCGTTTCGGTGGCGCGCTGCGCGGCTTCGATATGCCGAACTTCCTCGTCCGACTTCACCACACGGCGCTCATAAAAAGGCTCGCGTTTGGTGCGAAGCGCATACCCGAGTTCCTGCAAACGGCTGGCGTGGATAAAGGGAAATGTGGAAGGCACCAGGATCTCTTTTAACCCGGCGTCCTGTAAGACCAGATGAATCACATCGATGGTGCCGGGATCCTTTAGCCCCAGCGCTTTCGCGCGCCGTTCCAGCTCCGAATAGGATAACACGCGATCGACGGTCGCCTGATGGCGCGCCCGGTCGACTTCCAGGTCGCTCATGATCATGAGCCGCTCGCCCTTCACCTCAAGGTAAATGAAGGGATCAGGCGCAATGAATCGCGTGGCGTAATAGAGATTTGAATCTGTTTCACTGGCCGCGACGAAGACCGTCGCCGTCTGGTCTGGATGGGCGCTCTGCAGATTGGGATGGCTCATGGAATAGATTTATCACGCGGTCGATACGTAATCAAGGCGCGGGAGAAACTGGTGCGGCCGGCGGTTCGACCGGGATGGATACAGAGGGTGCCTGGATTTCCAGCGACGGATCGAACATCGGATCCTTCTCCTCTTGCGGGGTCAGAATATCGATCGGCAGCATGACCGTGTTTTTGAGCAGGTCGAACGCAAGTTGCGCGACACCGGTCAAGCCGGTGGTGAACGACTTCATCGGCATGTAGGTGACTTGCGGATCGTCGATGGACCCTTTCACTTGAAACATGGCGGTCGCCAGGCCCTTGCGATCTCCGGCCACCAGCCGTCCGAAGAGTGGAATCGATTTTAAGAATTGTGAATAGGAGCCGAATGGGCTCACTGCCCAGATCATGTCCAGCTGGTCAGTGGGCATGTCATAGGTTCCAACGGACGAGATTTTGAGCACGGGGCTATCGATGATCAAATTCTGTGTTTTCACCAGTCCGTTTTGAATCGTCACGGTCGCGGTTATTCGATTGTATGGCAACCCGTCTTTATCCAAATCCACTTTACCCAACAGCACCGACGGAAGATTCAGAATCGAGAGAATCTTCCAGATTGCGCGTTTCTCGCTTTTGAGAATGCGTCCCTCCTGCGCCATCAGTTCGGTCTTTCCATTGAAGGTCGGTAGGACTCCATGGGGATTACGGCCATGACCGCGCAGCACACCGGAGAGTTTCAGGTCGCCCGTGAGCGGCATGTCGCGCGCGCCCAGCAGTGGCAAGAGGGCTTCGAGGGGAATGCCGGTCATCCTGACCGAGGTTTCAGTTTCCGCGGGCTGGCCCTTGGGAAGCCGGACGACCATCCGGCCGGCCACATGGCCGGTTCCTAACTGGCCGACGATGCGGTCAAGATCCAACAGGCCATCCTGGATCACCAACCGCCCGGAAAGCCCTCCAAACCGTAAATGTTTGTAGAGTCCCTTCTCGATCGTGGCAGTCGCGCTGACTTGACTGGTCGAGGCTAAGATCTCAAGGAACTCTCGGATCGGTGAGCGTTGCCCTTTCGGAATCAACAGGTCGAGATCCATTTGTGCCGACTCAAGCTTGATCGCGATCACCGGTTTGGTGGTCCAGTTCTTCAGGGCTCCCGACATGCTGACATCGTTGTCCTTAATCCGAAATGAAAGCTGTTTGATGTCGGCGATGTTTTTAGAAAACTTCAACCGGAGATAAACATCCTCGACGGGGCCTTCCACGCCCTTGACTGTCATCAAGCCGTTGGTAAGTGCTAGCCACCCGCTTGCACGCCAATTTTTCCATTCGGCGTCGGTGCCCTTTACATCCATTGAGACTTCGAGATTGCCGGCTTCGAAACCGCTCTTGTAGATCCATTCTGGCAGACTCGATATGGAGACGGCGCCCGAGGCGAGCGACGCGTCGATTGCAAATTGATCGCCGAGAGTAATGCGGCCCTTTAGCGGCAGCCGAAACGGCGGCACCACCAGTTCCAACCGCGAAATGGTCAGACCTACTCCACGTGTGACATCGGCATCGAGCTCCAAGGAGGCCGGCGAGCCCAGGGGCTTTTCCCCCACCGTCGGGAGCACGAGTTTGGCGTCATTCAGGCCGATCTCACCCCGCAAATGCGGGGCGCTGGAGGGGCCGGACAGCTGTATCTTGGCATTGATGATACCGGAGAGCAGATCATCCGGGAACGCGCCCGCGGACAGCATCTGGCGGAGCTGGGCGGCGTTGCCCTTCGCGCGGATGACGAAATCTTGAAAAAGATTCGGTGTGCCGCCGCTGATCTGTCCGTTGAATTGGAGCTGCGCATCTCCCAAATTGGCCGTGACCTGATCAAATTGCGCGCCGCCGTTTTGCGAAAAGACGATGCGGCCTCGCACGGCGGTGAGCCGCTGCGGCAGCGATGGATTCATGAGGCTAACCTGCTCGGCCAAAACCTCCCCGCCTGCGAATGTAATGCCCTCCGGCTGGTCCAGTGGTCCCACCAGCCGGAAAGTCGGATGCGTCTGCCCCTCGATGTCGTGGGATTGCGCCAGCAGCGAGGTGAGTCGGTCTGCGCGGATAGTCTTAGTGAGAAATTTGACCAGATCAGCCGCGGTCATGTTGCCGCTGACATCCAGTTCCATCCAGGGACCGGCCTCGAGGAAGGACACGACGGCCTTGCCGTCCGTCATTTGCAACGTCCCGTAGGTGCCGGTCAGCTTACCGACCCTGATACGGCCTGGCTCCACTGAGACGGAGGCGGTCAAATCCTGCGTCGGCACACGATCGTTTCCGATCAGGGCGGCGCCCTTCTCGATGCGGAAATTACCGGTGAGTGACAATTGCGGGCTTGGCTCCGTCGCCCCGGTCAGCGTGGCGGAGAGGATTTCCACGGTTCCTCCCAGCCGCCGTTGCTCGATGATTCCCGGCAATTGCGCATGAATCCACTGCGCGGGAATATGCGCGAAGAGTTTCTTAAGATCGATGGGTGGCGAGGCGAACGTGATGGAGAATGTGGGTTGGGACGTCAGGAGTCCTGCGAGATTGGCTTTGCCGGTCACCGCCAGCTGATCGACGTTGGCGGCGATCTCCGTCAGGACCACGTCGTAACCGGCGACACCGGGCGCCACGCGGATGCGGCTCTTCAAATTCGCGCCGCCTTGTAGCTGATCAGGCACGGGCCGAGGTCCGAAGAAATCGGCGGCCTCGCGGAGGCGTAGATTCGCGGTTTCGATCTCTCCTTCAAATTGAAAGGCGGGCCTGACTGAGTAAGGCTCCTCCGCCGCCAGGGACGAAGATGATTCGCTCAAGCCGATGGTCCCAGTCAACGAAAAGGCCGAGGGGGCGTCCTTGCCTGGTAAGCTGGCGGAGATATGCAGGTCGCCCTCGGCTTTTCCCGGATAGACCTTCAATGCCATCTCAACTGATTCGAGCATGGCTGTTCGGACGCCGTCGGACCGCGCTTCGTCCGTGATGGTCACATGGCCTTTCTGAATGGTCGCTTCGCGGATTTGCAGGAGGCGGCTGAACATCTGGTAGGCCGATTCGTCCTTGGCCGCGGATGGAAGTCCGGCGAGAATGTTCCAGTGGCCGGAGTGATTGCGTATCAACGTGACGGTCGGTTCGTCGAGAAACAGCCGTTTTGCCACGACCTGCTGCTTGAGGAGCGGCAGGAGACGCAACACGATGTCCATTTCCTTGGCTTTGAAGACGACGTGTGTGGGGTCGTCGTGGCCGTATACGCTGACGTTGGTCAGTTCAAGCCGAATGCTCGGCAGCACGACAAGCTTGATTCGATCGAACTCGATCTTGCGCCGGAGGCTCGCTTCGAGTTGTTGCAGGAAAAAATTCTTAATGACATCGACGCCGAAAAGCTCTCGAGAATACAAAAGCAAGAGCGCACCCACGACGAGGAGGCCGAGCAGAGACAGCACGACTGCGCGCGGACGAACCTTCACTCCACCTCCATGTGCCAGCTAAAAATCTGAGTGTACTGGATGAGCCAGAGGGAAATCCATACAGGAGCCGGCCGTCGGCCTTCGGAGGCGACTGGTGGCGCTCACCTAAGCGGACTATAATGCGCAGCTTTGGTGTGCGAGGGAATGGTTCAGGGGGACTGTGGACTCTGGGATAGCAGTGCGACGGCCGCGATGGGGCATTCTCGGCCTGTTGTTCGCGATCAGCGCAGTGACCTACATGGATCGGGTCAATATTTCCGTGACGGCGCGACAGATGATGCCGGCCTACGGCCTGACCGATCAGGACATGGGGTACATCTTTTCCGCCTTCGTGTTCGGCTACGCGCTTTGCCAGATTCCCGGCGGATGGCTGGGCGATCGCTGGGGCGCCCGGGTGGTGCTAGCTGCCGCGCTGGTCTGGTGGTCCTTCTTCACCGCCTTGACGGCGGTGGCGGCCACCCTTCCGCTGGCCACCATGGTCGGGACGGTCGGTGCGCTGATCGTCGTGCGCTTTCTTCTCGGCGTCGGTGAAGCCGTGGCCCTGCCGAATTTCAATCGGGCCGTGGCCGATTGGATTCCGCCGGCTCAACGAGGGCTCGGTATCGGCATCGCGATCGGCGGCATCGGCGTTGGCGCCGCAATCACCCCTCCCCTCGCCTCCTGGGTCATGGTGAATTATTACTGGCAGACGGTGTTCTACCTTTCCGCCTTGATCGGTCTTGCGGTGGCGATTTTGTGGGTGCTCGGTTCTCGCGGGCAGTCGATGACAGGTAGCCGAGCGTCACTACGGCCACCTTCGGTTGTTCCGTGGCGACAATTCGCGCGCTCCTCATCACTGCGTTGGCTGGTGTTGAGTTACGCCTGCCTCGGTTACGTTGCCTACATTTACATGTCCTGGTTTTATCTCTATCTGGTGAACGTGCGAGGGATCGATCTGTTGCGCGGCGGCTGGCTCGCCGCTGCGCCCTTCGTGGCCATTCTCGTCTTCTGCCCGCTCGGTGGGTGGGCTACGGATCGCCTGGTCTCGACGCTCGGTCTGACGAAAGCTCGGGCGATCGTTGGCATGATCGGCATGGTGCTGGCCGGCGGCCTCATTGCCGTCGGCGCCTCGGCCGATTCGCAGGTTGTGGCCATTGCCTGTCTCTCGCTAGGTGCCGGCTGGTTGTATTTCACCGTCGGCGCCTATTGGAGCGTGACGACCGATCTCTCCAAAACCCATGCCGGCACTCTGTCGGGGGTGATGAACATGGGCGCGAACGTGGGTGGCGTGATTTCACCCAGCCTCACGCCCTGGCTGGCCGATCACTGGGGCTGGACGGCCTCGCTGCTGTTCGCCGCATTCATCGCCCTCTGCGGCGGGCTGATGTGGATGAAGGTCGATGCGAGCGAGGCCATGAAGAAGTAGAAGGATGTGAGGTGCGTGAAGGATCTGAGACCGAGTGGCCGTCGCCGCCCGCGAGCACGATCGACCATACCGATTCCCGTCTTCTCTGGTCCGTTGTCTCGCTACCTTCCGTCAGTGCCGGGCTCATGAAGGAGAACGTTCGAGGACGAAGCCGGGGCCCAGCGGTTCAGCTGACCGGTTTTGGAAGTTACTCCGTGGACAAAGCGCCGATCCAAGGGTATTAGCGGAATGGGCGCAACCATCGAAGCCTGCCCGATTCAGGATCCTTCACCAACAGCGCGATCATTGAAATTCCTCCCGAACCCTCGCGGCCATCGACGCGATGCGTGCGACGTCTACACTCTGGACGAGGTCGACTGATTCCAACGTTTCGATGGGGAACCACTCCGCCTCCAACGCATCACCGGCCGCCTGGGGGACGCCGGAAACCCACTCGCATAACACGGCGATCAACACATAATGGGTAACTAACTGTCCACTCGCGTTCCGATGGAACGCGTCGACCGCCGTAGACACGTGCAGCGGGCGCACGACGAGGCCGGTCTCTTCCGCCACTTTCCGTGCCGCGGCAGCCTGGACCGGTTCACCCGGCTCGATCTTGCCACCGGGAAAGCCCCACTTCCCCGCGTCCGGCTGATTCGCGCGGCGGATGAGCAGAACCTCGCCGCCTCGCAGCACCACGCCGATCGCCGCGGCAACCGGCGTGACGGTAATCGCCGGCCCCGAGCCTTTCTGCGCCTTCGTCTTGTGACTCATGTGATGATTCCTCCAATCCGACGTGTATTGGTCCGCGAACGTTGGGGTGCCGGAACCGGGTGGCGTCTTTGTCGCATCTTTGTCGCGCACGGAGCAGATAAGGGATGGGGCCGGGCCATTTTCGAAAAACGTTTTAGACCTTCCACCTTTCGTAAATTCCCCCGACCACTGACTGAAATACAACGCCAGGATCATCGACGTCTCCCTGCTTCCGGTGGCAAGCGAAGTTGGACAGCCGCGAGGTGCAAGGGTCAGGGACCAGGCTAGGCAGTCTGCGTCACACTGTCAAGGAGACCTTACAGGGATGTCCACCGACCGGTGCCGGTCTTCGAAGCGGCAGCGATGGCGTGAGCGCCGGAAAGTAGGCTGCGCGGTTGACCGGACCCTCCAAAACCCAGGCGAATAGGTTGTCGGGCGTGATGAGATTGGCGCAAAGCAAGGCGGGCCCATACTCCGAGTCTCACTCCCTTGCTGACCGACCAGTGGGGCTGGACGGCGGCGTTGCTGATGGCGGCCGTCATCGCCTTCAGTGGCAGAGTATGTGGCTGAGGATCGATGCGAGTCAGAAGCCGGAGGAGTAAGGTCACGACTCCAGAAGAATCGTTTCCACTCGATCATGCGCGAATCACCTCGGCTGGTTGCGGCACCCCCGAGGTATCGAGGGCATAGGCATACGCCTCTTTCATCTGGATATTGCCGCTATCCGTATAGACGAAAAGGCGCGTGCCGTCGGTGCGTGTTTTCACGAGGCCATAGGCGGTGCGGCTGAATCCATAGAACGGCCCACGCTTTTTGGCGGCCTTGTCGTCCTGCAGGCGACACGGGCCTTCTGTTTTAAAGAACGCGACCAACTCGGTCACAAAAATGAGTGGCTCAGGCACTCGCGACCATTTGCCCAAGGCTCCCATGAGGGTGGCTCGCGGATGGATGTATTCTTTTCGCGCGCTTTCGTCCCCGCTCGACACCACGCTCACGATGGGCGACACGACCTGAAGGAACGCGCCGGAGAAATCGGCCGATCCATGGTGGGGTACCTTGAACACTTCGGATCGTAGGTTAAGGCTGCCCTTGTTGTGCTCGCGGGCCAGGAAGCGGCTGGCTTCATCGTTGAGATCGCCTGAAAACAAAAAGCTGAAGCCGCCGTAACTCAGCCGGAGGACGATGGAGTGTCCGTTGATGGTATGGGAGGCGGAATGGCCGGTGAAACCCTCATCGCTGTCGTTCAGGGAGTCGTGGCCGATGCGCGGGCCTTTGGGCGGTTCACCCAGAAACCGCAGCGCCGGTTTTCCATCAACCTCTGCGGTGATTGGTCCCAGTACATCGATGTGTAAATCGTCGTGGTTAAGAAAATCGAAGGCCTGCGTATCTCCAAGTTGGAGGCGCCGAAATGAGACCGGGCTGCGGCTGTTGTAAGTGTTCAATGTGTCTTTCCATTCGCGGAACGGCTCGTTCATCTCGCTGTCCGCGACGGTGAGCAGATCGTCCTCCAGTCCCGTGATGTAGAGTTGGCCCCCCACGGTCTTGGTCGGCCCCAGCAGCTTCGTGTCGGGAACGGTTTTGTTGTTCATTTTGCTGGGACGCTTCACGATTCCGTTGTGATAGACCCGCTTGGGTTGCATGAAGAGGCGTTTACGCTTCACCTTGTTCGTTTCCGATTTGAGAATCTCGCTGAGGCCGGCGAAATGGTCGGCATCCCCATGCGTGACCACGATGCATTCGACATCCTTGGGGCTCTGCGCGCTGGTGTCGCGAAATCGTCCCGCCAGGTACCGCGCGAACATTTGATTGTCACCCCCGTCGACCAGGATAATTTTCCCGTCCGGCGTTTCGATCACTGAGCCGTCGCCCTGCTGCACATCGACGAAATTCACCTTCAAGACGCGATTGTCTGAGACGGGCTTGACCAGCTCGGCGACTTTGATGCCGGAAGATTTAGCTGGTTCGATATAGCCGGTGATGGACTCGGGAAGGATGCTGCCGTCGGGCTTTTGGCGGAACACGGTGATGCCGACTTCGAGGTGCGTGCTGAGTTGTTTCAACACGGTGACTTCGTCGCCCCAGGCTATCGTCCGGATGAACTTTTTCCGGCCGCGTTCCTCCCAGACATCCGCCAGATCGACATTGAGAACCGCTTGTTCAGGCATAGAATCCTCCTCACTTCTCCTTCGGGCCGGTGACCGCCGAAAGGATACTCTCTTGCCGGGAGAGCGACAATCCTATGATCTGTCCTCCCCTCCCCATAGTGAAGGGTTCTCGTGGGGCGCGCCGGTTCGCTTCGTGCTCGTTGGCCGTTCTGGCCTCTTGCCGTTGGAATCCCCTCCCTGTTAGATTTGCCCCATGACTATGCAATTTCAGAAAAAAGATCCGCGTGCCACGATTACCACCAAGTTCGGGGAAATCAGAATAAAGTTCTACCCGGACGATGCGCCGCGTCATGTGGAGAATTTCATCAACCTGGCGAAGATGGGCTTCTTTGACGACACCACGTTTCACCGGGTCGTGCCAGGCTTCATCATCCAGGGCGGCGATCCGCTGAGCAAGACACCCGACCGGATGTCGCACGGGACCGGTGGCCCAGGCTTCTTTCTCAATCCCGAGCCCAACGACCGTCCGCATAAGCGCGGCGCCATCTCCATGGCGAAGATGCCGCGGGACGGCAACAGCACCCGCGACTTCAACGACAACGGCTCGCAGTTTTTCATCTCGCTGCAGGATAACGGCGGGCTCGACCGTCGTTATTCGATTTTCGGGGAAATCATCCGGGGGATCGAAATCATCGACATGATCGCGAAGCTGCCTTGCGACGAGCGCGACAATCCGCTGGAGCCGATCCGCATGAAGGTGACGGTCAAGGAATAGCCGCAGGGTGGTGATAGGTCCTGACCCTCGTTGTTCGCTATGCTAGACTCCAGAACATGTTTGTTCCGTCGAATGGATCGTCCACGTCATTTAAGTTGCTTCCTGCCTATCTGAATACTGACTCTGTCGCAGAGGCCCTCGGTACCCCTCGTGGACGCCGCATTCTCTGGCTGGAAATCATCGTGAATGACCAGCCCGATTGGTCGCTATGGCGAGATGACGGGGAATTTGAGGCGGTCTATCTGAATGCCTGCCGCTGGTACGCGCACTATCGTCGCCTGATTACATTTTTGTTCAACCGTAGGCCGCTTCCCGATGATTCGGGCCCGATCGATTTTCGGGACTATCGGACTTTTGCCGAGGCGCTACAATTTGCCTACCATCACCGGTGAACGCCCAATTCTCCTTCTGGAGCAATTCGTCCAGACCACCGGTCAACCGATCGACTTGCTCCCCGGCGGCACCCTTGCGTTGCAATATTATGGATTTCGTGAACGCTAGACGAACGATGTGGACGGCGAACTTACTGGTCCGCTCCATCCGCCTGTCGCGTTTCTTTCTGCTGAAGGTGTGCCGGCGGATCTGAAGCAGAACATTTCTGGATGGTCTATTGTGGCGATGCCGCCTGGGTATCGAGACCGCGCCACAGACCTCCTATCTCGTCCGAATCTCCGCATCCGCCTTTTGGCGCCGGTGGATTACGTGATCGCGAAACTTCGTCGCGGCATTGAACTTGATTTAGACGACGCGCTCTACGTTGTTCGTCGTTTTCAGATTTGCCGTTCCGACATTGAAGAGGCTGCCAATGCCGCCCTTGCGGCCTCTCCTCAGGACACGGCCCTCTTCCTGTTTCAAAAAACGGTCGAGTTGTTCTGCGGGCAATTGCCGGAGCAGGTGCTATGAGCCCTCTCCTCGGAAGCGCTTCGTTGGTGTGGCTTCAACGGGTCCTTTTCCATAGTCTTCTCCTGCTAGCCATAAGCTTATCGGGGTGTGACACGGAGCGCCATCGCCTCATGAGAGACCAGTATCCGTCCTACCCAGAGGACGTGCGGCGGACGATCGACCGCGGAACCATCATCCGAGGCATGAATCAAGACCAGGTGTATCTTGCCCTCGGAGCGCCGGTCTGTAAGACTGAGATACAAGATCAAGGCAGACGTGTGCAGGTGTGGCTCTACCCGCCCATCGGAAGAGATGCCTGCGTCACTGCCGACTTTCGTGTGTACTTTGAAGCAGGTGTCGTCACGACTTGGGATCACTTCACTACGCCTACCAGATATACTGACCCGGCCGGCGGCGTTCCCGCCTATTAGCAGGAGGGTGAAAAAGCCCCCCAGCTTCGTTCTCGCATCGCTCCGATCCTCAACGTAGTGAACAAGCTACACTTTGCTTAAGACACTGCCCGCTCACCGGCTCGCGGGCGCGCACAAACATGGCGCTCGTTATTCCTCGCCCCGTGCGCCTCGCTGCGGCCGCGCTGGGCGGACTTTTTGATCCTCCTGCGACATGTCCGGTGGAGCGTGAGAGGTCAACCGTAAGATGTGAAATGTACTTTGTGAAGGTTCTTCTGACGAGACGAGATGAGAGTGACTAACGATGGTTTTGTTGAGGAGCGAACGACGCCGGCAATGTCTGTGGTGATTTGCGCAGGCTGCTCAAAAAGCCGTCTACCGAGGCCGCAGGGAAGACAAAACCGGAGGCGTACCCTTTGAGGTACGTTGAGAATTTTGATGAGTCGAGAACGAAGGTGGGTGCTGTTTCAACAGCCTGCCTGCGGACGATCAAAACGACCGTTTGGCAAGGCCGCAGCGAGTGAAGGGCCGAGGCGTACTGATTAGTACGTTGAGGCTCTGAACGAAGCGAGAACGACGCCGGCTTTCATATGTAGGCTGCTCAAACAGGCGTCCAAGGAGGCCGCAGCCGACGACACCACCGGAAGCGTGACATTCTTACCCACTGACCCTGAGCCTGCCGGGACAGGCTCTTTTCCCATGGGGCTACGTTGAAGATGGTTTCGAGGGAAGAACGAGGTTGGGAACTTGTTTCAGCAGGCTACCCGCAGAACGGTCAAAACGACTGTCCACCTAGGCCGTAGCTAGCGAAGGAGCGAGGCGTAGCCTTGCGCTACGTTGAGCGAGCTGAGTGACGCGAGAACGACGGTGGCGGTCGTTTTCACCGTTCTGTTCAGAAGAAGGCCATGCTGGCATATGTCACCGTCGAATTGTACTGATCGGTAATGCCGCGGTCGTAACGTAACACCTGCCCGGTTTCGGCCTGAATCAAACGCAGCAACGAGTAGATCGGTGAGAAGCCGGAGATACGACGCTGATCGCTTTCTTTTTGAATGAATTTGGCGAATTCTTCCGGGTCGCGGTTCTCGACATGTTTGAGCATTTCGAGATCGGTTTGCATGCAACGGTGAAACGAAAAATCGGTCGGGGGAGCCGAATCGCCGTAGCGCATACCGATATGGGCCAGTTCCGCTCCAACGAGGACGCAATATTGTTTGCCGGACGCGGACAACGCCTCTTTCAATGTCTGAAGAAACGTCTCGACCTGTGCCCGGATTTGCGGATCGCGCAGGCTATCCGCTGAAAACGAGGTAAGGATCGGGACAATCGTGAAGGGCTTCTCTTGGCCGAGGCTCTCCTGCAGGAATGGCAGCTGAAATTCCAATGCATGTTCATTTTGGTGTGCCAGTTCTTCGGTGAAGGCGGAAGGAATCTGCTCGCGCAGCTGATCGGTGATGCTTCGTTCAACCTTGACGATTCCCAGGGGGGTTTCGAAGTCTTTGTCGGTCACAGTGACCAATTGTTCCAGCCCGGAATGGGCGGTGCCGATAAGGACGTACAGGTCCGGTTGCTGAGCTTCCTGCAGCTCCTTATAAGCCCAGGCATAGATCGGACCCGCATGCTTGAGTTCGTAGGTCGGTGCGACAAGGCCCTTGATGGGTTTGCCCGCATGTTCGGACGCTTTGATCTCCGGTCCTTCCTTCGAGGTAAAGAACCCCTTGATCTGGGCGCGAAGCTTGGCGGCGTCGGCTTCATAACTCCGGCCGGCAAACTGAGGAGGCCTAGAAGGGGCTTGGCGATAGGTCTCCAGGGCCTGTTGTTTGGCCTGTTCGGTCCGCTCCCCCTCCAAGAATAATTTGGTATTCAGATCGGCGAGCAATTGCTCGACTTTATTCGGCATGAGGAATTCGCCGAACCGTTTCAGATAGATGGCGCCGATGTCCTGCAGGGTATGTTCGCCGTCCAGATGCTGCACGATGAAAAAATAATTCAACGGCAGGACCAGTCGTTCCTTGCTCAAGCCGGTCGGGTCCCAGAGCACGACGTACTGCTCTTCCCCTTCCTTGATCGGTGAAAATTGAAGGTTGCGTAGCAGCGGATACTGCGCGGGATCTTTGGCGGCGATGGTCGTGGTTGATTCCATAATGAGGGGCATTCTAACGAAGCCAACTTCCGCTGTGCAACTGGTAACAGGATATTGAAAAAGCCGCCCCGCTTTGTTTACCCGTCATTAGGGCGCAACGTACCGCCACGGAAAAGAGCCTGTCTCAGCAGGCGCGAACGGGAGGTAAGAAGGGTACGCCTCAGTTCTACATTCGCTGCGGCCTTGCCGGACCAAATTTTGAACCTTCCGAAGACATTGCCGGAAACGGGTTTCATGCCAGCGGTCTAGGCTGGACTAGCGTTCCGGCGGATGGGCGCCGCCGCGTCGGCTCAATAGAAACAGTGTGGCGATGGTGAGCAGCGTGAGCCAGAGCGTGGGACGGCTGTAGGAGGCGTCGGAGAATTCAATCAGGTCCGTGAGCCGGCCGATCAGGAGGGACATGCGGGCCATGACGGTGTAGCCGAAGGCCGCTCCGAACGAGATCATCAAAAACACGATCCCCGCCCGTGCGACCATTTTCCCTGGGCCGGAATGTTCAACCGAGAAAAAGAAGTAGAAGAGAACCGACACCACGCCGATCAGGATGATGATTCCATTCAAATTGCTGGCAGGGTTCAGCAGTGAATAGGTGAAGGTGACGCCCTCCCCCGGCACAATGGTCAGCAGCGGACGAACCGTATCCTCAATTTGTTTCAAAATGAACGAGGAGATCGTCCGGGGAATCGCCAGCCCTGCTCCGACGCCGACAATGAAGGAAAAGGCATAACGCGAGAGCCAGGCGGCTTTGGGGACATATCGCGTCAACATCAGGGTACCGATGGCGACAGGAATCAGCAACGACCATTCTCCCTTGTCGAGGATGGGACGCAGGATCAGGGTCATGACAACCGTGTCATAGGTTTTGACGATCGTGTAGCCTAGCGAGACGCCGACGTATAGATGCTCGGCGAGTTTAAACAACGGATTGTCCTCATACAGGAACGACAGGATGAAGAGAGTCAATCCTGTGGCGAGCCACCCGCCGAGTATGACTTCAAACGGAAGATCCATAGCGCCTACGATCCCATCTGTTCCTGCCGGCGCTGTTGCCGCCGCACCGTAAAGTAAAAAATATTGCAAATCGTCACGAGCACGATAATGGCGAGGTGGGTGGCCGATTGGGCGTCCATTCCGGCGACGGCCTTGCCCTTCTGGCCAATGAGCGTTTCATACTCTGCCGCCCCGCGCAGGCCGCCGATCAGTCCGTTGATCTGCCCGCTCCGCAACAACGGATAGAGGCCAGGCGCCATGACGCCGGTACAGCCGCCGCCAAGTTCGAACTTATACTTGTCCTTGCCGAAGACGTACCAGGCTTCGACTCCTGGATTGCCCGCGCCGAGACTCACGGCATAGGTCACATCCCGTAGGCTCTGCACGCCGGCCAGGACGGGAAGGCCTTTCGTGGACCTGTTCCCATAGTCGGTTGGGAACGCATTGTACAAGTCTTGCCCCATATTCAAAATAACGGCGCTGCCGCCTGGGCTCCAGCCCAGGAATACGTAGTCCTTGCCGTTTTCCTTGCCTGCCTCCTTGGCGGTTTGGGACACGATCTGGTCGGCCAGCCCAGTTCCGGATACCCACAGCGTCATGGCGACGACTCGCAAGTTCTTGTGGAAAGCATGGCGTAAAATCGCGATGGCCTGGGGATAAAGCTCAGGTTTCGAGGCTGGGTCGAAATCCAGGGACAGTAGAAAGACGGACCCTTCAGGCAAATTGTCGATGTAGTCGTAGACGCCCCGAACCTCAGATGAAATCCGGATGGGCAATCCCACCGGAAATAACAGGGGGAACAGCGTGCAAAGCCCGATCACCAGAAAGATGATCCGCCGGTCGATCCGTAACATGCGCTCAGCGAAACTCATCGGACTATTCCTTGCCGCCGCCCAGGTACGACCGTTCCACGCCGAAGATGATCTTGAACGAGAGGGCCACGGCCCCCAGGCTGACTCCGATCAAAATGGCGCGCCGGACGGACGCGTTCAACACATTCAAAATCCAACTCGATAAGTCGCCGCTGATGGGCAGGAGGTATTCACCCAGCGGAACCCGGCCCATCATGACGATCACCGCGGCGATCAATAACACGGCGGCTTCCCGGCTGCGGGCGCGAAACGAGCGATAAGCCGCAGAGGCGATGAAGAACGCCAGAATGGCGAACATGGTGCCTTGCAGCGGCACGAGGGTATAGGAGTAGACCCAGCCGAACGACGTCATGGCTCCCTCGATACTTTCTTTCCCGCCGTTCCAAAGCCCCACCACGGTGGTGCCGAGCATGCCGGCATAGAGCACCAGGCTGTACCCCCAGCCCGCTTCCTTGCGCCGGATTTTCGCGGCATGCACATGGAACAGGCTGGTAATGCCAAGAACGAGCGCGAACCCACCGATGATCTGGAGCCATTTGGTGACGGTGGTGAGGAGTTGCTCTGAAGCCGGGTGGGGCACGTAGTATTGCGCGGCCATGACTAATCCGGTCACCATCGTAATGAGCAGCGGCAACTGCCGGCGAAGAAAAATCATTTCAGATCCTTGAAGAGGTCGAGGAGAAGTTGCGGCCAGGCGGCGCCGGTGACGACGGCGATGGTGGCGACTACTGTCCCTACGCCGATGACGCCTAGGATGAAGGCCTTGCCAAGGTCTTGTCCGCGCAGGGTGCCGACCTGGATCGGCTCTTTCGAGAGATAGGCGCTGGCGGCATAGAGCTCTTCGCCGATGAGGGTGTAGTCGCAGGTGGTGACGAAGAACGGGAGCTGATGGTCGGAGTCGGTTCCCGCGATTTGAATGGCCCCCGTGCTCGCGCCGGTTTCAGTCAGTAAAAGCGATTCCGCAAAGTACGAGCCCATGAAAAAATTCGCCGCCGGTTTTCGGCGGAGCATGATCCCGTCCACGGCGGCGGTGTAACTGAATTGGTCGCTGGTAATGAAAAAGTTGGCGTCGTCCTTGAACAGATCCGGCTTGCCCGCTTCCATATAGGCTTGCTTCGTAATCTCCTGACAGACGGCCATGGTGATGGGTTCGCGATGCGGGACCAGCAATTCCGTTTCGTAGGAGGCGGCCTTTTTGGCCACGCGGCCCAGAATGATCGCGGCAGCAATCGTTGCGGGGTCGTTCATATCGTGCGCCCCGGTCATGTAGAGCACCGGTTTGCCCAATTCCGTGGCGCGACCGATCGCTTCATCGACGGCATCGAGGCCGGGAATGCGTCGCAGAAAGATGTCTTTTCGTTTCGCTAGATTGATGGCGTAAAACACTACCCCGCCGAACAGGAGTGCCAGCATGAGATTGTTCAGTTGATTCCAATTCATCCAGTTCGGTTCCGTCGATGCTAGGACCGGCTGGGCGATAGACCGCTCCTGACCGGTCACAGCCGCTACGGTCACGGCATATGACTGGCCCGGCTTTAATTCGATGCCCTTGCCGTGCTTGATAAGATAGACGTGATCGCCCGGCGTCCCTGGCCTCGTCCACCAAGCGGCCTTCGTTTCGCGGACGTAGTGACTGTTGGCGGGAAATTCGGCGACCACCTTCCATCCCGTGGGGGCTGGAGGCGCTCCTCCTTCGTGCATCAACACCTGATATTTGTCCGTGGCACTCTCGGAAGGAATAGCAGCCCAGGTGGCGGTGAGGCTGCCTCCCCCGTCGCTGGGCGTATCGAATACCTGTAGCTGTTGCGGAGGGGGCAGGATTGCCTGGGCACAAAGGAGCCGCGGCGCAAGTGTCAATAGAGCGGTGAGGACAAGCGCCATGCGCAGAAGAGAGGGCATGCGGCTCAGGCTCCTTCGATCACTTCGATGTTGGTGCGGGGGACCACGGTCTTTGTCCCATCGGGAAAACGCACTTCGAGGACTCGGACTTCGCTCTCGGTCGGGATCGCTCTGAGTTCCGGTGGCAAGCCGGACACGGCTCCGATTTTGCCGAACAGTGGATCGCGAATGATTCGCACCGGATCACCGAGTTGAATCCCCTCGCGTTCGACAGGATCCGGTCTGGAGCCGGCGGACTGTGAGGTCTGAGGAATGATGATCTCCGGGCGAATGACGCCGGCGCGGATTTGGGTGGCGCCTGAAATAGACGCTTTGTGTCCAGCATGGGCAGACAGCAAGGAAAAGGTTTTGGGAGCCATCGGGATGGTCCCGAAGCCTTCTGTGAGAATCAAGGTAAATCCTACCTGCTCCGCGCCGGTAATGGCTACGCCAAGGTCATACCCGAGGAGTGTTCGCAGGTCTTTGTCGTGAATGCCGCCAACGACCAAGCCGGCGACCTCAATCTCTTTGGCGCGTGCGAGTGTCGCGGCAGACAGAAAAGCCCCTCCAACCACAATCTTTCCCTTCATGGATGGTGTCAGCTGCTCTGGCAGTAAGGGTTGGTCCGGGGCCGTCACCCCCATGATTAATTCACCGCTGACCTCTCCGCCTATGCCGAAAATGCCTTGCACCAAGCTACAACCAACCTCAACGGTGACGCCCTGCTCCGGCTGCACCTCGGCAATAGTGCCGTCGATATAGCCGCGAAGTTCAAGCACCCTGGGAGGCTCCCGTAGCAGGATCTGACCGGTAATGGTAGAAATCGATTCCACCCTACCCGTGATCGGCGAGCGGACTTCAGTCTTAAACCATTTGATGAAGGGTTTGTTTTCGGCGAGCACGTCGTCTTTTTGTACGGCGTCTTGTTCTTTCTTGATGAGGTAGTCCTTGATCTCGTCCGGGGAAATGCCCAGCTGGTTGGCGAGGTTCAGCGGAATGACCTTGCCGGGTAATTCTGCGCGCGCGACGACCGTATCCGCATGCACCATGTCCCCCACCTTCACCAGGACCGTTCCGGGTAAGGGCAAGATGCGTCTACGCCGAACGGTGGTCCGTTCGGCGACCGTGAGGCCGGGCGTATAGGAATGTGCCATAAATCACCGATTGCTGAAAACGCCCTGCAGCTTCGTTCTCAGTTGCTCAAGTTCCTTCCGTACCGCCAAGGATACGACCCGGGACTCTCGCCTCTTGCGGCCTCGCTGCACAGAGTTTTGAGTCACCTCCAAAATGACGAACATCTACCACCCGCAACCCATCATCTCCCAGTGGGATACAATCCGACCGCCTTGTACCATCGCATGAGGGTTGCAGCTCGCGCCGCCTGATCGCTCGGAATTTGCAGCGGACGACCCCGCCCGTCGAGCATCAGGCCGACGACGCCGCCCTGGACGGTCCTGGTCAAGGATTGCCCGGGACCCTTGCCCAGATCAATCTGTTTGATCGGTTGAAGCGTGACCTGAGCCTGCTGTTCTCGAGTCAGAGTAAATAGCTTGAGGTCGCCGAAGTTCAGTGTCCCTTTCTCGATGCGTCCGTCGGGCAGCGCGATTTCATAGTCCGTACAGCGCTCTCCGTCCCTGCCCTGTCCGATCGGGGCGATGCAGGTACCCAGGTAGACCATGCAATCGCGCACGAAGACGTCGGTGGCGGCCTGTTCATTGACGGTGGAGAGGACGCCCAGATGGGGCATCATGAAAATGCTGTCGACCGACAGCGTCGTGACGCCGAGCGGCTCATAGGCGTCGACCATCATCAGCATGGATTGAATGCGGCGCGGCGCATGCGACAAGATGCCGCCGCTGCCGACGATCAGA
Source organism: uncultured Nitrospiraceae bacterium (assembly GCA_963706325.1). Classification (GTDB taxonomy): domain Bacteria; phylum Nitrospirota; class Nitrospiria; order Nitrospirales; family Nitrospiraceae; genus Nitrospira_A. Next base: position 96,320 of record CAVPLT010000006.1, on the reverse strand, counting down.
TCCAATTTCAACATGTCGATGAGGGTCTTGCCGGACGTGCGCTGTTCGAACACATCGGAAATGGTGCGCTCCTGCTGGACGCCTTTGAGCCCCGTAGCGAGAGAGGTATGGTGAATCAACGCCAACCGCAAGGCCTCGCGCGCGATGGCCTGCTCGATTTGCAGTTCGTCGAGGGATTGCGGGATGGTCGTGGGCCGCACCATCTTGTTCTTGATCCGATTGCGCAGCGTTTGTTCATCGATCGTGAAGGGCACCCAGCGCATGATGTTGTCGAGGCCGGCTTCCGCCAGCACGTTGGAGATGCTGTAAGACATGCCGAGGTTGGCGCTCACCGTGCGGTTGAACATACCGTTGAAGACCGAGAAGACGTCGGTGGTGGCGCCGCCGATGTCGACGCCGATCAGGTTGATGCCTTCGCGTTTGGCGATCTTCTCCATGATGACGCCGACCGCCGCCGGGGTCGGCATGATGGGCGCACCGGCCATATCGATGAGTTTTTTGTAACCCGGCGCCTGCTGCATGACGTGTTCGAGAAATAGATCGTGAATCTTGTTGCGCGCGGGCGTCAGATTTTCTCGCTCGAGCACCGGCCTGATGTTGTCCGCGAATTCCAACGCGGTCTTCTCGCCCAGAATCGTTTTGATTTGCGGTCGGGCGTCTTTGTTTCCGGCAAACACGAGGGGGAGGCGGTAGGTGCTGCCGAAGCGTGGTCGCGGCTCCGCGGCCGAAATGTATTCCGCCATTTCCACCACATGGGTCACGGCGCCTCCGTCGGTTCCACCGGACATCAAGATCATGTCGGGCCGCATGGTGCGAATCCGTTCGATTTTTTCGTAGGGCAGCCGTCCATCGTTGGAGGCCAGCACGTCGATGACGATCGCGCCTGCGCCTAGCGCGGCTCGTTGGGCGCTTTCACCCGTCATGTTTTGCACCACACCGGTGACCATCATCTGCAGCCCCCCGCCGGCGCTGCTGGTGGAGACGTAGATGTCCACGCCGGTGTTCGGCTCGCCCTGCGCCGCCTTATTGGGGGTGATGATGTGGTCGCCATCCAGAATAGTCCGTCCGGACAGCTCCTCGATTTCAGCGATGGCGTTGAGCACACCGCGGGTGACATCTTCGAACGGCGCTTCGACAGTCGTCGGCGCTTCGCCCCGATAGGTTTGGCGATACTCGTCTCCGACCTTTTCGATCAAGATGGCCTTTGTCGTGGTGCTGCCGCAGTCGGTGGCGACGATGACGTTCAATGGTCGGCCGATCCGTGGCCTGTCGGAGACGTGAGATACTGTCATCGAGCCGAGGCTCCAGGTGGAGGAGCCGATTGTGCGTCGATGAGGGCGACAAGACGGGCAATAGAATCGCGCCGCTCCAGTAAAAGGGCAATCTGCGCGAGCTCGGTTCCGCTGAGGGCGCACTCAATGATAGGCGTGAGAAAATGCAGCGCTTGGCTGCCGAGAAAATTCATCGGACCCATGGAGTCAAGAAACAGCGTGGCCGGCGTCGCCATGCCACGCGTGACAATGGCCCGGGCGACGCGATCGAGCAAGGCGAGGTCCGCCGTCGTGAAGTCCTGTTGTTCCGGGCGAACGGCGAAGGCGTGCTTGAATCCAGCTCGAAGATCCTGTGCGCGCCAGGATAAAAATGAAGCGGAGAGAAAATGCATAAGTGCTTGTCGAATCAGCTTAAACGGTTAGATTTTGCATTATATGAAGGGACCGCAGGAGAGTCAATCAAGCGCGAGAGCTGTCATGCCTAGTGAGGACTAAGGGTTTTTGCTCTCGCCTGTATCGTTGGCTGGGGCCGGCGAGCAATTGAGTCCTGCAAATGGATTGAGCGGGTTTACTCGCGGCGAGCAATGTTGCGCTTCGGGGGCTGCCGGAGCCTGGGGGTCCGCTGATGCCTGAGGTGGCGAAATGGGCTGATCGCCCGAAATGGACTGATCGCTTGGAATGGGTTGACGCGGCTGCATCAGTGATGTGGATGGAGGCATGGCGGCAGCCGGTAGGTCAGTTTGAACCGGCTGTATGGGATCCTCTGGTGGGGTGTAGCCGCCGGGCGGCGACGGCGAGGTCGTGTTCATCACCACGCAACCGCGTTTTCCTTTTGGCTGGTCCGTCAGAATAGTGGTTCCGCCGGCTCCTTCGCACCGATAGACCTTCGCTTCTGTCGACGCCGGCAAGAGCAGCGCGACGAAGCTAAGAGGCAGAATGAGAGCCCACATGATGGTCGGTTCCCGGGAAATCGCGATGTGATCGCGTGATGCTGCAGTTCCTCCGAGACTATAGGCGTAGGGGAAAGGAGAGTCAATGCGATGGAGACGCCCTGGTCCGAGACTCTATGTTGCGGCTTCCTCAGGCATGCGCGCGTCCGAACCATTTCTTCAGCAGCCCAAAGATTCCAACCTCCGGTGCGGCGGAACGGTCCGGATATTCCACCCAGAGTTCCTGAGAACCTAAGTAAACGCCGTCTCGGTAACTTTGTTGGCTACGCAGCTGGGTATAGCCCGCTTCCTGCAAGATCAGGATCAACTGCTTCAGGGCCTCTGCAGGCGTGCCGGCATCCGGAGTAACGATGCGCGTCGCTTCATAACGTAACGTGGCATGATAGCCGGCGGCGGTCCGGATGAATTCGACAGGACGGTTGAAGCCTCGTTCCTGAGCATCGAAGCCGGCGAGTTGATGTTTCTCTCCAGCCGGATCTGGCATGAGCTCTACAACGCGCGATAGATGGCCAAGAGATCACTCAATGCGATAGTCTTATTCTTGAGGATGACCCGCTCCGCCCCCAACACGTCGAGTGCGGCGACTTTCTCGGTTCCTCCCATCAGGCACTTTGCACCAAGGGTCAGGATCCTCTCGCATTCCTTTTCCACCTTACCCTGGACGACGGGATTCACCTTGAGGATATCCATCATCTTGGCACGGGTGGTCGTGAGGTGTTTCTGAAGCTCGGCTTCGGGATAGTCTTTACGCGCGGCTTCATCTTCACAGCGGTCGATGTATTGCGTCAAAAAGACATAAAGGCGTACGAACGTTTCGGCGATTTCGATGTGCTTTGGCGTTAGTGTGTTCTCAACCATAGGTGCCTCCATTCACTGCTGCGTCGAAACCCTTCGTTCGATTCCGGGACGAGCGACAGGGTACGAACTGGATTTAGGATTACAGCCGGACTTTAATATCGGTACCCTCGACGGTCACTTCGTACGAGGTCACCTTCGCCGAGGGATTATTCACGCAGCCGCCGGTTTTCACGCTGAACTGCCAGTTATGCCAGGGGCAGGTCACGATATCGCCCTCGACCTCACCTTCACCCAGCGGACCGCCGCGATGAACACAGGTGTTATCGATGGCGAAAAATGCGCCGTCAACATTGAAGACCGCGATGGTCTTGTCGTTGACTTCCGCCACCATGCCGCTGCCGGGTTTTATGTCCGTCGTTCCTGCGATTCTGATCAACTCGCCCATACGTCCTCCCTGACTGCGCGATGCGGGCTCTGTCCGGTTTCTAGTCAATTGCCGGGTGCGGGCCGCTTTATCTTTTGCAAGAGACTTTCAATGCGACTCTTTGCCGCCCCTGCCTCGCCCGTTTGAAGCGCGGCGGCGAGTTTCGCGGCAATCTCGCGAAATGCCTTGGCTTGCGGGGAATCCGGTGTGGTGATCACGATCGGGTTACCCGTATCCCCGCCGACGCGAATGGCTGGATCGATGGGAATCCGTCCGAGGAAGGGAATGCCGAGTTTTTCCGCGGCCCGTTCCCCACCGCCATGGGAGAAAATCTCAGTGCGTTCCCCGCAGTGGCCACACACGTAAAAGCTCATGTTTTCAATGATGCCAAGCAATGGCACATTGACCTTCTGGAACATCATCATGCCTTTGCGCACGTCGTGGAGCGCCACTTCCTGTGGGGTGGTGACAGTCACAGCGCCCGCCAAGGACACCAACTGAGTCAGGGTCAATTGCGCGTCGCCGGTTCCAGGAGGAAGGTCGATCAGGAGGTAATCCAATTCCCCCCATAGAACGTCTCGAAACAGTTGTTGAATCGCCGTGTGGACCATCGGACCGCGCCACACCACCGCCGTATCTTCCGGAACAAAAAATCCCATGGAGATGAGTTTGACTCCATGACTTTCGGCCGGGGTAATTTTGCCCTCTTGTTGTTCGGGCGCTTTCTCGACACCCATCATCATGGGTATGTTGGGGCCATAGATGTCAGCATCGAGCAATCCGACCTTGGCGCCGTTCAGACTCAAGGCGACGGCCAAGTTGACGGCCACTGTGGATTTGCCCACTCCGCCCTTGCCGCTGCTGATTGCAATCACGTATTTGACGCCGGGAATGATATTGGGTTTGGCGGCTGCGTCTTCCGGCTGCGGTGCGCCGCCTTGTTCATCTGCCATAGTCGTGCCTCCTCCACCTCACGGTTCCGGATGGAATTCGCGGGCTCACGGCCATCTTAAGCTATCGAGTCGCCGAAAAGAAATGGGCCTGTAGACGCAGTCTGCGATTAGACAGAGAACGTCAGATCGCTGCCGCAGAATTCGCAGGCTTGAGGAATGATTGATTGATCTTTGAGAACTGATCGTCTCCTAACAACATGAGACCCGCCAGACCTGTGCCGGGGTGGGCGGAGCGACATGAGAACAACGCGGCGGGTTCCAAACATCCTGTTACGTGCGTTCCCGATGGAGGTTATAGGTCCACCCCCAAAGCGAGAGCATATAGATCAACCATTTGGACGGGTCAAAGTTATACCACTTCGAACCATTGCGATAGTCGCGCGAATAGGTATGGTGATAGTTGTGATACCCCTCTCCAAAACTGAAGAACGAGATCCACCAGCTGTCTCGGCTGCTGTCCTGACGGCCGTGCGGCTGACTGCCGAAGATGTGGCAGAGTGAATTGATCGTAAACGTGGAGTTCAATACCAGCACGGTGCGAAGCACTCCGGCCAGCAGGAAACAACCCACTCCGCCGGTGAAGCCACTGTTCAGATATCCGACCGCAAACGGCAGCAACAGGCCTGAGGCCACGATCACCCAATAATACCGATGTTGCCACCCGACCACAGGATCGGCGCGCAATTTTGCCGCAAACCGATCATCACGATAGGGCGTCTTGAGGAACAACCACCCGACATGGCTGTGCCAAAATCCCTTCGTCGCATTGTACGGATCGGCGTCTTCATCGGTATGCGCATGATGACGGATATGGTCGGCGCACCAGATCAAGGCGGAATTTTGTATGGCCCACCCGCCCATGATCAAGAGACAGATCTTGACCCACGGACGGCTTTCGAAGCTGCGGTGGGTCATCATGCGATGGTAGCCCACCGTGATCCCCATCCCCGTCACGACATACAGGACGCCGAGGAGGATCCAATCCAGGCGGGTATAGTCATACAAGTAAGCGAACAGCGGCACGCCGATGAAGGTTAATAAGGTCAGCAAGGAGAAGAGGGCGACGGTGCCCCAACAGACGGGTTGCGCAGACGAGTCGGCCATCGAGCTCCTTCGAATTGTGTGCGCAACTCATGGTCACCGCGCGCCGCCATGCAAATGTTGTAGGTCAAGGCAAACGGCGCATGCTACCCGAGCGGCAGGCGGATTTTCAAGCGCAGAAGTGTCGTGAGATGACACAACGGCCGATGAGTCGGGCGTCATAAAGAGATCACTCGCCGGGAGGAGGTCACATCGTTCCCACTACTCGCGAGGATTGGGCCCGGACAATTCATGGATGCCGTCGCGAGACGTTCACGACGACGGCTGGTTAGGCTACTCGCCCGCACGCTTTACTTCCGCAGGCAATCGTCCTCAAATATTCAAGTTCTGCGGGGCGGTGTATACTGCAGAAAAGAGCTCTTGGCTGACGCCTGCGGGGGACACGATGACTCTCGATACCGCCCTGCTCGAACCTCGTATCCGTGCAATTGGAGAAGATTTGGCGCGTCGTTCCGGCGGCCGGGCGCCTGGTCTGTTTGATTCCCGTTGGTGGTCGCAGGCGGCCATCAACTTGGCGATGAAAGATCCTGCATTCAAGGCGCAGCTTTTTCGTTTTATCGATGTCTTGCCATCGTTGCAGGATGATGCGCAGGTCGTACGCCTCGCCGGGGAATACTTTGGCGACATGAGCGCCAACATATTCGGCGCGCAGTGGGGACTCAAAGCCCTCGCCTCCACCAAGCTCGTCGCGGCGCTCAGTGGAAAGGCCATCCGGCATCAGGTGGAACAAATGGCGGCCAGCTTTATCGCCGGCGCGTCAATTGAGCAGGCTGTGCCGACCCTTCGTAAGTTATGGGATGACGGCCGGGCATTTTCGGTGGACCTGCTGGGCGAAGCCAGTGTGAGTGAGCGGGAAGCAGATGCCTATCGTGATCGATGCCTGGCGGCCTTGCACAGGCTGGGAGACGTCTGTCCGACCTGGCCCTCCTCACCTCTGCTTGAACGGGATCATCTGGGGCTGTTCCCTCGAGTGCAATTGTCCATCAAGATGTCGGCGCTCTATTCGCAACTTGATTCGATCGATCCGGAAGGCAGCTATCGCGCGCTTGCGCTACGCTTGCGACCGCTTTTGGATCTGGCCGGCACTCCTCCTGCTTCGATCGTGTTCGATATGGAGCAAGCGGATACGAAAGACCTGATTCTCACCACTTTTATGCGATTATTTTCCGAGGAGCCCTACCGGACCTTTCCCCATGCGGGGATTGCGTTGCAGGCCTACCGGACCGATACGCAGGAGGACGTGCGGAGGCTCTTGGCATGGGTGACGGAGCGGCAAGCGCCGATCACCATCCGGCTGGTGAAGGGCGCCTATTGGGATTCGGATGCGATTCGGTATCGCCAGCGCGGATGGCCGCTACCGCTCTTCGAACAGAAAGCGCACACCGATGTGAACTACGAGTTTCTCGTTCGTCTCCTGCTGGAGCACAGTCATATTGTGCGGCCCGCATTCGGCACGCACAATCTTCGCAGTCTGGCTGTCATCGAAGCGGTAGCCGAGGCGCTCGAATTGCCGTCTGATGCATGGGAATACCAGATGATCTACGGCATGGCGGAGCCCTTTCAATATGCGGTAACCGACCGAGGCCGACGCCTGCGCCTCTATGCGCCGGTAGGAGAACTGCTTCCGGGGATGGCCTACCTCGTTCGCCGTCTGCTCGAAAATACGTCGAATGAATCGTTCTTGCGCAAGGAATATGTGGAGTCGCAGCCGCTGGCTCTTCTGCTGTCTCCGCCGGATGCCTTCTCCGCGCCAACTTCACCTGTGAAAACAGAGGCAGAGTCTTCTTCCACCCTCGGGCGCTCGAAGTTTGTGAACGAGCCGGTGGCAGATTTTTCTCTTCCGCAGTTCCGTGAAGCGATGCAGCAAGGCCTCGACCAGGTGCGCAGAAAGTTGGGGCGGCGACTGGATGCATCGACGCTGGCATCGCATTCTCCGACAGGCCTCGACTTGCTTTCCTTCAATCCCAGTCAACCTGATCAACTCGTGGCGGTGACGCAGAGTTACCAGCCTTCCGATGTGGCAGGCCTCATGACAGCGACTGAAGCCCAGGCAGCAGAATGGAAAGACCGCACAGTCGCGGAACGTGTCTCCATCATGCGCAAGGCAGCCGCCCTTATGCGAGCGCAGCGTTGGGAGTTAGCGGCATGGGAAGTGTACGAGGAAGGCAAACCTTGGCGCGAGGCTGATGGCGATGTGGCCGAGGCCGTTGATTTCTTGGAGTACTACGCGAGAGACATGGAACAATTGGCGATTCCCAGTCGCCTGGGCCAGTATTCCGGAGAATTGAATGAGCTGCTCTGGAGTCCGCGCGGTATCGCCGTGGTGATCTCACCGTGGAATTTTCCGCTCGCGATTCCCACCGGCATGGTGGCGGCTGCGTTGGTCACCGGCAATGCGGTCTTGTTCAAACCCTCGGAGCGCGCATCGGTGATGGGATATCGGCTTGCCGAGATCATGAAGCAAGCCGGGGTGCCGGTGGGCGTCCTGCAATATGTGCCGGGCGGTCCTGATGTGGGGCGTGAATTAGTTGCGCAGGCGTCTGTCGCGACGATTGCGTTTACCGGATCAAAGGATGTGGGCCTGGGGATCATGCAGACCGCAGCCGTTGTGCGGTCAGGTCAGCGGTTCGTCAAACGGGTCGTTGCCGAAATGGGCGGAAAAAACGCGATCATCGTCGATGATACTGCTGATCTGGACGAAGCCGTGACGGGCGTTGTGCAATCTTTCACGGGGTACGCGGGGCAGAAGTGTTCCGCCTGTTCGCGCGTGATCGTATTGGCGTCGATTCACGAAATGTTCATTCAACGGCTGTCCGATGCAGTGACGAGTCTGCGCATAGGACCAGCCACCGACCCGGCCACGCAAGTGGGCCCGGTGATCGATGCACGCGCGCAGAAGCGAATTCTCGAATATCTTGAGGTCGGCCGGCGTGAAGGACGTGTGCTGGTCGATCGGTCGTCGGAAGGTCCTGGTTACACGGTCGGCCCGGTGGTGATTGTCGATATCGAGCCTCCGCACAGGATGGCGCAGGAGGAAATTTTCGGCCCGGTGCTGGCCGTCATGCGGGCCTCATCGTTTGAGCAGGCGCTGCAGCTCGCAAACGGGACTGACTATGCGCTGACAGGGGGCCTGTACTCACGGAGTCCCCGCCACATTGAGCTGGCGCGCCGGGCGTTCGATGTCGGGAATCTATACATCAACCGACCGATCACCGGGGCATTGGTCGGTCGTCAGCCATTCGGCGGGCACCGGTTGTCAGGGGTGGGTGCAAAGGCCGGCGGGGAAGAGTACCTGAGACAATTCATGACCTCGCGTGTCGTCAGCGAACAAACTCTGCGGCGTGGATTCGCACCGACCCTATAGCGCCGGTGCGGGTTTCACATCGGCTGTTTCAAGTTCCTCCGTGATGTCGGTAATGCTGCCACGGTCATCCTTAAGGGAGGCCAACTCCTGCCGTTCGACGTATTTTACCAGTCCCACGCCCTTCGCAAACCAGGCAGTCATCACGTCTGTGCCGACTGCCGTCCGATCGACGGAAGAGAGTCGAATGCGAAGCGTCATTCGTGCTTCTACTCGTATGGCATCGGGAAATGTGCCGGCGGGCACGGTGATGGATTCACGGCTGACTACCGTCGAGTGCCCTTCGACATCGACATGTTCGTTGGTTCCGTCCCCGTCGATATCGCTTCCGAAATCGATATCTGTACGGCTGAACTGCTGAAATGCCTGCGACACGGTCATCGGAAACCGGATGATCTGATACGGTACAAGCTGCTTCTCGAGGGGAGTTCCCGGCTCGGAGCCGTAATAGACGATGCCGGCTGCATCCCGCCGGTAAAAACTATCGGAGGGACCATGATTGCCTGGATTAGTATCGTGAAAGACATTGACGATCAGTCCGCCCTTTAACGTGCGGGTTCCGGTGACGGAGGAGATGTTGCTGAAATACTTATTTTCGATGGTCTGCAACGGGCCTTCTGAGATCTGTCCGCGGTACTGCCAGCGCGAGCCGACCGTATCAGGAAAGTAGTCCACGGATTGAGGGATGTTATCCGCCGGCGCGGCTGCCTGAGCGTGACCATCGGTCAGCATGATGCCCGCGCATCCCCCAATTCCTATTCCCAACAGCAATGAACGAAGCACGTTTTGAACGGTCACGGGTGTCCTCCAGTCAAAAAATTACGGTACCATACCGTCTGAACCGCATCAAGAGCTCTGTGGCGTCTTGCCTTCTCCCCTGTCACCTCGCATAATCGCTTGCCTTTATGACTGGTCTCTCTCCATCCACTCAGGACTCTCATACAAGCCGGACCGTACTGGTCACCGGCGGTTCCGGTGGCATCGGGCGTCACCTCTGTCTGGCGTTTGCCCGCGCCGGCTGGTGGGTTGGGGTGCACTATTTCACCCAGGTTTCAGAGGCTGAATTGACGCTGTCGCAGGTATCGAAAGCCGGTGGAAAGGGTGCGCTCTTTCACGCAGACATACGATCGAGTCGAGATGTGCAAGCCATGGTCGAAGCCATCGAATGCCGGCGGGGGAGGCTCGATGGCCTGGTCTGCAATGCGGGCGTTGCCGGTGGGCAGTTGGTTGTGAGGTGCCAGGAAGAAGAATGGCTGCGGATCATCGACACGAATCTCACCGGCGCCTACCATTGCCTGAAGGCTGCAGGGAGTTCGATGGTGACGCATGGGGGCGGGTCCATCATGCTGATCGGCTCCTATGCGGGATTACAGGGCAGGAGTGGGCAAGGCGCCTATGCGGCCTCAAAGGCCGGCCTGACTGGTCTCATGAAGACAGCCGCCCGAGAATGGGGACCGCATAACATTCGGGTGAATCTGGCTTGTCCCGGCTGGCAGCAAACAGAGATGGCCGGCGATGTATTTCCTTCGGCGCAGCAGCTTCGCGATCACATGTTGGGTCGGGCGTCGAATCTGGATGAGGTAGCCATGACCATCTGCCAGCTCGCACAACTCTCCGACGTGTCGGGACAAACGTGGAATTTGGATAGCCGTATTCCCTAGTTGTGATGTCATCGACGATGAACAGCGGAATCTTCGTCACGGGAACCGATACCGGCGTGGGGAAGACCGTCATATCCGCCGCGCTCGCCCGAAGGCTCCTGCAGATGCGCTGCTCCGTGGGAGTGATGAAACCGGTCGAAACCGGCGTGCGATTCAATTCGCCTGATGAGTCCGACGCCGCTCGAATGATCGTTGCGGCAGGACTGCACGATGCGCTGGAACTGGTGTGTCCCTACCGCTTCCGTGCTCCGTTGGCCCCGGTTGTCGCAGCGGGATTGGAGGGGGTCAGCATCGAGGTGGAAGGGATTGTAGGGCCATATAGGCAACTGGCGGAGCGGCATGCGTTCATGGTGGTCGAAGGCGCCGGCGGCGTCCTCGTTCCAATGGGACAGGATTGGACAGTGCGTGACCTGATCGCCAGGCTGGGTCTCCCGGTTGTGCTTGTCGGGCGAGCCGGACTTGGCGGGATCAACCATGCGCTCCTCACACTGGAATCCCTTGGGCGCCAAGGCATCGTGGTTCAGGCGCTGGTGTTGAATGAGACGGTCGGTTCCAGAACTTCCTTTGAACGAGAGCAGGTGGCGTCAACGGTATCTTTCTTGCGGGAACATGCGGGCATTCCGGTGCTAGGGCCGCTTCCCAATCAACCAGAACTTAATTGTAACTGGTTCGCTGCGATCGAACTCTTGGCTCAGAGCGGTCCTATCATGAATCTTGCCGATCTGGTATGGCGAGCGCCGCCTGAAATTTCCGGATAGCCGCTCCCAGATCGGAAGCCTTAAGGATGGCAGAGATCACAGCCACGCCATCCGACCCCGCCGCCATCGCTTCTCGAGATGTATCCGCGGTCAGGCCTCCGATGGCAAACAACGGCAGCGTGGTCATCCCCCGCACTGCGCGTAGTCCTTCCAAACCCACCACCGGGTCGTGATCAGTTTTGGTTGCTGTGCGGTAGATCGGTCCGAACCCTATATAGTCTGGCTGTGCCGTGATTGCGTCATGGACCTGGGTTACCGTATGCGTCGACAGTCCGATGATCTTGCGAGTTCCCAATAGTTGCCGTGCGTAGGCGATGGGAAGGTCTTCCTGTCCCAGATGGACCCCATCCGCATTCACGGCCATGGCCAAATCACAGCGATCGTTGACGATCAAGAGGGCGCCGACCTCCGTGGCAACTTGCCGCAGCGCGCTCGCATGGAGATAAGCCTCTTTCATCGAGGCGCGTTTGTCACGATATTGAAAAAGGCGGACGCCGTATCCGGCAGCTTCCCGAAGGAGGTCGGTCAGCGGTCGGTTTGAACAGACGGCCGGGTCAAGAATGAGATACAGACCCTTGAGGAATGGTTGTTTGGTGGCGTGAGACGTGACGCGCTCCCGGGTGCCCTGCGTGGACTACGAAGTCTGGCTGGCAAGAAATCGGTCGAGGAACGTGGTGGAGACATGCCCCTTTTGAAAATCGGGGTCGTTGAAGATTTTCCGATGGAGGGGAATGGTCGTCTTGATGCCTTCGATCACAAATTCATCCAACGCGCGTCGCATCCGGGCCATGGCTTCCTGACGATCTCGACCGTGCGTAATCAACTTGGCAATTAAGGAATCGTAGTAGGGCACCACGACGGCACTCGGTTCCATCGCGGAATCGACCCGAATGCCGAATCCTCCGGGAGCCGAATATTTGGTGATCTGGCCCGGACATGGGGTGAACTTTTCCGGATCTTCCGCATTGATTCGGCACTCGAAACTGTGCCCGGTCAGCTTAATGTCGGGCTGCTTGAATGAGAGCGTCATGCCTGAGGCGATTCGGATTTGTTCCTTGACCAGATCGATACCGGTCACCATCTCCGTGATGGGATGTTCGACTTGAATGCGCGTGTTGACTTCCATGAAGAAGAAGTTGCGGTCTTTATCGAGCAAGAATTCCACCGTGCCGACGTTGCAGTAGCGAATAGCTTTGACGGCTTCAACAGCCACTCGGCCGATTTCACGCCGCAATCGCTCATCGATCGCCGGCGAGGGTGTTTCTTCCACCAATTTTTGGTGCCGACGCTGAATCGAGCAGTCCCGCTCTCCGAGATGCACCACGTGGCCGCGATGATCGGCCACGATTTGCACCTCGATATGCCGAGGTTCGAGAAAGTACCGTTCGAGATAGACCCCGTCATGACCGAAGGTGGATTTGGCCTCGGCTTGCGCGGCCTGAAACGCTCGCGCCAATTCCTCGGGCTTGTTCACGACGCGCATGCCGCGTCCACCGCCGCCGGCCGACGCTTTGATAATAACTGGGAAGCCGATGGTTTTTGCGGCCTCCAGGGCATCCTGTTCGCTCCTGAGTTCGCCGGGACTGCCGGGTGTCACCGGGAGTCCGCGCTTCGCCACGACCTCGCGCGCCTTGGATTTATCGCCCATCAACGCGATGTTCTCCGAGGTGGGACCGATAAACTTCACGCCGATCGATTCGCAGACTTCCGCAAAGTGCGCATTCTCCGACAAGAATCCGTAGCCCGGATGGATGGCGTCCGCTCCGGTCACCTCGGCAGCGCTCAGAACATTGGGAATATTCCGATAACTCAACGCCGCTTCCGGCGGACCGACACAGACATGTTCGTCCGCTGCGCGCACATGCAAGCTGGCCGCATCGGCTTCAGAATGGATCGCCACGGTCTTGATGCCGAGTTCCTTGCAGGCTCGGATGACCCGAAGGGCAATCTCACCGCGGTTGGCGACTAAAACTTTTTTAAACACGACCTGTTCCGACGTAGATCACACCGATACTCCGCTGTTCATGATGGTGTTGCTTGCGATTACCGAAGGGCTGCCGAGACTTGTTTCGTCGCCCGGCTGTCGCCATTAGCATTGTACGCGAAATTCATGAGGATCGTGCGCCACGCGGTTAGGGCGTGGCGTTGGGGTCGACCAAAAAGAGAGGTTGTCCGTATTCCACAGGCTTGGTGCTCTCCGCCAAAATTTTCGTGATTCTTCCGTCAGCCTCGGACTCGATCTCGTTCATCAGCTTCATGGCTTCCACGATACATAGGACCTGGCCCTTCTTCACGTAATCCCCCTCCTCTACGTATGGATCCGCATCGGGTGAGGGCGAGCGATAGAAGGTGCCCACGATGGGCGACGTAATCGTGACCTGGCCTTCGGTGTCTGCCGAGGGATGCGCTTGCGCGGTTGGCGCAGTGCCGGCAGCGGTCGCCTGGCTCAGAGAGGTTTCCACCGCCTGTGGCGGCGCCATTCTGACTGCCGGCTCCTGCGTGATGCGGATACGGGTCCCGCTCCGTTCGATCTCTAATTCAGTCAGGTGATTACGCTTAAGCAGATCGGCCAGTTGCTGAATCTGAGAAGCCTGGTCGGGAGACAACAGCGTCTCCGAACCCGGGGATCGAGGCGCGAACGCGCTCGGCAGCACGATTGGTTTGCCTGCAGGCTTGCGTTTTGCGCCTTGTTTGCGTAGTGGGCTCAACGCACGCGCTCCACAAACTCCCGAGTTCTGGTATCAATGCGAATGGTCACGCCAATTTCCAGGTAGAGGGGAACCTTGATGGTCGCGCCGGTTTCGACGACGACCGGTTTGCTGCCGCCTGAGGCCGTATCGCCACGCACACCGGGCTCGCCGTCGACAACCTTCAACTCAATAAAGTTCGGCAACACGACGGCAATCGGCCGATGTTGATAGACGAGGATTTTGGCGACCATATTTTCTTTAAGGAGATCCGCATTGTCCCCCAGCTGGCTCTTTTCATAGGTCGATTGCTCGTACGAAGCCGTATCCATGAAGGTGTACGAGTCATTGGTGGCATAGAGGAATTGCATGTCGCATTCCTCCAGATCGGGATCCTCGAACCGTTCACCGGAGCGGAAGGTCCGGTCCAGGACGTTGCCCGTGAGATAACTTTTCAGTTTCGTCCGGACGAACGCCCCGCCCTTTCCGGGTTTGACATGCTGAAACTCCACGATGTAGAAGGGCTGTCCCTCCACCATTAAACGACTGCCGTTTCGAAACTCTGCGGTCGAAATCACAACAACACTCCTTGATAGGACAGAGGTCAACGGCGCGAGGCCGTGGGTTTTCTATTCGATGCGGGGCGCGAACGCGATGGCCTCTGGCGGCTGTTGAGATGCGCGAGAAGTCCGTCCAACGCCAAGAGATACCCGGTTGGGCCGAATCCGGAAATCTGTCCAAGGGCCACGCCCGCGATGAAGGAGTGATGGCGAAACTCCTCCCGCTGATGAATGTTCGACAGGTGCACTTCGACTGTCGGCAGCGCGACGGCGGCAATCGCATCTCGAATTGCGATACTGGTATGGGTGTAACCGGCCGGATTCACCACAATTCCATCGAAGTGACCCCTGGCGTTCTGAATCCAGGTCACCAACTCTCCTTCCACGTTCGACTGTTTGCTTTGTACTGCAATCCCTAGGGTAGCGGCATGACGGGCGATGGACTTATCGATCTCTGCCAGCGACAGGTTACCGTAGACGGATGGTTCTCGCGTCCCCAGGAGATTCAAATTGGGCCCATGAAGCACAAGTAGCCGCAGCATGTTTCGATCGCACGTCTCGGTTAACAGTCAGCTGCAGTGGATAGGAAAGTCAGCAGCGGCGGCATTCTAACAGGCTGTCCGGGGTGGGTCAAACGCTCTATAGGGGATGGAATGGCAAGTGCCTTACACTAGATGCGATGGGAATCGGTTTCACGATGTGACTGAATAGTGCGTAACCAGGCTTCTAGTCGCGCGATGGTCGCCGCATGTTTCATGCTGGGAGGTTCAGGTGTCGCTTCAGGCGACAGTGTTGACACCGGAGTGGAAGACGCCGACATGGTGACAGGAGGCACGGATTGTTTCACGGGGGCTGCTGTAGTTTCCCTGCCGATGCGTTTCTTGTCACGCTTGGATTGCTGGTGCTCATCGGGGTTGCCGGTGATGCTTCGTTTGATGGCGAGCGCCTCTTCATCGGAAGGATTGGCGCCTAATATCACGGCGCAGGATCGCAACGCCAAGTCCGCCTTGCCCTCGCCCTGATAGAGTTTGGCCAGAATGCGATGCCCGCGCAGATTGTCCGGGCGTTGCTTGACGACTTCTTCGAGAATTGCCTTCGCCTTCACCGGCTGACCCAATTGGTCGTACACTCGACCGAGCGCTGCCATGGCGGTAACAAAACCCGGATAGGCTTTGAGACCGTCTTCAAGCACGGCCGCCGCCTCTTGCCACATGCCTGCTTTAATGTATTCATCCGCGAGGGGAACGAACTCTTTCGAGCGGGGGTCTTTGGCCACAGCGGTGGCCAAACGATCGATTTGAAGCGCGATGGTCGGATCGATACGCGGTGATGAAGCCACGCTCACTCCTTGCGAGACGTTCGCGTTCGCGACGACTTTGCCGATACCCGCGGAACGGTTCCCAGCCTCAGCATACGGTCTAGAATCCGGTCGGCCACATCTCGTTTGGATAACAACGGCAGCTCCTCCGTTTGCCCAGCACGATCCAAGAGTATCACTCGGTTGGTGTCTGACCCAAAGCCGGATCCGGCACCGGTGACATTGTTGGCGACCAGCATATCAATGCCCTTAGCATGCAGCTTTTTTTGTGCGTGGACAAGAAGATCCTCAGTTTCTGCGGCAAATCCCACGAGCAATTGAGTCGTTCGACACCGGGAGAGTTCCAGGAGAATGTCATCGGTCGGCTCTAACGAGAGGCTGGTAATCGGGCCCTGTTGTTTTTTGAGTTTTTGGAGAGACGGCCGTGCGGGACGAAAGTCGGCGACCGCCGCGGCCATGATCACGGCATGGCTCCATGTCAATCGGCTGAGAATCGCCTTCCTCATCTCCTCGGCCGTCGTCACGGCGCGCACTTCGACACCTCTGGGTGGCTGAAGGGCCGTGGGGCCGGAGACCAAGCACACGTCAGCCCCCCGCTTCTTCGCCGCTTCGGCGAGGGCATAACCCATTTTGCCTGAGGATCGGTTGGAGATATACCGCACGGGGTCGATGGCCTCCTGCGTGGGTCCGGCTGAAATCAGCACATGACGGTCGCTCCAATCTCCGTGTGGACGAACGGCCAGCTGGAGCTCCGCAAGGATGTTTTGCTCCCCGGCCAATCGTCCCTGCCCTATGCAGCCGGATGCTAGGGGGCCTTCTTCCGGCTCGACGATGACGGCTCCGCGACCTCGGAGAGCGGCGACATGCTCCACGACGGTTGGGTGTCGCCACATATCCCCGTCCATCGCGGGAGCGATGACTAGCGGGCGCCCTGTCGTCAGGAGCATCGTGGACAAGAGATCATCGGCGAGTCCGAGCGCGGCCTTGGCCAGACAATTTGCGGTGGCCGGCGCGATGAGAATCGCATCGGCCCGCTCGGGAAGAGAGAGGTGCAGCATTTCCTGATGAGCTTCGAAGAGATCCGTCGCTACATGGGCACCGGACAGTACCTCAAAGGTCAGCGGGGTGACGAATCGACAGGCGCCCGTCGTCATCACGACGCTGACATCGGCCCCTTCACGGCGAAGCAGCCGCAGGATCCCTACGGCCTTATAGGCCGCAATACTCCCGGAAACACCGAGCACGATGCGAAGACCGGTGAGAGAGGGGCCGCCAGTCTGCACGGAGGGAGACTACTCTTCGCCCTGTGGCGGGGCAGGTTTGACGCTGTCATCAACGTACACGCTCAATTCTTTCTTAATTTCCTTGGCATCTTCTCCCGTCATCATGGCTAAGCGCTCCGTCTCGCCCTCTTTCACGCGTTTCGATTCCTTGATGGCGTCACGGGCCTCCTTGCCGATGAGAAACTTCACTTTATGTCGCAGGACCTCATCGAGCGCAATGCTGGTCTCTTTCGTAAATTTGGATGCGCCGGCAGGACGGGCGCCTTGCACCAACTGCTTGGCACGTTGAGCCGCGATGATGACTAGACGGTGTCGTGAATCGAATTCGCCGGTGGCGTATTGCGGTAACAGACTTAACATTTCACCCATGGTGCATGTGCTCCTTTGATACGGGGGCGGAGGAAGAACTCCCCTGCTTTCCCTCTTTGTCGAGAATGAACTTTTCTTCCAGCCAGGTCATGTTCAACCGTTTGGTCTTGATGCGTTCCGCCAGAAAAATGCTTTCGAGCTCTTTTAAGGATTGTTTCAGGTCGTCGTTTCGAACGATGTAATAGTACTCCCGGTAGCTCCACACTTCTTCCTTCGCCTTCTGCAGGCGACGTTGAATTTCATCCGGTGAGTCCCCCGCCCTGTTTTGGAGCCTCGTCCGTAGCGTGTCAAACGATGGGGGGAGAATGAAGATATAGACGGCATCCTCGAACCTCTTCTTGACCGAACGTGCGCCTTGCACGTCGATTTCAAGCAGGACATCGATGCCTTGCTCCAGTTTATCGGACAAGACCTTGCGAGGAGTGCCGTATAAATTCCCGTACACGTGTGCCCACTCGACGAATTCGTTGCGATCGATCATATGCCGAAATGTGGTCTCATCGAGAAAGTAATAATCCTGTCCCTCCACTTCACCGGGGCGTGGTTTGCGGGTCGTGTATGAGATCGAGTGCCAGAGAGCGGGCACCTGGGCTGTGATCTGTTTGCACAGCGTCGTCTTCCCGCTGCCTGATGGAGCGGAAATCACAAACAGGATGCCACGGCGCACTTGAGCCGGTTTGTCGTGAGAGGAAATGGGTGGGGTGCTCATAGATTATTCGGCGCCGGCGCCTCCGCCGATCCTATTCCACATTTTGAACTTGTTCGCGTAATTTTTCTAGTTCGGCCTTCATGCGGACGACCAACGCGGCAATATCGGCGTCATTCGCTTTCGAGCCGATCGTGTTCACTTCGCGCCCCATTTCCTGCAGGATGAACTCCAAGGTCTTCCCCACTGACTCCTTACTTCTGAGCGTCTGGTCGAACTGTAGCATATGTGACTCAAGTCTGACCAATTCTTCTGATAGATCGGAACGATCGGCATATACCGCCAGTTCCTGCAGAAGTCGGGCTTGATCCGGGACTTCGCCGTGGAGCAAGGCCTGAACCCTCGTTTTCATGCGATCGAACGCCTCTTGAGCCAATACCGGCGCCTTCTTTGCCACGGAGGTCTTGGCCGTTCGGAGGGCTTCTAAATGGATAGCAAGATCTTTGGCGAGCGCCTCCCCCTCCCGGCGGCGCATGCCGTCCAAATCCTTCACGGCTCCTCCGAGCACGCGCAGGACGGTTTTGCTCAGCTGACCGGCATCGACCGGTTGATCGGTTAGAGACACGATGTCGCGAAATCCAGCGAGCAGCGAAATGTCCAGAGTCCCACGCATTCCGAGTGTTTTTTGAAGTTTCTTGAGGGCGATATGGTATTGCTTCGCCAGCGCGTGATCAATCGTCACGGCTTTAAGTCCGTTTCCGCTGTTGTGCACCGAGACGGAGACGTCGACCCGGCCGCGGAGACAATGCTGCTGCACGGCCTTTCGAATCTGGTCCTCCAGCTGGGCAAGGGAGCGCGGAACTCTGACGGATACTTCCAGGAAGCGGTGGTTCACCGAGCGGATCTCCACGGTGACCCCCGCTTGTTTGGACGTGTCATCTTTCTTGCCATACCCAGTCATACTTCGAATCATCGTGCGATTTTCCCTTCCCAATGGCAATCGGCATACAAAGAGCACTGGCGGCATTTCGGCGTGCGTGCGAGGCAGACATATCGTCCATGCAGCAGCAGTCGTTGCGAGCCTTCAGTCCACTGCTCTTCAGGGAGTAACTGCCGGAGATCCATTTCGACCTTGGTCGGATCCAAATGACGCGTCAGCTGGAGTCGCCAGGCCACTCGTTTCACATGGGTATCGACTACCACACCAGGTTTTCCGAATGCGTTCCCTAGTATGACGTTCGCAGTCTTTCTCCCCACTCCCGGTAGAGTGGTCAGTGCTTCCATCGTATCGGGAACCTTCCCCTCGAAGCGCTCGGCCAGCACCTTCGCACATTGCATGAGGTTCCTGGCTTTCGCTTTGAAGAACCCGGTCGGCCGTATGAGGGCTTCCAATTCCTTGGGGTCGGCAGCGGCATAGTCGCGGGGCTCCTGGTAGCGACGAAACAGGTTCGGCGTGACTTGGTTGACCCGCTGATCGGTGCATTGCGCGGACAGGATGGTGGCAACTAGAAGCTCCCACGGCGTGCGATGATCGAGCTCGACTTTCCTCGTCGGTGAGGTCGCGCGCAGCGCGGTCAGCATCCGTGCGAGGCGGCGCTTGGCCGTGGCGCCCGCCGGTCGATCTGTTCTGGCTACGTTCATGATGCAGTGTGGTGCCGGTCAATTCTGCAGAGGTCAGGACTGAGATGCAAACACCAGATCCTGGGGTGGCTGGTCCGGATCTTCCTCGTGCCCCGGAGGTGTCGGGATGGCAGGTAACAGGGCTTCGAGGTGCGCAATCAACGGGCGTAGTGTTTCACGGTGCAGCGCCGAGATCCCGACCGCGTGATACCGTTCACAGAGGACACTGGACTCGTGTGCCGAGAGTCGATCACATTTATTCAAGACCATGACGCGGGGAATCGTGTCGAGGCTGAGTGATTGCAAGACGGTTTCGACGGCGGTGATCTGTTGATCGACATTGGAAGCAGAGGCATCGACCACGTGCAGAAGTATGTCGGCATCCCGCAATTCGTCCAGCGTGGTGCGAAAGGCTCCGACGAGATCTTTGGGGAGATCCCTGATAAAACCCACTGTATCGGTCACGATGACTTCGCGGTCATGAGGAAAACGAAGCCGGCGGCTAGTCGTATCGAGCGTTTCAAAGAGGCGATCCTGCGCCGGGATCTGACTGTGAGTCAAGGTGTTGAGCAGGGTCGATTTGCCGGCATTGGTGTAACCGACAATGGAGAGGATCGGAAGCCCCTGGCGCACACGTCTGGATCGCCGCTGGTCCTGGTGGCGGGCCACATCGTCGATCTCCCGCTCCAGATGCGCGATGCGGTCACGGATGCGGCGGCGATCGGTCTCCAGCTTGGTTTCACCGGGGCCGCGCGAGCCGATTCCGCCTCCAAGACGTGACAGCGAGGCGCCGTGTCCGGACAGTCGCGGCAGAAGATACCGAAGCTGAGCCAGCTCCACTTGAACCTTGCCTTCACGGGTATGCGCGCGTCGGGCGAAAATATCCAGAATGAGCTGTGTGCGATCGATGACCTTGAGATCCGTCACCTCGGAAATGGCGCGGGCTTGCGCCGGCGCGAGATCCTGGTCGAAGATCACCAGGTCGGCTCCTTTTTGAAGCGCGCGCATCACCACTTCTTTGAGTTTTCCCTTCCCGAGCAAATACCGCTCATATCCCTCGTGAGTGCGTTGTGCAATTCGGTCAAGTACGCGGACCCCGGCGGATTCGGCCAGCTCGTTCAACTCTTCCAAATGCTCCTCTTGTTCGGCATGACTCTTCGGTGCCGCGCTGACCAGAATGGCCGATTCGCTCCCGCTGGCGACGTCATGGTTGGTGTCCGCTCGCTGCAAATCGCTTTCGAGGGCATGCAGGAAAGTATCCAGTTGAAGGTCCAGCTCATGAAACGGGACGGGCTTCAGAAGTCGGCAGACTTCTCCCTGCTGATTAGGGGGGAGCAGATGCGCCAAGTGCAGCAGGCTGGGTTCGCCTTTTTCGTCTACGCCCAGCACCCCGATCAGATCTAGTCGTAGGAGCGCCAGATGGGTCAAATCGTCCTGGCTCAACGGGTCGTCGTGGAGATGGGTGCGAATCAGCCGGAGACCACGGAGCGAATGAGAGCCGACCCGAAACTTTGCCAGCGACTCGAAAGTGGGTGCGCAGCCGTTTCCTACGAGCACCTGTTCGATGATCCCGCGGCGAGTGATCAGGAGACCGATGGGACGACGTATCTCTCGTGTCAGCTGGCTGGTCGTGCGCGCCAGTTCGGCCGTGAGCAGGGCGGAGGAAGGCACACGCCGTCGATACAGCCGCTCTAACGCAGAGAGATGACTGGCCTTTAGCCCCGTGACTTGTCCGTAGATTGTTGGGATGGCCGCACTCCTTGGTATTCGAACGTCACTCTCTGATGCTGCCACTGGTGGCAGCGGTGGGCGAAGAGAGCGCAAAAGTGGGCATCGCTTCGCAATCGAACGCTGTCAATTTTCCGCACAGAATGGCTCGTTGGCCTGCCGCCGCAATCATGGCCGCGTTGTCCGTGCAAAAAGAGAGAGCCGGCAGGCTTAACTCAATCCCCTCTTCCGACGCTCGTGCCGCCAACCTGGCCCGCAGCCGGGAATTGGCCGACACCCCCCCCACGACAGCGAGCGCCGATACTCCGGTTTGTTCTACAGCTGCGAATGCCTGGCGGACGAGGATATCCACGATGGCTTCTTGATAGGCTGCCGCAAGGTCGGCTTGTTGTTCGGCGATGGCCTGGGGGGACATCCGCTGGAGGTGATAGAGCAAGGCTGTTTTGAGCCCGCTGAAGCTGAAATCAAGTTGGCCCGTTCGGACGCGTGAACGAGGGAAACGCACCGAAGCGGGACGACCGTTACGGGCGACTTTGTCGACGAGGGGTCCGCCAGGATATCCGAGACCCAGCATCTGCGCGCCCTTGTCGAACGCCTCGCCTGCGGCGTCGTCGATGGTTCGTCCCATCAGACGGAAACCGCCTTTTTCCGTGGCTTGAAAGAGGTGGGTGTGTCCACCGGAGGCGATCAGCACCACGCAAGCCCGGGGAAAGGACGGACGGTCGATCCATGCCGACGCGATATGACCTTCCAGATGGTTCACGCCGACCAGCGGAATTTCCAACGCATAGGCCAGCGACTTGGCATAGCTAATTCCGACGAGCAGCGCGCCGGCTAGCCCAGGTCCTTGGGTAACGGCGATAGCATGGAGGTTGTGCCAGCCGAATCCGGCCTGGTCGAGTGCGGCTCGGGTGACCTCGTCCACATTCTGAATATGGGCACGCGAGGCCAGTTCCGGTACGACACCCCCGAATTTCTCATGGACGGTTTGTTGAGAGGAGATGATATTGGCAAGCACATGACCCACTCCGTCCAGTACGGCTGCGGCGGTTTCATCACAGGAGGTTTCGATCCCGAGAATTGGCCCGACGACATCAGCAGCTCTCTGGTCACTCATACGGAAGACAGCCGGACTTGGGTGCCTACGCTATGGGGGTCATGAGGACGCACCAGCACTGCGCATCGTTGATACATCAAGGCTTGAAAGCCTCCTGGGCCCTGGGCAGAGAGGAATGGTTCCGCACGTAGTTCCGTCATAAAAATGCGACAACCCCCAGATCCGGAACAGGACCTCGGGGGTTGTCGGGCGGTTGAAAGGATCGCACGTACGTTTGGATCCTTGAATCGCGGCAATTGCTCGGGCTATACGCCCGCCATGGCTTCCTGTTCGATGAAGGCCGGCGCGCCGTCGCGCAGGACCACCTTAATCTTCCTATTTTCCTTAAAACGGCCCTTGATCAATTCTTCAGACAGCGGGTCACCGATCGCCCGCTGAATGATACGACGCATGGGACGGGCACCGTAGAGCGGTTCGTACCCTTCCTTGATGAGCCACTGTTTAACATCATCCTCCACCTCGATCGTAACACTTTTCTCGATGAGACGAAGATTGAGTTCGTGCAGCAGGATATCCAAAATATGGATCAGGTGCTCCTTCTCAAGGGAGTGGAAGATCACGATTTCATCGATCCGGTTCAAGAACTCCGGACTGAATGAACGTTTGAGTTCTCCCATCACTTCTTCTTTTCGACGCAGGAGCTGTCCACCCTTTTCGTCGTTCTGAAAGCCGAGCGAAACACCCTTCTGGATCAGCTTGGTGCCGATGTTCGAGGTCATAATCACGACCGTATTTTTGAAATCGACTTTCCGTCCCAGGCTGTCCGTCAGGACGCCGTCGTCCAGGACTTGGAGCAGGACGTTGAACACGTCGGGATGTGCCTTTTCGATTTCGTCGAACAGCACTACCGAATAGGGGCGACGACGCACTTTCTCTGTGAGTTGTCCGCCTTCCTCATACCCGACATACCCAGGAGGAGCGCCAAACAACCGCGAACTGGTGAATTTCTCCTGGTACTCCGACATATCGATACGAATGAGCGCGTCCTCGCTGTTGAAGAGGAATTCTGCAAGGGTCCGCGCCAATTCCGTTTTTCCGACGCCGGTCGGTCCGAGGAAAATGAAGGAACCGATTGGTTTCTTCGCTTCCTTAAGGCCCGCTCTAGATCGACGAATGGCACGAGCCACTGCCGAAATGGCCTCGTTCTGCCCGATGACTCGCTTGTGAAGAAACTCCTCCATTCGGAGTAACTTGTTGGATTCCTCTTCCTCCAACTTAAAGAGCGGAATACCGGTCATCTTCGACACGACATAGGCGACTTCCTCTTTGCCGATGGTCGGCTTGTGCTTCTCTTGATTCTTCTTCCACTCACGCTTGGATTCATCAAGCAATTTTCGCAAACGCTCCTCTTCTTCTCGATGACGGACGGCTTCCTCGAAGTTTTGCATCGAGATCGCCAGCTCTTTGTCACGCGAGATTTTCTTCAGTTCCTGCTCCAGGGCTTTAAGCTCCGATGGCAGCGCGTAGGTCTGCAACTTCGCTCGGGAGCCCGTCTCGTCGATGAGGTCGATCGCCTTGTCAGGTAGGAAACGGTCGGTGATGTAACGGTCTGCCAGCTTGACTGCTTCCACGATCGCGTCTTCGGTGATTTCCACCCCGTGATGCTCTTCATAGCGATCCCGCAGGCCCTGGATGATGAGAACTGTCTCATCGGTGCTGGGCGGCTGTACGTGGATCGGCTGGAAACGACGTTTTAAGGCCCCGTCCTTCTCGATGTGCTTACGGTACTCGTCGAGCGTGGTGGCACCGATGCATTGAATTTCTCCGCGCGACAACGCCGGCTTGAGCATATTCGATGCATCGATGGACCCCTCGGCGGCTCCGGCGCCGACTAACGTGTGCAATTCGTCGATGAAGATAATGATGTTTCCGGCCTGCACGATCTCCTTCATCACGACCTTCAAGCGCTCTTCAAACTGGCCGCGATATTTCGTGCCGGCTACGAGCGAGCCCAGATCAAGTGCGATCACGCGCCGAGACAATAAATTGTCCGGGACTTCGGATGCCACAATACGTTGCGCAAGGCCCTCGACGATGGCGGTTTTTCCAACGCCCGATTCGCCGATGAGCACCGGATTGTTCTTCGAGCGACGACTCAGAATCTGGAGAACTCGCTCAATTTCGTCCGCACGCCCGATCACTGGATCCAACTGCCCTTCTTGGGCGAGTTGAGTCAGGTCGCGGCCGAATTCATCGAGCGCCGGAGTGTTGCTCTTACGATCACGCTCACGTGGCGCAGATTTTCTCAGGAAGGTTACGGTGAGTTGCCGAGCCGTGAGAAGGTTCGCCCCGAGGCTTCGGAGGATTTTTCCCCCGATCCCCTCTTCTTCACGAAGCAGACCCAGCAGCAAATGTTCGCTGCCGATGTGGTTATGACCAAGTAATCGGGCCTCTTCGACACCGTACTCGATGACTTTCTTGACCCTGGGGCTGAATGGAATTTCCCCAAAGGTCATCGTTGTGCCTCCGCCCGGAAGATTCCGCTCGATCTCGAGCCGAATTTGTTCCGTCGAGAGCCCCATTTTTTTGAGGATCATTAGCGCGATTCCATCCGTCTCGCGAAGGATGGCCAACACCAAGTGTTCGGTGCCCAGATAGTCGTTCTGATGGCGCTCGGCTTCTTCACGTGCCAGGATGATGATCTTGCGACCCTTGTCCGTGAACCGTTCGAACATCCCGCCTCCTTATGGTGATGGGGTCTGTAAGAGAAGCCTTAGGTAAATGAATAAATGCGCGTCAAAAGGCTCAAAAACTCTGATGTGTGATTCTAACTAGCGCAATTTGGGGTGTCAAGGTATTGAACAAAACGCAGAGCGTGTGAAGGCCTGCTCAAATAGTTTCGGCTCAGCGACGGTCATGGTTTCTCTGTCTCAGGTGTCTTGTTTGACAGCCTAAGAATCATCCCGATACAATCCTCCACCTTTCGGCTACCTCTCATCTGATCACCGCCGCAGTTTCATCAATTATGAAAAGCAAAAGCATCGGCATTCTGACGAAACCAAAATTCCCTGAAGTCAAATCGACTGTGCAGGCCGTGGTTACGTGGCTACGTTCTCGCAGCATTGATGTACTCCTCGATACCACGGCGACGACGTTGCTCGGCGAGCAGGGTGGATTCCAGAAGACTCAATTGGCGGCCAAGGCTGATGTGTTGCTCGTGCTGGGCGGCGACGGCACGATGCTCAACGCCGCGCGATTGGCTGGAGAGCGAGGGATCCCTATTCTCGGTGTGAACATGGGCGGCCTCGGGTTCTTGACCGAAGTCCTGCTTGAGAATTTGTATCCATCGCTCGAACGCATGTTCGCCAACGACTATGTGGTCGACGAGCGGCTCATGCTGAAGACCCACGTGCATCGACATGGCGAAACTGTGGCGCGCGGGGTAGTCCTCAATGACGTGGTGATCAGCAAGGGGACCCTCGCTCGCATGATCGAACTAAAAATTGCCCTTCAGGGACAGTTCGTGACGAACCTTCGAGGAGACGGGCTGATCATTAGTACCCCAACCGGATCGACGGCGTACTCCCTCTCTGCGGGCGGCCCCATCATTAATCCGGCCGTTCAGTCTTTGATCCTTACGCCTGTCTGTCCGCATACTCTGACCCACCGTCCGTTGATAGTCCCTGCCAATGCCGAAATTGAGGTGGTGTTGACCAGCAAAGACGACGGGGCCATGGCCACACTGGATGGCCAAGTCGGGGTTGCGATGTCGCAGGGGGACACCGTCGAAATCAAGGCGTCCGAACACTTGACTCGGCTAATCCGTTTTCCCGAGAGCAGTTATTATGAAGTGTTGCGTGAGAAGTTAAAATGGGGAGACGGGTGAGAAAGCGCCAGCGGCTATCTGCGCCCGCGCTCAATATGGGCCAACATGTCGGCGTTCGCCGCGAACTTGAACTCGCCGATAGCGTCCGAAGAACCGGCATGTGTTTTCTCGACGGCATCCAAGACTTTGAGACCGTCAAGATCGACCGGCTGACTCTTTCTTTCCTTTAGGAGAGTCTGCAGTTTGGCGACGACGTCGGGCATCTTCGCGCAAGGTTGTGACGTGCTGGTTGCCAGGTAACGGCCGATCACTTCGGCGCACCAGTCCCCATCGCGCTTTGCGATACCCACGAGACCTTCGCTCGCCTTACGCGCCCAGCCGGTCAGAAATAGGCCATCGATGACCTTGCCCGATTTTTCATCGTAGGCTTGAAAGAGCGCGTCATCAGGATCGTTGCCGGTCTTGTTGGGATTGGTGACATACACGCCGTTCTTGTAAGGCAGACCGACGGTCTCATCGACCCGATCGCCCACGGCAAACACGACGCTGTCGATGGGAAACTCGTACAATTGTTTGAGTCCAACTGCGGCGGTGTCGTCACCTTTCGGTTCCAATTTGTTCTCTTCCATCTCGAGTGCGCGCACGCGATTGTTGGCGTCGACCAACACTCGCTTCGGCGAGGCCAAGAATCGAAACCCCATCTTGGAGGAGCTTCCCGTCGCTTCGCACTTGGTGAATTCAGCGGTCATGCTTGCCAGCACTTCGTCGGCGTTCTGACCGACTGCGGCTAGCCGGTCCTTGATGCGGGCAAATTCTGCGGCAATGCCTTCCCGATCCATGTTGGAGCAGACGGCTCGGATTTCTTTCGGGTTGTATTTGCGCTCGACCGGCCCGCGACGGGCGATGGCGGTGACGCGCTCCACTTTTTTATACTTGATCAACCAATGGGCGATGTCGACCATCACGTCGCCCACCCCGATGATCCCCACATGTTTTCCCATGTCGAAGGGACGGTCGCCGAATCCCGGCAAGCGATTGAAGTGATACACGACATCCTTCGCGTGGAACACGCCCTTGGCGGAATCCCCTTCGACGCCGATGGCTTTCGTGCCTTGGGCGCCGATTGAAAATGCAATGGCGCTTGCGCCGAGTCCACGTAGTTGTTCGACTGTGAGGTCTTTTCCCTCCCCTACCGAGACATTGCCGAAGTACTGCACGTTCGGTTGCTCGAGCATGTCCCAATACTGCTTTTTCAAGCCGCCGCGCAGTTTGAGTTTGCTGGGGAAAATACCATACTCGGCCAATCCGCCGAACTTGATATCGCGATTGAGGATGATCACCTCATGGCCGGCGTCCGTCAATTTCTTGGCCAATGCCATTCCGGCTGGACCGGCTCCCACTACAATTACGACATGCCCGCTTCTATCCGAACCCATTGCACTCATTATCTATCCTTCAATCTGTCTCTAGTAAACAGAAGCCGTCAGACGGCACAGGTATCCAAAATTTTGCGCACGTTAGCATAGGGGTCCTCAAACTGTCAAAAACCAGGGCAGTCCGCGGCGTTGGTTGACAGGGCAAAACAGGTCATGCCCGCGGCCCTATTTCGATGGAGGCTACCCACCCGCGCTTCCGACCGGCCCACCGGACTGGGTCATGCGCCAGGGATCCAGGAGTTGGGTAAGTCGTTTTTCCGGCAGCACGTTCTGTTCGCGCGCAACTTCCCGGACAGTCTTGCCAGACTTATACGCGTCCTTGGCAAGCTTGGCGGCGGCTTCATAGCCGATGACGGGAGCGAGGGCCGTACACATCGCGAGACTTTCTTCGATGAGGCTTTTGCATCGCTCCTCATTCGCCTTGATCCCGTCGATGCATTTCACCGCAAAATTCGTGGATGCCGTTGCCAGGAGTTCAATGGACTGCAACAGGTTATAGGCCATCACAGGCAGCATGACGATCAGTTCGAAGTTCGCAGCCTGGCCACCGACGGTGATGGTGACATCGTTGCCGATTACCTGCGCGCAGACCATCGTGACGGATTCCGCGATGACCGGATTGACCTTGCCCGGCATGATGGATGAACCCGGCTGGGTTTCCGGCAGATTGATCTCGCCTAAGCCACAGCGAGGGCCAGACCCCAGCCAACGAATGTCGTTCGCGATCTTCATGAGACTGACCGCTAACGTCCGCAATGCCCCGCTGGCCTCCACGAGGGAGTCCTGGGCTGATTGAGCTTCAAAGTGGTTTACGGCTTCCTGGAAGTGACATCCGGTTTCTTTCGAGATGAGGGCCATAACTTTGGAGGCGAACTTTGGATGGCAATTGAGTCCGGTCCCGACCGCCGTACCGCCGAGCGCGACTTCACTCAGGGCGGTTTGCGCCCGTTTCATTCGAGCGATGCCCAATTCGATTTGTCTGGCGTAGCCGCTGAATTCTTGTCCCAACCGAACCGGTGTCGCATCTTGTAAATGGGTGCGGCCGATCTTGACGATCTTGTCGAACTCTCGAGCTTTGCCGTTCAGCGCCTTGTGAAGTCGTGTCAGCGCGGGGAGCAATTCACGATGAATCATTTCTGAGGCCGCAATGTGGATGGCGGTCGGAATCACGTCATTGCTTGACTGGCCTAAATTCACGTGATCATTCGGGTGCACCAGCTTACTGCCTCTTGCGCCGCCGAGGAGTTCCGTCGCACGATTCGAAATGACCTCATTTGTATTCATATTGGTGGAGGTGCCGGACCCGGTTTGAAAAATATCCACCGGGAATTCGGCGTCCAGGTGTCCATCCACCACTTCAGTGGCTGCGCGTCTGATAGCCTCAGCGGGCTTTTTGTCGAGGAGATTCAGCGAGTGA
This sequence comes from uncultured Nitrospiraceae bacterium, assembly GCA_963706325.1. Taxonomy (GTDB): domain Bacteria; phylum Nitrospirota; class Nitrospiria; order Nitrospirales; family Nitrospiraceae; genus Nitrospira_A. The sequence continues at coordinate 67,096 of CAVPLT010000006.1, read as the reverse complement.
TTCACACCTGCGGCAGCCCGCTTGATGAGTCCCATAGCTCGGATCATGGCCCGTGGGAAACGTAGCGAGCTGATAGGGAAATTTTCGATCGCCCGCGCCGTCTGCACACCATAATACGCGTCCGAGGGAACCGGCAGCTCGCCCATTGTATCCCGCTCCATGCGGGTAGATGTCGTGATTGATGTGAAAGTATTGGGCGTGCGCGAAGCTTTCTTCATCGTCGGGTCTCCTCGAATGGCTGCGGTGGACATAGACGTGCTGGAGCCGCGCATCTTAAACGGTCATGCGGCGGAAGCACAAGCAGGTCGCAGCGTCGTAGGCGGGTAAGGTGCAGGCCGATCTGCGGAGGTGCGACAGAGAATGATGTTCAGTTGGACGTCTCACAGGCTCGTTGTTGAACCTGCCACTCGTCAGGTAAGCGTGTTGCGGCCCGATCTGAGTATGGGTAGCAGAGAAAGAACGGCCCGCGGCGAGCGGGCCGTCGTTCGCGTTAAGCCGCTTCGGCTAACCGATCTTTACATCGATCTGTTTCGGTTTGGCCTTCTCGGATTTCGGAAGATGCAAGTGTAGGACGCCATCGGTATACTCCGCCTTCACCTTGCTTTCATCGACCGTATCGGGAAGCGTAAAGCTCCGCACAAACCGTCCGTAGGAACGCTCGATCCGGTGATACTTTTTGCCCTTCTCTTCCTTTTCCTGTTTCCGGTCGCCTTGAATGGTCAGGACGCCGTCTTCTACCGTGACCTTCACGTCTTCTTTCTTGACCTCCGGAAGTTCTGCCTTAATGGCATACTCCGCCTCCGATTCGCTGATATCGACCGTGGGGGTCCAGTCTGCCACAGTCATCACTTCCTTTGCGGATCCTACGGACGGGCCGGCTGCCGGCCTGGCAACCATGCGATTCAACCGCTCGGACATCTCTTCCAATTCGCGAAATGGATCCCATCTTACGACTGCCATTGTCCTACCTCCTTGTGTGGATGTGCTGAGTGGATTCATCTACGGAACATCCTGTGCGCTAGTAAGCAGGTAATCTTGGCGCCGACGAAGTCAATAGCAACGGGCGAAGAGATATGCTTGGAGGAGGGCCTTGACATTGGAGGGGCCGGCATTATTTAGTAGCCCCCTTTGGATGGAAAGGAGTGTTCGGTCTATGTTGGAATTCATGTCCTATGGGTTGCTTGGCGGGATTCTGTTCATGACGTCTTTCGTGTTGTGGTGGTTCATCGGTCGGACCGAATAACGGCTACCGACGCTCGATCGGGACGTACGATCGATTATGCTCCCCCGAGTAAATTTGATCAGGCCGGTAGAGTTTATTTTCCCGTAACTGTTCCAGCCAATGTGCCAGCCAGCCGCTCACCCGCGCCATGGCAAACAGCGGCGTGAACAGATCCACCTCGATGCCCATCTTGTCATAGACAATACCCGAGTAAAAATCGACGTTGGGGTAGATACCCTTGCCTTGCAGGCGCTCAGTCGCCAGTTGCTCCACCGCCACCGCCACTTCATAGAGCGGCGAGGTTCCGCAGACGTTGAAGAGCCGCATTGAAAGTTCCTGCAGCACGGTCGCGCGGGGGTCCTTCACTCTATAGACCCGATGCCCGAATCCCATAAGTTTCTGTTTCTTCTGGAACTTGGCCTCCACTGCCTCACGCGCATGAGCCGACGTGCCGATTTCCCTCAGCATGATGACGACTTCCTCGTTCGCCCCGCCGTGTAGCGGCCCCTTCAAGGCTCCGATCGACGAAGCCACCACGGTGTACGGGTCGGCCAGGGTCGAGGCCGTGACCATGCCGGCAAATGTCGAGGCGTTCATGGTGTGTTCGGCATGCAGAATCAAGCAGTCATCGAACACCTCGCTCCAGAGGGGGTGCGGAACGGTCTCGGTTAGCATGTACAGAAAGTTTTCGGCGAACGGAAGATCGTCCCGTGGAGGAATGTACTCATCTCCCCGTCTCAGACGAGCCCACGCTGCCACGATGGTCGGCAGTTTGGCGATGAGTCGCACCGCCGACCAGTAATTGTTTTCGACGTCTTTCACATTGCGTCCTGGGTAAAACATGCCCAATGCCGCGACGGCCGCCTGCAGGGCATCCATGGGATGCCCATGTTCGGGCAGCACTTTCAACAAATCGACGATGCGAAATTTAATGCGGCGATGGTGGGTCACATCCTGAACCCATTGAGCGAGCTCGGTCGCCGTCGGTAGGCGGCCAAAAAGCAAAAGGTAGCTGGTCTCCAGAAATGACGACTGCTGGCACAGCTCTTCCACGCAGATGCCTCGATACTCGAGCACCCCCCGCTCTCCGTCGACATCACTGATCGCCGATTTTGCGGCTGGAACACCGGCCAGGCCCGGCATAAAATCATGCGGCATAACGTCTCTCCCCTCTCTCTCTGCCTACTCGCAGCAGTCACGATTGAGCCACTTCTGCACGAGTCGGTGGCAGTTACCCTGGAGCCAGCTTACCATGATCTATGATAACGACTCAGCCCTCGCCTTGAATTGATCAGATCCCCTTGGCATACTGACCTCCACATGGCATGTGTGAATATGAGGTGAACGTGACGGGATTGGCGAGGATCCTTCTCGTGTTCGGATTGTTGGTCTTGGTAGTGGGCCTGTTGATACTTTGGAGAGACGATCGCTCGGCGAATCTGGAGCAGTCGGGTGTTTCATCGGGAGCGCCGCGGCCGGGCAGCAGTACGCTCAGCCATGGGGGTCCCACTGTGAACGGTCATCTGGATCCGCAAGGCCGTTCCCTGAAGCCTGTCGAGAACATCCCTTCCGACCATCCTCAAGCGACAAAGAGGTAATGAATGAGTGTGTTCCGTGCACTGGCAATCGGAACGCTGGGCATGCTGTACTTCGCGGTACCCCTGTGGGCAGAGCTGGACGTGACGGTCTTTGCCGTTATCAGCGATCCACCCAAAGACAAGACACGTATCGCGGCCAAGACCCTTCTCGATGGTGTGGTATCGGATATGAAACTGGTGCCCGCCGAATCAGTCCTTGGCAATCCGGTATGGCGTAGCGTTGAAGTCTGTCATGCGCTTAAGCTTGAAGGCACGAAATCAGGCGATAGCTTTAAGGTGAACTCCGCGCGAGCGCTCGACGCCTCCATGCTACCCATGGCGTTGCAGGGATATGCGGGAGATTGCCTGATCAAAAAAGCCGTGGAGATTGCGCCAATGGTGGATTAATCGGGGTGTCGGAAGTACAGGTTTCGCTCCACGGATCCTGCTCCCCGTTGCCAAGACATCCGGATCGAGGGGATTAAAGACTATATTTTAGGAGGCGCAGTCCGGGCAGCACGTCGGTTCTTGTTCGGAGTCGCATTCGTCGGCCGTGAGGGGGAAGAGTTGTTCACACAGTCGGCAGGAGCGAATTTCGAAATATGCCACTCCTTGCTCATCGATATCGGTTGGTAACAAGAGTTCCAGAGGATCGTAGCCCAGCCGAGCATTGTCCTCGAAACGGATGATTGCCAGACGGTCGTTGAAGAGCTCGAACGTAGCTTCCCTGCCCTTCCGATCCAGCCGGTGACCCACCACGAAGACTGGTTGCCCCTTGCGTTTGGTACGCAGGTCTTTCAAGGTACGTTGAGCTGTTGAGGCGCAAGAGAATTTTCCTGCCTGGTCGCTGGTGTCGGTTCCGTAGGTCGGCATAGAGAATCGATTCTGTGCTGATGGCTAAAGCAGTGATGTAACACAGGTGAAAAAATTGCGTCAAGGGAGCCTATGCGGAAGGAGAGACGAGGGATATGGCGGAAATCACGATTTATCAAAAACCCACCTGCTCAACCTGTCGTGAAGCGGTTCGTCTGGCGCGGGAAAGCGGACAGCCGTTTACTGCCGTCAATTATTATGAGCAGCCGTTTACCAAGAGTCTCCTGAAATCGGTCATCAGAAAGGCGGGGCTTGCGGTACGGGATGTTCTGCGCACCAAGGAAGATCTGTACAAGTCCCTCAAGCTTGCGAACGACAAGCTGAGCGATGATGAACTGCTCGATCTGATGATCAAGCACCCGGACTTGATTCAGCGCCCGCTCGTGGAAAAAGGAGACCTGGCCATGTTGGCGAGACCGGCCGATACGATCAGGAAGCTGCTATAAAGACGGCGGGGTTGGAGTGTCGGCGCAAAAGGATGGAGAATTGAGTTGAGGCCTACGTTTAGTTCTGTGAATCGGGTGTCTTTCGTCGGGCGTGTACTGAATCGACTCAATCTGCGGTTCCCTTCGCTCTTTGTCATTTTCGCCCTGCTCACCGTGGCCGACATCATCATTCCGGACGTCATTCCGTTGGCCGATGAAATCGGCCTGGCGTTACTCACGCTCCTGCTGGGATTGTGGAAAGACCGTCGTAATTATCGTCGAGCAGGATTTCCTCGCGATGCCGGGCGTTGAGCCGGTTGTGTGGCCGCCCTGCAGGGGCGGAGAGGGTGCCGTCTGAGGTTACGTAGGACGATCGAGGCGACCGAATCGAACTTTGCCCAGTTGCGGGTCGATCCACACTTTCAAATCGCCTGCCAAGACGCTGAGCAGCGTTTCCCCCACGAGCTGACGGCGCCATCCGCGTAACACCGGAATATCGAGTTCTGGATCCGGCGAGGTGCGTTCGACCAGAGCTTGTAGGTCGCCGGTGGTAGCGATCAAGGTCGAAGCGATGTTTTCCACGGCGGCTCTGGACTTTAACACGGACTGAAGGAGCTCCATTACGCCGGTGGATTCAGGATCTGGTTTTCGATCGCGGGGAACCTCAGGCCATTCGGATTCGGGTCGCGCCAACGCCTGCTGCATGGTCATGAGAAGAGCCTGACCATTGCGTTCCACCTCAGACGAATACATGCCGCGTATGCCACGGAGCTGATCGAGCGTGCGGGGCGTCTGCCGGGCCAACTGCACCAGCACTTCGTCACGCATGACTCGTCCCCTCGGCACATTCCGCCGCCGGGCTTCCCCTTCCCGCCAGGCTGCAAGATCGCGCAGGACACCGGCGGCGCGGGGCTTGAGACTCTCCCATCCGCGAATCCGCTGATACCGTTCCAGAGGGTCGCGCGCTTGCGCCCCCAGTGAGACTTCCAGGCGCGAAAACTCCTCATCCACCCAATCCAGCCGACCCATGACGGTCAGTTTTTGACGAAGATGCTTGTGGATAGGAAGGAGGTAGGTCACGTCATCCAGGGCGTAGACCAGCTGTTCGTGGCTTAAAGGGCGCTGACTCCAATTCGTAAACGTATGGGCCTTGTCGAGTTTGACGCCCTGGACGCGCTGTACCAAGTTGGCATAGGCGGTTTGCGCGCCATAGCCGACCATGGCTGCCGCAATCTGAGTATCAAAAAAAGGTTTCGGCAAGCGTTCCGCATGATGGGCGAACAGTTCAAGATCCTGGCGCCCTGCATGCAGCACTTTTTCAATGCGGCTGTCACAGAGGATTTCCCAGAAGCGTGCGATGTGCGTGGTGTCCTGCACCGCGGGAAAGTCGATAACCGCCCCCACGCCCTCTGCGGCGACTTGGATCAATTCCAAGCGTGGAGTGAAGTGTTCTTCGCCCATGAACTCAGTATCGATGGCGATGACCGAGCTGGCCTCAAGGCGGTCGCAGAGAGCCTCCAGTGATGCGTCGGATGTAATCAAAGTCTGATCGGGTTGCGCAGTCGGCATAGTTTACTCGGTAGGACGATATTCCGTGCCGCGCGAAATCGGCGGTTCGGTATTGCTTAAGCTCAAATATTCCTTCAAGAACTGATAGGCTTCGAGAATCCGCCGGAGCTCCGGTTCTGAACTCCGATCTCCATTGCGGGAATCGGGGTGCAGTTCCTTGGCGCGTTGGCGAAAGGACGTGGTCACATCGGCGAGCGGGGTGCCGAACTCAAGACCCAGAATCTGGTAGGCGTCGTAGGCATTGGTGACTTCGTTGGTTGCGCCGGTGGAACTTCCCTCGCCTCCTGCCGCTTTCAAGAAATCCGCGAGATTGATTTTCCGCCGCCGCCGCCGCGGCCGCTCCCGCACTTCACTGTCAAGCTCATCCCAGCGATCTTCCACGAACTCCAGCCGGGATTCCAATCGAATGGCTCCTGACACATCCCGGACCTGCTCCAATTCCTCTTCGATTTGCTGCAGAGACAATTCGACTTCTTCGAGTCCTGGCTCGACACGGAAATAACTGTCGACCCGCTCCTGCATCATGAAGTCGACGGCAAAATCAATGCTGTCCACGTTTTTGGCACGGAGCATGCCGATTCGTCGACGCATGCCGCGCTGATACTTGAACAGTCGATTGGTTGAAAAGGCCACGGATCCTCTATGGGTCCTCGATTAAGCGCGATCCAGACGGCGATTCGCGGCAGGTTGGTCGCATATTAGCACAAGGCTTTGCACTTCGATAAGAGTTGCTTACCAAGCCTGAGCAGCCTCGCCGATAGCTCACAAGTACCAGAATGCAATGACTGCCACAATGGTCGGTGGAAAGGCGGCGAGAAATAATCCGACCGGATGGATGGTTTCGTCCTCGAAATGACCTCGAAGGATCGCGATCCCAGCCGGATTCGGCGCATTGGCGATGATGGTCAACCCGCCGCCCGTGACCGCGCCCGCGACCAACGCATATTTAAACCCTTCGGATAATCCTTCGACCAGCGATCCAAGATAGGTTAACGCGGCATTGTCCGTAAAGGCCGTGAGGATTGCTGCGCCGAAGAACACCCCTTCATCGCGCAGACCCATGAGGAGCGGCTGAAGCCACCATTGTTGCATTCCACCCAAGACAACCAGGCCCGCCAGAAAAAATGCGACCAGCAGGCCTTCGCGAAGGATCAACCGATCCTGAAAGCGCTCATAGGCCTGAGCGATGCCAAGGAAAAGGAGGAACAGGCCCATAAACATCACAGGATGATGGGCGAAGATGACCACTGCGGCAAGCAATGCCAGATGAATCCCAATCATGGGCAGAGGGACAGTGTCGCTACGCAGATCGGGACCGTTCACGGCAAGCGTGGACAGCTCCTTACGGAACAGCATCGTCCCGACGGCGGCGTTCACCACAACGGCCAATGCGGCCTTCCATCCAAACGTGAGCATCATGAAATTCAGGTCCCATCCCCAGGTTGACGCCACCATTAATACGGGTGGCGCGGCAAATGGGGTAAGTGTGCCGCCGATAGAAATGTTCACGAGGAGTACGCCGACTGTCCCATATTTCAGGCGCGAGGACAGTCCCTGTTGGAAAAATCGGTCGCGCAGAATCAGAGCGGCCAATGTCATGGCGGCAGGCTCTGTAATGAACGAGCCCAGCAATGGAATCAAGGCCAGAACCGTACAATAAAATCCCATGTTCGCCGGCATCGGCATAGCCTGGCTGAGGAGTCGCACTCCGGCCATGGCGGTCTGCAACACCGGACGCGTGCCGGCTATCACCATGATGGCAAACACGAACATCGGTTCAGTGAAGGTGCGTGAGTCAAGGTACTGCATGGCGGCTGCGGCGCCATCGGTCATGAACATGACAGCTACGAGCACACAAGCCCAAAAGCCAAAGACCACCTCGACTTCTCCTAAAAGACGCCAAAGTCCCGCATGCGCCGGTCGGGTATGTGCCACATGTTCAAAGAACGAGGTGGCGAAGGTATGCAGAATGGCGACGGCTAAGAGTGCTGCGCCGATTACTTGGATGGTTGTTGGCGTCACCCGATTGCCCGTACTATCGCTGACCTTGATTCCTGTCCTTGAACGCCGACTTGAGCGTGAGAATCCTGCCCACTCTACATGGCCCGCACACAGTTGGCCAAGCGGGAAAGCGAAACAACGGGAAAGGAGTGCGGAATTTGACTAGTGCAGCTCGTCGTCGATTTTGGTGCGGCGTCTTGCAACGCCCGTGGCGCGTGCCGCAGCCGCGACAGCCTTTGCCACGCGCGGCACGACGTCCCGATCGAACAGGCTGGGAATGATGTAGTCTTCTGAAAGGGCCGCGGCCGGAACGCACTCGGCGATCGCCTGCGCCGCCGCCAGCTTCATGGCCTCGTTGATCTCGCAGGCTTGGACATCAAGCGCCCCGCGAAAAATTCCCGGAAACGCCAACGCATTATTGATCTGGTTGGGGAAGTCCGAACGACCGGTGGCAAAAATTCTCGAGGCTTCGTCACCGACCTTGGGATCGATCTCCGGGTCGGGGTTGGCCATGGCGAAGACGATGCGATCCTGATTCATGCGCTCGAGATCTGCTTTGACCAGTACATTGCCTACGGAGAGACCGATAAATACGTCGGCTCCCTTTAAGGCGTCGCGCAAGGTTCCGCGTGGGTGGTCTCGTCGGATACAAGCCTGCAGATCGGTACGGCAGGCGCGCAGCTCCTCGGCCTCCCCCATCAAAACGATCCCTTCCTTATCGCACCCGACAAGATGACAGGCGCCCGCTGCGAGCAGAATACGGCAACAGGCGGTTCCGGCTGCGCCAAGGCCGTTCACCACAATGCGGACGTCATCCATCTGCTTGCCCACGACCTTCAGTGCGTTCGTCAGCGCGGCCAGCAACACCACAGCCGTGCCGTGCTGGTCGTCGTGCATGACGGGAATGTCAAGCGACGCTTTGAGCGCCCGTTCAATCTCGAAACAGCGCGGCGCGCTGATATCCTCCAAATTGATGCCTCCAAAACCGGGGGCGATGCCGCGGACGACGCGAATGATTTCTCCCGCATCTTGGGTGGCGACGCAGATCGGCCAGGCATCAATGCCGGCCAACTCTTTGAAGAGCATGACCTTGCCTTCCATCACCGGTAGTGCTGCCGCGGGCCCGAGGTTGCCCAGTCCGAGCACGGCGGAGCCGTCGGTGACGACCGCCACACTGTTGCTCTTGATGGTGAAGGCATAGGCCTTACTCGGGTCCTTGGCGATGGCCTGGCAGACGCGGCCGACCCCGGGTGTATAGATCATGGAGAGCACATTGCGTGTATTGACCGGCACCTTGCTCTGAACCCTGATTTTTCCGCCTAGGTGGAGTAAGAAAATCCGGTCGGACGCGGACAGTACATTCACTTCCGGGAGGCTTTCCAAACGTTCGAGGACCCGCTCGCCGTGGGTGTCGTTGTGCACGTCAAACGTGATGTCGCGGATCATGCGTTCGGCATTGGCCGACACGATGTCCACTGCGCCGAGGTTTGCCCCTTCCTCCGCCAGCAGGGCCGCGACCTTAGCGAAGATGCCTGGCTTGTTAAGGAGCGCGAGGCGGACAGTCAGGCGGTAGTTTGAATAGGGGCCGATGTCGTCAGTCGTCATGGTCTGTGATCCCCAGCGGTGAGGGCGTTCTAAAATTCTATCACAGCCGTTGAGGTGGAGAGGCTCGCGCATGAGGAATCAGCGGGGGCTCGCTGGGGCCGACGTTGTTTCGTAGTTTTCAGATTGGCTCGCGAGTGCTGAGGCCGGCGCGAGGCGATTTTATCTCTGATCCGACCCTTCGTGGCTGCGCCATCCTGTTTCATTGACCCATTTGCTCGACGCGTGCTACGGTTCGCGTATGACAGATACAATCGCAGAGCGCCGGCCGAATCGCCTCATTCATCAGACCAGTCCTTATCTTCTCCAACATGCGTACAACCCGGTTGACTGGTATCCCTGGGGGCCGGAGGCGCTCGCGCAGGCGGCCTTGCTCAAACGTCCTATTCTCCTGTCCATTGGTTATTCCTCCTGTCACTGGTGCCATGTGATGGAGCGAGAATCGTTTGAAAATGAATCCATCGCCCAGCTGATGAATCAACATTTCGTCTGCATCAAGGTCGATCGGGAAGAACGGCCTGATCTTGACGAGATTTACATGCAGGCCACCTTGGCGCTCAATCGCAATCAAGGCGGTTGGCCCATGACGGTATTTCTCGCTCCGGATCAGAAACCATTCTTTGCCGGCACGTATTTCCCCCCGGAAGATCGCTGGGGCCGACCGGGGTTTCCGACCCTCTTGAAGAAGATTGCGGACTATTGGGAGCAAGACCAGGCGGGAGTGCTGTCGCAAGCGGCGACGCTGACGGCCCGGTTGCAGGATGGCGCTCATGCCCCCTCCCCGACTACGGTCGGTGAAGCGGAGCTCGATACGGCCGTCACTCAATTTGCGGAAGATTTCGATGCCAAGCACGGCGGGTTCGGCGGGGCGCCGAAGTTTCCACCCGCGACAGGCCTGTCGTTGTTGCTCCATTGCTACCATCGCACAAGAGATGCCCACACACTCACTATGGTGCGGAAAACGTTGGACGCCATGGCGGCCGGCGGCATCTATGATCACGTCGGGGGCGGTTTTGCGCGCTACTCTACCGACGAACGCTGGCTCGTGCCGCATTTTGAGAAGATGCTGTACGACAATGCATTGTTGGCTCGTGTGTATGTCGAAGCCTTTCAGATCACCGGTGAGCCGAATTATCGTCGTGTGGCCTGCGAGACATTGGATTACATCCTGAGTGAAATGACGTCGCCTGAAGGAGGGTTTTACTCCGCAACGGATGCCGACTCCGAAGGAGTCGAAGGAAAGTTCTTCGTCTGGTCTCCCGAGGAAATCCGCGCGGCCGTTCAAACCGATGAAGACGCGCGTCGCTTCTGCGCCTATTACGATGTCACGCCGGCCGGAAACTGGGAACACCAGAATGTGTTGCATACGCCCAAGCCCATCGAGGCCGTTGCCAAGGAACTAGGGATCACGGTCGACGAGTTGCAAGAGACCATTGCCCGGGTCAAGCCGATGGTCTATGCCGCGCGCGCTAAACGAGTTCCTCCCGGTCTTGACGATAAGGTTATTACGGCATGGAACGGGATGATGATCTGCGCCATGGCGGAAGCCGGACGTGTGTTTGACATGTCTCGGTACCGTGATGCGGCCCAGCGCGCCTCGGATTTCCTTCTCGGCAGACTTTCGAAACCGGACGGTCGGCTCCTGCGGACCTATCGGGCAGGCACGGCCCATCTGGATGCCTATCTCGAAGACTATGCGTATTTCGCCGAGGGTTTGATCGAGACCTATGAAGCCGGCGGCGATGAGCGTTATGTACTGGCGGCTGTCCGACTGTCCGAGCGGATGTTAGCGGATTTTGCGGACGACAAGCATGGCGGGTTCTTCACCACGGCCAGCGGCCACGAATCCTTGATTATGCGCAGCCGCGAAGGGCCGGACGGAGCCACGCCGAGCGGGAACGCGGTGGCCGCCTCGGTTTTGGCCAGACTCTCCTACCACTTCGACCGCGATGACTTCCGTCAATCAGCCACTGCAGCCGTTCGAGCCTATGGCAGACAGATTGCGCGATATCCCAGAGCGTTTGCCAAAAGCCTTCTGGTGGTGGATCTGCTGATAAGCGGTCCGGTGGAGATCGCCTTGATCGGCTCGCCCAATGATTCCGGCACGGCCTCTTTGCGCGCCGCGGTGGGTCGCTTCTATCTTCCCAATCGTATGCTGGCGCACCGCATTCCGTCGCACACCGAGACTACCCATCCCTTATTGCAAGGTAAAACCTTGGTGGGCGGTAAAGCGGCGCTCTACGTGTGTCGCAACTTCGCCTGTCGACAGCCGATCACCGATCCGGCGGCCCTCCCTGCCCTCCTCACTCCTCAGGAACCCGGATCCTCTTCACCGACCGTCTCGGAGCAAAAGGTGTTAGGTGGAACGTTGTTACCTGGCGCAGCCACCATCCAGGGCACAGCAGCCTATGCGGCGCGAAAGATTCATGAGACATCGGCGACCGGTTCTCTCGCAAAAGGTTTCGGTGTATTGGGCGCGACTGGTCTCACGGTGAGCCGCCTTGGATTCGGCACCTATCGAGTGGGACAAGGTGAAGCCGAACAGCGCGAAGCGTTGATCAAAGCGCTGCGCATGGGCTGTAACCTGATCGACACCTCGACCAATTATATGGACGGTGAGAGCGAGCAACTCGTGGGGACGGTGCTGCAAGAGATGATCAGGACCGGCGAGATAGCCCGCGAGGAAGTCATTGTCGTGTCGAAGATTGGTTATGTGCAAGGCCAGAATCTCACTCAGGCACAAGCCCGTGAAAAATCCGGCAAGCCCTATCCGGATATGGTGAAATATGGGGAGGACATTTGGCATTGCATCCACCCTGACTTTTTAGCCGACCAACTGACGCAATCGCTGGATCGGCTGGGGCTGGCCACCTTGGATGTGTGCCTGCTCCACAATCCGGAATATTTTCTCTCGCACGCCACCCGTCTCGGCAGCGCGGACGCGCCTGATCTAAATGCGTTGCGCGGGCAATTCTATGCGCGTCTCCAGCTAGCCTTTGAGTATTGCGAGACACAGGTGCATGCCGGCCGAATTCGAGCCTATGGGGTGTCGTCGAATACGTCCACCGCAGCTCCGGAGGATTCTGGCGCCACGTCGTTGTCGCGCATGGTCGCCGCGGCCCAGGAGGCTGCCAAGAAAGTGGCAAGTCCTACGCATCACTTTACCCTGTTGCAATGCCCCATGAATCTGTACGAATCCGGCGCCGCCCTCATGCGCAACACCGGTCCTGGCCAAGGCCGTACGCTGCTGGAAGAAGCCGTGCATGAAGGCATCGCGGTGCTAGTCAATCGCCCGCTGAACGCCATGCCCTCGCAACGAGGGGGCGTCGTGCGTCTGGCAGATGTGCCCGCGCAGTCACTGGAAGTAGAATTCGATGCGCAGCAGCAGAAGGTCGCGCGATTGGAGGAGGAATATCGGAAGGACCTCGCGCCGGCGGTGGCCCATAGCGGGCAGGGCATGGTGCCGAGCGACTTCTTTCGATGGGCTGAGGAGCTAGGCCGAATCCGCACGCAGGTACAAGGATTGGAACATTGGGAACAGATCGAGCAACAGATGATCGCGCCCCACGTCAATCAGGTCATGAGGGCACTCTCCGAAGCCTTCACCGGAACCGTGGCTGAACAGTGGGAGTCTTGGCGTGATCGTTATGTGCCGGAACTGTTGGCCCTTCTAAAGGCATTGCAGTGGGAAGCCGCCGAGCGAAGCCGGCTGCGCGCCGACGAGTTACATCGGACATTGAATCCCTTGCTGCCTGAAGGAAGGCGAAAAGTATCATTGTCACAAAAAGCGCTGTGGATTCTTGCCAGTACGTCAGGCGTCACTTCCGTACTGAATGGGATGCGGTCACCAACCTACGTGAATGATGCGCTGGAGATCCTGCGTTGGGACCCTTTGCCGAATCCTCGATCGATCTACGAGTTGTGCGCCGCGAAGAAGTAACTTGCCTCGTTCCTACGATTTGATTATTCTGGGCCCGTAGAATCCACGAACCCCACTTTCCCTTGGAGGTCTTCATGATTCGTTTGCGCCCCTGTGTCCTGCTCGGACTCCTTGCCGTCGCCGGGCCTGTGCTGCTTGACGGCTGTGCAAGCAAATCAGGAACCAGCGGAGGGAACACTGCGACGGTGCCCAAGCCGCGCGTGGAAGAGCGCATTGTTGCGGCGCCGGTGCAAGAAACGGCTCCGTCTGCTGAGGCAGCTCCAATCCCTCTCCGATCTACTGAGATGGCCGCTCGCAATGCTACGGGACAGCAGAATATTCCCTTTCCCGACGTGCTGTTTGATTTCGATCAATACGTGTTACGAGACGACGCCCTCACGGCGGTCGAGGATAATGCCAAACGGCTGAAAGATCATCAGGTAACCAGGGTGGTCTTGGAAGGTCGCTGTGACGAAATCGGCACCGCGGAATACAATCTTGTGCTGGGAGAACGGCGGGCCCTCTCAGTGAAACGGTATCTCGAATCGTTGGGGTTCAGCAAACTGCAGGTGGATGTCACGAGTTACGGCAAGGATCGTCCATTGTGCCTACAACATAACCCTGTCTGCTGGCAAAAAAATCGCAGTGTGCATTTCCTCGTAAAAGACTAGTCTGCTTCGGTCCTCCCCGAGTGCTGCGGCACGGGCCATCTCGCCCGTGCCGCGCCCCTATCGTTCCTGGTGCTTTGCCTCATCACAGCTCGGACTAGATACGTAACAGAAAAGTTACCCTCTCCTAACCGTCCTGCAACGAGGTTCGTCTAGTCTTCCCTGTAGAGAACCTGCATGGCCGGTGATGCACCGAGGCAATGCGCTACAGATCAACCAGGAGGGTGCCAGAATGGTAACAATCAGTCAGCTCATGACGACGAAACTCGTGACGGTCCAGGCCGGGACATCCGTGGCAGATGCTGCCAGAGTGATGAACGACCGTAATGTCGGCAGCGTGTTTGTCGCGCAGAATGATCGTGTGGTCGGGATCGTGACAGAACCTGACATCGTCAGGAAGGTCGTCGGGGAAAGCAAACCGGCGCTTTACGTGCCGGTGGAGTCGATCATGAGCACGCCGGTCATCAGCATCGACGAACGACGACCGATCACGGAGGCCGCCGACTTGATGCAGCACCATCACACGCGCCATCTGGGGGTCTTAAAGAGCGGCGCCATTGTCGGTGTCTTGTCGGTCCGGGACCTGTTGCAGCCGGTGTCGGTCGACGAATTCTAGTTTCGAGGCCGGAGACTTTGTCTCGAGCGTGTGTCTGCCCACCTTCCCAGAGGGCCTCGGTATTTAACACAGCCGTAACATACCAGTGATGTATCAGCAATCATCGATCCGTAGGATGAGGCCATTTACAGACGATGCAACCACTTTACCGGAGGATATGAGCATGCTGAGTCAGGAACCGAAGCGGGGATGGGGACAACGAACAGCTGTAGTGAGCTTGGCGGGTATCATGGCGACCGCCGGTTCCTTCGCCGTGCTTCCGATTCAGGCTGCGAAGGCCGAGAATGCCGGTCCAACGGCGAGTCTGGCGATTGATGAAGGGCTGCAACAATATTCCGCGCAGACTCAGGTGGCTGGAAGCATCCGCGTCCAAGGCTCCGACACTATGGCCCCTCTCCTGAATCGTCTTGCAGGCGAATTCCAACGGCGCCAGCCGAATGTCAGGATCAATGTGAGCGGCGGAGGATCGAGCAAGGCGGTTACGGAGTTTATTCAACCACCCGCCAAACTGAGCGGGAAAATCACCCTCAAGGAAGAACGACCGACCTATGTGTCTCTCGTGGCCTCCTCACGCGAGTTAATGGATACGGAAATTAATCAATTTGTGACGCAACATGGATATGAACCGACGGGGATTCCAGTGGCGGTGGATGCCGTGGCACTCTATGTCCATCGGGACAATCCACTCCCGGGGCTCACACTCGACCAGGTGGACGCGATGTTTTCAACCACTCACAATCGCGGATTAAAAGCGAACCTGACACAGTGGGGGGCGCTGGGCCTTCATGATGGATGGGAGAAGGCAGCGATCAGGCTCTATGGTCGGGATCGCCGGTCCGGAACGCGGGCTTTTTTCCAGGAACATTGTTTGGCCGGGGGTGAGTTTGTGCCGACTCTTCGGGAGGAACCAGGTGCGGCTTCGGTAATTCTGGATCTGACCCGCGATCAATTAGGCATCGGCTACAGTGGATTAGGCCTGGAAACCTCCAACGTGCGGATCGTTCCTCTTGCGGAGAACGAGGGCATGCCTTACGTGGCCCCCACGGCGGCAACAATGGGTGATCAAACTTACCCCTTGCGCCGGATGTTGTACCTCTATGTTGACAAGGCTCCGAAAGCGTCCCTCGCGCCTGCTGTGCAGGAGTTCTTGACGTTCATCACGAGCCGTGAGGGACAGGAAACCGTCATGAAGGCAGGGTTGTTCCCCCTTCCGATGAACCAACTGAAGAAGAACTTTCTGGCGCTCGGCATCGCCGGCTCAAATGCCCCACTCCCCGACTGATCGTGTTACTCTTGCAACCCCTTGCGTCTGCAGGGTCATTGAGCCACCCCAGTCTCATGCCTGCGGCGCTGGGCTACAAGTAGCAGCGCGCTATTTTGAGGAACTATCTGCGCCTCTATAGTCTGCACAAACAGTTATCCCCTTTCCTATTATCGGACCATTGAGGAACCTCGCTCCTTGCTGATCTGCTCCCCGATCACCCTGTCCACATCGCCTCTGCAGGCATCGCCGACAGTGAATGGGGCTGAGGTGATGTGCCTGGGTGTCGGGCGAGTTTGACGGTCGCTGCAAGGCTGCCTCAGCGACAGCTCATGCCTTCGCGCCGGCTGATGTTCAGTAAAGAATTGCGGCGACCCTTGTTCATGACGACGACATCGCTCAGGCGAGGAGGGTGGCCACGACTATTGAGAAGGACGGACAGCGGAATTGGGTTCGCCGGGACATCATGGAGACCCAGGCGGAAACATAGGATGATGGAGGGACATGAAACGTCGCGTCGCCCGGACCGTGCGAAGATTCTCAGACAGATTGCGTTCGGTCAAATGGCTGTAGGCCAAGCAGTCAGGGAGACCTACAAGAAGGCGATGGGCAGAGGACGAGGTTCAAAGCGACGAGCCCCAAAGAATAGTGCGTTTGGTTCTATCGCAATTGCCGCAGGGGAGGCAGGCCAAATACGGCGTTGCTCAGGCTCACCCATATGCAGTTCTGCGGCGGCAAGGGCCGTTCTGCTTGAAGAACCCACAGTTTCCAGACGTGGCACCGGCGCTGAAACGGCTCGGAGGTTGGTGGATTCTCTATGGAGCTGGAGCCTTGCGGGAATTCTTGGTCTTTGGGCGGGCTGAGTCAAGCTCCTGCTGGGCTTTCACTAACTGATCCTGCAAGGCCTGCATCTGCTTATGTTGATCCTCCAGGCGATCGCGAAGATCCAAATTTGACCTGGTGAGTTCCCGGACCTGCTGACGAAGTTCGTCTGTCTGATTGGTGAGTGGTTCAGCTGTCGCGCCATTATTCACCACCGTCGACGATGAGGTCTTCACCGGTGGCGGAATCGGGTGCGATGCTTCGAACGAAGGTTCAGCGGCCCGGCTTCGCAGCGCGATGATATCCTTGGCGTTCAATGAGAGGTGTACCGTCTCAAAGTGGGCCCAGCGAGGCTCCTCCGCATCGGGCACCGTAGCTCTCGTTGCCGGTGCCGCAACCCACAGCTTCATCCCTTTCATATCGCGTGGATCTTTCACGTCTCCCCCGGCCGTATCGGCCTTTGTGAAGGCGGAATGATCCGTAATGACCACATGGAGATAGCGGCCACGAAGAAACAGGGCACCGGTTGTGCGTTCCTCGCTATAGGTCGTCTGTGACCTGGGCAAGGAGAAGAATATTCGGTCGGTGGGGCCCGCCTGCTGAAAGGCAAGGGCGATGGGCGCTGCGATGTGACTGAGCTCGGCCTCGGTGAAGACTGGAATCGGCCGGGGCTGTTCCACAACTCCAACGAGGGTCCCGCTCCAACCGCTTATCATCAATGAGACGAGCAGTGTTCGAACATCTTCGGCAGTGAGCTGCGCAGGATGATTGTTTTCTGTCGGTGACGGGGCGCGACGGATTGTGGGGTCCGTTTGTAGACCGATTTGACGGTCCTGTTGGTCGTACAAGACCTTCCCCCCGGTCGCTAGCGAACAGGCGGATACCAGCAAGGCGAGCAATGCCAGGTAGATGCCACGTCGCATACCCGTTAGTGTGCATGTGGTCCGCAGGTGAGCTAATCGCATGTGAACTGAATACCCCACAATCTGTCGCCTCCCATTTGCCCGCGCCAGGCGCGATCCGCCGCCTGGCTGACCTTCGGAACTTCGCCTTCTTTCTGGATATGTGATCCAGCGGGGCATTTCTGCTTGATGAGTCCCATGGCCTCACGCCGATGGCTCGACGTGAGTACATCGGTCTCATTCTGGAACGTATAGGTGACGATTCCTCCATTCGGGGTGTCTCGGACAAGAGTGACCTCGCCCCCGCAGGCGGTGAAAGCCAACACCAGGAGGAGCGCGAAGAATCGATCACGCGCGCCGCCCCCTTGTCTGGCGAGCCGCCCTCTCGTCGGGACTGTTACCGTGACTCCGCGCAATAGGTATCCTCTTCAAGCGGCTGGTATCCTGCTCCAAAGTTCGGGAATTCGGCAATCTCTTTTCCGCCGGTATTCCAAATATGGAGACACTGCGCCGTGAGCGCGGGAAGGCTGCGTTGACTGTCCTCAACGGCCACGACCGCAGCGTTTTGCGTCGTTCCGATCACGATGACACGATTGCCCGCCTGCAACCAGTTGGGTGGAATGTTCCCATGGAAATAGACCAGGAATTCTCCCCGTCCGCGTCCTGTATCAGTCGGCCCATAGGCCGGGTGGTCGACGATCGGGAGCTGCGTGAGGACCATGGTCACAAGGCCGTCTTTTTGCGGAGCCTGCACGATACGGCCACCGAGTTGCACCTTTTTTCCCGCCTTGGCGTTCGGGACCATCCGCCAGCCCGCAAAATCAAAGTTGTCATCCACGCCCTCCAACACCTGGGGCGAAAAGATCCTTGGTGATCCGCATCCACTGAAAACTATCCCGATCAGTAAGACTACGAGCGCTCCTCGTTGTAGCTTCATTGGTTGTCCTTCTCTTGTATTGAGACATGCTCGGTTGTGAATGTATGGCTGTGCGAGCCCGTCCCGATCATTACATAAATCGTATTTGCCACTGTACCAAGAAAGCATTCTGGGCGAAAGGGTCTCCGACGCCACGCGTGGGATCGACGACGTTGCCCGGCCCATTGCCGGAATGATGGCGGAACTCGTAGTTAACCTGCAATTTGGATTGAACCTTCGGCGGAAAGTTTTCAAAGTAATAGGTGAGTCCGGCGATGGTTCTCGTGTACAGATCGTTGCCGATCCCGGTGTTGGGATCAAATTGGTCATACATGATAACGGGCTCGAAATTCTCAAATGGTCCCCGGGTGATCAAGTACTTAGCCAACACATACCAGGTGCGTCGTTGCACACCGGGTGCGCCGGAGCCTCCACAACTCGGCTGAAAATCACAGGTCCCGTTGGCCGGTCGACCGACCGTCGTTTGATTGGCCCCATCATGTCCCTGCCACCATTCGCCCTGCACCATCAGACCAGGAATGATTTTCGATGTATAGCGGGCATCTAATCCATAGCGATCGAAGGCGCCCTTGCCACGGCCGTTGATGTTGGTATTGGCGTTGTTCGATTCGCCTTGAATCGTCGTGAAGCTGATGAAGGAGACATCGTTTCCGAAAAGACGGACCCGGGAATAGAAGGCTTTTGGCGCGTTCGCTCCGGTGGCGTTCGCTGTGTAGTTATTATTGTTCATAATACCGGCCGCATATTCCAACCGGTTGAACAATTTGCCGCGCATGTCAACGAAGTAATCGCGCTCTTGGATAAAGTCAATCGTTCCGGCCGACCCGGTGCGGTTGCCGACTCCGGAGCCCACCGAGGTGAGGTAAGGAGAACTGATGACGTCGCGCAAACCACCCGAGGTTTCCGTGAAGATACCGAAGGGCATTCGAAAGACACCCATTCGAAAATAATTCAGATTGGGGGCCCAAGCTTGCACCGGTCGTACGTCGAGATAGGCTTCACGAAAGAAAGTCGCCGAGGTCGGCACTCCGCCGGTGGCGGCGCTTCCGCCCGTCGGCGTGTTGTTCTGCAAGGTGATGCTCTGAAACTCCATCAATGTATGCCATCGTGGGAGGGTATCGCTGAGCCGGCCCCAGAACAGAATTTCAGAGCGCCGAATCGAGAGGTTGTCCTGGCTCCTGCCTTCCGGCACATGCGCATCCTGGTGGGTGTATAAAAATTGCAGGGCATTGAGTCCGAAGTTCACCTTGTCCCGGAGGATCGGCAATAATTCATTCCTGGACTTCCATTCATCCAGCGTATCGACCCGTTTGTCTATCTCCCCGCCCTTGTATTCCTGCTCGGCGCGAATCTGAATCCATTCTTCCTTGGTGATCGTCCCCTTCTGCATGAGAAGATCCTCGATCGACGTGCCTCCCAACGGAACTTCCTGAGATGATGGCGGAGCGCTGGCGCCAGCGGGAGACGGACCGATGGTTTGGGCCACGACGGGATTCGGCTGAGGGGTCTTTCCCCCCTGTCCTGACGAATCATCGGCCCAGGATGCAGTCACGCAGAGACTCAATACTGCAGTCCCGACGAGGCCGCTGATGGATGTAACCAACGAGCGTACTTCCATTACGAACATCCTCCTTGTGTCTATTGGTGTAGTGAACGCGGGGGGAAGGTAGTCGATCTGGATCACACCAGCGTTCGAGCGATGTTACCAACGTGTAAAACTCTGTCGTGGAATCCGTGACAGCGCATTGTTTCTTGCCGGGAGATCATGGAGCACATCGTGTCTCTCCTCTCACGTGGAAGACAATTTATATCCCACTCCTCTGATCGTGAGAATCCATCGCGGGGCAGGCGGATTGTATTCCAGTTTCTGTCGGAGTGCGTGGATATGCACGTCCAGGGCATGTTCCTCTAGCGCATAGTCCTCTCCCCATACGAGGTTGAGGAGCTCCTGGCGTGTCAGCACGCGCCCGGGGTTCTGGAGGAAGACTCGAAGAATCTGGAACTCTTTTGGGGTTAGTTGGATCGGCTTCTCTCCGACCATGACTTCGTGTCGGTCCAGGTTCATGGACAGTGAGTTCACCCGAAATTCCCTGACGGGAACAGCCTGAAACTCTTGCCTTCGAATCAGCGCCTTGATGATGGCCAGCCATTCGCGATGACGGTGAGAGTCCAGCACCATATCGAACCCAGCAGCCAGCTCCTCCAACGTGTCCTCTTCTGTGCAGGGTTCCCCATGAGGCTGGATGGCGATCATGGGGATGTGTCGAAGGGCCGGATCGCGCCGCAGGATCGCGATGATCTTGTGTCGTCGGTCGATCAGAGCCAGTTTGAAAGCCACTCGTGGCGCGAGGGACAGAGCGGCTTCGGCGGTCGGCGCGAGTGTCACGTAATACCCGTTGGGTCTCAACAGGTGATGGATCGCCTCGGCATACAGCTCGTCCCTGCTGACGAGGAGGACGGCGATTCCTCGATGGCGCATAGAGTCCATTGGAGCCTGCATGGATCAAGAGTAACGGAGCGAGATTTCATTGGCATATCTCCACTGTTACGCCGGCGTAAATCCTTTCGAATCTTGCGCCGTGCGAATGGACGTCGAGTGATTTCCGACTAACGTAACGCTTCTGTAATGGAGCCGTGATCCTCCTGGAACAGCGCTCGCATAGACTCAGCGTAATGTAGAGGTCTAACGATGGCAGGAAGTTTCCTTCACCACCAGGAGTCCTTACGTATGACATTCACAAATCTTCAGCCTCGCGTGCATCGTTTCTCTGATTTGGCGGCCCGAGTCATCGATACAGATCTCACTGAGTTATGGATGAAGGGAATCAAAGCGGTCTTGAGTCTCCTGATTCTGACGATTCTCATCGCGCTGACGGGCGGCGTAATCAAGACCTTCATGGATATCGGGTTGATGTTCAACGCACCGGTCGAAGTCGGTCTCCGGCAAATCATCGTCGATACGCTGATCTTGCTTGCGGTGGTCGAGGTATTTAAGACCACCGTGACGTACTTCTCCGAGGGGCGCGTGAAGGTGACCTTCATCGTGGATACCATCCTGGTCGTCATGCTGACAGAGATCATTTCTCTGTGGTTCAAGGAGGCCGATCAGGTCAAGTTGCTGCTCTTGGGAGCGATTCTTCTGACATTGGGCGCCGTGCGGGTCGTGGCCGTGCGTTGTTCCCCGGCCTATGGAGATGCCGCCGTTAAAGGCACAGTGTGCGGCCGAGAGGAATTCTAGAGGCATCGCGGCGAGTTAACACGAAATTGACGCATTGTTGATCTCCAAGAGACACCGCCGAGGCAAAGACTAGGGTGCGAAGGTAGTCTCTGTTCACTGGCTCTGCGAGCGAGCCGTTCTCAAGGAGACAGAAAGTCCAACCAGGAGGAGCATCATGGTCCATCCAGCTATCTCCCTCAAGAGTGAATCTCTCATCCTCGAGTTGTTGCGCGTTCGGAAATCTTTAACCCTGGAGCAGGTCGTCACTCTGCTTCCCGAGCTCACCTGGAACCAAGTATTCAAGACCATCGATGACCTGAGCCGGAGAGGGAAGCTCATTCTTCTTCGGAGAGGATTTCAATACGAGGTCGAACGGACTTCAAGCAGAGCGCCTGCGCTGGCTTCTGTAGGCTAACTGGGGCCACGAGATGCGGTGGTGTTTCTTGCTGCGCAAGTTCCGCTGAGGGCGGCACATGGATCGGCGCCTTTTCTCCAAATCAGCGAGTCATCAAGCATGGATCGCAAGACTTTCTGATTACCAAGGAGACGGTATGTCTGTCTCAAGTGTGGGGTCCTCTCCTGTTCTGCAGTGGCTTCAGAGTTATCTTTCTGGAGTCGGCGCTTCGACGAGAAACCAATCCTCTTGCGGTTGTCAGCAGCCAGCTGACAGGACCTCCATTTCCAAGGCAGCGGCCCAGTAGAATGCGAGTCAACCCTCGCAGGCCATTGATCCGGCTCAGACCTCGGGCGTCAATGGCGTCAGGGGCACCATCGGCATCGTCACCATGGTGGCGCTCAAGACGGCCACTCCTTTGTGAATCGGTTCGCCCAATCGATTGTAAGCGATCCTCAGCAGGCTACAAGGACCGACGGCTCGACGTCATCCCGGTCATCAACGCCAGGCTCCTCGAGCTCAAGTGCGACAGGCGGATCCTTCATGGACCAACCCGCGAGTGAAATCGCCAATGACTCGCTGGCGAAGTATCAGCAGGCGTCGAGTAACGGCTCGTCCTCTTGGCAGACATCCTCCAGCAGCCAAGTCAATACTGTTGCCCAGCTAAGTGGAACCTGCTGCCGTTTGCGGGGCACTCGGTTCCACCGAGGCCTCCAGGTGCGCTGATCCGCTCTCTTAATACGGCCACCTCCTCCCATCCATTCGCTACGCCCACGCCCATCACGGGATGTACGCCGGAACCGTAGAATTTTACTCAACTGCCGAGAACTGACCGACAACACCCTCCCGGATCGGAGAAAATGTGTATCAAACACCGTGTTGGCTAGTTGTATGGCGATCGCGACGACGATCAGAACCGCCGCGATTGCGAATGTAATTCTCATACCAGTGGCAACTGCCTCGGGTGCGCCGTTGAAATGTTGGTCGTCGCCGATGCGAACGCGAACACAGCGCCCCTAAGGATGCACTGGTGATGAGCCCGAGATTCCGCGAGAGGCTGAGCATACCGGAAATGACGCCTGGCTCGTCCGGGCGGATATCTGTCATGACGGGGGTGTTGTTGGCCGTCGACGACATGCGGCGTTGACTGACGGCGGCGCATGACGATTGTCACAGAGCCGTAGGAAGTCGATAGCGGAACCCTGGCAATATCTCGATGGTTCCTGCGCCGCTATTCTCGAGTTTTCGGCGAAGAAATCGAATCCGGTGATCGAGCTCTTCCAGCGGAATCCGCTGGTTCTCTCCAACTAGAAGGGCGGTCAGCTCTTCTGCCCTGACTAATTCACCCTCCCGAGGGAGTATCGCGCGGAGGAGCGCCAGTTCCATACTTGAAACTGTGAGTTGCCGCCCTTCCAGAGATACCACGAAATATGGCCCTTGCACCGTGATCGAGGCGTCCGACAGGGCGGTCGCTGCAGAAACGAGCTCTTGGCTTCGACGCAGGACGGCCTGCACGCGAGACACGACTTCACGCGGACTGAATGGTTTCACCACATAGTCATCAGCCCCCATTTGAATTCCCGAAATACGATCTTCTTCGGTGCCCAGCGCACTCAGCATGATGATGGGGATATGTCTGGTGGACGGAGTGCTTCGAACCAACCGGCAGACCTCTTGACCATCCATGCCTGGCAACATGAGGTCGAGCAGAATCAATGAGGGCATGAGGCGCTGCACATTCTCCCATCCGGTATGGCCATCCGCGGCCAGAGTAGTGGCGAACCGAGCCTGGCATAAGGCTCGGTCGAGCAATATGGCATGGTGCGGTTCATCTTCAATGATGTGGATCATGGCGCCTGACATAGGAAGCGAGGATAAGACCGACTTGTTACCGTCTCCTCTTGAAATGGTCGCGCCCGCGTTAATTCCGGTCTCGAGACGACGCAGGACTCTGCAGCACAAGGGTAGAGATTTAACATGCCGTTAACGCGACAGTGACGGTCACGCAATGAGTCAATTCTACGCTGTTGCATCATTGTTACGGTTCGATTTCATCACCTCCTGGAGGAATTCTATGATGATTGCTTCGCGTCGTCAGATCTGCATGGGTGTCACGCTCACCGTATTGGGGCCGTTCATGACGACGAATTTGTGGAGCGCCGGCACGGGTGAGCCTGCCGCCATCACCGAAAATGTGAAGCTCGACCAGGAGATGAAGCCCTATCAGAAAGTGAGTGGTGTGTCCGGCACGATCAACAGCATCGGATCGGACACGCTCAACAATCTGATCACCCTCTGGGCCGAAGGATTTCGAAAACAATATCCCAATGTGAAGATCCAGGTGGAAGGGAAAGGGTCCAGCACGGCGCCGCCGGCCCTCATTGAAGGCACGGCGCAACTCGGCCCCATGTCCCGGACGATGAAGTCCAGCGAGATCGATGCATTCGAAGCGAAGTTCGGATATCCGCCGACTCCCTACCCCGTGGCAGTCGACGCCTTGGCTCTCTTCGTCAACAAAGACAATCCGATCAAAGGATTGAGCATGCCGGAGGTGGATGCGCTCTTTTCGAAATCACGGCGACAGGGACAGGCGACGGATCTCACTAAGTGGGGTCAGCTGGGATTAAGCGGCGATTGGGTTCCGGCCCCCATCAGTCTTTACGGACGAAATTCGGCTTCCGGAACCTATGGATTTTTCAAAGACCATGCGCTCAAGAATGGCGACTTCAAGGATCAGGTGAAGGAACAGCCGGGATCCGCGTCAGTGGTTCAGGGCATCAGCGAAGACCGCTATGGGGTCGGCTACAGCGGGATCGGCTATACGACGTCCGGCGTGAGAATGGTTCCTCTGGCGGCGAAGGCGGGCCAGCCGTATATCGAGCCGACCCAAGCGAACACCAAGAACGGTAGTTATCCTCTGTGGCGCTACCTCTACATCTACGTGAATCAAGCTCCCGGCAAACCCCTATCGCCGATCGTCAGAGAGTTTCTCACCTATGTCTACAGCCGGGAGGGTCAATCTGACGTCATGAGAGACGGGTATTTTCCGGTTGATGCGACTCTGGCTGAGAAACAAGCGACCAAGATCCGCTGACGATCAGCACGAGACCGACGAATGTTCACACCGCTTCACATGCGTCCGCTGATCGATCGCCTGGCACGCGTCGTGATCACCGTCGGCGGCTTGGCGACGATCCTCAGCATTCTCGGCATTTTCTTTTTCCTCTTTCGAGAAGTCACGCCGCTGTTTACGGCCCCTACCGCTAAATTGACCCAGCGCATGATCGTGCCTTCCTTACTCACGGCGGAGGGGCCGGTTCAACTGGCGGTAGATGAACATCGTGAGATCGCGCAGATACTCACATCGAGCGGTGTGCAGTTCATCGACCTGGCTTCCGGCCAGCCGATTCCGATGGAGCTGCCGGCCGACCTCAAGAGTAGGCATTTCACGGCAATGGCCCAAGGAGGAGGCAGTGCTCCCCGTTACGCGGTCGGCACGGCCGAGGGCGAAGTGCTGTTGCTGAAGATCGGCACGAGCACGGAATTTTCCAGTTCCGGCGAGCGACAAAAACGTCCGATGGTCCGAGCCGGTCGACTACTCCCGCTTACGATAGGTCCCATCAAGACGCTGGCGTACCGGTTCAACGACCGTGGAAGCCTGTTGGCCATTCTCTCCCAAGCAGGTCGGCTGATCCTGGTGCGAATACCGGCGGAGGACGCCGCGGATCACGATCCAGTCATCACAGAGCTTCCTAAGCCCACAGGTGCCGTGACGTCCCTGGCGCTCGACGGCTCGTTCGAAAATTTGTACATCGGCACGGGGGAAGGGATCGTGCTGCATATCGCCGTAGATTCCGACAGGGAGCCGCCCGCCGTGAAAGGCGGCTATGCGGTGACCACACCGAACACGGCGGTGACGGGGCTCGGCTTCTTGAGCGGTGATCGCAGCCTGGTTGTCATGACGGCGGAGGGCGAGGTCTCGACTTGGGGGCTTATACGGCACGCAGAGGATCAGTCTCGTTGGCGTCTCACCAAAATGCATACGTTCCGGTCTCACGCCGCGCCGGTGACGGCCTTTGCTCCCTCCCAGCGGGTGAAGGGGTTTGTTACGGCGGATGCGAAGGGCCACATGTTTCTCCACCATGCAACGGCCGACCAAACCTGGCTCAAGTTGTCGAACGGTGAGTCTCCGATTCGCGCCGTGACCTTCGCGCCGAAAGGCGACGGGTTGATGGCCTTCGATCAGGCTGGCCAGTTGTCGCTCTATCAATTGAACAATGCCTACCCTGAAGTAACTTTTGAGACCCTGTTCGGCAAGGTCTGGTATGAAGGGTACGACCAGCCCGCCTACGTGTGGCAATCGTCTTCCGGGTCGGATGATTTTGAACCCAAACTCGGTTTGATGCCGCTTGCCTTCGGGACGCTCAAAGGCACCGTGTACGCGTTGTTCCTGGCCGTGCCGATCGCCATTCTGGCGGCGATGTGCACGGCGCAATTCATGCATCCGGATCTTCGCGCGAAGATCAAGCCGGTCATTGAGGTGATGGCCGCCTTGCCGACGGTCGTATTGGGCTTTCTTGCCGGACTGTGGCTGGCACCCCTGCTGGAGCGGTTGCTCCCGGCCGTCGCTGGAATGGCCGTGGCATTGCCGCTGCTCGTCATCGCGAGCTCTCTTCTGTGGTATCTCGTTCCCCCCGCCCTCAGGCGACGCCTACGCCCTGGACAGGAGGCGCTCCTCTTGATTCCCATCCTGGCGCTTGGGATTGGAACCTGTCTCTGGGCCAATTCGTCAATCGAGACCTGGTGGTTCGGCGGCGATATCAAGGCGTGGCTCTCGAACCGGCTTGGGATTCAGTACGACCAGCGCAACGCTCTGGTGGTGGGCATCGTCATGGGGTTCGCGATCGTGCCCGTCATCTATAGCATCGCAGAAGAAGCGCTCGCGAATGTGCCCAAGACTCAAATTGCCGGCTCCCTCGCGTTGGGCGCGACTCGCTGGCAGACCGTTCTTTATTTGGTTTTGCTCTCGGCCAGCCCCGGAATCTTTTCCGCGGTGATGATCGGGTTCGGTCGCGCGATCGGCGAGACCATGATTGTCCTCATGGCGACCGGTAATACCCCGATTTTGGATTGGAACTGGGCGAGCGGATTCCGGACCCTGTCGGCCAATATCGCGGTGGAAATACCCGAAGCCCCTCACGGGGGCAGTCTGTATCGGGTGTTGTTCCTGGCGGCCGTCCTCCTATTCATTGTTACCTTTGGCATCAACACATTGGCTGAAATCGTTCGCCAGCGGCTGCGGGACAAGTACAGCCATGGGTAAACGCGCTGACTCGATAAAAAGCTTTTGGCGGGGTGGCGAACTCTTCGTGTGGATGACGGCCTCCGGTGTGGCGATCAGTCTCTTGATGGTGGGCGCCATGCTCGGCTTGATTATGGTCAACGGGCTGGGGCAATTCTGGCCCGCCCCCCTGCATCAGCTCCTGTTGAAGACGAACGAGAGCGTCATCGGCCGGGTGGTGGGACAGGAAGTCATTCCCCATTCGGCGACGCCGGAGAACCCCCAGGGATTGGAACGATTTCGCTATCGTGTCGGCAATCGTGATGTGTTGGGCTCTGAGTATCGTTGGATCAACGGAGACGATATCGTCTCCACCAGTAGCCCGAAAGACCTGACGTTCGTGGAGCGCCGCGAGTGGGGCCCCGCGTTCGGTCGCCTCGGCATCGTAGCCGTGGATGGAACGACGGAAACTTCGGACGACGACACCTGGTCGACCATCGGCGCGCTGGTGAAGGAATCCACCACGCTGCGTCGGCGTACCGAACATCTTGAGCGTGACGAGATCGGCGCGATCAACTATCGCATCGAAAAAGCCAGGCTCGAGCGTCAGGGCCTTATGCTCGACGGACAGCTCAGTTCGCGCGAAACCGAGGTGGACCGCAGTCTGACAGATCAGATCGCGGCACTCGAACAGGATTACCAAGCTAAAACGGTGGAGTTGGAGCAGCTGCACAAGGAGGCTGAGAAAAAGTCACTCCTCCTGACCCTTTCCAACGGGCAGTCCTTACGTCTCACGCTCGCCCAGGTCATCGCGGTCAGCCGGCCGAACGACATGAATTGGATCGACAAGTCGGTCGCCTACCTTCACAACCTGTGGCTATTTGTGTCCAGCGAGCCGCGTGAAGCGAATACGGAAGGCGGGATCTTTCCGGCGATTTTCGGCACGGTCCTCATGGTGTTCTTGATGACGATCGCCGTGATGCCGTTCGGGGTCATGGCCGCGATCTATTTGCGCGAATATGCCAAGCAAGGGGTGCTCGTACGACTGGTCCGAATTGCGGTGAATAATCTCGCCGGCGTCCCCTCCATCGTGTTCGGTGTATTCGGGTTGGCCTTTTTCGTCTATGCATTGGGCGGAACGATCGACCAACTGCTCTTTCCGGAATCGTTGCCGAATCCTACGTTCGGCACCGGTGGGATTCTCTGGGCATCGCTGACCCTGGCGCTCCTGACCGTGCCGGTAGTGATCGTGGCGACCGAAGAGGGCCTATCCGCCGTCCCGCGAGATTTCCGGGAAGGGTCGGTTGGATTAGGCGCCACCAAGTTCGAAACGATCTGGCATGTGATTCTGCCCTGCGCGCTGCCGGGAATTTTAACAGGATTGATTCTGGCCATGGCCCGCGCGGCCGGAGAAGTCGCGCCGCTGATGCTGACCGGCGTGGTGAAATTAGCGCCCGCGCTCCCCTTGGACAGCTACCTGCCTTTTCTGCACCTCGACAGAAAGTTTATGCATTTGGGATTTCATATCTATGACGTAGGATTTCAATCGCCGAACGTCGAAGCCGCCAAACCGATGGTGTACATGACCACCCTGATTCTGATCCTCGTGGTCGTCCTGCTGAATTGGATGGCCGTGATGTTGCGTAACCGCCTTCGCAAACGTTTTGCGATGTCCGCGGTGTAATCACTGAGAGGAGTTTGCATGGAAGTCCATTCTATGAGTCTATCGTCCACTCCACCAATCATCCCGACTCGTCCCATCGTTCCGAGCTTTCCACAGTCTCGGCTGACCGGCAACCAGGCGCAGCCGGCCCCATCGGTGGACTCCAAAATTCAGGTGCGGAATTTGGACTTTTATTATGGCGACCGGCAGGCCCTCTTTCATGTGGTCCTGACGGTGCGATCGCATTCGGTGACCTCCTTCATCGGGCCCTCCGGTTGCGGTAAATCCACCTTGTTGCGTTGCCTGAACCGTATGAATGATCTAGTGGAAGGGGCGCGGGCGGTTGGTCGGGTGGAGCTGGACGGAGCTGACATTTACGACCACGAAATCGATGTGACCGATCTCAGGAAACGCGTGGGCATGGTCTTCCAGAAATCGAATCCCTTCCCAAAATCCATTTACGACAATGTGGCGTACGGGCCTCGTCTCCATGGGACGAAGGACAAACGACGGCTAGACGAACTGGTACAACAAAGTTTGCACGGCGCGGGACTGTGGGAGGAGGTGAAGGATCGCCTGACGCAGAGCGCCCTTGGTTTGTCAGGAGGACAGCAGCAACGGCTCTGCATTGCGCGGGCTTTGGCCGTGCAGCCGGAAGTGATCTTGATGGACGAACCCTGCTCAGCGCTCGATCCCATTGCCACAGGGAAGATCGAGGAGCTTATTTATACATTGAAGGACACCTACACCGTGGTCATCGTCACCCATAACATGCAGCAGGCTGCCCGAGTATCAAGCCAATGCGGGTTTTTCTTGATGGGCGAGCTGGTTGAATTCGGCGATACCAAAACTATTTTCACGACGCCGCGCGACAAACGGACTGAAGATTACATTACGGGCCGGTTCGGATAAATTCAGAAGGAGCCGCACCATGCAACGACATTTCGATCAAGATCTCGCCCATCTGAAGCGGCAATTGCTCGCGATGGGCTCGCTCGTCGAGTCTCAGATTGAGCAAGCCCTGAAAGCATTGGTGGATCGGGACTCCGATCTAGCAGTCAGCGTCGTCGAACAGGATCACGACGTCAATGCCCTTGATGTGGAGATCGACGACCTCTGCATTCAGTTACTGGCACTCCAGCAGCCTACCGCGCGCGATCTACGCTTTATCACCACAGGGATGAAGATTTCGTCGGAACTGGAACGGATGGGTGATCTGGCGGAAAACATTGCCCAGCGGGCGTTGGAGCTGAACGTTGAGCCACAACTCAAGCCCTATATCGACATCCCGCGCATGGCCCATTGGACGATGCGCATGGTGAAAGAATGTCTGGATGCCTTCGTCAATTCGGATCCGATGCTGGCGCGGAAGGTCTGCACCGACGATGATTTCGTGGACGACGTGAACGAACAGTTGTTTCGGGAACTCCTCTCCTTTATGCTGGAGGACACCCGTACGATCACCCGCGCGATCAGGTTGACGTTCGTCGCCAAGGCGCTCGAACGCATTGCCGACCACGCCACGAACATCGGGGAACTGGTCGTGTATATGGTCGAAGGTAAGAACATTCGGCACATCGCTCCCTCCGCCAATCGCTAGAGGCTCATGCCAACACTTGCCGTCCTCGACATCGGTACGAACTCCATCCATATGGTCTTAGCGGAAGTCCAGGCGGACTATTCCTATAAGATACTTGATCGATTCAAAGACATGACGCGGTTGGGCGACGGCGTCTTCACATCCCGTCGCCTCTCCGACCAGGCCATGATGCGCGGCCTGGAGGTGATTCGTAATCTGGTCACCCTCGCCAGGAACAAAGGCTACGAACGAATCGAAGCCGTGGCCACCAGTGCGGTGCGCGAGGCGCGCAACGGCGGTGAATTCCTGGATCATGTGGCGCAACAAACTGGACTGACGGTGCGGGTCATTACCGGCGCGGAGGAGGCGCGGTTGATTTTTCTCGGCGTGCAGAACAGCGTGGCCCTCCCCGATCTGCCCACGCTCGTGATTGATATCGGCGGCGGATCGGTGGAGGTGATTGTCGGCAATCGGGAGACGGTCTTTCATGCCCGTAGCCTCAAGCTGGGAGCCATCCGACTCAAAGACTTGTACCTGACGAAAACTCCTCCCTCCAAAGCGATGCTGCATGAGCTGGAAGAAGCCGTGACCAACCAGCTCAAGAGCGCGCTCGGTCCCTACAAGACCAAGCGGGTTGAGCAGGTGATCGCCACTTCCGGGATGGCCGCCAATTTGGCCGAAGTGATCCATCTTCAACGGACGGGGCGTCCGCTTCCACAACTGAACCTGGCGAAAGTTTCTGGGAAAGACATCGCGTCCGTCGAGAAGCGCTTGTCGGTCGCCACGCTGAAAACCAGGTTAGCCATCCCAGGCCTCGATCCCAAGCGTGTGGACACACTATTGCCTGCCTCCACGGTGCTGAGGATTCTTCTTAGACTGCTCCGCAAGGACGCGCTCACCATCTGCGACAAAGCCATTCGGGAAGGCATCATCTACGACTTTATCCAGCGACATCACGAGGGAATTCAGGCGGAACGGGACATTCCGGATGTCCGCAAGCGAAACATCATAGCCCTCGCCCGACGCTGCCATGTGTCTGAGACGCACGCTCTGCATGTGGCGGGACTTGCGCTACGCCTGTTTGATCAAACAAAACCGTTGCATGGATTTGGGCAGCGAGAGCGCCAGTGGTTGGAGTTCGCGGCGATCTTGCACGATATCGGGTACCATATCAATTCGCGGCAGCATCACAAACATGCCTATTACCTGATCAAGAATAGCGATCTGTCGGGATTCACCGCTGATGAGATCGATCTCGTCGCGAACATTGCCCGCTATCATCGTCGGGCCGTGCCTCACCGAAAGCATGACGAGTTCATTGCGCTCCCGGCAGGCACACAACGTATGGTCAGAGCGTTGTCTGCCCTGCTTCGCATCGCCGATGGCTTGGACCGCAGCCAGTTTTCCGTGGTGCAGGACGTCAATGTCACGCTTGGGCAAACCGTGATCGTGACTCTGCAGGTATCGGGCGATGCCGAATTGGAGATTTGGGCCGCCCGCGGCCGTAGCGATCTGTTCGAATCGGTTTTCAAGCGACCGGTTCAATTCATGGTGGCGTCTCAAGATCCTGAGGCCATGTAACTCTAGCGGTCCCCGCTGCAAGATAACGGTGCCCTCAACCCGCGACATGGCCTGGTACCGCATATGTTTTCGCGATCCTTGACGGTCTGCGTAGCTAACCCGAAGACGGCCCACCGGGCACGGCTCACGCGTCACGTGCGTGCGGACCTGCAGCATTCGGAACCGCCAATGGCTGAAGGAGTACCCGTAGCGCGATAGGCAGATATTATCACCGCCAGGAGCGATCACCCGAGCGCGCGCAATTGCTTCGGTGTGAGCCACCATTCAAGATGGCCTTTCGCTGCACCCACTGACTTCTCGATCTGAATGAGGCAGGCTCCCGCTTTCTTCAATAAGATTCCAGCGCAAGAGTTTCCCGTGAAGAGAGTGGCCGCCACCACACTCAGGTTCGGTTCATGGCCGACACACAGTACGACGGAGTCAGAAGGCATGGTGTCGAGCAGGGTGAAGAGTGCATTCGGCGAGGCCTCAGGAACCAGTGCCTCGCAGATTTGAACGGTAACTTTAGGTCGAACCAGGTGTTGCAAGATCTCGGCGGTTTCCCGCGCGCGAACCAAGGGACTGGAGAGGAGATGTGTGGGGGTGATTCGGAGTGAGAGCAATCCCCTGGCGGAACGGCGGGTGCGTCTGATTCCCATACCGGTGAGGGAGCGATCCTGTTCATTCCCCGTCCAATCCTGACGTTCGACCGCAATGCCGTGTCGGAATAGAATGATATCCATTGGTCACAGTACTGGTGTCGTACAACCTCCGTCAAGAGGCAAACAAGCTCCCTGACAATCAACCATCACTTGAAATATGACTCTCGCTCTGCAATCGTAATGTTAAAGCGAACTGTAGAATGAATATATGAACGGTTCATTCAAAAATATTCACACGGGATCGGGCCATGCTTCGCAAGATCTGATCAGGATGGTCGCCGCATACCGAGCGACGGTGCTCAAATTAACGCGTCGCATGATCGATGGCCAATGTTCTGCTGACACCGTGCACGCCATTCGCACGCGTTGCAGGAGACTTCAAGCATTGCTGGAGCTTTGTGATAATGAGGCGCAAGCCGTCGTCATGGCAGAAAGCGTGGGACGGTTGAGCAAGCTGAGGGCCCTGCAGGTCTTTCAACAGTATTTAGCCAACATCGAAGCGTCCCAAGCGAACGTAGCTACAGTCGAAGGATGGATCGTCGCACGAGATGAGAAACTACGGAATACGCAGGTCTATCACAGGATCGAACAGGCCGCGCGCCAACATGCTATGCCGACTCACATGCGCCTCAAGCATCTCTCGAGCACACGGCTTGAGGTTCTGCGTCATATGCATGAAAAAAAACTGGCAGGGCTGATTTCAGCAGCCTCGGAGAAACCTCGCCGTAAACGGCTCCATGTGTTACGCCTGGCGTTGAAAACCATTCGATACCAGACGGAATGGTTGCCTGGGCGTCAAGGAGCGAAGAAGCGACTGGTTGAGCGGATCAAAAAGGTCCAGGCGGAACTAGGACGCTACCAGGAAATGGCTGATTTCAGGCGATGGGGAAAGGCGCTGGACCTGAAGGTGCAATCGCGTATTCAGCAGGATTGGAAGCGGTCTCGCACACGAGCTCGCGCGGTGCCTATGGAACTGACATGGATCGTTGATGCGCTGGCATCCGGCGACGTCTGGATTGGAATGGATCAGAAATGAGCACTATGAGGTCGGAAGGATATCCGCAATCTCTGAATTGTTCGCCGTCATTCGGTAGCCGCCACCTGGGACCATGACGATGTGTCCCACTGCATTCCCCTCTCCCGCCAGTTTCTGATTGAGCTCTTCAATACAATGATCGAGCTCGCCGTCATGCAACAGTTCATCGTCGCCCCAGAGTAGCGCCTTCAGCTCTTCGCGAGGTACGACATTGCCGACGGTGAGGGCGAGCCGTCGCAAGGCTTTCCATTCCTTACCAGACAGCGCCAGCTTTCGTCCCCGGTACACGGCCATATAGACATTGTCGGCAAAAACGAGATCCTCTCCTAACTCCTCCTCCTGCTGTGCCTGATCTTGTCGACATCGGCGAAGAAGGGCCCGCACTCTCGCTACGAGCTCAATAGCTCCATAAGGTTTAATGATGAAATCGTCGGCGCCGCCATCCAGTGCTTCAGCACGGCGTTCATCGGACGCATAACCCGACATGACGATGATTGGAATATGTCTGGTAGAGGGATCCTGCCGTAAGCGCTTGCAGATTTCTCGCCCGGTAATGCCGGGAAGGTTGTCATCGGCCATGACTAGGGATGGTTTGATGCGCCAGACATCCTGCATGCCGGATGGTCCGTCGAAGGCAACATTGGTGCGGAAAGACGCTCCCCGAAGAATCTGATCCAAGTGTTTGGCATGGCTCTGGTCATCCTCAAGGATTTGAACAATTTCCAGGCTCATAAAGACATTCCCCTACATCAGTATCGGCTGCTGACCGGGGGAACTTGAGAACGTTAGGACGATGTGGATGATGTTGAAGCTGT
Organism: uncultured Nitrospiraceae bacterium; assembly: GCA_963706325.1. Lineage (GTDB taxonomy): Bacteria > Nitrospirota > Nitrospiria > Nitrospirales > Nitrospiraceae > Nitrospira_A. The sequence continues at coordinate 32,495 of CAVPLT010000006.1, read as the reverse complement.
TACTTGGAGGCGCCGAGAATGCGTTGCAGCTGGGCCATCCAGGAGGTGCTGTGGCTACCATCACCGCCGCCGCGTGACAGCGGGGAACGGCGAGCGCTCATTCGTTCGATACGTTCGGCCACGTCTTTGAAGCTGGGTTCCTCACGCCTGATCCAGCGATATTGTTCGAGCGTGTCATCGTGGCGTCCCAAGGATTCAAGCGTGCGCCCCAGGAGGTAGCGCACCTGAATGGCGTCGACCGATGCACCCGATTGAGCCTGAAGAGCGTGGCGAAAGGCAGTCACAGCCTGCTCCGACTGGCCGGCGGATTTTAGACAGATACCAATCTGCGCCATGGCTTTGAACGAGAAACCTGCATCTTTAGCAGCCAACGAAAATTGCTCGAGGGCTTCTTTGTACGACCCAATTTTCTTGAGCGCGAGCCCCCGTTCATACCACTCGGCGGCTTCCCGCGTAGCCGAGCCCGCGGAGGATGAAGATGCAGGGGTAGCAGTCTGCCTCTGTGTGACGGATGGCGCCGGAGTGGTTCGGCCGGCGAATGTGGTCAATTGGGTCTGTTCGGCGACTTCCTGTTCCGTCGTCATGGCAGTCAGGGCGTCGATGTCTGTGAGCGGAAGAATGCCCCCTTTACTGCGATCTCTGGCGGCCTGCGCCACAAGCTTTGTAGAGACAAAGCTCGCCTGTTCCGCAAAACCATAGATCAATGCCGTATCGCAGAGCTGGTTGATCAGACGAGGAATGCCGCCAGTCAGCCGATGAATCATGTTGCAGGCGTGATAGGTAAAGATGGCCTCCTCGCGGCCGGCCACGCGCAGGCGATGGGAAATGTAGCCCAGGCTGTCTTCTTCTTTAAAGGGCTCGAGACTGTAATCCACCATGACGCGCTGGGCGAATTGCGTCAGGTCCTTGCGCTGCAACAGTTGGCGCAGGCCAGGCTGTCCGGACAGAACGATTTGAAGCACGGGTACCTTATCCTGATTCAAGTTGGATAGCAGCCGGAGTTCTTCCAGGAGTGCGACACCCAGATTCTGCGCCTCGTCGACGATCAACAATACCCGTCGACGGGCGGTGGCTTCTTTGTCGAGGAACTGCTGGAAGGCGTGGAATGCTTCAAGTTTTCCTTGAGGCTTCTCTTTGCAAGCGAAAGCCAGCAAAATCCAAGGCAATAGACTTTCTGTCCCAGCATGCGTATTGGTGATCAAGCCGGTTGTGAAATGATCACGATGCTCCGCCAGGAGTTGCTGGAGCAGCGTGGTTTTGCCCATCCCAGGCTCACCCGTGAGCACGACGAATCCAGCCTCATTGAGTATGCCGTATTCCAGGGTCGCCATCGCGAGTCGATGCGTATCTCCTCGATAGAGAAAGTCCGGGTTCGGCGCGAGTGTGAATGGCTTGATCTTCAAGCCGTAGAAATTTTCGTACATTCCATTCCTACTTGTGGAACGATCACCAGGAGGTCAAGTATATTTCGTTGCCGACATTCTGAGAAGCAGTCCCACCTACGGTCGGTTGATGCAGCCTATGCAGACTTCTACACGATCATCCTTAACCTACACCTCACCATCCAGTATGTCGATGGCCTTTGTCATGGTCGAGCTAGAGATGATAGGCAGAGCCGGAGTGCAAGCTCTGCACCGCAAGGAGGCAGGCGCGAGTCACCGCTTCGATTTCCGCGAAGGGGATGACAGGTGGAAGGCCTTGCTCGATGGCGCGCACGAATTGCGCTATCTCCTCAGGGAACCCCTTCTCCCGCTTGCCCGTCTTAAAGACCTGTTTCCGGGTACCGGCATACATCTGTGTCTCCATGAAATCGTCCATGGTCAGGGACTTCCCGTCGGCATGCGCCTCAAAACGTTCTTTCGGAAGACCGCTGTTGCCCTCAGCCGTGTAGACGATCGTGCCGATAGATCCATCGCCGAAGGTCAATGAGATGGTGCACTGATCATCGATGATCCCGGAGCTATGCTTTCCGATTCTTCGGGCAAAGACTGAAATCGGCAACGACCCGCAGAGGGCTTGCAGGTAGTCGACGAAATGACAAATTTCTCCAACCACGCGCCCACCCCCCACATCAGGATCCTGCACCCAATGTTCTTTCGGTACTCGACCGGCGTTGATCCTATACAACATGACGAGCGGATTGGTGCGCGAGGCAAAGAAGTTGTGGGCCTGCTTGGCATGTGGGTGAAAACCGCCGATTAAACCCCACCAATAAATGAAGTCCGGTGGAAGATTTCTTTTCATAAACAGCGCGAATCTCTTGCAGTTCCTCTTCCGTCAAACAGAGCGGCTTCTCAACGAAAACATGCTTATCGGCCAGCAGACTTTTCAGCACGAGTGATCCGTGGCTGTCGTGCCTTGTGCCGATCAACACGGTGTTGATCGCGGCATCATCCAGAATGGCTTGCGCATCGCTGGTGCAGTAGGCCGCCTGGACCTTTTCGGCGACTGATTTGGCGGTCATTCCCGTCGCGCTGCACAGTCCACGAATGGTGACGGTCTTCATGGTCTGCAACGGCGGCAACAGCATGGCCTTCACGTGGTTGCCGGCCCCGATGATTCCGAGCGACACCGGGAGACCGGACTTTTGTGGCCCCACAGAAATGGTCCGCGGCATGGGACGGGTACGATCTGAAGGATAGGTGATAACCATGCCCATGTAAGGTGTGGTGCCATCCATCATCAGCGCGTAGGCGGCCTCAGCCTGTTCGATGGGGTATCGATGCGTAATCAGCGGCTTGAGTTGGATCTTGCGTTCGGCTACTAGCTCAAGGAACGCTTGCATATTGCGCTGTTCGGTCCATCGCACATACCCGAACGGGTAATCACGCCCCTGTTCCTCATATTGATTGTCATAACGTCCCGGCCCGTAGGACATGGAGAGCCGCAGTTCCAGTTCCTTCTTGTAATAGGGCTCGCGAGGAATGTTCATCCCCACGGCGCCGACCACCACCACCCTGCCCTTCTTCCTGGCGATCTCACCGGCCACTTCAATCGGGGCATTGTCCTTCGTGCTCGCCGTGATAATGACCGCGTCCACCCCGTGACCCTCGGAAAAGGCCGTGGCGGCTTCAACCAAACCGGACGACGCAACGACTGCATCCGCGCCTAACTGTCGAGCGAGCTCCAGCTTGGAAGCATCCAGGTCAGAACCGAGCACCCTGCAGCCAGAGGCTTTCAGCATTTGTACCGTGAGCTGCCCCAAGAGACCGAGTCCAATGACCGCAATGCGGTCTCCCAACCGCGGCTCCGACTGGCGAATTCCTTGCAGCGCAATCGCCCCCAGCGTCACGAATGAGGCGTCCTCACTATCCAGCGCATCTGGAATTTTGACGCAGAGATGTTTCGGCACATAGACCATCTCGGCATGTGACGCGTAATTCTGTCCCGCACAAGCCACCCGATCGCCGACGGAGAAAGAGTCCGCTTCTTTGCCGATCTCGATAACCACACCTGCGCAGCTATAGCCCAAGGCGGCGGGAGTATCCAGCCGGTCGAAGACACGTGTGAGAGTTGTTTGGAGCCCGTCTCTTTGAACGGCGGCGAGAACCTTCTGGACTCGTTCAGGGCGTTCCATCAGCTTGCCGAGCAAACTCTTCTGAGCGCTCTGTACAGTAGACTTTTCAGTTCCTGGGCTGATGAGCGAGGCGTCATTCAAGACAAGCAAGCCGCTGCCCCGGAGCGACGGCGGCGGAACCTCCGCCACCCTGACGATTCCGGAACGAAACTGTTGAATGACTTGCTTCATTGGTTGGGTTCAAGAGGAACGGCGTATTCTGCCGTAACTAGCCGTTCCCCTTCAACAACTGTCGCATCTGCCTCCAGGCCTGCCCAATCCGCGAGGGGCGCGAAGCGAAGTGACCTCAAACCCGATACCACCGCTTGGTCAAGCTGCGACAGCCGCGCGACCGTATCTTTGTAGGTTCGGGTGCATCAGTAAATCGATTAAATCAGAGCAGTTTTTTCATTTCCCTCGGCCCGATCCCTGCCCGCCCCGCCTTGTTCAATACGGTTCCGAGCACCGGGGTGGATTGTTTCACCAGTGACAGGGCCCGTTCCACATCCTCCGCTTTCGTACGGCCCTCCTCCACCACGAGCAACAACGCATCGATGTAGGGGGAAAATGCCAGCACGTCTGACGTATTGAGCAGCGGCGGCAGGTCGAACATGATGATCCGCGATTGGTAGCGATGTTTTAATTCTTCCACCAAGGCGATCATCTTTGGCGAGGTCAACGCCTCTGCAGAGTGCGGGACGGAGCGTCCACCGGGAAGCAGGACGAAACGGCCAATGCCGGGATGGATCAGCAAATCCTCAAGAGGAACATCGTCAAGCAGGTAGTCGGCCAGTCCCTCGCTGGGGCCAAGATCGAACACGTCATGAATCGTGGGGTTCTGGAGATTGGCATCCACGAGGAGAACCGATTGGGTGACGTCCAACGCCAAGCTGACGGCGAGATTCACGGCCGTGAGGGTTTTGCCTTCATGTGGTCCGGGGCTCGTCACGCCGATCACGTTCCAACCCTTCTCACGCATTCGATGAGTGACTTGCGTGCGAAGAATCTTAAACGCATCGACGAACTGCCCTCTCTCAAACCCGGCCACGATGCGCCGTTCACGCAGTACCGTTTCCGGAATGTGGAGCGACCTGGTGCGGGTGTATACGATCTGCGCAGGAGCTGTCCGAACGGCCGAGGCGCGGTTGAGGCGAGAAATCGGTCGATTCTGGGGCTGCTGTTGTTTATATCGATCAAGGGCGGCTTGAAACCATTCCATGATAATCCCTTTTTTTTCGTCCTTCGCGTGCGTCGCTTGCAATAAGATATGGCAAATGACGCGTGATGGTTGCTACTCGATACCGAATTTTCTCAGCGCTGCAAACCACAGTACATCGAGCGGTGTCCAAAACAGATGACTCACAAGCAGTAGTAACGCCACGGCGCCTAAGCTCGCGCCCTGAATCATTCTCCTTCGCCTCATGGCTTGGGTGAAGTCCTTTTTGTTCGGCATATAGGGAATGACCGCGAGCGGAAAGCTTTGAGTCAAGCGAACCAACTGTTCGGGGGTGCGAATGGAGCGGTCCAGGTGTTCAGCGACCACCGCGCTTCCTGCGCCTCCTGCAAGCGCGAGGATGAAACCTAATAAACCGATGGCTATTCGATTGGGCTTTTCAGGTGTTTCCGGCAGTCCCGGCGGATCGATGAGTGAGAACCGTTCGCCCTTTCGCTGTACCTCCAACCCTTCCGAGACCGTCGCCTCCAACAACCGTGACCTGATGTCCTGATACTTCTGGGCAGAGGTGTCGCGGTCGCGCGCCAAGGCGAGATAGTCTGGCTCGATCTCTGGAGTGCGTTCAATGCGCTTCGCATAGTCATACACCCGCCGTTTGACGATTGTGCGGCTGGCCTTCAAAGCTTCCAGGGATGACGTCACCGAATTGCGTTGCGCCTGAATATTGATATAGGCAGGATTTTCTGGTCGTTGTATCGGCGATCTGACAGGCGCCGAACCGATCCGTCGTAGTTCCTGCTCCAATGACCTGATCGTGCCCTTGGTTTGAAGAATGTCCGGGTGGTCCTGTCCGAAGCGGTCACCGAGTGTGGCTAGTTTGGCGCGGGCATCGATCAATTGTTTAGCGAGCTCTTCAGTCTCAGGATTCGCACCGGTTTCTTTTTCCAACGCAGCGATTTCCTGTTTCATCTTTATGACATCCGGGTGATCCGGAGAGAGATTGGCCCCCACTCCCGCGTATTCAGCTCGGAGTCCCCGCAAACGCTCGATGGAATCGAGAATACGTTCCCCGGTCACCGACATGATCGGGGTGTTGGGCTTGATTGTGGCCAGCTCCCCCTCCAGATAGGACTTCCGTTCTTCAAGGCTTCGAATTTGCTGGTCCAAATCGGTCAATTCCCGATCGGACTGGTTCATGAGCTGTAGATTCAACGGCATTAGTTCCGGCAAGGCGCCGTTCGCCCGTTGCTTGAACTTGGACAGCTTACCTTCCACTTCCTCGATATGTTTAGCGAGATTCTCAGCCTCCTGCTTGAGAAAGCTGGTGGTTTCCTGCGCCTGCCGCTCGCGGCTCTTCAAATTCTCGCCAAGGAAGAGGCTGGTCAGTTCATTAGCAACCCTCTGGGCGGTTTCCGGCGAACGACTATTATAGGACACGGTAAAGGCGATGGTGGCCTTGGTGGAGTGTTGCGTGCGTTTGTCGATGACATCTGCGCTGATGACCTCAACCTCGATGTCCTTCGTGAATTGTTTGACTATGTCTTCCGTCGTGCTCCCGCGCCGCATATCGGCGTAGAGATCATACTGTTCCACCACCCTCCAGAGACTGGTACGGCTCATGACCTGTTGTTTGATGATTTCGATCCGTTGATCGGCGAAACTGGTGATCGTGCTATGCACCAACTCAGCGGGAATCTCCTGTTCCTCGATCAAAATTGTGGCCGTAGACTTGTAGGTCGCCGGCCAAAGAATGGCCACAGCAAGGCTTAAGCTCAACAACAGTCCTCCAGCAAGGACAATCAACAAGCGTCGTCGCCGAAGCATCGCGAGGTAATCGTGAAGGCCAAGCATCGATTCTGCTTCTTGAGGACGTTGTTGAGTAGCCATGGAACGTGACATCCTTGAATTAAGCTGACTTGTAAGTCCTGCTATCGGGAGATGGCAAGCTTCGGTGGATAATAGGTCAGCATGAGCATCATGGCATTCGACATGACCGGTTCTACAAGAGTATCCGTATCCCGCCAGCGATAGGCATAGGAAACCTCTGCTCTCCACCACTCCGAAAATTTCCAAGTGAGCTTGGGCGTGGTATAGATCAACCGGCTCTCCGAGAGGGTGCCGCCACGGGCTAAGGGTGATGCCCCGGAGACGAGGTAACCCGATGTATCCAGCGAGCCAGTCAAGGTTTCAGAGAAATTATAGGACGCGAGAACCCCTGCGCGGTCCGTTTGAACGAGCAGTCCGAAGCCGCTGGGCATGATGTCACGAGCCAGGGTGAATTGAAGACTGGCGCTCTGGAAATGTTGAGTCAAACCGGCGCCATAGACCCATATGGTGTCCTGATTCTTCACAGCGCCACCGGTGTTTTGAGTTGTGGAATTGACAAAACGAGGTCCGCCATAGGCGGTTCCCTTGAGCGTTTCTGTAAACATATGGGCCACAGTTAGCATGATTCCTGGATAGCTGGCCCGCAGACCGAACGGTGAATTGATCGTATGGAAATTAGTATAGGTCCCGGCCAATTGAATGTCGTCCCGTTCCGTCGCGTGGTAGAGCAAGCCCGCAGACCCACCGAACACTTGATAGTCCACCAATCCTAGCTGCAATCCGTCTTGATAACTCGCATCGGTGAACTGAAACGTTCCCTGAAAAGCCAGTTTGTCGGTGATGCTTCTGGTCCAACTCGGATTCACATCCCACAAATTTCGTTGCGTAAATTGCAGCACCAATCCAGTGGCCAGGAGCTCGCCCATCAAAGTATTGTCGCGAGTAAATCCTCCGGTGAATCCAAATTGATCCTTCTCGGTTCTATAGTTTACCTTGAGGGGCAAAAATACATTTGTAAATCGGGTGGGTTGTCCCCCGTAGTAATCGACAAAATCGAGCGCCGCTTTTCCAGCGACATCCAACCGTTCCGTCCTCCCGGCAAATTCAGCCGCCGGAGAAATCCAATAACCATAGGTGGCCTCATGCGGCAGTGGGGTCAATAGAAGGTTATCGTTGTAATACCCTTTCATGCCGAGCGACGGAAGCAGGGACCATTCTGCTGCAAAACCTGTGACATGTGTTGCCATGAGGAAGAGAAAACAGCCGAACTCTAACAGGACAACGCACGCGGCACCTGTAGCACTCAGCCAGTTCTTCGATCCTGCAGGGCCATTGTTCAGCGAATAAAGCACGAACCTATGGCACCATCACGGTATCGCCGCGTTGCAGGAGGATGTTCTGTTCCAGATCAATCCCCTTACGAACATCGCTGTATCGGAAGGGAAAGGTGTGCTGTTTTCCCATGACCCGTCGAACGATTTTGATGTCGTCTTCAGCTGCGAAGGGTGTGAGGCCGCCAGCGAGGCTTAATGCCTGTAAAACGTCGGTATAATGGCCGACCAAATACTCGCCTGGTTTGGTCACTCGTCCTACGACATACACTTTATAGCTCAACACCTTCGTGACGGATACCGTGACATTCACAGCGGGAATATATTTGATCAACCGTCTTGCGAGGTCGGAGCGAAGCTCCTCGACCGTGCGGCCTTCGGCCGCCACATCCCCGACCAGAGGAAATGAAATCATACCGTCTGGACGAACGACGACTTCCCTCGTCAGATGCTCATCTTTCCAGACCGAAATCAAGAGGACATCTTCAGGCCCGAGCAGATACCCTTGGTCGGCATCCGCTGTCTCATGTGTAGTTCCGCGCACCTCGTAAGGCTGACAGCTTACGGTGCTGACCATCAACATTCCGATGACCAATCCGATAGACATTCTCTGAATAATCTGCGCACCACGCTGCATGGATCACGACTCCTATCCGCTCGTCCTAGCGAGCAACTGTTCGGCTTCTCGGCGCCCTTGGAATGCTTCCGCGCTCGTGAGTGCTTTATACAGATAGTGCTTGGCCTGTTCCGTCTGTCCCGCCTGATGGAGTGCCATGCCCAGGTGATAATTGATCGCTGGGAGGTCCGGTGCTTTTGCAATGGCCTGCTTCAGCAGGTGAAGCGCCTGATCCGAATGTCCCATTTTCAATCGCACCCACCCCAGCGTGTCAAGGAACAGGGGATGTGGAGCATCTTTTTCAAAGTCCCTGGTCAAGATGAATGCGCGTTGGAGGCTAGAGGCATCTCCTTTGTAATCAACCAGCAATGATGCGAGATTGTTGGCAGAAAGTACATTGCGAGGGTTCATGCGCAGCACTGACTCATAGGCTAGGATGGCTCCGTCGATCTGTCCCTGATTGGATAAAATCGATGCCATCAGCATATACAGTTCCTCGCTCGACTTGTTAGTAACGACCGCCTCATTTAAGATGCGGATTGCCTCCTCCGGTCGGCCTCGGACGATCGACAGGTTCACCCAGCTCACCCAGGGAGTGATCCAGCTTGGATTGATTCTCGTGGCCTCACGATAATGGATGACAGCCTCTTCCTGGTGGCCGGATATCGTCAGGATCTCCCCCAATAATCCGTGTCCATAAGGGTGGTCAGGACGCATCGAGACGAGGGTCTCAAGTCGGCGGCGCGCACGGTCGGTCTGTTTCTGCGCAACTTCCAGGCGAATCATCGCTATGAGTGGTTCGGGGGCGTTCGGATTGGCTGCTGCTGCTCTCTCGAACGAACCCTCAGCCTTAGTGAATTCACGTTGCGCTTCGTATAGCTTGCCTTCTGCCATAAATAGCATGGCGCTTTCTCCGACGACGGTTCGGAGCAGTGACAGGCTAGTCTTTGCCTGCTTCCAATCACCCGCCATAAGATCCAGCGCAAACAGCATCTCGATCGCCGGGAGATGGTCGGGGTGAGTGCTCACCAGCTCGCGGAGCCGGGTGCGTGCCCGTGCGCGCTGTCCGCTTTGGCTGTCCAGCATTGCAAGAGCCACCGTTGAATCCACCAATTCCGGGTAGAGCGAGACGGCTCGCTCGAAACTTTCCCGGGCCAATAGTCCCTCGCCGGTGATCACATGGGCTTGGCCTAGCAGTGACTGGATGTCGAGCCTGTTCCGGCTGGTCACGCAAGACCGTGCGAAATGCCTGAACGGCCTCCTTCCCATTGCGTTTGGCCAGTGCAATCTTTCCTTGGAGGATCAGGCCATCGGCTGAGCGCGGATTATCTTTCAGGACCTCGGCGAGGCGCCGTTCGGCTTCTTGATGGTTGCCCCCTACAAAATCGAGCTGGGCAATCCTCACCTTAGCTTCCAGTCCGGCCGGCTTCTTGTCGTATTCCTTGACGAGAGTCTCGTAGATCCGGCGAGCGCTCGCTGTGTCCCTATGACGTTCATACAGCGCGGCCAAGGCAAACGAGACCTTGGTGGAGTAGGGAAGACGCTTCATGGCGGTGCGCAAAGCAGTCTCGGCAGCCTGCATTCCTTGTCTCAGACTCAGGAAATCGGCCAAGGCCAGCCAAGCTTGCTCGCTTTCTGGAAAAAGTTTCGTAGCTTCTTGCAACACTGCCTCCGCTTTGTCCATCGCCTTCTGTTGGTCATAGAACCGCGCAAGTTTCAAGCGGTGATCGAAGACGGTCGGTTCCTCTTCGATCAGCTGACGCAAGACCTGCTCCGTTCCTTTTGTATCGTGTCCCTCAGTGAGCACTGTCTGGAGATTATTCAGGAGATCCAACTGATGGGGATGGGCCTGAATGGCTCGACGAAGCACCGTAGTCGCGTCCTGTACGCGCTGTCGATGGCTATAGAGTGTGGCAAGCAGAATGGCGACGTCCGGTTCCGTGGGATGCTGTCGACTCAAATTTTCTGCTTGGGATATCGCCTGGGTGATGTTGTTTTGCTGCGCCAGGACCGCGATTTTTAATGCCTTTGCCTGTGGATCTTGCGGATTCGTGGCGAGAACCTTGTCTGCTGTGTGAGTGACTTCGTCGGCGAGACGAGCTTCCAGATAATACTTGGCCAGGGTGATGAGCGCGTCTTTATGATCCGGCACGAGCTCGACGACTTGTTGATAGTTGGCGACCGCATTCCGCCAGTTCTTTTCCTTTTCCTCGACCTTGGCCACGAGGAAATAGGCCTCGGCATCCTTTGGGTCAATCTTGAGAACATTTCGTAGGGCGACCCGCGCCTTCGGGAAATTTCCCGCCTGGATATATTCCTGAGCCCTTGCACGATATTGCGCCTTCCGCTCTTGAGGCCCGCCGCATGCCAGGAGCGTGAGAGAAACTGCGAACGCTAGCGTCGATGTGATCTTCATGGTGGTCATTCTTTTTTAAAGTGGATCATTGGTTTAGTGCGGTAACGAGTCAGCTACAATACTCTCTTTATGTTACAAGACCGTATCAGTACATCCTGTCACTAATGTCCATGCCGCAGTCAATACCCTCTGTTCCGCAATTCATCATTCATAATTCTCACTCATCATTCTTCGACCGACGTCACATCCACGCCCGCACACCCAATCCAAACAATATCCATAGTGATACGAACCCCAATTGTTTCACACGGTCGGAAAAGGTGTTGAGGAGTAATTCGAAGGAAAAATAGAGCACGATTAATTTACCTGCCAGGATACTGAGAGTCGGCATGTCCGCGCGCATTTCTGGTAGCAAGGGGATGATCAGGGCAAAGAACACCATCAGGTAATCCAACGGTGTGGTTTGAAAACGATTGCCGCGGCTGAATCGCATGCTGAGTAGGACCAGGACTGCGATAAAAGCGAGCATCACGTTTTGGGTGACATAAATAGGCCAGATATTGGGAATCTTCACCTGCTCGCTTATATACATGAGAAAGGCCGTTCCGACGTAGAGCCCGCATCGCACAAAGAGGGGTTTGTGTTGCGGAACCAGCCAGAGGCCGGCGACAACCACAGCGAATAGACTGATCGCTGCATATCCAACGTCCATCGGCACATGTCCTGGCAGAAACACAGTCATGATCAGGAACAGAGGGACGACGACGGCCAGATACCGCGGGGCCATGTCACTGAGCCAAGAGCCCATCCGGACCAGTTTCGTATCCGACAGCACCCTTCCTTCAGGCGGGAGAACAACGCCGCGTTCTGTCGCTAGAAAGAGTGCAAACATAGCGACCGCAAATGCAGAATAGATGGCGAGGATCAAGACATCCGATTGCCACCTCAACAGATAACCAAGTCCGACCATCACCGCCTGGATCGCGTAAATGACGATGACCGCCTCATGGTGAGAAAAGCCTATTGCCAGGAGTTTATGGTGCACATGGTTTCGATCGCCGATAAAGGGTGACCCTCCCTTCGCCAATCTATGTCCCATGACAGCGATCGTATCCAGAAACGGCAACCCCAGTATCAAGAGGCCTACGCTCAGGCTGAATGGGGCGCGCGACGGATCACTCAACAAGATGACAAGAATGCCCATGAAGAGGCCGAGCAATTGGCTTCCCGCGTCTCCCATGAAGATTCGAGCCGGATAGGTGTTGTATCGAAGAAATCCTAAGAGGCCGCCAAGGAAACCTGCGGCAAAAACGAGCACAGTTGCATCGTGAGAAAGATATGCCAGATAGGCAAGACCGGCGAAACTCAGGAAGGACAGTCCACCGGCCAGACCGTCGAGGCCATCAGACAGATTGACGGCATTGGTGGCCCCAATCAGAAAGAGCATCGTCACGGGAATGCTGAGCCAAATCGGCGTGTCGACCTCAAATAGGAACGGCAACTGGTCCAATCGAACACCGCCAACGACGACGACGATGAACACCGCAATCAACTGTCCGGCCAGTTTGGTCTTATAATTGAGCCCCGCTCGATCGTCCCATATTCCAAATCCCAGAATCACCAAAGTACTGAGGAGAATAGGCGCCACGACCGAGTCCGGAGGTATCCAGAAGACAATGGACAGGAGCGCGGCAGACCCGAAGGCGATGCCGCCGATGCGTGGGATAGGGCCGGTATGGACTTTGCGCCCACCCGGCACATCCATGAACCGGAGTCGTCCCGCGGCGAGCTGCAGCGGTGGGACCAATGCCATGCATAGGAAGAGCGACGTGATGAAGCTGAAAAAGACGGCGGTGGTCATGGGTCAATCCGGGACATATCGTGCCAGTTCAGGTTGAATCAGCCGGGCAAATTCAGTCATCCGCCGTTCAACGTCCTCTTCACGTTGCCCAGGCCCAACCGCAGCAGCCAGGCGAATCAACGCGCCGTCGCTCCGGCCTTTCGTCAACGCATCCCAGAAAAGAAACATTTTTACGAGATACTCGCTTGAGAGGAGTCGTTCCCGTTGTTTAAACCAATAGATTATCAACTGTTTCTGGCCGTCCTTTTGGATGAGGATCCGATTGACGGGATAGACCAAGCCTGGGTCAATGCCAAAAGGTAAATGGATAGTTTGATGCGAGGTGATTTCCCAACCGCCTCCCGGGATGCAACTCTGCGGGGAATGTGCGGATTGCCCTTTTTTCTGCGAGCGGTAATAGGCCGTGTACACATTAATCGAAGCTCCATCAGCGGAGACATAGTCGGCCAGCAGATAATCATCGAACCGCAGTGCGGAGATATACTGCTGTTCCATTGTCAGCGGGCTTCCCAGCCAGTTTCCAATATTCATGGAAAAATCTATAAAAGCCGGTCGAGCTGGAGGAATATCCTGTCTCTCCCCGATCATCCAGGAGAGGGCGGCGAATGGAATCAAGAGGGCTACGCTGCAGAAATACGCCGGAGATGCTTGTTTTCCTGCTATGGCTGAATGAGCCGACGAAGGTTGTGTTTTTTCCAGTTCCAAGTTCTCCAGCCACGTGAACCGATCCCCGAATGTCCCGGCGTCGGGCAACCGATGTACCGTGGATAGAAACCACATTTCCAGAATCAGCAGTCCCAAGGTGGCCATAAATAGGACCCAACCTTCGAACAGATGCAAAAAGCCCTCGGCCGCTTGAGGTCCGTAATATTCGACCAAAATTCCCACGATTCCGATGCGAAGCCCGTTGACCAGCACGGAAATCGGCAAGGCTGACAGGACCAATAGGATCCGCTTCCACGTCCGGTCCCGGAAGAGATACGCGCACAAGAGCGCAAGGGACGTGAGTGGAAAGAGATACCGGATGCCGCTGCAGGCTTCGGCGACCTGGAGTTGCACCGGACCGAGATCGATGATATTGCCTTCGCGAAAGGCCGTGACCCCGACAAATTGCAGGCAGCCGACTCCCAAGACCGATGACCACAACTGAAGCTGGCCTGATAGAGCGCTATAGAAAAAGACCGGCAGCGGAATGCCGGTCAACAGATATGAGAATGGGAAGGCGATCTCCCGCGCGGCACAGGTCCGATGAATGAGAGGACCAGGCCCGACAATCACGATCCACAGGGACAGATGCAGCACCATGTAGAGCGTGGCATAGTCCCCGAACACATAGAGCAATAAACCGACAAGAACGATACCAGGCCCACACCAGGATGGACGTATCCCTGCTCTACTGACTCGATGTCGCCTTTGCCAAATGAGAAATAGGCTGATAATCGGGACAAAGAAGCCATGGCTGTAGTCGTCACTCCCCCACTGGCTCGACCATAAAGCGAAGGCTATCGGCATACATGTAGCCTAAGAAGGCCACAGCCAGTAATCCGATAACCACCACTGAGTACTTGGAATGTATGTTAGTCCTCTCCCCCGGCCGGGGGAGAGGACAAGAAGGGACGATTGGCTTGAATCGTTAGAGTGCCGTGTGGATGTACGCTAACTGGTTGCTGACCAACGCTCTTGTTCTCCGTCCCCGATCGAGCCCGATCGGTTCTCGGTCCATGTCAGGCTTCTGAATCTTTGCGTGATGTCAGTCCTCGCGATCCTAGTCCCACCAGGGCGATCAGCCCAGCACCGAAGAGCCAGACGGCTGCAGGCAATGGAACGAGCGAGGTGAATGCTCCCTGCACTCTCCTGCCGGCTCCATCGAAAACCAGACGCCACTGAACCGACGCAAATGAGGAGAGGCTGGGGGCTGTCGTCGGGAGCGAGTCACTGCTGAAGGCATGGCCGGTAGGGTCAGTTGCCTGAAGGCGAAAGGTGGCCGGAGTGAAGCCATTCACAGCATTGCCAAGCAATCCATTCGCTACCAATTCATACCTATCGCCAACGGGACCACCGTTGGTAACCCGGATAAAGCTTGTGCCCGGGGAGAAAGTGGCCTGATAGGTTCCGACGTTCACGGTCAAATTCTGAAGCGTATTATTATATCTGCCTATATCTGCATTGCCGGGCCTGCTGTCGGGCGTGCTTGAGTTGATGGTATAGCTACCCGAGAGCGGAAGGGATGCACTGAATCCATTTGCACCGGCTCCCCCAGAGGTAAATACGCCTCCTACAACATTCGCAACTGAGCCCTCGAAATTGAAGGTGATGGGCGCTGCCTCGCTACGACCCGAAGCTACGAGAAGCGCACAGAGCACGCCAGCTCCAAGTCCAATCGTCTTTAGTGCCTTCCTTCGTCTGATCTTTATCATGGTATTCCCTCCAACCCGAATTTGAAAACCGGCTACTTAGTTTCGACACGCGCACGGTTCTCATCAGTTAAAAATAACTTTTACGGAGCCTACTGAAAAGCGGGGGATAGCGCAAGACTTTTTTAAAACTTTTCAAAAAAACAAATACGTATGTTTTAGACTGTATGGAATTCCATTCAAAGTGACTCATAATGATACAGTCAGCAACGAATCATGCGTCAAGATGAGACACAGCAAGCCACTTGGCTGACAGCGCTAGGGCCGAATGGACCTCCTTTGGCGGATTTAACCGCTGAGTGCTGCATACCTGGTGGTTAAGATTGCTAGGTGGGCCGTCTAAAGGGATTGAGTAATGCGACCACCGGAACTAACGAGGATTTTACGTGCCGGCTGCGACAAGTAATTGCTCGAAGCGTTTTGCTAATTTCACGCGGTCATAGTGGGCTATGACGTGAGCGCGGCCATTAGCGCCAAACCGGCTGCATAATGCCCTGTCGGCGTGAAGGTCTAACAGGCGCGTAGCAAGTTCCTCCGAGTTTTCAGGTTCGATACAATAACCAGCTCGCGCGGAGTGAAGAATTTCTGCGCTTTCTCCCTCGACGCCAAGGATGATCGGCTTTTTCATCGCCATGCTCTCGAACAATTTAGATGGAATGACCGTGGTGAACAGCGCTGGATTTCCGCAGCACAATCAAGCTCACCCTGATGAAAGTGACCAAAGCCAGGCATCCGCTCCTTGGGCTGTTGATCAAGCATGAGAACATTTGAAAGTGCGAGTGTATGCCGGATTGTCAGTAAGCCTCTGCCGCTCCGACCCTCGCCGGCGAGCAAGCAACACAATCTCCGAATGGTCGCGCAGACGCTGTGCAGCATCAAGGATAGTTTCAAGATGATGGGCCATCCCGTGGGTTCCAAAATAGGCCGCCACAAATTTTCCTTCCAACCCCAAGACTCGGCCAATGTATTCTTACCGGCAAGCGGTTGATAGAGGGACAGGTCAGCACCATTCTTGATTACCGCAATCTTAGCTTTGGGAATCCCCTTCTCCTCCATGTATCGTTGAAATGAATCCGTCACGGGCACGATCCGATCGGCTTTACGGTAGGCAAAGAGTTCAAGCCATTCCAAAGTGCTTATGATCGCACGGCTTTTGATCGCTCCGACCGTCAAGAATAGATTCGGGCCACAAATCGCGAATCTCCAGGACCCACGGGACCCTTTTTTATGCGACTGACGAAATAACCAGCCAACCCATTGAAGAATTGAGGCGACGTAGAGATAACGATATCCACTCTGGGGAGCAGCGGCGCGGCTAGGACCGCCGCGATCAGGTAGGAGACGTAGTTGAGAGTCCGTCTGAGAAAACCTTCATTGGGAGTCACATAGGTCCACACACGCACGACGTCGATGCCGTCTTTTTGCTCCCGTGCCCATGGGGCATTCGCATATCCCGCATAGACCTTGCCACGCGGATGGTTGGGTGCACACGTGACGACCATGACCTGATGTCCATCCCTGACCCACTGACGACAGTGCTCAAAGGTGCGAGAGGCGGGTGCGTTAACCTCCGGAGGGAAATAATGGGACAAAAACAGTATGTGCACGAGGCTCCTAACTCTTGCAAGAGAGCACGGGCCGAGGACTGACTTTGATGATGCGATAGGCGAGAGTCAACGGGGCGTGCCCCGAGCAACTGAAGACAATCACATCGGTTTTCAGTTCTATACCGAACTCTGGAAAATAACGGCCGGTCTCGAATCTGATCTGCGCATTGTTCATTACTTCGATTTTAACAATTGATAGACCAGAGGCATCTATGACATGAATGTGAATACCATTTTGAACGCTCTTGAAATCAGGATGTAGGTGGATGTAGCTATCTATGAAATGCGTTCCCGCTCCTTCAACATGGTCGGTGATTTCCCATTCGGCCCGCCATCGGAGGTGATCTGTCTCCGGTGAACGAGCCGATTTGACAATCTTCGATAGCCAGCATGCGCTCCCTCAAAAACAGGCGGCCGTCGGTTTCTTGCCTCACATATGCAGGCAACGGTCTCGCCCGCCTCGCCACGCGAAAAACGCCCCACATCTCAGATTGCTCCTGGCCGTCGATAACAACCGTATTATGTGCTGGCGTACTTCGGGCATAAGCGCGGTGCTGAGTCGGCTCATAGTCGTGCACACCGCTGTCCACGATCACGCGCCGTCCGTCGATTGCCAATTCATAACTCAAGGTGTCGCAGTGGGCATGCCCGGGTTGATAGTCTGGTCCAATCGCACCACAATCAATTACCATCATATCGTTAAGGTGGCGCATCACATAGTATCCACTCTCAGGCTTCTCCCCTGCTACTTGCTTTGTTGGAATCTCTGCCTTCCATAATTAATTACCTTGCGGGCATACTCGAAGATAACCGCAGGAGGTTGAGCAATCCCAAATGCTGAATCGTTGAAAAGGGGGATTTCGCCGTCAGGCAGACAAATGTCCGCCAAGAACTCTACTGCCTGATTGATTCGGAGTCGTGAAACAATCGATCTCACGTAAAGGTATGACCTGCTGGATGCGAGTCATGAGATTGAGGACATTCAAATAATCCAGGACGCAAATCGAATGGTACATGGGACTTCGCTCAAAATGGCCGCCATCGGAAAGGAACTGTTCCTCCAGTTCCTCACGCAGAATCTTACGGCCTTTCTTTAGCCATCGGTGGGCATCGGCGCCCTCCAAGAATGCGCCGACGAAGAAAATCGCGACTCCATTTTTAAGGTAATGATTGGCAAGAAGGTGGGACTCGAGATTGTTCTCGAGCCAACGCGCATGCTGATAGAGGCTCTCCAACCATTCTTCTCGAATACAGCCTTGGTTGTTAATGAAAAATTGTATCCAATTCACGATCCGCAAAGAAACTGTGTACGGTTCCCAAGCATCCTCCGTGCACGGCGGGTTGTGCATTATCCAATCCGCGATAAGATGACACTTATATTCAATCGAAGTGGCTGGATCGAGGAGATAGTCAAAATAGTGCAGGTTATAGCGCCACAACTTGGGCATTTCTCGGCAGGACCAGTCCACTTGTCCATTTGGGAAGACCTTAGTCCGATTCAAGAAACAGAAAGTATGCTCTCCAAGAAAACGGGTAACGGAGGGACATCCTGAATACATCCGGATTCCATGACGAGGCCGAGGTTCAACTTTGAGAAGCCTGAATTTTCTTGTGGGAAGAAATCGTCGAAGAACTAAATAGGCGACTTGGGAGGCTTTAAGCGAAGACAGAGTCCTGGCATATAGAGGTAGGTGGTTCATGCCGAGCGCAGGCTACGCTACCTTTTCGCTGCAAGCATATTGCCGCAATGTTTCATGGTTGAGAATTGAACAATGCATTGAGGTTTGACAACTGTGAGGCAATGGTTTGTGCCATTGAATTATCGAACGTCCAAATTAGTTCTCATGGATTTTCGTACCCATGGACAGTCGACGGCAAGTCTCAAGGAACTTTGCCGCCCAGACTCCTGCCGAGAATTTCTGAACCATAATAGCTGCCCCCACCCGTAATTCCTGCATCCGTTGAGACGAAGATAGCAGCATGCGCATGGCACCTATCAATTGTTCGACAGAACGGGGCTCAATCAGAATCCCAGATGAACTATCAACAATTTCCTCGATCGCGCCAATACGAGAAGCTATCACAGGTACCCCGGCACTATATGCTTCTAGGATTACCCCGGGATAGCCTTCTGTTTCCAGATATGTTGGTAACAACAGCACATCATACTGACTGATCGTCTGAATAACTTGATCTGGTTCAATAACGCCGCGATATCTTGTCCGCTTTCCTACGAATGCTTCACTCGTAATGTCATCCAGTAATGGGCCATATACGTCTATGATAATGTCTTCAGTGATTTTCTCGCCTGCATCAATAATCTGGTGAATTCCCTTTCCCGAAATGACATGGCCAACAAAAACGAACCGCCTTGCCTCACGCTGGCATGCATGACTCCCCGGATCAAACACTGCTGATGGTCTAGCGTTAGGAAACCACATGACTTTGCTATTAGAAATCGAGCGGAAATAATCTATCGAAGCTCGGGTCTCAAGGAGTACGGTATCGGCTTGAAGAATGGTCCTATTGAAAATAAATTTGATCAACGATGCGGTATTCCTATGCCAGTCCGCGTGATACCCGCCAAATCCTCGGAAAATGAATGGCTTCCCGAAGACCTTAGAGATAAGCCAGACGGCGGGACCAAACGAGACCATTCCATGAATAGAGGCGTGGAAGGAGATGATGTCTACTTGCGGGGCCTTTATGACCGTATGAACAAACACTTGAATAGCGCGTACTGCACTCATGAAGACACTCGTTTTGCCTTTTCTCGACGTATTGATTATGAGGACCGTGACATCGGGGATAGCGGTGATTTCTTTAACCAGCTGTTGAAATAAAACGGTCGTCCCGCCGAGTGGTGGCGGCACAGGACCTATTAATAGCAAGCGCATAACGGGCTCAAGGCCTTCGATGGTAGAGAAACGTCTGAATGTTGATGTCGCTTCGAATGACCCTTGCAGGAACCCCCACAACGAGTGAACGAGGCGGGACGTCGTGAACGACGACAGCATTGGCACCGATTACAGAACCCTCGCCGACCCGAATTGGGCCGAGAATTTTTGCTCCAGCACCGATGTATACATTGTTTTCGATTCGAGGCACACCATAGGCTGTTCCATTACCGCCAACCGTCACTCCCTGATCTATGTGAACATTGTCGCCAATCACTACATCACAGTGAATAACGACACCTAAACCGCCATAACCAAAAACCAGTTTGTTCCCTGCTGTTACTTTGTGCGGTAACCAGCATGAAAATACCAGACGAATTGCATAGTCGATGATATCCGGCAAAAGAGGTATGCGGCACCGATCGAGCCACTGCGCTGTGCGATACCAAGTTAAAACGTTACGCATGAGAAATAGAGGGAGGGCATTCCTAGGTAGGGTGATCTAGAATGTGCCGATAAACGTTTAGGGTTTGCGCGGCGACCGCATCCGTATGAAACCGCCTGCGTGCGACTTCTCGACAGCGCTTACCCATGGTTTGGTTTCCAGGGACATCACGGAGTAGATCGATGAGTTTCGTCGCGATATGGCAGGCGTCGTTCTGATCCACCCTGAATCCCGTCTGGCCTTCTTCAATCATATAGGGTATGCCGTTTATATCTGAAGCGACTACCGGCACGCCGGCCGCCATCGCCTCTGCGATTATCATTGGTGCTGTTTCCTGGTGAGACACTAGTGCAAGGCAAGCAGCTTGAGCGAGTTCGTTTCCAAGAGCAGCGCGGTCGACCCTACCGAGGAACTTTACCGCCCGTTCCAGCCCATATTGTTTCACATAACTCTCGCAGGTTTGCACCGTCGGGTTGTCTCCGCCTCCAGCCAGGTGCAGGCGGGCATCGGGAATCTGCTCGTAAACTTTGCGAAAGGCGCGCAGTAGCCCACCGACGTTCTTTAGTTTACTAATACGACCAACGTACAAAACATGAGGTTTGAATGGTTTCCTTTCGATTTCAAATAGCTCTCGAGAAATAGGATTTTCAATTTGCCACAATTGACCTTTGATCTGACCGGCCAATTGCTCTGTGACATACGGGCTTATGATAATTGTGTTTGGAGAGTTCTGCCTACCCCGCCTCTCGATGAAACCAATTAGCAGGCTCCGGCATTTAGAAAATGCCCGCTGTGAAAAAAGCGCATCATTTTCTGAGATGCCATGAACGGTAAGGACATACGGCCGATTGTAGGACAGCGTCCAGCCCGCCACCCCTTGGAAATGCGTAAGGTCAGGCTGAATTTCGTGAAGGCGACGGTGAATGGCCATTCGAAACGCACTCCAATACCCGAGAAACCCTGGTAGACGAGAGTTGGGAATCCAGTGGATCGTTATGTCATCCCTTTGTTCGGTTACCAAGGTCCGCCCCCGGCCAGGTGCGAGAATGTGAACCTCGATTGGTGCAATCCGGCACAAACTATTGGCCAGATTGCAAGCCACGCTTTCTACGCCTCCTCTAATGAACCCAGGCGTTTCAGGGAATGGCGTGACCATGGCCAGTGTGAGTTTTGTCTGAGCATTTTCTGGCATTCGCTTCCGTCGTTTCTTTATTTCTGGGGTGAAGGCTTCTCAGGGCAGAAGTAAGTATCAATAAACGATTCCACAGAGGGCTCCCCTTTAAACAATCTTCGATACCTGGCTTGTCCAGCCGCTCCCGTGGTTGCCCAACTTTGCCTCATATCAATCGCCTTCTTGATAACCTCAGCGAAATGAGCAGAATCTGGTTTGGCCAAGTATCCAGTCTCTCCGTCAGCTACGATCTCGGGGAGACCGCCCACATCTGTTGCTATGACAGGTAATCCAAGTTCCATTGCCTCCATAACGGCAAAAGACATTGCCTCGGAACGGGAAGGTTGAGCATACAGATCCGCAGCGTTTAAAAGTCGCCAGCCTTCGTCTCTCAATCCAGCCCAGTGAGTATGTGCCTCGATGCCAAGCCGTCCTGCTTCGCCAGGGAGGGTCGAACAACCAGGGTCAATGCCGATGATAAGAAGATGGATCGCTGGACAATGATGAGTAATCTTGGCAAGTGCTTCCAGCAGAATGTCGACTCCTTTCACCTTTGAATCAAAGGCAATGCACCCAATGACGATCGCGTCTGCGGGTATCCCGAGTTCGTTCCTGAACCGTCCACCCTCCCCTTCCGAGCGAGTTCCCTCTTTGAATAGCCCCAGGTAGTGAGTTCTGACGATCTCTTGTCGCGTTCCTATGGCGATGAGGCTGTCAGCGACGCCTTTCGAAACACCGATGACATAGTCGTACCGGTTGAAGGCAATACGTCTCCAGGATCTTTTATGATCTTGGACGCTGTGCACCATCGCAAGAAGTTTTCTAATCCCGTGCCTTCGCCTCATGAACGGTAACATGAGTTGAATATATCCCCTCACGAAATGCGTTAGGACGATGGCAGGCTTCATTATACGAAGCACCTGATTGAGCTTAAGGGCTGATCTCAACCCGTTTGACCCGAGGCGCAGGATAAGCATTTCACAGCCGGCGCGCTCCAACTCCTGCATGTAGGCTTCACTGTGAGGTCGCGATTCATATTGGATGACGGTCCGATATCCACGGCGGATAGAGGATTTCGCCAACTCGATCAAGTAGCGTTCAACGCCGCCATATTTCTGGCTGTGCATTCCTGTGAGATGCAGAATGGTCTCTTGGCTCATGCTATGCATTGGCTCAGGCGAGGGTCACTTCAGGCTGGGTACTCTCGATAGTATCTAGAGAACTGCGCCCCGCCATTTGTGCCGTGGCAAACCCAAGACCTATAAGAAACCACAGGACCGAATTCTTGCCCTGTGATAAAAATAGACCTGAGAACAACATTCCGAACAGGGTTAGGGCAAGAGCGTTTCCAATCCCGAAGTATCCGGCTTCGTGATTTTCTTTCCGGTCGTACTTCATGAGATTCCGCAGGGCCTTATAAAAGATCGTAAGGAGCAATAGCCCGCCGAGCATGCCGTTTTCTACAAAGAATTCAAGGTACATGTTGTGGGCTACCAACCCGTGTTCCTTCTCGCTCTTGCCACCCGGCGCGACGCCTGAAACCTTTCCCCGGTGACTGGTCCCTTGAAAGGCTTCCCCGAAATTATCGGGACCGACACCCAATAGAGGGTGTGCGAGAAAAATCGCGAGCCCCCTGCGTTGGAGTTCCCCCCGATGCTGCAAAGAGCCGCTCCCCTTCAATTCCTGACCGCTTAACAGCGTTTCCATACGGGTCCAGTATGATTGAGGCGCAAAAGCTATGAGAGTTGAGACGAGAACGATACCCGCAATTGTTGCGAGAACTGTGGGCTTCTTCACATAGATCAGCAGGGAGATAAACAGCAGAGTCACAAATCCTCCACGCGATCCCGTGAGCACTATGCCGAGCACGAGCAAGACCACCGCACCAGCGAACAAGGCTTTGAAGACGAACAATCTGGACTGTAACAGCCAGTATACGGCAAGGGGCACGCCTGCAATCAATAACATTGCTGTATCGTTGGGATCGCCACGTAACCCGCCAGCGCGTTGAACGTCATAGACACTCACAGAGTAAGTTCCCGTGAAATGCTGGTACAGGGCGATAAGAGCGCCGATCACCATACCCGCCAGACAATAAAGCATAATCACCTTCATCTCCTGCTCATTCTTTATGCAGCCTGCCAGCAATAAGGCGAGTAGAAAGGCCTTCGCATAAAGCACCATCGAGGACACAGATCCCCCCACATCTATCCCGCCGATAGAGGCGAGTCCCATGACGAAGACGAGTGCTCCGAAAAGCAGGAGAACACTTGGTCGTACGCCCGACCACCGTCCCCTGAACAAGATACAGAGCGAAACCGTGACACCAACGTAGAGGGGAAGATGTGCAGCTGTTTCGCCGAGCACCTCTACAAGTAGCCCATGAATAATCATGATAATCAGCCACATTCCAGCGGCATGCACCGGAGCAAACATGGCTACCCCGAAGAAAAACCCGACGTAGAGAATAATAGCCAGCATTAAACGTTCAGGTAGACAAGGTTCTATACAGTCGACACTGCACGGTGGCAAACAGGCCGATCTCGCCGATAACAGCGGCACCAGCTGCGGCTACCGCCGCACCCTGTGCGCCATATTCTGGAATCAGAAGCCATGCTGCTCCTCCGCAAAGGACCACCTTGACGAGATTGGCTAGCATGTTTAGGTGAGGAGTCCCGAAGTAATGTGTCACGCAATTGACAAAGCCTCCATAACCGGCCAGGAGATTCGCCCCCAGGAGTAATTGAGCCACCAGCATTCCCTCCGGGTACTTGTGAGCGAACAAGATCGAATAGGCCACTGAACAGATGGCGATCGTGACGGCTACTCCGGCCAGAAATGGGCCAAAGAACCTAAGCGTGCGACCGATGTACGTCCGCACTTCTAGAGGATTGGAGAAGGCGGTGACCTTTGGCACGATATATATTCCCAAGGCATCGGCTAATGGTCCGACGATGGCGCTAAACATGAGTCCCACTCCATATGGGGCGGCATCTTCGGGTCCACGCAGACTAATGAGAAGAAACAGAGGGAGCGTATAACAGAGCGGACTGAGAAAGGTAGAGGCCAGTACCCACTTCCCATAGGAGAACAAGCTCTTTATTTGAGGTAGCCGGAGTGCGCTCATGTTCAGATGAAACCGACGGTTGAACCTACGATAAAAGCCGGCAGCGGTGATGAGCGGGCTTACCAGATAAAGCGCCGCGAGATATAAGACCGCCTCGCGAATACCGGCTGCATAGAATAGTCCAACAACAACCAATCGAGTCAGACCATACTGGAGTGTTAATTTGGCATAATACTTATAATTTTGTGTCGCTTGTTGGGTAGACCTTGCTGAAGCCCAGAGCCCGAGGGCTCCAGCCGCCATCACACTAATCGTAAGCTCTTTGCTGATAGGATGATCTGGTGACAGGAGAAGGGACAAGGCGAAACCAAGAGGAATCGCGATCATCAGCAAGGCGAACGCAATCGCGAGGCGCAATAGTGCTCCTGCTCGCAGTATGTCCTGCCGTATTCCCCCGTTCTTCTCATGGCTATAATGCCTGACGAGTGAAAGACTCAACCCCGCTTCAGTGACGGTATACACCATCATCGTCACATTTACCGCGACAGAGAATACGCCGAACTCTTCTGCGCTGACCAAGCAGCTATGGCGGCGCTGGTTATGAAGGTGACCGCATTATTCAACACATTGCATAACGTCAAAAGGCCTACATCGCCCGGTGCAGACGACCGAAGGCGTTGTGCATAAGATTGAATATTTTTTACGAGGGGCCCCTGTAGATGAAATGTCGCCATCATTCGTTGCCAAACGGAGAAACATCGTTCCCATTGCTGTGAAAATGCCTTGTAACCTTATGTTGTGGTCGCGTCAGCATGTTCTTTCACGAGGGTTCATTGAGAGTAAATTACACCTAGGCAGGGAAGCTCATAGGCGAGAAAATTATTCACTGAACCGTAACGTTGCAGACGACGTTCCGGTAGGCGTATCCACACCTGGTTGAGATCATCTAATGAAGGATCGGCTTCATGTGCCAGCTCTGAGAGTGAGCGTCGAAAGCGAGCATTCCTGGCTTATGGAGTGTCTAATTGTATATCCGGCGCGAAATTAGTCTGTATCTGCCTTAAAAGTTGAAGGCGCACTTGCTGTAACCTGGCGGTGGTGAGTGAAGCGGACGTCAAGTTTTGAATCTGCGTTTTCCAGGCTTTCTTGTCTGATGGCGCCAAACGCGGATTGTCGGTCACCGCTGATTGCAAAAGACGATGGTCTTCCAATCCTTCTCGAAATGCCTCCCAACGTCGGCTACTGGTGGGGATAGCACCCTCATAAACCACAGCCCAATCCGGTCTGGTGCCGTCCAGATCATCCCAGGCAGAGGTGCCGGCGGTGTCGCTATAGGACCAGAATCCCACGCCTTCTGCGCCCAGGGTCCAGGCCTTCCATGACATCGCGCGATAATGATTGAGCGGTGATGCAGCCTTTGCTGGAGTAGAGGCGTTACTATAAACCCACCACGGGGTACGGAGATTCTGAAAGAAGTCCTTCCCAGTGGAAGCGGCAAACAATAAGTCCGGTTGCCAAATATCAACGAAAGGTTTCAAGGACTCGAGGTGATCCCTAGTGATCGGATAGTCAGATGTACTGCCAGGATTGGCATAGATCCGTATACTTGGATCTATCCCCTTGACCATAGCAGCGATTCGTTCAAGTCGAGACAGATCCTCGCCCCGTGCTTCATCGACTGGGTAAAGAGCCCAATCGTTCTTGCTGAAGCCGAGCCTTTGAAGCTCAGACACCAGAGTGGTGAGCCACATCCGCATAGCGTTCTTGCGAGCCACGTCATCTTCGTGTGAATTTGCATACACCCAGGCGAGTTTTGCATTCGAAGGATCGTTGCTAATATTCCACCCCATATATAACAGCAACGTTCCTCGATTGCGGAACAACGTCACAGTCTCCTCAAATCGCCGAATACCATACATGTCCCATGCGCCATTCAAGGTGGGCTGCGGAACAATCCAGGGAGGAATGACAAACACATTTACGCCATGCGTAACGAGGTCATTTACCACGGCCGGGGGGTTCGACCAAATAGGTTTGTCGGTGCTGTATCCCCAATTCACCGCGCGCACCTGTCTTCCCGCTACTGCATAGTCAGCCACCGCTATTTGAATTGGCAGTTGAAACTCCACATCTGTTTTCACATCCGTAACCTGCACAACGAGTTCCGTCTTACCACAACAGTATTTGCTCAGGTCAGCAGTTATCCAGAAGTAAGAGACAATCCCTGGCGATAGAAGAACGCTATCGCCACTGCTTATTGGGGCTAAGGCGTCGGGAACCAAGTTGCCATTGGCGGCTAAGACTTGCTTGACGGCCCGCAGTTGGATGCCATTTTGATTATTACTCTTCTGCTCTATCTTCAAGATGATATTCTTAGGATTAGGGGATGTATTAAGGATTCCCACGCAGCCTGATTCCAACTCATCCTTCGTTCCAAAAAGCAGGATCGGCTGGCCCTTTCGAGATAGTATCTCCTGTCTGTTCGGGTATGGATCAAATTGATCCCATGGAGCTTGTCCCCATAACATGATTGGATCTGCAGGCGCTCCCTCTCCCAAATTACCAGAAGGTTTTGGGGCTGGCGCTACAGTGGATAGAAACGATTGCTTTAGATTGTTCAGGCTATCGGCGACTACATTCTCTGGTTTAACGATGACGGTGCTAGGCTTAGCGGGCTGGGTGTTACTTGTATAGGCCCACCGAATCTCATCCAAAAAGACATAATCGCTATCGGCATGGAGGACAACGAGCAGAACTGGTCCTGTACCATTTACTGCTAGTTCAATCCAATGACTCGTTTTATCGGAAAGTGAGGCGGTCTGTATTT
This sequence comes from uncultured Nitrospiraceae bacterium, assembly GCA_963706325.1. Classification (GTDB taxonomy): domain Bacteria; phylum Nitrospirota; class Nitrospiria; order Nitrospirales; family Nitrospiraceae; genus Nitrospira_A. The sequence continues at coordinate 5,346 of CAVPLT010000006.1, read as the reverse complement.
GGGTTCCTGTGATGCGGCTATATCCGCCCAAGGGGGTCTCCGCATAAATGTCGATACGCTTCGGAGGAGTGACGCCGGATACTACCTGCTTAGCTGTATGGAGACGTAAACGGCCGGAAATCAGATCTTGGCCGGTCCCAGGATTGGTGACTCTTAATTTGATGACGACAGGGGTCGTTCTTGCCCAACCAACCGCACCTTTCCTGCTCCACATGGGAAAGGCTTCCAGAACGCCGTCCGTGAGCTGTTGAATATCCAGCGCGTCAGTTGTTCGGGGATAGTTCGGGGCAGGCGTTAAGCTCAGAATCTGAATGTTGCTTTTGGGTGTTGCGGCAAAAATTTCATGCATCGTTGTCAATGCAATCATACACAAAGCAAATAGTGAAGCCACTTGTATCTTCGGAAAGCTCATAAGGTTTCTGTCCTTCACCTTGTTTGATGCGAGAGGTTCGCTTTTAGAGCCAGTATTCAAAGTTGCATCGGGCACTGCCGCCATTCATCCGTTACTTCTCAACACGTAGCGCCGGATGATGCCGTGGACCTTATATCCCTTCAACAGGAGTTCCGCGAGAGTAGGACCTGTTTTGACGGTGGCCGCCGCTGATCAATGCTTTTATCACTGTGTCGATGTACTCCCTCTGCGATTCGGACGGGGACAGGAGACGGCTCAATACGCCATGCACCGTCGCCTTCGTTGGAGGACGTGTGGTCCTTACCACAATTTCACTACTTAGTGTTAGGGCCTTCTGCCACTGATTGGAAATCCCTTCACCAACTGTCTTATCGTGACACAGTCTGGATTACCTATTACGCACGCCGGATGTATGGCCCCAACTTGCGTAGTTACGTGGTTTTGCGGCATTGACCTCAGCGCTCGACGATTGTACTGTGCCTATCAACGACGCTGGCCATCTTTCGTGGCCGAGCGGACGGACGCTTGTTCACCTCTTTTAACCAGACGATTTCCTCATGGCATTCCAGTGCGCGTAACACTGTCTTTCAATCCCAATGTTCTGCCGCAACGCCTCGCCTCCTCGGTGAAAGCCCTTGTGGCGCCCAGTCGCGTGGAATGGTGGCGTCAGGCTCGGGAACGAGGTCTGTTTTCGCTGCTCCATCTGCAACAGCGATTCAGGCGAGGCTCACTCGACCGCCAGTTTACGGCGCAGGAGCTATCGCGTTATGCCTTCTGCACGAGTCGGTCCCCGCTGCTGCCCGCGTTGGCCTGGCAGATCCCTCCTGACGACGGACAACTGGAAGCGTTGCTGAAGGGATCCCTGACCGTGTTCGGTTATCCCTGGCAATGGAGTCAGGACGGATCCTGCTGGCATCGGTCGCCCGATACGGGTGAGGCGTGGCCACGTCGGTTCTTCGTCGACATTCCCGTACGGGCGAGCAATCCCTCCGGAGATATCCGGATGACGTGGGAGCCCTCGCGTCTTCAGCACTTGGTACTGCTAGCCCTCTTGGCGCAACAGGCCGAGTCGGCGCTACGCGAGCGCGCCGCTGCAGTCTGTGAAGCGCAGCTTCTCTCCTGGGTCGACGCCAATCCATTTTTGACGGGCATCCATTACATTTCTCCGACGGAATGCGCGCTTCGTCTTCTGGCCGTCTGTTACGCCATGGATTTGATTCGCCCCTGGTTACCGGCACCTGAGCGAGCGTGGCCGGCTGTCCTCACGTTGATATCCGGCCACGCGGAATTGATCCGCAAACGTCTGTCACTCCGCCTGGCTACGCCGCATGACACGCTCGCGGCGGCCACGGCCTTGATTTATGCCGGTAGCCTGTTTCCTGAAATGCAACAAGCGGAACGATGGCTGGCCTTCGGGCATTACTTGCTGGAAGAGAACACACCGAGGCATATCAGCCATGATGGCGGCAGCCAGGAACAGGGGTTGGGATACCTTCAGTTCAGTACCGACCTGTATGGGCTGGTGCTCGCGCTGCTCGATCATCGGCAACAGCCTGTTCCGGAGAAGATTCGCCAGGTCTTCGACCGCAGCCGCGAGTTTCTGGAGGAGTTCCGCAACAGCGCGAATGGGAGGCTCCCGCCGATCGGCGATGGCGCACACGAAACTGCCCTGTCTCCCTATCTGCGTTTTTCAACACCCGCCAAGCCGCGCTCACCGGGGCTGACGACGTTTCATCTCTCCGGCTATTCGATTGTTCGCGGCCAGGATTCGGAGCAGGCGATTTTCGACCATGGGGCGTTGGGCATGGCCCCAGACTATGCGCATGGCCATGCCGATGCGTTGTCTATCTTGCTTCAGGTGGGATCGCGGGACGTGCTGATTGACCCAGGCGCCTATACGTATACGGGCAATCCTCAGTGGCGGAGTTATTTTCGGGGAACTCGCGCGCACAACACGGTCACGATCGATGGGTTCGATCAAGCCGTACAAGATGGCCCCATGGCCTGGTCCCTGCCGTTCGAAACCCATCTGGTCTACAAAGATGAGACGCCGGAGGGAAAAATTACGGTCATTGCCAGACATTATGGCTACAAGGGCCGATTGGGCGTGACCCATTTACGCGGCATGTCGTATGAACCACCCGGCACCTGGATGATCTGGGATTGGCTTACGGGCACCGGTGTTCATCACCTGGAGTTGAATTGGCATTTGGGCTGCCAACCGATCCCCGTTGACGGAGGGTATCGCCTGGAAGGATTGGATCGGCCGCTCCTGCTCACCATTGAAGGGGGCACGACCCTGCTCTGTGAGGGGAGCGTGCGGCCGGTGGGCGGATGGGCTTCGAAACGGTACGGTTCTAAGGAGCCGATTACGACCCTGCGCGTGGAACATACCGGACCAGTCCCGCATGAATTCATGACTCGTTTGCGCTTCTTGTAAGAGCCTCCTTCCTTACTCCTTCTCCACCAACCGCCAGCCCATTTTTTGGACACAACGTTCGGTTGCTTGGATGGTGAGCAGTTGAATGCCCTGTTGGAGTTTGGGATCCCGCATGGCATCGGCCTGACACTTGTTGTAGTCCAGCGTGAATTGATCCTTCTGTTTATTGGGATGGACCCATTCGCTGGTACTGCAAGCGGTCAGCGAGAACAGGAGCAGAAGCGAAAGCGTCCCACGCGGGGGCTGTGTCATGCCGTGCCTCTTCAGTTATAGGAGGGAATCACTTGATTTGGAGGAGAGGATAGTCCGCGCCCTCGATTTCCGTCAAGCGTCTTTGTGGCAAGTACTCGCGATACGTCTGGAGCATGGGGTGCTGCTTCGGGCGCGCCGGGCGAGCAGGCGTTGGCGCGGACTTCAGTGGAGCGAAGTCCTTCGGTGCGGCAGGCGCTGGTCGAGGCTCCGGCGCCGGCCGCGCCGGAACCGGATCGACCTCCCGCTGCGCAGGACGTTGTTTCGCCTCATCCACGGCCTTCCGCAACCGCGCGATGGTCTGTAACCGCTGGTTCAGCCACTCCGGCAGCCACACTCGTTCGACCGCAGGCCAATGCATCAGATTCCCGAGTACATCAACCGGAAGACCGTCACGATCGGCGACCGTCCGCCGCTTATACCAATCGGTTCCATCGAGCAGGACGGCAACGAGCGGCTGGTCCGGTTCATCCGGATCCCCGATCACGATGTCGACTCGGAAATCGGACAGCCCGACATCGGTCGACACCTCCAAGCCCTCACTGCGCAAGGCGTCGGCAATGTCGTCACGATGCCGGTCGATGACAGCCTGGCGCCGGCCTCCGTCAGTCACGCTCTCTACACCGCGAGCGGCCATCTCAAGGTAAGCCTTCAGGTGTTTGGTCCCGACCTGAGTCGTCTCCTCCGCCCGCAACTCTGACGGATCGAAGCTCGCATACAACACGACTTCCCGCCGAGCACGCGTCACTGCCACGTTCAGCCGCCGCTCACCACCAGGCCTCGACAGTGGGCCGAAGTTGAGCGGAATCACGCCTTTGTCGTTGGCGCTGAATGCAACGGAGAACAGAATGGTGTCTCGCTCGTCACCCTGCACGTTCTCGAGATTCTTGACGAACAAGCCGTCAGGCTCGTCAAGCGCCTGCAGTATGCGATCGTCGCCCGCGTCGAGGTCGCCGTCCGGCTCACCCGCCAGGTCGGCCCCAGCGCCACCGGCAAGTTCGCCCTCGGCCCCGCGTCCGCCTGGAACAAGATCCTCAGCACCGCCGTCCTCACCGCCGACCGCTCGACCGCAGCTTCCGCGTCATCCTCCCCGGCAACGGCTTCTACGGCAGCGTCAACGCGACCGTCTCGCCGAACGGCCAACAGATCCTCGGCCGGTGGACGTGCAATGTCGATGGGAATTGGAAGAGCGGGACGATCGTGCTGAACCGTCACGGGTGACCGGCGATCGGAGACCGCGGCCCGCGAGCGGTGCTAAACGGAACGCGTCTTAGCGCGCGCGCTGATCTCGACGTCGGCCGCGATGTGCCGGCTGGGCCACTGGCGCGCCCACTCCGGCAGTCGCCTCGGTCCGCCGCCCCGGACGCCGGCAGGATGTACGTGTCCATCCAGTCGACGGCCTTGTCGAGGAACGCCGACCCCAGCTTGTCGCGGATGTCCATGTGCTTGGCCGCGACCTCCTGGTAGACGACCGGCCCGCGGGCGCCAGGAACAGCCGGCGCGACTCGGTCACCGGGATGATGTCGTCCTGCTTGCCGTGGGCGAGGAGGATCGGCGTGTCCATCGCGCCCACCGCCGCGATCGGCGACACGTCTTCGATCCGGAACCGCCCGACCTCCTGCAGCCGCCGATTCCAGCAGCGCCTGCTTGATCGGCCCGACGTCGTGCTGGCGGTACATGAACGCCAGCTCGCTCCGCAGGTCCGGCGAACGGCGCGACCGCCACCACCGCCTTCACCCGCGGGTCGATCCCCGCCCACTGCAGCGCCGTCGCCGCCCCGAGGCTCCCGCCCAGCACGCCCGTCCGCGACACGTCACACCCCATGCCCGCGAGCGTGTCCAGCAGCGCCATCATGTCCCGCTTCTCGTGGAACCCCATCGACGTGTACCGCCCGCCCGACAGCCCGTGCCCCCGCGAGGTCCGGCGCAACGCCGATATACCCGGCGTCGGCGAACGACTCGGCGACCGTCAACATCGCCTCCTTCCGCTCGGTCAGCCCGTGCAGGCAGACCACGATCCCCTCGGCGCCTTCTCCGGCATCACCATCAGCGCGACCAGTGTGCGTGCTTGTCGTAGGACGTGTAGTCGAACGCCTTGAGCCGATCCCCCACCGCGCGCCCCACCTGCCGCCGCTCCTCCGCCAGCGACTTGGCCTGGTCGGCCGGCTGCGTCGGGATCAGCACGCGGTCGGCGATCGCCTGCACGCCCCCCGCGCGCACGGCAGTACGAGCACGCTCTGCAAGGC
>CAVPLT010000005.1:0-354453 GCA_963706325.1 uncultured Nitrospiraceae bacterium | reverse complement strand
CCAGCGGTAGGCGGACGGCGAAATCGTTCGGTTTTCCGACGCAACGCCTACACTATCAGGCGAGCGGACAATACGACAATTCCCGCAGCAGTTGGATTTCGTTGCAGCCATTTTTTTCCACGAGCGAGCACCCCATTAGCCAAGCCTGGATTGGTTCGTGCTTAAGCCAACGCTCCAAGTCCTCCGGCCAGTGCCAGAGCAGAAGAGTAACGGCGCTGTGGAGACTGTTTCGACGCTTCAGGCAAATGGTAGAAATATCACGGTCTATTTTTGCGTTCCACAAACGCGGCAAGCGTGGCTCGGTTTCCAGAAGTAACTTGATGGTCTCGTAGGCTGTGCCTCCGGCAAAGGGCGGATGGTCAGTGAGAAGCTGGTAGAGCACTGCACCAAGCCCATACACGTCTGTTGCTACGGGTTACCTGGGTGTTGTTTCCGGCTGCTTGTTCCGGCGACATATAACTGGGTGTGCCTAACACTTCCAGTGTGCGCGTAACCGTGCTCTCAGATTCAACTAATCGGGCAAGGCCAAAATCGGTAAGATGCGGTTCGCCCTTTGCATCAAGCAGAATGTTTCCGGGTTTGATGTCACGATGGAGAATGCCGTGTTCGTGCGCATAATGCACTGTGCGTGCCGCCTTTGCGATGAGTTCCACCGCCTGCCGGGTGGACATAGGCGCGTCTTTAACCACTTCGTCAAGCTGACCTCCTTCGACAAACTTCATGCTGAAGTAGCATTGCCCATCGCGCTCGCCCACCTCGTAAATTGGGACGATGCATGCATGATCGAGGCTGGCAGCAGCTTCTGCTTCCAAGCGAAAGCGCTTGAGGTGCGCTTTGGTGGCCCACTGCCCAAGGCCAATGACTTTTAATGCGACTATGCGGTTAAGGCTTTTCTGTCGGGCGCGGAAGACTACACCTTGGCCGCCGCGTCCGACTTCCTCGATTAACTCGTAGTCACCTAGCTCTCCCAGGTTTTTTGCGGCGCGCGCTGTAGCCGGCATCGGTGATGGCGGCTGGCCGAGCCGCAGTCATCGCCAGCGGCTACAGTGTCCGGAAACATTCCAAGTGCTGTTTCGAGCACGCACCCGGTGCACAGTCCTTCGGGTGCGTCGGAAAAGATTTTCGTACCGCACTTTCGACAGACTCTCGTGACTGTCGCCATATTTGGCGGAATAGCAGGTCTTACGTTCGAACGACGGCTATCAGATGGCGTAACTCGTCTTCAACGTCGCCGGGCGTAGCAACCGTGTGAGCGATTTCCTCTCGCAACAATGATTGATAGCGCTGACGAAAGCGATAAAACGCCTGCCTGACTGCATTGGCGCTCATGTCTAGTTGTGTAGCGATATCCGCTTGAGTGGGGGCGCCCGGTTCGTCGGGTAACAGTTGCTTCAAAGAGTCAAACAACCTGGCATTGCCTGCCGTCCGGTACTCATTTTTTAAGAGATCAAGCACGCGTGCGAGCACCGTAGACGCCCAGCGACGTTCGTAAATTTGCTCCGCAGTTAACGGATCCGTGAGTTCTATCTCGCTTCGTTCGTCAGGGCTTAATTCTTCGAGCGGGATAAGCCGTTGTCCTTTTCCTCGCTTGATTGCCATCATGCGACGGCGTTCGTCGGCCAGAAAATATTTTAGTGCCCCAAGGAGATAAGAACGAAAGCGTCCTTTTTCCTTGCGGACGGCAGCAAGGCTTTTGTGCTCCAGCAAATCTGCAAAAAAACCCTGGGTGATATCTTTTGCTTCTTCGGGTCCAATTCCCTGCCGCTGCACAAAACCATAAATGGGTCGCCAATAAGCGCGGCAGAGCTTCTCCAGTGCCTCCTGCGCGACGGGCGATTCACTTTGGGCCTCCAATACCACGCTCCAGTGTGTGGTAGTGAATTGCGCCTTCCCTTTTTGTGTGCGCGGCGCCGAACCGTTTGCAGTCAATTCGTGAAGGTCCGCGGCGTGTGCGGACTCGTTCGGGGGTGAGCATTCAGCCTGACCGGAACAGCTCACGCCGTGATTCAAATAAAAACTCGTGAGAAAATCAAGCCTGCAGTTGGGCTCGGAATGAAGTGACAGTGGACGCTAAGGTCTCCCAATTTGCCTTTAGGACAATGTCAAACAGTTAAGATCGACGTGATTCGATGAAACACGCTTTCTTTATCGTCGGCCCGACTGCAACCGGGAAGTCTGAGTTGGCAGCGGACGTGTCGCACGAAATCGGCGCGGAAATTGTCAGTGCGGACGCATTTCAAATTTATCGGGGTCTTGATCTACTCACGGCAAACCCGGACGGCTCGACCCTGGCAAAGACGCCGCATCACATGATCGGCACAACACCTCTCCGCGATGAGATGAATGCGGAAAAGTACCGGCGCGCCGCCTCACGTGCTATCGACGAAATCAATTCGCGCTGCAAGCTCGCGATCGTCGCGGGTGGAAGCGGGCTTTATATCAAAGCGCTGACCCACGGACTTGCGCCTCTGCCGGAGTCTGATCTGGCGCTGCGCGAGAAACTAAATGCAATGAGTTTGGATGATTTATGCTCACGAACTGGTCGAATCGGCGAGATTTCGGCGGCGCGGGTGGACGACTCCACCAGATGCACAAGGAGGTGCTCTATGAGGGCTTTGGGATGGGTGAAGGGAGTCACCGGGTTCCTGATGGCGTTGGTCTTCGCATTGGGCGTACCAGCGTTGTCGTTCGCGCAGTTTGTTTCCGGTCTCCGCAGATGTGGCCACGGTGCGGGCCGATCTGCTCTTGTGGGCGGCGGCCCTGATTGGGGTGGCGTTGGCCATCTATGCCTTTAAGCGCGTAAAGGCGATTGTGGGCGGGTAATGCCCATCGAGGCAGGCTGGCAGCAGCCTGCCTCCTTTCTCGCATCACTCGCCAGCATGAATAGGGCAACGGCGAAGGAGATCAAGGATGACGGCGCAACAAATTCACACCATCGCCAATGCGTTGGCGACCGACCTAGTCGCTTGGGGGACGGCCGCGATTGGACTCGCGTTAGTGGCTGCCGGGGCCGCCTGGGTGTTACGGTTTCTGCGCTAAGCGCCCGGCCAACCCTGGTCGGCGAAGCTGTAGTAGCGTTCTTCCGCCGAGACGAGATGATCGAGCGGAATGCCGAACAGGTCTGCAGCTTCGCGCAGTCGTTCGTCAGGACACAATCTTCCGGGCTTGGCGTGATATCCCCCGGAGGGGTGATTGTGGGCACAGATCAGGCCCCGGCATTCATCAGGATCAGCGGCTTGAACACTTCACGCGAATGGACGATGGCCAAGGTCAGCGACCCAGGTGGACACGACATTGATGCCGATGAGCCCATGTTTCGCATCCAGGCCACAGATCAGGAACTGCTCCCGATCCAAGCCAGCGAACAAGGGTGCGGAGGATCGCGGCCGCGCCCTCCGATGTATGCACCCATTCAGCCGCCGGAATGGCACGGCCTTCCCGCACGAGCGTGACGCGGTACCGAGGTACACCGTATTTCCGAACCGGGTTCAATGGCCGTCCACCGTTCGAGGAACCGAGAGAACTATCACCGGACATGTCCGCCTCCTTCTTCAAGACTATGTAGCCCCACCCTTCACCAACAGAGGGTGGGGCGTAGAGAGGGCGGACACGGGGCTCTCGCAGTGGGCAGGCCTGGACAACCGGAGACCGGGAAGGCCTGTCCCCTGCTCTCCGGCCACGGATCGCACCCGCTGTGGAATTCTCTTCAACCCGGGCCGTCTGGTAGGCGGCATGGATGTCAGGCGGGAATAGGACAGATCTCGGCGGGATACAGACAACAAAATTTTCCTGGAGTGATCATGAGCAGGCTTTTGACAATGGTTGAGGCATCGGAGTATTTAGGCATATCAAAATTGACCCTCTACGGTTGGGTCTCGGCTGCGGAGGCTTGGCTTTCGTCAAGATAGGACGCCTGCATAAATTCAAACAGCACGACCTGGACAATTGGATCGATCAACACACTGTTAAGGCACGGGTCGAGACGCAGAAGCTTCCTTGGAAGGTCGCGCGACTCAGGATAACAAGGACGCATGCTCTAGCAGCTTCGGAGGAGTGAGAGGACGAATATATGGGATCTAACGAAACGAGCTGATAGCTACTACGTCGAGTTTCGTGTCCTCGACCGCGACGACGGGAAGACTCTTGTCGCCTGGCGAGCGGAGTACCAGGAGCGAGGAAGAAACGGTGGAAGGTGGGCAGTCTTAATAAGACACTGCCCGAGACATGGAAGCGGCCATCAAGACACGCATCTCCTTCTTGGACAAAGATCACTAAGCGACGGCCAAGCCGATTTTTGTTCAAGGAGTGGGCTAAGACGTACCTAGAATTGGAGAAGCGAAAGGCGCTCCGAAGCTATCACGATCGAGTCGAAATCATCGAACGTCAGTTGGTCCCCTTCTTCGGGAAAAGTTATCCGGAGATCAGAGCATCAGACGTTGAAACTTCCGAGGACAGCGGAAGAAACGTGATGGCAAGCCGGCTAGCCTACAGACCGTAAACAACGATCACACTGTATTAAAACATTGCCTAAATGTCGCAATCCGACGTGGACTGCTTCAGAGAATCCTGCCGCACGGGTGGCCATGCCAGACCCTCAGAACGCGCGAGAGAGAATATTGACTGAGGAAGAATGGGCGAAGCTCTATCAGGCGCGAAGCCGCATCTGAGACCGCTGTTGTTGACTGCGTACCACTTGGGCAGCGGTTCGGTGAGATTGTCAATTGACCTGGGATCGAGTAGACCTCAAGCGAGGATTTATTATCCTGCGGGCGACTGACACCAAGACGAAAAGCGCTCGGCAAGTGCCGATGACCCCTGATGTGAAAACCACGTTGCAGCGGCTCGCTAAAGTGCGAAGTCTTGACGACACGCCACGTCTTCACTATACAAGGGACGACCTCTTCAACGCATTAGTCGCTCATTCCGCACGGCGTTGAAGGACGCAGGATCAAGACTTTCGATTCCACGATCTTCGGCACTGTGCCTCGACCAACCTCGCCGAGCAGGCGTGGACACAGCGACGGCAATGAAGATCGTAGGCCATAAGTCAGAGAAGATGTGGAAGCGGTACAATGCCATCGAAGAACGGGACTTGACGCAAGCCGCTCAAAGGTGCACATGTACCTCTCCAAGCAGAACACGCCGGAAACACTTGACGAATCTGCAGCAGAGCAGTAGGAATATAAACCATTGAAATCAACCTTGCCCCCGTAGCTCAGTTGGATAGAGCAGCGGTTTCCTAAACCGCGGGTCGCACGTTCAATTCGTGTCGGGGGCACCAATTTATCAAGCAGTTACAGGGACTGAAGCTGCGGCGGAATCGGCAGGTGTTAATACCGTGTTAGCTTCAAGGTAAGTGTTGAGCCTGGAGGCTGCCTTAGTAAGGTCCTTCTCGTCGATCGCGTTATACCGCTTCCACATCTTCTCGGACTTGTGACCCACAATCCGCATCGCCGTGGCTGTATCAACTCCAGCCCTTCTCAGGTTCGTTGCTGCACAATGTCGTAGGTCATGGAAGCGGAAGCCATTGACCCCCGAGACCCGTTTAGCTCTCCTGAATCTAGTCTTAATGCTCTTAATGGGTTGCCCATCATACACAAAGACATGGTTCGTATTCAGACGCCGCACCTTGGCTAACTCGCTCAAGGCTAACCGTACGGCGGGTGTGAGTGGAACCTGTCTCGCCTTTTTAGTCTTAGTATCAATGGAACGCAGGGTAATGAACCCCCGCTGAAGGTCCACGCGGTCCCACGTCAAATTAGTAATCTCTCCAAAGCGTTGCCCTAGATGGTAGGCCAGCAGGAGCATGGGCTTGAGGTGCGGAGCCGCTGCCTCGTGCAAGCGTTCCCACTCACCCTCTGTTAACACACGGTCTCGTTCATTATGAGGGTCCGGTAGGGGCACTTTGGAAGCGGGATTACTCACGAGCAATCCGCGTCGAATCGCTACGTTGAGGCAATGCTTCAGAATAATATGGTCATTGTTTACGGTCTGGAGTGTAGGCGCGTCACCATTTTGTTTACGCCGCTGGCTTCGATACTGCTCAACGTCGTCTGGCTTGATCTCAGACAAGGCCAAAGCGCCGAAATAGGGTATTAGGTGGTGCCTGAGAATCCTATCTCGGTCTCGAAAAGACCGTAAGCGCCGAACCTCTTCCAGCTCTAAGTAGCGAAATCCCCATTCCTTAAACCGAACAAGTTTGGCCTGGTCAGTTGTAATGCTGCCTTTCATCAAGTCCGTCTTAATGATCGACTCGTGTTGTTTAGCCAGGGTCTTATTGAGCGATCCAACTTTCCACCGCTTCAGCCTTCCCCCCGCACCTTCATGGGCTAGCCTCAGCGCCTTGCCATCGTCGAGCACTCGAAACTCGACATAATAGCTGTCCTTCCGTCTAGTCAGTCCCATCGGACTACCTACCTTTCCGTGGCTCAGTGGCCACGCCTAACAGTTGATCCACCGTAATGCCTAATGCCCTACACAGTCTGAGGACCGTTGAGAGGCGCGGGTCCAGCTTGCCTGATTCCATGCGCACGACAGTCACATGGGTAACACCTGCTAATTCCCCAAGCTTGCGCACGGAGAACCCCCGCTTTTCTCGCCATTTCTTCAACTGTGTGAGCATAATGGATGGTATATAAAGATACACCTCGCTGTCAATCTTAATCCGACCTTCGTGGGGTTTTTTTCATGCCACACTGTGCCGTAGAATGGCTCTCAAGGGAGTAATCAGATGAACGGACGCAATCGCTACACGGACACCTTCGACAAGACCGACTACAATAACCGCTGGTACCGCTGGCTCGCAGTGGCGAGTCTCGTTCTCGCCTTGGGTATATTGACCCTTAATCTTCTGCAATAGCCCGCTAACAAAGCTGGGCGGCGGCGGGGCCACGACTGGCACCCCGTCCGCCTCGTATCTCGCGATCTATGCGCGTCTTGGTGGCATAGGCATCACGGTGTTCTTCCGTATCCACGCATCCAGCATGGCCACATCGAACTTGACCAGTCGGCCCACTTTTACATGCGGGATACGCCGCTGGCTGACCATCGCATAAACGGTATGCACGGATAGGCCTGTGTACTGTGCGGCCTCCACTACGCCTATAAGCTTCTTCAACGCAGCCTGCTCATTCATGGCTAGCCTCGCTCCCGCTCATCTCTTTTGAGCGCTTACCCATTCGGTAAGGCCACAGAGCGCACGTGGTCATGGGACAGAGCCGCACTTCCTTTGGCTGTCCGCAGGAACAATCTAGGCACTTGGCGCGTATTGCCATCTTTGCGAGAGTGATGCTGCATGTGGGTACCCTTCCTTTCAGATTTTGTTATCGTTTCGTAATGTTTTTCTGATCAATCCCGCAGGCCCATGCCTACCTAGCCATTGCGGGTCTTTATGCTAAAACATGTGCCTAGCTGCCTCATGGTCGGCCTGGCCGACGAAGAGAGGAGGCCTCAGGGTTCGCCTGCGAAAGAGGAGCAGGCTCACCCTTCGGCTTACACATCGTTGCGCTTCACTGGGACGAGGACCTGAGACACTTTTTTCGTTCTTTCGTAGCCCGTATGTGTGAATCCGCAAGTCTTCATATGTCTCGCCATTGTCTTACTTACTGATTTTTCTATTGAGTAGTGAACTCTCAGCACTCTGCACCTAAGGTCTACGAAAAAAGAAATATCCCCTCCCTGATGCCTACCCGGTCACGCGTGGCCCCGACTTCCAGATCTGCATCGGCCTTCCTCCGGTGGACGCCGTTTCGTGGTGCGCGAGACCTTGGCTGACCAACGAATCTTTAAGCCGTCCAAGCTTGTCGCTCGCGAGGTTGTGCCCGAATAATTTGCTGACATCTGAATCGGTGAGCTGACGAGAACGCACCAGCTCACGGAGCAGCTTGTTCTCTTGCTCTGCAATCTGATCTGCATGACCAAAGATCCACTCAGCGGACACTTCCGAGTGTTCCCATATCGCCAATGCAGATTGGACGTGACAGGCTTCGATCTCAGACTTTTGGTCGAGCAAGGCATACAGCGCAGCCAATCGCCCGACGTGCGCCTCCGCTCTTCCGAGAAGGGCTCCCACATATCCAGGCTTTCCTTCCGACAGTACCGGATACACGCTAGCCCAGGCGTCTTTCCCATCCGACGACCAGCCGACGGACCTGACGTTTTGGGCAAACCCGCCGACCTCCTTGAGGCGGGTAGCTAGCTCATCGAGGCGTCGTTCATCCCGAGGTGGAGGAAAAGTTAGGACCTTTGATCGATGAACCGCCAGCCAGACAAAACGATTGCCAAAACCGTTGCATTGCTCAACGGCTTTAAGCTCCTTGCGTAATTCCTCTTTCGTGACGTGACCTACGATGACAATGTGAGGCTTGGTGGCTCGAACTCGTGAATTCTTCGTAAGAGGAGCTAAATCTACCCCGTCCCAGGCGTCACGGATAATTCCTGATAAGCTATTGCCTTCACGCCCCATCAGCTTGAGCATGCTGCCAAATTCGGGCTGCACGAGGTAGAGCCGCTTGTCCTGGATCCCTTCGTCTCCTGGCTCGCAGCCAGCGTCCCGCACCGCATAGGCAAGGCCTTCACCGCTGGAGAGATTGCCTCGCAATTGGTCTTTGGACCATCCCGGAAATGACCTCTCGAAGGCTCCCTCTGCTTCCTTAGCCGCAGTACCCTTACGCGCCTTACTCGTATCGCCGATTACGACAGGCCAAAATGCAAGCGGACTGCCCACTCCTCCCAGCAACACTTCAGGCGCTGGAGACTTACCGATATAGCAGGAGAGCTGGGCCAAGAGGTGAGCGAGGACCGCCACCGGGTCCGCTTCGGTGTACTGATCCAGTTCCCGGACGATCTCTCCGGCCAAGCCATCAAGTGCCTCTGGTTTCAGTGTGGGCCAGCAACTTGGGGGTTGACCATGCTGTATTTGCGGGTATGATGAATTGTTAAGCAAAGCTCTCGATCGTTCGCCAACAGCTGAATTGCCGCTCATATGCATGGAATCCTCCTTGTATTTCTAACTGAATGAATGGCACCAATAACCACAACATATTGTGGTAATCACATCACATACCCACTAGATATAGTGAATGCCTATGTATGTCAAGCTCAGTTGTCTGCCGATAGACAACTAAATAGTTGTATTTAGATCCAACAGCTTAGAAACCGCTTGTAGAAGGGAGTACCTAACGTGAACTTGTGGCGGTACCAAAAAAACGGGGGGAGCGAAAATTTGAGACGGAACTGTGGGCAATTTACGAAATAGATGCGAGCTGGATTTCCGATGATTACACAATCGACGATGCGTCGGCGCTAGAACTGTTCGATGAGTGGGTTACACGGGTTGGCACTGGCGACTACAGAAACGGTCTTATCCCTATACGCTGGTATGTGGAACCGAGACCGCGTGGATTACCCAGCTATATGCCTTTCGCCAATGAGGGGCTTACACAGGGACAAAAAACATTCCTGGATCATTTCACATGGCCCACGGACGCAGTGACGGGCGATCACGTAAACTGGCTGACGTTGCCTGTACTAGATCAGGCATGGAGTCGGGACCGAATGACAAAGGGCGGCTTTATCCAAGAGGCGACTGGTTGGAAACCTTCGATGTTTCAGCCCTTCCTCAGACTGTCTTCGCTCGTGGACGCTTATAGCCACTACCGACAACTTTGTGACTCATAACCGGTGCAAATCACCGCTTCTTTTGCACTCAGCTTGGCGGTCCACAACCCATCCCCACTCACGCCTTCATAAGCTTTCATAAGCCGCTTATTAGAACCAATAAAGGGTTAGTTGGCGGCTATGTTCAATGGCACCATAGGCAGCTATCTAGAAGGCAACAATAAGATATCTATCGGCCCTAATGGCACTATGTACAACTTAAGGCGCTCTCTATATAGTCCAGCCTACTACGCAGACTGTCCTAGGCCGTTAGCTTATCGTCTAGTCATTGTAATCTCGTTGCATTATCAGTGAAGGAGGTTCTTGTGCGAACAACGGTCCTGCAGGCAGCGGCAATGATTCTTACAATGACACTGGCTGGCTGCACAAACAACTTTGCCAAGTTCTATACAGGCAGTAAAGCAGAAGAGGTCCTAGCTCACAAAAATGAATTAGTTTTGTCAGGAGATCCTCCTACCGTCATCAGGGGAACCTCCCCAGCCGCTGACGATTTACGAATGTTCCAGGAAGGTTACGTCAAGATAGGCTATTCGACCTTTAACGCAGGACGCGTAAATGAGAAGGACGCAGTCACACATGGCGAGGATATCCACGCTGCTGTAGTTATTCTATATAGTGCTTACACTCATACCCACTCAGGGGCGGTCCCACTAACGGTCCCAAATACCCAAACATCGACGACCCAGATATCAGGTACCACCTTCGGTCAAGGGGGCATAGGAAACTACTCTGGGACTGCGAACACGACAACATATGGAAGCCGAACCACGATGATGCCTTATAACGTGGATCGCTACGACTATGGAGCCACTTATTGGGTGAAAGCAAAGCCCATGAGGTTCGGAGCTAAAGTCGAGGACCTCTCACAGGAGCAACGGAAGCAGATAGGCAGTAACAAAGGCGTTCAGGTTGTGGTGGTGGGAAATGGTACTCCTGCGTTTCACGCTGACATATTTAGGGGAGATATAATCCGGCAAATCGGCGAGTACTCTATATCTGATGTACATAGTTTTATGGACTCTGTTGAGCGCAGCGCCGGACACACTGTGATAGTGGACTTACTGAGAGATGGTAGAGAAATCAAAAAAGAGGTCCCGATTCGCAGCACCCGTTGAGACCTCAGGCCGCAGCGAGTTCCATATGCGGGGTTGGCTGTGCCTTACAGGGGGCAGGGGAAGAAGAAAGATTGGTGTGAGGGCACTTACTTGAGTACAGGTCTGCGTTCCAGGCGCACCGCTTCCGTTACTTTTAGACCGACCTTGAATGGGCTACCAATTCATCCCCACTCACACCCTCATAGACTTTCATAGAACGCCTATTAGGTCACAAACTAATAACGGTAACAGCTTATAGAGTGGCCTTATCCTGTGTCACTATAGGCAACAACTGGCCGCTGTACCGTATGCACCACGCTCGTCTCGTTATTATGTAGTTGCCTCTATTATGCAGAGGTTATTAAGGACATACAGACGTACATGGGGAAAGCTTCGCAGGGCAAGTAATGGTTATCTAGCCTGTAGTGCCTCGTCCATTACATCCACCTTTTCAGTCTGTCTAACTCCTCCCAATTGACCCCCGTAGACATTCGTAGCCCCATGGTGTAGCTATAGAGACTTGTCATAACGTGCTGCGGGTCAGCCCGCTGTTGAGACGACTACGCTACTTGACCCATAACCTCTAAACTACCTCCAGGCGTTATCTGATTGCTCCAGAATGAAATTCGCGTCTGTCCAATACACCAAGGGTCCTTTCCAATCGCTGGAAGAGAATCCTCCACCTGTTTCGGTGATTATCCCGTGCCGGGATGAGCAAACGTGCATTGCCCCGTGCCTTGATTCATTGCTCTCAAACGACTATCCCGTGGATCGGCTGGAGATTCTCGTGGTCGATGGCATGAGTGTGGACGGTACCACAGAGGTGGTTCAGGAGTATGTCGCTCAGCACTCCAACATTTTCCTGATACAAAATGAACAGCGGACCATTCCCGCTGCCATGAACCTCGGCATTGGTCGATCGACTGGCTACGTTGTGATGAAGGCGGACGCCCATTCTTCCTACCCGACAGATTACATTCGTCAATGTGTTCACTATCTGATGACCTGCAGAGAACAAATGGTTGGCGGTGTGCTCACCATTGCCCCCCGAAACGAGACTTTGATAGCAAAGTCTATCGCCTTCGTGTTGTCCGACCCCTTTGGTTCGGGCAATGCGGCGGTAAAAGTGGGGGCAGCCGACCTCCGCTACACCGATGCTGTGGCCTTTGGATGTTGGAAACGAGAGCTATTTGACGAGATAGGACTCTTTGACGAACGATTAGATCCGCAACTCAGACATGGAACACAACAAAAGAATCTCGCGAATGGAGGACGGATTCTCCTGGTGCCGCAGATCAACGTCACCTATTACGCAGATGCCGATTTGTGGACGTTCTGGAAGCATAACCTTGCAGATGGATTCTGGGCCGTCTACGCCTGGAAATTTCGCAAACAGGCGGCGTCATGGCGACACTACGTTCCCCTTGCGTTCGTGCTCGCTCTCCTCGCACTGTTGGCAGGGTGGATAACTGAATCGCCGTGGACCTGGGTCCCGGCTACAATCGGCGCGACGTATGTGGTCGTGACCCTGGCAATGTCCCTTCGGATGTCCATTCGTTTGAAGTGCGCGACATACATGGCGACCCTCCCGCTCGTCTACGCTATTCGGCACATAGGGCATGGGGTGGGCTCACTCAAAGGTCTCCTATTCCTGGCGATGCCTAAAGTTATTACCGCTATGTTCAGTGAACATTCGACGCTGGATCGGCCCTGACGTATAATCCGCCTTCGATTTCCTGACCTGCCGCATACCGGAACCTGCATGGATTTTTATGTCGTCTTAACGCTTGTCACCGCAGCGATTGCCGCCCTGGCGGCGCTGTTGTCTGTACTCACCCGGCAGATAAGTTTTCTTGTAGGAATTGGCCTCCTCTACTACTGGTCTCTCTATGGGGCCTGGTCAATTGTCGGCGCTCAACTGGGTGGGGAGAGTGAAAAGCAATATGATTATCTCGCCGAGCGGATGTATCCCATCCAGTTGAATGATGACTACATGATGACGTTGGTTCTCTATGCGGCGTTTATCATGCTCGTCGAGCTTACCCTCTTGTGGAAGGTCAGCGGACGCTCCCCGGTGGGTGAATCGCTGGCCGGTGCGCCAATTCACATTTCCCATGTCTCGCTTTTCATACTGGCTACCGTCAGTGTCATCGGAAGTTTCATCATTTTGGCGGAACAGCTCACCAGTGCCGCTGAAATGAACATATCGGCGTATGTGGCAACAAGAGGCGGACTGGGTGCCTACCATCCTTTATTTACCATTCATCAAGTGTTCAATCGCATGGCGGTGTTTTCCTTGGCGCTTGGATTCGCAGTGTACCTGACCCCTGGTCGGGCGCTCTTCATCCAAGGGAGCCAGTCCGTCGGTATCGGTGTCATGTACGTGCTCCTGCTAGTTGGCACGCTTGGGTACTTGGCCATGCTTGGCAATAAAAATGAGCTGCTCTCGGCATTGATATTAAGTGGGTTGTTTTATTCCACGAATACGACGCGGATACAGTGGAAGCTGACGATACCGATGGCCCTCGTTGTCTTCTTATTCATTGGAGCCATCAATTTTCTCAGAAGCTTGCCAATGCTGGCCTTATTAGATACGGAAACGTGGTGGGAAGCATTGGAGGAGGCACCGGGGATCCGTTCGAGCGGGGAGGCCTTTGCCGCTCATTTCTCGCTCTATGGTCTACTAGAGTCTCATGCGCCTCTGACGTATGGATCAAGCTTCATCTCGCTGGCCGCATCGTTAGTTCCCAGTGTGTTCCGAGGTGAACGTTCGTCGGCCAGCTATACTGAATATGCTCAAAGTCTTGGAATCGACGAGGGCCCCACCGGAGAAGCCTATACCCTCCACCATGCAACCGGGTGGTACCTAAACTTCGGCGTATGGGGAATCGTGGCTGGCGCGGTCTTGCTGGGTCTTGTCTGGGGTGGCTGCTACAGGGCCCACGTCAAAGCGAACAAAGGGGATCCCCGTTGGCAGAATTTGCTCGCCATTGTGGCACCTTTAGGGCTGGTGGCCGCGCTACCACCGTTCGTGCGGGCTGGGCCCGACGCGTACAAAGGACTCCTCATCGAGGCCTTCCTTATTCCGACCCTCGCTCTCTGGTGGGCTACGCTTTGGTGCAACCGGAGGTCCCCCAAAGAGATGTCAAGCCTAGCCGACCATTGACATCGTGTCTCCGTGCAACGCCTCTCCGCCTTTTGTTTTACCCGCGCGTGTCGGGTATGGAACCAGAACCAATGACGGGGGGCGGGTCTGCCAGGTGGGGTGATGTTAGTATGGTATTGATATGAGAAACAGCACAGATGGCAGTGAACTTGATCACTCACCCGCCGGAAGGCAGACTATCAAGTGACGAGTTCTTGTAGCGTTGATGGCGATGGTGTTCTTCCTGTCGCTACTCAGCATGTTCGCGCGGGAGTAGTCAGGAGAGATCAGTGTGTGTGTGTGTACTCTCTGTGCATGAAGTTTGGGATGAGAGCCGCAGGACACGGCTTTTATCGCTGTCCCCTTGCCGTACCCTGCAGACCCTCTCGCCACCACCCGTCACCAGAAATCTATTTTTGCTGTTAAGGTTGTGCATTGCCCTTCATCGGCGATCCGTCTTGGGCTCCTGCTCTTTCGATTTGACATCAGTTGCGGGCGTTTCACTGAGTTTGTCCTGGTCGCTGGGCGATAACTGTTGGGACAGATTCGCGTCACTGATGGCCGCCGACTGACGAAGCGCGGAGTCCCCTACGGCATTCTGGCGGCCAGGATCATTCGCAAGCGATTGGCCGCCGACTGGATCTATCGCTTTGTTCATGGGGTAACCGGGATGCTGTGGCAGCATTGTCGGATTACCGAACGCCACGGTGGCGACGAGCGTTCCAGACAATAGACTAAGAGCTACTGAGGTTAGTGTTTTCATAGCCAACTACTCCTTCTCATCGATTGATTGTCATCTGGCTTTCACATTAACAACCGAGAGGGAGCAGGGAGATGCACGGCTATCATAAGGATAGAAGAAAGTGGTGGTGGGATGCGGCATTACCCGAGGATTCATACAGACCTCCACGGATATTTCAGCTTGGCTCCCCCTGTAATCCAGAGTCAAGCCTTACTTCAGCCCGTTCCACGCTCGTGCCATGAAGTCTCTGAGCGCGTGGGCACCTGGGGGCGGGTTGAGGATGAAACAGCTGGCCGTAGGTCGGACCCCTACACAGACATCATCATTTCCAATAAGCGTTCAATAGCTAAATCTCCCCCTTTTGTTTTAACCGCACATTTCCCACAGGAGTCCCAACCCAATGGCGGTGGCAGGGTGAACCGACGACGGGGGGCAGGTGTTAGCCTAGTTAGAATTGATAACGGCAATGAAATGGACCACGGAGCACCCCACTAAAGCAGGCTTCTACTGGTATCGAGACGACAACCGCGCTGTGGTCCTAGAAGTGCGAGACAGTCTCGTGAAGGAGAAAATGCTGGCCTGGGACTGGCAGAATGGACGGCTCAGCCAGATTCGGCTGGCGAAATATCTGTTTAGGCTGGAAGCACAACGCTCTTCAGTATGTCGGCCCCTTCTATCAGGATTCAGGGCTGGCGTGTCTAACCCCGACTCCGTGCGAAGTGGGTGCTTCACTAAACCTTTTTTTCCAGCAGGAAGTAGCAACCCGCTTTTCACTGCGATGACGACAGCGTTTACCAGATCATCGGTATAGAGCTTCTTTTTGATCCGCTGGAAGTGCTCACGAACTGTACGCTCGCTGATCCCTTCGGCCAACGCAATCTGTTTAATAATCTCTCCCATTGCGCGACGTTCAAGCACAACCGTCTCGCGCTTTGTGAGCAATCCATCTGGATAAGCACGCTGGCTCGCCTGGACCAGCAATGGAACAATGGACTTGAATTGCTTCAGATGCGCTCTTCCACTCGCCGCAGACGGCATGGCGGCTGCAAATAATACGTAGTAGTCTGGGCTAGCCAATCCCCCGCACAGCGCATACTGTGCCCCAGCCTGCTTCATCCGCCGGAGCAGTTCAGGATCAAATTGCGCCTTCAGGGGCTTCACGGCATCGCACCACAGGATTGTTTGCTTTGTCCGAAGCCATTCCTCAAACAACGGACTGGTCCACAATGCGCCGGTCGTGAGACGCCAGCGAATCAGGTCGCGGGAAAATCCCTGATTAAAGAAAAAGCGGAGGATGGTGCGCGAGGGATAGCCCCACGTGCCGGCGAATTTACTGTAAGGGATGCACGCCTGCACATGCTTGAGGAGGTCACGAAATTGCTTGGGGGTTTGGCATCCACGCGCCTCCGTCTTCAACTCCGCGAGAGCGGCACGAGGATCAGCACCTTGCTTGGCATTCGAAACGTGTAAAGCAGCGTTGGAAACCATTTCTCACCTCATTCCTGCGGGAGGAGCATACCTTCTCTTTCTCTAGTTTGTCACTTGGTGAAGATCCCGATAAATCACCGTGTACTGTATGTGGTTGCTCCGTCTTTTGATGGTCTTAATCTTTTGGGATTGACAGGTGGGACCCATTGTATGGCTCCAACACCCCCTTGTGCCGTGTCTCTCACGCGCCCGTTGTTCCGTCCTTGTACGTACTTCTAACAACTCCTCATTAGACATATCGCACTTCCAAGCCTGCCGTGTTCCACTGTCCTTTGACCTCATTCTCAAGGAAAGGACACGGCACAAGAATGGATGACAAAGAATATTGGTGTGTTGCCACGTTGGAGGCGGTGGGGTTGCTGCTTTGTTTTGTAGCACTCACTTGGATGGTGTGGTAATGGAAAACGTCCGTCAAGAACTCCAAGACTTCGCGCGACTGTGTGAGTCCCTGCTGTCTCCAGCCCTGAAGGACATCCCGCAGATGAACATCGTGGAATGCGCCGTCATGAGTTACTACGCATCGTCCATGATGGATCGCTGCAAGGCTCTCATCGCTGGCAGGGATGAGCCTTGACTCCATTGATCCCACCAGCCTGTGATGTGTGTTGTCACCCCTCCAGTACTGGATGAGTGTGAGGACTTTTGTGATCCTTCCAGGAGACGGTACATGGTACGCGTGAACGGGAACGTGAGCGCAGGCACGTTCATGAACATGTATCCCGATTCGTCGATTGAACTTAATATGCTTCATCTGCATATCTCCGTGCCGGAGAGCGAGTCTGCTGTGTGGGAGCTGGAGGAGCATCTCAATATCGAAGCGGATTGGTGCCGGGAGTTGGGGGGTGTCAGGTATGTGGCCCAGCCGGGATTGGCCGACGTCATCGCCAGTTGTTCGGTGCAGGGCCAATTCCACGCGCACGTTGACTACCTGCTAGGAAGCGGTCGAATTTTGGTGCATCTCAATTCTATC
This sequence comes from uncultured Nitrospiraceae bacterium, assembly GCA_963706325.1. Classification (GTDB taxonomy): domain Bacteria; phylum Nitrospirota; class Nitrospiria; order Nitrospirales; family Nitrospiraceae; genus Nitrospira_A. The sequence goes on along the minus strand of CAVPLT010000005.1, from coordinate 337,336 downwards.
GGTACGTTGAGACCTTGGGCCCGTCTGTAGCCTGTACGCCGTTCAGGACCTTCCTTCGCGGTTCGACTACCTCTGACGCCGCACATGACTAACTCCCTGTGGTCTCGTCGACGTTCTTGTCCCTAGTCTGGAATCTTGCAGCGTCTTCGTGTAGTTCAGCCAGACCCGAGAACGGTGGCCCTTGAGACTCTTTCTCGGCAAGTGTATGACACGGTCAGTGGCCGGTTTATGCGTCCGAGCCAACCTGCCAGACGTACACGGTCGGGCAGCGTATGTTGGCCGAACAAACCTGTGAACGAGAGGAAGCGATCAGAAGGACGTATCAAGGCTTACGGTGTGGTTCTAGATCTTCTGCGTCTGAGCCAACCTCAGACAGGCGCACACGCCCATGCCAAGGCTGTCATTCACACCGATCTCACCATAAGTTAGGCAGTCCGATGCAAGGCGACCTCTCGGAGTGTCATGCACAAACTGCCAACGCCGTTTTCGTGCCAAAATCACCCATGCTCACTTTTGTTTGAAGCGCACATGTCAGGTATGGGACCCGACCCAATCAGGGGCGGCACGGTGAACCGATGACGGTGGGGTGAATCTGGGACCTAATGACAGGTGGGTACCTTTGTTTTGACCTACGTTCTTGAGGGGTGATGGTTCCCATGCCGGTCGTCGTTGGGGGTGAATCGGGCCCGCTGGTGGCTCGGTGGTCAATGAGTGCGAAAGGAAGCTGAGGTATTGTTAGACAGGGACTGCTTGCCACAACTGGCAATTAATGGTTTCGCCTGTTCCAGATAGTACTCGCCATCGACAGATGTTCGGTATCTAGCCTCGACAAGAAGATCTTTTGGCCTGGTCTCTGTAAAGACCATCTCCGCAAGCGGTGAAAGCTTGAACAAAAACGGTCCGGCCAATTGTAACCGGCTGATTAGGAGTGATGTGCGGGCCCCTTCTGTCGTAAGCCTGAACATGTCCGGCCAGGTGTCCACCGTCTCCTCCAGGCGGTGCATGATGCAATTCGCCACAGTCTCGTGCCTGCCAGAGACCTTACTGAAGACCATAAGGGGGTTTTCGCGGAACTCCTTGACGGTAACAGCGCAGCTGGACACGAGGGGCAAGAATGAAACGAGAAGCAACTGAAACCAAGCCTTAGCGTTCATACAAGCGGCAAGGTCGCCGGTGACCACTAGCGAGAGCCACTTATCCCCTAGCTATCCCTTCTAGGGCAGCTAGGCAGCATTGCGTAACGGGACGAGGAATTATCTTTCGTCCTGCCACCAAGTTTTCTCTCGATAAACTCCGCAACCTTCTTGGCTTCAGACAGACCAGAACCCTTCGCTACTTCCTGGCAGTCCTTCACGACTTGCAACAAGGCCTCCTGGATTACTTCTGTCAGAATTTCGTGGCGCTCATCTTCGCTCAGTACAGATGGCAAATTCTCGCCGGAGAGTTCCCTCATTTGGTCCCTAAGCCGTTGGACATACCGTTCGCGCGCATGGTGTGCTCGCTGTTCAACGGTTTCTGCGACGCTCACGTCGGCTTGGTAATGCCCTGGATACATAGCTTGTCGATGGAATTGTTCGTGGGACATTCCTATCCGGTAGCTGCATAACCGACAGACGTACGCCCCCGTTAGGTATACGCCACCGACGGTTTCCAGTTGATAGTCGTGCTCGCAGGCCATATTACAACCATTACATCCAGGATTGCCCGACGAGAACTAGTGCAACCCCTAGCCGTCTTCTCGCTCTCGAGGCCCCTCACGGGCTCGGCGAGGTCGTTCGGGGAATAAACCGACGGCTTATGAATACCACGGCTCATCGCTCTCCACGCTTCAAAAGTGCAGTCCAAATTGTGCTCCCAAGGATATGGCACAAAGGTGCCGAGGCTATGCAACTGGACTCTAGGAACATCCTTAGTGGTAATTCCTGCCTGACCCGGTACAGTGACATTCTCAAGACTATTGACCTTTCGATGTCTGAGGGGTGTGCTTGAACCACCAACGAATGTTCACTCAGCGACATCTGGTTGAATGCTATCTGTTTTTACGTGGTTTCCGGATAGAGCCTTCAGCCAACTCGGAATATATACAGCTTACACGAAGGGCTGATACTCGTGAGTTTTACTTGAAGATCGATGCTGCGTGGCTACAGCACACAGGAGTGACACGGTCGAGCATCGGCTCGATACGCTTGGCCTGGTCTCATTTTTGAAGGAACATGGCTCGGGGGCGACTCGGCCTGACACCTCCCGGCCAGGAAGTCGTGACGAACCCTGAGCGCGAGCCAGATATGAAGCCGTTGCGTTGACCTTTTTCTCTGCCTCGATCATATGGTCGCACGCTTCAGAGTTTGGGGCTCAGTTTTTACGCGCAACCCTGAATAGCGTTTCAGTACGATGGTCGAAGTTACAATCACACTCCAACGCAAGTGCCAAGCCTGGTATGTTCTTGTTTACGAGGCGACCTTTGCAGACGGAACTCCACCGATTACCGCCGTGCCTGACACACGCAAGTTCATCACACAAACAGCGGCAGTCAATCATGTCAAGCGCATGGTTTTGGCTTGTCTCCAAAACAGGTGCCAACATGCCACGGGTATGGATATCACCTGTCATGTGCATGTCCGCATTTCCGAAGACATACAACGTCGAGCCTAGCATGGAGACGCATCGGCCCATTTTGTTTTCACCGCGCATTGCCCAGATGGTACCAATACCCAATGACGGCGGGGGGGTCTGCCAGGTGGGGGGCAGGTGTTAGCCTAGTGTTAGAAATACAGACAAAACGAATGGAATTGGTACGAAGTGCTGCTACTAGAAGTGAAGGCCAACCTCGCTCCAGCCGCTGTAGTGGCGGGAGATGCCCAAGTCATCAACGACTTGAGCATCCCCTTTCCACTGATTCCTAAACCGAAGGTCGCCTGTTCAATTCAGGCCGGGGGGCACCAATACTTTCAGTCGCTTCGATGACTTTCCTCTCCTTAGGCTGTTCAACCGTTCCGGTTTCTGTCACGGTTCCATTTGAAACGGTTCCATTTGAAAAGGAGGCTGATCCTATTCCTCTGGGGTGACTGCTTCTCGTTGCGTCGATACTTCTGCCGAAGGAGGCTATCTTTCTACTGCAGCGTGCAGATGGGATGGGCTCAGATGCGCATGGCGTTTCACCAAGGCTATACTCGAGTGCCGGAGAGGTCCGCAAGGGGCCTTCATTATGGTATGGCCGGCCATGGCGAAATATTTAGGACCCTGCACAGCTTGAGCACCGTCGAGAGTCGCACCTCCACTTCCCCACGGCAGTGGTCGCACCAAAGATTGATCCTGCTTGCCAAGCGAAAATGGTTCGATACAATGCCGAGAGGAGGCACACTTAGATGAATGAAGGCAGTCAAATCTCTGATATGTTCGACGCATCTGAAACAAATGAGCGGTTGCACCAACTGCTCATGGTGATATGCTTTATTTTCTCCCTGGGCGTCGTATTCATGTATGAATTACACTAGGGCGCGGCCCTGGATGCACCCGCCTTTCCCTCCAGTCTACAGGACCGTCGCTGCACCATTGGCGTCACCGTATTCTGCTTGATCCATGCATCGAGCAGGGCCACATCGAACTTCACGAGCCGTCCGACCTTCACATGGGGAATCCGCCGCTGACTCACTATGGCGTGTATCGTATGGGCTGAGAGGCAATCGATGAGCCGCATGAGGCCAGTCGTCTCACTGGTGTGAGGCCTCACTTTCGACACTGCCTGCAGCCTCCCCAGCTAATCGGTCACGCATCCAGTTATCCATCACGGCCGCACGAATCATCCAGGGGCCATCGGGGGTCTCGTCGCAGGCAAGTCATACGGACGCGCCCACAATAGAAGGTACTCGGGCCGATATGAAGATAGGAACAGATAGGGCGCACACCCACCCACAGCACAAAGGCCCCCCCATGAAGCGCGCAGGGTGGAATGTAACCGAACTTCATAAGCAGGCGATGGGAGCAGCGCGAGGGTTATGCGCGGAACGTACAGGAGCTGACGCAGGGGTCGACCTGTGACATTTACTCCGTCCCATGTAAGTGAGGGAATTTTACCATTCAGCATACCGTTGTGGCAGCGAAGGTCACGAGAGTGCCCGGGCACAATGATACATGCAGTACCGTTCTATGGATGGAATCGCCGGCTGCAAGGCTGTGGAGCTCCCGCTGACGCTTGTCTCATGCGGGTCGTCCGGAGAGGTGTGAGGGTTTTCTGGTTAGTGCGAATGATCGTCCGTGGTTCCATGAGGCACATGGCGGATCGGGTGACGCTGCGAGAACAGATGCCCGGAGGCCTTGTACTTTCTTCGAGACCTACCTCGCAAACATGATCGGCTTACATGAAATCCATCGGGCTGCCGATTTCGGAATTCATCGAAGAATCAGATAATCGTGCAGACGCAGGCTCTCGGTGTTCAGTGCGTTCGTCTGGCCGAGGCTGGGTTTTTATCAGAAACCCGTCGTTCATCGGTTAGTCCGTAAGCCTGGCCATCTCACGGATGGCTCAATGGAAAACTGATCACTAGTCCTCCCATGACGTCACCGAGTTTGAAATCCGATTTCGGGCTATTGGGATGTGCATTGTGGCATTGAACGCATGCTGTTGTAACCGCCAAGTCAGCATAGACGGTTCCGAATAACTGTCGCCCGCCCCCCTCGATCGTACTGGAATACGGTCGATTTGGATGCTGTTCAATTTTTTTAAGAGCCATCCGTTCGAATTCATTAGCTGGCGCATTGGCCTTATTGATCGGCCACTGACTAATCAGATGGAAGCGGACATTTGGGCCGGTCAATTCAGCAATCTCGCTTGTTTCCTGCAGGAGTTGCACGGGTAAGGGCAATGAATGCGTGGCCTGCCAATTTTCCGACGCATCGACAATGCGCTCTTGTCCGAGCCGGTTTACGATCTGGATGGTATAAAAATGACGGTGGGCCATGATGACTGCGCGTAAATAATCGGCAACGGTTCTGGGTGGAATACCCTCCAGAGTGCCGGGATTCTTGTCGATGGCGAAAATGCTCGGGGCCCCCAGCGCCGCGATCGTCACGAGGAAGGCGACCCAGATGAAGGATTTCCTGATCATGATACCCTCTCTTTCCTTTCAATCGGAATGAGACCCATAGGCAATGGGATGGAGTCAAATCCGTATTTAGCCAAAAGTTTTTGTATGCGAGGCGTCATGAGGAAATCAGAAAATTGTTCTGCGGCAGAACGCACGGCCTCTCGACAGGTCCACACCACGGCTTGTCCGAACTGGATAGGTATATACGTCCCGATTGGGTTTTCATCGCTGATGCGTACCTTGCCATTGGAGATCGAATCTACGCGATAGATCAGACCCACATCGGCCTTGCCGTTGACTATCAGATCCATAATGTCCTCACTATGTGGCGCGTAGATAATATGGGAAGAGCTTTTGTAGCCAGGATAGATCTTTGCCAGCGATCGGGCGGTGACTTCTCCCAACGAGGACGTCTGGGGATCACCGAGAGCGATGCGTATGGCTCGGTTCAACAACGCATCCTGAAAGGAAACCGAAAGGGATGAGGAGATTGACGACATCACGAGGACAAGAGAGGTCTGAGCATAGATCCGAGGGTGTCCGTTGAGAGTCAGTCCTTTCTTGTCTAGATACTCGACTTCCTCAACCCCCGCCGACAGAAACACATCGATCGGGGTTCCCTTTTCAATCTGCTGAAGAAGCGTTTTCGATGGCGTGTACACGACGTTGACCGTCGCGTCATATTCCCGTTCAAACATCGGCAAGATGTCACTCAACGCTGGTCTTAAGCTGGGTGGCGCACCAATTGTCAGAGTCTCAGCCTGCGCTGGTTTCCAGATCCCGACGATGACCGCCAGTCCACCTATGATGGCGATCAGCCTTCTCAACTTCAACCCTCGAATGTCCACTGATACCTCCGCGGCTTGTCAAAAGAGCTGACGGCTTTAAGCTACCGTTGGAAAAACCCTGTCGATTTGAAATGATTATGACTTCATGTCATCACTCGACTAAGCTACTTCACACTCTGATTGTCTCCGTGTACGGCATCGCGTCGGTACAGCGGTGACAGAGACGCTCTTGGGAATATCACTCTCCACACAATTATCCAATAGCCGCCGTCTGACCCGCAAATTTCCCAGTCAGCAGAGGAAACATATCATGCGTTGCCCCTTGGCGAGCTTCACAGCTGATGTTCCGAGAGCGATACCAGAAGGCGCGACGAACGCTAGGGGTCATGGCGATGATGCAGCAAGACCAGTACTCATGAACTACGATCGACCCGCCTAGAGAAATCACGCAATCCATGTATTCGCAAGGAAGTTTCACAGCATTGGCGCAGACCTCAATGTCTAGAGCATTTGTTGGAGCCCGAACGCAAATTACTCCAAGAAACATGTGGCATGGCTGGATCTCTACCAGTAATGGCGCCGGAAGTATCGTGAAACACGTGGATAGGGCGCAACCTCATAGAGCCGAGTCTGGAATTCTGTGGGAAGGGGCAGGACGGGCGTGATGGGTGAGGACGTTAATGTAGGGTAATCCACTCGAATTTTCCGCTCGAAGAGCGACCGCGACTCCTCGTCCATCTGCATGGACATCAACACCATCCGCCCGTAGCGCGGCGAATCCACTCCGAAGCGCCATGTTCCGCCAAATATCACTGGGCCTTCGTCCAATGAAAGAGATATGGCCGGTTGGGCGATCGACAGAAAAGGCCCTTCATTAATTTCAACCCGCGTCATGTCATAACGACCGGGAGGTAAAAATACAGCAACCAACGTATCGTTGCCTCCAACGCTGATACGGTATCGCGTCCCTGCATCGTGTTCGGCAAGCTCCACTTCTCGAACGGTCGGCTCGAACCTCCGGGCCCTTTCACCCGTTATAACAGTCACCACCCGTGCGACAAGGAGAACGTTGTGGCCCTCGTCTTCAGGAGAAAGAACCGTTTGAGCATCGGTGATGCAGCCGGTCAGGCAAGCCCCACACAATGTCCAGGCCATCATTAAAGTGCAAAACTTTTTGAGAATTTCCTGCTTCACTCAAGAAGTGTAACAAGAAATTCAGTGCCAAGGTTTGAAGACGGGATAACATCGCCTCCAGAGACTCATGCCTTTGCTCTGTCCTTGCATCGGAAACTGGGCGTTTGAGCGATGCGAAAACTGTAACGACTCTTCCGTTTGGCAAGCTTCTATTGAACGTCTTCTTCTCTGTGGCATCCCGGCACCCGTACCCGCTGTGAGAAGAAACCGCTTACTCGTTGCAACCTTAAGGCACTCACGTACAATGGTCAAAGGAGGCCCAACGCTCATGCAAGAACGCCCGCTATACGACAATGTCTTCAATCAGAGCGCCATTATCGACCGCCGATACCGTCTGTTTGCCATAATCAGTTTCGTCCTGGCTGTAAGCCTTCTCACGATCTATCTCCTGCAGTAAGGGTCACCATTGCTTTCATGCCACCGGCGTGGCGATATCGCATGGTCCGGCATCGAGTAGCCCACATCAAACTTCACGAGCCGGCCCAGTACGGCCTCGAGTCTCACATTACTCATCCAGGGTGTTCCGCCCTTCCAACATTCGTACAACTGGCATGACCGGGCGCTCAGATCCAGCTTTTTCATCTCGTGTCTTGACTTTTTTTCGACCTCAAAATTATCTGCCCTGTGTGAGCAGACAAACATCGTTATTTCATACATTCACAGGAGGTGCACCATGGCAGTTGTCAGATGGGACCCCTTACGCGAATTAGAAGCAATGGCCGACCGACTCAACCGGGTCATGTCTCGGCCAGAGGGCGGTACCCTGAGCGGCAACGGGAAAGAAGTGATGACCGTAGCCGATTGGGTCCCGACCGTGGACATCAGTGAAACGGAAGCGGAGTATGCGATTCACACCGAACTTCCCGGCGTGCGGAAGGAGGCCGTGAAGGTTACAATGGAGAACGGTGTCCTCACAATTCAGGGTGAGCGAAGGCAAGACCGGGCTGATAGTGCGCGAAAGCATCATCGGGTTGAACGCTCCTATGGTCGTTTTGTCAGGAGTTTCACGCTTCCCGATTCAGTCGACGAGGCCAACGTGCGGGCCGAGTATGCAGATGGCATGCTGCATCTTCAGCTCCCAAAATCTGAGAAGGCCAAACCAAAGCAGATCGATGTGAAGATCGCATAAACGGACGCTGCTCCCTACACAGAGGCCCGCTTATACGCGGGCCTCTGCTGATGGACTGTGAGGCAGTTCGGACTGAACATGATCATACTCATTGAGGGAGAGAAGAAATCGTCACTTTCAGATATAGAACGAATCCTTCTTGAGAACTCATTGAGTTGCTTGGAGCACGTCTACCAAAGCCTGAATCGTCAACGGTGCATTTCGCTCTCCTCGGTTATTGACCAGGACATAGGCCTGGATCTTCTGTACCACTGCGGCTGCCACTAACTCCACGGCTTGGGCGCACATCTCAGGTAACTCACCCACAATCTTGTCATAAGGCTCTGCTCTCTGCTTTCCGCCTCACAGTTCATCGTGAGCGGCGTCAGGAGTCGCAAGACCGTGAACGGCGCCGCAAAGACTCTCAGGCGCTGTTCTGCCAAGGACGGCCTGTAGGACCAGTGGATTGTAGACGTGGGCCACCTGATGGCGGCTCAGAGCTTGATAATAGGCTGGGCTCAGCAGGCACGCATTGCGGACCTCCACGGCATAGCCAAAGTCTCTCGGAAGCATGGAGAAGAAGGCGTCGAGTCCTGCGCAGAAAAATCTTCCGCCGCCATGCCGTCGCGTTGAAACTCAAACAGGAACGGTCCCGTGTGCAGGCCGAAAGGGGCCGTCCCGAAAGGGTTGCAGCACCAGCTTGCTGAACTCGTCGGCGTTGAGAAAGTTCGGATTCGAGCTCCCGGCTCGCATTCCATATCAGGCGTACCTGGTATAGGCTGGGATGGTGACCTCCTCCCACACCTTAAAGCACATCTCAAAATTTTCTGGAATTTGCGTCAGGTAGCGTGTGAGCTGGTTCGCGGATGAAGGTCGGTAAGAGGTCGGATCATTGCCACGGTACGAAACAGCGACCGGCCATTGTAGAGATACTGGCAGAATTCCCCCAGGCACTCACGGGCAAAGGCCGTCTTGCTGTATTGCCGCTTGTAGACCTGTCCTTGCCAACCCTCATAGGTCCAGGTGGAGGTGCCGAAGCGGATGAGAGGCGAGAATACATTACCCATGGTGATCGGTCTGTATGGGAGTCAGGAAGTCCTGAACAGGCAATGGCCATGCTTTTGATCCTTACGAGATGTCGTCGGCAACACAACCACATTCGAATTCCTTTGAGACTCGACATGGGAAATTGCCGCTTTTGGGGCTAGAAAATTCTTTCAGATGTAGAGCAAAATATGACGCGTACTGTAGTCAGTATTCCGGCGGACGGCCGAAGCATTTATTCTACAGAGTCAGGTGGGGTTTTGAGATGGATACGTTATGGACCTATGCTCTCATTTCCGTACGCCTCGTAGTTGGAATGTCTAACGGTCTTTTCAATGCCTTTCCAAACCGACCGACCTGCCCTCGGCCCTCGGCAATACAAACAAATATCTACTAATCATGGAACTTTTAGCCTATTGCCGAGCGTGCCTGATCAAAGTGGCCATGGCGGAGAATCCAGAGGATCGTGTACGCTTGGATGCTCTCCTGGATTCTTGGACACCAGGCGGAGAACTTAAAGAGCGGCAAGGGCATTGTGGCAGGTGCGGCCAATACGACGAGGTGAGCTATTACTCTCCTCTCGAGCCAGATAACTAAAATCGATCCAAAAAGACGGCCCCTCGCCTACCACCAGATCTCTCATGACGATCGCGCCTCGAAATCAACCGCGCCCTAGGAATGGTCCGGCTTCTGATGACCGACGGCATCGATTTTATTCAACCTATCGCTTCATGAGACACGCCCATGAAGTCGTTTCTACAGCGTAACTGGAGGCAACCAACAACCGAGTCTCTGGTTTCGTCGTAGCCCTTCCGCTACTTTTTCGGATAGCATGGATATAGTCGCAGGCCACTCTCAAATGCTTGTGAAAGCTTCCCACCATGAATTTGGTCCCGCGGGAACTTCCCCCATTTGGGGGAGATCGGGCAGCATGCCCCTTGGCCAGAGTGGCATGATGCGGCGATGACATAAAGGCCTTCCTGATCCGGGGTTAACTAAGGGCTACCCCCAGTGCTTCTACACACACGTTCCGGTATTATAGTGATGCCAATGGATTCGCTTTTCAATCCACGCGCTGTTCGCAACGCATGACTTTGTAAAGGCAAGAAACCAAGAGGACTATGGATAACCCGGAACCAAACATGCTTGGTCAGCCCGCAGGTTCGGGAACTGAGCCTAGCGGCGCCTCCACTCCGAAATCAGAGGGGAACTCCATGCGAGCCGGTGCAGGTGGTCTCTCACCTGAACTTTCGGAGGACAAACAGTTTCGAGTGAAACTTACGATTTTCTGGGTCGGAGTCATCGCGGCGATTATTGCGGCCTTTGCTGTAGGGTACCCTGGGTGGGAAAATTATATCGCTCAAGAGGCGGCTAAGCGACAGTTGCGGGCATATATTGATGTGAGGCCTAAGGGAATGACGACAATCGAGGAAGGCATGGTGCCTCGAGTTCGAGACAGTTTTCAGAACATCGGGCGAACCCCAGCCTTTGACAACGGGGCCTTTTCACGCATTACAGTCGCGGAATACCCCCTGACCCAAAAACTCAGCAATGACGAATGTAGCCCCGTCAGTACGAATCCAAAGGCAAATAAATGGTTCATCGGAAAAGCCTCCGGCCCTGAAATAGTGCGTGAGGCTCCCTTCACAGCAAGCGAAATCGAGGCCATTAAAAGCGGAAAGTCCGCGGTGTATATGCACGGCAGAGTGTGTTATCGGGATATTTTCAACGAACCACACCGCACCGATTTTTGTCTACACTGGAAATGGGTTGCGGGACGAATGAGCCCTGGCCTCTATTGTGACCAAGGAAACAGCAGTAACTGAAGTGCGCCCCCGCACTCCCAACCGACTGTGTACAGTTCGAAAACTAGAAATGCGCCAGGATTGCCCAATTCCATTCATCGGAAACACCCATCCCCCGAGGCAATATTTTGCACAGGCATCGTTACCTTCCTTCTCCTAGCGCCTCAGACACCAGATGGCCTGTATTCCACCCGATATGTTTGGTAAATGTTTTTGATTCCAGGACATCGCTTCCCTCGTCTATCTCGCCGCCCTTAGGCCTTATGGCTCAGCGCAAAGTGTTCTCATTGCACAAGTTTCTTCCATTCGCTTGCGCCATATTTTAGGCATTCCCCAGGATAGCCACCTTGGTTCGCATGTGAATCAATGCCTTAGACAATGAGGTAAAGGAGGCCCTGAGTTTGCATTAAGGCACTCCTATAACCAAAGGAGTCCATGCCATGCTTGAGGTCCCCTTAATTCTTATCGGCTATGCGCTTGTCCCGTTTGTCGCTATTTTGGTAATGGTCATGGCGGACCGACCCCATCAGACGACTGAACAGCGCGCTTTCCCCCAGGTCGAAATCCTCTGAGTCGACGGCGGTCCTTTTAGCCAAAGGAGGACCGCCGTTTATTTGGGCATGCAGCCCAGACTGCCTCATTTCGTTTTCCCTGACAGCTCTCCTGAAGTTGATGGGCTTCTCGAAAACCGTACAAATCCATCGCAATACCTCACGATCAAAGCGGCGTGAGCGACATCACCGCCCGCCACTTGTCTAGTCCAGGGACCGTGTCGGTGCTTCGCCTGCAATCGTCTCGACGAATACCTAAGACCTGTGTAGAATTATTCATGTATACTGCTGATCAACAATAGGCGCGTTTCTTACTCCAGTACGGTGCCTGTGATGAAACAGTTTTCCGTAGACCACTCCAGGACAAGCCGCAGTAAGAAGCGTATGAAGACGTTGAATCCGCTGCTGGTTCTGTGCACCATCCTACTAGCAACTTCCGGTTGCAGAGGATATGCGTTTGTGGAAACGCCCACGACCGACGGCTTTCATTCGAAACTCCCATCGCCTTATACCCGAGCAGTGGTCTGGGGAGGGCGCGTTGACACGATTCAGAGCGCCAGCACCTGGCTATTGAAGAAGGGCATTCTCGTCGTGGATCAGACCAAGGTGCTTCAGGCCGCGGCCGATCAAAAGGTGAGCCTCACGGGGTACCAGTATCTGGAAACAGACGTACTGCGAATGGCTAAATTAGTAGGCGCCCGGCTTGTAGTTTTTAGCAATGCCGAAGTGGGGTCGTGGGAAGCGTTAGATTGGAGCGCCGGCCTTCCGCGTAGCCAGCGGGTATACTCAGCCACCGTGGCTCTCAGGGCGGTCGACGTGAATACCGGTGAAATCGAATGGAGCGGGAAGGCTCAGTCGACTGAACGATTCGGGAATATCGAAGAAGGTATCAGCCTCCTCACCTGCCATGCGCTCGCGACAGCCTGGGGTATGCGTAACCCCGGCGGCATCGCACCGGAGAATATTTGCCCCCCTGGGTCCGGCCTCATGACCAGCGAGGTGAGTCTTCCGAAGCCTCAAGCCTCTTCCCCTGCCTCCAGCATCCAAAACTCAAATACCTCGACGAACTACTAACTATTCACCCTTCAACATCCGCGAGCACCGATCCTTTCGCGGTCACTTAAATCGGGACGGCCGCACCTTCACCGGCGAGGACATAAGCAAAGAATCGCTTCTTTTGTCGATTTTTGCGGCCTACGCGCTATACTGCAACAGTACCGCAAGCAATATCGTTCATCATGCAGGCGTATGGTCCCTCGCATTGTGACCGCATTTCTTAGCCTCAGTCTCCTCACGGCTTCAATGGGAAGGGCCGCGGAGAATCGCCCGTTCTGGACTGAGCAAGCTCTCTTTCACTTTGGCGATGACGTGTTTTTCACTGGGCGCGCTTCCTGCGCACCGACCATGGAAGAAGGGCGCCAACGAGCTTATGTGGCTGCCGTCCAGGAGGTCAAGAACTTCACTCGCAGCCAAGAAATCGGCGGGTTTCCACTGGATACTCAAATGGTGTTTGAAGATCCCCATCCTCCCGACTGCGCACCAGGACTGGTTACGGTGTGGCGACTCTTACGAGCCCCGCGCATCCCCCTCGAAGCTCTCACCAAACACGCGCCCTCCGGCAGGCAGTCGGATATGTCCCCAATTCGCGCGCAAATTATAGCCATCCGAAATCTCACGCCGCGTGTAGGCATGCTCCGAGACGAGGTGTGGAATCGATATGGACTGCCTCGTTCTATCTGGGCACATCCGGACAGGGGCGAACTGGTTTGGGAATATTCCCAATTCGGCTTGACCATCGTCTTCAACCAAGACGATGTGCTGACGCATTGGCGCTTAAGCGGCCCGCACCCACGCTCCAGTGATGCACTGTCCCCGACTTCTCGGCAAGACAAAGTGATAGGACAAGACCTTCCCGCCATCGACCTCACTTCCCGGCTTCAGCAGCTGGAGGAACAGCAGGATCTCGACCGGCGGCGCCAGGCCCAGCGATATTGCACTTTGCGCTTTGCGGATGTGCCGGATTCCATACGATCTAAACAGGGTAGCTGCGAACAGCGGGAATATGAACGCCTCAAGGAGCAGCGCCATCCATTTTGATGCCGCATGACATCAAGACCCCACTATGGAGGCGTCAATGACCACCGACATGATACAGCGTGCCACTCTTCTAATTGTCGATGATGACCCGTCAACTCTTCTACTGAGCGCAAAGCCGCTGCAAGAGGCCGGATATTTTGTCCTCCAGGCAGCGGGAAGCTCCGAAGCTCTCAGGCTCTGCGCGGAACGTACCGATGTCGTGGATCTTGTCCTCGCTGATATCTTTCTTCCGCCGCCAGGATTCCAGCTGTCCGTCGACAAAAATCCCTATCCCCGTGTAAACGGTCTAGAGATGGCCGAGCGGCTATTGGAAGGACATCCGGAAACCCGCGTGATTCTCATGTCCAGCAGTCCCAGCTCTGATTTGCTCAGCCGTGGGCTCATCCGAGACGGATTGCCGTTTTTAAGGAAACCATTCACCGGTGACGCTCTGCTGGCGCTCGTGCAACAGGTCCTGGCCGGTCCACTCACGCCGACAAATCCCAAGAAGCCGGCGCCATCAGGAACCGGTGATGTCGAGTGGTTTGACTAGCGCCAGGCGGCCCTGTTCCAGACTTAGATGAAGAACACGGCATTCAGCCGGTACAGGACCCTTCAATAGATCCCAACAGAGGCGCACGAGCGATGGCAAGAGCAAAGGCAAGTGATCCACAGCGCAAGCAAAAACCGTCCGTTGCAGACGAACTCAATCAGGGCATTGCAAAATTGCGCGAACTGAGCTCCCAGATCGACGATTTGAGCCGTGACGGATTTCCCTATCGCGAAGCTGGTCGCGCCAGAACTGAACTATCCCTTCGTGAAACCATCCGGCGCCTCTTCGGCGAAAAGTCGCCCGAATACCAGGCCCATAAGCATCACAAGCTACGAGTCGGAAGTCGTGCCGAGTCTGCGCAAAGTGCGGCCCTCATCAAGCAACTGATTGCCGAATTGGAGTTCCAGAAAGAGGCTATCTTGGGTCTGACGTCCGTCACACCGGCACCTATCCCACCTACAATATCTGAAAAACCAGCCTTGACGGCCGTGCCTCCGTCTTCCTCTCCCGAGTCCTCCGTGCCGTCCACCGCCGCTGTCGCTTCACCCAGCGCTCCCCTGACGGTTTCAGGTGCGATGGCAAGCAACCTCAGCTCGCCAAACCAAGCTATTGCTCCAGTCATCATGACCTCGCCGCCTTCTATGAATCCCGGGCCGACGGATACGGCTCCGGTGGAGTTTTCTCGGCCGGTTCATCACGCCTCAATACCACGCCAGCGCCTCCCATCATTACCGCATTCTCGGGCCACCCAATCTGTACGTACGCCTGGCGCACTTGACGAGAAGAAGTTCGTCCTCGCCACCTCGCCTGAGCTGCCCGACACTTCGACTCCACCGGCCCAGAACAGCGTCGTTGCCTCGTCAAATACTGTGGAACAGCTATCAACCACGACAGCAGTAATTCAAACGGGCGCTTCGGACCGGCCAGTGATTCCGCAGCACACCGTTCCCCCTGCCGTTCCGGCAGCGTCGCAATTGCAAACGGAGCCGCTTGTATCAGTGCGAAGTGCTCCAACAGCAGCAATCTTCCTAGTCTCAACGCCGATGCCAATCCTCTCACCATCGCCTGCATCGACCGGACACCTCGAACCAGCCTTGATCGAGGAGCCTCCTCAGAGCAGTGGGCGTGCTTCTGCGTCCCAGAGCACCACCGAGGCCTTGCCCACTGAGCCACTCGCAGCCTCCGCCCCCATGGCCCCGGAGTCTTTGAGAAGCGCTGCGGAACTATCGGTCACTCTGCATGCGGTCGAAGTGCCTTCCAAAACGCCCACGCAGAACAATGAAAAGGAAACCGGCACCCTTGAGATGCTTCGAAGAATCTGCGCGCGATTCCACTTGGTGGCCCGACAACTGCGGCTGCGAAAAGAATACCGTCCGACGATCGAAATTACCGACGAATATGATTTACAGGACCTGTTTTATGCGCTCCTACGTCTGCAATTTGATGAGGTGGGGACGGAAGAATGGGCTCCGGATTATGCAAACGGCGCGCGGCGGACCAGCTACCTTCTCGATTGGGACAGAATTGTGGTGGTCGTAAAACAGACTCGGTCAGGGATCGGCACGAAGGACCTTTCTGAACAGGTGAAGTCGGATGCGACTCATTATGCTACACGACCGAACGGAATCACCCTGGTCTGCTTCATCTATGATCCAGAAGGTCGAGTTGGAAATCCTCGCGGACTAGAAGCTGACCTCACTTCGATCAGTGATACATATATGGTGGAGGTGATCATCGCCCCCAAATAGTTTGCGCAACACGATCGCAGCGCACAGGATGGACGCGATTCATTGACTTCATCCAAGGCAATCCGCTAGGTTTCGCATCGCGGGCAGGCGTTGCCCGTCACGACCGCTCACACCACGGGAGATCCCTTGTATGCCGGACAAAGCCTATGTGTTGATCAACGTTCATCCCGGCCAAACGGCGAATGTGGTGAAGGCGTTGACGACGATCAAGGAAATCAAACAAATCGACCCTTGCTGGGGAAAGCCCGACATTTTCACCATTGTCGAAGTACCCCACCAGGATGCGCTTACTCAATTGGTGCTCGCCAGAATTCATGCGATTCCCGGTGTCGACCAGACGGACACCCATAATGTCTACCGCCTGCAAGATGGAAAACCGAAATGAAATCCAGAGCCGCCATTCTCTGGGTGCTGGCATTCATTGCAATAGTCCCCGGATGTGCGGGAGCGCCTCCTCTGCCAGAGCCGGATGTCATGGATGTGTTGCTCCCGATCCCTGCCGATCAAGTCAGGACCGCTGTTGCGGATGTTCTCACCCGAGGCGGCTACACGGTCGACCAAGACGATACCGGCAACCTGACGACAGGTATGCGACAGGAGATCAGAAGCCCGTGGAACGGACTTCTGCAGTGGCGATTCGGGGTAGGCAAGAGCCGGGTGGAAGCTCGTATCGTCCAGCAGAACGACAGCACCACGCGCTTACGGCTTCAGGTTTTTCATCGTGGAAAGGATGGGCTCCTCGATTCGTGGGAAGAGGCCGAGACGCCCCTGCCCCAGAGCGCGGCAAACGAAATTCGACTCGTCAAGAACGCGCTGCGAATGCTCTAAGACATTCATCTATTTTTCCTCGGCCTCATCGCCAAAATCCAGCCCAAATCGCTCTGCCATCCGATATAGCGTGCGCCGGTCGATTCCGAGAATTTTCGCCGCTCGCACTTTGTTGCCTCTTGTCTCCTTCAATACACGGGCCAAGTGACGCTTTTCAACCTCGTCCAAGGTCAGGAGAGCGTCCGAGTTCGCACCGCTCTGCCCTGCATCAAGTGCGTCGGCTGAATCGGGCTCCACTCGAATCGGCTCCGGTAGATCTTCCGGCAGCAGCAGCGGGCCGTGACTGAGCGAAACCGCCCGTTCCACGGCGTTCTCCAACTCGCGCACATTCCCCGGCCAATGGTAGCGCTTCAAGAGGGCCATTGTTTCCGGCAGGAATCCTCTCACGCGCAACGATTGTTTGGCATACTTCTGCAAAAAATGATGGGCGAGCATCATAATGTCCTCTCGTCGCTGGGCCAGGGACGGGAGGGCAATGCGCACCACGTTGAGACGATAGTACAAGTCGTCGCGAAACTTTCCCTCTTTCACCAACGTGGCCAAATCGCGGTTCGTCGCGGCAATAATTCGCGCATCAACCTTGACCGACGAGGTGCTTCCGACACGACGCACTTCCTGTTCTTGCATGACCCGCAACAATTTCACCTGAAGCGCCTGGCCAAGATCGCCGATCTCATCGAGAAACAGCGTTCCGCCGTGAGCCGCTTCGAAGAGACCGGCCTTGGCGCCTACGGCTCCCGTAAACGCGCCTTTTTCATACCCAAACATTTCCGATTCCAGCAGATGATCAGGCAACGCTCCGCAGTTGACGGGAATAAACGGTTTATCTCGACGGAGGCTGTTCAAATGCACGGCTCGGGCAATCAACTCCTTCCCCGTTCCGCTTTCGCCTTCAAGGAGCACCGTACTTCGCCCCTCGGAAACGCGGGCCACCAGCTTGTAGACCTCCAACATGGCCGGGCTGCTCCCCACCAACTGCGACCAGGGTTCGCGCGAGCGCGCGTCGTCGCGGAATCGGGCATTTTCTCGAACGAGGCGACAATGTTCCAAGCTGCGTTGCACCACCAAGCGGATGTCTTCCTTCTTGAATGGCTTGGCGAGGTAGTCGTAAGCCCCTTGCTTGATCGCTTCTATTGCACCCTCCAAGGACCCGAAAGCCGTCAGCAATACGATCGACGTATCCGGGCTGAACCGTTTGAACTCCTTCAGCACCAGGAAGCCGTCACCTTGCTCCATGCGAATGTCTGTTAGAACCACGTCCACGCAAGATTGCTTGCCCCGTTCCACGGCGGCCTGGCCGCTGGAAAATGCCTCCACCTCGTACCCTTCCTTCAGCAAGGCCTCGGCCAATAATGTGCGCGCGGCATCGTCGTCATCGACCACGAAGAGTTTCGCGTGGCTCATCGGTAGGTATCTCCTCGCAAATTTTGAAAAACATTTTTTGATCTTAAATCCAAGCCACAGGATTCCCGGACGATTTCAGCATATCCGCAGGCCGTTCTGTAAACCATTTACACATGCCGCGGTCGGACAGAGATGCTGTCTTGTCCTACTGGAGCCGCAGCAGGCCTTGAGAGCGGCGCGCAGATGTTTAAGGCAGCGTGCTAGACCGAGGCGGTGTCTGAACGCAGGCCAGGTAACACCACGGTCACCGTCGTCCCCACTCCCACTTCGCTTTCCAGGAGCAGCTGTCCCCCATGGGCGACGACCGCTTCTCGACTCAGGAACAACCCCAAGCCGGTTCCTTTTCCGAGTGCCTTGGTCGTAAAGAACGGCTGAAATGCTCGCGCCATATCCTCCTGCGGCATGCCACAACCGGAATCGCACACCGCCAGGGTAACCATGGTGTCGAGATCAAACTGGCCTATACCAGACGCACGCTCTCTCTCCCCTGTCGAGGCCGGGCGAGTCGCGACAGTCACCGTCACATGCCCTCCCACCGTGGTGGCAGCCAGGGCGTTGGTCAATAGATTGACCAACACTTGATGGATCTTTTCGGCATCCGCCCATACCAGCACAGGAGGTGCCTCTGAGGCCTGCAGCGTGACTCCTTTGGCATGATAGGCCGGTTCGATCAATGCTACAACCGGCTCAATCAATCGCTCAGCGGGATACCACGTCGGCTCGGGCTTGCGTTGCCTGGTCGACGTCAAAAGATCTTGAATGATGTGTACGACGCGATTCAACTGTTCATCAATGATGCCGATTCGTTTCTGCATCTCGGCGGTCACTCCAGGCTCTTCCGCCAACGCTTCCACGTGCCACGCGATCGAATGTAACGGCGTGCCTACCTCATGCGCCACCGAAGCCACCAGTTGCCCCAGCGCCGCCAACCGTTCCGACCGCGCGAGAGTATCTTTGATCTCGACCAGCTGCGTATTGGCACGCAGCAAATGTTCTGTTTGCGTCGCCAGAGCGGCGCGAGCGGCCTCTTCCCGAGCTTTGCGTTCCTCCCACGTAACTCCGATATAGGCCACCCCCACCAGGACACACACCACCATGGTGCGGTTGAACACCACGGCGGTGAATCGCTCACGTTTTTTCCCCGGTTGGAGAAGCCCAATAAACGTGACCAACACGCACAACCCCAGCGTAATGATCATGAGGCGGCGACTGCGAATGGTCGCCACCAGCAGAATGGGCAGCACGAATCCGAATGCCCCCACCACGTTGAGAGGGAACATCCATTCCATCAAGACGATGAGGAGGAATAAGAACGCGGCGATGGCGAGGACGACTTGTTCCCGGCTCTTCATCGAGATTCCGGACCGCGCAGAATCCACGGCCTATGAGGTGGCAGCAGGGGAACGGAGAGCACGCACGGCCGCGGCGAGCATTTGCACACGTGCATCCTGTTGAAGCTCCTCCAGCGACAGCGATAGCTTTCGAGACCAATTCGGATACGCATCGAGAGTGCCGGGCAGGTTCATTTGTGTCACTTCGCCGATTACATCATCAAGGTTCGCCATGACGATCCAGGCTCGGGAGGTCGCCAGATACATGTGGATCGCCCGGCAGAGCTCCGGCGTCATCACGGGCACCTGCTCCAGCTGGTCGGTCACTGCCGCCGGCAGCAGACCTGCCCGCTGCAAAGCCGCGAGCATATGTCCCTTATCCCGTCTCCGCTCCTCCTCTGCCTGCTGCCGAGTCTCTTCACTCAGATACATGCCGAGACTCGCGCGTAATCGGATGTCCTCCCCCACCCAATAGCCGGACAGCGTGGGAAGGTCGTGCGTGGTGACGACCGCTAAAGATTGCTCCGGGTAGGCTGATGGAGGATTGAAGGACCCCTCATTCCAGTTCCGCTCAAAGTAGAACACGCGGTAAGACAAAATCTTATAGCGCGCGAGCTGCTCCCGCACGTAATCCGGCACTGTACCCAAATCCTCTCCGATGATCAGGGTCTGAGCCCGCATACTTTCCAGCGCAAGTAGACGCAACAAGTCTTCTGCTGGGTATTGCACATAGGCTCCCGCAGAGGCGCCTAACCCGCGGGGCACCCAAAACAATCGAAACAGCATCATGACATGGTCGATACGAACCGCTCCGCCTTGACGGAGCGTTTTTCGGAGCAGTTCTACGAAAGAGCGATAGCCCGTAGCCTTGAGCCGGAGCGGGTGAAACGGCGCGAAACCCCAATTCTGACCTTGCGGAGCGAAGGCGTCCGGAGGCGCACCGCAGTCCGCACCCAACGCCAGAACATCTTGCAGCATCCACGCTTCGCCGCCATTGCGATCGCTGCCGAGCGCCAAATCAGGATACAGACCGAGGGTCATATTGACCTGGGCTGCGCGCAGTTTGGCCCCATTGAGTTGATCGCTCGCCACCCACTGCATATATTGAAAGAATCGGACCCGCTTGCGATGGCGTTTCACGAATTCTCTTAGGGCCGGTGAACCAGGAGACCGATATTGTTCGGGCCACTCGGGCCAAAGTTTCGGAGCCAATTCGATCAAGCGCCGCTCTTCCTCCAGCGCCTGAAACACTGCAAACAGCTCCAGCGAATCACCTTCCTCTCGAATGAATCGTTCCAACAACCACCCGCGTGCGCTGGTCGCCTGCAACGAAGGCTCAGTGCCGGTGTAGTTGTCTGTGAGAAACTGCCGGTAGGCAAAATCCAGCATCGTGCGTTTCGTTTTCACGACCGCCTCAGAATCCACGCCATTGGCTTCGCGAACCCGCTCCAGTTCCTTTTGAAACTCCGGACTACTTCGTAGACGCTGCGCATCCGGCGAACTATGGTATTCAGGCAAACATTCGAGATCGATATAGAGTTCATTCAAGAAGAGTCGGCTCGTCGGTGAATAGGGGCTCAGATGGTGTGGCCGTGAGTTTTTCAGCGCATGTAGCGGATTCAATCCAATGATGCCGGCTCCCAAATCCTTACCCGCCCATTCAACCAGCCGAGACAAATCTGAAAAGTCGCCAACACCCCAATTGGCCTGAGATCGTAGCGAGTACAGTTGCACTGCGAGACCCCATACTCGCCCGCCTTGAGCCATACCCTCCGGCACATAACAGTGCGACGGCGCGACCACGACGCGCAGCGCTCCCTTGATGACACTTTTCCCGCCTCGAGCCACCACGGATAGGTCGTAATAGCCGAGCGACAAATCGGGACACAGCGGCAATTGAAAACACGCAGCACGGCTGCCCGCTACAACCTGTTCCGCTTGCGGGACCAAGGGTGGACCGGCTTCCGCCCGGTGAATGATCGTACCTTTTTCATCTGTCAGTTGCCACGACACCACCAGCCGATGCTCGTCTCCCGGTTCCAACAAAAGCCGCAGTGCCCACCGAACATCGTCGTACCCCTGCTGGAGGATGAGAATGGGGTCACAGGGCTGCCGCCAAACCGCCTCGTCCCAGGTGGTGAGTTCGTGCGCCAACGCATCGCGGGAGTCCACACGAAACCCCATTGCCGACAAAATGGCGCGGGTGGTTTCGTCGCTGGTCACGTGAAGGATGCCCGCGATGTCGTGAAAGTCAGGGGAAATTCCGGCTCGCGAGGCGAGGAGGCGAAGCAGGTCTTGCTCGGTGCCATCGTACATAGTGTGAGGTCAGAGTGTGAGTGAAGACCTCGATCAAGTCAAGGCATGCTGAGGTTTCTCACCACGTTGCAGACTGTTTCCGTCCTGATCCGCGTGGTGCTGCGGAGCAGGCTTCATAGGAGCGAGGTCCCACCAGGATTGAGACACGCGCCTGTGACCCGCACACTGAACCCATGCTTTCTAATATCGCATCGTTGTGTTTCACCCTCACATATGCGAGACGCAGTAACTCCTAGTCACGAGGCTCTAAGCCCGGCTTCTCGCCGTATGTGGTCGTCAGCAATCGTGCGGAGACAATGCGCCGCTGCCTAACTAAGCGATCATCGAGCCCCTCACAGCTCCCTCGGCCTGAGTCGCTTTGCTCAAGGCCTGAACGCGTGGTAGCATAATGCGACTGCGCTCCAATCCGAGGGCCATAATGCGGCCTGTGAAGCTGCCACAGAACAGGAGGTGGCATGTATGACCACGCTGCGAACCATGTCGAGAAGGACTGTCATCCTGGCTTGTGTGGCGCAATCTCTGGTCTGCGTCGCGCCGCCGCTGGCCTTTACAGAAAGCCCCACGATCGACATTGTCGGCGATTATCGATACGCCTATCACGAACCGGAAACCGTCGCGGAAGCGAAACAGGTGGCTTGTTTAGAAGCCCTTCGTCAGGCCATCAGCACCACGGCGGCGGTGCGCGAACGGACGGTGTCAATCGTTGATTCGAAATTTTTTCACAATCTCATTCAGACTTTGGCGGCACAGCACGCCAGCAACCAGCAGATCTTGCAACAAAGTGAAAAGGGCCGGACGGTGTACTGCAAGGTAAAGGCAGTCTTTCAGCCAGATAGTGTGGAACGAGTCCTCATGGCTCAGGCAGCAAGTGGAAATGAACTCGGCGTAGATCAAAATAGAGCGTTGAAGATTCTCAGCACTCGCGAAGATCTCGACGGGACGGTCGTCATCGTCTACCAAGCCCTGAAGCGGCTCGATTGGCTCGGGACGGCCTATCAAGGGACGCTGCGGGAAGCGGCGGACGTAATGGTGGATTTCTACGATGACCAAGGCATACTGCTGCGGAGCACGCGCCACCCGGCCAGAAAAACGGCCACCGGTGAGGATGTGATGAATCCCGGGGAAGTCGGCACGTTGAAGGTGGCCAGACCCCTCAATACGAAAACCTATCGCGTCTGGCTTGTGAAATAACCAGCTGAAGAGCGATACCGGCCCCGCTCTTCAGCCCTGTAATAGTTCACCACAGCGCTACTCACAAGCATTACCGTTCAGCACCGGGTGGCAGGTTGATGCCGACGCGCTCCAGTCCCATAATGACGGTCAGGGCCGAAGGCGAATGCTGGACGATTTCCTTCTGCACTTCGACGCGACGGAGGTCGACAAATTCCGGCGCGGTCAGCCCCAACGATTCGCGATAGGCACGGTCTGCGATCCCGCGCTGCTTCTCGGCCTTTTCACGCGCTTCTTCGGCTTTTTGGAACTCGACCATGGTGATCTTCCGCTGCTCCTGCACAATGGTCTGAGTCGTCTGCTCTACCACCCCTTTCGGCGGGAGGATGCTGCCGACGACCACCCGATTGAGCCGGATCGGCATGTTTTGCTTATCGATGAGCTTGCTCTGAACCTCACGCGCAATGGCATCCTGCAACTTCGTCCTGGTTGTCGGATCAGTCGTCAGCTGAAAGAGCGGGTACCGTTGCACCTCTTCCCGAACAAAGGTGCGGAACGCTTCCTTCACGTTGTTCTGATACCAGTGGGTCCCATAGCGGCCGATGAGTTCCGGTGATCGCCCTTCGACGACATTGGCGATCATGAACGCATCAAACGACACCGGGGCATTCTCAGCGGAAATGATGTCGAAGTGTTCAGAGTACTGCAACGGCCGAACATCCACATCAATGACCCTCGTGGTTGGCGCAGTCCAGACACGGCCGGTCTTGGAGGGAGTCGCATCAATCCCCCCGTGGCCGAAGAAGAACGGTTGTTCGACCAAGACCCCCTCAAAGCCGGCATCGATCGCCGCACAACCCGACATGAACAGCAGGGCCCCCACAGTTCCCATGATTCCCACCATGGACCAGGTTTGCCGTCGCATAGATTCCTCCTGTAGTTAGATCGGGCCAGAGTCACGCCCCGTGGCCTCCTGCGGGTTCGACAGGCGCGAGGCGATGCGATTACATTACGAACCGCATGATCATGTTGTCAAACCAACATGCTGGAGTACGGACAATGGCCATGAGGAGCAGAATCCCGGAATGAGGCGTTGTCGCTAATAGATCCCGGCCTCGCGCTGGAGCCATCGCACATACCGAATGATATGATCGACGTCTCCAGCCGTCACACCTTCGATCTTCGGCATGTTGCCGAACTCCCAATGATGAGCCCGGACGCCGTTTTCCGCGGCCCGTTGGAACGCGACATCCGAATGATGATTCGGTTCATAGATTTTATGCGCCAGTGGAGGACCTTCCTTCGTCCCAACAGCTCGAGTGCCATGACAGCCCGCGCAGTGGGCGATGAACTTCGCTTCACCCACCTGGACTTCTGCCGGCACCGCGGTAGCCCCGGCAGGTTTAGCCGCCTCAGGATTGCTGGCACCCGATTCACAGGCGGCCAGCACCGCCATCAGCAGGCCCAGTCCGGCCCCGCGCCACCACACGTTCATTCCGATATCGCTTTGCATGATTCGCCTCATCGTGGGGGTTCCGGTGGCGTCGTCGTTGACCGATTGACCTGTGATTGGTTCAGCTGCTCGCGCAACATTCGCGTGGTGCGATTCAATGTCAATCGCCGGTAGACTCGTGCGCCGATTGGTGCCGCGATCACCAAAGCAATGATCAGATACATAAAGAACTCTTCAGGGGTCATAGCCACATTTCTCCAGACAATGGCGTAGCGGCGCCATCAACGGCATGGTGCTGACAAAAGATTCCGACACCGTATCGGCGCGTTTGTCACTTACGGTTAAGGTATCGCATAGGGGATAGGGTCCACAACTCCGGCTTGACGAAAGCCCTCTCGTCGGATGCGGCAACTGTCACACCGGCCGCACGCCATCCCGTTATCTCCAGGGTCGTAACAACTGTGGGTGAGCTCGAACGGAACCTGGAGTTCCTGACCGCATCGTACAATCTCCGCCTTGGATTGCTTGAGGAGAGGCGCGCGCACCTCGATCCCCCGGCCTTCGGCGCCCATTTTCGTCCCCACCCGCGCAACGTTCTCAAAGGCGCGGATAAACTCAGGCCGACAGTCCGGATAGCCGGAATAGTCTAATACATTTGCTCCAAAGTAGATCATCTGCGCATCGAGGGTCTCGGCATAGGCCAAGGCCAGCGACAGAAAAATGGTATTGCGGGCCGGAACATAGGTGACGGGAATCGCCCCCGACCGCTCTTTTTGGGTGCGATCCTTAGGAACCTCGACGTCAGCAGTGAGGGCCGACCCTCCAAACGCTCTCAGGTTAGCCTCGACGACAATATGGCTCGCCGCATGTAACGCTCGGGCGACTGCGCCTGCCCGGTTCACTTCAACCACATGGCGCTGTCCGTACGAAATGGTCACACAATAAATGCGAAATCCGTCACGTTGGGCTATGGCCGCCGTCACGGTGGAGTCCAGCCCACCACTCAGCAACACGACTGCCTTCGGGACGACCTGCGTCATAAGAAGTGGAGAGGAACGGGCGGATCATTACACCGGCGAGAAAGTCATGAAAGCTGCACCACTGGTGCAGCTTTCACACTGAACGAAAGGTATGGCGACCAGTCTGAGGAACTAGTCGCGATCCTCTTCCTTCTCGATCTTTTCGAGAAGTTCCTGTCGAGACTGGCATTGGACGCACAACTTGGCGAACGGCACCGCTTCCAAACGCTTTTCACTGACCTCGATGCCGCATTCTGCGCAAATCCCGTAGGTCCCCTCGTTCAACCGCATCAAGGCTTCGTCGATCGCCTGGCGCCTCCGGTTCCGCATCTCCATCAATGAGATACCGAGCTCGCGATCCAAGTCCATGAGCGCTTGATCCCCCACATCACGAGCAGATTCCAAGCGACGCTGTTGATCTTCAGTCAGGGATTGACCGAGATTGCCCTCGATTTCGCGTATAATTTCCTGGCGCTTGCTTAGCAGCATCCGCTGCAAGGCTTCGCGCCGATGCTGACGCTCTTCCCGTTCTTTTGGTGTTTCCTTCAGGGTAAGCGCCGCAACAACTCGCGCGGCAACACTGTCTTCATCTTTTTGAGTCATAGGAGTCACCGGAGCCGGTCGCTCTTTCTTAACAGGCTTCTCAGGAGCGGCGGCTTTTACTTTCGTCGTTGGTGTGTTTTTCTTCGCGTGGACTTTCGTCGCCATAGATTCTCATGCCCTTTCGTGATGAGTGCAAGGCGAAAAAGTTTGGCAGATATATCACGCTACAGATCGTTTGGCAAGTACCTGACTCCCCTAGATGTTGGGGGCTTATGGATATATGATCGTCGAGTGCACCTCGTGACCAATGAGCCTGTCGCGTCCGTTCAGGCCTTTTAGCTCTACGAGAAAATCCAGCCCTGCGATTTCCCCGCCGAGTTGGCGGATCAGGTGCACGGTGGCCGCCGCCGTTCCACCAGTGGCCAGAAGGTCGTCCACAATAAGCACGCGTTCCCCGATCGCCACGGCATCTCGATGGATCGCCAGTGCGCTAGATCCATATTCAAGATTATATTTCACTTCAAAGATATCGGCCGGCAGTTTCCCTGGCTTTCGCACGGGAACGAAGCCGGCACCGAGGCGGTCGGCCAATGTCCCGCCCAGAATGAATCCCCGCGACTCGATCCCGATCACTTTCGCAATGCCTTGTCCCTCGTAACGTGCCGCAAGGTCGTCGGCGATCGACCGGAAAGCCTGGGGGTCCTTAAGAAGGGTTGTGATGTCGTAGAAAAGAATGCCGGGCTTAGGAAAGTTGGGAACTTCTCGGATGAGAGCTTTGTAGTTCATGGGGGCAATCGCTGCGGGACATTCTCATAGGAGATCCGCCCGCTTCATGGTTTTCCGTTCGATGATTCCGCGGAGCCTGACCAAGGCGGCCGTTTCAATCTGGCGAACCCGCTCACGAGTCAGTCCCATCTCACGGCCGATCTCTTCTAACGTCCGCGACTCGGCTCCGTCAAGTCCAAATCGCGCCAGAATCACCGTGCGCTCCTTTTCAGGCAACTCCTTCACCCAGGCCATGAGCTCCGCCCGGCGCATGACCCCCTCGGTCGTCTCCGCCGGAGTGAGGCAGAGCGGGTCTTCGATCACATCCCGCAGAAATGTGTCTTGGCGGTCGCTGATCGGGCTGTCCAGCGAGCAGGTCGTGCGGACCAATTGCTTAAGATCGTCGACTTCTGCCTCGCTGGTTTTCAATTTGGCAGCCACTTCTTCAGTCCGGGGCTCACGACCCAACTCATGCACCAGCTGTTCGACCTTGCCCAGATAACGGTTCAAGCGCTCCACGACATGGACCGGCAACCGGACCAGCTTGCCCTGATTGATGATGGCGCGTTCAATGAATTGACGGATCCACCAGGAGGCGTAGGTACTGAAGCGGAACCCACGCTTATAGTTAAACTTCTCGACCGCTTTAATCAGGCCAAGATTGCCTTCTTCGACGATGTCGGCAAAAGGAAAGCCGCGGTTCATGTAGCGCTTCCCAATGCTGATCACCAGTCGGAGATTGGCCTCGATCATTTCCTGGCGAGCGGCTTCGTCGCCGGCCATGACGCGTTTACCCAGCGACTGTTCCTGCTTAAAATTCAGGAGGGTCGACTTGCGCACTTCGCGCAGGTAACTCTTGATCGTGTCGAGGCCTTCAGCCCGCCCCGATTCCGCAGGACGACTCTCCGCTCCCGATGCTTCCGCCTCAGATCCCTCCTGCGGTTCTGCGTCGGCATCGTCCTCATCGCGCGCGGCGCGTGGGCGGCGAACTGATGTGGGAGGAGTCATCTCTGCACCGTGGCGAACTGTTGCACGTCGAGCCATAAATTCGTGACCTGCTACCAAATCGTGAAATCGTGATGGCGGCCGGTGGCGTGACTCCACTCCACTTGGACTTGCGATACGCGTGCCCCCACCGGCCCTTTTTTAAGATCCGCTAACAAGTCTTCAAGCGACGCTTTGGTCCCTTCGACATCCAGAGCCACCTGCCCGCTATCGAGATTCTCGACGCCACCGGTCAGCCCACGCGAGCTTGCCGCGCGGCAGGCGAAGGCACGGTAGCCGACTCCTTGCACATGCCCGCTCACCAGAATTTTTGCACGCACAGAAGCGTCGGTCTTGGTCATCGCTCGCAGGCCTCTACGTGGTTGCACAACTGGCACCGGCATGGGGCATCCAGACCAGGATACTCTCACAGCTCCCAAACATCGTCACGTGATTTACAAGTTTATGCGACATTACTACCCTGCTATAGACATATATCGGACGATCAAAGACGGAGCATGAGCGCGAAAGCGAATTCTCACACGCCACCATTTCACACGACACAACTTCGTTCTCACGACACCGATGCAAAGGGATGAGTTGAACGCAGAACCACACGCAGCAGGACACGAAAGGGGCGGAAGAAATTGGTTGAGAGCTGCATCCGACCTGCACATCAACCATGCAGGCCACAATAGGAGATGTTAAAGGAGTGGGTGTCCCCGCACAGGTTGGGTATTGTACGGTTTGGTCGGGGCGAGAGGATTTGAACCTCCGACCCCTGCGTCCCGAACGCAGTGCGCTACCGGGCTGCGCTACGCCCCGACCGGGCAGAACCGAGCACGAGTTCGAGATTGTCTTACAACAGGGGGGTAAAACGCAAGCCGTGTGCTTCAGCCACAGCTTGGCACGTCACTGTGCCGTCCATCACATTCACACCTTTAGCCAAACCGGGATCCGAACCAATCGCATGTTCGACTCCTTCCGAAGCGAGGCGGACTACGTAAGGGAGGGTGGTGTTGGTTAAGGCCAGTGTAGAGGTGTGAGGAACGATGCCGGGCATGTTCGTCACGCAGTAGTGAAGGACACCCTCCACGACATACACAGGATCCGAATGAGTCGTGGGCTTCGTCGTTTCACTGCACCCGCCCTGGTCGACGGCGACATCCACGAAGACAGAACCGGGCTTCATTTTCGACATGGCCTCGCGCGAGATGACCTTAGGGGCGCGCGCTCCGGGGACCAGCACCGCGCCGATCACCAGATCGGCATCGATAAGGGCGCGTTCGATGGCCGGCTGCGTGGCGGCACAGGTTGTGATGCGCCCGCCGTACAAATCGTCGAGCGCTCGCAAGCGATCAAGATCCAAATTGATGACGGTCACCCGCGCTCCCATACCGACGGCAATCCTGACCGCCGACGTACCCACCACTCCCGCCCCAAGCACCACCACATGACCAGGCGGCACACCGGGAACGCCGGCCAGCAACAGTCCCCGCCCTCCGTGCACCTGTTCCAGATAGTGGGCGCCCACTTGGACCGCCAATCGCCCGGCAATTTCGCTCATCGGCCGTAAGATGGGAAGGCTGTGGTCCCCAGCTTCGACGGTTTCATAGGCAATCGCGGTAATCCGTGACGCGACCAGCGCCTTCGTCAAATCGGGCAAGGATGCCAGATGTAAGTACGTAAAGAGGGCTTGGCCAGGGCGGAAAAACGCGCACTCCGACAATTGCGGCTCCTTGACCTTCACGATCAGGTCTGCCTGTCGGAAGACGTCTTCTTTATCTCGAACCACCTGCGCGCCTGCCTGCCGATAGGCTTCGTCTGTGAACCCGCTGCCTTGTCCCGCTGACGGTTCCACTAATACTTGATGCCCTGATGCGCGTAACAGGCGCACGCCGTCCGGCGTCACGCTCACCCGATACTCATGATCCTTGATCTCTTTAGGAACGCCGATGAGCACATCCGCCTCCTTGGCTTCCAGTCATTTTTTTCCGCTGATTTTATTATACACGGACGCACCTATCGCCGATGCGTCACGGGACATGTACACCTTGCTACGACAAAGATCAGTGCGGTAAGATCCGCGCTCTATCGATCACTTCCGTTACAGAGGAGCACCTCGCGCATGGATGCCGGATCTTGTAATGCCTGCCACGTCACAGGCACCCCTTTGATGAAGCAGTCGCTGGGCAAGGACTTTTTCGGACGCACGTATGATCGCCTCTCGCCTGCTTCGGATCAAAGTCCTAAGTGGTATTGCGACCCCTGCTCGATGATGAAACACCTGCAACGCGATTTTCGCGACATCCACGCCGAGTTCGACAAACTTGTGAAGGGACAGGCCTCGGCCCTGTCGGAGCCGGAAGCGGAACAACGCGCGCAGCTGCGCCTCCAGGAGATTGCCGCCATCGCAGGCACACAGGCCGCCGGCTCGCCGCTTCTCAACGTCGCGGACGTCAAGCAGTTGATTGAGCGATTTCACACTCGAGCGTGACCATCCACCTCAGACTGCAATGACGGGATCTATCGCATGACAGGCTACCAGCGACATATTTTCGTCTGTACCAACAAGCGGGAACCCGACGATCCGCGAGGCAGCTGCTCGAAGCTCGGTTCTGAAGCCCTGCACGCCTTTTTCAAACAAGAGGCGAAGCGACTCAACCTCAAAGGGATCGTTCGCGCCAACAAAGCGGGCTGCCTCGATTATTGCGCCCAAGGGCCGAGCGTGGTGGTCTATCCCGAAGGCGTGTGGTACCGCGTCACGTCCGAGGCGGACGTGAAAGAAATCATGGAGCGTCACATCCTCAAGGGAGAACTCGTCGAACGACTCCTCATGCCCCATCAGTCGTCCCCGCTCCTTTCTCCATTGAAAGTGTGACTCCAGCGCCACCCGTTCCATCTCGCGAGGTCTCTATGCCAGCCGACGAAAAATGGAAGGCCAATATGGAAAAAGTGGCCTACATCAAAACCTTTCCCGCTCTGCTTCACCATTGGGAGCAGCTCGTTGGAAAAACAATTGAAGCCGTCACGCCGCTCAAGAGCAAGGCAGGAGCCGCGGCCGTGGTCTTCACCGAAGGTTCATTGATCGTCGCCCCGCCATTGACGGCGGAGCCGTACGAATTGGGCGAAGCCCTGCAAGTAAGCCGCCGGTACCTCGAACCCACACACCGCGAGGCCTATGTCGGGTATGATCAACTGGTGAAAAAAGATAAAGAGGCTCAACGCTCGGCGCGTCTGGAAAATATTCTCGGGGCGATCCGCAATAATATGGAACAGATCCCGGAATTGAAGGACCGGCTGAAAGACCTGGTCGAGGAGTGGAAGTGAGCAGTCTGCCTGAAAGAAACATGTTCGAGATCTTCTCGCAAGGTCTCTTCGAAGGAGTCAAGCCCATGCTGGTCATTCGCGATCATCTCGTCCGTCATCCCGATCGTTGCACCCATCAAGCTATTTGCGTCCCCATTTGCCCGACCAGCGCGTGGCTCTCGACGCCGCCCTATAAGTTCGACCCTTCCCGTTGCCTTGAAAGCTGCCGGTTATGTTTGGACGCCTGCCCATCGCAGGCGATTTATGCAGTCTTCAAGAAGGGCGAGAAACTGCTGGAGCCGCAGAAAAAATAGCGGGAAAAGCGCTGCCCGTCGGACAGGGTGATGTCGCCAACTACCCTTATCATGCCTTCTGAAATTCTTTCGGCCCTTGTTCCCTGACAAAATTTCACACTGCCTTGCGAATGAACGAGGATTCCAGCAGCTCGCGATCGAAGCCAGGCGTGATCGTGCCTAACTTCGCGTACCGATAAAGGACAACATCGAAGATAGTCGACAGGGTGGAGAGCACGAGAACGAGCAACGGAAAGTACAGAATCGCCAGAGCCATGATGACGATCGCAATAAGAAGGTGGGACGTGATCATGCTCGCGCCTAGTAGGAAGGTAATCATTCCTGGTATCGACCAGATGAAATACAGGGCGCCAAACCCCATGCCGGCGAGAAGGTCTTCCCCCCACGTCTGCCTCAACAACTGCGCAGATTCCCGCACCGCCTCCAGCGGACCCTTTTGCTCCGCAACTAAAACCGGCACAACCAGAAACGTCACGACGGTCCACGCAAAACCGAGCAGGCTCGTCACAGCCCCGCCGATAAACCCCGACCGGCGTTCGATCGTTCTCAGGACCACGCCCACCGTTGCCGACAGCAGCGCCCAGCCAAGTATCTGTGGGAAAAGTGCGCCGGCTTCGCGCACACCATCAAGAATCGAAACGGGCTTTCCCGCCAGTTTTCGCAAAACACAGATCGCCAGCGCGGCGTTGAAAAAAATCCCGATCCCGTACGTCACCACATAGAACAGAAACGCCCCCAGTGAAGACCATGCCTCGCTCAGTCGCGCGGAGTCCGATCGCGACGTACCTGCGAAGGCCTCTAGAATGACGGGAATCGCCCAGGCGCCAGTAAGCAGAAGCAGACAGGCTGACGAGGCAATAGGAAGCAGCAGGAGTTGTTTCTGTTCCCTCAAGAGTTGCCAGGCCGCCGACATGATGGCCTGCGTTCTTGCGACCCGTTGCCTCCATGTCGTGTGTGTCCGTCGAATCATTCCCATCCGCAAGTCCTCCCCTGCTCCACAACTATACCGCAGAGTCGACGGGTCAAGGCGTCTACGCGTCTAGAGGATTTGCTTCCGCAGCCGCCCCCAATAGGCCGTGCCGACGTAACCGCAGCCCCCAGTGAGTGTGGTGAGCGCCAGCACGCGATAGACCACGGAGCGCGGCGCTTTGACATTGACGGCCGGGTCCAGCAGGTCGGAAGCCCCCGCCACGCGCTTCAGCGTTTCTCCGGCCAGCAAAATCGGCCACATGCAGGCCAACCGCTGACGGATTTCTGAACGTGGCAGCGCCATCGTGTACATCCACCCCTGGTCTAGATGTTCCATGGCAAGTTTGATCAGTCGATTCAGGACCGGCCTAAACCTCGGCAGATTGCTTCGATTGAGCAAGTCCGACGGTGTGAGCCCTGCCTCGTGAAGGAGCGGTTCCGGCACATAACAGCGGCCACGGTGGAGATCCCGAGCAATATCCTTCACAATATTGGTGAGCTGGAGACCCTTGCCGAAGCGCACGCCCATAGCCGACATGCGCGTGACATCCCACCGGGCCATGGCTGGTCGGTGGGCACAAACCATCCGGGTCCAGAACTCGCCGACACACCCGGCGACGTAATAGGTGTATTGATCCAGCTCATCCAATGTGTGAAGGGCCGTTAGCTCCTGCGCTGACTCGCCGCGAAAACGGGTCAGGTCCATCGCCATCCCGTCCGGCAATACGCTCATCAGCCATCGAATCCGCTCGCGATCGCCTGGATCGAACCCGTCATACAGGACCAAACACTCGTCCAGGCGCTGCAGCAGTACACGCTCGGCAGAATTGGTTTGATGGGGACCAAGCGCCGCCTGAATCCCCTGCACATCCGTTCGCCGCCCATCGTGAGCAGTGAACTGCGCTCGAAATTCGTTAAGATATCGGAGCCGTTCTTCGCGACCGATCAGGTCCGTATCGGCGATGGTGTCGGCGGCACGCGCGAAGAGATAGGCCAGTCCCATCTGGTCGCGCACATCCCGCGGCAGCACGTTGAGGGTCAGGTAAAAAGACCGGGAAACCTGCTTAAGGATGCCGTGGAGGAGTTCGTGTCTTGCGGAGTCGATAGACGTGGAGCAACCTTCTTATCTGACTTCCAATGTGCCTTCCATGCCCTTCTCTTGGTGGCTGGGGAAGAACAACAATTTCTTGTCGCAATAGAAGGTGTAGATGCCCGGTTTCATGGGCGTGAATTGTACGGTGACGGTTCGGCCAGACCCCACATCTCGCTCGATCGACAACCCTGCGGCGTCACCCTTCAATAGGAAGTTATGCGGAGTGATGGTCGTGATGCTGGTCAAGAGCAGCTCGACGGGCTTTCCTGCCTGCACGATCAGATGACTAGGCGTGTAGGAATAGCTGTCCAAAATGATGGTGGCTCGTTGAACGCCATCCAGCAGATCAACCGGTACCTGTAGCGGAGGGACTTGGGGCGCCTGATCAGCCCCCGTCGCAAGCGCAGGCCACATCAGGAGTGCAGCAAGCATGCTCGCGCGAAGAGAAAACAGGGCTGCATTCATTCGTCTTTTCTAGCAGAAGGGGCAGAGCGGGTCAACCGACCGCCAGATTAGCAGATCTTGTTTATGGCGCCGACATGGACATTATGAAGGTGCCTCAGTAGACCTCGGGATCCTGTCTTGACTGAATGGCAACATGGTATTATCTGCTCTACTGGATGACGAATCGCCCATGTGTAACTGCTTCCCGACAGCACATGGGCTGGGCATTCGGTATAATGACATCCAAGGTCCGCTCCTTCCCTAGCATGAAGGAGTGAGGAGAACGGGTTTTTAAGGAGGACATACATGAAGTCGTTGAAGGGTATCGGGCTGCTTCTCATTGCGAACGTGCTGATCTACCTGACCCTGTCGATTACCGTCAGGGTGTTGGTGAATGTGGTGTTGCCGTCGTTCGGCATTGATGTCCGCGGGGCGTTCAGCCAAGAGCTACTGGTCTGGTCTCTTGTGATCGGCTTCGGCGGCGCCTTTATCAGCTTACTCTTCTCCAAACAGATGGCCCGGGCCATGCTGGATTGCACTCAGATTATCCATCCTCGTACGAACGCTGAACAGGTGATTTACGGCTCCGTGCAGGAGATTGCCCAACGCCTGCATATCACGATGCCGGAGGTCTGGGTGTACGAGTCGGCGGATCCCAACGCCTTCGCCACTGGGCCAACCAAAAATTCTGCGATGGTTGCCGTGTCAACCGGCCTGCTCGCAAATCTGCGCGAGGATGAGGTGAAATCTGTTCTCGCCCACGAAATGGGCCATGTCTTCAATGGCGACATGTTTTCCACGACGGTGCTCGCCGGCTTGATGAACACCTTTGTGCACTACATCAGCAACTTTGTGTACCAGATGGTCGCCCAGCCGCAAGGAGGCGATCGCGAGGAGGCCCAGAGCGGTAATCCAATCCTGGGCTTCGTCGTTTACCTCTTCTTGCAAGTCGTGTTGTCGGTATTGGCCATGCTAGTTATCAGCTGGCATTCTCGCCGCCGGGAATTTGCCGCAGACGCCTTTTCAGCCAAAGTCTACGGAAAGCAGTCGATGATCAACGCCCTGCAGGGGATCGACCGATGGGTGAACCGTGCCCAGTTCGAGTATTCGACTCACGACGCCTTAGCGACTATGAAAATCTCCGGTAATACGTCGGCTTTTATGCATTTACTGGCCACCCATCCTCCGATTGAGGAGCGCGTCGAGGCATTGCAACGCCTCTAACCAAGGAGTCATCACATGCCGTCCTCTCGACCATGCTGTTCCTGGAACGTGCTCGTCGGCGGGCTTATCATAGGTTTCGGACTCGGCGCCTTCACGGGCGTTGGGCAAGTCGGATCGGCAGAGCAAGGAGCAAAACCTATGGCTGTTCAGTCCCCAAATGTCTACGATTTCACCCTGAACGATATCGACGGGAAACCGGTTTCACTCAGTCAATTTAAGGGGAAGGTCATCATGCTCGTCAATACCGCCAGCTTGTGCGGCAATACTCCCCAATATACGGACCTGGAAACCATGTACGAAGCTTACCAAGCCAAGGGCTTTGAAATTCTCGCCTTCCCAGCCAATAACTTCGGCCAGCAGGAGCCGGGGACCAATGAAGAGATCAAAGGTTTCTGTCTGACGAAGTATAGTGTGGGGTTCCCGCTCTTCAGCAAAATCAGCGTCAAAGGCGGCGACAAACACCCTCTTTACCAATACCTCACGGAAAAAAGCCCATTCCCCGGTGAAGTGGAGTGGAACTTTCAAAAGTATTTGGTGGATCGGTCCGGCAACGTGGTGGCCCGTTATAACCACCGGACGAAACCGTTGGCCGATGAGGTTGTGAAGGATGTGGAGCGATTCCTCGCGAAGAGCTGACGCTGTTCTACGCCTGCTTCTCAAAACTTATGTGGGCTCGATACTCTTGGATGGCCGCTCCTAACGCGGCCTGTCCAAGAGGGATGTTCGCCTCCAAGGCATCCTCTACCGCTTGATCATCGATCACGACGTGGTACCGGTCTTGAATGTTCGTCCTCACGGCAGTCCCGTCTTTGAAAGTCCTGGGCATATAGATTTCCGTCCACACTTCCTTCTCGACCAAACAGACATCCCGAAAACGCTCATATAACAACGCCAACTTCTCCGCATCGGTTTCCTTCATGCACCTGCTCCTGGGTAAAATCACTTGACCAGCGTTGCGCTCGGCTAGAGCACACGGTGCTGCACGTTAGACCAAGCGGCGGGCGATATTCAACGTGTCGTGGAATCCGGTGAAGTAGGTGGGGCACTCGACATCGGTTGGTCGGTCACTGAAAAATGCATAGTGCCGACTTGATTGACGGCATGGAAGGGTTGCTGCCCGAGGGAGGTAATGTAGATTTTGACCAGGTATGTTCCTAACGGCCATCGTTCCGATGGCTTTTTCAGCTCCAAGAATCCATACCGCTCATGGCCTGGGACCTCCAGACTATCACGCACGATCACGGTGTCACTGGTCTTGCCGTCTGCTCCCACGGGAAATACCTGCGCGGCAAACTGCGCCGGGTCTTCAAGCGGGGCGACCTCAAACACAATGTAGACCGCGGGAGTGTCAGAAGTGAACAGGCTTGTATCCGGGTCCACCGGTTTGAGACGAGGGTCCTGCGTATACCACCCCTTTCGTCCAAACGAATCCCACTCCACCTCATAGCCGCGCGCCATCTTGATCCAGGTAAAGAGCGACTGCGGAACGCCCTTGCGTTGCACATCAAGGGACGGTGCCTCGGTCGGCTCGTACTCCGTGGTCGCCTGCTCTTTCGGGACCATCAGATCACGCCCTTCCACCGTCGTGTTCGATAACCCCAACCCAACCATCACAAGGAGCCCTGACATGAGTCGGAAAATTGACCATGCGCCATAGGCGGACCGGGTGGGGCCTGGCCATGTCATCTTGAGATCCATGTGAATATCGTACTCACTGTTGCTCAAGGGGTCAACCGGGCGCCAAGCGCTGACGCACCAGAAGTGGACCGGCGCTCTGATATAATCCTCATGATCCTCAAAGTCCCGTACCCTACACATCTGTCAGTCAGCTCTTAAACACTGCATGGCCTTATGAATCAGCCACCTGCCGACAGGCACATCTCAACGACGGCATCCTCATGCGGTCGAGATCCCTCGCTCGAACAAGACACCAAGGCTCTGAGCCGACAACAGGGCGTTCGCGATGCGGCCTTTCAGGCAGCGGCGCAAGGCGGGGGAGAAACCTATTTCGCAGCCTTTGCCTTGCTTTTGCATGCTTCGCCATTTCACATCGGTATCCTCTCCGCGTTACCCCAATTGGTCGGGATGGTGGCGCAGCTGTCGTCGGTGAAACTCCTTCGGTACCTCCGTACACCCGGCCAGCTCATTTTCGCCGGCGGATGGGGACAGACCCTCTGTTGGCTTCCGCTCCTCGCACTCCCCCTGCTCATACCTGAACATGGCCCATGGCTTCTTATCGGATGCGCCATGCTGTATTTCGCGTTCGGACAGGCCCCGACCCCTGCGTGGAACAGCTTGCTGATTGACTTGGTCGAACCGAATGGCCGGGGAGCCTACTTCGCTCATCGAGCTCGCATCACGGCACTAACGAGCTTCGTGGCTTTGGGAGTAGCGGGAACGATCTTGACGCTCGGCCAGAAATGGGGGATCAGTTGGCTCGGGTTCGTAGTGATTTTTTTAAGTGCCGCGGCCGCGCGAATGGGAGCCACGCGGTGCCAGACTAAAATCTCAACGTTAGTCCCGACGCACCAGGTCGAGGCCCCGAAGGGCTTTTGGCATTTTCTTGTTGAAAGTGCGACGACCGACTTTCGCTACTTCCTGCTGTTTTCTGGGTTGATGCATTTTGCTGTGCTCGTTTCAGGTCCGTTCTTTGTCGTCTACCTGCTACGAGATCTGCACTGGAGCTATCTGCAGTATGCCGGATGGATGGCCAGCAGCATCTCTGCACAGTTCCTCACCCTCACCGCATGGGGGCAAGTCGGCGATCGGTATGGCAATAAAACAATGCTGACAGTCACCGGACTGGCCGTGCCGCTGCTGCCGATGGGCTATCTGCTGAGTGATCACTATGTGTTTCTGTTGATCTGGAATTTTGGGGGCGGCGTGATATGGGCGGGATTATCACTGGGACTACAGAATTATGTCTTCGACTCGCTCCGGCCCGAGGAACGCACGCGGGGCGTGGCGCTTGCCAATGCGATGAATGCGGTCGGATGGGGTGTCGGAGCCTTGACTGGTAGTTGGCTCGCGACCATTATCCCGACCCAGCTCTCGCTAGGTCTGTGGGAAGTGACACCGGCATCCAACCTGCCGTTCGTCTTTTGCCTCTCCGGTGCGTTGCGATTGCTGATCTCCGTGACTCTATTGGGGACGTTCGGTGAGCCGCGTCATCTCATCCCGCCGCCTCATCGACGGTTGGTATGGGAACTTCCGCTGGTCAAACCGCTTGCCGCACGCTGGCCCTGGCGAAACCCGACCTGACCGATGACAAATATGCCAGCCTAGGCAAGTTACATTCCTGCCGCCTTACGCTCCCTCTCTTCCTGCTTGAGCTTATCAAAGGCGCGATCCGCACTCCCTTTCACCTGCTCCGAAGAGGGCTGGCCCATCGGTTTCGGCTTTTCGCTCGCGCAAGCCACGACCAGCACGGCAGTTGCGATGAGGCCGCAGACAACTCCCTTGAACCGAATGTTTGTTCCTATCCCTACACCTTTGTTATCCATACGCTGCTCCCCTTTCATGGCAGTCACGTTCATCCCCCTCGTAGGCGCTACATTATGGGATAGTCTTCACCTGCGCTCAAGATGAAAACGCCACGCCCGACGTCACGTGGCGCCCCCTTCCGCAAGAGATGTCAGCCCGATCTCGTTGACTGCTTTTGGCAAAGCAGTTATTCTGCATGACGGTAGGCGTCTATCTGAAAGGAATTCCATGTCATTGCATGATCGGTTAAGCGAAGATTTGAAATCGGCGATGAAGTCCAGAGATCAACTCCGCATGGACGTGATCCGCATGATCAAGGCCGCCGTGCAATACAAGGAAGTCGAGCTGAAGCAAGATCTGGACGATGCCGGAATGAGCCGGATTATGACCACGCTGATCAAGCAGAGAAAAGAAGCGGCCGAGCAGTTCGAGAAGGGCAACCGGCAAGACCTGGCGACGAAGGAACGGCAGGAAATCACCATCATTGAGGCCTATCTTCCCGCCGCCCTCTCCTCCGAAGAGGTGGCACGGGTCGTGGAGGCCGCGGTCAAAGAATCCGGCGCATCGTCTTTGAAGGACATGGGTCAGGTAATGAAAGCCGTGATGGCCCGCTTGGCCGGCCAATCCGTCGACGGCAAAGTTGTCAGTGATTTGGTGAGAGCGGCGCTCCAGCGATAACCCCTCCACCAGCTAGATTCAATCTCTCATTCGATTCTGCCGATACAGATCTCGCCGGGCGCCATGTAGATGTCGCTCCACAGAATGCCGACGATCCAGACTATCCCTCGGCATGTTTCGACGTCCCACAAGCCACTCATCGAATAGGGTCCGCAGATGAAGATTTTAGTTGTTGACGATTCGCCGGACCAGCAGCTTTTGCTCAGCACGATTCTCAGAAAAGCCGGCTATCAGGATCTTCTAGTTGCGGATTCAGCCTCCGCTGCCTATGACGCGCTGGGGATCACGCACCCCTCGTCATCGGATCTTCCACATTCCATCGACCTCATTCTCATGGACTGTCTCATGCCTGGCATTGACGGCGTCGCCGCCACACGCCACATCAAGAGCTTGGATCTTTTGCGGGATATTCCTGTCATCGTCGTCACCGCGAAAACAGATCTCGACAACCTCCAGGCAGCCTTTTCGGCCGGCGCCATGGACTTCATCACCAAACCAGTCAACAGCGTGGAGCTCCTGGCACGGGTGAATTCCGCCCTCATGCTGAAGAAAGAAATGGATTGCCGCAAAGCCCGCGAGGGGGAACTACGGCGCAGCAACGCGGAGCTCCAACAGGCTTTGCGCGAGGTGAAAGTCCTGAAGGGCCTTGTGCCGATTTGCGCGTCCTGCAAGAAGATTCGAAACGACCAAGGTTTCTGGCAACAGTTGGAGGAATACATTCAACAACATTCGGAAGCCGAATTCAGTCACGGGCTCTGTACCCCCTGCATCAAAAAGCTTTACCCTGGTGTTTACACAGACTAGCTGCTAGCATCCCCTCTACGACACACCTCTCAGGGAGACTTGTTGCCATGGGTATCTTGATCGTCGATGATTCGGCGGACGATCGCCTGTTGATGCAATCCATCCTCTCGAATGCCGGCTACGAAGACACCTTCGTCGCGGAATCCGCCGCAGCAGCGTTTCGTCTTCTGGGGCTCGACGGCGGCAAGCCGCTGGCCAGTCCGGGTCGATCTGATTTTAATGGACATCCTCATGCCGACCACCAGCGGGATCGAAGCCTGTCGGCAGATTAAGGCCGTCGAACGATATCGTGACATCCCCATCATCATGGCCACAGTCAAGACAGATCCGGTCGACCTGCAGCTCGCGTTTGCCGCAGGCGCGATTGACTATGTGGCCAAACCGCTCAGTAAAATCGAGCTCCTCACACGCGTCCGCTGCGTGCTTGCGCCTCGTGCATGAAATCGAGCGTCGACGGGCACGCGAGCAAGAGCTCCTTGAGGTCATGCGCCAACTGCAGGAAGCCAATCAGATGTTGCTGCGTCTTTCCTGCCTCGACGGCCTGACCGGGATTACGAACCGGCGGCAGTTTGACGATTTCCTCGACCAGGAATGGCGGCGAGCCGCGCGCGAATCGACTCCCCTCTCGCTGATTATGCTCGATATCGATTTCTTCAAGACCTATAACGACAGCCATGGCCATCAGGCCGGCGACGAATGTCTCCGACAGGTGGCACAGCTGTCATATTCGGAGCCATGTGAATCGTCCTGGCGACTTGGTCGCGCGATATGGAGGAGACGAGTTCGTTATTGTGCTGCCGGGAACCACGGTGGACGGCGCGGCCCAGGTCGCGGATACACTCAGACGGAAAGTTCAGCGAAGCCGAGATGAAACACCCCAATGGAGATCCCGTGACCATCAGTCTCGGCTTCGCGAGCACGTTCCCGACCGATCAGCCGCACCGACCGATCTCATCACGGGCTGCCGATCAAGCGCTGTATCAAGCCAAGCAAGAAGGACGAAATCGCGCCAAACAGGCCGGAGTGCTGACCCTCGTGCATCACATTCACAAGGACTGACCTCCTCCTGCGGACGCCAACGCGACTCCGCACTCCACACCACCTGCGGGCAAGCTGGCACGAAGGCTGGAGACGACCGGACCAGGATATGGCGAAACGCACCGCGCACCCCCGGCCAAGGACGACAGCATCATCAAAACCCGTTTCCCGCGCTTCCTCTCGTCCGCCCACAGCACTGCAACGCGAGCAAACCGCACGGCGGCGCGCCGAACGCGCTCTGCAACGTGTCTCGAACGAATTGCAGCGTCGTGTTGAGGAACTACAGACCGCGAAAGACGCCGCCGATGTCGCCAATCGCGCCAAAAGCGAATTTCTCGCCAGTATGAGTCACGAGATCCGGACCCCGATGAACGCCATCATCGGCATGGCCGATCTGCTCTGGGAAACCACACTCACGTCTGAGCAACGAAAGTATCTGCGCATCTTTCGCCGCGCCGGCGCAAGTCTCTTGAGCCTCATCAACGATATTCTCGACCTCTCCAAAGTCGAATCGGGTCGCTTAGACCTGGACACCATCGATTTCGATCTCTCCGAGCTGATCGACAAGGCGAGTGAGATGCTGGCGCTTCGCGCCAATGAAAAAGGGCTCGAACTGGTCTCGCACCTGGCCCCCGATGTGCCCTGCCATCTCATCGGCGATCCGAATCGACTGTACCAAATCCTGTTGAACTTGCTGGGGAATGCAATCAAATTCACGGAGATGGGTTCGGTGGTCATGACGGTCACCAACGATCCCGACTGTCAGGAAGCAGGCGTCATTCGATTCTCGATTACGGACACCGGGATCGGAGTACCTCCGGACAAGTTGAAGACCATTTTCGACACCTTCACGCAAGCCCATAGCACCATTGCTCGCCAATACGGCGGCACAGGCCTGGGACTCTCGATTTCACAACGACTGGCCACGCTCATGGGGGGACGAATCTGGGCCGAAAGCACACTGGGCGAAGGCAGCACTTTCCATTGTCTCGTTCGGCTCGGCATACAGACGGCCCCATCGATACCCAAGCCGGCCATCGCACCGAACCTCACAGGGCTGCGTTGTTTGGTAGTGGATGATTACCCGACCAATCGGTTGATCCTTCGCGAAACACTTTTCGGGTGGGGCGCCTTCGTGGAAGAAGCTGACAGCGGAGAACAGGCGATGGATCTGCTG
The DNA here is from genome assembly GCA_963706325.1 of uncultured Nitrospiraceae bacterium. Classification (GTDB taxonomy): domain Bacteria; phylum Nitrospirota; class Nitrospiria; order Nitrospirales; family Nitrospiraceae; genus Nitrospira_A. The sequence continues at coordinate 295,039 of CAVPLT010000005.1, read as the reverse complement.
CAGCAGTCGCTGATCTCGAAGACGCTTTTTGGTCTCTTGCTACTGGATTGTCGAATGCCGGGAATGGATGGGTTTGAGGTCATCGAGCGTATTCGTGCCGATCATCGACTCAGCGGGCTTACCATCATTATGTTGGCGTCTGATCGGTGGGCCGACGACATTGCCAAAACCTACGATCTCGGCTTGGGCGGATATTTGGTCAAGCCGATCCGGCGATCCGACCTCCAACAAACGATCAGTATCGCTCTCGGACGCAGCCAGAGTGCGTTTTTGACTACCTCCCAGCATCAGCGACCACCGACGGCGCCCTCATGCAAGCCCCTGCGAATCCTCCTCGTCGAGGACTCGCTGGACAACCAAGTCTTGATCAAATCTTATCTCAAGGATACTCCCCATCGATTGGATCTGGCAGATAACGGTCAGATCGGAGTCGCGAAGTTTCAGAACGGACACTACGACCTGATCTTCATGGATATGCAGATGCCGGTCATGGATGGGTTGACCGCCACGAAAACCATTCGCAAGTGGGAACAGGAGCAGGATCTGCCCCCGGTTCAAATCGTGGCGCTGACGGCATTGGCGCTCAAGGAAGAAGCCATGAGAATTTTCGAGGCGGGCTGCAACGCCCACATGACCAAGCCTCTCAAACGAATCACGCTTCTTGAATTGCTCGCAGCCTTCGAAAGGACCGGCCCTCAATGACACAGGCGCGCCCCGATGCCCACCGAGAGAAAATTGTCGTCCGAATTGATCCCGACCTGGCAGCGATTGTGCCGGGATTTCTCGCCAATCGACAACGCGACCTCACAACGATTGAAGCCTGTCTCAAGCAAGGTGACCTGACCACCATTCGTCTTCTGGGCCATCGCATGAAGGGCGATGGCGGCGGATATGGCTTTGATCAGATTAGTACGATCGGTCATCACCTTGAGGAGGCTGCGTTGGCCAAAGACTTCGACACGTTACAGCATCAACAGGAACATCTGCGGGATTTTCTCGTCCGAGTTACGGTTGAGTACAAACGATAGCGCCTGCCCTCCGGCACAGACTACCGCGCCCATCCTCCGTCATCACCAGTTATTTTGCGGTCAGGTTCAATGCCAAAGCTCGGCCGCCGGGTACCGCATTGCCTTCGACCGCTGGACAGTCTTCCCTATCAACGTCCTCTTATCACAGTCCGCGCTGCACATTTTCTGGCTGCTTGCATCAAGTCTGATCGTGCTACGACTACCGAACACACACGAATGGATGGATCTGGACAACCGCAGCCCCGCAACCGCCTTTACGATGAGACATGCGATGTTTATTGGCGCCCTTTCCCGACAGCAAGCTCCTTCTGCTTGGATCTTTCCGTCAGGGGAAAGCTCCGACAGCTCTCCAGGAATGAGACCACCCGCTGCTAATGCCATATTTCAGCCACATTGCCGATGGCAGGGGATCCGTTATTTGGACATTGGGGATACGTTCCTTTCTGCACCTCAGTCCGCGTGATATACATTGTGGGCCGAGGCAATTGATCTGGTAGTCAAAGCTTTGATGGGGGAAACGTAAAACGGAGGTCAGCTGGTTCCGGTCTGTTCCGAAGATTCCCCCTCCCTGTGACCTAATCGAGAAAGATGCACCTAAGGCAAACCAGCCTAGACCGCAGGAATGGCCTCTAGCACGGAGAGCATACAGTGATCATTGAAAGTGGTGCAGGCCAACCAACCCAACCGCCGTTAGCATCTCTGCCCCGCTAGAAAATCTAAGGGGTGGCTCTGGTAGCCTATACATCCGACCAACGGATTAGGAATGGAAGTAGGACGATTTTGAAAAGGCTCGGTCCCGGAGACGATTTCCTAAACCGCAGGTTGGAGAGTCAACTCTGGACGACAAGAGGATGGGTCGGCGAGACCCTTCATCTTAGCTGCCTCCGCGACGCAGGTTCGTGAAAAAACCCATCATGATGATGAGCGCTGCGGCGCCGCCATACCAGGGCGTGATAGCCCATGGATTGTCGTTCTGCACATAGTTGGCGATCCAGTGTCCGGCAAACACGAGCCCTAACACAATCAAAGCAGCAACAGTAAGGCTTCCTTCTGTGGGCGATTTATTAGGGGGCATACGTGGGTGCTTCCTGCCGCGATCCTAAGGGAAGACCATGGCATACGCAAGCACTCGATAAGAATGGGTGTCGGAAATGAAAGAGCCAACGTTTCAGATGGAGTTCCATTTCCATGATCTTCGCCATACCCGTGCCATGCAAATGGTCCAGGCCGGAGTGGATTGGTACAAGGTGCAACGGCTCCTGGGACATAGATCGCCGAACAGAATGCCGCGATGTTGGGATAGATTGGCAGAGCAAGCAGTCGTCCCGTCCTGTCTTCGGCGGCGGGCTTCGGAAAGTGAGCTGCCTACGATGCAGAGGAGCTTCCTGCTTTTTGTCGCTATACGTCGGCCTTCTTTGCAGAGTTCTTCGCGGATGCACGCCGGCTGTTCATGGGAAAGTCGCCACTCAGGGCCAGCGCCGCCGGATCCCCTCTATTCTCGATAAGGTGGGCCGTGGTGATCAATGCAAGGTGCGAGAACGCTTGCGGAAAATTGCCAATTTGCCTCTTGGCCACGGGGTCGTACTCCTCGGCGAGCAGACCCAGATGGTTCTTGATAGACAGCAACCGCTGGAACAGCTCTTCCGCTTCGTCTAATCTTCCCTGTAATGCGAAGTTGTCGGCGAGCCAGAAGCTGCAGGCCAGGAACGGACTCTCGTCACCGGGCAGTCCATCGAGGCCGAGCTCGGGGGCATACCGCTGGACGAAGCCTCGGCGCATGAGCTGCTTCTCGATCGCACGCACCGTCGAGACCATGCGGGGATCGTCGGCCGGAAGGAACCCGACGTGCGGGATAATCAACACACTTGCGTCGAGCACCTCGACGCCGTACGACTGAGTGAAGGCGCCAATGCCCTCATTCCACGCACGGTCGCACACGTCCTCGTGGATTCGCTCGCGAAGCGCGCGCAGATGCGGCAGCATGGACCGCCACTCGTCCCCGCCGACGCCAAACTCCTCATTCAGGCGGATCGCGCGATCTACGCCGACCCAGGCGAGGACTTTCGAGTGGGTGAAGTGGCGCATCCCCCCACCGCGCACCTCCCAAATTCCCTCGTCGGGCCGCTGCCAAACTTTCTCCAGGTGCTCAACGAGGGCCCACAGCGGACGCGAGGCCTCCTCATTCGGCGGGAGCCCCGCCTTGCGGGCGGCGTAGACGCAGCCCAGAGTTTCACCGTACATGTCGAGTTGGAACTGGTTACAGGCACCGTTTCCGATGCGCACGGGCCGGGACTTCTCATACCCAGGGAGCCATGGGAGCTCGAACTCGGTGAGCCGGCGCTCCCCCGCCAGGCCGTACATGATCTGGAGGCGCGCGGGATCGCCCGCCACAGCGCGCGCGAGCCAGTCGCGCCATGCTAAGGCCTCGTCCGCATAACCGCCCACGAGGAGCGCCTGGAGGGTGAGGGTCGCGTCGCGGATCCAGCAGTACCGATAGTCCCAGTTCCGCACGCCACCGATTTCTTCTGGCAGCGAGGCCGTTGGAGCCGCTACAATCCCGCCGGTCGGCGCGTAGGTGAGCGCCTTCAACGTGAGGAGCGAGCGAAGGACCTCGTCGCGCCACCGCCCCTGATAAGTGCAACGGCCTGCCCAGTCGCGCCAATACTCCTCGGTCTGCGCCAGCGCTTTGCTCGGGTCGATCGCCTCCGGTAGACCGCGATCCGAGGGAGCCCAACTCGCGACGAACGTGACCGTCTGCCCCTGCTTGATCGAGAACAAAGCGGAGACCCCTGTGGCGGTCATCTTCACCTCGACCGAGGAGCGCAGATGCAGCGCGTCGGGCCCGGCAATTAGGCTCATGGCGCCGTCGTTCGGCCTCACCCATGGACGGTTCGCGCCGTAGCCGAACCGCGCTTCGAGGATCATCTCAAGCCGGACCTCGCCCGCCAGGCCCTGTATTATTCGGACGACGTCGCTCCGGTCCCTGTTCGGCGGCATGAAGTCGATAATGCGGACCGCGCCGCCGTCGCACTCGAACTCGGTCTCGAGGATCAGGCTCTCGCCTCGATACCGCTGTCCCCTCTTACGAACCATCGTCGTCGACCGGATCCCCCATCGCCCGTGCTCGTCGCGGCCGAGAAGCGCTGCGAAGCAGGCTTCCGAGTCGAAACGGGGCACGCACATCCAATCGATATCACCGCTTCGTGAAACCAAAGCCGCCCCCTTCATATCACCAATGAGACCGTAATCCTCGATCCGAGAAGCCATTATTTTCCTCCAGTCGTGGTGAGCGGTGTAAGAGGATTCCCTCCCCTCCCACGGTATGCATTCATGCGCGAATCCTCCGTTCCGCCAAACAGATATGTAGCCCCAAAGCGATCCACAACTTTCCATGCGCAAGGATCGTTCTTCTTAAGATCATAGTTCCAGGCAAAGACTGTCGTAGGAATATTCGAGCTATTTGCGTCAGGGTTCGGCTTTGCCTGTATCGCTAGAGTCTTGAAGCGGATCGGACGCGACATCCTGCAACGTGGATCTCTACCGAGACATTGTCCTCTGGAATCCGACACAAACCATTCAACGCGGGGGTACCCGAAAGGAGCGCAAACGGCCAGAAGTGGAATGGCTTCGTCTTGACGCGCCTGACCTGCGGATAATCTCTCAGGAACTTTGGCAACAAGTCGAGCAGCACAAAGCGCGAAACCAACGAGCCTATCTAAGAGGGAAATGGTCAATTACTTTCTCGTCCCCCAGGTGAAGATGGCCGATCACTCTATCTTCTGAGCAGTATCGAAAAGTGCGCAGCGTGTGGCGGGTCAATCGTGGCGACCAAGCGTACAACGAAACGACGATACGTCCGCACCGTTTACCAGTGCGCTTATCATCACAAAACAAGGGGACGCAATCTGCTCAATCAATCTGGAGGTCCGTCAAGATATTCTCGATTCGGCTATCTTACATGCCATGACTAAGGCACTCGATGGGCAAGTCCTTGAAGCCTCTGTTAAAGCTGACCTTGAAAGGATTCGCTATGAGCAGGAGAAACTCCCTGATCATCGTTAAGCTTTAGAGCACGAGTTGTCATTGACCCAATCCCGACTCCACCACCTTGTAGAGTTGGTTGCCAACGGGAAAAGCACAGGCTCCGTGGTCGATTCCCTATATCAGAAGAAGCACGAAAGAAGACGCTGTTGATTGAATTGGGAAAGCTGGATGAACTGGCGGATATGGTCTCGATAGATGCAAACCGCTGGGCCAAGGATCTCGGGAGCTGGGAGGACGGCCACCGAGGATATCGCTTCCCCGCAACAGGCACATTTGATCGGTTATTGACAGGCGCAAAGGTTGTCAACGATGGTGGTGGAGGGCAGGGGAGTTGAACCCCCGACCCCTACGTTGCGAACGTAGTGCTCTCCCAACTGAGCTAGCCCCCCACACTTCTCACGCGGCATTATACACAACCAACGCACGCGTCTCCATACCAACTTGCAGATCCGCTGGCTGCGTTATACCGGATTGTGAAAACCACCCATCGGGGATCCTGCCTCCGCTACCATCACCCGCCGTCCCTCCACGCGCAGCCGTCCCTCAGCGTACAACTGGATCGCGTGAGGATAGATCCGGTGTTCCTGTTCTAAGATGCGCGCGGCGAGGCCATCGGCTGTATCGCCTTCGACAATCGGCACGGCAGCCTGGACGATGATGGGGCCTTCGTCCACCCCTTCCGTCACAAAATGCACCGTACAACCGGCAATCTTACATCCATGTTCAATCGCTTTTTTCTGCACGTCCAAGCCGGGGAATGAAGGAAGCAGCGAAGGATGGATATTCATCATCCGATTCTCGTACGCGGCTACCAAAACAGCCGTCACAATTTTCATGTACCCGGCTAAGAGCACTAGGTCCACTTCATATTTCCGCAACACATCGAGCATTGCCCGATCGTAGGCCTCGCGACTATCCGGCCTGCCTGCTAAGGGCTTCGGATCAAGCCATACAACAGGCACCCCATGCTTCCGCGCGCGTTCCAGGCCAGCGGCTTCCTGCTTATTGCTGACCACCACCGCGATCTCAGCCGACAGGGCGCCGCCCTCGATGGCATCAATAATTGCCTGGAGGTTTGATCCTCGCCCAGAGAGCAATACGCCAAGTCGAACCAATTGCGACGGCCTACCCGACATACTCCACCACACCCTCATCGGTCGGCTGCGCCACCATCTCCCCAAGATAATAGGCTCGGTCGCCCGACTCCAAGGCCTTGGCCATAACGAGGTCGCCATGCTCCGGGGAAACGACCAGAATTAATCCGATGCCCATATTGAATACCCGATACATTTCGTCGAGCGCGACGACTCCGCGATCCTGGATCGCCTGGAAGATCGGCAACACCGGCCAGGCTCCGCGACGGATACGCGCCCCGCATCGAGCCGGAAAAACCCGCGGCAAGTTGTTCGTGATTCCGCCGCCGGTGATATGCGCAATTCCCTTGATCGGACAGGCTTCCGCCAGTGATAAAATCTGCTTGGCGTAAATACGCGTGGGCGTGAGTAGCGTCTCACCCAGCGCTCCATCCAATTCCGGCAACACACTGTCGACCGTCAGCTTGCTCTGTTCAAAAAGCACCTTCCGCACCAACGAAAAGCCATTGCTATGCACGCCGGTCGAAGCCAGTCCAATGATGGCATCCCCCGGCACGATCTTGCGTCCATCGATCATCCTCGATCGATCGACAACCCCCACGGCAAACCCGGCAAGATCGTACTCTCCCTCCGCATAGAATGAGGGCATCTCGGCAGTTTCTCCACCGATCAACGCGCACCCCGCCTGACGACAGCCGTCGGAAATTCCACGCACGACGGCTTCTGCCGTATTCAACGCCAGTTTCCCGGTCGCAAAGTAATCGAGGAAGAAAAGCGGCTCTGCGCCGCTGACGGCAATATCGTTGACGCACATCGCCACCAGGTCGATGCCGACCGTGTCATGTTTGTCCATGAGAAAGGCGATCTTGAGCTTGGTTCCGACGCCGTCGGTCCCCGACACGAGCACCGGATCCTGATAGCGATTGGCTTGAAATCGGAACAAGCCTCCGAAGCCGCCCAGATCGGTCATCACTTCCGGACGAAAGGTGGCCCGCACATGCGGCTTAATTCGCTCGACAAATTCATCACCGGCATCGATATCGACCCCGGCATCACGGTAGGTAGTCATAGGGTCGGCATCTTAGCTATGCAACAGACACTTGGTCAACAGCGGGAGTCCGAGGAAGATCCAGGCTGCTCAAAAAGGTCCTACAACAAGGCCGCAGGCGAGAAAGAACCGGAGGCGTACCCTGGGGTACGTTGAGGATTGTTTCGAGCCGAGAACCAAGTTGCAGGCCTTTTTCAGCAGCCTTATTAGCTTTCCGGACGCATCTCGACATCCAGCAGCTTAATCTTTCGATGCAGGTGGCTGCGCTCAATTTGGAGGTCTTCGGCAGTGCGGGAAATATTCCAGTGATGTTCGCGCAGCTTGCGCGCAATGAATTCTCTCTCGAAGGCATTACGGGCATCGCGAAGCGAGTCGTAGTGCCTGCTCAGGAGCGAACTGCCCGGTTGCGCCCCCCCTGCGACCGGGTGCGGGGCCGACAGATGGGAGCGCACTTGCAGGGCCACCGACGCATGCGAGGCTTCGATGACCGGGCCCGGCACCATGATCATGAGTCGTTCAATCAGGTTGCGCAATTCGCGAATATTGCCTGGCCACTCATACTGCATGAAGACGTCCATGGCGTCCGGCGGCACCTGTTTGATCTTCAGCCCTTGCTCTTCGGCATGCACATGCAGGAAATGTGTCACAAGAAGCGGAATGTCTTCGCGACGATCCCGCAACGGCGGCACGACAATCGGCACCACATTCAGTCGGTAAAAGAGGTCTTCCCGAAAGGCGCCTTTGTTAATTTCCTTCAAGAGATCCTTATTGGAAGCCGCCAATACCCGCACATCCACCTTGATCAATTTCGTCCCGCCGACCCGAGTGAACTGTTGTTCCTGGAGGGCTCGCAACACTTTCGCTTGCGTACTCAGGCTCATATCCGCGATTTCATCCAGGAAGAGGGTTCCGCTATCGGCCTGTTCGAATTGACCGCGCTTCATAGCTGTTGCGCCGCTGAACGACCCGCGCTCGTGCCCGAACAGTTCGCTCTCAATCAATGTTTCAGGAATGGCGGCGCAATTTACCGCCACAAAAGGACGATCGACTCGAGGGCTATGCTGATGGATGGCCCTGGCCACGAGTTCCTTTCCGGTGCCGTTCTCGCCGCCGATCAAGACGCGACTGTTGGTGGGACCGGCTGTTTCGATAATTTGCTTCAACTGCTGCATGACGGGAGCGCGCCCCACAAATTCGAACTTGCGTTCCACCTTGGTGCGAAGAGTACGGTTTTCCTGCTCAAGCCGATGCTGATCCAACGCATGTTTCACGCGCAACGTGACGTTTTCGAGCGACAGCGGCTTTTCAATGTAGTCGTAGGCGCCCAGCTTAATGGCCTTGACCGCCGTCTCAATTGACCCATGCCCCGACATCATCATGACCTGCGTATTGGGGACTAATTCCCGCAACCGTCTCAGCGTCTCCAGACCGTCCATCTCGGGCATCCAAATATCCAACATCATCAATTCCGGCGGATTCACAGCGCACAGCTTCAGCGCCTCGACACCGCTCTTGGCTACACTCACCTCATAGCCTTCATCCTCCAGGATGCTGCTTAAGGAATTTAGAATCGATACTTCGTCATCTACAATGAGAATCGAGGCAGGCATGATTTCTCCACTACTGGCCGATCAACGCTGTCATACCGGCAATTCGAACGTAAACAAGGCGCCTTTAGGCTGGTGATTGCCCGCATGAATCTGGCCGTCGTGATCGGTCACGATCCGCCGCACGATCGCCAGGCCCAATCCCGTGCCGGTCTTTTTTCGGGAAAAATACGGCACGAATAGCTTCTCTTGATCCTCCGGCGTGATACCCGTCCCCTCGTCCGCAACCGTCACGACCGCCCGATGCTGCTTCGTGTCGTAGCGAGTCTTGATCCAGAGGCGCCCTTTGTGATTCATCGCGTGAATAGCGTTATCGCATAAATTTACCAAGACTCGCTTGATCTGCTCACGATCGAAATTAAACGACGGCAGGTCGTGGTCGAGTTCCACCACACAGTCGATCTCGCGATGCGCGCTCTCATAGAGGGCGACGACTTCTTTGACAACGTCGTCCAATGAGCCCATCGTCATGTGCGGCGCCGGCATGCGCGCAAATTTTGAAAACTCGTCCAGCATTTGTTTGAGGCCGGCGACCTCATTCACGATGACCTGCGTCGACTCGTCACAGATTCGATCGAAGTCCGGTGCTTTGTCCTGAAACTTTTTCCGCAACCGTTGCGCAGAGAGTTGAATAGGCGTCAAAGGGTTCTTGATCTCATGGGCAATGCGTTGCGCCACTTCCCGCCACGCCGCCGCCTTCTGCGCTTTGATCAATTCCGACAGGTCCTCAAAGATCAACACGAAGCCGAGGTCCCGGTTTGCTTCATCCTTCATCCGGGAACAGTGTACCCCGATGGTTAGGAATCGCCCCTGTAAGTCCAACTGACCTTCCACCGCGAGATTGTCCCGCTGGTCGCTCAGCATACGATCGTAGACGGACTGAAACAGGTCCAATTTGTATTCTTTGAACGTCTCGTTGGCCGACCGCCCCCGAAACCGATCGGCCCAGAGCCCCAGCATGCGCTCGGCCGAAGGATTGAACGTGGTAATGATTCCCTGCCGATCGATGGACAAGAGTCCCGCGGCAATCGTATCCACGACCGTTTCGATGTAGGCGCGCCGGCGATCCAGCTCGAGGTTTGATTGCCGAAGAGATATGTTGGCCTCTTCCACTTTCGTTTTGCTGCTCTGCAAATCGGCGGTCATACGATTGAACGACGCGACCAAGGTGCCGATTTCATCGGTTGCTTTCGCATCGATTCGCACCGATAGATCGCCCTGCGCAATAGATTCTGTCGCCTCCGCCAGTCGCTGAATCGGAACGGTAATGCCGCGAGCCACGTAGAACCCAAACCAGGTCGCGCTGAACAGAATCATGACCGTAATGACCGCCACGAGCAGATAGGCACCGGCCTTGATAGGGTTTTTCATCGCCTTCATCTGTTTGTATTCGGCGTACTGGCGGCCGATACTCTCCATCTTGCCCAGCAAGGATTCGGGCACATAGGCATCTACCACGACCACCCCATCGATCTCCCCTCGGCGGACGCTGGAGGCAATGGGCACGCCGGCCCTCACCAAGCGCCCCGTCTGAGCCTCCTGGACGGACGTGAGCTCCTGCTTGCCGTTGATCACCTGCAACACCAGTTGGCCGATCGGCAGATCGAGTACCGTAACCGGCACCTCAGGATCGAGCGACTTAGTCAGTGTCTCCATTTTCGAAGAAAATACTTCAATCCCGGCCGTCGCATACTCCGCTCGTTTGCGGGCGATCGCGGCGACCAGCAAGTCACGTTGTTCAGCCAGCAGCAGTTCTTCGCGGAAAATTTCATGGCTGATGGCTCGCGCGCTATTGATCGCCAAAGACACATGACCGGCATGGTGCATGCGCGCAACTTCATACGAATCCTTCATGACATGTTCAATTTGATCGTTGAACCACACATCGACCGCCTTATTCACGAGCCCGCTGGCCACCAGTGCCAACAAGACGGTAGGAATGAGTGAAAATCCGATGAAGGCGGCGACCAGCTTGGCGCGAAACCCTGATCCGACGAGACGATGCCGTCGTTCGAAATAGGCCTTGATGAGATTGCGGGACAGCAGCAACGTCAGAACGACGAGGCCGATCAGATCCAGATTGACCAGCAGAAGGACAAAGGCGTATCCCGTGCTGGGCAGGAAGGAGTCCGACTCTTCACCCAGCGGAATAGCCGTCTGAGCATAGTAGAAAGTCAGGGCCAGGCAGGGCAGTAAAAGAATTAAGACAATCCAGACCGGACGAACGTGGCGTTTTCGACGCTCGTTTTCGGCCGACGAGGATGAAGACGGCTCCTTGTCACGAAGCACGCCAGGAGGAACGAGCTTTGCCATGTCCATCGATTCAGGCATCTATCAGGCTCCGGCGCTTCTCCTGCTCACGGGATCCAGCATCACTATAACGAATTTCGAGAGGAGTCTCAAAAGGGCACAGTCATCCGGCCAGTGCGGTCCCCATCGAAGCACAATCACGCAAACGTCGCGCCGGGAGCAGGCGCGACCATGCGAGGGAGGGACCGCGCGGAGCAGGGTAGCATACAGGAGGGGGTCACGGGACTACGGGGTGTGAAGCGTCGATTTGCCGGAGGTCAGGCTGACAAATTTCATCCTCAACGCGTAGAGCATGTCTTTCATCACGACTTGCTCGTCTGCAGTCAGATTGCCCCGCGTTTTCTCATCCAGCATGGAAAGCAAATCGATGATTTCTTTCGCTTGCGGAAGATTCAGCGGCATCGCAGGCTGACCAGGATCCAACTGCTCGCCCATGAGCATCAAGGCCGAGCTTCCCATGGAGATCACAAAGGAGGAAAAGTTCACAGGGAGATGGCCGGCCGATGTTTTCGAATCGGCGTGCTCATGCTGCGTCTCAGGGGCCGATGGCACAGCCTCAGAGGGCGGCGTTGGGACTCCCGATGGGGGCGTGCCTTCACTCCGTCCACGACGGTCGCGGATGACGAATCCTTGGTCCTGTTCCTCACCCATGATGATGCCTCCGATCAGCCGACTGAAATTGCAGGGGCGTACCCTACCATAGGCCTTGGAGGGGCGCAAGACAGGCCGGCCCGTTGAAGGTGCGAATGAACTCAGCTAGAGTGACGGCAGAAAGAGAGTGACGCAATGTCCGACCAGTTTGATAGAGTCGTCGCCATCATGGCGCAGCTGCGGGCGCCGGGGGGTTGCCCATGGGATCAAAAGCAGACACACGAATCCCTCAAGCCGTACTTGATCGAGGAAACCTACGAAGCGTTGGACACCATCGATCGGGGCGACTTTGTCAAATTGAAGGAAGAACTGGGGGACGTGCTCCTGCAAGTGTTATTTCATAGTCAAATCGGGAGTGAACAGGGCACCTTTACCATCGACGAAGTTGTGCAACAATTGGGCGACAAGTTGGTACGTCGCCATCCACATGTCTTCGAGGCTACCGCCACCGGGGAGCCGACCCTCAATTCCGACCAGGTGATCCATCGTTGGGAAGACATCAAACGTGCCGAGCGCAAGAACGCGGGAAAGCCGGAATCCCTTCTCCAGGACATTCCTCAGGCACTTCCAGCCTTGCTACGCGCCTATCAAACTCAGGTGCGAGCCGCGCGCGCTGGATTCGATTGGCCCGAGGGACCACAGGGCTTGACCGACGTATTCGCCAAACTGGATGAAGAAATCGCAGAACTACGCGAGGCCATCAGCGACGCCGGCGCGACGCCGCAACCCACGGAGGAGATGGCTGCAGAACTGGGCGATCTGTTCTTCTCATTAGTCAACCTTGCTCGACGCCTCAAGGTGAATCCGGAAGAGTCGCTTCGGCAAACGACCAACCGTTTCACATCCCGCTTCCATTTCATCGAACAACAGGCCTCGCGCAGTGGACGAGCGGTCAATGATCTCAGCCTGACGGAAATGGATCACTACTGGGAAGAGGCGAAACGACTGGCGTCAACTCAGCCGGCCGAAACGACCCCACCCCTTCCTCCATCGTTTGGAGGGACAGGGACCCGCCCATGAAGGACGAACACAATCCCTACGAAGAAGGCAAACGGGCGGGACTTCATCCGCTCCTCGTGCTGTTCGGCGTGATTCTGGTGATGTGGCTGTTGATCAATCTCGCGGTTCCGAGCGGCAAACAAAAACAAGCTGCAGGCCCGGAGATTTCACAGGTTATTACAGAGGACCCGGATGCCGCTCCGGTCATGTACAAGGTCCACTCGACCTTAACGGAGTTTAATGCCATGAGCATCGTGGTGCCGGCTCAGGTGACAGCCAGCCAGGTCGTGGGTCTCCTGAAACAATTCAAGCAAGCCAGGCTCAATCGCAGCCTGGGGACGATGCTCCCGGCTACCAGCCCCGGACACAAACTCGGGGATCAGGCCGTCGCCGACCTGTATATCTTCTCCGATCCGAAATATGCGACGCCGGAGGTCGTCGGCACGTTGGCTCGAGGAGCCCATGCTCCGGGCAACCTCTATCCTCAGACGATCCCGTTCGAAGAGGCAATGGAACAGGTGCGAGGACATTACCGCATCGACCTCAACGACACCAGTAACCCCGATACCGGCTCGATTGGATTTGCCGACGATTCCGGGGTCCACAGCAAACAATACCGCCGCATTTTTTAAGCCGTTCTCTCAAAGCGCCTCGGCTAGACTGCTTCCGCTATCCGGTTTTTCTTGGGTCCGCATAAAAAATGTCACCAAGTACTTTTATTACCACAGCATCTAGTGGGTCCATGCGGAGACACTCCAATGCCTAAAACTTGGGCATGTCGCTAAATAGCGCTCTGGTGGGGGCCTCTGACAAGGGAAACGCAGATATTCACACGCTTATCCCCAGATTCTGTGCGCGAAGAAGCGACATCTCATCGACCGCTATAATCTAGGTCGACCGGACGCGACTCCCTCGAGAATGTGCGTTGCAAAAGGTCCGAGCGAGGAGAACAGATCAGGAACCGGAGAGTTGAGCCGAGAGGCCGGTGAGTTTCTTGATCTCGGTGCGCAATGCATCTTGTTCCGCCTGGAGCCAGGACTCAAGTTGCGGAAAGTACTGGGACCATGAATCGGTGAATGGCGGTACCAAAAAATCACCGCGATCCTTCAGCATCCCTTCCGCCTCGGCAATCCGAAGCTTCTGGTCACCGATCTTCCGAGAAACAAATTTGTTCAGAATCAGCTGTTGACCGGGGCTCCCGGCGACGGGCCCCAGCAACGTCTCTTTCACATATTCCAATTCTTCCGCCAAGGCTATTTTCACTCGTACGGCATGGGTCGCTGCCCAGGTGGCCCGTTGAATCGAATAGTCATAGGAAAAAACCGGCTCGCGCGGTTCGCGAAAGGGGCCGGTGACGTCGGAAATCACTAATTGGTCATTCAACATTGCTGCATTCCTTCTCTTCCTGATTTAGTGCCGATGCCGGACATCATGCCTTCGAAGTGTGCAAATAACGAAGTGTCTGCCCCGCCATCTGCGCGCCGTCCCGGATGCAGTCGGGAATACCCACCCCGCGATAGCCCGCTCCCGTAATGCCCAGGCCGCCGAATCGTGACAGCGCTGCTTCCAACTGCGCGAGCCGATCGAGATGTCCGATCGTATATTGGGGCATCGCCCGATGCCAACGATTCACCTCCACATAATGCGGCGTCGCCTGCAGGCCAACGGTTGCGGCCAGTTCCGCTCGCACACAATGCGTCAACGCCTCATCGTCGCGTTCCAAAATCGCCTCCCGACCCACGCCTCCGAGGTAGCAACGCACCGACGCCTCCTGCGGAGGCGCACGATGAGGCCATTTACGGGACGTCCAGGTTGCGGCGATCAAATCACGCCCCTCTATCCGCGGAACCACAAAACCGAATCCCTGCAGTCGGTTGCTCACCGCGTCCGCCGGATAAATGAGCGAAATGGTCGCGGTCGAGGCATAGGGAATCCTGTCCAGCAATCCGCCGGCCAAAGGAGACAATGGCCGAACCAATTCAGCGCTCACATACGCCGGAGTGGCCAGCACCAGAGCTTCCGCCGACAAAGCGATGCCATCGGAGCAGATGACATCATACATCCAACGACCAGCTTGGTGGGATCGTACCCGCACCGCTTCGGCCTGAACGCCAGCTTTCAGAATCCCCCCTGCTTTTTGAATGTGACCCGCAAGAACTGTCACCAAATCCCCCAGGCCATTTCGCAGAGTCACGAACATCGTGTGCGCGGAACGCCTACTGGATCCCTCCCGTGCCCTAGCTCGTCGGGCCGCCATCATGCCTCGAATCACACTCCCATGCTGCCGTTCCAAATCGTAAAATCGAGGGAATGTCGCGCGCAGGCTCATCTGCTCCGCATCACCAGCATAAATCCCGGCCATTAACGGTTCCATGACCCGTTCGCAGGCATGTCGTCCGAATCGCCGCCGGAAAAATGCCCCGAGCGATTCATCATCCGTGGAACGGCGCGGCGGAATCAAGACGTCGCACCCCATACGCGCAAGGTCCATCCACGACAATAACCCGCTACGAAAAAACGGCCCTAACTGAGTCGGTGTAAAGGTGAGCAGGCCTTCGGGTAACTCATGCAACTGACCGCCCCACAATACACTCGCCTTCTTTTCGAGGGGATTCGTGTTAATGAGCTGATCGGTCATTCCCAGGCGTTGGCATAAATCCATCGCCCAGGGTTTTTGCGACAAAAATGAATCCGGCCCAGCCTCCATGACGAGCTGACCGACTCGATGTGTCACGATTTTTCCGCCCCAGGTCGGCGCGGCGTCGAGGACGGTACAGGTGACCGGCACATCAGCGTGAGCCGCCTGCTCCAAAAGGGCCAAGGCCGTGGAGAGGCCCGAGATGCCTCCCCCGACGATGACGACTGACTTGGGTGTGCGCGCCACGGGTTGTGCCGCTAGTGAACGAGCGAGGATTCGTGCGCCTCTATCACCGATGTCACAATATCGATCAGGGGAGCCGAGGCGTTCAACATGGGTATCCGTTCCAACTGCATGCCCTTCGTACGGGCAAGCTGCGTCAACTCGATATCGATATCGTACAAGGTTTCCACATGATCGCAAATGAAGCCGATCGGCGCCACCAGCACGTGCCGATGGCCTTCCTCTGCCAATTCAATCAGCGTCTGTTCGACGGACGGGCCGAGCCACTTCTCGCCGGATCGTCCTTGGCTTTGATAGGCGAATCGCGTCGGCTGGCTGCCAAGCTGTTCGCAGACTGCCTGGACCGTTCCTCGGATTTCTTCAGGGTAGGGATCCTTCAAAGCAACCACTCTCACCGGCAGACTGTGAGCCGTAAACAAGATCGGCACGCGCGAGCGAATCTCAGACGGAAATTTCTGCAAGGTCTGATGAACGTTGTCGGCAATACTCGCTATCAGCAACGGGTGACGATGCCAACTCGTGACAAAACTGATTGGTGTCTCGCTGGCCAGTTCGTTCCGCGCCTCTTCGACCTTCTTCATATAGGCCCCAATGCTGAGCGAAGAATACTGCGGCGCCATGCAGAGACCAATGACCCGTTCCGGGAAATCTTCGAGCAACTTGACGTAGGTTTCCTTGATAAACGGATGCCAATGCCGCAATCCGACATAGCACCGGTATCGCTCTCCGGCAGGCCGATTCAGTCGCTGTTCCAATGCTGTTGCCACCTCACGGGTGATTTCGAGCACGGGAGACTTCCCCCCGGTGACACGATACCGAGTGCGAATTTCCTCGACGAGCTCCGGCGATGTCGCGCGACCGCTCCGCACATCCATGAGGTACGCTTCGACATTCTCCAGACGGTCGGGTCCCCCCATCGCCATCAGCAGCACGGCAACCGGTCGTTGCGTTTCAGACACCGTTCCTCGCTACTCCTCAACATGAAACGTATCTCGTCGCTCAACGTTCGCTGTTCAATTGAACGGCGGATGTTGAGCATCGCGACTTCTAGCGCGCGCTCAGCTTATGTACCAGATCGATGGTCGTAGCGACATGCTCGACAGGCGTATTGGGAAGAATCCCGTGCCCCAGGTTAAAGATGTGTCCCGGCCGGCCTTCGGTTCGCCGGAGAATATCTTCCACTCGCCGTTCGATTTCAGGAATGGGACCGAACAACACGACCGGATCGAGGTTTCCTTGCACTGCGCGATCGTGACCTACCAATGCCCAGGCTTCATCGAGAGGGATTCGCCAATCAATCCCGATCACATCGCCGCCCGCCTGCCGCATTGACTTCAGAATCGCCGCGGTGCCAGTGCCGAAATGAATGAGTGGCACCCCCTCGTGCTTCAATCCTTCAAAAATCAGCTGAACATGCGGCATCACATATTCGACGTAGTCCCCGGCGGACAGACATCCGACCCAACTATCGAACAGCTGCACTGCCTGGGCGCCGGCCTTAATTTGTCGACGGAGATACCCGGTAATCACGCGGGCAAACTTGTCCATCAACCGATGCCAGGCCAATGGTTCGCTATACATCATCTGTTTCGTGTGGATATAGTTCCGGGAGCTGCCCCCTTCAATGGCATAACTGGCCAACGTAAACGGCGCCCCGGCAAATCCTATCAATGGCACCCGCCCGGCCAACCTCGTCCGAGTAAGACTGATCGCATCCATCACATACTGGAGTTCGGTATCGTCGATCGCCTTGAGCCGTTCCACCGCGGCTCGATCTCGTACGGGATTGTGAATGATAGGGCCCTCACCCTCCGCAAACTCCAGGGAAAGTCCCATCGGTTCAAGGGGAAGCAGGATATCTGCAAAAATGATGGCCGCGTCGAGCGCAAAGCGGTCTATCGGCTGCAGCGTGACCTGTGCCGCCAATTCTGGTGTCTTGCACAGGTCCAGGATTGAATGCTTTTCTCGCAATCGACGATATTCGACCATGTAGCGGCCGGCTTGGCGCATGAACCAGACAGGAGTACAATCAACCGGTTCGCGCCGGCATGCTTTAAGAAATCGATCATTCATAGTGGAGCGCATTTTAGAGGCGCAGTCTGAACAGAGTCAAACAGTTATGCGCCGTGAGGACCACCGCCACAGGTCGACATACGCGACCCACAAAGGCCTCCACCAAGAGGCGCCGTCACCGCCTGGATCGCGTCAAGTGGGAAAACCCTGCAGGTCGCAAAAAAACTCACGACATTTCTCACTGAATCTGTGTATAATTATCTCACGTGTAACCGAGCCTACGTGACCTCGCTCAAGTGAGCGACACAATCCAAAGCATCCAGCGGCCTGCCCCATCGCATGACTCACAAGCGCCGCGATGACTAGTGACGTCAGTGGAACCACGGCGCGACCCCTCGGTAATGCATCCTTAAGAACTCGCATAAATAATGTGGAGGTGGCATGAGTAGTGATCTGCAGCCGCTCGCCTTACCCGAACGTGGTGAGCTGTCAAAAAGCGCCGAAAGACCCAAGAGTGACGCCCCCTGGCTCACCGTCATACGGTGGTTCGATTCTTGGGCCGGCGTTGACCTCACGCGCACCGATGATGCTCCTGCTTCAGTAGACTGGTTACGGGCCATCCCGCTCATCATTGTTCACCTGCTCTGCTTGGGGGTGTTTATCGTCGGATGGAGCTGGATAGCCGTGGGCGTAGCCGCCGCCTTCTATTTCGTGCGCATGTTCGCGATCACCGGATGGTACCACCGATATTTTTCGCACCGCACCTTCAAGACCTCGCGAGCCTGTCAATTTGCCTTTGCCTTGCTTGGATCTTCCTGTGCGCAACGCGGTCCACTCTGGTGGGGAGGGCACCATCGCCACCACCATGTTTATTCGGACAAGCCGGAAGACACTCACTCAGTTCGACAAGGTGGGTTTCTCTGGGCTCATATCGGTTGGATCTCGTCCAAGAAATTCTTTCCACCGCGCCTGAAGAGCATCGGCGATTTTGCCAAGTTTCCGGAGCTGCGATTTCTCGATCGATTCGACACTCTCATCCCGACGATATGTGGGTTCGGGATGTTCGGCCTGGGCAAGTTACTTGAGACCTATGCTCCCAGCCTAGGCACCAATGGACCTCAGATGTTGATTTGGGGATTCTTTGTTTCTACCGTGGCGTTGCTTCACGGCACCTGCACGATCAACTCGCTCTCGCACGTGTATGGGTCCCAGCGCTACAAAACCGGAGACGACAGCAAGAACAACTTCTTCCTCGCCCTGATCACACTCGGCGAAGGTTGGCACAACAACCACCACTACTACGCGGCTTCGACTCGCCAAGGCTTTTACTGGTGGGAAATCGACATTACCTACTACCTGCTGAGAGGCCTCCAAGCGGTGGGACTCATTTGGGATATTCGAGAAGTACCCGCGCACGTGCGGGAAGGCAAGAATAAGCTCGCTTAGTCCAGAAACTGGCGGGCGCCCCGCGCCCGCCTCTCCACCCCTCTATATCCATTCCGACTCATCGGCCGATTGGGTGGTACTCCCCGACTCGGAGACCAGCCGCTCCCGAATTTGTCGACTGAGGGAATCAATCTCTTCGACTTCCTGTTCAGTCGCAATCCACGCATCTTCCGGCAGCAGCTCGATGCGGTAGTGATTCTTCCGTTTCGAAAACCATTCGAAGTAAGGGTGTGGAACCAGGTGCGGATGCGGGTCGAAGGAAATTAAGCTCACCTCGCCGATTTGGGGCACTTCCACATCGCCCAATACCTGACCGGCGAGATCCTCGTCGGCGAATCGGCTATTCCTAAATCGAATCACCTTGCCTGACACCTCTCCCCGAGCATTGCCGACGAGGTAAAAATCGACCGGGCCCAACACCGCGAACGTGACGCGCCCAACGACCGTGCCGTCCTGCCGGTTATCGAGAAATCCCTCTTGTACCCATCGGCTGTTCCCGAACTTCTGAGCCATTTCAGCTTCCTTCCAAATGTGCCGGCGCATCATGATGCGCCGGGGAGACCTCGCCTGTCGCCCACGAGCCGAGCAAAACGCCGCCCAGAATCATGGCGCTACCAAACCATCCCTGCGCATCAAGGGTTTCGCCGAGGAAATACCAGGCCAACCATGCTGCGACGGCCGGTTCTGCGGCAAACAACAATGCCACTTGCTGGGCGGGAAGAAGCCGCTGCGCCCATATTTGGACGGCGAACGCTCCTGTCGCCAGAATTCCGGTGACCACCAAACCGACGACCAAGACGCGAGTCGGTTCAAACATGGACGCGGTCGGATGTTCCCACCACATTGTTCCCAACATGGCAAGGCTCATAAACAGCAATTGCCACGCGAACAGGGACACTGAATCAGCCATGCGCGTATAACGCTCTAAACAGACCATATGGGCGGCAAAGGCTGCGGCACTCCCTAACGTCAATAGATCTCCCAGATTGGCTGAAGCGGTCGGTCGGACAAGGAACCAGAGCCCGAACAGCGCAATGCCATTGGAAACCCAGGTATGTAGACCAAGACGACGCAGATATAAGGGAACGAACACGACGTACAGTACCGTGATGAAGGCCGAGTTCGAAGCCGTCGTAAAGCGAAGTCCGACAGTCTGCAACACATAGCCAAGAAACAACCAGCCGGTCGCGATGAGGCTGACCCGCACTGTCACCGCATCCATCGCCAGTCTTCGTCCAGCGAGCAGGAGCACTGCCAGCACGATGATCATGCCAACGAAAAACCGCAGAAAAAGAAACGAGAGCGGAGAGATTTGTTCGAGCGCGGCTTTCGTCGCTGGAAACGTCGCGCCCCACACAAATGTGGTGAGGAGTAGCGCGAGTTGAGGCATGGCGAAGAGAGATGGGAGTCGAAACTAGTACAACGAATTAAAATGTCGAGAGGGACTTTGGCTTACCGCTGCGTTCAACAAGGCGCGTCAGGTATTAAGGCTTGCAGAGCGCGCATTTGCGTTCATCGGTGGTGCCGGCCTGTTCCATTGCCGCCAGCGCCCGTTCCTTGTCGGGATAGTCAAACCAGCCTCCTTCCCAGAAATCACTGCTTGAGACACTGGAAGGCACTTCCGAGCACCGATCCCGGTGAAGTGTGACTCGATCGATCGCGCGTGCAATATGAAGCCAATAGACCATGGTCCCCCTGGGATGCCTGCATCACTGTCGCCGGAGAGCACCCTATCATGAGAAAAGCCAAGAGGGCAATGCGCACGGGGCACTCTCTCAGCAAAATCAGTGACAGTGTTAAACGCCGGGTGGTGTGATGAAACCGGGAGGTGCCTATGGCAGGAGCAGCCACTCATCCTTCTCGATCACCGTCTTGACGCCCGTCTCTAACTTCTTCACGTCTTTTTCGTCGAAGAGACGCATGTAGCGTTCGATCCGATCGGGATCGTCGATACGTTCTTCCTGCATGATACCGCTGTTGCCTTTGTACTTCCGAATTAACAGGGGCATTTGAAACTGTCCTCCAATTGTGACTCGCGTTTCAGCACAAGTTTTCGGTACAATAGTGCAAAGATATGCACAGGGTCAAGCGTAACCAGCAGGGAAACCGCTTCATCCAGACTCACACCCCGGCGCTCGGCCATGGGGCTTTATCCAAGGAGTCGCTATGCCGGTCTACGAATATCGTTGCGAACAATGCACGCACCAGTTTGAGGCCACCCAATCCATCCACGCGAGGCCTGAAGATACCGCCTGTCCGCACTGCAAAGGAATTGGCGCCACGAGGGTGCTCTCCGCATTTGCCTCCCAGGTCAAGGGAACGCATAAGACCGGCTTCAAGGAAATGCAGGCCTACAACATGCTGCATGAGCGGATGGATCGGTTCTCTAAACTTCCCCCCGCCATGGGCAAACGGGTGGATGTCACTTCGGATATGATGTCAGGGGATATGATGTCAGGCAACGGCAGCCCCACCTCAACCGAGGGTAACGGCTCTTGAAATAGAACTCACAGGGGCCGGCTACCTGTTTCGCCCAGCTTCTCATACCGTCTGGCAGGGCAGCGCATCGGCTCACCGAATGATAGGAAGAAACGTTCAGTATGCACACCCGTATCAGCGGATTTGTCTGTGCCGCCCTCTTCTATCTCACCGCACTGCCGGCTCCAGCCGAGGTGGCAGGATCACTCATCATCGCCGGTCATGGCCCCGAACAACGCATGATGGAATCACTGGCCCACGCCTTCGAAAAATCAAATCCCCGCACCTATCTCGACGTCATATTCGACGACAAGTCCAAACCCATCGAAATGGTCAAGGCCAACCAGGCTAGGATTGCCGTCACCGGAACCGCGAATACCGGGCTTCGATCCCTTCAAATTGCTTGGGACGGCATTACCATCATGGTGCACAGATCCAACTTCACGAAGGAAGTCACCAAGCAAGAGGTCGCCGAGCTGTTTTCTGGAAAATTCAAGATGTGGGCCGATTTGGGTGGGCCGGATACGAAAGTCCTCCTCATCGACCGACCCCGCAACGAAAATAACCGCGATGCTTTTGAGCAACAGCTTCATATTGTCGGCAAGATTCCTGACGGCACTAAAATCATTGCGAAGGACGAAAAAGTCATCAAAACAATCGCCGGCACACTACCGCCTCACTCGGCGGTTGCCTATGTCTCGCTCGGTCAAGCCTTGGAGGCCGTCGCTTCAGGGGTGCCCGTTCGTCTGCTACCGGTGGATAAGGTGGAACCGGAAACACCCACCGTCAAGGATGGCCGCTACTCGCTACGACGCCCGGTCTTGCTGCTCTCCAAGAGCGAGCCTGATCCGCTCGTCGAAGCATTCGAGCAATTTGCGCTCTCGGATGACGGACAGAAAATCATCAGTGAATTCTATACGCCGCTCCCAAAGACATCATCTCCATAAAGGAGGCATTCATGCGTACTACGATCATCCCCGTCATCGCCCTCATCCTGTGTTTTCCGTTCGTGACCGTCCACACCAGCCATGCTCAAGAAGGAGCGATGGTGGAAGGGGCGGGATTTACCCTGTTCGACACCGAATCCATTAAGGGATCGGACGCGTCCAAACTCGAGAAAGATCCGGTCTGCGACCGCTCGAAGCGCCCTTCCATCGCCAAGGTTGAGCCAGATGAAGCTAAACCCGGCGAGAAGGTGACAATCAAAGGTGAAAATTTCGGGAGCAAGGAGTGCTTCCATGGCGTGACCTTTAGCGCCGCCTCCAAAGAAAAGGTCGACTATCAATTTCTGAATGACACTACCATCGAAGCGGTGGTGCCGGAGGCGAAGGCCGGCATGTCCTTTATTATCGTGGTGGCCGGTGGCGGCAGCGCCCAATCCAAGCCGGTGCTCATCCAAACCAAGTAAAACCTCCAAGGGGCAGGAGGTTTACCACTTCCCGCCCTGCCTCGCGCACCCACCCGCACTCGGTCTGTCGTCCTCGTTCGTCTCGACAACTCTCTTGACCCTATGCTAGGTTACGCGATCTTTTTTGGAGGCGAACCAGAGGTGAGCTGCGGCTCCAATCCTCTCGCAATCCCATCATGTTTCGGAAGATTCTGGTTGCCAACCGTGGCGAAATCGCCATGCGCATCATCCGTGGCTGTCGCGAGCTCAATATCGCGACGGCGGCGATCTATTCCGAAGCCGATTCTTCCGGCATCTACGTCAAAAAAGCCGACGAGTCCTACCTGGTAGGTCCCGGACCCGTCAAGGGTTTCTTGGACGGGAAACAGATCGTGGAGATCGCGAAGCGCATTGGCGCTGATGCAATCCATCCGGGATACGGGTTCCTCTCAGAAAACGCAAATTTCGCCCGCCTCTGCCAAACGTCCGGCATTACCTTCATTGGTCCGTCTCCCGAGACAATTGATCTGATGGGCAGCAAGGTCAAGGCGCGGGAGATTGCGCAACAGGCGGGCGTCCCAATCGTGCCAGGCACCGAAGGTGGAGTGACCAGCCTCGAAGAGGCCCTGGCATTCGTCCATCGTATCAACTACCCGGTTATGATCAAGGCCAGCGCCGGCGGCGGGGGTCGCGGCCTGCGGGTCGTCCGGTCCGACCAGGAGCTGCGTGAGAATATGGCAGTTGCCTCGCGCGAAGCACAGGCGGCCTTCGGCGACGGCAGCATTTTCATCGAGAAATATATCGAACGGCCGCACCATATTGAATTTCAAATCCTGGGCGATAAACACGGCAATATCATCCATCTGGGGGAGCGGGATTGCTCCATCCAGCGCCGCCATCAGAAACTGATCGAAATTGCCCCCTCGCTGATCCTCACGACGAAACTTCGCGCACAGATGGGCGAGGCCGCCATCGCCATTGCCAAAGCGGTGCACTACGACAATGCCGGCACGGTCGAGTTCCTCCTCGACCACGAGGGGCATTTCTACTTCATGGAAATGAACCCGCGACTGCAGGTCGAACATACGGTTACGGAGCAAATCACGGCCATCGACATCGTACGAAATCAAATCTCGATCGCAGCAGGCAAGCCCTTGGAGATTCGCCAAAAGGATGTGACGCTGCAGGGCCATGCGATTCAGTGCCGCATCAACGCCGAAGACCCGCGCAACAACTTCATGCCCTGCACCGGCACCATCACAGCATACCTTTCACCCGGCGGCATCGGGGTCCGCATTGACGGAGCCGTCTATCGCGACTACACGATTCCCCCCTATTATGATGCGCTGCTGGCGAAACTCACCGTCCGCGGACGCACGTGGGAGGAGGCGGTCAGCCGCATGCGGCGCTCGCTTGAAGAATATGTTCTGCGTGGAGTCAAGACGACGATCCCGTTCATGATGAACATAATGATGGAACAGGATTTTCAGGCCGGACGGTTCGATACCTCCTACCTGGACACCCATCCGGATCTGTATCAGTACGAAGAATCCGAGGAGCCCGAGGACTTGGTGTTGGCGATTTCCGCAGCAATCGCCGCCTACGAAGGACTCTGACCTCCCCGCCACAAGGCAGCAACACCTTAACCCTGTCACATATGCGGATCCGCCGCCCAAGGCCGCCAGTATGGCAACGAAAAAGACCAAGAAAGCCGTCTCTTCAACACGCGTCACGAAGAAACCGTCCGCCAAACCCGCTCGGACGGCTGCTACACGCAGCGTCAGAAACGTGCAACCGGCGAGGCCTGAGCTTGCGTTGGAGCCGGCGCCGGGAAAGAAACTTTTACTGACCGACGTGGCCTTTCGCGATGGGCACCAGTCGCTGCTGGCTACGCGGATGCGGACGGAAGACATGCTCCCGATCGCCCAGAAGCTGGATGCGATCGGGTATTGGTCGTTGGAAGTCTGGGGCGGAGCGACCTTCGATACCTGCCTGCGGTTTCTCAAGGAAGATCCCTGGGAACGTCTGCGCGCCCTTCGTGAGGCGATGCCCAACACCAAGTTACAGATGCTGCTCCGCGGCCAAAACCTCGTGGGATACCGGCATTACGCCGATGACGTCCTCGACAAGTTCATTGAACGGTCAGCGGCGAATGGAATCGACGTCTTCCGTATTTTTGATGCGCTGAACGATGTCCGCAACCTCGACCGGGCCATCCGTGAGGTGAAGGCCTGCGGCAAACACGTTGAAGCGACGATTTGCTACACCGTGAGTCCCGTCCACAGCCTCGACCGGTTCGTATCGATGGCGAAGCAATTGGAAGATCTGGGCACCGATACGCTCTGCATCAAAGACATGGCCGGCTTGCTCGCCCCGCTTGATGCCTATCATCTGATCCGCCGGCTCAAAAAAGCCGTACAGGTCCCTATCCATCTCCATAGCCACTACACCTCTGGGATGGCCTCAATGTCCTCCCTTATGGCGATCCTGGGGGGATTGGACATGCTGGATACCTCCGTGTCTCCACTGGCGGGTGGGACTTCGCATCCACCGACCGAGACCATGATCGCCAGCCTGCGCAATACGCCATACGATACGGGCTTGGATCTGCGGCAGTTCGAACCGGTCACTGAACACTTCCGCAACGTGCGCCGAAAGTACCGTCAGTTTGAAAGCGACTTCACCGGGGTGGACGCGGAAATCCTCACCTCGCAAATTCCCGGCGGCATGTTGTCGAATCTGGCCGCGCAACTGGCTGAACAGGATGCGATCGATCGCATGAAGGAAGTGCTCGATGAAGTGCCTCGGGTCCGTAAAGAAATGGGTTACCCCCCATTGGTCACACCGACCAGCCAGATCGTCGGCACGCAGGCGACGCTGAACGTGCTAACCGGGGAACAGGGCGAGCGCTACAAGGTGATTACCACTGAGACGAAGAACTATTTCCTGGGGCTGTACGGCCGTGCGCCAGGCGCGCTCGACATGGCTGTGATGGCGCGGGCGATCGGCGATGAAGAACCAGTCAAGGGACGGCCTGCGGACCGGCTGGAGCCGGAATTTGAGAAGCTCAAGAAGGATATGCCCGCCACGGCGACCACCATAGAAGATCAATTGTCGTTTGCGCTGTTTCCGGCCATCGCGAGGGACTTTTTTGAAGCGCGCGAGCGCGGCGAGCTTCAGCCTGAACCGCTTGAGCCGGCGGAAACCAAAGGTCCAGCCGTGGCACACGACCTTCACCTCGCCCCGGCAGAGTTCAATATCACCGTGCACGGCGAAACGTACCACGTCGTGGTGTCGGGTTCGGGCCGCACCACCGATGGTCGCAAGCCGTACTACATCCGCGTCAACGACCGCTTGCAGGAAGTCTCCCTGGAACCTTTGCAGGAGGTGCTTGCCGGTGTGCCCGAAGCACCCACGAGCGGCAGCAAGGCCAAGCCGAAGCGCCCCAAGCCGACCAAGCCGGGCGACGTCGCCCCCCCCATGCCAGGCCGCGTCGTGAAGGTGTTGGTGGCAGAGGGAGCCGAGGTGAAAACCGGCGATCCGCTGTTGATCATCGAAGCGATGAAGATGGAAAGCCAAGTCCCGGCGCCGATGGATGGGCGGGTGACGGCCATCCTGGTCGCTGAAGGAGACAACGTCAAGATCGACGAAACCGTCCTGCAATTGGAGTAGCCGATCATGCGTCCGGCGTGGCTCACCCGGCTGGCAACGCTCGCGTCGGCCACTCTAGCAGCGGTCTGGATCGCGGTGGTCCTTATGAGCGGGTGCGCGGGAACTTCAGACATGCCTCCCTGGTTCGACGGCATCCAGCGGTTACCTATCAAGACCGCATCAGTCAATGGTCATCGCATCGCCTATCTCGACGAGGGCCAGGGCCCACCGCTTATCCTGATCCACGGCTACGGCGGATCCATGTGGCAATGGGAATATCAGCAGCTTCCCTTGTCCGCCCACTTCCGTGTCATTACGCCGGATTTGATCGGATCCGGCCTCTCGGATAAACCGGACCTCGACTATCGGCCCGAAGAGCTCATCGAGTCAATCCGTGGGCTCATGGACGAGCTGAGCCTCACCACGGCCACACTGATCGGCAATTCCATGGGGGCGGGCGTGGCGATCGGCATGGCGCTGACCCATCCTCAGCGAGTCGACCGACTGGTGTTGATCGACGGCTTGCCTGACCATGTGCGCGAACGTTTGGCCAGCCCGCTGATGCAACGCGCGGTGAATACGCGCATGCCGGTATGGCTGGCGCGTCTCGGCAACTGGCTGTTCCCGAACACGGGCACAGATGCAGTACTCAAGGAGATTGTGTTCGACCATCGCTTACTGACGCCCGCCGTCCTCGATCGCTCCAACCGAAATCGACAACGAGCAAACCTCATCGCGCCGCTGCTGTCGATCAGAGACAGTCTGCCTTTATGGGAACAACACTTTGCGACCAGGCTTCACGAAATCCGCCACTCCACGCTGATTCTCTGGGGTGAACACGATCGGCTCTTTCCCCCACAGGTTGGTCGCGAACTGCAAGCTGCCATCCCCCACTCCACACTGAAGATCGTCCGCGCCTCCGGCCATATTCCACAATGGGAACAACCGCAGATCGTCAATCGGCACCTTATCGACTTCATGCAACCTTGACAGACCGTCAAACGCATCCATACAGTGGCCTAGACAGGTTTCGACGCCGTTTATTTATTGATGGAGATTTCCTATGCGACCGACGCCATTCCATTGTCTGGCCTCTTACGTACTGATTTGCTGCCTAGCCCTTTCCGGCTGCGGGGCATTGCCCAGCGCAGGCACACCTGATTTTGCGTACAAAAATCTCGCGGTGGCCAACGGCAGCGCCGTGGCTGGCGAAGGCAATAACATCCTCTTTCAAGGCAAGCCTATGGCGCTCTCTGGCATGGGCATCAAGGTCGGCGACAACCTGCGAGATGTGAAACTGGTCCAAACGGACCTCTCGATGGTCAACATCAACGAGACCAAGGGTAAAGGAAAGGTGCGCATCATCAGTATCGTCCCTTCGCTCGATACGAAGGTCTGCGAGCAACAAACCCACTATCTGAGTGAAAAGAACAAGGGCCTTGATCGGATGGTAGAACTTATCACCATTAGCATCGACACGCCCTTCGCGCAAAAACGCTTCGCGGAAGAGGCGAAGATCGCGAATGTGACGTTCTTGTCCGACTTCCGCGCCGCCGATTTCGGCAAAGCCCACGGCCTATTGCTCAAGGATCCTCATTTCTTGAGCCGCGCCGTGATGGTGGTGGATAAGCACAACAAAGTCCGCTATCTCCAAATCACGCCGGAGCTCGCGCAACTTCCCGACCTGGATGAGGCCTTTCGATTTGCACATTCGCTCATCACCGCCAGCTGAGACAGCATCGACGGTCCATACCTGGCGTTAATCGGCAAGCTGGTCATACGGCTGGTGGCCAGGCCGCAGTGAGGTTCATGGCGCGAAGCCTCATGAGCGTCACGTAGGTGGACGCCGGTAAGATGATGAGCCGGCCGTGCCTGAGAGATGAGGCGGCTGAGTGCAGGTCCGTCGACACTTGCAGTGCCACGAACACGATAGCCGCAGCCCTGTTCACCATCCTGCAAGAGAAGTGTCATGGCGCACTATGATCTCCTAGTCATCGGCACCGGCCCGGCAGGCCAGAAAGCCGCCATTCAGGCGGCTAAACTGGGCAAGAAGGTCGGCATCATCGAACGCAAGCTGGTCGTCGGCGGCGTCTGCACGAATACCGGCACGATCCCCAGCAAATCCCTTCGCGAAGCCGTTCTCTATCTCTCGGGATTCCACCAACGTGGTCTGTATGGCGCGAGTTACCGCGTGAAACAAGACGTCACGATGGAAGACCTGACCTTCCGCTCCAATTACGTCATCAAACGTGAAATCGAAATCATCCACAACCAGATGGCTCGGAACAATGTCGAAATGTTTGTGGGCACCGCCGCATTCGTGGATGCCCATTGCCTCAGCATTGAAAGCCCGCGAGACCGCAGCGAACATACCGCCGACTTCATTGTCATCGCCTGTGGGACGCTCCCCGCCAGACCGGCTCATATTCCATTCGACGACGAAACCATCATCGATACCGACGGCCTCCTCACGTTGAAGCAGCTCCCCAAGTCCATCACCATCATCGGCGGCGGCGTGATCGGAACGGAATATGCCTCGATCCTGGCCATGATGGGTATTCCTGTCACTCTCATTGAGCGGCGGCCCCGCCTCTTGGAATTTGTGGACACAGAACTCATCGAGGCGCTGCAGTACCAGATGCGCAGCATCGGCGTCACATTGCGCTTGAATGAAGAGGTCGTATCGATCGAGGCGCATCCCGCCGAACAGGTGGTTGTCGGGCTGAAGAGCGGCAAGGAGATCGCCGCCACGACCGTGCTCTATTCAGTCGGACGAATCGGCGCAAGCGCCCGACTCAATCTGGAGGCGGTAGGGCTGGCCGTTGACTCGCGCGGACGGCTTCAGGTGAATGAGCACTATCAAACCGCAGTTCCACACATCTATGCGGCCGGTGACATTATCGGCTTTCCCGCGTTGGCTTCCACGTCGATGCAGCAGGGCCGCCACGCCGCTTGCCATGCATTTGGGATTCCTTTGCAGACGCAATTGGAATTGATGCCATACGGCATCTATTCGATTCCTGAAATTTCCATGGTCGGCCGTAACGAAGACGAGCTCACCAAAAACGGAGTCCCCTATGCCGTCGGCATCGCTCGCTACCGGGAAATCGCCAGGGGGCAACTCATCGGCGACGACATCGGCATGCTAAAGCTCCTGTTTCATCATAAGACGCATGAGTTGCTCGGAGTCCATGCCATCGGTGACGGCGCAACGGAGCTCATCCACATCGGCCAAACCGTCATGGCCTATCATGGCCTGATCGATTATTTTGTGGATGCCGTATTCAATTACCCCACGCTGGCGGAATGTTACCGTGTCGCCGCGCTGGATGGGATCAATCAACTTCCCAGGCCTTGGACACCAAGAACCTAAGGCCGGGAAGCGTCGTCCGTGAAGCGTGCAGCCCAACAGGAATGATTCTGCCTCTGTATTGTTCGCGTGATACGATTCACGAACGACGAGAGCCGCGTTATGCCTACGAAGGAGGACCCGCATGTCATTTTCCAATCATCTTCGCAAATTGGCCCAGCCCGTGTGGGACGCGCAGTTGACCCATCCGTTCGTGCTCGCCCTCGGCAAAGGCACGCTGCCGGAGCGAAAGTTCCGCTACTACATTCTCCAAGATGCCCGTTTTCTCGCAGACCTTGCGCGAGTGTTTGCGGCCGGGGCGGTGCGCGCGCCGGATTCAGAATCGGCCCTGCGCTTTGCCAGGTTGGCCGAAGAGACCATCACAGTCGAACGCAGCCTCCACGAAAATTACGGCAAACGCTGGAAACTTTCCCCCCAGGCCATGCTCAATGAACCGATGGCTCCTACCAACTATGCCTATACCCGCCACATGCTCGCGATCGCCCATGGCGGCACCGCCACGGAAATCGCCGTCGTCGCCCTTCCCTGCGCCTGGATCTACTGCGTCGTCGGCAAACTCTTCCTCAAGAATGGCGCTCCGTCCGCCAAACATCCCTATCGAGACTGGCTGCTTCTGTATGCGTCACCGGAATTCGAGGCGGTACAGGAATGGATGCGCGCCAGGGTCGATACCTGGGCGCGCACCGCGGGGCACGAGGAAAAGAAACGGATGGAGCAGGCGTTCTTGATCAGTTCGAAATACGAGTGGATGTTTTGGGAGATGGCCTGGAACGAGGAGCAGTGGCCGGTGTGAGGGGGCGGGCAGGGATGCCGACACTCTTCACGCCAATACCAAAGCCGCAGCAGGATTCGTCACCGCGGTGAGCTTTGGCGCGTCAACTTGCGCCGTTCCGTGCACAGCACGAACGGCGCTTCGAACAAGACGCACCACCTGCCTGTGCAGGACAGCCCACCGCACTGCCGAATGACTTCCTGCAGCCGCTTTGAGAGCGTTCCGAGTGTCGCCATCCCCACCCGCCAGTCACACGTCCGCTAAAAGGAAATGAAAGAATCTAATAGTCCTGTACAGGCCACACGGCGATTAGGACAGCATGCAGAAAATTGCGGTAGTGCCATTGGCAGAACCGCGATAATATTGACGAGTCTTTCAAAATACGAGGAGTTGATATGCCTCTATGTCGGCTGTGCCACCATGATTGCCAGTTACGTGAGTCGCATATCGTACCCAAATTTCTTCATGAGGGTCTTTACAACACAAAGGGTCATGCAATGGCAATCACTGGCTTAGATACTCGCGGCTGGAAACCAGTGCAGGACGGAGCCAAAGAATATCTTTTCTGTGAAAAGTGCGAACAGCATTTCAATAAATATTACGAGGAGCCGTTTCTGGATCAGTGGGTTAAAGCCACTCCCTTGCCGGACCCCTGGGGCGTCGAAGACCTTCGCTGGGCACGTTTTGATTACTCATCATTCAAGCTTTTTCACCTGAGCGTTTTGTTTCGTGCGAGCGTGAGTTCGTTGTTGGCATTCGCCACAGTTGCCCTAGGTCCACACGAAGAACGCTTGCGACAACTCATTCTCTCTCGAAATCCCGGAGAAGCTTGGGAGTACCCAATCTTAGGCCGTGCGATCGTCCACCACGAAACAAAACATCTCATCCACATGGTATCTGGGGCCGTTCAATCAAGCTCCGAAGGCCACCGCTGCTATGGCATGCTCTACGGAGGGGTTGAATGGTGCATACGTGTATTCTCGCATCGGGATAAAGATTTTGAATCCGATTGTCTCCAGCCAAATGGTGAAATGCCTTTCCGCGCTGTACCCTGGAACGAAATCCAAGTCATTCAGTGGGCAGCTGAGGCGCTTCGCCACCCGCGCCGGAGAGGTCGTATTTCCGCATGACGGAGTCTTCTCCATCGCCGACGATCTTGAGCTCTCGCGAGATCGCGCTGCACCTGGGCGGTCTGGCCATTTTTACTGCCTCATTGGCGCTCTGGTATTGGTTCTCGACCGGCGCGCGGGCGGTGCCAACCCTGATTAAAATGCTCACGGACAACGACCCTTCGACGCGGATCGTGGCGGCGGAGCAATTGGGGCTGGTTGGACCGGCTGCGAAGGCTGCGGTACCGGCGCTACTGGCCCAAGCCACGAGGGATGGCAGTCAACATGCCAATACCACCGCCGCGGCAGCGCTGAAGTCGATTGATTTGACGGCCGCTCGAATGGTCATGACTCACTTCATTGCACGCCTTCAAGATCCCGATGTGCAGCAACGCCGCACAGCCTGTGCCGTGCTCGGCAGTCTGGGGCCGGTCGCGAAGCCGGCCGTTACGGCACTCCTTGCCATGACCGGCGATCTCGACGAGCTGGTGCGTCGCAATGTACTGACGTCGCTGGCAAGCATCGGCATACCTTCGGCGCCCATCGCGGCTGCGCTGATAGCGGGTCTTCACGCCCCGTCGAGCCTCGTCCGCCATAGCGCCGTCGCTCAATTCGCGTTCACGACGCCAGTACCTCAAGAAGCTGAAGAACCGCTGAAGGCTCTTCTCGCCGATCAAGCCAGGGCGATCGCCGGGTTGGCCCGTAGCGCCCTGGACAAGCCGAGGCCTGACGATGTCTCCCATATCCAATCCTTAGGTCTGATGGTTGAGCAATCAACTGCGCGCGACTATGCGTTGCACCAGCTTGCTCAGCTGGGCCCTGCGGCTGGCCAAGCGCTGGGCGCCGTCGTTCCGATGCTCCAGGATGAGCGGCCCTTGATTCGATACCTGGCTGCGGAAACAGTCGGCGCGATGGGAGCGGGCGCGAAAGAGGCGCTGCCGGATCTCAAACAACAGCTGCATGATCCCGATTCTGTGGTGCGCGCGAGTATCGCGGACGCGGTCGCTGCAATCGAATCCGGAACCACGACGCCGACGGGACCTCCATCAAAAGGGCCCACTGAATGAGCGTTTTCTCTCCCTCGACCATCCCACGGCTCCGATACCTTGCCCGCGCAGCAGTCTGGCTCAGTGCGCTCGGAGGCCTGCTGCTCCCTTGGTCTATGATGCTGGCAGTAGACAGCTTCGTTCACCATCTTCCTTTGGATCGAGCCTGGCATTCCTTCCGCCTGCACCTCTTCGCGCCCGGCTATAACCTATTTCTCGTGGGAGTTCTCACGGCCATCCCATTCATCGTGCTGGCGTTTGTGATTCTCCTGCATTTTGGAACGACCCCGGTTCAAGACCCACTGATCGCGCGCCGACGGGCATTAGGCCTCGCCTGTGCGGGCTCCAGCATGCTGGCCGTGGCGACCTGGACCCATGCCGATGTCCTCCTCCATCCCGATGCCCAAGGCGCCCTTGCCTATTTCTTCCTGCCGATAATCTTGCTGCTCCTGCTGCCGGGCGGATACGCGGGCGGCCGGCTCGCGGCACGACTGCTCCTTCCCTAGCGTACCGCATGAACGTATGCATCAAGGCAGGGTGTTTAGTGGATGCCCGGTGGTGCAGGCTGGACACCGTCAACGACGTGAGTATAATGTGTGCCATGAATGAATTGGCCATGAGTGCGTGGTGATGCGACAGATCCTCTGTGGTTTCCTCCTGCTTGCCTTTGGCTACTCGCCTGTCCTCGCTGCCTCAAAATACGAAGAGAGCGTCAAAGAACTGGCAGAGGGTGTGGCTTCCGAAGCCATCAAGATGAAGAAGTCACGGCTTGCGGTACTGGATTTCGTCGACAGCAAAGGGGACGTGACACCGATCGGTCAGTTCCTCGCCGAAGAGCTGGCCACCCATTTGCTGGTCGCCGGGGAACTCAAAGTGGTCGATCACAAACTGCTGGCCGCTACCATGGCGAAACATCAGCTCACGCACCTGGAAACCTCGCAGGCCAAGGCCGCCAAGAAGGTGGCGAAGGCACTGCGAGCCGATCTCTTCGTAACGGGGGCCTATCTGGAGATACCCGAGGGCGTTCAGGTCACGGCCAAGTTGATCGGGCCGTACACCGTCTATCCGGTCGGAGCGGCACGAGCGATTGTTCCGAAGGCCGGACCCCTCGCCGCGCTGCTTAAGCAGGCGAACGCGCCTAAACCCCCGGCGGCCGCCGCGGCGCCGGAACCCATAGGGCCGGTGTTGAGCAGCCATGAAAATGAATGGTATCAAGTCAGTGTCGTGGACATTGCTCGGCAATATGATCAGATCGCGTTGGACCTGCTGTTTACCAACCGCTCCTCCCATCCGGTCAAAATCGGCTGCCAATTTCAAGATACGTACCTGCTCGACGAGCAGGGCGAACAATGGCCGCAGGATATTGCGCAGAGCCGTGAAGGCCTCTGTACCCGAGGTATGGAACTGCATCCCCGAAAACAGCAATCTGCGAGGCTCTCCTTTTCAGCAACCAAGAAGCCGGCCAAAGGGTTCATGACCTTGCACTATCATGAAACATCACCCAGGACTGATCGTGTCGTCACGCTGGAAGGGCTCAAACTCGAAGCCGCGCCAACTGCCGAGGCTGAACCCACCGCGCCGCACGACTCCGTCCCCTCCACGCCATAATTAACGACTTCCGGGAACTTTTTCAGAGGGACGATCCATGATCAAACAAGTATTGACGATCGCCGGCTCAGACTCGGGTGGCGGAGCAGGGATTCAGGCAGATCTAAAGGCCATGTCGGCGAACGGGGTCTATGCCATGTCGGTGATCACCGCCATCACAGCCCAAAATACGGAAGAGGTGACAGACGTATTCGACTTGCCCCTCTCGATCGTCGCTGCCCAGATCGATGCTATCTTCGATGACTTTGATGTGGCCGCCGTCAAGACCGGCATGCTGTCGTCGACCGACATCATCAAGACTGTAGTAAACCTGCTGAAACCGCAGCAGGTGAAAAACCTGGTCGTGGACCCTGTCATGGTCGCCAAAGGCGGACAAGCGCTCCTAAAGCCTGACGCCATCGACACCATCAAGAAAGACCTCTTTCCACTGGCCCTGCTGGTCACCCCGAACGTGTATGAGGCTCAGCAACTTTCAGGCATAGAGATTATCTCGCTCGCTGACGCCCGCCGCGCCGCCAAGATCATTCACCAGTTCGGATGCGCGCATGTCCTCATCAAAGGCGGCCATCTGCCCAGTGACCGCGCCACCGACCTCCTGTACGACGGCCGCTTCTTCAATATCTTCAAGGGTGAGTTCATCGACACGCCGCACACTCATGGCACCGGTTGCACCTTTGCCTCTGCCATCGCCGCGCATCTCGCCCGAGGCAAATCAGTCCCTGACGCCGTTCAAACAGCCAAGACCTACCTCACCGAAGCCATCAGGCACTCCTTGGCCATCGGACACGGCAAGGGTCCCACCAACCATTTTTATTTCTTGAACCAGGACTAACTGCGCATGAGTCGAGGGTTTGGATCACCGCTGTCGTTTCTGCTCACGGGCTGGGCATGGCTGCTGCTGACATCTCTCGTAGGATTGGCGACCTTTCTCGGCGTCGTGCGCGGCTCTCCGCTGCCCCCTGGCCTCCGCATGCTCCATGTGCACGGCGCCCTTGTCGGCGGCCTGATTCAGATGATGACCGGCCTGGCCCTAGCGGCCCTTGAATTCGTCGGACATGAGACGAAACGGCCGAAACATTTCGGATTCCTCATCGGCCTCAACCTCGCAGCCCTGGGTTTGGCGAGCGGTTCGTGGTTGCGAGATTCAAACCTGATCATCGTCGGCGGACTGTTCCTGCTGCTGAGCTTCGTTCCCGTGGCGCGCCATATGGTGCAGGCGTTACGAAACTGTCCAGGATGGACCCCACTGGCTGCCTTGTTCTTCGGGATCAGCTTGACCGGCCTCTTCGGGACTGTCGTCCTGGGAGAATTCCTTGCCGGAGCATGGTTCCCCACCTGGCACGGCATGCTCCGGCTGGGGCACCTGCATGCGGGGCTCTTATTGTTCCTTACCATGGGGATGGTTGGAACAATTCAGCTCGCTCTCCCGCCGCTCTTGAACCGCCCGCTTCGCAGCACCGGCTCGGGACAGATCGTGTTGCTCTTGCTGCCGTCCGGCGCCGCCGGTCTCTTGACGGGATTCATTCTCTCGTCGGTTCACATTCAACTGGCCGCGGGAATCTGCCTGCTTGTCACGTTGGCGCTCTGTGGCTGGAATCTTGTCAGCACCTGGAGCCAGGCTGGTCAGCCCGGCTCGGTTGCCACGGATCACCTCCTGACTGCCCTGTTCTTCCTGTTTATTATGACGCTCACCGGCATGGCCGTCGGCATCAATGTATTATGGACACCGCCGCTGATGCCCTACGGAACCCTGCACCTGGTGGCGTACACCCATACGGCATTCATTGGATTTCTGCTGCAAGCGATCGTGGGGGGATTGTCTCACGCCGTGCCCAGCCTCCTGGCTGCACAGCGCGTGACGAGTCAGAAAAAACGGCCGGCCTATCGGGAACAGCTGGAGCACATCATGAATCGATGGCGGGCCATTCAGGTATCCTGCCTCAGCTTTGGTACGCTAGGGCTCGTCCTCGTCGCGTCGTTGACCTGGAATTTTCCGCTCTCTTCCTCGTGGGTCCATATAGCGGTCTGGGCGAGTTTGGGTTTGCTGTTGAGCAGCCTGACGTTGTTCACGATGAAGATCGCGCAGGTGGTCGGAACACACCCGACCGGCCAGCGAGGCACTACAAACTGATCTTACGCGTCTCAAGTTGCTGGAAGGATCAGCTCAATGGAAGACACCCTCTTTTTTAAGGATCCCTCCGGCCATCGTATTGCAGCGGTTCTGGCCAAGCCGGATCACCCCACCGATCACATCGCGGTGCTCTGTCACGGCTTTCTGTCTCACAAGAACAGCTCCAGCAATGAGGCGCTGACGACCCTTTTGGTTGGGCGAGGGATCGCCACGTTTCGATTCGATTGTTTTGGCCATGGAGAGAGCGATGGCCCCTTCGCCAAATTGACGACCACCCTCGCATCCGGCCAAGCAATGGCAGCATTACGCTACGTGTACGACCGCGGATATCGTCGTCTGTCCCTCGTCGGATCCAGCTTCGGCGGTCTCATCTCGCTCTTCGCTGCTGCCGACTGGACAACTACACACATTTCGAATCCGTCTTCCATCCCGCCCCTCGCCTGCCTGGCACTCAAGTGTCCCGTGGTCGACTTCGCGGAGGAACTTCGTCTTGAGCTTGGAGAAGAAGGACTGCAGCAATGGAAACAAACCGATACGATCCCAGACCTTCACGGTGGCGCGGCCAGAATTCCACTCGATTATGCCTTCTATCAGGATTGCCTCGACCGGATCGCCTATGAGCCCGCGCGAAGCCTCACCGTTCCAACCTTGATCGTCCAGGGCGATCACGATGAATTTGTGCCTCTCCACCAAAGCCAACGACTGTTCGACGCCCTCCCTGGCCCTAAACGCCTGAAAATTCTTCCAGGCGCTGACCACCGGTTTACGAAGGCTGCCGATTTTCAGCAGATGCTGGCATTGCTCACCGATTGGATTATTCGACATCCCACTGCGTAGTACGGTCCCTTCCCGCTCTGCTTGACCGGACATCATTAAAGAGGAACAGGCAGCGGGTGCTGTGTGCCTGCCTCGCTTCGCACGCGG
The DNA here is from genome assembly GCA_963706325.1 of uncultured Nitrospiraceae bacterium. Classification (GTDB taxonomy): domain Bacteria; phylum Nitrospirota; class Nitrospiria; order Nitrospirales; family Nitrospiraceae; genus Nitrospira_A. The sequence goes on along the minus strand of CAVPLT010000005.1, from coordinate 257,442 downwards.
CGATGAACAACGAAGGTTTTCCCCTGCAGCCACTGCTCCACTTTGCACAGCACAATCCGGCAATCAAACTTTCATCCTTCGAGATCCCCGAAAAACCGCGCGTGACGTGACTTTCTGGCGATATCAAGCTTTCCAATATGTGGCATGCCGGTTGCTCATTCAGCGTCTTGCATTTTTCCTGGAGGAAATATGATGAAGACGCCAACGAGTGTGTTCGTGCTGGGTGTTGCCGGTTGTTTTTCGTCCGCGCTACTCCACGCAGCCTTAGTCCCTCCCGCTGCGGCAGCAGACGCCTCTACCTCCCTGAGCCTGCTGCAGCAGCCTTCCACGATCGAGGCCGTCGCGAAGGCCCAAGTCAGCGGGACCGCACCTCTCGTGGCGAGTCCAAGCGCGCTGGTCTTGCAAGCCCAAAAAGGGCAAACGGCGGTCGGCACGCTGTCACTGAAAAAATCCAGCGCCGATCAACACACCTATTACCTCAGCACGAATCAGTCCTGGGTCTGGATGAATCCGCCCTATGGCAGCACCCAAACCATTTCCTCTGAAACGGACCAGCTCGTGATCACGGCCCAGACAGCCAATCTTTCCGCGGGTGCCTATTCAGCGGTGATCTATATCATCGATTCTGGCCCAAACAATTTCAACAACATGCTCCGCATTCCGGTGACGTTGACGGTCACGGCTACACCCGTCTTGGCGACTCCGCCTCCCCCGCCGGCAGCCACACCTCCACCGCCTCCTGTCGTCGTGGCACCGCCACCGCCGCCGCCGGCCGCGGTCACTCCACCGCCTGCTCCGCCCGTCGCTTCGACTACGGGTATGGCAGCCAGTCCGGTAGCCCTGGCACTGAGCGCGGTGAAGGGTCAGACTGCCGTGGGCACCTTGTCTCTGCGCAAAGGCGGAACCGATCAACACACCTATTATCTCAGCACGAACCAGTCCTGGATCTGGATGAATCCGCCCTACGGGAGCACTCAAAGCATCTCCACTGAAACGGACCAGCTGGTGATCACCGCCCAGACCTCAGGACTCTCCGCCGGAACCTATTCGGCAGTCGTCTATGTGAGTGAGTCCGGCCCAAATAATTTCTCAAATATGCTCCGGGTTCCGGTGACATTGACGGTCACAACCTCTCCCGTCGCGGCGACGCCGCCGCCCCCCACACCCCCTGCAGCCACTCCTCCGCCGCCGACACCGGTGGTTTCGGCGCCGAAGCCGCTTCCTGTGGTTGTAGCGCCTCCTCCACCTCCACCGGCGCCACCCGCGCCGACCACCGCTGCAGCTGGACCGATCGTTATCAGTCCGGCCTCGTTGGCACTGACCAGCGCGAGTGCCGTGGGTACCTTGACTCTGCGTAAGTCAGGAACCGACCAGCATGTCTACTCGCTGAGCGCCAGTCAGTCATGGGTTTGGATGAATCCGCCCTATGGCAGCACTCAGACCATTTCCTCCGAAACGGATCAGATTATCGTCACAGCTCAGGCCGCCGGACTTGCGGCCGGCACTTACTCAGCGGTGGTGTACATCGTCGACTCGGGGCCAAACAATTACTCAAATACGCTTCGCGTTCCCATCACATTCACGATCGCCGCGGGCCAGACGACCCCAGCATCCAATCCTGCACCGTCGACCCCAAGCCAACCGACGGCCACATCGACACCGCCTCCGCCGCCGAGCCCTCCCTCGCCCACACCGATAGCGAGTGCGCCGGCTCCGGCAGCGAGAACCGCCAATGCCACCGTCACTTGGAACCCCAACACCGAGGCAGATCTGGCCGGCTACCGGATTTATGTGGGAACTACCTCGGGCAGCTATGGGTTCGTGGGACCGTTCGAGATCAGCAACAGCAACAAAGCTTTACGGTGCCGAATCTGCCCGTCGGCACGACCTACTTCTTTGCCGTGACTGCCTTTGATAAGGCGGGTAATGAAAGCACCAAATCAGCCGAGGTCAGCAAGAGCGTGTTTTGATCGATGGTTGACGTGGCACGAGCGAGAGACCGTAAGCTGGTGCGCAGCGGCGCCCAGCTTACGGTGGAGTGGTGGGAAGGGTCGTCCGGACACAGCGAAATCCCGTATAACTGTTGCGAGTCTCCGGAGGCAGTTTGAATCGCCCATACGTGAGCAGATACTTCGGCAAGTCCGACCACGACCCGCCACGCAACACTCGAAATGATCCGACAGCCGGGCCTGCAGGATTTTTGAGCGGGCTGCTTTCATAGTAGTTTCCTTCATACCAATCAGCCACCCATTCCCCGACATTTCCCGCCATTTGAAACAATCCGTAGGGGCTCATACCTTCCGAATATCGCTGCACGGGCATCAGCACCTGGCTGTAGTGAAACCTCGCGCCAAGGGCAAAATTCGCTAAGGAAGGAGTCGGGCTTTGGTTTCCCCAGGGAAAGAGGCGTCCATCGGTTCCTCGTGCAGCTTTTTCCCACTCTGCTTCCGTCGGTAATCGCTTGCCGCGCCAGCGACAGAAGGCATCCGCATCAAACCAGCTGACACCCACGACCGGACGGTCACGATGCTGGGCCAGAACCACACTTTCCCACTGCCAGGGGGCTGGTTGTTTGGCAAAAGCCACGAACTCGGCGTACTGCCCTGTCGTCACCTCGTACCGATCCATCTCAAAACGATCCAGCCACACGTGATGCTGCGGCCGTTCATCCTCGAGTGCATCCGTCCCATCGGCCCCCATGGCGAACAACCCTTCAGGAATGACGGCCATCGGTACGTCAGGCAAGGTCGTCGCTTCGGGTACGGATCGTGGTCGCCGCAATTGCTCAAGCTGGCCCCACGCGGTCCCGACTGACTGCATCAGAATGGTGACCAGCAGACAGATGGGCAGGAAATGAGGAATCACGCTCATGACAGTCGATAGAGGAATTAGAGTATCACGCCACCGACGACCCAATGGCGATCGTCCGGAACGTCGATCAAAAGACGGGAGAGATTCATTTGCGCCAGTTGTGACGCGACTTCATCTTCTGTGAACGCCGCCAACAATGAGTTAAAGAAATCCCGCTTCAGGAGAGGATCTTCGCCAGACGCATACTGATCGACCAAGGAACGCGCTGCTTCGGGAGATTCCGGCCGCAGCAGATCCATAATCAGGATACAGGCTCCCGGCTTCGCCCATTGTTTCAGGTGAAACCAGAACTGGAGCGGATTCGAAACATGGTGTAACAGACTATTGGACAGAAGAGCATCCGCTTGATCCGGCAGGGTCAGCGCTTGAAACCGCTCACAGCGCAGCGTCACCTTGTCCGCCAAGCCGGCTTCAGCCACGGACTCCGACGCCAGATCCAGCATAGGACGGCTGGCATCCACGCCCGTGACTCGCGCATTGGGAAAAGCGCGGAGAAAACGGATGGGGATATCCGCAGGCCCACATCCCACATCGAGTACATGCCCGCCGGTCCAATCAGGAAAATATTCTCGAAACCGATCGACGAATCCCTGATTCTCGTCGGCGAAATCAGCTCGCGCATAGGCCCTAGCCTGCTCCACATCATCCATCAGTTCAGCTTCAAGTACACGCTTCATTCCACAGCCTTTGCCGTGCGGGAGTCGTGCAGCACGACCGGATCCCCGGCCCTGATCTCCCCTTCGACCAAGACTCGCGCATAGAGGCGGCTCCATCCCGGGTACGTCTCCTGACTCATTCTCGTCGAGTCTCCATCTGTAAACCACTGGCCGTTCAATCGGCAGGGTGTCGTATAACTCATAATCTCCAGCTGCACATGATCGCCGATATTGAGACGGTCGCCCGGACTAAGACGTCCCCAATCGAGCCCGGCGATGGTCAGATTGTCTCCCGCCGAACCAGGACCGATGGTATGACCTTCTGCGCGCAACGCCTCGATGACGGCCAGTGAGTAGAGACAGACGGCCCGATCTGGTCCACCATGAATCTTGCGGTTACGTTGCCGATCTCCGGTCAATCCCTCAACTGTGACCTGTGCGGCAGGCACGGCACGTTTCGGCACGCCCCCGTCAGAGAGACTCACCTGGTGCACATATGGAGAATCAGGCTGCTTGATGGCGCCCATCAGGAACACAAGCCTCCCTCGCAAGATTCCATACCGATCGTTTCGAGCGCAACCCAACCATCGCGTACCCGCGCGGCCTTCACATAAACTCCGTGAGACCCATAGGCAGCTTCGATCTCCGCCCGTTGTTCGACCAACAGACCGGACAGGAGCAGGCGCGCGCCGCCGGCGGCATAGCGGCAAAGGGCCTCGCCGGCATCCAGCAAGGTCTGTCGATCCAAATTCGCGAGGACCAATGTAGGCGCGAACGCGTCATGCCACTGCTCCCCTTTCGCGTTCCCCACAGACAAAGTCAGCCGCTGATCGAAACCGTTGACCTGAGCATAGTCACGCGCACAGTCGATGGCGACAGGGTCGACATCCACACCCAGCGCCTCTGCCGCACCGAGTCTTAGCGCGACCATGGCCAATAGTCCACTCCCGGTTCCCATATCGAGTACGCGATCGCTCGGAGCTACCATCTCCTGTAGCCATTCGATCAAGAGTTGCGTCGTCGCGTGATGACCTGTACCGAACGCCTGCTTGGGGTCAAGGACCAATTCGAGGTCACCAGGGTTCACCGCCGTTTCTTTCCAACTTGGCCTGATGATCACTCGTCCGATCCTGATCGGCTCGACCAATCGCGTCCACTGAGCATTCCAATCTTGATCGGCTAGGTCATTGATCGTGATGGCGCGGTCCGGTTCGTGATGACCAAGCTGTGTCAGCGCCCGTCGAAGGCCCTGCCACGTGTCTGGTCCACAGCGGTCGGCGGGCCAATAGAGGTGTATGCAGTCTGGTTCCTGCCATGCTCCCGTGACAGCCGGGTCATCTAGGATTCCGAGAAGCTCCCCAGCATCGAGCGAAATCAGTACATCGACCTGAATCCAGTTGCCAGGGAGCGGCGAGCGTGAATCGCCGGAAGTAAGATGATCTGTCTTGGTGGTTGACGCCATCTCAGACTATCAGTATCGTCAGCGGTACTATGAAACCCAATCCCCAGCCGAACAAAGCACCGGCACGAGAACTTGGACTCCTACGTAGCCTGCGCCGGATCGATCGCCTTGACGCAACCGGCCGACGCCTCAGCGAACGGTTCACCGGCTGGCGGTTTGCAGTGTTTGCTGTCGGGCTCCTGGCTTCTATCATCATCCACAAGATGGGCTGGACACAACTCGGCAACGGCGCGCTTGCAAGCTTCTTCGTCTGCTTTCTCATCCTGGCCTGGCATCATAACAAACTGGAAGATCGGTTGCATCGACTGCGCCGCTGGCAGCGCATCAAGCAGGCGCACGTGGCGCGCATTCGTCTCCATTGGGCAGATATTCCGCTCCGTCAGGCCGCGGTGCCGGAACGACATGGCTATGCCAAGGACCTGGACCTCGCCGGCCCCCGTTCATTGTTACACCTGATCGACCACACCATCTCATCGCAGGGGCAGGAACGACTGGCCTCCTGGTTTTTCGATCAACCGCCTCAGTCCTCGCAATGGTCTGCGAGACAGGCCTTGATTCGTGAATTGACGCCCCTCTCGCTCCTGAGAGACCGGTTGTCGTTGGAAGCCCAGGCGGTCGAGGACGCCGATATCGACGGTCGCCGATTGCTCGCAGTGCTGCAGAAGCGCGTGGATAATTCCAGCCTGGTGCCCATGCTCGTGACCGAAACAGCGCTCGCGATCCTCACGGCAGGACTCCTAGTCGCCGATCTACTGCAGGGCATCGGAAACTACTGGATGCTGTCGTTTGGGCTCTATGCCTTCCTGTTCCTTTCCGTCCGCAGCCGGTCCGAAGAAATTTTCGACCATGCCCAGTCCTTACACCGGCAATTGGAGCGACTCAGCGCCGTCCTCGGTTATCTAGAACGGCGTTCTTATCGCACGTCCCCGCAGTTGGGCATACTCTGTCGCCCGCTCCTGGAACAACACACCAGGCCATCCGCCGCACTTAAGCAGGCCGCCTCCATCATGAATCGGCTCAGCGTGCGGGCGCATCCATTGGTCCATTACCTCATCAATGCCATTGGCCCCTGGGACCTCGTGCACACCTACCGTCTGCAACAATTGCAGGACCAAATTGCCGCCATCGCGCCGCTCTGGTTCGAAACGTTGGCCGAATTGGACGCGGCGGCTTCCCTGGCCACCTTTGCCTATCTGCATCCTGACTATCCTTGGCCCTCGCTGTCCCAGCCGGATAAGTCCCAGCCCGCAAACGGCGATTGGCCGATCCTCGACGCAGTGAAGCTGGCCCATCCGCTCATTCCCGAGACGGGACGCATCGGCAATGACGTTCTGCTAAGGGGGCGAGGCCGTATTTTTCTGGTGACGGGCTCCAACATGTCCGGCAAGAGCACCTTTCTTAGAACCATTGGCATCAATACCTGTCTGGCGCAGGCGGGCGGCCCTGTCTGCGCCGAATCGTTTCGCTGGTCGCTCGTGCGGATCGGCAGCTGCATTCGCGTGGATGATTCGCTCGACGGCGGCCTCTCGTTCTTCTATGCCGAAGTGAAACGGCTCAAGACCATTTTGGATTGCGCACAGGATACGCAAGGACCTCCGGTGCTCTGGCTGATCGACGAGGTCTTCAAAGGTACCAATAACCGGGAGCGCCTCATCGGAGGCCGCGCGCTCATCGCCACACTCGCTGGAGGAAACGGGTTTGGCTTGGTGACGACCCACGATTTGGAGCTGGCTGAACTGGAACGGCAGCTCCCCGGCGTGACGAATGTGCACTTTCAGGAAACCGTCGCCGAGGGGGCGCTGCATTTCGACTATCGTCTGAGGCCAGGTCCTTGTCCCACCACCAACGCCCTCCGGATCATGGCACTGGAGGGGTTGCCGGTAGAAGTTCCTGTCTCGATCCCACCGCGATAAACAATTGCATCACGTCCAACGTTTCGGCAGACTGGGGCCTCGCTCCGGAATTACCCCTGACGCACGCAAAGGAGCCTCAGATCGACCCTCAGCCTGACACCTCACAACCGATTCGTCTTCCGCTACGCGGGCTCCTGCTCGCGCAATTCTGCGGTGCCTTCAATGACAACGCCTGGAAATTCATGGTGGCGCTCTTGGGTATCAGAGCGGTGACATCCACTCTTTCCCCGGGGCAAGAACTCGAGACGGCGTCCCAATCTCAAACGACAATTGCCATGGTCGTCTTCACTCTGCCGCTGGTCCTGACCTCATTTGTCGCAGGATTTTTTGCCGACCGCATCAGCAAACGGACGGTCATCATCACGATGAAAGCAGTAGAAGTTCTGCTGATGACCAGCGCCACACTGGCCTTGCTTTCCCACCCCACGGGTGGTCTCTGGGCGATGGTCGTGCTCGCCGGCATGGGCGTCCACAGCGCCATTTTCAGTCCGGCCAAATACGGCATTCTCCCCGAGTTGCTCCGGCATGACCAACTGGCGCGCGGAAACAGTGTTCTGGAACTCTTCACGTTCCTGGCCATTCTTACGGGCACCACAGCCGGCGGTTTCCTGTTGGCCGGCGCGGGGGAACGTCCGTGGATCGCTCCCCTCGCACTGACCCTCCTCGCACTGGTCGGGTTTGCGGCAGCTTGGGCAGTGCCGCAGGTCCCTCCGGCCCGCATGGCCGGCGGCCTCTTCGATACCTTGCGGGGTGCGCTCTCGGCGTTACGCGTCGATCGCCTGTTGCGTCTCGCCATCACCGGCGCAGTCTTTTTCTGGACCATCGCGAGTCTGGTGGTGCAGAACGTCCTGGTCTATGCCAAGGCGGTGCTCGGCCTCTCGGACGCGCTGGCCACCGTTCCCTCGGCCTTGATCTCCGTAGGCATCGGGCTGGGCGCGATCGTCGTCGGTCGGCTCTCGCGCTCTCGTGTGGAATATGGGTTAGTCCCGTTAGGAGCTGCCGGTGTGGCCCTGTTCCTCCTGATCCTCGGCTGGTCGGCGCCGCCCTTCAGCGGCACTCTCGCGCTGATGATCGCGCTGGGCATCTCAAGCGCGCTCATTTTCATTCCGATCAACGCCTTGGTCCAGTGGCGGGCCCCAGATGATCGGCGGGGATCAGTCATCGCTCTGGAAAACATCTGTGTCTTTACCGGCATTCTACTGGGCTCGCTGAGCGGCGGTCTCTTGGCGAACGCCGGGCTCTCCACCGTCGGCATCTTCCTCGCTACCGCCCTTGCCACGACGCTCGGTACGGCCTGGGCAATGTGGCTCATGCCTGAAACATTTCTTCGCTTCATGCTCGTGTTGCTCACCAATACGATCTACCGCCTCCGCATCGTCGGACAAGAACAGGTCCCGGGAACCGGCGGGGCGCTGCTGGTTCCCAATCACATCTCCTTCATCGACGGCTTTCTGTTGATCGCCAGCCTCGATCGCCCCATTCGATTCGTGGTCGATGCGGAATACGTCAACCATCGGCTGTTCAAACCCTTCATGCGGGCCTTGCATGTAATTCCTATCTCGTCATCAGGCGGTCTTCGCGTCATTTTGAAGGCGTTGCGCGAGGCCGGCAAAGCCCTCGATGCGGGCGACCTGGTCTGCATCTTCCCAGAAGGCCAAATCACTCGCACCGGCAACCTGCTGCCTTTTCGTCGCGGTTTCGAACGGATCGTGAAGGGCCGCGAGGTCCCCGTCGTCCCGGTCCACCTGGATCGGGTATGGGGGAGCATCTTCAGTTTTGTCGGCGGCCGGTTCCTGACGAAATGGCCAGAGCGCATTCCCTATCCTGTCACCGTCTCATTTGGAAAGCCCGTTCCCTCCACCACACCGGCGCACGAACTCCGCCGTCTTGTATTGGAACTCGGTGAAGCGGCCTGGCAGTTGCGCAAATCCGATCGGCGTCCCCTGCACCGTGCCTTCATCAAGGCCATGCGTCGGCACCCGTTTCGTCTTGCGATGGCCGATCAGACGAAGCCGCAGCGTCTCCTGTCTCCAAGCCCTGATCGGCTCCATTGCCTTAGCTCGAGCGCTGAAAACACATTGGCAGGATCAGCCACATGTGGGCCTCTTGCTGCCGCCCACAGTCGCTGGAGCCCTGACCAATGTCGCCGTGACATTGGCTGGCCGTACCAGCGTCAATCTCAACTATACCGTCGGCAAGCACGGCCTCGAATCGGCGGTGCGCCAGGCGCAACTCCGCACGATCGTCACCAGCCGCAAGTTCGTGGAAAAGGCCCAGTTGGAACTGCCGGACGGCCCGACGATCCTCTGGCTGGAAGACATTGCCCCCACGATCGGCGGTCCACAGAAGGCCATGGCAGCGACTCTAGCTCTCCTCGCCCCGATTCGGATCATCGAAATAGCCTGCGGGCAGCGCGAACGCGTGACGATGGACCACCTCGCCACCATCATTTTCAGCAGCGGCAGTACGGGCGAACCGAAAGGAGTCATGCTCTCGCATTTCAGCATCGACGCGAATGTGCAAGCCGTCTCGCAGGTGCTGCCCCTGGATGCGAAGGATCGGATCTTGGGTATCCTCCCGCTCTTCCACTCCTTTGGTTATTTAGTGTTTTGGTACGTCACCCTCAATGGCGCGGCGACCGTCTTTCATCCGTCCCCGCTCGATGTCACGGCGATCGGAGATCTTTGCGCCAAATATCGCCTCTCCTTTTTGGTCTGCACGCCGACCTTTCTGCAGCTCTACCAACGTCGCTGTACACCAGAACAGTTCAGCACCCTTCGAGTGGTCTTGACGGGAGCGGAGAAACTGCCCCTTCGACTCTGCCAATCCTTCGAAGACCGGTTCGGCATCAGCCCTATCGAAGGCTATGGCGTCACGGAATGCGCGCCGGTCATTGCGGTGAACTGCCCCGATTTTCGGGCCACCGGGTTTTTCCAACCGGCCTCTCGGCGTGGAACGGTCGGGCGACCGCTCCCCGGTGTCTCCGTCCGTATCGTCGATCCGGACAGCTTCGAATTGCTTGCACCCAATACGCCGGGCATGTTGCTCGTCAAAGGACCGAATGTCATGAGCGGCTATCTCGGTCATGAGGATTTGACGGCCCAGGTCATCCGCGACGGCTGGTATATCACCGGAGATATCGCCACTCTCGACGACGATGGGTTTCTCACCATCACTGATCGTCTCTCACGGTTCTCCAAGATCGGCGGAGAAATGGTGCCTCACCGGCGGGTGGAAGAGGCTCTTCAACTGGCGTCTGGCGAAGAATTACAGATGTGCGCGGTCACCGGTGTGCCGGACGACCGCCGCGGCGAACAACTCGCCGTGCTTCACACACTCGATGAAAGTGTCATTCCGCAGCTCATCGCCAAAGCGGCCGCCGGTGGACTGCCGAACTTGTTCATGCCCTCGCGCAGCCACTTCATCAAGGTCGACGCATTGCCGGTGTTAGGCACCGGCAAGCTGGACCTGCGCGCACTCAAACGTATCGCGATGGAGCGATTGGAGAAACGTGACTCGTGACAGGTCTCCCGTGAATCCTGTGACACCATCTCCTGGAAAACCGCTGATCGACTGTCATGTGCATCTCGCGGCACTGCCGGACAACGATAACGGTTGTTTCATCTCCCCGAAGCTGCTGAAGAGCCCGTTGTTCCGTTTTCTGATGTGGAAGCAAGACTTATCTCCTGCTCACCCGCGAGAAACCAACCGGAAATATCTCGACCACCTTGTAACCGAGCTGCGGGCCTCTCGCCATGTGCAGAAAGCCGTGCTCCTCGGGATGGATGGCTTCTACGACCAGGCAGGCATCTTGAACCGAGACCAGACGGAGTTCCTCATCAGCAATAAGTACGTGCTGAAGACCGTCCAGGCCTACCCTGACTTATTTTTGGCCGGCCCTTCGATCAACCCGCAGCGGAAAGATGCGATCGATGAAGTCCATCGTTGCGCTGATGCCGGCGCCGTCTTGGTGAAAGTCCTTCCCAACGCACAGCACTTCAATCCAGCCGACCAGAAATACAGATCGTTCTATCGCGCTCTAGCAGAGCGGAAGCTTCCCTTGCTGAGTCACGTGGGTTTCGAGTTCAGCCTGATCGGAAAAGACCAGTCCGTCGGCGACCCTGACCGGCTCCTCACGGCACTCGATGAAGGGACAACCGTTATTGCGGCCCATGCCTGCAGTTACGGCCTGATGCTGTACGAAAAGTTCCTGCCCACCTTTCATGCGTTCGCACAGCGCTATCCAAACTTTTATGCCGACATCTCCGCCCTCACGCTTCCCAACCGGATTCGGATGCTGCTCTATCTCAGACATCACCCTGAACTTCAGGACCGCCTCCTCTTCGGCACCGACTATCCCCTGTCGGTGTTCCACCTGGCAGCCTGGGGCCGCGTCGGCCTGCGGTCGTTGAGCAAGATGATTCGCACGACGAATCGCTTCGATCGTCAGGTCGAGGTCTGCCGAGGATTGGGACTCAACTTCCGTTCGTTCGACGGTGTGATCGTGCAGCCGGCGGGATCGCCGAATCAATGATCCATGGATCGCAGCACAATACTCACGCATCTCCGCGCAAGGATCTTCAGCTCTGGGACATCACGTCTAGTGAGGGATGTAGCTGAGCACCTCACCCAAGAAAAGCTGGTCCTCCCGCATGAGAAATATGCGAACGTGACCGAACTCACCGAATTGGTTACGCTGGCCTTTCAAATGCTTCGATTTAAAATGTTGGATGCACATCGCAAGCCGCTCCGCCGCGGCGAGTATAATCAGGAATCGCTTGATGAACATCCGCTGACGCACCGACGACGGTCAATGTCCGATGTTGAATGTTCAATGCATAGACTCAATTGAGCATCGACATTGAACGATTCACGAAAGATGGAGTCCCATGTTTGAACGCGACTTAGAAAAACTCTTGGGCGGATTCGCCGTGGATACGTCGGTGCCGGAGAAGCGCATCCGTCTCTATATAGCCGCCATGCAGGACCAACAGTTCTCCAATGCCCTCGCCGATGAGCAAGCGCTGAAAGAATGGCTGGTCGATCCGCTGGTGCGTGACCGACTGCTGCAAGCCGTAAGGAAACCCGGCACTTCAACGACAGGCGGCTCCCTCTCATGAGGGGCTGGTTAAGGCGACCAGCCGGACTTGCCTTCGCAGGAGGCCTCTGCGCGGTCATCTTTGCCGTCGCGTTCGGCACGAAGATGTATCAGGAGAGTCTGGAGCGAGGACCCCGCACAGTCCCCACCGAAAATGGTCCAGCGGACCCGGTATCGCACACATCCAGCCCCCCGCAGCCTTCGAGCGTCGAGCCGCCACTGAAGTCGAAAGCAAGCATGGATTCCGTGCGTACGCCGGCGAAGAAAGATGCGCTGGACGACCGATCCGTCGAGCGAAAGAGCGCGCGAGCGATGTTCAATGGAATTGAGTCAGGCTCGAACGCCGCGGTAGGGTCAGCATCCCAGGCCACTCGCCCGGATGACCAGGCAAAACGGTTGACAGCCGCAGGTAAGGCAACAGAAGTGGCCTCATCCAAGCCACTAGGGTTACGGTATAGTTTTGTGGCGCGTGACACCGATGGACGGGAGCGAGTGGTGGATGCCGTCACCGCAGCCAAAAGCGCTGGGCCGGTGCGCATCAGCCTGGAATCGAATCAGGATGCCTATCTGCAAATTCTCCAAACCCTCGGCACTGCCGGCACTCGCCTGTGGTGGCCTCCACAGGAAACAGGGAAAATCTCACTAAAAGTGATTGCTGGAAAACGGAATGAGATCCCCTTGCCCCCACCGGCAGAGAGTGGATTGCTCAGTCTCATCGTCCGTCTGTCTCCGAAACCATTTGCGCCGCTGACGATGCAGGAAGTCGGTATGCTCGATCGGTTTGCGGCCAATCTGCTCATCGAATCGATAGCTGCCGATGAAATTGGCGCACAAGAGCAGGCCACCTACGTAGTCGGCCAGGACTCCTCCCAAACCGCGCAGATGACCGTGGAGATTCCCATCAGACGTTAAGTAGCCAAGCGCGCCACAAGGACACCGTTGCTTCTCATTTTCCTGGAAGCTTCGCAGCCAAGACATCGACCTTCTCGGTGCTAGATGGCGTGGAAAGTATCACCGGCCTGTGCCATCAACGCTGCGGCGACCTTGTCGGACAAATGCGCCTGCCGTCGGTGCTCATCGGGAAAGGCATCAGAGATATCGAATGTCGATGCGCCGATTCGGATGCCGAACCAGGCCGTAGTTGCGGGCTCGTCGTTCACCAGTGGAAGTCCGCTACGCAGAAATTGCCCCACCTCTTTTTCTTTGCCTGGCTTGGCTTCGAGCCGAACAATACCGCGACCGTCACCATCGCTGCCGCCTTGAGTTAGGTCCGGTTGGGCGGAGGAAAGTTTCTTCTCGCGCCTTCGACGTGCCCTTTCAGAGTATACGCGCGTCGCGCATTGAGAGACCGATGCATCTCTTCAGGCAGGTTTCGCCCTCATTGGTTCTCGCGAGAAGGCTTCTCAGCCGGCACGAACGTAATCTCCGCCGGCTTACCAGGATTGTGGCTCCGGATCCTAAATTCATCATGACTGACATTCAAGACATCCACCTGGTACGGAACGCCTTCTTCGACCATTGTCAGAATTCCTCCGGCGTCTCTCCAGGTTCCCACTGCCGGTTTTCCGTGTGGAGAGGCCACGAGCAAGGTGCCGTCGGACAGAAAGACATATAAGGTCCCCGGCGCGACGCTGGGCGACTCACTCACCTTCCACACAATATTGATGAAGCCAGGGGAGGATGCCGCCGGCGCTTGAGGAGCTGGCTCGGGCGGAGCCGATTGCTCGGAGCAACCGGTGAGGATCAACCCGATTGTCAGAACCAGGCGAAACAGCTGGGCGCGTGATTTATTCATGCAGCAAACCTTGTTGGCGCAAATGCTTGTTTGAGCGATCCATTCCGGTATACCAGTAGGCCCAGAGGATCAAAAGGCCTTGTAGCGGAAGGCGCAGCCAGAGGACAAGCGGCGACGCCCACTGGTATTCTTCATGATGCATGGCCATGTGAACATTCGCCGGAAACACCGCGATCAATAAGGCGGTGAGTCCCCAAGCGGCCAACCTGGACCAGCGTTCGAACAGCAGTAATCCTCCCAATCCGATTTCTGCAACGCCGCTCAGGTACACCAGTGCCTCCTGCCAAGGCAGGTATGGCGGCATGATGCTCACATAAAACGGTGGGTTTAGGAAGTGGTTGGTTCCGGCTGCCATGAAGACAATGCCATAGATACAATGCGAGATCCTTTTAAGGCGAATCATGATCAGGCGTTACTTCCCACGGCGTCGTTCTCTCGTCGGGAACATTTCTGGGTCCAGTGAAGGTGGTACGTTGTGTATCGTCACCTCTTCACATAGCCGATTCTTCAAATTTTTATCGCCGGACACTCTGCCGACGGAGGACGCAAAGCTAACGGAACGGCCATTGAAGACGTCTCATCTCTAGCCACAATCCCCGGTAAGACCGCAACTGATAACGAGCAACACCAGCATAGCCGCTAACAGACAGAGGTAGCCTGCAAGAACCGCCATGAGCGACACTCTCCAAATAGGCAATGTCAGCGGCATGAAGCGCACGATCACCAATGCAACCAATGATGGCCAAGCCAAAGCCATCAGGCCTGCGGGAATGACGAGCCAATTGCGAACGACCCAAGGAAAAGTTCCTATCGCATAGCGTGTGTCCGGTCCAGGATAAGCCATGAGCCCCGCTAGCGCCAAACCAACAGCCAGGAAACCTGAAGCAGGCACGAGCAGCGGCCACCGCCACTGGCGGAGACGAGTACGCAGCCAGATCCCTACTGCCAAGCCAGGCAGCGGGGCCAGAACAAACATGAGGGGTACCAATGAGTCCACTCTTGACCTAGCTATTGCTGCGCGACAGAGGTTCTCGAAATGCTTCAGGCAAGTGAACTAACCAAAGCCCTTGCCGCCTTCGTCGATTTTAGAATCACTATAGAGGCTAAGAGCCTATCGAAGGATTGACAGTTTTCATCCCTGAAGCCGATCGGTTGTCTGCGTGAGCTCGGCCTCCTCTGGCAAGGGGCACTGCCGGACAAGCAAGGGCATGGGAGCCGCGCAGAATGAGTTCCTCACTAGGCTGCATGTCCCATTACAATGCGGCAGATTTCCCTGGAGACCTTATGCTCAAAAAAACGTCGGACCGCGGCAATTCCAGGCGCGCTACGCCTTTGGCACCCTGGGACCCGGAACGGACGACTGCGCCGCCGCGACCGCCTATCGGCAACAGATACGCGTACGCTACAGGCGGGAAACCCATACGCTGGCATCACTGACGGTAGCATATCGGTGACATTCGTAAAGCCATGGTCATCGCGTCAGGCACGCTCGGCGAAGAGAAGGTCTGGTATCAGCGATTGTGGGTGAACTAGCGAGGCAAGGAGACACGCGGCAAGGAGACAGGAGGCCGAAGACCCGGCCTCATCACGCATGGGAGATGCGGCGGGCAACCTCGCCACATTCGCGCGTTCACTACTTGCTCGCGCACTCTCCGGTGCGTTTCCCGTCGATTTTCATCGTGACCAACAGGCCTGCCCCAGAGATGGGTTTTGCCTTGCGGACCACAGAGAACGTGGTACCGGATACGGTGCCTTCTACACGGGTGAACGCATGGGGTCCCTCGATGTCATAACTAACCTTGCCATCGTGGACGGACACGTTCATGACCTTGTTCGACGGCTTGAGTTTGAATCCGTTCGTCACATAATTATTAAAGACGGCATCCGGGTTGGCCAGGTGTTCGTCCTTTACGCAACGGGTATGGATGTCCGGTTTGCCCGCCTCTCCATTACTGGCCTCTGTGACCGCTGCAATCTGGTACTCACCCGGCTTTAGAGGAACCGACTCCGCGCGCACCGCCGTACTCCATGCGCTCACGCCCACCACGATGCAAAACAGCGCTACACATTTCATACTCCGACCTCCCTACCTACAATACAAGTCTGGTCCCAATGCGATTTCCACTGCCCACAGACGCTTGTCTCGCGTTGTCCGCTAAGATTCGCCGATTGTGCGCAGGCCTTGAACGATTGTCAATCGTCGCCCTCTGTTTCTCGAATGCCCGTGCCAGGCCTACAACCTTCCAGAAGGACCTCGACAAACGTCCAGCCTTTAGACTCGGTATCTCCCCAGGCTCAATTTTTTCGGTGCTTATGGTATAGTCGCGCGAGATCGCCGATTTCACTTTCGCCCATGCAAGGAGCCTCACACATGCACGCTCGTCCAATTTTTCTGACGCTCGGCGGCTTGTCATGCATGTTACTGCTCTCAGCCTGCTCCACCAAAGCCACCTTTAAGGAAACGACTGATACGACATCCAATATCACCGGCACGACCTCGGGACGTGTCTGGTGGAACGAAGATGGCCTATTGAAACCGGAACATAAAGTCGCTGCCTTTACTGCCTACAATGCCCAGAACTTGGAAGAGGACCTGGCCCGCGGGCAGGGAGAATATTTGGCGTCCCTGGATACACTCATGGCCGACTCCAAGGCCTCTTCCTTTAAGCAATTCGCGCAGGACACCTACAGCCGATGGAGTCGCTCCGGCAGTACTTCAATCGACGAGCTCATGAACCGTGTGCGCACAGCGCGCTGACCGCCGGCTAGTCGGCATGCACCGACACCTGATATCGGCACCTGACCGGGAATTCATATCGATATGATCGCAACGCTCGCGTCTCGGCCCATTCAGCGCATTTTTCATCCCACTGATTTCTCTCATGACAGTCACGTGGCCTTCGCCCATGCTCTCAAGCTCGCCTTGGTTCACCGGGCCGAACTCACGATCATGCATGTGGATCCCACCGTAGCTCCGGAAGGCTTCGAAGACTTCCCACGGATCCGTCCCACGCTGGCTTCCTGGGGACTTCTGCCGGAATCCAGCGCCAAGAGCGACGTGGCGCGCCTGGGGATCGGCATCAAAAAAGTTCGGGCCTTGGCCGCCGATCCCAAACAGGCCATCATCCACCATCTCACCACCTCGCCAACCGATCTGATGGTGTTAGCGACCCACCAGCACGAGGGCGTGACCCGTTGGCTGCACGAATCAGTGGCAGAACCGGTTTCGCGCGAGATGGAAGTCATGACATTGTTCGTGCCTTCGCACGTGGAAGGGTTCGTCTCCCTCAAAACCGGCGAGACCTCGCTGCGCCGCTTGTTGTTGCCCATTTCGCTCGACCCGCCCTCCCAGCCGGCCGTCGATGCGGCGAGCTCGCTCATTTCAAAACTCGGCGTTCCACCCATCACCCTGACGCTCGTCCACGCCGGTGAGCAAACCGGAATAGAGAACTTAATCATGCCGCAGAGAGCCGACTGGTCGTGGAATCAACTCTTCGGCCAAGGCGACCCGGTGGAATGGATTCTGGCTGCAGGCGCGGAATTCGACGTGGATTTGATCGTGATGACGACCAAGGGACAAGACAGCGTGTTAGACCTTTTGCGCGGCAGCACGACCGAACGTGTCCTGCGAGGAGCGCGTTGTCCGCTGCTGGCGATTCCTGCCCAGCTCATCTGAGCCTTGCTCTCCGGCTTGCCAGGGTACAGACGGCGAGATGTCTCGATCCAAGCGCTCGCTAACCTCGGACTTGGACGACGGCAACCACCGACGGCGGTTGACGCTCGGTCGTTTCTCGGCTCGTCACCGTACGAACCACCATGCCGTCCCGAAACACCACGAAGTTCGACGGCACGGCGGCGATGCGAGGCCCCGGTAGAATCACCCCGGCGAGGTTCAACGGATCGGCGGCTGAAATTTTAATCTCCTCATGACTCTCCGGCCGTTTCTTGAGCGCGCGCAGTGCTTCCAGCGCGTCAGGTAATGCAAACTGCTCACCGGTAAAACCAGCGACAAACCGGCCGCCGCGTAGTTCTCCCCTCGATTCCATACGCCGGTAACAGACCAGCAAATCCCGCCAGGACGACACTACCGACTCGCGCGCCAAGAGGTCGCGGAACACGACGCCGTACCGCTGCAACAATCGACGGGCAAGAATTTCAGTTTGCTCGGCTCCCTGCACAGAACCGGACGCTTGGCCTGTCCGCAACAGCGACCAGCGCCCGCCGACGTGGCGCGGGCGGCAACTCCGTCCCTGCCCCTCCGCCCGCCGCCGCCGTGGATCGATGAGCGCGCGCAGATTGTCGAATCCGTCAGCCGTCACCAAGCCCGCCGCCACCAATTCCCACAGCCCGTCTTCGACTTCCGACGCCAACAGGCGAGTCACCTGCAACATCTCGCTGAAAAAACTCGCCCCTCGCTCCTGCAACCCGCGGCGAACCGCTTGGGCCGATGCGCCGAGGCGGGCATGAATATCCATGTGCTGCATGCCTTCGCCAGCGGCAGCCAGCAACGCCGGGGCATCCTCGCGCGCAAACACACTCACCGGGGCCACTCTGGTCGGCACGACCCGGCGTCCTGGCAGCGGACTCAACTCCTGCATAAGCCTGGGATGCGGCGTCAAACGACCCCACATCACTGCTCCGCTCAGACAGAGCCGATCAAGCCATTCCGGCGCATACTTGGCCAATCGAATCCGCAGGATGTGGGGTTCCCACGCGGATGCGGCGGCTTCAAATCCCCCGAGTTGCTTGACCACTTCAAGCAGGCCGACCTCGCCATGCAGTCGCGCCCCAGGCGAAGCATGTTGCCATTGAAACAGGAACCGCATGTATTCCGCGGCGGAAACCGGTTCAATCTCCTTCCGCAGCCGGCCGATCGTCAGGCGATGAATTCTGGCCAACAGCCGCCTGTGACACCATTCCGTCACAGCCGCTTCGCCGACATGTTCAGTTGGTCCGTCAGGACGGAAGCGGCCCCGTAGGACATGCCCCTGGGCTTCGAGTCTGAGAAACGTCGCTTGGATGTCTCGGTCAGAGAGATGCAGGGCCTGTGAGAGCTCTGCGGCTGTCGTCGGCCCGATACATTCCATCCAGCCTAGTACCACCCGATCGAACGCCTCTTCACGTTCCAGGGATTCGGCCGGCAGCGCAGCGGAATGAGCTGGATCGATCCGGTCATCGGGAAACAACAACTGAACAAGATGATGATATTCGGCAGGCGCCCAGCCCAGTTGGCTGTCGGCACGCCACACCGTGACCAGCCGGCCGGCGGCGGTCAGCACCGGCACCCACTGCTTCCACTCGGGCATGTGATCGCATGGCACCCACCCTAATGACAGGAGTGCGTCATGGAATTCATCGGCATCGCGCACGACCGGCCAGGATTCCTCGATGACCTGGTCGATCGCCGATTGGTCCAACGCGCCCATCCCGCCCGCCAATTCAGGGGGCAAGGTGCGACGCATTTCCACGGCCCGTGCCCGGCGTTCTTCCAAGGGGGCATCGTCGAGATAGGCGTAGGGATTGGCATTCAAAATTTCATGGCAGAACGCGGACGGCATAGGCGTATCGACGGCCACACAGGCGATCGCACCCGATTCGATTTTCTCCAGCACCGTGATCAAGCCTTCGACGTCCATGGCTTCGGTAAGACAATCTCGGATCGTCTCCTGCGCGAGCGGATGATCCGGTATCTGTCGTGCCGTCCGCTCCCCATGAAAATTGTCCTGGCAGGCGAGCGCATCCGGGAAGACGGCCGCCAGCAAATCCTCGGCCCGCATGCGCTGAATCTGCGGGGCCACTCGTTTGCCGCCGACAAACCTCAACAGGGCCAAGGCTCGCGTGGCGTTCCACCGCCAGCGCGTCATGAACATCGGCGCCTGCAGCACCGCCTGGGTCAGCACCTCCTGGACTGTCTTGGGGTTCAGGAACGCAAAAACCGTATCCAGCGGAAAACTGTGCCGTTCACCCAGGGATAACACAATACCTTCGTCCGTCGCCGCCGCCTGTAATTCGAAATCGAAGGTCACGCAAAACCGTTTTCGAAGTGCCAGTCCCCAGGCCCGATTCACCCGGCCGCCGAACGGCGCATGGATGACCAATTGCATCCCGCCGCTTTCATCGAAGAATCGCTCCGCCACCATGGTCTGTTGCGTCGGGACCGTGCCTAACACGGCCTTGCCCGCCAGCACATACTCCACGGCCTGCTGTGCCCCACGCTGGTCCAGACTGCATTCCTGTTTCAGCCACTGCACCGGTGGAGCGTACGGCGTCTGGGATACTGAGTCAGCACTGAGTCGACGATCAATATCCGCTTTCAGATGGGCCACCTCAGCGGACAAATCCGCCGTACGGGAGGGCCCTTCTCCGCGCCAAAATGGAATGGTCGGCGGAGCCCCCTGCGCATCCTCCACACGCATCTTGCCCGTTTCGACTCCTCTGATCCGCCAGGAGGTATTGCCGAGAAGAATGATGTCCCCTGCCAGACTCTCGACGGCAAAATCTTCATCCACCGACCCCACGACCGTCCCGTCCGGTTCCGCGATAACGACGTAGTTCGCTGTGTCGGGAATCGCTCCACCGGAGGTGAGTCCCGCCAATCGCGCCCCCCGCCGGCCGCGGATCTGATGATTGATGCGGTCATGGTGGAGATAGGCCCGGCCGCGCCCGCGACTGGTCACAAACCCCTCCGCCAGCATCCTGACGACGGCATCGAACGTCTCTCGAGTCACATCCCGATAGGGCATGGCCTGGCGGACGAGGTCGAACAGCTCTGTTTCATCCCATGATTGGGTGGCGGCTGCGGCGACGATCTGTTGAGACAAGACATCCAGTGGGGCAGAAGGCACCTGGATCCGATCCAATAGTCCGGCCCTGATCGACCGAATCAATGCGGCGCACTCGATCAATTCATCCCGCGTGGTCGCGAAGAGCCTGCCTTTCGGGGTGGCGTGCACCCAATGACCCGCCCGGCCCATACGCTGGAGACATGTCGCGATGGAGCGCGGCGATCCGATCTGGCAGGCCAGATCAACGGTCCCCACATCGATGCCAAGTTCCAGCGAAGCCGTCGCGACCACGACACGCACAGACCCATTTTTCAACCGGTCTTCCGCGGACAGACGGATCTGGCGCGACAGGCTGCCGTGGTGCGCGGCCACCACCCCTTCCCCCAAATGACGCAGCCGCTCTTCTAAGTAATGCGACACCCGCTCCGCCAATCGGCGCGTATTCACAAATACCAAGGTAGATCGGTGGGATTCGACCAGTTCGGCCAGGCGGTCGTAGACATCGCTCCAAATGGCATTGGTAGCGACGGCTCCGAGTTCGTCTTTCGGCACCTCGACGGCCAGATCCATATCGCGGCGATGACCGACATCGATCACCTGCGGCAAGGGGCGCCGGCCCACAAGAAATTCCGCCACGGTCTCAATCGGTCGCTGTGTCGCGGACAATCCAATTCGTTGCACGAGGCCGCCGGTGAGGGCGCCCATGCGCTCCAGCGATAAAGCCAGGTGCGCTCCACGCTTGTTGGGAGCGACGGCATGGATTTCATCTACGATGACGGTGCGCACCGTCTTCAACATGGCTCGACTTTTTTCCGCTGTCAGGAGAATGAACAGCGACTCTGGTGTGGTGATGAGAATATGCGGCGGACGCCGGAGCATCTGTTGCCGTTCGGTCATCGGCGTATCGCCCGTACGCACGACGACCCGCAGCTCAGGCAACAACAGCCCTGCCGCGAAGGCAGCCTGGCCGATCTCGGTAAGCGGCTGTTGCAGATTTTTTTGAACGTCGTTGCTGAGGGCTTTCAGCGGCGAGACGTAGAGAATCTGGGTCTCATCCCGCAAATCACAGTTCACAGCCTTTTGGAACAGTCGATCGATACAGGTGAGAAAGGCGGCTAAGGTCTTGCCCGAGCCCGTCGGGGCGGCGATCAGGACATCACGGTCAGATTGAATGGCCGGCCATGCCTGCATCTGGACATCGGTGGCGCAGGCGAATCGAGTTGCAAACCAATCGGCAATGATAGGATGGAACGGCAGGGTGGGCATCACGGAATGATCGTAGCATACCCGGTGCACACAAAGAATCCGCCCTCGCAGGCCTTCGCGAAAGTCATCGCAGCTCGATCGACCTCAGGAGAGCTCGATCACGTCACGAACTCCCATAGCTCTTTAAAATCTCGAAGGACAGGCGGCACTCACCGCAATAGTCGCTTGAAAACTGCACCTGAGACTGCGGCACAACATGCCGTGTCAGATAGCTGGGAAAATCCACCCAACTGGTGGCCTCTCTCGCCGGAAACCCGTCGTCCCGAACACGTCGACATAATCCACACATTGGTATGACTCGAACCATCGTCGGTCTCCTCTTGCATGAAACAGCCTCGTCGCTCCTGATCACTGGTCATTTCTTCTTCTTGCCGGCCGCCTTTGTTTGGATATGGTCAGGACAACAGACCCGTTCACCTCGCAGCGCCCGCCCAAGGTAATGGCCGAGGTCGACCGTGTGTTGTTTCACGAGATATCCCATAGCCCCCACCTCGAAGGCCGCCGTGGCATAGGCGGGATCTTCATGGGACGAAAAAAACACTACCTTCGTGCTTGGCACCGCATCTTGAAGCTGCCGACCGACTGAGAGCCCTTCCAGAAAAGATAGTGAAAAATCCAGGACTACTAGGTCTGGCGTCAGACTTTTTGCAATCAGTATGAGCGCTTCGCTCTCCGTTTCGGAAGCGATGACCTCAAACTGCGATTCTAAGAGAATTTCCAAAAAGGCCAGCATGGCCCGCGACGAATCACCGATGAGAACCCGTGGACGTGGCATGTGTTTTCCCATAATCCTACGAATGACTGCTTAGAAAAAGGAGGTGTATCGTAGGCAAGTGAAGGGAAAACCACACGCGTAACAACACGGGTCTGCGCCGCTTTAAGATACTTGTTTTATGACTGGTAAGACAAATCGACGGTCGAAAGGACCGACCGGCTGGGAAGGTATTAGGATTGACCGGTCAATCCTTGCGCCAAAGCATATTTCACGAGTTCAACGGTGGTGTGGAGGTTGAGTTGTTCCATGATTTGCCCTTTGTGAAATTCGACCGTGCGCGGAGAAATCTTCAACGTACCGGCGATATCTTTCACCGTATGCCCCTCTGCCAAAAGCTGTAGGACTTCGCGCTGTCGGGTCGTGAGCTCGGGCCCGGCCGGCGCTCCGCCATCGATCCCGCGCAGCATACCCTCCACCACTTCCTTCGTGACGAGAGGCGTCACGTAGAAATTACCGCTTCGCACGGCCCGCATAGCCTGCCCCAATTCTTCGCCCACGCAACGCTTGAGCAAATAAGCCGAAGCACCGGCCTCGAACGCCGCCCGGACATAGGCCGGATCCGCGTGCATCGTGATAAAGACGACTTTGACGTGGGGATACTTGATTTTCAGGACACGAGCCGCGTCGATCCCGTTCAGCACCGGCATCGAAATATCGAGAATGACGATATCCGGTTTCAACTGCGGAACGGCCTCTAACAACGCGCGCCCGTCCCCGACGGTTCCAACCAGCTCGCACTGCTCATCGAGCAGCCGTCGGAACCCTTCCAACACCAGCGTGTGATCATCTGCCAGCAGCACGCGCGGCAATGTCATGTCGTCACCCGCACCAGCGGCACGTACATCGACACGATCGTCCCGCTCCCCAGTGTGGATTCCACCTCGCAGGATCCATGCACCGCCAACAGACGCTCCCGCATATTCAGTAATCCTAAGCCACCGACCGCCCGACCAACGGCCATCTGATCAAACCCCATGCCGTCATCACGCACCACCACGACTATGCCCTCTTCTTCCAACGTCACTTCCACCTCAACCCTTGAAGCCTTCGCATGGCGGGCAATATTCGAGAGGCATTCCTGAACGACTCGATACAAGGCCGTTGCAGCAGTTTTATCGAGCGCATGGTCGAGCGGCTGATGAACGAAGAGGGCCTTCACTCCGGATCGACTTGAAAAATCATCGAGCAACCGCTGCAACGCCGCCTTCAGCCCCAAATCATCCAAGATCGATGGATGGAACCGGTACGCCATATACCGCACATCGTCCGAGAGTTCTTCCAGCCCTTTCAGCACATGGCGAACTTCCTCCTGGGCTTCAGTCGACAAAAGGCCGAGTCGCCGATCGACACCCTGCAATTCCAGCATGAGCAATGCCAGGCGCTGGTTTACATCATCATGCAGATCCTGTGCGATCCGCCGGCGCTCTTCTTCTTGAGCCGTGAGAATCCGACCCGTCAACGTGTGCAGCTGTTCCTCATTTCGCACCAGTGCCTGACGGCTGGCTGCGAGATCCGCGGTGCGTTCTTCCACCCGTTGTTCCAGCTGCTCGTTGGCGTCCTTAAGGAGCCATTCGGTACGTCGGCGCTGATACACGAAGGCGACCGGAGCCCACACACCGAACAGGCTAAGCAGGTGATTGCTCCATTCAAACCAGACTGGCAGACCCGGTACGCGCGGACTGAACAGCGCGGCGATAAATGTCAGCAGGGAACAGGCCGTCGCCGTCACGACAGGCAGACGCCGGTACCGGCTGGCTGCGGACAGAAACACCACGGCGCTATACAAGACCGCATCGGCCAGTCCCAACGGCAGCAGGAGATCCAGCACAAAAAAGAGGCAGGCCAGCAGGCCCGCCATCGCGACCATGAGGTTTTGCCTCCGACGCGCTGACGCCTCAGTTGACCCGCCCGCGAGGGCCTGAGTGTCCTCCTGTCGTTCTTTGAAAGGTGTCATCGGGGCGGGATTCTAGCATGCGTTCCGCTCCGGAGACCAGGATGGGCCCGGCAGAACGCGCAAACGGTGAACCAGGGTACAGTTGGGGTATGATGTCCAGATGCCTCCTCAGCGCCCCCTTATTATTTTAGGATCCGGCTACACCGGGCGATACCTGTATCGAGTGGCCGGACAGCAGTCTCTGCCGATCCAGGCCAGCAGTCGCCGGCCTGACATTCACCTGACCTATGTCGAGCCGCAGGCCCGCCTTCGATTCGACCTTGCGGACCCCGCGAGCTGGTCATCGCTGCCGCCGGGCGCAGACCTGATCTGGACCTTTCCAGCGACCCCCCTGGCGCACGTGCAGGCCTTTGGACGGCACTATTGCAGGCCGCCTCAAAGGCTGGTGGTCCTGGGCAGCACGTCGGCCTATGACACCGAGAGTGGTGATGCCGCGGCCCCTGCTCGCTGGATCGACGAGACCAGCCCGATCAATACCAACCTGTTGCGCGTCCAGGGCGAGGAATACTTGCGCAGCGAACATGGGGCGATCATCCTGCGGGCGGCCGGCATTTACGGCCCGCAACGCAGCCCCTTGGAATGGATCAGGCAAGGACGGGTCGGGCCGACTACTAAGATGGTAAATTTCATCCATGTTGAAGACCTGGCGCGCCTCTGTCTCTTGGCGCTGCAGGACGGGCAAGCCGGCGAGGTCTACAATGTGAGTGATGGTCAACCGCGACCTTGGGCGGATATCTGCGCGGAGGCCTCCAGGCGGTGGGGGATCGTCAGCCCACGACAGGAGAGCGATACGACATCAGGAAAATGCATTCATAATAAGAAACTGGTCGAACACTTTCATTATACGTTTCGACACCCTGACATCTACGTAGCACTAGAGGTGATGCAACCACCCTCGCCGCGAGGTGAAGAACTCACGCCCCAAGGCATTCGCGCTCGAGGTGGGTCGTGAGGCTATCGCCGTGACGCGTTGATAGAGCGCCTGCCCCGCAACGCGTTGCCCGTGGGCGGTCCAATGCGTATCGTCAGGCAGATACGTCAACACCCCGGAGGCGGCAGCTGTTCTGAGCGGATGAGTCAGATCGAGGAAATCAATGTCCGGAGAAATCGCCCGTAGCAGGTGCGCCAGTTCGTCAGGCAGATTATTGAGCGGCCACTCCTTCATTTCTGGGGTCAACGGTTCAAAGTTTGCCAACCCCTGGTGTACCCGATAGCTGACTGGCGCAAAGGCCACCACGAGCCGAATTCCCTGTTGCCGGCACAACTCATGCGCCTCCGTTAGAATCGCTTGAAACCGTTCGAGCCGGAGACGATCAGTCGCCTTCAGGGGTATCGGCTTCTCCCAGAAGAACATTTCGGTTTGTTTCCCGCCCGCCTCCTGAAATGCTCCCCGATACTGCAAATAGGTCTGGTGGGGCACACAGCCTCGGGCTGCGCTTTTTGACAGGACCAATAAATTGCGCGTCAGCGACCGCATCCAATATTTGTCATATCGAGCCCCCGGATCAGCGAGGGCTATTTCGGTGTCCTGCTCCTCGGGGTCCAACTGCAGAAGATCGTTTCCCTCGAAGAACATCCACACAATCGTCTTGGGTTGTACCTTCAACGCATAGCGCTTCAGGACAATGAGTTCCTGTTCGGGACCATATCCGCTGATCCCCAAATTGACGACAGGAGCGCCAAGCGATTTTTCCATAACGGTCGTCAACAACGCTGATTTGGGCAGCATAGGCGACTCCACATACGAATCGCCGACCACCACTACCTCCGCCCTTTCCATATCCTCGTCGTTACGAAATCCGTGCTGGTCATACCGAAGGTCGAACTCTTCAGGCGGATGAGCTGGAAGACATAGGGCTTCGCCGATGTTTCCCCGGACAAAGACGCCTCGTTCACGATAATGTGCCTCATGCCTGTACCCCAACTCAGAATCGTGAACATAGCCTGGCCGGTCAAACCATATCCGCCCTTGGGTGCCTAGCAGGGTTTGGTAATTGATCACACCCACCACGCCAAAGAATTCGGCTATCCCGAGCAGAGTTGCCCCGACCACCGTCATGAGGAGAAATCGCGCCCGAATTTCCTTGCGCGGGACGTCGGATAAAAAAACATACAACCCCCACGCCAATAAATACCCTGCCACCATGTTGTCGATGAGATGTCTTGTACTCGTCACTCCCGTCAGCCACAAGACGGCAAAACCGCCGAGAAAAATCACCAGAGTCGCGAGCGCGGCTTTGTCCTTCATCGATGGCGATTCCTCTCCTTTAGTGTCGTATCCATCGAACGTATCGCCCGCACGCCACGCATCAGGACAGTATATCCCCTAGTGCTCGACAGCCTTCTCTGGCTGGATACCCGTGAACGTAAACAACCCTGTCCTTTTCAGATTAACATATGTCCAGTAGGGCTGGACATAGCCAGCATGTGATTACTCGGAATGAACCAGGCAGTGGGGAAATCTCTAGGACTCCCCGGTTCGCGGGGGTATCTCCGGTGGCCTAGATTGGAAACGGATAGGAGCGGCCAGCGCACGTCCCTGGCCGCTTGAGACTCACTGAGAAAACATGCTACACAGGTGAGCGCCGCGCCCGGGGCGTACGATAGTTTCCTAATTGCTGGTCTCAAACCATCAGTGGATTGACACTGTGCCGAAGAAAACCGTCCGGTCGATCAAAGCGCCCCCACAAAAAGCTGAAGTGCACGTCGGTGATATTGTTCGCCATCTGCGAAAAACACGTCATTTCTCGGTGCGAACGCTCGCCGATAAATGCGGCTTCTCTCCCAGTTTCATTTCGCAAGTTGAACTGCGCCAGGCCTCGCCCTCAATCGCCTCCACGGAGAAGATCGCCTCTGCGCTCGGTGTCACCCTGGGAGAGTTTTTTCGGGCGGTAGACCCGCCCTTGCCGGCAATCATCCGCTCCAACGCACGATCGATGGTCCAGAGCGAATGGTCCCGCGCTAAAATTGAAGCGTTGGGGCCGTTCAATCAAGACAGCCAGTTGGAACCCATGGTCATCACCATTCAACCGGGTGGAAAGAGTGGACATAAACCCTACGTTCGGCGAGCCGAGCAATTGGCGGTCGTCCTCCTAGGGACCGTCGAACTGACGCTTGAAGAGGATATCCACGACCTCAAGCGTGGCGATGCTGCAGGCATTCCAGCGGGCAGCCCGCACTGCTGGCGGAACAAGAGCCAGAGACCGGCCCAAATTCTCATCGTCACGGCCCACAGGGCCTTATAAGTCACGGTCGTCGGCTCGACATGGGATAACGCACGACTCCCCTTGCTCCTGACACCGCCAGGGGGTCGCAGGATCGAGCATCTATGACCAGGGTGATTAGGGGCGGGCGACGGTCGGTGACGAAGGCAGCGCGAACTTGATCAGAAAAGTCACCTCGCTAGCTTCGCAGCAGGGCCATCACACTCAGACAGACAAGGAGGTTGTTGATGGCGTGGCCGATGATCCCCGGCCATAAACTGCCGGTTCGTTCGTAGGCCCAGGCCCAAATGAGCCCGCTCCAAAACACACTGAGGAAGCCGATCAACCCATAGCCATGCGCGAGGGCGAATAACGCCGCGCTGAGCATGGCAGCAGGCCACCACTGATACCGGCGTCGGAGAAGGCCGAACAACAAGCCTCGAAACGCCAGTTCTTCGAAGACCGGCGCGAACAGTACATATTCCATCAGACTGACAGCGAGCGTTGACGGCGCACCCCACACCAAATCGGCATCGAACCACTCGGTCCAATGGCTGACCAGATTCAACGGCTCCGCGATCCGGCCCATCGCCCACTCGCCGACGAGTCCACAGGCCACAACCGCGAGAACGGCGAGTCCTAAACGTCCCAGGTGCCGCGGGTCAACGCGCAACCCGAACCCTGACCACAATGTCTGTCGTTGCGGTCGAAACAGATGGTAGTATGCCAGCGCCAAGAGAGGCAGATTCGATAATGGCACGGCTAAAACCCGTAAGGATGGATACTCGATCCCGGTAAAGAGAAATGCCACGGTGAGCAGCGCACCGACGGCGCCTCCACGTAGTAAGACACCCACCGCCAGCCGGCCCGCCCACAAGGGCGGCAGCTCGGCAGAGCCCACACGAAACAGGGCCGCGCGGTTCCCTTGCCCGATCCACCACACCAACACCAGCAGGCCCAGGGCCATGAGCGCCGATTCGAGAGCGGCAAAGGCGCGGGACCGCCACAATAACGCCTCCCCTCGTTGCTGAGAGGAGGCTTCAATCGTCGCCAATAACGGCCGGTCCCCTGACCGCTCTGCAATACGCATGGCCAGACGGCTGTAGAACCAACCAGTAAGCGGCTGCTCCGCGAGGTGAGCCTGCAAGTCGAAGGCAGAGGTGGGAGACGTGTGGCCGTCGATATACCCGGCTTGAACAAACCTGGCAAATAGCGGGTAGGGCGCGCTCTGCCGCCCCCATCGGACAACTTTATCCTGGACATCCTGAAGACGCCCGGCTTCGCCTTCTAGGATCGCCAAATGTAAATCCACCAATGGATCGGGCGACTCCTCGGCCAGCTCGCGATACCAGTCGATCGCCTGAGCCCGATCGTTAGCATCGCTGCCCATTGTGACTTCATAGAGAAACTGCTCCCAGATGGGGAGAGTCTTGAGGCCTTCTCCTAAATCCATTAAGCGGCCTACCATATGGGCAAGTGCGCGTTCGGCATCAGGCACTCGATCCACACGGGGGACATCGAAAGATAGCCATGCGACCACCGCAATCGATGCAGAAAGCACCACCGCAGACAGCCATGTGATCGCCCGTGAAAAGTCAGGGTTGTACGGATACCGCGGCGGCGGCGCGCCCACGACGGGAGTCAACGCCGCGCCTCATGGGAAGTCGATAGAATGGGTTGGTACGTCTCCACGAAATCCTCGCGAGCGCCGGAGTATATACTATCGGCCTTTCGAGAGGCGAAACTGAATCGACCTCCGGCGAGAAATCTCACAAAGAAAGCAGGTCACCGCACGAACCGACCGACAAGCCCATGGCCGAATCCCACCCCGTTTCGTTATACTGTCCCTCGGCGCGGGCAAGCCACGATGAAGCCGGCCGACGATCAATTCATATAATGAGTACGACGTTGTACCAAGACTTCATTCCCCCGCATCGACTGCTCATGGGTCCAGGCCCAAGCCTGATACACCCGCGTGTCTTGCATGCGCTCTCGCTGCCGTTACTCGGCCACCTCGACCCGGTATTCCTGGGCCTCATGGATGAGATCCAAACGTTGCTTCGAGCAACGTTCCGGACTCAGAACGAATTCACCATCGCGCTGTCCGGAACCGGCTCCGCCGGGATGGAGGCCGTCATCGCGAATCTGATCGAGCCCGGCGATCGTGCAATCGTGGGCGTCAACGGTGTCTTCGGTTCCCGGCTGGCGACCATGGTCGAACGGAGCGGTGGCACAGCCTTCCGCATCGAGGTACCCTGGGGAACGACGATTCCTCTCGATGTACTGCAGGACCAACTCGCACGTTCAGCTCCGGTGAAAGCCGTGATTCTAGTCCATGCAGAAACATCGACCGGCGCCTGGCAACCGTTGGACGAAGTAGGAGCCCTGTGCCATACACACGATGCATTATTGATCGTTGACGCCGTGACCTCGCTCGGAGGTGTTCCCGTAGAAGTCGATGCCTGGGGGATCGATGCCTGTTATAGCGGCACCCAAAAGTGCCTGAGCTGTCCGCCCGGACTCGCTCCGCTCACCCTGAGCTCGCGAGCAGTCCATAGCATCCACCAGCGGCAGACTGCCTGTCACAGTTGGTACCTTGATCTCTCTCTGATCGCTGAGTATTGGGCCGATCGGACCCGCGCCTATCACCACACCGCACCGATCTCGATGCTCTATGGACTACGGGAAGCCCTGCGGCTCGTGCAGGAGGAAGGGCTTGGAACCCGCATAGCTCGCCATCAACTCAACAGTAACGCCTTGATGGCCGGACTGCAGACGCTGGACCTGAACCCCCTTCCCCCTGCCGGCCATCGACTCCCGATGCTCAATTGTGTCACGCTACCGGACTGGATGGACGATGCGATGGTCAGGGCACGGCTGTTGAAAGACTATGGCATTGAAATCGGCGGAGGGCTTGGACCCCTGCGAGGACGAGTATGGCGCATCGGCCTCATGGGCGAATCCTGCCAGCAAGCCCATGTCCTGACATTCCTGAACGTACTGGAAGAGATCTTTACTGATAAGGGGCGGCTGACGCATCCTGGGCGGGCGGTTGAAGCAGCAGTTGAAATATATACCGGTTCACAGCGGTCGGCGAGGAGGAGCGCATGAGTCGAAGCGGGTTATGGATTGTGGCCGCCGGGGTTGCGGGCTTCGTGGCCGCCATCACCTATTGGGTCATCGCTCTCGCGGTGGCTGAATCCCATCGCGCGGATATGGTGGCACCCGAACGCGTCACCGGCTTCATTCAAGCCGTGATCGATGCGAATCGTGCCAATTACACACAGAACGTCGTCGACAAACTGCACAATCAAGGCGTGGTCGAAGCGCTGGAACATTGGAAGGAAGAAAAAGGCCTTCCTTTGCCGGCCCAATTCCTACTCGAATCCGGCCGATTGGTGGCGCAAAAAGATCTCAAACTTAGTTTTCGACTTGCCAGCCTCACACCGATCTATGTGTGGAATGGTCCCAACAGCGATTTCGAACGGCGCGGGCTGGAGGCGGTCATGAAGACTCCCGACAAACCGTTCACCGGTTTCTATCAACAGGCTGGTGTCCGCTATTTCCAAGGTATCTACGCCGACCGGGCGGTGTCCGAGAGCTGCGTCTCCTGTCACAATAGTCACGCCAACAGCCCGCGCCGTGACTATGCGCTCAATGACATCATGGGCGGCATCATCGTCACCATCCCTATCAGTAAGACGCCATGACCATCGCGCTTCGGCAGGTGCGAATTCTGGATGGTCTGGGTCATCGCCTTGAGCGAGGCACTCTTGTGATCGAAGGTGCACGCATCGTGGCGGTCGGTTCGGACCGGGACATCCGGCCTCCCAAAGGAGCCCAACGGATCGATGGACGAGGACTGACGGTCCTTCCCGGCCTGATCGATTGTCACGTTCATTTGTGTTTGGGGGCGGAAGCGGATGTGGTGGCGGCTGTAGAGCGAGATTCCTCCACCCTCACCTTGCTGAAAGCGGCTGAGTCGGCACGCCGCACCCTCCAGGCCGGGTTTACGACAGTCCGAGATGTGGGGTTTCGCGACCATGCCGTCTTTGCCTTGAAACAGGCCATCAAGTCCGGCACGACTCCCGGGCCTCGTATTCTTGCCGCGGGCCTCGCGATCTGCATGCCCGGCGGTCACGCCCGGTTTATCGGTCGCGAAGCGTCTGGAGTTGAAGCCGTTCGAGCGGCGGTGCGGGATCAGCTCGCTGCAGGCGCTGAGGTCATCAAGCTGATCGCATCCGGAGGTGTGCTCACTCCTGGCACGTCACCGGATGAGGCCCAGATGACCATCGAAGAACTGACGGCTGCCGTGGAAGTCGCCGTAGCGAATGGCCGTCATGTGGCCGCACATGCCCATGGAGCCAGCGGGATGAAAAATGCGTTGCGTGCCGGCGTCCATTCCATTGAACATGCCACGCTCATGGACGACGAGGCAGCAGAAATGATGACGCAACGCGGCGTCTTCATGGTACCAACATTGTCCGCTCTCGCCACCACCGCGGCCTGTCCCGTTGGCTGCGGCATTCCCGACAGCGCTCGCACCAAAGCCAGGAACATGGTGAATCGGCATGAAAAAAGCTTCCGAGCGGCCGTGCGACGAGGCGTCCCTATTGCGCTCGGCACGGATGCGGGAACTCCCTTCAACCAGCACGGGGAGAATGCGCAGGAATTGGAACGGATGGTTGCATTGGGAATGACTCCGATGGAGGCGATTATGACCACCACTTCAGCTGCGGCGCGGTTGCTGGGCATCGATCAGGACATCGGTACAATCGCAGCGGGAAAGCAGGCCGATCTATTGTTTGTGGAAGGCAATCCGCTCAGGAATATCGGGCGGTTGCTAAAAAGAGAGCAGATCGCGGGAGTGATGCAACGCGGGCGATTCGTGGCCGGTCCCCTCTCCTACACGTGAAGCGTGACAGGTGAGCGGGCTCTTATTGACCTGGTCGCGCATCAATCTGCACCCTCACCGCTTAGCGCCGTTCGTACAGCAACTCCAGTGCAACGATGAAACCTTTGATACGGCCTTTTCGAAACGCCTCCTCCAGCTGGCCTCGAAGCGCGCGAATACCGCCCTCATCCCCTCGCGCCACAACAGACTGCGACACCATCATCTGAATCGCCACTTCGAGCAGACGCTGCTTGCGCGTTTCCATCTCCAGGGTGACGAATTCATCCATCACCTCAGCCGCACGCTCCTCCACAATGGGGACTTTGAACGAGTCATACCCTTGATGCGCAACGGTACGTTCGCGGACCGTCGCGAGTTCCGCTTTCACTCTCGGCAGCATCGTCATGAGAACGGCGAAGACCTCTTTGCGTCCTTCATCGAAGAGCTTCTTCTCCATCTCATCGAGAAAGAAAGATGGGTCGACAGCTTCGTTTCTCGGCTCCTCGCCCCAATGCAACCGGTCATAGGTGCGCCGGCTCTCCGAATCACCCAAGACCTCGTAAGCCGAGTTGATCTCCCGGATTTTTTCGCCGGCTTTGGTGTTGTGCGGATTACGGTCGGGATGATGCTGGAAAACGAGTTTCCGGTAGGCTTTTTTGATGTCGTCGTCGGTGACGTCGCGCGCAACACCGAGGACACGATAATAATCCACCCGAGGCATAGTGGAGGGGACTATACCATGTCCGCTTTGCGGCGTTCATCTTGACAAGGTAATTTCTCCCCCGTAGCCTTGCGCAGCACCAGCATAGTTCCTTGGGGAGAAACGTCGCGTGACTGAGACTCGTGGACGCGGCCATCAATTCCATTTTCCTCCATCCGGCGCCTTGTGACTTGCTGCTGGACGCCATTTCTGGTCGCAGCTCAAAACCAGGCGCACGTTTTTCCTCCCGACGTGGAGAGCTTCCGGAACCTTTCTTCGGACCACAGATGAATCACCCACGTTCCATCGACCTGAATTGCGATCTAGGAGAAGCGACCACGCCGGAGCAGCTGGATGTAGAGGCACGCCTCATGGCGTATGTAACATCTGTGAATATCGCCTGCGGCACGCATGCAGGGAATGGCTCACTGATACGACGTACCGTACAACTCGCGCAGCAACATGACCTGGCGATCGGGGCGCACCCCGGACTGCCGGACCGAGACGCGCGTGGCCGTCGCGAACAGCGGTTGTCCCAGGAATGGCTGCGAGAGCTGGTTCTGTCACAGGTCAGCGAGTTGATGGCTATCTGTCAGGCTGAGGGCCTTCGACTCACACATGTCAAGCCACACGGGGCGCTCTACAATATGGCCGCGCGCGACCGCACCATCGCCGACGCCGTTGCTGCAAGCGTAGAACAGATCGATCGCAGGTTGATCCTCGTCGGATTTGCCGGATCCGAACTTCTTTCTGCCGGAGAAGCACGAGGCCTGGCCGTCGCCGCCGAGGGATTTGCCGACCGGGCCTATAGTGCCGACGCTCAACTGGTCCCACGCGATCAGGAAGGCGCCCTGATTCATGACGAATCGACGGTCGTCTCCCGCGCGCACTCGCTGATTCACGACGGAACGATCCCAGCCATCGATGGCACGTTACTGCACCTCCGCATCGACACCCTCCGTCTACACGGCGACATTCCGGACTCCCTGCGACTGGCGCATGCGTTGCGGACGATGTTTGATGATGATGGGAGGACTGTTGTGGTGCGATTGGACCAGGCCATCTGATCCGCCATGCATCCAGGTCCTGCACCCCAGTCTGTTGATGACAATCAAGGACTTGGGTCGCTACGGCTATCAACGCTTTGGCGACTGGGTCAGCGGCGCCATGGATCGCTGGGCCCTCGTAGCCGGGAATCTTTTGCTCGGCAACCCTGAAAATGCCGCTGGATTGGAACTTACGATCCGAGGACCGGAACTGTTTTTCAAACAGGCGGTGTCATTGCCATAACCGGCGCAGACCTTTCCTCAACCAGCAACGGCCGTGCGCTTCCACTGTGGACTGGGGTCGCCATACCGGCAGGAACCGACTGCATTTTGGCCTGTGACGATAGGACGCACACGTCTCTATCATCCTAGCCTGCGGAATCGATGGAGCCCTGATACGTGGAAGCCGATCGACAGCCGATTTTGCTTATGGCAGATTGCCAGACAACCGGAGGGTATGCCACACTCACAACAAAGATCGCCGACGATAACTCGCTCGAGGCGCAATTGCGCCTCGGCAACAGCCTCCCGTTTGTCGCCCGTACTTGGGCAAGACCGCGGACCTTTTGGGGGTCGACCTTCGCTCAACTGAACCGCCTGCTACCGCTTGCAGCATCAGACGTGAGGGCGTTTCTCTAGGGAAATTGATCACCTCGCTTTGTAGGGTCCTTGACAATGCACTGAAGCGATCTATTCTTATTCTTATGGACAGCACCTTAACTCCTCGACAGATTACCCACGATGAGAAAAAAGCGGCCGAGGCTGCTTTTAGCGGTCGCCCATTTAATCCAAAGTGGTCGGACGCGGCTCGCTTCGTCTATGACGGTATCACCGCCGCGATGGGGAAAGACGCTCGTTCTGTCGAGACACTGGACGAACTCGAGCCGGTTGAGCCTTTAGCTTGATCCTCCAGCCGTGTAACTGGAATCGCTCCTCCCGATTACCACCGCACATCCTCCATCTGGCGTGACTGACCCAGTCTCAACATTCATCTTGTAAGAGAAGCGAGATCTACGATCTCTCGCAGTCCCGATCTACGATTTGTTTGACCAGCTCTCGTTCCTCCGTCTCACTCGTCACTTCGCCATCCAACCGTGCCTGGGTCAACCGCGTCAGGATTTTGCTGTACTGTGGGCCTGCGGGCACACCCAGTGTTTTCAGCTCGGTCCCTGTCAGCGCAGGTTTGATGGTTCGATAGGTTGTGAGGTAGGCGACAATTTGGCGTTTGGCTGACTCGGATGCATTCTTGGCTAATAGAAAGACGAGGACTTCGTCGGACAAGCCGGCGAGCAATCGGACCGTCTCGGACGGGCGAAGAGGCGAACGTCGGCTCAGTTGTCGGCAAACGTGCCGCGTGGTGAACCGTGCGGCGGTGATCGCCCGGCGCTCCCTTTCTGCGACTGGAAACCGTGCGAGCAAATCCTGGACGGCGGGCTCTGGCAACACCTCGGCCAATGCCATGGCATAAACAAGCCACCGGCTCAGTGCTCGATCAAGACAAGAGAGCCTGTACCAATCCAACGCCTCCTCCACCTCAATCAAGCGTCGGTCCAGACGGTTCGACCAGACCAGCTTCGGGTGAATGAACCGCAAGAGATCGAGATCCGCCAATCGGCGAACAGCATGTCGAGGCGTTCTCTCAGAAAACACACAGCGTAGTTCATCCAACAATCGCTGGCCGGAGAGTCGATGGAACAATTCCATTTTGACCGCGCCCTTGATCAAGGCCAACGTCTCCTTACCTAAACGAAAACCGAAACGCAGTTCGAATCGAATCGCGCGAAAGACTCGCGTCGGGTCCTCTACGAAACTCAAACTGTGGAGTACTCGGATAATGCGCTCCTTAAGATCACGCTGGCCTCCATAGAAGTCGAGGAGCTGACCGAATACGAGAGGATTTAGCCTGACAGCCAGCGTATTAATGGTAAAATCCCGGCGGTAGAGATCCTTCTTAATGGAACTCTGTTCGACCGTCGGCAAGGCGGTCGGATACTCATAGTATTCTGTGCGGGCCGTCGCCACGTCCAGCTTGAATCCGTCTGGAAAGAGCACCATTGCTGTTCCAAAACGCTCGTGAACAGTGACACGGCCACCGTTATCCCTGGCCAAGGCGCGGGCAAATGCGATCCCGTCGCCTTCAACCACCAGGTCAACGTCGAGGTTGTCGAGGTCGAGCAGCAGGTCCCTCACAAACCCTCCAACGACGTAGGCCGAACAACCAAGGCGCTCCGCCAACTCCCCGGCGGTCCGCAACACATGCACCATGGCAGGGGGTAGCCGGTCACGCAGCAGACCGGCGACATCGCGTCGTCGCACCCCACCCAAGGCCTCTAACCCCATGAGTGATTTCGGCATGGCGCGAGCATCGGCGAGCACATCGTCGTGGAGGCTGCGGAGCACATCCGTCCGCGTGATCACACCCACCGCTTTTTCGCCCAACAGCACGGGAACAAAACGCTGATTCAGTTCGATCATCCGCGCTTCGATCTCATGAAACGGCGTATCAGGATAAGCATGATACTGGTCGCTTCTGGCGAAGTCTCCGATCGGCTGATCTCCCAATCGATGGAACAGCGCTTTCTGAACGATCTCACGCGAAAGGATTCCGACATACCGTTCCTGCTTGTCCATAACGGGCAAGACGTTCACTCCGTATGTCGTCATAGTCCGCTCCGCTTCAGAAATCGTCGCATCCCCGGCAATCGATTTCACCGGCGTGGTCATGATCTCCCGTGCCGACAATGCGGGGCGGTATCGCTGGATCAACAGACTGTTCAATTGTTCCCGAACTTCCACCAGCGTCCGGCCTTTGACGCTGGCAGCTGCGGCCACGGCATGGCCGCCTCCGCCGAATTCGCGTGCGATCCACGCGACATCGATTTCCGGCCGCCGGCTCCGCCCGATAATTTCAACCTTTTCATCCAGTCCAATGGCGGCGATGACCGCGTCGAGGCCCTCCAACTCTGCCAAACGCTGTACGGCTTCAGCCAAATCACCGCGATAGAGGTCATACGTGCTGGACGCCATAAGAATTTTGCGGCCCTCTAGATAATAGACCTTCCCTGATTGCAGCAGGTCATTCAGCAGCGCGATCAGCTCGGGGTCCAGAGGATGTCGCAGCGTCTCCGCCACGACATTCAAATCGGCGCCCGCGCGCAACACAAACACCGCAGCCTCCACATCGCGTGGGGTCGTCGATGGATAGGTAAATGAGCCTGTTTCTTCGTACAGACCCAGCGCAAGGATTGTGGCTTCAGAAGCCGTGACGGCTATGTTCTGCTCTTTCAATCTCTCGATGAGCAAGGTCGTTGTGGCGCCGACCGCTTGCACGTCCCGCTGCGTGACCAGGGGCCATTGGGGTGAGCGTGATCCCTCACCAGACTCAATCACTCCATGATGATCGTAAATATGTACCTCTACGTCCGCTCGCGAACTGAGAACTTTTAATGGGCCAAGACGATCCGGCTCTTCAACATCCACCAGTATCAACCGTCGCACCTGATCGAAAGCGACGTCTTTGAGGCGGCTGATGTTCACCTCATGTGCGGCAAGAAAATTTCGCACCGCCTCCTGCGCACCGCCAGGAAATGCCAGCACCGCTCCGGGATACAACTTCCGGGCGGCGACCATGGAGGCTAAGCCGTCGAAGTCCGCATTCAGGTGGGTCGTAATTAGATCCATGCCGGCATTCTAGCAGGATGGGACGGGCCAATTCAGGCTTACCCTCTGAAGAAATGAAGTCATGACGGACTCGCGAAGTCATCTCGAATACCCTGCACGCGGGGCTTGTTGAAGAAATAACAATGCCACCCACAATCTCGCTTATGGGCGGCATGTTGCCCTCGACGGAGCTCGCCGAGGCTGTCATCCTGCGCGCCAAGCCGATTGGAACATGTGTTCAACGGCAGGCCGGTACCAGATTAGCAGTCTATTGCTTCTGACTGTCGTGTTTCTGCTTGGCGATATGCCTCGATGCGCGATCCTGCGCCTGTCCGATCCTGGCGCGTTCTTTCTTCGTGACAACATCATCGGACTTTGCCTTGTCTTCTATTTTGTTGATATGTTCCTGCTGATTATTCAAGCGATTGGTTTCACGCTCGCTCAGCTGGCCGCTCGTAATACCCTGATCAATCCGCTGTTCTTGTTTAGCTTGTCGCTGGTCAGTCTTCGGCGTATTTGCCTGGGCATACGCCAGCGATGAGGCACAGACAGATAAGACCGCCGCAACCCGAATCAACTTCTTCATACATCCCCCCTTTGGTTAACCGCTATGCTGCTGTTGCTCAATTCAACGTGGAAGAGATCGGGAGCGTTGACAATTAAATTGGCGGTTTATTGAGAAGAGGCCGAGTTGATGCCTCGGCAGAACAGGAGCCCGATGAAGATGGAGACCGGTGTTTTAAAAAAGCCTCGTGAAAGAGAGAGAACCTTGATTTCACATGCAGGATGATGAACAACATGCGCACGAAGCTTTGCCAGCCTCCCACCTAACGAACTTCCGGGCATCTGTCCCAACCGACGGAGACAGGGGCACAAGCGTCATCAGCCCCAGCAACTTCGGTCCGAATGCCACGTCTTTCACGATGGGCTGATAGGAAACCCGCCGACCTGCTCAAGCGAAGACTCCGTACGAGCAGCGTTTGATCGTGTTGATGGTATGGCTCCCGTGCAGCGAACGTTGCCGAGTCAGGATCATTCGGAGTCGCCAATCTGATTCAGAAAACTGATGATAAATCGGCCGGCTTTATCATCAAGCACGTCAACCACGCCAGGAGGCAAACGCGTCTCTTCATCTGGAGAAGGAACTTACCAATGCCGTCGACATAGGGGCGCTCAAAATACCGTTCGAATGTCCTGGAGCGGGGATTGGTGGGAATAGCCACAGGCTGAATACCATGGGTGACTTGGAAGGTGGCTCATACTGGCCGCCCTAGCAAGAGGTTTGTGACTGGCTTGGCTCAGCCGGAGATAGCCATGAGGAGCTGTTCGACATCATCGCTAATCCCTGACACGAGTGAGCAGATTTGAACGGGGCTTGTCATTTTTCCCCTACTCCCGCCGCTCCCGTTCAACACAACGCGACGCAATCGACACAAATCCAATCGATTATGCACCTCCAACACCTGAGTTTCAGGCATACGGCTTGCTGATGACTATTCACCGATACCCAGCCGTATTCATTGCAAGGAGGATCGTTATGAACGCGCATGCCCAGCACTCAATGCTCATGATGGCCGCCGCTACCTTCGCAGCCGTCACCCTGATAGTCGCTCCTGTATCGGCAAAAGAAAAGACCGGCAAGCACACAAAACATGTAACCACGACATCAGCGGCAGCGGCCGCTTCTTTACTGGGGTCTGCTCCCGTACCAGCTCCTGCTGCCAAGCCAGGCCAGCAGGACACCAGGCCTGGAATGGCATGGAAAACAGTCGGCGGCACCGTCAAGAATATCCAGGGGCAGACTTACCTGGTTGAAGATTTTGAGGGAAACCAAATGAAGGTGCATGTCGGGCAGGGCACCAAACATCTGGGAGGCAACAAGAAGGTGGGCGATACCATTCGGGCTGAAATTACCCATGGTGGCTTCGCAAATTCAGTTCAGTAACCCCCCTTACTCTGCGAATCCACATCAGTGCGTTGGTTTCCGGGAGGGGCTGGCCCTGCACAGGCTGGTCCCTCCGCCTGCTTTAAGTCGGCCATCCCCTCACCTCGATGTCCGCGCGAAAACAATATCGCCGTAATAGGCCACGGCCCGCTCCTTCGTGTTGTCCGTGTCGGTCATAATCGCAACACCATTGATCGCAGGAGGTTGTTCTCCAAAGGCCAGCTTGTAATCCTGATAGACATTGCGCTCTTCTTCCACCCAGGAACCGATTCGCTGCGCCCCGCTCTGCACCACAATCATCTTGGCAAAATCAGTGAAGGCATTATCTACGATCGTGCCCATCGGACTCTTGCCGTCCCATATGTAATTGAGCGCGCCGATGGGGAGGTCGCCGAACAGCGCCTGTCCGGCTTTGTACTGCAATTTTCTCCCAAAACTCACCTTGTCCGACTCATAGGCGAAGGTAATGTAGATCCGCGCGGGATAGTCGTCGCCGTCTTTGCGGTTCACATTGCTCTTCTGCAGCAGATTCTCCACTTTCCATCGCCAGCGCACGATGGGGTATTCACGCGGATCGATCATCACCGCCTTGGTCAGCCCTGAGGCGGATGCGTCGCTGATGGCTTTGACAACGAGCGATGGGCCGTCTTTCACCATCTCATATTGTGTGTGACGCTCAATCTTTTTAAAGGTCAGCGGCTTCCACCCGTCCGGCAACGTGCTCCCCTCGATTGCGGCGGAGAACTTTCCGACCTCCAACAGCGCGGGTCCTTGTGCCAGTCCCATGGCCGCCGTGCTGAACAGTAGCGCGAAGAGGACAAGCCATAGACGCGACATCTCGCCTTTCACCGTCTCATCCAGGCAAAGAGCCTGGTCAAGAGTGTTTTGGTCCGTATCGTGAAGTGCGCCTTGCGCCAAAGATTAACGGCCTTTTTGTTGACCTCGGCCTGGGTGGGATAGGGATGAATAGTCGAGGCGATAATTTTGACGCCAGCTCCGGCCTTCATCAGAACCGAGAATTCATTGATCATGTCGCCGGCATGTGCGGCTACTATCGTGGCTCCGAGGATTTTATCGGTCCCCTTTTGAATGTGGACCCGAGCAAATCCATCCTCTTCACCGTCAAGGATAGCTCTGTCCACTTCGTCAAGTTTGTACGTATAGGTCTCCACCTCCAGCCCCTTCTTCGTGGCCTCTGCTTCGTACAGGCCGACATGGGCGATTTCCGGTTTGGTGAACGTACACCAGGGCATGATCAAAGATTCCGTGCTCGCATACCCCAGTCCAAAGGGATGTGGGAAGAGCGCATTTTGAATGACAATCTGCGCCATGGCATCCGCAGCATGAGTAAACTTGTACCGCGAACAGATGTCGCCGGCGGCATAGATGCGCGGGTTCGTCGTCTGGAGCCGATGATTGACTGTCACGCCGAAATTGTCATATTCCACCCCGACGGTTTCCAAGCCAAGCCCTTGAACGTTCGGCGTCCGCCCGGCCCCCACCAGAATTTCGTCGACGGTTACGTCGTACCGCTGCCCGTGAGATTCAAGTGCCAGGCGCTTGCCATCTGCCGCTTTCGTGATCGTCAACTCCTTCCCGCAGCACAGCAAGGCGACACCGTCTCGGCTCATGGATTGTCGGACGATCTCGGCCGCATCCCGATCTTCGTTAGGCATAATGCCGTGCATCGCCTCGATGAGGTATACCTGACTTCCGAAACGGGCAAACGCCTGGGCCAATTCACATCCAACCGGTCCCGCACCGATAACCGCGATACGCGACGGCCGTTCTGTCAACGAGAACACCGTTTCGTTCGTGAGGAAACCGGCTTCTTCTAGCCCTGGGATGGAGGGAGCCGCGGCCCTGGCGCCTGTACAGATCGACGCCTTCACGAACGCCAGCTTCCGATCACCGGCAGGCCCTTTCACCAGCACGGTATCCTGTCCTGCGAATCGCGCTTGACCAAGGTAGACATCGACGCCCAGAGACCTGTAGCGGTGGGCGGAATCGTTCCGGCTGATCCTGGCGCGCAGCTTTCTCATTCGAGCCATGGCCTCGCCGAAGTCGTATATCACCCCCGGCGGGATGTGCAGACCGAATTCCGCGGCATGCCGAATATCCGCCCATGCATTGGCCGCACGGATAAGGCCCTTGGATGGCACGCAACCCACATTGAGGCAATCTCCTCCCAACAGATGACGTTCGATCAGCGCGACCTTTGCGCCCACGCCGGCCGCAATGACCGCCGTGATCAGACCTGCCGTACCTGCCCCGATCACAACCATGTTGTAGCGGCCGTCAGCCTCTGGATTCACCCAATTCGAAGGATGCACATTGTCAACCAACTGCTGATTATGCTCGTCATTCGGCAGTACTAGGCTCTCGCCCTTAGCATTCATCTGTGACACGTGTTTCCTCTGGTGAGTGGGCCTTATCGCCACCTTGGCGTGGATCCGTTAGATCTTCGAGAGGCAACCTGCGGCTTAGACCGACCTGCCGGCCAATTTCCTATAAAGGATGGGCACCAGTGCCAAGAGTCCAAGCAATGTAAATGCCATCAACACGTTGGGCGAAGCAATTTGCTTCAGTGAGTCGATCGTACCAAGTTGACGCCCCGCGTAGGCAAACACAAAACTACCGGGAATGATGCCCAGCGACGTCGCCGCCATGTAGGTTCCAACGTTCATCCTCGTCAATCCTGACACCATATTCACCAGGAAAAACGGAAACAGAGGAATCAGGCGCAGGGTCATGAGGTAACTGAATGCGTTCTTGGCAAAACCTTCCTGAATAGGGCCTAGGCGACTCCCGAATTTCTGCTCGACCCAGTCTCGCAAAAGATACCGTGCCACGAGAAAGGCCAACGTCGCTCCCACCGTCGCTCCAAGGTTCACATAGAGCGTTCCCAACACGCTGCCGAACAGAAATCCTCCCGCCAGAGTCATGATTGCCCCGCCGGGCAATGACAACCCGACGATTACGCAGTAGGCGATGACAAAAATAACCACGGCGGCTGAATAGTGCCCTTCTGCAAACGCGAGCAACTGATCCCGATTCGACTTCAGGCCTTCCAGAGATAAGAAACGGCTGAGGTCAAAGTAGAAGAATGCCGCGATTCCGAGACCGATTGACAGCCCCAGTAGCAGTTTACCCATGCCGCCATTTTTCTGGGATCCGGACGATTCCAGTGACGTGCTCATTGCATCCTGAATCGGTGGCATCATGTCTCCCTCACAAAGGCGTCATACTCTCGATCATAGGTGAAGACGCTCGTGCTGTGATCGAGCGAGGAACCCAGAGCTTACAGAAAGAGATGACTGTTTGCATCACACAAGGCGATGGAAAGAAGAAAAGATCTGGCGTGTGTCCTTCACAATTGTCGTCCGCAGGCCACTTTGGCGGCAAACGCTCAGCGCATCCCCGACCAAAATATTCAAGAACTCGGCTCGTCCCTCCGAAAGATCTATTGAAGCGCGGACCTCAGTGGAGGTAATCTCCGAATGGACGCATTAGTTGAACTTCTAAACGTTGCTATGCCGACAATTCAAGCAATCCCACACCTGGTCCAAGCCTCACAATTGATGTGCGATACCACCTCCCATGTATGGATGCGACCCTGTCCACAATGCTCGTCTCGCCTGCGAAAAAAATCACCAGAAGAATCATGGCGTTGCGGCTGCGGTTGGCAAACTGATTGAAGTGGTACAATTAGGTCATTGGGGGGTGAAATCATGGGGCCTCTCTCGATGCAGGATATGAAAGGTGGGTTTTTTCTTATTGCCAGCTTCTTGCTGTTAGCGACTATCTGCGCGATCGCAGCGTTGGGCACGCTCATGCGCCCGCAACGTTGGTGCGAGCGAGAGACCAGACTGCACATCTGATCATAACTCGTCCCGGCGAATCACTGGGCGTCTGACGCCAGGATGCGCCTCGCGTTTCCTTTCCACTCTTACCAGGTATCTTCACTCGTCCGCTTCCAGGTTTAACTATCCCACGCAAGCAGTGACTGGCCTCATCGTATGATGCAGGCATTTTCCGGCGCCTTCAATTCTCACTCTCTCACACAACATCCTTGTAAGATCCCGTCATCTTGTCCTACTCTGTCATTAGGGAGGCCGGGCATGGATCAAAATGATCGTTTGACAAAGACTAAGGAAAACTGGGCGAAGGCCCGACGCGGTGGAGAAGAACGCGAAGTATTCTACGAGGGAGATGAGCGACTTCCTCCCGGTCAGCACCTTGTGGAAACCTGGCCGGTACTGGACCTCGGGCAAAAACCGGACATTCCGCTCTCCGATTGGTCGCTGACGATCGGCGGCGCGGTGACGACTCCCGTGACCTGGAGCTGGACGGATTTCCTCGCGCAGCCTCAGTTCAAAGACGCTTCCGATTTCCATTGCGTGACATCCTGGAGCCGTTACGACAACCAATGGGAAGGGGTGAGTTTCAAGCACCTGATGGCCATCGTCCAACCGCTTCCTCCCGCTAAGTTTGTGCTATTCAAATCTTATGACGATTACACAACCAACCTGCCGCTTGAGGCCTGTAACGACGCAGATGTGCTCCTCACCTATAAATGGAATGGCCGTCCGCTCACCAAGGAACACGGGGGCCCGGTCCGTATGATCATCCCCAAACGCTACGCGTGGAAAGGCGCCAAGTGGATCAAGGAGATTACCTTCTCAGACCGAGACGAGAAAGGCTTCTGGGAGGTCCGTGGTTACTCCAACAGCGCCTTACCCTGGCAAAACGACCGCTACGGCTGAGTGATCAATTCCCGCTTCCACAAACTCCGTGAAGTCCGACACCATACAGCGT
The DNA here is from genome assembly GCA_963706325.1 of uncultured Nitrospiraceae bacterium. Lineage (GTDB taxonomy): Bacteria > Nitrospirota > Nitrospiria > Nitrospirales > Nitrospiraceae > Nitrospira_A. The sequence goes on along the minus strand of CAVPLT010000005.1, from coordinate 212,601 downwards.
ATTGAGATCTGGCCGATCGATGTCCCGATCACCGATCCATTCGTCGTCGCCACCGGCGCAAGGGTGACGGCACAGAACCTGTTCGTGCGTGTCACGTTGCGCGATGGGACTTGCGGATACGGAGAAGCTGCGCCTTTCCCCGAAGTCGGCGGTGAAGATCGGGCCTCCTGCTTCGATACAGCCACAGTTCTTGCCACCCCCTTAATTGGACAATCCGTCGCCGGCTACCAATCCATCGCGGACACACTTCAGGCACAGGCCATCCTCTATCCTGCCGCTCGTTGCGGCTTAGAAACCGCCATACTCGACGCCTATACTCGGTCGCTGGGCGTCCCTCTCTGGCAACTCTGGGGATCAGCGGATGTCCGGGATCGGGAAACCGACATCACCATTCCTATCTGCGAACTGGAGAAAACGCTGGATCTCGCTCGCGGCTGGTATGCCAGGGGATTTCGACTCTTTAAGATGAAAGTGGGAACGAATGTCGAAGAAGACATTCGACGGTTGGAAGCCGTGCACGATGCGTTCCCAAACATTGATTTCATTGGCGATGGCAACCAGGGCTTTTCTCGCCAAGACTGCCTCCTCTTTGTCAGCGGCGTGAAAAAGTTTGGGGGCCGGTTGGTGCTTCTGGAACAACCGCTCATCCGCGAAGATCTGGAAGGTCTTCACGCGATTCGTCACCTGACGGGTATCCCCGTGGCGGCTGATGAGTCGGTCCGGTCATTAGACGATGCGCGCCGGGTCGTCAAGCTGCAAGCCGCCGACTATATCAACATCAAGATCATGAAAACCGGCGTGACGGAAGCGCTCCGGATCGCGGCATTCGCCCGCTCCGTCGGACTGAGGCTTATGATTGGGGGCATGGTGGAAACTCGCATCGCGATGGGTTGCTCTTTCAGCCTGGTGCTGGGACAAGGGGGGTTCGATGTTCTGGATCTGGATACGCCGTTACTTCTCTCCACCGATCCGGTTCTCGGCGGCTATGGCTACAGCGGACCCATACTCCACCCCTGGTATAAAGCCGGACTCGATATGCAGACGCCTTGTCCTGCCGACTGCATGATAATCCAATAATTCGACATCACGGCAGTACATCCCTTCCCTCTTCTCTCGGCAGCCTCCTGCAACTTTCCCGAAATCTTTTGCCGTTTCCTCACTTTTCTGAAAAATTAATCTGGAATACACAGCTCCGCACAAGCGGACTACCTATCCAACTCTTGGTCTTGCACGTACCTGTGAGGAATGTCCCATGCAATTTATCACCCCACGCCGAAGATTCACCATCGCTAGCCCACAGACCATCCGCTGGGTTTCCCTCTGCTGGATGGTGGGAAGCACAATCCTGTCGATGGGAGGCTGTGTCTCACAAGAGACCTACGATATTGCCAGACATGAGGCAAAGGCGAGGGCGAATGAACTCGCGCAAGCTCAGGCTGAACTGCAGACCCTCGAAGAGCAACGGGATGCGACACACGCGGCCAACCAACGAGATGAACGAACGTTAGGCGATCTGAAGGGCGAATTGCAGAAGATCAAAAGCTCGTTCGATCAGATCCGGAAAATCAATCAGGCCAAATTGACGGCACTGGAGCACACCATCGCCGCACTACGCGCCCGGCATCACGCGATGTTGAAAGAAATCGCTGAAACGAAACAGTACGAAAAGAAGTTGGAAGCGCTTACCGCACGGCATGAACGAGAGTTGGCAACCATGCCAGGTGGCCACGTGACCAACGTGGATGGCCTCCCGCAGGAGCCACACATGGTTGCCGTCATCACTCCACAATCGCCGCAGCCGGGCGGGGCGCCATCCGTTTTATACCCCGCGCCGGCGCCCTCTCAACTGGACGCTCCTTCAACCATCGATGCGAATTCAGCAGCAGCACCGGCATCGCTGACGACGGCGGCCGTTACTGCGCCGAGCCCGTCGAACATCCTCGCAAAGACGGGGACCGTGAGCGCTGCTGCAGCGTCGCCTACGACCAGCACTCCGCCGGCGCCGCGGAACGAGTCCTGGTTTTCGAACATGACGGGATGGTTGGCATCAATGTTCGAGTGGATTTGGTCCTAGCGACTTTCTGGGCTCCGCAGGCGGTCCGTCCGAATCGACCCATTGCATCATCCTCATCGGCGGCGCCAAGGCTCCGGACGAAGCCTTGGCACCCTGCTCTTTTCGCCTAACTCTCTTCCTCACACTTCTTACAATTCAGCTGCGTGCCCAGAAAGGCCTGTCGTCCCTCTTCCGTCAATACCCAGGGCCGACTGACCATTGGCGGCTGATGTCGTACGTGCTGCCCATGGCCACAACGTAAATCGGCCACCCAGTGCCCCTCTTCATCCTGATGATACCCAATGATGCTTTGCTGCATGACGCCCTCTCACCCTGTCGATCTGGCAGCCGGCCTGCTATGAGCCAGCATTCTCTACTCCGACCGCCACATGCCTTCCTTCGCGAAAGACTGTGCTACACTGCTTTTCCCCTCACAGGGTACCATTTCCCAGGAGGTTACGGATGACAAAATCGGGCTTTCGTATCGGAGTCGTGGGAGTGGGGCGTATGGGGGCTAATATGGCTAGGAGGCTCCATGAGCTCCAGTATCCCATCGTGGCTGTCTATGATGCCGACCCTCAGCGCGCCGAGGCCTTGGCGAAGGAACTCCATTGCCAAGCAGCCCGCACACCAGCCCGCCTTGCAGGGCTCGCCGATACCGTGATTACGGTGGTGACGGATGATGGGGCCATGCGCCAAATTTACTCGACTGGCGGACCGGACAGTCTGTTACGCCAAGCCGCAAACCGCCTATTTGTGAATTGCGCCACTCTCTCTCCAGATATTCAGAAAGAGATCCAAACCGCGGTGGAGCTCGAAGGCGGACAGTGCCTCGAGGCCTGCATGGCCAGCAGTATCACCCAAGCCCGCCAGGGAACGTTGTATATGATGTGTGGCGGCAGACCCGAGGTGTTCGAGCGGGCGAGACCACTGCTCCAAAGCCTGAGTGCCCACCTACGATATATTGGACCAGCCGGCGAAGCGGCCAAGGTCAAGGCTCTGGTTAACATGGTGATGAACGCCAATACGGCTGCCTTGGCGGAAGGGCTCGGATTGGGATCGGCGCTGGATTTGGACCTTACCATGCTGCGCGAAGTCTTCTCCCAGACCGGCGCCAATTCCCGAGTGCTGGAGACCGACGGCGAAGATATGGAACTGCGCGCTCATGACTGTTACTTCTCAGCGGCCCATGCGGCGAAAGACTCGGGGATCGCTCTGGCAATGGCGCAGCAGGTCGGCCTGGATCTGCCCCTGGCAACAGCCGCTTACGAACAATACCGACGGCTGGTCGATCTCGGCAAGGGCGAGATGGACAAATCTGCAGTAGCAGAACTGACTTTTAAAGATCGATTGAAGAGATAGACGTTTGAGCAACCAGACTGATGATTCGTCTTTCGACGCGATCCCTCCTCTTTCTCTTCCATCCAGAAACCATGATACCTCTCAGCCATACTATCGCTTTTCAAACGGCCGTTCCGCCCTCACCGCGGATGGGAGATAACGCCACCGCTTTTGCGCATCGACGTCAAAGGCGCCCACAAACGAGGCCTGCTCTACTAACGATTGGAATTCCACTAACCGAATGGTGCAACTGTTCGGCTCAATCACCCGTGCGTCGTACTGACCCAACACGATGATGCCACCGGATGCCTGTTGATAGAGGTTCCGACGTCCGACATAGCCCGTATCGGGGAATAATTCGGCCTTCCCTGAACACCCGTCCCGGCCTTCAACCCCAAGGATTAATCGATAGCGGGCAAGAAAAGGATGGGTGGCGATACGAGTGAGGCTCACACGGATCCCGGCAGTGGGCACCTCGACGTCAGCCGGCTCCGGCTGTTCGCTGTTGCACGCGGCCAGGAGGACCAGACTGATCAGACACCAGCCTGGCCCTCGCAGCGGCATCACTTGGCGGAGGGCACCTTCGAGGCCGCGCCGATGGCATCAAGCCCGGCCTCGGCACAGGCATCGTCGAGATGAGTCCCCGGTGCGCCACCGACTCCGATCGCGCCGACCACCTCACCCGCAATTTCGATCGGCAATCCCCCACCGACCATGAGTATACTGTCATTCATTTCACGTAAGGCCTGTAACGCAGGCTGCTTGGCGATCATTTCAGCCAAGTCCGTCGTCGCGCGCCGCAAGCTGGCAGCGGTATAGGCTTTCTTTCGACTGCTATCGATGGTGTGCGGCCCGGAGCCATCTGCCCGCAACATAGCGCGCAACAGACCCGCGCGATCCACGACCGACGCGCTGACTCGATAGCCATCCTTCTTGCAGTGATCAAGTGCCGCTTGCACCGCTTTCCCTGCCAAGGTTGTCGTCAGCACGGATTCTTTCGGCAAATCCTCAGCCCCCTGCGTCATAGCCGGCCACCCACCAACCATCAACAAAACCCCAGTGATGACACCGATGCATCCAAGCTCTCGACCAGACGATCCCATTGCCCTACCCTCCCTTATCCTATTCTGACTAGGTTCTACCTTGACGCGCTTAACGCGTACAACCCCATGGTCGACGCGCGAGCCTACGGTCACCCAATCGATCTGTCAAGACTGGCGTACGCGAAAGGGATTCGGTCAACGGCGGCAATGCGATGCGAATAGAGCGTGAACTGGGCCGAACCGGATAATGATGTGGGAGGCAGGCTAAAACACACGGAGTGCGTAGCATCGAGCACGGCACCGCCGCATCGGCCTGCTCGCGACGGCCAGACCGTAGCAGAGTCTGATGGAAAAATCGGCGCAACAGAGGTACGCAACGCAGGAAATGCGATCAGCTGAGGAGCGGGTTAGTGGTTCGTAATCGGATGTAGCACAGGATGAACTGTGCCAGGGCTATGCAGCTCCTCGATCCACACCTTCGCTTGTGCGCTATAGAAGGTGTACTCACTCTCCGGGTAACTTGACACGACGGCGTGCAGAAGTTGTTCGGCCTCTTCCTCACGCCCGGCGCTCAGACTTGTGCGAGCCGCCTGTAGAGTGCAGGAGGCAGCCAGTGCCTTGGGATCAACGGTCGTCCGCACCGGCTGTTTCGTCACGAATCGATCAAAACTTTTCGGAACATCCGGAGCAGGGACGACATGCTCGCCAGCAGATTGCTGCAACTGCTTGGCCGCCGACAACACCGTATCGACATCGCCGCTGGACTGACAGTGGCGATACAGTTCCCACATCGACATGACGGAGAAAGGTCGGGACACGGCCGGTTGCGCAGACGGCTGCAACAACTGGCAACCGGTCACAAGAAGACTAAGAAATATGAGGGAAACAGATTTCATAGGCCATATGTTGTGCGATCTTTCTTATCCTTACCGGATCATTTCTCTTACTGTCAAGATTTTGTGGCACGAGAAGAAAGAAAGACCCTAGCAGGCCGAAGTTCATGAACAATCACGGGAACATGCTTGTCCGAGGATGAGACGTTTCAACAGAATGACTCATTCCGAATCGGACAGACGCACGCGAACCACGCCAATGTCTTCGATTAATGCTCGTAACGGTTCCGCCACCGACCAGGCCTGGGCAAAACAGCCACGCGGATAGTGGGGACTCTGGCCGTCGAAAATCTCCGAGACCTGTCCCACACAGGCCTCGTCAAGGTGAGGGAGCAATCCCTTCAGGAACGCGTGCGCCTCGCCACGTACCGGTGAACTGTCGCCATATGTTCTCACCCACGCCGTCACGAACGGACCGAGAAGAAAGGGCCATACCGTCCCTTGATGATAGGCACCGTCTCGCGCTGAGACACTCCCATCATAGGAGGCGCAGAATCGGATATCCTCAGGCGCCAGCGTGCGCAATCCGACTGGTGTGAGCAGTCGCTCTTTCATCTGTTGCAACACTTGTCGCGCCTGAGCGGCACTGACGAGCTGATCATCGAAGGCGAGTGCATAGATTTGGTTTGGCCGGAGCGACGCATCATCTCCGTTCTGCCCATCTACGACATCAAACAGATATCCCCCGGTCCGGTACCAGAACCGGGCGCGAAACGACTCAATGGCACGCCCACGATCCCGAAGACACTGCGCCGCATAGCCCGGCTCGCCGAACTGCTTGGCCAATTCCATCGCCACCGCCAGCGACCGTACCCACAGGGCCTGGATTTCTACCGGCTTGCCTTGACGCGGAGTGACCACCCAGTCACCAATCCTGGCATCCATCCAGGTGAGCTGTGCGCCATCCGCCCCGCTCACAATCATCCCATCGTCATCCATCCGAATTCCGAATCTGGTTCCACGACGATAGCCGTCCAGAATCTGTTTGATCGCCGGCCAGGCTATGTGGCGTACCCCGGCGAGGTCCCGACTGTAGTGACAATACCTACCCACGGCATGGATGAACCATAGTGATGCATCGACCGTGTTGTACTCGGGCTGCTCGCCCACATCCGGAAATCGATTCGACACCATGCCCTGGGACACTTGCGAGGCGAACGCCTCAATCACCTGCCGAGCCAGGTCGTAGCGGCCTGTCACTAAGCAGAGTCCCGGCAGGGCAATAAACGTGTCTCGCCCCCAATCGGTAAACCAAGGATACCCGGCAATGATGGTTTGCCGATCGCCTCGTTTCACAAGATAGGCGGCCGTCGCTGCCCAGAGTTTGCGGGTCAAGGGGTCGTCCGTCGGAATGGCTTCTTGCATCACTTCGCGACGGTGGCGCTCTTGAGCCACGATTTGCCTAACATCAGCAAACGGAAGCTCCTCGGTGGTTAATGCAAGCTCGGCCACCGTGCCAGGAACGAGATAAAACAGCCATTCGCCCGGTGACCACCAATCCTCCATGGGATCAAGTCCACGCTCAAGCTCAATCCGATACTGAATATCGCGATACCAATCCGGGCCATGTTGATACTGCCCGTTATGAAAGGCATGCACCGGCGGCAAGCCCTCGTAGGGGCGCCAGGTCACCTGACCGCTCTCGACTGAGGCCTGGTTATGGAGCGTAGTATTCTCGCGATGAGTTCCATGGTAGTCCCGGCCCGAAAGCATGGGTTTCACTCGGAGGGCAATGCCGGAAGATCCGTGGTCCACCAGCCTCCACCGTATGATGACCATATCGCGACCATGCGGACAGAACACTTCCCGCTCAAGCGCGATGCCATGGGCCGCATAGCGCCAGGTCGGCCAAGGGTCCGCAGAAAACCCTTCGCAATGCCGATAACCTTCCGGATGCGCGGCGCCGCGATACAGATTTGTCGAGAGCGGGAAGGAGTGCTTGCCGGCATCTACCCATTCCTCCAGGTGATTCACCAGCACCACGCGATCGACCGGTGGGCGTCTGGCCACTAACAGCAAGGCATGGTAGCGACGCGTATTCGCTCCGGCGACAGTCCCCGAGGCAGTATCCTCCCCGGCCATTCGTCTCCAGCCCTTCAAGACTGAGTGCACGTTCAAGGTCTTGGCAACGAAGCGCATCGATCATCAATGACTACTCTCCTGACTGTTGGATCAACTTGGCCACCAGTCCGGTCCAGCCGGTCTGGTGGCCCGCGCCGATACCAGCCCCGTTGTCGCCATGGAAATATTCGTAGAACATCACGAGATCTCGCCAGTGCGGATCCTGTTGAAACTTTTCGGTCCCCCCATAAACCGGACGCCGGCCATCCGGGCCGCGCAGAAACGTATGCGTGAGGCGGCGCGACAACTCGGCCGCCACTTCGGCCAGGTTGAGTTTCTTTCCGGATCCCGTTGGGTACTCGACGGTAAACGTGTCACCTAGAAAATAGTGAAACTTCTGCAGGGATTCGATCAGCAGATAGTTCACCGGGAACCACACGGGGCCCCGCCAGTTCGAATTGCCCCCGAAGAGACCGGTCGTGGATTCCGCCGCTTGGTACTCCAGGCGATAGTCTATTCCCATCGATGAGAACACGTAGGGGTGGTCTTTGTGATAGCGAGACAGGGCCCGCACGCCGTAGGGCGAGAGAAATTCGGCTTCATCCAACATGTAGCGCAGCACCTTCGTGAGCCGGCGGCGATCGACGAGCGACAGAAACCGACGCACCTCTCCGTCCTGCGATTGCGTTTCGATGTGGAAGCTGAAGTCGGGTCGATTTTCGATGAACCATTGCATGCGATGCTTGAAGCGCGGCAGCTGATCGATCAACTCGGAATCCAACGTTTCCACAGCAAACAGCGGAATCAGCCCCACCATCGACCGAAGCCTCATGGGAAACATCTTTCCATCAGGCATATGGAGCACGTCATAGTAGAACCCGTCTTCCTTGTTCCACAGTTCAATCTTCTCGTTGCCGATGTTGTTCATCGCCCGACAGATGTAAACAAAATGCTCAAAAAATTTACTCGCGACATCCTCATACGCATGGTCTTCCCGCGCCAGTTCGAGCGCAATCGACAACATGTTCAGGCAATACATTCCCATCCAACTGGTTGCGTCGGATTGCTCGATGTGTCCGCCTGTCGGAAGGGGCTTGCTCCGATCAAAGACGCCGATATTGTCCAATCCGAGAAACCCGCCCTGAAAAATATTCTTTCCTGCGGCGTCCTTACGATTCACCCACCAGGTAAAGTTCAACAGGAGCTTATGAAACACGCGCTCCAGAAACACGCGATCCCCGACACCTTTGCGTTTCTTCTCGATCTTGTAGACACGCCACGCGGCCCACGCGTGCACCGGTGGATTGACATCTCCCAACGCCCATTCATAGGCAGGGACCTGCCCATTCGGGTGCATGTACCATTCACGTAACATGAGGACGAGCTGGTCTTTGGCGAACCGTGAGTCCACGAGCGCGATAGGGAGGCAATGAAAGGCGAGATCCCAAGCCGCATACCAGGGGTATTCCCACTTATCCGGCATGGAAATGACATCTGCATTATAGAGATGCGTCCAGTCGCTGTTTCTACCCTGGAGCCGTTCTTGCGGTGGCTCCGGCCCCGAGGGATCGCCCTTGAGCCAACGGTCGACCTCATAATGGTAGAACTGCTTGTTCCACAGCAACCCGGCGAAGGCCTGTCTCTGCACCATGCGCGCATCCTCAGACACATCAGCCGGCGCCAGATCGGCATAGAACTCATCGGCCTCCGTGATCCGCTGTGCGAATATGGCATCAAATATTGTCGGATCAAGGCCGCCCTCAGCCGTTCCGTTGGTGAAGCGTAGTCGAATGGTCATGGGCTGCCCGGGCATCGCCGAGAGGACATAGTGCGCCGCAGCCTTAGATCCGATGCGGTTGGGATTCACGGCCGACTTGTCGCCCTGCACGACGTAGTCATTGATACCATCCTTTACATATCGCGCCCCCTCCGCATTGCCGTATAGACGGCGTGTATTGGTTTCATTCTCTGTAAACAGCAGATCCGGCGCTTCCGCGCAGAGAAGCCGACGCGGCCCATAATATTCGTGATCGAACTCCACCACGCTCATGCCTGCCGTTGCCTCGCCCATCCGCATACGTGGCCGACGCTCATCAAGCCCCCACGACCAGGTATTTCTAAACCAGATGGTGGGCAACAGGGTCAACTCAGCCGGGTCTGGGCCGCGGTTGATGACTTGAATCCGGAGTAGCAGGTCCTCCGGGCCAGCCTTGGCGTACTCCACAAACACATCAAAATAACGATTGTCATCAAAAATGCCGGTATCGAGCAATTCGAATTCGGGATCGGTCCGGTCCCGGCGGCGGTTTTCTTCAACCAATCGCTCGTAGGGAAATGCTGCCTGAGGATATTTGTACAGAAATTTCATGTAGGAATGGGTCGGCGTCGAGTCGAGATAGAAGTAGTATTCTTTAGGATCTTCTCCGTGATTCCCTTCATTCCCGGTCAGGCCGAACATCCGTTCTTTGAGAATAGAATCCCGTCCATTCCAGAGCGCCAGCGCGAGACACACGTACTGATGGCGATCGCAAATTCCGGCAAGGCCGTCTTCATTCCACCGATAGGCTTTCGAGCGGGCATGGTCGTGCGGCACCGATTCCCAAGCCGTTCCATACGGGCTGTAATCTTCCCGGACTGTCCCCCACGCGCGTTCACTGACGTAGGGCCCCCAGCGTTTCCAATGTTTCCGGCGTAGGTCGTCCTCATCAAGACGCTGTTGCTCAGCCGACCGCGCCTGTGCAATTTTTCCTCCCGTTACTGTCGACATTCCATCTCTCCTGGTCTCGCAAAGCCATAGGTTGGCAAAGAGGCGCCAGCATGCGCCCGGCCCTCAAAAGATTCAACCGAGATTCAAGAGGATGCTCCGAGAACCCCTCAAGGATGACAGGGCTGGAGAGAACCGGGCTGGGATACAGCAATGGTCAGCGAGGAAAACAGCTACTCAAGATGAAAAAGAGTGGGAGCCGCGCTGAAAATGGAAGGAAATACCGTAACGATCGGAGGAGTGGGAAATGACACCACGTCTCAACAGAGGAGCAAATCCTCTAGCTCCAGACGACAGCCTCTTGGTTCATGAGATAGTCGATTACCTCAATGCTGTCACGCAATTGAAGTTGCGCCTGCTCTGACATCGGCAACACGGCTCCCAAGAGCTTGCCCGATTCCATTTCTGCCAAGTTCGGTATCCCGTCGGTGCTTCGCATCTCTAGATCGAATCGAAAGCTAGCCATTTGGTACCTCCACTCTCTTGTCGGTCAAGGTACAGCAATTCTTGAGCCACGCCGGAGGAACCTCAAGCATTGCGCACAATGAAGCATAGCACAAGAAGCGGCGCGGCTGGAGGAGCCGGCTAATCACCCGATTTGTTATTGCTTTATCACCGATTCAGACAAGGCTAGTGGGACGCTGTGAGCGGAGGCAGGGCACCGAGATAAGGAAAGTCACCGATTTTGACCAGCGCGGTATCGGCAGGGAGCCGGAAATCGTCTTGCGTGGTGTCAACGAACCGTGGATCCACCGTCAAATCCGAATCGGGCTTCAGTTCGGGAGCCGGCTGGCGAGGTGGACCGGGGCGTCCATAGTTGGATTCGGAGTTCTGCATTGCATTGTAGGAAAATGACACCCGACTGGAGGGGCCCACGACGAACCCATAGGTGTTCAGGCTCACAATGTTGCCGGAGGCTTCATTCTGCGAGGTCCCCAAAAATGCTGCCCCGCCGCCGTTTTTCACCAGTGTGTTCCCTATCAACACCGCGCGCGACTGGTCATTGACGATTACGGCCTCAAACAAGCTTCGGGTCACGACGTTTCGTTCAAGACGGACGCTGGACTTGCCCGCCACACTGACGCCATGATCGTTATCATGAATAAAATTGTCTCGTAGGACCGCCTGAGAATTCGCAAATTGTACCCCGGTGGTCTCGCTTCCGCCGATGATGCAATTCTCGATACGAACGTTGTCCACCTGTTGGGTAAACAACATACCCTTCACGCGTACATGATGCAGCAAGATGCCCTGACCGTTGAACATCCCCACGGCATGGCCCCCATGTTCATTGATCGTAAAGCCCGAAATTTCAATATCTGTCGCGCCGTAGGGCCACTTACCGACATGGAACACACCGACCCGTTCACGTCCCAGGAGGGTGACCTGATCCATCCCTGCGCCGATTAAACGAATCTTGTCTTTGCTGTGGATAGTCACGTCCTCGGCATAGGCGCCGGGCTTGATGAAAATAGTGTCACCCTTCTTCGACGCATCCACCGCTTCCTGGATAGAGCGGTACTGACCGGATCCGTCCAGCGCGACCACGATTTGCTGCGGCTCGACCCGAACCACTTCATCGGCCCATGCGGGTGAATGGCTCGCGGACACCAGCGAAAGACATACGATGATGAGCTGTGATATCCAGATCATGAAGGATGGTCATACCGCCGAGCGTGCCGAGAAGTCAATCGGCCACTGTTGCCGGACAGGCCCCCATGGTATCTTCCGCCTATGATTCTCGTAGGACTCACCGGCGGAGTCGCGACAGGCAAGAGCACAGTCGCCAAGATGTTCGAGCGATGCGGCGCCTATACCATTGATGCCGATCTGCTCGCCCGTAAGGTCGTGGAGCCCGGCACCCCGGCCTGGCGTGCCATCGTCAGGGCCTTCGGCAAGACCGTTCTGAACTCAGATCACACGCTCAATCGCCGCGCGATGGCCGAGATCGTTTTTGGCGACCCGCCCAAGTTACGCCGCCTTGAGCGAATCATCCACCCTCGCGTCGCGCGGGAGCAAGTCAGACTGACGAGACAAGCTACTCGGGAGGACCCCCAAGCCGTTGTCATCTATGATGTGCCATTGTTGTTCGAAGCCGGGATCGACACGCGCGTGAAAAAGATTATCGTCGTGACCGCCGATCGTCAAACCCAAATCACTCGCCTCAAAAAACGCAACGGCTTCAGCCGCGCAGACGCTCTCCGACGCATCCGCAGTCAAATGCCGATCAAATTGAAGACCGCGGCGGCAGACTACCTCCTCGATGGCACCACCGCTCGCTCACACTTGCTGGTCCAAGTCAGACGACTCTACCGCGAGTTGCGCGCACTCGCGTAGCGGCTGCTTTTCCCTCGCGGCATGCGTGTGTTAGCATTCATACATGCGACATCTCGTCATCATCGGGTCCGGCCCTGCCGGGCTCACCGCCGCCGTCTATGCCGCGCGGGCAAACCTGGCGCCGTTACTCATCGAAGGCTGGCAATCCGGTGGACAGCTGACGACGACCACCGAGGTCGAGAACTTCCCCGGCTTTTCCAAGAGCATTATGGGCTCTGAATTGATGAAAGAGATGCGGGCTCAGGCGGAACGATTCGGCACGGAATTCTTAACCGCAGAGGTCTCGGCAGTTGATCTCAAGGCAAAGCCTTTTCGCCTGACCATCGATGGAGAACAATTGGTGGAGACAGCTGCGCTGATCATCGCGACCGGTGCGTCGCCTATTCGTCTCGGGATACCGAATGAAGCGCGACTCACCGGACATGGGGTCTCGACTTGCGCCACCTGCGATGGGTATTTTTTCCGCGGCAAGGATCTGGTGGTGGTCGGCGGCGGCGACAGCGCGATAGAGGAAGCCATCTTCTTGACGAAGTTCGCCCGCATGGTCACGGTGGTCCACCGGCGGGACAAATTACGGGCCTCAAAAATCCTGCAGGACCGCGCCATCAAGAACGCGAAGATTTCCTTCGCGTGGAATTCCATAGTTGAGGCCATCGTCGGACAAGATGTGGTCACCAGTGTACGACTCAAGAATATTGTGACCGGAATTTCAACGGACTTGCCCTGTGATGGGGTCTTCGTCGCCATCGGCCACCGCCCCAATACGGACCTCTTCACCGGCCAACTCGACTTGGACGAGGAGGGTTATGTGCGTACGTCGCAGGGCACCGCGACCAGCGTCTCTGGCGTCTTTGCCGCCGGCGACGTACAAGACAAGCAGTACCGACAAGCCGTAACCGCCGCCGGTACCGGTTGCATGGCGGCCATCGACGCCGAGCGTTTTCTTGAATCAGCCAATCACCATCTCTAATTTCCCCACAGGCTGCTCAACATGGTCGTCCAACGAGGCCGCAGGCGAGATATGTACCGGAAGCATCCTCTTAAGGGTACGTTAAGGATGTCGTCGAACCGAGAACGACGTTGGCGGCCCTCGACGTCGGGTGATTTTGAGAGACTAACTATTATGAGATGTAACTTCCCAGGATGCTCAAAATGAGCCCCCAACGAGGCCGCAGACGAAACAAAACCGGAGGCGTACCCTTGCGGTACGTTGAGGATTGTGGTGAGTCGAGAACGAAGTTGGCGGCCATTTTCAGCATCCTGTAACCACCCATGCGCTGCGCGATCGTCCACTACCACGAACTCGCCCTCAAAGGCCGCAACCGCGATTTCTTTGAACAACGGCTTGTCCGCAACCTCCGGTTGGCGCTGAAGGATTTGCGGATCCGACGGGTCGAGTCCTTACAGGGACGTATTCGGATTACGATCCCCGCTCAGGTGTCGCCTGAGCAAGTCTCGGAACGCTTACGCCGGACCTGCGGTGTCGCAAACTTCCTGATGACCGAATCCGTGCCGCTCGAATTGAGCACATCCGACCTATCAGAGCTGAAGGAGGCGGCGCAACGATTGGTCGCACAAGAGGACTTTCAGTCGTTTCGTGTGACGGCCAAACGCGCGGACAAGCGTTTCCCGCTGACCTCCATGGATGTCGAACGCGAAATCGGAGGGCACCTCTGTGAGGTCACAGGAAAATCTGTGAAACTGAAACAGCCGGACCTCACTCTCTATATTGAGCTCCTCACACACGAAGCCCATCTTGCAGCAAGGAAAATAACGGGACCGGGCGGCATGCCGGTGGGAACCAGCGGGAAGGTGGCCTGCCTGCTCTCCGGGGGAATTGACTCCCCTGTTGCGAGCTACCGCATGATCAAACGCGGCTGCAAAGCGGTCTTCGTACATTTTTCGGGTCGTCCGTTAGTCAGCCGGGCGTCAGAGGAAAAGGTGCAGGAGCTGGTTCAGTTGCTGACGGCCTACCAATACCATTCGCAACTGTACATTGTTCCGTTCGGCGAGATTCAACGTGAGATCGTCGCGTACGCCCCGGCGCCCTTTCGCGTAGTGTTGTATCGGCGGATCATGGTGCGTATTGCGGAAGAGCTGGCGCGACGCGAGAACTGTTGGGCTCTCGTCACCGGCGATAGTCTCGGGCAGGTCGCGTCACAAACGGCGGAAAATCTTTCGGTAGTCGAGGATGCGGCGGAACTCCCGATCCTCCGCCCGCTCATCGGAATGGATAAAAACGAGATTACCGAACAAGCGCAACGGCTCGGCAGCTTCACCACCTCGATTGAGCCGGATCAGGATTGTTGCAAGCTCTTCGTACCGTTACACCCCAGTACCAGGACTACGGTGGCGGATATCCATCGTATCGAACGAGGATTGGAAATCAGCGCGTTTGTCAAGCAAGGGGTGGAAAAAGCCGAACTATCCACCTTTACTTTTCCTTCGTAATTCGATCCAGCGCCTTCTCTCGCACGATACGGAAGTGCGCATTCAGTTCCCGCTCCATGGCCACCGCTACCAACCAATCGGGCACCATGGCTTCCACCTCAACCAGCAATTCAAATTCCGCCCTGGTCTGACTTCCATCTGCTGCCGGTTGCAACCTCCACACACGATGGTAGCGCTTAAAATCACCGCCCTTAAGGTCCGTGACGAGTCCGCCCCCAGGCACCGTCTGGGATTCACAGAGCAGCCGCTGCTCGCCGGGCAGAAGCGCATGGGAAATATAGAGGTCCGTGATCACACGACCTGCATGATCCTCAAGATTCGCCAATCGCATCCTGGTCTCAAACAGCTGGGGCCAGTTGCGATAGTCGGTTAGGATAGACTGGAGCAGGGACGGGCTGCCGGGAAATAATAGTGTGGCCGTCGCTCGAACGCCGCCGGCAGGATCCGCTTTCACGACAAGCGCCTTCAGCGGCTGAACCACGACGGCATCTTCTGCCGTCGCAACAGCCATAGAATAGGAAATCGGGCCCATCAAACTAGCTGACAGTAGCGTAAAAAAAACAACGGCTCGTAACATGGTCGTTTTTAAAAATGGAACAAGTCTTCTGTGGATCAAGCGCACAGACCGCCGAGACATGCTTGCTCTGAAGATTATACTGAGTGGCCCGTTGCAGTGCGAGAAAAGAGAGCAGGGATGCTTGCCAGAGTTCAGCGGGAAGGCGGCGTGGAAACGCGAAACTTCGGTCGGCTATACACGGTGCTGGGGAGTAACGCGAAAGACCATCACCAGTCCGGACGCATCGCCGTTGTCATCATAAATCGCAGTTACCGTCTCGTCAATTCTGTGCTCATCCCCTTGACGACTGATCAACAGGAATGGGCGTCGTGCCAAGTCGGCCGACTTTCCCATACCCAGAGCGCGCGAAGCCGGATGTATGACGGGCTTTCTATTCTCAGCATCCAAGAGAATCACAATCGCTTCGATTGGCTTGCCCATGGCTTCCGACTGCAGCCACCCGGTCAAACGCTCCGCGGCCGGATTGAGCATCGTGACCTTCCCCCGGCCATCGACGGTCATGACGGCGTCCCCCATCGACTGCACCACCGTATTCAGCCATCGTCCCCGCTGTTCTGCCATCCCTGATACACGGTGCCGAAACAGCGCAAGCTCCACCGCCGCGCGCAAATCGCTGCTCACAAACGGCTTTATCAAGTAGGCGAGCGGTAGCGTAGGTCTCGCCCGCTCCAGAGTCTCTTCATCCGAAAAAGCCGTAAGGTAAATCACGGGAATGGCGTACCGAGACTGAATCATGGCTGCCGCTTCAATGCCATCCATCGGCCCCTTCAATTTGATGTCCATCAAAATCAAATCCGGCCGATGTTCCGCAGCCATCTGAACCGCCTCGGTTCCGGTGGACACCAGGCCGACCACCAGATAGCCGAGCGAGCGAAGCTGCCGCCTGATGGCTTCAGCCACCACCACCTCATCGTCCACGATCAGAATCTTTGCGTACGCCATGGTGCATCCAGTGAGAACGAGAAGAGGTGATAGCCTTGTGGCTTTTATCCCCAAAGCCATTCGGCCCTAAGAATCTGAGGGCCAGTATTCCTTGTCCCATTGCACACCTGTCCGCACGCCCAATTTGCAAGCAAGGCAACGCAACTAGCATGCCACTCATGGGCATCAACGTTGTCGTCATGTTAGGCAGAAGGAGCTCCATGTGCGGCCCCACAACGCCGGGGGTTTTTGGACATTAGGTGGCCAGATTGGAATGCCACGGAGCCGTAGGAAGCGGTTCGCCGCGGCTGGTATGGCTGTGTTACCATGCCGCTTTCCAAAGGAGCCTACCCAGAATGCCGTGGCACATTCGTCCCTTGGTTTACACACCGCTCGGAATGACGCTCGCGCTTTGCCTAATCCCCCATATCGCGCAGGCACAAGTGCCGACTGATTCCTCCGCGACCACCGAACAATCCTGCAGCTTTGGGATGGCAAAGGGTGATCCCCTGCACCAGTGTCAGGTGCCGATCCCGTCCGGATGTGTCATTGCCCACTTCCCCGGCACCAAGAAACCCTGGACGACCGTCTCAAAAGCAGGCCGAACCTTTTGCTCGTTCGAAGCCAAAGCCACCGATTGGAAGACCCGCATCACCGGCCAATGTACCCGTTGCGATTCCGCCCAGTGCACCGGACAGTTTATGGTCCGGTTCGATTGCTCCAAGCCGTAATGTCTTCCTCCCTCACAGCCGCCATTAAGCAGGCCGCCAGCGAGCTCGGCTTCGATGTCGTCGGTATCAGCTCCCTGCCGGCTAAGCCACTCCATTTGCCGAACCACGATTCCTCCTCTTCCACCGGGGACCTCGCCGGTCGATTAAGAGAATGGCTCCGACGCGGGTTTCACGCCACCATGGCCTGGATGGCCCGCGACCCTGAACGCCGGGCCGATCCGACCCTGGTGTTCCCTGGCTGCCGTTCCATTATTTCTGTCGGCATGAACTATTACACGGAGCAGCGAGCCGACGAACGGCCTGGAAATGGGCGCATTGCCCGCTATGCCTGGGGCATCGACTACCATCAAATCCTAGGCGATCGGCTGAGCCAACTAGCCGAACGCATCACCACCTTGGCACCAGACAGCCTTCATCGCGCCTATGTCGATACGGGACCGGTCATGGAGAAAGCCTGGGCCCAACAGGCCGGCCTCGGCTGGATCGGCAAACATTCCAATTTGGTCTCCGCACAATTCGGCTCATGGCTGCTGTTGGGGGAAATCCTGACGACCTTGGAATTAGAGCCCGATGAGGCGGGTACCGACCTGTGCGGAACCTGTACCTTGTGCCTGCAAGCCTGCCCGACCGGCGCGATCATTGAACCGTACGTCGTGGATGCCGGACGCTGCATTTCCTACCTCACCATTGAACTCCGTGGAGCCGAACCGCCCCTTGCAGACGAGCTGCGTCGAGGGCTGGGCAATCGGATTTTTGGCTGCGATGATTGTTTAGATATCTGTCCGTACAACCTGCAGGCGGAGCCGACCTGCGAAACGGGTTTCCAGCCTACTTCACTCACGCGGGCGCCCTCACTGCTGACCATAGCAGGGATGTCCGAACAGACTTTCGCCGCTACGTTCAAGCGCAGTCCTCTACGTCGCGCAAAATACGCAGGACTACAGCGCAATGTGTCCTGGGCACTGGCCAACGAATCGATGTCCGCTGCTGGCGCCCCGGCGGTATCTCCACTGAAAGCGGAACCGCAGTAGCCTGCCCCACTGTTTCTCTCCTACCGATAGTGATAGGCTACGGTGCATGTTCTCTTTTGGGGACTGCTCCCAATCGCAGGCGACGGCATGCACGCATCAACCCTCCTGATCGTTGAAGATGAAGATCGGATGCGGCGGCTTTTCGAGCTGGTGCTGAAACCGGCTGGATATGAGCTGCTGTTCGCCCGCTCGGGTGCCGAAGCGATCACCCTCATCCAAGACCGTGACGCCTTCGACATGATCATTACGGATCTGCAATTGGGCAATCTCTCCGGGATGGACGTACTGGAAGCAGCTCGCCAACAACTGCCCGACGTGCCGGTCCTCATCGTGACCGGATACGGAACCGTGAAATCCGCCGTCGAAGCCATGCAGAAGGGCGCCTACGACTACATCTCCAAACCCGTCGACAATGAAGAGCTGAAAATCGTCATCGCCCGCGCGCTGCAGGTTCGACAACTCGCTCAAGACAATCGTACCTTGCGAGCGGGGCTGCATGAACAATTCGGCTTCGACCGGATGATCAGCGTCTCCAAGCAGATGGAACTTGTCAAACGCCTCGCCCAAGAGGTCGCGCAAACCGACGCCACCGTGCTCATCACGGGAGAA
Source organism: uncultured Nitrospiraceae bacterium (assembly GCA_963706325.1). Lineage (GTDB taxonomy): Bacteria > Nitrospirota > Nitrospiria > Nitrospirales > Nitrospiraceae > Nitrospira_A. Next base: position 193,789 of record CAVPLT010000005.1, on the reverse strand, counting down.
AGTGGAACGGGTAAGGACCTCCTCGCACGCGCCATTCATCTCGTCAGCCCACGAGCTCAGGGACCGATGGTCGCCCTCAACTGCGCCGGCATTCCCGAACATCTGCTGGAATCCGAGCTGTTCGGTTATGAGAAAGGCGCCTTTACCGATGCCAAGAAAGCCAAGCCGGGACGTTTTCAATTGGCCGATCGCGGCACACTATTCTTGGATGAAATCGGCGAGCTGAGCCTGATGGCCCAAGCCAAACTTCTCCGTGTCCTCGAACAACATGTGGTGGAACCGCTGGGAGGTGTCCGGAGCCTTAAGGTGGATCTGCGTGTGATCGCCGCGACCAACCAGGAATTGCCTGACCTCATCAAGGCCGGCCGCTTCCGACTAGATTTGTATTATCGGCTGAATGTCTACCAACTCCGCATGCCTGCGCTCCGCGAGCGCCCCGAAGATATCGAACCGATCCTGCTCCAATTCTTGGACCGGGCGCGGCGGGAACGGGGTAGTCGCATCCGACGGGTATCCGACGATGCGATGACCCTCATGAAACACTATGCCTGGCCCGGCAATGTGCGCGAACTTCACAACGTCGTGGAATGGTTGACCATCACGTGCAAACAGGAGGAAATTGCGCCCGAACATCTTCCGCCGTCGCTGAAGACCCCGCTCTCGCCCCAGCCGGAGGCATCGACGGACAAGCCATCACTTCTCTCGCTGGGACTCTCGGTTGAGGAAGTTGAGAAAACCCTGCTCGAAGAAGCGCTCCACAAGACCGGCGGCAACGTATCGGAAGCCAGCCGCCTGCTCAAAATCACACGCAACACACTCCGGTATCGTATGGCCAAACATAACCTGTCGCAGCCTTCAGGCTGATGCGCCCGGCACGACGAACCGGCGGGCTCCAGAAAAAGTTGTTCTTTGCGCTGCTGATAGTCGGCATCGTGCCGGGCATCGCGGCCCTTTGGGCCACCTACGCCTTCAGCACCATCAGTCTCAAACAAGCCATCGGAGAAGGTTTTCAGGAGATTGCCCGCTCGACCGCGATTCGCCTCGCCGCGGCGGTAGACAGTGAAATCGATCGCGCCACTCGCCTGGCGCTTGTACCCCTGCATGTCAGGCAACCGGTCCTGCTCGCGAATGAACGGGCGCAGCGTAAATCTACGGCGGCTACTCGTCGTCAACCACCGAGAGAACCGCCACGAGACCAACCCGTGCCTTTGTCCATCGCGGCGACCGTCCGGTATCTCGAAGAATGGGCACACGAGTCCAGCCACTATGTGCGTGTCACCCTGGTCGATCAGCAGGGACTGGTCGTCGCCTCCACGGACCCGCAACTACCGCCACGACAGGCAGACCAAGAGTGGTGGCGCGATGCGATGCGCGCGGTTCCTGGCTCTTACTATCTCAGCAACCTGGCGCATGATCCTCTGGCCAACAATGCGGTCTTCCACATCGCGGTTCCAATTTTCGATGACACACAGAGCTCCCCCATCGGGGCGATCGACCTCGTAATTCGCGGCAACCTTCTCACTCAAATGATCCTCCCCATTCATATCGGCAATACCGGTCATGGCATGCTGCTCGACACGCAAGGAACGCCGTTGATCTGTCCGGTGCTGCCGCCGACCGCCCACCTCATTCCCCACACGTTGCTGAACCGACTGACCTTGGACCATCCCCTTTGGCTGGTTGCAGAGGATGATGCGCATGGCGGCCGCGACGCAATCGTCGGGGCCGCGCCGATTCAGTTCACTCATCAATTGACGCCCAATAGCCTGGGAGGCGATCGATGGTACGCCTTCATCCGGCAGGCGCCGGATGAAACGTATGCTCCCATCTATTCACTCCTGGTGACTGTCGGGATGCTCGGCTTCGGACTGGTGCTCGTCCTCTCCGTTTTCGGATTTCTCGTCGGCTACCGTGTCGTGAAACCGCTCACGGCGCTACAGCGTGACGCAGAGGGGCTCCGCCACACGCTGACCATGCACCCCCACGGCACCCACACCGGCCTCACCCCTGTCTTACCGCGGGAATTTCATACGGGAGATGAGATTGAAGACCTGGCCACAAGTTTTGCGGCCATGCGACAGGTGTTGGAAGACAACCTTCGGACGATCCGCTCACAACAAGATGAGTTGATTCGACGAGAAAAACTCGCGTCCGTGGGACAACTCCTCGCCGCGTTGGCCCATGATCTGCGAAACCCACTTGGGGTGATTCGGAGCAGTGCGCAACTCATACTTGACGGACCGCAAGAAGAGGCCATCCGGCAGGAAATGGCGCGTTACATCATTGAGGAGGTCGACAAACTCTCGCACCGCATTCACGACTTTCTTCGGTATGCCAGACAAAAACCGCCTGACAAAAAGGTCGTCGCCGCAGAAAATGTGATGCGAGCGGCACAACGGCAGTGGGAGGCACAGGGGGGACATGGACACATTCGTGTCACGCACCGGTTCGAACAAAACCTTCCTGCGATTCAAGTCGATCCGGAGCAGATCAAGGAGGCCTTGATGAACCTGTTGATCAATGCCCGAGAAGCGATGCCGGAAGGCGGGCAACTGAGCTTGAGAACTTGCATGGGAGCGCAGGGTGACGTGCACATGAAGGTCACTGATAGCGGCAGCGGCATTGCCCCTGATCACCTCTCACGGATCTGCGAACCCTTCTTCACGACAAAGGAATATGGAACCGGCTTGGGACTGACGAACGTCAAGCGTCTGGTCGAAGACAACGAAGGCAACCTGGCAGTGACGAGCACGCCAGGAGTGGGAACAACCTGTACCTTCCGCTTCCGTCCCACTGCGGCAGAGTAAGGCTTGCCGCTACAGGCATCCTGCCAAGATCGAGGTCGCTCCAGTGGAAGCTGGCGCCCAATGGAGGCTTTCACACATAGCCCTCGCAGGCCGCCATCCTCTTATCCTTATCGCAACTCGACAACCGTGACTCCGTCTCCTCCCTCAGCGCGGTCGCCCGGCCTAAATCTCACGACGTAGGGAGACGATTTCAAATATTCGCGCAATGCTGCCCTGAGGCGTCCGGTACCATGCCCGTGAATGACGCGCACAAAGGGGCTTCCACCTAGAATCGCGCGATCAAGCCCCGCCACGACGACATCCAACGCATCGTCCGTAGTCTGGCCGCGCACATCAAACGTTTCTTGGATATCCTCGTGCGCCAGCGTCTGGCCCTCTCGCCGCAGCGGAGCGGGGATTACTTTGCCGGGTTCATTTCGCGCAGGCTGGGAAGAGCGTGCGATTCCCGTCAAACTGGCAACGTTAGCTAAGATGTCCCCATCTCCGACTTTCAACCGCACCCGTTTTTTTCCTTGGGGGCATTCAAGCAAGGTTCCGGTCATACCCAACCCGACCACTTCAACCGCATCCCCGACCGACAGGTGCTCCACGGGAATCGGCTCCTGCGATTCGGCAACCTCCCGCCTGACTTTCTCCTCCAATTCGACCAACCGGACTTTAATTTCCTTGGCCTTCAATAATGTTTGATCGCGCTTCAGGTCATCGAGAGTGGTTTGAACCGCCGCTCGGGCCCGCTGAAACTCTTGGGACAGTTTTTTCTTAAACCCTAACCTTTCATCTCGTTCCGATTCCTGCACGTAGGTCAGTAATTCCTGTGCTTGACGCGCAGCCTGCTCAGCAGCCTGCTTCGCCAGACTCGCGGCGGCCATGTCGTCGCTTAATCGCCGCTGTTTGTCTTGCAGGTCGTTCAACAAAGTTTCGAGCAGCCGGTTGTCTCCCTGCAAGCGCGTACGGGCCTCCTCCAAAAGCGCCTGGTCCATCCCCAGACGCCCGGCAATCTCGATGGCCGCGGACCCACCCGGCTGTCCAAGTATCAGACGGTACGTTGGTGAAAGTGTGTCCAAGTTGAATTCCACGCTTGCATTGGCAAACCCAGGCGTCTCTTGGGCCAAGCCTTTCAAGAGGCTGTAGTGCGTCGTGGCCACCACCTTTACTCCTCCTGCCGCCAGACGGCAGAGGAGCGCGCTCGCCAGCGCGGCTCCTTCGGCGGGATCAGTGGATGTCACGGGCTCATCCAGCAGCACAAGCGCTCGCCCAACCTGCAGGGGACTGTCCTCACGGTCCGATTTCGGTTCTACCGAGACTTCCCGCAGGAGCTGCACCATCTGAGTGATGTGGGCAGAAAAACTGGATAGGTCTCGCGCTAAGTCCTGCGCGTCGCCGATATCAGCATAGACCGAGGGGAAGATGGCCATCTCCGACTCGAGCGCGCAAGGCAGATGCAGCCCGCAGCGCACCATGAGGGAAAACAACCCCAGCAACTTCAAGGTGACGGTTTTCCCGCCGCTGTTCGGACCGGAAATGATAAGGACCCGCACCGTCTCATCCAGTACCAGGTCATTCGGCACCACCTGCTCTTTGGTAAGGACAAGAAACGGGTGGCGCGCCTGCTTAAGCACCACGCGGCCCTCATCGTTGAGGCGTGGGGGAACCGCATGAAGCCGTTGACTCAGGTCCGCCTTCGCTGAGATGGCGTCCAGTTCTCCGAGAAGTGCCACGCTCCCTTCCAAAGCAGCCGTATGGGGAGCGATCATGGCAGACAGCTCCCTCAAGATTCTTCGCACTTCACGTTCCACCTCGAGATCCACAACCTTGATGGAATTATTGAGCTCGACAAGTTCGCGGGGCTCTAGAAACAAGGTCGCGCCGCTCGCCGAGACATCATGCACAATGCCGGGAATTTTTCCCTGCATGTCGGTCTTAATCGGGACTACATAGCGCCCTTCTCGTTGCGCGAAATAGTCTTCCTGCAGGACGCCCTCGTACCGGCGGGAATGTAAAATCTGGTCGAGACGATGTCGCATGTGCTGCTTGAGATCGTTCGCGCGACGCATCAGTCGCTGTAATTCCGGACTGGCCGACTCGCGCATTGACCCATCTCGATCGATGGCGGCATTTAGCTCGACTAACAACTCACGAAACTCCGCCACCGGCCCAAACCGCGTGATCATCGCGGTCATGGTCGGCGCGTCGGCTTGATGCCGCAAGAGATATCGCTGAACCTCTTCGATCAGCTCCAGCACCAGGCCAATATCGCGCAACTCATGGACCTCCAAGCAGGCGCCCTTGGCTGCTCGTCCCAACCATGCAGTCACCGGGGGAAATTGAAGCTGTGGAAAGGGATCGACGGCGGCTCTCAAAAGCACCATGTCGGACGTTTCCTGTTGGCGCAGCAGGGCCTCCGTAAAATCTTGCTCCAAACGCATCGACCGGCAATGCTCAGCGCCAACCGTCGACTGAGCACAAGAGGCGAGGACCTCTAATAACTTGCCCCATTCCAGGACCTTGGCCGCTTCACGCTGAAGCTTGTCAGATTGCATAATGCCCCGAGTATCCGGTGAACTTGAAAACGCCAGACTCTACCCAGGCTCCCTCGACCAGGCAATGCGAGTAGCTGTCTCAAATATGACTTCCAAGACGGCAAACATTACAACCATTCCATCATTTTGTATGCTTGACACGCAGAAAGTCGCTCAGTACTATCCCCCCAAGCTTACTCTGTTCAACCCGCTTAATTCTTGAGGATTTAGCCCCATGACCACACGGATCGGCATCAACGGATTTGGACGCATCGGCCGCAATGTTTTGCGCGCTTCCCTGGGAGATCCCAGCTTGGAATTTGTTGCTATCAACGACCTCACCGATGCCAAAACACTCGCGTATTTGCTTAAATACGACTCCGTCCACGGCGTTCTCAAGGCGTCTGTTGAGGCCAAAGACGACCAGCTTCTGATTGACGGACGAGCCATTAAAGTTTTAGCCAAGAGAGATCCGAAAGAGCTGCCTTGGAAGGCGCTCGGAGTGGATATCGTGGTGGAATCAACCGGGCACTTTACCGACCGAGAGGGAGCAGGCAAGCACCTTTCAGCCGGAGCGAAAACCGTCATCATTTCCGCTCCCGCCAAGGATCCCGATGCCACGGTGGTGCTCGGCGTCAACGAGGAGGTGTACGACGCCAAGGCGCACCATATCGTCTCCAACGCCTCCTGCACCACCAATTGCTTGGCACCGGTCGCGAAGGTCTTGCTGGAAAATTTCGGCTTCAAACATGGCATCATGACCACGATCCATTCCTATACGAACGACCAACAGCTCCTCGATCTTCCCCACAAGGATCTTCGCCGAGCGCGCGCCGCCGCCGTGTCGATGATTCCGACCAGCACGGGTGCTGCCAAGGCGCTACACCTCGTTATACCCCAGTTGAAGGGGAAATTAGACGGACTGGCCATCCGAGTCCCCACCCCCAATGTCTCGTTGGTGGACCTCACGGTCGAAACAGAAAAGGATTGTGATATTGCTGGCATCAATGCCGCGTTCAAAAAGGCCGCCGAAGGCCCGATGAGAAATATTCTGGCTTATTCGGAGGCACCCATTGTGTCGATCGATCTGAAAGACGATCCCCATTCTGCCACCGTGGATGCCCCCTTGACGGCCGTCATCGACAAACGACTCGTCAAGGTCATCGCTTGGTATGACAACGAGTGGGGCTACTCCTGCCGCGTGCGGGACCTGATCAAGTACATCGTCACCAAAGCGTCGTGAATCGATCCTATGCGGCGCGCTTTTTCTGACGCGCAGCACGATCAGGTAGTGAACCGACCGGCGCGGTACACACCGCAGGGGGAGTGAAGGCCTACCATGAATATCCGCAAACGCATCATCGAGGACGTTCAGCTTCAGGGAAAACGGGTCATCATTCGCGCCGACTTTAACGTCCCGCTCGACGATTCATTGCAGATTACCGACGACACGAGGATCCGATCGACGCTGCCGACCATCAATCGCGCCGTCGACGAAGGAGCCAAGGTTATTCTTTGCTCGCACCTCGGTCGACCAAATGGAAAGTTCGACCCTAAGTTCAGCTTGGCGCCCGTTGCAAAACGTCTCCAACGTCTCCTTGGCAAAGAGGTGATTTTTGCTCCGGATTGCATCGGCTCGGCCGTTGAAGGCCTCGTCGCCAAAATGCGGCCTGGCGATGTCATGCTGTTGGAAAACCTCCGTTTCCATGCAGGTGAAGAGAAAAACGACGACGGATTTTCCAAAGCCCTCGCGTCCCTTGCGGATGTTTACATCAACGACGCGTTTGGTGCCGCACATCGCGCCCACGCTTCCACCGTCGGTATCACGAAATTCATCCCTGAGGCGGCCGCCGGCTACCTACTGAAAAAAGAGATCGAGTACTTGGAAGGCGCCGTCGAAAACCCGGTTCGACCGTTTGTCGCCATTCTGGGCGGTGCAAAGGTGTCGGGCAAAATCGGCGTCATCGAGAACCTCGGCAAAAAAGTCGACAAGGTCATCATCGGCGGCGGCATGGCCTTCACCTTCCTCAAGGCCATGGGGCTGGAGATCGGCCAATCGCTGGTCGAGAACGATATGCTGGACTTTGCCAAGGGAGTTCAAGACCACGCCTTCGCCAGTGGAGTCAAATTTTATCTTCCGGTGGATTGCGTCGTGGCGGCGAGCCGAGAACCCGGCGCCGAGACGAAAATCGTGCCCGTTCAGGAAATTCCCAAAGGATGGTATGGATTGGATATCGGGCCCGCCTCCGTCAAACTGTTTTCGGAAGCAGTTCAGGATGCCAAAACTATTCTTTGGAATGGTCCCATGGGCATGTTTGAAGTCGATGCCTTCGCCAGAGGCACTCTCGCCATGGCCCACTCTGTGGCCAACGCGTACGCCCTGACCATCGTAGGCGGAGGCGAAACAGCGCTCGCCATCCATCGTGCAGGAGAATCCGAAAGCATCTCGTTCATCTCTACCGGTGGTGGGGCCGCACTGGAATTACTGGAAGGAAAAACCCTTCCGGGTCTCGCAGCACTCCCCAATCGCACGCCCTAACGACTCCGACCGTTTCTTTTCACCGCAACAGAGGTCTCGTGAGAACTCGCTTCATTATCGGCAACTGGAAGATGAACAAAACCGCCTCTGAGGCCACGGCGTTCGTTCAAGAACTCTTGCATCAGGTCTCAGACTTAGGCGGCATCCAAGTGGGGTTCACCCCACCGTTTACCGCCCTGCCTGCAGCAGGCGCCGCGCTCGGCCCTGCATCGCGCTTTTTACTCGGTGCGCAAAATCTCTACTGGGAAGAAAAGGGAGCCTTCACCGGTGAGGTGTCCGGCCTCATGCTGAAGGATCTCGGTTGCCACTTTGTCCTCATCGGTCATTCTGAACGACGGCAGTATTTCGGAGAACAAGACGTCTGGACGAATAAGAAAGTGCTTGCGGCAATTCGACATGGACTTCAACCGGTTCTCTGTGTGGGGGAAACGTTGCAGGATCGCGATGCAGGCAATACGGAGTCGGTCATTCAACGACAACTCCGCGTTGCGCTGGAGGAAGTTAAGGCGCAGGCCCTCCAAATCATGACAATCGCCTATGAGCCTGTCTGGGCCATTGGCACAGGGCGGGCTGCCTCGCCAGATCAGGCCGTCCCGGTCCATCGTATGATTCGTCGCACCATTAACGAACTGAGCGGGTCAGATGCAGGGAACCAGGTCCGTATCCTGTACGGAGGCAGCGTCACGCCGCAAAATATCGCCGGCTTTCTGGCTTCCGAAGAAATTGACGGCGCACTCGTCGGCGGGGCTTGTTTAGATCCGGTCTCTTTTGCTACACTCATCACGGTCGCTCTCGGGTCCACACCCACCACGGCCTAGAAATTCAAGATGTATACAGTACTGGTCATTATTCATGTCATCGTCTGCCTGCTTATGATTGGAGCAATCCTGCTGCAATCCGGCAAAGGTGCAGAAATTGGAGCGGCATTCGGTGGCTCAAGCCAAACCGTCTTCGGCAGTCGCGGCCCGGCTAACTTCCTGAGCAAGTTTACCGTCATTACAGCCTTCGTGTTTATGTTCACGTCCTTATCTTTGGCCATCCTAGCAAAAGAACGAAACTTTTCCTCGACGGTCATCGACCTGAATAAAAAGCCGGCGGAAAGCGCACCGAGCACCACGCCTGCGGCCCCCCCCGCTTCTCCCACCACGGAACCCCATCCCGCAGGTGAAGGCTCTCGCTAGCATTCTGTAGACTCTTCTCAGCCGCAACACATAGACGCAAGGAAGCCGCAGCCATGGCGCTGGCCGATCTCACGTATTACTGTACTGATTCGGGAAGAGAGCCTGTGGAGCGGACCCTAGACAGGGGTGAGCCATTGCCGGTGAGCGGAATCCGCCCCCCCGACAACTTCAAAGAATGCCTTCTGTAGCGTTTGCGTGATCTGACCAGGCCTCCCGGTGCCGATACGTCGTTGGTCAATTTCAGTGACCGGCGTGAGTTCCGCCGCGGTGCCGGTGACGAACACTTCTTCCGCCACATACATTTCATCGCGCGTGAAACGTTCCTCAACCATCGGAACATTGCGATCCTTGGCCAATTCAATGATGGAGTTCCGTGTAATGCCCTCAAGAATGGACGTCAGCGGGGTCGTCTTCAGGACGCCGCGCCTGACAATAAATACGTTTTCGCCAGTCCCTTCAGCCACATAACCCTCAGGGTCGAGCATAATGGCCTCATCATACCCATCCGCCTTCACCTCGCGTTTGGCGAGAATGGAGTTCACATAGTACCCGGAGATTTTCCCACGCGTCATAGAAACGTTCACGTGATGACGAGTAAATGAGGACACCCTTGCGCGAATCCCTTTGGTCAAGGCCTCGTCACCAAGATACGTCCCCCATTTCCAAGCGGCAATACTTACTTTAATGGGATTTTCAGCCGGATAGAGACCCATAGCCCCATACCCAATGTACACAAGCGGACGAATGTAGCAGGCCTCTAACCGATTGATCCTCACCGTTTCGACGATGGCCTCGGTGAGTTGCTTCTTGTCATACGGTATCTCGATCAACGCGATGTGCGCGGATTCAAACAGACGATCCACGTGCTCGGACAATCTAAAGATGGATGACCCGCTCTTTCCTTTGTAGCATCGAATGCCTTCGAAGGCGGCCAATCCGTAGTGGAGTGAGTGTGTCAGCACGTGAACCTGAGCGTCGGCCCAGGCGACAAATGCCCCGTCCATCCATATTTTTTCGCTGGTTTGTAGCATGCGCGGGATCATACCAGCGGCTCACAATGAGCGTCAAGACAGCCAGCCACGCGCATTTTGTGAGCCATGCATTGTTCAAATCCATGCGTATGGGGACCCTGCGCATTTCTCACGAAGACCGGCGTTTCAGGGTCTGACCACTCCACGAACCACTCTTTGACGCACTTGTTCTTGACACCTTATTTATGGCTGTGATAGACACTCACGTTCTGCTGACGAGGAGAAAGACGCACATGTACGCTATTATTGAGACGGGCGGAAAACAGTATCGAGTGGAAGCAGGAACTGTGCTCCAAGTGGAGTCACTTCCTGGCGATGTCGGAAACTCTGTGCAAATCGACCGAGTTCGGCTGCTCAATGGAGACGAGGGACTGGTGGTGGGCCAACCGATCATCCCCGGCGCGCACGTGACAGCGGAGATCATCCGCCAAGGGCGCACCAGATCCATCACGGTGTTTAAGAAGCACCGTCGCAAAAATTATCGGCGAACCAGGGGCCACCGACAAGGTTTTACGCAGCTGCGTGTCACTCAAATCGAAACGAAGTAAGTAACGACTCGAAGGGGAGTTTGCCATGGCAACAAACAAAGGCGGCGGTTCGACAAGGAACGGCCGCGACAGCAACCCACAATACCTCGGCGTCAAGGCCTACGGTGGAGAGACGATCAAGGCCGGCTCCATCATCGTTCGCCAGCGTGGAACGAAATTTTTCCCTGGGTTCAATGTCGGGCTTGGCCGAGACCACACGCTATTTGCGTATGTGAGCGGTGTCGTCAAATTTGAAGGTGGCCGCGGCCGACAGAAGGTAAGCGTCTATCCGGTCACAGCAAAGGCCTGACCCCTCCTCAGTCCACACCTTAGTTTCCACGGACCAGTGCCTTCGCTCGCATAGTCTCCCCCGGGAACCGGCGAATACGCTATACTGCTGCCTCTAATAACCGGATGGCTGGGGGATTGCTGCGATGTCTACATTTGTCGATCAAGTCCAAATCTTTGTGAAGGCCGGCCAAGGCGGCAATGGCGCCTGCAGCTTTCGACGGGAAAAATTTGTCCCGCGCGGCGGCCCGGACGGAGGGGACGGTGGAAACGGCGGGAGCATCATCGTGCAATCCACCACACGCCTAAGCACCCTGCTGGATCTTCGCTACCAGAAACATTATGAAGCTGAAAACGGCGAGCCCGGGGGCGGCAGCAATTGCCATGGGCGTCGAGGCGTCGACGTGCATATTCCTGTCCCAGTCGGCACCATGGTCTTTGACGATACCACCCAAGAACTCTTGGCTGATCTCACCGTAGACGGTGAAAGCTGTATTATTGCGACCGGTGGCCATGGAGGCAGAGGCAATACGCGGTTCGCTACCTCAACAAACCGCGTTCCGACGCAGTTTGAACCGGGCACTCCGGGTGAAGAGCGGTTCCTTCGACTCGACTTGAAACTCCTGGCGGACGTCGGATTGGTGGGCTATCCGAATGCCGGAAAATCGACCTTGATCGCGGCCGTCTCTGCGGCAAGGCCGAAAATCGCCGACTACCCCTTCACCACCCTCACTCCCAACCTGGCCGTCGTGCGTTGGAACGAATCGCAGACCTTTGTCATCGCCGACATTCCCGGGTTGATTGAGGGAGCGCATGAAGGCAGGGGTCTGGGTTTTCAGTTTCTTCGCCACATCGAACGAACCAGCCTACTGATCCACGTGATCGATATTTCAGAGTGGATCACGGAAGACCCTGTCACAAGCTTCGAGGTCATGCGCCATGAGCTTACGGCCTATGACGAATCTCTTGCCGCTCGGCCGTTCGCCGTGTTGGGCACCAAACTCGACGTCAAGGGTGAGGGGGAACGCCTCGAACGGCTCCGGAAGTATTGCCAACGACGCAAGATTCCATTTTTTGCAATTTCGGCGGCTACGCGAGAGGGATTGGACGACTGTGTGCGTTATATGGGCCAGCAGGTGGAGCTGCTCCGGAAAACCCCGTGCGAGACGAACTCCTAAGACTAGCGAAACGCGTCGTCATTAAGATCGGGAGCAGCCTGGTCGCGTCGCGCGAAACCGGCTTGAGCGCCGAACGAATCGATCGGCTCGCCTGCGAGATTGCCGACGTACGCGCGCAAGGACGCGAAGTGTTGATCGTATCGTCCGGTGCGGTGGTTTCCGGCCTCAAGAAACTGGGATTACGCGAGTATCCCAAAAGCCTGCCGGTGAAACAAGCCGCCGCAGCGGTGGGCCAAAGCCATCTGATGTGGGCCTATGAGAAGGCGTTCGAGCGTTTGAGCCTCCGCGTCGCACAAGTGCTCTTAACGCACGAAGACTTAGCCGACCGACGGCGATTTCTTAATGCACGGCACACCCTCACCACATTGATCAAATTCGGCGTGATCCCTATCATTAATGAGAATGATACGGTCGCAGTGGAGGAAATCCGCGTGGGAGACAACGATACCCTCGCGGCTCAGGTGGCGCATCTAGTGGATGCGGATTTGCTCATTATCCTGTCAGATGTGGACGGGCTGTTTACCGCCGATCCTCGCAAGGACTCGACCGCCACCCTCATCCCGTTGATCCATGACATTACCGAAGACATCGAACGGCGGGCCGGGGTGTCCTCCACCTTCGAAGGCACCGGTGGCATGGCCACCAAGGTGAGCGCGGCAAAGAAGGTGGGTGAGTACGGAGTGGCGACCCTGATTCTCAACGGAACACAGAAGAACCTGCTTCCGGAGGTGCTCAGCGGAAAACCGGGTGGCAGCCTGTTTCTCGCCCGCGAACGACGACTGACGAGCCGAAAACATTGGATCGCCTTTACCCTCCGCCCACGGGGCCATGTGCAGCTTGACCAGGGGGCCGTCGAAGCCTTGGTCCTGAAAGGCAAGAGCTTACTGGCTTCAGGCATATTGGATGCCACTGGCCACTTCGATGCCGGTGATCCGGTCACATGCGTCGCTCCAGACGGGAAGGAGTGCGCCAAAGGCCTCGTCAACTTTTCCTCCGAGGTCCTCGCCCGTATCAAGGGACTTAAGACCGTCGACATTCAAAAGCTTCCCGGACTTCACGAATATGAGGAAGTGATTCACCGGGACAATTTGGTCATTCTCTAGCCAGACCACGCGATAGGTCCGGCGCTGGCGGTGAGGAAGTTGCGGCGCGCCCGTTATGAGCCGAGCGACGGTCCGTTCACATTCAACAGGGTTCATGTAGCATCACGCATGCGACTGGGACTTTTGGGCGGCAGCTTTAACCCGATTCACCGGTGCCATCTCTCCATTGCTCAGTCCGCCCAACAGCTCCTGCAGCTGGACCGCGTCCTCTTTATCCCAACGGGTGATCCTCCGCACAAACAACCAGGGACATTAGCCGCAGCCGAACATCGTTACCGAATGGTGGAATTGGCGATTCAGGGCGTGACGGAATTCGCCCTCACGGACATGGAAATCCGCCGATCCGGCAAATCCTACTCCATCGATACTGTCCGCGCGGTTCAGCAGGAATATGGGCCAGGCACCACAGTATTTTTCATGATCGGGCTGGATGCATTTCTTGAGCTGCCTTCCTGGAAAAATGCTCAGACGTTGCTCTCAAGCTGCCGGTTTGTCGTGTTTTCCAGGCCTTCGGTCAGTTTTCGAACCCTGTCGTCAATCTCGCTCTTTCATGGCCTTCAGGAGAAGGCCTTAATGGCATTAGATGCCGCCCGGCAAGAACGAGCGGATATGATCCTCGCGGAGGGCCAAGCGCTGACCTTCCTGCGGTTGCCCCCCTGCGACATCTCCGCATCGGATATCAGGCAGCGTGTGCAAGAGGGCCGACCCCTGGCAAATCTGTTGCCCGCCTCTGTCGAATCCTATATACTTCGCGAGGGGTTATATAGGGAGGACAGTGATCGTACTTGAATCAAAGGCCAAAGCTCTCGCGGTGGCCAGCGCCATCCTGGATAAGAAAGCCACCGATGTCCTGATCCTGCATATTGCCTCACTGACCTCTCTTGCTGACTACCTGGTGATCGGCTCCGGGGAATCTGAACGCCAAGCACGCGCGATCGCCGACCACGTGAGCGACAGTCTCAGTGCGCAAGGCCATGCGCCACTCAGTACAGAAGGCGCCTCGTCAGCCAAGTGGGTCGTGATGGACTTTGGTGACGTCATCGTTCACATTTTCCAAAAGGATATTCGCGAACACTACGCCCTCGAACGACTGTGGAGCGACGCAGGACAGGTCCGGTTGCCGGAAGAGGACGCCCTGAAGGTCGCTCTGCCTGCTCCGTCCACGGCACGTCCGGCTCGCACCCGGAAACGGGTCTAGCATGTTTCGGTTGCTCTTCACGATCTTTCTCGTCAGCGTCGGGATTTTTCTCTACAGTTATTTTCGCGAACTTAACCCCGGCACCATTACGATTCGCACCAGCCCGGACTCGCTGTTTGAGCTGAGTCCCGTTTCATTGGTCCTGTTTGCGATGGCCCTTGGCGCTACGCTGGTGGCGCTCATTGTCACCATCAAGGAAACTACCCATGTCTTCGTGAATTGGCGCAGCAATCGCCTCGTGCGACGTAAAGAAAAGGTGGATGCCCTCCACCGGGACGGCACACATGCGTTCATGTCCAAGCGGACCGCCGAGGCGGTCAGCTTATTCGAACGCGCCCTCGTCATCGATCCCAATCGGACGGACTCGCTCCTGTGGCTCGGTAACATTTATCGGTCGGAGGGTAACGTGACAGAGGCGATCCGCCTCCACCAGCAAGCCCACCGCATCGAAGAACGCAACGTCGAGGTCCTGCTGGAATTGGCCAAAGACCTGGAGGGCGCCCGCCGCTACGAAGACGCGCTTCAGACGCTTCAAGATATCCTCCGCATTGAGCCGGACAACTTGATGGCTTTGATTCGCAAACGCGACCTTCAGATCCGGCTCGAAAAATGGAGCGATGCGCTCGAAATCCAATACCGCCTCGTCAAAGCCAACTGGCCTGAAAGCGAACGGCGGGCTGAAGAGAATCTCTTACTTGGCTGCATGTATGAAGTCGGACGTCAACTCCTGGAGCGCGGGCACCCCGACAAGGCTCGGCGCTATTTCCGCGGCGCGATCAAGAAAGACCGCACCTTTTTACCGGCGTATATCGGCATCGGAGAGATCCTGGTGCGAGAAGGCAAGACCAAAAACGCCGTAGAAATTCTCAAAAAAATCTATGACAAAACACGGAGCGTCATTATTCTTCACCGGCTGGAGGAGCTCTTTCTGGAACTGGGAGAGCCTGATGAAATCATTCGCGCCTATCAGGAAGCGCTTCACCAGGATCCTCACAACACCGTAATCCAGTTTTACCTCGGGAAACTCTATTACCGGCTCGAAATGGTGGATGAAGCGTATGACGTGCTCTCGACTCTGGACGGATCGCACGAGCAGCTCGTCGACTATCATAAGATCATGGCCAATTTGTATCTACGCAAGCAGCACACGGACGAGGCCGTGGGGGAACTCAAGAAAGCTCTTGGGTTCAAGAAACGAGTGGTCGTACCCTACCAGTGCACCCAGTGCCACCACGAATTGGCCGAGTGGTCTGGTCGCTGCCGACGATGCGGCCGCTGGAATACCTATGTCGCCCTCCCCTGGCGCGCTGCCAAGTCTGATACCGACCAGGACGACCAGAACTCACGGCTCCCTGCCGTCCCCTATCAAGGCATTGCATCTCCATTTGAAACCGTGTAGGGTTTCTCCGCCATTTTTTCTTTTCACAACCCAGGCCTCCCTCCCACGGAAGCACGAAGCGGGTGGCGAGGTCCGATCTATTTTTTCGAGGAGTAGCGTGCATGACTGACTTCACGATCCTGGCCGACAAGGCCTTGCGGGATGAATTGCTCACCCGGGAGGAGAGCCTCGGCGTATTGAAAACCCCAGACTCCCAACTGCTCGAACTCTTACAAGCGGCCTTCCGGGTTCGTGAACGGTACTTCGGCAAAACAGTTCGCCTGCAGATGTTGCTGAATGCAAAGAGCGGCGCCTGCCAGGAGGACTGCGGTTATTGTTCGCAGTCCGTCGTCTCAACCGCGCCGATCGAGCGTTACGGCCTGATTTCTCGCGATGAGATGATGACCGGCGCGCGCCGAGCCGCAGCCGCCAAGGCCCAGCGGTACTGTATCGTGATCAGCGGCCGCAGCCCATTGGATCGGGAGATTGCCGACATTGCCTCCGCTGTGCGCTCCATCAAACAGGAAGTTCCGATTCAGATCTGCTGCTCTTTGGGCCTTCTCAATCAACGCCAAGCGAGTGACCTGAAAGCCGCCGGGGTCGATCGAATCAATCACAATCTGAACACCAGCGAAGCTTATCATTCCTCGATTTGCACTACGCACACGTTTCAGGACCGGCTGGCCACGATTCACCATGCGCGGACTGCGGGCCTCGAAATCTGCTCCGGTGGCATCGTCGGTATGGGAGAACGTGATGAGGATCTGATTGACTTGGCAATGGCGCTCCGAGAAGTCAAACCGGACTCAATTCCCATCAACACCTTTCACCCGGCGTCCGGCACGCCGTTAGAAGACTGTGCGCCCCTTACGCCACAACGTTGTCTCAAGGCCCTCTGCCTTTTCCGTTTCCTCCATCCGCGGACGGAACTCCGGATCGCCGGAGGGCGGGAGCACAATCTGCGCAGCTTGCAGCCGCTGGCGCTCTATCCTGCGGATTCAGTATTTGTGAACGGGTACCTCACCACCCCTGGTCAACCTGCCGCGGAAGTGTGGAGAATGATCGAAGACCTTGGCTTTGAGATCCAGGTCGATGCGATTCCCATCGCACAGCGATCCACGCAGGCGCCTGAACCCGCCGTCGGTCTTCACTCATAGCGCAACCCTTCTACCAGCGGTTGCTTGGAGGCCCACCGAGCCGGCCACAGTCCGGCAAACAGCGAGGCCGCCAAAGCCATGGCCGCCACTTCGGCCATAAGGCCTAGCGGCCATGAGATTTGGATCGTCCAGCCGAATGATTGCCGGTTGATGACTCGTATCAGTATCCACGCCAGCGCCAGCCCACCAAACAATCCCATTACCGTTCCCAACAAACCGAGATACCCGGCCTCCCACAGAATCAGCGCGGTGATCTGCCCGCGGCTGCTCCCGAGCGCTTGCAGAGTCGCCAGCTCGCGCCGTCGTTCAACAACGGAAGTCACCAGCGTGTTGATGATCCCCAACATTGCGATGATCACGGCAATGGCCTCCAGCACATAGGTCAGGGTGAACGTACGATCGAAAATGCGAAGGATCTCCTCTCGCAAATCCGCATTGGTCAGCACCGTTGGAGACATCTGCCCCTGCGTCTCTTGGGCCAAGGTTTCGAGAATGGCGGACCGAACCTGCCCCAGATCAGCACCGGATATGACATAGATGGGAAACAGCGTGACACTTTCGTCGTTCCACCATCGATGATACAAAGATCGATCGATGACGAGCTTCCCGCCGTCTGTCGCATAGTCAAAGAACACTCCCAACACCGTCATCGATTTTTCTCCTGACGGCGTCATCACAGTCAGCCGGCTCCCTGTCGTCAAGTGCAGGGAATTGGCCAACACTTCCGAGAGAATCACGCCTTCGCCGGCTGCAGCATGCGCAAGAATCGCGGAGGAGTCACCTTCCAGGAAAAGATATCGACTTCGTGCGGCATGGAGCGCCAGATCCCTCGACACGAGCGCAACCTGCCGTCCCTGCAGCTCAATACGAATGTCATGGTACGCGTCGACCGCCGACACATGCGCTGCACGGGCCAATGCCGCCCTCCAACCGGGAGGGAGGGTACGATTCATCGTTCCGTGCTGGCTGGCATGGGGCCATCCAGCCGGCGCCACGATAAAATCCGCCATCACCGTCTGATCAATCCAAATTTCGACCGTGTCTCGAAAGCTCCGAATCATCATCATCACCCCGACCATAATCGCCACCCCCACGAGAAAAGCGGACACCGTGACCGCATTTCGTCCCATTCCCCTCGTGGTTTGCTCTCGTGCAATGTGGCGGATCGCGCCTCCCAATGAAGGCGAGGCAGCAGCCTTGCCTAACTCCCTGGTGCGACAAAATTGCTTGATGAGAACAGGGACCAGGCAGGATAAGCCTACGAGGAGGCTGAGCGTCGCAAGGTACCCAAACACCGGCACACCGCCGACAGGCTCGGCGAAGGCACATGCCAGGGCGACTATCAGTAGAATTCCGCCCGCGATAGCGAGCGGAACTGCGCGCAGCCGCTGTGTAACATCGTATTCTCCCGGCGCAAGGGCGGCGACCACAATGGTGCGACCAGCATCCAAACTCGGTCCCAGCGCCCCTAGCACGGACACCCCACTGCCGATCACCAAAGCCTCGAGCCACAGCCGCCCGGATCCCGGGGGAAATCCAAATGCGTTCGACATGTCTGCCATCGGTGCGTATAGATCATGTATGGTTCGGCCAACCACGCCGACCAGCGCATTGCCCATCACGAGCCCTAGCCCGCCTCCGACGATTCCCCCGACCAAACCAACTAGTCCGGCCTCAGCAAGAAAAAGACCGACGACCATGAACTCGCTCATCCCGATGGCACGCAGAATACCCACTTCGCGCCGCCGTTGCGTCACCGTGAAGGACACGGTGTTGTAGATCAAAAACACCCCGATTAGCAGCCCCACCATGCTCAGTACGGATAAATTCAATTGAAACGCTCCGACCATGGATTCGACCTGCCGGCTGCGTTGGAGCGGACGGTGGACGGTGACAGCCGGAGGCAGGATCCGCTGTATGGCCTGCGCTACCTGCTCGATCGAAAATGAGGATTGCGTGACAACATCGATGCGATCCAAACGCCCGGTTAGGCCGAACGTCCGCTGCGCGGCGGCAATATCCATAACCGCCAAGCGGTCCCATACGGATGGGGGACCCGAGTGGCGACGCATGACCGAGGTCACGGAGACCGAAATGTCGCGTCCACCGACCTCCAGGGCAAGCACGGTCTTGGGCTTGGCGTCTATCTCCAACGCCAGCCCTTGGCCCACCAAAATGCCATCAGGGATCAAAAGCCCTTCCAGCCCTTGCTCTTCTCCGGAACCCTGGAGCGCGTCGAACGAAGCAGGCAGACGACCCCTCACGGAATTGAGTTCATCCAGAAGGTCCACCCCGAGGATACGGAACGATTGGTAACGGCCGGCCCCGATCGCTAGTCGAACACCGACCTCCAGCACCGGTCGAGCCGATTCGACTCCGGCAATGTCTCGTACTCCTGTGACTAGACGCTCATCCATTCCTGCCTCTCCCGCCGACACCTCCAGGGTGACCGGGCCAGCCACAGTCAGGACAGACTCCTCGAAGGAGCGTAAAACGTCCACATTGGCGGTTTGGACAGCAATCGTCGCCGCCACCCCCAATCCGACGCCAAGAATGGTAAGCAGGGTTCGGCCAGGACGCGTGGACAAATGTGTCCATCCCAGACGAACGAAGACCGCGACGAGGGACGATGGGGGCAGCGACATTCGTACGCTCCATCGAACAGGAGTCCAGTAATTGTTTTTACAGATTTACACAGGTATGCTAGGATTACTAACAGTAGAATTTGGGACAGAGAAAATCTATGCCACAACGCAAACTGGTTCGCTCCAAAAAAGCTGCGAAGGCGAAAAAGACCACGAAGTCGACCAAGGCTGCAAAGCCGACAAAGAAGACCAAGCCGGTCAAATCAAATAAACCGATCAAGCCGTCCGGCAAACGAACGGATGGGTTGACGCCCCGGCAAAGGGAAATTCTCAAGCTCGTGTCGCAAGGAAATACGAATCGAGATATTGCGCGCCGTCTTGCGATCAGCGTCCGGACGGTTGAGGTCCATCGATTCAATTTAATGCGACGCCTAAAAGTCCGCAATGTCGCACAGCTCCTCCGTCAAGCGCTGCAGCAGGGCTTTCTTCCCAAGAATTTCGCATTTAAATAAACTCGCGGCGAGGTCTCGGGCACCCAGCAGCACTCGGTTATAACTCTTTCAAACTTCCTCGGCATTCACACAGCGACTCTCTGCCTCGCGCGGTCAGTTCACCCGTCAATTCGCGTTCCAATCGCTCGAACACCGCCAGGCCCTCTTCAACCAATGCGGTTCCCACCTGGACTGCGGATGCTCCACAGAGCACATGTTCAAACGCATCGACCCCCTGCATGACCCCGCCGGTTCCGATGATCGGAATCTTGCCTTCCAGCAGCTTCCAAAATGCTCGCACATTCGCCAGCGCGACGGGTTTTATCAACGAACCTCCCAACCCCCCGAAGCCCCCCTTGGGCTTAATGACGGGCGTCTCACGGTGTGGGTCCACAACGAGACCATTGCCGACGGAATTGATGAGATTCAGGTAATCCACTCCACTACGCCGAATGACATCGGCCATCACGGCATGGTGAGCCGGGTCGAAATATGGTGGTAACTTCACCCCCATGGGAACGGAAATAAGCGGACGCACGCGCTTCAGGAGCCGTGCTGAGTCAACGGGATCGTAGGCAATCTGAGGTTTGCCGGCGATGTTCGGGCAGGAGAGATTAACCTCGATGAGATCCGGACCTGCCTGGTTGATCACTCGTGCCATCGTGAGAAAATCGTCCTCGCAAAGACCGGCGATACTGGCGATGATGGGCTTGCCAAACTGTTTGAGATCAGGGATAAGTTCGGCATAGGCTAAGTAACCAAGATTTGGAAGTCCCATCGAATTGATCGATCCGCCGGGAAATCCGTAATAGCGCGGTTCGGAATTCCCCACTCGCGGTTCCAGCGTCATGGACTTAGTCACGATCGCCCCCGCTCGCGAGCGGCCCAGCGCATGCAGCTCTTCACGCGTCACACAAAGCGCCCCGGACGCATTCATGAAACAGGTGGAAAACTTCACTCCGGCAATGGTGGTGCTCAAATCCATGCTGATCCTTTCCCATAGCGGACCGTCGTAAAACCGTTTGAGGCCCCTGACAATAGAGAGAGATGTGAGCCGAAGAGGATATACCAAAGGTTCGCAGGATGGTCAAAAAGGCCGTCCAGCGAGGCCGCAGCGATGCGAGAGGGCGAGGCGTACCCTTGTGGTACGTTGAGCTTCCGAGCAAAGCTGGCGGAATTTTTCAACATCCTGCTAGGCCCTCTTCCTGACACAGTTCACCAACCGACCATCCCGCATAAGCCACACATAGTCGGCCGCCGCTGCCGCCGTCTCGCTGTGCGTCACCAGCAGCACCGTGTGGCCGAAGCGTTCCGGCAAACCACGGAACAGCCTGACGATGTCGGCACCCTGTTTGGAATCCAAATTTCCCGTCGGCTCATCGGCCAGAATCAGTCGCGGCCGGTGCACAATTGCCCGGGCGATGGCGACACGCTGTTGCTCACCGCCCGATAACTCGCTGGGGCGATGCGAACGATGAACGTCCATTCCCACGGCTCGCAAAACCTCGTCGACCCGCTCGGTCACCACCCCTCCCTGTTCACCCTTGAGCAGTAATGGCAAGGCGACATTTTCTGCGACCGTCAGCCCAGGGATAAGATGGAAGGCTTGAAAGACAATCCCAATCACTTCACGCCTCAAACGAGTCCATTCGGCGGCACTCGCATGGGTCACAGAGCGATTCTCGATCACGATGTCGCCGGATGTGGGACGATCTAATCCGCCCAGAAGGTTCAACAGGGTACTTTTACCACAACCGCTTGGCCCCACGAAGGCGCAGAAATCTCCCGCTTTCACGTCCAGGGTAACATCCTGCAGTGCGCGTACCACCGTCTGCCCGCGGCTGTATTCTCTGGAGAGATTCTGTACACTAACCACCGCCTTGGCAGAGGATTGCATAGTTTGGAAACCGATGGCTGTGAAGGAGGCGTCACGTTCACTAAGACGCGCAACCTCGACCTACAAATCCTGCGGGAAGGTCGCGCGATGCGACCGGAAGGTCCTATACCATAGCCCCTTTGCACCCCACAACCTTGACAGGTCGGAGGCTTTTCCGTACAAGTCCAGAACCATGCTGTCCGTAGCTTCGCGCCGCAAGTCAAAGAAAGGTCTCGCCCAGTGGTAGGAGGCATTTTTAGGCAAGCCTCACGACTGTTGCTTCCCTCAGATTGCGCTAGCTGCAATCAACCGCTCACGGATGACCCCACACCGTTCTTTTGTCGTCCGTGCTGGGGCCACATCCGTCCCCTGCGAGGACCTGCTTGCCCACGATGTCATCGCCCCTTTGCCTCGGCCTCAGCCACTATTTACAGCCCCAGGCACGAATGTCAGGACTGCCGCACTCGCGACCCGCACTATACCCATGTTTGGGCTGCATACGCCTATACGCCTCCGCTGCGAGACGCCATCGCCCTCTTCAAATATCGGGGGAAAGTGGCCTTGGCAGATTCGTTGGGAGCGTTGCTAGCTCAAACCGTGCCACAGAATTTGACGACCGACCTTCTGATGCCTGTACCACTCCATCCTAACCGCCTCCGGCATCGGGAATTCAATCAGTCGTTGCTCCTCGCCGACCGAATCAGCCCTGTCATACAACGGCCCGTATCCTATCGAAACTTGGTGCGTGTCATCGACACCGACCCGCAAATCACACTTCCGCGCTCGGCCCGCCTTGGGAACCTGCGCAAGGCGTTTGCCCTGCGCGCACCCCATGATGTTATGGGGAAACGCATCTTGCTCGTCGACGATGTGTTCACCACTGGAACAACCGTCAATGAGTGTGCCCGAGTACTGCTCGCTGCCGGCGCCCTAGAGGTGGCGGTCCTTGCCCTCGCCCGTTCTGTGGACGCCGGCATGGTTACAGATTCCTCACTGCCACCGTCGACCTTTAACCATCCAGAAGAACTGAGAGCTTAGTCCATGCCGATCTATGAATATCGCTGCCGGCAATGTGGGAAGCGGACCAGCCGCCTGATCTTGAGCATCAGCGCTCCTCCCCAGCAATCCTGTAGCAACTGCCACAGCCCCGAATTGGAACGACTCATGTCCAGGTTTGCCTCGCCCAAGTCTGAGGAGGCCCGACTCGAATCTCTGGCTGACCCGAGCCATCTAAGCGGACTGGATGAAAATGACCCCCAGAGCATGGCCCGGTTCATGAAAAAAATGGGACAGGAAATGGGCGAAGATCTTGGCGACGAGATGGACGCCGCGATGGAGGAAGGGCAGCCGCCGGCAGACATGGGCGCCGCCGACTTCGACTGACTACTCTGGACTTGACGAGAAGCGCAACCACACGCCAATGAGGGTTTCGGATCAAGATTGGGAGCAGATGCTACCAGCGGATGGTAACCAGTCGAGGTGCTCACGATGAGAATTTATTGCAATTTTTTCTGTATCGTTCCCGTAGTCGTAGCGCCGAGACCTATCTACGTACAGCCGACATGAGTACCGGGTTCTGATCGATAAACCAACCGGAA
Organism: uncultured Nitrospiraceae bacterium; assembly: GCA_963706325.1. Classification (GTDB taxonomy): domain Bacteria; phylum Nitrospirota; class Nitrospiria; order Nitrospirales; family Nitrospiraceae; genus Nitrospira_A. The sequence continues at coordinate 170,333 of CAVPLT010000005.1, read as the reverse complement.
CATGGAAGAAGGTCTCGTTTAACCTCAGACCTATTTCTTGCCGAAAACTATGTTAGCCCATACGCTGAGCACGCAAACCACTTCCTGCCCATGCCCGCCGGCGAGGGAATAGGAACGGGCGCGTGCGCCGAAGATGGACGCGATCAGGCGCGAAGAATACACGCCTTCTCACGAACGAGCGGCACACTTCTCCGTCAGTTCCCTTTTGCCGTTCAGGTAGGCTGCTCGAATTGTCCCTCCAACCGCATTGATTGTCTTGAAATCATCCTCGTAGCCGGCGTAGATCTTCGCTGCCACATCCCTATGTCTCTTGATGTATTCAACCGCCACATCGAGCACGCGAGCCTCTTCAAGTGTTAACTCGAGCTTCATAAGCACCTCCTCCTTTTCTTGCGAATTCTTCCGACACGTCCGTGAACATAGATTAAGAAATTCGAGAGGGTGGATCAAGGGGGGGAGGCCTATATAGAACGCCTCTCTGAAATTCTAACTCGGAATCCAAGACCTTAAAGGTTGCTTGGCCCAATGACATCATAGGGCTGTGTGGCTGCTTCAGTGGAATCTGCAGGCTAAACCCCTCAGATGAGGGAAGGATTGTAACCTTGTCTAGGGCCAACTCTGGAGACTGAACAATTACAGATGGAATTTATCGCATGAGGTTTTCCGAGAACAATCCCCACAGCATCACAATTGAGTGCATCTCTATCAGCGTGTGCAGGAGCATGGAATGGGGAATACTTGGCGAACGACCTTAGCAGACTTGTTCCTCATCATGGCGACTCTTGCTGGATGTACGTGTCTCCCCTCAAATTCGGTCACAGCTGCTACCTGTGTCGGCAGCTCCGACCTTCGCCTAGCTTCCACCTTTGAGCTTGTCATTAGGCACTTCCTCACGGATTTTCCACTACCCTCAGCTTGACGACATCATTGAGCCCCGTAGCATAAGGATAGGTTTAGGCATTAGCACTAGCTCCTGTCGCAGTGAGGTGACTATTCGCTTGACAGGATCGGCCATGTCTCCTACCATCACCCTAGAAATGGACGGGTGGCTGGCTCCTATGTACCTACCGATGCTTCGTTTGAGTCTGCATGACAACCGATCTCAAGAACGAACTCCTCACGGTGGCGAAGACATGCCGCTATCTCAAAGTCAGCCCTCGTACGCTCTTTCGTTACATCCAGGACCGTCATCTGCCTGGTTTCAAGCTGGGCAAGGAATGGCGCTTTGTCCGGACGGACTTGGAACGATGGCTTCAAGAACGTCCCGTGTCCCTACCGCGTTCGTGACCGGAGGATGTCGATAATGTTCGCCGGGGAATTCCTCTGCAAAGTCGATGAAAAAGGACGTTTCCTGATCCCGTCTCCGCTTCGAGAACGTTTCGAAAGCGAGGGCAATCAGGTGATGTTCCTCAAAAATACCGAGCAGACGCTTTGGGTGTACTCAGCCAAGGAATGGGAAAAGGTGCTGGAGCGGACTAGAACCACGCTGGACGAGGACCAGAGTCGCTTGTTCATGCACCATGTGATGTCGCAAGCCGGCGCATCGGACATCGACAAGGCCGGCCGTGTGTTGATTCCCAGCCGCCTTCGTAAGCTGGTCCCGATGGATGACGATCAGGAAGTCTTCCTCGTTGGGATGTACCACCGGCTGGAGATCTGGAGCCCGGCGGAATGGCGACGGTACCTCACCAGGACCGAAGACCGGTACGAGCAGGATATCGCGAAAATCCAAAATCTTCTTTAGTTCAATAGGCAGGCCCTTGCGCCGCGTGTCTCGCCCTCGACAATCTCCCGTCGCCTTTAGGTCCACCTCTTTTCGTCCATCACCCAAACAGCCGTCGCGCTCAATTGAAGATCTTACGCCCTTCCGCGCATCGCGAAAAACCGTAAAGGCACCGAGCCCGCGAAGGCCCTCCGAGCCGATGGTCCGAGTGACGTCCGAGTCGATTGAACTGACGTTACCTGTCCCTCCCAGTGTGAATCATCAATATGCCACCGTCAATGGACGCCGCCTACTCTCAGCGAAGGGACGCGCGTTCAAAGATCTCGTCGGGCAACAAATTCTCGTTGCGCTTGCCCAATCGCCGCATCGTGGTACTCTAAGACAAATCTTACAGCGGGCGAACCTGTCGTTGTTGATTCATTTTTTCTTTGCGTCCGCCCTTCGTCGGGATACGGATGGGGGACTCAAGATCGCGCAAGATGCGCTCTGCGAAGGGCTGGGATTGAACGATAATCGGGTCGTGGAAATCCATCTCTACAAATCTCAAGACCTCGACAATCCTCGCATGGAGATATGCCTGTCGGTCGCGCCAACCGCCTCCACGGAACCCGTTCATCACCCCGCCCTGATTGCACCAGCGGCCCTTTCCACAGAGGGTGCCTCGCGCACTGGGCGAGACTGACGGAGAGGGTAAGTTACCAGGCGGGCCGCACGGTTTCCCCTTTGTCCTGATACGTTATGGCACACCGATCGATCACCATTGAAGCGCTCCGGATCGGCATGCATGTCGCAAAATTGGACCTCGCTTGGTTTCGTTCGCCATTTTTCAGGCATTCATTCCTGATAAGAACGGACGAGCAAATCGACAAGTTGCGGCGTGCAGGAGTGAAACACCTCAAGATTGATCCCACGCGTGGCATGGACCTGCCGGACACCGTTCTCCCTCCCGCAAGGAGGCTCACAAAGAATATCGTTCAGGCTGGATTCTCCGCGTCAGAGAAGGCGCCCATGGTGCGCTCCCTCGCCACGATGACTGAGGAATTGCGGGCTGCCCGGGCGGCGCGTCAGCAACTGGAAGGATCCGTCCAGTCGACCTTTTCACGAATTGCTGAGACAGGAATCGTCGATCGGGAGAAGGTCCAGCACATCATTCACGAAATCGATGCGGTGACCAAAACCCTCACGACCCAAGCCCTATTCATCGCCTTCAGCCAAGGCCGCGACGGAAATAACGCTGTCGGCGAACATGCCCTCGCCACCTGCAGTTTTTCAATGATCCTCGCTCATGCCGCAGGCTATGATCTCTTTACTCTGCAAGACCTGGCCACCGGCGCCCTCCTGCATGATATCGGACTGCTGCAGGTGCCTCAGACCATTCTCAAACGAATTCATGATACCTCCGCGAACCTCTCAGAGCTGAACCGCCGCGCCTACGAATCTCACGCGCGCTCCGGTGCAATCCTGCTCGAACGTCGCGGCGGATTCTCCCCCGCAGTCGAACAAATCGTGGCGGAGCACCATGCCTACATGAATGGAAGCGGCTTTCCGGCGGAAACCAAAGGAACGTTCACGTTAGATATGACACGGCTCATCATGGTCACGGACCGGTATGACGAACTTCTGACCGGATTCGGCGGAGCCTCGCCTTTGACTCCACACCAGTCATTACAACGGCTCTATCAGGAAGGGCATGAAGGCAAGTACGAAAACCGATTGGTGTCGCTATTCGTCAAGGTGATGGGTATTTACCCGGTGTATAGTTATGTCGCGTTGACGACGGGGGAACGCGCGGTTGTCTCCGTTATTAACTCAAGAAAGCTGCACCAGCCCATCGTGACCATTACGCATGACTCATCCGGCACGCCCTATATTGTCCCCCTCGTCATCGACCTCGCCAATCAGGATGAGCAGGCGCCGATACGCGAGATCTGCTCAGTCATCGGAACGATACCAGCGGAGTTAGAAAAAGCCGTCTGCTGACATCGTGCGTCCTCTCTCACATCGGTGAGCCGAGACTTGGTTGACGTCTGCCTTCGGGGTGGCTCGTGCGACTATTCGTAGCGTAACGCGTCGATGGGACTCAGGCGAGCCGCCTTGTTGGCAGGATAAAGGCCGAAAAAAAGCCCGACGGCCAGGGAAAAGATGCAGGCGCTGACAATGGAATCGAGAGAAATGATCGTCGGCCACCCCGCTATCGCAGTGGTGAGCCTCGCGCCGGCGACGCCCACGATCACTCCGATAATGCCGCCGACCAGACTCAGCGTGACGGCCTCAATGAGAAACTGCATGAGGATATGCACGCGCTTGGCGCCCACTGCCATGCGCACTCCGATCTCCCTTGTGCGCTCCGTGACCGAGACCAGGAGGATGTTCATAATGCCGATCCCCCCCACCAACAACGACACTGACGCGATGGCGAACAACATGACCGTGAGTGTTTGACCGGTACTTTCTTGCACCTTCCCGATATCGACCTGCGTGCGAATTGTGAAGTCATCCGCCTGCTCAGCCTGCAACCGGTGACGTCCCCTCAGAACCTCACGAACATGTTCGACGGCCTCCGGTAAATCAGCACTCTGCTCCGTTGACGCGAACAGCGCCCCGACCGATCCTAGAAATTGACTGCCGAACACCTTCCGTTCCGCCGTGGTGAAAGGAATGAAAATGACATCGTCCTGATCGGAGCCTTGGGCCGACTGGCCTTTGGGCGCCAAGACACCGACGATTTGGAACGGCACGTTTTTGATCCGAATTGTCGCGCCTACTGCCTCCTCAGTCGGATCAAATAGGTTTTCGAGCGTCGTCTGGCCGATCAGCGCCACGCGGGCTGCGGCGTCTAGATCAGTCTGTGTAAACGCCCCTCCGCTTATGAAGGACCAGTCTCGGATCGTGAGGTAGCTGGGTGAAATGCCGTTGACCGGACCGCTCCAATTGCGGTTCCCGTTGACGATTTGCATCACTTCCCGCCGCGCCCACCCGGTCTCGGATAGCAAGGGGCTTCGTTTTTTCAGATCCGCGGCATCACTGACCGTCAACGTCATCGCTCCGCCCTGGCCTCCCCGGACACCACTCACCGTGGTGGAGCCCGGCATGACGATGAGCACGTTCGTCCCCATGCTGGCGACTTGCGACTGAACCGCCGCGCGGGCGCCCTGGCCGATGCTCACCATGGCGATAACGGCACCCACACCGATCACAATGCCCAACATTGTCAAACCGGCTCGCAGCCGATTTCGGCTCAGAACCCGCAATGCCGTCATAACCGTCAACAGCATAAAGGGAAGCATCGTCTTCCTATTGCGCGCCCGACAGCTGAGGGACACGCCGAACGTCTTGCACGATCTGTCCATCTTTCATGATGAGTTCGCGGGAGGCATAAGTCGCAAGATCAGGTTCGTGCGTCACCAGAATGATGGTAATCCCCTCCTCACGATTGAGTGCCGTCAGGATATCCATAATTTCCCGGCTCGACACAGTATCGAGGTTGCCGGTGGGTTCGTCGGCGAACAGAATAGAAGGAGCCCCGGCCAAGGCTCTTGCAATGGCCACGCGTTGCTGCTGGCCTCCGGAAAGTTGGGAGGGGTAGTGCTGTTCCCGTCCGGCGAGACCCACGCGCTGCAAGGCCGTCGCCGCGTGCTTCCGTTGCTCTCTGAGTGAAACCCCGCGGTAAAACAGCGGCAACTGGGCATTCTCCAAGGCGCTGGTTCTAGGAATGAGGTTAAAACTCTGAAACACGAACCCGATGTGTCGATTCCGAATCTCCGCCAGAACATCCTGTTTTGCCGTCCCCACATCCATCCCGTCCAGCAGATATCGACCGCGGGTCGGTTGGTCAAGACATCCAAGGATATTCATGAGCGTCGACTTGCCCGATCCTGAGGCGCCCATCACCGCGAGGAACTCTCCTCGGTCGATCGTCAGATCAATCTCGCGCAAGGCCTGAACCTCCATGTCACCCACGCGATAGATCTTCGAAATATTTTCGCAAACGATCAGGTGATCCATGCTGTCCTTACGAGCTGGCGGCGCTTGACGATCCAGCGCTGATTAGCGGAGCCCTTCTCGGACTGAAACTGAAAAGCAGGATGCGAAAAAAAAGCCTCGCAACAAGGCCGGAGCAAGTTAAGAGGCGACGCGTACTCTTTCGGTACGTCCAGCCTCCCAGCGAAGCGAGAACGCAGCTGGGAGTCATTTGCGTCCTGTTATATGCCGCGATCACGTCGTGGACTGCGCTGCTGCCCAGACCCAAACCCGGGAGGAAGATCTGCGCCCTTCCGATCTCCGCGCGCAGCCTCAATACCGATCACGACCTGATCACCCTCGTGTACCTCGGCGGCGGCTATTTCGGAATAGGTCCCGTCGGAGATTCCCATCTCCACCGAGACCGGCTCTAGTTCGTCGAGCGCATTCTGCTTCCACAGCACCCGCTGACGGCTTGCCGGTCCAAAAGTTCCGCCTGCAGGCCGAACGGCAACCGTATCTTCGATAACTGCCTTCGGAGGGTTGAACCGCAAAACCGAATTCGGTACTTTGAGGACCTGCTCTCTTTTTGCCACGACAATTGCCACATTCGCCGTCATGCCGGGCTTCAAACGAAACTCCGGATTTTTGAATTCGACCACGACATCATAGGTGACTACATTTTGAATGTTGATCGGCGCATTTCTGACCTGCCGCACGCGCCCCTGGAATCGTTCGCCGGGATAGGCATCGACCGTAAACGACGCCTCCTTTCCCTCCGCCACTCCACCGATGTCAGCTTCACTGACATTGGTATCGGCCTGCATCTTGGTCACATCTTCCGCAATCAGAAAAAGAGTGGGGATGGAGAAGCTGGCGGAGATGCGTTGCCCGACCTCGACGAGGCGGGAGATGACCACCCCGTCGACCGGCGAACGGATCACCGTATACTTCAAGTCCAGCTCAGCCGCTTGCAACATCGCTTCGGCCTGCTTGACTGCGGCTTCTGTCACCTTTAATTGAGCCGCCGCGCCTTCGGAAGCCGTCAAAGCGACGTCGACCTCGTTTTGAGAAATGAACTGTTGCCCGATGAGCGACTTGGCCCGATCCAATTCCCGGCGCCGCTGGGCCAAATCGATCCGCGCCTTGTCGAACGCCGCTCTCGCATTGGCAAGACTCGCGACCGCTTGATCACGTCTCGCCTGATAGGGGAACGGATCGATACGCGCCACCACCTGATTCGCTTTCACCTTGGAGTTAAAATCGGCGTGGAGGCTTTCGATCATGCCCGAGACCTGGCTGCCGACCTGAATCGTGGTAATGGGGTTGATGGTTCCCGTGGCCGTCACCAGAGACACAATCGTCCCTCGTTCGACAGGAACGGTGCGATACCGAACCGGAGCCCGCCGCTCGCCGTTAAAAAACACATAGCCTGCAATGGCAAGGCCGATGGCGAGCACTCCGATGATCAAACTCACACGGCGCATGAAGGGCTGATCCTTTTCATGGAGCAATGCGGGCATTCTATCAGGAAACGATTTTCTGATGCAGCAAGGAGGGTCGCTCGCGCAAGTCCGCGCCGGCGTCGGGCAAAAAAGACGAAGGCCGCTTGCCCTGACGGCAAGCGGCCTTCTCAATCTCGGGGCCCACGTGAAGTGGACGTGTGCAGATGCTTACGGGCTGACGGTAATGCGGTCCTTGATGTCGTCAAACACATCTTTCGGCACGACGTTCTTGGCTACCAACTCACCCTTCACTCTGTAGGGACGGTTGCTCACGATCCGATCAGCCACATCCTGGGTAATGCCCAAGGTGAGCACCAGCTCAGCCGACGGAACTTTATTGATATTGAGCGCCGACATTGCCGGAGCGGCCTCAGAAGGCGCGCCGAAGACAGGAGGCGCGGCAGCCGGTTTGGATGATGCGCCGGATCCGGATGACGGGGCCGCAAAGGATGAGGAGCCCGTACCCGGCGACAACGATCGGGAGCGTTCCTTCATTTCCTTTTGGTACCGCGCGACCAGCGACTTCAGCTGTTCGTTGTGCCGGCGGGCCTCTTCGTACTCCTGCTTGACGTTCCGGTTCTGCGCCGTCAACTGCTTAACCCGGTCTTCGAGCTCCTTCGTCCGGACGTCGATCGTGTCCCGCTCTTTGTCGCGACCATGCTGAATCCGCTGCAGCTCATCCCGTGCGATTTGGCTTTCCGATCCAAACTTGGCGTTAAGATCCTTGAGTGTCTTCACCTGCTGCTCCAGGGCATTTTTCTGCGCGCGCGTACGTTCCAGGTCACTCCTGGTGCTATCGGCGTCGGCAAGCGCCTCATGGTATTTCTTATCACTCACGCATCCGCTGACGGCTATCGCGCTGATAAGCGCAAGCCCAGCCATCCACACATGCTTCATGCGACCCTCCCCTGTTCGATCAGGACCGATCCGATTCTTTTCCTCTTGTTGTGTGTATGCCAAGACCCACGGTTTGTCAACATGTTTGCCGATTGCGAAGCACCCACCGTCGATTCGTTTGCAGCCTGTGCCATCCTTCACCAGAAAAGTGGAGGACGCTTGACTGCAGGGGAACAGTTTGGGAATATGCAGCGACTGTTCAGCGCGACGACACACCACCAGCATCTCCACTACCATCTTATTTTAATATGATGAACTGGGGCCCAGAGCTCGCCGTCATTCTCGGGATTATCGAAGGATTGACGGAATTTCTTCCCGTCTCCTCCACAGGCCATCTTATTCTCGTTGGGCATGCCCTGGGATTTACGGGAGACATCGCCTCAAATGTGGAGATTTCGATCCAGCTGGGGGCGATTTTAGCCATCATCGCCTACGAACGCACCAAGCTCGCGTCACTGGCTTCGCATGCGCTCCGGGAACAGCGTGACTTTCGGTCGTTGGTGACGAGGCGCAGCGGTGCCTCATGGTCGGCGCTTATTCAGGAATCCATTCGCGCTCAGCCCAATCTCTGGTTCGTCATCGGATTGGGGTTAGCCTTCCTGCCAGCGGCCCTAGTGGGATTTCTCGCCCACAAGTCCATTAAGGCCTATCTCTTCTCGCCGACGACCGTCGCGATTTCGCTGATTGTTGGGGGCATCACCATCCTCGTGGTCGAGCGCATGCAGAGTCGCGTGAAAATCGACGAACTACTTCAAGTCACTCCGCGACAAGCCATCTGGGTCGGCCTGGCCCAATGCGTCTCCTTGATACCTGGCATGTCCCGTTCGGGCTCGACGATTGTGGGGGGTCTTCTCGCCGGCCTTGACCGGCGCGTCGCCACGGAATACTCCTTCTTTCTTGCCCTTCCAACCATGATCATCGCCACGATCTACCAAATGCTGAAATCGCAAGCGTCTTTTTCGCAGGATGATTACGTCGCACTTGGAATTGGCCTGGTCGTATCGTTTGTTGTCGCCTGGGCCGTCATTGCGGCCTTTTTGACCTTTGTGCAACGCCACAGCCTGAGTGTGTTCGCCTACTACCGCATGGTGCTGGGCATCATCGTGCTATTCGTTGTTCGGTAGTGATCTGAGGAGAAAGTGATGGACACCCTGCACGTGTACGATACCTGGGTCAACGGCAAGAACGGCAAGCTGCACTTCGACGTGATGACGATGAATGAAGACCTGGCGCTCACGCTCGCCAAGCAGTACCTGGTGGGAATCGGGGAACCGAACGCGGTTGTCACCCTCAAGGAGTGTCGATTCTGCCATAGCGAACCAGTAGCCATGTTTTCGGAGGAGCAGCAGCGCCAGTTTCGCGAACAAGGCGGGTTTATCCTCCCCCTGCCGGCGTAGCCGGTAACGGGAGAGCTCGGAGACCTGTTGAAACCTACCCTAACAGCCTCCAAATAGCGAGCCGCTCTGTATCTCAGACAGGGATATAAGCACTCGCAGGATGTTGAAAAAGGCCGTCCAGCGCGGCCGCAGCGAGTGAAGAGGCGAATCGTACTATGAGCCGTACGTTGAGCCTCTGAGGTTCACGACGCGCTGAATAAAGCGCGTCATGTCTGTGAACGCCGCGGAGATGGTGAGGCGGCAGTGTCTCGCGAGAACAAAGCTGGCGGACTTTTTCAACACCCTGCTAAGAGGGGCGGTTCTCTTGGAGAACCGGAGCATCATCGGGATGCTTTTCGAAAGCAAAGTGGAGAATCAAGAACACCACACCGACGGTGATCGCCGAGTCGGCGACATTGAAGGCCGGCCAGTGGTAGCCGTTGATATAAAAGTCGAGAAAGTCGATGACTTCCCCATAGCGCAGCCGATCCAATAAATTGCCGATTGCCCCGCCGAGAATCGCCGCTACACTGAGCTGGCCCATCCAGTCATCCTTCGGCATGCGCACGAGAATAGTTCCCAGCAATCCTACGGCGAAGATCGAAGTCAGCCCGAAAAATACGAACCGGAACGAGCTGCTGCTGGATGACAAGAACCCAAACGCCGCGCCTGGGTTGCGAATGTAGGTGATGCTGAAAAAATCGGCGATCACTGGAATGGATTCATGGAGCCGCATGGTCTCCATGATGTAGACCTTCGTGACTTGGTCCAACACGACGATCGCCAGGCTCAGCAACCCGAGCAGCAGATAACGAATGGTCGTGCTCAACGAACCGCCTCCACGCAACGATCGCAGAGGGTCGGATGGTCCGGAAAGGTTCCCACAGCCTGACGATAATTCCAGCAGCGTTCGCACTTAGTGCCGGTGGCCTTCTCCACGCTGATGATAACACCTGGGCTCTCTGGAACATCCGGCAACTCAATGAGCACCACGTCCGACACGATGAAGAACGCCGCCAAGTCCTGGCCATAGGCCTTCAGCAACTCATACTGTGCCGGCTGAGCCTCGATCACGACCCGTGCCTCGAGCGGCGCGCCGATCACCTTGTCGCGACGCTGCACTTCGAGAGCCGCCTGAACCGCCACTCTCACCTCAAGCAGCTGCTCCCACCGCTTTGCCAACTTAGCATCTGCCCAGCGCGGATCGACTTCCGGGAACATCGCCAGATGGACGCTGTCGGCCTTCGAGTCGACGCGGACCGCTTCCGGCAATGTTCGCCAGATTTCTTCGGCGGTGAAACTCAGCACCGGCGCCATCAGCTTCGTGAGGGCCACCACGATATCGAACAACACGGTCTGCGAGCCGCGTCGCAACGGAGAGTCCTTGCGGAAGGTATAGAGCCGGTCTTTCAGGATATCGAGATAGACTGCGCTCAAATCGACGGAGCAAAAATTGTTCAACGCATGAAAGATCGTATGGAACTCAAATTCGTCATACCCCTTCCGCACGCGCGGGATCAGATCGCCCAGCCGCATCAGTGCCCATCGGTCTAATTCAGGCAACTGCTCGAACGGCACACGATGCTGTGACGGATCGAAGTCGTACAGATTGCTCAGCAGGAAGCGACAGGTATTCCGGATCTTCCGATAGGCTTCGATCAGGTGAGCCAGGATCTCCGGTGAAATCCGCAGGTCCTCGCGGTAATCCTGCGCGGACACCCAGAGGCGAAGAATTTCCGCGCCGGATTGTTTAATCACATCCTGCGGCGCCACGACATTGCCCGCCGACTTCGACATCTTCCGCCCCGCCCCGTCCAGAACAAATCCATGCGTCAGCACCGCCTTGTAGGGCGCGCGCCGATCGGTAATCACACCGGCCAACAAGGCGCTGTGGAACCAGCCGCGATGCTGGTCCGACCCCTCCAAGTACAGGTCCGCCGGCCACCATTGCCTGGGCTTGAGCACCGTCGCATAACTCACGCCGGATTCGAACCACACGTCCAAAATGTCGCGTTCCTTCTCGAATTCCGCCCCGCCACACTCTTCACACTGGGTCCCGGCGGGGAGTAATGCGGCGGCCTGGTTCGCAAACCAATAGTCCGTGCCATGTTCGCCGATCAAATCTGCCACATGGTCGATCACCCGGGGGTGGGCCAGCACTTTGCCGCATTTCACGCAGGTAAAACCGGGAATCGGTGTACCCCAGACCCGTTGACGAGAGAGACACCAATCGGGCCGGTTTTCGATCATCCCATTGATCCGGTCGCGCCCGTACGCCGGGATCCAGCGCACCCGATCAATCTCGGCCAGGGCTTCTTGCCGCAACTCATTGGTCTCCATGGACACGAACCACTGCTCGGTCGCGCGAAAGATCACGGGTTGCTTGCATCGCCAACAATGGGGATAGGAGTGTTTCAGCGAGCCATGACCAAGCAATCGGCCATTCTCCTGAAGGCGCTCCACGATTTTGGGGTTCGCCTTGAACACATGTTGTCCGACAAACTCGGGAACTGCCGACGTGAACTTCCCGCCGTTGTCCACCGGCGCGAGGATTTCGAGCCGCTCGCCGACACTGGCCTTCGCATTGTGGTCCAGCACCAGCAAGTAGTCTTCCATACCGTGGCCCGGCGCGATATGCACGCAGCCGGTCCCCTGCTCCAATGTGACAAAATCTCCCAGGAGAATCGGCGAAAGACCGGTGGTCAAGGGACGTTGGGTCTCCAGTCCTTCGAACCCCTCACTGCCCTTTTTCACGGCAACGATGGTATACGCCGTCAGACTGCAGGCCTTGGCGACCGATTCGACCAATTTTTCAGCCATGACGAGCAGTTCATCACCGACCTGCACGAAGGCATAGTCGATGTCGGCATGGAGGCAGACCGCCTGATTAGCGGGCAAGGTCCAAGGCGTGGTCGTCCAGATCAGAACCGACGCAGTCTTTACATCGACAGGGAACGCAACTCCGCCGAATCTTTTGCTCAGGACGGCTGGAGGACTCACCAACGGAAACTTCACATAGACCGAGGGCGACGTGTGGTCGTCATATTCGACTTCAGCTTCGGCCAGCGCCGTCTGATCCTGCGTGCACCACAGGACAGGCTTCAGACCCTTATACACCCCGCCTCGCTCCACGAACCGGCCGAACTCCCGGATGATCGTCCCTTCATAGGCAGGGTTCAAAGTGAGGTAGGGGTGCTGCCAGTCACCCAATACACCCAGTCGCTGAAACTCTTCGCGCTGAATCGCAACGTACTTCTCGGCATATTCCTTACAGAGTTTGCGAATCGCAAGGGCATCCAGATCCCGCTTCTTGTCGCCCAACTCTTTCAGCACCTGGTGCTCGATCGGCAGGCCGTGACAATCCCAGCCCGGTACATAGGGAACGTGATAGCCCGACATCGTCTTCGACTTGACGATGAGGTCTTTCAAAATCTTGTTCAGCGCATGACCGATGTGAATCCGGCCGTTCGCGTAGGGGGGGCCATCGTGGAGAATGTATTGTTCACAACCCCGGCGGGACTCCTGGATCCGATCATACAACCGTTCCTGCGCCCAACGGGCGAGCATTTCCGGCTCCCGCTGCGGCAAGTTCGCCTTCATGGGAAAGTCGGTTTTCGGTAAGTTGAGGGTCGCTTTATAGTCCATCGGTGCGATCAGTCGAACGGAGCGAAATTTTGAATGAAGTGCGCGTAAAGAGAGGACTATACCGAAACGAGGCGAGAGGAACCAGTGGTTTGTTGCGGCCTAGACCGCGCAGGCCCAATATTCTGAGTGCTCTCGAATGCCGGTGAGGCGATGAGCCGGCGGCACCTCAAACCGAGTTATGACGCTTAGCAATTCTTGCGGGATCGTCAAAAGCGTCTTCCGGTAAGGCCGCAGCGAGCGAGAATGCGAGGCGTAAGCTTGCGGTACGTCGAGCTTTGGAGCGATGCGAGAACGCAGTTGGAAGCGATTTTCACCATCCCGCTAACTGAGCGCCATCATGCGGTCCAGCGCAACCTTCGCCCACTGCTTTTCATCGTCCGGGACCACGATGTGATTCACGACATGACCGTCAACCAGGTTTTCCAGCGCCCAACAGAGGTGAGGAGCGTCGATGCGATACATGGTGGCGCATTGACAGACGGTGGAGGAGAGGAAAAACACTTTCTTGTCGGTCTGTTCATGCTTCAGCCGGTTGACCAAATTGAGTTCTGTCCCGACCGCCCAAGTAGTACCTGCCGGAGCCGCCGTGATCGTTCGGATGATGAATTCCGTCGAACCGACCAGGTCGGCCTTATTGACTACATCTTCATGGCATTCCGGATGGACGATCACCTTCACGTCCTGGTATTGCTTGCGGAAATTGTCGACGTGCGACGGTTGAAACATCTGGTGCACGCTGCAATGGCCCTTCCACAAGATCAGTTTCGACCGCTGGATCGCCTCCACGGAATTGCCGCCGCGCGGCATGAATGGATCCCAGACGATCATCTGCTCGCGAGGAATGCCCATCTTGTTGGCCGTATTGCGGCCCAAATGTTCATCCGGGAAAAACAAGGATCTTCTCGCGGCGCGCCCAGCTCCATTCGATGACCTTGCGCGCGTTGGAGGATGTGCAGGTGAGCCCGCCATGCTCCCCACAAAAGGCTTTCAAGACTGCCGCTGAATTTACATAGACCGCCGGCATGACTGTCTCCTCGACCGGCACGATCCGTCCGAGCGCATCCCAACACTGTTCGACCTGTTCAATGGCGGCCATGTCGGCCATGGAGCAGCCGGCTGCCATGTCTGGGAGAATGACGGTTTGATTGGACCGGCTCAACACATCGGCGGTTTCGGCCATGAAGTGCACGCCGCAGAAGACCACGTAGGGCCGATCGGATTTTTGCTCGGCCAGTTGCGACAGGATCAGGGAATCGCCGCGAAAATCGGCATGCTGGATCACTTCGTCCCGCTGATAGTTGTGCCCCAGAATCATCACACGATCGCCGAGGGTGCGTTTTGCCGCACGAGTCCGTTCGAAGAGTTCTTCGGCCGACAGCGATTGATAGTCAGTGATGGGCCGTGGGAGCGTGGCGACCGTTTTCACCTGCAGCCTTTCGGTTGAGGGAGCACCCTGTGTCACGAGCCGATATCTACCGGCTAATTCTACGACACCCCTTCGCGCACAATCAATGCAACCAGCCATGAGAAGAGGGCCTAGGAAGGGTTGGTGAGATGGGGCGAAGGGGACAGGGGAAATGCGGTATCGACTAGGGGGTACAGTAGCCAACTACATCAGCTCAGGGGTTTCCAGCAGGGGAAAGGAAGCCGCTGGCCTGGCGATTCCCTATCGCTCGCCAGCCCTCACGTACTCGCACCCCCGCCCAGTGTCGGGACCACCTCTACGAGTGAGGGATCCCAGGCGAAGGTGCCACCCGATCGGGATGGAGAAGCAAGCCGCAAAGTCCGCCGGCCGCTCAAGGAGCTGGCCCTCTCCCGTCAGATAGGTGAGAGAGGAATAAGGCGCCTGTGCCGAGGCACGCATGGACCAGAACGACTTTGAAAAAGTAGAATGACCACATAATCTTAATTGCCAGGATACTTAATGAAGATTGGAAGAAACGACCCTTGCCCTTGTGGTAGCGGACGTAAGTTCAAAAAATGTCACAACAATTATCGTTTTGAACTTCCATTTCTCTTCCAGCAGGCACGCATTGAAAAGAGCATCGAAGAAGAGGGCAAACGCCTCCTTGAACAAAAGCAGGCGAAAGAGATTCAGCGCCAACAGCAGCAAGGGCTTGGACGGCCAATTATCTCAGCTGAATTTCAGGGCTATCGATTTGTAGCGGTCGGCAGCAAAGTACATTATGGCAAGTGGAAGACCTTCCACGACTTTCTTGGCGATTACATCAAGCGTGCTCTAGGCGAGGAATGGGGAAATACCGAACTAAAGAAATCGTTCGCCGAACGTCATCCCATTCTCAGATGGTACCACAATGTCTGCACCTTACAACGCGAGCACATAATACAAGCAGGCAATGTTTTTTCGTCCCCAATGACCGGAGCCGCATCTGCTTATTATCGACTCGCATACAACCTCTATCTGATTGCCCACAACGGTTCAGATATCCAAACACGCCTTCTGGCTAGGCTGCGAAATGAAGACAACTTCCCTGGCGCTTTCTTTGAAACCCAGGTCGCAGCATGGTTGATTAAGGCAGGTTTCGAACTTGAATTTGAGAATGAATCTGATAGATCAAGCTCCCATTGTGAGTTCACCGCAACTTACCCTAGGTCTAATAAGAAGTTCTCAGTAGAAGCGAAATCCAGAAACCCTGGGGCAAGCAACCAAGGGCCAAGGAGGTTTAATATCGGCCGTCAGTTGAGAGAGGCGTTAGAAAAAAGGGCAGACCACGCCAGACTGGTATTCCTCGATCTGAATTACCCAATTAGCTCAGAGAAGCAAGCCGAACGATTGATTAAACGTGCTGAATACCTCCTCAAGAGCGCAGAGGCTCGCCTGAAGATCGCGAATCATCCGGCGCCACCTGCTTACGTCTGCTTAACTAATATATCTGACCATTACTTCCCTGAAAGCTCCCTAACACATATGGTCGCAACCTTTTATGGTTTCAAGATATCGAATTTCCTCGGGGCGGCTTTCCCATCCATCAGAGCGGCATTGCGAGCACGAGAGAAACACGTCGAGATATTTGATTTGATGCGATCTATTGAAAAACACTCCCATATCCCATCAACTTTCGACGGCGAACTGCCCTCAGTAGCGTTTTCGGATTGTCAGCTGCCTCGCATTCAGATCGGCCAGACCTATATGGCACCTGGGCCCGACGGCAAGGAAGTTCCTGCTCGGTTAACGACGGCGACTGTGGATCCTAGTAGTGGTGAAATGTTTTTAGGATACGAAAATGGATGGATCTGCAGAGCGCCCATGTCTCAGGCGGAACTAGACGACTACAAGAAGTTCCCTGACACATTCTTTGGTGTGCACCTTCAACAAGGACGAAAGACAAAAACACCACTGGAGCTATTCGACTTCATGTACGAAAGCTATAAGAACACGCCGAAAGAAAAGCTTCTTGAATGGATGACAAACGCGTCGGACTTCACCGAGCTGAATAACCTTACTCAAAATGAGCTGAGCGAAATATACTGCGAACGAAGTGTTTACAGCATAGTAGCTGACCAACAGAGAGCAAGTGCCCTAAAGACAGAGCAGAAATGAATCGGCGCAAGGAATCATTTCGCGGTCCATGGCGCTCCGGCCTCTTCCTCGCACACCCCCTTTCCCCATCGCCTCCGCAATAATGGATACGCCTTCCGCTTTGCGCTAGACTTGGCCACAGCAAACTGATTCGTGAGCCACTCCGGATTAAGGGAACCGCCATGCTGGAACTCAGGCCGACCTGCGAGCACTGCAACAAAACGCTGCCACCCGACTCACGTGAGGCACGCATCTGCTCCTATGAATGTACGTTCTGTCCCGCATGCGTGGAGTCGGTCTTACGCAATGTCCACAAGAGTGAGGGTCAGGTCTTGCAATCACGCATTTCTCGGCGCGTGGCGGCTCGGCTTTCAGATCGCTGCGAGGGTCTCTGTACAAAGGCAGAGGTATCAAACACGCCGAGACAGCGATCAGAGTTGCTGTCGGATCACTCAAGAGCGGTACGCACCAACTCTCGTCCACTCGGTGCCGAGGAATCCCTACTGCTCATAATTCTCGACGACCTGTGGCGGGCGAACCTCCGCATCGTCCGGGTCAAGCCCGACGTCACGAAGAGCGCGTCGCTGGCGCAAGAAATCCCAGCACTGATCCAGTTCGACCTGGATTTGCGCGAGCCGCTTACGATCGACCTTAGGAAGTGTCCCTTGCTCGTACAATCGGTGTTCCTCTGCGGCCAGGTTCTGAATGTATTTGAGGACGGGCTGATCCTGGGCGTCGTTCTCCACAACAGCTTCCTCCCATGCGAATGGGATAGGACCGTTCACGGTTTACGGTTTGATGTTACGCCCACGCCAAACCTCGGTCAACCGATGTGCTGACTGGTATGACGACCCGGGCGCAGGCCGCCAGAAGCGAGAGGAACCGACCATTACACAATGCACGGCGGCGCGACTCTCTCCGCTTATTACTCCCCTCCTCGCACAATGCCCCTCCCCGCCTCCGCAGTGGTATCCACTTTTCCGACTTTGCCGTAGACTGCGCTTCACCTAAAAGGATCCGCACGCTGGAAATCAGGCCTACCTGCGAGTAGCGCAACAGACCGAGCCACCCGACTCACCTGAAGCAGGCACGTGCCCCTACTCAATGTACGTTCTGTGCTGCCGGCGTGGAGCAGGTGTGGGGCAATGTCTGCCCGAGCTCGATCCCAGCGCATCAGACCGTCGAAGAGTTGGAGTGGTGACAACTTTCTCAACAAGGACCCGGCGAGCATAACCGTCAAACATAGGCCCGCAGATATTGTGGACCAGGCGTTCGCGGTCGCTAACAGGGCGTTTCTGCACTCACAATGGCAAGAGCCTCAACGTGCGACTCCTCCTCACTCACCCAGCAGCACCCTGAGCCGCGCTTCCATACCTTCGGCCCACACCCGATAGCCCCGCTCACTGGGATGCAGAAGATCCGGCATGAGGTCCGGTTTTAGTCGCCCCTTTGGATTGAGGAACAAATGGCCGATGTCCAAATAGAACACATGCTGACCATCGGCGAAGTGTCGCAGGCGATCATTGATCGCGCCGTTTAAGCGGCGAAGTGGATCGGTCGCGGATGCGCCTCGCGGGAAAATCCCCAGCAGGAGAATCTTCGTCTCAGGTAAACGCGCGCGCAAGACCGTCAGAATAGCCTGGACTCCAGCGGCCGTCTGCTCGGGTGGATCCTTGCGCGTGGCGCTGTTGTTGGTGCCGATCATGACCACCGCCACCTTCGGGCTGATTCCCTCAATCTCCCCCTGTTGAAGCCGCCACAAGACATGCTCCGTCCCGTCGCCATTGACCCCGAGATTCACCGCCCGGCGATGTTCATAGTAGGTGTCCCACACCCGCTTTCCATCGCTGCTCCATCCCTGCGTGATGGAATCTCCGATCATGAGGAGATCGACGTTCCCCTGCCGCACACGTGCCAATCGAGCTTCGTGTTGCGATATCCACCAATCGTCGGCCCGAGGATCAGGAAGGATGGCTGGAAATTCCCGGTCAGCGGCAGAAACGGCCGCCGCCGGCGAGAGGATCAAGCCGAGGCAGGCCAACGCGGGAACGATGAAGGATCGAACCAAACGCATCATGGAAACCGACTGTACCAAACCAAGGGCTCGTGGACCATGCCTGTTTCCTGACTGGATGGGATTGGGAGTCAATTTTATGAACTGATGGAAATGAAGTCCGGGTTCCCATGTCGCGTCCCATGGCAGTCCGACATCCCGCACGACGGCTTTCATCCAGCCAAGTGGTTGGGGGCGGTAACCTCTTCACAAGGGTGAGCTTGGTTTGGTCCGCTTGGAGGTTAGGGGCGGCTCACTCTCTCGCCAACCAAATCCGTGCCGTATTTTCATCCTCAGTTGACACCCCTTGCGCTCCTGCGTACTCTTCGGTGCCGGATGCGATACCTAAGCCACGCATCGAAGGTATCGGAAGATCGGCTTTCGCATGGGGGCTGTAAGGCCTTCTCAGCCTGACACTCGGCTAAGAATATGTGCGTCCGACCCATGAATGCTCCGGTCCTCGCGTGGGAGACCGGCTACAGCTCTCGCTCCGTTAATTTCTTCCGTCCAGGACAGGCAGCTCAGACAGCCTGACGTAGATGTTCCCGCTCATGCTCACACAAAGACCTGTCCGGTCTGCTGGTAACAAGGATTCCCATGAAGCCTTTCTCGTATTTTCATGCTCCCCTCATCCGCGAGCGGGATCGAATCAGGGTTGAGATGCAGGGCATTCAAGGATTGCTGCCCTTGGTAATGAAACAACGCAACGGCAGCAGATGGACACCTGCTGAGCGGGCCCAGCTTCAAGGATATCTAGTCACGCTCACGTCCCTCAGTCCCTACCTCCTTGCCTTGATGGCTCCGGGCTCCTTCGTCCTGTTCCCTCTCCTGGCCTGGTGGCTGGACCGGCGCCGACAGAAACGGAACAATCGTGGGCACCGTCCCCCTGCGGTTGTGCCATCCACGACGGTTGTAGGCAATGATTCATCGTCGAATCGTTGAGGCTCGCACTGGAAAGGGGCTTATCACCGCACCACGTCGGCTTCCAGCTAGATGCTCGTGTAAGGTCATCCTTCCTCCACTTTTCCCCAGCAATGCGGTCGTGAAAACCTTTGATCACGGCTCCTATTGCGGTAGCGGAATGGTCAACAGGATGCCGCCCATCACGTCCTGCGGTTTAAAATCCTTCTTCGGGCTATTGGGATGTGCGTTATGGCACCCCACGCAGGACTGAGACACGGCTGTATCTGCATACAGCGCTTGAAAGAGGGATGCTCCACCCTCTTGCGTCACTGCCGTATAGGGGTGATCGGGATTCACAAGAATCTCCGTGAGACCGATCCGCTCGAAATCGGTAGACGGGCTATTCTTATTATTGATCGCCCAATTGCTGATCAATCGGTATCGAAGGCCGCTGCGTCCTGCGGACACGATGCGACCTGCTTCCGACAAGAACTGGGCCGGAAGCGGAAGTCGCGAACTCTCTCGCCAATTTTCCGCGGCAAAGACAATGCCGCGCATCTGCATCCGCTCGACCACGTCCGTGGTGTAAAACGTTCGATCCGCTTGAATCACGTTATGAAGGTAGTCGGCCACCGCTCCGGCTGGGATGCACGCGGACGGGTTCGCCACCTTGCTGGCGATGGCGGGCCCCCACTGGCCCCAAACGCCCATCGAGAGAGCGCCAAGCACAAGTCCGATCCAAAAGCCTCTCCCCTTCATCATGCCGCCTCCATTTCTGTTCACGGACTCTCACTGTCGCTCTAGAAATCTTACCCCCATGAACCGGATAAAGCGAGATTGCGTCCGCCTACTTTGCCGATTCTGTCCACGGACTCTGACTGTTATGGTGCCGGGCGGTCAGTAGCCCACTGTCATGGATCACGTGATTTACCCGCTTTAAGCGCGTATGATCCGGCCTTACGGATGTGCATGCGCCAGTCGCGCGCCCACAGGAGGAGATACGACGATGAGCAGAACGATTTCCATGCCTGGCGGCTTCATTTTCATAGCGACGTTTGGGCTGATACTAAACTCTCTTCTTCCAGGTATGGAGTCCGGCGCGCAGGCCGATTCCTTCAACGCAAAGCCCGGCGCCTGGGAAATGACCCATACGGGCCTGTCGAGCGGCATGCCCGTGCCGTCTGATGTGCTGGCCAAGATGGCCCCTGAACAACGAGCCAACTTCGAGCGAGCGATGCAAGCCCGAACCGGCAAAGCCGGCAGCCGTGCGATAACGTCCTGCGTAACCAAAGAAGACCTGGATCAGAACCGCATCATTAAGGGAGAGGAGGCCGAGGATCAGTCTGAATGCGCAACCAAAGTGCTCTCAAAATCGGCAGGAAAACTGGTGATTGAACGCTCGTGCCCTCCACCCCGCGCCTCCGTCACTCACATGACCATGGAAGCCCAAACGCCCGAGACGATCGTGGCGAACATCGACATGGAGCGCTCAGGATCAGGCACAGTTCACATTGACATCAAGGGCCGTTGGCTCGGAGCGAGCTGTTCAGGCATCAAGGACGGCGACTGAACCGACCAGGACTTGCTACCCTGAAGCCCCCCAGCCACTAGGCCTTCCGGAAGATTGACTTCGCCATGAGGGGTCGTTACGATCACTCTTAACAGCTAGGGGTGCCATCCGGCTGAGAGTCCGAGTGATCGGGCGACCCTCACAACCTGACCTGGGTAATACCAGCGTAGGGAAGCGACCGGTTCACTGGCTTCGTGATCGCTTCAAGCCGCACCCAAGCTGGATGCGGCTTTTTTTATTTGGCCGTCGAGCGCTCACCTTCGATGAGATGAAAGGATTGCCGCTATGAGCGAGTCCCATACACAGAATGGTTCCAGCAACGGTCACAGCTCCATGCCTTCGACCGCGCGACTCACCACGACTCCCTTTACGGCCTCACGCAAGGTGCACGTTGAAGGCGCGCTTCCCGGCGTCCGCGTTCCGATGCGCGAAATCAACCTGACCCCGACCCATTCGGCCAACGGCAACGGCACGACGCCCAATCAGCCGATCACGATTTACGATACCTCCGGACCCTATACCGATACGAACGTCACGATTGATGTGCGCGCCGGCCTGCAACCCTTGCGGCGAACTTGGATCGATGCCCGGCAGGATACGGAAGAACTTCCTCAGGTGACCTCTCAATATGGGCGCCAACGCGCCGCAGACCCCAAACTGGCGGACCTCCGTTTTACGCATATCCGCAAGCCGCTTCGCGCCAAGGCCGGCCGGAACGTCAGCCAGATGCACTACGCCAAAAAGGGTCTCATCACGCCGGAAATGGAATTCATCGCCATCCGGGAGAACCAATCCCGCGAACGGGCGCGAGAATTGATGGCCGCAACGAATGGCCATGGTGGTGGAGTCGCACAACACCCAGGCCAGGCCTGGGGCGCGCGCATTCCCAATCACATCACCCCTGAATTCGTGCGCGACGAAGTGGCCCGCGGCCGCGCGATCATCCCGAACAATATCAATCACCCGGAAACCGAGCCGATGATTATCGGCCGCAACTTCCTCGTGAAGATCAATTCAAACATCGGCAATTCTGCCGTCGCCTCCTCGATCGAAGAAGAAGTCGAAAAGATGATCTGGTCGATACGTTGGGGCGCCGACACCGTGATGGATCTCTCGACCGGAAAAAACATTCATGAGACGCGCGAGTGGATCATCCGCAATTCGCCTGTGCCGATCGGCACGGTTCCGATCTATCAGGCGCTCGAGAAAGTCAACGGCAAAGCCGAGGATCTGACTTGGGAGATTTTCCGGGATACCTTGATCGAACAGGCTGAGCAAGGTGTGGACTATTTCACGATTCACGCCGGTGTCCTGCTGCGGTACGTGCCGATGACGGCGAAACGCATGACCGGTATCGTCTCCCGCGGTGGGTCGATCCATGCCAAATGGTGCCTCTCTCACCATCAAGAAAACTTCGCCTATACGCATTTCGAAGAAATCTGCGAGATCATGAAAGCCTACGATGTGGCCTTCAGCCTGGGCGACGGCTTACGACCCGGCTCGATCGCCGATGCCAACGATGACGCGCAATTTGCCGAACTCGAAACGCTGGGCGAATTGACCAAGATCGCCTGGCGACACGACGTCCAGGTGATGATCGAAGGTCCAGGTCATGTGCCGATGCATATGATTCAAGAGAACATGGAGAAGCAGCTGAAGGAATGCCAGGAAGCGCCCTTCTATACGTTGGGGCCGCTGACCACGGATATCGCTCCGGGCTACGACCACATTACGTCCGGCATCGGCGCCGCGATGATCGGCTGGTACGGCTGCGCGATGCTCTGTTACGTCACCCCGAAGGAACACTTGGGGCTGCCTACCAAGGAAGATGTGAAGGTCGGAGTGGTCACCTACAAAATTGCCGCCCACGCCGCAGACCTGGCCAAGGGCCACCCCGGCGCGCAGGCGCGAGACAATGCTCTGTCCAAGGCACGGTTCGAATTCCGCTGGGAAGACCAGTTCAACCTGTCGTTGGATCCGGATACCGCGCGTTCCTTCCACGACGCCACCTTGCCGGACAATGCAGCGAAAGTCGCCCATTTCTGCAGCATGTGCGGACCACATTTCTGCTCGATGAAAATCACGCAGGATGTTCGTGACTACGCGGCGCAGAAACAACTGGAAGAGCAGCAGGCCATTCAGATCGGCATGAAAGAGAAATCCGAAGAGTTCAAGAAAGCCGGTTCAGAGATCTATCTATAGGGCTGGTCAGAATGGCTCCGTTGAGGCCACAAGCGAGCCCAAACCGGAGGCGTACATCAGGGTACGTTGAGGACTTGGAAGAGCCGAAAACGAAGTCGGAAGCCATTTCAACGGTCGGTGAAGGGAAAGACAGCATGGGGAAGCCAAAACCGGCGCCACTACGAGAGCGCGACGTGACCCGCCACATCGCGCGGGAATATTATAAAGAGTTCGATCAACTCATCGAGAGCGACGTCATTATCGTCGGCGCCGGACCTTCCGGCTTGATCTGCGCTCACGACCTGGCCAGGATGGGCGTCAAGACCCTCATCGTGGAGCAGAGCCTCGCGCTGGGGGGTGGGTTTTGGTCCGGCGGCTATTTGATGAATAAAGCGACGATCTGCGCCCCAGCCCACAAAATCCTCAAAGAGGTGGGCGTACCTTGTAAGCAGATCAAGGAATGCCCCGGCATGTATATGGTCGACCCTCCGCATGCCACAGGCGCGCTGATTGCCGCCGCCTACGATGCCGGCGCGAAGATCATGAACCTGACGCGAGTGGTCGATTTGATCCTGCGCGGGGAGGGCGTGCTCGAAGGTGTCGTGGTCAACAGCACCACCGCTGAAATGGCCGGCCATGACATTATCCATGTCGATCCGATCGCCCTGGAGAGTAAACTCGTCGTCGACGCGACCGGACATGATGCAGTGGTGGTCAATCTCCTGCACAAACGCGGGCTGTATTCACAGGTGCCGGGCAACGGCGCCATGTGGGTGTCGCGGTCGGAAGAAGAGGTCATGGATCGGACCGGCGAAGTCTCTCCCAATTGTTTCGTCATCGGATTGGCCGTCGCGGCGGTGTTCGGTACGCCACGGATGGGCCCGGCCTTCGGTTCGATGCTGCTATCGGGCCGTTATGGGGCGGAATTGATTCAGAAGAGGTTGCAGCAGAAGTAGCGGAGACGAACGGTCTGCTCCCGCAACGCGCGGAGCACACTTTTCATCGCTGCGAGCGCTGGAGGAAGGCAGTCGACAGATAGGACGTACGCGACCATGGATGTGCAAGATTTTCTCATACAGGGCGACGGCAGCGAGGAAGACAAGCGCGAAGCCTGGCAGATTTTCCAGCAAGCCTACGAGCAACAAATGAAAGGTCAGCTGGAGGAAGCCGTCAACCTCTACAAGCTTTCATTGGCGACACACCAGACAGCGGAAGCCTATACCTTTCTCGGATGGACCTATAGCTTCATGGGCAAGCTAGACGAGGCGATCGATGAATGTCACAAGGCGATCTCCTGCGATCCCGACTTTGGCAACCCCTACAACGACATCGGCGCCTATCTGATCGAGAAGGGCGATTTGGACGAAGCCATTCCCTGGTTTCAAAAAGCCATGCAGGCCAGACGGTACGAAAGTCCGGCGTTCCCCCATTTGAACCTCGGCCGCGTGTATGAACGCCAAGGCAAGTGGAGCGAGGCCATCGACTGCTATAAACAAGCCCTCGCCCTCAATCCGGACTATGCGTTGGCGAAGAAAGCCCTGGGGCGGCTCATCAGCTCACTGAATTGACCGATAGACACGATGAATAGCACCATCCTAGTGGCCGTCACCGACATCTTCTTCTACACGAAGGTGCGTGACGCGTTGCGTCCACAAGGCTACACGTTGGAACGAATCCGCAGCCAAGACGAAGTGGCGCAAAAAGCGGCTTCGTCCAATCCCGCTGCCATGATCATCAATATGAACGATTTGGGAGTGGATGCCTTCAAAGCCTTGGAAGCCCTTCAGGCCAATCCGGCTCTGCGCTCGTTCCCCATCCTCGCCTTCGCCAATCACGAAGAAGTGGACACGTGGAGACGGGCGAAGGAGCTCGGCGTGACGAAGGTGGTATCCCGGAACGAGTTTTCATCGCGCACCAAGGACCTCGTTGAGGAACTTATTCACCATCAGCCGTCCGTTCAACCGTGAGGGCTGAGCACCAGAGAGAGTACGCATCACAGTATGAAACAATCTCCCCTCCACAACCAGCATCTTCAACTCGGCGCCACGTTCGATGACGTGGCTGGCTCGGCCATTCCAGTACAGTATGGCAATGTCGTAGCGGAGCATGCGGCCGTCCGCGGGGCCGTCGGCCTGTCAGACCTGTCTCATCGGGGCAAGTGCCGGGTGACCGGCGATGATCGCATCAAGTGGCTGCAGAGCATCATCAGCAACGACCTCCTTCCTCTCCAAGCAGGTCAGGGTCGCTACTCCAGCTTCCTCACCCATAAGGGGAAAATGCTCGGCTATTTCCGGGTCTACGTCCAACCTGAAGCTGTATGGATCGAAGATGTGGGCGAGGTGGGTGATGCCACGTTTCAAGCGCTGCGAAAATTTCTCCTGTACGGCACCAAGGCCAAGTTGGAGAATTGCGCCGAGAGCTGGGGACTGCTGCTGGTGAGCGGACCGAAATCCGCAGAGGCGGTGACGGCGGCGTTCGACAGCGACGTCCACACCCTTGACCTGTTGCACACCCTCTCCGTCACCATCGGCGGGGATCCCGCGCTGATCCTCCGCACAGAAGAAACGGGTGAAGCGGATTATGAAGTGCTCCTACCAGTCACTGCGATTGCGACAGCCTGGGAGCAGCTCATGACGGCTGGCGCCCCTTTGGGCATGAAGCCCGTTGGAGCGCAGGCGCGTGAAGCCCTACGGATCGAAGCCGGCTTACCCAAGGCAGGCGCCGACTTGAACGAAGAGATCGTGCCGCCGGAAGCCAATTTGGAAGGAAAGGCCTTCAGCCTCTCGAAAGGTTGTTACCCGGGACAGGAAGTGGTGGCACGGATGGATACCTACGGCAACGTCCGCCGGCGCCTCGTGGGCCTGGTCCTCAAGGATAAGACGGTCCCGCCCAAAGGTTCAAAACTGTTTAGTGGCGACCGGGAGGTGGGATGGGTGAGCAGCGCGGTCTTCTCGCCGCAGCGGAACGCCGTCCTGGCCCTCGGATTTCCACTGCGCGACTTTTCTACTCCTGATACGGCACTCACGGTGGAAGTGGCTGGGACGCGCCACCCGGCAACCGTCCATACGCTTCCGTTCTACGTTCGCTCTTAGAACGCCCGCCAGTGGCGTTCTCGCGAGACACTACCGCCTCACTATCTCTGCGGCGTTCACAAACGTGACGCAGCATATTCAGCGCGTCGTGAACCTCAGCGCCTCAACGTACCCCGCATGGGACAATCCACCTGTCCCTGCAAGCACGGGGTGGGCGGGTAAGAACGTGACGCTTCGGCCCTCAGTCACTGCCGGCTCGCCGGCGTCCACAAACATGGCGCTCATTATTCTTCGCGCCGCGGACCTCGCTGCGGCCTTGCTGAACGGCCACTTTGAGCATCCTGCGAGGTTCCCAGTCACTAACACCGCGCGCCCCCGGTTTTCGAGATGGCAAAGGTCATCTACTTTTCAGGATTTCGCACGGCCGACACGGCTGATGCAAATCCCAGCAGGCTCTTCCGTGCTTCGTCATCCAACGCGAGCAGCAAATGCGTCTCCTCGGCGTGCATAAGTCGAAGACTCAAGAACGGCTCCTCCTGGCGCTTCTCACGATTGTCCCACATGGCATCGATGACCTGAACCTTGTCCAAATGCCCGACGGACACGACATCATACCGAAAATATGAATCTCCGATGACGATATCGAAAATCACGTTCCCGGCGGTCAGCAGCACCAAGTTGAACCGCCCTTGATCCTCATACCCTTCTGGAAGAAATTTATTGATGTGGCATCGCGCCACCTTGCGATCGCCGAGGGCCGCCCGGAACTTGAGCTGTAACGCATCATAGTCGATCTGAAGCGCCTTCTCGTCCTGATTGGTCGCTGCGGCGGCCGCATTCTTGGCCTGCTCGAATATTTCATCTGCCGACAATAACCCTGCCATCATTCCTTGCTCCTTCGTTACATGACTAGTCGATGTCTGTCGTACATCCCGCACATCTCACTTGGCTAGAGGCCGCGTCTGGCACGAACCGCTCGGGCGACTCCGACCATCGCAATCCCGGCCCATGCGAATTCCAGCAGCACGAACCCCACCCGCCGATCCTCTAAAGCGACGATTCCCAAAAGCAGCGACCCAACAATATTCAGCGCCAGGTATCCTGCATCTAATTCACGCCAGGTTCCGGCTTGGATCAGGCCATAGGCGAAAAGCACCATGAGCGCTCCGACCACCGATATGACCTGCATTGTCATAGCATACCCGAGTTCTAAACTCTGCAAGAGATCGCGGTACGGTACCTGGCTGCTTGTCACGATTGCAAGGGGAATATCCCTCCGCAAGAGACTACCGATCGTGCAGCCACCGCCGATGGCACCTGCTTCCTCCGCCTGCTTCACTGTCGGATGTGGAAGCGGCGCCGCCGGAGCGAATTGCAATTGCGGGTCGATCTCCGGCATACTTTGCGGGAATTAAGGGAGGCACCGATGAGCGGACAGGTTTGTATCATCGAAGGATGTCAGGCGCACGTCTACGCCCCGGCCGGAACCCGTTCCGTCTGCAAAGACCACTTTCTCGGCTTTCTCACGTGGCGGCGCCGACGAGGACCACAGATGTTCCGTAAGTACGCAGGCATGAGCATGGAAGAACGGGACCAGATCGTGGGAGAGTGGCGCCAGACCTTGGGCACCAAGGACCTACCTCATCCCATCCCTGGGCTCTAACACAGATTTGCCCCTTGGGTGCCCCTTGCGCAACTGATCAAGCGCACCGTCCTTGTCCGAAGCCCTTACCCCACACAGGCTGACGTCAGCCCTTCCTCGCAAACCTATCACAACGCCCCGCTTCATGCGCTCGTCTCGCTATGCTAGGTATCCGGTGCCCCGGCAAGGCTCAATGGAAGGGCACTCCTCAGAAAGCAGGACCAGACGCTGCACTATGCTGGGTTGACTCTCCCCGAGTGGAAAAAGATAGCATTGGACGGCCGTTACAAGCGCCTGACGGTGCAACCGGCTACTCGGCGCAGGCACAAGCCTCCAGCGATCGCGTGGCAATATAGGTCAAGTTATTCGTGTAGCGAGTAAAACCCTTCTGCCGCCCGTACAGTCGCAACAGACATTCGTCGCCCTTGCGCTGGATAAAAAAACTGTAGTCGGCACCCGACGGCGACGAGACTCCAAAGGGGCGAGGTCCAAGCGCACCGGTGGCCAGTACCGTGGTCGTATTTACGGCCAAACGATTCGCCATCTCTGGTGGTTCGTGCTCCTCAGTGAGAATCGATTCCAGCTGATCCTGCATCGCGCGATGACAGGATTCCTCCGCCAATGTCGTCACTTGTGCGACAGTCGTGCATCCGTTCAAGAGCGCAAGCAACAACCCTGCCCCAAGTATCTTGGCATTCATGGCGCCTTACGAGAATTTCCCTGCGATCGCGTCGAATGAGGGCGTCCCGCCCTGATTCTTCGCGGCGCAAAATGTCCTAACGGTCGGACCGTAGCCAGAATCAGGACGTCATGTCAATGTGAAGCAACTTGCTTGAGGGAAGTGATCTATATGATGATGCGATACCATTCTGCCGCTGTGCTAGGCTGGCGTAAATCGAGTCTTCCATTCCAGTAGCGGGCGCACGAATCCTGGCCATCGACCATGAAAGTCTCC
The DNA here is from genome assembly GCA_963706325.1 of uncultured Nitrospiraceae bacterium. GTDB lineage: Bacteria > Nitrospirota > Nitrospiria > Nitrospirales > Nitrospiraceae > Nitrospira_A. The sequence goes on along the minus strand of CAVPLT010000005.1, from coordinate 141,350 downwards.
TCGAGCCGAGTCCCCGGTCCCCGTATCATCCACTCGAAAGCCCAGCACACGAGGGGCATGGGCATGCAGCCGAAAAGGATCCTCCGTCAGCATGATCGGCGAGACGGTAATGACCCCTTCGGAAAGAAAGTTCCCAGGAATTCGAGCGGTCGACACATATCGACCGACGGGACGAGGGGTTCGCTGCCATAACTTATCGCGGTCATGGGCGATGAAGATAACGGCGTCCTCCTCATTATACAGGTTGAAGACCGGCACGAAGACATGCCCCGGCTTCACCACATCAAATTCCACTTCGAGGTCGATCGGTTTTCGGATATCAAATCGATCCATGACCATGCCCGACACGGTCTGCACCCGTGCGGCCCGCATGCGCACCACCTCGTTCCCCGGCGCCTGAGCAGGGTCCTGCCACTCTTTATCGGGTTTGAGGTGGCCGGCATGGAGGTAGTGATTGACGACCTCATGCGCCGACCCTTCCTGCACGACTTGGCCCTTATTCAGGAGCATTGCGCGTTTGCACATCCGAGTGATGGCCGGCATGTCGTGCGACACCAAGATCACCGTCCGCCCCTGCTGCCCCACGTCCTCCATCTTGCCCATGCACTTTTTCTGGAAGCGGACATCCCCCACGGCCAGCACCTCATCGACAATGAGAATGTCCGGGTCCATGTGGGCCAAGACCGAGAATCCCAATCGGACATACATCCCGCTGGAATAATGCTTCACCGGCGTGTCGATAAACTGCTCCACTTCGGCGAACGCCACGATTTCGTCGAACTTTCGGGCTATTTCCTGGCGCTTCATGCCGAGAATGGCCCCGCTCATGTACACGTTATCGCGGCCGGTCAATTCCGGATGGAAGCCCGTCCCCACTTCCAGCAGACCGCAGAAGCGTCCATTGATCACCGCCCGGCCCTGCGTGGGCTCCGTCACCCGGGAGAGGATCTTGAGGAGCGTACTTTTTCCCGACCCATTCGTGCCGATGATCCCAAAGACTTCGCCTTTTTTGATCTCGAAGGACACGTCGCGGAGCGCCCACAGGACGTCGCTGACGGGGGACGGCCCTGCCCGCCGGCCCAGCATATTGCGTACCCCCCGAGTCAACGCGCCGGCCAGGGACCCGTCGTGGGCATGGGTCGCCCCCAGGCGATAACGCTTCGCTAATCTGTCGACTTGAACCGCGAGGTCACCCATTTAAATTAGATCCGCGAAGGTACATTTCATACTCCCGAAGCATCACCCATCCAACGGTAGATGGTGATGACGCTGCGGGTCCCACAGCCACCAGATTCCAGTCTGAGATCACCTTGCCTAAGAGTGCAACCTGAACCCTCGATCACGCCAGCGACGGGGTTGCAGCAGTAATAGACCCGAAGGATTCTAGCACCAGGAAGATCTGCAGCGCTTCAACGGCCTACCGGCCACTTTTCGTGGTCAGAAACTGTTTGAGCTCCCCGATATTTTTCATGTCTGCAAGCTCGTTACCCTTGAACCGGACGCCGAACGCCTGCTCGATGCCAAACATCAAATTGATATGAGTGACCGAATCCCATCCTTCAATATCCGTCGCCTTCATCTCATCGGCCAGGAGAAGATCCTCATTATCGAACACTTGCCGGAATACTTCTTCCAGTCGGTCGTGCAACTCCATTGTCTACTCCCAAGTTTCGATCGCGTCCTGCGATCCGTTCCGTATCAATTGTCAGCGATCGCCTTATGCACAGCGGGACCGCGCCTGCTTCGCGCTTAGAATCTGTCCAGTACCTGCACGGTCTGGGGAAACCCGGGGCGACAGAGCTGTCCGACTACCGCCGTGGCCACCTGCTCAACCCGCATGGCCCCTTGCCGACCGAAAGTCGTGTTGGTTTGATCCGTCAGCAACTTCGGCGGCCGGACGATCAGACTGCGCACTTTCGGATGCTGAGCGGAGGCCCAGTGCACCAGTCCCTCGACGGCGCATTTGGCCGTCACGTAGTGCGGCCAATCTGCGGGGGGATCTTTCACGAATGCCGATGAGATCACCACATTCCACCCCGAACGCTCAGATAACGTATCCAGGAAACTGGACATGGGTAAACCGACCAGCGCCACACTGCGCGCGATGAAGTCCTGAAACTGCGCGAGCTTCTCCGGCGCAAACGTCAGCGGGCGAATAGGTGGTGCGGCGTTGCACACCAGCACATCAAGACCGCCGTACTGCGCAAGGACATTCTGACGCATGGCCTCGCACCATTCAACATCCGCAGCATCCCCCTGCACCAACTTAATCAGGCGGGATTGGTCTCCAAGACTTGTCCGAATGTGCTCAGCCTCCGCATTGCTTTGATGATAGTTCACCAGGACTGTGCACCCCTGCGAAGCCAATGCCTGGGTGATCGCAGCACCGAGGCCGCGACTACCACCGATGACCAATGCCACCTTACCTTTCAACTGGTCGGAAGGTGGCGCAAGATTTGTGATCTGACGGAGTGACGGTGTGGGAGAATCCTGCCGCACAAAGGCCCACATCTGCGCCGCCGCGCAGATCCTGCCGCCTAAGGAAAGACTGCCTAGGGTATGAAGCAGATCGACTCGTTCGTCGAAGTCCTGAACGGTCAGCTCGTATGAAAACGGTTCCTTCTGGTTTCCATCTTCAGGATGGAAATCGAGCATCAATCGCCAAAACATCGCGCGTTTTCCGGGCAATTTCATTCCGACCATAAAACTTGCCCACATCATTGCCGCGATCTGCATCGCGGTCGCTCCCTTGGAAGTAAGCCCCCAGCGTTCAATCACTTGCAGGAACGGACGGGTAACGGGACCATAGATACCTCTCACGCAGTCGCCTACGCGAAAGCTCCCGCGCTGCCGGTCCTCCGCCTCCGTAGGACCAGGCGCCTCTTTAATGGAGTGCGCTCGCGCCTGCTTAGGTCCAGGCAGAAACCTGAAGGTCGCTTTGAGCATCAAACGAGCCGCATCATAGAGTCTGACGGACGCCCGGTCTGTCGACGGCTCGCCCACTTTCACAAGGTACGGCATTCCCACGGTGAGTGGATTCCGGAACTCGAGCTCGACTCGCTGTAGGACTCTTTCCTCCTGCTGGGGGAGCTGTCCGAGGGCAGCCAATGCCCCAACAATCCCGAACACGACGGGTTCGCCATAGGGCGTGGCCCGGGCGTACTCCTCCGATATATGGAGTGGGTTCCGGTCGTGACTGGCAGCACTGAACAACGCCAGGTCCTGAGCCGTGAAAGATACTGTAGTGATGTGCAGTGGGGAGGCTGGACCACTCACGGCGAGTCAGGCAGCGCCATCGGCAAGTTCCCAGGATTCGACCGTCTTCACAAACTCGTTGGTGATCAGGCCTTGGGCAAGAAGATCGTAGAACCAGATTTCCTGTCCACCATCCTGCCTGACCCGCTCGAATCCACATTTAGCGTATGCATCTGCCGCCATCGCATTCTTCTCTGTCGGAATATAGGTTCCCTGAAGCGACGTGCAGCCAAGCTGTGCTGCGCGCCGGCAGAGATGCTCCAGGATTGTTGTTTCCACGGTCCGACCGATGACACGGCAACTCATGAGCCACGTATCGATATCCAGCATCGTGCCTTGTTGGCGCGCGATAATCAGACTGACCAGCCCATGATCGGCATAGCGATCCCGTAACCGTAACGCGAGGTGCACGCAGCTCGCATCCTGCACGAACGCCTCCAGGTGCGGCATACTGTACCGGCGAGTGGTGAGATTGAACTGATTGGTCTTGCCGATGAGCTGAACAATCCGCGGCAGTTGCGAGGCCTCAAATGGCGCCACAATTGCCTGCATCTGGAGGCTCCGATAAAAATCCTCAATCGAGCCGGCTGTAGACTCGAGCTCCTGGATCTGCGCCCGGGCCCGATACTGGTCGGTTCGCTGACTATCCTCGGCCGTCAACGAGTTCGTCTCGAGCAGGAGATACTGAGAGAGCGCTCGGACATAATACGACGGATCCTCCGGCAGAGGGATCACGTCAACTTCGGGCAGAAACTTGCTCACGATCTCGCGCTCAACAGGGTTATCATCCACAAATACCATTGAATCCAGTCCGATTTGCAGCGTCTTCGCGATCCTGCGGATGTTGTCGGGTTTCGATTCCCAATTGGCAATGAAGAGGGCGATATCTCCAAGTTTCAGTCGCATCTCGGTATGTTTTTCGAACGGCAGAATGGCATCGGCATAGTTGTTCTTGGAGCAGATTGCTAGAATAACGCCCTTCTCCTTCAATGTAAGGAGATAGTCCTGAAAGGCCACGAAGGCCTCCCCCTCCACGCCATGGCCCAATTGGATTCCTGCCAATCCTTCTTCTGCGATCACCCCGCCCCACAGCGTATTGTCCAGATCCAGCACCAGACATTTCCGACTTAACCCAAGCGCCGCCGCCACGACTGCCGCCGTATGTCGTGCGAGCAAGGGAATGGCTTCTAGCGCCACGGCTTGCTTGGACAGGTTCCAATATCGGGGGTCACACCATCGTGGCTTTCCAATGAATGCGGACAGACGTTCACAATCTACCAGCGAAACCTCATTCGCGGCCACATTACCAAGGCGAGCATTGACGGCTTGCGCCATCATGTATCGAGATCCGGGGAGACGTGCGGCAAGATGGCCGGTGGGGATATCACAAGGCAGCGCAAAGTTATGCTGAATGATGCGGGCGCGGGAACGTTCCGCAACCAGTCGCCAGAGGGCCGTCCAACGGCTGACTTCCTGCTCAATGTCCTCTTCTGGATTCGGGCTGTACTCTGAGAGCCGCAGGTCTTTTTCGTGAACCGCCAGGATGACGACTTCTGGACCGAATGCATACAACCCGCTTTCGGGATTGATGATCTCCTGTTGGTACTGCCCATAGTGGCTCTCATAAAGTTCAATCGCGATCCCAAATCGGCTGGCAGCGAGACAGAGCATCACGCCGAGCTGGGTTGTAGTATAGCTTCCCAGAAGCGCCGCCCTGACGAACCGGACCGTTGGCCTCTCAGCCTTCAATGCACAGCGTTGCAATAACGTCGATGCGGATTGCCATGCCGTATAATCGTCGCCGGAATCCACGATGGATAGTGCCCACCGAGAGGCTTCTGAATAGCTTCCGATCTGCTCAAAGCTTCGAGCGAGTTTGAGACACAATTCGGCCGATGGTGGATGCGCCACGGCCTCCAGATAGGCCTGGATGGCATGCTTGAACTTTCCTGCCTTACGAAAGGCGTCCCCCCGAGCCTCCGCGGTCAGCACAGTATCCAGGGAGATGTGGTCTGGTGTGGCGCTATTCATGGCGAGTGACAGATCGTTCCAATCAAATCACGTTGTAGTGTGCTTTAAAGACAAGACTGAGATGACTAGGAAAGGCCCTGGCTGGGAGCAGAACCAGCCTACTCTAACGAGTGTCTACACCTTATTTTCGTCACGAGCTTTTGCATTGCGCGCTCGGCAACTGAATCACGCGAGGTGCCTCCGCAAAAATTCTAGCCCCAGCTGGAACATCCGCCATGACCACGGTATTTGGGCCAATGATGGCGCCATCGCCGATTTTGACTCCTGCAAAGATCACAGCTCCGGGACCGATCTCCACGCGATTCCCTATACGCGGTCCTTTATGGAGAGTTTTTTCCCCTCCATACCCAGCGCCTATCGTGGCACTGTGGCGGATCAGACAGTCATCCCCTATCACCGTCTTCCAATGGAAGACAATGCCGTGTTGATGCGCCAGGAACAAGCGACGTCCGAGCGTGACGGGTAAAGGGATTTCAATTCCATAATGATTCCGCACATAGCGATACATGAGCCGGTACAGCGTAAGCAAACAAGATTTCAGCAGGCTTGCACGTCTATCCGAGAGCCATGTCCCTATGCGATGCACGGCAATGGCTCGAAACCCCGGCAACGTCCAATCCCGGTAATTGGTCACCCAGTCCTCGTGGATCAAACTCATCAGATCCCTGACACCTCGATTCAACCTGATGAGAGATCCGACCATCGGCATTTCGGTAGCCTGAACGCCCACAAATCGACTGCTCATAGCTCTCACCCTACCCATTTTGGCTTAATCTGTGAAAGGCCAACCTGCACGATTCAGTTCTTTCGACGTAGCGGCCCGTCCTAGTGGCGACTCACGATACTGCATTGCGAGCTGACGCTAGGTTATCATATGTCCAGTCGCACTGGACACTATAAAAATCCTGTTTTGGAGATCTGTCATAGGTAAAAGCCGAGACTACCCTCGGAAATTCCCTAGGATTGTTACGGCAAGACCCTAGTGTTTGTCACCGAAGAAGTGCGCTCCGAACTTATTGCATAAGGTTCACAGAGCGAGATGCTTTGGAAGGCAGCTGTAGACCAACGAGGGGCTGCGGGGGCTAACCCATAACGGGCGAGCCATGATGATGAATCATCAACCATTCATCGCCAATACGTTCGAACAGATTGGTGGCAAGGACGCGGGTTTCAACCGGTTGGTCGTCCTGACGGCTGGTCAGGTGTTCGGTGCAGATGACCCAGCCCAGATCCCCGGCCACTTGAACCTGAACATCCGTCAGCTCAAATTTCATGGAGAAGGTGTTGTTAAAGATCAGCACCCAGGAATCGCGTACAGCAGGCCAGTCGCTCCGAAGGCTCCATCCGGGATGGATGCAGGTGACATATTCCAGGTGAGCCCACACTTTGTCCATCTGAAGCATATCCAGACTTTCAAAGGCGGCGTAGAAGGTCAGGTTCGCGCGGGTAATTTCCTCAATTCGTTGTTCGACCACTGGTAGCTCCTTTGATGGTGCGGCATTTTACTGTAAACACCGTCGCCGGAGCGAGCGCCATTTGCCCTCTAGAGAGGAGGATCCGCGTGAAGCTGCCGCATACCGGGAAGGATTTCTCCCTCTAACGCAGGTCGTTGCGCATCCCGTCAGCTCACATGAGTCAGGAGCAGGCCCTCTTCCAGCGCGGTTTTCAACAGTTGCGCAATGTTTGAGACGCGGAGTTTCTTCATCATGTTTGCGCGATGCGCCTCCGCTGTTTTTATGCTGATGTGCAACTGCTCCGCAATCGTACGATTCGTGAGTCCCGCCCAAACCAACTGCAAGATCTCATTTTCACGAGGGGTTAGATCCTCAGGGCGACGTTTGGTCATCGCCGCCTTGGCAGTAACCCGTTCGATATCCGGCAATACTGTTCCGACGTTCCCTTTGCGAGCGAAACCTGACGGATCTAATTTCTCGTTCCACATAATTGCCTCTCCTTGTTTCAGAATCATTCAGGGTTACTGATTGAAGGCCCGCCTGGGCGTTGAAGGTTGGTTTTAGGTTCCACGGGCGTGCCGTGGTAATTCCCACTTGTCCAGCTGACCCATGTGGCCGGTGATAATGTCCCTCTCAGCCAACTCCTCTCGCAGCCCCAATCAACGAATGGCTTCGCGTATAATGCTCTGGTATGACGATGTCTATCGCTCTCCAGGACTCCCAAAAGGCCACAAAGGTTCATGCAACAGCCATGACTACATCAAGGATTATGCCAAGTAATTGAAGCGCACTTATCACAATACTCAGGACTTATCACGAGATCGGCCGGTACAGCCAACCGAAACCGTCAAGTCCATGGCGCCGCCCGATGTGTCACAGGTGTGCCAACATCGGATCGTCGCCTGAGTCCTCCAGAGGGACCCATCACTCGCTGTGAATCGCCCACGTTTGATGGATGATGCCGGCAGATGACTTCGCCAGCGCGAGCAGGTTGCCTCCGCGGCTCGATCGAATCATCCGACAAAGTTGGAGACCATCCATACCACTCGCGCGCAACTCCCAATCCAGCAACACGAGGTCAAAGGGTTTCTCACCACACGCCTGCCACGCTGACACTCCGTCCGCGCAAGCAGTGACGTCATGCCCTCGCGTCGTCAAAATATGCTCAAACAGGTCGAGCACATCTACGCGATCTCCAACGAGCAACACACGCATAGGGTGCATGTATTCAAGATACGCCCCCTTCCCCGCAAGGTAAATCCTGACAATTGGCCCTAATACGGCCCTATTGCATGGTCTGCATGGACGGAGTACATCGCTGACGTGACGTGATACCGAATGGGCGAAGGACGGAGCCCATGGGAGAAAAGAAGGAGGGACAAAGCTCACTGTTTCGAAAAAACGCGGAACAGGCCACAGGGGGCATTAGGAAAGAATCGACCGCGTTTTCGCGATGAGGTCGAATCCATCGGCCAAAGGGGATCGACGAACATACATTTTCCACCGTCTCAGGCACCAATCTTCGATGATATGGAGCCGAAGGTCCGAGCAAGCTGCCGAAGTTTCAGCGACTCCATCCTGCTCCACCCATATCAATGACTGGGGGCTGATTCCCCAACCAGACAGGCTGCTCTCGCGAGCAACCCAGACCAGAGCCAACGCTCACACAGATTGCTTGTGTCGGGTCGATTGCCACCCCACCAACCAGACACCGGCGAGGATGAGGAGAATGCCTCCGACTTCACGAACCCCAATCACATCACCCAGCACCGCAGCGGACAAGAGCAGCGCTGACACTGGAATCAAATTGACGAATACGCCGGCGCGGGAGGGACCTACCCCTTGTACCCCGTACAACCAAGCCTGTTGGCCCAACGCCGTCGCAAACACGATGAGGTAGAACAACGCCAGCCAGCCTGAAACTGGTACTACTGCGGTCCCGGAGAGCAGCAGCTTTTGATCGGTCCAGAGGAGCGGAATCTGCAGCAGCAGAGAGACCAATAACGTCGTCCAGTTGACAGTCAGCGGAGACAGCCGCTCCATAACCTCCCGACCACCGATCGAATACAGCGCCCAACTGACCAGGCCCAATAAGACAAGGATGCCGCCTAGCCAGGGACTCTCTCCAATAGGGGCATCTCCTCCCACGCCGGACACGAGGGCAACCCCCGCGAAGGATATGGCGCAGCCGGCTGCGACTGTCCGGAAAGGAATATCGCGGACGAGCAGCGAGGAGAGCAACGCCGTAATGGCCGGACTGGCGCCGATGAGGACCCCGGCGGTGGAAGCGCCGATATAGCGAAGACCGAACAGAGTCAGGAGATGATTCCCCAGCACCCCCAGACCCAACAGGCACAGGAATTTGAGATCACGAGCCGTGAAGGTGGTGCGGCCGCCTTCGGTCCACCACCACAGCGGGATCAGAATCGCCAGCGCACCGACGGCACGCAGAACCGACGTCTCCACCGCGGAGAACGCCCCCAAAGCCATCTTCTGCCCCACGATGGAGCCGCCCCACACCAGCGCTGAGGCGGTGAGAGCGGTATAGGCTGCGAATGTTGTCGGTTTCTCCATCCGTATGATCCCTCGACGGAACGTAGAATCCATCTCTGCGCAGGCTGTTTAGGGCGCTGCGTGATTCGACGGGGTTGGCGTGATCACCCAAATGCCGTCTCGAATGGTTGCCAGCACGGCGGTCACGTGAGCATCTCGGGTGACGACTCGATTGAGTTCCTGGATCGCCGCAGTACGGTCGTCCGGCGGGGGATCGCGCAGGACTTCTCCGTCCCACAAGACGTTATCGATGAGCATCACGCCGCGAGGTGACAGCAGCTCCATCCCACGATGGTAATAATTAAGATAATTCACTTTGTCGGCATCGATAAAAATCAAGTCGAACGGCCCCTTCAACTCAGCCATCGTCTCCAGCGCGGGGCTCATGCGAATCTCAATCTTGCGGCCGTGCGGTGATTGGGCGAAGTAACGCCGAGCAACGGCCGCAGACTCTTCATCTACCTCGCACGTGACCACGCGTCCTTCTTCGGGCAGTGCTTCGGCAAAACAGAGTGCGCTGTATCCCGTAAACATCCCGATTTCCAGCACCCGCTGGGCCTGCACCAGACGAGTCATCATATGCAAAAATGCCCCTTCCAACGGGCCGACGAGCATGCGGGCAAACTCCATCGTGCGTTCCGTTTCCTCGCGTAGGGCTTTGCGAACCGGGGTTTCCGGCAAGGAATGGGCGGCGGCATAGGCGTCAATTTGCGGCAGGACCAGATCGGCCATTGGTTTCACTCCGTGAGAGAGTTATGCGACAATTCGCCTCGGCCGCGGGATCATAACACGGTCTTATTGAGAGAAGGAGCGCGAAGGTGAAGACGTTGGCAATATTGGAACCCCTGACGGCTCGACTCGTTGAAATCCGACGCATCCAGAGCGCCGCATCAGTTCTATCCTGGGATCAGGAGACGTACATGCCGGTAGGTGGCGGGGCGGCCCGAGCCGAGCAGATCGCAACCTTGGAAGGTCTTGCGCATCAGAAGCTCGTGTCCGAGGAGGTCGAACGTCTCCTCACCCAGTGGATTGATCCGGCCACAGGAGCGTCACTCGAATCCCCGACCGAGAATTGGGATGAACCGTCGCGCGCGCTCTTGCGGGAGACTTGGCGTGATTTCAGCCGCGCGAAGAAACTTCCGTCTGATTTTGTGATCCGCTTGAGTCGCGAATGTTCCTTGGCTCAACAGGCCTGGGTGACGGCACGCCATGAGAGCCGTTTCGCAAAATTCTTGCCGTCGCTCAAAACTGTGCTGGGCCTCAAACGCGACGAAGCACACTACTTGGGCTACCGGGCCTCACCCTACGACGCGCTCCTGGACACTTACGAGCCGGGAGCCACAGTGGCGCAGCTGACGCCGCTCTTCGCTCGGCTGCGCGAACGTCTCGTTCCGCTGTTGAAGCACGTGCAGTCCAGCGCAGTGATCATCGACGACAGCTGTCTGCACCAAAACTTCGACCAGACCAAGCAGGTGGAGTTTGGGCGGCTCGTGCTCACCGCCATGGGTTATGATTTCGACCGTGGCCGACTCGACCTCTCGGCCCATCCCTTCACCACCTCTTTCCACCCCACCGATGTTCGTGTAACGACGCGGGTCTTCGAAAAAGACTTGCCCTCCTGCCTGTTCAGCTGCATTCATGAAGGGGGTCACGGCCTTTACGATCAAGGATTGGACCCTCGTTACTATGGCACGCCCCTGGGCGAATCCCTTTCACTCGGTTTCCATGAGAGCCAGTCACGACTCTGGGAGAATTGCGTCGGCCGCTCGCTCCCGTTCTGGCGCTGTTTCTTTCCGATGTTGCAACACACCTTTCCGCAACAGTTGGCACATGTGCCACTCGAGCGGTTCTATGCCGCGATCAACCGTGCCGCCCCATCCCTGATTCGCGTCGAAGCGGACGAACTGACCTATAACCTGCACATCATGCTTCGCGTCGAAATCGAACAGGCTCTCATCGAGGGACGAGCGCAGGCCGAGGACTTACCGGGTTTATGGAATGACAAGATGCAATCCTATCTGGGGATCGTGCCGGAACGGGATGCCGAAGGGGTTCTTCAGGATGTCCACTGGTCGATGGGAGCGTTTGGCTACTTCCCCACCTATACGTTAGGCAATCTCTATTCCGTCCAGTTCTTCCAACAGGCCAAACGGGAACTGTCGCAATTGAACGAAGATATGGAAGCGGGCAACTTACTGCCGCTCCGTCGATGGCTGGAACAAAAAATCCATCGGTGGGGACGGATGTTTACTCCTGATCATCTGGCTAGAAGGGTGACCGGATCGGGGGTCGACCCCGAACCGTTTCTGCGGTACCTCGAAGAAAAGTATGGCGCGCTGTATCGGCTTTGATCACACCCACACTCCTCATGAATTCCGATCACCTGGCCGATCCATCGAAACGGTCGCTCAACAAGCATTCCTACCATCCCAAGGCTTAGCCGCTCACCCTAGTACGATAACCTGGGTCTTATCCGTACCTCTAGAGCCGATCAGCTCTATGTCCTGCATCAATGCTTCTGCTATATCTCCCCCGCATGTTCTCATGGTTTCCCCGAGACACACATTTAGCTTCATGACGGCGCCGACATCCAGTGCTGATCGCCCCCCGTACAACACCCTTGGGTGCAGGGGTCCTTTTGGCCTTCATTCCATGACTCGGAGAGTTTCTCTAGGGGCGCGTCGAGAAGAGGCGGCGCCCATGTGCCTTCGTTACAGCGTTCACACTTCGAATGTCAGCCTGATAGATCGACTCGAATCAATGTCAATCGTAACAACCCATGCCGAGGGTCGGATGGTATGGGCCTCTGAGACGCGCTACGAGCTGGCATAAGATGGAATTTCCCCAGGACCGCAGCCACTTCCCGCCTCACCTCAAGATATTGATCGCAGACGATCATGCGTTGGTGCCTCGAGGCCTGAGGGAGTGCCTTCGGGATTTTCTCGCAGAAGACGGGTTAACGCCCCACATCGTAGGAACGAGTTCCGCCCACGATGCTATTGCGCAAATCCATGCGGCAACCTGGAACCTCGTGATTCTCGACCTGAACTTGCCTGACATGCCCGGCCTGGAAATCTTGCGCATTCTCAAATCAGTACAACCCACGGCAGCCGCCCTGGTTCTAAGCATCTATGCTGAAGAACACTATGCGGCTCGTGCGGTTCGGGCCGGCGCACTCGGCTATCTCACAAAGGACAGAGGCCCGGAAGAACTCCGCTCGGCGGTGTCGAGGCTTCTACAAGGCGAACCGTATCGCCACGCTGATGCGGCGGCACCTCATCAATACAGAGGACCGCATAGGAATGCCTTACTTGGCGATTCTCATCCCCCAGTATTGTCGGATCGGGAGTTTGAAGTGCTTCAATGGATTGCGCAGGGCCGGCGTTTGACGGACATTGCGGAGCACCTGAAGTTGAGCATCAAAACGGTCAGCACTTATCGCACACGGCTACTCATCAAGCTCGGACTGAAAACGACGGCGGAGCTGGTGCGGTACGCCCTCGATCAACAAGTCGTGTAGTCCGCATCCTATGGGGAAGAAGCACATTCTCCCAGATAAGACCGCTGTATCCGGTTAAGGTCGCTCACACGGAACCACTGCGCGTCTCGGCTGAATGTTATGGCTAATATTCTTGTCGTAAATGCAGACCCAAACCTCAAGCGGCTCATCAAACTGGCCTTGCCGGGCATGGAACACGTTGTCCGACATAGTGCGAGTTTGCAGACCGCTCCCGTTCAGCCCTTGGCGTCCACACTCGATCTGGTCATTGCCCGTCTCGTGTCTGACGACGATCAGGGTCCCGAAGACCTGGTGCAGCTGCGACAGACCTTCCCAACCGCACGTCTCATCGTGACGGCCGCTTTACACGACCCCGCACGAGAGGGGGAAAAGTTTCAACGCGTGGTACGCGAACTCCAAATCGAATACTGCTTGCTCGAGCCGGTTGCGACAGGTTCGATCTTACACACCATTCAAGCAGCACTCGCCCTCCCCAGACGCGCCTAGCGATACGATGACCCTTGCCCTCGTCCCATGCCTCATTCAGGTATTGATTGGCTCGCATGTTTCGCGTCTTTTCAGCGATTAAAGATCTCCGCCAAGCCGCCTGATACGTCCCATGAAAACGAACTCATGGACATTGACAGCGAACTTTGCAATGTGAGGTCCGCTTTGCATGATAATAAAAACTTGGATATGCCGAACGCCGGCAGCTGTGACGAACAGCATTGCCAATGCGGAGTACTTCACTTCGAGAGACTGACGGACAAAAACTGGTTCAGAATCTGGTCAATACCCCATTGCAAGGTTCAGCTTAGCTGCCTGACTCGCCGGGAGAGTAAACTCTGTGGCGACTTCGATCCTGGCAGGAACCAATAATGTCGTGTGAAAAACAATGTCACGAATCGGAATCTTAAAATCCGGCTGTTGGGGCGTACTCAACTCGACCGATTCGACGGATTGCGTAATGGCCGTGACATCCTGCGGTCCGTAAGTGGTAATGACCGCCTGCATGAGATCCCGCACTTGTTCATTGGTATCATTTCCTTCTATCCCTTTCAGAAGCAGTGGAATGACTTTATCGCGAACCTGGTCTGAGGGGCTGAAGTTTTCGATTCGCTCCTTGCGCCGAAGGGACGTCAGATCATTGTCGAGATCCCGGCTGAATGCTCCATAAGCAAACCGAACAAACTCGAAATGAAACCCCTTGACGCCCTTTCCAAACATCTGGAGCTCGCAGAGAAAACAGAGCTGTTGGAGCTTCACATCGCTCAGCAATCCATAGGGCTCGGCCTGCGATAACACATACAGCAGCAGCGCCCTGTCGACTGTCATCTCATGAGGTTTTCGCACGCGCATATCTCCTATGATAGTTCGAAACCGGGTAGGACTATAGACAGGCGCATTTCTATTCGTCAATCGCTCATCGCACCTATTCGCCTCTCCCCTTGACCCACCGATGCACTTTCGTCTTTAATGTGGCTCTCTTACACCGGTTCCGTACGCCATGAGCAAAAACATCAAAGAAATGGATGTGCTACGCCAGCACCTGGCGAAACATCAACTCAAATTAACCCGCCAGCGAGAACTGATCCTGACCGCCTTTCTCCGCCAGGAACACGTCACTGCGGAAACCATGTATCATCAGCTCGCAAAAAAAGACCCGCACCTGGGGCTGGCTACCATTTACCGCACGCTAAACTTGTTCTGTGAAGCCGGAATTGCCCAAGCCCGTCACTTCGGCACCCAAACGCAATACGATAACATTGCCCATAAAGGCCATCACGACCACCTCATCTGTACCGGCTGTGGCACTATTGTGGAGTTCGAGAATTGCGAGATTGAGCGATTGCAGGAAGAGGTCGCAATGAAGAACGGCTTTGTGATTCAAACCCACCGACTCGAACTCTACGGCCTTTGTTCCCGCTGTCGGCATTGACGGACTGCATTCCAATCCCGTATCCTCTTGAGAGAGCTTATCAATTTCAAATAAGACGGCCCAGCGGGCTGTCCTAAGAACTGGAGGCATGCCGCATGGTTCCATCCTCACGCCCGTTGTGGGCTGTGACTTTTCTGCTGGGAGCGCTGGGTATATTCCAACTTACTCCAGCTGACACCTTCGCTGCCGACAAACTCGTCGTGTACTCAGGACGCGCAGAACGGCTCATTAAACCCGTGCTGGACCAATTCCAATCTAAAAGCGGCATTCAGATCGAGCTTCTGTCGTCCGGAACAACTGAACTGGTCAACCGATTGCAAGCGGAAGGGGACAATACTCCCGCTGATGTGTTCCTGACAAATGATGCGGGCAGTCTGGAACACGCGCGAGAACTCAAATTACTGCGGCCCATGAACATGCGGGAGGTCGAACGAGCCATTCCTTCGCAATTCCGAGCCTCCGACAATAGCTGGATCGGCCTGTCCGGTCGATTCTGGATTGTCGTCTATAACACGACCCTCGCGAAGCCGGATCAGATCAAGTCACTACTCGACCTTTCGCAACCAGAATGGAAGAACAAAATTGCCATTCCCAACTCCGGTAGCGAGTATTTGCAAGCAGGCGTGTCGGTCATCAAGGCAACGCTCGGAGACGAGCGGACAAAACAATTTCTCGAGGGTCTCAAAGGCAACGCGGGTACGCAGGTGTATCAGAAAAGTTCTCAAATCGTGGAGGCCGTGGCGAAAGGACAAGTCGCGGCAGGAATCGTGAACCATTATTATATTTACCGCCATTTCGCAGCGCAGCCCACAGCACCGATCGCAGCCTTAATGCCCGATCAGCAGGAGGGCGGCATGGGCGCGATTATGAATGTGTCCGGTATCGGGGTGACACGCGCGTCGAAACACGTCGACAATGCCAAGCTTCTCATTGAGTTCCTGGTCGCCCAGGCAGGCCAGAAATTGTTCGCTGACCTTGATAAAGAATATCCTCTGCATCCGGATGTGAAGGCCGACCCAGCCCTCGTCGATCGGCATGCCTTTCGTGCTGCACTCGTTCCACTGGCCCGACTTGCCGAATTGCGCGAGCCGACCCTCGCTCTGATCGAGCAGGTTGGCCTCCGCTGAACCTGTCATTATTATGCTCACTGCCACGAGGTTCAACGCACCGTCCCCGCTGCAGTGGGTAAGCCTGATCACTGCGGCATGCCTGGTGTTGCCTACATGCTATATCATGTACGTGGCACTGACCGCCTCCCCAGCCGTCTGGAACCGCCTGTGGACAACCCGTATTCCTGAGCTGCTGTTGAACACCCTATCCCTTGCCACAAGCGTGGCCGTCACCACTCTCGTGCTTGGCGTATCCTTGGCTTGGATCATGGTCCGTTATGAATTCCCCGGCCGTCGAATCTGGGAATGGGCCATCGTCCTCCCCCTTGCCATGCCGACCTACGTGCTGGCCTACGTCTATGCCCATCTGCTCGGGATGGGGGGTCCTGCAGAGCAGTGGTGGCAGTCGCTCGTGGGTCAGGATGCGAGACTCCTCTCTCCCCAAAGCTTCCTTGGCGTGACCCTGATCATGGCCCTCGATACCTTTCCTTTCGTTTACCTGCTCGCTCGAAGTGCGCTCCTCAATCTCAACATCTCGTTTGAGGAGGTGGCACGCGCCTGCGGCGTGTCAGGTTGGAGTGTACTCTGGCGAGTTACCCTGCCGCTTATTCGTCCCGCTATTGCCGCAGGGCTCGCCCTAGTCATCTTATATGTTGTCTCGGACTTTGGAGCCGTTTCCCTGCTTCGCTATCAAACGCTCACCTATGCGGTCTATCAGCAGATGACCGGCCGCTACGACCAGAGCGCCGCCAGCATCCTCAGCCTGCTGCTCGTGGTGATGGCCATAGTCTTCCTCGTGACGGAACGATGGT
Source organism: uncultured Nitrospiraceae bacterium (assembly GCA_963706325.1). GTDB lineage: Bacteria > Nitrospirota > Nitrospiria > Nitrospirales > Nitrospiraceae > Nitrospira_A. The sequence continues at coordinate 124,698 of CAVPLT010000005.1, read as the reverse complement.
TTCGCCAACGCAGCCGCTTCTATCAAACATCCGGCCGGTATCGCACGTCGACTCGACGTCGCGAAGGTATCATGGGCACCGTCCTCATTACGCTCTATGTGCTGGTGGTCTTTGGAGCCTCCTTTGGAATTCCAGCCCTCATGCTGATTCAATGGAGCGTCGCAGCCGTTTCCCAAGGAGCGGTCGATGCACGATTTTTTGGCTTTGTCTGGAATAGCAGCATGTTATCCGCTTTGGCAGCCGGAGGTGCCGTCCTGATTGGTCTCCCATTAGCCTACCTGGCCAGCCGCCGACCTTCACGACTCAACCTCGCCTGTCTCCAAGCGGCCTATGCAGGATACGCCCTCCCCGGCCCCGTCATCGCCCTCGCCGTCCTGGTGCTCTTCACCCGTTTTGCACCAGCTCTGTACGGCTCGGTGATTGTGTTACTCGTCGCTTACATTCTGCATTTCATCCCCGTCGGGCTGCAATCCCTGGAACCGGCCTTGCAACAGGTGACGCCCAATGTGGAAGAAGTCGCGCGAACCTTAGGGTGCACCACTCGGCAGACGCTGTGGCGCGTCACCCTCCCGCTTATTCAAAATGGCTGTGTCACGGCCTGGGTCCTAATGTTTTTACAGACCATGAAGGAACTTCCCGCCACCTTACTGTTACGTCCGGTCGGGTTTGATACACTGGCCATTCGCGTCTGGCTTGAAGCCAGTGAGGAGTATTATCAGCTGGCGGCGCCTTCCGCCCTGCTGATAGTGTTGCTGAGTGTGCCGGCTCTGCTACTGCTGGTCGCAAAGGATTGGCGCGGCCGTCACCAGGCGGTCGTCACATGAATGGTGTAACCGAATTGGATCCCGAGAAGCGACCGGATTACACTGCCAGCCCTGTGCAGGAAGATCTGACTCCCTCCCGTTCACCCGTCCTCGAACTACAAGATATCTCTTGCGCGTACGAGCCAACCCGGCCTGCTGTCGAACACATTACCCTGGCGGTCCACCAGGGAGAGATCCTAAGCCTGTTAGGCCCTTCCGGATGCGGCAAAACCACCATCCTGCGCGCAATCGCTGGCTTTGAGCGGGTCATTTCCGGCACCATCGCCCTCTCGGGGCAGCTCGTCTCTTCGAGGGACATGATGGTTCCGACCGAACAGCGGCACATCGGTATGGTGTTTCAGGAATACGCGCTCTTTCCCCATCTGCGTGTTGAGAAAAATATTGTCTTTGGCCTCAGTCATCTTTCACGATCTCAACAGAAGGCTGTCGTCGATGAACTCCTTTCGCTGACGGGGTTACGCGGGCTCGAACATCGGTATCCACACGAGCTGTCCGGCGGCCAACAGCAGCGCGTCGCATTGGCGCGCGCGCTAGCTCTGCGGCCAGTATTGCTGCTGCTGGACGAACCGTTCAGCAATCTCGATCCCGACATGGCCAGTCGCATGCGGCAAGACCTCCATGCCCTCCTTCGGCAAACCAAAACGACTGCAATTCTCGTCACTCATGACCATGACGAAGCATTTGCCATGGCGGATCGGGTGGCCGTTTTGCACCGTGGACGGCTGGAACAAGTCGACACACCCGAGGTGATTTATCACCTGCCGACGACTCCATTCGTCGCCGACTTCGTCGGGCAAGCGGATTTTATTCCGGGTATCGTCACGAAGAACCTGGTCACCACCGATATCGGTGAATTTCCCAATACCAAGAAATTCTCCACAGGCACCAACGTGGTTGTCATGATTCGCCCGGACGATATTCATATGGTGCCGACGAAGGGGGCCAATGCGCACATCCTGGGCAGACAATTCAAAGGGTCCGAGAATTTGTACACCATCCAACTCCGATCAGGACACATCGTCCACAGCAGCGAATCGTCATTGAGCCTGTATGAAGTGGGAACGGCGATTGCTCTGCGAGTGGTGGCATCACATACCGTGCTGTTCCCACAGCCATCCGGATCACATGCGGATCCGTCGACGGCTGCATGCACTTTTGCGCCCTAAATGGTTCAGCTTAATCTTAAGCAGGCATAGCTAGACCCACAGAAATTCCGGCAACATTGAGAGGTGGAGGATCCGCGAATGGACGTGCTGAAAAATGCAGTGGAATATGGAATCATCGGCCTACTGATTGCGTTGAGTGTGTGGTCAGTGGCGGTCGCCGTCGAGCGGTGGCTGTATTATCGACGCGTGGATTTATCCCAATTTTCTGATGCGCAGACCTTTGAAATGGCGCTGACAAAAAGGCTCGTCATCATCGGTACGGTTGCCGCCAATGCCCCCTATATCGGATTACTGGGCACCGTTCTGGGAATTATGATGACATTCCACACCATGGGCACATCAGGCACAATGGCCGTCAATACCATCATGATCGGCTTGAGCCTCGCGTTGAAAGCAACTGCCGTCGGCCTGCTGGTCGCTATTCCCTGTGTCGTGATGAACAACGTGTTACGCCGCCGCGTGGCAGAACTTCTGACTATGTACAGGACCCAACATGGAACGTGAGGTCAATCAGATAAATGTGATCCCGTTGGTGGACGTCATGCTGGTGTTGCTCGTCATTGTGCTGACGACGGCAACCTTTATCAGCACGGGTCAGATCCCGGTGAATCTCGCGAAAGCGAAGGAGGCAGGAGATCGCAAGGATGTGCCCGTGGTGGTCACGCTGACAGCAAATGGCGAACTTTTTTTAAACGATCGGCCGATTCCGCCGGATGGACTCAAGACCGTCCTCCTCGCGCACCCGCGCGAGTCCCTCGTCGTCGTACGAGCCGACAAAGTTACTGTATTGGAGCGATTTGTCGCGGTGGTAGATGAGATACGGGGATTGGGATTTCAGTCAGTGAGCCTGGAGGTGGTTCGGTTGTGACTGCCATCATCCCGGTGTACCCGGCGATGGTGGTCCATCCGTGCAGTTCGTGGATCGTCCACTGTGCCTACATGCCAGCGTTATCGTGCTGACCGTTCTATGGGAGACAAAATCAGCCTGGCACCGCCTTCAACCCTGTTTTAGCAGAAAGTAAAACATCGCCAGCGCCATCATGCTTCTCAGTGATCCCTCGGTCGGTCAGAACTTCGGTGACAGAACGACTTCAACCCGATGGACAGAGGGCTAGCGGTAAAGGCGGCTTTCAAATTAATCGCTTCGAACGATTCTGACCCTTCCCTTCAGATAGGAAGATATCCAAACCTTACCATCACGATCTACAATGACCGCGCCAACTCCCGGCAACCGTTCAATCAGCGCCAGGCCTCGCTCTCGCCCCATCACAAAGACCCCGGTATCCAATCCATCGGCCGTGATTCCGTCGCGAGCGACGATCGTGACGCTTTGGCAGTCCCGAGCAGGCTGCAGAGTGACCGGGTCAAGAATGTGATGGTATCGCACCCCATCTCGTTCAAAATACCGTTCATAGTCTCCCGCTGTTGAGATTGCCTCGTCCTGCAGGTCGACAAACGCCAACACCGCTCCTTCCCGTCGCGGATGTCGAATGCCGAACGGGAACATGGCTCCGTCGGGCAGTCTGCCGAAAGTCTTGATATCACCTGATAACGCGACGACTCCCGCAGTTGCGCCAGCCTTCTTCATCGCTGCAACAGCCATATCCGCGGCATATCCCTTACCGATACCGCCAACATCAACTCGCATGCCAGCCTTGGTCAGATAGACGGTTCCCTGTGAGGTGTTAAGATGAAGCGATCTCAGATCCATGAGGGAGTGAACCGCTTGTAACGCCAGCTCCGATGGAATCTCTTGTCGGTCCAAAACGCTCCAGGCTTCGACTGCTGGACCTATGAGAATATTGAAGCCGCCTTCCGTCAACCGTCCCATCTCGATAGCCTCTTCCAGAATACGCATCGTATCCGGACTGATTGGGATGGGCTTGAGGCCAGCCGCCTCGTTGACATGCGAGAGTTCGCTGGTCGCGATCCAAGTGCTGAGCAACCCTTCTAAACGACGAACCTCCTGAAACCCTACCGACGTTGCCTCTTGTGCCGATTGCCGACTTGTCGCGACCGCCGTAATAGCCACTAGGGTTCCCATATGTATCTGCGTGCGCTTGACCACAACAGGAACAAAGGTACCCCCATCACTCACACATCCAGCCACGAACAGTAGCGCAATGAAAAGACCACTTATCAGCGCAACGCGGAGTCCTTTCCGTGTGAATGCGTCCCTACCAGAGGTGACGCTGGATACACTTTGGATACCGAGGATCGGGCAGCACTTCATAAGCGGTCTCCGTTTTTGTTGGAGAAGGATTAACAGTTGCGAAAGTTTGCCCGTGAGGGCATGACACTACGACCCTGCCTGCCCTGCTCCTGTTGTCGTCTTCGGCCTCAATTGATAGGAGCAAACTGCCTCCTCAACTCGGCGAATCGATCGCGAATCGCCAAGTCACTGAAAAGCACCGGCTCATTGCCCAAAGAAAGTGAATACGGATGTTGAACCATCGACACGTAGAGCGTCCACTGATTACACGCGTGAGATCATTGCGCTCCAGCAGGAAGAAAGCTTACAACGCTCCGTCGCCGGATTCGAATCTCCCGCTGTATCGGCCATCTGCCGTACTCATTTCCACATAACGCAGGGCTGGGCCAACAGGTCTTTACTAATTCAGGTAATTACAGCAGCTGTGGGCTTAGAGCGAGGAATCATTACAACGCCGGTTGAAAGGAACGCGAAGCAAATGGCTGGAACCCCCGCTCTTGCAATACGTCAGAAACTTCTGTCTCCTGTGGCAATTATAAGTAAACAGTCCGGCAAACGCACTTCACTTAAGCGGCAGAGAATCTATGCTTGACATTCTTTTCCCTATTGAGATACCAATAATCGTTCTCAATTTCATCATACATAAATATTTCGCACATGATTGCCAACAATATATCCACTCCATCCTGTCAGCACACTGAAACTCGTTGTGAATGCGGTCAGCTCATCGCCAAAGTTCGGGAGCAGGGGCTCGAACTGAAGTGTAAGCGCTGCAAACGCATCGTCGTGATCCCATTCACCTCAATCGAAGGCTGGAGCGCCGTCACAGCATGATTCGACCATTGAAAGGAGGAATCGTCGCCGGCAAACGTCCAGAGCTTCGATCGTACCCAAGTGTTTTCACTACAGACCAGAGACCTTTGAGTCCCGAGTCAACCTACAACCTTACTCGCGGATGGAGGATACCCATGAAGATGCGGGCAATCCTCGGGGCTCTCATTCTGGCTGCATTACCGGCTATGCCGGCATTGGCGGAAAACATGACCCCGGAGGAAATCAAAAAACTAGTCGATGAGGCCGTAGAGCAGCGGTTGCAAGAGCGCGAGCATCGTGAGGGAGTAGGCGAAAAGCGTGACAACGTGGCTCCTTACTCTGAGCCCGGCGTAGGATCACTGCCGGAGGTCGGACGAGAGCGACGAACGGAGAGTCAGCCGGCCCTCTCCTTCGGATCCACCGGATCTGGACGCCTGGTCTACGCCAAGCCGTTCGTATCAGCCCCCAAAGCTATCGTGGGCGGCTACATGGATATTCAATATCGAGCCCACGACAAAGCCGTCCTAGAGACCGGAGGTTTTGGCAACGGAACGACGAATGGATTCGACCAGCAACGATTCGTCCCCTTCATCTATGCCGACATTACTGAACACGTAAAGTTCGCATCTGAAATCGAGATCGAACACGGCATTAGAGAAACTAGCGACAATGAAATCAGCTTGGAGTTTGCCCATATTGACTATCTGGTACATGAGCCCTTCAACATCCGGGCAGGAATTCTCCTCGTCCCCATCGGCAAGTTTAACTTGCTGCACGATTCGCCTCTGAACGATTTGACCGATCGGCCCCTCGTCAGTCAGCTGATCATCCCATCAACCATGGCCGAGACCGGGGTGGGGTTCTATGGCACGCTCTATCCAAGTCGCACCGGCAAGCTGGATTATGAGTTCTATGTGACCACCGGCCCTTGCGGATACAACCAAGATGGCTCTCCACGAGTCAGTGAGGAAAACGGAACGCGGAATTCCAGACAGCGCAAATGTGCCTCCGACGACGGCTTGGACATTAATAATGGGAAAGCGGTCTCGGGTCGAGTGGCTTTCAGTCCGATGCTCGGCGTAGAAATTGCCGGGTCGAGCTACTACGGCAATCAATCTTCAACAAGTTATAACCCACTGAGTATCACCGCCGTTGACTGGACGCTCCAGAAAGGGCCATTTGAACTCCTCGGCGAAGCAGCATGGGCTTACTCAAGAGGAAACTCCCGTGCAGTCCAGGGTGCAACGTTTGCCACCCCTGGCACATTGCTCACCGGCCTTAACACATTAAATTCTTTCGCGGCGCCTCCGCAACGGATGCAGGGATTCTATATTCAAGGCAATTACCACTTCATGCCGAGTTTCTTGACAAAATTTTCTCCGAAGCGGTTCGGGGAAGGTTCCACGTTTACCGCCGTTGTCCGATATGACCGCGTCAACTTAAATATGGATAATCGTGGCGAGAGCCAAGGCCAACTTGAACAAATTTCGTTTGGCTTGAACTATCGTCCCGTTGAAGATGCCGTCTTTAAGATCAGCTATCAGTATCTGCCGAAGTCGTTCAACCCCAACACAGGAGAGCGGATTCACGACAGTGCTGTTGTAGTTTCAGCCGCAACGTATTTCTAACCCGAGGACGGGCGATTCCTCTCAACAGAGAGGAATCGCCTGAATAAGAAGGAGTCGTGTTTGCTGTGTTGATCTCGCGTATCGCAATGATAATCACTTTCTCGATCTGTGCAGGCTGTGCCACCTTGAGCGGAGACCGGGAGCAAAATTATGCGTGCGCCTATGATGCCGTGTGGGATGCCACGCTTGATGTCATGCAAGGACAATCTGTCGCTTCCTCCAACAAGGGAACGGGATTGATTGAAACCGCCTGGACGGACGTCGCACCCCTTACAGAGCGCTCATTTGGAATTTTTTCACGTGAGGGCTTCGGCAATAGAGAGCGGGCGCGTATGAATGTTTCCGTGAAACAAACGAGGGATGCGGTTTCTGTAAGTGTCCTGGAAACCAGACAGCGATGGCATGCGCGCGGCGGGGCAACTTCGCAAGCGACCAAATGGTGGCCGACGGAGCCTTCGCAAGATGCAACGAATGATATCGTCGATCGGATCAACGCAAAGTTAAGAGAGCAAGGATGCGTACCAACATGATCTTTCAGCTGCTCATCTTCTTGCTGGCACTGCTGTTTCCTCTTTCCCCTAACTGTGTCTGGGCCGAACGGGTGTGGGATGCGGAACTCAAACGGTATTTGACGGACCGAGAGATGACGATGGCTGAGGTCTATCTGACGGAAGAAGATGCGGTGAGACTGATGTTCCCTAAATCAGGGCATATCAAAAAGGAACTGTTACGAGTTCCCATGGACAAAAAATCTGTGGTCGAGAGCCGCATCGGCTGGAAGTTTCCTGAGGACTCTTTTGATGTGTATATTGGCGAAACCGCTGGGCACATCGATGGCTATGCGTTCGTGCAGAATACAATCGGTAAACATAAACCCATGACTTATATGGTCGGAGTGGACGCGCAGGGGCTTGTCTCAAACGTGGAGTTACTGGTTTTCCGGGAGGCGCGTGGGAGCGAGGTGCGGACCAAGCGCTTCAACGTGCAATATGAGGGTAAATCGGTACTGGACCCAGTGCGTATCAATAAAGACATCATCAATATTAGCGGAGCGACGATGTCGGTTCGTTCAATGACTGCCGGAATAAAACGAGTTCTGGTGCTCGTCGATGAATTGTACTTGAAGCCTCAAGGACTCGGAAGCGACTCGATGACCGCCCAGAAATCAGAAAAGGGCTTTTTCAAATCGATCTTCGGAGACTGAGCCCTACCAGCGATGCGCAACTTCAACTCACGTTTTCGTCTCCGTGATTCGGACCGCCATATTCGGCTCGTCTACACGTTTTTCCTCGCTTTGATGTTGGCCGGCTTTGCCTTTTCCTTCTTCTGGGCTCACAGCATGACCGGATTGTCGCCACAAGGAATTGCCGATCATTATCGAGGGTCCAACGCGACATTCGGCGAACCGATGTCATTCCGTGAGCTTGCCGAGATCACGCACTTCCATTTGTTTACAATGCCCGTAGTGTTTATGATTCTGGTGCATGTCCTCTATCTCACCAATACGAGCAACCGGCTCAAGGTGTTGACGACCTGGATTTCATTCGGCGGAGTCACGCTCGACTTGCTGTCCCCATGGCTTATTAGTTACGTCTCTCCTATTTTTGTCCTTACCATGCTCACGGGAGATACGCTCATGACGTCCGGATTTTTGATCATGCTGGTCATTCCTCTCTATGAGATGTGGGTGCTGAAGCAACCATTAATGTCTGGTAAACGGGTAGAGCACTGATGAGTTAACTGAGCGTGACGTTCCAACGTGAGTGCGGCCAAAGTTTGTGAACCCAGCCAAGATCGTATAGCACAATCGTGGGCTCTCTATTGATGAAGGATAGCTGGGACTGAATCGGTTATCCCTGGCGACATCACTGGCCATTCCATTCCTTTATCGATCACAATTCTCTCCATCACGGATGTGTTCGAGGTCATATCCGGCCTTTCGAAAATCATTTGCGTTGCTCGACCCACCTTCCGCGCATCCTCCAGCACACAGTTCGACCCGAATCTGCTTACGACCTTCTGTGTACTTCTGGGGATCACAGAACCCACGGGCCGTTCCCATTGCAACCTTCGACGGCAATCACCACTACTTAACCCAGATTGATAGCGACCTCTCCCTAGTGCTAAGCAAGCACTGGGATCTGGAAGGGACCTGCTGCTTGCAGTGAATACGGCAACATGTGCGACTACCAGGCCCCTACACCGAACGTTTCGACGCAATGAGTAATAACTTAGGGAGGTGGCAGGAAGCAGCTGCGCGTTTTCAATCGAAACAAGCGCAATTGGGGGCAAGAGTGATATCAGTCGGTTCAGTCTACGAAGAGGCCGGCCTCCCACTAATAGGAGGGAGGCGACCGGCCTTCTCGATGAAGCAGTCAGGACTTACTGGATTTAATGTGCTCTGCCAGATACATCTCTAATGCCACTTGATCAATGGTCCGCAACTGCGTCTCGAACCAATCAATGTGCTCTTCGGTATCGATGATCATGTGTTCGAGCAAATGCCGTGTTGTAAAATCCTTCACCTTGGAACAATGGGAGATACCTTGACGAAGCAACTCCACATCGTCACGTTCAAACTCAAGATCCGCCTTGAGGAGGTCCGCGACCGTCCGTCCGACCCCAACCTGGTCGACGTGCCCCACCTCAGGGGAGCCCTCCAGATACAGAAGATGATCGATCAGACCTGAGGAATGACCGACTTCCTCATCGGCCAGATGGCTAAAATGCTCGTGAAGCCGCGCATAGCCCCAGTTTTTGCACATAGCCCCATGAAGCAAGTACTGATGAACGGCCGTCAATTCCGACTTCAATATTTGATTCAAAAATTCGAGAACTCCTTCTTTTGCTTTCATAATTCTGATCAGCTTTCTTTCTTGATCTGCTCGGAGAGATACATTTCAAGGCCCACCTGCTTAATCGTCTCCATTTGCGTTTCAATCCAATCAATGTGCTCATCGACATCTTTAACCATATCTTCAAACATATGCCGGGTGGTGAAGTCGCCGACCTTCGTACAATGCACCACGCCATCGCTCAAGAGATTCAACATTTCCTGCTCGGCTTTCAGATCTGCCTTGAACTGTTCAGGCACGGTTTCCCCGACCTGCACCGTATTCATACGCTGCAAATTGGGCACACCTTCCAAATACAGAATATGCTCAATCAACTCTTCAGCATCCTTCATTTCATCAAAGGACCGCTGCCGGACATGGTGATGCAACCGATCATAGCCCCAATTCGAACACATTTTGGCATGCACAAAATATTGATTGATGGCCGTGAGATCCGCCGTGAGAATCTTATTCAGAACTTCGATCACCCCCTGCTTGGATTTCATCGCTGCCTCCTTCCGACAGAACCGTTATCGCCTCGCGAGCAACCGCCTCGGCCGCTCGCCTGCTAGTTACACCTTATATTCTATGTATGAACAATCCGGGGTCTCTGTCAAGTCTTAAGTTACGTATATATGACTACCATTCTCAATTCCGATGAAAACAGATCTCATTGTCGAATCTGGTCAGGCACATGACCAGCTGAAGGGCACACGGATGAAGGCTTTAACGCGACACGTATACCTGGCCGAGGCTATGGGGGCGACACAAAGGAAGGAACGTACGATTCACACGGATCAACCGGCGTCGCGATAACCACACTCTTCGTTCCGGCATTGAACAGAACGTCCGGTCTGCTTACTGACTTTCTCAATGAGGAACGGAGCCTGGCAGCTGGGACAGGGCTTGTTGATGGGTCGATCCCATAGGGCAAATTCACATTGCGGATAGCGGCTACAGGAGTAGAAGTTCCGCCCTTTTTTGGTGCGCTTCTGAACCAAATCTCCGCCGCAGTCAGGTTGAGGGCACTTGACGCCCAAGGCGATTGGTTTGGTCGTCTTACATTCAGGATAAGCGGAACAGGCCAAGAACTTGCCGAAGCGACCTGATTTCACCACCATTGGACTCGAACACTTCTCGCATTTTTCGTCGGTCGTCTCTTCCAATTTGGGAACAATCTTGATCGTCCCATCCGGCAACTTTTCAAAATTCTGCGTGTTCTTGCAGGGAGGATCATCCTTATATCCCGGGCAAGCCAGGAACTTCCCATTCCGTCCCCACTTGATCTCCAACATGCGGCCGCATTTTTCACAGGGAAGGTTTGTGGGCGGCTCGACGATATCCTTGGGCCCTGGAATGCTCTGAGCTAGCTCAAGGTCTTTCACAAAAGGGGTATAAAATTCCCGGACAGCAGAAACCCAAGGCTTCGTGCCCTCTTCGACTTCATCAAGCTGTTCCTCCATATGGGAGGTAAATTCGGTATCGAGGAGATCCGGAAATCCCTTCAGCAAAAACTCGTTGACCGTCCGACCAGTCTCCGTTGGCAGGAAGCGTCCTTCGACCTTTTCGACGTATTTGCGATCTTGAATCGTGGAAATAATCGAGGCATATGTAGAAGGTCGACCAATACCTTTATCTTCTAACTCCCGAATTAGCAGCGCCTCATTATACCGTGGCGGTGGTTGCGTAAAATGTTGTTTGGAGAGGAAACCGGGCATAGTCTGGCCTTCCTGAGCCACCAGACGCAACGCTTCGCCTTCTCTGAGCGCAGGAAGTTGACGGTCCGATTCGTCATCAGCCTCCTGCTCGCTCTTGGGCTTTTGCGAGGACAGTTCTTTGTCCGTTCCCTCCAAATATACCGCCGTGTGCCCGGCGAACTTGACCACTGTGCCCGTCGTACGAAAAACATATCGATCCGGCGTTCCCACCGGACTCGAGTCTACACGCGTCACATCCAGAATCGCCGGTACCATTTGCGAAGCGATGAATCGATTCCAGATCAATTTGTACAGCTGATACTGATCCTGTTCGAGATACTGGCGGATCGTCTCGGGATCACGCCCAGCGGAGGTCGGCCGAATGGCTTCATGCGCCTCTTGTGCAGCTTTTTGCGTTTTGTAGACATTGGGGGTAGCGGGCAGATACTCCACTCCGAATCGCTCCCGAATCACCACCCTGGCATCTTCCATCGCTTCTTGTGATATTCGCGGAGAGTCCGTCCTCATATAGGTGATCAGGCCTGTCGCCCCTTCCGATCCGATCTCGATCCCTTCGTACAATTGCTGGGCGAGCGTCATTGTCTTTTTCGGCGTGAAATGAAGTTTCCTCGCAGCTTCCTGCTGAAGCCGGCTCGTGATGAATGGCGCGACGGGATTTCGTTTCTTCTCCCTGCGCTCAATTGAATGGACGACGAATGCCTTGGCCTGTACGGCGTTGAGAATTTGCTGCGCGTGCTCACCAGTGCTGATGTCCGCATCCTGTCCGTTGATGGAATGCAGCTTGGCTTCAAAGGCCGGCGGATTGTCTCCGGCCAAGAGCGCCACAATGGACCAGTATTCTTCCGCCCTAAATGCTTCCCGCTCTTTTTCACGATCGCAAATCAGCCGCACTGCCACGGATTGGACACGGCCCATGCTGAGACCTCGCCGTACCTTTTTCCATAGCAGCTGACTGCCTTGATAGCCGACGATACGATCGAGGACCCGCCGCGCCTGCTGAGCCTGCACGAGCTTCAAGTCGATTTCACCGGGTGATTTCAGCGCCCGCTTGATGGCCGATTCCGTAATCTCATTAAAGAGAACCCGATATATTTTGCGGCCCTTCTTTTTTCCTTTCCCTTCCAACTCCTGCGCGATATGCCATGCAATCGCTTCTCCTTCGCGATCAGGGTCCGGCGCCAAGAAGACCGTATCAACTTCTTGCGCCTTCTTTTTGATATCAGTGAGGACTTTTGATTTTCCCTTGATCGTCACGTACTGCGGCTCAAAATCGTTGTCGAGATCCACGCCCAACTTACTGGTCGGCAAATCTTTGACATGCCCGACAGAGGCCATGACAGAGTATCCTCGACCAAGATACTTGGTGATCGTGCGCGCTTTGGTCGGGGACTCCACAATGATCAGCGATTTAGCCATGAGATTGCTTATTCCTCAGCATCTACCAGCACAGTATCATACCCACTATAACAAATATCGAGCGCCTGTCAGCCTCAATCTTCTAACGAGTTCCACCGGAGAGCCGCACATACTCATTGCCCGGTAACTGCCGAATACAATTTTTTAATTCCAATGCAAGCAAAATCGAGGTCACCTGAGATGCCGCAAGTCCAGTCACTCGAATCACTTCATCGATCGATTGCGGCACCGCATGAAGGGCGTCATAGACCAACGTCTCTTCTGCTCCCAACTGAAGGTCAGCCGGCTGCTCGGCATTTACTCGCGCGTTAAGCCTGCTGCAAAATGCCGCATCCAACTGCGGCCGCAATTCATCGAGCACATCGCGCGCCGATTCTACTAATCTCGCGCCGTCCTTGATCAAGCTATTGGGCCCGCGGCTGTTTTCAATGTTTACGAAACCAGGCACCGCGAAGACTTCTCGTCCCTGCTCAGCTGCCAATCGAGCCGTGATGAGTGATCCGCTCTCAATCGCGGCTTCGGTCACAACGACACCCAACGCGAGTCCGCTGATAATTCGGTTGCGACGAGGGAAGTGATAACTGTGCGGCGCTGCTCCTAGCGGAAGCTCAGACAAGACGGCTCCGCTGCGCTCGATCGCCTCGCGCAAGTGCCGATGGTCCGCCGGATATGTGCGATCCAGCCCGCATCCCATCACCGCCAGCGTTCGCCCCTGCCCCGCGAGAGCACCACGATGCGCAGCGGCGTCCACCCCCCGCGCCAGACCGCTCACAATCGTGAATCCCATGGCCGCCAGATCCCGAGCCAGCTCCTCGGCAAAGACACGTCCTGCGACACTGACCTTCCGCGTACCAACAATGGCTATGGCATGACGATCGCTAGCCAACAAGGTGCCCTTGAGATACAACAGGGGAGGAGGATCAGGGATGGTTCTAAGCAGCGCCGGATACTGCGTATCCAAATAGGTCAGCACCGTCACCTTGTGGCGCTCCAATTGGGTCAATTCCTGATTAAGTTGTCGGACCGCCAACGCATCAGGTCCGCGCCGAAGGGCTTCAATCAAAGGCGGGCGGCATCCGATCTCTTCCAATGCTGCTGGGGTCGCTGCGAGGACGGAATCCGGCGTCCCCAAGGACTGTACGAGCTTAAGAAGAATGGCATCTCCGACACCGGGAATGGCGCGGAGCACAAACCAAGGGCGGAGAGATCGGCTGCTCACGATCGTTTCAGCTCATCACGCATCGTGGGTGCAACGCCGGTACCAGTGCCACGGGGGCCGCGCTCAATCACAGGGTATCCGCCGAGAACGAGAGGCTTTTCCAATCACTCTTACACATCAGTTCCTGCCGCGGTAGGACTGGCCAGACTATTATGAAAGATCGAGCTACATCACGACCAAGTCAAACTGCTCTAAATGCAACCGTTCATCGGGGGTGATTAAAATTTTTGCGCCATACCGCCGTTCGAGCTCTTCAACGCCGGGCTGTTCCTGTTCCTGAAGCAGTAGCGCGACCGTTGGATGCGCGCCCACGATGACGCGTTGCTGCTCAATTTCATGACCGAGTCGTCGCACCTCACGGAAAATTTCGTAAGCTACCGACATGGGCGATTTGGTATAGCCACGTCCATCACAATAGTGGCAGGGTTCAGAGAGCGACCGGAGGAGGTCTTCCCGAACGCGCTCGCGCGAAATTTCGATCAATCCAAGATCGGAAACTCTTGAAATTCTGGTGCGAGCCTTATCCGAGGACATGGCATCCACTAAGGCATGATAGACCTTGTCGCGATTTTTCTCCCGCTCCATGTCGATGAAATCCACGATGATGATACCGCCGATGCCTCGCAACTTGACCTGGTAGGCAATTTCCCGTGCGGCCTCCAGATTGTTCCGAAGAATCGTCTCTTCCTGATCGCGTTTACCAACAAATCGGCCCGTGTTGACATCAATGACCGTCATTGCCTCAGTATGGTCGATCACCAGATACCCGCCGGACTTGAGCCATACTTTTCGACTCATGGCACGAGCAATTTCCTGTTCGACTCCCAGGTAGTCGAACAGACTCTCCTCTTTGTCATAAAAGTGGATACGCGAGGTTTGTTCAGGCGAAAATCGCTGTACAAAGTTCTTGATCGCATTGTACTCTTCGCGATTATCGATCAAGAGCCTATCGACCCGACGCCCAAAAAGATCGCGCACCACCCGAAAACTCAAGCTCAAGTCGCTGTGCAAGAGGCTGGGGGCCGGCTGCTGATCACGCTTGGTCAACACGTCCTGCCACAAGACGTGAAGAAATTCGACGTCGGACCGCAGTTCCTCTTCCTTCACGCCTTCACTGACTGTCCGAACGATGTATCCGAACCCCGGACGGCGCGCCCGCTTCATGATTTCTTTCAACCGAGCCCGCTCTTCGTCTCGAGGAATACGGCGGGACACACCGATATGCTCGACCGTCGGCATGAACACCAGATACCGCCCCGGCAATGACACATAGGTTGTCACCCTCGAACCTTTGGTACCGATCGGCCCTTTGGAAATTTGCACCATGACTTCCTGGCCTTCAGTCAGCAACTCTTCGATCGGTTTTGAGTTTTGACGTTTCGGCTTCGGAACCTCCGAGTCCTTATTATCGTCGTCGTCCCCTTCGACAAGAGTATCTCCGGACTCCAAATCCATGGAGAGATCGGACACGTGCACAAACGCCGCCTTTTCCAACCCAATGTCGATGAAGGCGGCCTGCATGCCGGGCAACACCTTCGCGACTCGCCCTTTGTAAATGTTTCCTACGAAATCTTGGTCTTTGGCACGGTCTCCGTAGAGGTCCGTGACGACCCCGTTGTCCAGGACCGCCACGCGGGTTTCTTCCCGCGCTATGCTTATCGCTATCTCAACCCCCATACAAACTCCTTTACACTCAAATCGGGCAGATCGGCAGACGAACGCGGACACATGGCCCGGGTTCTTTCTCGTCTCGCCGTTGGTCCGGCGCCGGTTTGATTCCATGGTTATTTCATATCAAGTCAACCCCTGTCCAGGCACGGCCTAGTAAAAGAGGGTCAACCGTCGTCGTTTTACATTCAGTAGCAGCCCTAATGAAGCCATGGTCATGATGGTCGCACTGCCTCCGTAACTGACCAACGGAAGCGGAATTCCCACGATAGGAAACATACCCGCCGTCATTCCGATATTGACCACCACGCAAAAACACAACATCGCCACAATGCCGGCCGCGAGTAAGGCACCCAGCGTGTCTTTCGCACGCGCGGCAATTTCCAATGAGACCCATATCAGCGCGATAAACAGGGCCAGTAATACCAACACCCCGACAAAGCCCCACTCCTCGGCATACACAGCAAATACAAAGTCGGTATGCCCTTCCGGCAGGAACTTCAGCTGGCTTTGCGTGCCGCCATAGAGCCCTTTTCCTGCCAGCTCACCCGAGCCGATGGCAATTTTGGATTGCAACGCGTGATAGCCTTTCCCCCCCGGATCGTAGTCCGGGTCGACAAACGCCATGACGCGCTGACGCTGATAATCGTGCAGCGAGGCCCAGACCATCTCCCAGACAAAGGGGAATAACATGACGGAGAGCAGGAGAATAATCCCGAGCGCCTTCGAACGCACCCCAACCATCAGCAACATCGCCGCGTAGACAGCCAAAAAACTTAATCCACTGCCCAGGTCCGGCTGTTTGAGAATCAACAGCAGCCCTGGCAACACGATCAAGCCCGGCACGACGACTCGCTGCAACCAGCCCACCCGAGAGACGCGGGAGTAGTAATAGGCCAACACCAACACCAACACGAGTTTGGCAAATTCAGACGGCTGAAACGCGAAGGGACCGATCGGAATCCATCGCTGGGCTCCGCGACTGGACTTGCCCATAAGCAATACAACCGCCAACAGAATCAAGATCACCGCATAGGTCGGATAGGCCAAACGAGCAATCTTGTGATAATCGGACAGATACATCACCAGAAACGCGACCGTTCCTAAGAAAATCCAGACGAGCTGCTTGAGGTAATAAGGAAAGGACGTGTCCTGAGAGTGTGTCACGCTATAAATCGACAACACCCCCACGGACAGGATCACCGCGATCAGTCCCATGAACCGGAGATCGAAACTATCTAGCCCTCGACTGTCTATTACACGATCAATCATCACGTCTACGGTCGTGTTCCGGTTGCCAAAGCAGGTGCCTTCGTTCGGCCACCGGTTCTGGCTCCAGTGAGCACGTGGGGATAGGCTTTCACGTACGCCTCAATGACATCCTTCGCCAAGGGCGCGGCAGCGGACCCGCCATGGCCCATGTGTTCGGCTAGAACCGCCACGGCGATGCGCGGCGCCTCAACCGGGGCAAAGGCAACAAACCACGCATGGTCTCGAAACTTCTTCGGAATATCTTTATCTGGACCGGTGCGGAGAGCCGCCGTTTGAGCCGTACCGGTTTTTCCCGCAATCGTCACCAGGGAGGACTTGGCTCGAGTCGCGGTTCCTTTCGTCACCACATCGGCCAATGCCTCTTTGATTAAGGCGATGGTCGCCGGTTTGACCGCCACTTTCCCGCGAACCGTGGGCGGAAATTCGGCGCGCTCGCCCGTTGCACGATTCATAACAGCTTGCACCAACCTCGGCTTCATCAATACGCCGTCATTTGCCACAGTCCCGATCACATTCGCCATCTGCAATGGCGTCACGGTCACATACCCCTGACCAATCGCGGCTGAAATGGTTTCACCGGGATACCATGGTTGATTTCTCGCCTTCTGTTTCCAGGCCGTAGACGGGACGATCCCCACCCGCTCTGAGGCCAATTCCACTCCGGATTCCTGTCCAAGACCGAATTGCTTCGCATACTCGGCAATCGTATCGATCCCCATGCGCTGGCCCATGGTGTAGAAATAGACGTCGCAAGAATGAATCAACGCTTGGGTCATGTCGACGGAACCATGCCCACCAGGTTTCCAGTCACGAAACAATCGATTGCCGAATTGGTAGCCGCCGTTGCAGCGAACCATGGTCGATGGCGTCACGGTGTTGGACTCAAGGGCCGCCGCAGCCATCACAACCTTGAAGGTTGATCCCGGCGGATACTGGCCTTGCGTCGCGCGGTTATTCAACGGCCGTCCCTCATTTTGCACTATTTCAACCCATTGTTTGTTCGTCAACTCCTTCGACAACATATTCGGATCAAACCCAGGCCGACTAGCCATCGCCAGAACGTCTCCGGTGGTAGGGTCTAGCGCCACAATAGCCCCGGATTCCTCCCCGAGAAGATCTTCCGCGATTTTTTGCAAGCGGACATCAATGGTGAGATGGAGATCGTCGCCTGCAACCGGCTTCTCTGCCACGACGGCACGTTTCTCATGGCCAAGCGCATCTACCTCAACGCTCTTCTGTCCCGCCCGGCCGCGCACCTGCCGGTCAAAGGACTTTTCCACTCCGTACTGCCCCACGATGCTGCCTTGATGGAGATCCGCAAAGTCGGCCCTTTCGAGTTGCTCCGCCGACACCTCTCCTACATAACCCAACAGATGCGCGGCGACCACCCCGCCGGGATAATTCCGTTGCGATTCCACTTGAACCATCACGCCTGGTAGGTCTAAACGGTGAGACTCGATTAACGTGGCCTCTCGCAGTGTCAGACGATCCTTGATTTTGCGAGGCTGCAGCTTGCTTCCTTTTCCGATCGACAGTTTCTTCTGAACGAGCTCTGGATCTAGGCCAAGCAAAGAGGCCAGCTGTGCGACCAAACCTTGACGATCCTTCACGTCTTCCAATGTGACATACAAAGCGAAACTCGGTACATTGTTCGCCAACAAAATGCCATTCCGATCAAATATAAGCCCCCGGGCCGGTTCAAGCACGACCGACCGTGTCCGGTTGTTTTCGGACAGGTCGCGATAATAGGGGCCTTCCCGGATTTGTAGATGCCACAGTCGCAGAGCCAACAGTGCCACCACCAACAGAAGGCCTACGCGCAGGATGGCAAGTCGCCGCTGAAGGTCGAGAAGGTCGGAATCGTTAAACCCTATCACGGCCTCATCCCCAGCCCTTCGCCACACGTCGTTGCAAGGTAGGCATGCGCTTACAGCGCTCCCTCTGTCACCATTCGATCATCCGACCAGCGTCGCCGAAACATCAGATACAAACCCGCTCCAATGGCGGCGTCATATCCGGCCTGCACCAGCACGGTCGAACGGACTCCCATCCAAACATCATCAATGCTCGCCGGATTCATCGCGTAAAGGAAGACTCCGCTGGACAAGCAGGAGATGACAACGAGGCCCACCGTCAACACAGCCGGAGTGATATGGGCCATATGGCGTCCCGCCATGCCGGCGAGAAACCCGGCCCCTCCCTTCGTCACGACATTGATCCACAGCTCTCCGGCAGACAGCATATCTTGGAAACACCCCAAAATAAGGCCGAGAATCAAACCATCGAGCTCCCCACCGAGAAAACCCACGAGACACGCCGCGATCAAACCAAGATCGGGTCGTACGCCGAGGATACTGACGTAATGCAACAGGGTTGTTTGTAGTGGTACCACCACCATCGCCAGTAGCGCATAGACGACAAACTTCATGGCTTCTTTCGATCCCCGTGGATTTCCTGCAGGAGTTTCTGTGCCGCGTCGGCACCTTCGTAGGGCGCCGTAATGACCAGCACCTCATCCAGCTTTGATAGGTCGACCTCCGGCTCGATTTCTGCGGATTGAAATAAATCTCCCTCTGACTTTTCCACCTGCGTCAATCCGCCGATCGCCAAACCCCGGGGAAAAGAACCTGTGAGGCCCGACGTCACCACTCGATCGCCGGGCTGGACTCGGGACAGGAGGGGAATGTACTTGAGGCGTGCGCGCCCATGGCTCGTGCCTTCGACAATGCCTTCGTCGCGAGTCCGCTGCACCAAGCCTGCAATCGCATTGTTCGGATCGGTGACCAACAAGACGACCGACGAGGTCGAATTCGTTTTTACTATACGGCCGACGACACCGGCCGGAGTGACGACCCCCATTTCCGTACGAACACCATCGCTTTCGCCTTTGTTCAGAATCACGCCTCGATACCAGTTTGTCGCGTCCCTCCCGATCACTTGGGCCGCGACAGTGCGAGTAGACGACTGTTGTGTGAAGTTCAGCAGAGTTGCATATCGCTGCGTGGCCGACACGGAGTCACGCAACTGATTATTTATTCCTTTGAGCGATTCGATATCTCGACGAAGCTGGCGGTTCTCTTCACGGACGCCCTGCAAGGCGAGGTAGCCATCCCATGTTTCAGAAATACCGTGATCAAGAGCTGAAAATGCGGCGAGCGGAAGACTGAGGATCTGTCCGAGCGGTCCCCCGACGTACTGCAGTAACCCCTCACTTTGACTAGGAAGAAGAAAGAGCGCGGCAATCAAGAGGGCGAACAGCACTATGGCGAGGCGTCTGGTGCCGTATGTCGAACGCGAACTAGCCATCCACTCTCAGGATGGAGTTCATCGTGCGGTGCTACACTGCGACATCACTGATACCTTGCGAAGGAGGTCCAACTCGTCCAGAATCTTCCCAACCCCCAAGACCACGGAGGTCAGTGGGTCATCGACCGTAATGATGGGAAGATTTGTTTCTTCACGAAACCGAGTGTCCATTCCCTTAAGCAAAGATCCGCCGCCAGTGAGCACGATACCGCGATCGATGATGTCTCCGGCCAATTCAGGTGGTGTGTTTTCAAGCGCCACCTTGATGGCATTCACGATCGTTCCAATAGGTTCCTGCAACGCCTCTCTGATTTCAGCATCATCCACCACCAACGTTCGAGGGATGCCTGAAATCAAATCACGTCCTTTGATCATCATGGTCTTGCGTTCCTCGAACGGGTAGGCTGAGCCGATTTCGAACTTAATACGCTCCGCCATATGCTCCCCGATGAGGAGATTATATTTTTTCTTGATGTAGTTCATGATGGCATCGTCCATCCGATCACCCGCCACCTTGACCGACTCGCTGTACACGATGCCGCCAAGCGAGATGACCGCGATGTCAGTCGTGCCGCCGCCGATATCCACGACCATATTACCGGACGGCTCGGTGATCGGCAGTCCCGCCCCAATAGCTGCCGCCACCGGTTCTTCGATCAAGTACACTTCGCGGGCCCCCGCCAACTCGGCTGAGTCACGAACGGCGCGCTGTTCTACCTGCGTAATGCGCGACGGTACGCCGATGATAATGCGCGGCCGCACGAATGCCGTCCGATTATGAGCCTTCTGAATGAAGTGGCTCAGCATGGCTTCCGCTTTTTCGAAATCAGCAATGACGCCTTCCTTCATCGGACGTACGGCAAGGATGTTGCCAGGCGTGCGTCCCAACATGCGTTTCGCATCGGCGCCTACGGCCATCACCCGTTCCGTCTTTTTTTCGACGGCGACCACGGAAGGCTCATTAAGGACAATGCCCCTCCCCTGAACATACACGAGGGTCGTCGCCGTCCCCAAATCGATCGCGAGATCGTTGGAGAACCATCCGAACATGTCACTCATGAAGCCCACTGGGACTCTCCCTTCACGCGCTTCTTGCCATCAACGCCGATCGAGTTATTCAATCCGGTACATCAAGCTGTCCACTCTCAAGTACCTGAGTCTTCGCGATCTCGTCACCTAATCGCCGACCTTGCTCATTCCCCATAACCAAAAGTGCTTCAAGTGAAAGTACGGCGCCCCATCCGATCCACCCCACATAAGGCACCTCAAATGCCAATTGGGCTAGGCCACAGGGCAGATTGCGGATAATTGACTCTCTGAATCCTGCGGGGTCGCGAGTGTGCGGCACAATGGTTTGCAACCCAATCAACCGCTTCCCGACACTACGACCGCCCCCAAATCCATCGGCCAATAAGATGTAAGCAAGGCCGACAAGAATGCCCACCGGCGGCACCAGTTTACTGGCCGCAGCCACGAGCAGGAGGTCAATCACCTTGGCGATGAATCGGTTCAGTACCTGGGCCTTCGGATAGACACCCAGTTCGAATGGGCTTTGCCCGGCTGCCACCTCCGCCAATGAAGATCTCCCCGATTGAGGGTCACTATAGCAAATCTCGCCCATCCGCACAAACAAAGTCGCAATCTTCTCGCACAGCAGTCGCCCTTCTCCTCCTCTTGCCTTTATTGCCGGCACCTGAGTAGAATCCATGGAGCCGTGCCGACAAGAGGCGATCTCGATGATCAAATTGTTACGCGAAGCAGCGCATGACTATCCGTGGTTTCTCAAGTCCATCATGGGCGTTCTTGCCCTCGCGTTTGTCATCACCATGGGATGGTGGGGATTTGGTCAAGAGAGCGGCAACGTTGTGGCTTCCGTTGGGGATCAAGCCGTCCCGCTGGATGAATTTCGTCGCGCCTACGAAAATACATACCGGTTCTACAAAGACAAAGGTCAAACCGACATCAAGGATGAATTCCTCAAACAGTTCGTGCTGGAGCAACTCATTGACAACCGCATGTGGTTGCATGTGGCGAAAGACATGGGGCTCACGGTGTCGGACGACGATCTCCGTAAAGCGATTATGCAACGAACGGAATTCCAGCGGAATGGCACGTTCGACCCCGAGGCCTATCGCAGACTGCTGGCGGCAAATCGTTTGACCCCCTCATCCTTTGAAGCGATGGAAGCCAAGGATATTCTCACCAACAAAGCTCGCTTGGTCGTCATGGATGCGGTGGCCCTCACGCCTTCGGAATATTCAGAAGCACAGGCCCTCGTCACCCGTCAGGGTGAAACCGATCCTGCCAAGGTGGATGCTGCGAAGGAGCGGATTTTTCAGAGCTTCCTCTTTCAAAAACAGCAGCGGGCGCTCATGGCTTACACCGAATCTATGAAGAGCAAGGTACCGGTCAAGATTCATAAAGAGCTTATGTAGCGTCTGCCCACCCCGTTCCAATCAGCATCGCATCGCCATAGCTATAGAACCGATAGCGTTTCGCCACCGCCTCTTGGTAGGCTTCGCGAAGCGGATAGACTCCTACCAGAGCTGAGACCAGCATCAACAAGGTGGTTCGCGGCAAGTGAAAATTTGTCACCAGCGCGTCAATTACCTGAAACTCAAACCCCGGTGTAATGAATAGCTCGGCCGGCCCTTGAAATGGTACGATGCCAGCCCCGCCCCGTGCGCAGGTTTCCAGCGCGCGCACCACGGTCGTTCCGACTGCCACCACACGATTCCCCCGCGCTCGGACCCGGCGAATCTGCTCCACAGTATCATCAGACACCTCGACTCGTTCCGCTAGCATCCGGTGGTCCTCAATTTGCTCGCTTTTCACGCTTCGAAATGTGCCGGGGCCAACGTGCAGGGTGATTTCCGCCAGTTCAATGCCCTTTCTCTTTAACGCCGCTACTAGGTCGCGCGTAAAATGCAGGCCGGCAGTAGGTGCAGCGATGGCGCCTTCACGCTGCGCAAACATGGTTTGGTACCACAGCAGGTCATCCTGCGTGGGCAGACGTTTAATGTAGGGAGGGAGCGGCATTGCGCCGGCTGCCGCATGAGATCGTACGCGCTCGCCTGGCCGGTAAATCTTAACGTAGTTCGGGCCTGGCTCCGCTCCAGAATTTCCCCCTCGCCGCCGTCGGGAAAGACTATCCTGGAACCAGGACGGAATCGACCCTTGATAAACACTTCCCATACATCCTGCCCCAGATCCTGAACAAAGAGCAGGTCAATCAATTTGCCCGTGGAGCGCACATGAGCCGGGACCCGTGCCGGCATGACCTTAGTATTGTTCACCACCACAAGGTCGCCGGGTTGCAGGAGAAACGGAAGATCGGCAACATGATGGTGCCTCCGCGCCCCACTCACGCGTTCCAATACCAGCATCCGCGCGCGATCACGCGGAATGACCGGATGGTCAGCCACCAAGGCCGGATCGAAAGGAAAATCAAACTCGCTAAGCAACATCAGGGGGTTGGAATGGCCGGAGCGGTTAACTGCGACAAGGCCGCGTTGTGTAGCTCCGTCCCTGGATAGTAGTACTGGAGAATACTGTCATATGAATAGCCGAGTTCCGCCAATTCCTTTGCGCCCCATTGACAAAGGCCCACGGCATGGCCCGCGCCATAACCAGTAAACACTACGTCGGCTCCGATCGATTCGACTTCAAATTGAGTACTCGGAATGACGGTATATCCCACCGCCTTACGAAGGTCCTCCCCTCGTAACACCGTCTCGCCAACCGAATGGAGAATCCGGAGTCGCGCCACCCGTCCGGCACGACTATAGACAATCGGAGTGATGGTGGCGATCGTTCCGACGGAAAATCCCTGGCGCCGTAAGTTCTGTTCCAGCTGGTCGATCTTCACGCTGGCTTTCCATTGGTAGTATGGTGATTCGATATCGAACGGACATTCTACGCCTTTAAGATAGGGCAGGTCTTTGTTTGCCCACACATTGACGGCGTCTTCGGTCGGGCCCGCTGCCGTGGATGAAAAGGCCGCATAAATGGGTGCCTGCAGATGGGTGACGACAATGCCTCTCGTCGATTCGACGGCTTCTTCAACACGGTGGTCGACACCGGATCGTCCACGATAGACCTGGTCTTGAATGGTGGACATCACATCGTATTCCCGGGCGGCGCTCAGCATTTTGTTATACAGCGCATATGTCCGTGCCGCCACCGCCTGCACCTTCAACATTTCCGGATGCCAGGCAGAGCTCACCTCAGAAGGCACCACGCCCTTCACATACTCTTCTAAATCCACCTGATTCACGACAGACAGCGTGCGCCCCTTGCGCAACACACGGACGACTCCACCAATGGAAAGCGCGGGGCCATGGGCGATCGCGCTGCCTTGCGTCATCATCAGCGAAAGAGTATTTCGGAAAGGCCGAATCACGACCTGCCCTCCGGCCACTCGCCGACTATCAACGTGAAATCCATCGCTTCGGGCTGAAATGTGGACCGGAGATCGGAACATTTTCGTCTCGCCCGCCTCAGTCACGAGGGCCAGGTCACCATCAGAACTTACCTCCAGGATCGTGACCTCTTGGGCCACTAACACCCGAATGGAATCAGCAAAGACGGGCTGCGCACAGACAAGCAATACGAAGAGGCTACCCGCTATGAGTGGCAGGTTTTTGAGACTGGATTGATTCACCGGCGAAAGAGCCATGAGAGGACGTACAGAAGGAGGCTTAACAGAATGCTGAGCACGAGACTGGTCGCGATCGGGACATGGACACTGAACCGCTCGCGCGTGATGGAATCATCGCCGGGTAACTTACCGATCCAGCTGAACGTGGAGGCGACTCCTGGCCATCTTTCTACCAGCGCCAGCAGCCCTCCCAATGCGGCGAGGGCCAGCCCCACGATGATCAACCAGCGACCCACGCCGCTCCAGGGTACCATTATTCATTGTATCAAACATTCAGCGATTTGAACGGCATTAAGAGCAGCGCCTTTTCGAAGATTGTCGCTGACCACCCAGAGGTTCAATCCATTGGTGATGGATTCATCCTCCCGGACCCGCCCCACATACACCTCATCTTTGCCCGAGACGTCGAACGGCATGGGGTAGAGCTTCTTCAAAGGGTCGTCGTAGACGATGACTCCTGGCATCTCTGCAAGTGCGGCTCGCGCCTCGTTCGCCTTCAACGGCCGTTCGAGTTCGACATTGACGGCCTCAGAGTGGCAGCGCAATACCGGGACTCGCACAGTAGTCGCCGTAACCCGCAGGGAGGGCATCTCAAGAATCTTTCTCGTTTCTCGGACGATCTTGACCTCTTCTGAGCAATTGCCACCTTCACCGAAGGAGCCGACAGCCGGCAAGAGATTAAATGCGATTTGATAGGGATAGACCTCTACCTTCACATCTTGGAAGGAGATCAACGCTTTCGTCTGATCGACTAATTCATCCATCGCCGCTGACCCCGTTCCAGACACCGACTGAAACGTCGTCACCACAACCCGCTTGATGCCGGCAGCATCGCGAAGCGGCTTGAGCGCCATGACGAGCGGGGTCGTCGTGCAATTGGGAATGGCCACAATGCCGCGCTTCATCGATCGCAGCGCAGCCGCATTGACCTCTGGCACCACCAGCGGCACATCGGGATCCATGCGAAAGACTCCGCTATCATCGATGACCACGACGCCTGCCGCACCCAACCGCGCGCCATAGTCCCGGCTTATCGCATCCGTCGCGGACACAAAGGCAAGGTCCACCCCGGCAAAAGAAGACGCTTCCGTCAACTCTTCCACCTTGTACTCTTTACCCTGGCACGACAGAACCTCGCCGGCCGACCGTTTCGAAGAAAACAAGCGCAACGTCTCGAGAGGAAACTTACGTTCTTCCAAAATCTCAAGACTTTCCTTCCCAACAACCCCGGTAGCTCCCAACACAGCCACCGTGTAAGCCTTTTTCTTCTTCAACATGATGCTGTCCTTACGCAATCGCGGTCAGAGCTCTGATGCGGTGGTTGAATGTATCTGCGATGTAGACGATCCCGTTCGCACCGACTGCCACACCGAAAGGGTAATTAAGACTTCCTGCCAAAGCATCGCCGCCGTCCCCGCCGAACTGCGGCATGCCGGTGCCGGACAAGCGCCTAATAGTCTTCGTCTGAGGATCCCAAACACGAATCAAGTGACTGTCCGAATCGGTGAGGTACAATCTTTCGTCGTGATCGACGGCGATTGCGGTCGGCCTGGAGAGACTCAGCGAATCGGGCTCATCTGGCCCTTGATAGCGATACGTTCCTCCGTCGCCAACCGCGGTCGCAATCTGCCCCGACGCCGCATCGACGGAGCGAATTCGGCTATTAAAGGTATCGGCCACGTATAGGGTTTCTTTGCCTGCTAGCGCCACGCCGCTTGGCCCCGACAAACTAGTTTGATCGGCCGGAACCTGATCTCCGCTATAGGCCGCTGTTCCATCTCCTGCGATGGTCGTGATGACGTTCGTGGAGAGTTGCACGCGACGTATACGATTGTTGCTCTGGTCGGCGATATACAAAGCCTCGTCCCTGACGGCCAGACCAGTCGGTTCGTTGAGCGCCGCAAGAACCGCGGGACCGCCATCGCCGGAATAGCGCGCCTGCCCGGTTCCCGCAATCGTGGTAATCACGCCGGTCGTCGCATCGACTCGTCTCACTCGATGGTTCATCGTATCGGCAATGTACAAGTTACCGAATCGATCGACGGCCACGGCGCTGGGAAAGTTCAGCCGAGCTCGACGGGCAGGGCCGCCATCACCGGAATCGTGCTCTACGGTGAGCCGGCCTCCGGTGACGTAGCGTACCGTTCCACTGAGATCGGTAACTTGAGAATAGGCCTTTGTCGCATCCCCCGAGATATCGGCAAAGGGATCTTCGTCCTCGGCTACCGGAACTTCCGCAGCAGGTGGCGAGGAAACCGGTCCAGTCATACCGGCGGGACAGATGCCTGCAACGGTAGTAATCACACCCGTCCTTAGATCGACACGTCGTACGACGTGATTTTCAGAATCGGCGATGTAGAGATTTCCGGCTTGGTCCACACAGAGACCTTTCGGCTCGTTTAACGAAGCCGCTTTAGCCGGTCCTCCGTCTCCGGTGTAGCCTGGCTCGCCGTTTCCGGCCACCGTCTCGATGATTACGGATGGTATCGGGCGTGTCATTGATTCACGAGGCGAGGTTGCGCGCAATGGCATCGCCCATTTCGGTTGTGCCGACCAGCCGCATACCTTCGGCATGAATGTCTTTGGTGCGAAATCCCAGTTCAAGCGTCTTGACGATCGCCTGCTCTATCGCTTCGGCTTCCTTATCCAAACGAAACGCATAGGAGAGCATCATCGCCGCGGAGGCAATGGTCGCAATCGGATTGGCGATGTTTTTTCCGGCGATGTCCGGCGCGCTGCCATGAATCGGCTCGAAAAGCCCGACCTTGGCTCCGATACTGGCGGAGGGCAACATACCGATCGACCCGGTCAACATTGCCGCTTCGTCACTGAGAATATCGCCGAAGATGTTGTTGCACAGTAACACATCGAATTGTCGCGGATTACGCACTAGCTGCATTGCGCAATTGTCGACATAGATGTGGCTCAACGCCACGTCAATATAGTCTTTCTGCACCTCGGTCACCACCCGCCGCCATAGCTCTGACGACTCCAGTACATTGGCCTTGTCGACCGAAGTGACTTTCTTCCTGCGCTTGCGCGCCGCGTCGAAGGCCACTACCGCAATGCGCCGAATTTCATCCGTCGTATAGACCTCAGTATTGAAACCGCGTTCCCCACCGCCGGACATTTTTTCAATTCCCTTCGGCTTGCCGAAATAGATCCCTCCGGTCAGCTCACGGATGACGAGCATGTCGATCCCCTCAATGACCTCAGGTCGCAAGCTGGAGGCATCGGCTAGCATGGGGTACAGCTTAGCGGGGCGCAAATTGGCATAGAGCCCAAGTTGTTCCCGTAAGCCAAGTAAAGCGCGCTCCGGACGAAGGCTATATTCCAAACCTTCCCATTTTGGACCACCAACCGCTCCCAGCAACACGGCGTCGCTTTGTTTCGCAATCAACAGTGTCTCCTGCGGCAATGGGACCCCGACTTTATCGATGGCGTAGCCGCCGACAGCGCCGGCTGAAAATTCGAAGCTATGGCCATAGCGCTCGGCGACCACCTTTAAGACCTTAACGGCTTCCGGAATAATTTCCCGGCCCACTCCGTCTCCGGCCAAGACTGCGATTCTCGCTTTCACCTATCCATCTCCTCTCGTCTATTCAACGACTGCCTCATCCTCCGCGGTCCAGGCTGGATCGACCAGGCAGAGAAACTCCATCTGATTCGTTCCGCTATTCAATAATGACTGCTTGGCACCCGGCGGCACATAGATCACCGAGCCCGGTTCGACATTTGTGGATTCTTCCTCGATGCTCATCACGCCGCGGCCTGCGATAAAATAGTACACCTCGGAGGATTTTAAGCGATGCCAGAGAGACTGCTTGCCCGGATCGAGTGATCCGTGCGCCAGGCTATACCCTAATGCCAGTGAGGCCTTTGCAGGGTGCAAGAGTTCCCGCAATCTCGTATGGTCTCCGGCTAGAAATTCCGGACAGCGTTGAAGATGTGTATTCAGCATCGTGCATCCTTCCGGATGAATACTTGCGACGGGGGACACTGGGCGGCGCGCTCAGTCAAAGCCGGCGCGGAGATGCCAGCGAGGACTGAGGAATCTACCGTGCAGCCGCGGATCAAATCAAGCTGACCTTCTGAATTCCCTCCGCTTGTTTCAGAGCGAAATATGCCAACTTATTAAGCGCGTTCAAATAGGCCCGCGCCGACGCGGTAATGATATCGGTATCAGCCCCGTGACCGGACACAGTGCGACCATCTTCTTCCAGCCTCACCGATACTTCCCCTTGCGCATCGGTTCCCCCGGTGATGGCATTGACCCCGAACATAAGCAATTTACTCTTCGTCTGGGTCATGGAGGCGATCGTGCGGTACACCGCGTCGACCGGCCCGTCGCCCGTCCCACTCTGAGTCACCGACTTGCCGTCGATCTCCAACTCGACCGTGGCTTTGGGCACCAAGTTAGTTCCGCTTTCGACCTGAAACGACTTCAGGATCACCCGCTCTGACATTTTCGCCACTTCCTCAGACACGATCACTTCGAGGTCTTCTTCGTAAATTTCTTTCTTCTGGTCTGCCAGACGCTTGAATCGTTCAAAGGCGTGGTTGACCTCTTCTTCAGTCAGTTTGTAGCCCAGGTCCTCCAGCCGCTGGCGAAACGCATGGCGCCCGGATAACTTGCCCATCACCAGCTTGTTCTGCTCAAGACCGATGGATTCAGGCCGCATGATTTCGTAGGTCGTCTTATCTTTGAGCAAACCGTCTTGGTGAATACCCGACGTGTGCGCAAACGCATTCGCGCCGACAATAGCCTTATTGGGCTGAATCACCATGCCCGTGATCTTGCTCACGAGGCGGCTAGTTTTGGAAATCTCTTCTGTCACGACCTTCGTATCGGCCCCATACCAATCCTTTCGTGTCCGAAGACCCATCACAATCTCTTCGAGCGAGGTGTTTCCGGCCCGCTCACCGATCCCGTTGATCGTGCACTCTACCTGACCGGCCCCAGCCATCACCGCAGCGAGACTATTGGCGACGGCCAACCCCAGATCGTTATGGCAATGGACAGAGATCACGGCCTGTCCGCTATTCGGCACGGTGTCTTTGATTCGTTTGATCAACCCGCCGAACTCCTGAGGATTGGCATAGCCCACCGTGTCAGGAATATTGACCGTTCCCGCCCCCGCCGCAATGACGGCTTCCACCACTTCGCACAGATAGTCGGGATCGGACCGACTGGCATCCATTGGAGAAAATTCGACATCATCCACATAGGTACGAGCCAGTTGCACCATTTCCACAGCACGCCGCTTCGCTGCTTCCCGCGTCATGCGAAACTGGTGTTTGAGGTGAATGTCGGACGTGGAGAGAAACGTATGGATGCGGACCTTTGGCGCGCCCTTCAGGGCCTCAGAGGCCCTGGTGATGTCTTCCGGTCTGGCTCGCGCGAGGCTGCAGACCACCGGCCCCTCAACCTCCAGCGCAATTCGGCGCACCGCTTCGAAATCCCCAGGCGAGCTATAGGCGAAACCAGCTTCAATGATATCCACACCGAGGCGCGCCAGTTGCTTGGCGATCATGAGCTTCTCTTCGACGTTCATACTTGCCCCTGGCGATTGCTCGCCGTCCCGCAACGTCGTATCAAATATTCTGATCATCCTGGTCATGGCGTACCTCCCCTTCTTTACTCGTGGTCTGCAGAATGCTCAAACAGGTTTTCCAACGAGGCCGCAGGCCGAGAAAACACCGGAGGCGTACCCTTGGGGTACGTTGAGGATGTTTTCGAGCCGAGAACAAAGTTGGAAACCGTTTCAACATCCTGCCAATAAAAAAGCCTCCGCCCCTGGACAGGGACGAAGGCCTTGCGAGCTTCGTGGTACCACCCTGATTCAGCAATGGATGGCGCACCCCATCCAACTGCCCTTGATTCGGTCCGTGACGTGGACAATGCGGGACTCACTACTACAAAGGCTTCACAAGTCCAGCTCCAAGGTGAGTTCGGCAGCTTACCGGCTGGTTTGCACCACCCACCAGCTCTCTCAGTTCAGTCAGCCCTGCCTACTACTCCTCTTCACAGCTATTCCTACTCTTTGGCATCCATTACCGGTGAATCGTTCTTCGCAATGCGCTTGCCGGTGCTCTTCGTCATCAGCGTCCAGAGACGCGCGACCGGGCCGGAAAGAGCATACCCCGCAAAAGTGACAAATAGCATCGCCTGCGGCCAGGCGACAATCAACATCAGGGCGAGAATACCCCACACCAGATAAGTAAAATGATCGCCTCGCCTGAACTTCATGTCCTTAAAACTGCGGTACTTGATCGTGCTCACCATCAAGAATGCGAGCGCGAAGGTGATCACCAAAATTAATAGCGGCTTCACCTCTGCCCCCATCTGCGTGATGTGAAGATCGAAGATCACCAACGACGCAATGACACCCGCCGCCGCAGGAATGGCCAACCCGGTGAAATATTTGCTGTCAGAGGTGCTCACCGTGGCATTGAATCGGGCCAGCCGTACCGCTCCCATGGCAACATAGGCAAACATGACTGCCACGCCAAACATGCCTTGCCCGCTCAAGGCATATGAATAGATAAGCACACCCGGCGCGACACCAAACGACACCACATCAGATAGGGAATCGTATTCGATACCGAACTGGCCGGTACTGTTCGTGAGTCGGGCCAACTTCCCATCTAACATGTCGAAAATCATTCCGACCAGGATTGCGATGGCTGCCGCCAAATGCTGGCCATTGAACACCGACAAAATCGCAAACACGCCGCAAAACAAATTTCCGGTCGTGCAGAGGTTGGGGATCAGGTACATCGCCTGTCGTTTTCGATGACCTTTGGGAAACGAAGTTCGCATAGCTGGTGATTTCATCGGAGTTCCCCCACGATGGTTTCTCCCCCTTTGACACGATCGCCCACCGCAACACGAATCTTGGACCCAAGCGGAAGAAAGGTATCCATCCGCGAACCAAACCGGATCAATCCGAACCGCTCTCCCCGCTGCACGCGCTCTCCTTTTCCGACCCAGCAGACGATCCGACGAGCGATCAGCCCGGCAACTTGCACGCAGAGCACTTTTGCCCCTGACTCAGCCTTTAACATGACGGCGTTTTGTTCGTTGCGCAGCGTCGCCTCAGGCTTGCTGGCCACGAGAAACTGACCGGGCTGATAACTGACGCCCTCCACAGTCCCCGCGCAGGGCATTCGATTTACGTGCACGTCGAAGACATTCAAAAATACGGTCAACCTAATACTTTTTTCTTTCAAGTAACGCGGTTCAAACTCTTCTTCAATGGCGATCACTTTACCGTCGCCCGGAGACACCACCGCGTTCGGCTCTCGCGGAATCGTCCGATTGGGATTCCTGAAGAACCAGGCGGTAAAGAGCGTGAAGCCTCCCGCCACTCCAGCTGGGATGATCCACCCGGCGAGACTAAAGAGCAGCGCCACGCCACCGAGAGCGCCGACGAACGGCACCCCTTCCTTTACAATTGGTATCCCAACGGCTCGATCAGCCATAGATCTCCAGGCACTCTTTAAATGCTACCACGAAGCGCCCGCGCGAGGTGTTAGTTTTTGTTCTTGTCCACCAGCTGATCCTTTTTCAACCACGGCATCATGGCTCGGAGACGGCCGCCCACTTCCTCGATCGAATGTCCCTCGCCCTTTTTTAGCAAAGCATTGTAGACGGGCCGGTTTGCTTGATTTTCCAACACCCATTCCTTAGCGAATTGCCCGCTTTGAATCTCCCCGAGAATCTTCTTCATTTCCTGTTTGGTTTGCTCGGTGACCACGCGCGGACCACGGGTGATATCGCCATACTTCGCTGTGGTGCTGATCGAATACCGCATGTTGGCGATGCCGCCCTGGTAAATCAGGTCGACGATCAATTTTACCTCATGCAAACACTCGAAGTAGGCCATTTCAGGCGAATACCCTGCCTCTACGAGTGTTTCAAATCCGGCTTGAATCAACGAGGTGAGTCCGCCGCACAAGACCGCCTGTTCACCGAACAAGTCCGTTTCCGTTTCTTCTCTAAAGTTCGTCTCGATGATGCCGGCTCGTCCTCCGCCGATCGCGCTGGCATAAGCCAAACCTACTTGCCGAGTGTTGCCGCTGGGATCTTGGTGAAGCGCCAGCAAGCAGGGAACCCCGCTGCCTTTTGTATACTCGGAGCGGACCAAGTGACCGGGCCCTTTCGGCGCTACCATGAAGACATTGATATTGGCCGGAGGCACGATCTGCCCAAAATGGATGTTGAATCCATGGCCAAAGGCCAGATAGGAACCGGGCTTCAGATTCGGGGCAATTTCTTGCCGATAGATAGCCGCCTGAGCTTCATCGGGAGCCAGGATCATGATGACGTCGGACGCCTTGACGGCGTCGGCCACAGGCATGACTTTCAGCCCGCTCGCTTCCGCCTTGTTCCATGAGCTGCCCTCACGCAAACCCACCACAACGTTGGCGCCGCTTTCCTTCATATTGAGCGAGTGGGCGTGCCCCTGACTTCCATAGCCGATTACGGCCACTTTCTTTCCACGAATCAACTGCAGGTCTGCATCCTTTTCGTAATAGATCTTCATACGTCACTCCTGACTGTTCGTAGGGCACATGGGTGGAAACGACGGCTACACACAGAGGATGGGCGCGTTATTCTTTGGCGACTTTTTTGGGTTGGCTGACGGCCGGCCTGATCGCTTCACGCGCAATCGCCACACGCCCCGTTCGTATCAGTTCCTTGATACCCAGCGGCTGCAGCAAGTTGATGATGGCCTCGATCTTCTTCGGATCGCCTGTTACTTCGATGGTATACGTCGAGGGCGTCGAGTCGATGACATTGGCTCGAAAAATATCCGCGATCCTAAGGGCTTCCGCACGGTCTTCAGATTTTGTATGGACCTTAATCAGCGCCGTCTCCCGAGAGACGAATTCGCTCTCGTTGAGATCCACGACTTTAATGACGTCGATCAGCTTGTTCAGCTGTTTGACGATTTGTTCCACGATTCGGTCATCGCCCGATGTGACAATCGTCATCTGGGACATCGACGGGTCGAGCGTCGGCGCCACCGAGAGGCTTTCGATATTGAAGCCGCGACCGCTGAACAGGCCTGCCACGCGGGACAACACCCCAAACTTATTCTCTACGGTCACTGAAATAATGTGTTCCATTGAGTTACCAGGTGCGATCAGCCGAGAGCTGGCGTGAAGCGATAAGAACTCGCCCCCGATCTTCCATCCGCCACAGGCTATCGGCTTTGAGCGCGTTCTCCCTACGCTGTAAGAATCGTGTCTATGTCCTCGTTAGAACGGGTACTGGGAACCCCGGCCATCCTCTTCTTTAACTCAGGCGGGTCTTCGAGAATCATCTCATGGTTGCAGCCGCCAGCGGGAATCATCGGATAGCAATTCTCATACGGGTATGTCGGCACATCCACAACCACCGGCTTGTCGGTCGCTATGGCTTCCTTCAACACCGCATCAAGATCGGCCACCTTACTCGCACGCAGACCCACAGCGCCATAGGCTTCGGCCAACTTCACGAAATCCGGCGTGGTGTCGAGATAGCTGGACGCATACCGTCCTTCGTAGAACAAGTCCTGCCATTGACGAACCATGCCGTGAAAGCGATTATTCAGGATAATCACCTTCACCGGTAGTTTCGATACGACGGCTGTAGCCATTTCCTGCATATTCATTTGCACACTGCCGTCACCGGCTACGCAGAGCACTAACCGGTCTCTGAACGCCGCCTGCGCCCCCATGGCAGCCGGGAAGCCGAACCCCATTGTACCCAAACCGCCCGAGGTCAGCCACCGGTTCGGCTTGGCAAGCTTGAAATACTGGGCCGTCCACATCTGATGCTGCCCGACGTCCGTGGAGACAATCGGATCTCGATCCTTCGTCAACTCATAAAGTCGTTTGACAACATGTTGCGGCTTGATCGCTCCTTCAGGCTCCTGCTGATAGGCAAGCGGGTGCGCCTGTTGCCATTCGCGTATTTGATCCCACCAAGGCTTGCGAAGGTCGCGCTGGTTCCCATTGGCCGTCGCCTTGAGTATCTGGATCAATTCTCGCAAGACCGCCTTGCAGTCACCTACGATTGGGATATCGACGTGGATGTTTTTTCGGATCGACGTCGGATCGATATCGATGTGAATGATTTTGGCGTAAGGACAAAACTCTGACACCTTACCTGTCACACGATCATCGAAGCGCGCGCCGACCGCGATCACCAGATCAGCATAGTGCACCGCCATATTGGCGCAGTAGGTGCCATGCATTCCCATCATACCCATCGACTGGGAGTGTTCGCCGGGGAACGCGCCGAGCCCCATCAACGTCATATCCACAGGGATTTGCGTCATTTCTGCCAATTCAAGCAATTCCTTGGAAGCCCCCGAGAACACGACGCCTCCCCCGACGTATAAAATCGGCTTCTTGGCCTTCATGATGGCTTCGGCGGCCTGCTTGATCTGCCACTTGTTGCCTTCGTAGGTCGGATTGTACCCGCGGATAGCCACTGAACTGGGATAGGTAAATTCGCCCTTGGCCATAGACACGTCTTTGGGAATATCGACGAGGACCGGCCCAGGGCGTCCGGTCGTCGCGATATAGAAGGCTTCCTTGATCGTCGTTGCGAGGTCGTTCACGTCCTTCACGAGAAAGTTATATTTCGTGCAGGGGCGGCTGAGGCCTATGTTATCGGCTTCCTGAAATGCATCGTTGCCGATCAAGCTCGTAGACACCTGTCCGCTGAAACAGACCAATGGCACCGAATCCATGTACGCATCCGCCAGCGCAGTAATCACGTTGGTCATTCCAGGTCCGGAGGTCACCAAGCAAACGCCGGCCTTGCCGGTAGCCTTGGCATAACCTTCAGCCATATGACCGGCACCCTGCTCGTGTCGGGTCAGAACAACCTCAATATCTTTTTGTTGATGGAGCATGTCGAAGATCTTCAGCACGACTCCGCCCGGTAGCGCGAAAATCGTCTTCACACCTTCACGCTTTAAGCATTCAATCAGGATTTCTGACCCGGTGAGCTTCATATCAACCCCCCCTTCGCAATCCATGGCGAAGGACTCTATATCTCAATTGAGAACAATCCTCTTCCTGCCTCATATGCAGGATACAGGTTGATACAATCTTACGTGAAAAAACAATGGGTAAGATGGCAGATGGTACCACCAGGTCTTAAGCGGGGTCAAGAGAGCGAGCACCGTTCCTCACATCGCGCGAGGTGGTGCTCGCTCCTCAACGTATGGTATAGCAAAATCCGCTCGTTTCGTCCGACTGACAAGCCATGAATCATCTTTGCGTAACCATTGTCTCCCGCCGTAATTGTCATCTGTGCCACGTGGTCCATCGCGTCGCCGAGCAGGTACGGCAGGAGCTCGTTTTCGATCTCGTGGAAATGGATGTGGACAGCGATCCGCGTCTCGTCGCGCAATACGGCGATCAAGTGCCGGTGGTCCTCCTCGATGGGCGAGAAGCAATTTCCGGCAAAGTAACAGGCAGTGAGTTGCGGAAGGCGATTAAAAGAGCGCGTTGGAGAAACCCTATAAGCCGGATTCTGTCTCGCGTGAAACTTGCGCTCACGCGAGGGTGATCATTTCTCTGGGACTCGAGTTACCTCGAGCCTCAAGCAACCTACCCGAGGACCTCGGCCGGGCCGGCCTTTCTGCTGGGCTCTTACGAGCACCGCAGTCGTCCCCCTATTTGGTCTTGCTCCGGACGACGCTTACCGTGCCGTTGATGTCGCCATCACCGCGGTGGGCTCTTACCCCACCGTTTCACCCTTACCTGAGCCGGTGCCATGAGCCGAAGCCCATCGCACTGGCCATCGGCGGTTTGTTCTCTGTGGTGCTGGTGTCGGGTCGCTCCGCCTGGACGTTATCCAGCGTCCTTGCCCTTGGAGTCCGGACTTTCCTCCCGCCGAGCTGACTCGACGAGCGATCACCCGTGTCCCTCCAGCGCGCAGCGATAGTATAAGAGCGAGGACGGGAGTATTCAAGACACACAGACCGCTAGAGCTGCTACGCCCGGTACAGAACATCCAGGCATAGATGCAGGGCTGATTCTAGTACCTCAGTGAGCGCTACCGCAAAATCGGGAGCTCTCCGTTTGGAGCGGGAGGTTTGGAATCATAAATCGGCATGGCTTCCCTCATCCACTCCTCCAGTTGCTTGATCCTAGTTTCATGGTTGGGGTGGGTGGACATGAATTCCGAGGGCTCCTTCCCAGAGGATAATTCCCCCATGCGAGTCCAAAGTCGAATGGATTCGCGCGGGTCATATCCCGCTTCGGCCGCAAGCAACACACCGACATAATCGGCCTCCGATTCATGTTTTCGACTGAAAGGAAGCAAGACGCCCACTTGCGTTCCAACTCCCAACGCGGCCATGCCCGCTTGAGACAAAACGGGGTTGGCCCCACTGACCCCTAGCGCGACACCAACCACCTGTAGGGTTGTCTGGGCCAACGTCGTTTGGCTCATCCGTTCACCACCGTGGCGCGCCAGAGCATGCACAACTTCGTGTCCCATCACAGCGGCCAGTCCCGCCTCAGTCTTGGCCACCGGGAAAATGCCGGTATACACAGCGATCTTCCCGCCCGGCAGGGCAAAGGCGTTCATCGTTTTATCGTCCTTGATTACCGTCACTTCCCAGTCGAATTGATTGGCGATGTCGCTATACTTCGAATTTTTTGCCGCCTCGATCACCCGCGCCGCCACCCGCTTCACCGGCTCGATCTCTCGCGGATCCGTCGACGGCTTCATCTTTGGATCGTGCTGCACTTGAGAGTAGGCCTGCACGCCCATCTGCACTTCCTGGGACATCGGTACCATCATGAGTTGCCAACGTCCGGTATACGGATTGGTTTGACAGCCCGTCGCAGTCAGCAAGGCCACGACACCCAACGCCATCCAGACGGGCGAAGGCCTGTTGATCATCCGCTTCATGACAGTATTCGGTTGAGTCCTCATCCGCTGCCTCCCCAAAATTGACCCGTTTTACGAGCTCTGCTGGATCACCGCGCCACTCCGTCATTTTCACCTAGGAGCTTCTCCGAGTGTCTGCCCCACCCAATCTTTACCTCACGAGCCGTATCGGGATCGATGAATCCGGCAATGGGAACTCGCCCTCCTGCGGGTACGGGGTAGCCAAAAAATATTGGATGGACGGATATTAGAAATGGCTCCGGAGATCCGCCGGCTCTGTCCCCCACAGCATCGTCGTCATTGGACCACAGCGGCACAATGCATTGTATAGCAAATAAAGAATCTGAATCGGCTGTTGACTTGGGCCATGCGCGAGCACTTGAAAGCCTGCTTCAACAGGTCGATAGCGACCTCGCCATTGCAGATCAATTCGGCGATGAGCGCTTCATCTTGAATGCGCTCCAGGACAAGGGCAAGCAAATCACATTAGTTCAAGGACCGAAGGCTGCGATGTAGCCGTGGCCGCCGCCTCGATCCTGGCCCGCGCGGATTTCCTTCAACGCCTACACAATCTCTCTCAGGAGCTGAAAACCACATTGCCCAAGGGGGCTTCCCCGCCGTGGAGCTTGCAGGGAGGATGGTGATCAAAAAGTATGGGCAGGACCGACTGGGCACGGTCGCGAAGCTGCACTTCAGAACGACGAAGCAGGTGCTGGGCGAGGCCTAAACTGATTCTCCGACTTCAAAATTCGCCTGGTCTGAGGCGGCGGTTCCCTTCACCTCAGTGCCCGGCTCCCCTTCCCAATACAGCATTCTGTAGCAGTAGGGACAAGTATGTACGTCTTGCGCCCGTTTGACCTGAGATACCAGTTGTGGTGGAAGTTGTAGCCGACAGCCCAAACAAATGCCGTCCTTCAACAGTGCCAAGGCTTGATCTTTCCTTGTCGTCTTTAACTTATTATAACGCGCCAGAAGTACCTTCTCCACGCGTCCCGCCAACACTGTGTGCCGAGCATCCAAGTCCGCCAGTTCCACGGAGAGGGCCTGATCTCGCGCGTCCAGTGTCGCCTTCTCCTTCGTGAACACGGCCTCTGAGTCCTTCAGCTTCGCCTGCGCATCCGCCATGACCCGCTGGGTCTGCTCGATCTGCTCCATCGCCAGCAGGATTTTCTCTTCGATCTCGCCTTTCTTCTTGTTGGCCAACTCTACCTCGAAGAGATGCGCTTGATATTCTTGATTGGTTTTGAGTTGCGCGGCCCGGTCTTTCATCTTGTCGATGCGGTCTTCATGCGCCTCGAGGTCTTTTTCGTGGCTGCGTCGCTCCTTGATCAGTACTTCGGCAGAAGCGGATGCTTCCTGTAACACCCTCTTCGCTTCGCGGAGGGGAGCTTCGTTCACTTCCAGCCGTTCTGGTATTTTTCGCCGCTGCTCTTTCAGTTCGACGATCCGGAGATCGATTTTCTGCAATTCTATGAGAGGGGAGAGCTGTAGGTTCAACGGGCTCCTTATGGTATGCGCGACAGTATCGTCACACGACACCTCTCGCACAGGCGACTTCGTGAAGAACTCACGGAACTCAGGCTGGTGGGCCCACTAGGACTTGAACCTAGGACCAGCTGATTATGAGTCAGCCGCTCTAACCACCTGAGCTATGGGCCCTGCCCTCCGAGCCATGGCCGGTGTCTATCTTCGTCTGCCGTCGGTACGGAAACTCGTACAAACCATACCATACTCGGCTCTTCCATGCCCATTCGGACGGCTGATTTTAGGCTGCCGGTCAGGCAGAGTCAAACGGCACCCGATCGAAAGGCCTAGAGACTCTCGACAAAACTGCGCAGTTTTTTGCTACGGCTCGGATGCCGAAGTTTCCGCAACGCTTTAGCCTCAATTTGCCGGATGCGTTCGCGTGTCACCTCGAAGTCCTGTCCCACCTCCTCGAGCGTATGATCGGTGGCCTCGCCAATGCCGAACCGTTTACGCAAAACCTTTTCCTCTCTGGGAGTAAGCGTTTCCAGTGCGCCGTTGATTTGGCGCTGTAAGTCATAGCGAATGGCCGCTTCCAACGGAGATACTGCCTTTTTGTCTTCAATGAAATCCCCTAAATGGCTGTCTTCTTCCTCACCGATCGGAGTTTCAAGAGAAATCGGTTCGCGCGCGATTTTCAGAATCTTTCGAACTTTGTCGAGCGGCAGATCCATGCGTTCTGCGATTTCTTCCGGAGTCGGTTCCCGCCCCAATTTCTGTACCAAATGGCGCGAGGTACGGATCAGCTTATTGATCGTTTCGATCATATGAACCGGAATGCGGATGGTGCGAGCCTGGTCCGCAATGGCACGGGTAATAGCCTGCCTGATCCACCAGGTTGCGTAGGTGCTGAATTTGTACCCACGCTTATACTCGAATTTGTCGACCGCCTTCATCAGACCGATATTGCCTTCCTGAATCAAATCCAGGAACTGCAACCCGCGGTTCGTGTATTTCTTCGCGATACTGACCACTAAACGAAGATTGGCTTCGACGAGTTCGGCCTTGCCCCGCTTGACCTTTTCTTCAGCGACGTCGAGATGCTTGACCGCATCTTTGATTTCTTCAGCTGAAACCAGCGCTTCTTCGTTTTCGAGCTGCCGAATCCGGCCTTTGACTGCCTGATAGTGCTTCTTGATATCTTGCAATACCTCTTCGGAAACACCTGTCCTGCGCTTAACAGCCAGGACATCCTTGTGGGTTCGGCACAATCGCCGGAGAAGCTCCGCGCCGGCTTCGCCGCCCACGCCCAAACGGCGTTGGCAACTGGTCACTTCACGTTCCGCCTGCCGAAAGAGCAGATTCAGGTCGCGGACCCGCTGCGTCATCCGGTCTTTCAGGACCCCGTGCAAATTGACCGATTCCATTTTGTCGACGACCTGCCCACGCACCGTATCGATTTGCTTGCGCAAACGTTTCAACTTCTCGGGGTCAGCCCCCGCCTGACGAGCCTTGTCGTACAAATCTTTCAATGACGCGGAGACCTTACGGACCGCATTCAATGAGTCCAAAGTCTTCACCCTCAATTCTTCGTAGTCTTTTTCGACGGCCTCTTCCTCAAAGTCTTCTTCCGTTTCAACCACCGGCACGATCTCGCGCACATCGATCTTGCCATTTTTCAACTGATCTCGAAGGGTCAGGACGAACTCCAACGTCATCGGCAACCCATAGACAACCGTGGCAATATCTTTCTTGCCTTCCTCGATTCGCTTGGCGATCTCAATCTCGCCCTCTCGGCTCAGCAGCGCCACGCTGCCCATTTCCTTCAGATACAGTCTGACAGGATCGTCGGTTCGGCTGAGCGCTCCGGGGGTGAGATCGATCTCCTTTTCGTTCTCCTCCGGAACCTCCCCTTCTTCGGTTTCTTCAATCGCTTCTTCCCCATCGGCAGCAGCCTTTGGAGTGCGCTCCGTTTCGGCCGATTCCACAATTTCGATATCCATTTCGCCGAACATCGTCATGATCGTACTGAATTGGTCCGACGAAACGACATCCGCCGGCAACGTGCTGTTCAAATCGTCGTACGTAAGGAAGCCTTTCTCTTTTCCGAGATTAATGAGCTTCTTCACCTCGCCGAGTAATTCTTGTTTCGGCATACCTACTCCTTCACCGCAGACGTCAGCGCAACCGGCGTCACGCCGGCTTTCCGAATCCGCATATCGTTAATCTGTCTGTTCAGGCGATGTACATCATCCTCTCGCCGCTCACGTTCTGCCGCCTTTAGTTCTTGAATGAGTGCGCCCAAACACCGCTCGCGCCCTCTGCGTTCGAGCATTTCCAAACATCCGGCAATATGCGCCGGGACATCATCGTAGTGCTGCTCCAGCATCGACAATTCCGTGACCAGCGGACCACATTCCTGATCATTAATGAGGTCGTTTTGCAGCTGCTGTACGGAAACCCGCCCATCCTCTCCGAGATGGCGCAGGGCACAGGCAATGAGCCGGCTGTAAGCCAAAGTCGAAAATGCGTCCGGCGTCAATGCTCGAAGATCTGCAGGAGACAGACTCCCTTGCACCAAGAGATGCGCCAAATCGCGCTCTTCAGGATTGGCCTTTGGTTTTGTCGGAGCGGTAGAATCCGAGGCTGAAATCCGTACGGGGTTCCGTCGTTGATCTTCCGACGCGAGAGTCGGGTAACGATCAATCAATCGTTGTTGGCTAAGTCCCAACCGTTCTGCCACGAGCCGAATTCGTTCTTCTCGCTCTATGGGATGCGCGCTTTTCTGAAGAATGCGCAATACGGCATCCACCGCCCTAATGCGATCCTCAATCGTTCCAGATTCGGCTGTTCGTAGGCTGTGTTCTACCGCAAAATCTAACAGGCTGGGCGCTGCACGATGCAGTGCGGTAAATCCTTCGGCTCCGTGTTGCCGAATGTACGTGTCGGGATCTTCTCCCTGTGGCAACGACACCACCTTCACACTGAGGCCGCTGTTGACGAACAAGTCGAGCGTCCGGAGCGCAGCGCGCACTCCAGCCTGGTCTGGGTCAAACAGCAGCACGACATTGGAGGCAAACCTTCTGATGACCGTGATGTGGTCTGACGTCAAGGCCGTGCCCAAGGTAGCGGCCACATGACGAATACCGGCTTGATGCAACGCGACTGCGTCGAAGTACCCTTCGACAATGATTAAGGTCTGATGCTGCCCAGCCGCTTCACGAGCCGCATCCATCGCGAACAGCGTCTGTCCTTTTTTGAAAAGTGGGGTCTCAGGTGAATTCAAATACTTCGGCGTCCCCTCCCCAAGAATACGCCCGCCGAATCCCACGACTCGCTTACGCAAATCAAGTATTGGAAACATCAACCGAGAACGAAAGCGATCGTAGTGTCCGGCCAAGACGCCTCTCTGCTGCGCACCCTGATCTCGCGGAACGGATAAACCCGCCGCGACAAGGTCTTCAGAAGCGAAGCCTGCTTTCAACATGGCTTTGGTGAGCCCATCCCACTCAGGCGGCGCATACCCCAATTGGAACTGCTCCGTCGTATCGCGGTGGATGCCTCGCCCATCGAGATAGGCCCGGGCATGAGCTCC
Source organism: uncultured Nitrospiraceae bacterium (assembly GCA_963706325.1). Classification (GTDB taxonomy): domain Bacteria; phylum Nitrospirota; class Nitrospiria; order Nitrospirales; family Nitrospiraceae; genus Nitrospira_A. The sequence goes on along the minus strand of CAVPLT010000005.1, from coordinate 81,996 downwards.
TCCCGCCTCGTCCCTCAACATCCGCTGGTACCAAACCCCGGCCGCGGCATTGAGGTGCTCTAAGCGTCCGAGCTGCGTTCGTTCATGATTGGAATAACCACCGGTCAATTCAGGAACATCCACTCCCGCTTTGCGCCCGAGATCACGGACAATTTCAGGGAAGCCGGCCCCCGTCAATTTCATGAGAAACGTGTACACGTTGCCACCGGCTCCACACCCAAAACAGTGAAAGATCTGTCGCGAAGAACTGACCGTGAAAGAGGGAGACTTCTCCTGATGGAACGGACACAACCCTTTAAGATTCTGGCCAACCCTGGTCAACGCAACATGCTGGCCGACAATCTCCGCGATGTCCACCCGGTCTCTGATTTGGTTGATGACGTCGTCCGAAATCAGGCCTTGGCCCACGGCGGTCCTCGCTTGCACCCGCAGGGATCCAACCATCCAGAAGGCTTGGTCGGAAATACTTTAAATTCGATTGAAAGTTGACCGTTTAGACTAACAAACGGTTCACACAAGTGTCAATCAGGGAACGCAGCCCGCTATCCTGGGGGCCACCCCATAGGCCTTCCACCAACCACATGGAAATGAAGATGAGGGACGGACTGCCCGCCATCCGCTCCAGTATTGGTCACGATCCGATAGCCGGACTGTGCTAGATTCTTCATCCGCGCCACCTTCGAACAGGTCAGCAGAAGATGCCCGAGCAGCGCCGCGTCTTCCCCTTGACAGTCCTGGACGGACCCCACATGGCGCTTAGGGATTACCAAAAGATGCACCGGCGCTTGGGCATTCAGGTCTTCAAAGACCAAGACCTGCGCATCCTGATGCACAACTTTCGCAGGAATGTCGCCATCGACAATGCGGCAAAAAATACAGGCACTCATGCTAGGCTCCTTCTGATGGCTGGCGCAGCCCAGACTTGCCGAAACGCTTTCCCAGTTCCTGGTAAATGTCCTGCAAGGCGATGTCGTGATAACCCAAGACCATGAGTGTGTGAAAGAACAGGTCCGCTACTTCGTAGATGATTTCTTCGCGCTTTCCGCCCTTGGACGCAAGCAGAACTTCCCCTGCTTCCTCGGCTACTTTCTTGAGTATCTTGTCGTGGCCGCCTTCGAAAAGTTTGGTCGTATAAGAACCAGACTGCGGATGGCTTTTTCGCTGGCCTATGGTGCGAAGCACGCCTTCCAAGATGCTGCCCCAGGCCTCCTTCGTCGTGGCATCTTCGATGAGGCCCTCGTCATCGAGTCGGGAAAAAAAACAGGACCGCTCGCCGGTGTGGCAGATTGGGCCAGCCGGCTCAGCCTTCACAAGAATCGTATCGCGATCACAATCGACGAACAGATCTTTCACACGCAGGAAATGACCTGATGTTTCGCCCTTTTCCCATAATTTGTGGCGTGAACGGCTCCAAAAATGAACCGAGCGCGTTTGAAGAGTTTTGACAACGGCCTGCTGATTCATATAGCCCACCATCAACACGGTGCCGTCGAGCCAGTCCTGAATCACAGCCGGAATCAGCCCTTGCCCATCAAATGTTATGCTTCGACTGACCGTCTGCATCACGTCCTGTTCCATTTACGCCAGCCCCAACCGAACCGGCACGCCCCGTTCGCGCAAATAGGTCTTCGCCTGCTGAATGGTATGAGTCCCAAAGTGGAAAATCGAAGCGGCCAGCACGGCGTCCGCCCTGCCTGTCACCAACCCATCGTACAAATGCTCCAGCGTTCCCACCCCGCCGGAAGCGATCACTGGAATCGTCAGACGCTCAGACACCGCCGCAGTCAAGGCTAGATCGTACCCGTTCTGTCGACCATCCTGATCCATGCTCGTCAGGAGGATCTCCCCGGCGCCATACTGCTTCATGCGTTGCGCCCACTCGACCGCGTCGAGGCCGGTCGACTTCCGGCCGCCATGGGTAAAGACCTCCCAATGGCCGCTTTGTTCCGACCGTTTGGCATCGATCGCCACCACGATACACTGCGTGCCGAATCGCTGCGCCGCCTCGCGGACGAATTCCGGCCGCTGCACCGCCGTGGTATTGATGCTGACTTTGTCGGCCCCGGCGTTGAGCAAGACTCGAATGTCCTCCAACGTGCGCACGCCACCGCCGACCGTCAGGGGCATGAAGACCCTGGCCGCGGTTTGCATCACCACATTAATGATGGTTTTACGGTTTTCGTGCGAAGCGGTGATATCCAGAAAGCACAACTCGTCCGCGCCTTCACGGTCGTAGATGCCGGCCACTTCCACCGGATCGCCTGCATCGCACAAGTTGACAAAACCCACCCCCTTAACGACCCGGCCGTCTTTGACGTCCAAACAGGGAATGATGCGCTTGGTTAACATAGTCTACGTGTCAGGTTGCTCCACGCCTATCCCTGACTGAGCGCAGCGAGCGCCTCGCGATAGTCCAGCTTACCGTCATAGAGTGCCTTGCCGACAATGGCCCCCTCCACCCGCGGACCGAACGATTGAACCGCCTGCAGATCCTCGATACTGGTGATGCCGCCAGATGCAATCACCGGGAACGATGACAGCTCGACAACTTCCCGCAGGGCCTCCAGATTTGGTCCGCTCAACATCCCATCGCGGGCGATGTCAGTATAAATGACGGCCCCCAGTTCATGATCAGCAAGTTCTTTGAGGAGGTCGATCGCTCTCGTCGCAGAGACGCTGGTCCATCCCTTTACGGCTACCTTCCCATCCCGGGCGTCAAGGCCCAGCAGGATACGGTCAGGAAACTCATGACAGGCTTGCGCCAGGAATGCTCGATTCGTGAGCGCAGCCGTTCCTAATACCACCCGCGCCACACCTGCCTGAAAATACCGTCGTACCGTGTCGATCGTACGGATGCCACCCCCCACTTGAACCCGCGCGGTGACCGTCTTCATGACCGCTTCGATCTGCGAAAGATTCTTCGGCGTACCATCAACAGCGCCATTCAGATCTACCACATGAATGAGATCGGCGCCCTGCTGTTGCCAACGTCGCGCCACCTCCGGGACATCTTCGAAATACACAGTTTCGGCGGCCATATCGCCCTGTCGTAGTCGCACACAACGGCCGTCCTTCAAGTCAATCGCCGGAATGACACGCATGGACACACCTTATCGTAAGACTCATTAAACCTACTCGGTTGCGCCGCCGATCGGAACCGCTTCAGCCAACTCAGCCGCGCCATAGGCCGCTAACTCCTCAGCGGTCACGAACATCCCGTACCGCTGGATAAAACCCACAAAATCTTCGGTCATCGGCCGTTGCTTCTCATAGTAGTTGCCCTCCCATAGAAGGGTCCCATTGGGAGCCACCAACTTTACCTCAAACCCCACGACCGCGGGAGGATCCGCTCCTAGGCGGCTGCCGACACGTTCCTGATACACCAGCACTTTTCCACTTAATGCCGCATCGGCACCAAGACGTTGAGCAATTTTCTGCGCAGAGACTGCTTCCGAAGCAGCGCCTCCCGCCAGCTCTTTGGTTGCCGCCTCAGCTTCCTTCGGTGAGAGCACGCGCAGCCCGACGCGGGCCTTGAGCTTGCTCCACATGAGCTCCGTGATTTTCTCACCAGCCGCCGACGGGACACGGTGGGTCTCTCGCGCATACCGGTCTGTTGTCGGAGGAACGGCGATGGACATATCAGATCGCCGTGCGCCGGACGGTACGGGAAAGGAAGGCCCGGACGGCTCCATCACTTGAGGCGTCGTCATCGTCTCAAATGGGACGAGAACGAGCGTGCGTATGTGATATGCACTCAGCTGGGATGAGGCCTTAGTTGTAACTTTTTTTCCGCTACAGCCCCCCAAGAGCAACACAACCATCGAAACCAACAGAACAGGCAGATGCGAGGGCCTCACGACCAGGCACCAAAGTTCTTGATGAACTGAAGTCCAATAGCCTGGCTCTTTTCGGGATGAAATTGGCAGGCAACGATATTGTCTTTCCACACTGCCGAGGCAAAAGGGTGGCCATATTCTGTAATCGCTGCAGTCACACGAACATCAGCTGGTTCGACATAATACGAATGCACGAAATAACAATGACTGCCGGTCTTGACCCCTCCGAAGGGAGGCGCCGGCCGCACGATCTCAATTTCATTCCACCCCATATGCGGCACCTTCAGCGTCGTATCCAGCGCGAATTTCCTAATCCGGCCAGGAATGATATCGAGGCCCTTGTGGGTACCAAATTCTTCACTCTCGGTGAATAACAGTTGCAGCCCCAGACAGATGCCCAAAAACGGTTTACCCGATTGGATTGCCGCGCGAATCGGATCGATCAACTCGTATTGCTCCAGATTTGCCATACAATCCCCAAAAGCACCTACGCCGGGCAACACCACATGGCTCGCGTCTGCGATGATTCGCGCCTCGCGTGTCACCACGGCCTCATGGCCGACTGCATCGAACGCCTTATGAACGCTTCGGAGGTTGCCCATACCATAGTCGATGATGGCAATCATAATACCGTTAGCCGTTGAGCCATGGAGTTCTGGTGAGTAGGTGAACGGCGGACCTTGGTGCGCCCTTTGCTCAACCGATTCAGCTTAGAGGCTTCCTTTGGTGGACAGCACGCCCCCTGACAAGCGCTCATCCAACATCGTCGCCTGATCAAGTGCCTTGGCCAATGCCTTGAAGATGGCTTCCATAATGTGGTGCGGATTGCGTCCATATTGGAGATTGACGTGAAGGTTCAGCCCCCCGTGCGTCACAAACGCTTGAAAGAAGTCTTCGAACAAACCCAGATCGAACGTTTTTATCTTTCGATCCGGCAAATTCACATTGTAGACCAGGTAGGGACGCCCGCTGAGATCCACTGTCACCTGCGCGAGGGTCTCATCCAGCGGAACCGACGCCCAGCCGAATCGCTTGATGCCAGCCTTTTCGCCCAGCGCCTGGTGAAGAGCCTTGCCCATGACGATTCCGATATCTTCCACAGTGTGATGTTCGTCGATTTCGATATCACCCTTAGCCTGCACAGTCAGGTCGAAGAATCCGTGCTTGGCCAGGAGATCCAGCATATGGTCGAAGAACCGGATGGAGGTGTCAACTTTTCCCTGACCGTTCCCGTCCAAGGTCCATTCGACGCGAATATCGGTTTCCTTCGTGGCACGGTGAAGCGAGGCCTGCCTGGGGGCAACGTTGCTTTTCATGAGAACCTGCTTTGGGCTGATTTGGCGTGCGCATCGAAGCCCTCGATATGCGCCAGTCGGACGATATGATCCTTGGCTTTCGCCAACTCTTCTTTGGTGTAATGCACGATATTGCTAACCTTCACATAATCTCCCACCGACAGCGGAGAAAAGAAACGCGCGGTCGCGCCGGTGGGCAACACGTGGTTCGGCCCGGCCACATAATCCGCCACGGCCGGCGGGGTGTAGCGCCCGAGAAACAACGCACCGGCATGACGGATTTGCTCCAGATAATCGAACGGCCGATCCACCGAGAGCGTTAAATGCTCAGGTGCGATCTCATTCGCCATCTCGATAGCCGCATCCATAGTCGGCACCACGAACGCTGCAAAGTGCCGCGCAATAGACTTGGCCGCAATCTTCTCACGTTGCAGACCTTTCAATTGCACCTGAATCAATCGCTCCACCTCTTTGGCGAGCGAGGCCGAGGTGGTGACCAGATACACCTGCGCATCTTCGTCATGTTCTGCTTCACAAAGCAGGTCCGCCGCCACATGCGCCGGCTTGGCCTCGCCGTCCGCTACGACTAATAACTCGCTGGGACCAGCCACCATGTCGATCCCGACGGTGCCATACAGCAAGCGTTTCGCCGTTGCGACAAAAACATTTCCAGGTCCCACGATCTTGTCGACCTTCGCGATGGTCTTCGTGCCAAACGCCATCGCGCCGATCGCTTGCACGCCGCCCACACGATAAATCTCATCGACGCCCGCGATATCCGCCGCAACCAGCAGATAGGGATTGATCTCTCCTTGCGGTGTCGGCGTACACATAACGATTCGCCGAACGCCCGCCACTTTCGCAGGAAGGGCACACATCAGCACCGATGAAGGATAGACGGCCTTACCGCCAGGCACATAGACGCCGACGGCATCGAGAGGGGTGACCATCTGGCCGAGTGTGGCGGTCTGCTCCTGATACATCCAGGTTTTCGTGCGCTGGCGCTCATGGAATTGCCGTACACGCTCCGCTGCATAGCGAAGGGAGTCACCCTCATCCTTTCGAATGTGGTAATAGGCCTCCTTGATCTCCTCCGGGGTCACTCGCATCCGATCGAGCTTCAAGGACAGACGATCGAACTTTTTCGTATAACGCAGGACCGCACGATCCCCGCCTCGTTCCACCGCTTTCAGAATCGTGCGTACGCTTTTTTCGACACTTGCGCCTTGAGAACGCGAGCGGGTCACGATTTTTCGTAACGCCTTGGCGAAGGTTCGATCACCGCCGGCAAAAATAGTCATCTCGTTCGTCCTGCTCTCGTAACCACTTCCCAGATGAAGACACCCGGAAGAAATTGGCGGCTACACGGTTCAGGCGGGACCACCGTTGTGCTCCCCAGCCACTGCTCTCCGCAATTGCTCAATCAACGCCATCAATGGCTCGTGCTTCAACTTCAGACTGGCGCGATTCACTATCAGCCGTGCAGTCGAATGCGTGATGACCTCCACCTCTGCGAGATCGTGCGCCTTCAGAGTACTACCGGTTTCGACCAAGTCAACGATTCGATCGGCCAATCCAACAATGGGGGCCAGCTCGATAGAACCATAGAGTTTAACAATCTCAACCGGAACCCCGCGCTGGTTGAAAAAGCGCTCGGTGACGTTAGGATACTTCGTGGCCACTCGAATTTTCGACGACCACCTATCCGGTGAAGCTTGCCCCTGCAACGCGGCGACGCAGATTCTACACGCTCCCACCTTCAAATCCAACGGCTCATAGACGTCACTGCCTTGCTCCAACAACACATCTTTGCCGACCACCCCGACGTCAGCCGCTCCATGCTCGACATAGGTCGGCACATCGGTCGGCCTGACGATTAAGAACGTGGCATCTTTGGATGAACAGGTAAACATCAACTTGCGACTTTCCGCAGACAGTCCCGGACATTCGTACCCGGCCTGCTTCAGAAGATGCAGCACGGGCCGCAGCAATTTCCCCTTGGATAGCGCCATCGTCAAGCCCTGCGGCTTCCTACTCTCCGATCTCCTCGCCTTCACGGTCACTTTCCCTTTCTCCGTTCCACGCTGGCGCCCAGCGCCCTAAACTTCTCCTCGAGACGCTCGTAGCCCCGATCGAGATGGTACACACGGGAAACTTCGGTCGTACCCTCGGCTGCGAGCCCGGCCACAATGAGCCCGGCGCTGGCACGAAGGTCCGACGCCATGACAGGGGCGCCCGTCAGCCGTTCCTTGCCGGTGATCACCACCCGGTTTCCTTCGACCTGAATATCCGCGCCCATGCGACGCAACTCCTCCACATGCATGAACCGGCTTTCAAAAATGGTTTCCGTGACCACGCTGGTCCCCTCGGCCACCGCCATAAGCGCGACGAACTGCGCCTGCATGTCGGTGGGAAAGCCCGGATGCGGGCTAGTGCGGACATTCGTCCCTTTCAGACGGCCCGTGACTTCCAGGAGAATGCGCTCCTTCTCCTCGATCAACTCGACCCCGCTTTCGCGTAGCTTCATCAGTAACGGCTCCATGTGTTCCGGCCGACAACGCTCGACCACCACCCGGCCCCCAGTAATGGCTCCTGCTACCAAATAGGTCCCGGCTTCGATACGATCAGGGATTACTTCATGCTCCGCTCCGTGCAGCGCCGTCACGCCCTCTATCGTAACCATATCTGTTCCCGCCCCGACGATGCGTGCCCCACGTTTGACGAGGAAGGCCGCCAGGTCGGAGATTTCCGGTTCTTTGGCCGCATTTTCGAGCACCGTGGTGCCCTCCGCTAGCACCGCTGCCATCATGAGATTTTCAGTACCGGTCACACTGGGCGTGTCGAAATAGATCCGGCACCCTTTCAAGCGGCGTGCCGTCGCCTTGATATAACCATGATCGATTTCGACGGTGGCTCCCATTTTCTCGAGTCCCGCCAGGTGAAAATTTACCGGCCGAGACCCAATCGCGCAGCCACCCGGAAGCGACACCTTGGCCTCTCCCAGGCGGGCCACTAGAGGACCCAGCACCAACACGGATGCCCGCATCGTTCGGACGAGATCGTAGGGCGCTTCGGTAGAAGCCACCGTGTGGGCCTGCACTACCGTGTGATCGCCCTCCTGCGTCACGGCGATCCCCAGCATTCCGAGCAGTTTCCCCATCGTCAGCACATCAACGACCCGGGGCATATTTGACAGTACACACTCGCCGCCACCGAGGATTGTCGAGGCCAAGATAGGCAGCGCGGCGTTCTTTGCGCCGCTTATGCGAACCTCGCCCTGGAGTGGCTTCCCGCCCTGAATAACAATTTGATCCATGGAGTTTAGAATGGAGGATGACGCCGCGCTTTAGAGGTCCGTTCCATCGGCTCTTCTCTCACAACACACAACGCGGTCGATTTCGCCCTCATCCCGAAGAACATCATAGACACGAAACCAGCCTGTCTCTTCTGCCTGACGGCAGACTGACGCCGCTTGACCTGCACCCACTTCCATCAGCAACACGCCGCCTGGCTTCAGATAGGACGAGGCTTGCTGTAGTAGCCGCCTATAGACATCCATACCGTCTCGACCTCCAGCTAAGGCTAGGCGGGGCTCGAAACATCGAACCTCCGGCTGGAGTCTCATCCAATCACTTTCTGCAATATAGGGTGGATTGGAAAGGATCACGTCTACCTGATTCGCAAACAGTGCTTCACGTAGAGGCGCCAAGACGTCGCCGCAAAGACATTCGATACGCTCAGCCACGCCATGTTGCATCATATTGATTCGCGCCACCGCTAGGGCCTCGGATGACACATCGATTGCCAGCACTCGCGCTGTCGGCAGCGCCGCGGCCACTGATACGGCGAGACAGCCCGAGCCAGTTCCCACGTCAACGACAGTCCCCGACTGGTTGCCTTTGCACCTACGGACCGTCTCGTCCACCAACAAAGCGCTTTCTGGACGAGGAATTAACACAGCAGGCGTCACGCGAAATTCCAGACCGCAAAATTCCTGTGTGCCGAGCAGATACTGAAGCGGTTCACGATTGGCGCGACGCTGGATCAGCATTTGCGCGCGCGCCCATTTTTCAGCCGTCACTTGGCGCTCTCTGTTTACCCGCTGCATGAGCGGGGACAGTTGGAGTACAAACTCCAGCAACCAGGAAGCCTCCAAAGCCGGCTGTTCGACGCCGGCTTTTTTTAAGTCACTCTCGGTTTGATCCAGCAATGCTCCGATGGTGTAAATGGCAACGGCTGCCATTCCAAGCCCTTGTGTGCTCATCGAGACTCCATCGTGGCCAATTGCTCGTAGTGTGCTCGCAAGGCCTGCACGATTTCTTCCAGATCGCCGGCTAACACCTGATCCAGTTTATGCACTGTCAAACCAATACGATGGTCGGTCACTCGATTTTGGGGGAAGTTGTATGTACGAATCTTTTCGCTGCGGTCACCAGTCCCTACCTGTGCCTTTCGATTTTGCGCGATCTCCGCGTCCTGTTTCTCCCGTTCAGCCTCGACAATGCGCGTGCGCAAAGTCCGCATGGCTTTGGTCCGGTTTTTAAGCTGTGATCGTTCATCCTGACAGCTGACAACAACACCTGTCGGAATGTGCGTAATTCTGACCGCCGAATAGGTTGTGTTGACACTTTGGCCACCGGCGCCTGAGGAACAAAAGGTATCGATGCGCAAGTCCTTCGGATCGATGTTCACCTCGACCTCGTCCACCTCAGGCATCACCGCCACCGTCACTGTCGAAGTGTGAATTCTGCCACTGGCTTCCGTCGTGGGAACACGCTGAACACGGTGTACACCACTTTCATAGCGGAGCCTTCCATACGCCCCTCTCCCTTCGAGCAGTGCGATTACTTCGCGATATCCCCCGATTCCGGTGTCGGATGCGTCGACCACCTCCAAACGCAGTCGGTTTCGCTCCGCATACTTAAGATACATGCGGAAGAGATCGCCAGCAAACAATGCGGCCTCGTCGCCGCCCGTTCCAGCCCGGATTTCCAGAAACACATTTTTCTCATCGCGGGGATCTTTTGGGGCAAGTGAGTCCTTGGCTTGCCCTTCGAGGTCCTGTAGTCGTAGCTTAAGGTGGCTGCTCTCCTCCGCAAACAACTGCTTCATGTCTGTTCCCGTTAAGGGATCCTGGAGCATGGCCGACACCTCATCCAGCTGCTTCTTCACTTCACAATAGGTCACGAATTGAAGCGCAGGCGCTTCGAGTTCAGTCCGTTCCTTGTTCAGCTTGTGAATCATGCCAGGCTGATTGAGGACGACGGGGTCCATGAGTTGATTGGTCAGCTCTTGATAGCGTGCGGCAATCCCTTCCCACTTCTTGATCAGCACATCTTCCATGTCCTGCCCATTTCGCTTCAAGCCGCTTGGCTCAAAAAACAAGAAACCCTGCCCCAAAAGGAAGCAGGGTCTCCATAATGTCCCGACTGAGGCCTACTTTTCTTTTTTGGCGTACTTCTTCTTGAACCGTTCGACACGTCCTTCAGTATCGACGATTTTCTGAGTTCCCGTAAAGAATGGATGGCACCCGGCGCAGATGTCGACCTTGATATTCCCGATAGTAGATCGAGTCTTGAAGGTATTTCCACAAGCACACTGCACAGTCGCTTCCCGATAGACTGGGTGAATTCCCTTTTGCATACCTGCTCCTATACAATCTTGATTCGCTGCTTGGTCCGGTCCTGTTCGCCCGAAATATGACTTTACACTGGAGTGGTCCGCACTGGCAAGCGTGAGCTTAACGATTCATCGACTGCAAAAACTCCTGATTGGTTTTAGTGCCGCCAATTTTATCCATTAAGAATTCCATGGCCTCCATCGTCCCCAACGGACTCAAGACCTTGCGTAGAATCCACATCTTGTTCAACCGATCGCGGTCGACCAGCAGCTCTTCCTTGCGAGTCCCTGATTGACTGATGTCGATCGCCGGGAAGAGGCGCTTATCGGCCAAACGCCGATCCAAATGCACTTCCATATTGCCGGTTCCCTTAAATTCCTCAAAGATCACATCGTCCATACGACTACCCGTATCGATCAAGGCAGTGGCCATGATGGTCAAGCTCCCACCATTTTCGATGTTCCGCGCTGCGCCAAAGAATCGTTTCGGACGCTGTAGTGCATTCGAATCCAGGCCGCCAGAGAGCACTTTCCCACTGGGAGGTGCAATCGTATTGTAGGCCCTGGCCAATCGAGTAATACTATCCAGTAAAATCACCACATCTTTTTTATGTTCGACCAGTCGCTTCGCTTTTTCCAAGACCATTTCCGCCACCTGCGCATGGCGCTGAGCCGGCTCATCGAAAGTCGAACTAATGACTTCAGCTTTCACCTGCCGTTGCCAATCAGTCACCTCTTCCGGTCGTTCGTCGATCAGGAGGACAATTAAGGTGACCTCCTTGTGGTTTTTCAGGATGGCACGGGCGATCGCCTGCAACAACATGGTTTTTCCGGTTCTGGGAGCTGCGACGATCAAGCCGCGCTGCCCTTTCCCGATTGGCGTCGTAAGATCCATCACGCGCGTGCAGTATTCCTCACGATCAAACTCTAGATTGAGCCGCTCTTCAGGGTAGAGCGGGGTCAAGTTATCGAAAAGAATCTTGTCGCGCGCAACTTCCGGGTCCTCATAATTAACCTTTTCCACTTTCAGCAGAGCAAAGTACCGCTCACTCTCTTTCGGCGGACGAATTTGACCCGACACAATGTCGCCCGTCCTAAGATTAAATCGCCGTATCTGCGATGGCGAGATGTAAATGTCGTCGGGGCCAGGTAAATAGTTGGAATCAGGTGCGCGCAGGAATCCAAACCCATCCGGCAATGTTTCCAACACTCCTTCGCCAAACACCACACCATTCTTCTCAGTCTGAGCCTGAAGGATGGCAAAGATGAGCTCCTGCTTACGCAGGTTTGCAGCACCCTCGATCTTCAAATCTCGCGCCACCTCATTCAGATCGGCGATCGATTTCTGTTTGAGCTCCGCAAGATGCATAACTTCCGCCTTAACCTGTGTCATACCGCTTCCCTATCAGGCTCTCAACCCGATAGCTCCCCTAATGAGAAAAATGAGAAAAACAATTGATTGCTCATGAATGAATGTACGGAAGTGATTATCTAGGTGTCAGTCTGCTGGTTGTGCACAACTGGATGGTTCGACGAAGGAGTGCTCGATATAGGGTTTGTGGAAGTGACAGTAAAATTATGATAACCCACAATTACACGAGTAATGCTTATATATCCTGGAATGATTACAGCTGCGATGGGCCTGGAAAGCTGGTGCAAAGAAGGTGAAACTTTTCCCTGATCAAGGGAACACTTGAATTCTAGCGTCTGCTGCGAAAGATGTCAACCATTTAAACCAAGTGGTGGGCGAAAGGAAGCGGCACACCGTCTACGTGCCCAGTTGCAACCCAGAGAGTTATCAGGACACACGATCGCTGATTTATCTATTTCTGCTTTCAAGCGATGTGCATGCTGTGCGTGTCCTGTTGCAGCAGCTCAAGTGATGTGCTAAAAACTGGGCCAGATAATCCTCCATGGCAAATCCAGATTCAGATCACGATACACCCGAGCGAATCTTCACATTGGCAGAAGCGAATGAACTGCTCCCTCAACTCCACCTGCGATTCGCTGCGGTTCGACGTGCTAAAACAGTTATTGCGGGTACAAAAGACGAAGTGAGCAAAGCCAGCGCACAAGCCGCATCAGGAGGGGGAACCTCCGTCGGGTCTTTATACGTCAGGTCGCTTCACGAAATCAGCGGAAGCCTGCAGGCCATACACGAGCTTGGCGTGGTCATCAAAGACGTCGATTCGGGACTGTGCGACTTCCCCTATAAGCTCGCGGACCGCATCGTATACTTGTGCTGGAAATTTGGCGAGGGCCAAATTAGTTGGTGGCATGAAACCTCCTGTGGATATAAAGATCGACGTCCTCTTGATGGTACAGCCGCTTAACGATAAGGAACCGATAACGCATGACATTCGTCATTCTCGGTTTCGACGGGCCTGATGGCCAAACCAAACGCAAGGTCCATCGAGCGGCGCACCTAGCCAGCCTCGAACCTCTGAGGGGAGCGGGAAGACTTATTATGGCAGGCCCCTTCACAGATCAGGCCGGCAGTCTAATTATTTTAGAGGCAAATTCTCTCCAAGAGGCAAGGCGGATAGCTGAAGAAGATCCATATACTGTTCACGGAATCTTTGAAAAGATAGAAGTTCACCCTTTCCAACAGGTTCTCCCCCCTCTCGCATCAACGTAGACAGTTCGCTCCAAAAATCATTACCGCAAACTATCCTAACTGCAGGCTGCAGGCCTCATCACACTATCAGTCATGAGCGCTAATGGTAGGTAGCGGATATAGGGCAAAGTTTTGTCTTGGCATAGCCGATTGACAATTATAAAGATTGCCACCTATAATGCGCACTTAGAGCGATCTGTGGAAGCCTGATCACTGTAGTTCAAAAGGCCTAAACGCCCTCTCCATGCTAGCCCTTAATTTCCCCTAAGTGGGCCTTCTGCCGTATTGCAGGGGCACCTCAGGAAAGCATAGAGTGACACGACTCACGCTATAACCGAGGATCTCTTCTCCGAGTTTGTTAAACCCCAAAAGAGAGCAGGTTCGAATGACTCAGTATCGCGTGCTACCAGGGCCCGAACATTTTCTTCCCCCGGCCGCAGCTTCCATGGGGATCTATCTTCCTAACCCGGGCGAGGCTCATATCAATGGTGTGATTGTTCCTGAAGAGAAGGCCTACGAAGAGGCCGCCCGGCAATTTCTGATGGCGCAAGTACCAACCATATTCCCAGGCCCCTTGGTACTCTGGGCATGGAATGAGAAAGCCGCCAAAAAGGCAGCTGCCGTTAGAAAGCTTTATGAAATTTTGAAGGAATCGGTTCAGCCCGGACAAAAACCGATGCTGATTCCAATGCCGGACTACCGTCCGAAATATCCAAAAATCAACCCGGAAGTCGAAATTAATCCGAACCATCCGAACCTCACAATCTGGCATAATAAAATAGACTGCTGCATGTTCATTGGAGTGCACTGCCATCAAGCTAACCTATCACTCAAAATTATCCGCGGAGGCACATCATGTTATACCGTTGCGATGTGTGCTCAGGCAGGCCACGAAGATGCCATGCTCTCCTTTAGAGACGCCTCGGTTGAGAAGATCCTTAAGCTGGGCGATTGGATTCGCAAACTGAAAGGCACGGTCACACCGCGGATCACATCGACGAAGACTAGCGCTTCCAATTAAGTTAAGAGGTAAGCAGTTCATAGCTCTTCTAGCGTTTGAAAGGAGGCCGAGACCATGGCGGAAACAAAGTCTCAGATCGGGACACAGAATAAAAAAGGTCAGACATACACAGATGCCTGGAAGATGATGAACGAAGCTCACCGCACTCCTTCTTTTTATACAGGTAGTGAAGTCATTAAAGAAGCCCTCCGGCGTGCCAGCTGTGACGTCATGATTGCCTACCCGATTACGCCGCAAAGCGAGGCTGCGGCGCTCATTGGAGAGTTGTTTGCTGAAGGCTACATCGGCGACTATTTCCGCGGCGAGAGCGAGTTCGCTGTCATGTCCCAATGTGCAGGGGCGGCATTTGGCGGTGCACGCGTATTCACCACGACCGCGGGCCCGGGGACCATGCGAGCCATGGAAAACTTCCCTATGTGGGCCGGAGCACGTCTGCCGATTCAAATGATCGTCACCTGCCGTGGCATCAACTCGCCACTCTCGATCCAGCCAGACACCATTGAGATTTCTTATCTGCTAAATACCGGAATGCTAGTCTGGCATGCAGAAACCGCGCAGGACTTTTTTGACTGGATCCTCAAAGGTTTCATAGTTTCGGAAGAGCCGGAAGTGCATTTACCACTGGCGCTCTGCTGTGATGGATTCTTTGTGACTCATACCAAAGACGTCGTCAATTTAACTCCTGCCGACATGTGTCTTCCCTCCTATGATCCATACCGCTCTCCCGTCCCGTGCATGGATATGGAGTGCCCGCCAGTCCGAATGATGCGCGATCCGTTTATTATGAAAAGCAATTATATCAGTTATGCTACTCACGCCTCCTGGCAGCAGGAGATTTGGGCGGCGGTTGAACGGTCCCGTAAGCACACTATTAGGTGGATTAACGGGTTAATTGAGACAGAAAATACTGATGCTGACGTTGTAATTGTTGCGTCTGGCACAGCTGTTTCTCAGGGACGAGAAGCCATCCGGCTTCTTGAGGATGAAGGCGTGCGTTGCGGCCTGGTGAAGGTCAAGTCACTCCGCCCCTGGCCTGGAGAGGAGATTCGTGAAGCCACAAAGAACACTAAACACATCTTCGTGCCTGAGTTTAATGTGACAGGCTGGTTGGCAAAAGAAATTAAAGCCACGATTACTAACAGTGAACGGGTACACGCCGGTCCTCATGTTTGCGGAGGTATGACAATGCCTCCGGAAATTATTGTATCTGAGATTAAGACGGCCCTGGGTATGCGTTCGGAATCGCTTGCCGGCAGAGGCAGCTGAAAAACCCTGTTATTTAGGCCCATTCACCTAGAAATTGAAGAGTTGAGGAGGCGCATATGAGCAAGGAGCGAATCAAAATTTCGCCAGACCTATATGACATCATGCCATCGGACTACCAAGATTTGGTCCAGAGTGCCACTTATGGCAAAGAGGACCGAGGGTGGAAGGATATTGGAACATCAAAAGAGCTGATTGAGCAACATTCACTCTGTGCAGGTTGCCCGGAATCTATGGCATTCCGCTATATCCTGGCATCTCTTCCGAATCCGGAAGATACAGTAATGGTGGGATCTACTGGCTGCACCAGCCTTGTGTTTCCCATGGTAGCTGTGCACAACATTCACTCTCTATTCGGCAATCAAAATGCGATTGCGTCTGGATTGAAGCGTGCACTCAGTGTCCGATTCCCAGACCGCGTCAAGGACGTGGTCGTTTTGGCTGGCGATGGTGCCACGGTCGATATCGGATTAGACATGACCCTGCAGGCATGGTTCCGGCAAGAAAAATTTACGACCATCTGTTTCGACAACGAGCTGTATGCCAATACTGGCGGACAGGAGAGCGGCCTGATGCAGAAGGGCTTCGTAGCCAAAATGGCGCCGGTAGGCAAACTCTTCGACAAAGTCCGTCTGCCTGAGATTGCGCGCGAATCCGGCTGTCACTACGTCGTCAACTGCACGGTGAGCAAGCCGTCCCTGGTCGAAAAAGTCGTCCGCAACGCGGTTTTGATCGCACGGGAGCTCGGGCCGACCTATCTTCAGCTCTACACGCCCTGCATTTTGGAAATCGGTAAAAACAGCATGGAAGGCCTGCAGGAAATGCGGGATTCCGAGAAACCGGCCGAACGGTTCGCCTATAAAGAATATATCAGCGAGCCAGCGAAGCAGCTTTTGGCGGAGCGTGACGCCAAGGCCAAAGAAAAGAAAGCCGCCGCCAAACAGTTAGCGGAAAAAGCGTAAGGAACCGGAGGTCGTTCATGATCAAGAAAAGACTCAATATTCGCATGTCAGGGTTGGGTGGACAGGGTGCCGTCACGGCAGCGCACGTAATGGCAATGGCGGCCAACCGGGACGGAAAGTTTTCAATATCGAATCCGTTTTTTGGTGCCGAAAAGCGTATGGCTCCCGCAGAAAGTTATTGCCGCATCGGCATCGAGCGGATCTATGACCGGGGGGAGTTAGTCTTTCCTGATGTCATCGAAGTGTTTCACCCCCAGGTGATCACGATGGGGAAAAGTTATACCATGCCCTTCTACTCCGGCGTGAAGGAGGGTGGCGTCGTCATTATCAACTCAGCCCAACCCCTTCTGTCAGAAGAAGACATCCAGCGACTCAAGGATCTGAACGTCGCCTTGTTTTACATTGCAGGAACCGAACTTGCGATCGAAGTTGCCGGCACCGAGTTATCGACGAACATGGCCATGATTGGCTCGGTCGCAGGCATTACCAAATGTGTCTCCATGGAAGCTCTCGACGGTGCACTGCAAGAACGATTTGGAAAGAAATTTGTCGCATCCGGCGGAACTGCCTCCTTGGACGAAGCGATCAAAAAGAAATTCGCCAAGAAGGAAATGTTATTGGCGAAAAACCTCGCGACGGTCAAAGCGGCATATGAAATCGCTAGCGAATGGGCCGCGAAGAACAAAATCGAGTTGCAGGTCGGTAATCCTGCCGTTGCGGCATAACGAGAGAGAAGGAACCACGTCGCATGTATAACGTAGCGCAAGTCATCGACGAGAAATGTGTGGCCAAGAAGGGCTGCCGCCTCTGCATCATGTACTGCCCGGAGGCTAACTGCTTGGATCTCAACTCGTCCAAGATGGTGGCGGAAGTAACGATCGATCGATGTAAGGGATGCGAACTGTGCGTCGTTGTCTGTAACGCCGCCAAGCATGAGGCGATCGAGATGCAGGCAGTCAGCGCCACGGGGCAATTGATGACTCATAAGGGTGAGTCTGCAGCCCTCGGACAAGCCTACCAAGGATAAGCAAACCAATGCGTCTCATAAACCCCATAGCGTCCCACGCTATGGGGTTTTTTCATGAGATGGGGACCGAAAGGATCTGATGGAACAAGAAGACAATGTGCTCGACGAACTGCTCCGCGACATCGCCGGCCTGTTGCATGAATATCCCAAAGCCATAGAACGACAGGCTGCAGCGATACATGTCAGCGGGAAAGATCCTGAACTGGCAGAAAAACTTGTAAAAGCTGCTGAAACAATGCGGGACAGTGGAAATCTTTATCTCACCTGGGCGAAGCATTTTGCAGATCTCGCAAAAGGAAACACCGACGCGTCGTCCGATGAAGACGACACTGAAGACTTTGGCTTTTAAAAAAGTCTCCCCCTTCTCATCCCTTTTTTGTTAGAATGCCGAAGTTTATTTGGCACCTTATAGTTCCCCGGTAGCTCAGTTGGTAGAGCAGCCGGCTGTTAACCGGCTGGTCGCAGGTTCGAGTCCTGCCCGGGGAGCCAACCTTTACGCTGCTGCGAACTCGTCCCTACCTCGGCAAGCTCGAAGATATTGAAAACGAGCTTGTCGGGGTATACGATGATATCCCTCACGAGACACCGAAGAACCTCCATCTGTTCTTTCGGTAGCAACGCTGCAAAAACCCTTTGAAAATCCTTAAGGTTTCGTAGAACGATCTCTGAATCGTACTCCCTCGCGGAATGCTCTTGGATCTGCCGTTGCACGGCTTGGTACTGGGCTTCTATGCCCTGCTGCTCTTTATGCTGACGGTGCATCTCCTGTTCAAGGCGTTGGACTGACACCGTCCCCTGCCCCACCCCTAGCACCAGTCTATCTATTTCTCTTTCCAAGCCTGTCCAGGCTCGCCCTAAGGCGAATGGCTTCCTGTTCCAGTGGTCGCACTCGCTCCTTTTGGTCGCGGTTCAATTCCTCCACGGTCCCTTTTACCCAATCCGCCTGCTGACTCAGAGTGGACAGGTATTCAATAACCTGACGCTCTACCGTGTCCGCATTGAGGGCCTTGACCGTGCAGACTGCATTGTTCTGATGCATGGTCTTGGTGCAGCGGTAGTATGCGATGCGATGAATCGACTGATCCTTTCGACGCTTCTGCGTGTAGTGGGGCGTCATTACTGAGTCACATACACTGCATTTCAGTAGCCCCTTGAGAAGGAAGATCCTCTGGATCTTCGTTTCAGCTCGGCTATGTTCTCGGGTCATCGATTGCACTTTATGGAAGAGCCCCTCCTCCACGATGGCCTCATGCTCGCCCTGGAAAACCTGATCGTTAAAATGGACTTTGCCCTGATAGGTGGGGTTTCTCAGAATGTAATCGATCGTCATCTTGCCCCAGGGCTTGCCAGAGCGTGAATACCATCCACGACGATGTAATTCTGCGCGTAGGCGGGTCAGTGAGGGATCTTGAGCGAAGAATTGAAACATAAACTGCAACGCAGGCCGACTCCTGAGGCTGCTTCACTAAACGTTTTTCGTCATTCTGATAACCAAAGGGAATCATTGCCGCCATTCCACAGTCCTTTGGTCGCCCGTTGCTGCATTTTGTCTCGGGTACGATCCGCCGTCATTTCCCGTTCAAACTGGGCAAAATCCAACAAAATATTCCGCAGCAACCGTCCCATCGGGTGATGCGTATCGAGGCTCTGCGTGATGGACACAAATTTGGCCCCATGTCGGTCAAATAAATCCATCAGGACATGGAAATCCTTCACTGATCGGGTCAGTCGATCAATTTTATAGGCCAGAACGCAGGTAATCCGACCAGCCCGAATATCTTGAAGCAACTCTTTCAAGGCGGGTCGATTCATCGTGTCCGCCGAAAAGCCAGCATCCTCATAGACTCGATAGACGACGTACTGTTCCTGGCTCTTACAGTACGCCTCCAGCTTTTCACGTTGGGTTTCGAGGGAACTGTACTCCGTGTCGGCTTGATTGCGAGTGGATACACGCGTGTAGAGGCCGCAAATTGTAGGAGCAGGTGTAACCGGCATTATGCTGTTCCTTTCGCCTGGAGGCCTGACAGGGCTCGCTCCAGCCTATTCGCCAGGCGAATTCTCTGGTGATACCCGGATAGATAACAGACGACGCGGAATGCCCGCCATGCCATTCCTCGGTTGTTAAGGACGTAGAGTAAGCACCTCGTGTGCTAAGCCGTTCCGTCGGCAATGATCCCACCAGGCATAGCCAGGGCATAACGCGTCTGCCTCGATGTCTCGATGATCACTGCTGACCAAGTGATAGGCTGAGCATCGGTGTTGTCTCATTTCATGGAAGGTGCAACTGGACATGCCCTAGTTCGTGCGCTACGACAAACTGCCGATTTAAGGGATTGAGTCCACGACGAAGCACAATCATGACCTGGGCTTCGTCACGTGTGGTGATGCCCTCGATCCTAGGTCCGAACGTAGTCTCCAGGACTTCCACCCCCTGATTCGCGGCGGCTTCTTCCTGATGGTGAAAAGGGAATGTCCTGACATAGAGGATACACGGCTCTGCAGTTTCTGAATAAAGCGTTCCGGTCGTCGCAGCCAATGAATCAACGAGGCGATTAGTCCAGATACCGTCTTCATCGACGCCCTCTCTTTTTCCTCTGGTTCAGGATCACCGCCTGTAACTGCTTCATCGCCTCCTTAAGATCTGCCTTCGAGACCGCTTCGTGCGCACTCAACAGTGCCGGGAGCAGCAAATCTGGGAACGCGCTTCGCTTCGACAAGAAGCCGTTCAGGCGGATCGACGTGAAGTACCTCTGCCAACTTCAGAATAAGGGTATCGTCTGGCGGGAGTCCCCGTTCGCCCGATAACAGCCGAGAAAGATAGGCCGGCGAAATGCCGGCTTCACTGGCCACAGTCCTGAGACTGAGGTTGACCGTTTCCATTTGCCTCTTTGACCAAGGCGCGAAACCCGTGCGGGCGCCTGCGGGGTGTCTCGGTTCAGCTCTGGACTGTTCATAGGGCCCTTATATACCTGAAATGTTGTCCTGCAGTCAACAAAAATGAGCCCATTATTGACCGTTGGGCAACGGCTCTCTATAGTGCCCGCACGGAGGAGGATGATGATGATGTTAAGAACCACCTTAAAGAATGGCGAGCCCGGCAAGCTCAACGCGGCCTATCAAAGGCTGCCCTTGCGCGAAGAATACGGGTGAACCGTTCCTATGTCACCAGAGCTTGAGCAGGGAAAGGCAGTTCCCAGCCTCCTCGTGGCCTTGCAACTGGCGCAGTATTTTCGGCTGCACCGTCGATGAACTGTTTCAGTTACAGACCGAATTCACATTGGACCCTAGAGTCCTTGCTGTACCGATATGTTGCCCAATGGGCATCACAATGAACATTGAAATTCATTTCGTTCCAATCGATCCGCAGGCGCGTGAAGAAGCCTCGCACCTACTTGTTGCGGTCTGCTGCTTCTCCAGGGGCGCGACGGCTCGCGTCAGAGCCTGCGGTCCTTTCACTTACCCCAGAGAGCCGCTTCTACCGGCTCTCTCGTCCCAACCCTCACCGCTGGAGACTTTTCATGTCTGAGCCGATACTCCTCTCGGTTCGAGTCAAATCCTCAGATGCCTTAGCCATCCGGTCGTCGTCCTGTCGAGACCGGAATGGTCCCGTAAGCAGAAGCGAGGCTATCAGCGGATTCGCTCGCTCTTGTGGTTTTGGGAAGCCCATCAGTTCCAGGTGCTCTGGGTCACGCTCTCTACGGCGGACGGCGGACAGGCCGACAAACTGACCTATCATCACAAGCAACTTCGCCAACGAATCGAGCGCCAGCTCGGGTATCGAGGTTTGGAATATTACCAAGTGCGCACAGAAGAGGGCCATGGAGTGCTGCATATCTTTTGGGCTTGGCGGGTCCCAGATGGCGAACGTCATCGGCGCTTCTGGATTGCCCAGCCTGGCTTTCCGCCCAGTGGGAAGCCCTGCATGGCGCCCCAGTGGTCTGGATTAAGGCCTATGAGGCGGGTCAACGGTCTCGCAATCGCTTGAGCCGATATGTCATCAGCCAGTATGTCCAGGATCAATCCGGGTACGTCAACATGTGTTGGTCCTGGAAGCGCTCGCTGGGCTTCCCGATGAGCACTCTGTGGGAAGAGATGAGAAACCAATGGTCCAGCCGTAATGTCTTCCGTCGGATTCGAGGGGAATTAGAAATCCCTCGCGTCGTGCTGGTCAAAACCTGGGAAGACCTGCTGGCAGGTCATGCGATTCTCTATAACGGGTTTATTTTGCAACTCATCCTCGGCAAAGGCCTGACTTCGAGTCAGCCATGAGCTGCAATACGTGCGTCAGAACAATCAATTCCCTGTTCGGTCCCACCTGTTGCGGACGAACTGGTGCGGTTTATGATCGGGCTCGGAAGGGCTGGCTCTGCTCTGAGACACAGCAAAGAACGGCTCTGTGAGTTCTGTCAGGCTGATCGGGTGTGGGGTCGCATCTGCTACCAGAGCGACGGCGTCGCACAGAGATATTGGCTCTGTTGCTCCTGCGCGGGACTCACGAGCACGCAAATTCCGTCTCTAACCGCTTCACCGTGAGCTCCTCTCTTACAGCGCACCCGCTCACCCCCTGATGGCTTTCAGGGGGTGTGAGGGAGGCTAATGAACGGTAATATCAAATGATGACGGCGATGCGTAGCTTGGCCGTCCCCATGGCGAGTCACCGCACTAGTAGGTTTGAAGAATAGAGACATCCATGACCAGGGTTATCACACAGACGCAGATTATGCGGACCACGAAGGCCCGCCGGCCGCTCCGGACTGCCGGGGCCGGACGGCCGGGGGGCTCGGGGGCGCAGCCCCCGCTTCACTTGATCTATATGGTCAAAGTAGGATCAAGGGTAATTCGGGTCTTTGTCCAGTCCAGGGAGTCAGCACCTTTCAAAGTGATATTAAGCTTCCTACTTTTTCGTCTTCGACAAGCTCTATATACATTTTCCTTCCCCCTCCGTGAGCTTCTCTTCTAAACCTAGGATTAGTAAAAGAAGGGTAGCAAGGAAATCTAACTCATTGTCGAGTGATGAGATTCCGAAGAGCATCCGATCAACAAAAAGACAATCGGCAATACCACCTGTCACTTCTGACAGTTGTAAACTAAGGGCTAAACGCTATTTTAACGAGTCATCGGCCTAACGGAACGCACTGCAACAATAGGGAGCCACCATGCAACCACACTGGTTCTACACCTTTTGGCCGTTCATAGGGTTGGGTGGAATAATCCCGATGGTCGCCATCCTGCTGACGACCGACACATTCCGGGGCAACACCAAGGTATCGCGATGGCGTGATGCAGTGTGGCTGGGGTGGCTCGCCACGCCGCTCTACCTGGTTCATCAGTTCGAGGAATACAGCCTGCCGGTGCTGGGTTCGACTACTCAATCCAGGGGATGATCTGCAAGAATCTGGGCTTTCCGCCGTACCCGGACTGCCCGATTCCGCTGGCCTTCTACCCGGTGGTGAACATCGCCCTCATGTGGTTCGGGGCACCGCTAGCGGCATACCTCGGCAGGCGCAACGTTCTCATCGGCCTTAGCTTTTGGGGATTGATCTTTGCCAACGGACTTGCTGCACACCGCGGGGGGCATCTTGCAGGGCGGCTACAACACCGGCCTATGGAGTAGCGTCATGCTTGTTTATTCCGTTGTCCGTCTGGGTCATTTACGCCTGCGCAATTCGCGGACCGTACAGCGGCAAGGTCGTTGGCGTGGCGTTCGGCGCCGGAGCCGTCACGCATGTCCTGCTTTTCGTGGGCTACGGTCTTCTACAAAAACGGGGTGATCGGCAATGCGGGCCTGCTGGTCTATGCCGCCGTGATCGGTTTCACGCCGATCATCTTGGCAGCCCTTGGGAGCCGATTCTTCAAGCCTGAGTCGCTGCGGCCAACTCAGTGGAGTACGGGACCGCGTAACAGTTCGGGCAATCGCAAGGAGGTCATACTTAAATTCAGTAAGTCATTATTTTATTGTCTGGGTATGGCGGCGGCCCGTAGAGAGCTCAAACCTCAGGGTTCGTAACGGATATAGTTTGGGGGGCTATTTGGACAACATACATACCTAGCGTTTTACAAGGCGAGGTTGTGGAGGTGGTGGGCAAACGGTACGGCACGCCTCTAAAGAGGGAAAATGCCTCAGATGGACGTGAGACGTGGATGTATGAAGAACTGATAGCTTCGTGAGCCAGGCCTAGCCCTTATAGCAGATTCCCCCTTTTGAAGTACCCGGGTGTAACCCCGAAGAGCATAACTCTTTTTGGGACTAGTCTTCAGCACCTTATCGTGAGACGGTAATTATGCTGGGACAGGCACGAAGGAGCGGACTATGGATATACATTTTCCTCGGTCTGTTGAATCGCGGGTGACTGCTCTGCTCAGTGGTGTGCGCCGACTGACCGGGCGCACATTGTTTCAGCGGTATGTGACGACGGCGGTGGTCCTCCTCGACATCATCGTTCTACTAATCGCCGCCAACTTAGCGCTGGGCATAGTCTATGCGATACGGGATGCCCGGTCCTCCCGCAATGAGGCCACGGCCGCACTGAATGTCGCAGCGGCTCCCCGTTTCAACCCCGATGGATCCCCTGTTTCCACAGCGAAAAGAAATGAGTATCAGATGGCGTGGATTGATTTCCAGGCCTACGGTGAAAGTGATCCTGCGTATGTGGCCGATGTGTTGGACGATTTTTATGACCTCGGGAAGGCAGGCATGACCTATCAACCCTGGGTGGAGTTTGCTGAACCGGCGTTCCAGGGCAAGCGAGTCACTGTTGAACCGGACCCTAGAGGATTCTTGACGCGGCGTACCATCAACCCCGTCAACGCACTAAAATTACCTGTCGTAAAAGTCTTCGCACTGGGGGGGAGTACGACATTCGGTTATAACGTCTCCGATGAACAGACGTGGCCCACCTATCTTTCCCAAATCCTGAATGAGCGAGCTCGTGCTCAGTCGTTAGGATTCCATATCGAAGTCGTCAACTATGGGCGAGGCTACTATTATCCAAGCCAAGAGACGGTTCTGCTCATGGACCTCCTGAAAAGTGGTCAACGCCCTCAGGTGGCGATCTTCTTAGACGGGGTCAATACCGGCGAAACGCAGGACCTACCCGAGTTTTACGACCGAATCAAAGCCCAGTTTCACAATTTGCAGTTCGCTGGGGAGGTCGAGGAGGCTCACCGCCCCGTCTTAGACACGTTACGATGGATCCCCTTTGTACGGCTGGCTAGATCCTTGAGCTCTCACCTGCAAGAGCATCACTCCCTGACCGTGGCAGAGCGAGAAAGCCTGGCGGATGCGCAGGTGGTGAATTATCAAGTCAATATGTTTCGTCAGAATCGCGCTTTGGCGAAGGCCATCGCTGAGCTGTATTCCGTGACGCCGCTCTTCGCGCTGCAGCCCCATGCGGTCTTTAATTACCCGCCGGCGCTCTACCGGCGGTCCTTGCCCGAGGATTTCTTTGAATGGCGCTCCATTGCAGAAGGAACCTATACCCGAATGCGTCATGATCCAGACATCCTCTACTTAGGCGAGCTCTTCGAAACCTGGGGCCACCACCGAAAGGCCGTCGTGGATGAGCTGCACTACAGCCCAGCATTCCACCGGTTTCTTGCAGCACATCTAGCCGATCAGATCGATCTGAAAGCGCTTGATCCTCATCGACCAGGGATTGAAGAACAGGCCGCCACAGGTAGTGTGAGGGGAAGGGCATGAGATGATGGGATTGCCCTTGGTAGCCTCTACTGTCGGACCATGGTTCAGAGTTGCGACCTGCTGAGTTATCCGTGGTTCCGTTTTCTATTTGTTTCCGGACAGAAACCTTATGATTCTAGGTTGCGTTTGCGCCGCGCAATAACTCAAATTGAAGGGTCCGACTGGGATACAATCCGTGGAGCCAACCTAGACCGAAACTGGGCACTTCACTCTGTGGGGCGTCCTTTTTCTCACCTACTATTCTGGCAAGCGCTGCATAGCTGCCCTTCAGCACCAGCTGTTTGCCGAGGTACCGAGTCTTCTCGACGAGAGGCTTGAGATACTTCTTGCTGAAATCCGACCCTTTTCAGGCAAACGCCCCCGTGGAATCCTGGTAAAGAGCTGTACCTCTTCTCTTCCCTGCTCCTAGAGCTGTTTGCTGCTCGGCTGCAGACGTTCCACTTCCATGGTCAGTTGTTTGAAGTTGCCCTCCTGGTCGGATTGCGACCGCTTCAGACCCTTCCTCAACCCTTCCAACCTGGTGCGGACTCGTGTGAGCGTCAAGACTCGATCAGCCAAGGATGAAAGGATCAGCCGGTCAACCAGCTCTCTCGGCAAGTCTTTTGCTGGTGCAGATGTCCTTCCTCTTGTGAATCCTGCTCGAACATTCGTCATAGCGATATTCTCCGCCTTTGCCCGTTGCCAGCATCATCCCCGCCACACAAACCCCACACTTGAGAAGCCTCCTGAGCAACGTAGGACAATTGACATCCCGTGGCGCAACACGCTGAAGGGATCGTGACTGCAACTTCTCTTTCAAGGCCAAGAAGATCGCCGGCTACGATTGACAAGACTTTGACCGACACCGATTCCGCACGCGGCGTCATTCTCCGAACATCCCCGCCTCGCTTTTCGTATTTATTGAAATAGTGCTCCCTGATATAGGCGCGGTTGGTTAAGGACCTCACAGATGCGCCCTTGCTTCATCGACGGCCCAGAACAAGGATTCCCTGCTCATTCAAGCAGGCAGCTACCCCATATAAGTCAAGCTCTTGCCCCGATCTACATGCAGGTACCATCGAAGGATCCGATTGACCACGACCACTTCACTTTCCTCCACTTCCAACTGTTTTTTCATGCCTTATTGCTGAGGGGGCGGCACTTCCACCGCTCGATAGCCGACAGGTGGCCGTGGGCCATTAACCCTTGTCTGGCGGTCTCCCGCACGGCGGCAACGTATGTTTTCCGTTTACTCTGCTTGCATATTGATCGAAGGAACAGACATAAACTGCACGCAGGCACCCTCCTGACCGTGCTGTACTAGCCTGTGACGTCTCCCCGGAAAGCGACGGCAGATCAAAACGAGAGTAACATGGCGGCTGCGGCGGTCCTCGACGAAAGGAGTGGATCGATGAAGCGGTCACGATGCTCTGAAGAGCAGATCGTTTATGCCATGCGGCAAGCCGAGAGTGGGACCCCGACTGGCGACCTCTGTCGGCAGCTCGGCGTCAGCGAGGCCACCTGCTACACCTGGAAAAAGAAGTATGCGCATCTGGGCGTGAGCGAGCTCCGTCGGTTGCGCCAGGTGGAAGAGGAAAACGCCCGACTCAAACGGCTAGTGGCAGACCTCTCGCTCGATAAACATATGCTGTCGGAGGCCCTGCGAAAAAAAGTCTAAGGCCCGCACGCCGTCGAGAACTGGCTGGCTGGTTTCAAGATACCTTCCGCGTCAGTTGCCTGCGGGCCTGTCGGTTGGCGCAATTCGGCCGAGCCTCTTGGTATCGCCGGCGTCGGGCTAAGGCTCAGTCCGCATGACGGTTGCGCATTCGCGATCTGGCCCATGCCCGACCTCGATTTGGCTCCATGCGCATCGGGGTGTTACGGCGTCGCGAGGGCTGGCCGGTGAATCGCACACGCGTCCGGCGGCTCTACCGCCTCGATGGATTACAGCTACGGATGCGGGTGCGGAGACGAAAACATATCGCATTGCACCGAGGCCCGGCTCCAGTCCCGGTGGGCCCGACCGAGCGCTGGAGCATGGATTTTGTCCATGATACGCTGGCCGATGGGCGGCCGTTTCGGATCTTGACGGTCGTGGATAATTGGAGTCGGCACAGTCCCCTACTAGAGGCAGGGTTTCGGATGACGGGACAGACGGTCGGTCAGGTGCTGGATCGTGTGCTGGACATACCAGCGGTGCCTCGCTCGATCACGGTCGATCATGGGACGGAATTTCAATCGCGAGCCTGGGAGGATTGGGCCTATCGGCGCGGTGTGCAGTTGGACTTCATTCGACCGGGCAAACCCGTGAAAAACGCCTTTATTGAATCGTGTAACGGGCGCCTACGAGACGAGTGTTTGAACGTGCACCAGTTCGCTTCGCTGGCCGAGGCCCAGGCCATTATCGAAGCCTGGCGCGTGGACTACAATCAGCGTCGGCCTCACAGCTCGCTTGGGCACCTGACCCCACGTGAGTGTGTCGCACAACGTCAGCGACAACCGATCGTCGAAGAGGCCGTCTACTCTGGTTAAGAACCGTCTCAGTATGGGGCCACCGTCATGTGCCAGAAAGTTCTACTAATGACTGTCTCGATCTACGGGAGCTTACATAGGGACACGCGTGCAAAGTTCGCAAATTGCTCCGGCAGGTGCAATCGCCATTACGCCGTTCCTTTCGTCAGACATTTTCATTCAACTTATGCCTCCTATCTATCGCGGCTATTCATCAGCTCATATAGAGTCATTACATAAGCTGCTAAAACAGCACTACTGATCAAACAACGGAGGAACTGCGCGATGCAAACCGCCATGACTGATAATGGCTAAATATTCAGCGCGATCGCCCCATCAAACAATCCTTTATCATTTCACTTATCGCATCAGTCAGCGCTCGTTCATGCTATGCTGCACCAAAGTACGGCCTTCTATGTGAGAAGACCCATGGCCCCTGATCCCATTTTCTTCCGAGATCTCGCTTACGTCTTTACTGCCGCCGTCCTAGGTGGCTCCTCCGCTTATCTCCTTCGTCAACCGCTGATTCTTGGATATGTCTTCGGCGGGATTTTGATCAGCCCCCTGACTCCCGGTCCCTCCATTTCGGATGTTCATAGTTTCGAATTGTTTGCCGAGATTGGCGTGATCCTGCTGATGTTCTGCATCGGCATTGAATTTTCCCTGAACGATTTGTTGCGGGTTCGCTGGGTCGCCCTACTGGGAGGGCCACTCGGCATCTTTCTTTCCATTCTCCTCTCCGTCGGTCTTGGCCATGTGGTGGGTTGGAGTTGGATTCAAAGCGTCGTAATCGGGTCGGTGGTATCCGTGGCCAGCACGATGGTTCTGGCGCGCTTGCTTCTGGACAGCGGAGACTTGCGTGCCAAGCATGGCAGGGTAATGATCGGGATCACCCTTGTGGAAGACCTGGCGGTGGTCGCGCTCACCGTGCTGATCCCGGCGCTCGGCGCTCTGGAACCGGGCCGCTTTGCAACCATTGGGAAGGCCTTATGGCTAGCGGTCCTGATTTTGGTTCCTTTCGGGTATCTCGCGGCCAAAGCTATTCCGCCGTTGCTGACTCGCATCGCGAGGACGCAAAATGCGGAACTCTTTCTATTGGTAGCTCTGTCTATTGGTATCGGGACGGCAGCCGTGACTCAGTTGGCGGGTTTATCCCTGGCACTCGGCGCGTTTCTGGCAGGATTGATCATTAGCGGGTCGGAATATGGTCATGAAACGCTAGCCCGTCTTCTTTCACTACGCGACGCGTTCGTGGCGCTTTTCTTTGTGACAATCGGTATCCTGATCGATCCGCGCGTGGTATGGGCCAACCTACCACTGCTAGGCCTCATGCTAGGACTGATTATCGGGGGAAAATTCATCATTTGGACGCTGGTGGTGAGACTGTTTCGTTATACTTGGGGCACGGCCCTACTTGTGGGTGTCGGTCTCACGCAGATCGGAGAGTTTTCCTTCGTGTTGGTGCAGGTCGCCAAAACGGCAGGCCAGGTGAGCGAGGATGTTTACAATGCCACCCTGGCCGCTTCGCTGCTGAGTATTCTCCTCAACGCGCCTCTCGTTCGGTATGCGCCGGGGTGGATCGCTACATTGCACTTCAAAATGGGACGAGCCTTCTTACCGATTCAAGGGGGGGTTCCTGACGACCAAGCCGGACATGTAGTGCTCTGTGGTTTTGGTCGCATGGGCAGCACGGTGGGGCTCGCCCTCGATCATTTTGAGCTTCCGTACACCGTGATTGAGCGCGACCCAGAGAACGTTCGTCAGTTACGTCGACGCGGAATTTCCTGCGTCTACGGGGACGCATCCCAAATGGAATTACTGAAAGCGGCCGGCGCCCAACACGCGGCGCTGGTGATTGTGGCGCTTCCATTGATCCACGAGGCCGCCCTTACCCTTCGACGACTCCGCGAGCTCAACGAGAGCACCCCTCTTCTTGCCCGAGCGCATGGCTTTCGCGAGGCTGAAGACCTGAAAGACGTGGGAGCAACGGAAGTCATCCTGCCTGAGGTCGAGGGGGCTCATACCTTAATCCGACACGCCTTCCAGGCCTTGAAGGTCTCGAAGCCGACCATCCTCGAGTATCTTAAGTCTTGCCAAGCGTTCCGATCGTCTGGCATGGGAACTGACTCACAGAATTTGGAATCCGAGAAGGTTAAGGCTGGTCGAAGTATGTGAACCCATCAATGTCCTCGGCATCATTGAAAAGTTGCTGCCAAGCCGGCATGCATCGGCCTCGGGCAAGGTTCATTCGCTCATCATAAAAAGCTGCCAAAGGCTTGTGGTGATCTTCGTCAAGTCATAGAAGATCCAATCGCCAGCTACGTGGAGGGATGTTGAGTGAGAAAAACCTTGTTCCGACCTAAGAGGCGCCACTCAGTGCGAGCCGATCCAAGGGTGGCTGAATCAGTCGGCATGCCAGACTGGGGGCCATAGCGACAGCTGGAGGGGTACGTTCTTTGCTGTGGTTGTGTCGTTGCATAAAAAGCCCCTTCGACCAATAATTAAAAATATTCTTCCGCGGTCCATACTCGGATAGCCTGGCCACAGATCCCGGACGTCTCCACTATACGACCCTCCCCACCTTCTCGGTTGGAACCGGCCATACCGGACATGGCCAATTCATCGACAGCCACCTCATGACTCCTGATCATAGCCCCAATCATTAGGCGAAACAATTCCACTAGACGGTGACTTTCCTTTAAGATGGATGGGAATGAACCTGATGAATGACTTCGTTCCCCCTCTCCTGCTTCGCAACCCACATCTCATGACGCTGGTGCCTCGGTATTGGCCCCGCAACCATTCTAGGCGGCGTATCCCATCAAGCGTGCGCCTCTTCACCGTAGAAGAAGACACCCAGCTCTTGGGATTCTGCCATTGGCAAGACAACCCCAGGGCCTCGCCGACCATCCTGCTAGTCCACGGATTAGAAGGATGCGCAGACTCTCACTACATGCGCGGAATTACGTCTAAAGCCTACAGAGCAGGCTTCAACGTCATACGGATGAATCAGCGTACTTGCGGAGGCACCGACCACCTTACACCCACGCTCTATAACAGCGGTCTCAGCAGCGACTATCGAACGATTGTCCGTGAACTCGCCGCAAGGGAAGGGCTGGTTAACATCTGGCTCGTGGGCTATTCGATGGGCGGGAATCTTGTTCTAAAGGCCGCGGGTGAAATGGGCGGGTCTGAGCCGGCATTGGCGGGCGTGGTGGCAGTCAGTCCGAACATTGATCTGACACGCTGCGTCGCTGCCTTGGAACAGCCCGAAAATTGGCTTTATCATTATCACTTCCTCTCCGCCCTCAAGGCTCGAATGAGACGAAAGGCAAAACTCTTTCCGAACGAATGGGACCTGACCCCACTGAGGGCGATCAAGACCATCACTCAGTTCGATGCCTGTTACACTGCCCGGAACGGAGGGTATGCCAATGTGGCCGATTACTATGATCGTGCTGGAGCCCGTCACGTACTGCACAACATTGCTGTTCCCACAGTGGTGATGACCGCGCAGGATGATCCCTTCATTCCCGTCTCCATATTCGACATACCGGCGGTCAGGTGCAATCCGAACATCACGACGATACTATCGCGGTACGGCGGGCATTGTGGATTTCTTCAAAAAGGTCGCCCAGGAGAGGATCGGTTTTGGGCCGAAAATAGAATTGTGTCTCTGCTTTCCAGCGCAATAGAAAGTCGAACACGAGCTCTCGGATTGTCTCCGTCGGGGAGATAAGATTGCGCAACTGCTGCGGAATATGACACACCACACCCAGCGTTTTCCCCAGGACAAAGGGGTCGAGATGGCGGTTATGCGCGTCGTCTAGCTGGCCTTGATTACGGGGGATGGCTTGTTGAATTGCTCTTCCAACCCCTGGTGGGGTCTTGCGAGAAACGCTCCTACCAGTTTACGCCCCTCTTCGTAGGCTGGCTGTGCGGCATGCCATTCCGCAACTGGTGGATTGACCGGAAGATTGACCATGAATTTTGTGCCGTGGCCGACTTCACTGGTGACTTCGAGATAGCCTCCGTGCTCTTGAACAATCTGATGCGCAATGGTCAGACCAAGCCCCGTTCCTTCGCGCTCCCCGCTCTCGTGCTTCGTCGTATAAAACGGATCGAAGATATGGTCGAGATCGCCTGGCTCGATTCCCGGCCCACTATCTTCCACTTCAATCTGAACCCAAGGATCATCGGCCGGCCTGACCAAATTTCGCGTTCGGACAACCAGCCGGCCTGCTTGCTCACCGCCGATTGCTTCCATGGCATTGATGAAGAGATTCAGCAGGACCTGTTTAATTTGTTGTCGATCCAACTTCACATAAGGGAGATCGGCAGCCAGATCTTTCTGAATCGTGATGGCTTTGCTGCTCGCCTTGACCTCAATAAAATATAGGCATGAGGACACCACGTCGTTGAGACTTTCCTGTGTAAGCTTTGGAGTCATGTACCGCGCATAGTCCAAAATTTCATGAACGAGCCGTTCGATTCGCTCAACGTCTTCACACACCACCTGGCTAAATTGCTCCATGAATTCCACATCGTCCCGTCGCTCAGGCGCCAACTGGACAAATGTCTTGATCGAGGTCAAGGGATTGCGAATCTCATGCGCAAACCCACCGGCCATGGTTTCGAGCGACCGCAGCCGATCGGTTCGTCGCATCAGCAGTTGCGATCGACGCAAGTCTTCGTAGAGCAAGGCATTGTCGATCGCGATAGCCGCATGTTGCGCCAGGGTTTTGAGAAGTCCCAGTTCCTCAGTCGAGTACATGCCCTGATTGGACCGACGCCCCAGGTTGCAAAACCCGACGAGACGCTCCTTGCTGATCAACGGAATGCAGACTTCTGACTCCAACCCTTGCAACGTATTGAGCAGCCTTACGTGGTCAGCATCCGCCTTATCGTATTCGATCTCCTCTCGAACAAGGGCCGTTTCCGTTCGCAACAATGCCTTGGGGAATTCGCTCTCCATCTTGATCGGGGGCACCTGAGAATCACGGGATCCAAACCCATACGACGCCGTCAAGCTATAGATCCCCTGCTCCTTGTCCAGCACGTACACCGAGGCCGTCTTGATGTTCATCACTCGCGCCAGCGTTTGAACGATCTCTTTCGTGAGAGACTTCAATTCAAGAATCGCCACAAGCGACTTGGAAAACTGCACTAGGGTATCGTAGGCGTCATAGCGCTCCCGAAACAGCGTTTGTCCAATGGCCCGCTCCACGCCTTTCTGAAGGTTGGCCAACCCGCTTGATACAATGACGAACAACCCAAACAGCACCCCGGCCAAAAAGTAGTGAAACGTGCCGGTAAAAATACGAATGACCAGCAGGATCATCATGTAGGCCGGAATCAGCCCCATGAGCTTGATGGACAGCATCACTTTGGGGCGGGTCGGAACAAATGACACATCCATCAATTCGTAGCGAGCAATGGCATAGGCGACGACGGTGACCGATAAACCCGCGAGCAGGTAACCTACGGGATAGAAACCCATGCCGTAATTTTGCAGAAAGTCGAAAGAGGACATGAACCCAAGCGCGAGAGCTGCCAGGGTATATTTCAATTGTGCCCCCAACAGCGGAGACGAGCGGACGTGCAGACGGTACCCCTGATAGAGACGGTAAAGAGTCAGGCACCCGCCTGCCACCACATACAAAACTAACGCGGGATGGAGGACTCCAGCCTTGGGGTATCGCCCCCAGTAATATATGTAGTGGCCGTCGAATAAGTAGGAAGTGGACACTAGTCCTGCAAATACACCGCCAAGGGCATAGTTCCAGGTGATCAGGCGGTCGTGGGAGGCCCATCCGGTAAGGCTCTGCGCAAAGTGATAGGTCAACGCGGGCAAGAGTGCAATGCCGATATAGATGACCTGCATCCAAAAGTGCGCCTCATCTTCGTGAGACGCCGAGAACAACATGAAGCAACCGAACAACCAAAAACAGGCTGCGCCGCAGACGCCGCTGAACAGGATATTCGCCGTCGACCGGGGATTGTTGCTGAGTACCCATAAGGCGCAAATCAGGAAAAGTGTGCCGGCAAGTAAAGGGGGCGTCGAGTGTCCGGTGGCACGATGACTGAGAACCGCCCCGATTGAAGTCGCCACCACAATAATGGCCAACACAATGGCATAGCCGAGGCCCTTGTTCAGCACCACACTGATATTCATCAGCCGATAACGAACGATCGTATACGCCATCAGCGCCGTATACATCGTAATGAGAACCGTCCCGTAGGGCAGTAGCGGCACTCCATACCAGAGCGGGAAATTTGTCGCCCCACCTGCATAGCCAATAATGCTGGCGGCCAACATATAGGCGTATTGATGTCGCCGAATTCCGTTGGCATCTCGAAGCGCCACGCCGACAAGACAGGTGGCATAGACGACGTACCAGATAAAATAGAGGAGGAACGGGTGAAAGAAGGGGCCTGGCACCGGCCAGAAGGGGAACGACATCGCGGGATGGACCCCTGCCACAAACCATGGCGTGGTATCGAGGAGCAAGAAAACCGCGGCGAGGATATAGCCGACTTTCAGCGTCTTGGTGTGACGTGTCGCGATATCGAGAAAGGTCACGGTGTGATGAAAGTAAAGAATAGGAATGAGCGTGGCCCCGGCCATCACCAGGCGCAGCAGAATGAGCGCGAGATCCTTTGATTCGGTGAGCTGCCATCCGCAGTAAAACACGCTCCACATGGCAAT
Organism: uncultured Nitrospiraceae bacterium; assembly: GCA_963706325.1. Classification (GTDB taxonomy): domain Bacteria; phylum Nitrospirota; class Nitrospiria; order Nitrospirales; family Nitrospiraceae; genus Nitrospira_A. The sequence goes on along the minus strand of CAVPLT010000005.1, from coordinate 47,458 downwards.
GCTCAAACAGTACAGCCCGTAAATCCGATTGCGCGCGGCGGTTGGATCGCGGAGATAGACGAACACGCCGAGGCCTGTCGCAGCCAAGGCATTGATCAGCGCGCTGAAGGCGAGAACTTTCATTTAAGGCACTCTAGCATACGCTGTTTCATGTGATCATGCGGCGACCATCATGCTGGAAAGGCCCTTCTCCGCCACGGCAATGAGCGCCTGGTTTCCGAATGTGGGGTAGACCCGCGGATGAGAGGCGCCTGCGGCCCGCAACAGCTGTTCCAACTCAGATTGGTGAAGAAAGTTGAAAATGCCTTCACCCTCGCGCTCTTTGATTCGCCCGGAGTTGTCGAGAAGTCGACGTCCTTCCTCCACCTGATCCGGCGTCTTTGCCGTATCCACAAAGCTGCGATAAATGGCAGAAAGATCCGCATAGGGCTTCAAGTTTGAGAGCACGAGTCTTCCATGCGGGGCCAACACACGGAGGTACTCCCGCAGAGTAAACAGCGGGTCTCGCACATATCCTATCACCAAATTACACACGACCCGATCAAAACTATTATCGGGAAACGGCAAGGGCGACTCCAAGTCGGCCCGACATAGCTTCATCGACATCGGTACATACGCTCGCAGCCCCTCATAAAACTGCCCCTGCAATGTCTCTCCCACCTGCCGGAAGTTCGCCGCCGCTTGTGCCAACGCAGCAGGCACGAAATCGAGCCCGACATACTTAGGAGAGCGAAAGTCGCCTCGTCTGGCAAAGCGCTGGCGAAACGCTTGGTTGAGCTGAAGAAATACGCCAAGGTTTCCGTTGCCACACCCCGCATCTAATATCCGTTCACCCTGGTGACAATCACCCATCAAGCGATAGACATGATCCATAAGACGCCAGAAGTCGGCGACATTCGGAATCGTCTGAAAATTCTGCAGATAGTCTTTCCAAAAGGCCACGTGATCCGACTTCCCGATCGGGCGCCTGGCCTTGCCTCGCTCGCGCTCCACCCGGTTTTGCATACTTATCTGCCGATGCGACGGTTCAACCAGCTTCACGAAAGAACGATCCGGCCATAATTCTTCCTGGCAACTCTCGGCAATCTGACGATAGACCGTCCGGGCCTTTCGGGGACTCTCTTGAAGGCGATGCAACGCGCCCGACACGACGTATGAATGGCGCAGATTCGGCCCAACCGCCGCCTCCACCGTTGCAATAGACGCAGGGTCCACCCACGCGTCATGCTCGGCGTGAAACAGCACGATAGGAGTCCGCAGGCGTTCGGCATCGCGCTGTGTCGTGGCCAGATCCGCATAATTCCCCTGAACAGCATGTGCCAACCAACGATCCGCATCGATAGTCAGACCGAGAATGTTGACCACGCCCTTGCGCATGCCCGCCAGGTGCTCGCCAATGAGATCTTCTTGATGCACGGCCTGAAGGGTGTGCCGGACATCCATAATCCCATTGATCAACACCAGCAACTTCACATGAGATGTCCCCGCGGTGACTTTGAGAGCAACGCGACCGGCCAAACTGGTGGCCACCAGACCGAGAGAACGACCGGGCCATCGGTCGCCGACGTGTTGCAGCACGGCCGCTAGGTCCAGTTCCATATCCTGCAACCGAAACTGCGTCACGGTTCCGTCGCTTTCTCCGACATGGTTCACATTGTCATAGCGTACGACATGAAAACCGTTGTCCGCGAGATAGTAGGCCAGCGGCACATAATCTCGCTTGCTCTCCCCATACCCTGGAGCTAACACCACGATCGGCGCATCATCCGACACTTCGGATAGCGGGCGATCGTGACAGAGCACGATACGGAATCCGGACGACCGAAAGCATTCCGAAAATTCACTGATCACCGATGGCTGCTCCAGCCCGCTCTCCGTAGTCCCCTCTCGTACCTGTATGAGAAACTGCTCGATGACCTCCATCGCCCCCTTCTCAAGCGAATGAAAACGCAGGCCGGCCAGCATCCCACGGAGGCCGACTCCTGGCACACCAGGCATCGTGTCTGGCCGGTCCACCTGCGTCCATACGACTGTACCCACCACAGAACAGGCCGCAGCAGATATCGATACGACCGTCGAATTCTGAGGCCCGCCGGCCAGACTTGTCCATTGCAGAAACAATTCCGATCCAATCAGGACTTCTCCAGCCGGCAGATAGACGCAGGCCCCGTTCGAGGATAAATCTCTCATCAACGCACCAGGCAGGCATTGATCACCGGTTCTATTTCGAAGACGCACCTGGGTCGTCACTCCCACCGCAATCCGCCGATGCCGCCGTCGTTCTTGACGAGGTCCCCCGCCTCCCCCGCCCAACCACGCTTGAGAGTTGCGAGTAACGACCGGCGAACGAGTCCCGGCATCGAGGAGTATTTCTTCATGCTCTTGTGAGACCAGCGCAGCATTGATACACAGACCGCCTGATGCAATGTGCTTTTCAGCTAACAACGACGCTATCACCTGCTCATCACCGGGGCTGAGACGCACAAATTGAACGGCCAAACTGATCTCGGCATCGGTCCCGCCGAACGGAAATCCATTCCCGAATGTCCGGAGGCCGCACACCACTCCAAGACTGTCGAGCTCATCGGCGTTGGAACTAAACCCCAGTCTGATATGTTGGTTGAGCAGGGCCAGAACGTCCCCGGAGAAATGTAAGGACACGCCTCCGAAACTGATACTCTTGGCGACTCCGCTCCGACGACCATCTGCGTTGTGCAATATTGCCGGGAGGTGGACCTGGCAGCGACGCGAGGCTCGTCGTTCCTCAATGGTCAACGACCAAACCTCGGAGGTTTTTCTCCGCTCAGGTATGAGAGCGGCAGGGCGGACTTCCTCAAGCGCATCGACGGCAAACCCACTCTCGCAACTGATCGCCATATCATTAGACATGCATTCCTCCTGTAAAATTGCTCGCCGTGGTCTTACAACGTGGTGGTAACGCGCAGTCTTGGCATCACAAAGGCCTACCCAGGCTTCGAGTCCAAAACGAGGCTGCGCTCTTGCAAGCGCATGAACAGTTCCAGATGATATAGGCTGATGTCGATGATAGGACAGGGAGGGACTAAGCGGCACGCACGGCCTCAGATATGGCCAAAAGCTGACTGTTACCTTGATCGTATTCGCAGCTTATTCTAGGGAAATGAACGCATTTGTCAACACCTCACCGAGAAAAACATATATCGGCACCTATAAGAAATACCCTAGTTGATTGCTACCAGGTCAAAGATTGCGCTACCAAATGATATAGTTGCCGATGATGCGGCCCTTAGTCAGAACAATGACGATTGTCACAATTCTGACGACACGGTCAGCCTAACCACGTCCACATCCTGGGTGCAGGAGAGCCTCAACGCTCACGCATGCAGATCTCCAGAAATACGAGCTGCCCCGTAGAATCACCCAGGCCGAGTCCAACCGTCTGGGTTGCTTTGACATCACGGCTATGCTACCCAGTGTGCCGTACGTTCTTTGCCGGAAGTTACCTCTATGCACGCTATTCCCTCTCGGGTAGTTCAGGGCCTGCTAATCGTCATCGCGGTGCTGTGGCTGCTGGCCTGCCACCAGGCCCAACCTAGCACGGAAGGATATCCCCACCAGCAATCGTTGCGGGGCCAAAGCAGAGAAGAGGTTCTGTCCTGCGCCGGCATGCCGTTGCGCGAGTGGCACGATGAAACGTTCACTCTGCTTCGTTATTACCGTGAAGCGCCGCTGCTCGAAGAGTCCATGGTGTCGTCAAAGAGCAGCCGTCCGACAGCGCATCATGGCTGTTGGGCGACGGTGATGCTTCAACAAAATCGAGTCGAGTTGGTTCAGTACCGTTTCGCACCCAGTTCGGTAGATGCCTCGAACGACTGCGAAGAGATTTTCGCCCGCTGCCAAGAATGATGGCCGGCCCTCGCTGCAATCGAAAACCACTCATCCACGCGCTGTTGACTGGCTGCCTTCTCTTTGCGACTTTCGGGGTTGGACAGGTATTTGGGCTGGAAAAATATGGACGTCCACTCCCCTCCATGGAGGAACCGGGCCGCGAGGGTCGTGAAGAAGAAGAAACCCTATTCGGCGGGTACCTGCTTACCGGCGCCTTTGTAAAGAATCCGTCGTTCGCCGCCAGGCCGGACAATTCAGGGCTTGTCGGCATGCGGCACATGCTGCACTTGGAAACGGACCTTTACAAGCAGTACCTCACGTTTTACACCGATCAGAACTTTTTCTCGGACCGCACTAACGGATGGATCGAACTGTCTGAATGGGACGGCACCTTTGCGTTCACCGGCGTGCTCGACCGGTTCAATTGGCGCCTGCAATATGAACGCGATGCTCCGCTCGACCGTAGCGGGCTCAAACAGGCCTATGCCGATGCGCTGGTGACGGCCCGCTTCCAAGCCGTTCAAGAATCCACATGGTGGCGACGGACGTTTCCCAACCAAAATCTCACGGCCTATGCCGGCGCAGGATGGCTCTTCTACAACAGCCAATACTTCGCGCGCCCGAACAATACGGGACGGGCGCTCTTCCGCTACGTGGCCCATGCCGACCTGGATCTGTATAAGAACAAGGTGGTGCTGTATGGAGACATGAATTTCTTTACCGATCGCGATGCTAGCAACACCCTCAATCCCTCGGAACTTGACTGGATTATCGGCATTGCCCTTCGTTGGAAGGACATGGAAGTCGCGTTTTATCGGGAGGAAGACCGCCCGTTGGACAGCTCCGGATTGGTCCAGAAGTACTTCGCGGTGCAACTGCGGTTTGCGTTTGACGTCTCGAAGGGGGCTATCGAGCGGATCGGAATGAGACGATAGGTAAGCACCTAGCGACCGGCAAGATGGTCGCGAACTTCCGTCACGTACGTTTTGAACGGGTCCGCCATAAAGAATGGCGACGTGCCCCGCACTTTGAAATTCGACCAGTTGATAATATAGTGGCAGGCCAACTGATCGTCGGCCTCCACGACTTCATCGCCTGGAGTTTCCGAGGTGCCATGGCCCAACAAATGCCGGACCAGCTCACCTCGACCGAAGGCTCGCGTGTTACGAGGCGGATTGTCTTGCGCCAAACGGACGCCCTTGTCGGTGGTCAATCGAGGACCGCGTCCCTCATCTTCCAAGCCATAACACAGTCCTCGCGCGGGATGAAGATTGTGATATTCCAAATCAAGGCTCTTCAGCATGGGATCATCCCACCCAACCTGCTCCGCCTCACGATAGGTCTCCAAAAGCCATAATTTCGAGGCCCAATCGATTCGGCCCACCAGCTTCGCATAGTCGCCCCGCAGATCCACCAGCACGGCTTCCCATTGCTCCAGTACCCAATCGGTCTCTTCGTCCTGCCCCTTGCAATAGCGCTGCGCCGCGGCGAGAAATTGTTCTTGAACATCAATCGCGGAGATCGATTGCCCCGACTCCAATCGCACGATCCACTGACGATCCGGATCCCGTGAAATATCCTGGAGAGCCTCCACCGGTTCGTCGATCCCCAAACCTCGCGGCGCCTGCCCGGCCTCAATCAATTGCAACACGAGCCCGGTGGTTCCCATTTTGAGGGCCGTGGCGTATTCAGCCATATTGGAATCCCCGCACAGGAGGTGGATTCGGCGGTACTGATTGGGATCAGCCAACGGTTCGTCTCGCGTATTGACGATCGCCCGGTTATGCTGCACCCATTCGAAAAAGTCGTTGACGATATAGTCAGCCCGTTGGGAGATTTGGAACGGCACGATGGATCGATCCTGGGCATCCCGCAGCCCCGGCCGATGCAAGATAAGCCCTCCGACCTGCACCCATTCGTTGGGATCACTCGCGCAGCCGATCCGCCCGGATCCCGTAAATACTTGCCGCGTGACCAAGAACGTGACCAGCGGGCCGAGCCCTCGCCGGGAAAACGGAAATTGTCGAGTGACCAGGTAATTTTCGTGCGAGCCGAACGTCGCATCAGTTTCGTGATCGATATTGTTTTTGATGATCGAGACGGAGGCTTCCAGGCCCAATGCGGTCACCGTATTCTGGATAATTTGATCTCCCGCACGGTCCGAAGCGACCAGGTCTGCCAGCGTCGTACATTCCGGCGACGCGTACTCCAAGTGCCCCATGTCGATATAGATGCGACCGGCGTTTGTCAAGAATCCGCCGTTACCAGGCGGCTCATCGTGCCCTCGATGATGAAGATCCATCACTCCGCGCCGATCGACATGAAAGATGTGGTCGCGTATGCGTTGGGCCACCCGCGAGGGTGAATACTCAGGACGATCCTGATTCACCAACAGGCCATATTCTGTTTCAAGCCCAAAAATACGATTGAGCATATTAGGTCGCGCTGGAAGTCTTCATCGCCGAAGGAAGGAGAGCGCCGAGTTCGTCGGAACGGAGGGCGCGATATTTCGATGACCCTGGCCCATTGCGCTCCAACAGAATACATTCCAAAGACTTCTCTCCGACGGTCTGTCGCACATGTCCCAACAGCACGGCTCTATCCGGTATCACAGCCACCTCGTCGGACTGTTCCGCCGAAGCAGGCACAGCGGTTGACTCCCCGTCGGTGGCCTCCCCTGAAATTTGGGCTAACGAGCCCACCGCCCAAGCAGAAAGAGCAGCATCGACAGCCTGTGATAACGTAGCCTGCGCAAGTCCCGGTTGAGATTCCAGGTAGCGACCCATCCTTGATTGAACGGCAGGTGTCGCTCCCAGCGCGGCCCAGCGCCGGGTTTCCTCAAAGTTTCCATCATAGTTGATGGTCAAAAACAGATCGCGCTCGGCCTTGGCACCCAATTCGGCCAGCAGGATCTTGGCAATAAAGGGCGCTTTATAAATCTCTTCGAAGGCCTGCTTGATGGTGGGAGCCAATCCGTACTTCATCAATCGCGCACCAGTGACATCGGATGGCGAACGATTAAATCCCTCCACATGCGCCATTTCGAGCAGGGAGAACCGCAACTTTTCCAGATCGGCCGGATGCCCCATACCGCCGAGAGCGATGCGGTCGTAGATCTCGTAGAGCTTTGGCGTGCCGCGACTGACGGTGAGCATCACAATGCCATCGGCATAGGCCAACGCGACGACCGGCGCACCCTTCGTAAATTGCTCGTCCAGGTATTGCCGTCGATTGCCGACCGCTTCGACCCACCGATATGGTTCCTCATACATAACGTGTCACCCTCTGCATATGACTAGGTAATCCTGCCTTGAAATCCCTTGGAGACGGTTGGCTACGCGCCCCGAAGCACTTCCGCCTCATACATTCGTTTCAAATTTTCACCTGCAATAGTCTGAACACCCGCCGCCGTGATGAGCTTGACGACCGGATACAGATTCAGTTCGCGATTCACGCCGCCGGTAGCCGAATCGAATTCCGCCGCACTCGTGAGCAGCCGAAGCGCTTGGATGGTGGCCTCCTCCTCCGGAAGCATCGCCAAGGGTTGCGGCCCCCAGGTATTCACATAGTGGAGAATGCCTCGAATCGTCGGGGAACCGGAGCCGGATACGGCATATTCCACCGCTTCGAATTCAGCCCCCAAAATATCGTAGAAGTAAATCTTTGCCGCATCCTGCTCATGGTCGTACCCTGCAAACACGGGCACCACTGCACCAGTCCCGGCCAGCGCCGCCGGCACATTTTCCTTCAGCAGCTTGGACACGGCACGAAGCTTTCCTTCAAAACTCAATTCCTGCAATTGCGTGCGTCGATAGTATTTGAACGAATGCTCGAGCACACGCACCATTTCATAGGCGGTGGCCGGCACGCCCGCAATCGCCATGACACTGTGCCGATCGATCTCTAGAACCTTATCGGTCCGATCGTACATAACCATATTACCTGCCGTAGCGCGACGATCACCGGCAACAAGGACGCCATCCCGATATTTGAGCGCCAGGATCGTCGTGGCATTGGGGATGTCCATCCCAACCGCGCCAGCGACAGCATTGCCGAACTGATAACCTTGCTCTTTCAAAAGCTGGAAAAAGTCCCCTTGCATCCCCATTGCTATACTCCACCTTTCCGATTCGCTTGGCCATTGTTCATTTCCAAGGCACACTCTTCCCCAGGGAGCAGGCGGACTGTCCTTCACTGCGCGCATCGGATGAGCACGGTGTTATTGTGCGCGTTCTGCGAGCAAGAAGGGCAGTCCGTCTGCTCCCTATCCCTTCCTCTGAGGCCGCAGCCCGCGCACACACGGACGTCGTCCCGCTGGCCAGTCTCACTCACCCGTTCGCTGCCGGTAACGCTCCGCCTGCTTGGGATCGACCTTCCGCATTCGCTTCAGAAGATTATCCTTATCCGGCGAACCCGTTTCGGGCCGACGTGGTCCGCCGCCTTCCTCAGATGGGCTCGGTTTCGGCATGGGATCGCCCGGGGCTTCACGACGTTCCGGCATCATCATATATCGCATCCTTAGATTTCCTTTCGTCTCGACCACGCGGCCAGGGCATCGGCAGGAGCGGCGGCTGTTTCGAACAAGGCGGCACAGGCCTGCACGTCATCGGGATCGAAAAGATCCCCCATCTCCAGCGTTCGCGCGCGCAGCCCTCCGGAGAATTGAATACGTTCCCACTGCATAGTGGTGATCTGCTCCGGGAATCGTCTGACGCATAATCCTCGCAGCCCCCCGCGGGTATCCGAGGGACCGGCAGAGAGGGCCTGGGTGATATCACTCTCGGTTGTCATGCGCCAGGTTTTCCCTTCGGCTTCCAGCCCAAGAAACAATCCGCGGTCGGGGCTCATATTATGATATTCCAAATCAAGGCTGGTGAGCCACGGATCATCCCACGCAAGGCGTTCTTCGCGCACAAAGGTTTCGAGCAACCACTGTTTCGTTACCCAATCGAGCTTCCCGACCAACTGAGCACGGTCCTGGCTCAGCAGGCGAAGGGTCTCCTCCCATTCTCGCAAGACCCAATCAGCGTCCGGATCGGCACCGCTACAAGAGCGGCTCGCAGCATTCCAGTACGCCTCTTGAATGCCCAGCCCGGAGATGGTTCGGCCATCCTTCAACCGCACGGTCGTCTTGAGATCAGGATCCCGCGAGAGTTGTTTGATCGCGGCCACCGGTTGATCCAACTCCAGATTCGGCATGACCTCGCGCTGGAGAAGGTCCAACACGAGCCTGGTCGTTCCCACCTTGAGGGCGGTCGCATACTCGCACATGTTGGCATCGCCCAGGATCAGATGCAGACGCCGGTACTTGGTCCGATCGGCATGTGGTTCATCGCGCGTGTTCAGGATCGGGCGATTGTGCATCGTATCGACGCCCAATTCCGCTTCCATGAAGTCCGCACGTTGCGAGAGTTGATAGGCCCCGGGCACAAAACCGGACTCCTGCGCTTCCATTCCGACCTTCCCGGTTCCTGCCAGCAACTGGCGGCTGACCAAAAACGGCAAGAGGCCGCTGACCAGCTGCGGAAATGGCAATGAGCGTGACACGAGGTAATTGTCATGACAGCCATAACTGTGGCCGTGAAAGTCGGTATTGTTCTTGTAGAGTTGCACATGAGCCCCGCCGAGACGCTGGTTTCGGCGATCGGCTGCGCGCTGGACGATGCGCTCCCCGGCCCGGTCATGCGCCAACAGGTCTTTGAGCGTGCGACATTCGGGAGTGGAATATTCGGGATGGGTATGGTCGTTGTAGAATCGCGCGCCGTTCGGCAGGACCAGATCGCTCTTCATCTCGTGAAACGAAAACGGTCGATGCGCATCGATCTTGGCGAAATCGTCCTCTTCTTTGTCTTGCTGCAGGCCGGACACGCGGAATCCGCGCGCATCCTCATGCGGATCTTCACCCCTATAGTCCCACCGAGGTTCGAAATCGCCGGTCAGATGGGCGCGCACCAGCTCCATCGACTCCTCGACGGGATCGACCGCATCGAGATCCTCTCTGGTGATCCCGTATTCCGTTTCTATGCCGAAGAGATGCATGCCTACTTCATCCACGGGCGAGTGAATCAATCAAGCGCCTGACTCACTCGCCCTCGTGTTTAAATGATCTGATTCACCAGTCGCTCTTCGGTTTGCCGTCCACGACGGAACGACGACACGCCGACGACCTGTTCAGGATGATGATCCAGGAGCTTGAGCCATTCTTCTGCCGCATCATCAGGCGGCAACATCTCGCCTTCCCGGTACTCTTCATGCACCGCATCGAGCAGGTCCTGCGCACGAAGCCCGTCACCAGCAGATGCCCCGGTCTTTGCGACGACCCGTTCAATCGCCTTCTCCTTCGCCCGCTGCACGATCGAAGAAAGGATGGCCCCGCTGACCAAGTCCCCGCGATACAGCACCTTGTTGTGTCCATTCCGCAGGCGGATCGACAAGACCCGGTTCTGATCCGTCCGTGAGAACAGACTGTCCACCACCTGCTCGATCACCGCGCGTCGGGCCGCTTCGTGGTCCTGGCCGTTTTGGCCCAACAGCTCAGGATCAAGCGGCAGAGCGGCCGTCAGATAGACGCCGAGAATCTCGAGCGCCGCCTCCCGATTCGGACGCGCGACTTTGATCTTCCGATCGATACGACCTGGCCTCAGCACCGCCGGATCAATCAGGTCAGGCCGGTTGGAAGCCAGAATAATCACCACGTCCTGCAGCGATTCAATGCCGTCCATTTCGGCGCAGAACATCGGCACCAGTGTGTTATTGATGTTGAACGAACGCATCGACCGCCTGGTGCCCAACACGGACTCGGCTTCATCGATGAAAATAAACGGCAGAGCCCCTTCCTTCCGTCTGGCGCGCGCCTTCGCGAACAGGTCCCGGACGATCCGCTCGGATTCGCCAAGCCACATGTTGAGAATCTCCGGCCCCTTAATGTGGAGGAAGGCTCCGCTCGTCACCGGGGGATTCTTTGTTTTGCCTTCTGAAGCATCCTGTCCCTGTGACTCACGCACCAACTGAGCCAAGCTCGCGGCGGCGGCCTGTCCGATCAAGGTTTTGCCACAGCCAGGCGGGCCATAGAGCAAGAATCCCTTCGGCTGCGTAAACTGATATTTCGTAAAGGTCTCAGCATGGAGCAGGGGATATTCGATCGCTTTGCGAATCGCCTCAATCGCTTGCTGCTGGCCACCGATCTGATCCCAGGTTACGCTCGGCACTTCATCCAGGAGATGCGTCCTCGCCTGACGGTTTTCGAATTTTTCGATGGCGATTCGGTGGGTCGGCTCAATGCGCACTTCGTCGCCGGCCTTCAGATCTGCCCCGACCAAATCACTGGATCGCTGCAGAATCAAGGCCTGCCGCCCCATATCCTGCTCGAAACGGATGCGCCCGTCCGGCAACACTTCAGCCACTTTCAATACCGGTCCGTTGCGGTCGTAGCCGAGGGTCTTGATCACCGTATAGGCCTCGTTGACCAGGATCTGCGTGCCGATTTTGAGGTCCTCCGCTGGGAGACGTGGATCGATATTGGCGTAATACTCCGCCCCTCCCACCACGATGCGCGCCAGCCCCTCCCCCGGAACCTCTACGAGCAGACCCACCCGATTGGCGGGCGCAGTCAACTTCGTCACCACTTCGTTGAGTTTCTTAAATTCGGTTTCGCGACGATCCTGTACGACCGACTGAGCCGTCATCACATGTCGTAACTTGTACAGGAGCTTTTGGCGAGGATCGCTGTCTGGGAACGCTGCCAGACATTCGTCGATCAGCTCCAACGGATCCGCGGACGCCGAGACATCGCGCCTCGGCTGCGACGCACCCGGCTCGGCCTGATCGGATTTTCTATGGTCGCTCATGTGTAGTCCTCCGGCTGGTCTAACTCTGGTCATCCTAACACAGAGGACAACTCCGCTGTCGCTACCGGAGATCGCCTGACTCCATCGTCCAAATCAGTTGACCGCCTGCAACGCGACCGTCACCTGCAGCTTCCGATTTCCACGCATATACTCCATGATGACTTGATCCCCGACTTTATGCTGCTCCATCAGAGCCATGAGGTCGTCGATAGTTTCCACTGGCTTTCCGTCCACGGCAACGAGAATGTCACCGAGCTCAACACGTCCTCCGGAGGTTTCTCGTGATCCGCGCAGACCGGCCCTTTCAGCTGAACTCCCTCGTCCGACCTTCCCGATGATGACTCCATGCACGCCCCAGCGCCGCGCCATGGCATCCGGCACCAGCGAGATGCCCAAGCCCGGCCTGATCAGCTTGCCATGCTTGATCAACTCCGGCACCGTCCGGCTAACCGTATCGGCGGGTACGGCAAAACCGATTCCGGCAAACGCGCCGCTTGGGCTCACGATTTGCGTGTTCATCCCGATCAAGCGACCCGCACTGTCCAAAAGCGGACCGCCTGAGTTGCCGGGGTTGATGGCGGCATCAGTCTGGATGACACCTTCGATGGTCCGATTGCTCATTGATTTAATGGTCCGACCGAGCGCACTCACGACACCGGTGGTGAGCGTATGGTCAAGGCCGAATGGGTTACCGATAGCCAACACCTTCTGTCCGACGCGTAGCGATTGAGAATTCCCGATCGTAACCGGTTGAAGGGCCGATTCCGGGGCTTGAATCTGGAGCACCGCGATATCGTGGTCCGGGTCGACCCCCACCACTTTCGCCTTGTATTCGACTTGATCGGCCAAGGTCACGGTGATGGCATCGGCGCCATAGATAACATGGAAGTTGGTGACGATATGGCCCTGCCGACTCCACACAAATCCGGTCCCCGATCCCTGCGGCACCTCGAATAGATTGAATGACCAGGGGTCTCGTTGCATCGCTGTGTTTGCGATAAACACCACGGATCTCGTCGCCCGCTCGAAAACTGCAATGGTGGATTGTTCATCTGAGCTGAGTTCAGTGGGCCCGGGCGATTGCGCAGCGAGAATGTCCTTCGTCTCGGCTAAAGCAGGAAGCAACGCCGAATAGGGCCCACTCAAAAACCACGCCGTGATCAAGCCGATGCGGACGCATCGTCCACTGCCCCTGCAGATCATTGCACTGTTCAACCACACCTATTCACCCATCACCTGAATGACCAATTCCCGGGTGCGCGCGCGAGTGTCGAAATCCAGCACGACGATCTGCTGCCAGGTTCCCAGCGTCATCACACCATCGTTGAACGGAATCGTGAGAGACTGCCCCTGAAGCTGGCCACGCAAGTGGCTATGGCCGTTGTCTTCACCCTGGTTAAGGGTATTGTGCCGCCAAGCGGGATCGGCGGGGACCATTCGCCCCCACAGGGCTTTGGTATCGGCGCGGATACCGGGCTCATCCTCGATGATCAGCACGGATGCCGTCGTGTGTTTGATGAACAGGGTGAGAATGCCGGCCCGCAGCTGCGTCTGCCTGACCGCCTCCTGCACCTGCGGAGTAATATTCTCCACCTGGCAATCGCCCTGCATGTGCACCCGCATCGAAATACTTTTGACAGCCATGCATTACTCCTGAACGGCCTGACGCAACAGCGTGCGTTCCCGTCTGGACAACGCCCGTCCCTTCGCCTGTTCCAATACGGTATCGAAGGCACCCTCGGCCGCCAGCATCCGCAGGCTCCTGACGACCAAGCGACTGAGGATTCCTTCCTTCTGCAATGTATCGAGATAGGCAAAGGCTTCCGACAGGTCTTCTCGTGGCCGCGCATAATAATCACGCCCGCGCCGCTGATTGCTATAGGCCTCAAATTGTTCACAGGCCACCAGGATCTCGGCCAGTTGCCGCACCCAGGGCTGCGCGTCCTTCAGCTTTTCAGGATAATAGTAATACAGCATGATCCGACCCATCCAAGGCGACCACGTGACGGCCAGATCGCGCAACATCGGTTGCGCAAGACGAAGACGCCTGGCCAGGCGACGGGCATAGCCCAGACGCATTTCTACCTGCTCACACGCCCAGCGGTCCAGGACGATTCCTGAGGCCTCCAGCGAGGACTTGTGAAGTGCCACAAAGGCCTCGGTCTCCCGTCCATACTTAGTCTGCGGGTGAATGGCTCGCCATTCACGTGGCCTGGTCGGAATGCCCTGTGCGCGGGCCCAGGACCAAATGCGGCCGAAGAGTTTCCGATCGAGCCCGGCACGGCCCAGATCGTGCAGGATACAGGCAATTTGATACTGCTTCACCCTCGTCGGCTCGTGCCCCAGCCGTTGCGCCACCGCGGCGCACATCCGGGCGGTCCGCAAGGCATGGGGGCAGTCATATCCCTTGATACGTCGCCCTGGACGACGCGGGTCCGGATAGTCGTAGAGCTGCAACAGCTTGGTGACCAATGCGCGAGGTACAAGAAGCTGAGCAGACGTCATGCGTGTGTGAGACATGCGGTGTGATGAGCCGGCTCCGATGATTTGGGGCGCAGAATATCGTCCGTGAAAAGAATGTGTCAAGCAATGTGCGTGGATGGGGAGAGATTTCCTCGCACTGACCGTGGGGCTTTGTTATCCTGAGGCGGAGCAGGGCCGATTAAGAAGGAGGGAACCATGGGCATGACGAGATCCGTGCAGATGCTGGTGGCAAGCGCCTGCATGCTGCTGGCAGAAATCTACGCGCCCATTCACGCGCTCGCCGCGGATCAACTGGCTGATTTGAGCGGCAAGGCGGCCGCATTCGTCACCCTGCGGAGCCGGGATAATTTTTCGAGCGAATACCGGTACGATGTGACGGTCCGCAACCATTCCGCAGATCTCTTTGTGGCCGATTCCTTGATCCTCGTCCTGGATCACATCACCAATACCGCCGGACAGGATCACGAAAACTTGACGGGCGAGTCCCTCTTGACCCGGATGGAAATCATCGGCCAGGACGGCACAACGGATGACGGGAAACCATTTTTCCGCGTCCCTCAAGGATCTAGTACCGACCTGATCCCAAACAGCGAGAGCCTCCCTGTGACCGTTCGCATCAGGAATCGAGACTATGTCGCCGTCTTCACGCCGGCCTTTCGCGTAATGGGTGTGAAACGTGAGCCACCCAAGCAGAAGTCCCCAACAGCGGCCGCTACCGCCGCCGCCGCGCCGAATAGAGCGACCACGGATAAGCTCATTCAGCTGTTGATCAAGAAGGGCCTGATTACCCCTGAAGAGGGACGGACCCTGAGCCAACCGTGACCGGCCCTGACTGCAAGGCCTGTCTGGGCGCCTGGCCCGATCCGGATCATTTCATCGCTGATTGTGGTCTCACGCAAGCCTATCTTCACGATGATCAATTCTTCCCCGGCTGGACGGTATTGGTGCTGAAACGCCACGCGACTGAACTCTTCCACCTCTCGCGGGCCGACCGCACCAGCTTGATCGAAGAAGTCTCCGCTGTGGCCGGCCTCCTCGCTCGAGAATGGCAGGCGGTCAAAATCAATTACGAATTGCTCGGCAATCAACTCCCCCATATCCATTGGCACGTCATTCCACGCCTGCCACAAGACCCCGCGCCCCTCGAGCCGGTGTGGCGGATCACGCACGAGCCTGTGAGGCTCCCACCGGAGTCGCTTGCTTCCGTGATTGAACGACTCCGACAGGTTTGGCCTGGCCATATTCATTTTCCGCCCAAGACGTAGGTCCATACTCTGTGAGTTCCTCGCCCCCGCCGCTGCCTCACGGCACTCAGCCCACTCGCGCCTTCATCCGCTCGCTAATCTGGTATCTACCTCTCCATTTGTTCGTGGCCATCATGCTCTTCGGAGGCGCCGCGGTCTATTACGGCATCTCCGTTTCCGGACATGGGACCTGGGCCATGCTCAGCGGCTGGTCCCTAACCGCACTCTATTTGGTCGCTGCGCTGATCGGCGGAACCGCAACAGCCCTTCTGAAGGCGGCTGAACAGGTGATGGCTCAAGTTGAACATTCGCTGCGCGACTTCATCCATACTTTGCCCGACCTGGCAACTGCGGCCGTCCCGGCAGAACGCACGCTTTTGATGATCCGACAGGAGTATGAGCGTGTTGTGGATCACAGTGTCAGTCAAACCAGCAGCCGCCTTCGACTCCCCCGCTGGATAGCACAGGTGATCCGCGCCGCACTGCGGGGCCTCGTCGTGGATCGCTTCATCGCCTCCTGTACAGAGCGGGGCCTCAGCGTTGTCCCTCCCCAGGAGTTTCGTAATTGGCTTCTCGCCGAAGGCGTGACTCTCGGGTTCATGCTGGTCCAAGACCAACTGTCATGGTGGCGATACCTCATACTCGGCCTGTTGGGACTGCTCGTCGTTCTCGCTCTCACCCTGGCACTCCTGACGACCTGACCGTGAAGAGTCTCCGCCCGTAGACAAGTCCGGCTTCGCCTCACCCGATTCTTTCCCTCTACGTGGCGACTGCTGCCGCGGTGTGAGATCCCATAGAATTTCTGCTCTGTCTGTGTGTATATAGGAAGATCTCTTTTATGTGGAGGTGTGACAGCGCTATGTTCCTGCAATGCGTCACCATAGGAAGGTGGCCCCTGATCTTGGCTGCAGCCCTGTTCGTCTCCGCGCCACCGGCACGCGCGCAGGAAGACCCGCTTCCGAGTGCTACACCTGACACCGTTCTAGTCGAACCGCCTCCGAGTGAACTTTCGGCCCCACATACCACCCCGGAAACCGTTCGAGAGGAACCGCTCCCCATTGATACGCTTGATCCACTGCCCCTGCCGCCACCACCCCCTGCGTCGCTCAGCCTTCTGGAGACCCTCACCCAGGCCCGACAAGCATTGCATCTGGAACCCGACGCCCAGGAGCCGCGCCTGACCCTGGGCAGAACATTGTTTCAACTGGGGGACACCGACGGAGCGATCGACGAATACCGAACGGCCCTGCGGTTTCATCCCGTCGTCGCGCAAGCTCACCTGGATCTCGGAACCGCGCTCATGGCCAAACAGGACTGGCGCTCCGCCATGACGGAACTCCAGGAGGCTGTCCGATTGGATCCAGACTTGGTCCAGGCTCATTACAGCATGGGCACGATCCACTACACCCGCGGGAATGTACAATCGGCCATCAAAGCCTATCAGGAAGCCTTGCGCCTCAAGCCTGATTTTGCCGAAGCCCATTACCGGTTGGGATTGGTACTCAAGGTCGCGGGCCGTGAAAAAGAGGCGGCGCAAGAACTGGAGTCTGCCGCACTTGCAGGCCTCGCCAAAGCTCAATACTTTCTCGGCAACGCCTACAGGTCCGGACAAGGTTTAGAAAAAAGCCAGGTCATGGCCATCACCTGGTGGGCACGGGCCTTCGAGCAGGGGCTGCCGGAGGCGGCGCAAGCGTTGACGCAACTGAGACGGTTAGCGATGGCCAAGGGCAATCTGCAGACGAAACAATCGAAGGCCGCGGCAGAGGCCTTTAGAAATTACTGCGACCAGCTTTGGCTGGACTTTCCCGATCTGGACCACAACCAGGCGACGGAAACCGTCGGCACCACCTTGCTGAAGCAGGGCCGCACCGCTGAGGCACTCCCGGTTCTTTTGCGCGAAGCGTACGCCTTGAACGACATCTCCCATGCGGCACTCGTCCAACTCTACGAACAGGGACTCGAGGGCCAGCTTCCGCCCCATGGGCAGTGGGTCATGAGTTACCTCGAGTCTACGGCCGCTGATGGATCGATTCCCTCTCGCACAGCCCTAGCGCGCATTTATGCCAAGGGGCTCGGACTGACGCCGGACCTCGCCAAGGCAAAGAGTTACCTGAAGGGCTTGCCACGGGAAGATGTGAAGCGCATTCTCGACGAAGTCGCGTCCGTGCCTTCCAAACCGTAATCAGCACAGCCTATGCGTATCGCCACTCGCTTGTTCGTCAGGAACGTCTGGCTGCAAGCCGCCTTGATGGCGTTCGCCGCCACGCTCTGCGCAGAGTTGCTGTGGTCGGCGCTTCCCACGACATACACGGCGCTGGAATGGGCTCCCTATGACACTTGGATGCGCCTTCGATCTCATGCAACTCATCCCTCACGCCTGCTCCTCGTCGTCCGAGACCATGCCAGCGAACAACAGTTTGGCCTCGGCCACTGGGATCGCAGTCTTTCGGCTCGACTGGTAACCGCACTCCATGATGCAGGGGCCAGGGCCATAGGAATCGATACCCCGATCAACCTTCCCAGTCCACCGAATTTGGGCGGCGCGGTGAGCGATACCTTGTTGATCGAAGCGGTGAAATCAACCGGCATCGTGGCCTATCCCGCGTTTCCAGCCTCTGCCTTCGAAGACGCAGGCCTACCTCTCGTTCCATTGAGCAGCGTCGTACCGGGCAGAAGCGCGATCCAGGCGACACTGGATCGCGACCGCATCGTACGCCGAGCGGCGTTGTATCACGACAGCGGCTCGGGCGAACTCCCGGCCTTCGCCTTCACACTGGCGACGACCTTCTGGAATGTTGCGTCCGACCAAACGGAACGGGGCGCCGGACAGGTGCTGCTCCGAAACGCCCGCGGATTCGACGGGACCGCCGCGATGGTATCCATCCCGATCGATCGGAATGGACAGCTCCTCATCAACTACACCGGACCGTATGCGAATAACAGTTTTTCCACCCTGTCCTTCTTGGAACTTTCACGCCTGATTGATCAAAAAGACAACGAGGCGCTGGCAGCCCTGGTCAGCGGCAAAGCGGTGATCTTGCTGACTCAACTCCGCACACAGCTCGAACGGACCATTCCCTCCGGCGAGGACAGGTCGGACTTTCTCATACAGGCACAACTGCTCCATATGCTCCTCGCGCAGGACTGGATTCGAGAACTCTCTCCGCTGCAGCGTGTAGTGGTGACCTTCGCCCTCTCTCTCGGCTTGGCCTGGATGGTACTCCGTCTGGCGGATTGGAAGGGACTGTTCCTGGGCATGACCGGCATCTTCCTCTATCTGGCCTCAGCCTGGGTCTTGCTCTCGGGCACGCATTGGGTGCTGCCGTTCGTTATCCCCGTGACCGCAACCGTCGTTGTGCTGGGCACCACCGGGTTGCTCGGTCAGATCATGGCTACCCGCCGTGTGACGTTGCTGGAACGGGACATGCTGCAGATTCAGCAAGACCTTGTGGCGGTGCGCGAGGCGCTCATCTATCGAGAAACTGCCGTGGAAACGCTGGAGGAGGACTTGGAGTCAGCCCGCGCCAGCATTTCCGACTCGGCCTCCAGGGAAGCCGCCACAACCGAGCGGGCCGTGGATCTGCAACAGAAAATCGGCGACGCCCAGGCGCAAGAAACAGCCACGCGCCGACGAATGGAAGAACTCGAACGTCAGCTCCAGGGTCTGCAGGCCGCGACTCTCACATCCGCTCCGCTTGGCAATGTGGAACAGGAGATGCTTCGGCGGGACTGCGAGCAACTAGGCATCATCACCAGAGATCCCGCCATGTTGGCGATGTTTCGTGACGTGAAGAAAGGCGCGCGTTCCAGCGTCACGGTGCTGATCACCGGCGAACCCGGAACGGGCAAAGAACTCTTTGCTCGCGCCGTGCATCGACTCAGCCCGCGAGCGCCCAAGCCCTTCATCGCGGTCAACATGGCGGCCATCTCACCGGAACTCTTCGAGAGCGAACTTTTCGGCCACGTTCGCGGCAGCTTCACCGGCGCGCTCACGGATCGGAAAGGCTATTTCGAGCTCGCGCATCAGGGCACCATCTTTTTGGACGAGATCGGCGACTTGCGCATAGACCATCAAAGCAAGCTGCTGCGGGTGTTGCAGGATAGAACCTTCTATCGCGTGGGGGCGACGACTCCCACCACCGTCGATGTCCGGATCGTGGCCGCAACGAATAAGGACCTTCAGCGCGGCGTGTCGGAAGGCTGGTTTCGTGAAGATTTGTATTTTCGACTGAAGGGTCTTGTCCTGCACCTGCCGCCATTGAGAGATCGCCCCGACGATATTTCTCCCCTGGCAGATGCCTGCTTGCAAGAAGCCGCAACGGAGGCGCATCAAGCACGCATGTTCTTGGCTGAAGCAGCCCTGACGACACTTCAGCAAGAGCCATGGAAAGGCAACGTGCGAGAGCTCCGCCACTGTCTCCAACAGGCGGTGGCGCTTAGCGAGGGGCCGATTATCACTCCTGCCGACCTTCGACTTCAGAGTCAGCCGTCACCCTCACCTAGCCTGATCGGCGCGGAAGCAATTCTTCCAGAGCCTGCAGGCGATGCCGCCGTGTTGAACCATCTGCGGCAGCACCGGTTCGACATGCAAGCGACCGCTAAAATGCTCGGGTGGGATCGTAGCACGGTCACACAACGGCTCAAGGGACTCTGCTTTCAAGCGCTCGTGGAATCGGGAGGGGATCGGATGAGGGCCGCCTCAGCCCTGGCGGGAGACCCCGCACTGCTGCGTACCGCCGAGCTGAAACTGATGGACTACTACGGCCACTTGATCGACACGATCCAGCCATTTTCTACGGTCGACGAGGCGCTGTTCGATTGCAAACGGCGGTTCAAAAACCTGCCGGAGCGGCATTTCAAGTCCGTCGAAGCCTTGGTACGGCAACATTTTCAAGACCGCAAGACCGTTGGATCATGACTGCAGGAAGACGTTTGAGTGAGCTCGAGGCGCGATTGTGACCAAGCCATTAATGGTTACCTGGGCCGAATCAAGCCAAGCCTGCTCGGCGCGTTGGCGTTCGGAGTGGGGATCGCCGCCACCGGTCCGTATGGCCATTGCAGCGGACGACATGACCGCCGATGCAGCCTTCCGCCTCGCCTGCGAAGGCACCGCATTGCTGTGGCGAGGCGACTTTCAGAATGCCCGACAGTTGTTGAATGCGATGGCGCGGCGAGCCGACCGCCACCCACCTAAAGCAGGCTCCTCGCCGGCTGAAAGTTTCCATTTTCACCGACAGACGCAATCGCGTCGTGCCCGCATATTGGGCATGCTGCTGGTGGCCTTGGAGGACGACTATGCGGTTCGGCTGCGCCGTGCGCCTGATGTGCGTCAAGCCTGCACGGAGGCCTATGGCCCTTGCGAAGAACTCGCTCTGGTGTCGCTGCGTGAGCTACTGGGATTAGTCGGCGCGCATGAGTGGCGAAAGAATGGCATCCTGATTCCCGCGCTCGATGACCGTATCCACCCGCACTATGGCGTGTTTGCCCCGATTCGTAGCGAGTATGTAGATCTAGTAGCCAAGGAGCCATTGCCTGCCTGCGTTCTCGCGTTCGATATCGGAACAGGAACCGGCGTGCTCGCGGCAGTACTAGCCCGCCGCGGCATCCCGCATATCGTCGCGACCGACCAAGATCCTCGCGCCTTGGCCTGTGCCCGTGAAAATCTCACACGGTTAGGATTTACTGACCGAGTGGAAGTGGTGCAGGCTGATCTCTTTCCTGATGGCAAGGCGCAACTCGTCGTCTGCAACCCACCCTGGGTCCCGGCCCGGCCTACCTCTCCCATCGAGCAGTCGATCTACGATCCTGACAGTCGCATGCTGTATGGATTTCTTAAAGGCCTGGCTGCACATCTGGAGCCGGGAGGCGAAGGCTGGTTGTTGCTCTCTGATCTCGCTGAACATCTGGAACTACGCACGCGTTCAGAACTGCTTGCCGCCTTTGAGGAAGCGGGGCTCGTCGTCCTCGGCAAGACCGATGTCCGGCCGACTCATCCCCGCGCCTCCGACCAAGCCGACCCGCTCCGCGCCGCCCGGGCTGCTGAGATCACGTCCTTGTGGAGGCTAGGAGTGCTATAGAGTAGAGTGGCGACCGTCCAGGTTATAGGTCTTGTCCAGGTGTCGTCGAGATTCAGTGGAATGTGAGAGTCGGGCCGTGGAACAAGTATCCACGAACCAAACTCCTCTGGGTGACCCGATCATCGCCAGACATCCATGTGCGTGCAATCTGGGTTGGATTACAGCCGTTGGTACGTCCCTCGCCTCACCTAGGAAAGTGCCGATCAAGGCGTCTGTCCGGCAGAACGAATTGTTACGGATCCTGTCGGGTATCAAGCTTCCATGAGTAATCATTCGGTCGTCCGACTATCTGGGGGGCTGATCAAGCTCGTCGGCTAGTACAGCAGGGATGCTTACCGCGAGGGGGTCTTCAAGTTCAATGGGTTCATAATGCACCGCCTTGACGGAGGTAAGGGGACAAGCGATCCATCCGTTCATGCCCCTTGTTTTGAACCGAACGCCCATTGCCGGGTCAGCCGCAAGAACTTCGGTTGGAATCGACAAGCCTTCAGTATCTGTCCATTCCATAGCGTCCATAGTGAGAGAGCCAGGGAGGACCTCGTACCACGCGCCATCCTTCAGAAGAACGCGCGAGACGGTCGTCACGTCAATCTTTAGGCCCATTAGTTACCTCCTTTAAAGCGTTGTCGGCTCAACTCACGAGTCTGAATGTGGAGCGCGAGTAGCCCCTTGGGTAGCTACGTCAGCCTCACTCGTGATGATAATGGATTCCCCCCCAGGCGCATCGCCGCTGTCATTTCACCTTTCCTGTGGCACGAGCCTGTTAACCTCCAACTGTGCTGGGAACTGTTGTCCCACATACAGGCGTGAGAGGAAACCTGCCGCGACAAGCGCCCCTATTACGACCCCCATGAAAATCCACCAGAAGCGAGTCGTCATGCCGCGCCTTCCCTCCTGGCTCTAGGTCTAGGCGACCGCTCCGCGAACCGGCTCTCAGTATAGCAAGCCAATGACACTGCCAGTGAACACGAGAACCTCCAACTGAACGGAAAGGGCGGTGGAATATTTTTGAGAGCAGGCATGGACTAGAAATAATTCCGCCTCATTAGAAGTCAACGGGAGGCGGCGTATAGGACGATTGAATGCTGTCAGACCTTAGCAAAGGCCCGGAAGGCGGCGGGAAATTGCACGGCAGTGCGCCAGCATCCTTTCGTGTTCGCAGCAGAGCAGGCCGAACCGAGGAAAGCAGGTGAGACGGCCCCGGGCTGCTGCTTCACCTTCAAGGTCTCGGCACAGGGGTGGTCACAAGACGAACTATCGCGGAGGAGATACTTTTGGTTCCTCAGACAGGCCCACTGACGGATAGTTCTCGCCCCGAATGGGACGCGAGGTGCTTGTTCCTGCTCCCACGAATATCTGGGCGGGAAGGACCACTTCTCCCCCAGTCACAGCCGTAAGGTCACGGGCCATATACTTGACAGTACCCGGCTGGCTGAAGCAAAAACTTGCATATTGGCCGGGCTTAATATCCGCCTCTTGATCAATGGTTCCATTGAACCCTTTATTACAGGCGATTCTTTTACCCGCCTCGATTAACACGACTCGGATGGGCTGGGTTTTGTCGTTGATAAACCGGACCTCGTCGCCAACATTAGCCCGTAGCTCCACTGGCTCGATGCTGGTCAATGAGACACGGACGTCATGCACCACGGCCGTTCGACTCATTTCTGGAACCGTCGGTTTATTCGACCACGTGCTGCAGCCCGACAGCATCAGGGTAAGCGCTATTATCATCGCGGCCCGCATGATACTGCCTCCTTTCTAAGTACGGTGATAGCAATACAATATGCCCCATTGTGCGCGACTCCCCAATCTCATCCAACTAGGAATGCCCCTATACCTTGGTGAGAATAAAATGCGTTAGTAAATGCCAGGTATTCCCTACTATAAGCTGTGATGAGCCCTTCCGGCGGCTCCTGGCCGACCATGGCGTGACGCTGGCAGGGGCCGGGCGGGTCATGTCTGCGGCAATACCGCGATGGAAGGCTTCTTCTCTTTGCGCAAAACGGACGGCGAGCGAGCCATACCTCATGCGAGACCAGGCCCAAGCCGATGTCTTCCATTAGATCTAACGCTTCTACAACCACCCGTGACGCATTCGAGGTTGGTTATCGCAGTCCAATGGGGTTCGAGCAGCAGGCGGAGTAGCGTAGGATGGTGTCAACGAAACCGGCAGGAGCCCAGGCTCTCACACTCAGGGCGTGAAGCTAATAGGAACTAACCTCGCCGGCGAACAGTGACGAAATGCGCACGGCTTATTGGGAAACCATCGTTTGACCTGTAATTCTTTCAACTGGCAGAGCTTTCTGGTCTTGTCACCAGTTGATTCATAGATACTCAACGTCGAGCGCTCAGTCTCATCCTCATTCCCCGTGTCATTCCAGCGGTCAAAATAGGTTTCTCCCTTATAGCTGAATACTCCATACAGCTGGTAATTCGTTTCACCGAGCGATGCTCCGTTTCTATGCGGATTTTGCATCACCAGATCCGTCATGACGCGATCAATTCCACTGAGGGTTTCATTCAACACGACAATGGGGGCAGAGTAGGCTTGGCCGAAAGCTCCATCAGCCCTCAACTTGCAGAACGCGGAATGGAGTTTGAGGACCGGCCTCAACCTGCCCTCATTGTTGATGTCGACTTGAGCCCAATAGGCCCAGGGCTCCTCCTTTGTGCCGATCCTCCGAATGGTATCGACAAATTGCTCCTCATCCATGCTGTATCGATCCTCGGGAAACTCATGCCCCGTCGCCAGGTACGTCAGAACTTGTTCCATCGCGCCGATATGGCCCGCGACATCGAACGGCTTCCATTCAGGAGTTCCTAACCCCAACTGGCGGCTATAATCCCGCTCACATGCCGGATGCACGGTCATGCGCTCCAGATTGCGCTTGCACGCCTCGCACACCTCCACTCCCTCACCGATAACCAATTGATACTCACCCGCGCTCACCAAAGGGACCATTACCATCCACATGACCAATGCCCACCCGCATACCTTTATCATTCCGAGGCCCCTCAAAGTTGCTGCCCAATTGTGAGCCGCTGTCATGCACATCGACCCCCTAGGTTCGTTCACACCTGTGTGTTGCGTGCTGCCGGCTAGCCAATGGTACCGCAGCAGCGGAAACCGTCAAATCGTTTTGCGTATCTGTGCCGAATGGACAAGTCCGAGCAAAACTTCAATCACAGCCCTGATTGATCTGTAAGGCGAAACCCTCTCGGATCCCGCGTGGGCGCGGCACGCGACGGGGCAGTCATGAGCGCGACGATTGTGCAAATCAGCGAGACGGTCAACCGGCCCTGTCTTCGAAGGGTCTGACTGCTTCATTTTTTTCAGAAATCCTTTATCACGCCATCCGGTCCCTGCCGGTCTATCCCCGCATCCCCGCAGATCCGCGCATGAGTGAGCCTTTCCCTCACATCCCGTCCATTCTCCTAATCCCTTGTTCTTCTTTCGCTTTGCCTTCTTCAACCGCCTTCGTTCGCCTGGTCTCTGCCTTGCTCTACACCCCACCCAACGGCGGGCAGCCGGCAGAAAGGAGGTGAGCATCGATAGGCCGATTCCGCCGCACCGGAGCAGCACGCGATCCATCAATTACACGAATGGGCCGTACAACCCGGCCCTTCAACACAAGGAGCAGACGACCATGCACAAGACACCCTCAGCCACCGTCAGCGCAGGACCAGTCACCCCCACGATCGTCGGCCCGGACAAGGACATGAAGGACATCTACATCCTCAGCGGGTTGGTGTGCTTCCTGGCCATCGTCGTGGCCGCCTTCTGGTACTACTCCCATGTAGACGAGGCGGCCCATAGCAACCGTTCTTCAGAGGAACTTAACAGCGCAGACCTGTCGCAAGTCCTGAAGACCTCAGCCGACAGGATCCCACTCTCCGAACCAGTCCCAGCCACGCATGTCGAGGCAGCCCCGCTGGCGACCAGGAGTACGGACATTCTGCACGATGACATTCAGTTTGAAATTGGGCGGAAGGGCTTGAGCGACGATGGGAGAGCCGCCTTACAGCGCCATGCGGAGTTTCTCAAGAACCAGCCGGACTGGGGCATCCTGCTCCAAGGTTATACCGATCAACAGGGATCCATGAGCTTCAACAAGGTCCTCGGGATGAAGCGCGCCGAAACCGTCAAACAAGCGCTCATGGCGCTAGGTGTGCCTGAGACGTCAATCCGCACCGTCAGCCTGGGTGAGGAAGGAGCCCTCTGCATCGATACCAGCGACGTCTGCCGACGGATGAACCGTCGTGTGCACTTGGAGATGCGGAAGGTCGGGCAAGCACACCTCGTTATTCCCAGCTTGGCAGTCGAAACAACGACTGATCCTCTCGAGGCCGGAATCGATCTGGCGACCGAAGCTGAAGAAAACGGTTCGAACAGTGAGCATCTCTCTCCTTCTGATGCCGAGTCGGCAGAGCCCATCCTCGAACCGACGGCCAACTAATTCGATGCCGAGGCTCAACCTGGGAAAGACCCTCCGTCTTTCCCAGGCCCCCGCAGACGATCCATCACCCAACCCGATGAAACGAGGACATGATGCTGTATGACAATCGCTGGGCCCAACGCCGCCGCGCCCTGCCAAACGCGGCGCGCCTGATACTCTGTACGTTTCTCACAACACTCGGCATGCTCACTTTGCCTCCACCGGCTTCATCTGCCGAACTGCCAGCAACGCTCACTACCGGCATGGTTCCCACTATGAGCCTCAACTCGGTGACGGAAGGCGCGCTACTGTTTCAAACCAACCAAGCAGGTCGATATACGCCGGCGCCTCTCTTAAAGAGCGACGTGCAGATTACCGTGACCGGCCTCATCGCGCGCGCGACGGTCCGGCAGGAGTTTACGAACCCCGGCAAGGAAAAAGGCGACTGGCTGGAAGGCGTGTACGTGTTTCCGTTACCGGAGACCGCGGCTGTGGACCATCTCCGCATGAAAGTGGGCAACCGCATCATCGAAGGACAGATCAAGGAGCGAGGCGAGGCCAAGAGGGGCTACGAACAGGCCAAACAGGAAGGGAAGCGGACCGGCCTCATCGAGCAGGAGCGACCGAACATCTTTACGACCTCGGTAGCCAATATCGGTCCGGGCGAACAGGTCACCATCGAAATTGAGTACCAGGAAACGGTCCGATACGAAAACGAAGAATTTCACCTCCGTTTTCCTATGGCCGTCGGACCGCGCTACATTCCCGGCGCGCCGGTGATTATTGAAGACCAAGCTCCTAAAGGATTGGGTATGAGCCTGGATACCGATCGTGTCCCGGACGCCTCGCGCATCACACCTCCGGTGCGAACACCCAGCCAGAGATCCATCAACCCCGTCAGCCTATCACTGACGCTCAACCCGGGCTTCCCCGTAGCTAAGGTCGAGTCGACATTTCATCCCATCATTGCGATCCCGGACTCGAACGGCGGGTATCAGATCAGTCTGCGGGCTGACGCCGTTCCGGCGGATCGAGATTTTCAACTCGTGTGGCACCCGACGCCTCGCGCCGAGCCGATGGCGACCGTCTTCACCGAACGGCACCACGGAGAAACCTATGCCATGCTGATGCTCGTTCCTCCGACAGAGCAGAACGATAAGGCTCCACGCCTGCCTCGAGACCTGACCTTCATCATCGATACATCGGGCTCCATGGCCGGGCCGTCGATCGAGCAGGCAAAAGCATCCGTGGCAGCCGCCCTTATGCGGCTGACCACGCAGGACCGGTTCAACATCATTCAATTCAACAATGCCGTCCGATCGCTCTACTCTACGCCTCAACCCGTGACGACCACGACGATCAAACGGGCGATCCGGTACACCGAACATCTCTCAGCCGATGGCGGAACCGAAGTGCTTCCCGCCTTGAGAGAAGCGCTCAAGAGTCCGCAAGACGGCTCCAGGCTCCAGCAAATGATTCTCCTGACCGACGGCCAGGTAGGCAACGAAGAGGAGCTATTTGATCTGCTGCACCACCATGTGGCGAACCGACGCCTGTTCACCATTGGAATCGGTTCGACACCCAACAGCCATCTCATGCGGAAAATGGCTGAGATCGGCAGCGGCACATTCACCTATATCGGCAATGTGAATGAAGTGAAGGGGAAACTGGATGGCCTGTTCGAGAAACTGGAACGTTCGGTGCTTCATGCCATCACGCTCGATCAAACCGGATGGTCAGGACTGGAACACTATCCCTCGCAGATCGCCGACCTCTACGTAGGCGAACCGGTTGTTCTGGCGATCAAAGCCGAGGCGCTCCCAACGCAGGCGACCCTCCGCGGACACAATGGCGCGCAACCCTGGTCGCTTCCTGTCTCGCTGATGAGCTCAAAATCGCGCGTCGGCCTGTCCGGCTACTGGGCCAGGCAAAAGATTTCGGCGCTCATGGACGAGACCTACAGAGGAGGCGCTGAAGGAGGGGTTCGAAAGGCCGTGATCGATGTGGCGCTGGCCCATCACGTGGTCAGCCAATTCACAAGTCTCCTTGCCGTCGATATCACCCCGGCCCGATCCACGGACACACTCGCGGCTGAACGCGATCAGGCGATGAACCTGGCACGCGCGCAAAACCAGGTGTCCCTCGCGGGCCTGCCAAAAACTGCGACAAGCGGTCACTTGCAACTCCTCGCAGGGCTTGCGGCACTGATGCTCGCGGGACTGCTTTGGAGATTTCAGAGAAAGGGTGCATGAGTCAGTGCCGAACGGCCTCCCGCTCGCTGGCAATGCTGATGGTGGGCCTTCTCGCCATCGGCTGCTGGCAGGTTGGGGAAGGGGCGTGGATCTATGCGAAGGCCGGGCTCGCGCAGTTCTTGCTGCAGCGAGCCTGGGCCCGTGCCCTGGCGGGGGAATCGAGGCCGAAACCCTGGCCCTGGTCCGATACGTGGCCGGTCGCGCATCTCCACATGCAGCGTCCGGCTGTGGATCTGATCGTCCTCGCAGGCGCCTACGGCCGCACTCTCGCATTCGGTCCTGGGCATCTCACCTCAAGTGCATTGCCGGGGCAACAGGGCGCGATGGTCGTGACCGGCCATCGAGATACCCACTTCCGCTTTTTGAAGGATGTCCGACTGAACGATCAGTATGATGTGACGGGAACGGACGGCATCACCCTGCGCTACAGAGTCACAAAGCAAGGGGTGATGGATTCAAGGCGCGATGTCATTCCTATCGAGGGTGACAGGGAGGAATTGATCCTCGTCACCTGCTTCCCGTTCGACGCGATCAAAGCCGGCGGGCCTTTGCGCTATGTGGTATGGGCCGAACGGGGGAATTAGGCCGATCGTCTCGCGGCCTCATCAGGATCCTGCGGAAGCTCCGCACTCACGGGAACAGGCCGCTTCGGCTCTGCGGCCACCAACCGAAGGGACTTCACATCCCCAACCCGCCAGCGAGCATATGCCAAAAAACCCCATAACAACGCGGCACCCATGACATAGTGCGAGAGAAATAATGTGCCAAGCATGCCGCGGGGCGTGTCCTGCTCTGTAAATGTCGCCGGCGGCGAGATCAGCAATGCGCAGAGCATCATCACCGCGATCCATCCGCCGTGGGCAGCGATCGGCAATCGATTTCCGGCATACAGCCCCAAGGGTAGCAGCAACAGCAGATAGTAATGCGTCCAGGAAATCGGGCTGATGATCAGCGCCAGGCAAAGCACCATCGACAACTCCAGATAAGTCGTCTCCCGAGCCTCACGGCCTCGCTCACGGAGAAAAATGAGCGCCGAACTCCCCGCCAGCAACGCCGCAAGGCCTTGTCCGATCATCCGGACTTCCGGGGCGACCGGCACCGGCTTCCAATCATAGAGCCCGCTTCCATCCTGAAGGCGCAACAGCACGCCTTCAATGGATTGCACGTTGAAGGCGGTGAGACCCTGGTTTGAGAACGGCTGGATCACTTCCCGATACCAATCCAAGTGGCTGGTCCAGCCCGCATACCATAAGGACGAGAGCGATACGGCGATAATCGTTCCCGCATACCCGAGTACCGCCTCCCACTGCCGCCTACCAATGAAATAGAGAGCAAACAACATCAGCGGCAGCTTGATGATCGCCGCCAGCGCAAAGCAGGCCCCGGCGCTGCGGGCCCACGTTTTTTCAAGACAGACCACGCCGGCGATCAGCAACAGAAGCGCGAAGTGAGTCAGGTTCCCCTCTTTGAGACTGTAGAACAATGGCCCATTGATCGCGAACAGCAACAGCATCGCCCATCTCCGTGACCACGCTCGATCCGTGACGGACCAGAACAGAAACAGACTCATCACAACGCTGATCAGCGACAGGCCGATAAAGAGCCATTGCGCATGTCGCAGGGTAAGAAACGAAAACGGAGTAAACAGCAATGCAACGATCGGAATGTTGACGAAGCCACAGACGGGAGTATCCCAGCAGCGCCGAAAGAGGTGCGGGAGGTCCTCTACCACGGCCCGGCCGGCCGGGTAATAGGCGACATTGAAGTCAGAGAACAAGACCGCCGGCTCGGAGACGCTCCACATCCAGATCCCGAAACCGACCAACGCGGCAGTTAACCCTGGCTGGAATGATCGTCCACTCGATTCCCGTCGGAAGGCGAGCCACCAAAACAGACTCAGGAACACGGCAGAGGCAGTGAAAATGACATAGCTTCGCATGAGTGTGTAGCGGTATCGGCCGGCCGCCGCGAAAACCTGAGAGGGGTGCCGCCGAATTGCAGCAAATCGCGGGCTCCACAAGCCTACTTCAGTTCCCACTAAAATCCTCCGACTTCTCACTGAACAGTCTCACTCGGCGGACTTCATTCGCCTCGTCGTCACCTGAGCAATTTCGCCATGGCCATACACGGCAATACAGCGACACCACTTCACTACCCTGATCCGATGCATCCTGATGATGCTGTGGACCTAGGGAAATCTCCTTCCCAGGACCACTCACCCCGGACGTCGCCCTTGGCGCCGCAGGACTGGATCCTGGCGTGCTTGTTCGTCCTAGCGGCCGGCATAGCGGGTCTCCTGATCGCCGATACCCTCCCCTCCTTTCTGTTGCATTCGATGGATTTCTGGTTCGAAGCCGATACGATCCGTGAAGTCTCCAACATGATTTCCACCACCGACGACCACTCGCGAACCTCCGTCCATCCCTTGTTCTCGATTCTCACCTTCATCCCCGTCTACCTGGTGAAGCACGCGCTGGCGATCCCTCCGCTACGCGCCGTATTGTACGTGACCAGCATCGTCGGTGGCTTGTGGATCGGGACGCTGTATCTCCTGCTGCGGCTTCTGGGCTGCCGAATGTTCGACGCGTCCCTCTTCACGATACTCGCCCTGTCCAGCGCATCGGCGATATTTTGGCTCCCTGTGCCCAACTCCTATACGTGGGGCTCGCTCTCGATCATGATGGCCCTCGCGCTGCTCCTACTCGCCGAACAGCACAAGGTCGGCGCCTCCCTCTATGTGGTCGCCAGCGCGTTCACGCTCAGCATCACCGTCACCAACTGGATGGCCGGCCTCTTGACCATGTTGGCGCGTTGGCCGTTCAGGCAAGCTGTACAACTCTCCATCAACGCGTTGTGCCTGGTGGTGCTCCTGTGGGGGGCGCAAAAGTTCATTTTCCCCTCGGCGGAGTTTTTCATCGGCAGCCGCAAGGAGGCTAACTGGATCCATCATCCCCAGTCGGGAGACATGCAGAACATTGCCTCATCCTTTGTGTTCCACAGCCTCATCGCGCCGGCCATACGTTTCATCGATGATGACGGGTACATTCAGTTTGGCGACGATTCCTTTCGCTTGTCGCAGCGCCTAGCCTTTCAATTCTCCTCTCCGGGATCGGCGGGTCCCCTGGGGCTCGTCGCCGTCTGCCTCTGGTCGGCCTTGCTCATGAACGGACTATGGCGACTGGTGACACTGGATCGTCAGCTGCGCTTCCGGCTCGTGCTGGCAGCCTTATTGGTGTTTGAGCTTTCGTTGCACATGGTCTACGGGGAAGAAACCTTCACCTACGCGCTGAATTTCATCCCCCTTCTCATCGCCGTGGCGGCGTTGGGGGCGCTCAGCCCAGGACGATCGGTGGTGCTTGTCCTAGCGGGCCTCCTTGCCCTGTGCGCCGGCATCAACAACTGGCAGCAGTTCCGGCAGGCGGCCGAGGCTGCTACGCACTTCACGCCCCAACGCGACGAGATGACCAGCATGATGTTGAAAGATCCGGATCGTCCTTGGCCGAGGTCGGTCGGACATATCCCCTTGGCCGTTCCGGGTGCTTCGGAGGCCGACCATGCCTATCACGAGCCCGGTGGGGACTTCAGCCCGCAAGCCCCGAGCTTCGGCATCTCACTCTGGCTCTGCGATACCGACGGACACCCGGTCATGACCAGCCAAACGCTGCCGCTCAGCGACATTCGGCAGACATTTCAACCCTCTACCCATCCTCATGTCCCGGCCATCGTGACTCAGACGCCGCACTATGACGCCACATGGACGCGGCTGGACGCGACGCATTGGGAACTCCGGTTCAAGAACCGCACATCGCACATTCCCGCGATCCTCATTCGTAGCGTGGGACCAGCCGGGGGACCGATCACCAATCTGAATTGGGACGGGGATCGGGTCGTCGTGAACGATCGATGGGCAGTGAGTATCACGCCTTCTCCCGCCACCGTCAGCTTGGGTGATGAGAATACGACGGGATGGATGACGGCTCACACGGCAGAGACGTCATGGATGGGCAAGTCCGGTTGGGGGTATGCGCGCCTGGTCCTGCGAGCGGATGCTGTGAAGGCGAGCGATGAATATCGACTCGTACTATCTGATTTGCGGATTCCCATTCAAATGCAGCGGTGGTACAGAAATTCGCCTGAGAAAGTCCGTCTTGACCTTCCCGATCAACGCTTTCAGGCTTCCATGAATGCGCAAATCGATCATCTCATGATGAGTCTGATCGGCCGTGAAACCAGACCCGGCGACCCCATCCTTTTTTATCGCGCGTGGCAACGCCAGGGGAGTTACATCACGGCGGCTCTCGCTCGCGCCGGCGATCCGCACGTCAGCCGCGTCCTCTCTCAGTATCTCGCAACCCATGACTTCGGTGGGGGGGCGGGGCCGGAAGCCGATGCGCCGGGCCTGGCCATCTGGGCGCTCACAGCATCTGCCGCCTATATCGCCGACCATGACCATGATCAGTGGTTGTGGCCCCATATCCTTCGCAAGGGGCAGCGCATCGAGGACATGTTGACGACCCGCACCCTGATCGAGGAGTCCTTTGTCGTGCCTTCTCCCTATGACATCCAACACGGACAATCGACAAGAATCAGCGTACTGGCGCAACCGGCTCGTGACGGACTGATCGTGGGCAGGGTCGGCAACGAATGGCCGTCGTTCTATGTGAATGCCGTGAGTTATCGAGGGTTGGTCGCGGCCGCCGAATTTGCCGCGCAACTCGGCAAACGTCGTGACGCCGCGCGCTGGCGAGATCAAGCACGTGCGCTACAAACAAGCTGGCAGCACAAGGTTCTCCGCGATCACTCCGACGCCGTCATCCCGCCAATAAGTCTGCAGGCGGGGATTGGGACCACATCCTTTCCGATTTCGTTTGCACAACCTCTGCCCGGCTTTAGACCCACGTCCGACGACCATACGGTCGAGGCGCAATTGGCCCGCGCACACTTGGCGTTACGGTCGAGGCGTCCGGATGCCGTCTGGGCCGTGCTGCATGAGATTTGGAATCACCAGGCGTCACCCGGGCTGTATACGTGGGATTCGCCGCGTCCGTGGACGACGGATGTGGCGGACGGCTGGCAGTATATCCGGGGATGGCACAATCGGGCAGCTGTCTCCCCAGATTATGAAACGGCGGCGTTGTTGTTGATGTTACAGCAAGACATGCTGGCCTATGTCGATGACATGAAGGATGGCCCTGCCGTGGTTATCGGCGCCGGGATTCCAAAGGCGTGGCTCGCGCAACCGATGGCGGTGTTCGGATTGGCGCTTCCAGGCGGTTCGATCGATTGGCAATGGGACGGGTACAAGATGCGCGTGACCGCACGCGGGCCCTTACGGACAATTCGGCTGGGTACTGCGTTTCCTGACAATACTGAGATCTCTCTCACTCCCCAGCCAGTAGCGAGCTGACTCAGCTCGACCCTCCCCTCCCAATTTCCGTCCCCACCTGCACCCATTCAGCGGCGGCTCAGGCTGGAGCCATCAGAAATGACAATGCCTGCGCCATTTCACCAATGATCTCTACGGCGACGCCGGTCGGTTCGGCGGAGTGTCCGGCCTGCCGAATCGATGCAGGAGCTGGTACAACACAGGCAACACAAACAAAATGAGGGCAGCGGAGGTCAACATGCCCCCCACTACGACCCGGGCCAACGGCTGTTGTGATTGTGCGCCGATGCCGCTCGCGATGGCCGCAGGCAAGAGCCCGATGGCCGCCGCAAGCGAAGTCATCAGTACCGGACGCATCCGGACCTCGGCGCTTTTCAAGATCGCCTCTTTGATCTCATACCCTTCACGCAGCATCTCTCGCATTCGACTGATGAGGATCAACGCGCCCTGCACCGCTACGCCGAACAACGAAATGAAACCCACTGCCGCCGAAATACTGAAATGCGTTCCCGTCACCAATAGCGCCAGCACGCCGCCGACCAAGGAGAACGGCACAGCCGCCAGCACCAGCAAGGCATCTCGCAGGTTATGGAGCACCAGGTACACCAAAAAGAGAATGATGAGCAACGTGATGGGAACAATCTTGGCTAACCGCGCCTTCTCTTCTTGCAACTGATCGAACTCCCCATGCCATTCGATCCGGTAGCCTGAAGGAATCTGCACCTGCTTCTCAATCCGTTCCTGCGCCTCCCGCACCGTGCCTTCCAAGTCCCGTCCGCGAACGCTGAACTTGAGAGGAATATACCGTTCATTGTTTTCCCGATAGACGATGAACGCGCCGGTCTGCTCGGTAATCGACGCCAACTGCTTGAGCGGAATGCGAGCGCCTTCGGGGGTACTCACCACGATGTTGCCGATCGACTCGATATCGCGCCTGAACTCCGGGAGGAACCGCACAACAAGATCAAACCACCGTTCGCCCTCGTAAATTTGAGTCACGGCCTGACCACCGATCGCGGCCTGCACCACATCGTTGACATCGCCCACCTTGAGGCCATACCTGGCGCACTCCTCGCGGTTCACTTCGATGACAAGGTTCGGTTGCCCCAACAGATGGAGTACACCCAAGTCCTTGACGCCCTGCACGTCTTTCATCAGCGACTCAATCTGTTTCGCCAACTGCTCCAGGGTCTGAAGATCGCTCCCAAAGAGCTTGATCGCATTTTCTCCTTTGACCCCCGACATGGCCTCCTGCACATTATCCTGAATCGCCTGAGAAAAATTGAAGGTGACGCCGGGAATCGCGGCCAGACGGTGCTCAATCTGATCGATCAGCTCCTTTTTCGTGGGCACCTCGGCGCGCCAGTGTTTGAGCGGTTTCAAGGTCACCAGGAACTCCGCATTGAAGAAACTCGTCGGGTCGGTGCCGTCATCCGGGCGGCCCAGTTGCGACGCCGCGCTGATGACCTCAGGGAACTGCCGAAAAATCCCCCGGATATCGGTGACAAGATGGGCGGCCTCCTCGAAAGAAATATCCACCGGAAATGTGGTGCGCATCCAAATATTGCCCTCTTCCAACGCCGGCATGAACTCGCCCCCAATGAACGGCACCGCTGCGAGGGCCATGACCAGCGACAGGATCGCAATGCCGATCACGAGCCATTCTCGCCTGAGTCCCCAATTCAGCAGCGCCAGATAGCGGGTCTTCAAGAACTCCACCACCGCGGTGTCGCGCTCTCGGATCGGGCCGGTCAGCAACAGCGAACAGAGCGCGGGCGCAAGCGTAAAGGCCATCAACAGCGCACCGCTCAAGGCAAATCCATAGGTCAAGGACATGGGCGCAAACACCTTGCCCGGAACACCCGTCATGGTGAACAGCGGCAGGAACGCCACGACGATAATCGTGGTCGCGAAGAAAATGGGCCGCCCCACTTCACGCGCGGCGCGCATGACATGTATCGGCACCGTGCTCCCGGACGAAGCCCTGTGCGCGAGGTGATAAAAAATGCTTTCGACCATAATCAGCGTGGAATCGACGATGATCCCGAAATCGACAGCGCCCAACGAAATCAGATTCGCCGACTGCCCGCTGAGCACCATCATGCCGAAGGTGAACAAGAGCGCCACGGGAACCGTCAACGCGACAATCATCGCCGTCCTGAAGTGACCGAGAAACACATACAAAATGATGGAGACGAGGATGATACCGGCAATCAAAATATCAATGACGGTTTCAATGGTCGTATGGATGAGAACCGTCCGGTCATAGAAGGTTTTGATCCCCACGCGCGTGGGAAGTTTATGCGCGTTGAGGTCCTGGATCTTTTCATGGACCTTCTCCAACACCGGCAGCGCCTTGGCGCCTCGCTGAAGCAGCACGACGCCTTCCACGACGTCATCCCGGTCGTCGATGCCGACTTTACCCAACCGCACCCGGGACCCGATGCTTGTCTTGCCCAAATTTCTGACGAATACCGGCGTTCCTTCCTTCTGCGTAACGACGGTATTGGCGATGTCATTGAGCTTCTTGATCAGTCCCATTCCGCGAATGTTGAAACTCTGCGCCCCCATGGTGAGATAGTTTCCGCCCACATCGGTATTACTCTTGGCGAGGCCGTCCATCACCTGATCAAGCGTCACGTTGTAGCTCATGAGTTGCCCTGGATCTAACTCGACGTGATACTCCTTGGTCGTCCCGCCGTAGGTGCTCACATCGATCACGCCCGGCACGCGTTTGAACTCACGCCGAATCTGCCAGTCCTGGATAGTCTTCAGGTCGGTGAGGGAGACGTGCTCGCCGGTCAGTTCGTACCGAAAGATTTCCGCGATAGCCGACCAGGGAGAAATAGCCGGTTGCACGTTTTGGGGTAATGTGGTGAGTTGGAGACGATTGAGAATCTCCTGCCGATCTCGAAAATAGTCAGTGCCGAAATCGAAATAGACTTTCACATCGCTGAGCCCGAAGATCGAAAGCGAGCGAATCTCCGTCAGCCCAGGCATACCCTGGAGAGCGATTTCGATAGGCAAGGTAATGGCCCGCTCCATCTGCTCGCCCGACCAGCCGGGATACTGGGTGATGACCTCGATCATCGGAGGCGAAGGATCGGGATAGGCCACCACATCGAGAATGTGAAACGCGTACAATCCGCCGAACAAGAGCGCCATCCCTGCGACGCACACCATCAGCCGTTGCGCCAACGCAAATCCCACCAGCCGTTCAATCATAGAAACCTTCCCTCCGCAGTGAGTCTCAACCTCGCGCGTTCCGTACACGCGAAAACACATCACGCGCCATCCGATGCCTGATCGCATCTGAGCCCCTTGGCACAGTCATCACGATCATAGGAGGTTTAGAGTCGGTACACGGAGAGTTTGGAACGGAGACCTTGCGGCGGCGAATCTACAGCCTGGGAGGCAAAAGCAGGCAGGAACAGGAAAGCCGGATGTGCCGTGAGAATTTCACCGAAATAGTCCCCTATGACCCGAAGGGGTGTCACATCTTCGCGGAGTTCGTTCAGATCCGGCTCGGTGGCCTGCTGCAAGTCGGCCGACGGCCCCACCGTCATGTCATGCAAATCGAGGAGATCCGCCCACGAGAGGCCAGCTAGGACAACCCACGCCAAGAGGAGCATGCAGACCTTCAGCCCGATGCGAGCAGGAGAGAGCGAGGTACGGGGGATGTTCATATTGCACGTTGCAGAACGAGTCTCTACCCGTAATTTGGACAATTACTCGGCAGAGTATCACAGCGAGATGCGGGCAACAAGAAACTCTCTAGAAGTGCTCATGACAGCTACGTGCCGCGAGGCAAGACCACTCTAACGGTCATCAAAAGGAATTGTACCGTCCATACACGTGGCTAATAACTCGGTTAGTCGTCCCCATGGCCCCGGTGGCCCCGATATCAACCGAATGTCCTGCACTATCCGACCAGCCGTAACCCTGGCATCGAGCGCCATTGTCTGTTCATCCCTGCCATCGGCAAGGAGAGATGGCCACCGGATCCGTCCATCTCGCGACATGCCATTTCATTATCCGGAACCACCGAAGGCAGAATAGGTCCAATCACCGCCTGATCAGATCCCAATGGCAATTCCGCGGATCACTTCGGCCGTCAGACTTGCTCTGTTGGATTCTGCCATCCGCCATATGGAGCGATCAATGTGTGGGATTCGCTAGGTCCCCACGTCCCAGGTTCATACTCATGAACCGTCGTCGGCATCTTCAGGATCGGGTCCACCACATGCCAGCTCGCCTCTACACCATCCTGGCGAGCAAAAAGCGAGGCGTCGCCGTTCATGGCGTCGCCGATCAATCGTTCGTACGCTTCCATCTCGTCGCCGCGTTGGTGACAAACGAAAAGCTCGGTCTCGTATCCCACCATTTCTTCTCCCGGCACCTTGGCACGAGCTCCGATCGCCACCGCGATTCGGTCGGGACCAAGCCGGAAGCGCACATAATTGCGTTGCTTGCCCAGCGCCTCAGCAAATACGTTCTGGGGAGGTCGCTTCAAAGTCACGAAGACTTCCGTGGCCGTGACCGGCAATAATTTCCCGGCCCGGATAAAAAACGGCACGCCCGCCCAACGCCAGGAATCCAGTTCGATCCGGAGAGAAGCGAACGTTTCCACTTGAGAATCGGGGGCCACCCCGGCCTCCCTTCGGTAACCGCGAAACTGTCCCCGTACCAAGGTGTGTTCAGTGAGCGGCTTCATGCGCTTGAAGATCTTAATGCGCTCGTCACGCAAGGCCTCGCCAGCTCCGCTGATGGGTGGTTCCATTGCGAGATTCGCCACCACTTGCAAGAGATGGTTCTGAACCACATCACGCAACGCGCCGGTCTCTTCGTAGAAACTTCCCCGACCGGCGACGCCAAACTGTTCCGCCATTGTAATCTGCACGCTTTCCACGTACCCGCGATTCCAAATCGGCTCGAGGAAGGAGTTAGCGAAGCGGAAGTACAAGAGGTTCTGGATCGATTCCTTGCCCAAGTAATGGTCGATACGAAAAATCGACGACTCGTCGAAGACCCGGTGCAGCATGCGGTTCAACGCTTGCGCGGAAGCCAGATCTCTCCCGAATGGTTTTTCGACGACCACCCGCGCGCCTTGGGCACAGCCCGATGCCCCCAAGCCTTCGACCGCCGTGGAGAACGCACTTGGGGGAATGGCCAGATAATAGAGTGGGCGCTTCGCCCCGCCGAGTGTGTGGCGAAGGCGCGTGAAGGTGTCCGGGTCGTGATAGTCACCATGGACATACTGCAAGGCCTGCACGAGTTTGCCAAAAGCCACCTCGTCGAGTCCGCCGCTACTTTGAGTGAGACTGTAACGGATACGATCTCGGAGCTCCTCGATGGATCGATTCCCTCGGGTCACCCCGATCACCGGCGCCGTTAGCCGGCCTTTCTTGACCATGGCCTGCAAGGCGGGAAAAATTTTCTTGAACGCCAAATCGCCGGTAGCCCCGAACAGGACGAGCGCATCTGAGCGTGAATCAGTCATCATGACCCCCAGAGTGAACTTCCCCTCTCATGCTTCCCCTGGCGCCCGACTGGCATCACGAGCCGGAGGCTGGCCCGTAAGCACCAGGGGATGCCCATCCGAGAGACTTCACGTCAGAGAAGCGCTACCCAGCGGTCGACTCTCGGGGGCTGCGAAAGGGATGGCAATTGTTCACTGTAGCTCATACGGCCTCCGGAAGTGGCAGCCAGATTTTCGTCACGATCCGGCTGCCGATCCCGACGCCGATGTAGACATCTACTTTTTGCTTGGCAGGAACGCGATGTCCGCCACTTGGTTTTCTGCATCCAGCATGAGTACTGCGGCATCGCCGGGTGAAAGCGTCTTCAACCTCGGAAGAATGAGTGGGCGGAGCTCATATTGCTGGTCATTGCCGTCTTCGGTTCGGATGACCACCGTATTGGCATCAATGGGTTTCTGGATGATACCAGCGACTCGTCTCAGGTTGCCCTTGAGAGGAGTTTTCTTTTGCCATAGCTCGGCCGCGCGATGAACGGCTTCTAGGCTGCCGTAAGTCACATCCACGATCTTGTCCAGCTCATCAATGAGGAACACGGCATCGACGCCCACGGGAACGGAGGCCACCTTGCTTCTAGCTACCGGCCGTATGAAGTGAGATTGCTCTGCGCCATCCAAGGTTCGAATCACTGCTTTGTCATGTCCGGTCTCCAGATTTCCTGCCAGTTGGCCTTGCACTATCTGGTGATGGCTCGACTCGCCGGGCAGATGCACATCGACCAGTAGATTCTGTTCATTGACGGTGATCTCAATCCGGTCACCTTGTTTCAGCGTCGGTAGCCCTTTGTCCTTTCGCACGCCCATAGGAATAAAACGTGGCTGCAATTCTCCCGTGTCAACGCGCGCTTGATCACTTCTGACTTCTTCGACCGTGCCTAAAAGCACTCGGTCACCTGGAAGCAACTGCCCATGGGATGGTTCGAGCTCGGCTGCTGCACCCGAAATAGAGGCCCACGAGAACCCACACAATACGAGGACAAGGAGCCCCTTCAGGCCGCCACCTGCCAATCTGTTTTCTTTCTCTTCCTGCGCTGTTCTTTCCATGGTCACATTCTCCTTCTGATGTGGCTCATCCAGGCATTCGAGGCGAACGTCATCAAAGGTTCTTCCTCAGCCTGACGACTTTTCCCCACACCTCCTCCTGTTTCGATAACGGAAGGTCTTCATATTTACGGTTCAGCGGATGAAGCATGCATTGCGCTCCCATTGATTTAACTTGTCGGAACGTCGTGCCGCCCGAGAGTCCATCCTGGCTACGAGCAATGACATAGTCGCCAGGCACCCACTCGCTCTCGGGATTCACAAAAATAATCTCCCCTTTGCTGAATAACGGCTCCATCGAGTCGTCCCGTACTTTTAAGGCGACCGTGCGTTCACCCGGCACGTCCGTCGCCTCGATCATCGCTTCTGTACCTATGACATCAGGGCTCACCGTGCTTGCGACCAGCTGACCCAGCTGATGCCAGTTCAGCAGTGGAATCTTCCGAATCTCTCCCGCGGCGGAATGATGAATGCTCCCTGGTACGCTGTGAGCCGTTCCGCGGCGCACTGGTTCCCCGGTCCGCAGGACATCCACGTCCATTCGAAAATACCGCGCAAACTTTTCCCAGATGGCAGGGTCTTCAGGATCTTTGTCGGCCAGAATTTTAGACAGCGTTCGCAGAGGAACTTGAATCAGCGAGGCCAATTCTTTTTCCGTCAACCCTTCACCCAATTCTCTATGAGCAAGGCCTTTCAGGTTCATAGCTGTGCCTCCACAAGATTCTGATATGGAATGCATCCCGACGATCTTCGACGCCTTCATTATCCTCTCGGTGATGGTTCTCAATCCACATAATGTATGTCATGTTCTGCTATCGCAAGACCGATGCCATCCGGAGACATAATGGCTTGTGAATAGAACCGGTGAGATCATAACGGTTCCTATTTTTGAATAGATCGAATGGTCCGCTACAAGTCTGCCTTTACAAATTCTATATCGTGAAAGGCAACGGATAGCGTGAAGGTTCACGCTAAACCGTGAAGGTTCGCAGCTGATCGTGCACCGACCGAATGAATTGCATGAATGATGAGGGTCAGAGGAACACCGCGCGAACGGTCACCTGTCGCCCTGCGACCTGCGTATTTGGGACAGATCACAATGGAACCGCCGACGATAGGTAGCACAAATGCATTATACGGGAGTCGGTCGTCACCGCCTTCAGGGTTGGATGGGGTTGATCCATCGACGACATCCGCGTTAGACCAATGCCTGCTCGATGGCCGCATTCAGCCTCGCCAATCCCGCGTCGACATCGGCGCCCAGATGCACCCGTAACAACCGCCGGCCTCGATCCGCCAAGACCTGAAAGTCTCCACGGGCTTGCGCAGCTTTGACCGCACCGAAGGAATATCGCCGGTTCGGCACTGACAAGTCTGCCGCATCCTCACAGGTGATCTGAAGAAAAACCCCGCAGTTCGGCCCGCCTTTATAGGCTTGGCCCGTGGAATGAAGAAACCGAGGACCGAAACCCACACACGTGGCCACCCGCCTTGCGTCTCGCACTCGCAGACGCATGGCTTGGAGTCGCGCATCGTGAAGGGGATTCATGTCGATATAGGCCAAGAGCGCAAAGTAATCACCCGCGGCTAGTTGATTCATATGCCGTTTGAGCGACTCCATTAAGGAAAGCGACGGTACTTCTCCCGAACGAAGCCTTACCGCATATCGCGGATCAGCAAACACCCTGATGCCCTGTTCTTCCAGCATCGGCGATTCCAGTGGAAGCGAGCCGGTCCGCTCATACTCTGCCATCAACTGCGTGGTCGCCAGTTTGCTGACCTCCACATCCGGTTGGTTAAACGGGGCGAGCGCCATGATGGCTCCCGCCACCGCCGTCGCAAATTCCCAACGAAAAAATTCCTGTGCCAGGTCATAACATTCGGCCACCGAAATGCGGACAACCGGCTGGCCGGCCCGCTCCAGTTTGAAGATGGCCTCGTCCAGATTCGGCGCTGGCTCAGCCTGCAACCGGAGGTAGACAAACAGACGGTCTTGTCCATAGACCTGCGGAATCCCGACCGCTTCACGATCCACCGGAATGAGGCCCTTGCCGTCTTTCCCGGTCGACTCGGCTAAGAGCTGCTCAAGCCACGCGCCTAACTGCGCCAAGGCCGGCGAGGCAATGATCGTCACCTTATCACGGCCGCCCCTGGCGAGGACCGCGAGGATCGTGCCCAGCACCAGGCCTGGATTCTCCTCAACGGCTCTATGGGGAGAACAGGCATCTGCCATCTCTTCTGCGCGTTCGAGGAACTGAGCCACGTCGATGCCCATGATCGCGGCAGGCACCATGCCGAAATTTGAGAGC
The DNA here is from genome assembly GCA_963706325.1 of uncultured Nitrospiraceae bacterium. Lineage (GTDB taxonomy): Bacteria > Nitrospirota > Nitrospiria > Nitrospirales > Nitrospiraceae > Nitrospira_A. The sequence goes on along the minus strand of CAVPLT010000005.1, from coordinate 4,976 downwards.
GCTGAATAGCGGCCTCCGATACTGGGCAGGCCAAAGTAGAGATGTCGAAACCCATCCGCCTCGGCCGTTTGCTGCAATGCCGATCCCGGATCGGTAATCGCAATGAACCGTTGCCCGGCCTCTTTTGCTCCAACCAGGGCTTGAACCCGCGCGAAGAAGTACTGCTTGAAGATGTTGGGTTCGAGGGTGGTCCCGGACTTACTGGAGACGATGAAGAGGGTGCTGGAAAGATGTATCGCGCTCTCGACAGCGTGGATCTGCGCCGGATCGGTTGAATCAAGTACATGCAGCTTTGGAAAGCCGGCTTGTTTTCCAAACGTTCGCTGCAGGACTTCCGGACAGAGACTCGAACCACCCATTCCCAGTATCACGGCATGCGTAAAACCTCTCCGCTTGGTTTCTTCAGCCAGGCTGGTGAGCAGTTGGATATGGGCCAATTGCTCGTCAATGATGTCCAGCCAGCCGAGCCACCGAGACTCGCCCCGATCGGTCCAGAGAGATGAGTCGTGATCCCAGAGTCGCCACACCTTGTTGCCATCACCCCATTCATGAAGTGAGGCTTTCACCTCGGCCGCGAGGGGGACCGGCAACGAATAGGAATACCCGTTCAGTTGGCTCGATGCGCCCTCCTCAGTGTGCCGCTTAACAGCGGCAAGTAGCCTGTCGAAGTCGTCCCTGAACAACTGCAACCCTTCCTCCAACAGACGGTCGGTGATCTCCGTGATTGAAAACCCCGTCCGCTGCCACTCCAGCAGAATGGCCTTCGCGTCATCGACCCCTTCGGTCAGCCGGGTTTCGGGACGTCCATGATCTTGAAACGCCTCAAGCGTCGCCGGAGGGATTGTATTGACGGTGTCTGGACCGATCAGCTCTTCCACATATCGCACATCGCGATACTGAGGATTTTTTGTTCCCGTGCTCGCCCAGAGCAGGCGTTGGGCCATTGCCCCCCGCCTGGCTAGCGCCTCCCAGCGTGCACCGGAAAACAGGGCTTGATATCGTTGATACGCCAACTTTGCATTCGCAATGGCAATCTTTCCTTGAAGCTCCTCGAGCCCCGCCTGTTCCCACTTGTCCGTGGAAACCTTGAGGCGTGCGGCAATCGCCCTGTCGGCCGCCGTGTCGATGCGGCTTACGAAGAAACTGGCCACACTCGCCACGCTGTTCACTTCGCCGCCTCGTGCCGCGAACTGCTCCAGTCCCATCAGATAGGCCTCGGCGACTTGCTGATAAGTCTCTTGCGAGAAAATCAGGGTCACGTTGACGTTGATCCCATTGGTGATCAATTGCACGATCGCCGGAATGCCCTCTGGAGTGGCCGGCACTTTAATCATAAGATTTTCGCGGCCGACGGCATCCCATAGCCGTCGCGCTTCATCGAGGGTGCCGCGTGTATCCCGGGCCAGATGGGGCGACACCTCCAAGCTCACATAGCCATCGCGTCGATTCGTGTGTTCGTAGATGGGCTGGAGAAGGTCCGCCGCAGCTTGGATGTCCTGAATGGCCAACCGTTCGTAGCAGCCCTTCGCGTCCAAACTGGGCTCTCGTCCGAGGGCAGTCAGCGCGTCGGCATAGTCAGTACTGCCGTTGATCGCTTTCTCGAAAATGGTGGGATTGGACGTCATTCCGCACAGTCCATCTTCGGTGATGAGGCGCTGTAGTTCCCCACTGGTCATGAGGCTCCTATGGATAAAGTCCAACCAGACGGATTGCCCGAGAGTATGGAGGATGCGAACCGGGTTCATCGTGGCAGCATGTGAGACTTTCATCATGTCATCTCCTTGAAGCGATCGTTGGTGTGCCAATCCCGCTGCGGCGGGGATCGGCGATGGTGAGCCATCCCTCCCAGGAACTGCGCGCCGCAGAAGTTATGCCGGATGCGCCTGAGGACACCGGCTGAGGAGTACTGGTTGACCCAAGAGACTGCGCGTGCGCCAGGGCAGACAAGGAAACCAGTGAGATCAACAAGAACGTATTCAACATACCTTGCTTCATATCTATTTATTCCTTTCTTCAGGCCTCTGCCTAGTGCAGGCATAACGCAGACGCCGGCATACGGCAAACGCGCGTACTCTGCTTCATCTGGTTCGAGTGCGTCTTCAATCGGAACGGCCGATCCCTTCAGACTCAAGAGATAACTGGCTCAATGCGCGCCTATTGCATTGCCAGCGGATTCCTTCACTGCTTACAGCATGTCGGGCACAAGACTGTTCCTTCTCCTCCGGGCCTGTTTACTTAGACAACTTATTGAAGGCATCGAGGGCCGCGACCTTGTAACACTCCGCCAATGTGGGATAGTTGAAGACCGTCTGCAGAAAATATTGGAGACCGCCTCCCAACTCCATCACAGCCTGGCCGATATGGATCAATTCCGTGGCTCCGGTTCCCACGGCATGGACCGCCAGCAGACGCTGGTCCTCCCGATGGACGAGCAGCTTGAGAAAGCCGCTGTCATCACCAAGAATCTGTCCTCGCGCAATCTCTCGGTATCGGGCAATGCCGGTTTCATACGGGATCTTCTTTTGGGTCAACTCATGTTCCGGGGGGCCGATGGCCGAGACTTCCGGCATGGCATAGATGCCGATGGGAAGATGTTCACTCATCGGTCCGACCTCCACATCAAAGGCGTAACAGGCTGCAAGTCGGCCCTGTAAGAAAGAGGTCGAGGCCAAACTCGGATAGCCGATGACGTCACCGACGGCGAAAATATGCGGAACCGCCGTTCGAAACTGCTGGTCGACCGTCAACCGCCCACGTGCGTCGGGTGTGAGCCCTACGGCCTCGAGGTTCAGCCGGCCAGCGGCGCCGATCCGTCCCACCGAGAAAAGGATTTGATCGCCGACAATCGATTTGCCCGACTCCAGGTACACAATGGCCCGCGGCGAGGTTCCCGGTGTGAGCTCCAGTCTCTCCACGGCTTCCCCCAAGCGGAACGTGACCCGTTGCCTTCTCATCTGATGCATGAGTTCTTCCACGCTCTCCCGATCGAGGAACTCCAGAAGTCGTTCTCGTTTGTCCACCACGATGACCTCGATCTGGAGGGCGGCGAACATAGAGGCATATTCAATCCCGATAATGCCTCCGCCGACGACGATCAGCTTCTTCGGCAGCCGTCGCAGCCGCACCAGATCGTCGCTCGTGAGGATGACTTCTCCGTCCGCCGGTACGCCGGGAGGTGAAGCGGGATACGTGCCCACGGCGATCAGAATATTCGCCGCCGTCACGGTATGCCGGCCTTCTGCAGAAACCACGACCAAGGAATGGAGATCGATAAAGGACGCTTCGCCTCGGATCAGTTGAATGTCATTCCGGCACAATTGCCCTTCCACGACCTGCGATTCTCTTTGAGCGACGAGGGCCACACGATGAAGGAGCTCTTCCACGGAAGGACGATGCGTACGATCTGATTCCGGTCGAAATGCCTGGCTGCGACTGAACAGGCTGTTGCCTTGCGCGAGCGAGCAGACGGCTTCGCGAAACGTCTTGCTCGGAATGGTCCCCAGATCCAGACAGGTACCCCCCACGCAGGGACGCTTCTCCACGACCGCTACTCGCTTTCCGAGCTTGGCGGCTTGAACCGCGGCACGCTGACCGGCGGGACCACTGCCGATACATACCAGATCGAAGTCATACCCCTCACTCATAGACATCATCTCCTTTCCAACTGCCCTACACTGGTCCGGCGCCTCGCCTGTACAACCTGCCATCCATCGAACGATCAGTCATGCTGCTGCAGCCTCTTCCATCCCCTCAATGCTGACATGCGTTCTTTATTCCATACGGTGAAACTTACGGCGGACTTCAGCCGCGTAGTAGGTGTAGGACGCTCCACGCTGTGCCTCCAAAACCGTACTGAACAATTCCACGGTCAACTCGGGTCGTCCGGCAGATTGCGCGACATGACCACCGTGCAATGCACAGGCCACCGTCATGGCATGAGGGTCAACCGCGACCCTGGAAGGAAGCGTGGCAACCAGTGATCGCATGGCCACAGGCAATAACAGGAGGGAGGAGTGATTGTGCAACGATTGGGCATGCCGGCTGCTCACGGTTCTGAGTCGTCGCAGATCAGCGCCGATCTCATCGGGCTCCGCACTTGCCCGGCAATGCAGATACGTCTTCCATGCCTCCATGAACTGATTGTTGTCGAGAAACGACGTGGAGGTGTGACAGCCACCCAGTCCGGCGACGCTCAGAAGCACGAGACCCAGCATTCTCATTCGTGTTGAATAGGATCGCCTCCCAAGACTGAGTCTCTGACGATCGTGCCCCTCCCCATCCTCAGCCCAACAACGATCCCCCAGGATTACGCTGGAGCACGGAGCAGCGGGCGGTATCCACGTGAGGTTCACCGTAATCGTCTCATGTTCCTGCTACCCTCATCCTTCACCCATCCAGAGTGACTACGTATTTGCGCCTTCAAGGATTGCAACTCGAATGCCGAGAAGATATCAAAGCCGCATTGAACGAAATGGCCACTATTCCAGCGGCTTGGGAACGAAGGCCGATGGCGTACGTGGTAAGCACGCTCGACTCAACGCTGCGAAATCGTGAGGGCTCGCGGTTTATGAGGTGGTTTCGCGATTTTCAGCGAGGCAGGTACTTCTGATCAGGTGTTGAGGATCGACGGCATGGGAGATGTTGAAGGGCAAATCCGCCGACCCGGAGGCTCCTGTTGCGGACGAGCCAATCAATTGCACCCGGGAGCCATGGAGGCGTTCGACGGCCGGGTCAGCAATGGACGTCAGCCTTGGAGCAGACTGTTTTTCAGCCCGTCTTCGTTCGTCAGGGCACGTCCCGCCCCTCATTCAGGAGGCGCCTATCCCAATTGCCCCGTGAACTCCTTGAGCGCCACCGCCTGATTGTGTTGCTCATCGGCCGATGCATACACCAACGTGACCGTTTTCCCTCGAGAGCGTTGCGCCAATTGCTTCAGCGCGTCGATTTCACCGGATTCGGTCAACTCCTTTCGGTAA
>CAVPLT010000004.1:190000-1136030 GCA_963706325.1 uncultured Nitrospiraceae bacterium | reverse complement strand
CTTCGGAGGCGGCGCCGGGATGGTGCTGCGGCCCGAGCCGGTCTTCGCAGCGTCGAGGCCGCCGACCCGCCCCGCCGCTGTACCTGCTCGGGCCGGGCGGCCGGCGGTTCGACCACGGCCTCGCCCGGGAGCTGCGCCGGCCCCGACGGCTTCAGCCTGCTGTGCGGCCGCTACGAGGGCGTCGACCACCGGGTGCGTCAGCACCTCGTCGACGGCGAGCTGTCGTGGGCGACTACGTCCTGGCCGGCGGCGAGGTGGCCGCGTGCGTGGTCGATCGAGGCCGTGACCCGGCTGCGTCGCCGGCGTGATGGGCAACGAGAGCTCGGCGGAGTCCGAGTCGTTCGGCCGCGGCGGCCTGCTGGAGGAGCCGCAGTTCACCAGGCCGGCCGAGTTCCGGTCCTGGACGTGCCCGAGGTGCTCCGCTCGGGCGACCACGGGGCGATCGCCCGCTGGCGGCACGCCCAGTCCCTCCACCGCACGCTGCGAGAGCGGCCCGACCTCCTCGAGGCGAGGGGCGGGCTGACGGACGAGGAGGGGGTGCTGTTGAGGGAGATACCACCTGCTGCGCCTACTGACTTCCCCGTCCCCCCGTGACGCCCCAGGAGCCGTCCGCGCCATGAAACCCACCGACGTCGATCGATCAGGACAGCCTGCGAACCGACATCCCCGACTTCTGGCCGGGCGATCTGGTCAAGGTGCACGTCCGCGTCGTCGAGGGCACCCGGGAGCGGGTCCAGGTCTTCCAGGGCCACGTCATCGCCCGCCAGGGCTCGGGCCTGCAGGAGACCTTCACGGTCCGCAAGGTCAGCTTCCAGGTCGGCGTCGAGCGCACCTTCCCGGTCCACTCGCCGATCATCGCCAAGCTCGAGGTCGTCACGCCGGGGCGACGTCCGCCGGGCCAAGCTCTACTACCTCCGGGATCGCAGCGGGAAGGCCGCCAAGATCAAGGAGAAGCGCGACCGGTCTGATCGTGGCCGCCCGGGCCGCGCCTAGGCGTCGGCCCTGGTGAGCACCGAGGACCTCGAGAACTACGAGGCCGACCGAGAGCTCCAGCTGGCCCAGGAGTACCAGGACGTCGCCGCCATGTTCCGGTACGCCGTGGAGACCGAGCGGCGCTTCTACCTGGCCAACGAGGTGTCCGTGAACGTCGTGTCCGACGGCGCCCGTCCCATCGTCGAGGTCGAGCTCCCGGACGCCTGGGTGTGGGACATGTACCGCAAGAGCCGGTTCGTGCCGAGCGTGCGGGTGGTGACGTTCAAGGACGTCAACGTCGAGGAGCTCCCCCGGCAGGAGATCTGACGGGGACGTCCGAGCGGCCGGGGCGAACCAGGCTCACCGGGGCGTTCGGCGAGACCCAGGTGGCGCGCTGGTACGAGGCCCACGGGTACCAGGTGCTGGCCCGCAACTGGCGTTCGCGCACCGGTGAGCTCGACCTCGTCGTCGGCCGGGCCCGGCGTCGTCGTGTTCTGCGAGGTCAAGGCGCAAGGGCGACCGCCTTCGGCTCGCCCGTTCGAGGCGGTGACGGCGAGCAAGCAGGCCCGCCTGCGCCGCCTGGCGGAGAGTGGCTGGCCCAGCGCCGGGCCGGACGTGCCGGGAGGTCCGCTTCGACGTGGCCGCGGTGGTGCGCGGTCAGCGTCCTCGAGCGTCATGCGACGGCCGCCTCGGCCGACGCCGGCGGGTCCCAGCAGGCGTGGTGCCAGTGCCGGCGGAGGTCCGGCGCGCGGCGAGGGGCACGACCACCACGTGGCCGGTGCCCGCGCGATCTCCTGGTTGCAGCCCGGGCACCAGTAGCGCTTGGTGGCCTCGTACGGGCTGGACCTCCGGCGACGCTCGACCTCGCCGAGGTCGGCCCGGCGAGCCGCTCACCCGAAGAAGGCCCACAGCACGAGGACGATCGCCACCAGCACGGCCACGGCCACGAGCACGTAGTCCGAGCGGCGCCGGCGAACCGGCGATACGGGTTGAAGCCCATGGCGGGATCAGCCCCGCGAGTATCGTCCGGCCGCATGGAGACGATCGAGGTCAAGCGGGTCGAAGGTGGCATCGTCACCATCACCCTCGAACCGGCCGGAGAAGAAGAACGCCATCAACGACGCGATGTGGGACGAGCTGCTGGCGACGTTCCGGGACATCGCCGGGCACGCGACGACCGCGTCGTCGTGCTCACGGGCGCCGGTGGGGCGTTCTGCTCGGGCGCCGACCTGAGCGGCGGCAGGGCCGACGGCGGGGGGCAGCGCCCGCACCAGTGGCACGCCATGCGCCACGTCGGCGACGTGTGCCTCGCGCTGGACCGCCTGCCACAGCCGGTGATCGCCAAGGTCGGCGGCGTCGCGGCGGGCGCGGGCTGCCAACATGGCCCTCGGCTGCGACCTCATCGTCGCCTCCGACGAGGCCCGCTTCTCCGAGATCTTCGCCCGCCGGGGGCTGTCGATCGACTTCGGCGGCTCGTGGCTGCTGCCCCGGCTGGTCGGCCTGCACCGGGCCAAGGAGCTGGCCTTCTTCGCCGACATCATCTCGGCCAAGGAGGCCGAGGCGATCGGGCTGGTGAACCGGGTCGTCCCCGCCGGTCAGCTCGACGCCTTCGTCGACGACTGGGCGCAGGCGCCTGGCGGCCGGGCCGCCGATCGCCCTGGCCCAGACCAAGCGGATGCTCAACAACTGCTTCGACGTCACGCTGGAGCAGGCCCTCGAGGACGAGGGCTGGGCCCAGACGGTGAACTTCGGGACGGCCGACATCGCCGAGGCGATGGCCGCGTTCCTGGGAAGCGCGAACCGAAGTTCGAGGGCCGCTGAGGTCACCGACCGGCCTCGCGTCGCGCGGCCGGCGTGGGGCACGACGGAGCGCCGAGGACCTCCTTGACTACGGTTGCTCCGTGCCGCGGCTCGTCGTACGCGTCCTCGGCGTTGCGGCGCTGCTGGCCGTGACGGTCTCGCTGGCCTCGCCCGCGCTGGCCTCTGTCCGGGCCGGTAGGTGCGCAGACGCCTGAGCCGACCACCGTCCCACCGGTCGACCCAACACGGTGCCGTGACCCCAACGAGCCGGTCGATCCCAACGCACCGTGGCCCAACGCCCCGGCGAGACCACCTCGATCCTGTCGACGACCACGACGAAGATCCCGCCCGAGTGCAAGGACCTCCTGCCCTATCGGTGGTCTTCGTCGGCACGGTCATCGGCACGGCCGGGACCGACCGCCCGCTTCGACGTCGCCCAGATCCGCCAGGGCGAGACTCCCCGCCACCCGGGTGAGCGTCGAGTACCCCGACGACACCGGCTTCGTGAGGGAGGGCAGTCAGTACGTGGTGGCGCCGCCGTCGATCCGGCCACCAACGTGCTCATGTCCAAGGTCCGCCCCTTCCCGACCAGCCCGACGACGACCCCTGCATCGAGCGACGACCCGGTGTACACCACCAACCTCGACGGGTCGACGGTCGACACCGGTCTGCTCTCAGCGGCCTGTCGGGCAAGTGGCTAGGTCGATCGTCGCCTTCCTCGTCCCGACGCTCATCGGCGGGGCTGCTGACGGTGCTGGTGTCGCTCAAGCAGCGGGAACCGTGTGCTGCGGACCGGTCCGGTCTCGAGCCGGCACCCCTACACGGACTCGTCCCCGCCCAGCCGCCCGTAGCCCGCGTCGTTGAAGAGCTGGGCCTGGCCGGCCGACTCATCGTCGGGGGCGTCCGGATGGTCGCTGCGAGGCAGGCCGACGAGGACTTCGACCTCGGCCATCGCCGCCGCCAGCTCAGGAACCGGACGCTCCGTCGCCGGTCCCTGCGTCGAGCAGAACACCAGCATCGGCCGTCGACGACCTCCTCGCCGGTGACGCGCTGCACCGCCAGCGCGTAGGCCGCCAGCTGCAGCCGGTACCGCCAGCTTGCCGTCGAGCTCGGCGTCGCCGGCCAGCTGGTCGGTCTTGTAGTCGACCACGACCAGGCCCTCTGCTGAGCGGTAGAGCAGGTCGACGTAGCCCTCGAGCGTCGTGCCGTCGAAGGGCGGGCCCACGAAGACCTCCCGCCAGCAGCCCGGCGCCGCGGCCGCGACCACCGACGGTGCGGTGAGGGCCGAGCGGGCCAGGGCGGCGATGCGCTCCTGCTCGCCGCTCGATGCCCTCGGCTGCGGCCTGGGCCGCGGCGGCGTGGTCGAGGCCGGCGCCGGTGGTCAGGTCGACCGTCTGGAGCACGGCGTGGACGGCCCGGCCGATGGCGGTGCCGTAGCGGCCCTTCTGCCAGGGCGGCTGGTCGAGGTCGACGCCGCCGCTTGGCCAGGCCGGGCTCGGCGTCGTCCGGGGCGGGCGCGCCGGCGAGGTCCTCGAAGCGGTCGTCGTCCTGCCGGTGCGGGCCGGCCCGGCCGGCCAGCGCCAGCGCGGCCAGTCCGGTGGCCGGAGCGAGCCCGGGACGCCGGGCGGTGGCGATCCGGGTCTCCGCTGCGCCCGCCGCGCCGCGAGGTCGGTGCGGTCGGCTCGGGCCGCGGCGCCCGGCGGGCCGGTCGGCCGCGGAGGTGGGGCGACGGCGAGCGATGCCGCGACCCTCCTCACCGGCCAGCTCGGCGAGGTCGCGCCTGGTCCGGTGACGCAGCTCGGCCAGGAGCTGCGCGCCGTTCCGGCGGCCGTCGCGGTGGAGGGACACGACCAGGTGATCTCTCGCCCGGGTGCAGGCGACGTAGAGCAGCCGGCGCCGCTCGTACTCGTCGAGCTGCTCGTCGAGCGCCTTGGTGGCCTCGTACTCCCGGGTGACGAAGGTCGGGCTGAGGCGGAGGATCGTCTCGCCGTCGGGGCCGAAGCACCTCGACGCCGCGGCGCGCCCGCCGGGCGGGGTGGTGAGCCGCACACCACCATGATCGGGAACTCCAGGCCCTTCGCGGCGTGGATCGTCATGATCCGCACCGCGTCGTCGCCCGACCGCCTCGGGTCGTCGCCCCCGCCGGCCCGTCCTCCACCGCCTCGCCGTCCTCGAGCACGGACTCGGCGACGCGGCCGGTGGCCCGGTCTGGCGGCGGGTCCACGCCACGTAGTCGCGGAGGGAGCCGCCCCCGGCCTCACGCCAGGCCCGGGCCTGCTCGAGCAGGTAGCGCACCCGGCGCCACACGTCGAGCGGCGACGGTCCGGCCACCCTCCAGGACCCGCCGGTCGCGGACGAGGCGATCGAGCAGGTCGGCCGGCGCAGTCCAGTGCCGCCGGCCGACGCGCGCCCGAGGTAGGTCATGGCGTCGTGGACGGGGTCGTCGGCCTCCGGCTCGGGGCGGTGGCCCCCCACGAGGTTCCAGCGGCCGCCCCGCTCGCCCGCCACCGGTACAGGTCGACGTCGGTGCACCCGAACAGCGCCGAGCGCAGGGTGCTCACCAGCGCCAGCTCGTCGGTCGCGTCGTCGACGGCCCGGAGCGCCAGCAGCAGGTCCCGCACCTCCCGGCTGGCGTAGGCCAGCGAGCTGCTCTCGGTGCGGTAGGGGATGTCGGCGCCCGAGCGCGTCCTCGAGGGCATCGAGCACGGTCCGGCCCGGGATGAGGATGGCGATGTCGGCGGGCCGGGCCGGGCGGGCGGACCCTCGTCGTCGCTCACCTCCCAGCCGGCCAGGATGCCTCCCTGATCGAGGTACGACGTCGCGGACCTCACGGGCGCGGAGCTCGCCGGCCAGGGGCTTGTCGGCGTGCTCGCTCGCCCAGGGCGAGACGGGCGGGCCGGCGAGCTCGGGCGGCGGACCGGCTGCAGCGGCTGGTAGGCCGGCTGCGCAGATCCCCTCGTCCGTCGCCGTGATGAGCCGGCCGAAGGTGGCGTTGATCCAGCCGACCACCGGCTGGCGTTGCGGAAGTTGGCGGTGAGGTGCACCGGCTGGTCGGTGACGGCTGGGCGTGCGCAGGAAGGTGGCGATGTCGGCCCGACGGAAGCGGTAGATCGACTGCTTCGGGTCGCCGACGAAGAAGAGCCGACCGGGCAGCGGTGGGAGGTGGCCGGCCACGGCCGGTGCCGTCGGATCGGCGGCGAGGAGCGACGCGATCTCGACCTGGATGGGGTCGGTGTCCTGGAACTCGTCGAGCAGGAGCCGGCTGTAGCGCTGCGCAGCAGCGCCGCGGACCCGTCCCCGAGGCGGGTGGCGGAGCATGTCGCGGGCCAGGACGAGGAGGTCGTGGAAGGCGAGGCGCCCGTCCCGGCGGCGGTGCTCCGCCTCGGCCACGGTGAAGCTGGCCAGCTCGTCGCCGAGACGGCCGAGGACGGCCTCGATCACCGGGTCGAACGTCGTGCGCCAGGGCGCTGCCCTCGAGCGTGCGGTCGACCAGGCCCTTCGCCGCGGCGCGGGCGGCCGTCGCGCTGCCGTAGCCGGTCGTCGCCCAGCCGCCGCCGCCGAGGCCGCCCGTCTTGGGTGGCTCGGTGTGGAGCAGCACGTCGAGGACGTCGACCGCGTCGACGCCCGGCCCGGCCAGGTCGTCCACCTCCTCGAGCCAGCCCGGCAACCAGCCCTGCAGGTAGACAGCCAGCCTGTCGGTCACCCCCAGCCCGAGGCTGGCCGCGAGCAGCTCCCGCCCGGCGTCCACGAGCGGCCGGAGGTCGAGGGCCGGAGGCTCCGGACGAGGTCCGTCGGGACGCTGCACGCGGTCCCAGTTGTCGTCGAGCTGCTCGGCCACCGTCCGCAGCTGGGCGTCGGTGATGCCGAGCTCCAACGCCAGGACGACCGTGCGCTCCAGCTCGGGGCGGCCCAGGAGCTCCGAGTAGAAGGCCCGGAAGCGCTGGTCGAAGTCGAGCTCCGAGGCGATCTCGTCCAGCACCGACAGCGCCGGGGGCAGCCCGGCCTCGACCGGGTAGGCGGTCAGGATGCGCTGTGCGAACGCGTGCAGCGTGCACAGGGCGGCTTGGTCGAGGTCGTCGAGCGCGGTGCGGCAGCGCTCCTGCACCAGCCGTCGCCGTCGTCGGCGGCCTGCTCGAGCAGGGCCAAGCGGACCCGCTGGCGCAGCTCGTCGGCCGCCTTCTCCGTGAAGGTGATGGCGGCGATCGACTCGATGGCCGTGCCTGCGCTCACGAGCGCGACGACGCGGCGGACCAGCTCGGTGGTCTTGCCGGAGCCCGCGCCGGCCGACACGAACAGGGTGGATCCGAGGTCGTGGGCGATGCTGTCGTGTGCGTCCTCGTCGGCGAGGCGGGCGGCGTCGCTCATGGCGCGGCTCCGTCGTCGCTCCGGCTCGCCGGCCGTCGTCGTCGTCCACGTCATCGACCAGCCGCCGGTAGCCGTCGAGCACGGGATCCCGGCGCTTGTGCTGCCACTGCCCCCACAGCGTCGCGGTGTCGGCGCCGTCGGGATCGCAGTAGGCGCAGCGGGCGCGCCGCCAGGGGTCGGGCTCGTCCGGGTGGGGCACGAACAGCCCGGCGGCGATGCCGTCGACGATGGCGGCGAGGACCTCGGACAGGCGGCGCCAGGGTCGGCGGGTCGACGTCGACGGGCAGGCGCTTGCGCCGGTCGTGCTGGTCGTGGAGGTGCCAGTACTCGGCCACCACGTCGTCGTCCGGCCGCCCGAGGAGGTCGCGGTCGGCGAGGGCGTAGATGGGGAGCTGCAGACGGAGGTCGCCGCCGACGAACGGGTCTCGTCTGGCTGGACCGGGCCTGGCCGGTCTTGTAGTCGATGACGGCCAACCGATGTGGCCCGGCGTCGACGCGGTCGATCGTGCCGTGCAGGGCCAGGCCCGGCCGTCCGGCAGGGCGACGGCGAAGGATCGGTCCGTGCCGAACGGGAGCTCGGTCGCCGCCGGGCGCACCCCGTGCTCCGCGCGTGCCGGCGAGGTCGAGCTCGACGAAGCCGTCCAGCCGCCGCCGGAGCCGCCGCTGCTCGAGCTGCCAGTGCAGGGCCGGGCCGACCTCGCCCTCCGACTCGGTCGCCTCGCATCGAGCGTCGAGCTCGGCCGCCAGCCGGCCGAGGGCCGGCACCGACCACGGCTGGTCCGGCTCCGGCACGTCGCCCGAGCGGATCAGCTCGCCGACCACGGACTCCAGCACGGCGTGCACGAGGACGCCGCGGTCGGCCGGGCGGAGGGACAGCTCCTCCTGCAGCGCATCGACGCTCCCGGACGCCGAGCACGTGCCGGACGAAGTAGCTGAACGGGCAGCGGGCCCAGGCCTCGAGCGCGGTCGGGGCGACCGGCTGGCGCGGTGCGAGGTCGACGCCCGCGGCAGCGAGGGAGGCCAGGTTCCCGTCGAACGCGGTCAGCTGGTCGCTGGCCCGGGCTTCCATCAGCGTCAAGCGCCCGATGGAGGGCCTGGTCGCCGCGGGACAGTGGGTGCGACATCGAGCGCGTGCCCGCTGGAGCGCGTCCGCTGCAGGTCGGTCAGGCCGGCCTCCTGCTCGCTGGCGGGAGGCAGGCCGTCGCGCGAGGCCGTCGTGGAACGACGTGTGGCGGACGGTGCGGGCCGGGGCCGCCCGCTCCAACCCGCCCAGCCAGCGCGAGCGCGTAGCGGGTGCTCCCGGTGCGCAGGTCGGCGAGCGGCACGGCTGGCCACGACGGTACCGCTGGGCGGCGCCGGCGACGGCCAGGAGCTGGTGGTGGAGGCCCTCGCGGCGCTCGGCCGCGGTGGTGAGCGCGCCGTCGAGCGTGCGGCGGGTGCGGTCGGAGAGCAGCGGGTCGTCGCCCAGCCCGCCGGGCAGGCCGCCCTCGACCAGGCCGAGGACGATGACCAGGTCGGCGTCGATCCCCACCGCGAGCGGGATCGGGCCGACGAAGATCCCCTCGCCGAGGCGTCCGACGGTGGCCGGGCCGTCGGCCAGCTCGGCGTCGAGCGCGGCCCGGAACACGGACCGATCGACACCGTGGCCCTCGACGTCGTCGGCCACACCGTCGAGGCGGGCCAGGCGGTCGAGCACCCGCTCGACCCGCTCGACGGCGCGCTCGCTCCTCGGGGCTCCACCGCGCCTGCTGCACGGGCCCGCCGATGACGAGCTCCAGCAGGCGGCCGGCCCACCGGGCGTGCGCGGCCCACGTCGGCTGCGTCGGCGGCTCGAGCCGCTCGGCCAGGTCCGCGACGAAGGCACGCAGCTCGTCGGCCCGCTCGGCCTCCTCGTACCGCCAGGCCTCCGCGTCGCCACCGGCGTCCGCTTGGCGACGCTGATCCGCCGCTCTCGCCGCCAGCCGCTCGTCCCACTGGCTGCCGGCCGTTCACCACGCCGGGCCCGCCGGGCCTGCCGCTCCCAGCGCCGCCACCGGCCGGCGACGCGACGGGGGCACCGAGGCCAGCAGCGCGAACACGTCCCGCCGGCGGAGCGCCGTGGCGTCCAGATCGAGCAGACCGAGCAGCGTGCGGCCGGCCACGCGCTCCGTCACCGACGACGCGGTGATCCCGTTCCAGGGCAGCCGGGCCGCGGTCAGGTGCTCGGAGAGCAGCCGGCCGTACGGAGCCCGTGGCGCGTGGACGATGGCGATGCGCTCCAGGGCGACGCCGGCCTCGGCCGCCTCGACGACGCGGCGAAGAGCGGTGCGGACCTCGTCGTCCTCGTCCGCGGCGACCGTCAGCTCGACGAACGGTTCGGGGCTGAGGCCGGCCGGCGTGGGCGGAGCGGGCGGCTCCCCGGCCAGGTCGAGCCGCCCGAGGAGACGCTCCACGGGTGCGTCGGCCCGCCCGGTCAGCCCGGCGATCACCGTGACCGGCGCGTGCGCGGCCACGGCCTGGAGCAGCCGCGCCGCCGAGCTCGAGATCTGCTGCGGCAGGTGGACGACGAGCGGGCCGACGTCGACCACGGCGTCGCCACCCCGGACGAGCGCGGCCGCGGTCACCATCAGGTCGGTCTCGTCGTGCCAGCGGGTCTGCGAGCCGCTCGGTGACCCGCTCGTCGATCGCCACCACCGCCGCGGCCCGGGCGTCGCTCTGGGCCGAGGCGACGGCGCTGCAGGTCGTCCAGGTCCCGCAGCTCGCGGTGGACCCGCCGCAGCGCCTCCACGGTCGACGGGCTGGTCGCGCGACGGGCCCGAACAGCCCCGGGTCCTCGCGCCAGGGCGGCCCGGAACGCCGTCGCCACGACCGGACGAGGAGACGGGCACCCGGCCGGACCGTGCCAGCGTCGGCCCGGCGAGCAGCTCGGCCAGCCGGTACAGGGTCACGAACCCCACGCCGATCACGCCGTGGCGGCGGGCCAGCGCCCGGCGAGCGGCCACGCCGGCGTAGTTGGACGGGACGACCACGGTGACCGGCCGGAGGGGCTCGTCCCCCTTGGCGCGCGCCACGGCGGCCGCCAGCGCGTCGAGCGCGGCGGGCCCGTACGTCGTGCGCACCAGGTCGAACGCCATCGGGCGATGGTACGCAGGGGGTGCGTCACCCAGCGCCGGCCCGCCGCTCAGGCCGAGGTTGTCACGGAGCGCCCCCGCTTCCTCGGCACATTCGTGCCTGCCTCGGAGGGTGTCGCGGATCGACCCGGTCCGGCGGGTGCCGGTCGGGCGGCCTGGTCGGCCGGCGGCCCGGTCGGCCGGCGCGCCTCGGCCGGCGGCAGCGCCGGCGGCGGGCAGCGCGCGGCGGTGGGGAGCCGTCAGGCGTCCAGCCAGGGGAAGGCCGCCTCGGCCAGCGTCGCGGAGCTCGGCCACGGCGTGGCCCGAGGCCGTCGGGATGGTGGAACAGCGCGCTGCCCGCCACCAGCACGTTGGCCCCGGCCGCCGCCGCCGCCGGCCACCGTCTTGGCGCTGATGCCGCCGTCGACCTCGACGTCGACGTCGAAGCCCGACGCCTGCGATCATGCCCCGGACCTCGGCGATCTTCGGCTCCATGGTGGCCAGGTAGTCCTGGCCGCCGAAGCCGGGGTTCACCGTCATGACCAGCACCATGTCGACCAGGTCGAGCACGTAGCGCGACGGCGATGGCCGGGGTGGCCGGGGCGATGGCCACGCCGGCGTCGCGCCGAGCGAGCGGACGAGGTCCAGGCGTGCGGTGGAGGTGGGTCGACCGACTCGGCGTGGACGATCAGCCGCTCGCAGCCGGCCTCCACGAACTCCGCGGCCAGCAGCTCCGGCGTGCAGGATCATGAGGTGGGCCTCGAACGGCAGGGAGGTGTGGCGGCGGGCCGCCGCGATGACGTCGGGGCCGAACGTGATGTTGGGGACGAACTGGCCGTCCATCACGTCCCACTGGATGCGATCGACGCCGGCGGCCTCGAGGGCGGCGACCTCCTCGCCGAGGCGGGCGAAGTCGGCCGGGAGGACCGACGGGAGCGATCTGGATGCGGGGAGCGGCCCGATCAGCCACGGGATCGACGGTAGCCCACGACCCGTACGGTTCCACGATGACCGGGCCCGAGCTGATCGAGCTGCGGCCCACGGCGATGGCGGCCGGCGGCGACGCCATCGCCCGGGAGGCGTCGGGCCGGGTGGTGTTCGTCCGCGGCGCGCTGCCGGGCGAGCTGGTCGTGGCCCGGATGGTCGAGGAGCGGGACTACGCCCGAGCCGTCGTCGAGCGGGTGGTCGACGCGTCGCCCGGTCGGGTCGAGCCGCCGTGCCCGTACGTCGCCGCGGGCTGCGGCGGCTGCGGGTGGCAGCACATCGAGCCCGCGGAGCAGCGGGCGCTGAAGCGGCGGATCGTCGAGGAGGCGCTGACCCGCACCGGCGGCGTGGCCGGAGCGGTCGTCGTGGACGGCCCGGAGCTGCCCACCGGGGCTTCCGCACCACCGTGCGGCTGGCGGTCACCGACGGTCGGGCCGGCTTCCGGGCTGCGCTCGCACGACGTCGTCCCGGTCGACGACTGCCTCGTCGCCCACCCGGCCTTGGCCGAGCTCATCGCCGAGGCCCGCTTCCCGGGTGCCGACGAGGTGACGCTGCGCTGCGGCGTCGCGACCGGCGAGCGGCTCGGTCCTGGTCGTCCCCGAGGACGCCGCGGCCGCCGCCGACCTCCCGCCGACGTGCGTCGCGACCGGACGCGTGGCTGACCGAGGAGGTCGCCGGCCGGCCGTTGCGCGTCTCGGCCCGCTCGTTCTTCCAGACCCGCCCCGACGGCGCCGAGGCGCTCGTCGCCGCCGTGGCGCAGGCGGCCGGCGACGACGTCGGTCGGCGGGACGGTCGTCGACGCCTACGCCGGCGTCGGGCTGTTCGCCGGCGTGCCTGCCCGTGACGGGGCGGGTCGTCGCGGTCGAGAGCTCGGCCTCCTCGTGCCGCGACGCCCGGCAACCTGGCGGACCGGGACGCCACGGTCGTCCGCGTCGACGTGGCCCGCTGGCGCCCGGAGCCGGCCGGCGCTCGTGATCGCCGACCCGCCGCGGCCGGCCTCGGCGCGGCCGCGGCCGACGCGCTGGCCGCGACCGGCGCGGCCCGCCTCGTGCTCGTCAGCTGCGATCCGGCCTCGCTGGCCCGCGACGCCGCGCTGCTTGGACGGCCACGGCTACCGCCACGTCCAGTCGACGCTCGTCGACCTGTTCCCGCAGACCCCGCACGTCGAGGTGGTGCAGCGTGACCGTCGGCCGGGCGTGACTGCCGTCCTGGGCCGGGCGTGATCCGGCGGACGCGGACCATCCGGACGTCGCGTCGTACGACCGGTGTGCGCGAGCGTTCGCGACGTCTCCGATGCGGCGCTCGTGGTCGCCATCGGGCGCTACCGCCAGGAGGCGCTGGCCGAGGCCTACCGCCGCCACGCCGGCGCCGTCTTCGGGCTGGCCCGGCGCCTGCTGACCGACCAGGCCCTGGCCGAGGAGGTGGTGCAGGAGGTGTTCCTGCGGCTGTGGAACGACCCGGAGCGGTTCGACCCCGCCCGGGGCACGCTGCGCAGCTACCTCCTCGCCCAGACCCACGGTCGCGCCGTCGACCTGCTCCGCTCGGAGGGCGCCCGCCGGCCCGCGGAGGAGCGCGACGCCCGGCGCACGGCCGAGGCGCGGCTACGACCTCGAGCACGAGGTGTGGGACCTGGCCACGGCCGAGCAGGTCCGCGCAGTCGATGGACGCTGCCCGCCGCGCGAGCGCGGTGGCGATCGAGCTGGCCTACTTCGGCGGCCACACCTACCGCGAGGTGGCGGCGCGGCTCGGCGAGCCCGAGGGCACGGTCAAGAGCCGCATCCGCGCCGGGCTGAAGCGGCTGCGCGGTGAGCTGGCCGCCGTCGGCATCACGGTGGGTAGAGGCGTGAGCGACGCTGACGCCCCGACGAGATCGAGGAGCTGCTCGGCGCCTACGCCCTCGACGCCGTCGACGACGACGAGCGCCGAGGGTCGAGGAGTACCTCGACGACAACCCGCGGGCCCGGGCCGAGGTCGACAGCACCGCGAGGTGGCCACGCTGCTGGCCTTCAGCGGCGCCCCCGCCCCCGAGGGGCTGTGGGACCGGATCGCCGGCTCGATCGAGGAGCGAGCGCCGGCGCCCGGCCCCGAGCTGGCCAAGGTGCTGCCGGCCCGCCGGCGGCGCTGGCCCACGGCGGCGGTCGTCGGCGCGGCGGGTCGCCGCGGCTGCCGCGGCCGTCGTCATCACCGTGGTCGCCGTCGCGCGAGCCCTCGCTCGTCGCGCAGCGAGCTCGACAGCATGGCCCAGGTCTTCGACCACGCGATGGCCGATCCGGACGCCACTCGCGTGGTGCTGAAGGGCGAGGACGGGACCCAGCGGGCCGTGGCCGTCGTCGAGCCCGGCGGCCTGGGGGTGATCTCCCTGCGCGAGCTGGCCGACCTCGGCCCCGACCGCACGTACCAGCTGTGGGGCGTCATCGATGACCAGGTCATCTCCCTCGGCGTGCTCGGCCACCGGCCGGCGGTCGAGCCGTTCACGGTCGACGGCGGCCTCACGGCGCTGGTCGTGACCGACGAGGCCGCCGGTGGCGTGCCGACCTCGCAGCAGCCGGCGCTGCTCGAGGGCACGGTCGCCTGACGGGCACGATCGCCTGATCGCGCCCTTCGGCCGCTCGGCCCGGCCCTTCGGCCGCCGCCGACCGGCCTGGCAGGATGCCGGCGTGCCGCTCACCCCACTCGTGCACCCCGAGGTGGCCGACGCCCTGGCCGACGGCGCGGCGGTCGTGGCGCTCGAGTCGACGATCTTCTCCAACCTCGGCCTGCCCGAGCCGGCCAACGCCGAAGCGCTCGAGCGCTGCGTCGCCGCGGTGCGGGCGGCCGGCGCCGTGCCCGCCCTCACGGCCGTGCTCGACGGCGTCGCCCGGGTGGGCGTCGACGCCGAGCGAGCACGACCGCATCTGCGGACCGGCGCGCAAGGCGGCCGAGCGCGACCTGGCCGTCGCCGTCGCCCGGCGTGGCCGTACGGCGCCACGACGGTGTCGGCGGCGCTGGCCCTGGCCGACGCCGCCGGCATCTCGGTGTTCGCCACCGGTGGCATCGGCGGCGTGCACCGCGGCGCCGAGGTGACCGGTGACGTGTCCGCCGACCTCGGCGCCATCGCCCACCACCCGCTCGTCACCGTGTGCGCCGGCGCCAAGGCGTTCCTCGACCTCCCCCGCACGCTCGAGGAGCTGGAGACGCATCGGCGTCCCGGTGCTCGGCTGGCGCCACGACTGGTTCCCCGCCTTCTACACCCGCTCGTCCGGGCTGCCCGTGCCGCACCGCGTCGAGTCGGCCGCGGAGGTGGCGGCCGTGCTCGCCAACCGGGCCCGCGACCGACGCCGGCGTGCTGCTGGCCGTGCCCATCCCGCCAGGACGCCGAGCTCGACCCGCCGCCGATCGACGCACGTCCTCGCCGCCGCGCTGGCCGACGCCGCCGACGCCGAGCATCACCGGCCCGGCCGTCACGCCCTACGTGCTGGAGCGCATCGCCGCCGTCACGGCCGGCGACAGCGTGCCCGCCAACCTCGCGCTGGCCGAGCACAACTGCCGCGGTGGCGGCCGGTGCGTGGCGCGCTCGCGCATCGGCTGCGCGACGGCGTGAGGGCGCGGCCGTGTACGAGGCCGCCACGCGTCGTCGTCATCGGCGCCGGCTTCGGCGGGCTGGCGGCGGTCAAGGCCCTCCGCGACGCACCGGTCGACGTCACCCTCGTCGACGCCAACAACTTCCACACCTTCCAGCCGCTGCTGTACCAGGTGGCCACCGCCGGTCTCGACGCCGACGACGTCGCCTTCCCGGCGCGCGGCATCTTCCATCGCCAGCGCAACGTCGACTTCCGCATGGAGCGGGTCACCGGCATCGATCTCGACGGCCGGCGAGTCGTGCTCGACCGAGGGCGACCTCGCCTACGACCACCTCGTCATCGCCGCCGGTGCGGTGTCGGCGCCGACTACGGCGTGCCGGGCGTGGGCGAGCACGCCTTCGAGCTGAAGACGCCTCGCCGACGCCGTCGCCCTGCGATCGCACTCCTGCGCACGTTCGAGCGGGCGGCCACCGACCCGGCGAGCCGTCGACGACGGCGTGCTCACCGTCGTGATCTGCCGGCGGTGGCCCGACCGGGGTGGAGCTGGCCGGCGGGCTGGCCGAGCTGTTCGCGAAGGTGTTCGCAAGGACTACCCGAACCTCGACGTGCGCCGGGCCCGCATCGTGCTCGTCGAGACGGCCGACCGCCTGCTCGGCACGTTCGCGCCACGCTGTCCCGACCGGGCCCTACCGGTCGCTACCAAGCGGGGCGTCGAGGTGCGTGCTCGGCGTCGGCGTCGACAAGGTGGAGGCCGACGCCGTGCACCTGAGCGACGGCACCCGCATCCCCGCCGGCACGTTGGTGTGGACGGCCGGCGTCGAGGCCAGCCCGCTGGCGCGTTCGCTGCGGCGTCGCCGCCGGCGCGGGGCGGGCGCCTCGTGGTGAACCCCGACCTGTCGGTGCCCGACCATCCCGAGGTGTTCGCCGTCGGCGACATCGCCGCCGGCGGCCGGCGACGGCCGACGGCGGCCCTGCCGGGCGTGGCCCAGGTGGCCATCCAGGGCGGCCGCCACGCCGGCCGCATGATCCACGCCCGGCTCGACGGCCGGCCGACGTCGCCGTTCCGCTACTTCGACAAGGGCTCGATGGCCACGATCGGGCGCCACGACGCCGTGGCCGAGCTGCCCGGCGGCATCCGCCTCTGCGGCGTCTCGGCTGGCTGGCGTGGCTCGGCCTGCACCTGCTGTACCTGATCGGCTTCCGCAACCGGGCCAACGTGCTGGTCAACTGGGCGTGGAACTACGTCACCTACGACCGCGGCTCGCGCATCGTGGGCGAGGACCGGCGTGGACCCGTGATCCGCTCGAGGCGGCCATGCCCGCTCGACGCGGTCGAGGAACGGCGCCGCGCCGGCGTCGGTGGTGCGGTCCATGTCGTAGAGCGCGAGCCAGCGCGATCGGGCCAGCGGGTGGCACAGCACCCGCAGCCACCGGCGACGAGGCGCTTGCCCGGCTCGCCCTCGAGCGATGTTGACCCGCCGCGACGAGCCGTACGTCGTGATCACCGTGATCGAACGGACGTGCTGCAGGCGGGCGCGGGGCCGGTTGCTGCCGGGCACCTTCTCGAAGGCCACGCCTTCCACCCACACGCGGTCGAGCCAGCCCTTGAACATCGCCGGCGGGCCCCCGAACCACGTCGGGTAGACGAACACGAGGTGGTCGGCGCGGCGCAGGCGGGCGATGTAGGCGGCGAGTCGTCCGGACGGTCCTCGCCCGCGCCGGGCGTATCCGGTCCACGGCGACCCACTCGTCGGCGTCGAGGTAGGGGTCGAAGCCCTCGGCGTACAGGTCGAGCACGTCGACGTCGTCGACCGCGCGCCGCGAGCGCCGCCACGGCGCAGTCCCGCAGCGCGGCGCTGAAGCTGGTGGCCACCGGATGGGCGTGCACGAGCACCTCCGCCCTCACAGCCGGGCCATCCGTTGCGGCGACGCGGTCGAGGAACCGCGCCGGCTCGCCGACGGTGGCGGTGTCCATCCCGTACAGGGCGAGCCACGTGCGCCGGCACCGACGGGCGCACAGCATCCGCAGCGCCCGCATGAAGCGTGCGCCGGCCGGATCGCCGAGCACCGCACGTACCGGCGCGACGA
This sequence comes from uncultured Nitrospiraceae bacterium, assembly GCA_963706325.1. Lineage (GTDB taxonomy): Bacteria > Nitrospirota > Nitrospiria > Nitrospirales > Nitrospiraceae > Nitrospira_A. The sequence continues at coordinate 1,119,173 of CAVPLT010000004.1, read as the reverse complement.
CCCGTAGGTCGTGATGCCGACGAGCCGGCGCACGTGCCGCAGGCCGCGGCCACCTTGCCTCGTCCTCGGATCGAGGTGGAAGGCCACGCCCGGCACGAGCACCCGCTCGAGCCACCCCTTCAGGATGGCGGGCGGCGCCGCCCACCACGTGGGGTACACGAACACCAGCGCCTCGGTCGTGCGCACCAGCTCGGCGTGCCGGGCGACCTGCGGATCGAGGATGGGCTGGTCCGTGTGGTAGCGCGCGCCGCTCCGCCGCGGACATGGCCGGCGCCAGCCCCTCGGCGTACAGGTCGAGGCCGACGACCTCGTGTCCCGCCCCGCCGAGCGCCGCCGTCGCCGCCTCGTACAGCGCGTGCGTCAGGCTGTCGGGACTGCGGACACCTTCATCCAGCACGTATAACGTCCGGACCCGACGGCCGCCATCGAGCGTGTCGCTCATAAAATCGACGGCCCAGACCGCATTGGCATGGGGCAGCACGACGAGGCGGCAGCCGCTCCTTCGTCCGTCGCGGCAAGTGGAACCGGAGGTGCCAGTCCACCCGCCATCGTCGTTTCTGATTCCAGGGATGGCCATCGAGTTGGAGCCGATCACAACACTTCCAAAAGCCCCAGCGCTCTTTGCGGCCACGAGCGTGGTCAGCGCCGCGATCACCGGGGCATCGCGTCCGGCCCAATCCACGAGGGAGCGATCGTATGTCGCCCGGTTCTATCCCATCACGCGGCAGCCCCGCTGAACCGGAAGGCCGTGCACCGTGACCAGATGCGTCACGACCTCCCGCCGTTCAACAACCCTGAGAGCTTTTTTGCGAGGACATCCTTTCGCGCCGGGTTCTCCAACGAGAGGTCGGAATACATCCGTTTGAGCCGACCGTTCTCGTGCTACAGGTCCTTCAACCGCTTCACATCCGACGCATCGAGGCCGCCGCACTTCGCCTTCCATTTGTAGTACGTTGCCGAGTCGATGCCGTAGTGTCGCCAGATTTCATTGATGGGACGACCCGCATCGGCCTCTTTCAGAATCGTGTAGTGCTCCCCGAAATCAAGCCACCTGGATTGATGGTTGGGCTCGGTATTAAACCAGGCTTCGATAGCCCAAGGCCTGATGCGGGCGCGCGTGGTTGTACCACTAGATCCAGTCTCGAATGATTTGCCGCGCCTCCTCAAAGGTCTGGAACGTCGGCTGCCTTTCTTGAGTGCTCCGCCCCAACAGAAATTTCTCCCGCCAGTCCTCCACCTCGGCCACGGTTAGCCCGTGGGTGCCGGCGGCCTCGGCCTCAGACGTCTCACTCTTCGGTTAGTGTGCCAGAAAATTCTCCTTTTGACTGTTTCGAGTTACGGGAGCCTATGCCACAGGAGTCAACTTCCTTGTGGTGGTGAACCGGACGGGGGAAAGGGCAAGTCTATCGGGCTGCCACGCCATAGCCGGAAGAAGCATTTCCAACATTTCTCCCCTTTTATAGTTATGAAAGGCAAAAATATTTGGCTTAGGTGAGGAAATCTTTGATTCTGAGTGCTACGGGATATAGTCTTTTCGGAATAGCCTTTTTGATTGAATGAATAACCATTGATTTTACAGATAAGGACGATAGTTTCAAATTGTACAGGGTTGGGTGGACACAATTCATAAATGCAGTGTTTAGTATTGGTTTATGACCCATGTTTTTCAGTGTTTCGTTAACTCTAGAACTGGATCTAACGTATAAAAAAGTGTTTTGTTGATACCAGAAGCTAACTGTTGGACTCCCCCAAAATACTGGTCTAAAAATGTCATACGGTACATACCCATATTTCAAGAAAATATTTGCCCAATAGGTAGGCGGCTGTTCATTCATATGGTCAGTGCCGCCTTGCGAAGGGTAGGCAGCGCCGAACATAACCACATCCGAAGAGGCAATCATGTTATTTACGAAGCTATCGGCAGAGGAGTCTTTAAGGTGTTCTGCTACTTCGAGCGAAATAGCTATGTCGAATTTTTCGGATATGTTAACGGGCCCGTTTAGATCAACTGGAACAAATTTTATTGATTGCTCTACCATTCTACCTTGACTATTCCATTTCCCATCCAAACCGACTAGTCGCTCAACTCCTATGTCTTTGAAGGCTTTTAACCAAGTGCCTCTTCCGCATCCGAAATCAATGACGCTTTCTGGCTGGTATAACTGTGATAGGTACTTTACATACTCACTTGCACTACGATAAGAACCGTCCATCTGAGAGTTGTAAAATCTTTCGTTATATTGAGCTGTAAGGGGTTTTTTGTCTGTTGCTATTATGTTCATGCTTGGTGCCTCTATATGTGTGCTGTTCAATGGGCTGCCAGTGGTATAGTGACTTCAAATTTTACTTTATTAAGTTGGGTCGTAAAATCTGCTTGAGCAACAACTCAAGTTGGTTTTTCACCCCATATGTCTCGGAATGAGGCGATCTTCCGTCAGCTTGAGCACGTCACGGTAGAGAACGGCTAATTCGGTTTTATATCGGCCGGATGATTGGATGACACGACCGTCGCCATGAAATCTTTTGTCACTTTCCACCAGACGGCATTGTCCTCCCATTTGGCTGGCCGATTGTTGCTTCCCCACCCACCCCAAAGAACAATCCCATCGGCGTATTGCTTCGCAGTTTCCAATTCGAGCCGCCAGTAATCAGCCGGTAGATACGATCCCGCGAGCTTGCGGTTGGAGTCGTGGTATTGAGGCCATAGAAACACATAGACGGGCTTTCCATTTGCACAGCGTCGCGCTTCTGCTATCTGGCCATATGCATATCGTACCCATCCGCCTTGGTCGGTATAGAAGGTGTAGAGTGGGGGAAATAGGATATCCACCGCTTCTGCCAGAGGTTGAAGCCGATCATTATCTTCTGAAAGCGATTTCCGCTCCTTGCTTGTCGGTGGACTAATTGCCCTCCAGTAGTCGCGCAAGGGCGGAGCTCCATAGTAGCCGACAGTCAAACCCGGAGCCGCCTCTTTGAACCACTGCAGGACGGTCATGTACTTTGATAGGCTATCCTGCACTTGGCTGGAATTTCCCTTCAGTGACCAATGTTCGATATCGAGCACCACAGGACGTGTATTTTCTTGGGCTTCGCGGGCTAGTTTTTGCACAGCCGCCTTTTCAGGCAAACGTGACGCATTCTTGTACCAATCATTTCCGAACTGGCTCACATAAGCCATAGTGATGGGTTGGATTCCGTGCTGAGAAAGATCCGGTTTGTCGGTATAGAGCGTACCGTCAAGCACCATGAACGGTTTCTTCTCCGGCACGGCTTTGGCCTGAGCGATGGGCGTCGTTATAGTGCTGTCCGACATCGCCATTGCCAGAATCCCGAGCACGGACACTACACCTAACGTCACAATGGTGCGAGTGCTTTTCATCATTTGATTACTCCGTTTAAACGCAGCGAATGAAATAGTTTCATGCCTGATGTATTGCTTCTGCGATCACCCTTTGCCATGCTCGCTCCGCATAAGATCTCTCGAATCGCTGGTGGAATAGAATCCGTGCCCGATCTCCTAATCGCCTGCAAGCGGCCGTATCTCGAGCCACCCTGTTAATGACAGCGGCTGCTTCCTTGTCCTGATGCACCTCCACCGAGAAGCCACATTGCCCGCTTCGTATCAACTGTGGAAGTTCTCCCTCCTTGTCGCCGATATAGAGCATCGGCCTTCCTGCTGCTGCAATACCATAAAATTTGCTTGGAACGATCAAGCCTTCGAGTGCGGGCAAAAGCGAAATCACATGAATGTCAGGCACGCTGAGACTCATCGAAAGCTGATCCCGTGGCTGATAGGGCTTGAATATGACATTTCTCAATCGTTTACTTTCAACTTCATGGCGCATCGATGCCAATTGGGCACCGGCTCCAATGAAGAGAAATATGATACGTGTATGATCTCGAAGGATCTCCGCTGCTGAAAGGATCGTGCGGAACTCATGAGCCCTTCCAAAATTACCTGAGTAGCCCACCACGAATTTATCGTCAAGATTCCACTCGCGCCTTAGCTCGTTTTTCTGGGCATCAATGGGTTGAATGGCCAGTCCATCGGCCCAATTGTGGATTACCTTAATACTGTCAGATGGAATCCCCTCCCCTCGAAGCCTCTTTGCCATACCCTCCCCAATGACGACATTTCGTCGGGCTGTCAGCAGCGATCTATTCCTAATGGTACGGAGCGGGCGCTCGAGCCAACCGGTTCCCTGCAGAGCCAAGGCCGAGGCAACTTCGGGAAATAGGTCTTCAATCCAATTGATCAGGATTGCGCCTCGCAACCTGGTGGCAACGTCGGCGATGACTGAAATCAAAGGGGGGTCCGTCTTGGCAACGACGACGTCACCGGCTTGGACGCTTCTTAGCAAGCACCATAGCGCGCTCAAATAAAAGGTGCCATAGTCGATCGCTCGTCCCCATAACCGTTGGCGTCCGAAGCGGCTGGACCACAGGCGTATGATGTGGACACCTTGCACCAAGTTCCCATCCTCCAAGATAGCATCAGGATTGTCGTAGGCCTGCCGACCGGTTACCACCCAAACGTCCATATTTAATCGAGCCAAACAACATGCCAAGTCCGTTAAAAGCTGGCTGGTGGCTGAATGGTCCGGATAGAAGAAACGATTGACGAAGAATAATTTCATTTGTAACGATGTTGTGGTGCTCAGGAGGAATGAACAATCCTAGCTGCAGGCTATTTCTTTTCGGAATACCGTGTAAGCGAGGGCTTCTCGCGTTGATGCAGTTCGTAGCAACACGCGTCCACATAAAACCGAAACCAGAAGCCCTGCAAGACGTGATAAATCAGACCTGGGGTGCCATCCAGAAATCCCCCTCTAAACAGGTATCGTGTGAAGAAGTACAATAAGGGCCGTAAAAACAGCGGAGAACTTTCATACACACGGGCCCGTAACCATCTTCGTCGTTCAATCGGCGAACCAGTAAGTTTTGGTTGAACAGAAACGGCTTGGCCCTCACGAGTTCCAAGTAACAGCTGCTTGGCCTCCATTTGTGCCCACTTGTTATGCCTAGCAGTCCATGAAAAGAGAGAGGTGGCGGTGAGTTCCAATAAGTCTGCCTCGATCGTGCAGGTTTTGCCATCAATTAGAAAGTGTTGGTCGTACTCTCGGTCTTCACAACGGCCACGCTGTTTCCGAAAGATTCTGCAGTGATAAGTGGGATAAAGGCCGCCATGCACGATGGGTTTTCCGAAAAATATTATCTTGCGCCGAACCATGAGCCCTGAAACGTGCTGTTCGTTTGATGCGTCACTGAAGAACTTGCGGACGCCTTGGGCAAGTTCGAGCGATACTCGTTCGTCAGCATCGATATGAAATACCCATTCATAAGATAACGGTAAGTTCTCCTGAGCCCAGTTTCTTTGGTGTGAATAGTTTTGGAACGGGTGGCTAAAGACTCTCGCTCCATAAGATCCCACAATGTCCAAAGTACGGTCTGTACTCCCCGAATCTACGACCAATACCTCCTGGGCCCATGGGATAACGCTTTCCAAACAAGCACCAATGTTACTCTCTTCATTAAAGGTCAGGATTATCACGGATAGCGGCAACATCGAAGGCGACATTCAGTTCTCTCTGACCGATCACCAGGTCTTGGCGGCCAGCTCCTGGTGATTCGTAATTTTTCTCGTCCGACCCCTGCTAGAAATTCTAGCGGAGCCAGCCTGGAAGCGATTTCTTCGTATGGCACAAATCGTCGCTTGTTCAGTTCAACGAATAACTTGAATGTTTGAGAGGAAATCGGCGTTCGCTTTGCCCCCCTAGCTAGACACGAGGCATAACCGCGAACTAGACCTTCAATTGCAATGGGCAACTGACGAATGTTGCTAGCACCCCTTGCGAGGCAACGAACGGTTTGAACCGCGAGGATTGGGAATAACAGGGATCGCGGTGCGGTATACCATGAGGCTAAAATCATGTTTCGATAGAGCCACACATTCTTGCCTCTCTTGTGCCTCCCTTCCGCTGCCGGGAAATGATGGATAGGATCCGTGATTGCCAACCGGACCACTCTTCCAGCATTAAGCATTCGCTGAGAATACTCGGGCTCTTCTCCCCAGTGAAAAAGGTGTCCCTGAAATCCTCCCAGTGTTAAGAATATATCGCGTCTGACCGCATAAGCGGCACCAGTGAATGAATGCATAACCCAGAAGGCATCTTCTTGTGTTGGTCTCCCTGCATAGAACTCCCGCTTCAGGCCGTCAATAATGTTAATTAACGGGAGAGCCAGTGCGCCGACTCTTTCATCCTTGAAATATGGTAGCGCTTGAGAAATAACATGACGAGACGTAAAGATTGCGTCATCGTCTAGAGAAAAAATAATAGGGGCACGCGCCAGTTTGGCTGCTCGATTTCTTTGAACGATAAGACCACAGCGTTTTGGTGAGGTGACAATCCGAACGGTAGGGAAAGTCCTCTTAACCATCTCGACGCTCCCATCTGTGGAAGCATCGTCCATGACAAGTACTTCGATCTCACCTTGCTGTGATAGGGCCGAGACAATGGCCGGTTGCAGCATTTCCATGCGATTTCTAGTGGTGATAACCACAGTCGCAACAGGCTTGGGTTTTTCTCTCATTAGCGTATTCTCCACCTCGGAGTTATGATTATTGCTCATGCACTGCAACTTCTTTTTTTGATTTCCCTTGCCGGGTTTCCCACCACAACTGTCCAGTCGGCTACACTTTGAAAAACCGTTGATCTGGCTCCTATCACAGCACCATTTCCAATAGTGACCCCAGGCCCCACAAACACATCTGCAGCTATCCAGGATTGTTCCCCAATTGTGATAGGTGCGGTGATGACAGGGAATCCCAATTGTTCATAATCATGGCTGGCCGTGCAGAGAAAGCTGTATTGGCTAATTGTGGAATGAGGCCCTATTGTAATCTTGTCTACACAATAGCAATCAGTATGATCCCCAAGGCAGCTATGCTGTCCCATTTCAAGGTTCCATGGGGCCCATATAATTGCTGACGGATAAGGATGAGCTGCGTTGCCGATTTTTGCTTTAAACAGACGCAACAGGAACCGTCTCCATCCATGAGCAAATCTGGGACTTGGACGATAAAGTAACAGCCAGACTGTTCTCCATAAAACCCTTCCCACTTTATTCTTCACAGAGTGAGAGGGGGATGAGTTAAAATTTAGTTTATGCATAGGTTATCGGAGGCTCAAGGCTTTAGTCTGAAATGGACCTATTCGATTGACATATTCGTAGATCAATGAATTGAAGAACAGTATTGGCCAGCAACTATAGGTCCGTCCAACATGGCATCGTGTTTCAGACGTTGGGTTTCATTCGCGAATCGTTCACCGATCTTTTTTGCCGGCACCCCAGCATGAATTTCATAAGGAGGGACATCCTTTGTCACAACGGAACCAGCCCCCACAATCGCTCCTCGACCGATTCTTACACCGGCCACAATGATTGTTCCAAATCCAATCCAAGCATCGTCCTCTACGAACGTCTGCTTTTGGGGAGGGCGTCCTGAAAAAATGATCGGCACTCCCGCTTTTGACGTAACATGGTCATTCCCCACAACCGAAACGTAAGGTCCAAGCATGACATAACGACCAAGTTCGACTTTTGGCCCAAGGACACAGCCCATATTGATAAAGCTATATTCGTGTGCGACCAAATCGCGGCTCACCAAACAGCCTCTCGCCATATAAAAGGTAGCGTGTACCCGTTTAAGCCCAAAGCGTCGTCGACGATAGGTTATAAGAATCCAGCGGACAAACTTATAGCTCCATGGCACCGATCGCAACTTATTACTAACGGATTGCACGGCTCATCGCTCTCGAGTTTATAGGCTATCGTCGACACACATGGACGCGACCCTATTCTGCCACCAATCCAGCCACTGCACGGTTAATCACATGCCGCTGAAAATTTGGATTGTACCGATGCTCAATAATGGCCATGCATTGACTGCGGACATCTTCGTCAGGCCAAGGATGCAGGCACCATTTACGTATCGTCTTAGCCAAATCCTGGACATCACCACATCTGAAAAAGTCTCCCGTTTTTCCTGGAAGGATCGCTTCCCACTCAGGCATTTGATTAGCAGGGTCATCATGGGTAATGACCGGAGTTCCGTAGGCAAGACTATGCATGGCGGTGAGACCGACCTGACCAGGCGAGACGGTTATGTTGGCCGACATGATCAGTTCCGCGAGAAGCTCTTCGTTGTAACAGGCACCATAGAAATGCACGGTGAGACGAAGGTCATTGGCCATCTGTATTAAAGATTCGCGTTCCGGCCCCTCACCGACCAATAGTAAACAGGTTCTGAACCCCTGCTCCTGTAATAGAGACATCGCTTCTAACAGAATTGCCAAGCCTTTCGGTTTGGTAAGTCTACCGGTACAGATCAAGATGGGGGCGTTTGAATTCGGAAAACACCTCTCTCGGATATGTCTCAGACGATCAGGAGTCACATGAGCCCTGATTTTTGATTGCGTTTGTAAGTCCAAGCTATTGTAGACAACGTAGAGACCGTCCCCATGGAACCCATTTTGGACTCCGATCAGCCTTGCACGGGGACCGTAGAGAAGAAGCCCGTGGGCAAGGCGGTAGAAGAGATTTCTGATTGTGCCTTTAAACCCCTGCTCCTTTCGCATCCAGCCATGCGTCCAAAATAAGACCCGCTTTCCCTTCAGCCGCGCCAACAAGGCTGCGACCCAAGTGCTGAGGAAGTTCGCATTGCCGAGAAAGATCATGACGTCGATGTCATGCCGCAGAGCCAAACGAACCAACCCTTTCTGCCATAGCAGACTAGAAGTAATCTTTGTGCAAGGGGCGAACAATAGTCGGTCCTCCGGTGGTTGCCATGGCTCAATCGAGTTGTCAGGGTCTGATCGGTCACCGACTAAGAAGTATTCAATATCTTTACAGTCGAGCAGCTCTCGCATGATTGCGGAGCGGTAGTGCGCAAAGAAATGGTAAATCACCGCAACTCTTGGTGTGGTTGAATGGCGCGAGAGCATCATCTCATGCCCGAAAATTGGCCGTATGAGCCCTGAGGATCAAATGTCATTTCATATGCCGACCGATTTTCGAAAGAATCGAAAGATCGAAAGAATCGGATGTGGGTAAACCCAATGTCATCGGGGCTTTCATTTTATGCTTTCAGCCTATCAGTCCAGAGTGAGGCGCAGTTTATATGTCCATGGTGATGGCTTAAAGAGCCGGATACCTGATGAATGCCAAGAGCTCCTCATCTTCACGCTCCTCTTCTATTGCACCCTCAGTCGTAAGGCTCTTCGACAGAAGTCGTTCGTACCGCCCGAGGATAATTGCCAACATAAATGGTTCTAAATTAAGCAGCAGACTTCCCTGCTTGAGCGAAAGAATGAAGGTGAATAGGCACAGGCCTATGAGTCCTCCCAGCAAGAGTCGTTCTGCCGGGTCAGTGGCAGCGATGCGGAAACATCGAATGGTGGTGCACAATAGACAGTAGAAGATTATCCCATACAAGGCAAACCCAATAAGTCCCTCTTCAGCCAGCACTTCCAACGGCACGAAGTGAGGGTAGATCCCGAGGATGCGCGGATCATACGATGCCGAATTCCCCAAGCCGAAGAGCACTGTTTCGGGGGAGGAGTAGGCCAGCCGAACAAGCAGTAGTGCATTATTAAGACGGCCTGAGACATCCTCCTGCGCGGATTGTTCACTCCACCTCGCGCGTCCCCCATAAACCAACTGTTGGCTAGAAAATTCCTGAATGGTCCAGGTAGTGGCTGTCCCAAGGAGCAAGATCACGATACTCAGGACTGCAAATTGTTTGACATTGGCCAGACCACGGCTTATGGGCCAGCAAGCCACAGAAACGAGAAGTACTCCTAGGAGCTGGCCGCGGGAACCTGATTTTATGACGAGCATTAGACACAGGATGGCAATCGTCCACTTGAAAGGAATCCACCATTTCGAACGCGGCCAGGGATCGGCCAGAATGGAAGTGAGGACAACCATACCTGCTACGGCAGCTACTGCGAGAGGATTTCCCAGGCCATGGTCAAGTACTATTCGTCGAGCCTCCCATTTGACGAAGAACAGCAGGAGTATCGACAGCGTTCCTCCGATCAGGAATAACCCTGTATAGGCAGACCGCAGATCTTGGGTTTCTGTGATAAGCAATGGGGTCAACACCAGCATGGTTACGATATAGGGCCACCGACTCTGCCATAGGTCTAGGCTGATATCTGGACGAGGAGCCCATTGCGTTGAAGCAAAGGCATAAAGAAACAAGGCCAACGTGAGCCAACCGACTGCCGGATAGCCGGAAAAAATTAAAAATCCCTTTCTGACCCCTTGAATGACCAAAGCGAGTACAAGCATTCCACCTATCAGGAAATTAGTGGCGGTGTGGTGTTGTGCGAAGAAACCAGTGGTGGCTTGGCCCCACTGCTCCAGCGCAAACATGCAGAATACACCTGCGAGTGCGACTGCAGGATACCTCCAGAGCGAGACGAACAAGCCTGCTGCTATGGCGGCATATGCAGAAATGCCGATCATCTCATCGACCTTTTCGCTCGCCTGGGATCAGGAATGCCTCTCAGTATCAAACTGATGACTTCCGTGAGACTGTCCCTTAAAAAGACCCTGGTCAGGCCGAGATAGATCCCGACATAAAGAAGGATTGATATTCCCGCATGCCACATATTCAAGCTATCGACTGAACCCAGGTACGTCAATAGTGATGTGGCCAGCAGGGCAAGGATTCCGAATGCGAACGCAGAGAGCATTGGAACAAATGCGGCGCTTAACCGCCCGCCGATCCGTTGTGCAATGTATCCACAAGAGCATAGCCCGAAAGCCAGATTGTACGCGCTGATCACAGACGCGATTGACGTCACGCCGCCAACCCATGCCCCTAGTCCACCGGCGATGACGGTGCCAATCCCGTCCGCCAGGAGTAACGTCGAGACAAGTCGCCACTCCCCGCGGCCTTCCATGAGAGATCGACAGAGCGGCATCACCATTTTGATTGGCAAGCTCAGGGCCAGCAATTGCACGACCGGGATGGCGTTGTCCCACTTCCCGCCCCACAAAGTGTGAACGAAAGCGGCCGCAGCGGGAACCAACGCGAAGCAGGTTAAGGTCGCTCCGAGCGTGAGCACTCGGACCGCTTGGAAAAAGGCAATTTTTTGCCTCTCCTGATCGTGCTCGAGGTGAGAGAATGTAGGCATCATGATCGCTTCGACACCATTGGTGAATAAAATGGCCATTGAGAACGTCAGTTGAAACCCGAAGTAGTAGACGCCGAGGATTTCCTTCGATTGCAACAAACTGATCGCCAAGTAGTCGCCGTTGATTGCCAGGATGCCGGCCAAGGTCGTCAACATGATCCAACGGCTGTCTCGTAACACCACAGATAACCCTTGCCATGTTAATGGTCGGTTGGGGGGCCACGTGCCTACCAAATACCATCCACCCATGGTTTCGAACAGGGAAATGATGATGAGCGGAAGGACGAAACTGAGCGGTCCTAATCCCATGAGGGCAAAACCTACCATCGAACCGTGGCGCAAGATGGCTGACCATATGTTCAGCTGCGTATACTTTCTGAAGTTTAGATCCGACGACAGTTTGGCTTGAAACACCATGGCTACCGTGTTCAGGGGAAGAGAAAGGGCAATGATCCACAGCATCCTGGTGAGTTCAGGACTGTCATAGAGAGAAGAGAGTCCTGGTGCAACCAGGGCGAGGACAAGAAAGCCGAATCCGTTAAAAAGTAGAGCGATCTTGAAGAAGACTGTCGCACATTCCTCATACCTGCTGCCCTGCTGTATCAGCAATCGCTGTGTGCCACCGTTTCTCAAGGCCAGGATGATCGTGGACCAAGAAATCGCGATGGCATAGAGTGCGAAATCTTCTTTGCTCAGTACCCAGCCAAGGACTAGTTGTGCGCCAAGACTTGCGAACTTGCTCGCCAAGGTACCGAATGTGGTCCACAGCATCCCGCTTGTGACAAGACCCCTCATTGCTTGTGAAGAGATTGGGCGAGAAATGGATTTCGAGTGAATCATATCCGTTGGTGTGACGCTGCCAGCGAGGGTTTATGCCTGTATAGGCGAAGTAAGGATAGGGAATTACGAATCGTCTGCCACGCGCCTAGAACACCACTTCTCTAATCACAGCCTGGTGAGAACGATACCAAGACACCGTCTCCTTGATCCCTTCGCGTAGTGACCACGCGGCCTCAAATCCGAAGAGATTTTTCGCTCGGCTTACTTCCAGGCAACGACGAGGTTGCCCGTTCGGTTTGGCGGTATCCCAGACAAGTTCCCCGCCGAATCCTACTTCATCGGCAATCAAGTGCGCCAGATCTTGGATCGTAATCTCCTGCCCTGTTCCTACGTTAATGGGTTCGTTTCCATCATAGTGCTCGCCCGCAAGCAGAATGGCGCGTGCTGCGTCATCAACATATAAAAACTCCCGCGACGGCGAGCCGTCGCCCCACAGAACCACTTGGCGGTCACCTCGCGCCTGCGCTTCGACACATTTTCTGATCAAGGCCGGAATGACATGCGAGGTTTGCATGTCGAAGTTGTCGCCAGGGCCATAGAGATTCACCGGAAAAAGCACAACGGCATTGAACCCATATTGCTGACGATAGGCCTGGGCCTGGACCAGCATCATCTTTTTGGCTAAGCCATAGGGCGCATTGGTCTCTTCCGGGTATCCGCTCCACAGGTCTTCCTCACGAAAGGGGACCGGAGTGTATTTGGGATAGGCACAGATAGTGGCCAGCGCCACGAATTTCTTAAGCCCCCGCTGCCGCCCCACTTCCATGAGCTGCGTGCCCATCATCAGGTTGTCGTAGAAGAACCGGCCGGCATTTGCTTGGTTGGCGCCGATCCCTCCCACCCGGGCGGCCAGGTGCAGTACGAGATCAGGTCTAGCATCATCATAGAGCCGCTGCACTGCGTCCATCTGAACGAGATCGTAGTCTCTGCTTCGAGGAATCATGATGGTTTGACAACCTGCCTTTCGAAGCTGCTCAACCACGACCGAACCGAGAAACCCGGCTCCCCCTGTGACAACCACCCGTTTATCAGACCAATAGGACGTCATGCCCGCACTCCTCTGGTCCCTTCGAGAAGACATCGTTCAGCGCGTAGATCTGCCTCCACCATCACGACGACGAGGTCATCGAAACACACTTTCGGCTCCCATCCCAACATCTGCTTGGCTTTGGAAGCATCCCCGATTAACAAGTCGACCTCGGTGGGCCGATAATAGCGGGGATCGATCTTGACGTACTGCTTCCAATCCAAATCGAGATAGCTGAATGCACGATCCAGAAACTCACGCACCGTGTGGGTTTCCCCGGTGGCGATTACGTAATCGTCCGGTTGATCGGCTTGCAGCATCATCCACATAGCCTGCACATAGTCGCCGGCAAAGCCCCAATCGCGTTTGGCGTCGAGATTGCCCAGATACAGGTCTTGCTGCACGCCCAGCTTAATCCGAGCGGCCGCGCGAGTGATTTTCCGCGTGACGAACGTTTCTCCCCTTCTCGGCGATTCATGATTGAAGAGAATGCCGCTGCAGGCAAACAGGTCGTAGGCTTCACGGTAATTGACGGTAATCCAGTGGGCATAGACCTTGGCGGCTCCGTATGGGCTGCGTGGGTAAAATGGCGTGCTCTCGCGCTGAGGAATTTCCTGCACTTTGCCGAACATCTCGCTGGACGAGGCCTGATAGAACTTGGGCCGGATGCCGGATTCGCGAATGGCTTCCAATAGGCGAACTGCCCCAAGCGCCGTGACCTCTGCGGTATATTCCGGCACGTCGAAACTCACGCGCACATGGCTTTGCGCGCCGAGGTTGTAGATCTCATCCGGCTGAATCGTGCGGAGAATTCGATTGAGCGAACTGGCGTCGTTGAGATCGCCATAGACGAGCCGCAATCGGGCCTCCGGAACATGGGGATCTTGATAGATGCCGTCGATGCGAGCGGTGTTCAAGGAACTGGAGCGCCGGATGATGCCGTGGACCTCATAGCCCTTCGCCAACAGTAGTTCGGCGAGATACGATCCATCTTGGCCGCTGATGCCGGTGATCAATGCTTTTTTCACGCTACCTGCCGCCTTATCAGTATTATGAACTGACCTCTATCGGATTCTTCGGATCGGGAACGTCACTTGTTGATTACTGAACCCATATCATTACCACAATTCATCGCGGAGGTGTAAGTAACAAACGTCTCTGAAGGAGAAACCCTTCACTCACTGTTTCAAGTTTATACAGTTGTCGCAATTCCGCACTCTCATACGTTGGCAACCTCTTGAAGGTACTACGTGGTACTTCGGCATTGACCTCAGCGCTCGACGATTGTACTGTGCCTATCAACGACGCTGGCCATCTTTCGTGGCCGAACGGACGGACGCTTGTTCACCTCTTTTAACCAGACGATTTCCTCATGGCATTCCAGTGCGCGTAACACTGTCTTTCAATCCCAATGTTCTGCCGCAACGCCTCGCCTCCTCGGTGAAAGCCCTTGTGGCGCCCAGTCGCGTGGAATGGTGGCGTCAGGCTCGGGAACGCGGTCTGTTTTCGCTGCTCCATCTGCAACAGCGATTCAGGCGAGGCTCACTCGACCGCCACTTTACGGCGCAGGAGTTATCGCGTTATGCCTTCTGCACGAGTCAGTCGCCACTGCTGCCTGCGTTGGCCTGGCAGATCCCTCCTGACGACGGACAACTGGAAGCGTTGCTGAAGGGATCCCTGACCGTGTTCGGTTATCCCTGGCAATGGAGTCAGGACGGATCCTGCTGGCATCGGTCGCCCGATACGGGCGAGGCGTGGCCACGTCGGTTCTTCGCCGACATTCCCGTACGGGCGAGCAATCCCTCCGGAGATATCCGGATGACTTGGGAGCCCTCGCGTCTTCAGCACTTGGTACTGCTTGCCCTCTTGGCGCAGCAGGCCGAGTCGGCGCTACGCGAGCGCGCCGCTGCAGTCTGTGAAGCGCAGCTCCTCTCCTGGGTCGACGCCAATCCATTTTTGACCGGCATCCATTACATTTCTCCGACGGAATGCGCGCTTCGTCTTCTGGCCGTCTGTTACGCCATGGATTTGATTCGCCCCTGGCTACCGGCGCCTGAGCGAGCCTGGCCGGCTGTCCTCACCTTGATATCCGGCCACGCGGAATTGATCCGGAAACGTCTATCACTCCGCCTGGCTACGCCGCATGACACGCTCGCGGCGGCCACGGCCTTGATTTATGCCGGTAGCCTGTTTCCTGAAATGCAACAAGCGGAACGATGGCTGGCCTTCGGGCATTACTTGCTGGAAGAGAACACCCCGAGGCACATCAGCCATGATGGCGGCAGCCAGGAACAGGGGTTGGGATACCTTCAGTTCAGTACCGACCTGTATGGGCTGGTGCTCGCGCTGCTCGATCATCGGCAACAGCCTGTTCCGGAGAAGATTCGCCAGGTGTTCGACCGCAGCCGCGAGTTTCTGGAGGAGTTCCGCAACAGCGCGAATGGGAGGCTCCCGCCGATCGGCGATGGCGCACACGAAACCGCCCTGTCTCCCTATCTGCGTTTTTCAACACCCGCCAAGCCGCGCTCACCGGGGCTGACGACGTTTCATCTCTCCGGCTATTCGATTGTTCGCGGGCGGGATTCAGAGCAGGCGATTTTCGACCACGGGGCGTTGGGCATGGCCCCAGACTATGCGCATGGCCATGCCGATGCGTTGTCTGTCTTGCTTCAGGTGGGATCGCGGGACGTGCTGATTGACCCAGGCGCTTATACGTATACGGGCAATCCTCAGTGGCGGAGTTATTTTCGGGGAACTCGCGCGCACAACACGGTGACGATCGATGGGTTCGATCAAGCCGTACAAGATGGCCCCATGGCCTGGTCCATGCCGTTCGAAACCCATCTGGTCTACAAAGATGAGACGCCGGAAGGAAAAATTACGGTCATTGCCAGACATTATGGCTATAAGGGCCGATTGGGCGTGACCCATTTACGCGGCATGTCGTATGAACCACCCGGCACCTGGATGATCTGGGATTGGCTTACGGGCACCGGTGTTCATCACCTGGAGTTGAATTGGCATTTGGGCTGCCAACCGATCCCCGTTGACGGAGGCTATCGCCTGGAAGGATTGGATCGGCCGCTCCTGCTCACCATTGAAGGGGGCACGACCCTGCTCTGTGAGGGGAGCGTGCGGCCGGTGGGCGGATGGGCTTCGAAACGGTACGGTTCTAAGGAGCCGATTACGACCCTGCGCGTGGAACATACCGGACCAGTCCCGCATGAATTCATGACTCGTTTGCGCTTCTTGTAAAAGCCTCCTTCCTTACTCCTTCTCCACCAACCGCCAGCCCATTTTTTGGACACAACGTTCGGTTGCTTGGATGGTGAGCAGTTGAATGCCCTGTTGGAGTTTGGGATCCCGCATGGCATCGGCCTGACACTTGTTGTAGTCCAGCGTGAATTGATCCTTCTGTTTGTTGGGATGGACCCATTCGCTGGTACTGCACGCGGTCAGCGAGAACAGGAGCAGAAGCGAAAGCGTCCCACGCGGGGGCTGTGTCATGCGGTGCCTCTTCAGTTATAGGAGGGAATCACTTGATTTGGAGGAGAGGATAATCCGCGCCCTCGATTTCCGTCAAGCGGCCTTCACAGGCATAGGACAAGTCGTTTGGTGAGCGGCACTGATCCAGCCGCCTGCATCGCGCCTTCTCGGAAGAGAGTAAATGGCCCGGGCTCGTGGTCTTACTCTTCGAAGGCGCTGCGCGTCACGCGGTTCTGCCGGATGATCGACAGCGTGATGACGCCACCGCTAGGGCAGCGGCACGGAAAAGGTGACTTCGGTCCCACGTTCATTGTAGGTCAGATCCGGAAAGAAGGCTTTCGCGAGGAAGACACCTCGCCCGTTGGCGACGCGGCTATCACAGGGTTCATCCGATCGGGTGAGAAACCCATTCCACCCGAACCCTGAACCTTCGTCGGTGATGGTGTAGCGGATGCTGCGGGCGACCTTGTCACAGCAGGCCCGGATGATGACGCGGCGTCGGGCAAACTGTGGATCCCGCCGGCGCTGAGCGATGAGGCTGTCATATTGGTCGTTTCCCAACGCTTCGTGTTTTTCCTGGTAGAAGATTTCGAGACTGCCATGTTCAACAGCATTGACGATGAGTTCGATCAAGGTGGTCCGCAGATGCAGGCGTTGCGTGTCAGGAAGCATCGTAGCAGTCTCCGCGATCAGCCAGGCGACACAGGCTTCCACATTTGCGGGGTCGGTGCCAATCACCACGCTATACTCTGCTTGCTCGATTCCAGGCACATCCACGACGGTCTGTGGAATCAGCTGGAGAGCCCGGTCCAATGCCGATGCGAGCTGCGGACCGATGACCGGTTTATACAGATAATCAATTGCGCCGGCTCGAAGCGCCTCGAGCATGGTTGAATCACTCCCCTGCTCCGCCATGGCGATCAACGGGATGTGTGAGCAGCGCCGGCGAATATCTCGGATCATGGAGAGCCCGGTTCTGTCTGGAAGGCAGAAATCGCTCAGCACAACATCAGGCACGGTCGTATCCAGCATGGCTATGGCTCCTGGTGGGTCTGGCGCCACAATGACCGCCAAGCCGCGCGGCTTGGCCTGTTCAAGCGCCAGGGCTTGCGTTTCCGCATCGGAAGCCACGACCAGGAGTGTTTTGGGGGCGCCTGACGGCATCATGACGGAAATCCTTTTTCCATAATGCCCTTCAACTCGGTAGTCAGGCGCTGTGTTTCCGTCAGCACCCGTTCACAGAGCGCGGCCATGTCCTGCATCGCGGCCGCTCGAGCCGATGTCTCGAGCTGGGTTGCAGCGGCGACCGTCGGATGCGCGCAGAACTCTAAAGCCGAGCCTTTCAGTTTGTGCGCTTCCTTGGCCAGCAGAGGAAGGTCGTGCATGGCAAGCGCCGTCTGGATGCTGTTCAGTGTCTGTGGCACGCGTTCGACAAACATGCCGGCCAGAGTCAGGAACAGTTCGTGGTCGCCATCGAATCGATCCAACGCTGCCGCCAGGTCCAGTGCCCTGTGGGATCCCATCATGGCTCACTCCTGAGCGGGATGCCCTGATCGAGCACTTCTAATCCGACGAGGGCCACATCATCCGGAAACACTGCGCTACCAAGCCACTGTCGAGCTGTCGTCATCGTTTCGTCTATGCACTCCTCGAGGCCGAGATGGCGATTCGCCTCGAGCGTCTGTTGGAGACGCGTCCGACCCCAAAGTTCGCCGGTCGGCGACGGAGCCTCGTAGATGCCGTCGCTCAACAAATAGAGTCGGTCGCGCGTCCGCAACTGCGTGCAGCCGGTTTCGAATGTCGTTCCCGCATCAAATCCCAGAGGCAGGCTGGCGGCGGACAGCCATTCGGATGTCCCGTCGACGGAGTGCACGAATGCGCCGCTGTGGCCGGCCGCCGCATAGGTAAGCGTTCGTGACGGCAGGTGGAGACGACCGACCCAAAGCGTGAAGTATTCACCTTCTTGCGTCAATGGAAAGCGGCGATTCGCTTCATTGATGATGTCGCCCGGGTCGTAGCTGCCGACGGCCTTCGCCAGATTGTCCTCGCGGAGAAAGCTCATTAAGGCAATGGCGCGCAAGGCCGCCGCCACGCCGTGGCCGGAGGCGTCGAGAATGTAGAGGCCCAAGGTGTCGGTTCCCCATTGACTCACTTGGAACAAATCACCGCCCAGAGCAAGCGACGGTTGGTAGGCCCAGTGCATCGTGAGTCCCGACGCCGGCGCGCCTGGTGGAGGGAGTTGCGAGGCGACGAAGTCGGCCGCACACTGGAGCTCACTTTCGAGCTCTTCCTGTTTCGCAGACAGCAACCGGTGGGAGGCGTCGAGATCATCGCGTGTCCGTTCAATTTCGCGGACGAGCGCGCTCGATCGGAGACTGGCCTGGACCCGCGCCAGAACTTCTTGCTTGCTGGCCGCTTTGCTCAGGAAATCATCTGCTCCGCGCGAGAGGCCTTCCGCAATTTGATCGGGCCGATCGTGCGCCGTCATTAAGACGACGTGACTGGATTTGAGTTCCGCATCCGCCCGAATGGCTTCACAGACGCTCGGCCCGTCCAGTCCGGGCATCATCCAATCAAGAATAATAAGGTCAGGACGGTGTGTCCTCGTCGCTACCAGGCCGGCATTCCCATCGCCGGCTTCGATGACCTGATATCCCAATCGTTTTAGTCGCGCGGCCAGGCTGGTACGGGTAATATCGTCGTCGTCGACGAGCAGAATGACGGGAGCGGGTTTCCCCGGCTCGGCTGAGGGATGGTTCACTCTCTCTTGTGCGGGCTGTGCCACGTCGTGCGTTCCGCTCACCCAACCGTCGGGAGCCGCTCTCCTGCGAGGGCGTCCTGTTCCGTATTGTAGACCGGCAACAATCGATGCAGATTCGCCAGCGTGATGATCTCCCTGACATAGCTCTGCGGGTTGACTAGACTCACAGTCGCTTGCGAACCTTTTAGGTTTTGGACCAGTAGCGCCAGCATGCCGAGCGCAGAGCTGTCGAGAAACCGAACTCTCTCCATGCTCAAGATGAGATGACGGCAGCCGGCCTGTTTACTCCGCTCCACCGCTCCCTTGAAAGCGCTTCGGTTGGCATAGGTCAATTCTCCCACCAAATTGAGAATGATGGCCTGACCGACCCGGCGCTCAGTGATCTGCATGCATGGGCCCTTAATGGCGTGCGAGCCTGCCGTTACGCGCTTTTCTTTGCCAACGGCGCGACCGTCGATTCGATGAGAGGAATCGTTTTATGCAGGTTGGCCAATTCAATAATCTGTCTGACCGTCGACTGGGGATGCGCCAAAGAGAGTTTGCGTTTGTCGGCCACTAATTGCCGATGCGTGATCATCAACAGTCCTAACGCTGCGCTATCGAGGAACGAAACCTGCGAGAGGTCGACGACGATATGTTCGACAGTCTTGGGGTCGAGGTTTTTAAGCGTCTCCTGGAACAACTTTCGTTGGGTGTAGGTAAAGCTGCCTTCTAATTTCAAGGTTGCGGTATCGCTGTGAATCTCTTCTGTAATAGTCATGGCTACTCCCTTGCTTCTTCTGAAAGGTTAGTGCAACACCCACGTGGAACATGAATCAGAATGGTTGAGAGAATGTCGACAAAGAACGGAAAGGTTGAGAGGTGCTAGCACCCGCATGTGCCAGACGCGGTTTTCATGCTCCTGGCGCGAAATATCAAGCGACCATGTTCTTCTCGGGTGAAGGTCGCTTTCGCCGAAGATGGGCGCGGGGAAGTCGTCGTACGTCTGTTTAGTGCTCGAGTCATTCATAGCGTTACTCCGAGTACCAGACAAATAGCATCAGGTACACAAGATAGGCCGTCAGCATAGTGCCGCTGAAAGTCCAGACGAGTGCATTGCCCATTCGACGGTGGGTGGTCATGCCCGCGACCATCGCGCCCACGCTGCCGTACCGAAGGCGATGGAGCCCCATGTATAAATTGTAGGCTCCCAGTCCTATGGTGGTGACGGCGAGGAGCATGTGGGTGACAAAAATCGGGACATACACCGACCAGTATTGAGTCTCCGGGCCTCGAAACGAATCACGCCCGAAAAGCAATTGTTTGAGCACGTACGCCACCAGCCAAATGCCGATGATCGTGCACCCGACGATCATGCGATGCGAGTGGTGGGACACATCGTGCGACTTGGCCGATCGGACGCCTGCCAGCACGACCAAATAAGCGACCGTCAGACTGGACAGTACCAGATACCAAACAATTGTCTTGAGGTCCATGCTGTGTCCCTGGGCAAGTACTGAATCGGCAAGAGTCCTCTCTGATCCAGATTCATACACCGGCACTGTGTTTTTATCGGTCATTATGAGCTGCATCTTGAATCTGAACAGGCAGGGAGTCGAGCCAGAGGCACTGCAGGAAAACTAGAATTCTTTTAGGTCATTTTTCCCGGCCCATCAGAAGAGACGAGTTGGAGAGGGTTCCTTGGGAAGTAAAGAATCCAAGGTGTTTTCATTGGCGGTATGTTCGAGAATGATAATTTCAACTCTGCGGTTCTTCGTCCGCCCTTCGGGCGTATCGTTACTGGCAAGTGGTTTGGCATCTGCCTGGCCGGTGGCGGATAGATGAGTAAGTGGCACCCCATAAAGTTCGGCAAAAATCCTCACGACCATGACCGCACGTCCGGCCGATAGTTCCCAGTTGGATGGAAATTGCGCCGTTCGGATCGGCACATTGTCCGTATGACCCAGAACTCGGATGTGGCGATCCATTTCGATCAGAATTTCGGACAGCGCCTTCAAAAATGGGAGGGCTTCCGACCGGACTCGGGCTTCTCCGCTTTGGAAGAGAATGGATTCCGGCAAGGAAATCATGATTGTGCCATGACCGCTTTCAATAATTTTGACCTCTGAGATGTCTCCCTTGAGATTTGGGTTGAGCCTGGTGATGATCTCCCGCATCCGACGGATAACGGGGTCGCCCGTGCTCGCCATGTCAGAGGTGATCGTCGCCGGTCTCGCGGCGCCGACAGCAAAAGGCAACCGGCTGGATGGGACGCTATTGATTGGATTCAGTGCGGCTTTGATGGAATCGCTGACAGTTCGATATTTGCCCTCGTTCACAGACGATACCGAATACATGACGACAAAAAAGGCGAACAGCAGGGTGATGAAGTCGGCGTACGACACCAGCCAGCGTTCGTGATTTTCGTGCTCTTCGTGTTTTTTCTTGGCCATGAGGAGACCGAACAACGTACCTGGTGAACCGCGACGTGAATACTTGCCACCGAGATGCGCTTCAAGATGGACAAACGCTGTTATTTCTTGTCTTCCTTCGTCCGCTCGTGCGGAGGCAGATAGCTTTCCAGTTTCTCTTGGAGGAGTCGGGGGTTTTCTCCCTGGGCAAGCCCGACGAGGCCCAAAATCACCATCGTCCGTAAGCCGGCTTCTTCCTTAATTTTAAACTTCATTTTGTTGGCAATCGGGAGGAAAAACAGATTAGCGGCTCCAACACCGTAGACGGTAGCGACGAACGCCACGGCAATTCCTCCGCCCAGCTTGGATGGGTCAGCCAGATTTTCCATCACATGGATCAAGCCGAGCACGGCGCCGAGGATTCCGACCGTCGGCGCATACCCTCCGGCGGCTTCCCAGACCTTGGCGGCATGCACCCCGCTTTCCTCGTGCTGCTCTACCTCGATCTCCAGAATTTCTTGGAGGAGTTTAGGGTCGGTCCCGTCGACGATGAGCTGTACGCCTTTTTTAAAAAACGGATCATGTAGGTCCTTCAATCTCCCTTCGAGGGCGAGCAGACCTTGCTTCCGCGACACATTGGCCAACTCCAGGATTTGCGTAATCGTGCCTTTGACGTCGTGGGATGGATTGGTCAATACAAGGCTAACTGAGGTGATCGATTTAATCACGACTGGAAGCGGATTTTGCACGCAGCAGGCCCCGATCGTTCCACCCATGACGATGATAAAGGCCGTTAATTGCAGCACCGACCCGATGTGTCCGCCCTCGAGAGCCTGGCCACCGAGGATGGAGACGATTGCTATGACGACGCCCAATATAGTGGCGATATCCAAGATTCGATTACCTTAGCACCACGTGCGATGGTGTCCCTCAAAAGTACCGTGTGAAATCTGAACGGTGGGCTTGCGCCTTCCGGAAATACTTTGGTAGCGTGCGCCACAGTCACAATGGGTTGTCATGGAGGTGCCTGTGGGTTCTGCTGATAGCTTGATGCTTGATGCCAAACAAGCCATTCTGGATGAGCAACATCGGAAATTTCAGGTCCTGCAGCAGGAAGGTCGCTGGCCGGAAGCCATGCACCAATTTCATGTCACTCTGAGCTGTGCTTCGGATCTGTTGTCGGAGTCATTACAGCTGCTTGAACGGGTGCTCGAAGCTCAGAATCGCCGCGGCTCCTCCCCGCCCTCTCCGTCCGACGCTCAAAGTTCCTAAGATATTCCTACACCGTGACAGAGCTTTCGTCACGATCCGCTCTCCGCGCAGCCATTCAAAGATTTGAGGCGGCAGATCTGGCCTGCGCGTAGGTGCTTCGCACTCCCCCGCGTACCTCTCACTCGCTGGACAGTAGCCCTACTAGGCCGCTTCTCGCGCTAGGAGCAGTCGACTCAAATCCACTAAGATAAGCAGCCGATCATCAATGCGTCCCACGCCTTGGGTGAATTCCGCTCCAGCCATCGTGCCGACCGAGGGCGGCGGTTCGATGGCGCTTCGAGGGACGCGAAGGACCTCTTCAACCGAGTCCACGATCAACCCAACCAGGCGCGCCTGCACGGACACCACCACAATACGAGTCTGTGTGGTCTGTTGGGCGCCGGCAAGGCCGAACAGCTTTCGCAAATCCAGCACGGGAATGATCCGGCCTCGGAGGTTGATGACGCCTTCAACGTAGGGCGGCGTCTTCGGAACTCGAGTGACCTCTACAATCCGATTTATTTCCTGGACACTCAGCACATCGACCGCGAATTCTTCACTCCCGATCAGACAGATGACGAACTGCAGGAGATCGTCACCGGATTTCTCGCCCAGGCGGTCCGCAGGGTTGTCTGCGGACGCCTGGTAGAGGGGGTTGACCTGTTGTTCAGTGGCGCTCATGCTGGGCTCCTTCTCGTGGTTGGGCGCTTAGATCTTGAAGCCACCCACGATTCCCTGCAGTTCGACCGCCAGCTGACTCAGATCTTGGCTGGCCTTGGCCGACTCATGGGCCCCCGACGACGACTCTTTGGTGACCTTCGCCACATTTTCGATGTCGCTGGCGATCTGCTGTGTCGCCACGGATTGCTCTTCAGACGCCACGGCAATCTGCCGGATCATATCGGCGCTTTCGGATACCATCCGAACGATCTGGGACAGGGCTTCGCCGGTCTTATTGACCAGGTCGACGCCGGCCGTCACTTTCTGCGTCCCCTGCTGCATCGAGTCGACGGCGCCTCGCGTATCGTGCTGGATCTGGCGGATCATATCTCCGATTTCTTTGGTGGCTTTGGTCGTCCGTTCGGCCAGTTTCCGGACTTCATCGGCCACCACGGCGAATCCTCGTCCTTGCTCACCAGCACGAG
This sequence comes from uncultured Nitrospiraceae bacterium, assembly GCA_963706325.1. Taxonomy (GTDB): domain Bacteria; phylum Nitrospirota; class Nitrospiria; order Nitrospirales; family Nitrospiraceae; genus Nitrospira_A. The sequence continues at coordinate 1,095,066 of CAVPLT010000004.1, read as the reverse complement.
CCGCTTCGATTGCGGCGTTCAATGCCAGCAAGTTGGTCTGGTCGGCGATATCTTCGATGGTGCGCACAATCTCGCCGATTTGATCGGACGATTTCCCCAGGTCAGAGATAATCGTTGCTGAATTGGACACGGCTTCAGACAACTGCTGCATCCCGGAGATGGTGCTAGACACCACCGTTCCGCCTTCTTGCGCAGTCTTCACGGTATCCTGAGCCAGGCTGGCGGCTTTGCCAGAATTCTGCGCGACTTGCCCGACAGTCGCATTCATCTCTTCCACCGCAGCCGCTGTTTGGGAGGCGCGCGAAGTCAGGGTGTCAGTCCCCTTGGAAATTTCTTCGGCCGTGGCAGACAATTCGACGGAGGCAGAAGCCACTTTGTCCGTCACGTGCGCTACTTTTTTGATCATCTGCTGCAGCTTTTCGATGAACTCATTGAAGTACCCGCCCATGTGCGCAATTTCATCATTGCCATCCGACGGCACACGCTTGGTGAGGTCGCCTTCGCCTTTGGCGATGTCCCGGGAAATATCGCTCATTTTCGCCAAAGGTTTCAGGACGATATTACGGAGCAAGAAATAGGTGACCACCATAACGATCACGACCACGCCTGCCATAAGACCGCCGGTCTGCCACATGGAGCGACTCGAGAGCGCAATAGCCTCAGACATTGGAAGCGAGAGGCTCAGCATGCCGAGAGTGTCTCCCACTTGGTTGTTGGTGTGGCAGCTCAAACAGGCTGCAGCCGAAGCCTTATCGGCAACTGCGCGGCGAAATGTCTGCACTCCATTGACATCATCGCGTCGGGAATAATGGTCAGCGCCCGCCATAATGGCCCGGATCGCTTCGCTTTCAAAATTATCCTTGGGACTATTGGCAGGATTCATTGGATTTTGGCTCACCAAGCGCGCGCTGTAGAGGCCGGTTCGGGAAGCTTCCTCTCCCATCTCCCTCACCGCGGTCGCGGGAAACGGGATGGCATCGGAGACTCCGGTATGGTCTTTCAAGACCTGCATATCTGCGCCTGCCTTCGATTTCTTGATCTTGGCCACATAGTTCTGCGTGATATACGCGCGACCAATCATAATCTGTGTGCTGATTACGCTGCTACGCCCGGATAGCATGGTGTCCATTTTGGCTTCTTCCTGTTGGTACAGGACCACCAGGCCGAGCGTGATGACCAGCAGTGCCACGGCAGAAATCGACAGAATGAACTTAGGCCCGATAGTCATACCCTTAAACATGCTCCCCATAACGCCTCCTACCCTCTCCATTGTGAACGATTGAGATGACGCTCCCTGTCACACCATATTCATGACTTCGCCGATCACCTTGGATAGCGAAACCACTTTCTCTGCACACCCGGCTTCCACGACGGCTTTTGGCATGCCGTACACGACACTCGATGCTTCATCCTGTGCCACCGTTCGACCTTTTGCTGCCTTGATTGCTTTCATGCCTTCCAACCCGTCGTGACCCATCCCAGTGAGGATCACGCCGATACTGCGCTCGCCGTAGAGCGCCGCCACCGAGTTCAGCATGATGTCGACGGAGGGGGCGTGGGGATGGTTTTCGACGTTCGGCGACAGTTTGACGACCGAGCTCGTGATGGTTCTCTTGACGATTCGAAACTGCAGGCCGCCAGGGGCCACGAGAATCCGGCCTGCTTTGATTTCATCCCCATCGACGGCTTCACGCACCTCAAGCGCGCAGAGATTGTTCAACCGTTCCGCAAACGGTTTGGTAAACGATTTCGGCATATGTTGGACGATGACGATACCGGCCGGGCAATCTGCCGGGATCATCGGCATAATTTCGAACAGGGCCTGGGGGCCTCCCGTCGAACAGCCGATGGCGATCAATTTCGTGCCGCGGGTTACGCTGACAGAAAAGCTACTGAGCGATTGGGCAGGTGGGACGGCCATCTTCGCCTGCCCGGTCAGCGGGATGGCTCTCATCTTTAAGCGCGCATGTCTGGCTTCCAACACTTTGGACACCAGCAGCTTTTGAATCTCGGCAATTTTAGAGGCGACGCCATCCAACTGTTTCGGGACGAAATCTACCGCGCCCCATTCCAGGGCTTGCAGCGTTTCCTGCGCGCCCTCGATGGTGATGGAACTGACCATGATGACGGGCACCGGATGTTTTGCCATGATTTGCTGCAATGCTTGTAGACCCGTCATGCCGGGCATTTCCACATCCATCGTGACCACGTCTGGTTTCAACTGTTGCACCTGCTGAACGGCTTCTTCCCCGTTCCGCGCCACACCTACCACTTGAATCTGTTTGCCTTCTTCGAGCATGGCAGTCAGGCTTTTTCGCATGAAGGCGGAATCGTCTACGACCAAGACGCGAACCTTTGGGGTCGCGAGGCTCATCTGTGAAAGTGGAAGCGCCATAACGTCTGTGTGCTAGATCGGCCGTCTGCTGTGAAAGCTTGAGTGAGCTGGTCGGTTAGGCGGCCTTGCTGGCCTGTGGCAGTTCTTGCCCAACGTATAAAGAAAGTTTTTCGCCCAGCATTTTGGCGTCAAATTTGGTGATGTAGTCAGTGGCGCCGACCGCTTTGCCTTTTTCCATATTGCACGCTCCCGTCAAGGAGGAATGGAGCATGACGGGCAAGTGCGCGAGCCTCGGGTCGGCGCGAATGTGTTTCGTCAAGGTAAAACCATCCATCTCCGGCATCTCAATGTCGCTCAAGATGCATTGGATCTGATCCACGCGTTCTTTGCCTTCAGCAGTGGCCTGATCCGCGAGGGCTTGCAGTTTTGTCCAGGCCTCGCCCCCCGTCGTAGTCATGATGTAGGACATCTCGAGACGTTCCAGGGCCTTGCGAATTTGGGTGCGGGCCACCGAGGAATCGTCGGCAAACAACATGCACTTAGATTTGAGCGCCGGCGTGGCCACCATACCGGCAAAGACCTCATCATCCGAGCGGGGACAAATATCGTTCAGGACTTTTTCGACGTCGAGAATCAACACCATGCGACCGTCGTCCAACATCGTGACGGCCGTGACCGCGCCCTTGTTATTTTCCCTGACGATCGCCGGAGGCGTCTTAATGGCGGACCAGGAGAAGCGAATGATGCGATCGACTCCTGCCACGAGGAACCCCTGTAGGCTCCCATTGTATTCGGACACGATCAGGTAGGGATGCGCGGTGGCGGATCCCGGTTGCCCCTCCCCCTCCGCTCCCAAGCCCAAACTGCGCTTGAGACCCACGACCGGAACCATAATTCCCCGAATGTTGGCCATGCCTACAATGCGGTTATCCGCTTCCGGGATTTGTGTGAGTTCCGGCAATTTCATGACTTCGCGGACCTTGAAGACGTTGATCCCGAAGATTTCGTTGGTCCCCAGCTTGAACAGCAATAGCTCCATCTGGTTCGCGCCGGCGAGCCGGGTCCGAGCATCGATTTCATTGATGAGAGTCGACATACTTCCTCCGATTCTTTCGGACTCGATTCGTCGTTCGTAAAGCGGCCCTCGGCTGCAGGGTCGGACACATCACGAACGACGCTTCAGATTCTCCTCAGGCCGCAACCCCACTGTTATGCCAGGCTCGCGCATTCTGGACCAATTCCGAGGTGTCCAGAATGAGCACGACCTTGCCCTCGCCGGTAATCGTGGCGCCGGATACCCCTTTGACGGTTTCGAGATAGTCCCAGATAGACTTGATGACGACTTCCTCCTGGGAGCGCAGTTCATCCACCACGACCCCGACACGTCGGTCGCCCAAGGCGGCCACCACAACGTAAAACCGCTCGCGCTCGGAGTTTGTCGGAATGTCAAACTCCTGCGCCAGGCGAATGAGTGGCAGCACGCGATCCCGCAGGTGCAGCACTTCTCGCCCATTGATGGTCTTGATGTCGGTGCGAGAAATGCGCACTGCTTCGATGACAGTACTCAGCGGGATAGCGAAAATGGACTGCTCGACTTCCACCATCAACGCCTGAATAATCGCGATCGTCAAAGGCAGCTTAATGATAATCTGGCTTCCCTTGCCCGGTTCAGATTCGAGATCCACACTGCCGTTGATCTTGCGAATGTTGGTTCGCACGACGTCCATCCCGACGCCACGCCCGGAGACATCCGTGACTTGCTCGGCTGTGCTGAACCCCGGCAGGAAGATGAGGTTCAAGACTTCGCGATGCTCCATGGTCGCCAGTTCGGCCTCGCTAATCAGTCCTTTGGCGAGGGCCTTGGCTTTGATCTTGTCGACTGGAATCCCGCGCCCGTCATCGTTAATGCGGATAACAATGCTGTTGCCTTCCTGGCTCGCGGCAATGGTCAACTGTCCTTCGCCAGGTTTTCCTTTGGCCTGTCGCTCCACGGGAGTTTCGATACCGTGGTCGATCGCATTGCGCACCAAGTGCACCAGCGGATCGCCGATTTCGTCGGCGACGGACTTGTCGAGCTCAGTCTCTTCGCCGCGCATTTCCAGACGGACCTGTTTATTGAGTTTCTGCGACAGGTCGCGGACCATTCGGGGCAGCTTTGCAAACACTTTTTTGATCGGGAGCATGCGGGTTTTCATGACGGCCAACTGTAAATCGGTCGTCACCAAATTCAGCTGCGCGAGGGTTTCGCTCAACACCCGGACCTGAGGATCGGACTCATGATTCTGTTCTAGTTGGGTGCCTATCTTGATCAATCGATTGCGACCTAAGACCAATTCGCCGACCAGATTCATCACACTGTCGAGGCGCTTCGTTTCCACCCGGATGGTGGCGTCTTCTTCAGCCGGCTTGGGTTGCTTCTCCTGTTTATGAAGCGCCTGGTCCAGCGCGCGTTCGGTGATCGCTTTGGCCTGCAAGAGAATTTCGCCCAGAGGCGTCTTCGGGTCCGGCTGATGCTGTTGGGCGTTGAGGGCGTCCAGTACTTGATCCTTCGACGCCAAGCCCTCGTTCACCAGGATTTCACCTAATGTCTGTGCAGGTTCTACAGAATGGGCCGGAGCAATTGACGGCGCCGGCGCTGTGGCCCCGCTCGGGGTCGCCGAGGATGTCACGGGTGGCGCGGCTGCGCTGCTATTGCCATTAAGGATAGCGTCCAAAGTGGCCGCGATGGCGTCCGTGGCGACATGGGTGTCTGTGCCGGTTGCGCGAATGTCGGCCATGATGGCCTTAATGACGTCAATGGTCTCGAGGATGACGCTAATGATCGTCGGGCTGACAGCCATGTCACCCTGGCGGAGCTTGTTCAGAATGTTTTCTCCGCGATGGGCTACGTTGACTAAATGATTGAATCCGAGAAAGCCGGCCGACCCTTTCATGCTATGCATGGCACGAAAGATCTCGTTCAGGAGGTCGGTGTTGTTGGGATCGGATTCGAGGGTGACGAAGCGCTGGTCTAACACCTCCAGCATTTCATTCGATTCCGTCAGAAAGTCGTTGAGTATTTCCTGCATTTCATCGCTCATAACCCCACCTCAGTTAAAACCGAATTGCTTGAGAATCTCATCGGCCAAATCCTGATCCATCGAGGTATTCTTAGTCGCTTCCAACTGTTTCAGCATCTCAGTGGCTTTGCTTTGATCTTTTTTGGCGGCCTGCTTTTGATAAGGGCCGAACACCACCACGAGCTGTAGCAATTTATGTTCGACTTCGTCGAGAATCGTCACGAGTTTGTTGACACTCTGCGCAACCAAATCCTGGAACGATAACGCCGTCATGATGTCAAGCAATCGTTTGTCGTCTTGTCCGAGCTGCTGTCCTATTTTGTTTGCCTGTTGTATGAGTCCAGGGGCCACCTGCGCATGCTGCAGTCCCTGCGTCAGTTCCTTCAGCATGTTGCTGATCCGGGTGTGATTGTCCTGGATGGCCTCTACTTCAAGCATGACCCTATGGGTACCCTGTTCGGTCTGAGTCTTGAGATTCAGGAGGTGGGTCTGCGCCTGAGGCAGTTGTTCCGTCGAAGCATTGACCGGGGCGCTGAATTCAGACAGGGTCTTCATCGTGGTATCGATAAATCTTGCGAGCTCACCGAGTTCCTCGTAGAGCTTGGTGTCCGGCGCCTTCCCGTCCGCTTCAGGGTCGTCCATTTCGTCTCGCGACTGCGCTGCGCCTCGTGGTTGTGCCATCATCACCCTCACTGGTTAGAGACGATTACTTGAAAATCTTATTGATCTTTTCTTGCATCGTCTCAGCAGTGAACGGTTTGACGACATAGTTGCTGACCCCGGCTTGCACAGCTTCCATCAGATTTTCTTTTTGCGCTTCCGCCGTGACCATCAAGACGGGAATTTTCTTCAGCTTCTCATCGGCGCGGATGGCGCGCAGCATGTCGATCCCCATCATGATCGGCATATTCCAGTCGGACACCACGAAGCCGTACGTGTCGGCCTTTAACTTGGTCAAGGCTTCCTGGCCATTTTCGGCTTCTTCCAAATTATTAAAGCCCAGTTGCTTGAGGATATTCTTGACGATACGTCGCATGGTTGACATGTCATCCACGACGAGAATCTTCATATTTGGATCAGCTGGCATGAGTACTCCTCCTACTGTTTCTCATGAATAACGGAACGGCCTGCATGAATAGCTCGGAAGTGCCCGGTCTTGTCGTGCAACGTCTCGGAAAACCCGATCATCAAAAACCCTTTCGGGCGCAAGGCATCGCGCAAGTCGGAGACAATCTGCGCTTTCGCCTTGTCGTCAAAATAGATGAGGCAGTTACGGCAAAACACGATATCGATACCTCGCACCAGTTTGAGTCTCGGACGGTCGTACAGATTCACGTTCATGAATCGCACCATGTCTTTCACCTGCGGGACGAGGGTTTGCTGCTCTTTCTTCCCGGTGAAATACTTGGCGATCATGGCCGGCGGAACTTTGCGCAGTGAATGTGAGCTGTAAGTGGCTGCTCGGGCGATATTTAATACATTTTCGCTGATGTCCGTAGCCAGTATGTCGATGCTCCAGCCGTTCAGGGGCGGATAATCACGCAGTAACAATGCCAACGTATAGGGTTCATCTCCAGTCGAACAGGCGGCGCTCCAGATGCGGATTTGTTTGGTTGCCGCGTTCGTCTTCATGACTTCTGGAATCATGACCTTCATAAAGCTTTCCAGCTGGGCTTCGTCGCGGAAAAAGTACGTCTCGTTCGTGGTGATGACCGTGTAAAGTTCGGTGACTTCGCGATCCCGATACGCATCGAAGCGCAGGTAGTTGAGATAGCTCTCGAAGGTTTGACATCGACAGGCTTTCAAGCGAGGCAACAACCGGCTTTCCAAAAGATAGGTTTTGTTATCCTGAAAATGAATGCCGGTCATTTCGTAGATCAGATCCCCCAGCTGTTTGAATGTCTCGGCCGTCAATTTAGGTGCGGGCGCGTCCGTTTTCCTCAGGGTATTTATGTCGGCCATTGACTGCCTCTCCTAACCCATTCAGGTGATAGGACCCTGCCTCGGACCCTTTGGATATCCGAGCGTCTGGTGGTGCTGCCCGACCCGACATACTGCACTCCCTCGAGAGGGATCAGTTTTGTTGGGTCCGGTTGTGCATCCAATCGTGAATGTCACGCCTGAGAAATCGCCAATGTTTCCCGATTTTAGATGCGGGAAGCTGCCCCAAGCGGGCGAGCTTATACACCGTGGACTTTGGCACGCGCAAAAATCGCGCGACCTCCGTCACGGTCAAAATCTCGTTCTCCGTAGACGGTGCACTCTCGACATTGACTTTGGTTGTTGCTGCGATGGCGTTGTTCATGACGGATATGCTATCGGTGGGCGCCGTCTCAAACTTTAGTTGCCAGTTTGTGGAGAATGGGGTGAAATAGGACCCATTGGTTCAGCGGCTGGTTGCCCCGCGGACTATCCAGGCATTCGGCAGTACCTCCGCTCATGTTTTGTCACCTCGGGACCGAAAGAAGGAATGGTGAACTCACCCAAGCGCGAGGGACCGGTACGTATGGCGACGACAATCGTGTCAGTCGGTTCAGGGAAGGGTGGTGTTGGTAAAAGCGTGGTGGCCGCAAACCTATCGATGTTGCTGGCAAAGCAGGGCAAGCGGGTGGTGTTGGCCGATCTAGACGTGGGGGGAGCTGATGCCCATATATTGTTCGGCATGTTGCACCCTCCCCGCACCTTGACCGATTTTATTGAACGTCGTGTCGAACGCCTTGAGGATGTTCTTCAGCCTGTCTCGGCGCATCCCTTCCTCCACTTGATTCCCGGCACGGGCGACACCTTGGCTACGGCGAATCTTCCCTATGCCAAAAAAAAACGACTGATCCGTCACTTTCGACAGCTCCAAGCGGATGTTATCCTCGTCGACATCGGCGCAGGGACCAGTTACCATGCGCTGGACTTCTTCCTTATGGCCGATCATTACCTAACGGTGGCCACTCCGGATCCGACCTCTGTCCTCGACCTCTATCGTTTCATCAAGCTGGCAGCCATTCGCCGGGTTCTGTCGGCGTTTTTGTCGCGGGATGCGGTCAGCGAGGCGCTTTCCGATCGCGACTTTTCCAGTATTGAGCAGGTCATCCAGGCTGTCGAAGAGACGGACCCGAACGCCCGAGAGACTGCGAGCCGAACGCTGCAGGGGTTTCAACCCCACCTCATCGTCAACCGCGTGTCCGGTAAGTCCCGGGTCAACGTGCTGCAGTTGAAGAAATTACTGAAGGAGTATGTCGGGGGAGATCTGACGATGCTGGGCGAGATTCCGGACGATTCGGCAATGACTCGTGCGGTTCGCAGTTATCTGCCAGTGGTTGAGTTTGAGCCGACAGCACCTGCTTCACTGGCTCTTGAGCAAGCGGCGCAGAAGTTGCTAGGCATCATTACCTGTCCTGCCATAGAACCTGTCCTGTCCGGGGCTCCGGTGCCAGGACAGGCCGCCTGACAAGAAGCGCGCTCAGTGGGCCGCTCTTCTTGCCCGCAAACGTTCCGCTTGCACCTGAAGAATGTGACGAATGATCAGTTCCTGGTCGTCGCCCGCCAGATCAATAAACTGCGTCGCAACATGGTATCCTGTCTCTCCCTTCCCTGCCCCAGCCACTCGAATAATCCGAGCGGTCGCCTCAATCATACTGAACGGCGGAAGAATGAGCTTGAGGACCAACACGTCATCTGACTGGAAGTGGCGTGGAGTGTTGAAACCCACACCGCCGGCACTGATATCCACTTCGGTCAATCGTGCAATTTGCACACTTCCGGGGTGGCCTTTGGCAAGCGACTTCAGAATCGTTTCGAGCATCCAGTCGATCTTCGACACCCAGGGCAACAAGGGAGAACCCGCGAAGGTTTCGCCCGCCCCAGCCAACAAATCTATCGTTGGCTTCGAAACGGCCGTGGCGATAGTGTCTTCGGTAGCAGGGGGAAGGTAATGATTCATCGCTTCTGCAGGCTCATCGACCAGTCGATACTCCAGGAGCAGTCGATCGTCAATGCGCAACCATTCCCGCCGCTCTTCGTTCTTGGCTTCCATGTGAGCAAATGCGCCCGGTATGTCCCTCGGAGAAGTCATGAAAGCGCCTCGTCTATGGATAGCGATGTGGCTCGGCTTGTAGAAGGTTAAAAGTGTGTCGCGCCCAACCGTGGTTTCCGGCTGATGCAGAACGCTCATCGATGAGCGGCGCGCGACGCATGCTATTCTTCCATCTCAAGCTTGCCTGAATTGCGTGGTACACTATCTGCCTTCCGTGGCATTTCGCGCGCTAGTTAGAATAGGACTGATCAGTATCGTTTCCAGCGGAGTCAGGAGATGAGGTGTATCGGCAGACGCCGGATGGAATATGGAGAAGTTAGGCTTCACGGTGCATTGTTTCCTGTCCCGAGGACACGTGTCCTACGCTCTCCCGCAGACGTCGAAGTTGATGTGTCACCTGCGCGGCGTCAGCAAGCAAACTGGATAAAGCGGCTTGCGCCACCAGTACCGCTGCACGGACTTGTTCGTCCTGAGTCATGACACGGTGTGCCAATGCCTGATCAATAACACATGTTTGCAGGGTGATTCCTCGACTCTCGTAGCAGGTGGCTACTCGATCCCAATCGCCTTCTTGTGATGCCTCAAAGGCTTCTTGTGTAAGAAGCTCGATGGCCTGGGCACCATTGGGTTGGAGCGTAGAAGTGTGCCTAGCTGCCGGCATGGGCCACCGCTTCCTGGCGAGCCACGACCTGCCAGCCCTCGCGCAATGTGCCCAGGCAACGTATCGGGCCATCCAGCTGTTTGCCATTGTGCCGTAGATTGGCTTGAATGCACTGCTGCACAATGTAATCGTAGAGTCGATGCAACGAGACGGCAATCTCTCCTCCCCGTTCAAAATCTAAGACACTGGACAGTTCCCCTGCAATGGCAATGCTGCGGTCGAGAAAACGGGCTTTGTCTTTGTAGTTGTTGGTGAGAATGGCTTCTCGGGCCAATTCCAAAGACTGAATCGCGGAGTCATAGAGCAGCACGATCAACTGCACCCGGTTCGCGGTCATCACCTGAGTCTGCTGATACGCATTGGCGGCATTGGCAATCATGGTTGGCCTTCGTAGTTATCTCAGCTGCTGTAGTGAGCTGGTTTGTGCTTGCATTTGTTGAAGCAGACCATCTAGAGACGCGTATTGAAGTCGAAGGCGCTCTTCGTATTGACTCGAAATAGTTTCTTTGCGGGCTATTTCGGCCGTCATTCGAGTGATTTGATCAGTAATCGCATTTTTTCGAATCGTAAAGGCTCCTGTATCGACGCTATCCAAGAGATCCACCACTTGCGTAATTTGCTGGGCGATGCCTGTCGAAGTCGGCTGAGTCACAAAGAGTGATTTCGTTGCAGAATAATTACTCGCCAGTGCCGAGTCCAACTTGGCTTCGTCAATAGTCATCGTGCCGTCGCGTTCGGTTTTGAATCCGATTTGTCCCAAGGTCTGAAATGCGGAGTTCCCGCTCACTTGGCTCGTGAGAGCGCTGCGTAACCGGGTAAGCACGCCCTTTGCGGTGCTTTCATTGAAAAAATCGCCGCCCGTTTTAGTCGTCACATCGTAGGCGGTGCGTTCATTGATAAATTTGACGATATCATTGTATGCAGTCGCCAGATTCTTGATATTGGTCTTGACGCGCTCAGGATCTGAATTGATATTAACCGTGACGGGGTCGGTCGTCGTCTTCGACTTTAATGTCAGGGTGACATCGGGGATGGCATCAGTCACCACATTGCTCTCTCTCTGAATGGTGATCGGGGTCTGATCCGGATCGCCGATTACCAGGATGGCATTTTGCCCCGCCTGTAAAGTGTCGGAACCACCCGTCCCGCTTCCATTGAGGAAGTCGAGCGATGTCGTATCAGTCACGATCGAAATAGAGTTGCTTGCGCCTGAACTGGTCGCGGTGAGTGTCAGTCGATAGGCGGGACTCGACTCCGTGCCGGTATTGATCACAGAGGCGGTGACGCCGGCTCCAAGATCGTTGATGGCGGAACGGAGGTCATCGAGTGTCGCACCATCCTTGAGCGTCACCACTTGATTGGTACCTGAGCCAACTTTAAAGGTAAAGGTTCCGGCACCGCCCGACACGATGGCATCGGTCGTATTCGACACTGCCTTCGCGGCCTTATTCGTAATTTGGTTGGCCTTGGCAAGCTGAGTAACCTGCACAGTATAACTTCCTGTGCCCGCGCCGGCAGAAGACTGAGCGTTCAGAACGCTTTCATTACTTACGGTGCTGGTTGACTGGTCAAAGCTGCTGGGAAGGCGTAACTGACTCGCGGCGCTTTGAAGGGCTAATAGCTTGGTGCCAAGTTGGCCGTAGTCGGTGAGTTTTTTCTGCAGATCTAGTTTCGCCGCGGTCAGTTTATCTATCGGCTGACGTTGGACTTTGACCAACTCTGTGACGACTTGGCCAAAGTCCACGCCATTGCCTAATCCCCCGAAGCTAATCGCCATGACATCCCTTTCATGTCGTGGTATTGCTACCCCTTCTGGTGCAGCAATAATCCAGTTGGAGCCTCTAAGCTCTTTGCAAGCTCGAGGACTTCCTTTTGCGGAATCTGGCGGATCACGGTGCCTGATTCCCCGTCCATGATTTTGACCACCACCCGATCAAGATCGGGATCGATCGAAAACTCCACGCGGGAATCGGCTTTTTGAAAGACCTCACGCACCCGCGTGAGGGCCTGTTCGAGTTCTTGCTTGTTGACCGCAACCCTAGGGGACTGCGGTTCGGGGACCCATTCCTCTGCTTTCCGCACAGGGGTATGCTGCGGAGCATTCTGGCTCGCATGACTATTGTTTGCGAGGAGATCCGCACCTTTTGATACGTCTGGGACCATGTTACCCTCCTAGGACCAGTCCGCGGAGAGCTCTCTCTTGCGAGAGGGCTCTCCAACGGATGAGGCCTTACCCTCGCAGCAACGCTAATGCTTGCTGTGGCAGCGCATTGGCTTGGGCCAAGATCGCAATGCCGGACTGTGTGAGGATCTGGTTCCTCGTGAACAGGGAGGTTTCTTGGGCAATGTCCGCATCGCGGATCCGCGAATCTGCTGCCGTGAAATTCTCTGCCGTGACCGTAAGGTTCTGAATCGCGGCATCGAAACGGCTTTGAATCGACCCGTAATTCGCACGGGCGGTTGCCACCGAGCTGATTGCGCCGTCGATGTTGGAGAGCACGGCCTGTGCCGCTGCCGCCGTCGAGACGCTCGCCCCGGTCAATCCGACGGATGCGACGTCGAGGTCATCCAGCGCGACGGACAAGGAGTTGCCCGATCCGCTCTTGAACCCGACGAACACCGAGAAAGTATTGCTGCTTCCGCTCAGCAACGCTTGACCGTTGAATTCCGTCGTCGTCGAGATACGATCGATTTCAGAACGCAACGCCACAAATTCCTGGTCCAGGTACGACCGCTCGGTCGTGCCCACCGTTCCACTGGCCGCCTGCGTGGCCAATTCGCGCATACGGCCCAACAGGCTACCGATCGACGCGGCCGCGCCATCCGCTGTTTGCGTCAAGCTGATGCCGTCGCCCGCGTTCCGGGTGGCTTGGTTGATGCTGCGGATCTGCGCCCGCAAGGTTTCGGACACGCCCAATCCTGCCGCATCGTCGGATGCGCGGGTAATGCGCAAGCCAGACGACAAATGCTCAACCGATTTCGCCAATGAGGCTTGGTTGACCGACAGGTTCCGCTGCGCGGCCAGGGACGAGATGTTGGTATTGACAACTAATGCCATGACGTACTTCCTCCTGAAGGCTCTGCACTACTCTCGAACATTCGCCGGCATCCGTGCCAACGAGGTGGTAACCAGGCCTGAGGAAGATGTGCGCACATCCCCGCCCATCCTATTACCGTATTGCTGTGCCCCTTATCGGCGCCATATCAAGAAGACTTAAGTGTCTCAAGAAGCACATGAAATGATTGTAATGAGAGACATTACCTGTCTGTGTGTAGTATTGGAGCACAATGAACATCAAGCGGCCAAGGTTGATTCAGTGAGGCGAGGCAATATTTCGTATTCCAATACATCGGCGACACGAACCGGGTCGGCGCTGGAGCGCGCGCCTAACAGTTCCTGAATCCAAGGGAGGAGCGTGGCAGCTGATAGGCCCGCGACGCCTTGGGTGCGACCGGCTTCTAACATCTCCGTGTAGTCCGCCAGGCGCCCAAGCCAGCTGTCGATCGACCCGACATGGCCGGACCCCGAACGTAACGGGGTGAGCAGGCTTTGGCCGTCCTTGCGCAATTGGGCGGCAAACCGATCGATCGCATGTTTCGCTTCTGTAATGATTGAGTGAAGCGATTTAGAAATGGCTTGAACCGCACCCAGATTCTTGCCGGATTGATTGAGAAAGCCCGGCGCAAGATCGCGATCGCTGATCGCTTTCCCACCGATGGTTAATGACGTCACGATGCGATGCTGAGCCTGCGCCCTGTCACTAATCGTAGCCAGGATTTCCATCAACGAGCTCTCATCCGATACCTGCCATTGTTCTTCATCAAGGGTAATGTGCATGACGTGGCTCCTCCAAAAAGATATCCACCTTCATCGTATTGTTGCTAGGCAGATCGTGCCATGGGGATGGCGTGTGACTTCACTCGGCCGTTTCGAAGCGAATTAAAATATGTGATAACCTGGTTCAGTCTTCCCTGCCATCGTTGATAGGTTGCCAGCCGAGCCAGCACCATGGCCGTCAGCTCGTTTCCGTCGTCATTGTGCGTGTCGCGCAAGAGCGCCACAGCGAGGGAAGCGGTCGACGGACTTTGCAGACTGAGGGTAACGGCCTGCTGACGGTCTGCGCGCTCACGGAGTTGCAACTGTTGCAACGCGGAGACGGGCAACGGATGCTGTTTGGCTAACCGCACCATTTCTCTTGCATAGGACACGAGCGCGCGCACGAGGGGCGTGAGACGATGAAAACACTGCAGCGCCTCATCATAATCCTGCGGGCCCCCCTCGCACGGCGAAATCTGACTAGCAGTGCCGGTGAATTGCTCAAACCAAAACCTTCGCCAGAACCGACCGTACCAGTCGACCGTGGCATCTTCACGTCCCGCTAAAAGTCGGGCGCTTCCCAACCCATCTTCATCAATCCGAGAGCCATAGATTCTGATCCCGGTGGTGCCCTCGGGGAACTCGGCTCCACTCAGTACATATGCGCAGAGGGCCGCGATCTGGTCCGGCACAATTCGGTCCTTACACGCGTGATGAAAACAGACCTGATCGAATCCACAGGGCGCACAGGCCATGTCCGGCTGCACGATCAAATGGCCTGGCCCGTAGGGACCCGTTTCGCGAAAGTCCACATGGCCGACCGAGAGATCGACGACCGGAGTCCCCACCCCCACCGCCAAATGCATTGGTCCGGTGTCGTTCGTCAGGAGCAATCGGCATTGCTTCAACAAGGCCGCTAACTGAGGCAGCGCCGTCCGGCCGATCGCTTCGCACAGGTGGCCGGTTCCTCCGGCCTGTTGATAGGCTCGCTGGGCGAGAAGACTGACTTTCCGCTCTTCCTCGGTACCGATGAAAACATAACCAACCTTTGTTCGCCTACTCAGGCTGGCTAAGGTCTGGCCGAACAACTCAGGCCGCCACGCCTTCATTGAATCGCTGGCACCGACCTGCACCGCAACCCAGGTAGTCTGGTCTCCAGCACCATAGGGCGAGAGAAATTCGCGTGCCCACCGGTCGGTACTAAGAGGCACGGTAATCGACAAAGGCGCAAAGGGTCCAGGGCCGCTCCCGCCTAATGCATAAATATCAACCAAATTGAACTGATTGAAGGCACGTTGGTTGTGCACGTCGGTCAGATAGGCCATCCAGGGGTTGTGAATGGCTACGTCCCCATCCTTCGGGGCCGCGATACCGCGTATTTCTCTGGCGCCGACATAGGAAGTGAGAAACCCGCTTCGCCGGTTGAAGGTCAGGTTGATGACGCGGTCGTACTGCGCCTCCACCAATGGCGCTGCCCATCGAGTTATGTCTTGGAAAAGGGTCACAACGTCCTTCGCTTGTGCCCGGCTCTCATCGACCAGACCGTGAAAATCATAGGCTACGACATGTCGCAGATGCGGGAGGAGGCTGGCCACCGACGCGAACCGTCGGTCGACGACGAGATCGACCGCAGCGCCTGGCCACTCATGCTGTAGACGCTGCAAGAGCGTGCCCATTTGGACGAGGTCGCCCATCCGGGTGATGTTTATGAGAAGCACCTGTTTGCTCATACCAAATCTCGGGTCTCACTCCGATATTCATCCAGCATCAGCACCATGAGTTCATCTCGCTTAAGAGTCGACGAAGGTCCCTTGGCCCGGACTCGCGCCGCCAGATCTTTCAGTTCGATCCGCTGGCCTGCCGGACATTCCTTGAGGAGTGCTTCCAGCGGAGGATCATTCGCGCAACGTGTGAGCAACGCCTCTTGCTGCCGATCGCCTCGCAAGACAGCGCCGACTCGATCCGGCTGGGAGACACCGATGTGCGAGAGCAGATCCTTCATTCGATGCGCGTAGGTATGCGCGCCTAAGACGCGTGCCTGAGCGGCAGCTGACATGGCTTGTCGAGCTGCAGAATCTCCTAACCATTGTCCTACCAGTCCTGGAACCTCATTAAAGGTTCGAAACGAGACCATCTCCTGAGCAGTGAAAAATTCCTGGAGCAATGAGCGGTGGTCGACCAATTGAAAGGCCCCACAGGAGGCTAATTCGAAGGTGCGTGGATTGACGAAATCCGCCTGTGGATCCAGCCCAACTCCGGTGGTGGAATGCAGATTGAGATTGATGGCTGTGGCATTGAAGACCTTCATGCACGTGAGGGTATCGATCCGGGTGCCGTTCAATTGCAGTACGGATTGAAGATCATCGGCGCCCTCCCATTCATTCCCCCAGAGTTTGAATGACCAGGGTTGCCGGAGGAGTGCGGGGAACAGTTGCCGGCGATTGGCGTATCCGGCGCCGACGAATGACACGTCCGCCCCATAGTCACGTCGGTCTTTATCCGACAGAGTCATTGGGTGATGGATGGCCGGGTCTGCGGCCATCGGCAAATAGCTCACATTTTTCGCGCCTGCCTGCCGGAAGGCACCAGGGCATTGGCCCTGCTGAAAGACAAACCAGTAGTCATACCCCGGCGCCATCTGTTGCCAATAGGTGAGATGACGATAGTTTTCCACAAACCACATCGCCGTCAGAAAATTCTTTTTGCGCAAGTGCTCCAAGACCGGCAATGTCAGGGGAGCCTGGGCCAGCGACAACACGAGGTCTGGAGGGGATTCAGCCAGCGAAGCCAAGGTCCATTGGCTCAACACTTCGGCCATGCGGCTTTGCATCAGCTGCCGATTGCGCGCGTCTTTCAGCCTGCCCATAGCTTCGTAGCTCGCTGCATGAAGGCTATGATCGATCCACTGCACCTTATGGCCAAGGGTTTCAAGCGCGCGCTTCACATAATGAGCGATCGGCAGCGACCCGCCATAAATCGGCCCCACCAATGTAATAGTCAGTTGGCCTCCGGTGTGGCTCGCGATATGGCGACGCAGGACCTGCTGAAACGCCTGGTGGAAGTCGGCATCCGGGTGAGCGGCCGGTGTATAGGAGAGACAGCGCAAAGGCCGACCGGTTGCTGCGAGCTTCTGTGCGCTCTCCAAAGGCGTTCCGAAAAGCCAGGTAATGCGTTCGCTCCAAAGGCCTAGTGCGCGAGTCGATAGACTGTCGTGGAATTCTTGGATATTGGGAATCAGCACTGCAATGGAGCAATCCGGTGAAAGACGATTGCGAAGCGCCTCCACATGGTAGAGCAGTCCGACTCCGGCGATGACGATTGTCTCTCCGGGTTGGCAAAGCGGCGCGTGGGTGTTCGCCCAGGTGTCCGCTTCACGAACGGGATCATAGGCGCTATGAATCCATCGACCGGATCGCTGCGCCGAGGGGGTGCCCTTGCGAGATGGTTCGATTGTAAGAGCTCCTCCGGCAGCGGATCTTGTGACGGCTGCCAGCTCCGGATACCGACTGGACAACCTGGTGATGTTCTCGTTGAATATGTTCATGCGGCCGCCGATTCATACAAAGTGGGAGAAAGTGATTGCCAGACAGTGGCTCGTTGTAGATCAGCCTCGTGTGGTGCGGAGCCGTCCTCGAAGCAGACACCCCATTGATCCAAGTGACTCCTCCAAAGGGACCATCCAGGGGCCGGGCGAAGGCGCCCATCACATATCAATTCAATACTCTCCTCGATGGGCCAATTGTCTGGCTGCTCCTGGGTTGAATATTGATAGACCCAATGGCCTTCCCCATAGGGACCGGTTTCGTGGACCCGGGCGCGCGCGAAGTAGAGTCCCAACGCACGGCTACCGAGAGCGGTGGCCAAATGCAGTGGTCCAGTGTCCGCCCCAACCGTCCAACGGCACTTGGTTAGCAAGGTCATGAGCTGAGGGAGCGTCGTACGACCGGTCGTGTCCCATACGCGTCCCTGCAATAAAGTTGGACTCATTTCCAAAATTGCCTGCCCGGCCTCACGCTCCTGCCCGCTTCCGATCAAGACCACCTGCCCATCATCCACCTGCGTCAGGAACTCCCGAATCCAATGAGCCCACACAACGGGCGAAATACAACGTGCCGAATCCCCTGCCCCGGTTACAACAGCAACCCACAGTCCTTTCTGTTGGCCGATTTGGGTGAGATCCTCAGGAAGCGCGGCCCCTTCGAGATCCAAGATAGGCGCACGGCCACGCGGTTTCACCCCGCACAGGCCGCACCACGCATCCGCCAGATGTACGCGATTTTTTCCACGCTCCTTGGCCACCTGTCGGAGATACAGCGTCCATGGGTTCACGCCTGAATTCGTTTGCGTCCTTTGGCTGGCTTCCACGGAGTGGCTCGTAAACAAATGCGCCATCAAAATGCCTCGTGCGTGCTGATTCAAATTGTAGACGCGGTCATATTCGATGTCCCCAAGCGAGGCGATGAAGTTCTGAATTGTGCGCAAGGTCGCTGCCGGATCCTGCGTCCATTGATCGACCCATACCCGCCACTGACCACCGTCCCAGGGTATGATTCGGCGAATGGCTTGGGACCTCGCGAGGACAGGTCCCAAGGGGGTCGGGCATAGAAGATCCACTGGACGATCGGCATAACATGCTCGCACGGCCTCAATCGCAGGAAGCGATTGCACGAGATCTCCCAACCGTGCCTGTTGAATCACCAGGGCTCGGCTCTCAGCTGCTGGTTCAGGCAGCATGATGTGGAACCAACTTTGGCGGTGGTTCGGCCAGCATTCTCGTGAGCTCACTCAACCCATCAAAGGTAGGATCCAGGGCGCTGAGCATGTCACATTCCCGCCGAGCCTCTGTCCGCCTGCCGGATCTGAGCAACACACCGGCAAGCGCAAACCGCAAGGCCATATTGCCGGGATTGCGAATGAGAAAGGTTGTGAGCCGCGAGCTCACAGCATCCCACCGTTCGAGGGCCGTTCCACAACGCAGGAGCCAGTGCATGCATTCTTCATCGTCCGGGTGGTCTGCGGAGAGCGGAAGTATTAGGTCCCAGGCCTTTTCTGATCGGTTGGCGCCCATCGCGGCCATGACCATTCCTAGCGATGCCTTGCGTGGATCCGCGCCGGACAGCTTGGCTCGTTCAAAGGCGCTTTCCGCCTCTGCGTATGTATTCTGTTGCATGGCGACGATCCCGCGCAGTAACCAGCCTTCTCCATGCGAGGGCTCATTCCTCAGCAGGGCGGCCAGATGCACGTCCGCCTCGTCGAGGGATTCTGATTCGAGCGCATGTTTGGCGAGCGCGATGCGGCCTTGCGCATCCTCCTCTAACATCAGCACGCGTCGCCAGAACGGAATGGCTAGCCGCGGATGCATGACCCCCAGACAGAGGAGAGCCGCCCAGCGAAGGATCCACACATCCGCCGGCCACTCATCGACGCGTGTCAGGAGTTCGACGACCTTCTCTAGATCCCGCCGATGGGCGCCAGATTGTACCTCTGCTACGAGGCCTCGTTCCGCTCGTGTTGTAGGATCGTCGATGAGGCGGAGGCGATAGCCGAGTTTTCCGTCATCCACATAGGTGTGCAGGGCATACCCATCCTCGAAGTGGATACGATCTTCGTCGGCGAGCCACCAAGACGCTGCCCAGCGTTCGTGAAGGCGTCGGCTGTTGTCAAGGTCATGGGCCTTTCGTCCCGGCGTGCGGCTCTCCAAATGATAGAGCACGCTCTGGGGCTGATAGATGATCTTCCGGTTTTTCTCCCGAATCTTGAGACACAGATCGACATCCTCAAACCCATTTCGGTACCCTTCATCGAATCCGCCTACTTCCTCGAAGGCCTCTCGACGCACGAGCATGCAGGCCGCGGTCACACAATCCAGTTCTCGGCGACGGGACACGCTGGCGGCATGGGCATCGAAACCGCGGTAGATGTGATAGGGCAGGAACCACTCACGAGAGAAGGCGACACCCGCATGTTGAATGGTGCCGTCTTCGTACAGCAGTTTGCTGCCGACGACCGCCACATCTGAATGGGTGCGGACTTCCTCGATCAGTGCCGTCAGCCATCCGTTCAAGGGAATCGTGTCGTTATTCAGAAAAACCAGGTACTCCCCTCGCGCCGCCCGCGCGCCCTGGTTACAGGCTTTGGCAAATCCAAGATTGTCTTGATTGCGAATGACTTGCACATCTCCGCCGAGCGTCTGCAGAAAATCCTGCACGCCATCGGTGGACCCGTTGTCGACCACGACCACTTCGAACGTCGCGCCCTCGGTGACATCCGCGAGCGCCATCAGACATTGCTGCGTAAGAGCGATATTGTTCCACACAGGGATAATGATAGAGCAGTGGTACGGGGTGGGGCTGACGCGTGCCTTCATTCCCTTCAAACGCTCTCGCTGAGCTGCCAGGATGTTCGGATGCCCCGCCGTATAAGAAAAGTATTTTCGATAAATGATATCCATGGTTCGCGTGAAGGCATCCTGATCGCGACTGGACATGGATGATCCATCGCTCCGCCAGGTGAATTCTGCGGTCGTACGGGGGATATGTGCGAAGGCATATAGTGTAGCGAGTCTGATCCAGAGGTCCCAATCTTCATGCACGAACAGGCATTCGTCGAACAACCCGACGTCATCCAGACAAGACCGGCGATGCATCAAGCACAGAACCGGGATATAGTTTTCAACGAGCAATCGAGAGGCGGAGAAGTCAGAGGAATGGGGCCGATCGCGACCCGCTTCGGCGATGATTCCGTTTACTTGATGCTCGATCACACGCCAGGCATCCGAGTAGGCGACGTGGTGCTCGCCGCGTTCGAGACAAGCGACGAGGGTGCCGAGGTGATCGGGCAGAAATCGGTCGTCGTCATCGAGATAGGCAATATAGACGCCTTTGGCGAGACGAAGGCCGGTATTACGTGACGCGGCCAGCCCCCGATTGCGATCGTGGTTCACCAGGGTGATGCGCCCGGCCTGGTTCACGTCCGATACGACGGATTCGACCGGAATGGTGCCGTCATTGACCACGATTACTTCAAAATCCCGATATTGTTGTCGATTCACGCTGTCGAGCGCGGCACGCAACCGTTCAGGCCGGTTATACGTCGGCACAATGACCGAGACCATCGGAGGCTTGGTATAGGCAATCGATGGCGAGACAGCAGTCGTCGTGCGGCGACAGGCCCATACTTGATAGATCGGCAGGAGCTTCACGCTTCGAACATCGTGGGGCGTGGCGGCTGGAAAATACCGCAATGACGGGACCTCGATCGGGATTCGTTCCAGGCCCAAATGACGAAATCCCCCGTCGCTTAACAACTGACCGAGCTGTTGCTCTGTCACCCAATCTTCCACGGGCTGATTCGGCGGAGCGATCTTCTGCCACTCATTCCACACGTCTCCCCTCGGTGTCGTCAGTACGAGATACCCATCAGAAGTGAGAAGTTGCGCGAGTTGTTGCACGAATACCGGTTTGTTTGCGTGCGGGACATGTTCAATAACTTCCGAACAGAGGACGATGTCGAACGGCTTGAAGTCTGATCGCGCCAATAGGGTTTCGGGCGTGCCAGCTTCAAACCGGAGATGGGGAAACATGCGTCGCGCATGCTCGATCACCCCCGCGACCGGCTCAATTCCTTCGCATGCGCCATAGGCCGTCGCAAGATTCGTCAGCCATCCACGCCCACATCCCACATCAAGAATCCGGAGGGTTCGCTCGGGATTGTTTTGCCGTGCCTCCCGCAAGATACATTCAAGAAATGAGGCGATCTTTGACCAGCGGGCCGCCTCGTCGGGATTCGGGTCGGGCGTTGACCAAGCGGGTTTATTGACAAACAGATCCACATAAAATGCGTTCTGATCCATAGTCGTCTCGCGTAATGATGACTGGGGCGTTCGAACATTCCGGCGGTTTATAGCGTCACTCGTTGAGGGGTGCTGTGCCAGTCTAGACGTAGCTGTCTCGAATGTTCGTTGATCGCCGTGGGTCGACTGCCCGTAGTCTGGTAATTGTCCGGTTCGAATCCACTCCAGCGTGCCCTGCAGTCGACGTTCGGCCGTGTGATACAGCCTGATCTTGTTCTGTGCTTGTTGCGCCAGCGCGTTGGCAAACGGACGATCATGCAGGATGCGATCAATATGCTGAGCAAGTCCGCCCGGGTCGTCCTGTTGGAACAACAGAATTTCTCTCTCCGGCTCAAACAAGCTCAGGTTCTTCGGATGATCGGGAATACTCCAGGAAATCACGGGCCGTCCCGCCGCCATGGCCTCGATGACACGGCCGCCATAAAACTTGGCCAAGCTCGGTAAGTTTACAATAGCCGGCCACTGCAGAAGGTGCGCCATCCATTCAGTGAACTCGGCGAGTCGGATCTGTTGCAGCGCCTGAACGTATTCATGGATGGCGGCCTCGGTCACCGCGTGGCCTTCACGAAGGTACTGAGCGGCCGTCTGTTGCAGCTGATCGAACAAGCGCTGGTTCTTGGTCTGAGGCTGCGCCGCTTTAACGCAATGGAGTCGGCCTGTGAGATGTGAGTGGCTCACCCAATCCCGACGGCGTCCATAGGGCGTGCCGTGGAAGACGGCTTGTGATTGCGTAGGGCTGCCGGAGGGATGGATAATGAATCGTTCCGGCACCATCGGCGGCCACCAGAGCGCATTGGCTGATCCGTGCCTGTTGAGTTCGGCCGCGTCTTGCTCATCGGGAGCCAGCACGTGAGTCAGATAAGGCAGTTGCGCTTCGAGTTGTCCTTGCCGATGTTTCAACTGCGGCGCCCAGGCATAGTCTTCCGCATCGTACCGGAGAGACTCCATCAGCACCCCGACTCGCACGGGCGCGAGTTCCGCGACCCATTCAAGAATGGCCTGATCAAGCGGAGTGTGGATCAGCCACAACCATACTTGGTCGAAGTGCTGACCCGCTAGGGCTTGCTTGGCATGGTAGACCCAGGATGTCGGACTTGCGCAGGGATTCTCGGCGATGGCTGGAACGGTCACACACTCGACTCCGTTGGCTAACAAGCCTTCCTGTACGCCGAAGGCCGCGCTGTACGTCCATGGACGTGCGGTAGCCCAGGTTTCGAACTCTAACTGAATCAACAAGGCGCGCGGCTTGGCGCTTGCTGCAGGTACCGTCCTGCCCGTCGAGACTGGCCGGGTCAGCGCATGGTCTTCCGGTTCCCTGGCCACAACGTGACTCGTCGGCCGGTATCGTCGCTCGCGCCATCCTTGAAATTCACGATCTGCTGCCGGGTCTCGGCGGGTGAGGTGATGGGGAATGTGATCTGGCGAACAGGCCACATTCGACATGTCGAATCTCTCCCATCCCGTACCACGCTTGCGGACAGCCCAGCATCCAGCCACATGGGCGACCTCACCAAACAATTCACCGACAGCCAATGTCACGCCAGGATGGTATTCATGGCCTGAGCGCGGATCCCGAATGTAATCCGACTCAATCTGTGTGCGTGCATAGGCCTCATCGATCTCGAAGCGTTGGCGCTCGAGATCATCGCCGCACAACACTCCCCCATCCTTGATCAGCCCTGCGGCCGCCGTGATATCAGCCAACACGGCCGCGTAGGAATGATCGCCATCGACGAATACGAGATCAAAATAATTTCGCGGAAGGGCCGGCAACATGACTGTGGCAGCCCCTCTGAGAGGCAGGACTAGGCCTGCATAACCAGCGGTGGCGATGTTATGCAAAAATAATTCGTAGATCGTATCCTTCGCGAGGGCCTCCGACATTTCCCGGTACACTGCAGCCGCCGGCCGTTTAGCCACATCGAAGTAAGGCTTCCATGGGTCGACACACAGGACACGACCGTTGGCCCGATGGTGCCTAGCTAAGGCTTCCGCCCAAGTCACGGCCGACCCCCCTGCCCAGGACCCTACTTCAAGAATATGAAATGGGTTTTTCCCGTGACGCGCCGCCTCCAGACGCACCAGCTCCTGCATCACCACATGGCGAAGCGGGAGTCCTTGCGACGCCCACATCACGCGACCGAAATACGGGCGCATCTGTTCACGGCAGAACTGGTAGTACTCGACATCCAGCGGCGTGACTTCGTTCGAACCGGTATCACCATGCGACATAACGGTCCCCCTACGGCTGTGACTGGTCGTTTCGGCGAACGACGTCAGGATATTCCGGGCTCATCCAGCCCTCTGCCGGTTCGATCACCATGTTGGCTCGGAACTCTTCACGCGGCAGGTAGGGGTACATATCTTCGATGGGAGTCTTCCATCCGAAGATTCGCGGCTCATAGGTGTGAAACTCGTGCATGTCCACATCACAAACCACCGGACCGTCGAACTGAAGCACCTCGTCGATTTTGGCATCCATCTCGGCATGTTTGCCGAGGGCCACGGTCTTGATTCCGTACGCCTGGACGAGTTTCAAAAAGTCAGGAGGGTTGTATCCTTTCGGCCCGCACGCCTCCGCGCGTCCTTGGAAATTCGTCTCCTGGTATGCCTTGGTAATGCCGTAAATGTGATTGTTGAGGATGAAGGTCTTTACCTTGACGCCATAGTTGACGAAAGTCTGCAGTTCCTGAGGATTCATATTGAATCCACCGTCACCGATGGTGCAGACGACTTGACGCGCAGGATCGGCAAACCACGCGCCCATGGCCCCGGCAAAGGAGAAACCCATCGGCGAATTGCCGTTGTTGGTCAGGTTTCGCTGTCCGTACTTGGTTTCGAACGCGTGGTTGCTGACGACGATGTTGCCCCCGCAATCACCGACCAGAATGTCCGTGGCGCCCATTTTTTCGGATAAGCGCCGCATGAACGCATAGGGATGCACCCGTTCGCCTTGGGCGAAGAACTCCGCGCGAACCGGGTCATACTGACGCTTCCATTCCATGACCTGTGCCGTCCAACCTGAGTAATCAGGGAGAGGCCGGCTGCGTCGATCGAGCGCGGCGAGCAGACGCCGTGTAAACACTTTTGCATCGCACAGAATGTTGACATCGAAGGGCACCTGCTGAAATTTTCGCTGCACCATGGCCGGATCGATCTCTACCAGATACTTCTTGGCTTGGCGCGCAAAACTCTGCACATTCCCTCCGGTGATTCGACCGGAAATACGGCTGCCGATGGATAACAACAGGTCGCTGTTCTGAATGCCGAAATTGCGTCCGGCTCCGCCATAGGTGCCGACGCGGCCGCCGTAGTTTTCGTAGTCGGAGGTGATGACATCCAGCGCATTCCAGGTAGGGAAACAAGGGACGTTCAATCGACGGCCCAGTTCACGCACGTCATCTTGCGCATCGGCCAAGCGCACCCCACCGCCGACCAAAATGACCGGCCGTTCTGCCTTCTGAAGTTCTGCGATGAACCGCCCGATCTGGTCATCCACCACCGTCAGATCAAAACTCGCGGCCGCCGGTGGTTCGAACCCGATGAGTTGTTTGGCATCGACGAGAGTTTTTTGAATGTCGAGAGGGATGTCCAGCAATACGGGCCCCGGCCTCCCTTGCTGACTGAGCCAGAGGGCCTTCTCAAGCTCGTACCGGACGTCGTCCGCCTTCACAATCATCTTGGCATACTTGGTGACTGGCGCCGCCATTGCCACGATGTCGGTTTCTTGAAATCCAATTTGCCGGATGGACGGATCTGGTCGGAGGAAGCGCGAATTGATCTGACCGGTGAGAAAGACGCACGGAATAGAATCGTAAAAGCAGTTTCCCATAGCGGTCAGCAGATTCATTCCGCCGGGCCCGCTGGTGGCGATCGCCACTCCGGGCCGACCTTTGACCTTGGCATACCCTTCTGCCGCGAAGCCTCCGGCCTGCTCATGCATCACCGCGACATATTCGGTAGAGCCCGTGCGGGTGAACGCGTCGATCAAGTCGCCATTGGCGGCGCCATAGACCACAAACATCTTGTCGATGCCCCGTTCCGCCAGCGTATTGATGATGAAGTCCGCAACCTTGATCATGAAGACTCCTTCCCTCTGTTTCTAGGCAGCCGGTGTGACTGCGACATCATGATGACGGCGCCGCACGTGATGACTGCACATCTCTTTGACATGGACAGCGATGCGCTCCCCAAAGGTCTTGTGCAGCATACTCAGGTAACGCGGGTGGCCGAAATATTCTAAAAATGCGCGATCTCGGAAGGCCAAGACCTCCGTGGCCGCAAGGCATTCAGTGGGCAAGGGGCGGCTGTCGTAGGCATGTTGCGAATAGCCGATCCAGCCGGGCCCTCCCCTATCATCCGGCAAGGCCCATTGTTTCTGTTTCGCGAGCGCGTAGAGCGCTGACCCAGGGTAGGCCATGGCACAGTAAAAGTTAGCCCATTCCGTATTGAGGGCGAGGGCAAGATCCAGGGTCGCCCGCATGCTGTCCACGGTATCGTCGGGTAATCCGAAGATATAGTTGGCGGCGACATGAATGCCGTACGAACGAATTTTGTCGACCGTTGCAATGATGTCACGTTCGCCGAATCGGCCTTTTTCTACGCCGTCCCTCACATGTTGACTGCCGGATTCAATGCCCAGGCCCAGCCAGGTAAATCCTGCTCGAGCCAATTTAGCCAACACCTCGTCCTGCACGGTATCCACTCGCGCGTAGGCCCAGATATTGAGTCGGTAGCCTCGCTGGATGATTCGGTCGCAAATGCCGACCACATGCCGCCGATTCAGGACAAACATCTCATCCGGAATCTTGATGTTGGTGATTCCATACTCCCGGACCAGCCGGTCGATCTGGCCGATGACGTTGTCCGGGCTCCAGGTCCGCAACATGGGCGTGGTAAAGGGCGCATTGATGCAGCAAAATGAGCAGGTGAAGGGACAACCCAAGCTGGTCTGCAACGATGCATAGGGAGATCTCGCATCCAAATTCCCGAAGCAATGCCAGTTGTGAGCGCGATATCGAGTCATATCCAGAAGATCCCAAGCCTGGCCCGGCACATCACGGTCCAGATTCGTCAGGAGCGGTGCCGGCGCGTTCCCTACCGGAGTGCCGTCTTCCCTATGCCATAGGCCAGGAACTTCACGCAGGGAATGTTGCGGGGCGCGCAAGGCGATCAGCAGCCCGAGAATGGTAGCCGGACCTTCGCCCTGACAAACATAGGTATAGGGTTCTTCGAGCAAGGTACGCTGTGGCAGCGCTGAGGGATGCGTACCCATGACCATGGTGGGAATGTCGCTGAGGGTATTCAAGATCTCGCAAACCTTCCGGCCGGCCGGCATGCATTGGGTGGAGGCCGACGGTTGTTGGCCATAGATCACAAAAACTACCAACCTGGGAGAGACGGCGGCGATCTGCTGCGCGGTCTGTTCGTGATTCAACCCTTGAGCCTCTGCATCAAGGATGGCGACCGAGCAGCTATGCTGCCGGAGATAGGTCGCAATCAACCCCGACCAGACCGGGGGCTCGATGGCCGCCAGATCCCGGCTCAGATCCTGATAGACCTGCACCCGGCTGGGAGGAGTCACGAGCAATACATCAAGCGGCTTGGACATGGCACCCTCCCACGTGCTGCGCAAAAGCGATGGTGCGTGAGACGCCTTCGAGAACATCTGCCTCCTGCCCACATGTAGCCAGTCGAATAAACGACGTGTAGTTTGCCCCAAAGCTACGACCCGGTGTGACAGCCGTATGTTGTTCGTCGAGCAGCCGCCGGCAAAAGGTCATGTCGTCA
Source organism: uncultured Nitrospiraceae bacterium (assembly GCA_963706325.1). Taxonomy (GTDB): domain Bacteria; phylum Nitrospirota; class Nitrospiria; order Nitrospirales; family Nitrospiraceae; genus Nitrospira_A. The sequence continues at coordinate 1,067,525 of CAVPLT010000004.1, read as the reverse complement.
AGATTGGTACTGGCGATGTCGATGAAGAGATAAAATCCCGACTCCGGTGCATGGCAGCGCAAGACTCCGGAACGGTTGATCTGGTCGGCGCAAGTGCCAATCAGGCGCGCGCTGCGAGCCCGAACCTCCGCAAGGTATTTGTCCATGACCCCCAGTCCGGCGAGGCAACCCAGTTGAGTGAAAGCGGGAAGGCAGGAATAGAGCGTTGAATTGGACAGCGCCAATTTTGTCGTGACCGCTTCATGGGCCAACGCATAGCCGGTCCGGAATCCCGGGATAGAAAACACCTTTGAAAACGAGGAGATTGCCACCACATGGACTGACTCTGAGGACGCCAGCGTGGAGAAGGACTCGTCAAAGGATAGATCGGCGTAGGTTTCGTCACTCAAGAGCCAAATTCCTGCTTCCTCGCAGCGGCTCGTAAGCTCTTGCACAATAGCCTGGCTGTACAAGGCTCCGGTTGGATTGTTGGCGTTGTTCAGGATGATCGCTTTCGGCCTGTTTGAAAGTGCCTGTTCCACGCTCTCGCGCGTGAGATGAAACCCTTCTGCTTCAGTCAGCGGTATGGCGGTGACATGAAGTCCCAAATGGCTGGCCGCGGCCAAGTAGGAGGGAAATGCCGGCATGAACAGGACAAGGCGATCGCCGGGATCGCAGGTAATGTCGAGAAATTGGTGAATAAGAAGATTCGCCGGGCTGATGACGACATGAGCATCCGTCAACGGGTGCCCCGTCAGCAGTGAATATCGAGCGGCCACTGCCGCGCGCAACTCACTGATGCCGGCCATTGGCGCATAACCGAGTTGTTTGGCTCGAAGCGCCTGCATGGTCGCGTCAATAATTTGAGGCGGAGGCGCCATACGCGGGTTGCCCAATTCTAAGTGATAAATATAGTGGCCCTGGCGTTCCAAGGTTTGAGCGCGATCCAGCACCCGAAACATTTCCTGGCCGATCAATCGCTCTCCTCGATCGGAGAAGGAAAGGTTGTGATCGGGCGAGGCAGCGAGTGCGGTGCGAGGCGCCATTACGCGACCGATCCTTGTGCATGGTGGCGCGAGTGTATCGGCAGGTGGGACGACGTCTCTTGCCAGACATCCCGAAACCGCGCCAGTCGGTCGGGTGTGCCGATATCGTACAGTGAGCTTGCGGTCACGAATCCATAGAACCCTTGCGTCACCAGTTTGGGAAGCAGGTCCCGTTCTAGCGACCAAGGACTGTTGGATGGAAAGAGCGACGAAATGGCGCGATCAATCACATAAATTCCAGCACTGTCGTAGCCGCTCATGCGAATCCGTGGTTTTTCAATTATCGAGAGCACACGATCGTCCTCGGCCAGTATGACCGATCCTGTGTCTGGCCGGTCCTCTTGATGGGTCACCGCGACGGTCGCGCGCGCTCGTTTGAGCGCATGAAAGCGCAACAGCCGCGACGGATCGATCTCGCACAGAGAATCCCCGTTCAGCACCAGGACAGGATTGCTCCGCACCAATGTCATGGCTTGTGCCAGGGCTCCGCCGGTCCCGAGCGGCGTGGGGTCGCGGATAAACATCGTGTCGTAGGACCCACGGTGGCGCCCGAACCATTCTTCGATCATCTCGCCGCGGTGACCCGTGCTGAAAATGAATCGGCGCGCGCCGTGGCGCACGTAGTGATCGACGATCAGAGAAACGAATGGGCGGCCGTGAATTTCGGCCATCGATTTTGGACGATCTTGCACGACGGATTGAAGCCGAGTGCCCAGCCCTCCGCACAGGATGATGACATCGCAGTCGGTAAGCGCGCTCATCGTCAGGCCGCCTTTCCAATGAGAGCGGCTTTTAATTGGGAGGCCGTCTGAGCCGAACTCTGCGCCCAGACGTCATCCAGCATGAGATGGTCCTCCTGATAAAACACGATCTGACTCCCCAGCCCTTCGAATTTGAACGGCACCTGCAACAAGCCCGGCAAGGCCAGCCGGATCCGCTGGTGATCTTCAGGTTTTGCAAAGAACAACATGAACCCTCCGCCCCCCGCGCCCAATAATTTTCCGCCTAGCGCCCCAGCCGATCTGGCTGCGGTGTAAATATCGTCGATGGCCGGGGTGGTAATGCGGGAGGTCAGCCGGCGTTTCAGCATCCAGGCGTCATGCAGTAATGTTCCGAACTCAACCAGATCGCGATTGCCGGTGAGCACGGCAATACCTTCTTCGACCATCTGCAGCATGGTGAAGAGTTCGCCCTGGCGTTGTTTAGTCCGGTCGATTTGCTCACGCGCCACCTCGGAAGCGATCCGTGAAAATCCTGTGAAGTAGAGTTGCAGATGGTCCTGAAACGCGGCGAGCCGTTCCGGCCGAATCACGATCGGCGTATGGCCGATCTCCCCGTTCTGAAAAAAATTGACCCGACAGAGGCTGCCTTGCGCGGCAAGCACCTGATCCTGGCACCCGACGGCTTCCCCCAGCACATCCTGCTCGACATGAATGGCCGCCTGCGCGAGCTGCGCTTTACTCGGCATGATGTGCTGCAATGCGTATAGCGTGTGCAGCAGGCCCACTGTAAATGAGGAGCTGGAGCCCAGTCCCGTGCGGGCAGGCAAGTCCCCGTCGTGGTGGATTTCGAGACCGTCGTTGATATTGAGATACTTGAGCACGCCGCGTACCGCCGGATGCTCGATCTCCTGATGATTGTTCACCAGCTCAATGCGCGAGTAGGCGATGCGGGTGCGGTGCTCGAAAAAAGGCGGAAGACGCCGGCAGGTGATATAGCAATACTTATCGATGGTCGTGGCGAGAACAGCTCCGCCGTGCTCGCGAAACCACACCGGATAATCGGTGCCACCTCCGAAAAATGACATGCGGAAAGGTGTGCGGCTGATAATCATTCTGCACGTCCTTCCTCGCGTGGTGTCGCCTTAAACATTGGCATATTGTCCGGCTTTGATAATCGTGTAACACTTGATCAGTTCACGGATCCCGCGCTCCAAGGACCAATCCGGCTTGAACCCGGTTGCCAGTAATCGCTGATTGGACACGATGTAGTCCCGCTTATCAGGATCCTCGCCGATGGGTGCTTCAAAGGACACGAAGTGAGGAATGATTCGCTGAATCTCCCGGCAGAGTTCGAGCTTCGACAGATTCGCGTCATCTAGCCCCACGTTGTAGGGCCGATCCTTCATCTGACCGAAATGATCGATCGCGTGAAGAAATGCGCGCACGACATCCCGCAGGTGAATATAGTTCCGCTTGCAGTGACCTTCGAAGACGACGACCGCCCGGTCATGCACGGCATGCCAGACAAAATCGTTGACGAGTAAATCCATCCGCATTCGAGGTGAAACCCCAAACACCGTCGCGAGACGGAGGGTAATGGCATTGCCACGATCCAGCACGACTCGCTCCGCTTTCACTTTGGTCTCGCCATACAGACTGATGGGGCGAAGCGGGGAATCTTCGGTGCAAGCCACGCCCGGCGTTCCGATCCCATAGCCGCTGTTGGTGACGGGAAAAATAATTTGTTGCTGAGGCGATGAGAGTTTGCAGAGCAGCTGCACCGCTTCATAATTTACCGTGTAGGCCCCGATCCGGTCTCGATCGCAGAGAGGGGCGCCCACAAGGGCCGCGAGCGGGATAATGATGTCCGCATGCCGCAGCAAATCAGTGATCAGTCGTTCATCGCGACAGTCACCGCGAACTACCTGGAAACCGTCTTCGCCACAACAGTCCATCAGACTGTTCTGACGATAGAGAAAATTATCCAGGACCGTCACCCGATATCCTCGATCAAGCAGCTGTCGGCTGAGCACGGAGCCGATATAGCCCGCTCCGCCGGTCACGAGCACATGTGTTCCAGGTGTCGTCATGGTCGAACAAGCTCCCTTATGCGTGAAGATCGTAAGGTTGGGGTGGTTCTGCCGGGGCGACCGGCACAGGGCGCAGGCTCATGACGGGCAGATGGCAGACCACAGCTGAATGCACGCGTTGCGGGAGAGACAAGCTCATCCTGCGGCCTCCAGTACGACCCGGGCGATCTGGCTTACGTCTTGTTCATTCATCAACGCATGATTAGGCAGGAAAAACCCGCAGTAATGCACTCGATCAGCGATTGGAAAGCTCGCTTTCCCATAGCGGTTTATCCAGAACGGATGTAGGCCTAAGTTGCCGGCGGAGAAAATGCGCGTCTCAACTCCTTCGGCGACAAGTGCTCGAACAATCCGTCGTCGTTGCTCCGGAGAGTCCGCAAGGAGGCCGAATGAGATGCTGGACACCTTACTGTCCTTGGGCGGACGTTGCGTATAAAAACGGGCTCCGAGCTTCTCCAGATACAGCGCGTGGTTCGCCTGCCGGCGACCGGTCATCCAATCCAGCTTGCGAAGTTGCTCAATGCCGATAAACGCGTTCAAGTCGGTTGAGCGCAGATTGAAGCCCGGCTCATAAAACACAAAGGGAGCGTGAAAGTCGTCGATCTGATACTCCGAGACCAATGCCTGGTGCCTGACGGGATCCAGGTCCTTGCTCCATCCATGGCTGCGCAACATCAACAGCAGATCCGCCAACCGCTTGTCACTGGTAGACACCATGCCGCCCTCGATAGTGGACATCTGGTGCCCGAAATAAAATGAGAAACTCGCCATGTCGCCGAAGGTTCCTACTTTCTTGCCTTCGTATTCCGCTCCGATTGCAGCACAGGCGTCTTCCAGAAGATAAAACCCGTAACGGTCTTTGAGCGCCTGCAACTCAGTCATGCGATGGGGGACCCCCAGCACCTGCACCAGCAGGACCGTGTGCGGTTCATGACGTTTCAGGAGTTCTTCCAGATGGTTTAGATCGAGTCCGAATGTATCCGGATCCGCTTCGCACATGATGGGGGTAAAGCCAAACTGAATGGCGGGAGCGATGGACGTCACCCATCCGACGCTGGGCACGATGACGCTTGTGTTTCGCAAGGTACCCGACCGGAGAAGCGCGTAATACATCAGTAAGTTCGCCGATGAGCCGGAATTGCAGTTGACCGAATAAGGACGCCCTAGCCAATCCGACCATTGCCGTTCGAAGTCGAGGGTGATTGCCCCTTTGGTGAGTCGTGGATACGTGCCCAGCCAGGCGATCAGCCGATCAATGTCTTGCTGATCAATCGTGTCCTGTGCAAGACACCATCGAGGATTGAGTCCGGCACTATGGGCGTGAAGAGTCATAATCGTCATCCCTTTGCGCTTCTGAATGTTTCCTCAGTCCATCGGCGGATGCGTGGCGGCATGGGAAGAACAATCAAGATGTATGCCACTGGCCGGTGAAGCGAGAGTTGGGAAGATTCGGTGAAGTTGGGACTAATCCTGAGTAAGGAGTCGTTTGGAGGGGGGCAAAAAATTCCTAGTCTGCGGCAACCGCTGCAGGCTAGGGCGACTCGAACGAGTGTCGCCGCAGAATGAACGCATCGAGCGCCTTCTGTACCGAGCCGCCCCAGCCGCGATATTCGATCGTTTCCTTACCGTCGAACTGAAATTCCAAGCCCAGCAACGTCTCGCCGCCCTGCATTGCGATATTTCGAACTAAGCCTGCTAAATTGTCGACTCGGCCAGTGCCCACGATTTCAAATTCAACTCTGAGGACCATGCCGGGCAAAAAATCCCGCACTGGTCGTTGCAGGAGGACTGCGCAGCCTGTGGCGCTTAGATCTATGAGCAACCCTCCGATATGCGTCAATGTTTCCGACGGGCGAGCGGGGGCTGCGTCATTTACATGACGCAGAAGGATCGGTTCGTTCGACGGCATCCGGCAATGTCTGCGAAGGGGCACTTCATCCAGTGTCGAGGGAAACGTCAGCAACAAAAATGGAAATGGCTCGACTTGGGTTGCCAGCACCTCGCTGTGGAACCCGATCATTTTGCCTTGATAGATATACCGCAGCATCACGTGCGTGCCTGGACTGCAAGGAATGGGTTTCCCGAGATGAAACGGCCATTCGCCAATCAGCCAACTGCCCTGCTTCCATCCCAGCAAGGACGAACCGTACTGAACGTGTGCCTCATCCTGAGGTAAAGTGAGTTGTAGCGAGAGCCCCACTGCAAGGAAGGCGGATGGTGAACAGGGGACGACATGTTCGCTCACAACCTTCTCCCTCTCATGCGGACGAACCTGCACAAACGGACGCTGATGGGTGATATCGGTGCAATTCCCCACATTCTCAAGCGATGCGCCGACCTGACGCATCGCATGGAGTTAAGGACGGCTTGACATCAACCGATATGAACCCTACGGGGGAGACAAGCCAGTCACCTCTCGCGTCTCATAGTCCTCGCGCCACCAGGCACACCCTAGGTATGGATTCTACCAAACGCATTCCTGTCGCCCAGTTAAAACTCGGAATGTATATCGTGGGCATGGATCAGCCCTGGTATCGCACGCCGTTTCTGCTTCACAAGTGGCTCGTGACGAATCCCGACGACATCACTCAACTCATGCGACATGGCATACGCGAGGTCACTATTGACCTGGAGCGCGGCGCAGACATCGGTGATGTTCCGACGGAACACGCCGGCGTTGCGAGCACAGAACCGGTTGCCCCTACAGCGCTGACCGATGAGCCGTCGGCCCTGTCCGATCACGTCGATACACCTCCCGACACCAGTGCCCAGCAAGCCGCGGCATCCAAGGCCACCTACAGGGAAGCGCTGGAGTCCATGGAACGCATATTCAACGAACTCGAAGCCGGACGGTCACCGAAGATGGTGACCCTCAAACACATTGTCATCGGTCTGGTCAGCCGGATTCTGGCGCATCCTGAATCGATGATGACGGAATTCTTTCTCGAAAAAATGCGACGCTATGATCGCACGCTCGCTTCCCATGGGATCGATGTCTGTGTCCTGGCCCTTATTGTCGGAGTGGAATACGGATGTGATGAAGCCGATCGAGCAACCCTCGGTGTCGGGGCACTGCTCCATGACATCGGCTATGTGCGCCTCCCGCGTAATGTCTATCGGAAATCAAGCGCGTTGACCGAGCATGAGAAGACACTCATGCAGCAACATCCGCAATTGGCCGCCGTAGTGCTCTCGCAAGGAGATCCACTGCCGGAGGCAGTCACACGCATCATCGCGCAACATCATGAATGCCTGGACGGTAGCGGATTTCCGAATAAAGTGAAGAACGGATCCATATCCACACTGGCTCAGCTTGTCGGCCTGGCGGATACGTACGACGGCTTGGTCGGCGCGCGTCCCGGCCGTCCTCCCCTCCTGCCCCATGATGCCATTCGCCAACTCTTCGTGCTGGGCGAAAAAGGCCGGTACGACAAGGCGCTGATCGAGGTCGCCATCAAGTCCCTAGGCGTCTATCCCATCGGAAGTCTCATCAAGCTCAATACCAGTGAGAAGGCCGTCGTGACTGGCCTTAATCACACCGACCGCTTGAAACCGAGAATCCGCATTATCAGTGGGCCTACCGGCGATCCGCACAAAATCCCGATCGATGTCGATCTCACGACTACCAATCCGGACGAGCCGACGCGCACGATTCTTCGCGCATTGGATCCCAATCAGGAACATGTGGATCTCCCCGTATATTTCGAAACTGCCTTGATCGGAAACTAATGGTGAATCGCAAGCCTCATTCACGTGCTACCTCGCTTTCCGATGGGGGAGAGTTTTCTCTCCCATCGGACCTGGGGATGTTACTGTGGGACGCCGTGCCTTTGGGCATGTGTTTGTTGTCCGCCGAACAGACCCTGCTGTTCGTGAATCGCTCGGCAAGCCGCCTACTCCGTCGATCTTCACGCGACTGTGTGGGGAAAACACTATCGGAGATTGTCGGGCATCAGCTCGACATCAAGGGGTCCCTCCAAGTCACAGGAGTTTGGAAACTGGCAGGAGGACGGACGGTGAGCGCCGAACCAGTTCACACAACTGATACGCCAGAACAGCGCATCGTCACCGTGGTGGAATGGCAGTACCTTCGTGTGTCAGGAATTGAGTCCGCCACCGCCTTACTGACTCTGCGAGATGCTTCCCACGAACTGGAGTTGGAAAGCGATCGTAACCGTTTGGCCACCATCGCTGAAGAAAGTCCCTATCCGATCGTCGAACTTGATCGCGAGGGCAACCTCCTGTATGTGAATCCAGCGATGATCGAAGTGCTCTGTCGCTTTGGGTATGACCTCGACGGTCAACCGGATATTCTTCCGGAGAAACTTCCCGAACTCGTGGCAACCTGTCTGCAAGAGGGACGACCGCTGGCGTCTCACGAAGTTATACGGGGGGATGCCTGTTACCGTTGGACGCTTTGTCCAGTCCCCAGCCACGGACTCGTACGGGCGTATGCGGTTGATCTGAGTGAAGTGTTCATGACCCACCGAGCGCTCAACGATACGGCGGACCATCTTCGTGAGAGCAATCGTCAGTTGGATCAAGCCCTGCAACAGGCGCATGCGGCGACTCACGCTAAATCCACATTTCTGGCCACCATCAGTCATGAGTTGCGCACCCCGATGAACGGCGTGATCGGCATGGCCAGCCTGCTCCTGGACACGCCGCTCGCGGAAGAGCAGCGTTCCTTCGCACAAACGATCCAGCAATGCGGAGAAGCTCAGCTCTGCCTCATCAACGATGTCCTCGAATGCAGCAAGATCGAAGCCGGTAAGCTGGAGTTGGAGACTCTGGAGTTTCACCTGCGCACGACGGTAGAAGATGTCTTGTCCCAGTTCGCGGAACGCGCCCAGCGAAAAGGCCTGGAAATCACCGGTCTGGTCCATGCCGCCGTACCTAACGCACTGCGCGGCGACCCGGGACGCCTCCGACAAATCCTGACGAATTTTGTGGGCAATGCCATCAAGTTTACGGAAAGCGGAGAAGTCACGCTGCAGGCCTTTCTTGAACACGACGCCCCGGCCGAAGTCGCGATCAGGTTTGAAGTTACTGATTCCGGCATCGGGATCAGCGAGGAGGTGCAGGCGCGTCTGTTCCAACCGTTCACTCAAGCCGACAGTTCCACGACTCGCAAATATGGTGGGACGGGTTTAGGCCTCGCCATTTCCAAACAATTGATTGAGCTCATGGGAGGAAGAGTGGGGGTGCGCAGCCGACTTGGCCATGGGACGACGTTCTGGTGCACGGCCAAATTCCAGAAACAAGCGGTCTGTTCCCCGGCCATCGTTCCGTCGGTAGAGTTGACCGGACGTCGGATCCTGATCGTCGACGATAATGAATCCAACCGAACGATCTTGCATCACCTCGTGTCCGGATGGGGGATGCTAGACGCTCAAGCACAGAATGCCGTCGAAGCGATGCAGAGGCTGAATCAGGCGGCCTCCAATGGTACGCCTTATGACGTGGCGGTGCTCGATATGCTCATGCCGGGAAAAGACGGCCTCCAACTGGCTCAGGAGATCAAGGCGCATCCTCAAGGCGCAGACATGCGACTGATTGTCCTAACGTCGCTGATTCAGCCCGGGCATGCCGAGCGCGCGCGCCGCGCCGGATTCAACGCCTACCTCACCAAACCCGTTCGCCATGACCAGCTACAAGGTTGCCTCCGGGGGGTGTTCGGCCTCCAGCAACCGCCTGCGGCCATGATGAGTGAGACTGGCCTATCAGTGGGCATGGCGCCGACGCTCATTACTCGACATACTTTGGCGGAACAACGGATTCGCCCACGCATTTTGGTTGCAGAAGATAATCTGGTGAATCAAAAGCTCGCGGTGCGGATGCTCGAGCGCCTGGGTTATCAGCCGGACATTGTCTCCAATGGGAACGACGCGCTGGCAGCATTTGAACGAGAAGTGTATTCGGCGATCGTCATGGATTGTCAAATGCCCGTGATGGACGGATATGAGGCCACGCGCCATATCCGCGAACAGGAACAACGGCTCCAGGCTGCCCGGGATCGCGCCCACATTCCCATCATTGCCCTCACGGCGAATGCCATGCAAGGGGACCGGGAGCGCTGCAAAGCCGCCGGGATGGACGACTACCTCTCAAAACCGGTCAAGATCGACGATCTTGGACGAATCCTGCAGCGATGGGTTCCGTTGTCGGCGGTTGAGGACGCGCCGCCCCCTCTTCCTCCCCGCGAGATGTCCAAGAGTGATGCAAGTATTTTTGATGCAAGCACGATGCTGACGAACATTGGTGGAGATATTGAACTCTTCGATCAACTCATCCGGCTATTCCTGGACCGACATCCCACAATGGTGCGGGATATTGAACTCGCCATCAGCCAAGCCGATAGCGTCGCGCTCGAGCGGGCGGCTCATAGTATGAAAGGCACGGCGGGAAATCTGTGCGCGCCGGACGTGGTGTTGCTGGCCGGTCAGTTAGAGGCGACCGGACGCCTCGGGACCCTCGCTGATGCTCCGGCACTTGTCATCCAACTTCAACGGACCATTCAGCAACTTGTCGAAGTGCTGAGAAAACAGATCCGTCCTGCCTGATCGTCTACATCCATCTTTTCCAGTCCGCCGAAAGAGGACTGTTCCGGCGCAAAGCGATGCCGCTGTACGACCATTCCGCGGAAATCGTCTCCCGGAATTGCGAATCACCGGGAAGGAATGTCTTAACAAGCCGTAGTTTGAAGAGGAAGGTGGTTCGCGGGGCGTTGAACTGCAGCGTCGACAAAGAGCGGATAACGTGTTGGTAGGTCCTCGGACAGGACCAGTTGCTTGCAGAGTCTGGTGCGATGGTTCATGACCAGCGGGCCACGCAGGTTAGCGGTGACCGCTCCGGGATCGTGTGAAGGAATGGTCAAAATTGTCACGACGGATAGCTCGTCGCTGTCCGATTTCTGAATTTCGATCAGCGCATCCAACGGAACTTGAATCTGATAATCCGGTTTAAAAAAGGCAGGGTCCAAAACGACGAATGCCAACTGTGGCTCTTCCGTAGACTGGAGCCATTTGAACGGGGCATCGGTGTCGTGGTCGAGCAACACATATGTGCTCCAGTCCGGGAATCCAAGAATGCCGGATGGAAATACCAGTACACACTCGTCCTTAACCTCAAACGTCCCAAACCTGGTCGACTGACACTTCATGTCATTACCTCAAGCCCCGCGGCGCGTCATTTTATGTGATAATTGCCGGAAGGCTTCGAGCGGTATGACGTCGGGTCCCGCCGCGATGCGATTCTCTTCCTGAATTCTGGCATGCACTTCATCTCGATGCACCTCCACATTTGGAGGTGCCTCAATTCCCAGCCTCACCTGCCCGCCCTTGATACCGAGAACGACGATGCGGACATCGGGACCAATTGTGACGCCTTCGCCTCGGCGTCGTGATAACACCAGCATGTAAGCCTTCCTTGGCGCGTGGATAGCTGTGCATGTCTCTATCGGTTCGGATGGAATCAGACTTGAGGGAGATACTTGAGCAAGGACGAGTCGAAAATTCTGCTGAACGCCTGAGTAGTGGCATCCACTGCGACCTCTTGCAGGCGGAGTTGCGTGATGGCCGTCGCGAGATCGACATCTTGATTATTGGAAATGGACTTTGAGATGGTCAAATTAGCCGTATCCAACGCATCATGCGTGATTTGTAGCCGATTGCCCAAGGCCCCGATCGTCCCTTGCGCATCACTGATCTGAGCGGTGGCCAAGTCGAGATTGCCGAGACCGTTCTCAATGCCGTTCCGATCATTCCCTTCAAGCGCGGTTAACAAATCGCCCAAAGAAGTAAATATATTGGTGCTCGATCCGGTAAAGATGCTGCTTCCAGGAATGAGAATCTGCACCGTCTGATTTTCGCTGACGGCGATGGATTGGGTTTCGCTATTACCTTGATAGGCAACCGTATCGCCGGAGGTGATGGCGAAGGGCGTGACATCGGTCTTGGTTCCGGCGAATATCGCCTGCCCTGCCACTTCCGTGTTTCCCAGTTGTACCAGCTGACGCTGGATCTGGCGCACTTCCTTGGCGATCGTGTTGCGGCCTTCGGCCGAGGTGGTGTCGCTGGCCGCCTGGATCGTCAACTCCCGGACGCGCGTGATCAGGTTCTGAGATTGTCCGAGGGCCTGATCTGCCGCATCCACTCTGGCCGTCCCGAAAGCTATATTGCGCGTCCACTGCGTGTTTTGGGCAAGTGCCGATTTCCCAAGCACAATCTGTCCAAAGGCACTCGGATCGTCGGATGGATTTTCCACTTTTTTCTGGCTGGAGATCTGCTCCTGCGCGGTCAAGATTTGAGAACGGGAGCGCTGGAGGTTGCCAAGCAAAGTTCCATAAATTTGTTGGTCGGCCACTCTCATTGTTTCCACTCCCTGCGAGTCACGTATGCCTATCGTTTAAGAGACAGAATTGTTTGCAACATCTCATCGCTTGTCGTAATGAGTTTGGAGGCCGCCTGAAACGCACGCTGGTACTTCAGGAGGTTGATCAACTCCTCATCCATCGATACTCCTGATACTTCCGCTCGATGGGCCTGTAACTGACCATGGAGGAGCTCTTGTCCTTGCAGGTCGTCTTGAGCGTTCTTCAGCGTGGAGCCAAAGCTTCCGGCCATGGCGCTGTAATAATCTTGAAAGGTCGCATCGCCGAGCCCCGATAAGGCTGTTGTCTGCAATGTGGCGAGCGCCAGCGCATTGACATTGTTCCCCGGAACGCCGGCCGCAGTCGACGATGCGGCAATCTGTCTTCGGTCGGCCAATGCGACACTGATCGTGGCGGCCGTGGTTCCGGTCGCGGCAAAGAAATCCTGAGTCGTCGAGCCATCCAACCCATACCCTAACCGATGCTGTGTGTTTACCTGCGAGACAATTTGGGCTGCGAGGGTATCGAGGGACGTCTGTAGGCCAACCGCCGTTGTGTCGCGCGCGTCGATCCAACCTTTGAGCCGTCCGCCGCTGATCACCGCGGTAAGATCAGTATTGGGGCCACTTCCACTATCGTATCGGACATCCAGAAGACCGCTGTTACTCGTGTTGGAAACGCCTGTGAGGCTGAAAGCTGTTTGCTCAGCCACCAACACCTGACCGATTCCGACGGAGACCGTCACTTGTCCTGTGGAATCCTCAAGCGAGGTAATATCAACCAATCCGGCCAGGTTATTCAGCAGCTGACCACGCTGATCGCGGAGATCATTGGCATGCTGACCGCTGACCTCGGCGAGCTTAATCTGTCCGTTAAGACCGGCAATCTGGGTGGCCAGAGCATTGACGTCGGTGATGCCCTGCTGAATTTGACCGTCCAGGGCATTGCGTTGTGCGGAAAGCTGAGCGGAAGCCTGATTGAGTCGTTTGGCTACCACATCGGCTTTGGAAAGCAATACTGTCCGACTGGTGAGATCGGCCGGATTGGTCGCGACATCCTGCCACGCCTTGAAGAACTCGTTCAGGCCTGCAGCCACACCTTGGTCGTTGGAGTCTGAAAACAGCGGCTGGATTTGGGTCAAGGCCCTCTGTGACGCGTTGAACTGGCCGAGCCGTTCGTTTGAGTTCAACAATTGTTGTTCAACGAAGGTATCGACGGAGCGCCTAACCTCTGATGCCTCAACGCCGGTTCCGATCTGCCCTGGCCGCCCGTTTTCCGGCAAAGTTTGATTGAGAATTATTTCTTGCCGAGAGTAACCTGGCGTGTTGACGTTGGCAATATTTTGTCCGGTCACGGATAAGGCGCGTTGGAACGAGGCTAACGCATTGGAACCAATTCCGAACAAGCCGTTGAGTCCAGACATACGAACTCCGCTATCCTGTGGTTCTTACCCTGTGGGTCGCATCTGGAACATGGGCACCTGAGGACGAATAGAGCGCGGCTGACGCCGGCGAGCGTTGCCAAAGTCGCAGGGTACCTTCCAAGAATTCAAGTGATTGCCCGATCAGTGCCCCATTGAGCCGATTCAACCGATCGGTCCGTCCGATGGCGGCAACCAAATCAGCTTCTTGCTGTTTCGAGGCGGGAGACAACTCCTGTGTTCGTGGAATGGCCAATAACGCACGACGCTCTTGCTCCAGCCCTCGAATCTCATCCAAAAGATTAGATTTCTGCATGGTCACAGTCGTGAATTGTCCGAATGAAAGGGACCGAATGGCTTGTTGTTCCTCAATGAGCAACGCCTGAAACGCCCCGATCTTGTCGAGCATGCGACGGAGTGTGTTCGGCTCTGCTTCGGTTGGCAGTGACTGCTGGACGGTCGGCGCCATGTCCCTCACCGGCAGGATGGTTACAAACTCCTCGCGTGGCAGGAGCGATGAATCAAAACCCTACAGGAGACGTCATAAAACTGAATCTGTGAGGACACTTCGGATCATAGCATCCGCAACCTGTCGGCCATTTATTCTGTAGGTTCCGCCCTCGAGCGCTTGGCGAATATGATCAACCTTCGCATCACGTTCTGCATTCGGTTGTTCCGCCGACGCCCTCAGGCGTTGCAGCTCCTTGGCCTGGTCTGAAATCTGCACACGATCCTGGTGCCCGGCATTTTGGGATGCCGTCTTCTTGCTGTGGGTCCGTTCAGTTTCATGCACACCCAGCAGGATTTTCGCGAGATCTGCGGATCGGCCGTTCTGTGAGATCTCCATGGCTGCTTCTCCTCTCCAATTCCTGGGCAACCCGTAAGGGGCCTTTCCCCTAGTCGAGTACTCTATCGGTGGAATCCCCAAGAACTTTAGGAGAGAGCGAAACTAACGATTCTTTTCTGCATAGGCATCCACAAACGCCGTGATGCCGATTCCCCCCGCTTGTGTCGCTAACTTCGCGATTTCTTGATCATAGAATGAGTACCAGACTTGCTCATTTTTCCGGTCGAACAGGCCTTTTGGAATGGTTTCACGCATGTTTTTAATCAAATACGAGACAAAATAGGCCTCAAACTCCTGTCCAGCCTTATGCATCTCGGCGCGAGTCCTCTCCCCTGCCTGACTGCCCTCTACCGCCTTTTGCAGGCCAAGTGGTTGAGAGGCGTTCATCTGTGCCAAGTCGATTTGGCCGGCGAGCAGATTTTTGATTTCCATAAAGAACTCTAACCTTTCCTTACACAATCTCAAGATTAGCTTGAAGCGCTCCCGCCGATCGAAGCGCAGAAAGAATGGCCACCAGATCACGTGGTGTCACTCCCACCGCATTCAATGCCCGCACCACTTCTCCCAGTGTGACGGTCTGGTCCACGACGATCAAACGTGATTCCTGCTCTATCACTTCGGTCTGCACATCGGGCGTCACAGTGGTTTGACCCTGCGTCGATCCGATCAGAGGTGCGGGAGGTTGCGAAACATTGAGAGTGTTCTTAACGGAGATCGTCAGGTTGCCGTGTGAGATGGCACAGGTCGACAGGCGCACATGTTCCCCCAGCACGACCGTGCCCGTGCGCTCATTCACCACCACTTTGGCTGCGACATCGACCGTGACGTCCAATCCTTCCATTGTCGCGATGTATTCCACCACTCGCCCATGAAAAATGGATGGAAGCGTCGTTTTGACGAGTCCCGCATTGACGGGCACAGCGGTTCCTTTACCAAATGTGCCGTCGATCGCTTCCGCCGTTCGAATGGCGGTGGTGAAATCAGGGTGTCGGAGAAGAACGGAGACGGTATCCCACGTCTCGATATCCACGACCAATTCTTTTTCTACGATCGCGCCCGCGGGAACCACCCCGGCCGCCTGATGATTTTTCGCGACCGTCGCGCCGCCCGCCCCGCCGGTTCCTCCCAGAAAGCCGCCGATCGAGACAGGACCCTGCGCCACGGCAAAGACCTGTTGATTGGGAGCTTTCAGGGGCGTCGACAATAATGTACCGCCCTGCAGACTCTTGGCATTGGCCATCGACGAAACCACGGCGTCGAGCGTCATGCCCGGCTTGACGAACGGAGGAAGTTTGGCCGTCACCATTACGGATGCAATATTGCGAGTCAGCAACTGAATGGGATCGATGACCAGGTTGATGCCCATTTTATTCAACATGGACATCATGGCTTGAATGGTGAACTGGCCGCCGATGACTTGGTCTCCCGTGCGATCAAGACCCACCACCAGCCCATATCCGATCAATTGGTTTTCCCGCACACCTTCAATGGTCGCGACGTCTTTGACACGTACCGCTTGGGCCATCGAAGTCATAAATACGGACATCGTCAGGAATGCCAGCATCCCCACCACCGTCCGACGAAACCAAGGATGTCCTTGCGGCTGCCCAACCGCCTCACGAATCGGCTTGGGTGCTGGAGGTGACCAGGAACGTGGCAGGAGAGTGGGATCCGTGCAGGCAGGACGCAGCACACCGCTTGAAAGCATGAGACGAAACGACTGCATGATCATCGTCCGTTGTAGTTTGCGCGGCATCGTCATCACAACTCCTGTCTCGCGTCTTCTGCCGGTTGGCTCTATGATCAGAATGGATAAATCCAATCTAAAACTCGGACGAACCAACCCGGGCGCTGCACGTCATCCACGACACCGAGTCCCGAGTATTCGATTTTGGCATCGGCGATGGCACTTGACTGCACGGTGTTCTTCGTATTGACATCGACGCGGCGGACAATACCCCCGATGGTCATGATTTGGCGCTCGGAATTGACCGTGACTTCCCGGCGTCCCTCGATCCGCAAATCACCGTTCGGCAGCACTTCCGTCACGATGGCTGAAATGGTGCCGGTCAGTGTGTCCTCGCGGTTCGTGGCTCCTTTTCCGCCGAACTTGTTCTTGGCGCTCGCATCGATCCCGAAGCCGCGCCTGGCTTCACCGCCCAGTCGGACTCCGGGAATACCGAGGTAGCCGACGCTGCTGCCGCCCAGACTGTTGGATACGGTGGAATCTCTCTCAGCGCTCGTGTCGGCGCTCTTCGATCCCTTATGCTTTTCTACGATCGAGATGGTGATGATGTCTCCGATGCGCATCGCACGAAGATCTTCATACAGATAGGCGCGCCCATTTTCCTCCTGCCAAAGCGATCCCGTTGTTTTCGGGGGAGGAAGTTTTGCCATTTCCACTTTTTGCTGTTTTGTGCTCGGCGATGCGGAGCAGGCAGCGAGCACACAGAGCAACAAGATGCAGGATCCGCATCGGACAAGTCGGCGCGCGGAATAAGAAGTGTTAAAACGTGACACGAACCACCCCTGGCGCGACGACGGTCGCACGCAGCTCTTTACCGGAATCGACATTGGAGACGGTGATGGTTTGCCCCATTTCGCCATGAGACTTCGTCACCCCGACAGTCTGGATTGAGAGGTTGCCCTGGCGAGCCTCAATCATCACGCGATCGCCTTTATGGACCGCAAAGGGACGTCGCACTGCAGTGATCCGGATGGCGCTCTGCGCCGCCAGCGGCCTGATGGCTGCTTTGCCGATCACATCGGCAGGATTGGTGATATATGGCTGTTTAAGATCGAACAGCACGATGCGATCCGTCGTCACATCGTCGGCTTCGATTTGCTCATCCATTTTGATGGGGCGGACAGGCACGACCACTTCCTGCACGGCGGCCACATCGGCCGTCGCATCCACGGTCTTAATGAAACGCCCGTTTACCGCGACGTGAATCTGAAACACTCGCCGACCGAGCGGCTCGTCCGATCGCGCGGCGCTGACCTGTAGATCTAAATTTCCGGAAGGAACGGCGATGGGCTGTTGAGGGTCGCCCAGCGCGACTTGGCAGTCCACTGCCCTGCCTGCAATTTCCCTGAGAACAAACCCGTGGATCGCTTCGCGAACCTGTTCCGGGTAGACCAACCGTTTGCCGCGTGTCCCTGGAGGGTTGTGTCCGCTTGGCGACGAAACTTCGTGGACTCGGACAGCCGAAGAAAGGAGAGTCCTCTCCCCCCCTCCGTGGGCATGGCGCCGGTTGCGAGCGTGCTGATGACCGCGACAAACATGAGGGTGGCTTGCATCACTGGTTTCACCTTGCGTAATTACCGACGTAGGTTGTTCGCGATTTGCATCATTTCATCGGATGCTTGAATCGTTTTGGAGTTAATTTCGTAACTCCTCTGGGCGATGATCATATTGACCATCTCTTCCGCCAAATTGACGTTGGAGCTTTCCAAAAATCCCTGCTGGAGCGTTCCAAAACCGGTTGAAAATCCACCGGTGCCTTGTTGCGCCGGCCCTGAGGCAAAGCTATCGAGGAATAGATTGCCGCCCATCGCGACCAGGCCGGACGGGTTGTCGAAACGCACCAGCTGAATCTGCCCCACCTGCGAAGCCTGAGTGACACCGGGAAGCAGTGCGGAGACGGTGCCGTCTTGGCCGATATCGATTTTTAGCGTGCCGGACGGAATCGTAATCACCGGATTGAGCTGGTCGCCGTCGCCGGTGACAAGATTGCCGACGTTATCGCGCTTGAACGATCCATTGCGGGTATACATAATCGTGCCGTCCGGCCTGGTAATCTGAAAAAATCCGGCGCCGTCGATGGCCAGGTCCAGATCGTTGCTGGTCTGGCGCATGTTGCCCTGCATCCATTCCTTGGCAACGGTAATGGGCCGCACACCGCCCCCAACTTGCACGCCGACAGGAAACACCCCGACGTTCGACGCATTGGTACCCGGCAATCGCTGGATCTGATAGAGGAGGTCGCCGAATTCCGCGCGGCTGCGCTTGAACGCGTTCGTGTTGACGTTCGCCAGATTGTTGGCGATGGTGTCCACATTCAATTGCTGGGCTGTCATGCCCGTTGCCGCCGTCCACATTGCGCGAATCATAGATTGCTCCTATTGCACCCGGCCAAGATCCTGGATCGCCGTATCCGTCATATGGTCTAGGGTTTGAATGAGTTTTTGCGCTGATTCATAGCTGCGCATGCCCTGGATCATCTTCACCATCTCGCTCAAGGAATTGACGTTCGACTCTTCGATATGCCCCGACTGGACTTGCGGTCTGAGAGAGACGGTCGGTTTCCCGCCGATAAACAACCCTTCGGCAAATTTCTGCGGCATCTGGTTATCGGGGAACTCCACCACCTTGATGGCGCCGATGGGGTTTCCGTCGACTTGTATGCCTCCCTCGGCATTAATCTGAATGTTGCCCGGAGGCACCTTGATCTCTCCCTTGATGCCCATCACGGGATGTCCGAGGTTGGTGACCAGCCGTCGCTGGTTATCAAGTGAAAAAATCCCGTTCCTCGTATAGCGCACTCCATCGGCGGTCTTGACCTCGAAGAAGCCGTTATTCTGTATGGCGACATCAAGCGGATTGCCCGTAATGCGAATCCGACCCGGCTCGAAGGCTGTTCGAACAGACTTCGCTTCCGCGAAGACTCGCTCGGTGGGGCCGGATGGACGAACAGAAATAGTCGACACCACGCCATGGCCGGACGTCGCAGTCACCGCCGTGGAATTGGCTCTGGCAAACAAACCTCGAAACCCTTGTTGATCTTGTTTGAACCCGGCGGTATTGACGTTCGCCAAATTATTGGCAAACACTTGGAGCTGTTTCTCCTGTGCTACAGCGCCGGAGAGTATGGGGTAGATGGCTCGATTCATAGTGTGTACGTTCCAGCCGTTCCTGATGTGCTACTTGGTACTTAGCAATCGACATGCCATCATCCTCCACGAGGGATCACTGCTCGCCTCTCAAATCGGGTCGTATTAAAATCGTCATGATTGTCGATAGATGGGACTTTTGCAGGCCGCTATACTTCCGGATTGCTCAGAGCAGGCACTGTCCGAGCGTATGGCACCGGATGGAAAGGGAGGAAGTCTTTGCCTGACACAAGGCAAGACCTGCCTATTGTGGAAGCCGGCTCATCTAAAGAGTAACCGGTGGTTAGGCAGCGATCGTGGAGGAAGAATCAACGTGCGGAGTCGAGACCGCGCCATGGAGCCCATACAACGCATACCCTTCGGCTCGCGCGATTGCAACAGCCTGGGCGGCTGAATCAAGCAGGGAGCTGGCTTCAATATCGTCGGAAGTCGAGAGGCTGATGCCGATACGACTCGTGAGGAAGATGTCATATCCGTCGAGGGTAAACGGCAGCGAAACGATGGCCTGCATTTTTGTCGCCGCAGCCACGACCTCCTCAACATTCGTCACCTGTTCCAATAGAACGGCAAAGGTGCGTTCAGCCAGTCTGGCAACACAGTCCGTCGTCCGCAACGCACTCTTCACACGAGCGGCCTGAACTCGGTAGATGAGGTTGTGATTCACCTGCCCGTGTAATTCGGTCGACAACGTAAAGTAATCCATCTCTACGACGAGAATTGCGACTTGACGACCATTTTTGCCGGCTCTGGAGAGAGCTTGGTTGAGAAGGGATCTGAAAAGGCGGTTCGTAGGAAGACCGGTCACTGAATCGTAGGTGCTCGTGCAAGCACGATTTGATTCGTTGCTCAGAGATTGATCCGAAGGGCCCACCGCACGACCTCGAGAGGACCAAAAAGAAGTTCCGAGGACAACCAGGGCCAGCGCGCTGCCTCCCATCCAGATCATGACTGGATAGGCTCTCAGAGCCGAGAGGGTGAGCAGCCCAACCGACGCGGTCCAATACAAGCCTCCGGCCATGAATAAAATGCAGGCCATGACGCCGAATTGCGCCGTATTGAACGCGGCCGGGCCATTATCCTCGGACGATGAAGGCATTTTTGCCGACCCCCGCCGGCGGTGCGCGTTCAAACCTGTGGGGCCTCGATGAGGGGAAATCATAGAGTCAGGCGAAGGTCATGATGGCCGATCACGTAGTGGCACTAATAAAATATCGGCTGGTAGGAGAGGAAACTAAAGACTGGCGAGCATGTATGGCGGCGGGGTTCTTTTGTGGCGGTCACGATCGATCGGGCATACAGGTGAAGTGACCGGCAAGATGAGCTGCAGTAGTCACGCGTCGACTGGTTCTAACCGTGCTTTGAGATGGAGGATGGCCTTTGAATGGATCTGGCACACTCGCGATTCCGTCACCTTGAGCGCCTGCCCGATCTCCTTCATGGTCAGTTCCTCGAAATAATAGAGGGAGAGCACCGTGCGCTCTTTTTCGGGCAATTCGTGGATGGCCGATTCCAACACATGTCGCGCCCTCTCGCTGACCAGCACAGAAAGTGGATCTGGCTGATTGGAGTCAGTCAGCACGCTGATGATTTTATGACCGTCTGCGTCCTGCACGCCGAGATCGTCGAGGCTGATCACAATCGCCCCTCGGGAGCGAGTTAAGAATTCGTCCAGTTCGTCGGCCGACATCTTGAGTTCCTCGCCGACTTCCTGGTCCGTCGGCGGCCGACCCAAACGGTGTAATAACTCGGAATAGGTTTTCTGAAGGAGCGTGATCCGCTCGTGAACGGACCGCGGAATCCAATCCATTGATCTGATTTCATCCAGCATCGCCCCGCGGATTCTGAACTCTGCGTAGGTTTTGAACTTGGCTTCGCGCGTCGGGTCGTATTTGTCCATCGCGTCCATGAGGCCCATAATGCCGACGGACATCAGATCTTCGGCGTCCATGTAGGCCGGCAGACGAAAGGCCAACCGGTGGGCCATAGCTTTCACGACGTGCGTGAATTCCTGAATCACTCGTTCTCGATCCGATTCCGCAATCACTTTGCGGGGCCCGCTTCCGACCGCAGGCATTTTGTGAGCATGCATAATAGACGTGCAATCCTTTCGATCAGTGCGTCCGTAAGAGTTGCTGCCAAAGGAACTGCACGGTGCCCTTGGGAAGTGCCGGAGGAGTCAGCTGACCCACCGCGTCGGTAAGCTCTCGAAAGGCCCGGCTGGCAGGCGCATTGGGGTAGAGATCGAGGACGGCTCGCTGTTGAGTCACAGCCATCGGCACGTAGTCATCGAGCGGAATCGCTCCCAGGTAATCCAATGAAATATGGAGGAACCGGCTCACCGCCGTTTCCAGCTTGCGGTAGACACGCGCCGCATCGCGGGGAGATTTCACCATATTGACGAGCACATAAAACCGGCGCTCCCGATATTGACGCAGCAACACCTTCATTAACGCATACGCATCCGTGAGCGACGTGGGCTCCGGAGACACGACAATGACAATCGATTGCGCTGCCGCAGCGAAATACGTGACGGTCGACGAAATGCCGGCTCCGGTGTCGATCAACAACACATCCATAGTCGAGGCCAACCGCTCGAGTTCTTCCTGCAGAATCACCTGCTGGGCTTCCGTCAACGTCGTCAGTTGCGAGATGCCGGTACTGGCCGGTAACACCACAATCCCGTTGGGCCCTGTCAACGCGATGTCTTCCAGGCGGCAGGATTTAGCCAATACATGTTCCAGCGTGTACTTCGGCGTCAGACCCAACAAAATGTCGATATTGCCCAAGCCGAGATCGGCGTCGAGCACCAGCACGCGTTTGCCGGTTTGAGCCAAAGCAATGGCAGTATTCGCCACGACATTCGTCTTTCCGACCCCACCCTTCCCGCTGGTCACGGTAATCACCTGCGTTCGAGAGGCCATGATGCTGGCATCGGGCTGCTTCGCCTCTGGGTCCAGAATTCCTGGTTGCATCGGTATGGTCTCTCCCCTCTTATTCAACTTCGGTCTATCGCGAATGGGCCTTGATGCCGGGTACCATGGCCTGCATCGCCTGTCGATCCCACGACTCGGTCGCGGCCAGTATCGGCGTCCTGACCTGTCCTCCCAGCAGCAAGTCGCCTAAACGATCGACATGCGCCGGCATGAGGTCATCCGGCACGCGTTGGCCGGTTCCCCAATAAGACAGTGGCACGCCGGATCGATGCGTCGCTTCAAAAATTCCGCCGTACCCTGTGGTCTCATCGAGCTTCGTGAACAATAAACGCAATAACGGCACGTCCACGCACTGACTGGTGGTGACCACAAGGTCCGGCACGCGCGTCCCTGCGGCAAGGACCAGATGGACCTCCATCGGCGACAGTCCGTTCAATAGCCCTCTCCATCGTTGAGACGCGATGGGCTCATAGGGATTGAACCCAGCCGTGTCGATCATGATCAGCTCAGCCTCACGGGCTTGATCGATTGCTGCGCGGACCTCTTCGCAGGAAGTCGCAACGACGAGCTCGATACCCAACACCTCTGCGTATAATCGCAGATGCTCTACCGCCGCCGGCCGATAGGTATCCATGGTAATCAGCGCAATACTCCGCTGCTCGACGATGCCGTATTGTGTCGCTAACTTTGCAATGGTGGACGTCTTCCCGGCTCCGCTCGGCCCGACGAACAATGCTATCTTCTGTTCCCCGCCTGTGCTCAGCAGGGGGCCGGCCGTGGTGATGCGAGCCAAGAGCACCGTTCGAAGCAAGTGTAAGGACGAATGGCGTTGCGAGGAACCAGGCTCGACCAATGTCTCTTGCAATTCTCGTAGACAGCCTTCTGCCGTGGCATGTTCCACGCCCTGCGCCAGTAAATCCTCGTACACGCGCTGAAAAGACTGGATGGCGACGCCCTTACTCTCCGTTCTGCCTGGTGTAGTTGCCCACGTAAGGCGAGTTTCCTGTGTGCTGCTCAGCGCGGGGCGTGCATTCGTGCGCGGCCGGTCGACGGACGTATCCATGGCGCCCTGCAGGGTTTTTTGGAAACGCGACTCTTCCGGGGGCAGTGAAGGACCTTCAGTGCGGGATACCTCCAGTCGATCGGTTTCACCAAATAGTGGAACTGGCGCCGGTATCGCCGCGTCATCTTCAATCGCCGCCATGACTTCCAGAATTGACCCGCCCAGAAGACCAAACCCGTTGTCCCAGGACCGTACGCGTTTGGTAGAGAGAATGACCGCATCCGGACCAAGAGTGTTCTTAATGGATTGTATGGCTTCGTGCATCGATTTCACGTGGAATGTGCGTACCTTCATGCCAAGCTCCTGGTATCACCGACTTCGATGTCGAGCCGCACCGTTTCCATCGCTTGCAAACGAACCACGCTTTCCACCTCGTTCAAACCCAGGATGGGGACAGAATGCAATATACGGTCCGTCAATTTCCGCAGATGTCGTCGCAGTGAAGGTGAGCACAAAATGACCGGTTGATGTCCGCGGCCGACCATTCTCTCCGCCGACGCTTTCAGTGCAATGAGCAGTTTCTGTGCCACCATCGGATCAGGCACCCACTGATTCCCATTCGGCGTGGCGTTCGCCTGGTCCGCAAGCGTTCGATCCAAGCGTGGGTCGAGGCCGATGATCGGCAATGATCCATCTGCCGCGAGATATTGCTTAGTTATGGTCCGGCCAAGGGCTTGCCGCGCGACTTCCGTCAGAATCTCGGGATCCTTGGTGGTCGCGGCATGATCGGCGATCGTTTCGAGAATACTGCGCAGGTCGCGAATCGGAACGCCTTCCTGCAACAGATGTGACAACACCCTGACAAGCGTCCCCAATGGGATCAGATTCGGAATCACCTCCTCAACCAGTTTGGGGTGGTTTTTTCCCAGCTGATCAAGGAGGCCTTGCACTTCTTGCCGCCCTAAGAGTTCATGGGCGTGCCGCTTAATGAGCTCCGACAAATGGGTCGCGATGGCGGACCCAGGATCCACCACGGTGTAGCCGGCCATCTGCGCCTGCTCTCGCGTGTGTTCCGGCACCCACATGGCCGGCAGCCCAAAGGCCGGTTCCTTGGTCGGAAGACCATGAATGATTCCGCGCTGCGCCGTACCAGGATCGATTGCAAGCACATGTGCTGGCATCACTTCCGACTTGGCCAGTTCCACTCCTTTCAGAAGCGCTGCATATTCGTTCGGACGGAGTTGAAGGTTGTCCCGAATATGGATGGGCGGCAAAACAAACCCCATTTGCTCGGCGAACTGACGGCGCAGGCCTTTGATCCGATCCAGCAACGCGCCGCCCTGCCCGCCATCCACCAAACTGATGAGGCCGTATCCTACTTGGACCTCCATGAGATCGAGAGGGACCACCTGCGTGCCGGCCTCATCCCCCTTCACCTCCGCGGTAACTTGTGCCGGAAGGGCTTCCGTGACCTTTTGCTGTTCATTGATTTGATAGGCCATCCATGCGGTCAAGCCGCCCAGGGCGAGAAATGCGACGTGGGGCAGCCCCGGCACCAGACCCAGCGCGAGCAAAATGCCTGATGCAGTGCCGACGGCTTTCGGCGAGATCAGCATCTGTCGCGTAATTTCGAATCCCAGATTGACTTCCGAAGCGGCACGCGTGATCACGATACCGGCTGCGGTCGAGACGATCAGCGCTGGAACTTGCGCCACCAATCCCTCGCCGACGGTGAGCAAGGTATACGTCTGCGCTGCGGCGGCCATGGTCATGCCCTGTTGCAGCACGCCGATCGTTAAGCCACCGAGAATATTAACCAGGGTGATGACGACGGCTGCAACGGCATCGCCGCGCACGAATTTACTGGCGCCGTCCATGGCCCCGTAGAAATCTGCTTCTTGCGCCACTTCCTTCCTTCGCTGGCGGGCTTCTTTGTCGTTGATCAA
Organism: uncultured Nitrospiraceae bacterium; assembly: GCA_963706325.1. Classification (GTDB taxonomy): domain Bacteria; phylum Nitrospirota; class Nitrospiria; order Nitrospirales; family Nitrospiraceae; genus Nitrospira_A. Next base: position 1,042,275 of record CAVPLT010000004.1, on the reverse strand, counting down.
GCCGGCATTCAGATCGGCATCGATACTCATCTGTTTGCCGGGCATGGCATCCAATGTGAAACGAGCGGCCACTTCCGCCACTCGGCCGGCGCCTTTCGTGATGACCACGAAGTTGATGATGACCAGAATCGTGAACACCACCAACCCGACGGTGTAATTCCCGCCCACGACAAAATTTCCGAAGGCCCGGATGACTTCCCCGGCGGCCGCCACTCCTTCGTTGCCGTGCAAAAGAATGAGTCTCGTGGATGCGATGTTGAGGGCCAGGCGCAGCAGGGTGACCAGCAACAGGATCGAAGGAAAGACGGAGAATTCCAGCGGACGTCGGACCTGCATCCCCACCAGCAAAATGATGATGGAGAGCGTGATATTGAAGCTCAGCAGGAGATCCAGGAAGAAACGAGGCAAGGGGATCAACATCACCATCAAGATGCCCACCACGCCCACGGACATCAGAATGTCGGGATGTTTCACCAGTGAGGTGGTGGGAACCGAGGTGTTCTCTTGTGTCATCGTTGCCCCATGAACATCCGCATCACGCCGGCGGTAACTTGCCGCGCACGCGATACACAAAGGCCAGAATTTCAGCCACGGCGCGATAGAGATCTTCCGGGACCTCACGACCGACTTCGACGAGTTTGAAGAGGGTGCGCGCCACCAGTTTGTTTTCGACGATCATGACACCGTGCTGACGGCCGATTTCCCGAATCTTTTCCGCCACGAAGCCTGCGCCCTTGGCAACCACGATCGGCGCGCCCATCGCCTTGGAGTCATAGCGAAGCGCCACGGCTAAATGCGTTGGATTCGTGATAATCACATCCGCCTTAGGAACTGCGGCCATCATTCGCCTGCGGGCCATATCCTTCTGAGTACTGCGGATTTTCGCTCTGAGCGCCGGGTCGCCCTCGGCCGCGCGACTTTCCTCTTTGATCTCGTCGCGTGACATCCGCAAGCCGCGTTCCCATTCAAAGCGTTGGTACCCATAATCGAGGGCGCCGATCACCAACGACGCGCCGCCCATCAGTAGTGCAGCTTTGAACGTCGCCCATCCCACGGTGGGCAAGAGTGTCTCCATGCCGAATTGGGTGAGCGGTGAGAACTGCAACATGTCGTCTTTAATGGCCACGTATCCCGTGAAACCGATCGCCAGAATCTTGAGCCAGGTTTTCACCAGCTCACTGAACGTCCGAATAGAGAACAGCCGCTTGAATCCGCCCATCGGACTGACACGCGAGATGTCCCAATCAATCCCCTCCCGCTTCCAGAGGAAACCGGTTTGCATGAGATTCGCCCCGATCCCGATGACCGCAACGCCGCCGACTACCGGGGCAAGCGTCACGAATACGTCCATCCCGATTTGCCGGAGGAGGACATGCAAATGATCCAGGCTCAGCGCGCGATGCGCGGATTCTTCCATGGCTTGGCTGAGCCATACCTGAAGCGTCCAGCGCAGCCGTTCCACAATGATCGGTGCCAGCCAATAGAGGGCGCCCATGCTCCCCAGTAATCCCACCGCCATCACGGCATCGCGACTCAAGGCGATCTGGCCCTTGCCGCGCGCGTCTGCTTTGCGTTTCGGTGTCGCCTGTTCTGTGCGATTCTGTGCGCTATCAGCCATGGCCTAGTGCCTTGAGCAGGGCAAGGATGGTTTCCGCCAGGGTCATAAACTCTTTTTCAAAGAGTGAAAGCGTGAATGGCATTGAGAGACTCATGGCGACCAGTCCCGCGCCGATGGTGATCGGAAAGCTCAGCGCGAAGATGTTCATCTGCGGGACGGCGCGCCCGAGAATCGCCAGAATCGTATTCACGATCAACAAAGTGGCAAACATCGGCGCGGCGAGCTTCAGCGCGACACCGAGCATGTTCTGGGCCAACTGGATGATGTCTCGGGCGATGTTGTCGGACAACTTGGCGCCGAAGGGCGGCACGAGTTCGAAGCTCATGCCGATGGCATGGACGACCAGCAAATGCGCATTGATCGATAGAAACACCAAAGACCCCAACACCAGCTGGAACTGCGCGATGAGCGGGGCATTCTGATGGCTCATGGGGTCGAGCAATTGAATGGCGCTGAATCCCATTTGAGTGCCGACCAGATCGCCCGCGACTTGGAATCCAGAAAAGAGAAGCCGCACGGCCAGTCCGATCGTCAATCCGATCAAAAATTCACTCCCGACCCCAGCCACGACAATGACCGGGTCGGAGGGGAGGCTGGGCAACTGAATGAGGGGTGTGAGCACGAGGCCCAGCATGGTCACGAGGCCGGCCTTGACCGGCGTCGGAATAGTGGCGGTATTGAGGATCGGAAATACACTGATAATGCCCGCAATTCGCACCAATAAGATGGAGAAGGTCTGAAACTGCGGCAACGCGAGATGCAGGGTTTGTGCGGCGTTCATCGTAGGTCCGAGGCCTTCTCAATGAATCAATGTGGGAATACTGGTGATGATATGGGTCATGAAGGCGATCAACACGCCCATCATCCAAGGGAGAAATAAGAGCGTGGCCGCAAACACTGCCAGGACTTTCGGTACGAATGTGAGCGTCGCTTCGTTAATCTGGGTCATAGCCTGAAAGGTGCTCACCAAGAGGCCGACTATCAGGCTCAGGCCCAAGATAGGCGCAGAAACCAATATGGCTGTTTCAATAGCTTGGCGGCCGATTTCCGTCACCGTTTCGATCGTCATGCGTATGGCTCCTATTGGAAGCTCTTGACCATGGATCCGACGACGAGATACCACCCGTCTGCGAGGACGAAGAGAATCAGTTTGAACGGGAGCGAAATCATGACCGGCGGAAGCAGCATCATGCCCATGGACATCAACACGCTTGCGACCACCATATCGACGATAAGAAACGGGATGTAGATCAGAAACCCGATCTGAAACGAGATACGCAGTTCACTCAGGATAAATGCGGGAATGATGACGTGGGTCGGGACCTGTTCCACCTGGGCAGGCTTCGGCGAATGCGACAATTCGAGAAAGAGTTCGAGATCCTTGTCTCGCATCTGCTTGAGCATAAAGGCGCGAATCGGCTGGATACCTCTATTCCACGCTTCGTCGTACCCGATCTGCCCGGCGAGCAGTGGCTGCACCGCGTCTTTATAGACAGCTTGTCCCACCGGAGCCATCACGAACATAGTCAGAAACAGCGCGAGACTGATAAGCACCTGGTTGGGAGGTACCTGTTGTGTGCCCAAGGCTTGCCGGAGAAACGATAAGACGATGACCATGCGCGTAAACGAGGTCACCATGATGAACATCGCCGGCGCCAGCGAGAGCACCGTCAAGAGGGCCAGAATCTGCAGCACTACGGCTGTCTGTTTCGGACCACCCTGCCCGAGTTCCAGAGTGATGGAGGGCCCTTCGGCGTGAACGGAAGAGGCTGCACAAAGGCCACAGAGTACAATCAGCGCAAGACACAGACCACTTAAACGAATGCTGAGAGAAGCCGACGAGGACCCTGGCCCCACACGTACTACGGTCTCAGGACGCACGAGGTGCCTCCTGCCTATGATCTGAATGGCCGGTGGCGCGCACTGCGGAGGAATGTGCGGAAACTGAACCGGCTAGGAGAAGTGTCAATCGCTCAGGGTCCGTCACTTTTCCGAGAGGCACGAGATCTGTGGCGGTGGCGCCGAGGATTAACACCTCCCCTGCAACCGCAACGAGCATGACCTGTTTTCGTGAGCCTAAAGGACTGCTGGCTAGGATCTTGATCATCGGCGCCCCGCTCTCCGGAAGAAAGCGACGGCCTATGGCCGAGCGCGCCACCGCCAGGAGACCCAGGATCAATGCCAGGACCACTCCCAGCGCCGACACCATACGAACGACACTTTCCCAGAGTTCCATGTGCGACCGTGTATTCCTCTCGGCGGCCAGGTCGCCGCGATGCCGTCGACGGGCTATCCGAGTTGCTGAATCCGCTGGTTGGGGCTCACCACATCCGTGAGCCGGATGCCGAACTTTTCGTTCACCACGACGACTTCACCGCGGGCGACCAACTTGTTGTTGACCAGCACTTCCATCGGTTCTCCCGCGAGTTTATTGAGCTCAATGACGGAGCCTTGTCCCAGCTGAAGCAGCTCCCTGATCAACATGCGTGTCGAGCCGATTTGCACGGTCACTTGCAGCGGAATATCAAGGACGAACTCGATATTCTTGTTGGCCGGCACGGCGTACTGGTTATCGACCGGTGGAAACGACGCCGGTTGTGGATTCGCCTCGCCGATGTCGGCATTGGTCTGACCAGAGTGAGCGGTGTTGTCGCCATTGGCCATACGCAGATCTCCTTTTGCCCCGAGAGAGAACTAGGTCAGTACCTTCGTGACACGGCAGGCGTGATTTCCCTTGAACACGCCAGGCTGTCCTTGAAATTTGGGGTCACCTTCCACGAGACACAGCATCGGATCGCCGGGGTGCTGGTCAAGCATCAGGACATCGCCGGGGGTGAAGTTCAGTAAGTCCTGCACATTGATCCGCGCCGTTCCCAACTGTACCGCCAAGGCCACGTCGCACTCCTGAAGGGAATCCTTGAAACGGCTGCCCCAGCTGCTATCCTGCTCCACGTTGTCGGCAAAGAGTCCCGAGTAGAGCTTTTCCTTAATGGGCTCGAGCATGGAATACGGATAGGCGATGAACATCTCGCGCGAGATGTCTCCGAGGTGGACCTGTAAGGTCACGACCACGACGATCTCGGAGGCGGTCACGACCATGGCGAATTGAGGATTACTCTCGGTGCGGCAATAACCGATCTTCATTTGCATGACCGCTTGCCAGGCCTTTTCCAGGTCTTGTAGCGCCAACTGAACCAATTTCTTGACCAACCGCACCTGAATCGGGGTGAACTCTCTCCCCTCCGGCTTGACGTGCGTCTGCACTTTGCCGCCGAAGAAAAAGTCCACTATGAGATAGACCAACATCGCATCCATGATGTAGAGGCCGTTGCCCCGTAAGGGCTCCATCATGAATAGATTGAACGAGGAAGGGACCGGGACCTTCTGGATGAAGTCTCCAAACTTGATTATCTGGGTGCTGACGACGCTGAATTCGATCTTCTCCCGTAAGAGCCCGCTCCAGGAGATCGACTGTTGCCGCGTAAAGCGATCGTTGATCATCTCCATCGTGGGCATGCGTCCACGGATGATCCGCTCCTGATGGGTCAGGCTGTAGGCCTTGACACCGTTGGGATCCTCGGCCTCTTTCGGATCCGTGTCGACGTCGCCCGACATGACCCCGCCCATCAAGGCATCGATTTCTTCTTGCGACAGTATCTTGTCCATGACGTCCTCGAAAAGCGCCGTGCCCCTACTGAATCACAAAATCGGTGAAGTAGGCCGTCTTGACGGATTTCTTTGGCAGCAGGCCGTTAATCCGTGCGGTCACGTCTTCGCGCAACTTATGTTTACCTTGCGGGGAACGGGCGGTCACCGAATCCAGACTGGTCAGTAGCACCAGAATCGCGTCGCGAATTTGCGGGGTACGAGCCGTGATCTCGTCGGCAGCGGAGGCGTTGGTCAATTCCAATTTCATCGTGACTTTGAGATACCGCACTTCGGGTGAGTCAGCGAGATTGACGATGAAGGGATCCAAGTCGGCAATGGCGCCGGTCTCGGCCACCGCACCGTGTCCCCCGCCTTTGGCCTCAACCTCCCCATGCGCAGCTGGTTTTTCAACCGCGGCTTCAGCTGCCGCCTTGTCAGACGATCCTGCCGTCATTTTAAAGATCGCAAACGCACCGCCTAATGCGACGACGAGAGTCCCCCCGACCAGAATGAGGACCATCTTCATGGGCATTCCCACAGGTACTACCGGCGTCTTCTCTTCGACCGCTTCTGCCATACAAGCCTCCTGCGAACAGTGGTTACCGGAATTCGCATTGGTGCAATGCATATGCCACGGGGCAGCCCACGGCGATCCGATGCAACAAGGGCCGCCGACGACGGATCATGAGTAAACACAAGTATTTCACGTCACACCACATGACTCCGGCACAAGGAACGTTAACGAACGTGAAACCTTGTCAGGGAGGTGACGCGAGGATAGTTTGTGCCGACAGAATGTTGACGAGCGAGAGGAGGTTGCGGCGGTGTATGAACGGGAAGCGGACTAGGTAGATATTGCCGATCAGTGTTCTGGCGCGCCCCACGCGGGCGCGCCAGAACCCGATTGCTTATCGCTTGAGGTTGACGAGTTCCTGTAACATTTCATCGCTGGTCGTGATCGCGCGAGAATTGGCCTGGAACGCGCGCTGGGTGATGATCATGTCTACGAATTCCTTGCCAAGGTCTACGTTGGACTGCTCCACGGTTCCCGACAGGATCTGACCCAGTCCATTGACGGTGGGCGCGCCGGCTAACGCGGCGCCGGACTCTACCGTTTCACTGAAGTGATTGTCGCCGCCGTTGAGCAGCCCGTCAGGATTGGTAAAACGGTTGAGGACGACTTGAGCCAGGGCCTTGGTCTGGCCGTTGGTGAATTGCGCCACCACCTGCCCTTGTTTGTCCACGCTGATTTTTTCGAGTGTTCCCGCGCCGAATCCGTCCTGTATGTTGCTGATGATTCCGGAGGCGGTTCCGAATTGCGTGAGTCCGGCCAGACTCACGGTCACTGTCTGCGGTGTCGTGGCGCCGGTCGTCAGCACGGCGCTGACCGTCTGTGAACCGCCGGCTGTCACGGCTCCGGCTGCACTAAATGTCATGTTGGTTTGAGCGGTCGCCGCTCCACCGTCGATCTGCGAATAGACGCCCCAGGCATTGGCAGCCGTCTTACGGAAATAGAGTTGCATCTGGTGCGAGTTTCCCAGGGAGTCATAGAAGGTCGTGCCGGTCGAGAAGTTGTACGAAGTGGTATCCGTAGCGGCGAACGCCGCGGTGGGAACGGTCGAACTAGCGTTGAGATTACCGAGAATCGTGGCCGTTGTGCTTGCCTGGGGGGCCACAGCACTCGACGACAAGGTGATATTTCCGACCGTATTGGTAATGTTGCCGTTGGTATCGGCCTGATAGCCCTGGAGCAGCGCCCCGCTGGAATCAGTCACCTGTCCGAGATTATCGACCTTGAATTGTCCGGCTCGAGAGTACAAATTGATTCCAGAAGCGTTTCTCAAGAGATAGAAGCCGGTGCCATCGATCGCCAGATCGAACGTATTTCCGGTAGTCGTCATCGACCCTTGCGAAAAATTAGTCTGGACATCGTTCATATAGACTCCAAGGCCGACCTGTCCACCGCCGCTTGCACCCGATATGCTGGATGAAATCAGGTCCGCAAAGGTCGCTCGGCTGGACTTGAACCCGGCTGTTCCGATATTCGCGATGTTATTGCCGATGACGCCCATGGCATTGCCGTATGTGCTTAAGCCGGTGACTGCGGTGAACATCGATGTGAGAATACCCATGCTGCCGTCCTCCTTGTTCCGATACTCGTGTTAGCGCATTCCTGTGTCAGGCCAATCCCTCACGTGACTCGTCTTTACGCTGTCGTGGACGTGGATCCCTCGGTGTCTTTGCCTTGAGCCGCTTCCTGCAGCGCCACGCTCTTCTCCATCAGGGACACCAGCTTCGACATCTGATCCAATTGAGAGAACTGCGCGGTCTGCGCGATGAATTCCTTGTCTTCAACTGGTTTCAGCGGGTCCTGATTCTGAAGCTGCGTGAGCAGCATCTTCAAAAAGTCCTGTTGCCCCAGTATCTTCTGTCCATTCACCGTCTGCGTCGTCGTGGGATCTACGGCCGGCGTTTGGGTAATGACATTACTAAAATCCATAGGTCCTCCGATCAGGCGAAAAAGCTCACTCGTCCGTTGTTGTGAACCGCATACTCTCGTCGCGACACGGCTTCCGATTCTCCCGGCGCCGAAGGCGGACCGGAGGCAGTTCCCGGTCGACTCGGCTGTTGCTGAAATGCCCAGGCATTATCGCCCCGTCCTTGTTGTTGCTGATCCACCGTCACACGGAGCATGCCCATCTCCAGACCTGTTGTCCGGAGTGAGGCCTCCAATGACTGCCCCTGTTGCAAGAGTCCCTGCCCTAGCTCGCCATGTTCGGTGCGAATATGCGCATGGACCGTTTGATCCGTCATCATGATGCGGACCCGGAGCGGTCCCATGTCTAGGGGATCCAAGTCCAGTGTGACCGACTGCGCGGAAGAAAAAGTCCCTCGAAGCTCGCTGATCCGTTCAGATTCGGATGCATGAATTGGTGTGGGCTGCCCCATTTCGCTTCGTCCAGCCCGGCCGTCCCCGGAGGGAGGAGCGGACGGACTGACTCCGGTCGTCTGATCGAGGAATTGCGGTCGAAGGCTGTTATCCTCTGAGGGCAGCAGGTTGGACTTAGGGGGATCCTGTTCACTTCGCGCATCTGACGACAAGGAGAAACCGTTCCCGGCAAATTGTCCCGCACTCGATGCATTCTGGCTGTTGGAAATGTCGTTCACTCGCATGACCGAGTCGAACTGTGACTGAAGATCGCCGGGATCCGGAGCATTGGATCCCCGCAGCGCTTTCTCGGTCATGTGTGCGTTGCCCGCTGCAGCCAGCAACTTGGATTTGTCCTGCTCTATCTGACCATCCTTGATCGAAGTCTCATTCAAACTCGTCGGGATTTCATGTAATGTCTCTTGATTCTCAGCTTCGACAACCTGCTGGGCATCGTCTTTGCCGGTTTCTGTGGAAGGCGCATCGGAGGATGGGGCCTGTCCGGCCGCCCGGTTCACCTCGCCGCTCGCCGTCGCATCACCCGACGCTTGCCCCGGTCTCTGGTCTGGTATGACTGATGCGACACTTGAAACTGTCGCACCTGACTCAGTATCGGTAGATGGAAGACTCGTGGCGGGCGCCGACGTCACCTTCCCGACTGTCGGATCCGCGGATTGGACCGTCTCATCGGAGGGCGATTCTTTTTGATTTGCCGTCAATTCTTCCATCGGGACCTGCGTGGCTATTCCAGCAGTAAGCAATTCCTCAGGCAACAAGGTGTCTGGCTGCGTGGCCTTTTTGCGGACCTTGGTTAACTGCTCGTCCTGTCCGTTGTCCGAAACTTCCTGGCTTTGATTCGAGTCGCTCTTACTTGAAATCTTCTCCTGGCGGGCATCGGCAGGGGGTCCAGACAATGTGTCGCCCGATGAACGCGTCGGAGAATGCGTGGGAGCAGGCGTAGACGTGTGGCGTCGCTCGGCATGTTTGGATCGGGCGGCGATCGACGGTTGAGCGGACCCGCGGCGCGCCTCGGCCTTTCCAAGCACATTATCGAAACGATCGGGGAATGAGCTGCGGGGCATGCTTTCATTTCGCGCTCGAACCTCAGAAGGTATCTGTCTCGCCGCGCTGGATACTACGTTGAGAAACGGCTGCATGTTGGTGGCCATGGATGTTCCGGTGTGCTCCTGATCCGGTGAGTAACCATGGGACACCATTACAAAGGCCGTGCCATGACTTCTGCGCATAAAAACTCGCATCACGCGCGATTTCCTTGAAGGCAGCCGAGGAGCGGATCCGGACAAAGGAAGTTTCTGCAGGAGATCGCGGCAAAAGCTGCCGCACGATGCGTTGATTCGTGAGGGTGTTAGGGACTGCTCAGCAGTTGCTCGGTCAAACGAGCCGCGCGGTCTGGTTTGACTTCAGCGAGGATGGAGCCCGCGGATTTGCCCTTAAGGAGCCGAAGTACCTCCAGCGCTTTCCGTTCAGGCATCCTCTCCAGACGCGCCGCGGCTTCTTCCGGAGGCATGGCCTCATAGATTTTTGCTAATTGCGCTTGATTGACATTGCGCGCACCGGGATTCCGGGGATCTTTCGATTTGTCGGCTTCAGTCGAGGTTTTAGCCAACGTTGCCTGAGCCCGTTTCCTTTCAGCCTCAACGAGCTTCTCGTGACGAGTGACGATCTGCTCCAGTTCAGACTTCAACTCCAGAAGGTGCGTATCGGCCCCCCGCAGTGCGGCTTCTCGTTTATCCAGGAAGCGCCGTCGCTGTTCTAACATGTCGAGGATCTCTCGCGGCGCACTGATCGCGGGTCCTTGAAGAGTACTCTTGACGCTGGGGGGCAACGTCTCATCCTCCAAGGGGGGAGGCTCGGTGGTCGGTCCCGCGGCGGACGCCGAAATTGCCGCGAAAAGAAGGCCTGTCAGCGCGAGGGCGACGGTCGCGCGCAGCAGTCTGTAGAGACGGAACGTTCGAGCTTCCGCCCGATTGAACCGTTCAATCGAGGTCATGCCTGGTCTCCCAATTTCGACGGACTCCGTCGCCAAGCACGCTCATCGAGTAATTGTTGGTCCTGCTGTTCCTGATGACGGCATTGTTTTTGAATGGCCCGTGCGCCCAGAAGATCCAGTTTCTTTCGATATTGCATCGCCTCGAGCAATGCATCGCGCTTGGTCGACCATTGGAGTTGTTGTGCGGCATGCGCCTGTTCCAATCCTTTGCGAGCGGCAATGGCCTGATCCATGGCGTCGAGCTGAGCATACGCCTGATCGACTGTGGTCCCCTCCCGCACCTGCAGCAAATACCGGTCGGCATCCTCGCGGGTCTGCGAATCCAGCGTCGTCATTCGCTCAACTGTCTGCTGCAACGTTTGTGAAAGTTCAGACAGTTCCAGCTTGGCGACCTCTTCGAGTTGCAACGCGTACGTTCGAAGCACTCTCAGGTTCATTGAATGCTTCCCGCAAGGGCTTGCAACGCGTCGAGGGACTGAGGAAAGCCGATCGGCTGCTGAATCTCCTGACGCAAGAATCCTGTGATGCCGTCGTGAGCCGTCACGGCTTTGTCGAGTTCTTTGCTGCTCCCCGGTTTGTACGCCCCCAGGGTAATCAAATCTTCGGATCTGCGGTACATCGCCGTGCGTTCGAGCACCAATCGTGCGGCTGCGTAATGCGCCGGTGTCACGATATCCCGCATCACACGGCTCGTGCTCTGCAAAATGTCGATAGCAGGGAAATGATTTCTCGCCGCGAGTTCACGAGATAACACGATATGCCCGTCGAGGATGGAGCGCACGGCATCGGCCACCGGATCATTGAGATCGTCACCGTCAACCAGCACCGTGTAGAGTCCGGTAATGCTACCCCCGCTCTGCGCCGGTCCGACTCGTTCCAACAACTTCGGCAGAACCGAAAACACCGAGGGTGTGTAACCCTTTGTTGTCGGAGGTTCGCCGATGGCCAATCCAACCTCCCGCTGGCTGTAGGCTAACCTGGATAGAGAGTCCATCATCAAGAGCACATGCTTGCCGCAGTCGCGAAAATATTCTGCAATGGCGGTCGCCACTAACGCACCGCGTATACGCACGAGGGGGGGTTGATCTGAAGTCGCCACTACCACGACCGATCGGGCTCGGGCTTCCGGTGTGAGGTCGCGCTCCAAGAATTCTTTCACTTCGCGGCCTCGTTCCCCCACGAGCGCAATGACCCTCACGTCAGCCTGCGTGTATCGACTGATCATGCCTAAGAGGACGCTTTTTCCGACCCCTGACCCGGCAAACACGCCGATTTTCTGTCCCTGCCCGCAGGTCAGGAGCGCATTGATCGCTCGAATCCCCAGATCGACAGGCTGTGTAATCCGGGCACGATGCAGAGGGTTAAGTGGCGCAGCGTACAGCGGAACCCGCGCCTCGGCGCGAACGGGCGGCAAGCCGTCGAGCGGATGGCCCAGTCCGTCAAGAATCCGACCGAGCATCTGTGGTCCGACCGGCACGGATGCGACATGCCCCTTCATCACCACACGGCTTCCAGGCCCAATACCCTGCATTTCTCCGAGGGGCATCAGCAGAACACGGTCTTCCCGAAAGCCGACGACCTCCGCCATGACAGAGCCATGGCCTCCCTCGCGGGTAATTTCGCAGACTTCCCCCACCGAGGTGAAGGGACCGGAGGCCTCAATCACGATGCCGACCGCTTGAGCGACACGCCCTGTCACGGAGAGCGGTTCAACTTGTTCGAGCCGCTCGCTAAGCTTCACCGGTTTCTCGCTTTCGTAACGCGTCACCCAGCCGCAGCAGTTGCGTATCTAATGTCGCATCAACCAATAGGCTTGATGCGTGCACCAGGCATCCTCCTGGGCTGATGCTCGGATCGGATTCAAATTTCAAACTGAGAAGCCCGTGCGGGGTCTGGCTCAATGCGGCCCGGGAGGACTCCAGCACGGCGAGATCGGAGGGATGCACGCGGATTCGCACAAGCCCGCTTTCATGCAGATGCGCGAGCGCCGCGCGTACTTGCGCTACGATGACATCGCGTGTCTCGGTGACAACATCGCGTAAAACCTTCTGGGCGATCGTGAATGCCAGCGACGTGACTTCCTCTTCCACGGTCTCATGCAACCCGCGCCACGTGTGCTCCAGTTGGGCCATGAGCGCGGTCACCAATGCCTGCTCCTGACTTCGCGTGGCCGACACGCGTTCCGTCGCTCGCTTTTCACCCTCCGCGACTCCTCGTTCAAATTCCGTCACATCATCGGTGCCGAACAACTTGTTGCCGCGGCTAAAATCCGCCAAGGGCACCGTCCGCAACTGGATATTCCCTGAGCGAATCAAAGTTCGCGTGAGCACGGTATTCTCTTGTCGCAAGCGGTATAGTTCCAGCAGACGCGAGACGGCTAGACGTACCAATTCGATTTGAAACGGCTTGGTTAAAAAATCCGCAGCCCCGGCTCTCATGGCACGAACGGCCAGCTCGATGTTGCCATGCCCGGTCATGATGATGCTCAGAATGCGGCTATCGACTTCCAGCGCCCGTTCCAAGAAGGCAATTCCATCGGTGGTGGCCAATTGCACGTCAACAATCAGCACGGCAATCGGGTGTCTGCGCAGTTGCGCCAGCGCTTCGTCCGCGGAAGGGGCGGTGAGCACAGGGTGACCGGTGGAACTCAGCATTTCGGTCAACAGTAAGCAGATGGCCGGTTCATCGTCTACGACCAAGATGGCTCGTGGCGAGAGCTCCTTCTCGGATACTGGGGCAGACGACAGAGCCGACGATGCTCGCAGGGCAAGGGTTCCCATCTACATCAACTCCTCGCCCCCGCCCCCACCGATGACGATGCGACCTTCCTCCTCCAGCTTGCGACACACTTTGAGTATGTTCTGCTGCGCTCTTTCGACGTCGGACACTTTGACCGGCCCTCGCGCTTCCATGTCTTCTTTCAGCATTTCGGAGGCTCGGCTGGACATATTAGCCAGAAACTTGTCCTTGATCTCTGGAGCGGCTCCGCGGAGCGCCACGGGGAGATCTTCTTTGCTAATCTCTTTCATCAGCTCTTGCATGCCTCGGGAGTCCAGGTCAATCAGATCATCGAAGACAAACATCAGCGCTCGAATACTGTCGGCCAACGTTTGATCGTGTTCGGTAATTTTGGTCATGATGGCGCCTTCGGTGTTCTTATCGACTCGCGTCAGGATGTTGGCCATCAGTTCGGTTCCGCCTACCGTCATACTGGACATTCCCATTGAGGCGGCCAGAATTTCCTGCAGACTCTCGCTCAACTCCGCAAGCACGTCTGGCTGTACCTCCTGCATGGTGGCCAGCCGGAGCGAGACGTCGGCATGTAGATGCACCGGCAGCAAAGCGAGGACGGCGCTTGCTTGCTCCGCTTCCATCTGTCCAAGGCATACGGCAATTGTCTGCGGGTGCTCGACTTTTAGAATCTGCGCCACGGTGCGGGGATCCACCCATTTCAGGGCATCGATGCCGGGATAGGTCTTAGTATTTAGAGAATCCAGCATTCGGGCGGCCTTATCGGGGCCCAGCGCTTTTTTCAAGATGGCTTCCATAAACTCTCGGCCTTCGAACTGCACTTCGCCGGAAGAACTTGCCTGTTCGAATTCAGCGATCACACTTTCTTCTTCTTGCTTGGTGATATTCGCCGTTTCCTTCATAAAGGACCCGAGCTTTCGAATATCCTTCGGGTCAAGCGCCTTCATGACGCTTGCGGCGGCTTCCTCCCCGATGGCCCGTAATAGAATCGCAGCTTTTTGTGCGCCCGACAGTTCCTTGCTCATGATCGTGATCGGTTAGGCATTGCTTTTCAGCCACTGTTTGACGACCACGGCCGTGTTGGCAGGATTATTTTTGGCCATGTCCAGAATTTGGGACGGTTGTTTGCCGCTGATGGCGGCTTCGACCTGTCCTACAGAGGCCGGCAAGGCCGGCGTCCCTCCTACGGCTGAAGCCGGCGCTGATTCCACCAACATCGTCATCAGCGGCCTGACTACCATGAAGAGAATCAGAAAGAACAAGACCCCGCCCACGGCATAACGGGCATAGGGCATCCACACCTTCGCAGCATCCGGTGTGGCTTCAACGGCTGTCCCTACCGGCTCTTCGGCACCAAGGCCGAATTGAATGCTGACGACCTCGACTTGATCCTGTCGTTCGGGTGAATAACCCATGGCTTTTTTGACGATGTCTTCAATACGTTTCATTTCTTCCTCGGAGCGGGCCACATACTTCTTTGGCTGGTCCGATGTCGCCTCACCCGCTTTTCCGCCCTCATAGGTGCCGTCCACAAGGACCGCCACCGACAGTTTCTTGATCGTCCCGGTCGGCTCCACGATACGGGATACGGTTCGGCTGATTTCATAGTTGACCGTTTCATTCTTCGTCTGGTTATTGTTCGAACTCGTCTGGCCCCCCTCGACCTCTGTGCCTCCGGGCACGTTCGATTCGACGCCGGGCACGCCACCGGAGGTGCCGTTCACCCCGCTGGAGCGTTCCTGTCCGCGTTGTTCGCTGCGGACGACTTGGCCATTTGGGTCGTAGCGCTCCTCTGTCGTCTCAATTTTTCTAAAATCCAATAGGCTCGAGACACGAACGACTGCCTTGTTGACACCGACGATTCGCTCGAGCATCGTCTGAATGCGGGTTTCAATATCCTTCTCCAGGGTGCGCTGGAATTCCATCTGCGTGCCCGACAGTCCTGCCGATTCATCAGTCGATGTATTCGACAAGAGATTTCCATGGCCGTCTACAACGGTGACATCCCGCGCTTGCAGACCTTCGACGCTGCTGGACACGAGATGCACGACACCCTGAACCTGAGCCTTGGTCAACGTTTGACTGGCGCGCAGAGACACGACAATTGAGGCGCGCGCTCGATCCTGTTCCGTCGCAAAGAGCCGACGCTCAGGAATCGCCAGGTGAACTCGAGCACGTTCGACCTCCGGCATCTGCGTAATAGTCCGCGCCAACTCGCCTTGCAAGGCGCGACGATAATTCAATTTCTGCACGAAATCGGACATGCCCATCGTCGTTCGGTCGAAGATCTCATACCCTACCCCACCACCGTGCGGCAGGCCCTGACCGGCCATTTCGAGACGCAGATCGTGTACCTGCGCATTGGGCACTAAGACAGTGGTACCGCCGTTCGTCGTCTCATAGGGCACCTTTGCATCCTTGAGTTTGTCGATAATCCCCGATGCATCATCAACCGCCAAGTTCGCGAAGAGCACCTGCATATCCGGCTGTTGAGTCCAAAGCGTGACCGCCACCAGGCCCGCGACAGACCCGGCGAGGGCCAACAGAATGATGAACCGTTGATTGATCGTGAACTGGTTGAATTTCGAAAACATGGGATGGACATTCCTTTATTCGCGTGAGTGGCACACGAGAGAACCGCCGTCAGATCTGCATGCGCTGAATTTCTTCGTAGGCCGAGACCAACTTGTTCCGCACCTGCATCATCAATTGAAAGGACACGTCAGCCTGCTGTAGGGCCACCATGGTTTGATGGATGTTGGTGGTTTGGCCTGTGACCAGCGCGTCAACGGCTTGGCTTGCACCGGACTGGGCGTCATTAATATGGCTGATCGCTTCTTTGAGCGAGCCCATAAAATTGCCCGCCGCACCGGCCTCGGTACTCTGCCCGGGGGCGTGAATCTCCGGGATTTCGAATGCACTGGGAAGGTTCGCTCCGGCAATGCGCAGGTCAGACATCGTTACCTCCCGATTTCCAGCGCGCGATTCCACATGGTCCGAGTCGCGTTGATAGCCTGGACGTTGGCTTCATAGGCGCGAGAGGCGCCGATCATATTGACCATTTCTTCCATGACATTCACGTTTGGCATCGTAACGAAACCCTTTTTGTCTGCGTCGGGATGACGCGGGTCATACACCGTCTGCCCGGGCTTTTGATCTTCGATGACACGGGCCACTTTGACGCCATCCAACGCATGACGCCCAGGTCCTGTCGCCACTTGTTTCAACGCGCGTTGAAACGGAGAGGTCACCGGCGTGGCCTGGAAGACGACATCCCGGCGCCGATAGGGCCCGCCGGTGCTGGTTTTGGTGGATTGAGCATTGGCGAGGTTGCTGGCGATCACATTCAATCGATGCCGATGAGCATCGAGGGCGGAGACCGACACGGCGAGACTATCTGTCATATCCATCACATACCTCTTGGTTGTAACGTGTTGAAGAGCGAGGCTGCTGCACACACATCACGTGGTTACCGTCCTTCGCGAATCGCGGTCATCAATTGCTTGAATCGTAGACCGATGATCGTCGCGGCGGTGTTGTACTGCTGGGCGTTGTCGGACATCTTGGCCATTTCGAGTTCAATATTGACGGAATTGGCGTCCAAAGGCAGATCCCCTGCAGAGACTTCTTCAATACGGCCCACCACCTGTTGAAAGCCGGTTCCTTTAGGACCGATATGGTTCTGGTTGGTGGACACCAAGCTAATCGGCAGCTTGCCTCGCTGGGCGCTCGCTAAGGCTTGACCGAAATTCAAGTCCGTCGCGCGATACTTGGGAGTCTCTTCGTTGGCGATGTTTGCCGCAATGACCTGTTGTCGTGCACCGCGCAGATCCAACGAGCGCTCGAGCAATTGCATCGTCCGGTCAAAAATAGTCATCGTGCCAGCTCCAGGGTTTCACTTCAGTCATGTGTGGAAGCTGCAATCTGTATACCGCGCCTATGTCGCCACGGTCCCTATTCCGTGAGGGGTTTGCCTTGAGCGTATTACGAGGACATCCGGCATGGATGCCCGCCGTGGGAAAAATCTGCCCAGCACGCTATCGGCCGCGTTAAGACTTTTCCGCTTCCAATGGATAGCCCATGCCGCGATATTCCCGCAGTTTGTTCCGAAGGGTTCGAATACTGATGCCTAATTCTTTTGCGGCATGCGTGCGGTTCTCTTTTACCCTGGCCAAGGTTTTAAAGATGAGGTCGCGCTCCATCTCCCACAATGATCCGTGGCTGGAAGACGGTAGAATGGATTCCGTCGTGTCGGGTTCCCGGACGATGACCGTACCATCGCCGGGCAACAGATGATCCACGTCCACGGCGGCCCCGCCGGCCACTAAAATGGCGCGTTCCATCACATTTTCCAATTCACGCACATTGCCCTTCCATGGCCGGCATTGCAGGTCCGCCACGGCGCGTTCGGACAAGGTGGGCATTGTCAGACTATTTCGTTGAGCCGAAACGCGGAGAAAGTGCCTGGCCAGGAGCGGGATATCCCCAGGCCGCTCACGGAGCGGAGGTACGGTGACGGGAAACACATTTAATCGATAGAAGAGGTCTTCGCGAAATCGTCCCTGGGTCACTTCATGGTACAGCGAGCGATTAGTCGTGGCGATCACCCGGATATTCACCGGCACCGGCTCCCGCCCGCCTATACGATCGACCTCGCGCTCTTGCAACACCCGCAGCAGTTTGGACTGCAATCCCAAATTCATCTCGCTGATTTCATCCAAAAACAGGGTGCCGGTGTGGGCCATTTCAAACTTGCCCAGTTTTTTCTGAATGGCTCCGGTGAAGGCGCCTCGCTCATGCCCGAAGAGCTCGCTCTCTAAGAGGCTGTCCGGAAGCGCGGCACAATTCAAGGCCACGAATGGACGATGCGCGCGAGGGCTTCGCGCGTGGATGTAGCGCGCCAACAGCTCTTTTCCCGTGCCGCTTTCGCCGCTGATCAACACGGTGGCTTGGCTCGCCGCGACACCCTCCAAGGTCGTGAGGAGCCGAATCATGCCGGGGTCTTGGGTTAAGATAGGCCTCGCTTCTAATGTGGCCGGATTCTCTTGCTCGTCCGTTGCCGTGGTCGCCTGCAAATTGAGAATGACCCGCTCCAGCAAATCGGTAGAAAAGGGCTTCAAGATGTAGTCGTTGGCGCCATACTTCATCGCTTCCACTGCAGTCTCCACCGTGCCGTAAGCAGTCATAAGGATAATGAACGTGTGCGGAGCCTTCTGTTTGATGGCCTTGACCAGTTCGAGTCCGTTCAACCGCGGCATCTTCAGATCCGTGACCACCAGCCACGGCTTCAGGCGTTCGAGCTGTTCGATCGCATCGGCTCCGTCCATGGCGCCTCTGACTTGGTAGCCCAATCGCCGGACTGTCTCCGACAAGGCCGCCCGCATCGACGGTTCATCATCCACGATCAGCACCGTTCGCGCGTCCTCGGATAGGGCTGACGATCCTTCTACGTCCTGTTGCACGCTCATTCGTATGTCTCCTCTTCGATTGCACTCAAGAACCGACTCGGTGTCGCCGATGGGTCGGCCAATGCGGCGCTTCGGACAGATGTCGCTGAATCCGGCACCGGGCCACGCGGGAGGGTGATCACAAACGATGTCCCGCGCCCCATACTACTCTCGACATCAATTCGCCCATGATGGGCCTCGATCAACGCATGCACGATCGCCAGGCCCAGCCCGGTACCCTGGTCCTTGGTCGTAAAGAACGGATCGAATACTCGCGACTGCAAGTCCGGTGGAATGCCGGAGCCGGTGTCTCTGATGGTCATGTGAATTGAGGGGACGTCCGTAGCTGATGCTAGGGCGGCGGTAACGGCTATGCTCAGGAGACCTCCCTTCGGCATCGCTTGAACGGCGTTCAACACGAGGTTGAGCAACACCTGCTTCATCTTGCCGCCGTCGCACCAGAGCCGTGGCACCTGAGGATCCACGCGGCAACAGACCTCGATCGAGGCGGGCGCCATGGCGTGGGCTGCCAGCGTCAAGACGCCTTGAATCAACTGTTCGGTGTCATGCCATCCCGCCTTGGAACAGTCGGGTTTCGTATACACCAGCAAATTGGACAACAACCGGTCCATAGACTGCACGGCGACAGAGATATGCTCGGCGTAGATTTTCAACTGGGGCTGGTCGCGCAGATCTTTTCGTAGGAGTGAGGCGAACAATTCCACGCTGCCGAGGGGATTACGAATCTCATGCGCAATACAACCGACCATCTGCCCCATCGCCTCAAGTCGATTGCGCCGCTGGAGCCGATCTTCGAGCTGACGGACTCGCGTCACGTCATGGACCAGGATTAACTTTCCGATCAAGGCGCCCGAGGCATCGGTCAGATCGGTTTGCGACAAGTCGATGGCGATGCCGCTGGGAAGAATCAAGGGGTACTCACTATGATCCTTCCTAATCTCTTGAAGGATTTCAGTCGCCAGCCTTCCCTGCAATTGTGCTTGCGACATGCCCAACAAATGTTCGGTGGAATGATTGCATCGAACGACAAGGCCCTGAGGGTCCGCGACAATGACTCCCGTATCCAACGACTCCAAGACCGCCGTGACGTGCGCGCGCATGTCCTCGGTCTCACGGAGGTGTTGGCGAAGGCTGGCATTGGTCTGGGCCAGTTCGAGATCCATTTGCTGAAGCCGGGTCGTCAACGCATCATACGATTGTTGAAGGACCGTCGCAGCTTGGTCAAAGTCTTGAAAGGCGCGCGTGAGGAGATCATTGTGCGTTTGGTCAGAGCTCTGCAAGGTCACGCTCACCGACCTCCCTGCTGTGGAGCCAACAGTGGCTGGCCCGCCTGCATGACGGCGGCCATGCGTCGGACGAGGCCATCGGTGTTTCCACTAAGCGAACGCAACTCGCCCTGCGCTAAATCCTGACGCTTGGCCGTGTGCGCGAGTCGAACCAATTGAAATTGTGCCCAGACTTCTAGTTCCGGATTCAGCCCTGCCACCAAGGCCTGTTTGTATAGGGGCAAGGCGTGAACGGGACGATTCAGGTGGACTAAAGCATCGGCATACCGTAGCAAATCGGCCGCAGACAACTCGATTCTGCTCTTGAGGATGGCCTCATAGAGCGCGCTCGCCTCGCCATATTGTTTGGCCTGCCCGAACACGTCCGCCATCATCGAGAGGACCGGGCCTCGATCAGGATGTCGTGGATGATGCTCCAACCATTGACGCCCCAACTTGATCAATCCCGCGACATTCCCTTCCCCCTCAAAACACTTCAAGATGCTTTGGACGGCCTCTCCTCCAAATCGCCCGATCGGGAATTGCAGGCGATATCGCTCAAAGACGGAGCGCGCGGCGCGCATGTCCTTCTGCGCTAGGTAACTGCGGCCGAGTCCCATGAGTGCTACTTCCTGAAATGGCTCGGCTTTGGGATCGCGGATCAGCGATTGATAGAGTTTGGCGGCCTCCACGGGGAACCCGAGCCGCTGATGCGCGTCTGCGATTTTCAGCAGCAGATCCGTTCCTGCGTAGAGCCGATCGGCTTGCGGACCGTGTCGATGGAACAGACTGACGAGTTCAAAATCGTCGTGTGTTTTTAAGGCGGCTTCCAGCCTTGGCCGCAGAAAAGTCACGAGCTGCGCCCCGCTTTTGTCGGGCCACGGATCGTCCTGAACTTTTCCCGTGCGCAGCACCACCTGTTCATATGTGGCGAGCGCCTCTTCCCGCTTTCCTACCCTCTCAAAAGCTTCTGCCAGATGAAACAGCGCCTCACTGCCGACCGCGGAGTCTTCGTACTGATGCGCGCTTTTTTCGAATAGTTCACGCGGATTGAGCGATTCACCGGGCGCGAGCGGAATGTTTGAAAGCCGGGAGGTGACCGTTTGGCGCAGATTAATCACCTCTTCTTCAGGATCGCGGCGCTCCTGCACGTCTGCATAGCGGAGTTTGGCCATGGGCATAACGGGCGCATCCGGATACTGACTCAGCAAGGCGGCGTAGAACAGACTCGCTTCGTTCCATCGACCGGCCTCCTTATAGCTGTCGGCGATGTGAAGCAATACGAATGGATTCTCCGGCCTGGAGGGATAGAGATTGTAGAAGCGGAGAAGCTGTTCGCGCATGACGGAAGGACGGTGCCCTTCACCGGCGGTATCCGCATAGCGCAATAACGCATAGGGATCCTTGCGAAAGACCACAGGCCAACGACCGGCGAGGCTCTCGTATAACGTCTCCGCATCCTTAATGCGTCCCAATCGATAGAGGCTATGCGCCTGTCCCATTGAGGCGTATGCCAGCAAGGTGGGATCCGTAGTTCGTTTCAGGACGTTGTCGAATGTCTGCGCACTGTCTTTCCACTTGCCGAGCCCGCGCAGGGTATATCCCAGGCCGAGCATTGCTCGATTGGCATCATATGAATCATGCTCAGAGAGGCCGAGGGCATGTTGATAGGCGATCTGGGCCTCCTGATACCAGCCTTCCGAGCGATACACATCACCGATTCTCCAGGCCGCCCGCTTGGCGTTGGTGGAATACGGATCCTCCCGCAACAATGTCCGGTATTGTTCGATGATTTCGATCGGACGGATCTCGACATTGCCGCTCCTGAGCTGGCTCTCTGCTAAGAACGCTTGGATAGACGATGTGAGTTTTGCTTCGTGATGTTCTCGAAGGATAGTAGTGAAGTGAAGTCGCGCCTCGACATACCGGCCTTGAAGGTACAGAGCGACCCCGCGTTCAAACTGATTCCACTCCGGGCTTTCAGGGAGTCGCTCGAAACGAGGACCTGGATCGGGCAAGACACCTCGTATCAGCTCTGGAGGTTCGGGTAGCGTGGTGGGGAGATCTTGCCTCGGCGCCGACTGTCCATCCCCGGCCGCCGCTGAAGCGATACCAACCGCTACAACGCCGCTCAGCATAAGCGGAAGCAGCGCGGCCAGCCATAATCGTCGTGGTATTAGAGATCGGAGATGCACAGAGGGAGCAAATCAGCAAGTCTCATGCCCCCGGCCTGTGATCAAAAATGACTATCACCTCCCAAAATAATGAGGTTCTACATAGCGATCGACCGACGGTGTCAGAAAATACAACAGGCTTGTAAAAAACCTGGTCAAGAAGTTGACGTGTGGCGAGGGGCGATGAGGGAGAAGCTAGTTTTGAATCGAGTAGCCGTGACTCTTCGGGTCAAACCCTTTGCGTTTTAACTTTTCGACCAATGTCGTTCGGTTGACCTGTAACAGCTGTGCGGCCCGGCTGGTAATTCCGTTTGCCTTGCGCAACGCTTCGCCAATGAGCCGGTTTTCGTAATGTTCCAGCTCCTTCGTCAGATTGATACCATCTTCGGAAAAACGAATGAAATGCTCCGGCGCCTCGTTGGTTTTTCCCGCCGTCATCTTGAGGGGACTCTCAGGCAGATCACTCACGGTAATCCAGCCCTTCTTTTTCAAGACCGCCAGGCGTTCGATCATATTTTCCAGCTCCCGGATATTGCCCGGCCATTCTTCTTCCGTCATGCGCGCCAACGCGTCCGGCTCCATGCCGAGAATCTCTGTCCGGCGCATTTGGTTGAATTGAGCAATAAAATGGTTGACGAGAAGCGGAATATCACTGCGTCGTTCTCGCAGGGGAGGGATGTGAATGGGAATGACGTGAAGTCGATAGTACAAGTCCTGTCGAAAGCGCCGCTCCTGGACGGCCAACGCCAAGTCCTGATTTGTGGCTGCGATAATCCTGACATCCACATTGATCGTTCGCGTGCCCCCGACTCGTTCAAAACATCGCTCCTGTAATACTCGGAGCAATTTTACTTGCAGCGACAAACTCATTTCGCCGACTTCATCCAGAAAAATGGTTCCACCATGAGCTAATTCGAAACGTCCAAGCCTGGTATGGGCCGCTCCTGTGAACGCGCCCTTTTCATGGCCAAATAGTTCTGATTCCAACAGCGTTTCGGGAATCGCGCCACAGTTCACCGGCACGAGCGGTCGATCCCGGCGCATGCTGTTGAAATGCAACATTCTGGCGATTAATTCTTTCCCGGTCCCGCTCTCGCCCTCAATCAGTACGGTGCTGTCGCTGTCGGCAACTTTTTCCACGAAATCCAGCACCATGCGCATCGGCGCGCTGGTCCCCACCAAATGTTCCAGCCGATATTGGTCCCGTACGGCTTTTCGAAGAAGATGGTTCTCCTGTTTTAGCTTGTACACATCCAAAGCCTTTTTGACGACCACGGTCACCGTATCCGGCTCGAACGGTTTGGTGATGAAATCAAACGCGCCGGCTTTCATCGCTCGCACCGCGCAGTCGATCGTTCCATAGCCGGTCATCACAATCGCGATAATCTTGGAATCGACCTTGGAGATCCGGTCGATGGTTTCCAATCCGTCGATACCAGGCATCTGCAGATCCGTCAACACCACATGCACCGGCTGATCCTTGGCAGCCTCCACACCCTCAAGACCGCTGGATACCAAGGTCACTTGATGCCCTTCATTGGCCAGCGTTTCGGAAAGGACCTGCCGGACAGCAGGATCATCATCGATCACAAGAATGTGTGACTGACTCATGGATGGCACCCCTCTCTCAGGCCCGAAAAGCTCACCAGGGTTCTCAGTGGCAAACCAAAAGTCTGGACGCCCTCAGAATAAAGTCAGCTTATTGGTAATTCAAACTTTATTCAAGCAAAACTAAGTACCGCGTTGAGTCCGACGATTGAGCCACCGCATTTTTTTGTGAGCAGAGCTGCATCTTGACAGGTCGGCAGAAGAATTGTAGGGTTCCGAATTATTCGCTATGATCTCTCCGATGAGATCTTGGTTTTTCAATGTGAGGTAGGCTGGCGTAGCTCAATTGGCAGAGCAGCGGTTTTGTAAACCGCAGGTTGAAGGTTCGATTCCTTTCGCCAGCTCCAACCTTTCAAGCACTTACAGAATCAACGGAAGCAGATAAAGTGGCAGGTGTTAATACGGTGTTAAGCTGGATGTACTTGTCGAGTTTAGAGGCTGCCGTCAGTAAGTCTTTCTCCTCTATCGAATTGTACCGCTGCCACATCCTCTCAGACTTGTGACCTACGATCCGCATCGCGGTTGCTGTGTCCACTCCTGCCATACGTAGGTTGGTGGCTGCGCAATGGCGTAGGTCATGGAAGCGGAAGCTGGTCACGCCTGCCCTTTTCTTGGCGGTTGCTCTCTTAGTCTCTGTTCGTTCGGCGCATACTTCCTGAACCACCAGCACATGCCTTGCCGAACAAGTTCCTCGTGCAGTTGGACGCCATTAGGTAAGGTGACAGTTGCGACGGTGCGTCCGTAACGGTCCTTCGTGAGAGGCGCACCGAGCTTATTGGTGCCTTGCCAGGGGGCGGCTTTAGAAGCCTTCAGATTTTTGCCGAGGGAAGTGTGCTGTACCTGATGTTGGAAAGGCGTCCAGATGTTTCACTGCTCTTCCGGTAACTCCAGCGGTCCTGCCCACCGATACATACTACTTTCAAAATCATCGACCCGAGTGGACGATTCCGCGATGAGTAAACGCGGTGGCTCATGCTCCGCGATCAACTCAATCACGCGAGGCTTCATGTTGTGCGGTTGGAACCAATACCATCCGGGTTTGGTCGGTGTTTTGATGGTCCATATCATCAGGAGTTACTGAAACAAACGCATTGTCCGTTGTCTGGCCACCCGTCTTCCCAGAATTGGCTTGGAAGTTACTCAAAGGCCGCGTTTTCTCAGCCCCTCCCGAACTTCCAAGGTAACAGCGGGGTTATCATCCCGATACCAGTGGAAGCCTATTTTGTATCTCGTCGTCAACCTTAAGATGGGCGGAGATATAGCCTTTCAGGCGTTTAGCATCTTGCATCGTGATCTTTCCAATAGCTAGCCCGAACTCATCGCCTCGACTCCAACAGACTTTGGCCTGATCCACTAGGACAGCTTGTTGATGATCGGGGAACGTCACAAAGAACGTCACGGCGTCACCAGGCTTCACATGGGTGTGGACGCTCCGTACGCGCCATCCACCGACTGAGACATCTTGCACGGTACCAGTACCCTCCCTATCGTCGCTTGAGAAATACATGCGCCCTTCTATTGGCAGACGGTTGTATGCGCGGACGTAAGAATGCCCCTCTATGGAGTGTAGATGTCCCTTAGCCATGCGTAGCCTCCCTTCCTGGAATGTAGGGCACGAGGACGGGCGAGATTAGCGATTCAATTGGAATCGTCCTAATTATACCAACGGTCCTGCACTTGAGCGTTGATGATATAGAACAACGAAAGCGCGATAGAGGTATAAACGGGCCATTCCGCCATATGGGAGAAATCAAGGGAAGGCATCTTTGACCTCCTCTGTAAAGGTCGATGGGAATCTCTACCGCGTCATTCTTTCATGGCGAGCGGCTACAGTATGCTAGGCAATTCCCTTGTCGAGTATGACGGTCACTCGCCAAGTTGAGTTGATAGCCTTCTCTCCCCGCAATTTTCACGCTATGTTAAAGAATGGCTGTACGAGATGTGTCCCTTTTGATTCTCTATACCACTACAGGTCAGATACTCCTTCAACATCGCACCCCCGATGCGTTTAGTCTGCCAAACCACTGGGCGTTCTTTGGAGGTGGTATCGAAGCTGGAGAAAGCACAATGGAGGCACTGAAACGTGAGGCGCTGGAGGAACTGTCCTTCCACGTACAAATCCCGTACTTTCTCATGGCACAGACAGTGCGAAATGGCGAGGATCTGAACACGAAATATGTGTTTGTTGAACAGTATCAAAACCAACCCCTTCACTTAGGGGAAGGACAGGCGATGGGATGGTTTTCCCCCGACGACACACATGCCTTAAAAATGATCGACCACGACCGTGTCATCGTAGAGCGAGTGCGAGAATATTTAAGGCAACGGTAATCGCTGGCTATGCTCTCCCTTTTGTTTTGACCCCCCAGTGCCGCGTCTCTCACGCGCCCTTTGTTCTGTTCTTCTACGTACTTCTGGCAACTCCTCATTAGACACATCGACACTTCCAAGCCTGCCGTGTTCCACTGTGCCGGTTGACCTCATCCTCAAGGAAGGACAGGGCATAGGAATGGATAACCCTGATTACTTGTTAAGAAGCGCGGTGGCGGCGGTGGTGGCGGCGTTGTTGCTTTGGGTTGTAATGCTCACGTGGCTGGTGTGGTAAATGGAACACGTCCGTCAAGAACTCCAAGACTTCGCGCGCCTGTGTGAGTCCCTGGTATCTACCCTGGACGACAAACCACCCATGAACATCGTGGAATACTCCGTCTTTTGTTACTACGCATCGGCCCTGATGGATCGCTGCAAGGCTCTCATCGCTTGCAAGGATGAGTAGAGGCCCCAGTAGATCGCTCCACGAGGGCCTTCCGATATTGCGAATAATCGTGCTTTCAATGATAGAAGAGGTAATCTGACAACATGCGAAAAGAGCTTCGAGAGTTTATCCGAGCATCCGAGGCTCTGCTGTCTCCCACACTGAGAGCCCCGCTGAAAGATGAGGAATGCGAGATGATCGAGTTCTATGTTGTTTCGCTGGTCGCTCAATGCGCAAAGAGTGAGTTCTTTCGCGAACGGTGCGGCCCCTCAGGCAATGACTACGACGGCGCTTCCGCGGCCAAATATCACTAAGGCCAATTTCCCCGTTCCAAACACGCGAACACCGGCTCATACTCAATCCACCTCGCACGCTCGATGCTGACAGGGACAGTTCTCTAACGCTTTGACGGTGTATCCCTTCGCGGCCTTCACCGCCTTCGCACACGTCCAAAGCGCTTCAATTCGTGATCCAAGGCTTCATGAAGCAAGTCTAGAAACAGCTCGTCCGGTTTTGTGGGAAAAGTGAAACATGGGGTCTTATGTGTTGGTCTTAGGTCCACTGCCGTCCTATTTTACTCAAGACCCTCCCGTACCCAAAACGGCGAATAATTGACTTGTCATGCACAAACCCTCAACCCCGTTTGTGTGAACAAAAATCCCCCGGTACCCCCCGCCTTTTTAAACGGTGACACCCCTAGCCGCGATCAGGTGTTAAATAGGTGTTACGCAGCCAGACAAACACCCTCACCGAGCGACAAAGAGAAACAAGCTCGTCCTACTGCCCATTCGACACGGTTCCCACTGTGGGAGAGGAGATTGCCCATGTCACCAACGGCTTGAGCAACCTCCCCGTGACTGATTTGTAAACCGCAGGTTGAAGGTTCGATTCCTTTCGCCAGCTCCAATACTATCCAATACTTACCTTCTCTCTGCCCCCCTACTCCATTCAGTGGGTGGCGGCTGGGTGGCACTCACGCACTAATTCTCATATGTTTGCTCTCCCGGGAGGCCCCATTCATCGGGTGCCGGACGAAAAAATGAGCGCGGCTCATCCCGTGTGGGAAGGCCCGCGTGGTATTTCCCTTGTTCAGCCGTTTGAAAACTTGGTCTGTCTAACCGATCTACCGCCTGCTTGTTCCCGCCTGGTATCAAATGCCCGACCAGATCGACCGTCACTTGTATAGATGAATGCCCCATCTGTTCTTTCACATAGACCGGGCTCTCACCTTGTTGCAGGTGTAGTAGGCAAATGTGTAGCGAAAGTCATGAAAACGAACCGCCGCAAGCCTGATCTGCTGATGAGGGCTTTAAACCGCTTGCGAAGATTGTCAGGGTCTAAACAGCCATCAGTTTCACTGCAAAAGATCCACGCGGGGATTTCGTCCGATCCATTTGCCGCTGTGTCTAGCTGTCGCTCAACATGGAGGTCTCGAAAGACCTGGGGAGGTCGTGGTGAAATTCAACAGTCGGTAAGCGAGGACAGCCCAGTCAACACGAAAGAGGTGTGACATGAGTCAATCCCCCGCGGCCCATCTCTTCCTTCTGACAGGATTCGCTCTCGCCTTCGCTGCCCTCACAGGCTGTGTGGGAGCGGGAGGCACCACCGTGGCCCCGCGGACCAAGGAGCTAGCCCCTCCCAAGCAAATTGTTCAATGCCGGATTCTCCTTCACAATGAAGCAGGAGATCAGTATCCCGGTTCACCGGCTGTCGGAAAAGCTCTGTGAACCGCATTCAAGGCAGAGTTGGCGCCTATCTCCTCCAATATGCCTCCCAAAGAGAAAATGGTTGAGCTGGCAAAAACGGCTCTGGAAAAAGCGCGGTATGAGGTGCGGGTTATCACTACCCAGGAAGCACGTTCATATCCTGGGCCTGTCATCCATGTAAAATCGAACAGTTTGCTTACGAAATGTGGGGTTACTGGCATCTCTATGTGCCAATTGAGGGGCGCACCAGCCTGGTTTTCGCGCTTTAGACCCCCGACGGGCGTCAGATCGACTGGAAGGTCTTGGCTCCGGAAGGAAAGGAAAAGTTGTTGGTTCGGGTGGTGCGCGGGTGCCTTCGAAACCGCCATGGCGCAAAGTCTTACGAATATTATGAACCAGTTTATCGAATGGACTTCCGACAGTTCATTTCGAGCGTCGTTGGTCCAAGCCACCGCAAGACAAGACACGAACCCGAGCCCGTAATAGAGATACAGTAATTACGCGGGACCGTCGATGGCGGCATCAAAGATCTCAGTGGCGATGGCATGTCCCGGGGCCTGTGCTTTTGACCGGCGGACCGGGACAGCCGCATCGACACAAACTAATCAGAAAGCAAAATTAACACCTCCTACGGTGGCATGAACAGCGGCATCGGCTTCGAGATCATCACCCTTCAGTGACGCCCGGATGTACCTTGTATTCCCCAAACAGCCCGATGTGCTCTGAGACCATGAAACGCAGACCTCCTACAGCTGAGAGGCTCAACGTAATAGTGCTACTGGAGTTGAAGGTATTTGATCCAGCACTCGGGCATGTACCACAGCCGGTCCAGCTCCGATAAGATTGTACCGGGCCATCTGGTACTTGGCAATTAAGTGTAACGCGCCCGTAATTAACTGAATTTTTGTTTCGTCAATGGGAAGCGTCCCAGTGAGTCCAGCGAATGACACTTGGGAGTTCTGTTGTTTGATTTTCGATTGTATATAGGAAGCATCAATTTCTAGCCCAGCCATCGAGCCAGTGAATCGCTCCCTCGCCCCGTAATTCCAAACTTCCCGACTACCACAGGCCCCGATTTCAGGCCGAAATCCGAGAAGCTGAACTCGCTCAGATTCCCTCGCCCTTGCACATCGTGAAGTGATTCCGGGAACGCCATGCCTCCGTAGAGGCCGAGATACGGGCTGACTCCATCGCCTGCCAAAGCACCAGACGTCAACAGGACGATGAGCCCGCACAACATTGCGGACAAGCTGTTCCTCGGGCGAGCAGAACGCATGATCATTAGACGGTCCTTTCATGAAGGTTTAAGGAGATCACGAGAATATGCGACGTATGTTCTTACATCTTTGTATGTCTTCAATAAAATTGGCGCACGATGCATAGCAGGTCACGATGCGAACCCTTGCCTACGCGCAACGCCCTCTCTGCTGTTATTGCCTTTTGATTTAACCGCACGTTTCCCATAGGAATCTGTGGTCTTGGAAGTCATAGTCATTTTCGTGAGGGGCAGATGCTGGCTTGGGACTGGCAAGGTGGTCGGCCCAGTCCATATCACATCACCATATACCGGTACCGGTGAGTGGTAGGGGCTGCCGAAGGAACGGCGACAAACGTCCGTGAGCAACCGTCGAGACACTCT
The DNA here is from genome assembly GCA_963706325.1 of uncultured Nitrospiraceae bacterium. GTDB lineage: Bacteria > Nitrospirota > Nitrospiria > Nitrospirales > Nitrospiraceae > Nitrospira_A. The sequence goes on along the minus strand of CAVPLT010000004.1, from coordinate 1,012,703 downwards.
TCGGCGAGGAAACTCGATCAAAGCACCCCAAAGGTGGTGCATGGCCTAGAGGGGGGTTTATACTTTATTCGTGAATACAGGACATCATCACGTTGGGGCTTGGCATGACCCAGATACGGTCAAGCCAGCAAGGACCGTTGCCCAAGCGACCCCAGGCACCATGCGCGGTGTGATAGCTTTCCTACTCGCGGCGCTACACGCGGCTTCATGCCAACCGCTGGAACAAGGGTACTGGATGAAACCAGGTCTCACTGAGACATCGCAAGACGCGGATTATCGTCGAGATTCTGGGGAATGTGCGAGTCAGGGCCTGGAACAAGTGTCCATGAACCAAACTCCTGGGGGTGACACGATCGTAGCCAGACACCCATCCGCGTCCCATCTGGGTTCAAATCTCTACGGCAGATGCATGGTCTCCCGTGGATACGAGTGGGTTAAATTACAGCCCTTGGTACCCCCCTCGCCTCACCAGGAAAGTGCCAATCAAGGACCGTGTCCGTCAGAACGAGTCGTTACGGACCCTTTCGGGTATCCGCATTGCGCATCAATCGATCCGAGCCCACGTGCCGGCACGGACAATGTCCCGCATGAAACCCACGTGGCAGCTCCTCGATCAACGGCGACCTCCGCTCCGACCGACAATGTCCTGCCCAGGGAAAACCTCCCGTCAGGCGATGTCCCGCTTAAGCCCCCTTCGACCACCAGCCAGTTTGAGGCCGGCTACGATAACCAAACTCACAGAGGTATTCCGCCGGCGGAACGGCGAGCGTTGGACAACATTCTATGCATTCAGCAGTCCCGGAACTCTCTTTCCAGTCCTTACGCTACTTACCTGCACTGCATGGAAGAGAAAGGTTGGCCCCCATTGCCGCGTTGAATGTATGCGATGTCAGGTGGATTACGCCAAACCTGACTCTCGGAAATACTATGTCAGCCCCATAGGAGCTAGACGCCTAACCCTGCCTTCGTGTGTCGAATGGGCATGGATGTGGTCTTAGATTCAATGAGAAGCCGATTCGCTCATGCTCACCTGTTCACCGCACCATTTGTGCTGGGATTTCTCCTGGCCTCTATCGCAGCTCATGCCAAGTTCACCGGGAAGGTGTTTGCGTCATCTACTGGGATTCCCTCCGCATGATGCACGAGGACAGCAGTTCGCTTGATGAGGGTGGACTGCCGCGAGAAGCGTCAGCCACTCGGCACTCGAGCCAAGGATTACACGTCAGAGCTGGCCTTTGGGCAAGATGTTACGGTCTATGGAGATAAGCGTGACCCTATGGGCGACGGCTGGCCGAAGTCATCCTGTCGGATGGTCGGAGCCTCAATTAAGAATTGCTCAAGGCAGGATTGGCGTGGTTGTTTCGGAAGTATAGGGATCTAAAGCTGGGAGAGTTAGAACGGCAGGCGCGAGAGGCGAAGCGCGGGTTATTGATAGAGCCGCATCCGATGCCGCCGTGGAGTGGCGCCGGTCACTTTATGATGATCGGTGCACAGGCAGAACTTCTCCACTGTAGGGCTTCAGTCCGATGCAGTAAAAAGCAATCATGCTCTTTCGAGTGAATTGAAGTAGCAAATATCCTCCGTCTATTTGCCTGGATACTCCCGCCCGCCAGCCATCTCGTTTCGCACTGTCCTCGCAAGCACTAAATTCCAGTATAGCCCTGCCACTCCAAACAGGAAGCCCCATATTTGAACATTGATCTCAATTTCATACAGACCTGAGAGACACGGCATACGGCCGCCGCTTCCGACAGCTTCAGGAACCGTAGAGATGGGAGGCTAGAGGGTGTCATTCTCTACCTGCTCAAGAATGGCCGCCTCTGTGCTGATTCCGCCGGGTAGAACTGGCGGGGTGACATCTACAGGGGCGTCCGGCTTGAACCATGGCGCGTTGATTGTGATTCTCTAGCAGCTGGTTTGGTGTGATGCCTAGTGCCTTACACAGCTTGAGGTCGCAGACAGTTGAGGGTTGAGCTTCCGCCCTCCATCCTCACGAAGGACAGGTAGTGGACGCCCGAGAGTGCGTCGAGTCCAGTCTGCAACAGTCTAATGTTGCGGACCATGGTAAAATTGAGAGACGGAGGAACCGGATCATGTACGAACGGAAGCTTTACGAGAACTGGTTTAACCAATCCGCTATCAATGATCGACGGTACCGATGGATAGCTCTGGCGAGTTTTATCCTTTCTTTAGGCGTCTTAGCACTTTATCTTCTGCAATAGACTCGGTCACACGGTTTTAGCAGATGCGCGACAGCGCCGGGAGACATGGTCCAATGCGCGGACGCCGACGAGGAGCCGGTTTTTATGATAGGACCGCCTATAACAACCGATGGTATCGATGGCTCGCCTTGGCCTGTGCTCTCCTGGGAGGCGGCGTCCTGACTGTCTACCTCTTGCAATGAATCCTACAACCGCCGTGGCCGTGTGTGCATGACTGTATGCTGAATGATCCATGTGTCCATCGCTTGCAAGTCGAATCTCGTCAACCGACCTACCTTCACGAACGGTATACGCCGTTGACTGACCATCTATAAATGGTGTGCGTGGAGATGCCCACGTACTCCGCAAGGCTGTCCACGTCTATTGGTGGGTTTTTGACTCGTTGATCTCCCTTCTGACTCATTCCAGATCTCGCCTTTGCTGTAAGGCCCTCGTCGATCTGTCTTGGTCTGGTGCCCATCCGGTTAGTCCCACAACGCGCAGGTGTGAACGAGACATTCCCTCACTTCCTTTGGTCGATTGCAGCAACAGCCCAAGCACCTAGCCCGAACCCACTTTATTGATCTCAGTACTCACACGCGAGAATGCCCTTTCTTGGTCAAATCCCGATAGCTAGCCGGCAGGTTTGGCAAATGAAAATGGATGTGCCTGCCCTGCCCATCTTCATTGTGTAGGCAAGCCCCGACCGCATAACTGGGGCGGCTCCTAGTACCTCCCTGGCAGTCTTTCGCTTAGAATTCAGTTATGTTGGCGAGATTCATCCGAGCTTTCCTTGACAAATACAATTGTGAGGTATGCCGTAAGTATCAGGCGACACATGGCCTCCTCTGCGCATACTGCCACCTGGACGATATTTTGGCCCGCGAGGCCTGCCAGACAAACCTCAATGACGCCCCGCACTCCTTCACTGCGGCAAACCATTCAGACTTCATGAAGCACGAATCACTTCGAGCATAGGAGTAACAAATGACGCGCTACGTCATGTATTGGTCCGTCGGCGTCGGCCTTACCTTGGCAGGTATCTGGTTCATGCGTGCACTCCGTTCAGTAGACATCGTTGACTGACGCGCCGTGCGTAGACCCTCAGCCAATGTGTACTCGCCGTAAGTACGCGCGTTCGCCGGAGGCCACTTGCGTGGCCCATGCTCACGCTCGTATAGGCAGCCGGCTAGTGCGCATACCCAAAAACAAGTGCTAGAATTCGGGAGTTGTGTCCCCACCTGCTATCAAGCACCGCTCTCTCAATCTGAAAAAAAGGGAGAGAATCGGCACCTACGCCCATACTCCTCGTTTTGAAGCACCTGCCTTGAAAGACACACACCCGACCTTTTAGCACCCCAATTCAAGCCACTAGATCCCGAAACTTTTTCGACGCGCACCAGCTCCAGACATTAAGGGTGAAACAAGAACAGCCCCAGGGTTCACACTAGGGCCCACTTCAAGCTGCCTCAGGCTAAATGGTGCTTACATTGAAGAGGAATCACGCTCTGTAGGATCGAAGAAATGCCGGAATATTACAAGCCTCGTCTTAAAGCAAGCACGATTCTTTCTCCTCCTTCGCCTCTTTGCCCTGCGCCGAATTGCCACGGCCATATGCAGACACAGTCCACGCACAAGCGCCGAGATGCCACTGGCCTTCAGGCATTGCAATGTAGCCACTGCGGGCATCGTGGATTCAGACCATTGGCGGAAATGTACGTTCTGTTTGGTGGAAGGCATGAGCATGTTTGTTGCTACGGACCCTCCACAAAGCATGTACTCACCGTCGTCTTTGGCGAAACCGCCCTGGGTCGCTTTCTTGATGTCTATCTGTCGCCCACCGAGTCGGTGCTCTACGCGGCATACTGGACGTTGCTGTGTGGACAGATGAAGGGCACGGTGAACATGGTCGCTGCTTCTTATACGTTCTCGCAGTGCTACGGGCACTTTTGTAGGGAATATGTAGCACACTCAACTCACCCCGATGAAAGCCAGCAGACTGACAGTCGAGCCAGCGTCGTCCTGCAGAGCCCAGGGCTGTCTGATTCCCTCAAAAAACAGAGCGACTGCGAACACGACTACCAACTTGAAACGGTGGGCGGCGTTTTTATTACCGGTGCCTATGTGTGTCGCCTTTGCAGCTCTAGAATCGGGATGTCACACAATGAATTTCATCAGCACGCGGAGTATCCGCGACATTACCAGGAAGGCGGCACGCTGCAGTCTCAGAGACTCCCCCCCGTTGACAATGAGACAACGCGCACGAAAGCATGATCGTGTGCGCAATTTGATTGCTATCCTACTGGGCAATGCAATTTCAGGATGGAGGTTTCTCAATGACGCGCCCAAACCTGAATTTAAATGAAATGGAAACCAGGCAGCGTTATGCAAGGAAGTGACGAGGACAGGTCTCCATCTGATACGAAATGGCTTTTGGTCAGACTGCGCCTACCGATGAGACTAACCTATGAGGTGAATCGCCATAGTGCTTGCCCCAGTTTTATCTATTCTCTAATACCCACATGACTCATCCCCGCTCACCTCCCCTCATATATTTTCGTAGGACGCCTAATACGGCAGAGAATAATAAGCCACCGCTTATAGCGTTGCGTTATCCTCTGTCACTATGCGCAACACTGACTCCGTACCGTGACAACGCTCGTGTCGCTATCATATAGTCCTAGCTACTACGCCGAATTATTAGGGGCAGGGTGTACGAAATGCACGATGGACCATCCAGGCATCACAAGAGTTCGTCAAGCGGACTCCTAACTCTCTCAAGCTTGGCTTATGACATGCCTTATTTTGTCCGGTGCATGCATGGAAACGGGAAGTGAAGGGCGTATCAAACATGCAGGCGCCCCAACGTAATCCAGTGGGGAATATATCGGTCTTAAACGGAGTCCGATTTCTCGGCCTTTTTTCCTTTTCGGTCCTACTGCTTGGGATGGTTGTTCACTTTATTGTCCGATATGGGAGATATGCATACAAGGCGATTCAGTACCCGTTCTCTATTGACTATGGCGAGGGTATCGTCTGGCAGCAAGCCCTATTGATCCCGGGAGAAAGGATGTATGGCAATATTGATGTCTACCCTTTCATCGTCTTTCACTATCCGCCGATTTATCATCTTACCGTGCGAGCCCTTGCGTCTGTCGGCTTGGATTATTTGACGGCTGGACGTGTCCTATCTTTCGTGTCGACCCTACTGATTGCCATATTAATAGCGCTGCTGACGCTTAGAGTGGCTAAACATGCCGCAGGAAATCTAGCTTATGTCGCCGCCGCAATCGCAGGGCTGACTATATTCACCTCCTTTCCTATCTTTGAATGGTCCCTAGTCATGCGAGTCGATATGCTGGCGCTCGCCTTCGGCTTTCTCGGTGTCTATTTTGCGGTCATCTCAATCGATCGGCCCGCTTTCCTGTATTGGTCCAGTGTGGCTTTTGTTCTTGCGGTTTACACCAAGCAGAACTTAATTGCCGCCCCAATTTCCACGCTTTCGATTCTATTTCTAGTTAAGCCGAAAGGAGCGGTACGCGCGGCAGGGTTATTTGCAGCACTTGCCCTCGCAGCGTTTCTTCTTCTCGTCTGGCAAACCGACGGCGGGTTTGTGCGGCACATCATTCTGTACAACATCAATCGGTTTAGCGCCACGTCGGGGATTGGCTTATTGTACACAGTGCTTATCGGTCATGGATTGTATCTATTGGTCGTAATCGCCTTCTTAGTTGTAAGCTGGCTGTCGATTTTTAAGGCTCACTATAAATTGAGCAACCTAGCTGGCCTCCGAAGCCGGCTTAACGGCGACCCGTGGTTTCTCGGGTTATGTCTATTTACGGTTTATTTGCTGGTTACGACAGCCATGCTTCTCAGCACCGGCAAAATCGGCGCTTCATACAATTACGTCATAGAATGGATCTGCGTCTGGTGTCTGATCCTGGGAATGGCATCAGCCGCTGCGCTTCGTATAGTATGGCAACCTCAATCGACTTCATCTCTGTACGTTCGGCTGGCCTTGGCGATCGGTTTGCCCGCGCTATTAATGGTTCAACTGGTGATAAGCCCAGCAAAGCACATACGCTTGCCAAGCACCGAGCATACGCAGCAAGCACAAGCCGTGCTGCAGCTGATTGTCGCTGCTCAAAAACCGGTTCTCTCCGAAGATATGACTCTTCTGATGAAAGCTGGTAAAGAGGTCCCAATGGAACCGGCCATATTTCAGGAGCTAGCTCATAAGGGGCTGTGGAATCAGCACAGGCTCATTGACTTGATCAACTCCCACTTTTTTGAGTTCGTTGTCATTGGCGACCGGTGGACAGTGCCACGCTGGACTTCGGAGGTCCAAAAGGCCATCGAAGCAGCTTACCCGCGCGTTGTGAAATATCCTCCTTATGCCGTCTACCTGTCGAGTGATTGACACACTTATAAATGACGAACACGGCGCGCCTGCTCTTTTGTAGCCTTGCGCAAGCCATGTGGGAACCTAGCAGTAACCAGCGAAAGGACGGGGATGACAGGCGAAACTATCAAGCATCGGCTAGGCAATCGCCTAAAGCACCTTCCCCTGCTTTTCTACGGCGTCTTCTTTGTCTCTTTCGGTATCGCCATGTACCTGTTCGGCGTTCTCATGTCGTTGCCACGGTACCTCCTTGGGTTACATAACTTAATGCCGTTGAATGAATGGATAGTTTGGTACAGCGGCGTACCGATCATGGCCGGGATCTTGTTAGCGGGTGCAGATCTTTTATTACTGTTCCAATTCAAGCGCCGCATGTCCGACGTGCGTGTGGATCGGATTGACAGTCGTTACGTCACCGTAGCGTTAACCGCCTACAACGACGAAGCCAGCATCGGTATGGCAGTGAAGGATTTTTGCGAACATCCACTTGTAAAACGCGTGATCGTGGTAAGCAACAACAGCACGGATCAGACCATGAAGCGCGCCATCGAGGCGGGTGCCGTCGCACTGAATGAGCCGCTGCCAGGATATGGGCGCTGTGTTTACCGGTGTCTGAACGAGGCCATTCGCTACCCCGACTCGGAGCTCATTGTCCTCTGCGAGGGAGATTTGACGTTCCGTGCCTACGACATCGAGAAACTACTGGCTTACGCTCCTCACGCTGACATCGTGAATGGCACGCGGATCATCGAACAACTCAGACAACGTGAAACGCAACTAAGCGTGTTCGTATATTACGGTAATTTTTTCGTCGGCAAGCTTTTGGAAGCTAAGCACCTCGGTAAAGGAACCTTTACTGATGTCGGGACCACCTACAAGCTATGCAAGAAGAGCGCGCTCCATGAGTTACTGCCCAGGTTGAATCCTCGGATAAATCTTGAGTTCAACGCGCATTTTCTTGATACGGCTTTGACGACCAACCTCACGCTTGTCGAATGCCCGATAACATTTCATCAGCGGGTCGGCGTGAGCAAAGGAGGAAACGTCAATAATCGACGCGCGTTGAGAGTAGGATTACGAATGATCTTGGGGCTCCTGTTCGGCTGGAGGAGAGTGAGCGCATGAACGCCAGCAGCTACCACCAGACGCGTCTGCCGCCGGATCCCAGACGGAGGGTGTTATGGGCCACGCTGTGGCGCTTTTACTTTAGCCGATTTATTAACCCGGGCGACTGCGTGTTAGATGTCGGCTGCGGCTATGGTGACTTCATCAATGCGGTTGTAGCGAAACGACGAATCGCGCTGGACGTTTGGCCAGAAGCGTCGAATTTTCTTCATGCCGGGGTTGAAGGCGTGGTTGGCGCGGCAACCGGTCTTGGATTCCTTGCCGATGGCGCCGTCGACTTCGCTTTCGCGAGCAATTTATTCGAGCACCTCTCGCAGGCCGAATTTCGATCTGTACTTGAAGGATTGCGCTCAAAACTGAGTCCTCGCGGCACACTGAACATTCTTCAACCCAACTACAGGTATGCCTATCGAGAGTACTTCGACGACTATACGCATACCACGGTCTACTCGCATGTAACCTTGAGTGATTTTCTCGAAGCCAACCGCTATGAGGTTTTAGAGGTTCATCCCCGCTTTTTGCCTCTGACAATTAAGTCACGACTACCGGTTTCGCCCCTCATGATCCGCCTCTACCTCGCCTCGCCCCTCAAACCGCTCGGCAAGCAGATGTTGATTAGGGCCCGTCCGCGATAGCGTGCAATAACTCCCGCCTGATGCAAACTACCTCGGCAAACGCCTATCCCGGGCATGCACCATCATCGGACACCAGCAGAGCCGGCTTGAAGCCGGCACGATCTGGCGGTTTTCTCCCCAGCGCTGTCATGTAGAGACTCATCTTCTCTTCACCCCAGGCATGACGGTATCCCTACTCATGCATCTCCCTGGAACATCGCAAGTGAAGCTTCGGCACGGCTTGGTCACATAGTCCCGCGCTTCCGAATTTGGAGTTCAGTTCACACACGTCGACCGTAGCTTTCACGATGGTTAAAATTACGATCACACTCCATCACAAGCACGAATCCTGGCGAGTGCTGGCCTACAAGTTACCTTCGCAGATGATATCCCACGGATCATGCCCGCCCCTCCCACACGCAGGTTCGTCACAGAAAAAGTGGCCATCAATGATGTTGAGCGCATGGTCCTAGGTCGCCTTCTACGCGAAAGCAAGCATGCCACGGGCATGGATATAACCTGTCATGCGCGTGTCCGGTTTCCTGGAGAGGCGAGGGTAACAGCGCATGTTTCCCCCCTTTCGTTTTACCTGCACATTTCCCACAGGAGTCCCATATCCAAGGGCCGAAGGGGTGAACCGATCAGGGAGACAAGTGTTAGCCTGGTGTTAGAAATAGAGACAACACGAGTGGAATTTGTATGAAGTGAGAATACTAGCAGTGAAAGCGTATCCTGCCTGCATCCGGTCTGGGAGCGGGGATGGCCTAAGTCGTCAAGGACTTGACCATCCCTTTTCTACTGATTTGTAAACCGCAACTTGGAGGTTCAACTCTTCTCGCCAGCTCCACAACTTCCGCCGACGCATCAATCTGTTTGCAGCCTACATCCTCTGCTCTCCCCTCGTAATTCTGCTAGTGTAACCGTCATTTTCTCTGAGGTTTTGAGAGCTTGCGGCCGTGCACGATGTTCGACCGCCATACATCAATTTCTTTGATGTGAACGACCACATCACGGGTTCACAGGCCTCACACTCCAGAAAAGGCGCGCCTCGCCGAGAAAATCAAAACGCTTTTTCTCGTCCATCCTTCGGACCGAAGAGAGCTTCCAAGGCCACCCGACAGAGAAGATGGCAGAGTTCCCAGGTCCCTCTGTGCAGGCTCGGGTCATGACACTAAGATCCGTGCGCACCACAGGTTTCCTACGGAAGAATTGCTATCACTAGAAAAAAGTTTTGACTTTTTTAAAATCCTCAACAACAAGTGGTCCTCCCACAGTGAGAGCGTACTGTTTAGGCCACTGGTTGGCGCAGTGGTTATAACGTGAACTGAGCTCGTACCGCGTTAGGGTCTTGATGACCATCCCCTCCCTCAAAATACTTGACATGCTAAGCCTTTGCCCTTAGTGTATGCTGCACCATACACCTGCAAAACGCTCCCTTATGAAACCTTGCACGTCCCCACGCAATCGCAATCCAACAAAACTAGTCTGGCAGGTCATTCAAGAGGCAATAAGTACACGCCTGCAACGCAACGCACGGCTACCGGGAGAATGAACCATGCACACACTCGTGTGCCATGAATTCCTTGCTGAACGAGAGGTTGAAGGATTAAGCGATCCTGATCGACCTCGGACTGTCACTCTTGCCAACCACACGAGCGCAAAGCATCTTGAGTGTCCAATAGGCCATTCAATCCATATTGACGGGAACGGGAGAATATGGCCCTGCGACTGTTGCTTGCCACACCAACCGCGACGTTGGAAGGCAACCGTCAGGAGATAATGGCCTATTGTCGAGTTAAGCATGCCTGCATGACGCGTGTGTCCGTCGCGTAGACATTGCACTTAGGCAGGAGGAGGCCGAGCACCTATTTTGCGTGCTGCCGCTACTATCTCATCGAGGCCGCCCTGGCGGGATCTTTGGAGGAAGGGCGGTGAGATGCTCTTCTAGGCTGTTGAAGTGGTGGAGTATAGCTGAAGCTGCAAACCGGCGACTTGGTATGCAGGCGAGTCAGCTATTTTGAGGCTGGCCCACCCAGTCCTGAGGCGGAGATAACAAAGCCAGATGCATAGTGGAGGCGAATAGTGGAGATAAGACGAATGCCGCTGACGGCTTGGATGGTCCTCACACATTTGGCGGAGGCGCCCATCCTCACTCGGCTTACGAGAATGACGTTCCCCCGCCGGCGGAGAGCCTTCTCCGCCCTTCGCACGTGTCCCCAATGCTCCTACATGGTGAGCCGATCTCGTCGGTCTGGTTGGCGGGACTGTTTGGCGAGGGTCATCGGCCGTTATCCCTACCGATGTCGCGCCTGCAATTATCGATTTTATTTGGCACGACGGAGTGACACCCCTCTTCTTCCATAGCGTCCTCATGCAACGGACGAACAAGCAACTGCGCTCGCGGATAATCTTTTGTCTTTTTTTTAAACCGCTCATTTCCCAGACGGTATCAGGAGCAGTGACGGCAGGAAGGCGTGACCACGTGGCGAAACTCATGTGAGGATCTCGTTCCTTCTTAAGCGTGCCTTGGCTCTGGCTCAGCACAACCAACCGCCTGTCCCCCCTGAACTATTTCCAACTCGACCTGTGAAATGGAATTTGTCGACAGCCACCGCATCGATTCGACTGAGAACGGATGGCTACAATCGCAGATGGTGCGGCACAGGCACGCTAGGACCGGCCGGCACACACATGAGCGTCATGTGTGTGCCGGTTTCGTGACGGCCTTATTCAGCCTTTCGAAGATCGATGACGGTACCCTTCTCGTCCAATTCCACGACAATCATCGAGCCTTCTTCGATCGGCTTCGTCTTGATTTCCATACGATCAAGCGGGAACACCTTTTCTCCTTCGGGGGTCCAAAGCTTGATTTCTTTTTTCGTCAAACCGGCATAGATGAGCTTGCCTGATACCAGTCTGTGTGTTCCCGGCTTATTCTTATGTTTCCCATGATGGTCAATGACCAAATTTTCTTCATTCAACCATAACTTCACTTCGTCACCGACGGCAGCATCGGCCGGAGCTTGCTTCATGGGAATGGTATATTGGCCAACCGGTGTCTTCACGTAAGCCAATCCGGATTGAATTTTGGTCACCACTCCCTCCAGGGTCAGGTGATGACCGGATTTCGTGTGGGGATGTTCCTCGATCGCGATCTCAACCGTCAGGCGGTGAATGTCGATAACTTTGCCTTGCTCGTTCAACTCGATGGCGATCGGCGTGCCCTCGTCGATGCCGGATAATTGCGATCTTCCCGTTTGCACGTCAAACGCTTTCTCGCCTTCCGGCGTCCAGAGCTTGATCTCTCTTCGGTCCTTCGAGGCATAAGCCAGTTTGCCGGACACAAAGCGGTGTGAGTGGGCCGGATCTCCCTTCCGATGGACATCGATGACCGCATTGTTTTCGTTGACCTGCATCTCCACTTCCTCACCGACTTCTAGATTCTTGGGCGCCGTGGAGGAGGCAATCCGAAGTTGACCCCACGGTGTCTTCACCGTAATTAAATCGGATTGAATCTTAGACACCACTCCACTGACCTTCATATGGGTTCCCCCGCCGTGAGTCTCTCCAGCACCGTGTCCCCCCTGATCGGCGAACCCATTGACCACTAACACCCCCACGCTGAGAACAATCGAACCAACAACCGCCGCTAATTTCTGCATCCGCTTCTCCTTTGCATTTCATGAGTAATTGTGGGTTTAAATACCCTGGGTGCAACTCCCCGAGACGAGTGGTCATCACCTCCGGCCATGTTCGATAGCCGAGACATCAGTTAAGGCCTCCGTTGAAGCCGCGGCTCGGTAGCAAGCTGCGATGCCGGAGGCCAGAGAATTCCGCTGGGTAATGTCATAGATATCCCCATTGGCGCCTCGCTCTGATAATGAGTTGGGTGGGTCAGAATATCACTATGAATCGGTGTAATCGATGGTAAAACGTTGGTCCTCATGAGCTGGTTGTGTGTCTGCTCCAAGTCTCTTGTTTCTGATTCCCTACTCCTGATTTGGGGTGTTGTGAGCAATGAAGCGGTGTCAGATTTTAGTCGCCCAGCCTGCCCACGTAGGAGGCAGGCCGTTGATTGCGCTAGCGCTGTATTTGAGCAAGTGCCTTGCCTCTGGCAAAGATGTATAAAAGTATTTGGGCGCCTTCACGCCTACAGTCCGGCGGTATCTGAAAAAGCCAGAAACCTGCCCTCTAGGGTTTCTCTCAGGAGATACCAAAAATGGATCATGCCAGGGCCACCAAGTTAGATCGTCCAGTCGATAGCCACCGGGATCATATCCTGGGAAATTCCGATGCCGGCGTCACTCTGGTCGAGTACGGTAGCTATGCCTGCCGTTACTGTCAAGCCGCGCATGACATCGTCGACGCGCTGCGCGGACAATTCGGACCCAGGATGCGGTACGTCTTCCGACATCGACCCATCATAGGCAGCGAGGAAGCCGAACAAGCCGCAAAACTTGCGGAATACGCGTCGCAGACCACCGGTAAATTCTGGACGGTTCACGATGTCCTCATGAAGCTGGGGCCTGCGGTCCATGACGGTGACCTGGAGCGGATCGCATCGGAGGCCGATGTGCCGCCGAGCGATGCGAGGGATAAGACGGTAAGGCAGGCGGCGGAGACGCGGGTCAAGGAAGACACTCACAGCGCAGAACGCAGCGGCGTGCTGGAAACACCCACCTTCTTCATCAACGGCCGTCGCTACGAAGGCCCGTGGGACGAGAATTCGCTGGCTGAGGCCATGCTGGGCTCACTCGGCCAGCGCCTTCACAGGGCCACGGTGGATTTCGTCCGATGGGGCCCATCGGCCGGCCTATCACTTCTGCTCATGTCGGTCGTCGCTGTCCTGCTGACGAATTCCCAGTTCGGCCCCGCCGTCCAGTCCTGGTGGAGCGAGAGTTTTGGGTTTCAATTAAACGGGCACGTGTTTACGTTGCCTTTATTGCAGTGGGTGAACGACGGGCTGCTGACCATTTTCTTCCTGGTGGTCGGGCTCGAGATCAAGCGCGAATTCACGGTGGGCCGCCTGGCCACGCGTCGCGCCGCCGCATTGCCGGTAATGGCGGCGCTCGGCGGGATGATTATGCCTGCGCTCATCTACCTCTTCATCGTCCCTCCCGGCCCTCTGCATGGAGGCTGGGGCATGACCATTGCCACGGATACCGCCTTTGCGGTGGCGTTGATTGTCCTGCTCGGAGATCGTGTCCCAGTGGAACTACGCGTGTTCCTAACCGCGGCTGTCATCATGGACGATTTGGTGGCGATCGCGCTGATCGCCTTTGTCTACACCGAGGCCATCGATCTCCGGTATCTTCTCGCTTCTCTGGGCGTGATCGGACTACTCGGCACGCTCAACCGGTTGGGCGTCTATCGTTCGCCCCCTTACGCGCTGGTCGGGCTGCTGCTCTGGGCCTGCTTGCATGGCGCGGGGATCCATGCAACGCTGGCCGGCGTCATTCTGGCCGCGGTGACACCCACCCGTCCGCCCCCGAATCTCCTTGCCCTGATGGCGCAGATCGAAGCCGTCATTCGAGCGGAGGCCAAGCGTGTCGGCGAGGCCATCCTGCATCAAGGACCGTCAGAACCGGCTCTCCGGACCTTCAATACCATCCATGACAGGATTGAATCTCCTGCCAGTAAGCTTCTTCGCTTGGTCGAGCCCTGGTCCAGCTACGTGGTGCTGCCAGTCTTCGCCCTGGCCAATGCCGGAGTGGCGTTGTCACTCGATGTGTTCGAAGGGCACGGTCGGCTGATGACGGGCATTATTTTAGGTCTTGTGCTCGGCAAGCCCATCGGGATCTTCGCGACTTCCTGGCTCGCGGTGCGTTTCAACATCGCCGTGAAACCCGAGGCCTATTCATGGCGTCAATTGCTCGGGGCGGGCGCGCTCGCCGGCATCGGGTTCACGATGTCGCTGTTCATCGCCGGCCAGGCTTTTCAAAACCCTCGAGACTATTTCGCCGCGAAGATCGCCGTCTTCATCGCTTCGCTGGTGGCCGGAGTCACAGGAGTACTGATTCTCTGGCCGCGACGGACCGAAGAGAAATCGACGCGGGCTGTCTAGTTTCGCTCAGCCCGCCCCGGTGAGTGAACGACGGCGGTTGTATACCTTGTGTTACCTGGTTGGCAACGAAAGCCGGCACCCGTTTCAAGGCCACCCTGTCTCGATCCCAAAGAACCGAAAGGAGCGTCAGATGAATTCCATGCAATATTCAGCCGGCTTTGTCTTGACGGTGGCCTTATTCATGCCGCTGCCGACTGTGGCGAGTGTAGAAATCGTCTCATTGGAATCGAAGGTTCGGGAACGGGCCGCCTGCGTCCTGCCCGTGAAGGTTGGTGTCGGTACGGCTTCTACGCAGTCCGCTCGTCCGTTATGTTGCTGCAGGCGGACGAGGGACCGACCGGATGGTTGCCCCTCGCACGGATGCGCCGTCGGCGGAAGCCAGCCAGGCAGTGAACATCCCTACAGCGTCACCGAATGATCGGCCCGGCGAATGAGTCGTGCCTTTTTCCATGGCGCTGTCCGGACACACAGTCACCTCGTTGATTCGCACTCGCGTATTCGCCATTTCTTCCACCAGCGCGCAAACCAGCATCTCTTGAGACGACCCTGTGACCGCGCTCTTGTCCTCATGAGCCGCCGAACCCGTCGGATCAATGTGTTTCAGAAAGGTGTAGCTCCCGTGTCCCTGAGCTCTCAGCATCGGGATGAACGTGTGAATGACGGCAAAGTGAGCCGTGAGATTCTCGCGCAAGGTATGCTCCCAGCTTTCCAATGAAAGATCGACCAGGGGTTGGGCATGGCGCCATCGGCCCAGCGAGGCCACGATAGCGTCGAGCCGGCCGACTCGGCCGATCATGACCTCCCGAATACGTTCCGCTTCGTCCAGCCGGCCTACGTCGCCGAAAATAGTCACCAAATCTTCGACCGGGAATTCGTGGAGTTCGTCACGGAGACGCTCGAGCTGTTCCGCCGACGAGGAGGGCACCACGACGACCGCCCCCGCTCGCAGGAAAGCCCGCACAATGCCTTTGCTCACATCTTCCGTCCCACCCGCGATGAGAGCCACCATCCCTTTCAACCGCACCGCGGGCATATCCATGTGGGATAATAATCCATGAACCCCCGCTCTCAACATCATGATGAGGAGCAGCCTAAGCTGAGCGATTCGAAGAGGCGATACAGTGGATTTTGTAATCTGAAGAGAGATTTCCTGTAGAGTCCACGTCGAACCGCCAAGCCGCATTCAGGGAAAATAAATATTGATGGCTTGGAGGAAGATGCCGCTAGGAGTAGGTCCGAGTAATCCGTTCTCGGACCACCCCTATGGCTTTCTGTAACTGATCCGGTAAATCACGCCGGCCAAATCGTCTGAAACCAACAGAGCGCCGTCCGGCATGACGAGGAGATCAACGGGGCGTCCCCATGCGTCTTTTCCCTGCAGCCATCCTTCAGCGAATACGGAATACCGGAGGCGATCCTGACCGTCTCGCGTCACCATCGTGATCCGATAGCCGATTTTGTCGCTGCGGTTCCAGGAGCCATGCTCGGCAATGAGGATTTGATTCCGGTATTCTGGGGGGAACATCTCGCCGGTGTAGAAGCGCATGCCTAGGGAAGCGACATGGGGGCCAAGCGCGATCGCAGGAGCAGTGAATTCATGGCAGGCATGTTTGCCGCCGTATTCAGGATCCGAAATCGTTCCCCCATGGCAATAGGGATAGCCAAAATGCAGCCCCGGCTTGGGCGCATGGTTGAGTTCATCCGGCGGCCGATTATCCCCGAGATAATCGCGGCCGTTCTCCGTGAACCACAACTCTTGGTTCCTGGGATCCCAATCGAATCCGACGGAGTTCCGAACTCCACGCGCGACGATCTCATACCCGTTCCCATCTGGGTTCATGCGCGCAATCAAGGCATAGCGGTCCGGATCGGGCTCACAAATATTGCATGGCGCTCCGACCGGTACATAGAGTTTCCCGTCAGGGCCGAAGGCAATGAATTTCCACCCGTGACTTGTCTCTTGCGGAAAGCGATCCGTGACCACCACCGGTGCGGGCGGATTCGTCAACCGTTGTTCGATCTGATCGAAACGCAGGATGCGATCCACAGCGGAGACATAGAGCGAGCCGTTCCGGTAGGCGACGCCGACCGGCATCTGTAAGCCGCGGGCGATGGTCATCACCTCGTCCGCGCGATGATCGCCGTCTTTGTCTACCACGGCGTAGACTTCGCCTTTGCTCCGACTGCCCACGAACAGCGTGCCGTTCTGTCCGAGCGCCATTCCCCGAGCATTTGGAACGTTGTCGGCATAGACCGTGATCGAAAAGCCGGGAGGAAGCGTGATCTTATCCAGAGGAAGCGAGCCGGCGTAGACGCCGCAGGCGGTACACAAAAGGGCCATGATGGGGGACGCCGCCGCAAGCATGTGATTCATAGTTGCGCCCTTTCTCCGGTGGATGGCTTTCAGGTGAATCTCTTCGTCATTAGGTTGAACAGCCACTGTCCAAGCATTCCCATCAACGGAGGAAGAAGGAGAGCCGGCAGGCACCGGGCCAAGGTCAAGGGCCAACCCATCAGCGGAGCTTCATACGTCAGCATCCGGACCGGGCTCAGCAATGTCTTGGCGGTAATCAACGCAATCACGGCACCGGGAGCCGCTCCGCTTGTGAACAACCCGGCTGCCAAAGGAAAGAGTAGATACGGTCCTCCTGGAATCGCCAGACCGGCCATCCATCCGATAAAGATTCCCCGCATCGAGGACTCAGGTCCCAACCATGCCGTGATTTGCGGGGGTGAGATGAGTACCTCAACAAGTCCCGCAATGAGGAAGCCCAGCAGCAATTCAACCCAGACATTCCCGATGAGTCGGCCGCTTGCATACAGCCCCTCCATCGGCAGGGAACGGTCCTTCAGAAACGCAAACAGAGCGGCCGAAACGGCCAGCGTGAGCAAAATTATCAGGCTGATATCCATGCGTCGGATCATCGTGGAGCGAATCCCCGACCGGACCGGTATTCGAACAGGACCGGCGTTTCTCCGCTGTGCGTGGCCTCGCTCCGTGCCGCCTCAATCAGGCGATGGTCCGATGAGAGGGAACAAGCGGGATCGGTGACGCCCGCATTCCCGGTCAAATGAAAGGCCTGACAACGACAGCCCCCAAAATCGATGGTGCGGCGGTGACAGGTTCGGCAAGGATCAGGGAACCAGTCCTCCCGACGGAAACGATTGAAGCAGGAGGAATGGTGCCAAATGTCCTCGAGCCGGCGCTCCGCGACGTTGTCAAACTGCAGCCCCGGGATCGTCTGCGCCAGGTGGCATGGAAGGGCGAATCCTTCCGGGTTCACCACGATGAAGCGGCGTCCCCACCCATCCATGCAGGATTTCGGATAGATCGAGTAATAATCAGGAGTGACGAAGAGCACCTCCATCTTTCCTTGCAGTCGCCCTCGCGCATGAGCGGCAAGGGTGCGCGCGCCTTCGAGTTGTTCGTGAGTGGGAAGGAGCGCCGAGCGGTTCCGCAACGCCCATCCAAGATATTGCGCGTTCGCCAGCTCGAGTCGATCGGCAGACATCAGTTCAGCCAATGCGATGAAGTCTGCAACCTCCGCAATGTTGGCGCGATGGAGCACGACATTCATGGTCAGCGGAAGACCGAGAGAGGTGACCCACCGCATCGCTTCGAGTTTTCGGCGGAATGACGGTGTCCCAGATATGCGGTCTGACTCCGATGGCCTGGTACTCTGGATAGATAGCTGCACGCTATTGAGTCCAAGATCTCGCAAGTGAGCGAGGCGCTCGAATGTCAGGGGAATACCGCTCGTGATGAGGTTCGTGTACAAATCGAGCTTGTGCGCGCCCTCGACGAGGCGTTCAAGATCGTCTCTGATCAGCGGCTCACCGCCGGTCAGGTTGAGTTGAACGACACCCAAAGCCTCCGCTTCCTCAAACACGCGTAGCCACGTGCCGGCATCGATCTCGCTGTGGCGGCTGGCATAGTCGAGGGGATTCGAACAGTAGGGACATCGCAGCGGACAGCGGTAGGTGAGTTCGGCGATCAGCGTGTAGGGGCGACATTCGCTTTTCATGGCAGACCTTGAAGGAGACCACGGCCGTCAAGGGCATGGAGGAAAGCCTGCACCTCGCGTTTGATATCGATAGGCGAAACATCGCCATACGCCAGGGCGATAAGCTCGGTGATGTCATCGACTGTATAGTCTCCCGTGCAAAGCCGTGCGATCTCCATCGCGCTGTTGTTCAGCTCAAGCCCCGTTTCAGGATAGAGGAGCAAATAGCGGCCCGTTCTTCGATCGAAGCGGTGGCGGACTTTCGTCTTAAGCTGTGGCCTGTCTATGGAGCTGATCATGCGTGTGTATTTCCAATCCTTGCCCTCGTTCCACAGAGTCCATGTGGAGACAATCGAGCAGGTGCCAAAGAATCTCCGCCTTCTTGATCAATGCTGCCATGCATTGGTCTTGTAGGTCACGCGTGGTGGCATGCTGAACCACGTACTCGACGGCCTGCTTCGAATCGAGGCTCGCGCAAGCAATACGCATTTCAAAATACCCCAGGGCTTCCTGACTCACCCAGGGATAATGGCGCTTCCATGCCTCCACGCGTCGCGCCATCAACGTGGGCGCAAACAATTCCGTGAGGGAGGAGGCCACGGCTGCGAGCAACGAACTCTCGCGGACAAACTGCACGTACCCGTCGCAGGCCAGCCTGACTCCCGGAAGCACGAAGCGGCAGCTTCTCACATCCTCTGCGTCGAGCCCTACGCCCCCAGCTAATACCAGCCATGATGCCAGCCCGCCCTGTCCTTCCCGTGGACCGTCATGGTCCTGGATACGGCGCAGCCATGTCCGACGGAATGCTGGGTCCTCGGACTTCGAGACGATCAGCGCATCCTTGATGGGAATTCGGGTCTGGTAGTAGTACCGGTTGAGGACCCACTGTTGGAGCTGACGCCTCGTCAAATCTCCATTGTGCATGAGCCGGTGGAAGGGATGATGGTCATGGTACCGGCCGCTCCCCTCACGTCTGAGCCGCTCCACGAAAACTTCAGTTGAATGCGGGCTCTGATCGTAAGCTTCGTTCATATCCTGATCTCCATTCCGTCCCAGGCCACCTCCCATCCCGCCGCCTCCACGTCCTTCCGCTCAAGGGAATCCTCCCTCAGCACCGGATTGGTATTGTTGATGTGAATGAGCACGCGCCGATCGGCGGAGAGGTGGGAAAGCAGCGCGAGGCTTCCGTCTTCTCCTCCGACAGGCCAATGCGCCATCTCCTGCGCTGACTTTCCCGGCAGGCCTTGCGCCGCCAGTTCATCAGGTGACCAGAAGGTGCCGTCGAAGAAGACGCAATCCGCGTTTTCCATCAGTTCGAAGACCGGCTGGGTGATCCTGCCGACAGCGGGCAGGTAGGCCAGGCTTGGTCCATGGGCGGATTGCCTGATTCTGAGTCCGACGTTCAGGTCCGGGTCATCCGCAGAGACGAGTTGCTCCAAATGGACGGGAGGCTTTCCCGGAACGGCCCTGGCCATGACCGTCAATCCCAAGTGGCGCCCGTCCACGGCCACAATGGATTCTTCGACGTCACGCTTCAGGCTGCGCCAAGTCACCTGCCGAGCAAACCGTCGAAGCGTCCGGAACATGACATTGCGTTCCATCAATGCCTCACGCACCGCATCGGTCGCATAGACCACGATCGGCTGATTCTCCCGAAGCGACAATAGCCCAAGGCAGTGATCCAGATCACCGTTGGTCAAGAAAATCGCCTGGATCGGCGTGTCCCGTGACCGTCTTGGATAAAGACCCTTGAAACTTTCAATCTGCGCGCGAATGTCCGGAGAGGCGTTGATGAGAACCCAGTCGCCATCGCAAGTGCTCAAGCCTACCGACTCCTGGGTCCGAGGAACGGCCTTGATCAGTCCCTCCCGCAGGCCTCGGCAATTGAAACAGGCACAATTCCATTGCGGGAACGCTCCACCGGCTGCAGAACCTAGAACACGAATCTTCATAGGTTGCCTAAGGCGGGGTGGTGAAAAGGTCCGCCAGCGTTCTCGAGTCACCTCAGAGCTTCAACGTTCCTCTGAGGGCACGCCTCAACTTTTCACTCGCTGCTGCCTCGCTGAACGGCCTTTTTGAACAATCCTGCCTTCATGAGGAACGCTCTTTTCAACACCTGCATTCTCTTGTGTCCTCATGGTTTTCAAAGATTCTGTGAAGCGGTGTCATTGATCTGCGCGCCTAGAGACTTCGTGTGTTCGGTGACATCCGGGACATTCTCAAAGTCGTCTTGATAGGAGCCGATCTCGGCATCCATTTTCACTTCGAGAAATACAGGGGACTCCCATTTCATCATGGTTCCTCCATCTAACAAGAGATTGTGACTACATGGCAGCAGAGTAGGCGCGACTAGTCGCGAAGGCGATACAGGAGAACCTGTATTTTCAAGGAGGAAACTACTGTAGGCGTGAGGAGCGGCGCGTTCAGGGCTGGACGACGTGGTTCCGAATGGCGTAATGCACGAGATCCACGATGGACTTCAGTTCCAGCTTCTGCATGATCCGGTGGCGGTGCGTTTCCGCAGTCTTGACGCTGATATTGAGGATGTCGGCCACATGCTTATTGCTCCTGCCTTCCGCCAGGAGTTGGATGATTTCGCGCTCGCGCGGAGAGAGCGCATGGCTCGCCGGTTCGCCCTTGCGGAGCTCACGGCTCGTTTTGAGATAATCAGTCAGGACGATCGAGGCGATCTTGGATGTAAAAAACACGTGCTTCAAACGGAGGGCATCCACTGCGGAGATGAGATCTTTCCCGGCATCCGACTTCAAGACATAGCCCCTCGCGCCGGAATCAAGCACCTCTCGGACCAGCTGCTCGGATTCATGCATGGTGAGAATCAGGACCTGGGCCTCCGGCTGATCGTGCAGGATTTGACGCGCCGCCTCCAACCCGTTCATTTCCGGCATCGCTAGGTCAAGAATGTTGACGTCCGGCCGCTCGCGCTTGGCCATGGTGACCGCCTCGCGGCCGGTTGCCGCTTCCCACGCGACATTCCAGCCAGGCTGCTGGTTCAGCAGGGCTCGCACTCCCTGGCGAACGACATCGTGATCGTCGGCAATTAAGATTCGAAGTGTGCCCATTGTTCCCCTCCGTCGAGCGGTAGGGTGACCGTGACCGCGGTGCCCCAACTCCCGGCTTGGATATCCAGGTTGCCATGCAATTGCCCCACACGTTCTCGCATCCCCATCAGTCCGACTCCAAGAGGGGACGTCCTGTCGCCTTTTCCTCCCGGAGCAGCGGTCGGCATCCCTTTCCCGTAATCCCTAATATCCATGACCACGTGCAACTCATCGAACGCGAGCCGTATATTGGCCGTCGGACTTCCTGAATGTTTGTGAATGTTCGACAGGCATTCTTGCATGATCCTGAAGAGGGCGGTCTCCACTTCTCTCAGGAACCGACAGGATTCGGATGGGAGAACAAGATCGACGAGAACCCCGCTCCGTTGCGAGAAGCCGTCCACGTACCAACGCACAGCGGAAATCAGCCCCGATTCATCCAACAACGGCGGATGCAATAGGTACGAGAGCGTTCGCAGTTCCCGAGTCGAGTGCTTGGCCAGGGCCAGGCTCTCACGGAGCGCCTTTCTGGCCTCATCGCTCAATGCGTCGGACTCCATCTCAATCACCGCTAGATTCATCGACAGTCCGGCCAGACTTTGAGCCGTACTGTCGTGTAGCTCGCGCGCGATTCGCCGTCGTTCCTCATCTTGGAGCTGGAGCAGCCGTCCGGACAGCTGGCGCAACGTCATCTCCACTTGTTTCTGCTTGGTGATGTCCCGACCGATGGACTGAATTTCAATAACCTCACCATACTGGTCTGTAATCGCCTGGTCGGTCCATTCCAGCCACCGTCGTTCTCCCTCGGGCGTGCTCACCTCATGTTCGAAGCCCGCTGCGCGTTGATTGGTCTGCAGCGACGCAATGCGGACCCCCCCTTGCTCACGTTGACTTTCCGGGAGGATCCACAGCGCACTGTGACCGAGCACTCGCTCAGGGGTTGTTCGAAAGTACCGGCAATACGCTCCATTGACAAACGTCAATACTGTGTCGGGAAGAAATCGGGTGATGAGTTCGGTTTGCCCTTCGACGATCGTCCGATACTTCTCCTCACTTTCCTCCAACGCCTCCTCCAGGCGTTTGCGCTCTCTAGTCGTATCCGGCGAAAGGCTTTTGCATGGCCGGCTTCTGTTAGACATGCGGTACAAACTCCCGTCTCGTATGCCGATACTCAAAAAGGATACTGCCGAGGGCTGTGCTGCACCGTGATCCATTGGTCGGTGGTAAACTCGTCGATGATCCAGTCGCCGCCGAACCGTCCGAGACCGCTATTCTTTTCGCCGCCGAACGGATTGTTCGCGAGATCATTGACCGGTTGATCGTTGACATGGGTCATGCCCGCCTCCATTTGAAGCGCAAACGCGAGCCCCCGATTTTCATCCCGCGTGATGACGGACCCGGTCAGTCCGGCATCGGTGTCGTTGGCGACCCGCAAAGCTTCGGCTTCATCCCGCACCTTGATGATGGGAGCAACGGGACCGAAGATTTCTTCTCGCGCGATGGTCATCTTCATCGTGACACCCGTGAAAATATGCGGCGGAATCACCAATCCCTTGGGCGCGCCGCCCAGCACTTCCTTGGCTCCCTCCTCACGGGCCGATTCGATGTGGGCCATGATTCCCTTGAACTGCTGCTGGTTGATGATCGGGCCGATAATGGTCTTCGGATCCTTGGGGTCACCCACCTTCAATTGCTTCACGCGCTCGACAAATCGACGCACAAACTCATCGTGGATGTCTTGATGCACAATGATGCGGTTGGCAATCATGCAAATCTGGCCTTGGTTAATAAATTTTCCGAATACGGCGGCGTTGACCGCGACGTCCATATCGGCATCGTCCAGGATCACCAGCGGTCCGTTGCCTCCCAGTTCGAGCGCGACCTTCTTGATGACGGGACGCTTCATACTATTCAGGCCGATCTCCCTACCCACTGCCGTGGAACCAGTGAACGAATTCAGACGCGGAATGGGATGTAGGGCGAACGGGGTCCCGATTTCCGAGCCGGACCCGACCACGACATTGAAGACTCCGGCAGGCAGCCCAGCTTCTTCATAAATTTTCGCCAGCATGAGACCGCCTGTGACGGGTGTATCGCTGGCTGGCTTGAGAACGACCGCATTGCCGACAGCCACAGCGGGCGCTATGGAGCGATTCGAGAGGTGCATGGCAAAGTCCCACGGCCCGATAACCGCCACGACGCCTAGGGGCTTCTTGTACACGCGGCATTCCTTTCCAGGAATGTTGCTCGGCATGATGTGACCGATGACGCGATAGGGAGCAGCCACCGCCTGTTCCATAATATCCAGCACCGCCTGCCATTCGATTTCCGCCTTGATGCCGACGCTCCCGGATTCACGGATCGACCATTCGCAGATCTCGTCTTTCCGCGCCTTGACGATGTCGTAGGCATGACGAAGGACTTGAGCCCTCTCACCGGGCGACCGGGCCGCCCACGCGCGTTGAGCCTGCTTGGCGGATTCAAATGCCTGATTGAGATCGTCTTCGCTTGCACCGGGTATGTCGGCGAGGACTGCGCCGTCATACGGATCGGTCACGCGCACCACATGCGAAGATCGACCAGTTTGCCATCGCCCATTGATGTATAACTTGTCATACCCCGTGTAATGAGCCGGTGGTGCGCTGTTATGAGACCTGTTCATGTAAATGAACCTCCTCTTTCACGGTAAGGCGGGGATGCATAGTCCAAGCAGCGGACACCCGGTCGCCTGTGCGACGGATGATCGAGAAGTCGGAGGCGAAGCCGAACGAGTGCTGACTTTACGGCAGAGAATAGGTCATCTGAGGCCATGCGGCATAGCCGTAAATCCGGCCATCTGCCGTTTTTTCGATATTGATGCCGCCCACGAACGGTGTCGTTCCCGTGATACCTTTGAAGGCGCCTCGTCCCCAGGAAAACGTGAATTCGCCTTTGCACTCATCTTTTTTCCCGACACATCGCATTTCTCCATAGGCGACATCCTTGCCCTCGTTCGCGCTCGTCATGCAGAGGGCGCTCTGGTGTTCCTCGCTATTTTCACTCAGACGAACGGTGGCCTGACAGTCGATTTTCGCCGCATGAATCCGCGTGTGCGCGGCTCCATCGGGATGCCGAATGAACATCGTCCCGTTGATCATGCCTCTGAAGATCCTCTCACCATCTCCCAGATCCTCAATGACTCCGGTGCCGTTCCAGCTCGCGGTCGCCTCGCCCGCCTCGATGGTCTTGGCCTCGGCGCTGCCGAAGAATCCCACGCTCATGATGACCAGAGTGACGGTCGGTAGGATGTATTGACTGAATTGCATGGTCACTCCCTTCATATTGAAGACCGTCAGACAGCGGCAATCCTCGCAGCCAAGCTCGCGTTTCAATGTGGCTGTCACGAACCTAGACGGACAATCGGCTTAATCGTGATGCCCTTCTCGCTGTCTTCCGCCGCCTGATTGATCTGATCGAGGCTGTAAAATTTCACCAGCTTGTCGAACGGAAAACGCCCCTGCGCATGCAGCTCCACGAGGCTTGGAATAAAAAGATCCGGAACGCTGTCGCCTTCGATAATCCCGATAATGCGCTTGCCGGTCGTCATGACCCCGTTCACATCGAAGCTGGCTTCGGTGCCCAACGCCGGCGCCCCGACGATGCCGCAGGTCCCGCAGATCGCCAGCGCGTCGATGGCCTGCCGCAGCACCTCAGGACGACCGCTCGATTCGAGCGTGAAATCGGCGCCGCCGCCGGTGATCTTTCGCACGGCCTCGATCGGATCGGTTTCGCGGCTGTTGACGGTATGGGTCGCTCCAAGTTCCTTGGCCAGCGCGAGGCGTGACGGTACGACATCCGCTGCGATAATGGTCGTCGCGCCCGCCACACGCGCCGCCATCACGGCGCTCAAACCGACGGCGCCTCCTCCGAACGTAGCGAAGCTGCTGCCTGGTCTGACCTTCAATGCATTCATCACGGCGCCCGGCGCCGGTTTGGATGCCGCAGCCGAGTGGACCGAGTAGTTCAAGCGGCGCGGTGTTCGGGACCTTGACCACGTTGCGCTCATGGACGAGCGCAAACGTCCCGAACGACGATTGACCGAAGAAGTGGTCATGGACCGCCCCCTGACTATCATGGGTCGCGGTACTCCCATCCTCGCGTGCGCCGCCGAAATTCAGAGGGTAGAAGTTCTGGCAGTAGGTCAAGTGGCCGTTCAGGCAGGGTTTGCAATGGCCGCACCACATATAGGTCAACACCACATGGTCGCCCGTTGCGATTTTCTTGACGTTGCCGCCGACCTGTTCGACGACGCCGGCCCCTTCGTGTCCGAGTACGACCGGCATCGGTACGGTATAGAGCTGATCGCGGGCGACCATGTCGGTGTGGCACATCCCGGTCGCCACGATCCGAACTAACACCTCGTCGGGACGCGGCTCTTCCAATGTGAGCGTTTCTATCTGGAATGGCCCGCCCTTCTTGCGAATGACCGCCGCCTTGATCTCTCTGGTATGGACGTTCTGTTTGTTGGTCATCTGGTTGCTCCTTCGCAGGCCAAAGCATTTGCGATCGCCCGATCTAGTGACCAGCAAGTGTGATGCCGAATTGTCGAGCCAGAATCACTGGCTTAGCGAACGCCCCACTCCGTCATGAGATCGGCTTATCGTTGTCGGCAATTCGTATGCCGGATTTCCCAGGCGCAAGAATTCCATTCGGGTCCAAGGCTTTCTTGAGCGTCCTATGGACGTTGCGCTGCACCTGACCGTAGGTGTGGGCCACCTTGTCCATAAACGCGGTATTGACGCGATACGTGCCGTAACCTTGCGCTGAAAACTCGCTCACCAATTCATCGAAACACTGGTACGCGGCCTTGGTCATGGCGGGATCCGTGCGGTCAAAGACCATGTCGAGGATATGGTGCATGTCCCGCATGCCGACGATGAATTCACCGGTGTAATCGAGCCCATGCCGACCTAGGATCTGCTTGGCGAGTGTCACCTGCTTGAGCGTCTCGCTCCCGCGCGCTTGCGAAACCGGCGCAAACCATAAGGAGCCACCCCCGCCGCGCCAGTTGTAGAGGTTGAATTCCCGCATGTCCATGCCGCCGCGCATCAGGACGGCCCGATAGCCGAATTGAGGATCATCCCCCACGTCTTCCTGCGTCAGGAATTTCGCCTTCCCGGATTTGCCGAAGGCGGCGGTCACAATTTTCCAGTTCACATCCACCTGCTCTTGCGTGCCATACAGCGCGGCCGTGACGTTCCAGATGCCCATGTTATGATCCTTCACCAGGCGGCGAACGGCTTCATCCGAGATCGAACCGGGCCCGGTGACATAATCGCTCCGCTTGGCCTTCAACGGCGCCTCGTACAGCGCATGCGCGATCACCCCTGAATTGGGGATGACACCATTCAGGCGGAGAGGGCGCATGGTCTCGACGATTTCCACCACATCTTCTTCGTTTTGATATTGAATCATGAACGGCTTGAACACCGGGGGCGCCGGCTGAAGCCAAAAACCGAATTTGGTGACGATGCCGTAGTTGGACTGGGTAAAGATTCCATCCAAGTAAGGACCATAGCCCCACTTAAAAGACTGCCAGGTGTTGGAATTGGGCACCGATCCCATGCCCGTGCGCAAGACCTCCCCGTTCGCCAGGACCACTTCCATGCCGCAGGCGTTCATGAAATGCTCCCCGTAAGGCGTATACCCGACCCCCCGGTCCAACGTATTGCCGGTCGGTCCGGCAATGGCGGAGGGCGCCGGCACGGAGAGCCAGAGCGCCAACTTATGTTCTTGGAAATAGTCGTAGAGCTGCCTATAGGTGACGCCCGGTTCCACGAGGGCGTAGCACAGGTCGCCATCGACTTCGAGGATGCGGTTCATGCGATGCAGATCGAGCACTACCTGCCCCCGCTCGGCCGGAGCCGCAGAACCGTAGCCCAGGTTTTTTCCGGTCGAGATGGTCCAAATCGGAACCTTATATTTGTTGCAGATGCCCACGATCCTCTGGATCTGTTCCACAGTCGTCGCCAGGATCGCGGCAGAGGGCGTGTGATTGGCATCCGGCACGGGCATCATGACTTTGGAATAGGGCGCAAGCTGCTCCGCTTTTGTGAGCACGTTGGCCTCACCCAGGACCGCGCGAAATTCCTTGACCGCAGCATCAAACGTTTCCTCGGAGACACGCTTCGGGAGGGCGATATATTTGCTGGCCATTCTTTATCCTCCTGGCAGAATCTTGAAACTGTCCTCCAGCTTTGTTCTCGCGTCGGTCAGAAACGCTACGTACAAAGTGGAGGACGCCTCGTTTCTTCCCCTAGCTGCGGCCTCGCTGGACGGCCAGTTTGAACATCCTGCTTGATGTGATCCCGCGTCAGTTGCTAGATGTCCATCACGAAAGAGACAAACCTTTCCATCGGCCGTATCAGCTCGCCGTTCCGCGACTGATGCACGAAGGCGCGCTCTGAACAGGATTCCCTGACTGAGTCCACGCCAAGCGCCGAAGCGGTCACGGCATACCCTACGGATTCCACCCAGTTCTCCGGCTGACATGTGACGGAATCACGTCTGCATGCATGCTGTGGGATGGAGACCCACCCCTCGGTTGTTTCCAGACCGAGCAACCGGCCGCCCTCCGGGAGTGAGAGACCGGAACAGTGCATGTGGGCCGCGTCCGGCGCTGTGAAGCGATAGGAGGAAAATCCCGGTGCAGACCAGCTTGTCAAAACACTTTGCTCCGGTGATTCCTCGATAAAACTTTCCGTAATGGAAAAACTGCCCTGGCGCTGAAGGAGCTGTGATGCCAGTAATCCACCGGCGCTATGAACTGGTGATGTCGAACCCCAGGCATGGCGAAGCGGCGAGGCCGCATCGGTCGAGCAGGCATGGGTACCCATGGAGAGCAACCGGACACCTGCAGTGCGGGCCAGTTCAAGAAAAATCACCGCACCGGCATCGTCCATGACGGCAATCAACCTTGCCCCTCGTGATTGCTTCAGCAACGTGACCACGCGGTCTGTATCCGTCAGAAGGCCGCCTTTCAGCTTCACGGTCTGCAGGTCCTCATATGTCATGCCGGTCGCAGCTGCTCCCGCGCCGCTCCTGAACCAATCGTCCGCGCCTGACCCGCCCAATAGCAGCAGGCACTGACTAGGTCTGCGCGGAAACGATTCTCCGAAGGCCCAGGGAGGAGTGCCTAATGCGAGGAGCGCCCCGCTCGCCAACATGCCCTTCATCAAACTGCGTCGATCAACTTCCATGGGAGGGGCCCCCCTTACTTGTCGGCCGCTGTTTTCGATACATACTCGGCAAGTTGTTCCAGTGAGTGGTCATCGATCTCTGATGCGCGAAACGCCGGCATGGCGCGGCTTCCGTTGCGCACGATAAGTTGGATAAAGAGGGGGTCGTGACCGCGGCCCAATACGACCGGAGCGACGCCCGTGTCATGACACAATGCGCAGACCTTCTTATACACTTCCGCGCCGTCCTTCCACGCGAAGCCCTGCTCCGCCTGTTGAGGCGCCGACCATGCCGAACCTGCTACCACTCCGACAGCCAGCAGCGACGCAAGAATGAACGCTGTCGTCGCCTTCTCCCTGATCATGTCTTTCATAGCGTCTCCTGTCCGTCAGGTCGTTCCAGGTCGATTCTTTCTACAAATCTATTCGCCTTAATACTCAGCGCGGCTGGGGCAGCGCGAATATCTGCGTGAGATCACAGGCTCTTCCACCCTTTCTTCATCGGCGGTGCGCGTCGGCGGCGAGCAGCAAACCTTGGTGTTTCATGCTCGCCGCCATGGTGAAACAAAAGACCGCGTGCCGGGCGTCAGCCGCCCCGGCACAGCCTCGGTCAAGGAGCATTGATCAATTGGACCGTTAGTCCCTTTCCATTCTGCTCACCCGTATTCACATCATCGAGTTCCTCCCACTTCCACGGTGCCCGGCAAGACCTGCATGCCACCGCCCAGTGACGTTTCCGCCCGTACGCTGTAATTGATGACGGCCGGCTTCTTGAAGCAGAGCGCCACGGTTTCATTCGGCTTGACACGAGCGATGTCCCGGAACGAGCCCATCCAGTTGGTGAATCCACGCTGGCAGGACAGGTCATCGGCCGTCACCGTGGGAACTTCCACTTGGGCCGGCAGCTTCCGGACGTTCACCCAGCGGACCTCGTCTCCCGGCTGTACTCGAATTGTGCCCGGTGAGAGTCTTTCCTCCACCTTCACGTCGTGAATCGCTGCTGTCCGACTACTTTCTGGCAAACTGGTGCAACCATATGCTATGGCACTCAGCATGAGCACGGCCGACGCACAGACACATTTGTTGACGATCATCTCGAACCTCCTCTAGTGATGGGTTAACCGTTTCTCCGACACCGCACGTTTACTTCTTTCACACCGCTTGCCAGATGGTCAACTTTTCCCGCGAGCCCTCGCTTTCGCAGCATCACTACATAGGCCAAGACCTCCTCGATCTCCGCCTCCGACAATGTCCCGTCCAGCCTTCCATCGCCGTGGGTGGACGGCCCTGTTCGATCGTGGCACGCAATTGTGACTCTGTTTTTGGCCTTGCTCCGTTGTCTCGTAAAGTCGGCAGCCGGCGGATTGGTAGCCAGGCCCAACGGCCCGTTTCCTTTCCCCTCCACACCCTGGCAAAAGCACACAGTTCTTCACATAGAGCGCCTTCCCTTTCAATAGATCTCCGTCCGCCGCATGCGCAGACCTTACGGCCATTCCCCCAGAGACATAGTAGAAACACACCTGTCAGGAACCCACCGACGAAGCTTCGCTTCCTTCCGACGAATACCGGCACCCTGCCCTTCCTAGGCTCTCGCCTTCTTGAGCTGTGCCGTCCATTCCACCAATGCTTCAAGCAGCTCCTTGATCTTCTGTACCGTCTTCGCATCCTTCAAGCTGCCCTGCTCATCAAACTTCTCGTCGGCATTGGCGATCATGACTTCCGGCTGGTTCAGCGGGAACATGTTCAAGAAGACGAACATCTGGCGAAGATGATATTGGGCGCGGGCAGTCCCCAGCATTCCACCAGAGGCTCCCATAATCGCGACCGGTTTGGCATTCCAGGCGCTGTCGCCATAGGGGCGGGACGCCCAGTCGATGGCGTTCTTGAGCACACCCGGCACGGAATAGTTATACTCCGGGGTCACGATCAACACAGCGTCGGCTGCCTTGACCTTGGCCTTGAACTCGCGCGCGTGAGGCGGGAAGGCCTGTTCAAGGTCTTGATTGAAACCGGGAATGCCCTCGAGATCGAGGATGTCCAATGAACTGCCCTTGGGAACGAGTTTGAGGGCGGCCTGAAGGGCCGATTTGTTATAGGACCCTTTGCGGAGACTGCCGGCGATCCCGGCAATTCTGATCACTTCACTCATAGTCTACCTTCCTCTCCGACGGCGTGACGCATGGCGACATCTCGTGTGCATGATCGTGCGCGGCTCGCCTCCTTGTTCTTGTCGCGAGAACACAGTCAATCCGAGCGGTTCACTTCCGAAGTGTCAGCACATGGGCCAGCACGTCCTGGAGTTCCGTCTCGTTGAGCTGCTTCTTCCATGCCACCATGGAAGTTTTTGGCACACCGTTCTCGATGATGTTTCGCAATTCGTCGGCGGACTTTTTCTTACTTTCAGCGCTGGTGAAATCGCCTGCCGGCGGCTTCAGCGCTTTTCCTAAAGGCCCGTCCCCTTTGCCCTCCGCGCCATGACAGGTCACGCACTTGGCCTGGAAGATCGCCTTTCCTTTGCCGGCATCTCCTCCGGCGGCTCCGGCGTGATAGATCATCGAAGACGATCCCCAACCCAGGACGACCACCCCTAAGACGACCATCGATCGATATGCCGTACGCATCATTCCCTCCTCCTCTCGGTAATGGCCTAGCGGCCTGCTCATTCCGGATTCCAAAAACGGATCGCGTAGGATATGCCCCATAACATCACGCCAATGACAATAATCTTCAGCCAGACAGGAACATGTCCGCTACGTTCTATAATTCCCGCGGGTTCATACACATAGGTGGCAGGCTCCTTGGGAACTTTTTTCTGCGTCGAATCTTCAGACATTTCTCGCCTCACTTCCTAGAGACGCCCGACTGAGTTGAAGCGGATGACGTGTCTGCTATTACAGGCATATTTTCGTCCATTTGCCGGGACAGAGAGGCCCAGATGCGTTCTCGGGCCGTCTGCCGGTCCTCGATGGGAAGCCCGGCCTCGGTCAGTTCAACCTCATGAGCAGCCACCCGCAATGATTGGACATAATGAACCATGTCCCAGACATCCTCCGCAGGTAGCGAGTCGAATGCGGGCATTTGCGTTCCTCCGATCCCGGCCGCAATGGTTTGGAATAGCCGACGACCGGCATGGCCCAGCTTGACTCCGCCGGGCGCGCCGGCGGGCAGGGAAAGATGCGCGGGTTTGACCGCTTCTCCCCAATCATCCTGCATGGCCTCCGCAAGCATCCCGTCGCCTTTGCCTTCCGCGCCATGGCAGAGCACGCAATTCGTCTCGAACAGGGCCTTCCCTTTTTCAATGGATATCGGTGTGGGAGCCGGCTCGGGAGGGATGACAATCGATCTGCCCGGCGCTTCCTTCTGCCACCGGTCCGAGAACGTCTTGATGTAGAGGACGACGGCCCATCGCTCGCGATCTGAGATTCCGACCCACGAAGGCATGGACGTGCCCCACAGCCCGTGAGTGACCACCACGTAGAGGTCCTCGTCCGTCGGCAGCGAGTCCTTGGAGACGGTCGATTTGAACTTGAATGTGCCGGCGGTGAAATCCCGGGCCTTGGGGGTTAAGAATCGGGACGCCGGCCCCTGGCCGTCTCCCTTGATGCCATGACACCCGGCACAGCGTCGCTCATAGACTTGCTTGCCGAATGCCACAACCTCCTGAGTCATCCGCGAGGACACCCCCGCAGAGGATGCTATTGCCGGGCCACCCGTTCCCCAATAGCGTTCGCGCCAATCGCCGATGGTCGTTCCCAACCGTTGAAGATAGGCCACCAGGGCCTTGCCGTCCTCGGACAATACGGACGGATCTTGGCCTTGAGGCTCCTCGAACAGCCATGGAAACCGCGGCATCATGCTGTCCGGGACGACCTCCTGCGGATTCCACAGATGCGCGACATGCCAATCGTCGCCGTACTTTCTCCCGACACGGGTCAGATCCGGGCCGATCCGCCGCGTGCTGAACATATGGGGCCGATCATAGGCGTATTCTCCAGTTTGAGAGACTGGACCCCACCGGGCGGTCTCCCCCGTGACGGGACGGATGTATTGGGAGTGGCATTGCCAGCACCCGTCCCGAAGGTACACCTGCCGGCCGCGTTCTTCCACGGGCGAATAGGGTCTTACATTGATGGGCAAACCCGTCACCACGTCCGTGACCGAGGTCGAATGCGTCGAGGCTTGCAGCCATGGCACCGCACCCAAGAGGAACACGGCCACCACAAAAAACCCGATCCCGGCCACGATGACAATGGTGGAAGGATTTTCCAGCCAATTGTTGTTGGGCGTTGCGACAACCGGCGGTCGAGCCGGGGCCAGGGGTTCGCGATCTTCGTACGAGATTTTCTCGCCCTGCCGTGCCGTCTTATACAGATTGAACGCCATCAAGCCCAACGCGACGTCCATGATCGTGCCGACAATCGTTCGCACGACCCACCAGGGCACCATCTCCTTCACGGAATCCACGAAATCAGCGCCGTTTTCCAACATGGCGCCTTGAATGAATCCTTGTATCGTCAGTCCCAGCACCATGCTCGTGAACCCGGTGACGGTGAGCCACAGATGCCAGCTGGCGAGCCGGTCGCTCCAGCTTCCTCCCGCTCAGTCTCGGCCAGACGTAATACAACCCGCCGACCATCCACATGATCATGGCGCCGAAGACCGTCAGATGCGCATGGCCGACGACGAAATCGTTGAAATGGGTCAATTGCTGAAATCGATGCAATGGTTCGATGGAACCTTGCACGCTGCCGAGGAAATAGTAGACGACCCCGATCATGAGGAATTTCGCCGCGTAGTTGTCGGCCCCGCCTCCGCCCAGCACCGTTCCCCAGCGTCCCATCATGGTGCCGAAGAAATTAATGATGACCGTGACGACCGGAATGATCATCCATATGCTATGCACGACCGCGACGGTCTGCGCCCAGTGCGGAATGGGACTATAGAGGTAATGGTGTGTGCCGTTGAACGGATAGAAGAGGGCCAGCGTCCAGAATCCGAGAATGGAGAGCTTATGACTGTAGAGCGCATTCTTGGCGCTCAACGGAAGAAAATAATAAATGGTGGCCAGTCCGGCCGGCGTGATCCAGAGCCCGACCAGGTTATGCATGTACAAGCCATGCACGGCAGCGCTGTTGACGCCGTCGAGCGGTCCATAGGGCAGCATGAATCCGCCCAACGGCAAATTTAACAATGTCCACACCGATGCGGCCAATGCATACCACAGCGACACATAAAAACGCGCCGCTCGCCGTCGCATGATCGTTCCGACGACCTGTACGGCGATGCCCCCCACGACTACATACCGCATGATGTTGATCGGCCACGCGAACTCCGCGTATTCCACGCCGCTCGTATAGCCCATGAAAAGCGTGAGCGAGCCCAGGATCAGAAATCCGTTCCAGAGCCACAGCAGCCACCAGCCCCATTCGGCTTTGTACAGCGGTGTCCCGCACAGTCGGGGAGCAAAATAGTAGAGGAGCGCGATGAAGGCGGTGGTGAACGACCCGAAAAGGACTCCCTCCAAGTGCACGGCGCGCAGTCGGCCGAAGGTGAACCAGGAGATGCCTCCCAGAAACTCAGGGTTGTGGAATTGGATCGAGACGAGGATGCCGACCAGGGGAAACAGAGTGAGCCATACCATCGACCAGCGCGCCCAGGCCGTCACGAGGGATTTGTCAACGAGGTCGGGTTCAGCCATCGTGCATCATGCCTGTCTTCCCGCTTCGTGGGATAAATCCGTAGGACATTGCAATGAACCCGGTTCGGGCCTACCGGCGCGAGCCTCCTGCCCTAGCGCCTATGCCAATTCGTCGTGAAGCCGCAGCTCACGGGCTTGGTGTAATTAGCGCGAAGCGCTCTTGGCCTTGATACATTCGGCGTTGATCTTGATCGTGACCTCGTCGCCCACGATCATCCCGCCGTTATCCAGGGCACCGCTGAAGTTGGACATTGAAGTCCCGGCGATTGATCTTTCCCTCCGCCATGAAACCGGCACGAATGTTCCCCATAGGATCTTTCGTGACGCCGATCAGATTCCCGACCAGCGTGATTTCTTTCGTGACCCCGTGTGGCGTCAGGTCGCCTATTGCCCTGTAGCCATCACCCGTCTTTCGGTAACTCTTCAGCTTGTAGGTCATGGTCGGGTACGTATCGACGTCAAAGAAGTCCGGACTGCGCAAGTGAGCGTCGCGTTGGTGATGGTTAATGTTGATCGACCAGGTCTTACTGGCGGCCTCCATGGTGTTGGCGACATTGGCCTCGGGATCCATCTCAATAAATCCCGAAAACACCATGAACTGGCCCTGCACATGCGAGACAAGCATATGGACTGCGCTGAATCCGATCGTCGTGTGTTCCGGATCAATGTCGTATCGAGCCATCTCCGCGTCGGCAACGGCCGCCGGCAAGACGAAGCACATGGCCAGCGCCCAACTTCGCAGAGACCTGATCATCACGTGGTACCCTCTCAATTTGCTCCTGCTGCCGGGTCATCCTCATTTCCCCGTGAGGCTTCGGAGAACACCTATCGTTCCAATCCGCAGCCTTCTGTGAGGACGGATCGCAGTGTAGTATCGGAAAAGCCATGGAGAACCTAGGGATGCCCCTAGCATTTTGTAAGTAGCCCGTTCGCCTGCTCTCACCCTCTTCAATGCTTCCAATTTGAGTTCCGAGAGGGGTCTAGGAGAACAACTTTCTTCTTCAGGCGTGCGGAAGCAGCACGAGATCTGCTTCCTCATTGCAGATCATGTGATTCCGCTCGTTGAGCACCCTGCGTTTCTCGGATCATCGCAGACAACCGTGTGAGGCCGTGCAATGTCGCGAGAGCGTCATGCCATTGAATGACGCTCAGACCGTGGATAATTACTGAGCGCCTAAGACCCTGCCTTTCCAAACCTTTCGTCGCTTGTTTGTCGATTCAATTTGATGACGGCCCAAGTCCATTGAACTTCCGCAGGTAGGCTCTGATTCGTTGGGCATTCGTCCCGACGTCGCTTTTGCCGACTCGAGACACTGAGCGCACATCGAGCAAGCTTTCGTCGTCTCGTGCCTGGATTCGAACGACGACATCGTCCTTGAAGCCGAACCAGAGCGTCGTATCGGTGGCTTCGATCCGGCCTTCCTCCGCATTCGCCGCAACGATCTCCCACCCCATGGCCTCGGCAGCCTTGAGCCCTTGAGCGAACGCTTGGTGACGAGGAACGGGCACGATAACCGGTTGAAGGTCGGGATAGGCCGCGCGTTGCTGGGCGGCGAGGTCGGGACCGCCGTAGTCGGGCGAGTTCGGGGCATCTTTTCTCAGAGGCAGAACGGCGACGAAGCGCGGAGGATTGTCGGTATCGGTCGTGATGTCGTGAATGGGCGGCACCTGTTGCGCCGTCCGTTTCATCTGCCAGGGTATCCCGACGACTACGAGGCCGATGCCCAGAGCCATGAACGCAGATCCATGCGCCGCGTAGCGGACCCCGCCACAATGCGGCGAGACCACCCAGCAAGCCGAAGACGGCGCCGGCCAAACCCCCATACGCGGCCCAGGTCAAGATCTGAAAGCCGATTCGAAAATGCCACCACCCCGCCCGGCTGCCGAATCCCGCGAGGAGAGCAGCGGCGGCGGAACTGAGGACAAGCAACAGCGCCGCACGGCTCACCCACATCGTCGTACCAGGCATCGCTCCTCCACGCGCCGTCGATGAACGGCTAACGCACATCAGGTCGCGGGTCCTCGATGAAGCCGTTCCGGTTCGGCATCTGTACCTTCGGCAGCGTCTGCGCGTCGATCACGGCATCTTCCGCGATGATCTGATTCTGGAATAAGAGCCAGGCGATCACGGAATAGGTTTCATCCGAGCTGAGAGACTGCGGCGCATCAAACGGCATGGCCCGATGGATGTAGTCATACAGGGTCGTGGCATAGGGCCAGTAACTGCCGATGGTCCGGACAGGCTTCGCCGTCGTCAACGTATCTCGGCCCCCGACTAATCGATCCTTGGGACCCTCCGTGCCGGTAGGGCCATGGCAGGCCGCGCATTTGGCAACGAACAACCGGAAACCCTGCTTCACCGTCCCCTGCCCCGGAGGAAGTCCTTCTCCTGTCGAAGATACATCGATGTTCCAGGCTTTGATGTCTGCTTCAGTCGCCGGGCTCCCTATGCCATACGCGCCAGTCTCATCATCAACCGCCCATCCTGGCAGGACCCAAACGAGGGCCATGGCCGTCAATCCAATGCTGAGCATCATGAGAGATGTGCGGGCACCGAGTGACACAGCTAGATCTGGCCGCCGGCGCAAGCGAAGCAGGCTGAGGTTGAGGTTGAGCGCTGCAGACTTCTGCGATCTCAGCCTGGGCATGAGCCTTAACGTCTTTAGAAAGCTGGCGGACTTTACCAGCAGCCTGCTAGGCATAGGTGTTTTGTACCCGTCCATCGCGTTCCACCCTCCAGCTTTGAATCGCATTGTAGTGATAGATCGAATTGGTTCCTCGCACCTTCACGAGGTCTTGTCGTGATGGTTGGACATACCCCGTCTCATCGATGCATCGACTTTGCAGAGTCGCCTCTTGGCCGTTCCATCGCCAGGGTAATCGGAATCGGGTGTGACATTTCGGGAGCACCGGCTCCTGAAGGTGAGCGCTCTGCCACGTCCGTCCGCCATCCACTGTGATGTCGACTTTCGCCACTCGTCCTCGCCCGCTCCATGCCAGGCCGCTGATTTCGTGGAAGCCGGGGTGGATCGTTTGCCGGCCCGATGGATAGGTGATGACCGACTTGGCTTCCATGACCAGCGTGAATTGATAGGCCTTCCCATCCGGCATCAGCTCCGTATACTTAGCGGTCTCCCAGCGCGTCATGAACGGCGCGGTTCCCAGTTTCAGCCGGCGGAGCCATTTCACATTGATGTTGCCTTCGAACCCAGGCAGGAAAAGCCTCAACGGATATCCCTGCTCGGGCCGCAGCGATTCGCCGTTCTGGCCGTAGCAAATCATGGCCTCCTGCAGGACATCATCAGTGAGAGGAACGCTGCGGTCTAGACCGGCCGCATCGCTGCCTTCCGCCAACATCCATGTGGCGTCACGGCGCATGCCGGTCGCATCCAAAAGGGTCGACAGTTTGACGCCGGTCCACTCGCTGGTGCTGGTCAACCCGTGCGTGTCCTGGACGGTCACGTCCTGCGCCTCTCGCCACCCATCCCAGGTGTTGCCGGAACATTCCAGGAATGCGAGTCGCGAGACGGCAGGCAAACGTTTCAGATCCTCGACGGTAAAGTTCAGCGGCTTGTCCACCAACCCATGAATCAGCAAACGATGGCGGGCCGGATCAATGGCGGGAACACCGTTATGGTGCCGCTCGAAGTGCAGAGAGGAAGGCGTAATGATGCCGGAGAGATCTTGAAGCGGTGTCAGCGAGTTGAAGTTATTCGGAGCATTGGCGCCCCAGCCATGAGGCGCCCCCGGACCCGCCCCGCCCAGACGCTGCGGCGTCTCAAAGGGCGATCGATCGCCATAGGGCCGAGGTAATACCCCCGGTACGCGCATGGGATCATCCGGGGGCTTCGGTTCTCCGGCATTCACGGAAGGCAGCACAAGGCCGGCGGCTCCCAATGCCATGAAAGACGCGCTTTGTCGAAAAAATTTGCGTCGGTTTACCTTCCTGGCGTCCTCATCCATACAGACATCCTTTCACAAGGTTCTTGTACTGCGGAAACCGCCGCCGGTAATTTCATTTTTGGATCTGGAAGCCGTCGTCCTTCCACCAGCGCCAGCCGCCTTCCAACTCCATGACAGGATAACCTTTGGCGGCGAATTCCAAGGCGGCACTGGCGGCGAGATGGCATACCTGCGAATAGCAGTAGAGGACGTTTGTTTTATCCTTCCGCAGACCTTTGAGCGCATGCCACTGATCCTTCGGCAGATTGATGGCCCCCGGAATGTGGCCTTCGGAAAAATCCTCGGCCGCCCGCACATCGACCACGTTGACCTCGTTGTTCTTCATCATCCGTTCCAGTTCAACGGGACCGGTCGTAAATGCCATCTTGGCCTCGAAGAACTCTCTCGCCTTGGCCGGATCACTGATCGCTTGGGTTGTCGCCATGAAATCCTCCTTGTTGTGTGAGTGATGACGGCGCGCTCAAAGACGGTTTCTGAGAGGCGTACCGTCACCATATTGTAAAAGACACGTTTCAGTTTGATTGTGATCGCCCTTTACTGTCAGAGCAAGGGCCTGTCCGGCTGTTACCAGGCGCCCGTCATGCTCATCCTGTAGCCAGAGGACGGGCACCTGTCACGTCACCAGCTGTGAATCAGGAACTCTTCATTCATTGATTCATCACCATCCGCGGCTCTCACCATGTTTCAATACCCAGACCTTGGAAGGATCCAGCCCCAGGCGATCGGCCTCTGCTTTCAGACGGACAGGCGGTTCCTCGATCGGCTCGCTCGTCATGTCGAATGTGCCCCAATGCATGGCGACAAAATGCTGCGCATGGACATCGGAAAAAATCTGCAAGGCTTGTTCAGGCGTGATATGGGTCATCTTCATCATGGAAGCGGGAACATAGGCTCCGATTGGAACAGCCGCCAGATCGAACGGGCCCAGGCGGGTCCCAATTTCTTTGAAGACAGAATAATAACCGGTGTCTCCCGCGAAGAAGAACCGCTTCGTGCCCCCTGCTACGGCCCATGTG
Organism: uncultured Nitrospiraceae bacterium; assembly: GCA_963706325.1. Classification (GTDB taxonomy): domain Bacteria; phylum Nitrospirota; class Nitrospiria; order Nitrospirales; family Nitrospiraceae; genus Nitrospira_A. The sequence continues at coordinate 973,340 of CAVPLT010000004.1, read as the reverse complement.
CTCCACAATCGTCGATTCCCATCCCACAGGGTGCGTCCCGAAAAGTGCTGCGCGGGAAGACAGGTCACGGTCAGGCCCCGGACCTGCCGGCTTTCCCACCAATCCATTTCCTCCACGTCCGTAATACCGATGTCCGCAAACCAGGCCTTCAACCCTAGCGGCACGAGAAACAGCGGGTGATGCTTGCGCGCCAGCCGCTGCACTGTCTCCACATCGAGATGGTCATAGTGATCGTGCGAAATGAGGACGAGATCCACCCTCGGCAGTTGTTCGAACGGCAGGCCCGGCGGCATCAGCCGCTTCGGACCGGCAAACGTGACGGGGCTCGCCCGTTCCGACCATTGAGGATCAGTCAGCATCGTGACGCCATCGAGCTGAATGAGCAAGGTGGAATGGCCCACCCAGGTGACAGTGGCCTCCGTTCGATTGTTCCTGAGCGCGCCGCCGTCGTTTTCGACAAACGGCAGGTTAGCGGTGCGTGTGTGAAAGGTCGTTTCCCATGTTCGCGCAGGAACGAACATGAGACGCTCCCAAAGACTAGGCGGGGCAAAAGCCGGGTCGGTGTTCCGGAACCCCTCCTTCAAGATGTGCGTCTTGCCTTCTAGCAAGGGCGCGGCCACCTGCCCACATCCCATTGAGAGACTCAGGAACAACGCCGCGCACAGCAACACGACTAATGCCTGACAAATATGCTTCCGATTGCCTTCACGTTTCAGCCTTAAACATGTCCCATGCGCGAATGACGTCAGACCCGCGTCTTTCCGTGTAAAGTCTCGGTTCCTTCCATCTTCTGCGGCCATCCCAATCCTCCGCATGTTTGACTGCTCTACGCCAATTCAGCATACGTTACGAACCTCCCTCGTACAACACTTCCACCGTAGATGTGACAGCATACGCATCCCCGCACACTGCCGGAAAGTTGGTGAACTTGTTCTGAGCGTATCTAGATGGTACTGTCGACTATCACTTGGTGGATTTCCACCTGACATTCACCAGGGGCCCGGGGAGATTGATCATGAGCGCGACCGGACAGGAAACTCGACGCAGCGGTGACACGAAACCGGATCGGCGCATTCCGACGCCCACCAGCAAGCCCGGAATCCGGAAAGGCATCGAACAAATGAAAATGCCGCCGGGTAAAACATGGCTCTGGTTCATGGTGATCCTGCTCACGAATTTTTTCTTCGTGAAGATGCTCATGCCGGGCGAAACACCGGTGACGGTACCCTATACGGTATTTAAGGAAGAGGTCAGAAAAGGCAACGTCGAGGCCATATACGGTCGGGCCGATACCATCACAGGGAGATTCGCGTCACCGGTCACCTACCCGCCCGCAGGCGGTCAGCATTCGTCGTCCGGCAAGGATTCACAGTCGTCAGGCACGCGCGGCGCGGCGCCTCGCGGCGTTCCTTCGAAGACAGCCACCACCTTTGAAACCACGCTGCCCTCCTTCGCAGACCCAGGTCTGGAAAAGTTTCTCATCGATAATCACGTGGAGATCAGCGCCGAACCGATTCAGGATGGGGGCAACCCTTGGGCCACGCTGTTCTTCAGCTTCGGCCCCGCCCTGTTTTTCATCGGTTTCTATATCTGGATGTTTCGACGGGCAGCTCAGGGCGGCGGCATGGGAGGCGGCCTGATGGGCATCGGCAAGAGCACCGCTCGCCGCTATGATCAGGAGAAAGATTCGAAGGTGACCTTCGATGACGTCGCCGGCATCGACGAAGCCGAAAACGAACTGGTTGAGATCGTGGACTTTCTCAGGGATACCAAGAAGTACACCCGCCTCGGCGGGACCGCGCCGAAAGGCGTGCTGCTAGTAGGCGCGCCCGGTACCGGAAAGACCCTACTGGCGAAGGCAGTGGCGGGAGAGGCAGGCGTACCGTTTTTCTCGATGAGCGCCGCAGAATTCGTGGAAATGATCGTGGGCGTGGGCGCAGCGAGGGTGCGGGACCTTTTCAAGGAGGCGCGCGAGCATGCCCCGGCGATCGTGTTCATCGACGAGCTCGACGCCATCGGCCGCGCGCGCGGACAGATGGCCATTGGGGGATCGAGCGAGCAGGAACAGACTTTGAACCAGATCCTGACGGAGATGGACGGCTTCTCAAGCCGAGAGGGCATCATTGTTCTGGCAGCGACCAACCAACCGGAGGTGCTCGACAAAGCACTGCTCAGACCCGGACGATTCGACCGCCGCGTCGTGGTGAACCTTCCGGACAAGACCGGAAGAGAAGCCATTCTCAAGGTCCACACCCGCAAGGTGCCGCTCGCAAACGATGCCATCTTAGGAGACCTTGCCGCCGTCACACCGGGGCTTTCAGGAGCCGACCTGAAAAATTTGGTCAATGAGGCGGCGCTGCTAGGGGCCCGCCGCGAGCAGAACGAGGTCCGTCACAAAGATTTTCTTGACGCCCTGGAAAAGATCGTACTCGGCCCCGAACGCCCTCTCCTCATGACCCGAGCCGACCGGGAGCGCATCGCGTACCACGAAGGTGGACATGCCATTCTCGGCCTCGTGGTTCCCGGAGCCGACCCGGTGAACCGGGTGACGATCGTGCCCCGCGGGCAGGCCCTCGGCGTCACGTATCAGCGGCCCAACAGCGACCGTTACAACTACCCGGAAGCCTATCTCCGCGCAAGAATCGTCGGGATGCTGGGAGGCCGCGCGGCCGAGGAGGTCGTCTATGGCACCAAGACCACCGGCGCGGAAAACGACATTGAGCAGGCCACCGGCCTCGCCCGCGGAATGGTCACTCGTTGGGGCATGAGTGAGCGGTTAGGGCTGGTGCAACTTGCTCCGCGCGATAACCCGTACCTCAGCGGCGCGGGTGGTTTCGCAGGCACGAGGCCGTTCAGCGAGCAGACCGCCGAAGCGATCGACTCGGAAGTGCGCAAGATCATCGGCGAGAGCCATGACGAGGCCAAGCGTCTCCTGATCGTGCACCGCAAACAACTGGATGCGCTCGCCGACGCCCTCCTGTCGCGGGAAACGCTGAATGAGGAGGAAATCCTCGAAGTCACCGGACTTCCGCCCGCCCCGGCCCTCGAGACCGGAATGCTGCTTGTACCCGGCACAGGCAGCTGACGTTTGCTCTCTCATTGAATCTCGATGACGTGTGGCTCACGCCGCGGCGAGTTCTGCGCCACTGAACCCATGTCGGGAATACCTCCATACAAGGAATCTGTTATGACCAACATCAGCCCCGTCGTTACACTGTCCCCGCGTGACTACGACGCTGTCTTGTTCGATCTCGACGGCGTACTGACCAAGACTGCGACTGTGCATGCGGCGGCATGGAAGAGGCTGTTCGATGAGTTTCTTCAACAGCGGGCTGCGAAAACCGGCGAGCCCTTCGTCCCGTTTGACGTTCTGGAAGACTACCGCCGCTACGTCGACGGCAAACCTCGTTATGACGGTGTGGCAAGCTTCCTGAAGTCGCGCGGAATCGAATTACCGTTCGCCTCCCCAGAAGAAGATTCGGACATACAGTCAGTGCAGGCGCTCGGAAACCTGAAGGACACCTACTTCATGCAACACCTGACCGAGCATGGCATCCAAGCTTATGCCCCCGCCATCGACCTCGTACGGATGCTTCGGGCGCAAGAAGTCAAAACGGCGGTCGTGTCTTCCAGCATCAACTGCGCGGCGGTCATGGAGGCAGCCGGCATTGCCGATCTTTTCGATACGCGGGTGGACGGAATGGACATCATTCGGCTGACCCTCAACGGGAAGCCAGCGCCCGATGCATTCCTGGAGGCCGCGACGCGCCTGAAGGTGGACCCGACCCGCGCGGTCGTCGTGGAGGACGCGATCGCGGGGGTTGAGGCGGGACGAGCGGGCCGGTTCGGCACCGTCATCGGCGTCGATCGCGGCGGACATTCGCAGGCGCTCCGGGAGGCAGGCGCCGATGTGGTGGTGACCACCTTGGCGCATGTGACCATCGCTGAGGAACCCCCTGCGTCCTGGTCGCTGGTCTATGAAGGATTCGACCCTGCGAGTGAGGGCATCCGCGAAGCCCTGTGCACACTGGGGAACGGGTATTTTGCGACGCGTGCGGCCCTGCCCTGGGCAGCGGCGGATGACGTTCATTATCCGGGGACCTACCTCGCCTGCGGCTACAATCGGATGCGCACCGATATTGCGGGCCGCATCGTTGAAAATGAGGATCTCGTTAACTTTCCGAACTGGCTGACACTCGCGTTTCATGTCGCCGATAACGAATGGTTCGATGTCAGAACCGTGAAAGTTTTGTCATACCGCCAGGAATTGGACCTCCGGCGCGACATGCTGTTTCGAACGATACGCTTCGAGGACAGCGAGGGGCGGCGCACGACGCTTCAAGAGCGCCGCCTGGTCTCGATGCACGACATGCACCTGGCCGCATTGGAGCTGACGCTGACCGCGGAGAACTGGTCCGCAGGCGTCACGGTCCGTTCGGGGATCGACGGACGTGTCGTCAACCAGGGGGCCAGGCTCTATTGCGAGTTCAACAACACGCACCTCGACCCGCTGGCAAGCGACGTCGTGGCCGAAGACAGCGTGTCTCTGGCGGTGCGCACCAGTCAGTCGAATATCCACATGGCGCAGGCAGCGCGAATGCGGGCATTCGTCGACGGAGCGCTTTACAAAAAAGGCCGCCGGGTGATTCAGGAACCGAATTGCATCGAACAGGAGCTGGTGATCGACCTTCAGCAAGGCCAGACGCTGGCGCTGGAAAAAATCGCCACGTTGTATACATCAAGGGATCCGGCCATTTCCGAGTGCAGGCTGGCGTCACGCAAAGCGATGGCTCGTGCGGGTCGTTTCGATGAAGTCATGGCGCGGCATGTGATGGCATGGAAACATCTGTGGCGCCGGTTCGATATGCATCTGGAACCGCTCGGCCAGGCGTTCAAGCTGAATGTCCCGATGCTGCTGCGCCTGAACATGTTGCATCTGCTGCAATCGGTCTCGCCCAATTCCATCGGACTCGACATCGGCGTCCCTGCCCGCGGCTGGACGGGAGAAGCCTATCAGGGCCACGTCTTCTGGGACGAGTTGTTTATTTTCCCGTTCCTTAATTATCGAATGCCGGAAATCACCCGGTCACTGTTGATGTACCGCTATCGGCGGCTCGAGGAGGCGCGCGCGGCGGCCACGGGCGCAGGGTTTCGAGGGGCCATGTTCCCCTGGCAAAGCGGAAGCGACGGACAGGAAGAGACCCAGGAACTCAACCTGAACCCCCACTCGCGGCGCTGGATCCCCGATAACTCCTACCTGCAGCGCCATGTGGGCAGTGCCATCGCCTATAACGTCTGGCAATATTACCAAGTCACGCACGACGTTGAGTTTCTGCAGTTCTACGGCGCCGAGATGATGCTCGACATCGCGCGCTTCTGGGCAAGCATCTCGCAATTCAACGAGCAGCGCGAGCGCTATGAGATTCGTGGTGTGATGGGCCCGGACGAATTTCACGAGAGCTATCCGAACGCCTCCGCGCCCGGTCTCAATAACAACTCCTACACCAACATCATGGCCGTATGGGTGCTGTGCCGGGTACAGGAGGTGCTAAAGCTGCTGCCCGACATCCGTCGCGCCGAGCTCATGACCCAGCTGCAGTTGACGACGGACGAACTCGCCCACTGGGATGACATCAGCCGAAGAATGTATGTGCCGTTTCATGGCGATGGGATCATCAGCCAGTTCGAAGGCTATGAACAGTTAGCCGAGTTGGATTGGGAGCGCTACCGCATGCGTTACGGCAACATCCAGCGCCTCGAACTGATTCTCGAAGCGGAGAATGACAGCGCAAACCGTTACAAATTGTCCAAGCAAGCCGACGTGCTGATGCTGTTCTATCTGTTTTCCTCCGAGGAGCTCGGGGAGCTGTTCGCCCGCCTGAACTATCCATTCCCATACGAGACCATTCCGCGAAACGTGGCCTACTATGACGCCCGTTCTACGCATGGATCGACGTTGTCCCGGGTGGTCCATGCGTGGGTGCTGGCGCGTTCCGACCGGCCGCGCGCGATGACCTATTTCGCCGAAGCCCTGCAGAGCGATGTGAGCGATATTCAGCAGGGCACCACCGAGGAGGGGGTTCATCTGGGCGCGATGGCGGGCAGCGTCGATTTGGTCAAGCGGGTATCCACAGGTATCGAAGTGACTGGGGACGTGCTCCGATTCAATCCGAAATTGCCGCAGGAGCTGGAGCGCCTCGATATGCGCATCCGCTATCGCGGGCATACGCTCGACCTACGCCTCACGCGGGATACTCTCACCGTGCGTGGACGCGATGTCGGCCAGATCCCGATCAATCTGGGACTCAAAAATGAGATCTATGAATTCGCCTGCGGCAGCACGCGCGTATTCAAGCTCGATTGACCGGCCTTCAAACCGGCGAAGCCGGCGGCTTACTTGCGGCTTGCCACGCGCATCAGCACCTTGCTCAATTCACGCAGCCACAGGACCGAGCTTGCCACCACCGCGCAACGCAGCCAGTCGTCGGCGCCCAAGCTCACCGTTGAAAATGCCTGCTGCAAAAACGGGATGTAAATGACCGCGACATGAAGGAGAAGCGAGAATGCGATTCCCGCCCACAGCCAATAATTTGTGAAGAGTCCCGAGAAGGCGCTGTGTTCGTCTGAACGCGCATTGAAGATGTTGAACAGCTGAAACATCATCAGCGTCGTAAATGCCATCGTCTGTGCGTACCCCACCGTACCCGAACCTTCGATCAGTCCGCCAGGCAAGCTGGCGTCAAGCACGAGCAGGGTTCCTGCCGCCATGATTATGCCGACGAAGAGGATCCCCGCCCACATGGTACGCGTGATCACCCCTTCGCCCCGCGCTCGCGGCGGGAGGTCCATCATGCCCGCGTCCGCCGGATCGACACCCAGCGCAAGCGCTGGGGCTCCGTCGGTCACCAGGTTGATCCAGAGGATTTGCGTCGCCAGCAGCGGCAGCACCAGGCCGCTCCCGCCCTGAGGGACCAACCCGATGATGTCCGCCAGCAGCACGCCGAAGAACATCGTCATCACTTCGCCGAGATTCGATGAAAGCAGGTAACGAAGAAATTTGCGGATGTTCGCGAAAATCGCCCGCCCCTCTTCGACAGCCGCCACGATGGTGGCGAAGTTATCGTCGGCCAATATCATGTCCGCCGCTTCCTTGGACACGTCCGTACCCGTGATCCCCATGGCCACGCCGATGTCGGCGGTCTTCAATGCGGGCGCATCGTTGACGCCGTCACCCGTCATCGCGACCGTCACACCTTGACGCTGCAGCGCCTTCACGATTCGCAACTTATGCTCCGGGTTGACACGCGCGTAGACCGACACCTCTTGAACTGTCCGGTCGAGCACGGCATCCGGCATCCTCTCCAGTTCCGCACCGGTGACCGCTCGTCCGTCCGTGGTGATACCGAGTTCCGCGGCAATGACAGCGGCCGTCTTGGGATGATCGCCTGTAATCATCATCGGGCGGATGCCGGCGCCTTTCGCGCGCGTCACCGCTACCTTCGCTTCCTCGCGGGGAGGGTCAATCATGCCGATCAATCCCAGGAAAGTCAGATCATGTTCGACCGTCGCATCCACATCCTCGTCTTTGAAGGAATCTTTCGGCAGAGATCGAGAGGACACCCCCAGCGTGCGCAGAGCTTCACCGGCCAGTTCTTCATTCAGCTTCAGAATGTCCGATCGACGTTCATCCGTCAGAGGCCGAAGCTCTTCCCCGAAAAGCTCATGCGAACAGCATGCGAGGAGCACGTCCGGAGCACCCTTGGTAAAGGCGAGCAGGCGCTCGCGCTTGTCGGCGTCCGTATGAACCGTGCTCATCAATTTCCGTTCGGAGGAAAAGGGAACCTCCCCGACACGGGCAAAGCGTGCATCGAGCGCGTCATCCTCAAGCCCGGCTTTGCGCGCCGCGACGATGAGCGCGCCTTCCGTCGGGTCCCCCTGCACAATCCACCGTCCGTCGCGCTCTTGCACCACCGCGTTGTTGGCGCGATCCGCGGCCGCCAGCGCACGCTGGAGTTCGAATCGCAGGGCGCCGTCGACCGCCCCGCCTCCCTCTCGCCGCACGTCGCCCTGCGGCTCGTAACCCGTGCCCTCGATGTGGATCCGCCCGCTCGCGGTGACGACGGCCCGCACCGTCATTTCATTCTTCGTGAGGGTCCCGGTTTTATCGGAGGCGATGACGTCAGCCGAACCGAGCGTCTCCACTGCGGCAAGATGGCGCACGATGGCGTGCTTTTTTGCCATGCGCTGCACGCCGAGGGACAGCACGGCAGTCACCACCGCCGGCAAACCTTCCGGCACCGCGGCGACCGCGAGTGCGACACCCAGAATGAGCACGTCAAAAAACGCCGAAAATCCGCGCACGTCCTCAACCAGCAAGATCGTTCCGATCATTACAGCCGCAATGATGACAACGATAAATCCGAGCAGTCTCCCGACGCGGGCGAGTTCCTTTTGTAGCGGCGTGGTTTCTGCCGGAGCTTCCTTCAACATCCCGGCGATGAGACCCATCTGAGTCTGCATGCCCGTCGCCGTGACCACGGCGCGCCCGTGCCCATAGGTCGCCGCCGTGCCGCTGAAGAGCATGTTGCGGCGATCCCCCAGACCGGCCTCTTCCGTAATCGAAACCACGTCTTTCGAAACCGGCAGGCTCTCGCCCGTCAGCGCCGCCTCGGCCGTTTGCAGCGCGGCTGACTCAATGAGTCGCGCGTCGGCTGGAATGGTGTCACCCTCTTCGGTGAGGATGATGTCACCGGGCACGACTTCGTTCGCGGGAATGCTCTGCCGCGCGCCATCACGGATGACGTGAGCCTGCGCCGCCGACATCTGGCGCAAGGCGGCGACCGCTTCCTCCGCCCGTGCCTGTTGAATGTACCCCATGATGGCGTTGAGCAGCACCACGGCAAAGATCGCCATCGCTTCATAGGGCAATGCAGAATCACGTTCGTAGAGCCACAGGCCTGCCGAAATAGCCGCCGCGGCGAGCAGCAGCAGAACGAGCAGATCTTGAAATTGAGCGAGGAACTTTCTCCAGGCAGGGACCATCTTTTCGGCGGTCAGTTCATTCTTGCCGTACCTGTCGAGCCGCGCCCGCGCCTCATCACGACTCAAGCCTTGCTGCGCATCCGTGCCCTGGGCAGACAGCACTTCATCGACGCTCTGGAGATAGCCTTCGATTCGTTGGCGCTCAATCGGGGCAGTGCTCATCCTGGTTCCTTCTCACGATTTGCCATGCATTCCTGGTTCAGTGTCCCGCTGCGCTGCTTAACCCGGTCGCAGGCTGCGCTGATTAGGCCCATGTGGAGAAGATGTCTGCCACGATTTGGTACGATCGCAGCCGCGCGGCATGGTCATAGATCGCAGATGCGATAAACACTTCGTCGACAGCCGTTTGTTCCAGGAACTGCTTCAAACCAAGCCGCACGGTTTCAGGCGATCCGACGAACGAATAGGTGAGCATCCCGGAGGCCTGCGCCTTCTCTGTCGGCGTCCAGTAGGTCTCGATGTCATCGATGGGCGGCTGAAGCCGGCCGGGCGTGCCCCGGAACAGACTGGTGAACTGTTGTTGTGCAGAGGTAAAGAGCAGGCTCGCTTGCGCATCGCTGTCGGCCGCAAAGACATTGATCCCCGCAGCCGCGTGGGGCCGATCCAGTTGCTGCGATGGCTTGAACCCGCTGTGATAGGCCTGCAGCGCCTGCATCAACGCAGCCGGAGAGAAATGAGACGCAAACGCGTACGGGAGGCCAAGCATGGCGGCAAGCTGAGCGCCGAACAACGTCGATCCGAGGATCCAAAGCGGCACCTGGAGACCGGCGCCCGGCACCGCTTGAACTGCCTGACCGTCCTGAACCGGCCCGAAGAACGCCTGCAGTTCCAGCACGTCACGGGGAAAACTGTCGCTGCTTGCCGGATTGCGCCGCAATGCCCGCGCGGTGCGCTGATCTGTTCCGGGCGCGCGGCCAAGGCCGAGATCGATTCGCCCCGGGAAAAGCGATTCCAATGTGCCGAATTGTTCGGCCACCATTAGCGGCGCATGGTTCGGTAGCATGATGCCGCCTGCACCGACGCGAATCGTGCGCGTTCCAGCGGCGACATGGCCGATCACGACTGCTGTCGCAGCGCTGGCAATACCGATCAGGTTGTGATGCTCGGCGAGCCAAAAGCGGTGATATCCCCAACGCTCGGCATGCTGCGCCAGGTGTAGCGAATTCCTGAATGCGTCAGCCGGGGTGTTGCCTACCGAAGCGAATGCCAGATCAAGAATAGAAAAACGAGCCATATCCACATCCCTGGTGGTTAATTGGAATCGGGAAGTCTCGCCGATCGTCCTGTCGGATGGAACCGTACGGGCGGCAGGCTCTTCGCGGGTGGTACCGCTGAGTGACTTTGGACATCACGAAAGGATCTCCTCTCGTGGTGCATAGAACTGGTCAACGGATAGCATTGCCATTCTTCAACGCCGCCTCGATCGCATCCCTGAGCGATGTGCTCGGTCGGCCGATCAAGCGGCGCAGATCGCCGGACGCGCCATCGAGCTCACCGCGAGACGCACCCACATCGGCGTCGACCAAAATGTCGGTGTAAGGACTAGGCATTCCGGCACCGACGAGCACGTTTTTGTACTGCTCCGGCGAAAGGTTCGTGTAGGCGATTGCCTTCCCGGCCTGCTTCGAAACCTCAGCCGCCAACTCCTCCAGCGTGAAGGGACTGTCGCCGGTCAGCTCGTACACCCTGTTCTCATGGCCTTCTTCCGTGAGCACCGTCACTGCAGCCGCCGCATAGTCCTGGCGGGCCGCCGAGGCAAATCGGCCGTCACCCGCGGCGCCGGCGATCACGCCATGCTTCAACACGGCATCGAGCTGCTCGGTATGATTCTCAATGTACCAACCGTTGCGCAGCAACACGTAGGCTAGGCCGGACCCACGAATAGCATCCTCGGTCGTCTTGTGTTCCCGCGCAAGGGCCAGGCCCGAGGTATCGGCGCGCAGCATGCTGGTGTACGCCAGGAACCGCACGCCCGCGCTTTGGGCCGCCTTGATGACGGCGAGATGCTGCGCGGCGCGTTTTCCCACTTCGCTCCCTGAAATCAGCAGCACCTTGTCGATGCCGGTGAATGCGGCGACAAGCGTATGGGGTTGATCGTAGTCAGCGTGACGTACGGCTACGCCGCGTGCGGCGTAGTCTGCTGCTTTGGCAACATTCCGTACTGCCACGGCCAACTCGGTTGCAGGCCCCTTCACCAGCAACCCTTCCATAACATGGCGGCCCAGTTTTCCTGTCGCCCCTGTCACGAGCATCATCGCGAATCCTCCTTTTCATTTCTGGAACCATCGTGACCGCAGGAAATGCGCGGCCATCTTGGGCCGCCGGTCACGTGTGAAGACACCCTTGAAATTCATTCCGGCCGCGCGCATCGTGCCCTGCCCGGTCTTAAAGTCGGCGAAGTTCCAGACGTGCATCCCTGCGACGAACGGCCGCCGCGCGGCCACATCAAGAAAGCCACGCAGAAATTCAACTTGATATTCCTCGGTCCACATCTCCGGCGGCTGGTGGTGCGTGCCGGCTATCGTGTCAGCGCCGAATTCGGTGACGATCATAGGCTTGCCGAATGCGTGATGCAGTTCGTCCAGCTCCCGCGCCAGCGCCTCTGCTCCCTGTTCGAGCTGTCCCGGCTGGCTGTACCACCCGTAGTAGCGGTTGACGCAGACCACATCGAACAGGCCATGCCAATCTCGCACTCCGCCCTGCACTCCGACGAGCGTCACCGGACGCGTTCCATCCAGCCGGTGCGCCTCCGCATACAGCTCGCGAAAAAGCGCATGCCCGCCTCGACGGCTTTCGGCGGCGGGATACCCATACCAAGCGGCGGACCGCCCATCGACTCGTTCGCCACGTTCCACATGATCGTGCTCGGGTGGTTCTTGTCGCGCGCAATCAGCTCATGGAGCTGCTGCTTGCACTGCGCGAGGCGTGTGCCATCAATCGATTCGAGTCCTCGAAGTTCAAACCGACGGCGGGAATCTCATTGATCACCAGTACACCGAGCCGGTCGGCCAGCTGCATGGCCTCTTCCGCGTAGGGGTAGTGCGACGTGCGGTACGAATTAGCGCCCGACCCATTTGAGCAGCTCGTAGTCCCGGATCCACATCGGCAGGTTGAGTCCGCGTCCGCTCAGCGGAAAGTCTTCGTGCTTGCCGAATCCCCTGAGCATGATCGGCTGTCCGTTGAGCAGCAACTGATCCCCGCGCACTGTGATGGTGCGGATGCCGATGTCGAGTCGATACTCATCGGTGAGTCGCTGCCCGTCGGTGAATGTAATCGTCAGCGGATAGAGGTGCGGGTCCTGCGGACCCCAGCATCGCGCGGAAGGCACGCGCAGGGTTGCTTCAGCCGCGCCGGCGCGGAAGGTCAGACCGGCTTCGATGTCGTTCACTCTCGCTGTTCCTTTACCGGCATACCCTTCCGCCGTTGCCACCTTGATCGTGACGACGCCGTCAGTCGCCTTCAACCGTCGTGACCACCGTCACGTCCTCGATATGCGCGGCGGCAGGAACCGAGTAGAGCACCACTGGGCGGTGTAGTCCCGCGTAGGGAAAAAAGTCGTACGTTGTCGCCGGGAAGCCCCCCAAGACCCCGGCCACTCCTCCACCCCCGGCCGCTGGTCCAGGGGGCACGCGCTCGGGCAGTTGCTCGTTCTCGACCGTGATGGCAATGACGTTCTTCCGGTCCCACACTAACTGACTGGTGATCTCGCCGGCAAAAGGAAGATGCCCGCCCTCATGCTCGGCCACAACCGTGCCGTTGACCCACGCCTTCGCGGCGTAGTTCGCCGAACCGATGCGGAGGAATACGCGCTGGCCGCGCCAAGCCGACGGTACCCACAGTTCGTTCCAATACCAGGCAAGGCCGAGATAATCCCGCGCGTCATCAAACAGGTCGTTCCAACTGCAGGGCACGGCAATAGGCCGCGGCGATGGCAATGCATTGACCCACCCCTGCGCTTCCCCTTCCTCCCGCGGGTCAAGTTGAAACTGCCAAAGTCCGGACGTGTCGAAGACGTTGCGGAAGTGGTTCTGCTGCGGGTAGAGCAATCCACGCGCAAGTCGGGCCTCTTCCTGAGTGGAAGGAGAACTACTTGGGCTTTGGGCGCTGGCCTGCTCTCCCAAGAGCGCAGCCTTGGTCAGGTACGTGAGAGAAAGGAAGCCGGCAGGCGAAGCAAGGGCGCCGGCGCCTGTAGCCATGAAGGCCACGCTTTGACGCAAGAACTTTCGTCGGTTCACATTCGGTGCGTTTGCTTTCATCACGCGATCCTCGCACATCTCTTCAGCGTTAGGTTCTCTTCTAAGAGCCTCGATTCCATACCTCTCGCTGACGCCACTCCCGGCTGACTCGGGTCGTTCCATGCTTCATATGCGTTCACGCCCCTCCGCCGACGACCTCTCACCCTTGCTTAATTTCAAACACGACCTTCCCCTGGGGGTGACCTTCTTCGACGAGTTGAAAGGCCTCCTTGGCTTTCTCCAAAGGATTGACCTTCGCGACTCGAATCTTTACCGCCCCCCTATCTACGAGCTGTGCAAGGCGCTTCAAGGCTTCAGTGGTAACATGGGTAGACTGCCCGATGGCCACCACACCCATCTTCTGTGCCATTTCCGGATGAGGCTGACCAAGCATCGACACCAGCATCCCGCCTTTCCTGAGCACTTTGAATGATTTTTCCGTCGTCTCACCGCCGATGGTGTCAAACACCGCATCCAAGTTTTTGAGTTTTTCTTCGAACGCCTCCTGTTGGTAGTCGATGACCTCGTCGGCGCCAAGTTCGTGAACGTACGCCCTATCGTCCGCCCTTGCAGTCGTTGCCACGTAGGCGCCGATGGACTTGGCTGCCTGGATGGCCACGCTGCCGATGCCGCCCGCACCGCCGTGAATGAGGATTTTTTGGCCGGGCTGAAGTTTCATGTGCTGTTCTATCGCTTGGAGCGCGCTGGCGCCGACCAGGGGGAGTGCGGCAGTCTCAATGACACTGCTCTTCTTTGGCGCAAGAGCCACCGTCGAAAGTTTGGCTGCGACAAACTCGGCGAACGACCCTGATCCTCCCGATAAAAGACTGGCATACCCATACACTCGGTCACCGACCTTGAGGGTTGAAACGGATGTGCCGACCGCCGCCACGATGCCGCACACATCGCCGCCCAACGTCGCAGGCATGGTGAGGGGCGCCATCTCCTTGAGATAGCCGGAGCGGATCTTCCAATCCACCGGATTGATACTTGCGGCCTGCATCTCGACCAGTACCTGCCCGTCACCGACTATCGGCTTCGGCGCGTTCTGATTGAATTCCAAGACGTCCTTCCCGCCGTACTGACGAATTTGTACCGCTTTCATGATTGCATCCTTTCAATGGAGTTCACCGGAACGCCTCACTTCGACGCCCATTATTACTGCTCGTAATTTTCGACCACCTGCGCCGGGCGGACTGCTGCCTGGTCAGGGTTAAGTCCGGCCACGCGCAGGGCCCTGCGTTGACGCAACAGATCCCAGCATCGATCCAATTCGACCTGGACGGTCGCGAGCTTCCGGCGATCGGCATCTTCAAGAGTCTTTTTCTCACCCTGTCCATACAGTCGATGTTCCTCTTCAACCAGTTGTTGGATGTGCCCAAGAACAGGTTGGTCCGGACTTTTGGCTTGATTGTCCATAGAGAGTCCCTCCTATCGTGCCTAGCCATATCGCATCGGAAAACTAGGTGGCCATGGTTGGATCATTATGCTGACTTAAGTTACCTTGGTATTCTGCTGGTTGGCCTAAGTCATTGCAAGACGAGTCCTCACGCGACAGCTTTTCCGGAGCATTGGAAGTGCGGCGGGTGAGCCCTCGCAGGTGCGAAAGATCAGCTTGTGGAGCTTCATGCATTGCGTCTCAAGCTCAAGCGGGGGCCTCGCATGCCCTAATGCCACATCGAGCAGCGCGTCGGGTGTGCTATAGCTGGGATGCTACTGCGTCATCTCAGTCGTCGAGTCCCCACGAGACAGATCGGTCCGTGGCTGCCGACGATCGAACGGCGAATGGAAGAGGTCGATGACCGGCCTCTTTCGCCTCATGGCCGAGGAGGTGTTGATGAAGAGGCGAGCGATGAATACTGTGGATTAGTTGGCCTGAATCGTGACGTACGGTGACGGGGCCTTCTGGCCGGATTCGGCCAGGGTCTGCATGACGAGGAGGAACGAGAACAATCCCTTCGACGGGAGGTCACGATTCTCGATCCAATACCATCGGTCGTTGTAGTACACCTTCGTGAACGCATCGTTCGGCTTCGTGTCTCCACTCACAATACGAATCAACGGCGGGAGCGTTTCTTGACCCTCGGGTGGAGCTGGAAGATGGGGATACGCGCGCAGTTCCCTCTCGTGCTCCTCGGGGACCTCCACGAAGGTCGCCAGCTCGTACAAGATCTGGAATCCCGAACGGGTATGCAAGGGGCGATCACATCATCCCGCCCTGCCGGGACCGCGCCATAGATGACCGAAAACTCCGTTGTCTCCGGGTTCAAACCGAGGGGCGTTTTACGGCCTCCCGCTCCTCTTGCATCTCCGGTGGAACTTTTTTCGCCCCGAAAAACATCACGAGGCCTTCCCCCTTTTCGTCTTTGGTCACATCGGCACGTAACCCTACCATACCGGATGCCTGGATCCGCCGAAGAGACTTGACCACCTTGACGAACTCCGGATCCTCTCACTGTAATTGCGCCCCGCCTCTGCTGTTGGACAGGCCATTCACAGTCTGCACGGCGGCCACAAACAATAGATCAACCCTCCACCCGGCTTCGACTAACTAGAAAAGTCGGACCGGTGGAATGGGAGTCATCAAGGTTTGGACGAATTGGGAACCCGTTAGAGGAACATAGGTGATCGTGGGCCGATCGGTGTATTGCCCCTGGGCGCCAAAACTGAAGAAATTGTTGAGGGCCTTGCTCGGTCCCGTTTCTAAGTTGGGATAAATCGTGTTGCCGGCTTGGAAAGTATTAAACAACTGGTAGCTGCTGACAACCTGTCCGACATCGACGAAAATGGGTGTATCCCCATAGCGCATTTTGACGATATTGAGCAGCGTTTGTTGTTTCCACGAACTAGCTGGCCTGCGTGAAGTCGAACCGGTCACGGTCCAGCGTCAGCGCCGAGCTCATGCAGCCAGACAGGCCCAGGGCGACCACTATCGTGGCGCCCAACCCAACCTGCCGAACCAGCGCCTCTGCGTGAAGCATGGTCATCATCGTCCCTCCTGTGCTTTCGGATCAAGTCTCACATGGTCCTCTTGTCGACGAAGCGGGCCTGTCACCGCGGCATGCTAGCTGTCCTTCGTCGAGCCCTCGCTTTTAAAGTTTGTGCGATCCGCGGACAGCGATAAAGCCAAATTGCTCTTCAGAACACAGTGAGTATTGAGCCGTGGTATGAGATGTCGGGCGGCGTCAGGTCCACAGCATGGGGATGAACACTTCTACCCCAATCGCGAGGTGACTATCACGACAAGCCTCCGCGATATTTTACCGTAGAAGGTTGGCGGAACCGTCGCCCGGTTGATTGGGTCTTCAGGAGGCACAGCCCTGTCACATCCCGTGGCCGTGCACAAACGTGGGCGCTCGCGTTCCCCTCCGGCCATGCGCCCGATGAGGTCTTTTGCTACCGAGGAACTGGAATCCGGTCTTAGCTGGGCGGGTAATGCTGGATGATTCAATCTATCTTGAGGCGGATTCGGCACGGAGGGCGAGGTTGTTGCGGGACTAGCGATGATCCTGGCGGTTTCCTCGCTCGTAGGAACAAGTTATTCTTCTCGCGAGGTTAACAATTTCGTCGTCTCGTCCGTCGATCAGAGTATTGGTCACGTAGATCAATCATCTGGCGAAGGCCGCTGGCCCCCAGCAGCATGCAGTGGGGAGAGAGACGAGAACGAAGCTTGGATATGCGATACCCCGTGACTGACCAGCACTGTGAGTGATCGAGGATATATGTGTTCCATACCCCGTAGCTATCGGACCCAGACGGAGACCGCCGTCGCTTCTCCAAACCGGGCCTGCCGTAGGCATTCATTAGGAATATCTGGGGGCTTGCCCATGTGAAACAGATAATCGATCCGTCTCACCTGGCCCATGCCGTTTCAGCAACCCTCAACAATCTTTCGCTAATCCTCTTCCGAAAAGCTCATGACGGCCGGGCGGGAGAGAGCGACCAGCAACTGCTTCTTGACGGGCAATGGCATTCCTTTCGCTTCGATTGCCATACCGTCTTGGCTTCTTGCCGGCGGCTCCTCCCCGCCGCTACTGCAGGGTCGCGCGCAGTCTGCATCATATCAGCTTGATCTTCTTGATTAGGATTCAATACCAGGTCCCAGACCTATACGCGCCCTCAGAAGGTCATGCCGTGTCACCGAATACGCCACTTTGCCTTGCTTAATCACCGGAAGGACCAATAAGTGCTTTTCCTTCATGAGGCCGATCGCATCCGAAACGGTCGTGGATTGATCGGCGACAAAGTGATCTTTGCTCATGATCTGGTCGGCGGTCACCTTGTTCAAATCATGCGCAGATTCGATTGATCCAAGTAGATCAAACTCGCTTACGAATCCAATAAATTTCCCAGTGTCATCAACGATGGGCGCGCCGGAGGCATGGGATGACAGCAGTTCGATTGCGATGGCCAGCCCACTCTGTTTGGCATGGAAAGTCAAATTATTCGTTCCATCGATTTGACCGACAGTTTGAAATCCCCCGACTGGTGTGCCTGGTATCGTCATGTGATCCTCCATAAGATTGTTTGCCCGCCTTCAGCGACTATAGGGTGGCGGTGCCAGGCGGGTATCATGCCCCTGAATGATTGGCACGCACTGACCGGCGATAATCATCTCGACGACCGCCGACGTTATCCGTCAGCGTCTGACCTGTTCTCTCCCTCTTCGCACATAGCCCACCTGCCACATTGAGCCGTTTACGCGCTGCAATACAATACAATTCCTCCCGAGCAAATTTTGAATGAGGTACTTGCCGCGATGTGGGCTGCACCGTGATCCGTTGACCGGTCGTAGACTCGTCGATGGTCAGTAGACAGCGAACCATCCGACCCTGGCGCCTTCTCCCCGGCGGCGGATTGCTCGCCAGATGATTGACAGGTTCACCGTTCACGCAGGTCATGCTCGCGTCCATTTGCAGTGAACCCGCACGAAGCGCCGGAGAGGCAGACCCGGTGTCGTGTGCCCCGCGAACAATTTCCTCTTCGCTGATCACTATTATGATGGCAACCAGCGGGCCGAACGTTTCGTCATAGGGGGCGTAAGAGCCGGTGTGGAAAATACAGCGAACCGGCGATGCCGATATCCGCGTCCGCCGCCACGAGGTTCTGCCCAGCCCACACAAACATGGGGTCGGCGCTCAAGCAACGCTGGCAGCGGGTGGGCTGGGGATGGCGGGAGGGACGAGCGCCTCCACCTTTAAGGAGGGCGTGAGATCTACAGACTTAACAGCATCGATTTCCGAGAACCATGAGGGCATCGGTTAGACCTTCGATGCCGCCGGAAGCTGAGACAGATGGTGATTGTTAGGTGACTCTCATGAGCAGCTTCTAGCCTGAATCATCCTCGTCTGCGCGAATCGGAGGTGACGGCTGTGGCGTTCGTACCGAATCATATTCCGTCCGTTGATGGTTCGTAATGAGCGGACTGCTTCCCAAGCGCGTGACATATGCCCACATCCATTGTCCCATGACCGCGACACGGTTGCGAAAGCCGATGAGCAGAAATACATGCACCACCGACCAGAGGAGCCAGGCCAATATGCCAGACAATTTGATGTTTCCGATCTCCGCCACCGCACGGTGGTGTCCGATGGTCGCCATACTCCCCCGGTCATGATACCTGAAGAGAACACGAGGCTCGCCGCGAAGATCGCGCAGGATATTGACCGCGGCGGCTTGTCCCTGCTGTATGGCCGCTGCCGCCAGACCGGGCACCACGGTACCGTTGAGATCGGTGAGGGCCGACATGTCTCCGATGACGAAGATGTTGCGATGTCCGGGGACACTCAAGTCCTGTTCAATGATCACTCGTCCGGCCCGATCGGTGGCCACGCCGAGTCCTTTCCCTAGTGGCGAGGGGGCAACTCCCGTCGCCCAGAGCGTGACGTCGGTCGCAATCCATTGGTCTCGTACCTTGATCCGTCCGGGCTCCACGCCGGTTACGAGACTCTCGGTATGGACCTCGACGCCCAACTGCTCCAGTTGCTGTGCCGCCCTGCGTGACGTCGCTTCCGAATACGTGCCCAAGATGCGCGGGGAACCTTCATAGAGCCGTATACGTGATTGTGTCGTGTCGATCGCCTTAAAATCTTTTGTCAGGGCTCGCCGTGCAAGATCAGCAATGGCTCCCGCCAGCTCGACGCCGGTCGGACCTCCTCCGATGACCGCGAAGCTGAGCGGCTCCTGTCGGCCGGTAAAGGTCGCGTCCCGCTCACTCTTCTCGAACGCCAGTAACAACCGGCTGCGGATCTCCACTGCGTCCTCAATCGTCTTGAGTCCCGGCGCGTTTACCGCCCATTCGTCATGACCAAAGTACGCATGGCGAGCCCCAGCCGCGACAATCAGATAGTCGTAATGGGTCTCTGCGCCATCCTCAAGCGTCACCCGGCGTGCGTCGAGATTAAATCCGACCACCTCGCCCAGAATCGTGTGCACGTTACGCGAGGCGCGCAATATATTCCGCAGTGAGGAGGCGATCTCGCCAGGCGAGAGCACGGCCAGCGCAACTTGATACAGCAACGGTTGGAATGTGTGATGGTTTTTGCGGTCGATCAGCGTGACGTCCACCGCTTCGTTCGACAGCGTCTTCGCGGCATGAAGACCGCCGAACCCGCCGCCGACGATCACAACTTTTGGCATTGAGGTCTTTCCTTCATCTCTTTCCCCTATCAGGGCCCGGATGTCTCAGAGAAGGACTCGGCGGGGTCTTGTCCAACATCTCTACTGCGCACCGGGCATACTGTTCATACTTTTCGATAATATCTGGCGATCCAACTTCCGCCCGGTTGAGGTTAAGATCGACACTAATTTGAAGTGCCCGGAGTTGGCGTAGGACGTCCCCATACGGATCTGGTTCAACCGTCGCTAAGGTTTGACGGTCAGTATCACTCAGCGTCCCCTATTCAGCCTGCTCGTAGGGTGGAGATTCCTCCTTCACAAACTGCTGAATACGAGCAAGCACCACCGCCGGTCTGATGAGTTACGGTGTCGCGGGCCGGCCGTTCGCTCTGAAATCAACGTACACCTTGCGATGTTGTGGCTGGAAGGATTACGCGAGGTGGGCGGAGCGACGCCGCTCATTTCACACCCGCCCGCGTATCGAGCCGTTGCCCGACGCCCGCCTTGACGACAAGCACCGGGCAACCTGCCCTCCGCACGACGGACTCTGCCACACTTCCGAGCACCAATCGCTGCAATCCGCGACGACCGTGGGTGCCCAGAACGATGAGATCGGCCCTGAGACGCTTCGCCTGATCCAAGATGACCTCTACCGGATCGCCAGACGCAAATATCAGGTCGGCGATCAATTCATCGGCTGAAGAGACCCCCAGCGCGGCTTGGACTCGCCGCGCGGCTTTCTCGCGTAATGATTTCGGCATGTTCGTTTCCCCCGTCGTTTCCCCCGGCGTCGCGGCGGCAGGCGATTGGAAGGCATGCACGAGAAACATCTGCGCCTTGAGCCGATGTCCCAACATGGCGGCAGATTGAAGTGCCGCCTGAGAACAGACGGAGAAATCCATGGCGACCAGGATACGTGTCAGTTTGATTCGCTGGGGGCGCGCCGGAGCATCGGCAACGATTGAGGCGTGGACCGTCAGGACGGGGCAGTGTGCGCGTTGCAGGACTGTTTCGGCGGTGCTGCCGAGTTTGAGGCGATCCCAGCCGGTACGGCCATGTGTGCCCATGGCGATGAGTTCGGACCTTTTCTCCTCCGCGACCTGCAAGATCGCTACTTCCGGAACCCCGACAAGCAGCTTATGCCTGGCCGCTACCCCATGGTCTTCCGCATGACGAGCCATGCGGCCCAATTCAAGCAGAGCTTTGGTCTTCAATGGCGCGAGGGAGCGCCGGGCTCCCGCACGGAAACCGGGAGGGGCCTTGATGACGTGCAGGAGAGTGAGGCGAGCATTCAGGACGGACGAGAGCCTGATGGCGTAGGCATACGCGCGGCGCGCCGGTTTCGAAAAATCGGTGGCCAGCAAGATTCCCTTTCTGGAAAGCGAATCGTTTCCCATGCTTATAGCCTACTGGGTGACCGTTGCCTGCAAACCAAGGAAGAACTCGGACGCGCACGATTCAAGACTCAGTCAGCTGACACCGTGGAGGACGCTTTATAGTTCACCGTCAGGGCAACGTCAATTGCACACACGACGCATGCAGTGGACGCAGGGGATGAGGGACGTTTCCTCCCGGTCATCGAGCAGGGCACGCGCCAGGGGTCAATCGCGGCCAAGACCGGGGAAATCATCCGGTAATGGCGCGCGAGAGGTGACTCGACGGCGCAGGCCTACTTGTCCAAGCAGGTACGCGCTGACCGGGGCGGTCACGAACAGAAACAGCGTGATGAGGAGTTCGCGCAGGCTGAAGTCACGACGGGTGGCATGAACGATGGCGGCCAGCAACATCCCGCCGACGCCCAAGGTAGTGGACTTGGTCGGGCCGTGCAACCGCATGAAGAAATCCGGCAGTCGAACGAGGCCGATTGCGCCGACGAGAACGAAGACACTGCCGACCAGCAGCAGCAACGACACGATGATATCCAGCATTTGTTACTCTCCAATACCGCCGCGGGCAAGATAGCGTGCCAATGCCGCGGTCGCGACGAACCCGATCATCGCGATCAGGAGCGCTGCCTCGTAAAACACGGAGGTGGACTGATGAATGCCCAGGACGATCAGCAATGCGATGGTGTTGATGTACAGCGTATCGAATGCCAGTACTCGATCGGCTTGGTCGGGACCAAGCAGCAGACGCACAGTACAAAAGATAATCGCAAGCGCGATGGAACCGAAGGCGATGGAGAGCGCGACGGTCAGCATTCTAGCATGTCCATGATCGGGCGCTCGTATCGCTCCTTGATCCTCGTGACGAAATGATTCGCGTCTTCCAGGTCGAGCACGTGCAGAAGCAGAGTGCGGGCATCCGGCGAAAATGCGATGGACAGCGAGCCGGGAACGATGGACACAATGCCGGCAAACAGCGCAATCGCATGGGGATGAGTGACGGCAAGCGGCACGTGTACGAAGCCAGGCCGCAGGCGCGGGACCGGCCCGAGCACCAACCGCGCAACCGCGATGTTCGCCAGTACGATATCCCACATGACTATTCCCGCAAGGCGCAAGGCCGTTCCCGTCGAGCGAATTCCCGGCAGTTGGCCTAAGAACGGCGCCGTGATGTGCGGGATGGCAAGCGCAAGAACGATCGCCAGGGCGGCTTGAGCTGATGACATCTCCGTGAGAACCAGCCAACAGCCCGCAAGCGCCAGCGACAGCCCCGGAAATGGAAGCGCCTTCTTCACCGCGGACCACCCGCCCCATGCGGTCGGACGAGACCATCCCGCTGAGATCCGAGCACTGCCTCAATGTAGGAGGCCGGCGAGAGCAACTGCGCGGCCGTTTCATCGGTGTAGCGGGTGATGGGAGCCGCGAACAGGACCAGGAGCAGGCTGCAGGCGCCGAGCGCCGCCAGGGCCGTCAATTCGCCGGCGCGCGGGGCAGGAGCCGGCGCGGACGGGAGAGGGTCGGTCACATTCCAGAGCACGATGCTGCCGGCGCGGGCGCAGCCGACCAGCATGAGCACGCTTGTCATCACGATGATCGTCCAGATCGGAATGACGGCCAACGCGTCCTTCGCGCTTTGCAGCACCATGAACTTTCCGAGAAATCCCGATAACGGCGGGACTCCGGCTACCGTGGCGCCCGCAAAGAGGAACGCGAGGCCCAGTGAGGTTGCGCCGCGGATCTGCGGCCCCGGATGGATCTGGTCGCTCATGTCGCCCCGGCTGCGCCCGAGCAGGTCGCCGAGGAGGAAGAGCATAGCAATGACGATGGTCGAGTGCGCCAGATAATAGAGCCCCGCAGAGAAGGCCGCCGCGCCGCCGATCGCCACGGCGGTAAGGATCGTGCCGGCCGACGCGATCGTCAAATACGCAGTCATGGTCGCGAGGCGTCCGGCTCCGAGTGCGCCCAGCGCGCCCAGCCCAATGGTAATGAGAGCGCATGGCAGGAGCCAAGGCGATGTCAACTCCATCACGACAGCAGCCTCCGCGCCATAGATGAGCGTGGTGATTCGAATAATCGCGTAGACACCGACCTTCGTCATAATCGAAAAAAGGGCAGCGACCGGAGCCGGCGCATTGGAATAGACCGCAGGCAGCCAAAAATAGAGGGGAAAGAGCGCGGCCTTGATCGAGAACACTGCGAGCAGCAGGACACCTGCCGCTCGCACCAGCGCCACGTCCTCCGTCCGCACCAGTGCCACGCGCGCGGCCAGGTGCGCCATGTTGAGCGTCCCGGTGACACCATACAACAGGCTGACGGCAATGAGAAAGACACTGGAGGCGGCGATGTTGATTGCGGCATAGTGCAGGGTGGCGCGCAGTCGTTCGACAATCAGGCCCTGCAACGCCAGGCAATACGATGCGATCAGAAGGATTTCGAAGAAGACGAACAGATTGAACAGGTCTCCCGCGAGGAAGGCGCCGTTCAATCCCATCAGCTGAAACAGAAAGAGCGGGTGGAAGTACTGTCCGCGCGCATCCCAACCTTGCACCGCATAGAGCAGCACCGCAAGGGCAAGCACCGCCGTCAGCAGAAGCATCAAGGCGGAGAGGCGGTCGGCAACCAACACGATTCCAAACGGCGCCGGCCAATTGCCGACTTGATAGACGAGCGGCGTACCGGCTTGGACTTGCACCAAAAGGGCGAGCGCGGCTGCGCAAAGACCCGCCGTGGCGAGCGCACTGAGCGCGCGCGCTATGGCCATCGGTGCTCGCTGCATGACAAGAAGCAGCGCAGCCATGAACGCAGGTAGGACAATCGGTACCGCCAGCAGGTGGTTCATGGCTCACCCACCGGCCTGGAGACCGCCGGCTCAGCGCCGTCCACATGATCACTCCCCGTCTGATGCCAGGTGCGCACCGCGAGCGCCATGAGAAAACCGGTCATGCCGAAACTGATGACGATGGCCGTCAGCACCAGCGCCTGCGGTATGGGGTCGGCGTATCCTGTCGCTTCCGGTGAGAGGATGGGAGGCGCGCCGGTGGTCAGCCTTCCCATGGCCAAGATGAATAGGTTGACGGCATAGGAGACCAGCGACAGGCCAAGCACCACCGGGAACGTGCGCCCGCGCAGAACCAGATATAGGCCACAGGCGGTGACGATCCCAAGCCCGATGGCGATCAGCAGCTCCATCACAGGACCTCGCCGGTTGAGGGAAACCTGCGCCGGGCCTGTCCAAGGACGGTCATTGTCAGGAGGGTCGCCCCGAGCACCGCCATGAATACGCCGAGGTCGAACGCCGTGGCGCTGGCAAGCGGAATCTCACCCAACAACGGGACATGCGGATGGCCTACTGCGCTGGTGAGAAACGCCGCGCCCGCAAGCAGGCCGGCGAAACCAGTCAAGCCGGCGAGCAACAGGCCGGAACCGAGCAGGATTCTGAAGTCGATGCGCATGCGGGCCAACGTTTGCTGCAGGCCCTCGCCCATATACTGCATGATGAGCGCAATCGCGACGACGAGCCCCGCGAGAAATCCGCCGCCCGGCTGATTATGGCCCCGTAGAAACAGGTAGATGGCTACGAGGAGTATAAAAGGCAGCAGCAGTCGCGCCGCCACCGCGAACATGATTCCGGTCGTTTCAGACGACCTTATCACGGCAGGCCGCTCCACGCGCAGTCCTGCCGTCACGATCCAGGCTCCCATCGCAGCCATGCTTAGGACGGTGATCTCGCCGAACGTATCGAAGCCCCGGAAGTCGACGAGCAACACGTTCACGACATTGGCCCCGCCCCCCTTCGGTAGGCTGTTCTCAAGGAAATACCAGGCAATGGATTCCTGCCCGCGCGTCAGGACAGCCAATGATAACGCCGCCACGCCGCTACCGGCCGTGACCGCAAGGACGGCATCGCGAATTTTTCGCCGTCGCGTCGACTCCGCGGCTGCCGACTGCGGCAGAAGGGCCAGCGCTAGGAGCATCACGAGGGTCGTGACGACCTCGACGGCGAGCTGTGTCAACGCGAGGTCCGGAGCGGAAAAATAAGCAAAGGCGACCGAAACGGCCAGACCGACGACGCCGGCCAGTATGACGGCCACGACGCGCTCGCGATGAAACCAGACGGCGCCGAGCGCGGCCGCGATTGCCGCAGTCCACATGACGAGCGCAAGCGGCGTCACCGGAGTCGAGCTCCGCCTCGCCGGCCACGAATCCAAACTCGAGGAACGGCCCTAGGCCGAGTCCGATTACCGTCGCGATTGTGAGCGCGAGATAGCGCTGGAGCGAGCCGTTCTGCCATCCGAGCTGGTAAGGCGGCCCGCGACTGCGACAATTCCATCATAGGCATGCTGAAACAACAGGCGCCCGGTATAACGCGCCGGCACATGCAGATGCAGATCGTATCGACGCCGTAACAGCCAATACACAACCACGCCTCCGGCAAGGGCGCCCACGCTCATGAGCAACGGCAGCGTGAGACCATGCCACAACGCGATTTCATAGACGGGCAACGCGTCGCCCACCACGTCCCGCGCCGCCACATTGACCAGCGGTGCGACGGTGTAGCCGGGCAACACGCCGACCGCGACGCAGACGATCGCCAGCACTTCAGCCGGCACCTTCATGTAGCGTGGCGGCTTGCCGGGGGTGTGCGGGAGGTCGTGCGGCTCATCGAAGAACACGTCGTGAATGAAACGCACGGAATAGGCCACGCTGAACATTGAGCCCAGCGTGACGGCAGCCGGGCCCATCCCGCCGAGCAGAGGGCAGATGTTGCAGATCGAGCGCCTCCGCGAAGAACATTTCTTTGGAGAGAAATCCGTTGAAGAGCGGCACGCCGGCCATCGCCGAGGCGGCCACGATGGCGAGTATCGTCGTCTGCGGCATCCGGCGCCAGAGTCCTCCCAGCCGCCGCATATCGCGGGTCCCGCACTCATGATCGATGATACCGGCCGCCATGAACAGTGACGCCTTGAAGGTGGCATGGTTGCCGATGTGAAATATCGCGGCTACTGAAGACATCGGCGTATCGAGACCCATCAGAAACGTGATGAGGCCGAGGTGGCTGATGGTCGAGTATGCGAGCAGGCCCTTCAGATCATGCCTGAACATCGCCACATAGGCGCCGAACACGAAGGTCGTCAGGCCGACGGTGGTCGTCACGTACTCGAACACCAGGTTCCCCCCCACCAACGGATAGAGCCTCGCGAGCAGGAACACCCCTGCCTTCACCATCGTGGCGGAGTGCAGATAGGCAGACACGGGCGTGGGCGCGGCCATCGCCGCAGGCAGCCAGAAATGAAACGGAAACTGCGCTGATTTCGTGAACGCGCCCAAAAGAATCAGCACCAGCGCGACGTTGAAAGTGGGGTGGCTCCGGATGGCCTCGCGCGACGAGAACCAAATTGTGAGTTCGAAGCTGCCTGCGATATTGCCGATCAGCAGCACCCCTGCGAGCAGGGCGAGTCCGCCGGCGCTCGTGACGGCGAACGCCATGCGCGCGCCCTGGCGGGCCAGAGGGCTGTGAGTCCAAAACCCGATGAGCAGGAAGGAGACCAGGCTCGTCAGCTCCCAGAACATGACGAGCAGCAGGACGTTTTCAGACAGCACGAGGCCCAGCATCGCGGTCATGAACAACATGAGCAGCGCATACAATCTGCCGATGTGAGCCTCCGGAGAAAGATAATAGCGCGCGTAGAGAATGACGAGCAGCCCGATGCCGAGGATGAGCAACGCAAACAGAAGTCCGAGCCCATCGAGTCTGAACGACAAATTGAAACCGAGCTCCGGCAGCCATGGCCAGCTGATGAGGAATTTTTCGCCGACAAGTATCTCGGGGACTTTCCCAACCAGCAAGGTCAGGCTTGCGGCGACCGGCAGGGCGGCGGCCCAGGCGGCCGCGGTGAAGCCGCGACGTTGCGCCCACAGCGCGGCTGCCGCGGCAAGCAAGGGAAGCAGGATGATGGCCGGTAGTACCATGACAGAGATTTACTCGACCTTTGTTCTCTCATGGACGACAAGCACGTCACATTTCGAACCGGCAAGGACATGGCGCGTGACGCCCCCAAGGAGCCATTCTTCGACCATGGACCGCCCGTGCTTGCCGATGACGATCAAGTCCGCCGATAACTGCTCTTCTTGGGCCAGAATCACGCGAGACACATTCCCGCGCTCGACGGCATACGATATCCGGTGCGCCTCATCGTCGGAACCGCGAATGAGTTCCTTAACATTCTTGACGGCTTCCTGTCGCTCTTCTTCGCAGTAGGCCAGGATGGAATCATCCGCGACGCCGGCTATCCTGAGTTTCCCTTCGAACGGAACCCGAAACGCATGGACAATCGTGATGCGAGCATTGGGAGCGATCTGCCTCGCCCTTTCCAGCGCGGGGGCGGAATACATGGAAAAGTCCACCGGTACGAGGACCTGTTCGTACGGCGCCTGCGGCGGGCATTTGGTGACGAGCACCGGCCGCTTGCTGGTTCGCAGCAGGCGTTCTGCCGTCGTGCCGAGGATCAGATCGCGCAAGGGGTTCAATCCATGCGCTCCCAGGACCAGCAGATCCGACGATTCCGACGCCGAGAGAATCTGATTCAGCACCTGACCGGTCTTCACGAGGGCGCGCGCCGCGACGTTTCTCTTGGCGGCGATGTCATGGATCATCTCGTTGAGGGAACGCTCCGCATCCTCACGCAGCTTGGCCTCCGCATCGGGCGGCGCGCCTAACCAATTATGAAGGCTATCCAGCGAGGAGCCGCTGATCACATGCAGCAGGTCCAATTGCGCCCGTTGTTCCGCCGCCAGCATGGCCGCGCGCATCGGCGGCATGCCCGGCATGGTCTGAAAAATCGACTGCGACGATGACGGATGCGATATTCATCAGGTCTGCTCCCGCATGGTTGAGGTCCCCGGTCCTGCAACCGGATCGGCGGTCGAGCGGTGGCCTTGGAGTCCGAACAGGCGAATGACGGCTTTCTCCGTTTCCGCGACCGTAAATACCAGCGCCCCGGCCAGGCATACCTTGAGCCATTCGAGCGCGGTCAAATCGGTTGACCCGAACACCATCTGTAACGGACCCGTATGGACATAGGCAAGCTGCAGCGCCGCGCAAGCCGCGATGACGATCGGAACATAGCGATTGCCGAACAGCCCTTCCCTCGACAACACCGACCTGTAAATATAGCGGCTATTCAGCAAATAGAACATTTCTGACAGCACCACTGCGCTCACGGCCATGGTCCGCGCCGTTTCCAGGCGGGCGCCCTGGTGGAGCTCCCAGAGAAACAGCCCAAGCGCCCCGGTCATCATTAATACGGACACCATCATGACCCGCCACAGGAAAAACCAGGACAGGAGCGGTTCCCGGGGATCGCGCGGAGACCGCTGCATCACGTCGGATTCCGGCAGCTCGAAAGCCAGGGCCAGGCCGAGCGTGCTCGACGTGGCCATGTTGATCCATAGGACCTGCGCCGCCGTCAGCGGCAGCGTCAGCTCGAATAGAATCGCCGCGGTCACCACCAGGGCTTCGCCCCCGTTGGTGGGCAGCATGAACAGGACGAATTTCCGGATGCTGTCGTAGATTCCCCGCCCCTCGCGCACCGCGCTGCTGATCGTCGCGAAGTTGTCGTCGGCGAGCACCATGTCGGCCGCTTCCTTTGCGGCGTCGGTGCCTTTCAACCCCATGGCTATCCCGATGTCCGCCCACTTGAGCGCCGGCGCATCGTTGACCCCGTCGCCGGTCATGGCGACCACCTGACCGGTCGCTTGCAGCGCATGGACGAGCCGCAGTTTATGTCCGGGACTGGCGCGGGCGAACACATCGATATCCGTCACGACCCGTCGAAGCTGCGCGTCATCCATGGTTTCAACCTCGGAACCGGTCAACGCCGATTTACCGAGGCCGATGCCGATGCGCGAGCCGATCGCCCGCGCGGTGTCGGCATGGTCGCCGGTGATCATTTTGACCCGGATGCCGGCGGAGGCGCACTCAGCCACGGCCGCCATGGCTTCTTCTCGAGGCAGATCGATGATGCCCAGCAGAGCGAGGAGGGTGCAGCCTCGTTCGAGGTCCGAAAACCGCAGGTCATGCTGCCTGGACGGGGCCTGTTTTTCGGCCACGGCAAGCATGCGTATTCCCTGATTGGCGTAGTCTCTCATTCGTCCGCGCCAGTAATCCTGATCGATCCGCAAGTCGACGGCACCGGCACGGTACCGGTCACACATGTCTAGAATACGTTCGGGCGCTCCCTTCACGAAGATGAACCCGTGATTTTCATGGTCGTGGTGCAGCGTCGCCATGAATCGATGCTCGGACTCGAAAGGAATGGCATCGGTACGCGGAAGAGTGGCAGGCTCCGACGTCCGGTCGATGCCGGCCTTTGCAGCCAGCGCCAACAGGGCGCCCTCCGTCGGATCACCCTCGACCTGCCAGACGCCATCGTCATTACGCAGTCGCACATCGTTGCAGAAGAGGGCGGCGCGTACGGCGCTCATCAGCTCGGGATAGTCAGTGGCCGATACCGCGGTTCCTGCGAGATGAAAGCCGCCCTCCGGCGCATACCCCACCCCGGTGACCTCGAATCCATGGTCGCCGCTGGTGATGGCCTGAACCGTCATCTCATTCCTGGTCAAGGTGCCGGTCTTGTCGGAACAGATGACCGTGACCGACCCAAGCGTTTCGACCACCGGCAGGTGCCGTATGATCGCGTTGCGCCTGGCCATGCGCCGCACGCCGAGCGCCAGCGTAATTGTCAGGATCGCCGGAAGCCCTTCGGGAATGGATGAGGCTGCCAGGGCCACGACCATCATGAACATCTCGTCGAGGGCATGACCGCGCCACTGGACACCGATGATGAAGGTGACGAGGGCCAACAGGCCGATGGCGATCGCCAGAAACCGGCTGAACCCGGCCATCTGGCGCAGCAGAGGGGTCGTCACCTGCTGCACCTGCGCCAACATGGAACTGATGTGACCGAGTTCGGTTCGGATCCCCGTCGCGACGACCACGCCGACCGCCTTACCGGAGGCGACCAGGGTGCCTGAGTAGAGCATGCAGCGGCGATCGCCCAGCGGGGCATCCGCTTGCACCGGCATCGCCTGCTTCTCTACCGATTGTGACTCCCCGGTCAGAATCGCCTCGTTCACACGCAGGCCTTTGCCTGCAATGAGTCGGAGATCGGCCGGCACCTTATCACCGGAGACGAGGAGCACGATATCCCCCGGCACGACGGTCTCGGCGGCCGTTTCGGTTCGTTCGGCGTTGCGCAGAATCGTCGTATGCAGCGAGAGCATGTTGCTGATCGCATCGAGGGCTTCCTCCGCCTTGCCCTCCTGGATAAACCCGATGACGGCATTGACGATGACGGCGGCGAACAGGACGGCCGCGTCTATCCAATGGCTGAGCAAGGCCGCGATCCCGGCTGCGGCCAGCATCATGTAAATCAGGACATTGTGGAACTGTAAGAGAAACCGCAACCATGCCGGATGTTTGGGCGGTGGGGGAGGACGATTGGGACCGTACTGCAGCAGCCGTCGCCTCGCCTCTTCCAGAGGTAATCCACCATGCCGGTTTGTCTCTAATCGTCCAATCACCTCCTTGACCTCAAGGCTGTGCCACTGCATCACATCTTCCCTCAGTTGGTCCTCGCCAAGAGACATCGGATCCGTCCTCGCGTACCAGCTACGGTGTGGTCCTGCAGTCATGCCCCTCGCTCCCGGATGCCGTTTGATAGGCCTGCCGGAGCCGTCTCGTTGGTCAGGACGTCTGCACGAACGCAGGCCGCTCTGCAGGATTCGATCGTATCCGATGCATCCGGCGGAGGGAACCGTTCCGAACAGAACCATCCGTGTGCCGAAGCGGAATGTGTTCGATAATGGAGACAAGGAGGGAGCGCCGGCCTGTTCAATCGACGGAGGATGACTGAGCGCGCCGCAGGTTGCGACACACTCTGTCACCATGATGGACCAGACCGTCTTCTACGTACGGTCGCCTAACCCTCTGAGGGACCTTATGCGAAAACTACGCCGCATGTAAAGGGTTGAGTTTGGATTCGTGCACAGAAGGCGACGGACGGTGTTAGAAAATAATTCCTGATTTCCCGGGCTGCATGGCGGCGGGCAGGTGAAGGACATTCTTTGAGGTACGCATCGAAGCCCCCTATCCGTTCACGAGTGTAAAGTGTCATCCCGCAGGTAAGACGCGACCTTGCAAAGCAATTGGATTGAATCGTCAACCAGGGCGCCCAGCGCCTCCACCTTCGCGACAAATGCCGAATTGCCTGCATGTTTCCCGAGCTGTTTGCCCAGTGACGACAGATCCAGCTTGAGGCCCGTCAACAATTGCCCGAACTCATCATGCAGTTCCAGTGCGATCCGCTTCCGCTCTTCTTCCTTCGTATGTTCCATCTGCAAGACAAGACTGCGCAGGCGGTCATAGGCTGCGACCATCTCCGCTTGTAGGCGCTTCTGTTCGGTGAGATCGATCAGGGCCGCCCACGGCTCGCAGTGCCAGGCCTTCTTGATTTCGTAGTACATAACCTCGGTCGAGGACGTCGGCATATCTGCCGTCCCCCAGTCGGAAGCGATATTGGTCTGACCAAGTGGCCTTCGTGCTGTTGATTGCCCCATACCGCGCCGCAATCACCCGGTCCTTGTCTTCAAGATGCAGGCATTCGTACTAGAATTCGACCTCCTGCCCCGTCTCATGAACTCCGTAACCGAAAAGCGTGTGCAGGCCTTCGCCCCACCAGAGTGCGTTCGTTGTCAGATCCCAGTCCCAGATGGCGTCTTGTGTGGCGCGGGCAACAAGTTTCAACCTTTCCTCACCTTCGAGGCGCGCCGCTTCCGCACGGCGCCTGGCTCTGCGCTCTTCTACTGCCCGAAGCTCTGCGTTGGATGGCTGGCACCAGCCTCACGAGGTTGGATTTCATGACAAAATCGTGGGCGCCGGCTTTCATAGCCGTGATTGCTGCTTCTTCGCCGATCATTCCCGAAACGATAATGAAAGGAAGATCTAAGCCGGTACGCTTGATCATTTCCAATGCGATGAGGGCACTGAATCGAGGAAGATTCCAATCGGCTAGTACGAGATCCCACGTTTCATCGCACAAGGCCGCGTGCATGGCGTCTGAGCTGTCCACGCGTCTGATGAAAGGTGTGTGGCCATCCCGGATCAACGCCCGCTGAAGAAGCAGCTCATCGTCCTCACTATCTTCAACCAGCAACACCCACAAGATTATTCCCATCTTTTCCCAATCAGCATTATTTTGCTCCCAAGCCTCCAACAGAGAGTTGGACGCGATTTCAACTCCATCCCTCACGACCTCCGTGCGCCCATGAGGCGCGCATGATGGGTTCAGCCAGGCATTGCTTTAAAAACTACACTGGTTTGCTCATCGAAAGGGAACATTTCGACCAAAGGAAAGCGCTCGCTCCGATTCCTTGAAAAAGCCTCGTGGTTTGATATACGCCCAACAACCAGCGACAAGGCGCCGGCCAGGATCGGGGCGATGCGCAGGTTCAGAACGTCCTGCTGCTCTGTCCTCCGAAACTTTCGCCATTGGCGCAGCCGCAAGAAAGACGGCGTTCGACAAGAATAGAGCGATTTGAGCCGAACGGTCAGTCACTACAAAGCTAAACAGTGGATTAGCTGGCAAATTTTTAAGGCCCAGCAAGGTGCGTATGGTGCAGAGCCCAACAACAGAGAATGGAATGGTGCGCACCTGGGTAAGCGAGAAGGAGTTGAACTGGAACTAGAAAAAAGAACCAAACGAGATACCTGACAGGTGTCGCCAGATCCAGGACAAGCATGTCCGCTATTACTTAGATTTGCGGTCGCGACTAGGAGGCTTGTGGTTAAAATGTGTCCCCATTACCCGAACAGCCCCAGGCGATGGTTATATTTTGGCGAGCAATGGGTGTGAAGTAGTTTCGAACGAAACCGAAAGCTACATCATTGTCACGATCCAGATTGCACCCTCATGAAGCTTGACGGAATCCTGTAGATTACGGTTAATGGACCAATTGAGTGAGTGCAATTGGCCCTGGCCTATTAGCTGTGTCGTAGTACCGGATGGCGATGGGTTCGATCATTCTTTCGATAAGTACTAAGAGGATGTGGAAGTTGGGAGTAGCCACACAGGGGATACAAGTCTTGCGGCAATCGTGGGGCCTCTCGAACGCCTCACCATAAAGTGCGTTAGCTGTATGTCATGCGCGAATTACCCGTCCAAGGAGCGCTCAGTACCGTCCGACGGTTGCTCAGGCAGCGTGAGGGGCACGCCTTCCCGTCCAGAATCCTGAAATTTGTTGATGTTCGCGGCGATCTGGCTGTCCAGTCGCCAGGGCTTTTCCTAGTCGGTCTCATTCGTCATCTGCGTAAAGATAAACGGGAAGGCGAGTGACAATGAAAAAGGTGCAGGGCAAGTAAGCAGCCGCGGAGCTCATGGCCAAAAAACAGATCAGGCGATTGCCCATTCTCTCGAGAACGAAACAACCGGTCGGGATCGTATCCTTGGGAGACCTTATCGTCGATGGCCTGAATGCAGAAACTTCCGGAGCGGTACTGCACGAGGTATCGGACCCTTCACGGTCCCAACTAGAGTGAAGAAAGGGAGGAGAAGATGGCGAGATACAGCCAGGGCGCTCAGAAAACGGTCAAGCAAGCGATGCATAAACGCAAGAAAGGGAAGCTCAAAAGCGGAAGTGGCAAAAAAGTAACGAGCCGGAAACAAGCCATTGCGATCGGTTTGTTTGAAGCGCGAATAAAAGGGAAGAAAGTGCCGGCGAAGGAATCATAGGCATCTGTCACCTAGCCTGTTCACGCTACCACAGAAGTAACCTATTCTCGCAAGCCATTTGCGCGATTTGAGAATAAGGAGCGAGTTTTCCACATAGAGAATCTCGTTCATCAGAGTCTTACCTCCTCGGTGAATGCAACCAGCTGCTTAAATTCCCGCACCCGTCAAAAGCCGCCGGAGTACGGTCAACGTTGATGCGCGTGCGTCTTTTTTTCACGCTGAGTAGGTGTGTAGGCACTTGACCTTCTGGAAACGTTCGCTGATGTGGTTTCAGAGTCGTCCTGGCGAACGTCGTACACGACAAACTCCTAGGAGGATTAAGATTGCTTCACAGCTTTACTTTTTTTCGCAAAGACTCCCCAAAATCCACAGTTGCGTTTATTCCGCTTTTACCGTCGTGTGCTGAGACCCGTCATATACTTTGTGACAGAAGATACAATCACGCACCTCTAAAGTGGTACCAACTTCGGGGACTAGGCCTCCGACCGCTATTAGAATACTGTCGGACTCTATATTGATACGGCTCCCTCGTTGGAACGATGTCAGGGAAGCAAGGAGGCACCATGCAAACCAGATACAGTCATCGAATAGAGGTAGACTGCGCGGTCATGTTTGCCGGCGATAGCGCGATGGGTGAAGGGCGAGCTCTCGATATTTCGCTTCCAGGCTGTCTTTTGGAAAGTTCCGAGAAAATGTTTAAAGGAGATTATGTGCAATTGCGACTATTTTTGCCCGACGCTCTGACTCCGTTGCAGGTCTCCCTAGCCGCTGTCCGATGGGTCAACGGCACTCGAGTCGGCCTCGAATTTATTCGCACTACCCATGACCAACAATGTCGGATTGAACACTTCGTGCGAGCGCGCTTTGTCCATAATAGGGCATCGGTCTGGAGTAATGGCAACGAAGTCATCGGGGCCATGGGGTCGTGAAGAAATACCGAAGGCGGCTATTGAGTCGTTTATTAGGGGATCGCTGACCATGCCGAAGCACTTTAAACTTCGAACTTACCAACGAGTGCCACTCTGCGGGACTGGATTCTATCTCTCTGAAGATTTTTTAGGAAAAGGTACGGTCTGGGATATTTCCTCTGGAGGATGGCGAATTCAAGGAGATCATCAAGTTCAGGTAGGCATGCTGCTCACATTGCGAATGGACCTTCAGGCTGCAAGGTGGCCGTTAGAGGTCGATCAGGCCATCGTACAATGGGTCAGTGGACGAGATTTTGGCGTTCAGATAAAAAAGATTCGGCACGAATCGGCGAAGAAATTGGAGCGTCTTATAAGACATTATTTGTGCACATCGCATCCTCATTCATAGTCGTATCTTTCACAGTCATATCTCTTTGACTTCTTCTACTTCAGCCAAATCCTGGTCCTCAACCTCCGCACGTGCCTTCAGCATCGACGGATGTAAGCCATACTTTTTCAGCATCTTGTAAAAATCGGCTCGATAACGACCCGCGAATTGAGCTGCTCGAGAAATGTTCCCCCCCGTCATCTGAAGCACGTTTCGTAAGTAGGATCGCTCAAACTCTTCCTTCGCCTCGGTTAACGGCTTTAATCCCAGGTCTGAGGAGACTCCGACCGTTGGGAGCAAATCTGGCAATACCATGTCTTGCCGCGACATTACCACGGCCTTTTCGACGGCGTTTTCCAACTCTCGCACGTTGCCCGGCCAAGGATAGATCATGAGTCGATGCATGGCGGCTGGTGTAAATCCCCGCACGTCTTTTTTAGAACGTTTTGCACTTTGTTTTAGGAAATGTTGCGCAAGAAGTGGAATGTCGTCCCTGCGTTCACGCAATGGAGGAATGGCAAGGGGAACGACGGAGACGCGATAGTAGAGGTCATGACGGAATGTCCCCGCCTTCACACAATCCGCAAGATCCTTGTTGGTGGCAGTAATGATCCGCGCATCTACTTTGGTCGTATAGTCGGCACCGACCTGGCGCACTTCTCGCTCCTGTACGGCGCGAAGCAGTTTGACCTGCATCGGCAAGGACATTTCTGCGATTTCGTCGAGAAAAAGAGTTCCTCCGTTCGCACTTTGGAAGAGCCCTTGCTTCGCTATCACGGCGCTCGTAAATGCGCCACGAATGTGGCCGAATAACTCACTTTCAAAAAGAGTCTCGCTGATTGCGCCACAGTTTAACGCGACAAAAGGCCCTTTCGATCGACGGCTATTTGCATGGAGCACACGAGCCAATACTTCTTTGCCTGTTCCCGTTTCTCCCGTCAGAAGAATGGTGGCATCCGAATCGGCAATCTGAGCCACCTGCTGAAACAATCGTTGCATAGCCGGACTTCTTGCAACGACGTTTTCAAGGCCGTACAGCTCCTTTACCAATGATTTCAACCGCCGGATCTCGCGGGTCATACGAAGCTGAATCAATGCCTTATCAATGGTGGCTTTCAACTCTTTGTCATCAAATGGTTTAGTCAAATAGCCAAAGGCCCCGCGTTGCATGGCCTCCACTGCATTAGGAATACTCCCATGCGCCGTGAGGATAATAACCGGTAGTCCGGGCTGAATTTGTAGGAGTTCTTCGGTCAATACCAGCCCGTCCTCAGCCCTCAACCGCAAATCAGTGATTGCGATATCAAACGATTCTTGGCGGGCAGCCATGATCGCATCATGTCCCTCAGTGCAGGGTGTCACTGAGAATCCCATCGCCGACAGCCGCATTTTCAGAAGATGCAATAATCCTTCGTCATCGTCCACAACGAGAATGCGTTCTTGCTCCATGACGATCCTTAAGGTTTAAGTGATTCCGAGGATTGCGGAGGAATCAGATTAGACGGAGGTTTGATCGGACGAGTCTTAACCCTCATTTCCTGATCAATACGCTTGAGGGCTTCCAGCTGACTCGCGAGCTCTTCGATCCTTTTATCGCGGTCACTGAGTTGTCGCTGTAAGTTCTGTAGCGTGACAGGCTCGATCGACATCCGCGGGCCCTCCCGTCTGGAGTTGAAAAGTTCAGCCTTCCTCTCTTGATCTTGGAGGTCGCGCTGCAGCGCCTCAATGGATTGAGCCTCACTGTCTTGCATGGCACGCAACTGCTGAATCGTTCTCTCGCGATCGAGCAAGTCGTGGACCGTCTGTTCGACCGTCTGCGAAAGAAGCGCTTGCGTGCGGGCCGTCGCGGGACCTGTCAAAATTGCTTGGAACCAAGATTGATCCGCAGGCACATCACCAGCGTGCAACAGTTGCAACCAGAGTCGGCTTGACACAGCAAGCTGACCTTTCGGAGCAACAACGATAACCTTTTCAAAATAGTGAATAGCCGACTCTCGACTTTCATACAAGGCTGCCAAAGCGCGGGTGAAGAATACATGATCACAAGTGGGCTTGCCAGCACATTTAACCGCTAGCTGGCTTTCCTTACGTATCACCCCCTGCAAAACCTTAGTGGCATCGGCCCCAGAAGAGAAATACGGAGCTTGAAAAGATGGAGCAGGAAGAGTGGTGCACGCCTCTAAAAGTGCCAGCGCAAGCAGTATTCCTACTCTTCCCAGAGGTTGCATCACACCAACACTCCGCTTTTCGTCAGACTGAGAATAAACCGCACCGTCGTTCCTTTCCCCACTTCGCTCTCAACCCAGATGCGGCCACCATGGGCCTCCACTACTTTTTTTGCAAGGGCGAGCCCGAGCCCACTGCCGACAGAGGCATGTTTCGTCTTGATGCAGCCTTGATAAAATCGCTCAAAAATATGAGGAAGCTCGACCGCCGGTATGCCAGGTCCTGAATCCCTGACTGCGACAAACAGCAACCCTTCGTCGTGGGCCGGCGTCATGTGTAGCCTCACCATGGCTCCATCCTTGCTATACTTCAACGCATTCGACAAAAGATTGTCCAGTACCTGCTCAATCCTTGAACTATCTGCTCGAACCCAATACTGTTCTACTGGCGCGTCAATCAGAAATTGCACGTGTTTGGCATCCGCCAATAACCGAATCTTGTTGACCGATAGCTCGGCAACCCGCTTAAGTTCTGTCGGCGCAAAATGATATTCCATCATGCCCGCCTCCATCTTCGATAGATCCAAGATCGTCGAAATGAGGTGCATCAATCTGCGACTGCTATCGGACATGATGCGCAATGTCGTCCGCTGGTCCTGAGTCAGGGGGCCTGGAATTTCATCGAGCAGGAGGTGAGTTCCCTCCTGGATAGAAGCCATCGGCGTGCGAAGTTCATGAGACACATGGGCAAGAAACTCGCTCTTGATATCGTCAAGCTCCTCAAGTTTGGTCCCCATCCATTTCACGGTGTCACCCAACTCTCGAAGTTCGCGCGGTGCCCGGCTATCCAATGACGCCCGAAAGTTTCCCTGACCCATTTCCTTAATTACCGTTTGCAGCCGACGCAGGGGTCGGAGGATATTGTAACTTGCGACCGCCGCCAAACCGAGTCCGAACACGAGTGCGACCAGCACTAGCTGCCGCGTGACGGACTCTGCATGAACGGAGCTGGCTCGTGACTCGTCGACTCCGACCGCAATACGGGCTTCATGTAGTCCGATGAATTCCCGCAACGTTGACGAGATCCTACCGGCAAGGGCATTGCGTCTCTCATCAAAGTCCTCCCCAAATTTCCACTGCTGGGCTGGGGCTTGCGATAACTGTGTGTGAAATAGGGCCACATGCGCCTGCTGAAGGCGCGCCACTTCCTTGATCAATCTCGTCTCCGGCTCGGGCGCGTCGCGTATGAGTAAACTGTGCAAGACCTGCTGAAACTCTTTGCTTTCCTCGTCAAAGTGTTCAAGAAAGGTCGCCGCTTGGACGGCCATATACTTTCTCTCACTTTGTATTTGCTCATAGAACGAGTTGAGCAACCGCTTAGCCGCGGCAATCTCGGGATGGTGATGAGAGCCGACTTCGGTATTCAGCCCAGCCAATGTCCGAATTTGCCATAATGCGTAGAGATTGACGGCCGTCATCACCCCAATGATGACAAGATATGTCAGAATGAGTCGCCAAAAAATGGAGAGGCGCACGATGCGCATCCTCCCTATTAAAAAACGCGCATGATTCAGAGCGGTTGCTGTAGGTTAAGCCATACACTACTATGCGCATCGCCTCAACAAGTTCCAAAGTTCATGCGAATTGCGGAGTGGTGAGCAAACACTCTGAGATGGCTCAGCGCGCGGAATCGTGAAATTGCGACTGATACAACCGCTGCCGCCTTGATGTAGC
This sequence comes from uncultured Nitrospiraceae bacterium, assembly GCA_963706325.1. Lineage (GTDB taxonomy): Bacteria > Nitrospirota > Nitrospiria > Nitrospirales > Nitrospiraceae > Nitrospira_A. The sequence goes on along the minus strand of CAVPLT010000004.1, from coordinate 934,077 downwards.
GGATAAAGCGACAAACAAATGGCCGCGGAACAGGAGCATACCGACCGTGAGCGGCGGCGTAAGCACCAGCGCCATGCTTCCTGTGAGTCCCTCAGAAATTCCCAGGTCGGTCAGCCAACTCGTCAGCACCGTAAAAGGCACAAGGAGCAGCTGAATAAAATCAAGCCCAGCTCCGCGCCCCAATCGACTCGATAATTGAAAGAACAAGGAAAGGCCTAGGGGAGCGAGGATCACTGCCATGGGTAGGAACCATTCGATCCAGTTCTCAAGCACAAAATCATAGCTGCGCTTTAACACATCAAGGGGCGAGTCATGCCGTGTCAGGTAGATGACTTCCGGGGCGGGATTGAGCAGAATAAAGATCAACAACAGACAGGCGGTCACCAAAAATTGGCTATTTGGATTCGCTTGCAGACTTGTGTCCAGGAGCATGGTGGGAATCCACAGCACGAAACCTACACTGATCACATCCCAAAAATAATGTCCCATACTATCGAGGACATCACGGACCGTAATTCCTCGCAAACCCTGAATCGCTTGTGCGATCAAGCTCAGGGTTGCACCGATCAGGAGTGCATTCACCGCACCCATGATGAACCCACCAACCATGCCTAGTGGTCGGGCCACCGTGCCGGCAAACCACATGATCAGCGTGAAAACGATGACAGCGAGAATAATCACCCAGCCACGCATGATGGAACGGCCGGTCGCACGAATCGCGTCACGATAGAGGTGCGCTGTAGATGTGAGCAATGACATTAATACCGGTCGCAACAGAGACTACGGCGCGGAGGGCCTTGGCTTTCACCTCGGGTGCTTACTATTCGGAGGCGGACCATAATCTGGATCACCCTGGGAGGTCAAGTCCGCATGGCGTCACTCTGCCTCGGACCGAATAGCAAGACGTGATGCGACACACGCTATTGACTTGCTAGTCGTTGTGATTATGTACCTGTCATAGATAGATGCTTCCATCCAGGAGAGAGCCACATGGATATGAACCGCATGACCGTCAAGCTTCAAGAGGCTCTGCAGAGCGCATCAGCCCTCGCCATGCGCCGCGGGCACCAGGGCATTGATGTCGAGCACCTCCTCGTGGCCCTGCTGGAACAGGAGAGCGGTATCGCGGGATCGTTATTCGAGCAGGCGGGCGTATCTCCGGGTGCCGTGCGTCAAGCCGCCGACCAAGCTCTCGCCAAAGTGGCTCAAGTGCAAGGCCCTGGCGCCGCGCCAGGGCAAATCCACTTGACTCCCCGCTTAAGTGCCCTCCTCACCAAAGCCGAAGAACAGATGAAGGAGTTACGTGACGAATTTCTCAGTGTCGAACACATCATCCTGGCTATGGTGGAAGAAGGCGGTGTGTTTCGCCGGCTCAACCTCACCCGAGAGCGCGTCCTCACAGCGTTGCAGCAGGTCCGAGGTAATCAACGAGTCACGAGCCAAGATCCCGAAGGAACGTATCAGGCGCTCGAAAAATACGGTCGTGATCTCACGAAGCTGGCCGGACAGGGCAAGCTCGATCCAGTCATCGGTCGCGACGAGGAGATCCGGCGGACCATCCAGATTCTGTCACGACGCACCAAGAACAACCCCGTCCTGATCGGTGAACCTGGTGTCGGCAAGACGGCGATCGTCGAGGGTCTGGCGCAACGTATCGTCAAAGGGGATGTGCCGGAAGGACTCAAGCAAAAGCGCGTTGTGGTGCTCGATATGGGGGCGCTGGTAGCCGGCGCGAAGTTTCGGGGTGAATTTGAGGAGCGCTTGAAAGCCGTGCTCAAGGAAGTTCAGTCCGCGCAAGGCCAGGTCCTGCTGTTTATCGATGAACTTCATACGGTCGTCGGAGCTGGAGCAGCAGAAGGCGCCATGGATGCTGCCAATCTGCTCAAGCCCATGCTGGCGCGAGGTGAAATGCATCTAATCGGCGCCACCACTCTGGACGAGTATCGGAAACATATCGAAAAAGACGCGGCGTTGGAACGCCGCTTTCAAACGGTTCTTGTGGACCAGCCTTCCGTGGAAGACACCATTTCAATCTTGCGCGGCTTGAAGGAGCGCTACGAAGTGCACCACGGCGTCCGCATCAAGGACGCCGCCCTTGTGGCGGCGGCCAAGCTGTCGAATCGGTATATCGGCGATCGGTTTCTGCCGGACAAGGCGATCGATCTGGTCGACGAATCGGCCGCGCGCCTTCGAACCGAGATCGATAGCTTGCCGGCCGAACTCGATGAAGTCTCACGCAAAGTGCTCCAACTGGAAATCGAGCGTGAAGCGCTCAAAAAGGAAACGGACGCGGGCAGCAAGGCGCGCCTGCAATCTATCGAAAGAGAATTGACCGAGAAGAATCGCGATCTTGGGGCTTTGAAGACTCGTTGGGAATCCGAGAAGAATTCGGTGAGCAAGCTGAGAAAGATCCGTCAGCACATAGAAGAAGTGAAACAGATGATTGAGCGGTCCGAACGCGCGTACGACCTGAACAAAGTCGCCGAACTGCGCTACGGCGAACTTCCCCGACTCGAGCGGGAACTAGAACTCGAACAGCAGTCCCTCGGCAAAAAGCAAAACGAGACGCGGCTGTTGAAAGAAGAAGTTGACGAAGAAGATATTGCGGGCGTCGTCAGCCGGTGGACCGGCATTCCTGTCACCCGTCTGGTCGAAGGTGAAATGGAAAAACTGCTGAAGCTGGACGAACTCCTCCACACGCGTGTCGTGGGTCAGGAACAGGCCGTGACAGCGGTAGCTGACGCCGTCTTACGGGCGCGGTCAGGCATCAAAGATCCCAATCGACCGATCGGCTCGTTTTTGTTCCTGGGGCCGACAGGGGTCGGCAAGACGGAACTGGCGCGTGCGCTTTCGGCCACGCTGTTCGATGATGAGTCCAATCTCATCCGCATCGACATGTCGGAATATATGGAGAAGCACACGGTGGCTCGCCTGATCGGCGCCCCTCCCGGCTATGTGGGCTACGAAGAGGGCGGTCAGCTCACTGAAGCGGTACGGCGACACCCCTTCTCCGTCATCCTCTTCGACGAAATTGAAAAGGCGCATCACGATGTCTTCAATATCCTCTTGCAAGTACTCGATGACGGACGGCTCACCGATTCGCAAGGTCGCACGGTGGATTTCAAAAACACCGTGCTGATCATGACCTCGAACATCGGCAGTCAGCATATCCTCGAAGCCCAACAGGCCGGCGCCTCCTACGAAACCATGAAAGCGCAAGTCACCGGCGAATTGCGGGCTCATTTCAGGCCTGAATTCTTGAACCGAGTGGATGAAATCGTCGTCTTCCACGCCCTGGGGCAGGAACATTTGACGCGAATTGTCGAGATTCAGCTGGAGCGGTTGCGCACTCGGTTGGCGGAGCGACGGATTACATTGACGGTGACACCGGCGGCTTTGGCAAATCTTGGCCAGCGTGGCTATGACCCGGTCTATGGAGCCAGACCGTTGAAGCGGCTCATTCAGCAGGAGATTGAAACCCCAATGGCCCGCCAATTAATCAAGGGCGAGCTGCGGGACGGCGATACGGCAATGGTTGATTTGATAGACGGCCAGATCATCATCGTCCCCACGGTTGCGCCATAAGGGATTGCCGAAGCATGGGTCCGGTAGCGAGAGTACTTCGGCAGAGCTGTGCCGCTATCCCAGGAACACTGAACCTCCCTGCATATCGGCTTCCTTGCCGCTGAAGTGCTTCTTATCGATGCGCCACTCGGTCTGAGACACATCAAGCTGGTGACCCTTGATGGTGTGGAAGGTCCCTCGGCTGAAGACCACCCGATTGCCCTCACGCAGTTCCAGCGTAAACACGACTGTCCCCGACTCCTCATGTTTCAACGAGACGCTCGTTGGGCTTTTCGCGAGCTGATAGGCCCGTCGTTCATTGAAGGTCAGATTGCTGTCGACCACTTTCGCCATCATCCGTCCCACGTGGTCGAACAGCGCGAAGTTTACAAGCAGCGCCCGCGTCGACTCCTTAATGGCCACTTCGAATTGCGGCACCCCTTCGATATCGATGATGCCGTTTGAATTTCGGTACAGATTCGAGCCGACTTCAATATCCATTGCCTGCTGCTCCTTATGCTGCGCGAACCCCCCGAGGTGCCCGTTTATGATTTTTTGATGCGATCCAGGATCAAGGCGATACATCCGCCCAACAACCCACCGCCCAAAACAGTCGTCAACAGCTCCACCAGTTTCAATTCCCACACGGAGCCTTGTGCCTGCATCGCCTCGCGGATCCCTCCCTGCAAGAGAATCACCGCCAGCGCCATGGTAGCACCCACGATGAACCACCAAGCAAAGACTCGTACCGTACGGAGCACGGCAGTTTCCTTCACCATTCCACCCGTCGATCAAAGCTGCGATATTGAATAGCCTCAGCCAGATGCGATGGACCGATACTAGCAGACTCAGCCAGATCGGCAACAGTTCTGGCGACTCGGAGGATTCTTCCATGAGCACGGGCTGAAAGTCCCAGACGCGTCATGGCCTGCTCTAACAATTCTCGCCCCGCGAGATCTAATGCACAATACTGCTTCAGATGGCGCGGTTTCAATTGCGCATTGGTATAAATTCCATCGTCGTGATAGCGTGCTGCCTGACAAGACCGCGCATTCAGGACACGAGCTCTAATCGCCGCGGACGAATCGGTGGCCGGGAGGTCGTCGCCCAAAGCGCGGATCGGCACCGCCGGTACCTCAATTTGCAGATCCAGTCTATCCAACAAGGGCCCGGACAGCCGGCTTCGATACCGTCTGACTTGAGCAGCGCTACAGACACAGTCCTTGGTGCGGTCGCCATAATAGCCACAGGGACAGGGATTCATCGCGGCCACGAGCATGAACCGCGCAGGAAATCGCAAAGAGCCGCTGGCGCGTGTCACAGTGACATGGCCGTCCTCGAGCGGTTGCCGCAAACCGTCAAGCGTCGCACGACCGAATTCCCCAGCCTCATCCAAAAATAATACTCCATTGTGCGCCAGAGAAACCTCCCCGGGTCGGGGTGTCGATCCGCCACCGATGAGGCCGGCTTCAGAAATGCTGTGGTGCGGAGCGCGAAACGGACGACGATACATCAGCGGCTGCCCCTGCGACAGTTGTCTGACCACGCTATGGATACGGGTGGTTTCCAGCGCCTCATCTTGAACCAATAATGGAAGAATTCCTGGAAGCCGCCGCGCCAGCATCGTCTTGCCGGCGCCGGGCGGGCCCACCATGAGAAGGTTGTGGCCTCCGGCGGCCGCCACCTCCAACGCCCGCTTCGCGTGGGCTTGTCCCTTCACATCGGCAAAGTCCTCATCCTCGACAGCTCCGGCTGAGAACTTGCCATTGCGCACTACCACCATCGGAGCGATGGCCTGGGCGCCCCGTAAGAATTCCACTGCCTCCGGCAACGTGTGAATAGGAAAGACTTCCGTGCCTTCCACAAGGGCCGCTTCCTCCGCGTTCTCCGCTGAAATCAGCACGCGATGACGATGACGACAAACGACGCCGATGGAGAGTGCGCCCGGAATCGACTTCAATCGGCCATCGAGGGACAATTCTCCCACACACACATGACCCTTAATCGCGTCGGTAGGAATGATTTCCTCCGCCGCTAGGATGCCAAGCGCGATGGCCAAATCCAGACCTGCGCCTTCTTTCTTGATATTCGCGGGCGCCAGATTCACCGTAATCTTCTTCACCGGAAAGTGGAACCCGCTGTTTTTGAGCGCGGCGCGGACTCGATCGCGGCTCTCCCGCACGGTGGCATCAGGAAGTCCGACAATGGAGAACTGGGGAAGGCCGGAGGAAATGTCGACTTCCACGTCGACCAGATGCGCGTCGACTCCGACAATTGCCGCACTTAAGACATTCGCTAGCACGATACCCTCACAGGCACGTTATTCAAACCGGCGCCTCACCGCATCAGAGAGGCTGAAAACCTGCTCCAGTGGCCGAATTATAGGCAGCCACGACTTCTGAATTCAATCATTTCATGCCTCGGCGACGGAGGGTTCCATTTCACGCGGTAGCGTGCTCCGCTGCCGATCTGTATAATGCTCGCCATGCCGTCACGCATCGAGACTTGCCCCAGCATGGTATGCCCCTCTTTAATGTCCTCAGCACGGCCAAACAGGTATGCAAGAGGGTGGAACGGTGCATTTGACTCATATTCTTTTGTTTTCACCATCTTGTTTCTGATGCTCTTTCCTACCATGGGAGCTGGTCAAATAAGGACAGAGCCCCCCCTGCCCGTGACACCACCTATGGCTGCGCAACCAGCACGGACACCGTCTCCGTATATCGGGTCGGTCATGGCGTTACTTGCCACGTTTGATGATGCGGGCGTCCTGCCGCCGGAAGGCACTGCTCAAGCTAACGGCATCATCAAAGCTGTCATACAATTTCAGTCAGCATTCCTGAAAAGTCACCACTCGGCGGTCCAACAGTTTTTTACAGAGGCGCATCGCCTGAAATTCGGCGACCGCGCTGAGGAGGTCGAAGCGTCGTTTCGACGGAGCGGCTGGTCCGCAGATAGCTTCGAGGCCGTCATCGAAGCCGGGCGGCCTGCGAACGCCTGGAGTTCCATCGATCTCGACGCCGGGTTCCGGGAGTTCAATATCGGCAAGGCGGATTTCGACGTTCTCGAACAGTTATATCAGCAGAGCATTGTTGCCTTGTCGATACAGGGGAAGACCTTCCATGAGGTCTACGCACAGCGCCGCCGGGAGATGCCCGGCGCCAAATCAGAATGACCGCCGAGCGCTGATGGGCGCGGGCGGAATAGATCGCACTATTGTTCCATGACACTCAGCCACAGGGAGGCATGATGGCAACGAAAGCGTACATTCTCATCAAGGTCAAGGCAGGGAAAGGCAAGTCGGTCCTAACGGCGTTAAAAAGCATTGCCGGCGTCGAGCAAATTCACGCCTGCTTCGGTCAGCCTGACATTTTTGTATTTATCAATGTGGCCGATGAACGAGCCCTGTCGGATGTCGTGATTACCCGCATTCACGCCATCGAAGGGGTGGAGGAAACCGATACGCACATCGTCGCGGAAACGTAATTCAGGCATACTCGACCGGCACGCTACGCCCGCCCTGCTGCGCCGAGGCATAACAGGCCTCAGCTATTTCCACGGCTCGCTTGCCGTCTTCTATGGTCACCGGAGGCGGCAAGCCTGCTCGCACGGATCGCACAAATGCGCGAAGCGTTCCTAACACCGTGGGCTCAGAGACCGTCGGCCATTCACCGGCGCCATGCCGCGCAGACACCTGCACCAGCCGTTGCCCGCACCAATCCGCTGACAACTGTCCCGCCGCACCGATCAATTCGATGCGTCCGATTCGTCCCGACGAAACCCGGGATACATCCAGCGCACATACCAGGCCATGACTGGTTGTGAGTCTGCCGACAATCCGGCGTTCCGCCCCATGCGGAGGCACCAAGTCCATGTCGCAAGAGACGGTATGCACTTCATCTGCCGTCAGGACACGCACTAAATCCAACAAATGGATGCCGGTTTCGAGCAAGCATCCGCGGCCGCCAAATCCCCGGATGTCTTCACTGACCCCATGCGGTTCCATTCGACTGACCAAGTTGAGATATTGAAGCTCGCCGGCCTGCGACTGTCGCGCGCGAAGGGCAACAATGGCGGCATCGAACCGCAAGGTATGCGCGGTCATCATGACCCGTCCGGACTGGGCTGACGCACGCGCGATCGCACGTGCATCATCGGCGGTGATGGCCAGTGGCTTTTCAATCAACAGGGCTTTCTTCGCCCGCGCCACGGATAGACAAATGTCCCGATTGAGTGCCGGCGGCGTAACCACCACGACCGCCTCCACGTGAGGGTCGGCAATCAACTCATGATAGTCTGCATAGCATGGCACGGCACGAGCTAATGCTAGCCCATGCCCTTGATCCGACCGCCGCCGGCTGACAGCCGCCAAACGAGCATCAGGGAGGTCAGCCAGGATGTGCCTGGCGTATCGACTGCCATGGTGGCCGAGGCCGATCAGTCCGATTCCAAGGGGTGCAGGTGCTTCGTTAGACATCGTTGACGACGCACTGTAACGAGCCGACGTCTAGCGGTCAATATGACACAAACGCCGCCGGCGCCTTGATTGACAACGCCCAAATGCGCTACCTATAGTACCTGTCGGACGGTCGCTGGATGCCAGACCCCAATCGAGAAAGGACCGCACTGCCCATGACTACTCAGGCAACACCATTTTCGCCGCAACAGATCGGCACAGGTACGGCCCGCTTTCCCAGTGGGGTGGCAATTCCCACCGCAACAGATGCGATGGTGGATCCCTATTTTAAGACGCGCGTGAGCAAAGACGTCCAAGTGGAATGTGTCCAGTTCTGGCCCCAAGACAAGACGGCCTATCCCGGCATCGTCCTGTTGCATGACTGGTGGGGCATGAATTCTCAGATCACGGACCTCGGTGTCAGGTTGGCCTGCGAAGGCTATGGGGTGATCATTCCCAAATTGTATGGACGGCTTGGGGGCATGGTCACGGCGAATGCCGAGATTGCGGAAGCCCTCCTCGCCAAGTGCAGCGATCAACTGCTGTTACAGGACATCAACACGTGCTGCGAGTACCTCAACACCCTTGAACATATCAAGCGCAACATCCACGGCGTGGTCGGTTTCGGCATGGGCGGTTCATTGGCCATCAGGTTTGCGTGCCAGCGCAAGCGGCTGCGCGCAGCGGTCGCGTTTTATGGAAAGGTTACGGCCCCCGATCTTTTGGACAATATGATGAGCCCCCTCCTCTACCATCAAGCGGAGCAGGATACCTGGACCACCGAGCAGGACGTCGAGCATCTGCGCAATGCAGCCGCCCAAGGAAAACGGATCGAGATTAAGACTTATCCTGGCGCTTCCCATGCGTTCTGTGACGAGACGCGTCCAGCCAGCTATCATAAGCCGGCCTCTGCCCAATCCTGGGATGCCACGGTGGCATTTCTGAAAACTGCTTTCCAGGGAACATAACCGCCCACGGATGGTGACACGGACGGCCGACACTGCGCGTCGACATCACATGATGTCAGACCGCCGTGCCTCCGCATTCTTTCTGCTTATAGTTGGAGCGCGTTGGCCAATGCTGAACCAGTCAGGGGGTTCCTTAGTCATCGTCGGTGTGTTGTCTCTCGCGGCCATTCTTATGAGTGGAACGGTTGTATGGGCTGATGAGACTCCCGCTCGCGCGCAGTCGGTGTTGGCCGATCTTTTTCCGGCGTTTAAAGAAGTGCTGCGAGACAGTTCCAGGGAATTGGCATCGCTCCCGGCGCAAGGTGACTCGCTCACACTGTTTAAGAATGTGATCGGTCCCCGCGTGGGATTGAATGATGCGGCTATGACGATCGGAGCCAAAGGCCTCACTCCGGCCCTGACCAAAGAACTGCTGCTCGACGACCTCAACCAGTCGGCTAGGAATCTGGTGCGGGGACTTGCGGCGTGGCAACTCGCGCAAGCCGTCCGCGATCTTGGTTTCACTCCCACCCCTGAAGAACAGGCAGGCCTTAAACGACAGATCGACGATCAGCTGGCATGGTTGACCGAAGGCACGACCCTGGAACCGCACCTCCGACAGCTTCTCGAACTCCTGCAGGATGCGGGTGCTCAGGGGGTGGTCCAGGACTCACCGGCGGAGCCTCTTCGCACGAGCGATGCAATCGCTCGAAGAGCGGGAGCGGCCGCTCAGATTGAAATTGTGGCAATTCAAACTGTGCATCGTGAATGGTTTCGACTTTTGAGCTGGAAAGATCAAGTGCGGCAGCAGCGCGGTCTTGTGCGGTTGTGCGGAACCTGGCAATGGTCGATCCACAATCATCAGAACCATCGCGAAGAAAAGACCACCGTCATCTTTGCCCCATCGGGAAGCACCGCTACAACCAGTCCTGCGGAAATCATCGTCCTGGGCGATAGCGTGTATCTACGCTGGGAAACCAGGGCCGGCGTGCAGGAAGATAGTCTCTTATTTTCCGGAGAGGGGCAACGATTAGAAGGCACATTCGTCAATACGGCAGGAGGCTGGGGCTCCATCACCGGTAAACGTACCGCATCCTGTTTCTCAAAGACGGGAGAAAAACCGGCCGCTGGACAGCGTCGACATCGTTAATGATCTCCGGCTCGCCAGGCGGCCCACGCGATGCACGTCCATCCGCCGATGAAGGACGCACCGCCCAAGGGAGTCAGCGCGCCCATCCATTTGATTCCAGCCAGCGCCACGATGTACAGACTCCCACTGAATAATAGGATTCCGGCACAAAATAGCCACCCGGCTTTCACCGCCCACGGACTTTGCATTTCGACGCACAACCAGGCTACGACAAAGAGGCCTAGCGCATGGTACATTTGGTACCGCGCCGCGGTTTCATACACGGCGAGCATGGCCGGATCCAGAATTGCTTTAAGCGCGTGGGCGCCGAAGGCGCCGGCTCCCACCGCTGTCGCGGCGAAAACAGCGCCCAACACTGCAAATCCGAATGACCGCGGCTGGAAAGCCATTGTTCCTCCGAAACATCATTGTGTGTGCCACTTGATAACTGCGGGATTCTACCATGCTTAGGGCGGTGAAATGAGCGAGCCGATGCCGCTTGAATGTCCTCGTTGTCTACTCTCCAATCCTCATGCCGCTCAGTTCTGCGAATGCGGGTACGATTTCACGCCGCACTTTCAAGGTCTCCCGCTGAAGGGTGGTGCGCAGCCTTCAGCTCGACGACGTCTTTTCTCGGAAGAAATGGGACGCGGCAGTTTTCTGCTGGGGATCCTACTCATCTGGCTCGCGCTCTCTGTCGGAGAACTCTATCGCATTCGCATCGAACTCCCTCGCCGCCCGAAGACTGAGCTCGGACTAAGCAGTCTCATGGTGGGGATGACGGACCTCGCTGCTGCGCTGGTCGTCGGAGCCATCGGGTGGGCCTGTGTCTGGATTGTGCTGGCGGCACAAAGCAAACGCGACGGCAGTCTCTGCCCAAAACGCACCACCTTCATCGTGACTCTCATCGCCGCCGCCGTGCTATTCGTGACGAGAACAATCGATCCGAGCGTGCTGGTGCAGCACGTCATGCAGATCATGTCTATTGTAGCCATCGCGATCGCATCGTATTATGCGGGCTGCCGCAACTGGCTCGGCAAATGGTAGGCACACCCCCCATGCAGCATCGCTCAGCCCTCAATATCGTAGAATGCACAACACTTTACGGCAAAGGCATCCGTCGAATGCGTGAAGAGGTTACGGGAAGAGCTTGCGTTATGGCTTGCAAAAATAGAGGTAGCAGTCGGCGAACTCTTCAGCGGGAATCCCTAAATGAATCTGTCTGCTCGTATGACCACATAGCAAGGCCCATTCTGCAGCGATCTTCGCTAGCTGATCATCGCTCACGTCGTGAGTACCCCACAGGTTAACTGCGGCGGAGCTCAACACAATGTTGAGGGTCTGTATTGATGGACCGTAGCTAAACTTGTATTCATACCCCCCTCGAAATAAGAGAATCACACCATCCCGGGATCGAAACCCCCGATGCCCGCATAGCGTGCAGATCATCAATTCTAACCCGGTGCGGGAATTGTAGCCGGACGCCTCAGTCCTGAGACGACCACTGCACTTATTGATCGGGCAACGAGGCGCTGACGGATCAGAGGGAAGAGGCGGCGCAGGAACCGCACACTCACCGGAGGGTATATCTTGATGATTCTTATTCACAGCGGACCTATGCTCCTGCAATATCACCTCTTCCATGCGTCCCTTCCCTGATACTTCCCTAGTGAACGCCCGACTATCGTTACCTTGCTAAAGATTCGACCTTGACTTGAGTGGTGACGTTCCTTGCTGATGTCCTGAACGAACGGGACCATTCCCTGCTGCAAGTATATCAGACCGCTCAATATGCTCTTGGTGAGAGGATCGTACCGATGCTGCTCGACGAGCGAAGTCCATTCTAGCTGTGAGTTATGGCAGGATCAGACACAAGACAGTCGACAGCTCCCAGATCGAGGCTTCCCCAAAGTGATACGGAGAGCATTGAACTCCAGAAACAGAAAGTGTGGCGATGCGACAGTATTGCCCAAAGGCCTTTCCATTTGAGTGCGGCAGCGACTGCGCCTGGACACGATTCTTCTTCCCTCTTTTTGCCGTCATCGCAATGACGGGGTCGGCCGCTTGAATGCTGTGCCGCAGATATGGGGAGATGGACCAGGGCATCTCCTTGCTTCCTCCTCTGGGAAACTATGTGACCTTTAGTCCACCTCTAAAACGGAATGTGATCGCCACTGTGCCTCCAGGTTCCGGAAGCAACTAATTGAACAATCTTGTGAAGTTACGTGTCGCGATCTCACTGGCATTCGGTCCGGTTGGTATGTTCGCCGGAAGCCTTTTATCCGCAGCAACTGAGAAGCACCAGAGTAGTCATAGCAGGAGTCCGGGGTGATAGTCGAAAACGCCGGTGCGCTGGTAATCAAAACAGAGGAAGTTACCCCCTACCAACTCAATGAATCAGGAACGACGACATGACCATGCCCCCCCTTCGAGGCAGCGACCATGTCAGCCCCGCTTATAAAAGAACATAATACCGTGATCGACGCTTGTCTCTCATGAAAAGAAGGCGCTCATCGATTGGTAACAGGGGAGTTGATGCATTGAGCAAGATGTGGAGGAAGTTAAACTCCACACGGGCTTCGCTAGGTCGGAATCAATGGTGGAAACCACTCCAAGCGTTTGGTTTGTGGTGCACAATTTTTGGGGATAAGTCTGTTGATAAGTCTGCTTCGAGGCCCTAAGCGGTGCTAGGTATGCCCAGCCCAGCAAGGTGCCTAATTTTTAGGCATTGAATGGAATGCCATCAACTCCCCTATATCTTGTGGCTTGACTCTTCGTTATTTCTATACGAGTCCCTGCCTCCTGCTTGACCTGGACGCAATGTCCTATAAGCTACTACGTAAATATGGATTAGCAAAAGAACAGAATTCCCTCATAAGTTATGCACAGATGCGGAAGCAGACGTCGTCAACATAGGAGTGCTCCTAACGGCAGGTATGCTTGGCTGGATGGAAGATCCACGAGGTAACGTGCGGTGGCAACGACCAGACGAATAGCAAAAGCCGGACGCCTCTCCTTAGCCCGTAACGTCAGGATTCTGATTTATTTGGCACGCCGGTGGGGCCACCTCCTCTATAAGTCGCTGACGGCTCTCACCATTGCCCGCATGGCGAAGGGTTTCCGAATGACCATGGCCGCCCCCAATGCACGAGCTTTATTCAAGTAGTCCATAGTGCCCGATGCGCCGGACATGGCGAGAATTTTTACCTGGGGATGTGTCCGTCGCAAACCATCGATGAGCTCAAGCCCATCGCGCTCGGGCATATAGATATCAGTGATGACAAGGTCGCAAGGCTCCTTTCGGAAGTCCCGTATCCCTTCACGACCATTCCTCACTTCGCGAACACGATGTCCCGCGGTCTCAAGAGCCACTCGGAGGACTTCACGAAGCGCAGTGTCGTCATCGATGACAAGAATGGAAGACATATCGGTCTTCCTGATCCGGTTGTTTGATCAGCCTTATCATGACCTGACGAATGAAATCGTAAGACCTAGCCGTGAAGGGCTCTAGAGCCATTGGGCTCTAACACCGTGCGAGTGCTACATTTTCGGCGCGGTCGGAATTGCAGAGGCAGGAAGGAATGAATTTGAGAAGTCGAGGTGCTGAATTTACAGGATTCCACCCCTGTGTCCCGCTTCGGGAACCAGAGCGTGTATCAGCGCTATACGAATGAAATCGCAAGCGATCTGTCGGAACGAGTGCTCAAACTCGCGAGCTTGAGGTCAAGATCGGGCAGTGCAATTGTTGGTAGCTAGGGAAATGGAAAAGGTGGAAGGGCGTAAGTCATTGATAATGGTGCTGGAGAAGGGGATCTACCCGTACGGGCCGCCTTGTGGGCCTGAGGGATTTTAATCACGTGGGTTGAATTGGTGCGGGAGGCGGGACTTGAACCCGCACGCCTTTTCAGACACAGGATTTTAAGTCCTGGGCGCTCCCCTCCTCTCCCCGAGACTATCTGACCCAATCCTTATCTATCGGCGACTTGTCCATCTGCCATCATGGGGTCGAAGGACGAAGGACTCCGGTGGACACCGATGATTACGGGACAAATTACGGGACAGTGGAAACGTAAAAATATTTTCTCCACTCCGCACTTTGCTGTCACCCTGGCCAGGAAAGGCCCCCCCGCCATGTTCCGGCAGGACCCCACCCACAGAAGGGCACCCCTCGGCTAGCTACACACATTTCCATGGCCAGGCTCCATTGAATTTTGGCCGATTCATACCACAGAGGCCCCGACAATCCCGACACAGTGAGGCACTGCTCGCTATTTCAGGCTCCATTTATCCTGGTAGCACCCCGACAAAGCCGACAGAGTAGCTTAATCAAGGGTAAGCATCCCCCCTCCCGCCTTCGCGCTTTAACGTTCCTCGCGGTGCGGATCTCCCAGCCACCGGTCCGGTCTTCTCTGGGAAATAAACGAACGAAACGAAAAACCACGGCGAATCAGTGGCGCGGCTGAGGGAGTTTTCTTCCCCACATCTGCTGAACGGGGGCTGACGACCGAAACGACATAAACGACCGATGCTCACGGTCCCCCTAGCTTTATCGAGCCTTCTTCGGTTCTGGATTCAGCACAAGTGTTTAGCATACTGTAGTCTGAACTCCTTCAACGGCCCAACTTCACCAGGTGCTAATGTCTGCCCAGCCGCCCTGCCCCCAATGTGCCACGCCTATGGAGGTGCGAGAATCTCCAGGACTAGAGGAGCTGATCTGTCACCAGTGCGGCAGCTACCTCTCCCGGACGGTCGACCCCATTAAGCCCTTGATGCCGGATCCTGAAGGATGATCTGACGAGGAGAGCGCGTCCTGTCCCGTCACCCGACTCATCGTGTTTGACCCGGCCAGTACAGAGAAGACAGCCCCTCCGGCCTTCACTTTTCGAGATCCTCCTCGGTCCGGATCCACCAGCCCGCCAGCGCCGCTCTTCTACGAAAGAAACGAATTTAACGAAATTAATAGCCGACGGAGCTCCTCGCACGATCCTCACCCTTTTCCGGCGCCTACAGCAGCTAGCTGCATGCTTCAGACTGGTCTCATGTCATTCCTCCTTCATGTTGATGGCCAATCGTCTATGGCTCGACAGAAAACTCTTCCTTCAAGAAGGACCGGGAGGTTCTTTTCCCAGTCAATAACCCTTCTTGAATCATGTGACGCCACAGTTTTCGGGCGATGGCGTGAAATGGCACGGTCGAGCCTTCATCTAACAGTTCAGCCGCCACGGTCGCTTTCCCCCGCTGACTCCCAGAGAAACTCCCCAGTCTGCGCATCCCATAATCGAAGCCATAGTCCAAGAGTGTTGACCCGGCTTCGCAGGATATGCCAACCCATTAGCTCGAACTTGTCGTCCATGTTGTCGGTTACATAGATGAGCCCGGGTTGAAGCACATATCTGACTCCCAAGGTTTCTCGAATCTTTTGCAGACGGTCATGCGATAGAAATCGGCTGGCGGCAAAACTTGGATCCTGCTCCACATAGTCCAGCACCATACCCGGCGCGTTGATCCGATTGACGGTCTCGTACTGAGCGAGCACCGGGATTGCGGGAGAGGTTTGACCACAGGCCACGGTGAGCGCTTGAGACAGAGCGGGGAGATAGCCTTGCAGATGATTATAGGTGGCGGGCAAAAGAATGGCGGTCTGTGACTGAGACAGCAAGCTGACTACCAGTGAGGGAGGGACTTGAGTAGCGGTTGTATGGGCTTCCCACAGATGGAACGGGCGATTGCACCCGCCCAATAGCGCCGGCACCACAACGAGAAACATTCCTGCGATCGATAGTCTCATAAGAAGGATCACCGCCAGTATCACACCCCGCTCATTCGACCATCCGAGACCTGCATCAGGGCGCAGCGCGTAGGCACGAAGGCGAACCATTAATTACTTAAAGGCCCCATGTTGAGCCTTTGGGAGATTCGGGATTACTGGTAGAATTGACAGGTGACACTATCATCTCGGATGGCGAGGATTGATCAGTGATGGAAGCCTCCTCAGGCTTTCAATCTCTTGAGGTCTTTGCCCACCCCTTTTCCCGTGTGCTATCGCCAACCCTGTATGTCATGTAGACTGCCAGCCCAGTGAGAACATCGCTGAATCTCCGCAGGCTGTTGACCCCTCTCCTTGCCCACCTCGAATTTATCGGAAAGGTTGTCGGCGTCATCGACGGCGATTCCATCCGGGTCCTACACGATGGCCAAGCCGAACAGATTCGCTTGCTCGGCATCGACTGCCCCGAGAAGCGCCAGCCCTTCGGCACACGAGCGAAGGAATACACTTCCGAACTAGCCTTTGGGCATGATGTCACGGTGTATGTGGACAAGCGCGATCGGTACGGCCGGCGGCTGGCAGAAGTGCTTCTGCCGGACGGCCGGATTCTGAATCAGGAGCTCATCAAGGCTGGTCTGGCCTGGTGGTTTCGAAAATACTCAAAAGACCCTCGGTTGGGAGAGCTGGAACGGCAGGCCCGGGAGGCGAAGCGAGGACTATGGGTTGATCCGCGCCCAGTGCCGCCGTGGGAGTGGCGAGAGCGCTGAGCAGTTCCGTGAGCGGCTGGATATTCCTATCCTTTGTCTCCCGGTGGTCGATATTTGATCGACGACGCCTTTTGTAGAGCCGCGAGTGTCTCCTCAACCGTCAATAACGGGGTGGTATGTAGGGAACTTAACGCTCCTCCCGCACTGATTGCGATCGCAGTGGCTGCCATCGACACGTTATCAGGGGCCTCCCACAGGTTGTATGCGTCATGATCGCCGAAGGCATACCAGAAACCATGCAACTTTCCCCCGACTGATTCGATGTACTGCTGAGCTGCAGCTCGGCGGTCCTCCGGATTCTTAATGAGCTTCGCCCACGTTTCTGGCGTGTAGCTGAACCGCGTCAGATAGAATGGCATCGATTATCTTCTTTCATTGGCTGAAGTGCGCAGTATAGCAATTCGGCATAGGAGGTCAATGGTGCATCAGGCAGGTTGGGGGCGTCTCCACTCGGTTGGTAGTGCCATTGATTGAAATTTGTCCTCTCTCGTCAATGGCGCGAGACTACTGGTACGGTGTGCGCAGCTATCCACAAAACCCTCTCATGGTTTTTTGGATGATACACTGAACCATGAAGGGTGAACCGGAGAAAACTTCCTCGCGCGCGTACATTGAATATGACCACGGCCCAAGACCAGAATGACGGCAATGACGTGGAGGCCGATCTCGATATACTGGGCCGTAGGCTGGCCCATGACATAACCGTAGATTAGATCTACCAGCAATAACGCGAGAACAAGAAGGAACACGAATCGAAGCATTCGACCAAATCGGCCCATAGATGCTAGGGGGAGAGGTCACTTCGCACTTTCCTCTGAGCGATCCTCTCGACAGCCACGAAGCAGATTCTTCATCGTGCCTGCCAGGGATGTGATCCCGCCTTTGGCGTTGTGCCACGCCGCGGTGTCAGGGCTAAAGGTGAGGTTTTTTATGGGGCCGCTGACCCGAACAGCAAACGGGAGAGTCGTAAATCCGTCAGAGGTTTTGAGGAGCGCCGACATGCAGGGGATCTTGATTTTTTTCGCGAGCGATGGGCCGATTTTCACAAAAATACGACCATCGGCGATGTCGTCAGGCGAGCCCGAAGCGTTCCCTTCCAGGGAGGCGAGAGAGCCGGTGACAGCCAAGGAATCGCCATGGATCCAGCCACCTTCCAGGCGCACGTTGCCTGCGAAGCCATCAAATTCCATCTGCTCGAGTTCACTGATGTGCGTGTACTTTGCGAGGAACTGAAACAGTGGAGAGTAGAGGACTTGGCCGTCCACAACGTTGAAATTAAACATTCCCGAGGCATGCGTTCGGAGAGGCTCTTCATTCAGAAGGCCTGATCCGGAAGTCACAAACGACCCCGTTCCTTTGAGCACGGCTTCCTGGCCTGGTTGTGCTGCTTGCATAATGGATTCGATATTCAAACCTTGGCCTTTACCGGACCAGATGAGTTGCGTCTGTTTGTCCTGCCGCACGAGGGTCACTATCGAATCCACCTGGCCATCAGCAATGACCGTTGGTTCCAGCTTGGCCTCCAGTCGCACGCCGGTTCCTTTCGCAATCACACGACCAGGCCCAAACATCAGTTTGTTGTAGGAGATAGACGCTATCGACAGTTCTGCATCGAGGTTCGTGAGAAAGGCAAGGCTGTTCGACGGTTCCGTTCTACCTTCTCGATCCTTTCCCACAGCCTGGTTAGCACTGGCTTGACGCATGGGCTCAGGTCTTGAGAACAACGCGGCATGCCAGGCGGCATCGAGCGAGGCAATCTCCACCTTGAGTTGCGCGCCAGGCTGCCCGGCGATCCTCACCACGCCACTGGCAGTCACACGATCAGACCGGCCGCCGGGACGATCGGCGGTCACCGTCAGACCTGCTACGCGGACCTCATCATTCTGTCGGTTCAGGTCGTGCTCAATACGAAGAGTGGCCTCTTTGGACCCTCCATCTTCACCTTTACGTGCAATCCGAATCGGTCCGAGTATTTCCTGACCGCGAACGACGAGACTCCCACCGCCGGAATCCAGTGATATGGAGAAATCGGCGCTGACCGGTAACGGGCCTTGCTCTCGACCTGGGAGTACTCCGAATACGTCCACAAGCGGTGCGATATCTAAGTCTTTGGTCACGACGGTGATGGCACGGCCTTGTTTGGACTCCGCGATCGGCCATGTTCCCGCAAAAGTTAGTGTTCCAGCCGGCTTCCCTTGGGACCCCAGAGTCATGCCGATCCTGTTGATCTTGATATCCGTCCGGGCCGCGTTCAGTTCCGCGGTTCCTTCCGTGAGAAGCGAATACGTGAGGAATTGACCCCTTAACGGCTGGAACCGAAGGGCGCGCGCGTCAATCGTAGCCTGTGCTAAGACGGGCTGATCCTGTCCACGACCTGTCAGATGTCCTTTAACGGATACTCTACCTTCTCTGAACACTGTGCGTTGCCGTTCGTCGAGTAGCCCGATCCGATCGAGGAGTATCGCCATGTTGCTAGTATTGAACGCGCCTGCGAGATCCTTAGAACCGTTGGCGAAATTGGTTTCACCACTGAGTCCCAGCATCGCGATCAGGCTCGCTCCCTCCAGGGCTTCTACGTTCAGAGCGTCCAACCGGATATGGGAGAACTTCGTGATCGTGGCAGCGATCCTGCTGCGAAGGCCTATGGGCTTGCTGATGCGTATGACTCCTGCATCAAGACGCAGGCCCGTGATATCGAAAGTACCGGTGACAGACAGGGCGCCTGTGCCTTCGTGTGCTCGCATGATCCAACGTCCGTCAATGATGCCGGTCTTCACTCCATTCAAGGCTGAGATTCCCCAGACGGCCAGTCTCGGTCTCAGCTTCTCAATTCCAATATGCCGCGCCTGCTATGGTGAAGGTGGTGACTTGACCATTCGGCGATTGAAGCGGCTTTCCATTTGTTTCCTTACCTCGAAGGGTGAAGCGAACTGGTTTGTCCAAGGCGGCGGTGATGATAGGTCGAGACCGCTCCAGTCCTTGCAAAATCCCCTTGTCCAAACGAAGGACACCGGTCGTGCGGTTGAAACTGCCGGACTGGGTCACGACAAGATAAAGGGGAGCAGTCGCTTGATCTATCTCGGGAAGCCGTAGTCTGATTTGATCGCCACGGAGATCGATCTCCCAACTGAGAAAGTCTGCAGTCATCCTGATCCCGACCCTCCCGTTGAAGTGGGCTCGGTCGAGGCGTGCGTCGCTCCAGAGAGCGAGCAGTGGATTGCACGCTCTACCGGGCAAGTCTGTAAGCTTGAGCGATCCCTCCAGACTCAGTTCTCTCGTAGGCATCCTTAGGTCTAGGGTCCCAGACAAACGTAATCTCCCTACGGATCGGTCGCCTACCGAGGCCGTCATGATCCAGGAATGCAGTTGCAAAATGGTCAGATAGGTGACTGTTCCCTGGATCTCATGAGCGAACTTCAACGGGGCGCTGTCTGCGCCTTTCTCCGCATCGGCCATCCTCACATTCGAGATCATGAGGCGGGTGCTCAAATCTATTGCGTGGCCCTCGTCTCGGCTAGAAAGAATTACCGTGCCATCCAATTCTCCTGTGCGGATGCCTCGCAATCCCTTCCAGCCGAAGGCATCACACCATTGGCGTAGTTCGGTAACCACGATATGGTTGATCGTGAGCATCCAATCAGACTGAGGGGCATTCTGAGTGGAGACTCCTTTATTTTCCAAACCTTCAACACCAAGGTTGATGGTCAAAGAATGTTTCAGTTCTCCCGCCAGCAGGACTCGATCATGCGCCGCAAAGCGCAGTTCGAAGATGTCCAAGGTTAAATTGCGAGAGCCGCTGTCGAATATTCCCACCTGTGCCACATCGACATCCACTGGTGGAGTCGTGCCCCTCTCCGATACGACTTGGAACTGCTGTCCCGTGAGTACGGAGCGAATATCGTACCGCTCCCCTATCGCATGGACCTTCACATCACCGCTCATGTGGGCTGAACGAAGACGGGTCGATCCATTGTTTCCGAGTATAAGATTCAGCCCCGCATCACTCATTTCTTTAAGCTTCATCACAACATCCATGACTGTACCCTCTGCTGATTTAGTTCGCGTGACCGTAATGAGCAAGTCGCCGAGTGATGTCTTGCCTTGCAAAAAAGTCAAAGATGAATCTGCGTCACATTGGCTTGCGTGAAGTCATAGCGACCTGACATAGTCTGATCAAGCGTGATCTGGCTGGAATCGGCCACAGCTCCCTGGCCGGGCCACTCCCGAACCGTCAGCCGATTTGACACATTCCACTTCAACTCCTGACCGCCGCGGCGTTCTTCAAGAGTGCCGGTCAAGAGGAACGCACCCGCCCAGCGGCTCTGGCTTGCAGAGCGGTTCAATGCCACTTCGCTACTGCAGGTCGATGGTGCCGGTTCGATTGGCCACGACATCATCGATGGCCAGCTTCAGGTCTCGCAGCATGAACTCATCGCCGCCTGTTTGAATCGACACAGTGATGTGATCCAGACGCGCGCGTTGAATGACAAAAGGGATCATCACTGCGGTCTTGCCGGCACTCGCAACTGTCGATGCACCTCCTTGCGGAGGCGGGATCATCCCCGAAGCCACGTGCAGCTTGCCATTCTCAAGATCGAGTTCTTCCACAACGAGGAGGTGTTCGCGCAGCCATGCCATCACTGAAATTCGTAAGAGTAGCTGATCGATCTGCAACGACAGCCCCATCTCCGATAGTTGGTAGGAGAGTCCTGTGAATTCGAGCGTGGCGGGGAAGGTGAGAAGTCCATTATTTACTCGAAGTTCGCCGGGCACAACTGCGGCCATGAGCGGAACAAGGATGTGTCGGAATGCATGCTGTGTTTGGAGATACCACGCGCATGCGGCGAGAAATAGAATCATCCCGAGCAGGAAGAGACTCAGATTGCGAAGCAGAGGATCAGGGCGCCTGGAACGGGTATCTCTCATAGTGCGGGCTCGGCAATGGAGGGGCGATCACGACGCGTTTTTCACGAGGGAGGGGTTCCGAAAACATTTGACTCTGCTTGTTTTGAGAGTTTCCTCCTGTGCTCGGAAAGCCGGCTCAAAGAAATCCATGAGCGTTCATGCGCTCGCAATCTCGAGCTCCCGTGAAACATAACGTGGTACAAGATTTGGTCCCCCCGATACGAATTGAACGTGCGAGAAATGGTTTAGGAAAGAGTTTCACACACCATCTCTTAGCCCACTCGGGCTCGGGCTCATTCATGCCAAGTCTAGCCAAATGTTAAGGAAAAAGCGAACTTGGATGGAGTAGGGAATGAGCTGGAGCGAGTTGGTTGAGCACAAGATGAGCACCGAGAAGTGTTCAGCGGGTGGAATGTCCTCTGCAGGCGGTACATTTTTTTATTTTGGACCGGCGACCAGGATTAAACGGGCGACCTGCGGTTTACGAAAACGATTCCGTCGGGAACACGAGGCAACAGCAGGACACGCTATGCCATTGCAACGTACTGTTATCAAGGGCTTCCATACCCAGCGTGATCCAGCGTTTCACAGCGTAGTACGCCCTAACCGTGACCAAAACCGTGATCCCTCATTTTTTACCGTGAGGCAGGGGTGGTCCCCTAAGCGCCGCTGTGCGTGCAGCGGCGGGGACCCCATTGCCCCACGCCCCATGAACCCTTGCAATGAAGAACTACGCAACTGCTCCGATACTTCAGGGCACTGTGCAGCCGAAAAAGTCCGACCGGGACGAAGGCCCCATTGCTGAAGCTGGTTAGATGGGTCCTGGACCGGTTGTTGTCCAGGATTGGGACAGGGCTAACGAAGTCAGTGGCTCGATAGGTCGCGAGAAATGTCATGCCATGGTGATGAAATAAGCAGCAATAGGGATTCCATCGACATATGAATAAAGTTGTTCTTCAAGTCTGAATATTAAATTGTGCGCGACTATTTCGGGATCGGCTCAGAATCCTTGCTCGATCTTTCCCCTAGAGTCCCTCGGTAATTCCATTGGTAGGCCAACCCGTTCGCGCCATATACAAAGGTGGCATGGTGCTCCAACGATTTGCTGCTGGCCTCGGTGCAATCCAGGCCCTCAGAAAGAAAATCGGGCGCGCAATTCACACCTTTCGTGTCCCCACCTCCCGTATCCCAGACACAGGACTCGTCTCCATTGCTGAGCCTTGTGCAGAGCGTGGGGCGGCCTACCTTCGTAACTCGATCAGCTTTGGTCTTTCCTAGCCATGGATTAAGAGTCTTATCGAGTTGCTTTGATTGAAATGCACATCCTGGTAAATCCCCCACAAGGCCTATCATTACGACATAGAAAAGGAGATGCCAAATGGTCATAGGGATCCTTCCTAGTCAGGAAACTAACACATCCACCAAAACACTTCCAAAATCACGATATGGGTCCCTGTCATTTCTGACAGTTTTCAACTGGCTCCTAATATGAGAGGAGTGCATTGTAAAAATACAGAGTGAAGGTGGGAGAGTGCGGAAGTGATCGCGATAGTTTCCTCACCACTGGGTAACCAACATACGCGTGGCTAAGAACGACCCTGACTCTGCCGCAGAGTTTCCTCTCTTCACCGCTGGCCCTTTATACCGGCTCCAGGAGTGGCTTGGTCTAGTGCGGCGCGGGAAACCACAGCTTGGCCTCGCCGCCTTCTATGCCGTATGCATCGCGTGGGCGCCGATGGCTGTGCTCGCGGCCGCAGAAGGGTTGGCCATGGGTCCCACGCGCCTCAGTTCCTTCCTGATGGATTTCGAGGTCAATGTGCGGTTCCTCATCGCGGTGCCAGTTTTCCTTTTGGGTGAGACCAAATGTCAAGGCCGACTGGGAACTGTGATCCGGTATTTTGAGAGTGCTGGCCTGATTAGTGAGGAGGCACGATTCCAGTTTCGAGACGTGGTGCAGGACACGATTCGGTTGAGCCGTTCAGGCCGGCTTGTGGCGGTCCTCCTTGTAGTCGCATACCTTCACAGCCTGATTGCCTTTACATATATCCTTAACTATCCGGAGGTGACATGGCGGCTGGGCGTGGGAGCCCATGGACATTTTCTGACGCTTGCGGGCGGCTGGTACTTCTTGGTGTCCTTCCCCATTTTTTCGTTTGTGCTGTTGCGATGGGTCTGGCGATTGGCCCTATGGTGGCGGCTGCTATGGCATATCTCACGGCTGCAGCTCAATCTGTCCCCTGCCCATCGCGACGGGGCGGCGGGATTGGGTTTTCTGAGTGAATCGCTGTTAGCATTCGCAGGGTTCGCGTTCGCCGTGACGGCCACCACGGCTGGCGAAGTGGCTGACTATGTGGTCTACGACGGTGTCTCTCCTTTGCAGTATGAATGGGAAGTGGGGGGCCTTTTTATGATCCTCTTGCTCGTGATTGCAGGACCCCTTCTGTTATTCGTACGGCAGCTCTACGAGGCTAAGGATTCAGCGGTGTTTCGATACGGGGCCCTCGCGAGCCGGCAGATCCAGCAAGTGGATCGAAAATGGCTGTCGGGGAACCCCGTGGAAGGAGATGCAGGCAATGACTTCCGGGCCGTCGCGCACGTGGGCAGCTCATTGATGGCCGTGCGCGACATGTCAATCATTCCATTGTACAAAGATGATGTACTGAAGCTACTCTTGGTGGCATTTCTGCCTTACGTCCCACTGCTCATCACGCTTGTGCCGATGGACGAGGTCTTGAACCTCCTGCTCAAAATGCTCGTCTAAAGGATGAGTGCGGCTAAGGCGGTTAGCCAGCACCGGAAAGGACTCCTCGACGGAGCGAACGTGGCCGAACATTGGACTACCAGACGACTCTTCGTGGCCCTCATGTGGATATGGCTGACGACACCGGCGCTTGCCGAGACAACCATCGAAGGTCGAGCGTTGCTCTTTTATACAGATGATGTGGGCGTTTTTTCCGCCACACGACGATTGACCAGGGACGACGATCCGACCCAGCCGGCTATCGATACCCGTCTCACTGACAAGGGATCGGACGTGGTGTTTGAACCGGATGCCATACTCCGCACATCCTTTAACAATCGACTGGGCACCACATTGTTGAGCGTTCGGGGACAGGGATTCGTCTATGCGGACAACCCACGCTTCAATCACGGCACGCTCAATATACAAGCGATACAGGCGTTCTCGGCTGAGACACGGGTCCGCTTCCGATACTATTACGCCCCGAACCTCTTCCTGGGAGAAAACGAAGATCGTCGGCCAGGCGAAGAAGGATTGGTGGATGAGTCTGTCACCAGTCATATTTGGAGCGCGAGGCTGGAACAGCGCCTTACGCCGACTCTCGAGGTGCGCTTGTTAAGCCGGTATGGGATTCGACGCTATAACGATGCCTTCGCTCAGCGGGATACGGACTTCTATACGATCGGACCGCATCTGGAGTGGAGTCTGTCCAAACGGGTCAAGTTGGGATTCAGTTACCATTATGAACGCGGTCTAGCCGACGGCCGAAACCAGCCGCAATTACAGGATGATGTGTCGTACGTGAACCACTACCTTAGTGCCGACGTGGACTTCGAGGTGATACAGGGGCTGGTCCTATCGGGAGCGATCCACTATGAGCGAAACAATTGGACCAGCGGGATTGTCGGAGACGAGCGAAAGGGCGCGCACGAAGATATCATCCAAGGAGAGATCTTGCTGATTAGACAATTTACCGATTCCCTGCGAGGTTCCGTCGGCTTCCAGCGATCGAACCGGAAACAGAGCTTTGAGCACGAGTCGGTCAAGAATACCAATGTGGGAATCGGCCTCGCCGCAGTTTTCTAGCAAGATACCCAATGAGATGTGTCCAAATGTAGTTGCGAATCGCAGGAAGTAATATCTGTTACTTTTGACAGTTGTTTTCACACCCCACATCGAAGACCCTTCGAAGACTTATGAAACCAGATCAATAGGAGGCGACACGATGGGACAGAGGTCAGCTTCATATCTGCACATGGCGACGTTAGCCATGGTCATGTTGGTTGAAATGGTGTTTCAGGGCAGGGCTCTAGCCGTCACAGACAAACCCAATATTCTCGTGATCTGGGGCGATGACATCGGCGTACAGAATATTAGCGCCTACAACCACGGCATCATGGGCTACAGCACGCCCAACATTGATCGCATTGCGAAGGAAGGCGCGCTGTTCACCGATTGCCTATGGCGAGCAGTCGCTGCACCGCGGGGCGGGCGGCGTTTATCTTGGGCCAACATCCCGTTCCGCACCGGTCTCCTGACGATCGGCATGCCTGGCTCAAGCAATGGCTGCCGGACTGGAGTCCACCATGGCCGAGCTGCTGAAGGAGCAGGGCTACATGACTGGCCAGTTCGGCAAGAACCATCTCGGCGATCGTGACGAGCATCTGCCGACGGTCGCACGGGTTCGACGAATTCATCGGCAACGCTCTATCACCTCAACGCGGAGGAAGAGCCGGAGAACCTACTACTACTTCGAAAGATCCGGAGATGATCAGAAAAAGTTTGGCCCACGCGGAATCATTCATGCGTGGGCGATCCGGAAGGCAGCACAGAAGATCGAAGATACTGGGCCCGCTCAGCGTGGACCGCATGGAGACCATTGATGAGGAAATTACGAGGCACGCGATGGAGTTCCTCGACAGTCGAAGAAGGCAACAAGCCGTTCTTCGTCTGGTGGAATCCGACCCGCATGCACATCTGGACCCATCTCAAGAAAGAATCGCAGGGCACGACCGGCCTGGGGCTCTATCCTGACGGCATGGTGGAACATGACGACGATGGTCGGTCTGCTTCTCGAACAAGCTCGACGAGCTCGGCCTCGCCGAACAATACCATCGTGATCTACGGGACCGACAACGGGGCAGAATCCGTTACGCTGGCCGGACGGCGGGACCACGCCATTCCACGGCGAGAAGGGACCGACGTGGGAAGGCGGCTTTTCGCGTGCCGTGGCTCGTGCGCTGGCCCGGAGTGATTAAGCCCGGCACAATTGTGAACGATATCGTTGCGCACGAACGACTGGATTCCCACGTTTCTCGCGGCTGCAGGCGAGCTCGGATGTGAAGGCCAAGCTCCTGAAGGGCTATAAGGTCAGGAACAAAACCTTCAAGATTCACTTCGACGGCTACAACCTGATGGATCATCTCGCCGGGAAAGCAACCGATCCCCGTCATGAATTCTTTTACTTCAATGATGATGGTTCTCTGGTGGGGCTGCGCTACCATCAATGGAAGCTCGTGTTTGCGGAGCAACGCGCTCATGGGTTCGATGTCTGGCAGGAACCCTTCGTCACGCTACGGCTCCCGAAGCTCTTCAATCTTCGGTCCGATCCATTTGAACAAGCCGACCATATCGGCATAGGTTACAACCAGTGGCGGATTGAGCGTGTCTTCCGCTCGTGCCGGCGCAGCAGTACATCGGGAGATTCCTGGCCTCATTTAGGGAATTTCCACCGAGCCAAAAAGTTGGAAGTTTCAGTCTCGACCAAGTGTTAGAAACGCTGCAGCGAAGAGGTGGCGAGTAGCGCGGCTGATCTACACTGCGAGAATGTACGGCGATATTGCCGTGCTACATCAATTACATGACGCTCAAGGCAATGCAGGCGCTCAAGAAATTGGAGGGGCTGGAAGGGATTGGACATCCGGGCAACTAGTCGGCGTCTCGCTGCGGGCATGATGAAGCCTCTACACGAGATGACAGAGAGGAATGATGAAACAGCGTTCCGTCAAAGTCTTGTCCTTTGCGCTGGTGCAGGCCGTCCTCTGGACGGTAATCGTTGACGCCGCAGATCCGCTCCCGTCGTGGAACGACGGCCTGACGAAGAAGGCTATCCTCGACTTCGTCTCAATGGTGACGCAGGAGGGGGGGCCGGCGTTTGTGGCCCCCGCAGAACGCATCGCGACGTTCGACAATGACGGCACGCTCTGGGCCGAGCAGCCCATGTATTTTCAGCTGCTGTTTGCACTCGACCGCGTAAAGGCGCTTGCACCCCAGCATCCGGAGTGGAAACAGAAAGAGCCGTTTGCTTCTCTGCTCAAGGGCGATGTGAAAGGCGCGCTGGCAGGCGGCGAATCGGCGGTATTCAACATCGTGATGGCCACGCATGCCGGCATGACGACGGACGAGTTCTGGAAGCTCGTCACTGACTGGGTCGCGACTGCGAAACATCCCGTGACCAAGAAGCCTTACACGGAGATGGTGTATCAGCCGATGGTCGAGATGTTAGGCTATCTGCGGGCCAACGGGTTCAAGACGTTCATTGTCTCCGGTGGCGGCGTCGAGTTCATGCGACCCTGGGTCGAAAAAACCTATGGCATCCCGCCGGAGCAGGTCGTGGGAAGTAGCGGCAAATTGCGATTTGATATGCGGGACGGACAAGCTACGCTCACGAAGTTGCCGGAGCTGAACTTCTTTGACGATAAGGCCGGGAAGCCCGTTGCCATACAAACCTACATAGGCCGCCGACCGATCGCCGCCTTCGGCAATTCAGATGGCGACTTGCAGATGCTTCAGTGGACCTGCTCCGGTGCGGGCGCGCGCCTCTGTCTGTATGTGCATCACACCGATGCAGCGCGTGAATGGGCCTACGATCGGAAGTCGCACATCGGTGAGCTCAACAAGGGACTCGATGAAGCCAAGGCCAAAGGCTGGGCTGTCATCGATATGAAACGGGATTGGAAAAAAGTGTTTGCGTTCGAGGACCCCTGAAATGTACCGATCCTCGCAGAAGGGTCATGCCTTCCGCGAGCAACCCAGCCGCTCTTCCGCACGGTGGGCAATGACGCAACGTTCAACCGACCGCCAATCAACTCACGCGCTTCCACCTGTTGAATTAAGCAATCAGAGACGTCAGTCGAGCGGTAGGGACGGGAAAGGGTTGGTCGTCTTGGGGATCGGATGCCATGTTGAGAGCCGTTAATTCGGTCGTGAGTTCGTGCGTGTATGCTGATCCAGATCAAGACCACGCGGCGAAGGGGCTCCTTCGATTCCTCCGGCTGCTGGCCGACTGTATCAATGATCTTGAGTACATGATCGATCAAATACTGGTCTTCCTGGGTGTTCGCGTGTCGATCACCTTCCCATTCAGCTCCGCATGGCGCGTCCTCAGCTCAGCAATTAAATCGTGCACTTCCTGTTTTGGTACAGCGTCCTTTCCGTTCGAGCAGCTGAACCAACGCTTCCATCGACCACATATTGGCCAGGACGCCTTCTTCTGTGGCGAATGTGATTCGAGAGCCTACCGGATCAGCCATGCCTACCTCTTCGCCTCACTCGTCGGGCAATCGCGTGCGAATCACTTCATGGCAGCTCACCGGTCGCACGCGGTGATGCGATCCTCCGCTTAGGACGATTGCCACAGATCCAGTGTCGTTCCTGCCTCGCTGACCTCCACTGTGATCAGTTGGCCCTCCCGCAGATGGTTGGCCTTGTCTATCCGAGGAAGCGCGAACGTCTGCTCTCCCTCCGGAGTCCAAAGACGGATATGAGATTTTGTGGCGTCCTCATACTTGAGTGTGCCGGTCACGAAGCGACGAGACAACGATTCACCAGCCTGATGGTAATTGAGCACCACACTGTTTTCATACACCCAGAGGGTCATCTCATCACCGACTGCCGCCACGCTGGGGGCGACGTTCGCGGGGATCTCATACTCCACGACCGGCGTTTTGATGAAAATCATCCGGTCTTCTATTTTCCTCACGGTCCCATGCAACATGACTTTGCAGTGGTGACGTGTGTCACAGGCGGCCTGCTCCGTCTCGACAGAATGGACATCCACGACGGTGCCGGCTTCATCGATCTCCACCGTCACCATCGTCCCCTCCGGAAGTCGGACCGTCTTGGCTTCATGTGCCGCCAGGGAATAGACCTTATGGCCATCCGGCGTCCACAGCTTGACCTCCTCCGCCGATGCGGGGTCCAGTAACGTCCCGGTCACGAAACGATGCCGACGGCCAGTATCCTGCCGATGGTGATCAATGACCGCCTGTCCGGAGGTCACCCACAGCGTGACCTTGTCGCCCACATGGGCATTCAACCGAGTCGTTCTTTTATTCAGAGTGAATTTGGCCCTGGGTGTTTGCACTACGATGCGGTCGGCTCCGACATCCACGACCTCGCCCTGAACCTTCATGGGGGCTAGGGTTGCCTCAGCGTGAGCATCGATCGATCCGGCTGGCTCATATATAGACAGCAGGAACGCGACGACTATGATCAAGACTAGGTGGATCATGTGAAGTAGCCTCCGCAGCGATGGAATTGGTAGGAACGAGCTTGCTGTGTCTTTCTGGGGTCGTTCTTGTGTTGAGGCGCCGTAGAGGATACATGTGGCCAATCAACCTCATTAATGCACTCCAGTGGCCGTCGAGACCGCCTCATACAACTTCTTTGAATGGGGATTTGCCGAGACCTTTCGAACCTGCAAGATGTCGCTGGGCTTAACGACTGATCCATAATAGGCATGGTTCAGATCATCCTTCGTCCGTATGACAGCGCCGTCCACGGACACTCCTGCATACGTACCTTTTGACCGCGCGTGGGTGACAAAATCTTTGCCCATATTCCTCGAGGTAGAGCCTTCCATCCCGCCGCCACGCCCACCCAGGGCAGCAGACGCGTCAGCGCCCAATTTGACGGT
The DNA here is from genome assembly GCA_963706325.1 of uncultured Nitrospiraceae bacterium. Lineage (GTDB taxonomy): Bacteria > Nitrospirota > Nitrospiria > Nitrospirales > Nitrospiraceae > Nitrospira_A. The sequence continues at coordinate 903,885 of CAVPLT010000004.1, read as the reverse complement.
ACGCGCCATTAATGCGTCGACCCCCTTGAGTGTCTGCACCACGAGGATGGCTTCTGAAGGCTCCATCCCCGCCTGGGGGCCAAAACTCAACGAGGACAGTTCATAAAAAGCCGGCTGGGCCAAGCTCCCGTTTTTTCATCCCGGATGAACAACACCCCATTCCCTCCCTCGACGCCGTACATAAACGCTCCCTTAAGGAGTTTGGGCACGATCAAGAGTGCCTTCACGCCCTTTATATGATTGCGGAAGCCGGAGAGATCTGGGTCCTGCATGAAGTCCTGCCATGTCGACCCTGCTTGCTGGATTACGGTCTCCGCTTCTTGAATGGTCTCAGCAAACGAACTCTTAGGTCCACTGGAGATGATGATTGCCAGGAAAACAGCCGCCATCATTACAAGGCAACTGTGCCCTTTTCCTCCCAACTCAAGCATGTTCATTCTAGTCCTCGTGGGTGGAGGTTCTTCGGACGGTTGTCTGAGAGTGTCTTCACCGTTTTTGCCGGATGGCCATTTCATCGCTGAGCGCCCGCTGGGGGATACCCCTCAAATGCCTTTAGGATAGCTTTATTGGTTAACTCGATATTTTCCAATGCGGAATCTTCAAGGTTTGCCACGACTGTGGCACGCCACACTAATTCATTCTTCACAGGTTCTACCATATCCGTGATCAAGGTCCCTTCGCGGAATTCATAGGTGGTCACGCCGCTATATCCGGCCCCATAGCCATAGCTCCCTCGCCATCCGTAACCTCCCACCGCGGGAGTCATCATAGGGGCCATGGCCTGAACATTTTCCTTGTCCTTGATGCCCAGCCAATAGTGGATTAATACGTCTGGTTTCTGATCCAACTTGACCGGTCTCAGTTCCTTCTTCGTGAGCTCCCGCGCGATAGCCGTTTCGACTCGTTTACGTGTCAGGCTATTGCTTAGAAGCCCGTCCTGATTCAGATCGGTCATGCCCGCAAAAGCAAACGTGTGGATCCTAGTGAAGTCCGTGTTGTGATCGTAATCTGTTTTGACGTCGATGTTTGTGCATCCGACCACACAAGCCAATACAATCAAAGGAACAGAAGAAACACGGATACAGTTCATGAAACTTCTCCTTGTCAAAGCTATTCAGTTGCGGCATCCGGAACATTGAATGCCTGAATCGCGTGACCGCTGAGGGCGGGCATGGCTGTCGAAGAGTGTGTTGGTGGCAATGATATTAGTGACAGAATTGTATGTGTGGGCCCTAGACTTGTCTACTGGCAAAACTGACAGGCAAGTAAGCAGGTTTCACAAACAAGGCAGTAAATGTCGCCCGACCGAGCATTATTATGGCGGGCCGTTTAATCCAACCGGACATACTGCGGACACCAAAGCCGAAGCGCTGGATGAATTGACGCGCTTGCGCGAGACCAATCCAAATACCTACCTGGTCAAAGTAGTGATGACCAGATGCACCGCTGAGGAAGAGCAGACCGAGGACAGCCTGAACTAAGTAGCATGTACGCGCCATGCACACTCCCTGGACCCTCGACGATCGATCCCAAAGTCGATCGCGCCCAGTATGAGGCGGACTGCTTGGCGGGCCGGCGGTTTCCTGTGGTGACGGATACCGTCATGCAGGAGCGCTGCCGGTTGGCCTGGCGGTTGCGGGAATGGTTTGAGATCTTTCGCCGATATCACCTGTCCACGGTGAAGGACTGTCGAAATCGAGTGTCGCGCTTGCGGCGCAAATTTACCGAACTGCTCGACCTGGATCCGAACGCTATCACTCGGCGCACCCTCACGCCATGGTTCCAATTATTAGGCACCAAGAGTCATGCGCAAGCGAACGAGTCCCTCGCCGAGCTAAAACTCATTTACAACAAACTGATTGAGTTTGGATGGTTTGAGTCGGCCAATCCCGTTGTGGGCATGAAAAAGTTTCCCGGCAATAAAGCCAGAAAGCGCTTTGTGCAATATGAGGAACTCCCGCTTCTGCTGGCCTCGATTGACCAAGAGCCCCTGCAATTTCAGCTGATCTTTTTGTTGACGCTCGTATGCGGCTGTCGGCCTGGCGAGGCGTTGGCAGCCAAATGGAAGGACATTAAGTTCTGGCAAGAGCCTAATGCGCAGGGTGTACTGGTGTGGCGAGGCCGGTGGAGCAAGCCTACGACGAAAACAGGCGCCGGCCATATCATGCCCCTTCCCATTGAGCTGATCACGAGGTTTCAGCAGCTGGACCGCTTGTCAGAGGACTGGGTATTCCCCGGCGACTTGACGCATTGCAGACGCGTCAGGCCAGGTCCGGTGTCCTACGATCTTGTCAATAAGTCGTGGCAGCGCGTCTGTCGGCGAATCAACATTCATGACCTGTGGCTCTACGATATGCGTCGCAGTTGTGCCACGATTATGATGAATCGTGGGGTCAATCTGGGGACGATCTCAATAAGGATTTTGTCCCATTCCAACTTTCAATATACGGCCGTGTACTGCCAAACCATGCCTCAGACGGTGGAACTCGCGGTGCAGGACCACTCACGATTTCTGTTGGGCGGAGGAGGTGCGGAGGTGAAGGCGGCGATACCAGTGCCACCGGCTGCAGTTCAGCCGACCGCCTACGATGCACGCGACCGGATGGAGTGGTCGGGATAGGGCTAAGGAAATTCCTTCAGCTTATCAGAGAGCAATCCTGCACCCACTATGCAGATGATTCCCCCAGCGATGAGGCCTATGAACGAGAGATAATGATACTGGTCATCTGAACCACGGACCTGACCGCCGGTGCATTCGGTAAAGGACATCACCGCTGCAAGGGCCAAACAAAGACCGCCAACGATGTTCAGAATGACGCGAAGTCCGGCCAACAACTGTTTCACGTCCTGACCTTTCGGCTTTGATTGGATAACGGGCTGAGGATATCTGAAACCACGGTGGAGTGTCACGTAAGCAGGACGCGATCGAGGGGCCCCGGTGAGGTGCCGTCCTAACTAGGAGAACGATGGACAACCCAGCTGTTCGGTGACTCAGTGCCAAGTCGTTCGCGAATTTCATCGTGTCCATTCACCCGATAAAGCCTCAAGGTCGCGCGTGCTGGATTTAGATTGGCACCGTTAGTCCGGTAGCCTCAGAGACTTTGCCTTGAAGTGAGTTAACGCCTTAGAATTAATCTCATGAAGAAAGAAAACGGTGCTGGCGTACTGCATAGAATGCCAATGGACTTGCGCAAGGTCCTTTCTTCAACACCTACGGCTAAAGCTGCGTGGAAGGATATTACGCCGCTTGCACGTAACGAGTGGATTTGCTGGGTTACCTCGGCGAAAAAGCCGGAGACGCGTCGGCTCCGAATCGAGAGGACTCGCAATGACCTTATCAAGGGTAAACGCCGGCCATGTTGTTGGCCAGGTTGTCCTCATCGCCGACCAAATGTGAAAAAATGGTTTTAAAATAATGCTCCCTTTCCAGGACCCCACAGGAGGGAACATGCCGCAGGGCCCAAAGATCACAATTCGTCAGGTTCGATCGATATCCAAAAGAATAGCCCTCAAGGATCCCGTCGAAAAGATTGCCAAGGACCTGAAGGTATCGCTCAGCACAGTCAATCGAGTGCGCGCCGACTACCGAGCAACCACCTATGAATCTGCTCTAGACCGCCTGGAGCCCGATGCGTATTTAGCCGATCCTGAGTACAAGTATGCTGAAATAAGAGCAAAAGGCGTGAATCCCCAATGGCGGGACGCCATAATCAAAGGATCTAAGGGATTGTTGATGCACGACTAAAATCAACAGACATCTTGAATGAAACTCCGGACGATCCTCATATTGCGTTCGCCCCCCAGGAAGGAGACCCGCAACATGATCCTTCTATGCTTCTCGCCAAATTAAAAGGCAAGAGCTCCTCTTCTCGTTGATACCAATCCCCTCCGCTGACTGTCGCCTAAAATTTCAGATTCCCTTTTCAGTTTAGGCAATGACACACTCCCGCTTCCTTTCCGCCTTATGCTCTCACGGAGGAACACTGCGTTCCACAAGATGAACGGGCAGGAACCAAGGAGGACTTATGGAGCCGGAGCAAATTGGGGATGAACCGCTGGTTAAGGCGGAAGTGTGCGCGAGCGCGCAGGGGATGCCGAAAGCGACTTTCTACAAGATGGTCAAGGCGGGCCGCATTCCTACCTACAAGGTCGGGGTGAAAGGCCGAGGCTTGCGGTTCTCGATTACAGAAGTCCGGCAGGCGCTCAGGAATGGCGTGACAGCGGGCTGATAAAGCAATGACACGATCTAACAAAAAAGGCCGGCGAGGAGGTGAACACTCCCCGACCGGCTCAAAATCACGGAAAGGAACCCATGCGCATGGAAACTGTAAATCACTCACCGCCAAACAGCAAACATCACCTCTCCCCGGATTTTGTGCGTGCGCTGACTCAACGACCGCGCCTCGTTCGACCGAATGCAGGACGCCTTTCAGGCGCTCGCGGTCAAATTTGCAGGTTGGAAAACTGGTGCGATGACCGATAGCCGTATCCTGGAGTATGTCGATGAACGGCTGGCCCTGGGTCGGGCCCATGCCACGATCGTCTACGAGTTGCGGGTGCTGAAATATGCCTTCCGTTTGCTGAAGGTGCCTACACCGGGTTTCCCGACGATTGTCCCGAACAATATCCGCACGGAATGGTTCAGCGAGGAGGAGTTTCACGCGCTGGTGGACCGCTTGCCAGCACCGCTCAAGCCGGTCATGACGGCGGCGTATCTCATGGGATGGCGTGCACAATCTGAACTGTTGCCGCTCCAGTGGAAGCACGTGGACCTCAAGGCCGGGCTCATTACCCTCCCCGTTGGCTTTACGAAAAACGGAGACGGGCGCGAATATCCTATTGGGCAATTTCCTGAGTTGCTGGCCTTGTTTCAGGCTCGTTGGGAGGCCACGCAACAGTTACAGCGCACACGCGGAGTCGTGATTCCCTGGGTGTTTTATCGGGTGACGAGCACGGCGGTGTGTCCTATCAAGAGTTACAAAACCGCGTGGGTCAATGCCCGGAACAAGGCTGGACTCGCTGGCCGACGGGTGCATGACTTTCGCCGATGCTCGGCCCGATCACTGCGACAGGCGGGCGTGCCGGAATCGGTGTGCATGAGTTTGCTCGGACACAAGACCCCGTCTATGTTTCGGCGGTACAGCATCGTGGACAATCGAGACTTGCGCGTTGGAGTGGCCCACTGGCGGCATTTTATGCCCAACAAGTAGAAGTACGGGACACTTAAGGGACAATTGTGTCGTTTACAAAGGCGGAGGGCGGGGGGACGCGTGGCTAACTCACTGATATGTTTGGTGCGGGAGGCGGGACTTGAACCCGCACGCCTTTTCAGACACAGGATTTTAAGTCCTGGGCGTCTGCCGATTCCGCCACTCCCGCCCCTTGCCATAGTCGGCAACCGTTCGACGGCAAACGGCGGCTATCAACCTATGCTGGCTACTGGGGCGCGAGGGTATCAGCGGGTCTTGTGACTGTCAATGGTCAAGGCTGAAAGAATCGGCGGGAGCTGTAGCGGCAGAATCTTGAGAGTCTGTACTGACGCGTGGGTAGTAGTTTTCAAGCCATTCGCGTCAAATCAGTTTGGAGCGTTGCGCCATCCCCCCATACTGCAGTGCAATCTATCCTACTCTACGGCAACGGCCTGTCTCTTGCGAGACAGGCCATCGTAGTATCCTGCTATCGGAACTTACATCGAAGACACTCGGCCAATCTTACGCGGCCACCTTATGGTCGTCTTTTTTGACCAAGGCTTTGCTGCGCTCCACCATTGTCGTCACGCCGCTCTTCACCGATCGGCTCAAGCGGGTGGCTTGAACTTGCGCCCGCTTGGCATACCGGACGACATCCCGCCTGGTTTCCGCCCCCGCCTTTGGAGCCAGGAGTAATCCCAGCGCCGCCCCTACCACTGCGCCGCCTCCGATGATCGCTGCAATCTTTGCCGCTTCACGCCCCTTGGTAGACATCGCGAATTCCTCCCTTTAGTGCAACAAGGTTTACGGTCCACTCACTCCGGCGAGAGCTACTGCTGCATACAGTACAGCATCAACCGTGCCACAGCGGCCACACACGAATTGACCGGACATTCTTGCGCCTATGAAGCGAAAGGTTAAAGACTTCTCACAAAGGGTGCTGTTTTGTGAACAATGGAAGGAGACAACCGTTTCAGAAAAGCGACAGGGTGCCGTAGGGAAAAACATGAAGCCCTTGCCAGCCCTTATCCCGCGCGGCTTCTCCGGCGACCTTGCAATGCAGATTCTGCTCACATAAGATCGCGAAACTATGTGGAGTCCTACTATGTTGTCGTGGTCGCGCGCCATCCCCTACCCCGATATCGATCCGGTTTTCCTGCGATTAGGCCCATTGCAGTTCCGATGGTACGGGTTGATGTATCTGATTGGACTCACCCTGGCCTATTTTATTATCGCGGCGAGGGCCAGGGCGCAAAAGCTCCCGATGAACAAGGATCAGGTCTACGACATGATCGTCTATGCGGCGGTCGGGGTCTTCGCCGGCGGTCGGCTGGGCTATGTGCTGTTTTATAACTTGTCCTACTATTTGGAGAATCCACTCAAGATTTTCGCCGTCTGGGAAGGCGGCATGTCGTTTCATGGTGGCTTGATCGGGACCATCGTGGCGCTGGTGCTCTTTGCAAAACGGCAGGGTATAACAGTGCTCACCATCGCCGACCTCGCCGCCGGGGTGACCCCGGTCGGTCTGGGACTGGGGCGAATTGGCAATTTCATCAACGGCGAACTCTATGGCCGCCCCACCGACGTAGATTGGTGCATGGTATTCCCCGCGGGAGGCTTGGCCTGCCGCCATCCGTCCCAGCTCTACGAAGCGTTGCTGGAGGGACTGTTACTCTTTACCCTGCTCTGGCTCATCACCCGGCGGTTCCCGCCACCGGGGACAGTCTTCGGTGCATTCCTGATTGGATACGGTTTTTGCAGGATCGTGGTCGAGTTTTTTCGCGAGCCGGACGCGCAGATCGGCTTCGTCTTCGGCACGATCTCGATGGGTCAGCTCCTGAGCATTCCCATGATTGTGGCGGGAGCCATCATTCTGGCTATGGCCTGCCAACGCAGGCGCGCGATCGAGACTACACCCAAATCGGTCCTCCAGCGCTGACGAGAAAACACCCCGACTGCCGCTATTGCGGTTTGGCGTCCATGTAGGACTTCTTGTCCAACCCCATGTCATTATCGAACTTTCGAAGCGGCGGAGCGTCCCAGATGACCTTATTGCCGGGCGCCAGATTGGCGGCGGTAACGTAGTGTTTCCTCGCCTCGGCCTTCTCGCCCAATCGCTCCAGCGCCAAGGCCAGGTTGTAGTGGGCTTCCGCCACGGTCGAATCGGCTTGGATCGTTGCAAGATAAACCTGCTTGGCAGCTGTCCAATCATGCTGCGCGAACAACTGGTTCCCCTGTTCCAACTGTTGGCTCACCAAGGCGCTGGTTCCAGCCGGGGCGTGGAGCGCCGGCATCTCTGCCTTCTGTCGAGCGGCACAACCGACCAGCGCGATCGTTAACACCGTTGCCCATACGAGAGACTTCATCCCATCCTCCTTTGTTCACCACCTCACCGCCGTGCCGTGCCGCAGGAATATGAACTCAAATCCCGCAATGGGTGACCCCAGCGATTGCTCCACCGCCATCCGATAAAGTCGTGCCTGTTCCCGATAACGTTCCGCCCGCTCCGCAATCTGATCGAGCGGGATCATATCCGTCTTGTAGTCGGCAATCCAGAGTTCCCCATTCAATCGATAGAGTAGGTCGATGACCCCTTCCATCACCTGTCGGCCCTCGTTCCACGGCATGAGAAAGGGCACTTCGCGCCCAACGACGGTCGCCCGTCGCAACCGCTCATACACTGGGGATTGCACAAAGGCGCGCAGGAGGTCGCGCACCTCCTCAACAATGACCTCTTGTGTGGCCTCGTCGTGCTCCTTTACCAATACCAGGGACTGCCGATTGATCAGCGCCAATTGCGCCGATGCATCGTCGTTGAAGTCCCAATACTGCAGAAGGCGGTGGGAGGTTGTCCCTATCGCCAGTCCTAGGCCCGCTCGACCTGCGGTCCTTGGTTTAGGTGCCTTCACTTGACTCTCACTGGAGAGTGAAGCGGTGGCCGAGACCAAGAGGGGCATTGCCGTTTGCACGTTCCATTGCTGATCACGCTGTTCCCAGCGCACATCGTGTGACATTTCGATCACCCCGGCTTCCAACACGACCGGCTGCGCGCGTGGCCTGTCGGGCGGCCGATCATCGCCCTGAAGAAGAGTTTGGCGCAGGCCGACGTGACCGACTGGAATATTCGACTGATCAGACCGACCGAGCTCCGTTCCGGTGGCCTGCTGCAACAGCTCGATGAGGGCGCCGCCTGCCCGTCGTCGAGGCAGAGCTCCGGATAGGACCAGGGACTCGCGCGCGCGCGTCATTCCGACATAGAACAGCCGGCTCCGTTCCGCCTGTTCACGTGTTCGGGCTTTCTCCGCCACCAGGATCGCACCCAGACTGCAATGGTCGCCCAGGTCGAGGCCCTGCACGCCGGTGGACCAATCGTGCCAGAGAAGCGGGCGCGAGGGGCCACGACCGACTCCGTCCCCGTGATGTAACCCGCCCAGTATCACCAGTGGAAACTCCAACCCCTTCGCCTTATGGATAGTCATGACCCGCACCGCATCGAGGGTGTCCTCCGCCAGAGCACTTTCGGCTTCCTCCGGTTGCTCCGTAAGCCGCTCAAGCAGTAACTCCACGAACCCCGTCAGGGTCAGCGCGGGACGATCGGCCAGCTCTGCCGCCATCTGGCGAACTTTGAGTAAATTGGCGACCGCCTGTTCTCCGTGCAGAGACGCCGCCGCCAACTCCAACACCGGCAGCTGCTGAAAGACGAGGCTCACCGCCTCCGGCAATGGACAACGAGGCGCTTGTGCATGGAGCCGCAAGAGAGCCCCATAGAGGCGACGGAGCGGCTCGGCATGCGGACTGACCCAGGCCGTCAGTCGATCAATCCGGCGATAGTCCAAGGCGTTCATCTTCTGCAGCGAGAGCAATGCCGAATCGGGCAAGCCTCCGATCGCCGAGCGCAATACGCCCGCCAGGGCAATGTGATCATGAGGACTCTCGATGCAGCGAAGAATGTTGACCAAATCGATGACTTCTTGACGACGGTAGAAATGCTTTTCTCCGTCGATAATGTAGGCAATGTCGTGCCGGCGAAGGGCTTCCAGATAATGCTCGGCCTGCGTCAGTTTCCGGAACAGAAGCGCGATATGACCCGGACGCAGCGCATGATCTGATTGGGTCGACGTGGATTCATGTTCAGCCGGCTGCAGTAATCGATCGATGAGGAGCGCAATCTGCTCGGCTTCAACCCTGGTCGCCGCGGCAGAGTCCAAGTCGTCATCGTCTTCCGTCGTGACCAAGCGAAGTTCAACACCGGGATTGCGAAACTGACTCGATCGGTTCGGTTGAACCCTGAGCGGAACGTTGGGAGGCTGGATGGAGGGTTGCGCCACCAGCAATGCGTTGAACACCCCGTTCACCACGTCAAGAACCTGAGCATGGCTGCGAAAGTTGGTCGCCAGCTCACAACGGAGCGCGCCGCTGCGCTCCATTCGGTCGACGACATGCTCAAAGGCTTCAATATCGGCGCGACGAAATGCGTAAATCGATTGTTTAGGATCGCCGACAATAAACAGTTTTCCCGCTTCAAGTTCAGCGTCGCGCCAAGTGGTGGCTTGCGTGCCTACCCGCTCGGCAAGATACAGCACGATCTCATATTGCACGGGATCCGTATCTTGAAACTCATCGACGAGCAGCGCGCGGTAGTCGCGTTTCAATTGTTCACGGATCGCCGGATGATCCCGGAGCAACGTGCGGGCCTTGCCTAACAACCCGTCGAAGGTGAGCCAACCGGAATTCAAAAAAGATTTTCGTACCGCCTGCACGAAGGGCGAGAGCAGCGTCAGCAGCTTCTCCAGCAGCGTTTGGTTGACCTTGAATAATCGCTTCGCGATACGCTGCAGGGCCTCCGCGTCAGCGAAATCCGTATCAGTCCATCCTGCGGGAGCCGCGCCGAGATCTTTGGCCAGCAGCTCCTGCGTTTCACGTGGGAGGTCCTGTAGGCCGTTCAAGCCTTGAGACAGCAGCCTGCCGCAAAGTTCCGCGATCGCGGCCAGCATCTGTTCGACTTTTCTCCGTTTCGGGCCATCATACCGCGCCAGCAGATCTTCGGCCTGAGCCTGCCGGCGAGTGAACCATTCGCGCAGCCCGGGACTGAGATTGGGCTCCCCGACCTGTCTGGTCAGGCCTTCAAGATCGATCAGATCACTGTGCAGGCTGTAAGCTAACTCACGAAGGTCATCGAGGGTGAACAGGCCCAGTACCATCTTCCAACTCTCATGATTGCCGCCGGTTAGCCCCAACTCCCGATCCAGCCAGAGATCCCACTCGTGGGTAAAATGGTCGTCGAACCGCGACCCGTCCTCATCCGTTCCAAATGTCGGCGTCACGCCGGCTTCGATGGGATAGAGACGAAGCAAATGCGCCGCAAAACTGTGGAGTGTTCCGATCTGGGCCTTTTCGACTTCGCGAAAAGCGGCCTCCGCCCTGGCCACAATCTCGTCGGTCGTCCAGCCATATCGCGCGCGGAAGTCGGCGATGGAGACGCCTCCGCTGCCGGCGAGAAGGTTGTCGCGGCCCTCTGCGTTCACTAACGCGCGAAGCCGCTCCCGCAAGCGAAGTTTCATTTCGGCAGCGGCCTTGTTTGTGAAGGTCAAGGCGACAATATGTGAGAGATCAAGCGGATCGGACCGGCGCATGAGCAGGTACAGGAGCCGATTGACGAGCAGAGTTGTTTTCCCCGTACCCGCTCCGGCGATCACCACCACATTACGATCGAAGGTGGTGGCGGCAGCGATACGGGACGCCTGATCCGGTATCGGCGTCAAGTCAGTCACGCGGGACCTTCAGCGACCGCAGGCTTCGCAAGAGTCCGGCCTGCGAAGAACGATAGGCGCGCCACCAGCTCGGCTGATGCGTCCGGCGGCAGGCGGTAGAAAAATCGCAGTGCGCGCAGTAGGCATCCGGAACGATGACATGGTGACCATCACGCACGCCCTCGACCAACACTTGCAGTGTCCTATTCAGCATCGGCCCGGCAGAGCCCTGCCACGCCTTTGCTGGAAATGAGGCGCGTTCGACGCTTGGCGTGGCGCGAGGCAATAGATACAGGAAGTCGACCTGCTCGGGCAGGGAATCTTGCGATTCACCAGGCAACGTGGCCGTCATCAAGGTATACAGCGCCGGTTGCAGACGCGAGCCTCGGAAGGCGGACTGAACGAGATTTCGATCCTTGACCTCAACCTGGTCATTGGCCCGGTACTTATAGTCGATGACTCGTAGAGCCTTTGAAACCGGATGACGATCAACACGATCCCATCGTCCACGAATCGGCACGGGATCCAAATCCGCCCGATACGGCAACGTTCCCTTGGCATCGATTTCAAATTCCACCGGAAGAAACCCTGAGGTCATGGCCTCCTCGCGATCGAATGCCACTGTGAGGGATACGATACGGTGGATCTGTTCCTGCGCCAGTTGCCACGTCACGGCATAGCCGGTTCCATGCGTCGTGCCGTAGGCGGCACAAGCTTGAGCCACTGCTCGACTCACCTCCTCAGCGACGATGCCCCTGGGCGGCAACGCTTCCGGCCAACCCTGCCGGATCAGAGCACGATAGCAGTGACGCAACGCTTCATGGCATAGCTGCCCCATCGCAGGGGGGGACACTTTCATGGAAGGCGCCTGGCGCACGGATTCCAGCTTGAGCACCTCATCGGCAAAATACTGGAACGGGCAACGCGCATAGGATTCCAGCGCGGTCGGCGAGAAACCGCGCCGACTCAGGAGGTCCCAGTCAGCGGTCGGATGTTCGAGGATACCGTCGAACGCATTCAATCTCGGTTGAGCGCTTTCTATCGCCCCTTGCGCCGCCAGGCCATGGGAAAATAATTGCCCATCGCGCCCGACTACTTCCATTAACTCGGACACGTCTCGTCCCTGCAGTACCGTGCTGACCGTAAGTTCCTCGCGAGTTAGCAGCGGCGGTGCAAATAGCGCGAGGCCTGCCCGATCCGGCCATCGACGCGGCAAGGCAAACACTGCGCCGGGATTGGGCTGCCCCGCAAGGGCTCCCATGGTATCCAGATAGGCCGAGGGAGCAAGTGGACGACCATCGGTATCCGCGCGTTGATAAGAGAGATACAAACGCTCAGTCGCAGACGAGCGTAGCAATTCGAACAGCAGGGCTTCCTCGGCATATCCTTGAAGCTTTTGATCAATTTTGTAGCCGAGGGTTTCACTGAGGATCAGCCGGTGCCGGTCCCGGAGAAATCCGTCTTCGTGAATAAAGCGGGGGAATGCTTTTTCGTTCAGTCCGACCATAAAGAGAGCCCGGAAGCCCAAACCACGCGCGGCCATGGCATCGAGTACCTGCACGCCGTCATGGGAAGGGGTCGCTACCGCATAGGTCGTCCGTTCCAGTAGTTGTGCGAAGGTCTCGGTCCATTGGTCCCACGTGATGTCGAGCGCCAGTCGATCCAGTGATCGCAGTTGCATGAAGACCGTTGAGAGCGCCTCACTCGCGTCTCCCGCGTCGTCCCCACGCGACATGGGATCACCCGATTGAGTGGTTTCCAAGCCCATAGTCAAATGTTTCTCCGCCAGGGCTAGAAAGGCATCCGTCAGCTCGCCGTAGCCACCCTCGCCGGGAAGACCATTCACATCGTTGATCAACTGTGACACAGCGTTCCACAGCAGGCGCAGTTGTCCACCATCGATGGATATCCCACCCATGTTCTCCGTGAATTGCTCCGCGCTGTCCGGGGTCGAAGCATCCAAACGGCTCAGGCGCGCCAGCCGTCTCCATTCCCCCTCGCCTCTGGTGATACCCAACGCCCGTACCGCCACACGCCACAGGTCCGGCCGCGGTTCAATATGTTCGGTATTGTGTCTGACGCCGCGGTTCCAGGGCGAGGTCAAGACTTCCAGCATGGCCGGCCAGTAGAGACCGTTCCCCTTCAGTTGTGCGAGATGGAGCAGCGTCTTGGTCGCCGGCTCCTGCAAGAGCGGCAGGTTCGCGCTGGAGACGAATGGAATCCGATGTTGGTCCATGGTCCGCCGCAGTATTGCTTGGTATGGCACGAGCGTTCGCCCTACCACACCGATCTCGCCGAAGCGATATCCGTGAGTTTCCACCAGCGAAAGGATTTGTTTGCACACAAGAGCCAATTCGTCATCCACGCCGGCGGCGCTTCGTACTTCAACAGATACTTTTGATTTGTGATTGAGAGAGGAAAGGGTCTCGTCCGAAGACGCGAGTGGAGCGTTTTTCGAACCACCGGCGAGCGGATAAAGATAGCGCTCCAGAAATTGGCGGGCAAACTCATAGGCCGGATGCGTAGCCTGTGGAAAATAGACTGTCACCGCCACAGTTGCTGCCAGCTTTTCTAACAGCGTTAATTGGGTCTGCGTCAGGTCATAGGAACCGTAATAGCAGAGCCGCGTGAGACCGCCCAGAAACGGCGAAGCTGCGACCATTTCTGTAACGAGAGCGGCCAAGTCATCAGGAGACCCTACCCCGAGCGCGGATCGGCTTTCCCGAAGTGCGGCATATAAGGTAAATAATCCCTTGAGCTTTTCACTGTCCTCTGTCGTGAACTGTTTCTCATCCACGGCACGAAGCGCCACCGCGGGATCAACGGTCGCATCCTTCAGGTCACGCAAGCTCGCCCACAGGGCTGCCCACGCTCCCGGCGCCAGCTGCGACAAGCGAAGCGCCTCCGTCTGCGGAACGTGACGCTGGCTCAATAGCTGAAGCAGGTGCTCAAAAAACACATCCGTGACCAGATCGATCCTGCGCGCCCTGTCGCAGGACCGTCCGTTAAGAATGCGCTCACGGTCAAGGTGCAGCGCGAGTTGATGGAATGAAAGGATGTGCACGTTGAGCAGCGACAGGCCATGAGTCACCGCTAGGAGGCGCTTCAGAGAACGGCGAAGCTCATCGGATGGCACGACGAGCGCGACACCGCCGAGCGGATCGAGCGTTTTCAGGGATCGCAGATCATCGACAAGTGCGGTTTCGAGGGTGGGATGAAACGGTCCGGTGACAAGACGAAGCATCTACACCGAATGAGGAGTGATCAATAGCGCATGTTTAATGATCCGCACGACACCGTTCCTCATCAATCATGCAGGACTCTACATGACCGTGGTTAGCCGGTTTCCGGGCCCAGCAGTTCTCCATTGCAATCGATGCAAGACCAATCCCCATCGATAAACTTCATCGGCTCGCCGCAGGTGCCGCATTCAGGGGGAGGCCCTTTACCCATCAAGGGAAGAAGGTCCGGCAATTCGAAGTCATCCTCATCTGGAACCGTCATTACACTCCTACTCTTAAGCGCCCTGCGGTCGCATTTTCAGCTGCAACGCTTTCTCAGCGCTCTCGCGCGGTGGGACACCTACAAAAGTCAATCGTCCATCGATAATGGTCGCCGGCACAGCTCGGACTGAATGCCGATTGGCCAATTCCTGACCATCCGTGGTGGTGATGTCGACTTCTCGATAGCTAAAGCTATACTTCACCCTGAGCTCCTTCCATACGCGTTTTGCCGATGGACAGGCGCCACAGGTCGGTGAGTGTAGCAACGTAACGTTCGGCATACTCAATCCCTCTCCTTCACGTGATCGAATCTTAACACCCGCGCAAAGGAGCACGCAAGCGAGCCGGCCTGACATTGATCATCGACCTGTATATACTGAGCGCTCGGTGAAACCGGAACCCAGCATTCACAATTCATAACGTCCCCTCGAGGAGCCCATGCCTCTCCATCCACAGGCCGGACTACCGGCAAAGCCGGAACAGCTCGTCGATCTCGTACAACTCGAACAGGCTTACTACTCAGCCACGCCGGATCCGTCCGATCCTCAACAGCGCGTGAGCTTCGGCACCAGTGGTCATCGCGGCTCATCATTGCGCCATTCCTTCAACGAGTCTCATATCCTCGCCATCACACAGGCCATCTGCGAATACCGGCAGTCAGCCGGCACCACCGGTCCCCTCTTCATCGGCAAGGACACCCATGCGCTTTCCGAACCGGCCCAACGCACCGCACTTGAAGTGTTGGCTGCGAATCAGGTCCATGCCCGCATGGATCAGAACGATGGCTATACCCCCACGCCGGTGATGTCCCACGCTATTCTCACTTTTAATCGAGGACGGACATCCGGCCTTGCTGATGCCATCATCATCACTCCGTCGCACAATCCTCCGGAAGATGGCGGTTTCAAATATAACCCGCCGCATGGTGGGCCGGCGGACACCGATGTCACGAAAATCATCGAGAATCGAGCCAACGAACTCCTGACCGCCAAGTTGCGAAGCGTGAAGCGTGTATCCCATGAACAGGCGTTGAAGGCCTCTTCCACGGAGCGGTATGATTTTGTCGGAACTTATCTGGCGGACCTGATCAATGTGGTCGATCTTGATCGCATCAAGGCGGCGAAGCTGCGTCTCGCTGTCGATCCTCTGGGCGGAGCGGCCGTAGCCTACTGGCGTCCCCTGGCGGAGCGTTATGGCCTGGACATCCAGATCGTCAATGAAAAGGTCGACCCGACCTTTGGTTTCATGACACTCGATTGGGACGGAAAAATCCGCATGGATTGTTCCTCGCCCTATGCCATGGCTTCGTTGATAAAACTGAAGGACCGGTTCGACCTTGCCTTTGGCAATGACACGGACACGGATCGCCACGGCATCGTGACACCCGGCGCCGGCTTGATGAACCCCAATCACTACCTCGCATCCGCCATCGCCTATCTGATCACCCATCGCCCAGGCTGGAAAGCGACCGCCGGTATCGGCAAGACCATCGTCAGCAGCAGCATGATCGACCGTGTGGCCAATGACCTCCGCCGTCGTCTGGTTGAGGTGCCGGTGGGATTCAAATGGTTCGTACCGGGGCTCAGTGATGGTTCATTGGGGTTTGGCGGGGAGGAAAGCGCGGGCGCGGCATTTCTCCGTCATGACGGGACCACCTGGGTGACCGATAAGGACGGCATCATCATGGATCTTCTCGCGGCGGAAATGCTGGCCGTAACCGGGAAAGATCCGGCCCAGCTCTATGGCGAACTGACCGCCCGACTGGGAGAGCCGGTCTACGAACGCATCGATGCGCCGGCTACGAGGGCGCAGAAAGCCGCCCTTCAAAAGTTCTCCCCGCAGCAAGTGCAGAGTCGGGAGCTTGCCGGGGAATCGATCACGGCCATGTTGACGGAAGCGCCCGGAAACAAGGCCTCTATCGGTGGGCTCAAGGTCACCACGGCAAACGGATGGTTTGCCGCGCGCCCGAGCGGAACCGAAGATGTCTACAAACTGTACGCGGAAAGTTTCAACGGCCCGGCTCACCTCCGACGTATTCAAGATGACGCGCAGGTCTTGATCAAGCAAGTCTTCTCCAGCGCGGGGGCCTAAAAAATCCTGCCGGTGGGCCGCCGCGTTTCACGATTCTGAGGACCAGGTATACTTACACGAGTATGCCGATCTTATCTCGCACGCTCACTAGCCTCACCCTTGCCGTTACGCTCACGGCCTGCGTCGCTCCTTCCTCACAAGGCAACCGTTCGACCGTCACACCCATACCTGGTTGCTGCCGCACCACTCAGGCCGATACTCGTCAACAAGCCATCGTTCGCACGGCGGTCAACCTCGTCGGCGCACGCACGATCGAGAGCAATGGACGCCGCATTGCTTACGATTGCGCCGGCGTAACTCGAGCCATTTACCTCGCCCATGGAATCGATCTCTATGAGGGAGGCGCGATAGACAGCGCATCCAACGGCGTACGCCTCATCTACAATCATGTTCGCACCCATGGACAGCTCCACCGTGGTCCAGTCGTACGCGCCGGCGATCTCGTATTTTTTGACAATACGTGGGATTTCAATGGAGATGGCCGTCTCAACGATCCCTTGACCCATGTGGGTATCGTCGAGGCAGTGGAGACGGACGGCACCGTTGTGTTCATCAGCCGAGTGGCGGGCGCGATTGAACGATATCGCATGAACGTGGCCCATCCCCATGCCCATCGGAGCACCGACGGGCGCGTGGTGAATGACTATTTGCGACGGAAACACTGGCGGGACGGAGAGCAGACACCCTATCTCACGGGTGAGTTGTTTGCCGCCTTCGGCACGAGAGTGGTAGAGTGACAGTCACACCTCTGGACAGACGTATACAGCTTGTCACCTACGCCGCCTTCCACAATCCGTTGCCCTGAATGTCACATGCCGACGACTTGGCAAGACAACCCCTGGCGTCCATTCTGCTCTGAGCGCTGCCAAGTCATTGACCTGGGAGCCTGGGCTAGTGAGCGTTATCGTGTAGCAGGAACGAGCTGGACGGTAGGGGAACCGGAATCATTTTCTTCAGACGATAATTAATCGCGGTTCTCCCAGGCTATTCGCAGCGGCAGTTGGCCTTATAGTCCATACACATGGGGCCGAAACTTCTCTCGCAGTCGCAACTGCATTTCGGGGTCTTACCGGCAGGGCACGTGATCTGGCAGGTCTGCTTAATCCCCATCCCGCAAGACACAATTTCACAGGAATTGGAGCCTTCAGCCAACAGCAGCGGGGGAGACGACATGACAGGAGCCTGAGTCTGCGGCGAAACATCTTTTTCACTCGCGGTCGCCGTGACCCGCGACGGAGATCCGTCGAAGCCTAGTTCTTCCGCCGCTGAAGGCGCACCGAGACCGACCACCAGGATAAGCAGCAGCAGAGCGCCGGCTCCGACTATCCGCTGTAATGAACACCCCTTCATGCCTCACCTTCCTTTCAGACGGGCGTAGCATAGGAAAAAACGTCGGTGAAATCAATGCCTGTCTGGGTTTTCCCGCGCTCTCTCCCCCATCGATCACAAGACAACCGATCAACCCAGACAATCGATGGCCGGATATCCCCCCTTGCCGAAGGCAACCGGGGGCAACCTCCACCATTTTTGAATCACGGTCGCATACAGACTGCGATAGTCGATCGTGTATTTGAGATCGCCATCCTGAAGGTCCGTGAGCGACGGCGGCACACCATACAGACCCCCTTTCACTCGGCCTCCCATGAGCAGATGCGGTGCCGCCGTGCCATGATCGGTTCCATGACTGGCATTCTCTCCTACGCGGCGGCCGAATTCGGAATAGGTCATCACCAGTACATCGTTCCAAGCGTCTTGTTTCTGGAGGGCTATCTGAAAAGCCGTCAACGCCTGCGCCAGCTCGTTTAATAAACGATGATGCGCCGGTAATTGTCCGGCATGGGTGTCGAAGCTTCCCTGAGTTACTTTGATGACAGCGACAGGAACATGCGCCGCGATCAGCTTGGCAGCCACCTCGAGCTGTTTGCCGATATTGCTCGCTGGAAACTCGACCCCCAGTTGCGTTCCTGGCTCGATGCGCCCATGAAGGTCTTCCGCCGCAATGGATAGATCACGCTGCACGTTAAGAATATGAACCAGCGCGCGGTTCGTGGTCTGAATAGAGTTGGATCTTCTCGACCCAGCTTGCCGGAGAAACTGCTCCGGATCGTGCAATGAAATGGCGCGTGTCCTCACGCCACTTAACGGACCAGTATCCCCTTTGCCGAGAAGAACGCCCTCCCCGGTGAATGTCGAAGGCAATGGGAATTGTTCAAAGACACTCGACAGCCATCCTTGATCCACGAGCTCCTCGCTGTCCGAGCCGGTTTCCCAAATTTCGATCGACCTGAAATGCGAACGATTCGGGATGGCATACCCTACCCCGCTGATCAATGCCAGCTCCTTGCCCTCCCACAGTGGCATTAGCGGCGTTAATGCCGGATGGAATCCAAACTTCTGCGTCAGCTGACGGACCTGTGCGCGTGGAATGGCCAATTGCGGCCGAGCTTGATAGTAAGCGCCATCACCGAAGGGCACGAAGGTGTTGAGCCCATCGTTGCCGCCATGGAGTTCGAGCAGGACCAGTATGCGTCCTCTCTCGGGTCGCTCTCCGGAGGCCTCATTGGCAGGTGCCGCCCAAATCTGATCCAGCCAGAGCGGGCGCAATAGAACCAGCGGCAGGGCCGCAGCGGCTTTGAGCAACTCTCGTCGCTGCAATCCATGCACGATCATCACGACCTCACTTGAGTTGATAGACCGGATCGAGGACACATTGGCGAACGACCTGGATTCGGTCCTCGCCTGAGTCGAGAGGCCGCACGGGCGCTAGGGATAGCAGCGTCGCCTCGACAATGTCGAGCGGCTCTGTGGCCAGCCATCTCGCGCCTTGTGCGTGAGCCATGCCCACCATTCCCTGCTCCGTGGCATGACCCGTCTCGTGCCCGCGGATTGCGCGATGAAGCATCTGCGTTCGATCCAGCAGCGTCGCAGTGGTGATCCAGCGCGTGCCGCCTGGCCACCCTTTCACATTGGGGGGATCAAATAAATCCTGTCCAAGCCGCCGCCCGTAACGAATAAGCTGCAGCGGTGGTTCGTTCACCAGATTGAACAGTCGAGCCGTTCCCACCATCAGTTCCACCGGAGACTTGACCAAGCAACCACGCTGCTCAGATGCCCAAAAGTGCGGGGTCAGAAAGAGGTCAGCCAGAAGTGCGGCAATATTGTATTTCTTCTGCCTGAATGAGACGGCGAGGTGGTCGACCTCCACCGCGTCTGGCTCGTCCGAAATAAATTCACGCCACAACTTCCCCACTACATGACGGGCCACCTGAGGCTGATCCAGCGTAAGTGAGATGATGTCGTCCCCGTCAAAATATCCAGACTGGCCGAAGACCACTTTTCGCCCGTCATCATGCCTCCGCTGCTCGACTCGGAATGCGCCTGTGCGATGATCGAGATGCCAGCCGGTAAAGGCTCGTGCCGCCTGCTTGATGTCAGTCTCGGTATAGTGGCCTTCCCCAAGCGTGAACAGCTCGAATAGTTCACGGGCGAAATTTTCGTTTGGGCGTTCCTTCTGATTGGTTTGCGTATCGAGATAGAGCAACATGGCAGGATTCTTCGCCACAGCATGCAGGAGTGTTCGGAATGATCCGAGCGCGTGAATCCTGAACAACACATTTTGTTGGTACAGAAACGGGGGCCACTTCACCTTGTGTAGACTCGAGGTAAAGTGGTTATGCCAGAATAAAGTCATGCGCTCCAGCAGGGGACTGCCTGTACTCAGCAATTCCCGATACCACCATGCCTTCAGTTCCTGGCCCTCGACCTTTCGCGCTTCACGAAACGCCTTGCGCACCGACTCGCTCCAGTGTTTGCGCTCCTTCGGTAACGGCGGGAGGTGGTCTGCCCATGGTGGAGCTGGGGTTCGCGCCTTGTGAATGGGAACGGTGAGAGCCTGCGAAACGGCTGCGCTGCGATCCAGACGCATGAGCGATCGAATTTCGTCCGGGGTCGCGCCGAATCCGGTACGAGACAGGAAATGCCGGGCATCGCCGAATGTGAGACTCATATTCGGGTTAACTTCAAAGAAGCCGAAGCGCTCTCCTTTAAACGCGGTCTGAACGGCTTGGTTGACTGGGGCCTTTGTCTCTCCAGCCCCTGGGCACCATCCTAGTAGTCGCCGCGGGATGGCATTTTGTAGGATCGCCCATGCGTCGCCCCCTGCTCCTCCTTCTGATTCTGCTTGCGTTCGACCTCCATGCAGGTTGCAGTTCTAAACCCGCTCCTCGGCTCACCGGCTCGATACGCTATTTTAATATCAGAACGGATGTTGCCCCGCGTCACCTGATTGTACAAGTTGGGGACGAAGTCCGCTGGCAGAATCTCAATCAACACGCGGTCCGTTTGCGGATGCTTGAGGATCATGGGTCCGAATTGTTCGCTTGTAACAAGGGATTCTCGCAACTCGGGGTCGTGCAGGATACCGTCACGATCGCTCCGCTCGGGTACGTCAGTCTCTGTTTCTCGAAAGCCGCCACCGTTCGTTTCAATGTCTGGCTGGATGCGGATGATCCACAAGGGGCAATGACACCGACGGGCACTATACGCGTTGAACGGTCCACTGCATCGAAACGCGCCTCCTGACCACCTTCCGGCCCGGGCCTATCATGTCTTCGAGGAAGGACTGTTCGTGAGGAGTAGCCTTCTAGCAAGGAATATTCACGGACGGATCACAGAAAAGCGGCGCAAGGACGGAAGGGCGCATTGAGCGTGAGGCCGGATCTTGAGCTCCCAGCGGCGAGGTGAGTGCAGGTCCGCCGGTCATACCGGGGAGGCCGAGGCCGATAGTTCCGAATGACTTGCCCTGGCTGGAGGGAATGGTCACTCCTTGCGGCGCACTGGCCCCTGAGGCATTGGAAACAATAGAAGATGGCTGTGCCAGGAGATTTGAACCAGGCAAAGGTCCCAATGACTGAGGAGTCTGTCCCGGCTGGTTTTGAAGGCCCGATGGCAGCGAGAGCGTCTGAGCCAGGGAAAGCCAGGGTATAGTCAACACATATGCTGAGATGGCTATGATGCGTACGCTCATCCACATTCGATTCCCAGATTGGCAGCCGTGCAATCAAATCAGCTGCCGGCAGGCCCACGTGAAGATCCTGATCGCGGGCTTACGCCCACCAGGACGCTGCATCACTTCATCACACCAGGCCTTCATGGCGCGCTCAACTCGTTCTGCAGTGACGTCGTCCATGGCTACCATAATGACGCTATTGACGCCGGGATAGAAAGAAACTCCCTCAGCCGGTCCCGTTTGTCCCGCTCCTACGGTTTCAGGGACTTCGGTATAGGCTCGTACGTCACACTGCTCTAGTAGCGTATGGACCCGTTCCTTGAGCGAGGACCGGAACACGAGCATCAGCATATTCATAGCGTGTCTCTCTTGAAGGCACCTGTCCGGTGATTCCATTGCCGACAGCAATTCAAACCAGTGCTGGATTGCCCTAATCCAACCAGTCTTTCTCCTTCAATTTCCGCGGCAGGTATTTCTTGGTCAGGTATTGAAAGTCTTTGTTGGCCAACGCATCCAATTCGAATTTGAGACCGTTCGCGAGCATCCGCTTGATTTCCGCTTGCCAGGCCGGTTTTTGAAACCACCGGTAGTTCAACAATTCCTTGGCTCGGGTGACGTCCTTGTCGTTCAGCTTGATGCCCACATTGCGTGGCAGTTCATACCGCTCGGGATCGCCGCTGGAGAGGCCGATGAACTTCGCTTTCGGAATAGCCATTCGTTGGCTCTCAAACGCCAGATTGATTGAACCTTGTTTGACGACCGAGTAGATATAATATCCCCAAGGATCGTTATCAACCAGCACGTATACCGGCAATTTGTATTCTTCGTGCAGTCGTCGCGCCAGCCGGCGTACTCCGCGCGGGGGCTGCCCATTACCTGTGAGGAGAACGCAATTATATCTTCGCCAGAATTTGTCTTCGGACAGACGATTCCACTGGGTGCCCTTTTCTACCAAGAGGAGAAAGTCCGCGGTGCAACGACGAATCTCAAGATACTCGGGTTCAACAATCGACGGCACCGAGTACCCGCCCTTGCCCAACTTGGCGCAATCCACGCGGTCCCCGTCGTCACCGAATACCACCGGTCCCACAATGCTCCCGCTGTTTTCCGCCCGGACATGCAATTCTTCCCGCAGGGCCACCAGCGAGACTTCCAAATCCTCGATGATCGGATCCGATTCATCCTGCGTGTCGAACGTGTTCTCGTGGGAATCTTGAATCGTGTGTTTCGTACGATAATAGATTTCCCTCAGGGAGGTCGTGAGATCGGCCCGCTGCAGTTCAGACAGCGCATCAGCGACGAGCATCGTCTGCATGAACTTTTTCGCCATTCCGACATTGAAGAAAGAACGGGCTTGCTTCTTCTCGCCCATCTCGATCAAACCTTTGCGAGGATTGAACGAAACATTCGACAATGCGCGAATGGGAATCGCAAACGTGGGATCCTTGGCGCGCTGCGCCGCGGAGATGACGACATCGGCCATCCCGATCAATTTCTTTTCCACCGCGCCGTTCTTTTTGGGTTTCGTCTGTGCCATACCCTGTCCTATTTTCCTTCTCGGAGACGGGCCGAACCGGTGCCTCTCCGTTTCGGAAGGGTTGCCTTCTTGCGGGATGATACCGGTTCGACGAATAAGTCCTGTTGGCCGACTTTGGCCTTTGTCGCTGCAGGCTTTGACTTACCCCTTCTCGATGTCTCTTTTGACACGAGGATGTTCTCTGAGGTTGTTTGCCCCTTCGCCGGAGTCTTTACCTTCGGTCGCACATCGGACGGTGATGCTGTGCCAACCTCATCCGGGTTCGTGGTCGCCTGCTGGGCGACGTCTGTTTCCCCTTCAATCCCCTCCAAGGTCACGATGATGGAATGCGGCAAGCCTTCCGGCCCAGCTCCGGTTTTGCCAAGGGCTTCATCCGTTTTGAGGCCGCCGGTCCGCGTGCTCGCAATTTTGTGCAGTTGTTCTTTCAATTGCTGGGTAGGGAGCTTGCCCCCTTTGAGCCGGTTGCAGGCCTCCACGACCTCCTCAATGTACAGCTCGAAGATGTTGCGTCGGCGAAACTCGCTGGCGGCCCGTTCCTTTCGTCGCAGGAATATTCCCAGTCGTCGACCGGCCTCCCGGAGGGCCAGCGTAATCTCTTTCTGAATCTCGTCGTAATCGGCGATGGCTTCCTTCGACTCGCTGGTGAAGGGAACCCACACAGATGCCATATGGACAAAGATCACCATTGGACCGGCGGGCAGCGCCCCTCGCGACTGGCTCATTCCGTAGTTGCGCCAGGTAGTATTGATCACCGCCTTAAAGGTGGAGCAAGCGGATTGTTGGAAGAGCAACGGCACGCGATTGGCATATCGAATCACACGCGCAAGCTCGGTATCGTGCCCCTGATCTTCACCTTCCGCCAGAGGCATGGCCGCCTGTTGCGGTTTGGCGGTTTCTTCCGGCGCCCTGCCGAATGCCAACCCTGCTTCGATGACGAACGGATTCCCACGATAGACGGCGGGCGGGCGACTTACGGCCGTATAAAACTCGCCCTTGATCTGTTTATAGAGGCCGGACAAAATCGCCTTTTCGCCGATCGGCGAAAGGCAGTTCGTCGGCGGAGCCATGATTTTGGTCGTTTGAATGGTCTTATACAGAACTTCTGCCAGATGGGGTTTCACCGCGCGAGGCTTGGCGTCGGGCGACACCTTCGCCGCCTTGCAAATCTCCTCAGCCAAAGCCGATGAGACGCGGCAAAAATCGGCCGCCAGGAAACCCGCGACTGTATGGCTCTTCGTGTCCTGCAACATCTTCAGCAATACGCCCAGCTCAATGCCATAGGGATGCGGTTTGATCTCCCTCGGTGACGGGGGCAGCTCATGGTAGGTGCGGGGATATTCCTTCGTTTCGCCTTCCGGCGTCTGATACACCAGCCGCACATGTGGATTCGCAATGGAGGTCTGCTCCAACCACTCGTCCACGGAGGCGCGTCCCTTTTGGTACCGGCCTTCCACTTCGATCGCCACCTCTGTCCCCTGCGGTTGGGCCCATTCAATTTGTTTGTTTTCATGTACCAACGGCTCATTTTTCTTCGTGTCGATTTGCACTTCGAAGTAATGGGCTGTCGCGCGTGGGCCCGTACGAGAAATCACCTTCACCGGCTTGCCCGTCGTGAGTTGACCATACATCCCGGCAGCGGAAATCCCGATACCCTGTTGTCCCCGGCTCATACGCATGCGGTGAAATTTTGACCCGTACAGCAATTTGGCGAAGATCCGAGGAATTTGCGCTCGTACGATCCCTGGTCCGTTGTCGGTGACCGTGACCCGGAACCTGGTCGCCTGACTTGGCGCCGCTGGCGTTCCGTTCCCCACCGTTTCGAGCTTCACCGTCACATCGGGGAGAATCCCCGCTTCCTCACAGGCATCGAGTGAGTTGTCCACCGCTTCTTTGACGCAGGTTAACAATGCCTTCCTGGGATTATCGAAGCCCAGGAGATGCCGGTTCTTCGTGAAAAACTCGGAGACGGAAATCTCTCGCTGACGGGTGCCCATCTCAACCGCGGTAACCACGGAAGTCGCTTTACCCGCGAGCGATAATTTTTTAGGTGACGCGCTCTCTTCGGAGTCCGTGCTATCGGCGTGGGACACAGTTTTGGAGGACCGGATAGATGGCGGCGATGCCTTCGTGCCCATTCAACCTCTCACGTAAACGATTCGGACTGAAACGACGCGAGGCGTCTGATACGTAGTCACGTGGTCGTTTACAGGGAACGGGCCGGAGAGTCAAGCCTTGATGATATTCTTGCGCCCTGATGAGATGAATCACGGGACACTGCCACTGGCGGCACTGACGAAAAACATTTTAGGTGGGAGGAGCACGCACCTACCGAGGAGAGGTAGATACGGCGGAGATCTCGGGAGGATTTTAGGCTTCCCAGTACGAGCTGGGCATGCACACCGTCCTCAGCACTCAATCCCCTTCATGTCGATATTCCCCCGGGGCGTTCACTCCCCCCACAAGATTACGATAGGCCTCCAAATCCTGTCAGTCAAGAGGCCAGGCAAACCTACTGAAATATTTTGACTCAGGAGGATAGAGCCACCGATCCAGGGCTACTCCTAGTGGCTGTCGCCCGCCGATGGCCACATCATAAACATAGCAGCGCACATTTTCTTGGGTCCCAAAGAGAAAATGTCCGCTCTATCGGGGCGGGAGGCATCGGCGGTCACGCTGAAATCCTTCCTCCCCGATCTAATCCACCTCCGGAAAGAAAAGGTGTGTTATGCCCATTATTCTTTGGTTGCTCGGCGTTCCCTTTAGCCTCATTCTTATATTGTGGTTGTTTGGAGTCGTCCACTTTTAGCGGCTAAGGGTCGTACTGGGGTCGGCATCCTCATGCTAACTCGTGTACAAACCGTGAACATCGTCGATTAATTTTTGGAGAGTGGCGATCGCTTTGCGGCGTTGCGTAGGAGTGAGCGTCCGATCGACTCCCAGTAGCATAGTCGTAAGACGGACGCGAAGCTCCTTCACCGTGTCGAGGTACACGCGCGGTGCGCTCTGGTCAGGCGTGACAAAAATGGCACGAAGGGCTTGAGTGGCCTCTACGGCGGGAGGTTGACGCCTCATCAGGGTCACGAGTTCCTGCTGACGCTGCCGCCGGTATTGCCACCAGGTGGGCTGGGTATCCGGCAAGGCGAGCGACCATTGACGAATACGGCCACTTTGCTCGTGACTCAACGGCCCCAGCCAGTCTTCGGCCCAGGAGAGCATCGTTTTGGCCCGGTCTTCCAAACGCGCGACGGCCGGTTTCTGTAAAACCCGCGCAGCTTTGTGTTCCTCTTTTTGCAGAATGTCTTCAAAGTGTCGAATCTGCTTGTCTGTCACCGAGGTGAGAACCACCCCACCGTCAGGCGCTAGTCGTTCAAATACATCCGCCCGAAAGCGATCATAGGAGGCATAGACCCAGTCAAGGTCTTGATTCGTCAATCCTCGGGCCACCCTTTCTTGCACCTCTTTAAGAAAACGCTCGTATTGCGGGAGGGCTTCAGTCCGATGTCGCCGCAGTACAGTTTCCAACCGCGTGGTCACGTCTCGGCGTTGTCCGGCATTCAGATCCAGATAATGATCCATTTGCCAACGAATCAACCAATCTGCGTGGCGATAACCAAACGTGATGGCGCAGCCCGCCGTCAGCACAATCACCGCCAAAGCGCACCCAGCCACCAATATTTTTGAAGCCGATGTGTTCAGGGCAGGCACCTTTGCTTCCACTCCGTCTCGAACAGAGCGTTCGTGGTCATCCAGACCATACCTCGGCAAATAAGAGTTCTGGACTACTTCGACCGATTGAAGCGATCATCCCATCGCGCCGTGCATACTGGGGTTTTCCCGAGTATGGTCAAACGGCCCGCCTCAGTACTGTTGGAATGACGATACGCGTCGAAGGGGCTCCCGTCCTTAACGGTCCGTCTATAGCTCCAGCAGCAAAAAGACCGGAAAGGACATGCTCTCACCACTTTCATTGAGGAGGAACGTATGAATACACTTGTAGTATCACTGATGGGTCTGGCGATGTTGTCGTTCAACGCCTGTTCAAGCTCACCCACCGCGTCGAACACCAAGTCTGACATGGAAGTCGGGACGAAGACCGGGATGGTCAAAAACATCGTCATCGCAGATTCCGTGACACCGACGACATTGACCGCCCACGCGGGCGATGAAATACGCTGGATCAATCAACGACAGGAATCCGTGATCGTTGCGATAGAAGGTTCGCTTGACCACAGAGTTTCCTGCCGAAATGGGTTTTCCAAAGCTATGGGTATGGGCATGGACAATTCCACTACCTTGGCCAGCAATGAAACCGCCGGTCTTTGTTTTACCCGGGTCGGCACGGTCAACTATTCGGTGCGCCCGTCCTCCGAAGAGAAAACCAGTATGACCAGGTCGCAAGGCTCAATCATGGTTCAATAGAAAACAGTCTCTCCCGGCTACCTCGCCGTCTGCCTCGCTCTAGGCAGACGGCAAATGTCCCGCGAGTCGATGTTGCCGCCAAACTCATCAAAGCTTCGAAGGTATCTAAGCCTTCGAAGCACTTTTGGACCCTTTGCCCCGTCCATTGGCCTTGGCCATCAAGGTTTCTCTCCGTTTCATCACGCGGGTCTCAAGAGATTCCCAATCGATGTCACTTTCCTCAGCCTGCGGCAGCATTTCATTTTCTTCTTCCTCAACGTGGTGCTTGACCAGTTCTCCGAGCACTGTAAACTTGGCTTGAAATTTTTCGTCGCTGGGTTTGAGTTTCTGGAGCTCCTTGATCAGGACGTGGACGAGATGATGCTCCTCCACTGCCTCATTCATCATGTCGTCTGCTTCGATTTCCTTTCGAATGGCCGGGTAGATAAGCGTTTCCTCAAGGTCTGCATGGACCTGTAGCTCCTGGATAGCGGTTTTGGCGATCTCTCCCCGCGCACGACCTTCGGCAGACTCAAACTCCTCGAACAGTTCCTTCACCTTCTTGTGATCTTCTTTCAACATCTCCACGACTCCGGATGCCACACCTGCTCTACGAGGCATAGTTGAATCTCCTTTTGAGTGAGTAGCGCGTACCGACCTAGCATGCAAACGATACCATTGCGGCGCTGCAGGAGTAGCTCGGGGAAGCCCTAGTTACCTTCCGACACCCTGGTTTGAGGCCAGTCGAATAGCCTTCGGCGCGTGGTGCCGGATGCTCGGATGGCTTGGCGCGAGGCGATGCGCGCTCAGGGTTGTATTCGTTCCTGAATCAATGACGATTCTCGCAGGTCTATGCGAACAAGGCAGCATGCGCATTGTTCCACCTATGCGTGGTCGCGGAGGATTCGGACAAGGCCGAGCCTGCAGGCTGGGCGATGCGCGCCACGTCCCCCAGGTGCGATCGATGGACGGAGAGACCTAAAGTCTCTCTGTGTCTTGGAGCGGATTGCTATGCCTCACTGTGGCTCTGCGGCACTTTCATTCCCAAATGAAATCGGCTGGCTAAGAATGGGGCGGGCATCTCGTCGCTTGTCAAGACCATATCAGGCTAAATGAACGGTGGAACATTTGTGAAATGCGGCAGGAAATCACATGAGAGACTCGACGGATTCGGTTGCGTCTCATTCTCTCCGGGTCACCGTCGGTCGATGGAGCCAGGCTATTTCAACATGCACTTCTGAGCCGACAGGACAATATAGCGCGGCCGAGCTATTGTTACTTTCCACGCGTGCTTTCAACGTCCCACTTTCGCGTTGGATCTCCATCACGCCGAGATGTTCATGGAGGTCTACCACGCAGGTCACGGCACGGGAATCTCGCTCAAGCGCAATTGTCTTTACCACCACTGGTTGCTGCAACGTAATGAGATCATTGGGCTGATAGGTGGGCTCGTCTCGTATTTCCCGCACGATGAGCCAACCTCCAGTGATCCCAAGGATCCACAGTCCTAGGAGAACGGCGGATGCTTGCCGAGGATAATGGATCTTCACCCAGCGAGAGAATGTGCGAGCTCCTACGATCAGTAACAGCCCGATGAACGCAAGCACGCACATGATGAGGATGAGACGAGGATTCATGCGGACCCGTGAGGATCGGTCACGAACGTGACGACGTAAACCCCGTGGGTAGTGGTCAGGGGGGTGAGGTGAATGGAGAGGGAGAACTCTGTCCCGTCTTTTCGCACACCGATGAGGTCAGAACCATTGCTCAAATCCATGGTCTTCGGGTGAGCAAGAACGGCTGAGCGATGGGCCTGATACCGACCGCGCCACCGCGGAAGAATGAGCGTCTCGACGAATTGCCCAAGCAACTCCCCGTTCTCATATCCGAATTGCGTTCCAAGGCGGGCATTTGCCATCAGGATCCTTCCATTTCCGTCGACCATGACGATGCCGTTCAACGCAGAGTCCAGGAGGATCCGTACACGTTCCTCGCATTCATATAAGGCCTCATCTGACCGTCGGCGCTCCGTCACGTCTTGCGCGAACACCAGGACTCCAAGAATGTGACCCTCTGGATCCAAATAGGGCACCTTATCGGTTTGCACCCAAGATCTCTCCCCTGACCCGGTTCGATAGGGTTCCACGATACCCAGCTTAGGCCGCCCTGATACGAATCACTTCCAGATCATCCTGATGATACTTCTCGGCCTCGTCCGGATAGAACTCATCGGTCGAGTGCCCCTCAATATCTGCCACGGTCTTATTAATGGATTCAGCTGCTCGCCGATTCGCCCGCACGATGCGATTATGGGAATCTTTATACCACACCATCGCGGGAATCAGGTCTAACAGGACCTGTTGTTCGATCTGTTGTTGCACGAGACGCGCCTCAGCTTCCTTGCGGGCCGTGATGTCGCGCGCAATGCCGCAATGCACGCGCTGGCCACCGGAGATCCAACTGCTCAGCGACATTTCGATTGGAAACTCCCTGCCATCCTTGTGCAAACCGTGCATGGTCACGATCGTGCCCTTCAGGCGTAGATCGCCCGTGTTGCGGACCCGATCCAACGCTCGTTGGTGATTGCCGCGGTACCGTTCCGGCATGATCCTGGTCAAGGATTGTCCCAGGACCTCTTCCGACCGATACCCAAACAGTCGCTCGGCCGCACCATTCCAGGACAAAATAAATCCGTCGCCGTCGGCCAGCACAATCGCGTCTGGAGCGGTCTGCACAACTTCTCGAAACCGGTCCTCGCTCGCCGTCAAGGCCTGTTTAGCCGCGGCGGCCTCGATCGACAAATGCTTCACTCCCACCGCGCGCTGGATAAGGGCTTTGAGTTCTTCACCGTCATAAGGCTTGGTCAAATAGCCGAATGCGCCCTCCGTCAAGGACCCGTGTTTCTTGGCGACTTCGACAAACGCCGTCAGCATGATCACGGGTAATACAGGATCGATCTGTTTCAAGAGTGTGAGAACGGAGAGTCCGTCCATGTCCGGCAACATCAAGTCCAGCAGTACCGCGGCAAAAGAATCCGCCCTGGCCCGGGCGAGCGCCTCTGCTCCAGTGCCGGCCACCTGTACCCGGTAGCCGGCATGCTCGAGGAGGTCGTGCAGGACGAGCGAAATGTCAGGATCGTCATCGACTATGAGGATGGCAGGTGTAACAGTTTCAGCAGGAGCGAGTGTGCGCGGGGTCATGGACATGGCATTCAACGAACCAGTGAAATCGTTCGGCCGTTCTACTTCCTAATCAGGCACTATCCTATTACAACAAGAAGCCAACCCCCGAATACCGCCGCGCCCGACGTCGGAGTCAATCGCGCGCAGTCTCCCTGAGCTATCCCCTCATCATTTCTATCGATCACAGATGCTATTTTTTTCGATAGACATTGAGCCCGATTTTTTCCTCTCGGTTAGGAATGGTGACATTGCCTTCTGTCGAGGCAATGATAATAGTCTTCCCAGAGGCTGACGGTCCGAACTCTTTTGAGAGATCGACCTTGATGGTCAATAGAGTTCCTTCGACGGTCATTTCCACATTCTTCATGTTGTTCCTCTAATTCCTTAATCTTTCAGAACAAACGTGACTTTCAGTGCCACACGGTACTGCGTGATCTTCCCATCCTCAATATCCACCTTCTGGTCTTCGATCCAGGCGCTCTTCACATTCTGTAGCGTTTTATTTGCGCGGGCGATGCCGAGGTGAATGGCATCGTCAAAACTCTTGGGCGAAGCGGCAATAATTTCCGTCACGCGTGCAACAGACATAACGACCTCCCTGGTTGGATGGTAAATATGCCACACAGGCTAGGCCGACAACCATCAACAGTCAAGCCTCCTGCTCGAGAGGACCGTCACACCGCAAAACGAAGCCGGCCATCATACCCCCCGAGTACTATCACACCCTTTCCGACAAACGCCGAGTTCATCGCTGGCGCAAATGAGAATACAGGAGCGTTTCTCCGACAGATGGCGCTACGGGCCTAACTCGCGCAGACAGCAACGTCGTCCGGCCGTGTTGGGTTGAGTCGCGACGTGGATTAAGCACCTCAACCTCAATAATGCACCTGCGCATTGCCGAAGGGCGACCTGAATGTTCACAGGGTTCCTGTGACGCCTGAGATATCTCGACCTCGCTGAAAGCAATCAACACCGGGGGAAATGGTATGCCGACGAGCACTCGCGGTGGGGTTCGAAAACCCATAGTTGAACGATCAACGTGGAGATGGATGGATGATGCGACTTTGCGGTGAGTGTGACAGGGATCGAGCTTCAGTATCGCTACTCACCCTCTCAAGAGCCAAGAGCGGCAAGAGTGCCGATCTGCTCATGCGCTGAACTGAATCATCCGAAGGAACTCCTATTGCGCGTTGTTGGCCTGAAGGAAAAGCGCCTGCTCCAGTGTGCGAAAGAACTGCTGATAGGGTTCGGGAGATTCAATGGCCTTCAAATAATACTGCGCGCTGGCGCGCACCACCAGCTGCTGATCACCGCGTGGCCGAACGGTTGCGGTAAGGCGGACAAGGTCGCTCCGGTGGTAGAAGGGTCCCCAACTGCGAAACTGCCTGGTGAGAATCAGAAGTCCGTCGTCCCGATACGTATAGTAGGATGGATCACCCCATTCCGAGGCTTCATAATCCTCGAACTTCTTGCCGGACACGATGCCGAGTTCTTCGTCCAATACTTCCACGGAAAAACCTAGATCTTGAAACGTGGACACCACGGCTTGAAGGGTCCTGGGACGGTCAGTGGTGTCAAAGATTCGGCTTTGTGCGGCACGGACTTTTACTTGGCTGGCTTCGGACAACCAGATTTGATCGCGGGACTCCCATTGATTCTCATGCCGCCATTCGTAGGGCGAACATCCGGTTATCATTCCAGCGAGTGTCAGCAGACATGCGATCCACCTTGAATGGATGACGCCCAATTGAGAGGTCGCACTGCCGGATGTCGTACTCACTCCTTAGTCCTTTGTCAGAAAAAGCGAGCGTTCCACCGCCGCAAAGAAGTTCTGGTACACCTTCGGGTCCTCGATCGGCTTGTTATTATAGATGGCGTTGGCGCGGATCATGGTCTTTCCGTCGCCTTGTGGCCGTACAGTGACCGTTACGCCAAGCACATCATAGTAATTTGGCTCGGCAAACCGCGCCGCCGTGACCAAGCCTAACGGCTCATTCGCGCGTTCAATAATAAATCCCAAGTCCTGTAGCGCCGCGATGACGCCGCGCATGGCCACGGTGCGATCCTGCACCTCGAATGTGCGAGTTTGCGCGCTGCGGATTTTCATTTGCGCCTCGGTCGGCGCGAAGAGCTCCTTGCGCGGTTCCGGCGCCGTGCAACCGTACAGCATCAGACACCCCGTGACGATTGCCCCTGCCCCTAGCTTTCGTATCCAGCTCATGAATCCTCGCAGTTAAATCGCATGCGGTTCCAAAAACACCGCTTTGGAAAGCTTCGCAAAAAATTGCTGATAAATTTCCGGATCGCGGATCATTTCCATTTTTTGCTCACCGGGCGGAATGTAATTACGGTCGGCTTGCCCCTCCCCCTTCCACAGGACCCGGTAAAACATGATCCGAACTTCTTGCCGCGAGCCGTCTTGGTTCAGTGGACGCGTCACGATGGTGGCGGCTACTTTCTGATGCAAATCGACCGGCATGATCAGGTGACCGAGCGAGAGGAGCCAGACGAAAAACTGATTGAGGTATTGGCCATATTCACGCGCGCTGCGTTCCTTGGCAGCCCGCAGAAAACCCACCTCCCGTACGCTTTCTTCTACCTGGAACCCAAGATCCTGCAAGGCAGCGGCTGAAGCGGAAAGTAGCTCTTTGTCGTTCGTCGTCTCGAAGAAACGAGTCTGCATCGCGCGGTTGGCGTTACTTTCCGGTGAGAGCTGGAATAGCTCCGACGGTTGTGTATGTTGCCGCACACAGCCGGCGGCCACCACCGGCACCGCCACACTCAGCAAAATACACATGAGCAGACGCGGCGTGAGCCAACCTGAGCACTCAGAATTGAGTGGAGTTGTAGGCAAAGTCCCGAACCTTTTTGTCTTCGTCGTACTTTATTATGATAGTGAGAGTGCGCTGCCTTTGCGAGCTTGAGCGGTCACTGGAGTTGGTCCCCAGAATGATGAGCCCGGCATAGGAGGAACTCGCGGTATCGACACGATCCGTCGACACTTTGTCGTAAATCCAGACCTCCCGACGCTTATCATCCGTGGTCACGATGTTCGGCGATCCCAGCAGTTCCGCCACTTGAGCTGCAGACATTCCAACTTTCACTTCGCCCTGTACACGCCCGACGGTAAGCCGGTCTTCTTGAATCTCCGCTTGCTTGCCGCCACCGCAGCCGCTCCACCCCATCATGATACAGAGGGCTACCAGTAACCATCCCCGCCGCATGTCTCTCATAGTGTGTCTCCCTTTCAATCTTCACTCTTCTAACATGTTCGACCGCCGCTCATGTTACCCTGTCGTCGTTCTGGACGCAAAGGGAAGACGGTTGAGGCGGGAGATGGGAGGGGTGTTTACCCCCCAATATCTGGACAATTCTGGGGAGTCGCTACAGTATGCTGACGTGGAGGTCTGTCGATGTCTATGCCGGATACGATGTCGAGTGACGAGGTTCGAGCTGCTTTGGCACAGTTGGTTAATGAGGTACGCACTGGGGTTTTACTGACCCTGCGAGACGGCCATCCGTTCGGCTCTCATGTGCCCTACGTGTTTGGAAACAACTGGTCTCGCGTGTATCTCCATCTGAGTCGACTCGCGCTTCACACACAACATGTATCGGCAGATTCACGGGTCAGTCTATTTATTGCCGAGCCAGACAAGCCAGGGAAAAATCCATCGGCCCTGCAGCGCGTTAACCTGCAGGGTGACGCAGTGATCCTACCCTCCACGGATGCGGCGTACGAAACTGTGAAGCAGCTGTACGTATTGAAGTTCCCTCAGTCACAGCTGATGTTTGGATTCGAAGACTTTGCTTTGTGGAAACTGCGGATGACTGATGCCCACCTGGTCCTGGGATTTGGCCAGGCCTATCAAGCTTGTTCGAGAAATCCAGAGCAGTGGCTTCATCAGAAGCCTGGGAAAACGACCTAACCCTCATTACCTGTCCGACAGTCTGCTTCATCCCCATTTTCAATTGACAGCGTTCTGCGCCCCTCGAAAGCATAAGGCCCTCGGCCCAATGACGGCTGGCGCCTAAGACAACTACCGCAGTACTCTGCGGAAGGTCATGTAAACCCACGAAAGGATCCCCACATGGTTCTTGTTGTCGCCCTCATTTTGGGTTACATGTTTTTTCTGGTCGGTCTCGCCGTCGCTTCGCCAGGCATCGGCTTCCACGGCACACTCATCTCATTGGTTCCCGAAAACTGGAGGGATATGGCCCATGTGCCGGCCTATGGGACTCTGGCCTGGTTACTCATTCAGGGTTTTCGCCGACGAGGCTGGCCCCTATCCTATGCCATGTTGTGCGGCATCTTGCTATCAATGGTATTCGGCTTGTGGACGGAGGTGGCACAGGGCTCGGCACCTGGTCGTGAAACGTCGCTACACGACCTTATGAGCGATACGTTGGGGGGAATAATGGCCGCGACGCTCGTGTTGTGGCAGGAGAAATATTCCTGCCCTGCCCCTGGTTTGGCATTGATGCAGGTGGTGCGCCGTCATCGCCCGAGGAAAGGAATGCTCTCCAGATGAACGCTTATCGTGAACGTGAGCCTCGTCGCATTCCGGCTCAATGTCCGATTTATTATTCTAATGGGACCTTTCAGACGATCGGCGTGACCGAGGATATTACCGCATCAGGAGGTCGAATTCGAGGTCAAGAGCTGGTGAGTGTGGGGATGGAATTGGTTGTCATCGTCATTCAACCTACTCCCGATATTCCAATGTTAATCCGCCGGGGCACAGTACGATGGGCCAAAGGAAAAGATTTTGGGATTGCTCTTTCCGGCGTTCCACCGCAATCGGAATCCGAACTCAAAGCGATGGCAAAGGTCATGCTTCCTGGCCTGTGGTCCTGTCTGAATTAAAGCTTCGGCCGTGAGTCGCCCACAATCACTCCGCCACTTCTCTTATTTCCGATGCGAATGGTCCATCGGATATCGCCCGCCCGAGAAGAATAGCTCCATCAGGACGAAGAACATCATAAGGAGCGCACCGAGCCCGATTGCCACGGCCCAGTTTTCCCAAGACATGATTGACCTCCTCTGACACCCCTGGGAGCCGACGGCTCCCAGGGTGCACGATTATCTACTGGAACGATGTAGCTGCAGGAGTGTTTCCAATTTCCATATCGGAATACTCTCAACATCGCTTCTTCTGGTACCGAACGCCAGACCGCCGACGAAGAGGGCGATCAGTGCCAGACAAGCGAGGATCAATGACTCACGAGAGACGTCTGCGGAAGCATTCGTGTGATACGCAACCATGCTCCGTTCAATCGGCATCTCCTCCGACAGGGCCAACCGATCCATCACCGCATGACTACGCACAGCCGCAATGGCTGCGCTTGCGAGTTGAGTCTGCAATGCGGCTTTAGCTTCTCCATAGAACCCCTGCGCCTGAGTGACCTGCATGACCGCCCGGCCGATCCGCTCCTGCGTCGTCGTCGCCAATCGATTTTCTTCCTGGATCGCCTCGACGATCGATCGACCAAGCGCCGCCTGTCGTGTGACTTCGTACTGATCATGCATGCGCTGCCCTGTGAGCTCAGCCGTCCGAATCAGCCTGGTGTTGAAGTCGTTCGCGTATTGGTCGGCCGAGAGGATCCCGCTCGTGATGCCGCGACGAGTCTGATTGACGATGGACTTGCCCATCACGAACTGCAGGCGCGAACGATGGTCGGCTTCCTGGCCGAACGCCGCCAACTCCGCCAATACCAGCGGACTCAAGAGGGTGGTAGATATTCGTTGATACTCACTGACAGCGTCATTCAATTCCATCGCGGAGGTTGATACTGCCGCACCAGCATGACGGTCGAGCAGAATATCCTGAAGAATGGTCTGCCCCAGTACCGGTTGTAAGTACTCCATTCCGGTGGATGGGCCATTACTGACTACGGCAGTGGTCATGGTGTTGATTGAAGGCGCCTGCCAGAATCCGTCGGCGGCAGTGACGAAGAGATACCCTCCAAACAGCGTGGCGACCAATCCGATAGCCGCCATGACATCAACATGGTCAAATTTCCGTCCCATGATGCCCTCCTCCCTGCCTCGGGTAAAATTCGACGCGTGGCAAACAGGCAGGCTGCCGTCGCGCCTGAGTCCGATGCACACAGCCTTCCTGTCGTTTTCTCATAGAGGTGTCCTCCTGTAGAGTAGGGTGGACCAGACAGCGGTGATATGAGGATCGGGGGAGAACGGACCGAGGTTGATTGTCCTGCGTGAAAGGTCCGTCCCTAATAGATAAGCGCGCGCAGGTGTGATTTCTAGCGGGACCGTTCCGCTGTGCTACGAGATAGGAGGCAATCCCGCGTGGGTCCTGCTCGAGCAGGCACTGAGACTGCTGAGATGTGAAGGTGGAAGAGACAAGACTGGCGTGGCCCGAGCGGCGGCCATATTCGCCACGGAAGACCATGCGACCACCTCCATGAAGGGTGGTATCGAGTCGTAGGTACAGTCTACGCTTCGCTCAAAACTCGGTCAATATGGGAAGAGTCAAGTGAGGGCGCGGGTTGCAGCCGATCGGCTATTCAAAACGGAATGAGAATGCCGATCCCGTTCTGATACGAAGTGTTGGTAGGATGGAAATAGCCTGTCATTTTCACTCTCAAGAGACACGCCATGAAATACATCGGCTTCCTACTCGTCCTCTCTGCAGTCTTGTTCGTCATCGAATTTACACCAGTCTATGCAGAACCTTCGATCATCCAACAGCATGCCGGTATACATGGCATGCTGGCGCCTTTGGGTAGGCATGAAGCGATCTATTCGGATGCTCACGGTCACAAAGGGGTCAGTCACCAAGGGGCCAACCTTCCTTCACACACATCGAGCTCACCTCCCGGCGCCCTGTCCGGTCCAGCCACCGCTTTCGGAACGCCGACTCCCCCAAGCTTCCTGACGCCCGCACCCCTGTTGCCTATCCAACCGAGAGGAATGGCCACCCCTCAGCCACAAGCCCCTGTGTCCTCCGGTTCTGGCGGGGGCCACTCGTTCAGCGGGAGGCTTAGACGATAGTTGAGCCTGGCACTGACGAGTTGCTCCACTCGGCTCATTCAAAGACTGGGTGATTATTTTCTGCCTGCATCGCGATCGTGACAAACAGTACGGTTGAATCTCTTCCGAACTTTCGTTAAGTTACGCGCAATGACCATTTCCCGCGCACGCCTCATCCTGCTTGCCTGCGCGAGCGGTTTCCTCTATCCACTCTCATTCCCAGCCTTCGACCTTGGTGTACTCGCCTGGTTCGCGCTGGTACCCCTTCATGTTGCGGTCGAATATGTGTCGCCAGGCCGTGCTTTTCGATTTGGATGGCTCGCCGGCACGCTCGCCTTTACCGGCTCCATGTTCTGGGTCATCACCGCGATGAACATGTACGGGAAGGTGCCGCTCCCGATCGCGGCATTGGTCATGTTATTGCTGACGGTCTATCTCGGTCTCTATGTGGCCATCTATGCCGGCGGACTCTCCTGGATCAGAACGGTGTTCCCGACATTAGGCTTTTTGCCCGCCCCCTTTCTCTGGGTCACTCTGGAATTGATTCGTACCTACTTTCTCTCCGGCCTGCCATGGGCGCTCTTTGGATATTCCCAGTATCAGTGGCTCCCGATCATTCAACTGGCCGATCATTTTGGCGTCTATGGCGTCTCCTTCCTGTTGGTGCTGGTGAATGCGGCGCTCGCGGAAACGATCATCTGGGGCTTCAAAGCCTATCGAGGGTTTCAAATTCGTGCCTTTCCTTGGCCTTCCACCGTCGCCGCTGCATCTGGATTCGGCGTGGCCCTGCTGTACGGCACCACGCTGCTGACCGCCGCAGAGCACACGCCCACGCGCACGCTCTCCGTGGGTGTCGTGCAACCGAACGTCGAACAGGCCCAAAAATGGGATGTCGCGTTTCGGCAGGAAACCATGGCGCGGTATGATCGTCTCACCGCCGGATTGGGTGAGGACCTCGATCTCATTGTCTGGCCGGAAGCTGCCACCCCCTTCGTCTTTGAAATGGAACCGCAGTATCGGGCCATCGTGATCGACATGGCGCGCAGAGCCGGCGCGCCGTTGCTCTTCGGCAGTCCCGCCTTACGACGATATCCCGACGGCCGCCCGTTTTTGCTCAACAGCGCCTATCTGCTCGCGACGGATGGACAGATTCTCGGCCGCTATGACAAACAACATCTCGTCCCCTTCGGCGAATACATTCCGTTCCACCACTCCTTGCTGTTCTTCCTGGACAAACTGGTGGATGGGATCGGCGATTTTGAGGCCGGTCCGGGGTCGACGTTGTTGATGTTCAAACCGCAGGAGAAGGTGCCCCCGATGGCGGCGGGATCCACAGCCACGGATTTCCACCTAAAATTCGGTGTCGTGATCTGCTATGAAGTCATTTTCCCCAACCTCGTGCGGCAATTTGCGGCGAACGGCGCAGAATTCATGATTACGATTACTAACGATGCCTGGTTCGGTCCTTCGTCAGCGCCCTATCAGCATTTCGGCATGGTGGTCTTTCGCGCGGTGGAAAATCGCGTCGCCTTCGCGCGGGCGGCGAACACAGGCATCTCCGGCTTCATCGACCCCTATGGGCACATTGCGCAACAGTCTTCGATCTTCACCCAAGAGGCCATGAAGGCGACGATCAGCATCGGCCATCAACAGACCTTTTACGCGCAATACGGTGATCTCTTTGCATATGCCTGTGTTATACTCACCGCGCTTTTGTGCCTGACGGGCTATTTCTCACACGACACAGAACCAGCCGGTGGCGAGCCGGCCGGTCGACCAGCCTGATCCAAGAAAGGAACGTGCCATGTTCGAAGATGTCCCGACCCGTGTTCGCACTCTCGGGGAGCAGTTAGCTCACTTACGGGGGCATCTTTGACCTGGCTCGGATGACTGCTGAACTCAACGACATCGACGCCAAGACCGCCCAACCGGACTTCTGGAAAGACACCCAGGCTGCCGCCAAGGTCAATCGCCGCAAAGCAACCCTCGATCGAGAGTTGAGTCGCTGGCGAGAGACCGAGCGTCGGCAGAGCGACATTGAAGCGATGCTCGAACTGGCGACGGAAACAGGTGACCCGGGACTGGAAGGGGAACTCATCGACGAACTCAGCCAATTTGAGAAGGCCGTCGCTCAGTTCCGCATCGAGCTGCTGTTATCTGGTGAGTTGGATTCCAGCAATGCGATCTTTGCGATTCATCCGGGCGCCGGTGGAACGGAGTCGCAAGACTGGGCACAGATGCTCCTCCGCATGTATGTGCGGTGGGCCGAGCGAAAGGGCTTTAAGGTTGAAACGCTAGACCTGCTCGCAGGAGACGAGGCCGGGATCAAAAGCGCCACCCTGTCCGTGACCGGCCCCTATGCCTACGGCTACCTCAAGGCCGAGGCCGGGGTGCACCGTCTGGTGCGCATCTCCCCTTTCGATGCAAACAAACGGCGTCATACCTCGTTTGCGTCGGTTTTCGTGTATCCCGAACTCGACGATGATGTCCAGGTAGTAATCGATGATAAAGACCTCAGGATCGACACGTTTCGGGCCGGCGGCGCCGGCGGTCAGAACGTGAATAAGGTTGAGACCGCCATTCGTATCACCCACATTCCCACGAACATCGTGGTGCAATGCCAGAACGAACGGTCCCAACTGCAGAATCGCAATGGGGCGATGAAGATTTTGAAGGCCCGTTTGTTCGAAGTGGAGCAGCGCAAGAAAGAAGCCGAATTCAATGCCATCGTCGGCGAGAAAAAAGACATTGCCTGGGGCAGCCAGATCCGTTCATACGTATTCCAGCCCTATCAGATGGTCAAAGATCACCGGACAGGCTACGAGGTCGGTCAGGTCTCTGCCGTCATGGATGGTGAACTCGACGGTTTCATCCAGGCCTATCTCCAGAAAAAGCTGACGGGCGGCAAGGCCCCGGAACCGGTGGCCATGAAGGACGACGACCTCTAGCCGCAAGACACGACACGCGAAGCGAATCTCGTAAAGCGTCGTGCGAGTGACGGGAGCCTGAACGACGAGGGACGAACGACTATACCGATGGATGAAATCAACGATCAGCGCCAACAACGCATCAAGAAACTCGATCAGCTCCGGCAGCTCGGCGTGCAGCCCTACGGCACGCGCTTTGAGGTCAAAGATCACGCCGGCGAACTCGTCAAACTACACGGCGACAAATCCAAAGAGGTGCTCGAGCAGGAACAGATCAGCTGTACGATTGCCGGGCGCGTGGTCGGACTCCGGCGGTTCGGCAAGGCGGCCTTCGCGGTCCTGCAAGACGGATCGGACCGGCTGCAGGTGTATCTCAAGAAAGATACGCTGGGTGAACAAGCCCACCACATTTCAGAAGGGCTGGATCTGGGAGACTGGATCGGGGTCACCGGCGTCTTGTTTCGCACGAAGACCAACGAGTTTACGGTGGAGGTCAAGACCCTCACCTTTCTCAGCAAAGCGCTTCGTCCCTTGCCGGAAAAGTGGCACGGTCTCACCGACGTCGAGACTCGGTACCGGCAGCGGTACGTCGATCTGATCGCCAATCCCCAGGTCCATCAGATCTTCGCATTACGCAGTCGCATCATTTCAGGTATTCGCGCGTTTCTGATCGAGCGCGGATTCTTGGAAGTGGAAACGCCAATGATGCATCCCATTCCCGGCGGGGCGGCCGCCAAGCCCTTTGTCACCCATCACAACGCATTGGGGACAGACCTCTATCTTCGCATCGCGCCGGAATTGTATCTGAAGCGGCTGATCGTCGGCGGCTTTCCGCGGGTGTTCGAGATCAACCGCAACTTCCGGAACGAGGGGATCTCGACGATTCACAATCCCGAGTTCACCATGCTGGAGTTTTACGTCTCCTATGCCGACTACCAGGACTTGATCCGACTAACGGAAGCCCTCGTCTCCCGGCTGGCGCAAGACATCCTTGGCACGACGACCATCGACTATCAGGGCACGCAGATCAACCTCGCCTCGCCCTGGCGCTGTTGGTCTTATCATCAAGCGATTCTGGAGGTGAACCATTTGCCTCCCTCTGTCCTCAAGAATCGCGACGAGGCTCTGGCAGCCGCGCAACGCTTGGGCGTCGAAGTCTCTCCCACAGAGTCCTTGGTCAGTATTCTGAACAATATCTTTGAGGAAACGGTCGAGCCGGGTCTGCAGCAGCCAACCTTCATCACGGACTACCCGATTGAGATTTCGCCGCTGGCGCGCAGGAAGGACACGGATCCCTCGCTCACCGATCGCTTCGAGCTCTATATCGCGGGCCGCGAAATCGCCAACGCCTTCTCGGAGTTGAATGATCCTCTCGATCAACGTGAGCGCTTCGAAGCCCAGGCCGCCCAGCATGAAGCCGGTGACGAAGAAGCCCATCGAATCGACGAGGATTTTCTTCGCGC
The DNA here is from genome assembly GCA_963706325.1 of uncultured Nitrospiraceae bacterium. Taxonomy (GTDB): domain Bacteria; phylum Nitrospirota; class Nitrospiria; order Nitrospirales; family Nitrospiraceae; genus Nitrospira_A. The sequence goes on along the minus strand of CAVPLT010000004.1, from coordinate 861,846 downwards.
CCTCGAATATGGCATGCCGCCGACCGCCGGCGAAGGCATCGGCATCGATCGCCTGGTCATGCTTTTCACCAATCAAGCTTCCATACGAGATGTCATCCTCTTCCCCCAGCTCAGGCCGGAAAAATGACACAACAGCACACCTTACTCCTACTCCAGGTTGTTCAAACGCGCCTCTCGGCGAGGCCGCAGCGAGCGAGAAGCCGAGGCGTACTCACTGTGCTACGTCGAGGCTTTGAGCGATGCGAGAACAAAGCCGGAGGCGTGTTTCAACAGCCTGGCAGGCCGGAAAAGTAGACATGGCGCTTCCCTACGAGATCTTTATCGGACTGCGCTACCTGCGCGCGAAACGCCGCAACCGCACCATTTCTTTCAATACAATTGTCTCCATCGCTGGGATCACGCTCGGCGTCGCGGCATTAATCGGCACAGTCGGCATCATGACCGGGTTCAAGGAAGATATTCAGGCCAAGATTCTCGGCACCACGGCGCACATCTTGGTGAATGACCGTATGAAAGAGTCGATGGTCGACTACGAGGAGCAGGTGAAGAAGGTCGCGGCCGTCCCGGATGTGCTCGCTGCTACCCCGTTCATTTTCCGCCAAGTCCTCCTGACCTCACCATCGGGCGTCCAGGGCATCATTCTCCGGGGAATCGATCCGGCGCGCGAAGGCACCGTCACGGAACTGGCGCACAACCTCCTGGGCGGAAACCTCGATGAATTGTCGCGCCCGATTAAGGTGACTATTCCTGAGAAGGAGCGCGAACCCAACGGGCCCGACACAGCCATGCGACCAGGCATTATTCTGGGGAAAGAATTATCGATGCGGCTGGGCGTCTTCACCGGCGACACGTTGAATGTCGTGTCCCCGGTCGGCCCGGTGACAGGTGCCAGCATGACACCGAAGATCCGGCAGTTCGTCGTGGTCGGCCTCTTTCAGTCCGGCATGTATGAGTACGACTCCTCTCTCGCCTATATCGAACTGGGCGAAGCGCAGAAGTTTTTCAATATGGGCGCCAGCGTGACGGGTATTGAGGTTAAGGTGACCGACGTGTTCCGCGCGGCGGATATCGGCCGCACGATTGAACAGAGCCTCGGCTTTTCCTTCTGGGCCAGGGATTGGATGCAGATGAATCGCAATCTGTTCTCGGCGCTGAAACTTGAGAAGACCATGATGTTCCTGTTGTTGGTGCTGATCACGATTGTGGCCTCGTTCAATATCGTCAGCACCCTCACCATGATCGTGACGGAAAAGCAGCGCGAGATCGCCATCCTCAAGGCGATGGGAGCGACCCGCAAGGGCATCATGCGTATTTTCATGCTCAACGGCCTCATCATCGGCTGTTCCGGCGCCGCGATCGGCGTCCCGCTCGGCTATGCATTCCTCTGGCTGATCCAGACGTTTTGGACGTTCGACCCGACCGTCTATTACATATCCCGCATCCCAGTCCACGTCACGGGATCGGATGTGTTGCTCGTGGCAGGCTCAGCCATCGTGATCAGCTTTGTCGCCACGCTCTATCCCTCGCTTCAAGCGGCGAAGCTCGACCCGGCTGCAGCGTTGCGATATGAATAGCCAATCCGGGTACCGAGATATTTTGACACTTGCCAAGTGGCATTCAACATCAGAGAGCGCCGTTAAGGCATGATTGACGTCGTCGGACTCTACAAATCATTTCCCATGGGCGGGCGAGAGCTGGTGGTACTCAACAACATCAATCTCCAGATCCAGCGTGGGGAACTCATTGCCATCATGGGAGCCTCCGGAGCCGGAAAAAGCACCCTCCTCCAGATTCTGGGCACGTTAGATCGTCCGACGAAGGGCACGGTGTCGTTCGAAGGACAGGATCTGTTTCAACTCACCGAACAACAACAGGCAGAATTTAGAAATAGACGAGTCGGGTTCGTGTTTCAATTTCACCATCTGCTGCCGGAATTTACAGCCCTGGAGAATGCCTGTCTTCCGGCCATGATCCAGAAACGCGATCTCGCGGACGTTGCAGGTGAAGCGACAAAGCTCCTGTGCGAAGTCGGCTTAGGTGAACGACTACACCATAAGCCTGGGGAATTGTCAGGCGGTGAGCAACAACGGGTTTCCGTCGCGCGCGCCCTGATGCAGCAACCGGACCTCGTCCTAGCCGACGAGCCGACAGGCAACCTCGATAGCCATACCGGAGATGCCCTGTTTGCCCTGCTTCGTCAACTGAATCGCTCGCGTGGAACCACCTTCGTCATCGTGACTCACAATGACAAACTGTCTGCGCATGCCGATCGGATCGTGTCCATGCAGGACGGCATGATCGTCTCTCAGTAGGCGGACCTCCACCGCAGCCGTCCACGCCATATCTGATTCCAAAGACGGGGCGGCGAGGGCCATGATCGTGATTTCTTGACGCCTTTCATATCTTTTCGTAGACTGGCCCGTCGTCGAGCTGATTTGCGAATTTCCCATATCCTATGAAACAGATAGCGTCATGCATCCGGGCCATTGCTGTTCTTCTGACCATCCTCCTGCCGTTCCAAGCGGCGGCCGCAGAATTTGTGTTTGTTGGATCTCGGCAGATGGGTATGGGCGGAGCCGGCGTAGCAACAACAGCCGACTCCCTCGCAACCTACTGGAACCCTGCTGGGATGGTGATGAGTAAAAAGTTCGATATCCGAATCCAAGGTGGCGGTCAGGGGATCGACCGCGGCGACGTCTTCGATTCGATCAAGGACATCAATTCCATCAATTTGAACGATACGTCGCCTGCCAACGTCGCCCGCCTTCAGCAGTTCGTGAACCGTATCAACCAACCGGGCACCAATTTAACGGCGACCGCTTCCGGAGGATTCTACATCAAGGGCAACTTCGGGGAACACGCGCTTGGATTCAACATTTCCGACGTTGCCACGGGCGGCGGCTTCCTGCGCAGTCCGGTCGGTTTCACCAATAACGGCAGCAATCTGACGGTCAACGGACAATTTTCCATGAACGGACTGGAAGCCCGGCAAGCCGTCCTGTCTTACGCCTACGCGTTCATGGATCGCATATTTTCGATCGGCGTCTCCGGGAAAATCATTCAAGGCGCAGCCTATACGGGCGCCACCGACATTCAAGGAGCCAGCGACGACATTCGGATCTTCAAAGATATCGGCCGCGCTAAGATCACAACGGCACTCGGTCTCGACCTAGGAGCGATGTTCCGGCCCGCCTCCTGGCTTCGGATGGGTATTGTCGCCAAGGACATCACCGCGCCGACCTTTGATGCCCCGAACGGGGATCAATTCAAGCTGCTGCCTCAGATAAGAACCGGCTTAGCCGTCAATCCGTACAATTCATTGACGTTGACTGCAGATGTGGACATCACGAAGAACAATACGCTCACCCCCGACCTCTACAGCCAGCTCTTGAGCCTCGGTGCCGAGCAGACCATTCTTTCGGAACTCCTGTCATTCAGGCTCGGCGCGTTTAAAAATATGCAGGACGCTAAGACCCCATTTATTCCCACGGCGGGATTCGGTTTACGTATCCTAGACTTGCGGATCGACATCGCCGGCGGATATGATTTCAGAGACCAAGCTGCCCTGGCATCCGGCTCCATAGCCTTGACCTTCTAAGGTACGCTTCAAGCTTGATTCAATCTGCTACACTTCCTTTAGAGCCATGACGAATCCGAAACCTTCACCGATCAGCCTCCTATTCACTTTCCTGCTGTTTGCGCTGCTGACCGGCTGCGGCGGTCTTCAAGAGATGTGGGAAGGGCCTGCTGCGCGTGGCTTCTATCCCAAAACGATGGCCATTCTTCCAATCTCAGGAAATTACGATAGCGCTCGGGAGGACGTGGAAGAAGTCATAGCCAAAGTGTTGATCAAGAGCCGCCGAGTCGAAAAAGTAGTGCCTCCAGACCAGGTGACTGATACCTTCCAAACGACTAAGGACGCCTTCGATGCGCTGGTGACATACTTCTCTCGCATGGAAACGACAGGCCAGTCAGACAAAAGCTCGGCCGTGAAAATCGGCCAAGCCTTAGGCGCGGACTCACTGTTGGTGGTGAAGGTCAACGCGTGGGAATACACGAGGGAGGAAGGCGACAATATCGCCAGGGTGGGCCTTAGCATGCGGCTCGTTGACGCCGTGAACGGCGCCATTGTCTGGAAGGCGCGGCATCAAGTGAAAGAAAGTTACCTCTTCATCCGCCCGGACATGCGGGATCTGGCGACAAAGCTGGCCTCAGATATGATCAAATTCATGCCGCCTGAAAAACGCTAGCCCTATCCCGTCTGCTTCAATGCATCCGCCCCTGTCGCTCCTCTCCGAAAGTTCTCGATGGCCAGACCGAATTGATTGGACAGACTGGCTAGCTCGAGCACATCCCAGTTGCTGAACGGCTTCCCGCTGCGTCTATTCACGACTTCCAACACGCCCACTGCCTGGACTCCGGCTCGGATCGGAACAGATACCAGTGACGCTACAGGGATGACGGCCGTGCCATCCCTCCTGTGACGTCACGCGGCTATCTTGATCTCCGTGCGTGATCAGCACCGGTTGGCCTGTGCGATGCACAGTGGCAGCGACGGAAGACCGTAGCGATGGCACGGCAGCGATTCGGTCTCCACTCAATGCGTACAGCTGTAATGTGCCGTCTTGGGATTCCAGAAAGAGCGCGCCCGCTTCGGCTTCGACCAGGCGAATGGCAGCATCCAACGCCCGCCGCAGTTTCTCCTCCTTCACCAGCGAGGAATTGAGCACATCGCTGACCTGCTCCATATGCTGAATCCGGAGAATTTTGGCGGCATACTTGACGGTCAATCGGGCATGATCCAGGGCCACCGCCAGCCAGGGCTCAATCGCTCTCAACACGGTCAAGAGCTTGCGCTCGGCCAACCGTTGAGCGGGTCCAGTTTGAAGCATCACTAGACCTTCCAATCGGCCGATGCGGTGGAGCCGGAATGCATGCAGATCACCGCTTGTGACATGCGCCTGATGTTCTGCCCTTATCAGCACCTTGCGCCAGTCGGCGGCGATCGACGCATCACCACGACCGGCCTCCGCCAGACAGGTCATATCACGGGTTTGCTCATCACGAACATAAATGGCGATCGCATCGACCTTTGTCAGTTGCCAAAAATACTGCACAAACACCGCTGAGACACCGATGGGCGAGCGACCTTCCTCCGCTGAACTACTGACAGCCTCGAGCAGCCGCTGCTGCAGGCTTCGGATCAAGCGACCGCCGGATAACGGCCTCACCTTTCGTGACACAGCCTTGCGGCGTGTTACGCTTGCCGCAGGTTTCGATGGCTTCTTGCGAATCGTAGGATTCACCATTCGTCGCACTGCGGCCATAAGCGCTCCTCGTTGAACCGTTAGTCGTTGCAAGACAGCACAGCACCCTGATGCGATACCTGCGTGCCAGGTGAAGAAACGATAGGATACTTGGTGGATTTTAACGAGAGAGAATAGTGATTTCGGACGCGGGTCCTGGGAAACGAGCGATGATCATCGCGGAAGAATGAACTGAGACCTACCGCATGAAAACAGACGGCGTAGACCTGTCCGTCAGGCAGGCTGCATCGCCGCCTTGAGGGAACGAACAAAGGCGCCCACTTCCTGAATAAGCCGACCATCCTGTCCATGCTCCCCTACCCGACGGACAATGGCGCTGCCCACGATGACGCCGTCGGAGACGTCAGCCAATCGGGCGGCATCGTCCGGTGTGGCGACCCCAAACCCCACAGCCACGGGCGTCTTCGTATACTTTCGGATTTTGGCAACGTTCTCCCGCACCCCCGCAATGTCGCTCAGTTTAGCCCCAGTGATGCCGGTGATGGAAACATAATAGACAAATCCGCCGGAAGCTTTCGCCACATACGCCCTCCGTGCAGCCGTGCTGGTCGGGGCCAGCAAAAAGATCACGTGAAGACCGGCCTCGCGGGCAGGATCCCGCAGAGGTCCCGCCTCGTCCGGAGGCATATCCGGGACAATCAATCCATCCACTCCGGCTTCGACAGCCCTGCGACAGAACTCTGCTTCACCAAAAGCGCGGATATTATTGTAGTAGGCCATGAGCACGATGGGAATCTGTGTGTCGGCGCGAAGGCGCCGGACAGACTCAAGTATCATTCGTAGTGACGTCCCGCTTCGCAGGCCGCGCTCAGCCGCCTTCTGAATCACCGGCCCATCGGCGATGGGATCGGAAAAAGGCACCCCTAACTCGATCACGTCAGCTCCGGCGCGCTCCAATTCAAGCACCAATTGCTCCGTCTCCTGGAGGGATGGATCGCCCGCCATAATGTACGTGATGAGCGCCTTCTCGCCCTTTGCCTTCAGCCGATCCAATGTCTCATCCAAGCGATTCATATCGGTATACCTGTGCCTCTCGCTAGTCTCTCACAATCTTCCTTGCAGGATGTTCAAAAGGGCTGCCAGCGCGGCCGCAGCAAGCGAAGAGGTGAGGCGTACTCCAGCCGGTACGTCGAGCCTCTGAGCGCCGCGAGAACAAAGCTGCCGGCCGTTTTCAACATCCTGCTACAGAGTCACGCCTTTCATCCTGGCGACCTGCTGCACGTCCTTATCTCCGCGCCCAGATAAGTTCACAATGAGGACTTGGCTTTTCTTCATTTTTGGGGCCGATCGCATCACCTCGGCAATAGCGTGAGCACTCTCCAGCGCCGGCATAATTCCCTCCTCCCGCGCGAGCAGATCAAACGCCGCTAAAGCCTCATCGTCCGTCACGGACGTATATTGAGCACGGTTCGTTTCTTTGTGAAAACTGTGTTCAGGCCCTACCGCCGCATAGTCCAGGCCGGCCGATACGGAATGCGTCAGATTGACCTGGCCGTTATCGTCCTGAAGCAGATAGGTCATTGTGCCTTGGAGTACACCCGGCCGGCCACCCGCAAACCGTGCCGCATGTTTCCCGCTTTCGATGCCCAGGCCTCCCGCTTCGACACCGACCAACCTGACCTTCTTATCCGGGACAAAGGCGTGAAACAGTCCAATCGCATTGCTTCCACCGCCGACGCAAGCGATAAGAGCATCAGGCAGGCGGCCTTCCGCGGCCAGAATCTGCTTGCGGGCTTCCCGCCCGATCACCGACTGAAAATCTCTGATCATCATCGGATAGGGATGCGCGCCGAGTACGGACCCCAGCACGTAATGAGTCGTCGCCACGTTCGTGGTCCAATCGCGCATAGCTTCGCTGATGGCGTCCTTCAGCGTGCGGCTACCGGCATCGACCCCCGTGACGGTCGCGCCGAGCAATCGCATCCGAAAGACATTCAACGCCTGCCGTTGCATGTCCTCGGTCCCCATATAAATCTCGCATTCCAGACCGAACATGGCCGCCACGGTCGCGGTCGCCACGCCATGCTGACCCGCCCCGGTCTCAGCAATGAGACGGGGCTTCTTCATACGCTTCGCAAGTAACGCCTGCCCAATGGCATTGTTGATCTTGTGGGCGCCGGTATGACAGAGGTCTTCGCGCTTGAGATAAATTTTGGCGCCGCCCAGGCGTTTCGTCAGCCTCTCTGCAAAATATAGCGGGGTGGGACGTCCGACATAGTCTTTCAGATAGTGTTTGAGCTCGGCTTGGAATCGCTTGTCCCGATGTGTGCCTTGATAGACCTCTTCCAATTCCAACAAGGCCGGCATCAGGGTTTCGGGCACATACCGACCACCGTAAGGTCCGAACCGCCCATGTCGATCTGGTATCGCCATATACTTTCCTTCAGCTGTTTAAAGAATAAAAGTATAAACGCTGAAACTATGATGACACAAGTCTGACAGCCTGTACGAACGCCCGCACCCTGTCGTGATCTTTCCTGCCCGGACTCGCTTCGACGCCGCTGCTGACATCGACGCCGTACGGCATGACCTGTCGAATGGCTTGTGCCACGTTTTCCGGCGTCAGTCCCCCTGCCAGCAGAATGGTAGTAGTTGATGCCGCTTCAGCGGCCAGCGACCAATCTGTAACCCGCCCCGTGCCTCCATACGCATCGGGCGAAAAGGCATCCACCAGAAACCCTCTCACACCGGCGCGGCCCTGAAACTCGGCCAAGGGCAAGAACGATCGACGATCCTGGAGGCGAATCGCCTTCAGCAGCGGACGCCCGAGCGCCTCGCAATAGGCCGCGGTTTCATCGCCGTGGAGTTGCGCGAGCGCCAAGCCGCAACTGTCCATGAGGTCGCGAACCACCTTCGCCTCTTCATTCACGAACACGCCGACAGCCAACACAAACGGGGGAAGCGTCTTGACGATCGCCTTCGCAACCGCCGACTCCGCACAGCGCGGGCTCTTCTTATGGAAGACAAACCCGATTGCATCCGCGCCGGCCTCGACGGCCACCGCTGCATCTTCGGCGTTCGTGAGTCCGCAGATTTTGATCTTGACCGTCATGGCCTTAACAGCTCGTCTTGCTCTTCTGCATGCCGTAAAACCCGCGGTAGGACCAGTGACAGGCCTGCCCTTTTGCGTTGAACGTCAGCCCGATCAGGTCCTGTCGCCCGTCCTGCTGAGGCACCGACCACTCGCACACTTCCCCGCCGTCCTTGAAGGAATGACACCTGGTGGGAATGCCCATTTCCTTGATGCGATCGTCTTTGCTGCTCCCCATCCAGGAATCCCACTTGGGCGAGTATTCATGAACCTCTTGATTGACGCAGCCCGCAAGGGTCAGCAACATGGCCGAGACCGCCACGACACACATCCGCATCATCGCGTCTCCTTTTTCGCCTCGGTTCCCAGCAGCTCACGAATTTTCGCGCCGACATCCTGGGCTCTGATGAGCGACTCCCCGATCAGCATGGCATGCACGCCTGCCTCCACCAGCCGGACGACATCGTCCCGTTTGTGAATTCCGCTCTCACTGACGATCAACTTGTCGCCGGGAATACGCTTCGCCAGCCGAACGGTGACCTGGAGATCCGTTGAAAACGTCTTGAGGTCACGATTGTTGATGCCGATTAGCCGCACGTCGGGCAACCACTCCAGCACAATATCCAACTCCCGCTCGTGGTGCGTCTCCACCAGCACGTCGAGCGACAACTCCTTGGCTAGGGCCGCAAAGTCTACGAGCTGTCGTTTCTCCAGACCAGCCACGATCAATAGCACCGCGTCCGCCCCATAGGCACGCGCCTCGTAGAATTGAACATCCGCGACCATGAACTCTTTGTTCAACGCCGGAAGTCCAACCTTCTGTTTCACCGCAGCCAAATAGTCCAGACTTCCCTGAAAGAAATCTTTATCCGTCAGCACGGAGACGGCCGCAGCGCCGTGCTCACGATAACCTTCCGCAATGGTCACCGGCTCGAACCGTTGCGCGAACTCAGGCCGCAGGAGCCCCAAACTAGGCGAAGCCTTCTTCACTTCAGCAATGAGAGCGGGTTTGGCTGCCGTTCGCCGCGCATCGAGGGTCACAGCAAATCCCATCGTCGGCCCGGCATCGCGGATTTTGTTCTTCAGGTCCGCGAGATACCCTCGGCTGTTTTTTCGCCGGAGCTCTGCTCGCTTATGTTCGAGAATTTGATCCAGAATCACGATACGGTTCTGCCTTTTTTGTAAAGCCGATGAGTCTCTCCAATTTATCCATCGCGGCACCCGTCTCAATCGTTCGTTGGGCCAGCAGAAATCCTTCCTGCAGGGTCTTCGCTTTACGTCCAGCCACCAACGCCGGCGCCGCATTCAGACACACGATGTCGCGTTTCGGCCCCTTCCGCCCTCGAAGAATGTCACGGGTCATCGCCGCATTGTCTTCCACCCCGCCGCCGACGAGGTCCTTCGGGTTGACCCGTTGCAGGCCGAATTCAGATGGATCGACCAGATAGCTTGAGACCACCCCCGCCTTGCCTTCTGAAATTCTGGTTCGATCGGTCAACGTGATCTCGTCCAACCCATCCATACCATGGACGACAAAGCAGTGCTGCGCACCCAAATGCACCAGCACTTTGGCCAATAGCTCTGTCAATCCGGCATCGAACACGCCGACGACCTGCAACCGAGCTCCCGCAGGGTTTGTCAGTGGCCCGAGGATGTTGAGTAAGGTGCGAATTCCCAGCTCCTGCCTGGGAAGAGCGCAGTGTTTCATGGCGCGGTGGTAGAGCGGGGCGAAGAGAAATCCAATCCCGATCTCGTTCACACAATCCGCTACCAGCTCGGGCGGAAGATCGATCTGTACACCCAACGCCGCTAAGACGTCGGCGCTCCCGCACTTGGATGACACCGAGCGATTGCCGTGCTTCGCGACCGTCAGGCCAGCCCCAGCCACGACGAAGGCCGCGGTGGTTGAAATGTTAAACGTGTGCGCGCAGTCCCCACCCGTCCCGCAGGTGTCTACCACCTGGAGGTCGCCCACCCGGATCTTGGTCGCGCGAACACGCATCGCCTGCACGGAGCCGGCAATTTCCTCAACGGTTTCGCCTTTCATTCGCAGTCCCATGAGGTAGGCTGCGATCTGGGCGGCGCTCGCCGTGCCGTCCATGATTTCACCCATGACGGTGTCGGCTTCCAGTTCCGTAAGATTGGCACGATCGGCCAATTTTTGCAGCGCGTCTTTGATCATTTCAAGAACTGATGGCTGGCGACAGCCGGTCGATGGCGCCGCTACAACTTCAGGAAGTTTCGCAGCAGCTCCTTGCCGGCGGTGGTGAGGATCGACTCGGGATGGAATTGCACACCTTCGATACCCAGCGTCTTGTGCCGCATCCCCATAATCTCCCCTTCAGCCGTTTCAGCGCTGACTTGAAAACAGTCCGGCAAGGTCTTGCGGTTCACGATGAGTGAATGGTAGCGGGTCGCCTCAAAGGGGTTGGGAAGCTTGCGAAAGATCGTACGCCCGTCATGCCGAACCATGGAAGTTTTTCCGTGCATGAGACGTTCCGCGCGGATCACTTCACCGCCGAAAGCCACGGCGAGAGATTGGTGGCCCAGACAGACCCCGAGCAATGGCAATTTTCCGCCGAAGTAACGGATCGCCTCCACGGAAATACCCGCTTCTTTCGGCGTACAGGGACCGGGAGAAATGACCAGGCGGCGGGGCTTAAGCGCGTCGATTTCAGAGAGGGAAATCTTGTCGTTGCGATAGACCTGGACATCTTCCCCCAACTCGCCGAAATATTGCACGAGGTTATAGGTGAAGGAGTCGTAATTATCGATCATCAACAACATAAGACCTACCCGACGCTCGTTGTTCGTGAATCGTGTCTCGTCGACCTGCCGTTCCGGCGCTTCACGCTTCACGATTGACGATTGACGTGCTCACTCCAACCCTTGCTCGGCGAGCTCGATCGCTTTCATCATCGCCCGCGCCTTATTACAGGTCTCTTCGTATTCATGCTCAGGAATTGAATCGGCGACGATGCCGGCGCCGGCCTGAATATAGGCCTGACGGCCCTTGATGACGACGGTGCGGATGTTGATGCACAGATCCATATTGCCTGAAAATCCAAAGTAGCCCACCGCCCCGGCATAAGGCCCGCGGCGAGTCGGCTCCAGTTCTTCGATGATCTCCATCGCGCGAATTTTGGGCGCGCCGGACACGGTTCCGGCTGGAAAGCAGGCTCGCATGACATCATACACCGACTTGCCTTTCTCCAGCTCCCCCGTGACCTGCGAGACGATGTGCATGACGTGAGAATATCGTTCGACCTGCATCAGCGAGTCCACCTTTACCGAACCGCGCGCCGCAATCCGTCCCACGTCATTCCGCCCCAGATCCACCAGCATGACATGTTCAGCCCGCTCCTTCTCATCCGCCAACAATTGGCGTCCGAGTTCCTGGTCTTCTTGCCCGGTCTGGCCACGACGGCGCGTGCCGGCAATGGGACGCAACGAGATATGCCCATCCTCGCAACGGACCAGCGTTTCGGGCGACGAGCCGACCAATTCCACACCGGCCACGCGCAAATAGTACATATAAGGCGAGGGATTGATCACCCGTAGGGCACGGTAGAGCTGAAACGGCGTGGTATGGATTTGCGTTTCCCATCGCTGGGACAGGACGGCCTGCACGATGTCTCCGGCGAGGATATACTCCTTCGTCCGCACGACCATCTTTTCGAAGTCGGCCTTGTTCATGTTCGGCGTAAACGTAATGGGCTTGCGGCGCCGTTTTTGCCGAGGCTGCCGCACAGGCCGCTTCAAGCGCGTGATCATCTTTTCGATTCTTGCGGTCGCATGCCGATAGGCGTCGCGTACGTCCCGCTCCTTCGACGACTCCACATAGGCGTTGGCCACCACTTTGATCTTCTGCGAGACATTGTCAAAGATCAGCAACGTGTCCGTCAGGAGAAACGCGAGGTCCGGCATGTCCGACGCTCTCCCTGCGAGCAGTGGGGAGCTCCTCGAAGCTCCGCACCATATCGTAGCTGAAATAACCCACGGCTCCGCCGACGAACCGCGGCAAGCCCGGCACGGTCACCGGTCGGTATTCTTCCATCAACTCGCGTAATCGCTCCAGTGGATTGCCTCCGCTTTGGAGCAGCAGGCTTTTCTTCCCCCGCGTCACCCGTAAATCGCCGTTTTCTTCGTGGATCACCGCCGAAGATCCGCTTCCCAAAAATGAATACCGCGCCCAGTTTTCTCCGCCCGCAATGCTCTCCAGCAGATAGGCCGTCGGCCCATGATCGATTTTGGCGAACGCCGACACAGGCGTTTCATAGTCCGCCAAAATTTCGCGAAAGAGCGGGATCAGGTTGCCTTCAGCCGCGAGGGCGCGAAACTCATCCAGTGTCAGAGAATAGTGAGGCTTGTTCATCCCGTTACAGATCGCGAGCGTTAGGGTCGGCTGACGATCAGCTTCTGTCCCACTTCAATGTTGTCCTTCGTGAGGTTGTTCCACTTGCGTAACTTGTCGACCCCGACATGATATTTCTGACCGATACGATAGAGCGTGTCGCCGGCCCGCACCGTATGAGTGTCGGCGGCCTCAGGAGACAGATCGGCGCTGAAGGCATCCAAAGCAGTAGACTCCTGGCCAAGGACCTCTTTCGTCGATTCCATCTTCAATTCTGAGGACACATCTGTTTTCAACGCCTCATCGACAGCGGCAGAAAAATCTTTCTTCGCCGCTTGGGCTGCCTTTTTCCCCCTTGACGGGATGGTGGTGAGGCGCTTCATATCTTCATGCGCGCGCTTCTCCAACAGCGATGCTTCCTTCATAGCTTGAGCCTCTTCCTGAATCTGAGCCGCTTGCTGGCGTACCGCCTCCACTTGGGCGCCGAGCTCCCGATTCCGCGCTTCATAGTCGCCGAGTTCGCGCTTGGCGCGCTTTACTTCACTATCAAGTTCTGAACTTCGCTTTTCCTCTTGCGCCAGAAGCCGCTGAAAATTCAGACTGCGCGCCTTCTCCGCTTCATATTTCTCCGACATGACGCATCCGCTCAGGGTCAGACTACCTACCATGAGCAACCCGATGGGAACTCTAACTGCGCGTCTCATCTGTCCGTTACGCTCGCTCATCATGTGGCTCCTTGGCTGCGCTGATATGCATGGGTTGCTTCCGCATGCGATCGAGACGAGCAAGTGGGTGGTTCGTCCGATTCGCCTTCGCGGCTTGCGAGAGTGGTAAGAATACGGTCCAAGGCAGCGAAAGTCAAAGAGATTTGGGCCGGACCTTCGTTTGACCCTCTCCCCGCCCCTATGCTACGGTCGCAACAGATTTGCACCTATTCTAACCAATCGGCCCACACAATGACCATGTCATCCAGCGCAACACCGTCGGCGTCTCGCACCCTCGCTATTGAAGGCATCACCCTGCACCTCGCGCAACCCATGACGATGGGCCAAGAATGGATCGGGAACCGGGAAACACTTAAACAACTACTGGCCTGCTGGCTGGTCATCGATGAGCGCGATCTGCCCCTGTCGCCACGTATCACCGGCCAACCAGGAATCGGCAAAACCACATTGGCGATGGCCGGCGCACGAGAACGAAAACAAGATCTGTATATTTTTCAGTGCACAGCGGACACGCGTCCCGAAGATTTGCTGATAACGCCCGTGCTGGCTGAGTCAGGCACCATCAGCTACCACGCATCCCCCTTAATCACCGCGGTGCTGACAGGCAGTATTTGCGTGCTGGACGAGGGCAACCGCATGAATGAGAAGAGCTGGGCGTCCTTGGCTCCACTGCTGGATCACCGGCGTTGCGTAGAGTCGATCATCGCCGGAATTCTGATCAAGGCCCATGCGGATTTTCGCTGCTGCGTCACCATGAACGAGGACGCCTCGACGTATGAGATTCCAGACTATATTCTGTCACGCCTGCAGCCGACGCTGGGCATGGGATTTCCCGCTCGCGAGGATGAGTTGGCGATTCTACGCTACCATCTGCCCTTTGCTCCGGCGGAGATGCTCGCTGTGACCGTCGAATTTCTTCAGGAGGCCCACCAACTCAATCTCGACTATTCGGTTCGCGATGGGATCCACCTCCTGCAATACGCCCTGAAACGTCGTGCGCAGGATCCGGCTGACCCGCTTTCTGCCGATGCTGCCTGGCGTGAATCCCTCCTCAAGGTGCTGGGCGAAGAGGCCCTGGATTTGCCGACTCAGTCGCGGCGGCGCAAGCGCGCCCTCGGCGACCAGGCCTTGCCTCAAGGGTTAGGCGATTTTTTCTTCGAGAGCGATGACCCTCTACATCCTGGCCGATAATGGCAGTGCCATCTTCCACCGCCGATTCCATTTTTAGCCTCTCGTCGCGCATTGAACTGTTCCCCATTCTGCACGGAAGCGGCGACGTTGCCCAAGAAGTGCGTGAGCGTCTCGTGAGCCGCCGCTACGATTGCTTGGCCGTCCCCTTGCCGCCTTCATTCGAGCGTCCGCTTGAGGAAGCCATCGCCGATTTGCCGTCGATCAGTGTCATTATTCAACCAGAGCCCCAGGCAGAAGGCGCTCCGTCAGTCAATTATGTGCCCGTTGATCCTTGTCAGGCCGTCATCATGGGTCTCCGTGTTGCCATAGGAGAAGGAATGCCCCGGGCCTACATCGATCGCGAAACTGCGGTCGTCGAGCCTGTGCCGTTCATTTCCCCCGATGCGTACGTGCTGAAGCGCCTCTCTTACGCCGCCTTCGCTGCTGCCATGGTCTCCACACTGACGCCGCCGGTGGAAGGGTCGCAGCAGCAGGCGCGAATCGCGTGGATGGCCTTCCAACTCCATCAGCTGGAGATGGAATACGACCACATCCTGTGTCTCTGTCACTTTGCCGACTGGCCTTGGATCCGCCAGGCCTATCAGCAACGAGCCGCCTACCGGATCCCCGAACCGACGATCCGGCCGTCCGGAACGGTACGATGGTCGAGCACTCGTCGTT
This sequence comes from uncultured Nitrospiraceae bacterium, assembly GCA_963706325.1. Taxonomy (GTDB): domain Bacteria; phylum Nitrospirota; class Nitrospiria; order Nitrospirales; family Nitrospiraceae; genus Nitrospira_A. The sequence goes on along the minus strand of CAVPLT010000004.1, from coordinate 846,558 downwards.
GTATTTCCTTCTGGGCGAATTGCCCTTTCTGACCGAACTGTACGAACGACGACGTGCCACCGTTCATTCGGACCGCCACCTCTCCATCGACGGCATCAAGGAATTGCTGCTCGAGACTCGCACGCGATCGCAAGCCGTCCATGATGGGGAAGGCCAAACCGTGCCGACCTGGGTGACACCTCAACTGCTCCAGCTGTATCTGCGCTATGTGCGAAATCTCGCGCTGCTCGACCGCCGCCTCACGCCGGATCTCTACCAGCTCGTCCTCGCCGCCAAACAGATGGCGGGTGATGACTTTGCCATTTGCCTGCTTGAAACAGCTAAGAGTTATGCCTTTCAAAAGAGTGGGCAGACACATCTTCCCCAGATCTCCGCGGGGCTGGGGCAGTTCGCCTTACCGGATGAGCAGATCGTTCGTGCCACGAATCGATTCCAGGGGATGCCGTTGATCTGGCGCTCCCTCTCGCTCAGGCCCCGTCCGCCGCGTCGTACGAGCCGTCAATGGTCATATCTCTGGAACCCTAATCGGCAATGCTCTTGGCCGCCGGAAGATTCGAAGATCGAAAGTTTCCACACCCACGTCCGCGAGCAGGCGAAGGCGATCATCGGATCGGATTTGGCGAAGAGCGAGAAATTCACGACCTCGATGAAGGATGGGATCGACATCCGGGAAAGCCTGCGGCACTGGTACCAACGGCAGAAACCAGGCCGCCCGAAACGCCTGGAGATCTACGTCAAAGAAATCCCGCCCGCCCGCGGGAACGTGGACACCGTCATTTTTCTGTTCGATACGCCGGCCGATCCGGAGAGCTATAGCTGGCAAGCCACCTGGTACGCGGAGCACGCGCAAGAATCCACCCTCTGCTTCTACGCGACACCGTTTTTGAACAACATGGTCGCGCCGGGCATCGGGCAATCCCGCTATGGTGGCGCGCTGTTTATCTTCCCTCCTCGTCCGATTCCTGATATCTGGACCGATGAGGCACTTGGATTTGCGCAGACACTTGAGGAGCGTCTGATTGCCGCCGGAGCAGTGCATACAAGAGAAACGCACGTGGCCCTTATCACTCCGGTTGCGCCCAAGGCTCGATGGCGGCAGATCGCCAAACAATTCGGCCGCCAGCTGGTCCCGATACCCATGAGCCGGTTCTCGGGGCAGATGATCGACCGCTTGCGGCGATTCCACGTGTTGAACGGCCATGAAATCCGAAGCTTCGCCGCCCAATTTATTCGTGAGTGACCAGCCCATGACGCACAGCCAAGCCGAACAACGGATTGCCGCCCTTCGCCGGGAAATCCGGCACCACGACCATCTGTACTACAGTAAGGACCGTCCTGAAATATCCGACGCGGAATATGATCGCCTGTTTCGTGAACTCGTCGAACTCGAGAGCGAGCATCCCGATCTCATCACCAGCGACTCGCCGACTCAGCGAGTCGGGGCGCCGCCGATCGATGAACTCGCCAAAGTCCCTCACGAGAAACCGATGTTGAGCCTCGATTCGATCACGGATCGGAAGGATGTCCAAGCGTTTGATACCCGCATGAAGCGAGAGCTTGAAAGCGACCATGTGACCTATACGGTAGAACCAAAATTCGACGGCCTTTCGGTAGAACTGGTGTACGACCAGGGGAAATTTGTTCGTGGTTCTACCCGCGGCGACGGCAGAATCGGCGAAGATGTCACGGTCAATTTGCGGACGATTCGTGCGCTGCCTTTGCAATTACGACATGAGGCTACCCCGCCGTCCCATCTCGTAGTGCGTGGTGAGGTCTACATGCGCCTGGACGAATTTCAGTCCTTGAACCGCCGGATGACCGAGCGAGGGGAAGAGGCCTTCGCGAATCCCCGCAATGCGGCGGCGGGAGCGTTGCGCATGCTCGACAGCAGGATCACCGCTTCCCGGCCTTTAACGGTCACCTGTTATGACATTGTGGCAGTTTCAGGCGCCGTCCTCTCCACACATTGGGACGAACTCGAAGCCCTCGGGGCTTGGGGACTTCCCATTCCAGAACACCGGCGTCGTTGCCGCTCGATCGAAGAAGTCCTGTCGTTCCACCGATCCACTGATGCCGCGAGGGACTCCTTGCCATTCGAAATCGACGGCATCGTCGTCAAAGTGGATCGACGCGATTGGCAGGACCAGCTCGGCAGCAAATCCCGCAGCCCCCGTTGGGCCATTGCCTACAAGTTTGCCCCGCGCAAAGAAATTACGGTCATTCAAGACATCGTCGTCTCTGTCGGTCGAACCGGCACGCTGACGCCGGTGGCCTTGCTCAAGCCGGTGGAGGTCGGTGGCGTCACGATCAGCCGGGCCACGCTTCACAATGCGGACGAGGTCGCGCGCAAAGATGTGCGTGTAGGAGACACGGTCAAGGTAGAACGGGCCGGCGACGTCATTCCTGCCATCGCCGAACGGATGCCGGTCCCCGGCGAACAGCGGCAAAATCCATTTGCCATGCCGGATCACTGTCCCGTCTGTGGATCGGCGGTCGCGCGGGAAGGCGCTTATTTCTACTGCACTGGTCAGACTGTCTGCGTGGCACAGTTGAGAGGCGCCGTTGAACACTTCGCATCCAAGAGCGCGCTCAATATCGATGGTATGGGAAAGAAAACGGTCGCCCAACTGGTAGGCCGGGGTTTAGTCCACGATCTGGCTGATCTCTATAGCCTGACCAAGGAACAATTGCTCACCCTAGAGGGTTTTGCTGATCGCTCGGCTTCACTCCTGCTCGACGCGATCGAACGGAGCAAAACGGTTTCCTTGGACCGGCTCTTGATGGGACTTGGCATCAGACAGGTGGGGCAACATGTCGCCCGCGTGCTGGCCAGACAGTTCGGAACCCTTTCGCACCTGTTGGCGGCGACGGAGGAGGAGTTTCTTCAGATCCGCGAGATCGGGCCGGAAATCTCCGGGAGCCTCACTTCTTTCTTTCAGGAAGATCGAAACCGCCAGGTGATTGATCGCCTTGTCGAACGAGGACTGTCCATCGCTGCCTCACCCGCTCAGCGCAGGACCGGAGGCCAATCTCTCGCCGGCGGGACGTTCGTTTTTACAGGCGGCCTGGCAGACTACAGTCGCGACCAGGCAAAAGAACTGGTCGAACAGCACGGCGGGCAGGTCACGTCGAGCGTCAGTAAAAAAACCTCGTATGTGGTGGCCGGGATCGATCCCGGATCCAAACTCGAACAGGCGCTGAAGCTGGGGGTGAAGATTCTGACGGAAGCGGAATTCACCGATCTCGTGAAGCCTGCGTGACGGGCACATGGTCCTCCGCAATCGGTTCCTGCGTGAGAGGGTGTTTTTCTTCCTTATAGATATTCACGCTCTTGATCACGCGCGGATCGGCCTCATGGATGACGAGGCGGCAGTTGGCGATATGGACTTCTTCGCCGACTTTGGGAATTCTTCCCAGTTCGTGCTGTATGAGGCCGCTGATCGTCACGGCATCGTCGCCTAGATCCACTTTCAGGAAATCGTTGACCTTGCGTACCTCGGTACGCCCATGCACCAGGATCTGATTCTTCCCGATCCGCTTGATCAACTCTTCCGTGATATCGGTTTCATCGACGATTTCACCGACCACCTCCTCCAGCAAATCCTCCAAGGTGACCAGCCCCATCACCCCGCCGAACTCGTTGACCACAATCGCCATATGGCGTTTGTCCAACTGAAATTGCTTCATCAGATCGTCTGCGGATTTGGTATGGGGGATAAACAGCGCGGGATGGGCGATGTCACGGAGCTTCATTTCCGTATGTCCCTGCGCTAACGACGTCAACGCCTTCGTTTTGTACAAAATCCCAACGATGTTATCCAGCGTGCCTTCATACAGCGGGATGCGGGAGTACTTCGACTTGAACAGCAGTTCTTTCGCCTCGCGAAGATGCTGATTGCAGTCGAGCGAGAACATATAGATACGCGGGGTCATGCAGTCTTCCGCCGTAATGTCCTTGAGCTGAAAGACGTTCTTGATCATCTTCACTTCCTGCGCTTCGATGGCGCCGCTCTTACTGCTCTGATCCAGCATGATCTTGAGCTCTTCTTCCGTGACGAAGGGCACATTGAGCCCTTTTCCTCCGGTCAGCTTATAGATCAGGGGCACGACGAAGAACATAATCGGCTTGAGCATCTGCTGTGCCGCATAGGCGGGATACGCCATATTGAGCACGACTTGAACGGAATATTTGGCCGCCAGGGTCTTCGGGACGAGATCCGCAAAGACCAGGAGCACAAAGGTCAAAATTCCGACTAATACTGCAAATGCTTCACCGAGCACCCCTTCTAAGCCTTGTCCCCCGAACCGATTGAGCGCGATGATGGTGGCCAGGGAGGCCGTGGCTGTATCGATCAATCGGTCGCCGACCAGGATGGTCAGCAGCAGGCGTTGAGGGTCAGTCCTGAGATGGAGGGCCATCTCAGCCCGTTTACTCCCTTGGTCGGCCAAGGCCCGAAGTTTGGTATCATTGACCGAATAGAATCCAACCTCGACGACGGAGACCACTGCAGACAACAGAATAAGAACGATTAGTACGAGAATGTCCATAAGACCTATTGAGGGTGTAAGAGCCGGACGCAGTAATGGGTGTAACTGACGGATCCTTGGATCAATTCGGAGCCCGTGGTCCGATTTGCAAGGCTTACCCTGGAGCGTGGGAAGATGACGGGAAACGGTCTTCTCGGGTCACTGTCATCCATCAGCTCTACAGATAGCATAGGCAGCGAGGCGCATCAAGGGTTACAGTACTTCCACCTGCGGGATATCGAATCACCAAATCAGGCCTTTCTGTTGTGTACTTTCAGGCCGTCGCCCTTATGGATCCCCTGTCGTGAGTCTCTCAGTGTCATCCCGGATGATAAACGGATCGGTATCCAAGCTCCTTCTTAGCTGAGCCGCAGCCTGCTCAGCCGCAGACTCCGTCTGGAACTGACCGGCATAGACCCGATAGCGACGGCCCTCAGGTAAATCGACCGATACCGCCCTCGAACCTGGGTAGCGCCCCTTCAGCCGCTCCAGTAAGACGCGCGCATTGGCCGGATCAGCAAATGAACCAACCTGGACCCGCATGACCCCAAATTCCCCGGCCTTTCCTTGGTAACGGATGACGCGCAGCTCGATATCGTCCGTGCCGCGGGCGATCATGCCCATCGCCTGGGCGCCGGCAAAGGATAAATCCAGAATTCTCCCACGCGCAAATGGACCTCGATCGTTGATGCGCACCGTCACCTGGCGGCCGGTGGACAAGGATCGCACTTCAGCCACCGATCCGAGCGGCAATGTACGATGCGCCGCCGTCAGTTGATGCATATCATACCGCTCACCGTTCGCGGTGCGATTACCGTGGAAGCCCGGCCCATACCAGGAGGCGCTCCCCCGCTCGACATATCCCAGCGGGTAACCAGGCGGATAGGACGGCCGCACCGGGCTCCCGCCGGAGCAGCCACTAAACCATGCGGCGAGAAAAAGAAGGAGGAGAAGAAGATGACGATGGCTGTCTGTCCTCTTCTCCTCCATGGTGAGAGGGACTAAAACTCATCCAGTGATTGGGTGCGTAGGACCCCGAGCGCCTTAGTAGTGTTCGAGACGGTCAGCACCACAATGGCCCGCTTGCCTTCCCGTGAGGGGGTGCAATACCCGCATTTCACATTGATGCGGGCTCTGGTGAGGGAATCCGCCACCTGTTTCAACGCCCCCGGTTTGTTTTCCAAGCTCAAAATTAATGCCGTCTCTTCGCGGAACTTGATCTTGGATTTCCGCAATGCGATACGCGCGGCATCGACATCCGCCACGATCAACCGCAGCTTGCCCGGACCGGTGACCTCTGGCGCCGAGAATGCCTTGATGTTGACCCCCGCTGCTCCCAGCACCGCAGCCACCTCGGCCAGCACCCCTGGCTTGCTCTGTCCACTCACCACGAATTGCGTCGTTGTCGGCATCGGCTCTTCTCCCTCCGCTAAGTCAATCAATCAGCCTGTGTAAAGTGCATATCTTTTCGTAGAGCCATTCTGTAATTGCCCTCGATGGCGCTGACCATGCAGGGCTCTTTTCGCCTGCATAGGGAGCCCATCGATTGTGTGTCGGCAATCCTCCCACACTTCATTGAACGGATCAACTCAAAGATCACGGAATCGATCCGATATATCACGCTACGCAGCACCGTGCGGGCTGCCATGAGCCCATCGGCCGAACAGTCTCATACCTGGAGTTTTCACCTAGACATGCGACGGGCACCGGAAACCGATACCACAACTACGTATAGTACTTGACAGCTATGCCAGCTCGAAAATGCGCGACACATCAACATCGCATGCACCAGCTTCGGCTCATCCTGCTGGGATCACAATCCATCATGACTAGGGCCTTGCCTAGTTAGAGATTTCCGACATGTTGCTAGACTGTGGGTACACAACGGCTGTCGAGCCGGTAGGCCAACACAGCACAATCACCCATCGCACATGTCCACAGGGATAAAGGAGGACGAGCATGCAAACCCAAGATTCTTCTAATTGGTCAGCGTTTTTGGCGGGCGCATTTATTGGTGCCGGCATCGCATTGCTAGTAGCGCCTCAATCGGGATCGGAGCTTCGCACGTCTCTCCGCGACTACGCATCGAGAGCAAAGGACGAATTGGACGAGGCCACGGAGCAAGGACGCGCCGCCTGGGATACGGCTGTTGAGCGAGGGCAAGAGTATGTCGAGGGTGGAAAGCAGGCCATTCGCAATGCAGGACGAGCCGCCCGGGAGTTCGTGGATGAAACCACGCAGACAGTTGAAAAGGGCGCCGCTGAAGCCGTTTCCCGACGCGGATAGCCGATATGCTTTCATCCCTCGCAGGAGAATGACTATGATCAATCGATTCGCTTGCATTGCTCTTGCCGTCTCATGTCTCTCGATCGTGGGTTGTCAGTCTACGACCGGAAAGACCGCGGGGCAAAACATTGATGATGCGACCATCACGGCTTCAGTGCAGTCCAAATTAACCTCCGATCGCTTGTCGAACTTCTCCCGCATCGACGTCGATACCGAACGCGGGGTCGTCACACTCAACGGTGTGGTGAAGTCTGCTGATCAGAAGAGCCGAGCCGCGGAAGTGGCCCGTGATGTCAAGGGCGTGAGAACCGTGAACAACAATCTGCAAATCCAGCAGCCATAAGGCTCTGGAGCATGCATTGATAAATATCGCGAGTGATTTCGGTTTTGCTCAGAGTCTGGACAGACGCCCCAAGGCGTCACTAGCGGAATCCATTCAGGTCGGATCTCAAGGAGGCTCATGATGCAACACCGTTCAAGATCCATCACCATGGCTCTTGTGCCCATGGTTTTCGTCGTCGGCGCCTGCAGCCACACCATTCCCCAGGCTGCAACCAAGCCGGTTCCGCCACCCATCACCAGCGCCGTTCCATCTTTCGCGGCCATGAACAAGGAACAACCCAAGGCCCCCCTTTCTCAGGTGCCGTTACAAATCAAAACGGACCTCACCCCGCTGCAAACTGCTATCCGGGACGCAATCCCCGAGCGCTTCACGGAAACGGGACATGCGCTGGAGAAGGATTTCAGATGGACCTTTGTTCGCAATGGCCCACCCCAAGTTCGGATCCAGGATGGCCTGGTCGCGGTGCATGCTGAGTATAAAGGGTTTATCGAAACCCGAGGCGGAGCTGGGACCTGCCGACTGGATCCGGTCTACTCGACCTTAGACGCGACAGGGAAACTGGTGCTGTTGCAAGACCGCGAATCCGTGGCGTTCGGTTTTGAACCGGGACAGACCGCCGTCGGCCTGAAGCCCGAGAGCGACGCCCGGTGTAATATGTTCAACATTCCCGTCAAAGATCAGTTGCCTGAACTGTTCTCCATCTCGGATGCGAAGAGCGCCCTGGCGGAGTCGGTTCAGCCAGAAACTTTCAGTATCCCATTTCAGCGCCTGTGGGACGACCTCGGAGGTCCCTTGTCTGTCCCAATCTCCGCACTCAACACTCGGGCCTGTTTATACGGGAATCCACGCGAGGTGATACTAGGGCAGCAACGGGGGACGACCCAGGAGACAATCATCTCGGGATTTGCAAGGGAGATGCCGGTGGTCAGTTTCGATCAATCATGCGCAGAAGCGCCACCGACCACTGCGCTCGTGAATTCAGGAACGCCCTCGCCAGATTCTAAGCCGTTCGTGATCCTGGCCAAAATTCCCTTGCCGTACGCCAATCTTAGTCATCAGGCGCAAAGCAAACTGTTTCACCAAACGATTGTGCTAGATGGCTCCGGAACAGAGAGCGCCATCATTGAACAAGTCAACGCGACAGATGCGAACGGTCGTATTTTATTGGCGGTCGAGACCAGCGGCGACCTAAAGGGCACTATCTATTACTGGGGGACTCCACGACTCGATGATAACGGAAAAACGTTATCCATTCCTGACCTCCAGATGGCCAACGAATCGCGGGCGGCGCTTGACTCTGTCCGCGTGGGCTATTGGCAAATGGTGGATAGAGAATTAAGAACTAAACTTCGCCAGGCTGTGACTACTGACTTTTCACCGCAAATTGACCAGATGAAACAGGCGCTGACGGGAAAGCACACGGTAGGGTCGATGACGATGGACATCCTCGTCACAGGCCAACAGCCCGATCAAGCGCACTCGACGCCCCAGGCCTTGATCGCCACGATCTTGCTTCAGGGAACGGCGAGTGCCCAAGGCCATATCGCGATTGAGGATAGTGGGAGCCGCACTCTGTCAAGACAGGAAGCCCGGTAAGTCCCAGGCAGGGGCTGCCTACCGCAGCCCCTGCCGATCGGAAAGAGATTGACGAATAGTTTCCTCACCCGTGATAAGCGTGACCCATCTAGCTGACCTGCTGCACCTGTAACGCGCTTTGATCTATAGGACGATTAGGGTCTTGCCCAGTTAGCGCCCAGTCTTAAACTGCTAAATTCTGGTTGGAGAATAGAGTCACCATCGGCCATCGAGGGAGGCCCTTGTATGATCCACGAAAAAGACTATGGCACGGCCATAGGAGCCGACGACGTGCAGAAAACCGTCCGGGAGCAGCATCGACATATTCTGGTTCTCTTTCAGTTGTATTTAAGCGCGGAAGCCGACTCGCGAAAACCTATTGTGGATCAAATCCTGGATCAGCTCGCCGCGCATTTCAAGGCAGAGGAAGAGATGCTCTACAGTGTCATTCAACACGCAAGCGAACCGGGTCGTCACTTCGTACAGGAAGCGCTGCTGGAGCATGACGAAATCAAGGCCATGATGACCGAGTTGCAGCAAGCAGAGACCGACGACGACCAAGCGTTGGACGAATTTTTTGAAGACATGATGCAGACGGTTCGCGCACATTTTTTGACGGAGGAACGTGACATGTTTCCGCTTTTGGCAACGCTTCCATCAAAAGATTTGGAATAACTGGAATCGAATCCTATCGCTGACATGTTTTCTGTCGCCGCGATAGTACAGGTAGCCACAAGAGTCGATGCGTCGGGGCGACTAGACCTCTAGGGCTTTGCCCAGTTCAGGAAAATGGGCGATCGCCTTATCCTCTGATCATACATAGCCAGGAATAGATTCACGACCGGACTCGTGTCTTAAACCAAGCTGCAAATGGGGGTATCGTATGGAGCGGGAGAAACTCAGCATGGATGAATCCGTTGGATCGACCCTCAAAAGAGCCGCAAAGGATACCGCGGCCTCGACCGCTGGCCTGTCTGAGCAGGCAACAGAGGCGCTTGGGTCCGCAGGGGAAACCCTTCGGCGGCATTTGCCGGACAGTGGAATGATGGGCGAAGCTGCGGACGCGATGTCCCGGGGTGTCAAGCAAACCGCCGACTACTTAAAGGGTGAAGGGATGAGCGGCATTATCGAAGACCTCGAGGTTCTCATCCGGCGCTATCCGCTTCAAACCCTATTAGTGGGGGTCGGTTGTGGATACTTGCTATCGCGGTTCCGTCCAGATTGAGAAGCGATACAGGCATAAAGGAACAGCGATGGATAATCCGCATCCCATTTCAATCGCAGCGTTGGCAACGGGGCTAGTTGAGGATCTCCGTCGACTTGTTTCGCAGGAGGTTCGATTAGCTCAACACGAGATGCAGTTCGAACTAGGAAAGGCGGCCAGGGGGTTGCTCCATGCTGCTCTCGGTATCATGCTGAGCTTGGTGGCTATAGGGTTATTTCTCGTGATGCTGGTTCACCTTGTTCACGCCACGACCGGCATAGCATTGTGGGCTTGTTATGGACTAGTGGCCGTCGTCACTGCCGCGCTAAGCGGTCTCTTTTTGTACAACATGTTCACTGTGGGGGCCAGCTTGCGGCTGTGGCCTTTCCGTACCGTTCATTCCATAAAGGAAGATATCCGATGGATCAAAGAACAACTACTATCGATCAGGACGTAAAAGAAATCGTCGACACGCGAGTGGCAATCGCAGAGAAGCTTGAGCTGTTGGAGCAACGTATTATCGATACGGCGGAGGGAGCCACGATGAAATTTTCCCGCATGCTGGAGGACACCACCGAAACCGTCAACCAGATGGTCGATAAAACCAAGTCCGCATTGGATCCGATTCATAAGGTCGAAGAGTACCCATGGCTCATGCTGGGCGGCGCTATATGCGCGGGCTTTGCCATTGGCTTAATGGACTCACGCTCGCGATCCGAGCGTAGTGGCGTCTATCCCTATTATCCCGCGCGAGCTCGGGCATCGAGGGTCATGCCGGATTCTGCTCGTGAGACCGAAGCCACCACCGACCAGGCACAAGGTGTCTATGATTATTATCCATCCGGACCGCAGTTCCAGAGCGCACACCACCCAAGCCTATGGAGCAGTATGTCGCGGGAATTTGGCCAAGAGGCTGAGGAGGCGAAGGCGGTCTTGCTGCAAGCCGGTCGTTCCCTGCTGACTGAGCTAGTCCGCAAAGCCGTGCCGGAAATCGCGCGTTCTCTCGGAGTCAATCTGTCCTCCCAATTTGAGAAGCAGAAGGATTCACCGAGCAGGCGGCCACCATCCCCGGCTGGGCGGCAGCGTACGGGCTCACAGGAGCACCAATCTGCGAGGACCCTATAACTGCGCTGACCCCTTTTCTTCGTCGTAGGGGTCGAATCACACCGACACGGGGCAGTAGGGTCCGCACTGGCTATGGGTCATAGGGATGTCAAAACAGCAGCCACCGGTGCGGCCTCTAGATGAGCCATCGGCTCAAAGGCTAGCGCCGCTGCTTTAACATGCCTATTTTCACCGACCTTGCTTCCGAGGGTTCTGTGTCCGCTTCCCTCACCAGTCAGTCGCCGCGTTTGAACCCGTGGAAGCTCGGCGGGCTCAGCTGGAAAGATTTCGGACAGCGTCTCTGGCAAGAGAGTGAGAAGGACGAGATCCTCGGCCGAGCAGCACAGTTGGCCTATTATTTTTTACTGGCACTGTTTCCGGCATTGTTGTTCTTGACGGCGTTCCTGGGATTATTTCCGCTCAAGCAGGTCATGCCGGAGCTCATGACGTATCTTCGCACCGTCTTGCCGTCCGACGCCTTGTCTTTGCTTGAGCGATACCTGGATAACGTGGTCAGTGGCAGTGGAGGCGACATCCTCTCGCTGGGTCTCCTGGGGGCACTCTGGGCTTCGTCCACCGGAGTCACGGCCATTATGGAAGCGCTGAATGTCGTGTATGGCGCGGAAGAAACCAGGCCCTACTGGAAAGTGCGGGTCATCGCAACGCTTCTGACAATCGGGCTCGCCGGTTTTATCATCATCTCCATGACGTTGATCCTCTACGGCGCTCGCATCGGTGAATGGATTTCCGATGTCGTCGGTCTGGGATGGCTGTTCCTCATCGCCTGGAACCTGTTGCAATGGCCGCTTGCGGTGTCGCTGATGCTCTTGGCCCTGGCGATTATTTATTTCATCTGCCCGAATGTCGAGCAAGACTGGCGCTGGGTGACGCCGGGTTCAGTCTGCGCCGCGTCGCTATGGGTATGCGTCTCACTCGGGTTCAAAACCTATGTCGATAATTTTGGGAATTATAACGCCGCCTATGGCTCTCTTGCAGGTGTGATCGTGCTCATGTTGTGGCTTTATCTGACCGGGGTCGTGATGTTGCTTGGTGGAGAAATCAATGCCCAGATCGAACAGGCGGCCTCAGCCCTTCGCGCCGCGCGGAGCAAGAACCGGAGCGCCGATGCATAGCACTGGGACACAGGGCCAGAACTGGACAACCCTATGATACCCGACTACTCCGATGTGCTGACCCATGGCGACAGCCCGGCGCGAACTACGGCCACGCCTGCCAATCCTTGCGCCGACCGCCACCTGTGGGAAATCACACCGATCCGAGACTTGCTGTGGACGGGAGGAATCGCTTTTCTACTCTGGTTTGGTTATTACTTGCGCGGCGTCTTCACGCCCATTCTGATTGCGCTCTTGTTGGCCTACTTGTGCAATCCCTTGATCAGGCAAGCGGAGAAACAGTGGAAAATTCCCCGGCCCGTTTCTATTTCCATCGTGCTGCTGCTCGCCGCCCTCGTCCTAGGAGGCTTCGTGACATGGTTGGGCCCGCTGCTTGCCGAACAGATCCAGTCGCTTGCGGAACGCGTGCCGGGCTATCTGCAGAGTATCGCCCAGCAATACAATCTCAGTCTCGGCGATTTCTCCAAGCCTCTATCCACTATTGCTACGAGCCTCAAAGAAGACCCCCTCTCCATTCTCAACCCGATTTTTTCCAGCACCGGACAGGCGTTCGGGGTGATGGGGGCGGTCATCGGCACCACGAGCGCGATCCTCCTGGCCCTCGCCCTCGTCCCGATCTATTTCTTCTTCTTTGCCTGGCAGTTCGACAGTGCGCTCACCGAACTGAAGCGGTATGTGCCCCTGGCTTATCGTTCCCGAGTGCGACGAATCACGCATCGAATGGATATGGCCGTCAGCGGATTTTTTCGAGGTCGACTGACCATCGCACTGGGGTCGGGCATCCTGTATTCGCTCGGATGGGCGCTGACCGGGATACGATATTGGTTCTTGTTGGGTCTAATCACGGGCATCCTCACTATTATTCCCTATGCGTCCCTCATAGGATGGCCTTTGGCGATAGTCCTCAAATATTTAGATATGTTGTCAGGCGCGGGGAGCTTTGAACTGCTGACGATCGTCGTCTGGCCTTCTCTGGCGTACCTGGTGGTGCAGTTCATTGAAAGCTGGCTGCTGACACCATGGGTGCAGAGCCAATCCATGGATATGAACGCGGTGACCGTGCTCATCGTCGTCTTTATCGGCGGCGCACTGGGCGGGTTTTATGGTCTTCTGCTCGCGATTCCTGTCGCTGCCTGTCTAAAAATTCTCGCTCAGGAATTGATCGTCCCCCGGCTCGTGAGCAACGCCGCTGAGACGTCATCCCCAGTTCACTGAAGGGAGCCTTATGCCGAAGACTGTGGCCGATATTTTGATTGAGCGGTTGATCGATTGGGGTGTAGATACCGTGTTCAGCCTGCCAGGAGACGGGATCAATGGGATTTATGAGGCCCTTCGCACGCGGCAAGACCGCATCAAACTGATCCTCGTGCGGCATGAAGAATCCGCCGCCCTCGCGGCCTGTGGCTATGCGAAGTTTACCCGGAGGCTCGGGGTGTGCCTGGCCACCTCCGGACCCGGAGGCATCCACCTTCTCAACGGTTTATACGATGCCAAATGCGACGGACAACCGGTGTTGGCGATCACGGGGCACACGTACCACGACCTAAGCGGTACGCATTACCAACAAGATGTCGATTTGAATAAGCTGTTCAGCGATGTCGCCGCATACAGCGAGCGGGTCATGGGCCCGGCCCATGTCGGTAACGTGGTCGACATGGCGATCAAGACGGCCATTTCCCGGCGCACGCCGGCGCACATCACGATTCCCAAGGATGTGCAGGACTGGACCGTGGACGATGAACGTTCAAAAGCAAATATTCCCCGGCATAGCGGCGACCTCTATAGCGATCCCCTGCCTCTGCCTTCGCGCACGTTACTCGACAAGGCCGCGACGCTCATCAATGCCGGGTCAAAAATTGCGATCTTGGCCGGCCGAGGCTGTCTGGGTGCGAAACATGAAATCCTGCAGCTGGCGGAACTGCTGGGCGCTCCGATTGTCAAACCGCTTCTTGGAAAAGGCCTCGTCCCGGACGATCACCCCTTGACCACCGGCGGCATCGGCCTGCTCGGAACGGCTCCCTCTCAGGAAGCGCTGGAACGCTGCGATACCCTCATCATCGCCGGCAGCAGCTTTCCCTATTTGGAGTTCTATCCAAAACCGGGCCAGGCCCGAGCGGTGCAAATTGATCTCGACGCGAGCCGAATCGGCCTCCGCTATCCGATCGAAGTCGGGCTGGTGGGACAGTGCTGGGATGTGCTCCGCGCATTGCTGCCTCTTTTGGACAAAAAATCAGATCGCCGCTTTCTGGAATTCACACAAGACAAAGTGAGGCAGTGGAATGAGTTGATGGAGGAGCGCGGCACGCGCATGGACCGTCCTCTCAAACCACAAGTCGTCGTGCGGGCGCTGAATGAGTTTCTCGCGGAGGATGCCATTGTGTGTTGTGACACCGGCACGGTCACAACCTGGGCCGCGCGTCATATCCGCATGAAGGGCGACATGGAATTTTCCGTCTCCGGCACACTGGCGTCGATGGGTAACGGCCTCCCCTACAGTCTCGCAGCCGGCATCGCCTATCCAGGCCGCCAGGTCGTCTGTATTGCAGGGGACGGAGGATTCACCATGTTAATGGGAGAATTGGCTACTCTGGTGAAGTACGCGCTTCCCGTGAAGATCATCGTGTTAAAAAACAATCTGCTCGGTATGATCAAGTGGGAGCAATTGGCATTCGAGGGCAACCCACAATATGGCGTGGAACTGCAGCCGATCGATTTTGCCCTCTTTGCCCAATCGTGCGGAGCCACGGGATTGACCGTTGAAGATCCCCGACAGGTGAGACAGGTCCTTCAGCAGGCCTTCTCCATGCCGGGCCCCGTCGTAGTCCAGGCAGTCATTGATCCTTTCGAACCACCACTGCCGGGAAAAATTACGATCGAACAGGCATGGCAATTTACCAAATCCATCGCCCGGGGAACAGAAAACCGATGGGAGCTGATGAAGACAGTGGTAGAGAATAAAATTCGGGAGATTATCTAACAAGTTGATATGTAGAGGAGGAGTGATGGAGGCCAGCGGACTGGCAGGCTGGCTACTTGCCGAAGGAAATATTCCGTCACAAAGTCATGGGCCGTCCCCTCAAATGACCATTCACGAAAGTTGTGCCTGCTGAACGCATCCGACATCGACGCAGAGGCCTCTATCACTCTCTATTTTTGCGGATCTCGAACCAGCCGGGCCCTATCGCGGCCCTGTTCCAGCCCGCCGCACAAAACATCGTCTCATCAACGACCTGGCCGACCACGCTCCGATTCCGCCGGATACGGTTTACGTCAGTGTCGTCGAGTCAAACTTCCCCATTGTCGTCCAACAGCCCGTCTCGACTCCGGCAGGCTGAAAATGCCGTCTCAGTACCGTGGCTTATCCGGTCGAATTATTTGGCTACGAAAGAGATTGGAGCTTTGCGGGGCAGGACGGCTACCTCCCAGCCAGCTCCAGACTCTCGACCACCAGCCAGGGCGCGATCTGGTTCCCTCCTGACGTCCGCATGACCACATGGCTCCGGAACGAATGAGCGGATCCAGATACTGCGCCATAACGCCTCCTTCTCGCAGACAACAGCGCGGGCAGCTTGTCAGGCAGCTCGCACAACCTCCTGAGCCGGGACGAGATGCGCGTAGCGATTCCGCAAGATCACCTCATCGATGATATCGCCGCATTGCACGCAGCGCATGGCGATAAACCAATACCCCCCGAGGCTTTCACCGATATCCATGCAACGCTCATCGACCAGCAGACCTCCGCACCGCATGCAGAAGGGCGAATCGCATGGAGCTGGCTCGGAAACCGCTGTGTGTTTTTTATTCCGCGGGAAGGACATCGTGGCATTCATACGGCACTCCTTGGTTAATCAATGACCGGCCATTTGTCATGCTCACTGATACCAGGACCGCCGAATTGACTCTACTAGCACTCCCCCCAGGTCGCTGACCTAACCACCCTAGCCACCCATTCATAGAGTTACACCAAACTCATGAGCATCTTGCGGCTGATGCGCTGTTTCGCCGTAAAATAATCCTTCCAAGGATCTTTACGCAGCTGTCCGAGCCGTTCCGGCAAATTGGTCATGGTGAAATGGTCGGATCGCAGGTCGACCGACAGTTCCTCCCAGGCTAACGGCACGGATATCGGCGCGCCTTGCCTAGCCCGGGTGGAATAGGCGGCCACCGCCGTCGCGCCCCGCGCGTTGCGTAAATAATCGATATAGATTTTCCCCTTGCGCTTGTGCTTCGACATATTTGCGAGGAAACGTTCCGGGATCGTATGGACAAGATGATCGGCAAGCGCTTTCGAGAACGTCTTCACCTCGTCCCAGGTATGGACGCGTTGCAGCGGCACCACGATATGAAGGCCCTTCCCGCCCGTCGTCTTGACGAACGAGGCAAGGTTCAATTCATTCAGCAGGGTGCGCAGCAGTTGCGCGCCTTCAATGACGGCAGACCACTCGACCGCGGGATCTGGGTCGAGATCGAGGATCATGCGGTCCGGACGTTCGAGTTTATCCCGCTTCGACCCCCACGTATGCAGCTCCAACACGCCCATTTGAACCAGCCCCACCAGCGCAGCCGGCGAATCCGCCACCATATAGGAAGCGGTCCCGTCATCTTCGGGAATGTCGACGCGTCCGACCGCCTCGGGTATGCGATCGTTCGCATGTTTCTGATAAAAACACTCCTTGTTGTATCCCTCCGGGCAGCGAACAAGCGTCAATGGTCGATCTTCCACGTGCGGGATGATCCATTCGCTGATAGATTCGTAATATCGCGCCAGCGCGAGTTTGGTGACGCTTTGCTCGGGAAACAACACTCGGTCCGGATGGCTGAGGGTCACACCGCTGACGACATTCGCGCTCTCCTGGGAATCGCTCCTCGAAGACGGTCGTCCTTTTGATTTTTCTTTCCGACGCCACGATCGAGAGCGAGAAGGCTTGTCCGTCATCTCAGGCGAAACCTCGGGCGCTGGTCGCTCGTGGATCACCTTCCGGGGATCTTTGTCCTCGCGAAGGCCTTGAAACGACGCTTGCCTCAACTGGTCTTCATTCGTCCATTCAGCGAAAGCGACCTCGGCTACCAGTGTCGGCTTCACCCAATGCAGACCTCTCTCTCTGGGCGGGTTTAAAAACGGAGACGTATCTTGTTCCAGCTTCTTGAGTCGGCTGTGAAGTTCCTTCAAGGAACGCTGGGAGAAGCCGGTTCCCGTGCGTCCTGAAAATCGCAGCTGGCCATGCGTATCATAGACCCCGAGCAGCAATGCCCCAAAGCCGCTACGTGAGCCGGAGGGATCGGTAAATCCCCCGATCACGAACTCCTGCCGCCGCCCGCACTTCACCTTGACCCAGTTGCGATTTCGCCCCCCCACATAGGACGCATCGGCGCGTTTGGCAATCAACCCCTCCATGCCGCTTCGGCAGGCTTCGGTGAAGGCGACGTCCCCCTTGCCGGTGATGTGATCGCTATAGTGAATGAGATCCGTCGGGGAGCTGTCTTGAAACAGGGCCGATAAAAGACGTTTACGCTCAATCAGCAAGGCGGGCCGTAAGTCGTAGCCGTCGAGATACAGAAGGTCAAATACGAAATAAACCAAATTGCTGTCGGAATGCGTATCGAATGCATTCTGCAGGGTTTGGAAGCTGACGCGCCCGTCCGGCAGTAAGGCGACGACTTCGCCGTCAAGCCAGGCTGTTTTCACCGCAAGGTCTGCGGCCGCGCGGGCGATATGGGGCAGCTTGGCGGTCCAATCGTTTCCATTTCGAGTCAGCAATGTGGCCCTGCCGCCTTGGATCCGGCACAAGATGCGATACCCGTCATACTTGAGTTCGTGCACCCATTCTTCTCCTTCGGGAGAGGCGGTGACCAACGTCGCCAATTGCGGGACAACCCATTTTTCTTGGGCGGCCTTGACAGCGCCTGGAGCGGAAACACTCTTAACGGGGCGCCGCGCCTTGGCACCCCGGCCTTGTTTATCCGAGGGTCTATTAGATTGCCACACCGCATGTTTTCCGGTGGCAATTTGCTCGATGCTCTTTCCAGTTGCGACGCTCGCCGGAAGGCTCTGTGTTACATCGCTTTTTTTCCCACTGCGCGCTTCCTCATCCTTTTCCTTAATCAGGAGCCAATTTTCCTTGCCCGCTTCCTGTCGACCACCCATGCGAACCAGATTCCAGATACCGCGCAGTTTTTCCCCGTGCAGCACGAACTTGAGTCGTCCGCGACGGTAACTCGATCCTGCATCGCCAATGGCTTCCCAGTAACCCCGGTCCCAGAGCAGCACCGTTCCGCCGCCGTATTGTTTGGCAGGAATGATCCCCTCAAAGCTTGCGTAGTCAAGCGGATGATCTTCAACGTGCACGGCCAGCCGTTTCTGTGCAGGATCCAAGCTGGGCCCCTTGGGGACGGCCCAGCTTTTCAACGTGCCATCCAATTCGAGCCGAAAGTCATAATGGAGACGGCTTGCGGCATGTTTTTGAATGACGAACTGCAACCGGCCTTGAGGCGGAACCTCTTTCCCTCGCGGTTCGGGTGTTTGCTTGAAGTCGCGTTTTTTCCAATACTGCCGAAGACCCATGTGGCTCCTTCGCCGCCGAGGCCGCGCCTGTCACATCATTTTTTAAATTGCGGCGGCGCGGACTGCCGGTGGCGGCCCGCTGGGAACGGACGATCCGCTCCCGAATCCAAAGAAGGGTCCGTAGTATGGATAACCATACCCATAGCCGCCATAGCCTGGATAGCCGCCATACCAACCTCCCATACCCCCGTAAGGTCCCCAGTAGGAGTAAGGATAGGCGTACATGGAACCTCCATATGGATAGGCGTACGGAACGGAGCCTCCGCGCGGATCGACTTCCTCCCAGTCCACCAGGTGCTTGATTTCCAGAACCGGGTAGATGTATTCGCCGTCGTCCATACTTCGAGTGGACAGGAGACCCGACTTCGCCAACCACCGTCACCGGTGTGCCGGCATCGACCACAGCCGGATCGAGAAATTCTCCACTCTTGACGGCAAGGAACCGGCCTTGCGACCTCGCGCGATCCTTCCTCGGCATTGCGCCGGAGCCGGTGGGGATTTGTAGCACCTCGATTTCGGTGCGGTCCTTCACCCGTTTACTTTTGAGCACGATGCCGCTGACCATAACGGTCTTGCCTTGATAGGCGGCGGGATCGGCCTTCAAGTCAGCGAACGACACGGTCTGGTCGATTTCTTGTTCCAAATTATCGGGCAGAATCTGATCGAGCACATCTCGACCGGATTGATGCGCGCTTTGCGCGCAAGCAGTCACAGAGCAAGGTCAGAGTAAGGAGGACCGCGACGGTGAGCTCTCGCAAGTCTGTCCGGCCTTCAAAAATGATAGGAGAGACCCGTAACCAAAATGTGCGCATCATAATGTCCATTGAATCCACCGGTCGGCCCGAATGCCTGGTCGAATCCTAACGTCGACTGGCTATATTTATATTCGGTGAACACCGCCACATACGGCGTGACGAAGGCTCTGATGCCCACCAAGAGGTTGAAGGCGGATGCGACGTCAGTATTGGCCTGGGTAGTTGCGGAGTCCCCGATTCGCGCAATGGCCGCACCGGCCCCGATCCCAATATACGGTTGGAATGTCACGCCAGGATACCGTGCCAGCAAATTCACTCCCACGTTTGTCACCCGCATGTGAATACCTGGAACATTGTCGAGATTCTTAATATGGGGGGTGCTGTTGAACACATCAAGTTCCAGACCGAACCATCCGTTGCCTGGAAACATGCCGAGCTTGCCTCCATAGACGAAGGAGTTCTGCAGATCGAAATCTGGCGCGCGAAATCCGCTCAAACTGCCGGTCCCTCGAATATCGCTGAGTTGATCCGCAAAGTTCGCGCCGAACTGTCCGGCCACATACCATTCTGCCGTGGCGGTACGCGCTGCTAGAAACCCTGCCGTCAGCAGGACCACTAACAGAATAGTGATCGTCGGGGACCGCGCGGTCATCATGTCATCAACCTCACCCTGCCTCAGTCAGTCGGCTACGACTTCAAAGAATGGACGGAAGACGATGTTTTGTCGGGATTCCATTCAGGTGCCCTTGCCTTACGGCGCACCGGTCGGAACGACATCGGCGCTGACCATAAGACGCTCAACAAGACGTTCAAGTCGGCCTCCGGAGTCAGCCCCGACGGAATGAGTCTAACTGGGGGATGGTCGCTCACGCGCCTCACTGTCAAGTATGGTCGCTTCCAAAGGTTTTGGTCGGTCCTCGCATCAGGGGCCGAGGACGAACCAGCTTCACTGTACCGGTCAATACTGCAGGTTGGAGCTAGTGGGTACCCTAGCCCCTGCCTCGCCCATGGTAGCGGCAGCGGCGGGACTCGTCTTTTCTCTACCCTACCAACTCCAGCACGTCCCCAGGCTCTCTGCGGTGACCGATCGCGTCATCAATCCTCTGGGGAAGATGCAGCCGAACAAGAATTTGCGATCGCCTTCCTGGTGCTATTCGGCCCCGTGAATTGGACGTATTTCGTTCGTCCTCTGGGGAGCGCGACCCTTGGTGGTGAAACAAAACTAATAACTTCCACGACAGCTGGAGCTTCAGATTCCTCATCACGCTGTCTGTTTGCGCGATGCTCACGATGCTGACGATGAGGTGGGCCAGAGAGACGGCACGAGCCTATAATGGCTATCTCATCTATGGTCAAGTCAGGTTGGAGGATGAACGGCGTACTTACGAGGGACCTCCTGCATCCAGCCGATCGGGAATGCAGGAGCGCTCCCGGCCTTAAAACAGAGTTCCCGCCCAATATGAAGCTGAGCACTGGAATTATACAATTCCAGTGAGGACTCACCCGCACAAAAGTGAACAGCGCTCCATTCAGGACGCAGCCCGATAATAGACTCCCCGAAAATGTGGACGTTCATAGCGAGGATGCAGCAGGAAACCTGCGGGCTCGTCGGTTGGGACCGTGGATCAAGTATCCGGATCGGTGTTTTCTACGCCAGGGAGGGATGGACGCTAGGATGTTGCCCGGAACATCCTAGCGTGATGTGACGAGGTGAAAGCCGCCCGATCCGGCGACAGCCGGACGGGCGGAATACCCCCGTCTCAGTAACACGGGGACCCATGGATACGTGAAAAGACCTCTTCTCATAGGGTCATACCGTCATTTGATCTATATGGTCAAAGTAGGACGCACTCGCAGACGAGAGTTCGCAAGAGCGGGAAGGAAGGCCTCGTTACGTAAAGATTTAACCCCCAAATCTATTTGACCTATGCTAGAAGGCCCCTGACAAAAAGTGCCGTTATATTCATGGCTGAATACTATGCTCATCGAGTTATTGGCGGCATCAAGACGATATACGACCCTCTTACCTAGGTGCCAGCAGCAACGTTTTGCAACAAATGGGCTCTAGAAGCTGACTCAATCGGACGAGAGGGAAGCTCTGATGCAAGCATCAGGTCTATCAGTTTTATCTAAGGCTTGATCTTTTCGATAGTGGATAATTTTCCGTCTGGATTGTACGCCAGATGATAAATCACCTTTCGATCACGCACGGCAAGTTCGTACGGTGTGCCTACGAGTTCCCACAGAAATCCTGTAAATAGATCTGCACCCAGATGCACCACAACCGTACCCACTTTGACCCACGTGTGATGAGCTTCTGGATCGAGCACATAACGATCGTCGAATCCGCCGGTTTCGGGCTTAAAGAAGGAATCTGGTTGACCTAATTCGGCAATCACCTCAGTACGAGATACACCCTCTTGTATTACTCCAACGTCACCTCGATAGCTTTCCCGATTGGCTGCCATGAGCACTGAACACCCTGAACTAAGCAGGGCCACGCAAAGAAGAAACCCTGTTAGGATGCCTCTGTCCATAATTCCTCCCTCAGTACAATAGGGTTCACGGTTCTTGGCACGACATTACGTATACAAGATGCCAGCTCATCCGCCCATCCGTCAGAAGAAGGGATCGCTTTCGTTGTTTGGTAGGTTCCGCGCCTAACTAATAAGTTTGATGTGGGGGACTCAGTGCCGCTTGCGAGGACACCTTAGACATAAGGCTAGCAGGCAAATACATTCAGTCAAGGAATAGCCGCGCCATGCGTGAGATTCGACCAAGAGGCCTAATCCAATCCAGGCTTTTGTACGCACCACGAGGCTGTTGAAGTATTAGGTCGGGCATCGCTCGCGGACCACCCGACGTCCGGTCATAGCTCCGACATGCGACATGCATTCCGTTAGTCCTACGCCAACAGTTTATTAGTTCGAGAGTCCATCCACCAATTTATGCTTTATCTGGGTTGTCGGGTGGCCAAACAATGAAGAGAGAGGGGCTCCGGAAATTCGTACAGTGTGATAAGTGGTAGCCTGGCTTCACCGACGCCACCGGGTGGTGGCGAACCAAGGGAGCGAGGCCATGACACGCACGAGACGGGAATCACGTAGCGACTTTCGTGGCACGGGTGGCGTTGGCCGCCGTCAAAGACGACAAGGCGCTCGCCGAATTGGCCGAGCAATTCAGAGTCCTCCCCACCCACCGAATGGAAGCAGCAACTGCTGGCGCGACCCGCGGGGGTGTTTGGCGGGACGAAGGCTCTGTCAGAGAGACCGGATCTCAAAACGCTTCACGCGAAAATCGGGCAACTGGCGCTGGAGAACGATTCTTTGGAAGGGGCGCTCACCAGGCAGGCTTGCTGAGCGCAGAGCGATGATTGACCGCCCTCATCCGCCGTCTGTCGTCCGGCAATGCCAACTGCTCGGGGTGGCTCGCTCGACGGCCTACTATCAGCCCACGCCCGTGGCCGATGCCGAGCTGGCCCTGATGCGCCGGATTGACGAGTTGCACGACACACAGCTTGTGATGAAAGGGAACTATGCGGCGCTGCCAAGATGGTTGGAGAAACTAAAGAGAGCACCCCAGAGAGTGGAGTGCCCAGTTTCGGTCTAGATTAGCTCCCCAGTTGAAAGAATAACGGTTACACATCGGGCTCCGGCGTGATGATGCTTTTGAGTTCTCGGGCGTTCTTCACCGCATATCCCGCCTGATCGTTATCGAAGTATACGTACACGTGACAGCGTGACTTTACCCATCGCTCGACATGGGCGGCCCAGGATTTCAGCGAGCTGATCGAATAGTCGCCCTGATACTTGTTCCCTGGCCCGTGGAGCCGGACATAGACAAAATCGGCAGTGACCTCGATCGGGGAGCGAATCCCGGCCAACTCATAGATACAAAACGCCACATTATATTCCCGCAGCAATTCCAACACCTGTCGGGTATGCCAGCTCTGGTCACGGAATTCGACGGTATACCGTTGCCCTGCCGGAAGCGCGCGGAGAAAGGCTTCGAGCCGAGCGACATGGCAACGCCAATTAGGTGGCAATTGAAACAAAATCGGACCGAGCTTTCCGCCTAATCTCTCGGCTGCTTCCAACAACCGGGCAAGCGCCGGCTCGGGATCCAACAATTTTTTGCGATGGGTCAGGAAGCGGCTTGCCTTGACGGCAAAGCAAAATCCCTCCGGCGTGGCTTTGCTCCATGTGTCAAAGGTGGTCGTCGAAGGCAGGCGGTAAAAACTGTTGTTGATCTCTACAGTATCGAAATCTCGCGCATAATAATTCAACAGTGCTCGCGGGGGAACGCTCGGTGGGTAGTAGGGACCTCGCCAATGCCCGTAATGCCATCCTGAAGTGCCGATGCGCACATAGGGCATGTGCCGGCTCGCCCTAGGCACCCTGTCCAGCTCGAGACGAATTACTCCACTCACGGATTCTCTCGGGCCAACCGCGTTTTTATGCAGACCCGCAACACCTCCGCCACGCTCCAGGCTTGAGCGATACACCCGCGTGGATGGTAGGGAGGTTCTGCATCGAAAATTTCGCTGACCGTGCCGATTCCGACTTCCACCAGGTGCGAGTGGAACCCTTCCAGCATGCCTCTCGCCTTTGACGCATCCTTGTAGACTTTCAGCCAGGCATCGATAAAGGGTCCGATCAACCAGGCCCACACCGTTCCCTGATGATAGGCGGCGTCTCTCGCTCGAAGGTCCCCGAAGTACATCGGCTTGTAGTCGCGATGGTCTCTCGACAGAGTACGCAGGCCAACCGGTGTGAGGAGCTTGTCCGCCACCGCATCGACGACTGCGCGCCATCGCTGCTCTTCCAAAATCGGATGCTGGAGCGCAATCGCCACAATCTGGTTAGGACGAAAACTCGTATCATTCCCCTGCTCGCCCTCAATGACATCGAACAGGCAGCCGGCATCCTGTCGCCAGAATCGATCGTTAAACGATCGCCTGGCCAGTTCAGCCATCTCCGCCCAGGGCTGGCTGGTTCTCCCCGGCCATTTTTCCCCACTCCACCATGCAACAGAGCGCATTAAACCAGAGGGCTTGAATCTCGACCGGCTTGCCGCGCCGCGGCGTGACGACCCATCCATCCACCTTCGCGTCCATCCAGGTGAGTTGATATCCTTCGGCTCCGGCATGCAACAGACCATCGCGCGAATCCACGCCGATACCGAAATGCGTGCCCTTCACATGATGTTCGATCACGGATTTCAATGTAGGCATCAGAGATCGACGACCAGCTCGGTATCTCCGGTGACCCGCTGATACCGATCCAGCGCATGAAAGTACCAGAGCGTCGCATCGACAGTATGGTAGAGCGCCTTGCGTTGCCCCTCGGGAAAAAGATTCGGCAGCAATCCATCCTCGATATAATTGGCAAACGTGCGCAGAATCGAGCGCGCCTCGCGGTAGCGTCCGGTACAGAGGGTGAGCCCTTCCAGACTGATCATGGTATCGCGGCCCCAATCGGTGAACCAGTGATAGCCGGCAATGACCGTGCGCGCTTCATCACCGGAAGCGCGCGCAAGGGCCTGCTCATTCAAGCGCGACCCTGGCAGCACAATGAATTGGTCCGCCGCGAGCGCCAACAACCCTTCCAATTCATCATGGCCTCGCTCTTGAAGCGGGGACAGTTTCTGTAGCCGCTGTGCTTCCGCCTCAAAGACCGCTTCCGAATTGAACTCGAGGAGCTCCCACGACTCGGTGCTCGCAACAAACGCAACCGGTCGAGCTGAAGTCAGATCCGCGCCAAAATATCCCGGGCTTGCAAGGTCCTCGATATGTTCAGAGCCGCGGTCACGATCCACTCGATACGACACCCCGCGACTCACGAGCGCGTCGGCAATGAATTGCCCGCAGTGCGGCCGCATGCACAGCTTGAGTGACGAGGCGCCTTCGCAGAGATGCATTTCGTAACGCCCATCGAGCACGGTGAGCGGAAAGGGAGGCCGCTTGGCTTCATGCAACTGCGCATCCAACATTCGAAATGTGATAAACGGGCGGATATGCAGCCGAATCGGATCACCCTCTAGCAAGCGATATTCCACATAGACTGAGTTGTAGCCGTACGGCATGATGACCCGCTTTTCAAGGCGGCGCCCTTTGAATACACAACGCCATATCGGTGTGTGCCATTCACGGCTGAATTCGGCGAGCACTTCCGTGAGGTCGCTTTGCACGCGTCCGTCTTCAAACTCGACGCCGCTCAGCAGGAGGGATTGTCCGTCGACGATGACTGCTTCGTCCAACCGGGGAATCATCACCGTCCGCCCCCATGGCGCCGGGAGATCCGGTACAAATATCCCGTGATATCGTCGCGTGGGAGCACACAGCAACGTCCCGGATGCATAACCACCCAGGCCATTCGTCACCAGCCACTCCTTGGAGAGTAGATTATGGCTATCACGGAGATGGTCGGCGGGTACTGATAAAATCATGTCGTCGGCCTTTAATGGGCAACTCATCATTCCCTGTTCGGACTCGGTGCCTGTCGCCTCACACGTCACGGTCCTGCGCGGCATAGAAAGCCGCCGATCCACCCGGTACAAACCAGCCAGTTTCCGTCAACGGCTCGATCACGCCGGGACCTCCGTACTCCGGAGCGTCACTCGACCAGACGAGCGACCAGGCGCAGCCCTCCGATGGAGCGAGCAGAGGTTCCGGAGCTGGACGATAATTACAATCTGCCCCAAGATTGATGAGAAGAAGCCGGTCGTTTCCCTCCTGGCCGGCGTAACGCAGTACGAAGGCCGACGGTCCGATCACGGCGCCCTCTACCCGATTCCGCGCTTGCTGCGCGATGACCGGATCTTCGCGACGGAGCCGAAGCAGATCCTGGTGTAGCCGATAACACTCGCCGTTCCGTTCACGTTCCGACCAATCGAGTTTGGAGCGCTGAAAGACGGCGGGATCGCAAGGATCGGCAATGGCTGCCTGTGCGTCCGGCGACCCATAGCTGGGAAATTGGGCGAGAAACCCTTTCCTCCCCTCACGAATTTGCCGGGCGAGTTCGCCAGGCGGAAAATCGGCGAAGAACAAAAACGGAGCAGAAGCTGCAAACTCCTGCCCCATGAACAACATCGGCGTTTCCGGAGCCAGGAGCAGCAGGGCCGTCAAGGCGCGCGACACGCCCGGACTGGTTTTCTGATGCAGCCGATCTCCACGTAATTGATTGGCAATCTGATCGTGATTTTGGGTAAAAAACACGAAGCTTTCCGCAGGCTCGCGCGCGACGACGGTCCCACGCGGTTTCTCTTGCCATTGGTATCGTTGCCCTTGGTACAAAAATGCCCGCTTGACGCATGAAATGAACTCCTGCGGCGCGCCGCGATAGTCGGTGAAATAGCCTTCGCTTCGCCCGGTGGCCGCCACGCGCGCCGCATGGTGGAAATCCTCGCTCCATACTCCATCCAATCCCCACCCCTGTTGCGCGACCGGTTGAATGGTGCAGACCCACTGCGCTTCACATTCGGCTATGAGAATAATCGATCGTTTTCCGGCCGCTTTCCTTGCCGCTTGAGACAGCTCCGCGACGACATGAAGGGGACCGGCATCATGGAACGCATGCACCGCATCCAGTCTGAGCCCGTCCAAATGAAACTCCTCGATCCAATAACAGGCGTTCTCAATGAAAAACTCGCGCGCTCCCTGGGAGCCAGGCCCGTCGAAATTGATGGCTTGTCCCCATTCGTTGGGATAGCGATCTGTAAAATAATGATCACTGAAGGCGGGCAGATAATTTCCATCCGGGCCCAGATGGTTATAGACCACGTCGAGTATCACGCCGAGCCCTCGCGCGTGCGCTTCGTCGACGAATCGCTTGAAGGCTTCAGGATCACCATAGACATGGGCCGGAGCATACAGCCCCACTCCGTCATAGCCCCAATTCCATCGACCCGGAAATTCCGCCACCGGCATGACTTCTATTATAGTGATGCCCAGGTCTTTTAGTTCGTCAAGATGAGCGATGGCTGAGTCAAACGTTCCCTCCGGCGTCAACGTGCCGATGTGCAATTCGTAGATCACTTGACCATGCATGGTCAGGCCCAGCCAATCGTGATCTCTCCACTCAAAGGCGTCAGCGTCCACAATCAATGACGGCCCATGGGGTCCTTCAGGTTGAAACCGTGAGCAAGGATCCGGGAAGAGTTCCCTTCCATCCAATCGGTATCGGTAGGTCATACCGGCCGTCGCCTCGGGGACGACTCCAACCCAATGGCCATCGTCCTCTTTGGTCATGGCATAAATGGTTCCTTGAGGGTGAAGGATAACCTCCACCCGCGTGGGTTTCGGCGCCCAGCAACGGAAAGAGATCCCTTCTGCCGTCACCTGGGCTCCGAGGCGGTGGCGGGAACCAACCGGCTCTTGATGGACAGGTGAATGCTTCGGCGCGCCCGCTCTGCCCGACCCTTTCATGCTCATTTCCCCCTTAGTCTGATGGCAGAAGGCGCTCACGCAGGAATTCAAGAACGGCCCATTCTTCAGGTGGGAGATGCCGTAATGACCGAGATGATTCTCGTCCCATGGTCCGGCTGAGACGGTCCAGCAATGTCCCATCCAAGTAGGCTTGAACAATTCCAGGATGCACATAACACTTGCGACAGACGGCCTTCGTATTGCCCAATTGCCGGGCAACGACCCCAATCGCCGCGGCGACGTTTCGTTTTGCCTTGGTGACAGACTCGCATTGGTCTTCATATTCCTTGAGCGCCCGCGCGGCTAACACCGTGCCGGCCCACGTGCGGAAGTCCTTCGCCGTAAACTCTTGACCCGCCACCCGCTGCAGGTACCCATTCACATCACTGGAGGTGATGGAACGACGCGCCCCTTCCTCGTCCAGGTACTGAAACAACTCATATCCTGGAAGATCCTGACTTTGTTTGACGATGCGGGCCAAGCGCCGGTCGGTAATATCCACGCTGTGACGGATTCCGCTTTTCCCTCGAAATTCAAATCGCAGGGTAGAGCCCCTCACTTTTACATGACGATCCCTCAACGTAGTCAAGCCGAACGATTCGTTTGTCCGCGCATACTCCTCATTGCCGATACGGATTAACGTGACCTCAAGCAGTCGCACCACAGTCGCTAAAATTTTGTCCCGTGGCAAACCGGAACGTCTTAAGTCGGCGGCCACTCGTCTGCGGATTCTGGGCAGCAACCGCCCGAAGGTGAGCAGGCGATCATATTTGCTCTCATTTCTGATGTGATTCCAGCGGGGATGATACCGATACTGCTTGCGGCCTCTGGCATCTCGGCCGGTCGCCTGGAGGTGCCCCTGCGGATCTGTACATATCCAGACGTCGGTCCAGGCCGGTGGAATGACGAGGGACCGAATCCTCTTCAGACATCCGGGCTCCCGGACCACGGTGCCGTTAGGACGAATGTAGGAGGGTTTCTTGCCTGGTCCCTTCCGGACGATCCCCGGCGCGAGGTCAAGGCAGTAGCGCAAACCGGCAGCCTTAGCCGAGCGGATAGAATCCTCAAGTAGTCGTTGTGAATCGGCCTGACTGGTGGGAAGGGCGGCGGATTTCATCGCTAGACTCATGCGGTTTTGCGACTGCTGTCCCGCTCGCTCTTGGACGGCGGCTGTTTTGCTTTTCTGGGTTGCTGCACGCTTCGCTTCAGCAGCGCCATCAGGTCGACGACCTTCGCGCGTCCCGGGCTTTCATCGTCTCGGTCTTTTGTCGGAGCGGTGATCACTTCCGTTTTTCCGGCTTTGATGCGCTTATTGATCAGCCGCATTAAATCGTCATGATACGTATCCTTGTACTGAGCGGGCTTCCAGGTTTCGGACATTTCCTCTACCAGCCTGGCAGCCATCTCCAGCTCGCGCGGAGTGACCCCGGAGGCTTTGAGACTCTTGGCCGGGATTTCCAGGTCCTTGGTAGGACGAAGCTCGGTGGCATACCGCAGGGTGTTCAAGACCATCATGTCGTCCCACGGAAGAAGCGCGGCGATATATTGTCTCGTGCGAATGACAACCGTCGCGATCGCGGCCTTGCCGGTTTTCTTCAAAGTTTCGCGCAGGAGCGCATACCCCTTTTCTCCTCGTTTGTCGGGCGCCAGATAATAGGGCATTTCAAACGCGGTGGGCGCAATGTCCTCGGCTTGCACAAAATTTACAATGTCGATGGTTTGGGTAGCTTCGACATTGGCGCGCCGGAAGTCTTCGTCGGTCAGAACGACGTACCGACCCTTCTCATATTCGTATCCCTTGACAATCTGATCCCAACTGACTTCTTTCCCGGTCTCCTTGTTATAGCGCTTGAAGCCAACCGGGTGCATATCCCGCCGATCTAAGAGGGTGAGATCGAAGCTATTGCGGTTCTCGGCCGAATAGAGCACGACCGGAATATTCACGAGGCCAAAGCTGATGGATCCTTTCCACAGGGATCGAGGCATGGGTACACCTTAGTCGTTTTCTATGAAAATCTTATCCGGGAGGTGGACACAGGCGACACATAGATGCGCGCAATTCACGCAACGGACCGGTTCGCCACAGCCGTCGCAAATCAGATGGACCGATTCAGTGATCAGTTTGCATCCATCATGCAGACAAGAGAGGTCTGCGCAAGGGTTGCAATCATAGGGGCAAATTTTCATGCAATCGTGTGACTTTCCAGGCTTGTACCGGTTTATTCATCAGACGATTTAAAATAGCGGTAGCGACGCGCGCGGCCAACTCGGATAATCCCTAGGCGGACCCTGCGCGTCATCGGAATCAGTATGAACTAGGCCCATCCCTAGCTGTATTCTCCGCTGTCTCCATTAGGCTCACAGCGTGACCTCCGCTCGCGGCTGAGTCTATGCGATGCGACTATGGCAAGGAGATGATGATGCACAACGAATCTGGACAAAGTACTTCTCTCTGGATGTTGCAGGACGTAACGGCTGTGCCGCCATTGGACGTAGGAGCTCACGCCGACGTGTGTGTTGTGGGCGCGGGAATCGCCGGGACCACAACGGCGTACTGCCTGATGAAAGAGGGCAAATCCGTTATCTTGTTGGACGCTGGACAACCTGGCGGTGGCATGACGCAGAGGACGACGGCCCATCTCTCGAATGCCATCGACGACCGCTACGTTGAAATAGAACGTCTCCACGGGAAATCCGGCGCGAAATTGGCAGCCGGTAGTCATATGGCAGCCATTGACTGGATCGACAGAACACGGACCAGCGAAGGCATCGACTGCGATTTCACCAGGCTGACCGGCTATCTCTTTGCGCCATCCGACGATTCCCGCGATGTAATCGACGAAGAATGGCAGGCCGCCCGACGGGCCGGCGTCGATGGTATCGAGCGACTCGAACGGTTGCCTGGGGTAAAGTTTATGACGGGCCCCTGCCTGCGGTTTCCCAAGCAGGGTCAATTTCACCCCTTGAAGTATGTATCGGGGTTGGTCAAGGCCATTCAAACAGGCGGGGGACGAGTCTTCAGCAACGCGCATGTCACGACCGTCGAAAGCGGCAAACAGATTAAGCTGGAAACCAGCCAAGGATGCGTCGTGACCGCAGATGCCGTCGTGGTGGCGACCAATACGCCCATCAACGACATGGTGACGATTCATACCAAACAGGCCCCCTATATCAGTTACGTGATTGGCGCCACCATACCGGTCGGATCGATTGAACCGGCGTTGTTCTGGGATACGCTGGATCCCTACCACTATGTGCGAATCCATCAGCAGTCACTACCACAAGGCGGAGACCGGGCGGTTCTTATCGTCGGCGGTGAGGATCATAAGACGGGGCAAGCCGATGATTCTGAAGCAAGGTATGCTCGACTTGAGGCCTGGACGCGTGAGCGCTTTCCCTTCATGCAGACAGTGGACTTCCGTTGGTCCGGACAAGTGATGGAATCGGTGGATGGGCTAGCATTCATCGGCCGGAACCCCGGTGATAGCGACAATGTATACGTAGCGACGGGTGACTCCGGCATGGGGATGACTCACGGGACCATCGCCGGACTCTTGATCACCGATCTGATCATGGGCCGTGAATCCGCTTGGGCATCTCTCTATGATCCGTCACGCCAACCCGTTCGCGCCGCCGGCGAATTCCTGCGCGAAAACCTGAACGTCGCCGCGCAATATACCGACTGGGTCACCGGAGGCGACGTGGACGGTCCAGAGAAAATTCCGAAGGATCAGGGAGCCGTGCTCAGGGAGGGACTCACAAAAATTGCGGCGTACCGCGACGAGCAAGGGATTCTTCACACCTGCTCCGCCGTCTGCCCACATCTCAGCTGCATCGTGGCCTGGAATCATTCGGAAAAAACCTGGGACTGTCCCTGCCACGGTTCGCGGTTCGACAAACTCGGCAAAGTTCTCAATGGCCCTGCGACCAGCGATCTCAGCCCTGTGAAAAGAGCCCAGACTTAGGCAGCGCACAGCGCTGACTCGTTTCCTGAAGCCCTGTGGAGTTGGCGCGACAAACGTCGTGCATCTCGCACAGACGATTGCCAGAGAGGCCATGACGTAACACTAGCAAGGTTGAAGCTTATGATGGGCATGGACATCGGGTCCTCTCCCCTCTCTGTATTCTGTGGTCATGGGTGATGCGCGCCGCTAGCTAGGAATCTGACAGGAGAGTTCCAAGCTCACGCGTGACGCCAAGGACTCTACAGATAGGGCGAATCAATGCCGCTGAAAGAGGGGCCAGTTCGTCGGGAAGGGAACGTGTGAGATGCGTTACTTAGCATTGGCAGCAGACTATGACGGAACCTTAGCTACTGACGGAACCGTCACTCCAGACACCGTTGAAGCGATCGAACGACTGGTGGCCTCCGGTCGCAAATTGATCCTGGTTACGGGACGACTCTTGCCGGAATTATTGGAGATCTTTCCTCACATCACCCTCTGCGAACGCGTAGTGGCAGAAAACGGCGCGGTTCTCTACCGTCCTGCCACCAAGGAGGTCACCCTGCTCGCCCCCGCCCCTCGCCCGGCCTTCCTGGACGAAGTGCAGCGTCGAGGAGTGCAACATCTCAGCATCGGGCATTCGATCGTCGCGACTCGGGTGCCCTACGAAACCGTCATCCTGGATATCATCCGCGATCTTGGTCTAGAACTGCGGATCATCTTCAATAAAGGCGCCGTCATGGTGCTTTCCCCGGGAGTCAACAAAGCCACCGGCCTCACGGCGGCGCTCAAAGAGTTGAATCTCTCGCCACATAATGTGACGGCAATTGGCGACGGGGAAAACGATCATGCGATGCTTACCCTCTCGGAATATGGCGTGGCCGTCGCGAACGCCGTGCCTATGCTCAAAGAAACGGCGGATCGGACGACGGCCGGAAGCCGTGGCAGGGGCGTCATCGAGCTGATCAACGACCTAGTGTCAAACGACCTGGCGGTAGGGGAACAGTCTGTGTCGAGGCATCGAATCCTCCTTGGAAGCCGGGATAACGGCGATGAAGTGAACCTCTATCCGGCACGCCAAAATTTACTGATAGCCGGGACCTCCGGCAGCGGGAAATCAACCCTGGCCACCGGCCTCCTTGAGCGGCTCGGCGAACGAGGGTATCAATTGTGCGTCATCGATCCGGAAGGTGATTATGAAACCTTTCCCCAGGCGATTGTCCTCGGAACGGCGCACGGCGGTCCCAGCCTCTCTGAAATTCTGACGGCCTTGGCGAATCCCGATAATCATGTCGTCGTGAATCTGGTCGGTCTGCCTATACAAGACCGGCCTTCATTTTTCTTAGGATTGCTTCCCAAGCTTCAGGAGCTGCGTGCACAAACCGGCCGACCGCATTGGGTGCTCGTGGATGAAACGCATCACCTGCTTCCTACGGACGGCAATCCCACGGCGCTGGCCCTCGCAAAAGAGTTAAGCGGCATGATGTACGTCACCGTTCATCCCGACCAGATCGAGCCGTGCATCCTCGCGAGCGTGGACATGGTGTTTGCGTTAGGAAGGTCGCCCGAGATGACGATTGGATCCTACTGCTCCGCGATCCACCAGTCGACCCCATTCGTGCGAGGCTCAGACCTTGAACCAGGTCGCGCCCTGATGTGGGATCGCGCCTCGCAGGAACCCCCTTTCCTGCTGAAGATCGCACCAAGCACCACAGAACGCCGGCGGCATCGACGAAAATATGCCGAAGGCGAACTCCCGCCGGATCGGAGTTTTTACTTCACGGGTCCTGCGAAACATCTCAATCTCCGAGCTCAAAATCTGGTGTCTTTTCATGCAACTCGGCGATGGAGTGGATGAGGCCACCTGGTTACACCATCTGCAGGCCCACGACTATTCAGCCTGGATCAAGGAGGCGATCAAGGACGATACCCTCGCTCAAACTGTCCGCGCTATCGAAGAGCAGTCTGATCTGCCGGTCAGCGAGAGCCGGCGGCTCGTTCGAGCGGCCATCGAGGAACGGTACACGCTTCCGACTGCTGGATAGGATCACCCTGCTGGACTTTCTACATCCAAGTGCAAAGGCCATGTCTCGGGCCTCTCTCCTGATCCCTAGTGCATAATGCATCCAATTAGCGGGTCCACCGATCCCTACAATCAGACAAAGGTGATTCCCTTGCTCTTATTTTCCCACAAAGAAACTAGGGGACCTCCTAGTTTGCTGATGGGCCCAACGCGAATACGATTCACTCCACGTTTCACCGCGCACCTCATTCTGTCATGGGAGGGGTACAATGAACGCTGCCATCGTCATCCCTATATGTTGTGTCTGTAATCGGGTTCGCGAGCATGTGCAGCCGGCTAGTCGGAAAGAATCCTGGAGTACGCTTGGTGTTTTTTTGCACACCCATCACATTTCCAGCGGCGAATATCACCTCACCAACACCTATTGTCCCGACTGCTCGGCGCAGTTCAGCAAATTATGCAAATCCGACGGTGAAACAACGCCAGGAAGCGCCACACAGCTCAGTGCTCAAAACAATGCATCTGCCGCAATATTGGATGTTTTCTCCAGCGTCCAGAAGTGTGACCTTGATATGCTCGTCCGGGCCTGCCCAACCTTGACGTGGAATCAGGTATTTTCGGAAGTCGACCGATTGAGCCGGAATGGGCAGATCCGCTTGAGCTACCTCGGTCATGGTCAGTATTCTATCGAACTTGCGGAAAATTCAGATGTATCCCTGGTAGCCCAGACCTAAGCCTGCCCAGAGCCGGTCGCCATATGCCTGGTGCGATGCCACCAAGAAAAACGGGCTGAGGCTAACACCAGGCACAAAGATCTCATGTAACGATCTGTATGAATTTGATTGCTTGTATGTTCATTCAGATCGAAGATGGCCCGCGACAACAGGGTTGACCAGCAGCATCCATTCTGGCGCTTATCTCTAGATCATTGGCAAAACTCCCTGTTGGAATGAAGTTTCCGTAACCACGACACGGTCCGAACCGCGTGAAATAGGCGGCTTTGCCGAGAAGGCACGAAGCTTTTTTCAACCGCTTCACGAAACCAACCATTTCTCTCCGGTTCCCACATTGCGATTGTCTCGGTCCCAACCTTCTTTCTCCGTCCCTGCAAGAGGTGATCGGTCAGCCGCTGCAATGGCAAAACCGAGAGCACGATTGACAGCGTGGCGCTCTCATCAATCATTGAGCCTCCTTCCAGCCGGACTCTTCCCTAGCGTGATTCGGAAGCCGAGAGGTTTCCCTAGTAGCTGTCTTCCGGGAGTTTGCTAGAGTGCTCATATGCATAGGTGGGGCCTGTCTGAAATTAGGGAGGTGCGCGTATGAAGTCAACCGACGCCATCCAGCGCTCAGTCGGGCAGCATGTGAATGAATGTATTGAGGCCTGTCTGGCTTGCGCGCGAATTTGCAATACCTGCGGGGATGACATGGTCGGCATGTCCCATCAGTCCTCACAGGATTTAATGGCGCGATGCATCAGGCTCTGCCGCGATTGCGCCGATATTTGTTTGCTCGCCGCCCAATGGATGGGACGGACTTCCGCCTTCGCCATCCGCATGTGCGCACTGTGCGCGGAACTGTGTGAGGTCTGCGCGGGCGTCTGTGAGGAACATGCTCCGCATCACCCGCTTTGTGCAGACTGTGCAAGGGACTGTCGACAATGTGCTGAGATCTGCCACAAAGTGGTGATGGAATCAGTGCCTGCGGCGTCCGGCGCAAATTCACAGTAAGGGCGATCATATAAGGGCGATCATAACGGCAAGACAGTGGGGGCTGCGGAAAGGAGTAATCTCGATGAGAAGATTATTGGCTACATTGGGCTTTTGCGGCATTGTCTGCGCTGATGCCCTTCTTTTGTTTGGTCAGGCGCCCACGCCGGCGCCTCAACCAGGTCCAGGCCCGACAGTTCCACCTAGACCTACGGATCCTGTGCCGACTCCGCCATCGACTCCGCAGCCACCTCTCATGCCCGGTTCGCCTAAATAGACGGGGTAGCCATTCGTGGCCTGCAGGGGACGCCCGTTGAAGGAGGAGAATTATGGATGATCAGAAAGAACAGGGCATAAGCCGGTTGGTCCTTCGAGGCATAGCTTTGGGCGGGATCGCGGCAGCTTTGCTGTTTGGCACCCTAGCGGAGGTTCAGATCCATCGCCTTCCAAAAGTACATGCCGAGACAGCTGAGAATTATGACACGGTCTCCGGAACGCTCGGCATGGTGAATGTGGCAGAAAAGAAGGGCACCCTGACCACCGATGTCGGTAAAGAAGTTGCATTCCAGATCGTTAAGCCAGAGCTCTTCATTAATCTCTCGGTGGGCCAGAGAGTGACCCTGAAACTGGATAAACAAGGTCGAGCCGTGCGGGTGATGGAAAGTGCGGCTCCTGAATTACCTCCTCCGTCGGTTCCGAGATGAGTGAGTCCGACCACTGGGCCCTATCCAAGGTTAGGCTTGTCTAAATCGCAGGACAGCAGCCCCCAAATTTGTATACGGGTGGTCGTTCCCAGTGATGGACTCTTGTGGCTTCCTCCATCGCCGCGGTGAATTTCGCTGTCTTTGAGCGCCACCTCATGTCGCTCGTCCACTGCTAGGGCGGAGGGTCGGCGTTCGGTAGTGCTGTCCCAGCCTTCACTCTCTCATTGGTTGGCGTGCTGTTGCACCGCCGTGACAATCGCGCCATACAGATGCTCGCCGGCCGACTCCTTAGACACGTAGCAGCTGGCCCCTGCCTCTAACAGCAGTGACTCTACCTGGGCGCGCGTGGATACTGAGAGCCCGACGACGAGGATCTCAGGCCATTTAGCTTTCACCCGGCGTGTCGCTTCGATGCCGTCCAACTTCGCCATATTGACATCCATGACGATCACATCGGGATCCAACAAGCCGGCCATTGCCACTGCCTCCTCTCCATCAGCCGCTTCGCCCACCACGGTGATGTCGCGATAGGCGTCCAAAATACTGCGCAGGCCCTGTCGGACCATCGCATGGTCATCAGCCAGGAGTATACGTAGGACCTTACCCTGAACAGGATCATCACCGGTTGAACGGACTCTTTCATCGAGCGCGGAAGATTCCAAGTTCACCCGTGACTCGACTCCCTGCGCTACCGGCGGTGCGGCCGGCGTCGGCTTCATCGCCGGGCGTGGCGCCGAAGGCCAATAGGGAACGATCAATGCCGCGCAGGTGCCCCGGTCGCTGAGAGAAGTTACCTCAAGTCGGCCTCCCATGGCCTCGGTGCGCTCTCGGACACTGAATAGTCCGAATCGCTTTCGCTCATCGCTCGGTGCGATCACTTCATCGGGATTGAAACCACAACCCTCATCCTTCACCCTTACCACGAGATGGCCGTCGTCATTTTTATCAATCGTGACTTCCGCCTGATTGGTGCCGGCATGTTTCAACACGTTGAATAACAATTCACGCGTTGATTGAAACACGAGCACCGCCTGGTCGTCATCCAGTTCGACCCGTTGGATGTTCTTTTTAACCGTGACCGTCAGGCCATGATTCTGCATTTGCTCAGCCAGCCATCCGAATCCCTCGAGAAGCCCAAACTCCTGTAGCGCGGGAGGAGCCAATTCGGCTACCAAAGATCGCGTGTAGTTGAGCGAGTCGATGATGGCCTGATCGGCCTCCATCAGCAGGGACGTCGGAGCCGCTTCTTTGACATGGGCCGAGGCTTGGCGGATTTTTATCCGGATGAGTACCAGTAATTGCGCTAAATAGTCGTGCAGGTCGCCCGCCAACCTCCGCCGCTCGCGCTGTTCCGTCAAAGTCAGTTCCGTCGCGAGATCACGAAGCCGCACGTGAGAATCGCGCAATTCTTGCGTCCGTTCGCTGACGCGCTGTTCCAGTTCGACGGCAATCTTTCGTAACTGTTCCTCCGCGGCCTTCCGCTCCGTCAGATCACGGGCGACGCGGGCAAACCCGCTGATTTTTCCGGCCTCGTCTTTCATGGCGGTCGTGACGACATTGGCCCAGAATCTGGATCCATCCTTGCGCACTCTCCAACCTTCGTCCTCATGCTGACCGGCGGCTGCCGCCATTTCCAGCGTCAGGGCCGGATTACCTTGTGTGATCTCCTCGCTGGCGAAAAATACGGCATGGTTGAGGCCGATGACTTCCGACGCTTCGTATCCTTCGACCAGTTGGGCGCCGGGATTCCAGCTGGTGATCGTCCCTTCCGGACTCAGCAGGAGAATTGAATAGTCCCTGATGCTGTCCACCAGCAGGCTAAAACGCTCTTCCCCCTGCCGAACAGCCTGAATCTTCACCCGCTCGCGCATACGATACAGGTCCACGAATACAGAAACTTTACTTTGCAGTACTTCGGGAACGACCGGTTTAAACAGATAGTCCACTGCCCCGCTCGCCAGTCCTCGGAATACATCTTCGTCCAACTTGTCCACAGCCGATAAAAAGATAATCGGCGTGTGACGCGACTGCTCCCGCTGTCGTATTAATTCGGCAGCCTCGAATCCATCGACTCTGGGCATGCGGACATCGAGCAGAATCACGGCAAAATCGTGACGAAGCACTTGGCGCAGAGCCTCCTGGCCAGAATCTGCCGTGATGACGACCCTTCCGGGACCCGTCAGCAATGTTTCCATTGCCATCAGACTTCTGGCGTCGTCATCAACCAACAGGATTTTTGCCTGGATATTGGTCATAGACGACTCCTTACCGGGAAGCCGCGGTGCGAGGAACGACTAGGAAGTGGCAAGTGAACAACGAAGGCCATCATGGACGACCCATCGCTTTCTTGCGCCCAAACAGCCAAATCCTGAGGAGCGCCAACAGTTCATCGGTGTTCACCGGTTTCGCGATATAATCCGACGCGCCGGCTTGGAGGCAGCGTTCTCGGTCGCCCTTCATGGCCTTCGCCGTCAGCGCCAAAATGGGCAGCAGCCGATGCTGCGGATTCTGCCTGATTTGGCGCATGGTTTCATAGCCGTCCATTTCGGGCATCATGATATCCATCAGGACCATATCTAGGTCGCCATCCTCTTCCACATTTCGAATCGCTTCTCGTCCGGTTTCGCAACTGATTACGTCCATCCCATGGCGCTCCAGAAGACTGGTCAGGGCAAAAATATTTCGCATGTCGTCATCCACCACCAACACCTTCTTCCCGACCAGCGCATCGTCACTCTGACGAACCCGTTCCAACATGCGCTGCTTTTCAGGCGGTAATTGGGCCACCACTAAATGCAAGAACAATGTCGCCTCGTCCAGCAGCCGTTCCGGCGATTGCACACCTTTCAGCACGATCCCTTGGGACAGCTCCCTCAGGTGGATTTCTTCTTCCTCGCTCAAGTCCTTGCCTGTCGAGACGATGACGGGAAGGTTCCGCAGAGCCTCATGTTCACGGATACGTTCGAGAATCTGGAAGCCGGACATATCGGGCAGTCGAAGGTCCAAGACGACGCAGTCGAAATGCCGTTGGGAGAGCAGATTCCAGGCATCCGTCCCGTTGTTGCTCGGCACGATGTCCACCTCTTCGTGGCTCAGTAACTCGCAGAGGCTGCGGCTCTCGATCTCATTATCCTCGACCAGCAACAATTGCTTACGTCTGGGTTTTGTGAAGTTGACCAGACGTCCGAACGTCTCGCCCAGGTCTTCTGTCGTGGTGGGCTTGATCATGTAGGCGAAAGCGCCGTGTCCCAAACCATGCAACCGCTCTTCCTCCACGGTGAGAATCTGGACCGGGATATGTCGAGTTTCGGGATCCTGCTTCAGGTGACTGAGAACCGTCCAGCCCAGCATGTCCGGCAAGAAGATATCCAGTGTGATGGCGACAGGCTTATATTCCCTCGTCAAGCTCAAGGCCAACCGTCCATGGGCGGTCACAATTCCCTTCAGCCCCTTCTCCCGAACGGCTCCTAGAAGCACACGGGCATAATGCGGATCATCTTCGACGATCAGCACTGTCGGCTCGCCGGGAATAATGCTCTCCCGATCATCCGGAATATCTTCCAGGCGATGGGCCTGCTGCACCAGCAACGGCGCTTGTTCCTGCAATTTAAACTTGGGAGGAATGAGTTCCGGCGTCGCGCCCAAATATACCTCAGGCAAATACAGCGTAAATGTGCTGCCTTCTCCGGGAGCGCTCACGAGACGAATTTCGCCGCCCAGCAGCATGGCCAATTCGCGACTGATCGCCAGCCCAAGCCCCGTGCCTCCGAACCGCCGGCTCGTCCCTGCGTCCGCCTGTTGAAAAGCCTCGAAGACAATCTTCTGCTTTTCCACCGGGATACCGATTCCGGTGTCACTCACTTCGAAGGCCACCACCGTGGGGACCGTACTCAAGACCGCGTGATCCAGGCTCCATCCTGTCAAGGCGCGTCGAACGCGGAACGTCACTTGGCCATGAGAGGTAAACTTGAAGGCATTCGACAGGAGATTCTTCAACACCTGCTGCAATCGCTTGAAGTCGGTCACCATGCTGCGGGGCAACTGCGAATCGATGTCGATCTGAAAGGTCAGCTGCCTCGCTTCCGCGACGTGACGGAAACTGCGCTCGGTGGCTTCGCGGACTTTCATGAAGAGCACTTCTTCCGGCTCGACCGTGACGGTGCCGGACTCGATCTTCGACAAATCTAGAATATCGCTGATCAAATTGAGAAGGTCGGCGCCCGCCGCGTGAATGTTTTTGGAAAATTCCACCTGTTTGGAGCTGAGGTTACGGTCCGGGTTCTCCCCCAGTTGTTGCGCCAGAATGAGGATGCTATTCAGGGGAGTCCGTAGTTCGTGAGACATGTTGGCGAGGAACTCGGACTTGTACTTCGACGCCAAAGCCAGCTCTCGCGCCTTATCTTCCAACGCATGCCGGGCCTGCTCGATTTCCCTGTTCTTCATTTCCACTTCTGCATTCTGTTCAGCGAGCTGTTGAGCCTTTTTGGCCAGCTCTTCGTTGGTTTGCTGCAGCTCCTTTTGTTGGGCCTGTAACTCGGTGGCCAGGTTCTGCGACTGTTGCAGCAGGCCTTCTGTCTGCATCGTCGCTTCAATCGTATTGACCACCACACCGATCGTCTCAGTTAACTGCCCGAGGAAGCCCACATGGGTCGGGGTGAACTCTGACAGGGTCGCGAGTTCGATGACCGCCTTGGTCTGGCCTTCGAACAGGACGGGCAAGACGATCACGTTACGCGCGTGAGCCTGTCCCAGTCCCGAGCGAATCCGTATATAGTCGGAGGGAACGTTGGTCAGCATAATGCGTCGTTTTTCCCGTGCGCATTGCGCGACGAGCCCGACCCCGACCCTCATCTCCTCGGGCGCCACCACCTCTGCCCCACCCGCATAACTTGCCAGCAACCGCAACAGCGGCTTGTCCGCCGTATCACGCTGATAGATCGCTCCGTATTGCGCATTGACCAACGGCGCCAGCTCGGTCAGCAACAGATCACCCACTGTGGTCAAGTCCCGTTGCCCTTGCATCATGCGCGTGAATTTCGCGAGGTTGGTCTTGAGCCAGTCCTGCTCCGTGTTCTGATCGGTCGTCGCCTGTAATGTCCGGATCATGACGTTGATATTGTCTTTCAGCTCCGCGACCTCGCCGCGCGCCTGAACCTGAATAGACCTCGTGAGGTCTCCTTGCGTGACGGCCGTGGCGACTTCAGCAATGGCGCGCACCTGCGTCGTAAGATTGGCCGCCAGAAGATTCACGCTCTCGGTCAGATCCTTCCAGGTTCCCGGAACCCCCGGCACAATCGCCTGACCACCGAGCTTGCCTTCGGTGCCGACTTCTCGCGCCACACGCGTCACCTCGCTCGCAAAGGCGCTGAGCTGGGCGACCATGCGGTTGATGACGTCCTTGATTTGCAGAATCTCTCCGCGTACATCCACCGTGATCTGTCTCGTCAAATCTCCATTCGCGATGGAGGTGGCGACGGTCGACATATCCCGCAATTGCACCGTCAGGTTACTCGCCATGGCGTTCACGCTGTCGGTCAAATCCTTCCAGATTCCCGCCACCCCCGGTACCACGGCCTGCCCACCCAGCTTCCCTTCGGTGCCGACTTCTCGCGCCACCCTGGTGACTTCCGCGGCAAACCCATTCAACTGGTCCACCATCGTATTCGTCGTGTCCTTCAGCTGAAGAATTTCGCCGCGCACGTCCACCGTGATTTTCTTCGACAGGTCGCCGCTGGCCACCGCGATGGTCACTTCCGCGATATTCCGCACCTGGGCCGTCAGATTGCTTGCCATCGCATTCACGCTATCGGTCAGGTCCTTCCACGTCCCCGCCACCCCCGGCACCACGGCCTGCCCGCCCAACTTCCCTTCGGTGCCGACTTCCCGCGCCACGCGTGTGACTTCCGCGGCAAACGCGTTCAACTGGTCCACCATGGTATTCGTCGTATCTTTGAGTTGCAGAATCTC
This sequence comes from uncultured Nitrospiraceae bacterium, assembly GCA_963706325.1. Taxonomy (GTDB): domain Bacteria; phylum Nitrospirota; class Nitrospiria; order Nitrospirales; family Nitrospiraceae; genus Nitrospira_A. Next base: position 804,300 of record CAVPLT010000004.1, on the reverse strand, counting down.
GCCGTGCACGTCGACGGTGATTTTCTTTGACAGGTCGCCGCTGGCCACCGCAATCGTCACTTCCGCGATGTTCCGGACTTGCGCCGTGAGATTCCGCGCCATGCTATTCACGCTGTCGGTCAAGTCCTTCCAAGTTCCCGCGACGCCAGGAACGATGGCCTGCCCGCCCAACTTCCCTTCGGTGCCGACTTCCCTCGCCACGCGTGTGACTTCCGCGGCAAAGCTTCTCAACTGGTCGACCATCGTGTTGATGGCTTCTTTGAGCTGGAGAATCTCGCCATGCACGTCTACCGTAATCTTTTTGGACAGGTCACCGTTCGCCACGGCAATCGTCACATTCGCAATGTTGCGCACCTGGTCCGTTAAATTTCCGGCCATGAGATTCACGCTGTCAGTCAGGTCTTTCCAGACACCGCTCACATCTCGCACCTGTGCCTGCCCGCCCAACTTTGCCCTCTGTCCCGACCTCGCGCGCCACGCGCGTCACTTCGGCCGCGAAGCTTCTCAGCTGGTCGACCATCGTATTGATGGCTTCCTTGAGCTGAAGGATCTCTCCGCGCACATCCGCCGTGATCTTTTTCGATAGATCCCCGTTTGCGACGGCAATCGTGACATAGGCAATGTTTCTCACCTGGTCGGTGAGATTGCTGGCCATGGAATTGACACTGTCCGTGAGGTCCTTCCAGGTCCCGGCCACCCCGGACACCGCCGCCTGTCCACCGAGTTTGCCTTCGGTGCCCACCTCGCGGGCCACGCGCGTGACTTCCGCCGCGAAGCTACGTAACTGATCGACCATCGTGTTGATGGCTTCCTTCAACTGGAGAATTTCGCCGCGCACGTCCACGGTGATTTTTTTTGACAAATCTCCATTCGCCACGGCGATCGTCACGTCGGCGATGTTGCGCACTTGGTCGGTGAGATTACCGGCCATCAGGTTGACACTTTCCGTCAGATCCTTCCAAACGCCGCTCACATCCCGCACCTGGGCCTGCCCGCCAAGTTTGCCTTCCGTGCCGACCTCAAGGGCCACCCGCGTGACTTCCGCCGCGAAGCTGCGTAACTGGTCGACCATCGTGTTGATGGCCTCTTTGAGCTGGAGAATCTCGCCGCGTACGTCGGCCGTAATCTTTTTCGAGAGGTCGCCGTTGGCCACCGCCGTGGTGACTTCCGCGATGTTTCTGACCTGCGCCGTGAGATTACTCGCCATGGAATTCACGCTATCGGTCAGGTCTTTCCATACGCCGCTCACGTCCCGAACCTGTGCTTGACCGCCGAGCTTCCCATCCGTGCCGACCTCGCGCGCGACGCGCGTGACCTCGGCCGCAAAACTGCGCAGCTGGTCCACCATGGTATTGATCGTGTCTTTGAGCTGGAGAATCTCGCCGCGTACGTCGGCCGTAATCTTTTTCGAGAGGTCGCCGTTGGCCACGGCGGTCGTGACCTCCGCAATATTGCGCACTTGGTTCGTCAGATTGCTGGCCATGGAATTCACGCTGTCCGTCAGATCTTTCCAGGTCCCGGCCACGCCTGGCACCACGGCCTGCCCGCCCAACTTCCCCTCGGTACCGACCTCCCGGGCCACGCGCGTGACTTCCGCCGCGAACCCTCGTAATTGATCCACCATTGTATTGATGGCTTCCTTAAGCTGAAGAATTTCACCCCGCACGTCCGCGGTGATTTTCTTGGAGAGGTCCCCGTTGGCGACGGCTGTCGTCACATCGGCAATGTTACGGACCTGGGCCGTCAGATTGCCTGCCATAAGGTTCACACTCTCCGTCAAATCCTTCCAGACCCCACTCACGTCCCGTACTTGAGCCTGGCCACCCAGCTTGCCGTCCGTGCCTACTTCGCGCGCGACGCGCGTGACCTCCGCCGCAAAGCTGCGCAGCTGGTCAACCATTGTGTTGATCGTATCTTTGAGCTGCAGAATTTCGCCGCGTACGTCTACCGTAATTTTTTTCGAAAGGTCCCCATTGGCCACCGCAACTGTCACATCCGCGATGTTCCGCACTTGATTCGTCAGATTGCTGGCCATGGAATTCACGCTGTCAGTGAGATCTTTCCAGGTCCCGGCGACGCCTGGCACAACGGCCTGCCCGCCAAGCTTGCCGTCGGTCCCCACTTCACGCGCGACACGGGTCACCTCCGCCGCAAAGCTGCGCAATTGATCAACCATGGTATTAATCGTGTCTTTGAGCTGGAGAATCTCGCCGCGCACGTCGGCCGTAATCTTTTTCGAGAGGTCGCCGTTGGCCACGGCAATCGTGACCTCCGCAATATTGCGCACCTGGTTCGTGAGGTTGCTAGCCATTGAATTGACATTGTCAGTGAGATCCTTCCACGTGCCGGCGACGCCTGGTACGACTGCCTGTCCACCCAGTTTGCCTTCCGTGCCCACTTCTCGAGCGACCCGCGTAACCTCCGCCGCAAACGCGTCGAGCTGACCCACCATGCTGTTGACGGTTTTAGCTGTGCTCAAGAATTCTCCTCGTAACGGATGGCCTTCCGCTTCCAACGCCACGGATTGAGTCAAATCCCCCTTGGCCACGGCGCCAATGACACGGGCCATTTCAGTAGTCGGCCGTACCAAGTCATCGATAAGACCGTTCACGGCTTCGATGTTGGTCTTCCACTCTCCCCTGGCTTCCGGCACCGAGGCTCGCTCGGATAATTTTCCCTTTTTCCCGACCGCGTGGCTGACCCGTTTGAACTCCTCTGCAAACAGGGCATTCAACTCGATCAAACCATTAATTTCATCGGCGATCTTTCCGGCCATTCCCGTCCACTCTGCGGGGAGCCGCACCGAAAAGTCACCCTTCTTGACCGCCTGAAGTATGCTTAGGATAGCCTTATCGTGCCCATGATCATGGAGAAGGCCGGACTCCTGTCGCTCACCCGCCTGCGTACGCGGCTTGCTTTTCATCAATTCCTCCGTCGAGTGGTGTGGACACGATCTTCCTATGGGCGGGAAAAAGAATTGCCGAACATTTCTAGCGCGAAACACTATAGATAGCTTCGAGATGAGGAAGGACTAGGGGAACCCCTAGTTGGACAATATACGCAACGGCAGAGAGTACCATCTCACATGAATCCTCGCCATAAAAAGCCGCGTTCCGAGGAGCTCCTATGTGAACCCCCCTCATTCACGCCTTAGCAGCGATTGCAGGGACCTGGATACGCAAGGCTTCCAAAATGTAACTTCCTTAACGCTCACAGGACTAGGCGTCTCCCTAGATTTGGCCACAAACATCGCTAGCGTTTTGCCTAGTGGCGCAGTTTAAATGCTGGTTTAAAATGTGGCCTTTAAGATCGTATATTGGCCCGCAATAGCCGACTGCCATTGCGACCTCAACGCGTGCCTAGAAACCACGGGTAGGCGGGGTATAGGACTGACCGAATGTATGAGTAATGAATCCACCTCGTTCCTATCTGACAACCCCGAGTTCGCCCTCGCCCAGGCAGCGGCAATCGTAGAATTTTCAGACGACGCGATCATTTCTAAAAACCTGCAGGGTGTCGTGCTTACCTGGAACCGAGGAGCCGAGGCCCTCTTCGGATACACGGCTCAAGAGATGATCGGCCAGCCCATTCATCGTCTCATTCCGCCCGATCGCTGCCATGAGGAAATTCAGATTTTAGAGCGTCTTCATAACGGCGACCGCATTGACCACTATGAAACCGTGAGGCAACGCAAAGACGGATCGTTCGTGGAGATATCTCTGACGGTGTCCCCGCTGAAAGATTCTGCCGGCCGTATTATCGGCGCTTCCAAAATTGCCCGGGATATTTCGCCCCGCAAGCAGGCGGAGCGTCAATTGCAACAACTCGCCACCGACTTTGAACGGCTTCTGATCGAACGGACCCACGAACTGCGCGGGTCTCAAGATCGCTTACGCGCACTGGCGTCGGAACTGACCCTGACCGAACAACGCGAACGCCGGAGGCTCGCCACTGACTTGCATGACTACCTCGCCCAGCTGGTCGTGGCCAGTCGCCTCGGCCTCTCGCAAATTATTTTACAGATTAAGGACAAGAACCTCTCGACTTCACTAAGCCGGGTCGATCAGATGCTGGACCAGGCCCTGACCTATACTCGATCATTGGTCGCGGAACTCAGCCCTCATATTCTCTATCAATTTGGATTACTGAAATCGCTGGCCTGGCTGGGCGATCAAATGAAGCAACATGGTCTCAAGGTTGCAGTCCAGGCCGCACCGGGCTCGTTGACACTCCCCGATGACCAGGCGGTCCTGTTGTTTCAGTCGGTGCGGGAACTTTTATTCAACGTCGTCAAGCATGCCCAGACGGACAACGCCAGTATTACGATCACGATTGATGAGAGTAACGAACTCTGGATTTGCGTTGAGGACAGTGGCATCGGATTTGACGTGGGCATCCTCTCCCCCGCCGAAGACCCGTACAGCAAGTTTGGCTTGCTCACCATTCGGGAACGAATGGAGTTACTGGGTGGGTCGTGCGAGCTGTCCTCATGCATCGGCGCAGGCACCTTGGCCATTTTGCGCCTCCCGCTGACTAAAAATTGCGCCGGGGCAGCCCCGCTTCCACTGGCGCCCCCGGGGGAGATGGTGACGGATATCGAACGATCTCCAGACCGATGCGTGAGAATCCTTTTAGTGGACGACCACGCCATGGTTCGGCAGGGACTCCGAAGCATTCTAGACGGCTACAATGATCTGAAGGTCGTAGGCGAAGCAGCAGATGGGCAAGACGCGGTCATTATGGCGCGGTCGCTTCATCCCGATGTCGTTGTGATGGACGTCAACTTGCCGCTGCTGGACGGTATCGAAGCGACCCGGATTTTACGCCGTGAGCAAGAGGCCGTTACCGTGATTGGAATCTCCGTGAGAAATGATCCTCAGGTTAGGATAGCGATGACGGAGGCGGGAGCCGCGGATTTTCTTCCAAAAGAGTCGGCAGCCAGCCGGCTCTATGAGGTGATTCTCAGTCACTACCCCGTCAAATCCTGACGTATTGGGAAGGTGAAAACCAGCGTCCACAATAGAGATTGTACATTCTCTTCCAGAACCGGGCATTTGCTCCGATGAACTCGCGGTTGCGCTTCACTCGGGGCTCGATTGCACCGCGTCCTCATTACGATGGGGGTTAGATGATGCCTACATTCTCGAAAGGATGGAGGTCACAGTCGGGTCCTCGCTTGGCACCCTGATATCGTGGTCATCCGAATTTCCGTACAACATGAGTTCCACCACGTCGGAGAGATGACGGTGAAAGCCGTGGCGGCGGTCTTTGCGACTAAAGACGCGCCGCCGGGAGCTCTAGGGAGCGATCGTCAGCACGATCCCCACCTCACGTAAGGCTCGCCTCGTTTATACGGCCGGAGGGCGCCGCCCCATGACCATCCCTATAACAGCGAGGATGATAAACACCACGAAAAGTATATAGGCGATCTGGGTTGCGGTTCCCGCGACTCCCGAGATTCCTAGCACACCGGCGATCAATCCAATCACAAGAAAAGTGACAGCCCAGCTTAACATAATGACACCTCATTCTAAGGGTGAGAACCTTCGCACATTCGCACGCGACGAACGCTTTAATGATGTTTCTTTTCTGCGCAGCCCCCATGGCCGCACGAGCAACTGCCACTCGGCGCCTTCGCATTGCGGCAAGCGTCCGAGCAGAATTCCTTGCCCGGCTCAGCCTGGCAGGAACAGCTTGGATGCGCACAGGATTTTGTTGAGGCTTCAGTTGGCATTTGGTTCCCTTTCCGTCACCCTCCGGTGTGAATCTTGGTCTTCACCCATTGAACGACCTAGACGTCCATGACTGACAGGGACTAAAACCACAGATGGATTCCCATACCGACCCACTCGACATTTTGAGTATAGAGCTGCCCGTTCGGCGAAGGACCTGAGAAATACTCCGCGAGCACCTGCAGCTTCCGATCACCGATGGTCGCATTCTCAAACTGGAACCCTGCTCGAATCGATTGTCCCACTCGCCAGTTTGTTCTGGCATTGGCTTGGAAATCTGCATAGGCCACCGGTCGCAATTTCCCTCCTAACAAGATCCAGGGACTTTTGAGTTCCGCCCCTCCTTGGCTGGTATTTCGGCCCAGATTACTGGGATCTGTCCGTATTAAGGTCCCAACTCCTCCATAAATACGCAGCCACGTCGTGAGGTCATAAGACACCTTCAAATCCACTTCTTCAAAACTCAAATTCACCCGGGTCACTTGAGGATTGCTCAGCAGAAATTCGTCCCCCAAATGGGAACTCTGGTGATGAATGCGGATAAACCCAGACAACTTGTCGGCGCGATAACTGGCGAGCAGTCCGACATTGTAGTCGGCATTGATTAAATCAATGGAACTTCGCTGGGTATCAAAGACTCCAAATACTCCGGCTTGCATGCCCAGCTCCCACTGGCCACCAAAGGGAGCGGCGTTCCTGTAGAATGCAAACGACTCACCGAACGAACTCGCAAACTGTCTACCCTGAGACAACCAATGGTATGATGCGCCGAAGTGCGGCCAACGGGGATCCGCGTGTAAGGGATCAAAAAGTAATCCGCGCGGCAAGAATTTCGACTCAGGCTCCGGTGTGACCGCTTGTGCTGAAGGGACGCCTCGCCTTGTTGGTGGTTCACCTTCGCGTACATCGGCTCTCACGACACCTGGAATCCGTTCCACCGCCGCCGCAATCTTAGCAGGGTCCTCGGCTCCTAACCGCTTCACGTAAACCGTGACGACCCCCTGATCAACCTGAATTTCTGTTCCGGGGAGATGAAACCCATGCTCCACCAGGGCCGCCGCATAGCCTGATATGTATTCATCAGATCCCTCGGCGGCTGCATGTACCCCCTGCAACAGGAGGCACAGTAAGCAGGCAAGGCGTATGAGTAATACGATGCGACCAATGTTCGGTTCACTCCACGCCTTGCATCTCCGACCCAGATCCCCCATCAGTTTAGAAATGAACTTCTCCCTTCCTAGGTCTTCCCGCCGAGCCTATCTACTTTTCAGCGCGGAGGAAGCGTGTCTGCGGACGTGGACCCAGGCTTACCCTGTTGCGTGTGCCAATCGTCGGCCCAACGCACGACGTCCTCTTTCTTATCGCCATAGCGCTCTTGCACTTTCCCGATGAATTTGTCGTAATTCCCTTCAACTTGCATCAGGTCATCGTCCGTGAGCTTGCCCCATTTCTGCTTCACGTCGCCTTTGAACTGTATCCATTTGCCCTTGAATTGGTCGGCGTTCATAACATCCTCCTTACAGTTGTGACTGGGACATGGGTTCGCGCATTCATCTTCTCGTGACCATCGGCGTGCTGCGAATCTGTTGCCCTGTTGGTTTACCGGAACGTCCCCACGGTGTGCGAGAGGCCAGTCCTAATCTTCCTCTACGGTACAGCCGTACCTCATCTGTCGCTTCGGTATTGCTGAGCGCGACGACTACTTGACCCTTTATGCCTTGTAATTTCATGCTGTACATCGCCAACCTCCACATGATTCCTCTATTAAGCCTACTTATAGCCCCGGAATTGCGCCGCAGGGACTGGACATTTCCCTAGTTCGCGAGGAAACGCCCTCCTGGGGGCGTTTCCTCGCGTGGATGTATACGTAATCCCTATATTTTGCAGTGGCCGTTTAGAGGGAAGGAGGACAGGATAGAGCCCACAGATTATCGGAAAGATAGGCTGTCGATCGATTCTCGACGAAATATCACCAATGAGCGCGCGTGAATTTCATACTGCTCCCCCCCTTTGAAGGAAGGATTCAAATACCGGGGCTGCCTGATCTCCGTATCAAGAATAAGATGCCAGACTGTATTTTCATCGTGCTGCGGCATCACAAATTGAATCGCTTCATGATGGGCATTTAACAACAACAGGAAGGTGTCATCCACGATGGCATTGCCGCGAGTATCTTTTTCTTCAATGGCATCGCCGGCCAGCACCAGTCCGATCGCGCGCAGGTGTCCTTGCGCCCAATCCGCCTCATCCATTTCCTTGCCGTCTGAATGGAGCCAGACAATATCCTTAATCTCACTGCCGTGGATCTGTCGGCCCTGAAAGAACTGGCGTCTTCTGAACACCGGATGCGCCTGCCGAAGCGCAATTAACTGTCTGACGAACGTGTGCAGGGACCGATCGGCTTGGGATAGATGCCAATTGTGCCAGCTGATTTCATTGTCCTGACAGTAGGCATTGTTATTCCCCTGCTGGGTTCGGCTGATTTCGTCCCCTCCGCATAACATCGGAACACCTTGTGACAACAGTAATGTGGCCAACATGTTGCGCTTTTGTTTCATCCGCAGATCGTGGACAGCCTGGTCGTCCGTCGGCCCTTCTACGCCGCAGTTCCAACTCGAATTCTCATTCGTCCCATCTCGATTATTCTCGCCATTGGCCTCGTTATGTTTATCGTTATAGGACACGAGATCGTGGAGGCTAAATCCATCATGAGCGGTAATGAAGTTGATGCTGGCAAATGGGCGTCTCCCGCTCATTTCGTACAAATCGCTGCTCCCCGACAGCCGGTAGGCAAGCTCCGCCACCTGCCCGCCGTCGCCTTTCCAGTAGCGTCGAATCGCATCGCGATACTTCCCGTTCCACTCGGCCCATCCGACAGGAAAGTTCCCCACCTGATACCCGCCTTCGCCGAGGTCCCACGGCTCCGCAATCAACTTCACCTGTGACAACACCGGGTCTTGATGAATGATGTCGAAGAAGGCGCTCAATCGATCGACATCATGCAACTCACGCGCAAGGGTGGAGGCAAGATCGAACCGGAATCCGTCAATGTGCATGTCCTGCACCCAGTAGCGCAGACTATCCATGATCAGCTGCAACGTCCGTGGGTGCCGAACATTCAAACTGTTCCCACAGCCCGTATAGTCCACGTAATAACGCGGGTCATCGGGTGTGAGGCGATAGTAGGTGGCGTTGTCGATGCCCCTGAAAGATAAGGTCGGGCCGAGGTGGTTGCCTTCGGCCGTGTGGTTATACACTACGTCCAAAATGACCTCGATGCCCGCGCTGTGCAGGGTCTTGACCATGGTCTTGAATTCCCGAACATGCCGTCCGCGGATGGGCGATAGGGCATACCGCATGTCAGGAGCAAAGAAACCAATCGTGTTATAGCCCCAATAGTTCGTGAGCCCCTGGTCGGTCAAATGCTTATCTAGCACGGCATGGTGCACCGGAAGCAGTTCGACGGCAGTCACTCCCAACCCCTGCAGGTACTCAATGACGGCAGGAGTCGCGAGGCCGGCATACGTACCGCGTAAATGGTCCGGCACATCCGGGTGGCGCGCGGTGAAGCCCTTGACGTGCAGTTCGTAAATGACCGTCTTGGACCATGGTGTGCCAAGCAACCGATCGCCGCCCCAGCTGAACGCTTGGTCGACCACCACGCATTTCGGCATGTCCGCCGCACTGTCTCGTTCATCTCGCGTCAAATCGCCGTCAGGATCACCGAGGCGATACCCGAACATGCGATCGGACAACCGTATGGTATCCGCAATGGATTTGGCGTAGGGGTCGATCAACAATTTGGCGGGATTGAACCGATGTCCGGCAGCGGGATCATAAGGTCCGTCGACTCGATAGCCATAATGGAGGCCCGGGCGGCTCTGGGGTAGATAGACGTGCCACGTTTGATTGGTCCGCTCCTCCATCCGAATCCGATGTGATTCCTTAGGAGTGTCAGGTCCATCAAACAGGCACAAATCGACAGATGTGGCATTTTCTGAAAATAATGCGAAATTTACCCCCTCCCCATCCCATGTCGCTCCCAATGGATAAGGCCGGCCTGGCCATGTTTTCATATATCTTGCTGTCTCCCTGTCTGACTTGATCGATTGCCGCTTAGGATTTTAGGAGGCTCACCAAATCTTCCGCGTGTTCTTCCTCTTTCATCAAGATAGTTTCAAGGAGGCGTCGTGTCGTCGGATCGTTATCCCCAACGAAGTTGATCATATCCCGGTAACTTTCAATCGCAATACGTTCTGCTACCAGGTCTTCCTTGATCATGTCTCCCAGACTCTCGCCTTCGACATACTCCGAATGGCTCCGACTTGAGAGCCCATCAGGGTTGAGATCGGGCTCTCCGCCCAGTTGGATGATCCGTTCCGCCAGGTCATCCGCATGAACCTGCTCTTCGCCCGCATGGGCCAGAAACTCCGCTTTGACACTTTCCGAATTCATGCCCTGGGCCATGAAATAGTGCCGCTTGTATCGCAGAACGCACACGATCTCTGTTGCTAACGCTTCGTTCAGCAGTTTCACAACTAATTTAGGATCACATTTATAGTCGGCCGTCAGGGCGCCTTCCTCAATGTGCTGCCGCGCGCGGTCCCGAATTGCTTGTACGTCCTTTACGATTGACGCCTGGGATGTGTCGTTTTTCATGATAAATCTCCTTTAACCGGTTCGCTGTTGTGGGGTGTCCACGCATGTTTTTGCGCCAATTTAGAGAGCAAGGTCCGGTCGGAGGTGCGGCCAAGCTGATTCGACGCCTAACTCAGTGGAGACCTCCGGATCGGTAATATGCTCAGACGGTCGGTTGGCAAGAGTTTTTGGCAGCGCACAGACTGCGACTGCACAGGTGGCAAGCGATAGAAAGAGCCCGATACGTCTCATGACCGGGTACCTTGGCATCTTATGACTCCGATTGACTCCGATTGATTCGGTACTCCCGGCACCATCCCAGGTTAGTAGAGGAACCTCGTCAACCTAACTAGGCAGACCCCTAGTGTCTCGCCCTTACCACCTGTTTGACGATCACTGCAGAGATCAGCACCGTACAGGGGTACGGTCCCTATGGAAGCGCGTAACGAGAAAGCACCCCCACTAAATGGTCGCCACGATCCAGGACAGGCAACCACTCCACATTCGAGGCTCGCATGAGTGCGCCGGCGTCCATTAGGCGATCATCTTCGTGACAAACGGACGCATCACCGCTCATGATAATTCCGACGGGAACATGCTCACCATTTCCCAAAGCGGGTTGGTTCAACGCCACATCACGGTCGCTGAGTACACCTATCAGCTGGTTGCCCTCGTACACGACAATCGCCGGCACCGCGAATTCTTTCATCATCCTGACGGCCTCCTTCACACTCGTCTCTGGCGATGCCACCTTCACCGCCGTGACCATCGCATGTTTCACCGTGCGGTCCTCACCCGGCAGCAACCCCAGTTGCTCATTGACCGTCGTTTCCAAATAAATACTGGATTGCAATCTTTCCTTACCTGTCGCCATGGGCACCCGCGGCTTTCAAAGTTCGTTCCGATGATCATTAGGTGGGCGTCTCATCGGACACGCCTATACAGGCAGAGGCCTCTTTTCGCCGACCGTCAGCAACGAGCGGCAGCGTGGGGTGTCGCCTGTGATATGGAAACGCCTTTTCCGACAATAAGGAGATTATCGGTTCGTCACATTCTACCACCCTGGCATTGAGATCTGGAAATCCAGCGTGACTCACTCTTCATGATCGCTCCAGCGGCGAATCGCTTCTGCATTCTGTGAAGTTTCCATAAGACTTTTCACCGTTGAGGGGAGAAATCCATCTGCATGCGGTACCGGGATTCGCCGTCATCATTTTCTGTCATGAAACCGTTCCTTTCCCCAGTTGAGGGATGGGAGGACGTGTCGGCTGGGGAGGAATGGGCGGTGGAAAGGGCTCAGGAGGAGTGGGATTCGGTTCTGGTTGGGGGAACGGATCCGGATTGGGATTAGGATGCAGTGGATCTGGGTTTAACAGGGTACAAATCGCTACGTTCATGAGGTCACCACACCTCCTCTCCGCGCGACTGCTCCAAATGCAAGCCCGGCTTGCAACCGCTCTTCTACGATGTTCCAATCGATATTGGAAAAGAACGCGTCGATGTATTGCTTCTTTTCGGACGGTTTGTAATCCAACAGGTAGGCGTGCTCCCAGACATCCATGGTCAGTATGGGCACGAACCCGGCGACGTTCCCATGTTCGTGGAGCGTGATCCAGTGGTTGGAAATCCTGCCGCTGGATGGGTCGACATTGCAAATTGCCCAGCCGACTCCCCGCATCATGCCTACACTGCAGAAATCGGCTTTCCATCTCTCAAAGCTTCCGAAAGTTTGTTCTATGGCTTGGCCGAGTCCTCGATTGGCTGTCGGCCGGTCGCTCCCTCCTCGCCGTAAATTGCCAAAATAGTATTCATGCAGCACCATACCGTTGTATTCGAAACCCAAACGCCGAGTCAGTTCGGAATAGGCTGGCATCTCTTCCTGATCAACTTTTCCATCGCGCATAAATTCGTTTAGTTGAGCGCGCAACGCATTTGAGGCCTTCACATAGCCTTCATATAGTCCGAAATGGAGCTGTAACGTCTGATCGGAAATGCCTGATAAGCCGTAGAGATCATAGGATTTGACTTGGTACTGTCCTGAAGTTTTCATCTCCCGCTCTCCTTAAACCAAGCTCGCCGTCAAAGGCCACATTAGCTATTTCGACGTTAGCATGGCCGTCTCCTGGTCTCTACTAGGCGAAGCCCTGGCGACGCCGAAGTCTGGGGGCTTTCCTAGGCGGTCCGGCATTTGAAACGTGCTATGAAATACAGGCAGAAAACCTGATATCCTTGCGACTATAAAATTTTTGCTGACCCTGATAATCTGAAGGACGAGTGCAATAGCTCGGGCATCGGCGGGGCATGCGGAACCTGACGAATCAAGGAGCTTTGTGTCCAAAGCACGACTTGTAATCGCGGACGACCATAGCATCGTACTGGAAGCTTACCGGCAATTACTGGAACCGGAATATTCAGTAGTCGGAACGGCGGCGAATGGACAGGAACTCTTAGATATCGCTCCTCGTCTCAACCCCGACGTCATTCTGTTGGATATTTCTATGCCGACCCTGAATGGCCTCGATGTGGCCAGACAGCTGAAAGCGACAGTCCCCCACGCAAAATTAATTTTTGTGACGATGATGGGCGAGCCATTTTATATCTCACAGGCCTTCGCCATGGGAGCTTCCGCCTACGTCTTAAAACAGTCGGCATCGACTGAGCTGCTCAGCGCCCTGACGGCTGCGTTGAGGAACCAACGGTATGTGTCCCCGCAGCTCTCGCTTGAAGTACAGGATGCGATCGAGACGCCATGGGTCAAGCCGGAGGGGTTTTCGTCGAAACTGACACCGCGTCAACAAGAAGTTTTACAGTTGCTGACGAGAGGACTTTCAACGAAGGAAATTGCAGACAGCATGCAAGTGTCTACGAAAGCGGTGGAGTTTCACAAAGGCAATATCACGCGGAGGCTCGGCATTCGAACCACGGCGGAATTGACACGCTTCGCCCTCTCGCAAGGCTTGACGCGCCTCGATGAGCATCATCCTTAACGATTGGATTGTTGAAGAAGATCCTCCGGCGGCCCGCAAAATACACAGTCCTGCGCATTCCTTCGCCACGAGACGTCATCCCGTCGGTATGTTAACAGTTATTTGTGGAGCCGCGGGCTGACTAAAGTAGAGAGCATATCTGCGCCGGCCGTGGCATCGTGGAGGGCAAAGAAAAACTCTGTGAGTTAGGGCTGTGTTCCAGGCATCGTAGGCTGTTGTGGCATGGCAATCAAACCGATCGAGATGGCATGCTTCGTGAGTTCAGCGGTGCTATGAACACCGAGCTGTTTCATAATACGGGTTTTGTGAAATTCAATCGTCTTGATGGATACATTGAGAGTCGAGGCAATTTCCTTCGTCGACTGCCCTTCTGCGATCAGCTGTAACACTTCACGCTGGCGAGCGCTTAATTTATCGGACCCGCCTTGGACACCTCCTGAAGGCCGCGCCTCCGCAGGGTTCAACGCCTGCTCGACAAGATTCTCTGCGACGCTGGGAGAAACATACAACCGGCCTTTGAGCACTTCCTTGATGGCAAACACTAATTCTTCTGCCACAGATTGCTTCAGAACATAGCCTGACACTCCCGCGCGAAACGCTTCCGTCACAAAATATTGCTCGCTGTGCATGGTGAGGACGAGCAACTTCACTTCAGGCGTAGTTTTCCGAATCTGACGACAGGCGTCTAGGCCATTCAATAAGGGGAGAGCGATATCCACGATAGCAATATCGGGCTTGTCCTTTTCTACTGCCCGAACGAGCGCCCGGCCATCGGCCACCCTGCCGCACAATTGAAACTCATGCTCCAGAAGTTTCTCGACCCCCTCGGCAACAAGGGTATGATCGTCAGCAATCAGTACTCTATGTTTCATGCTTCTGCTCCCGGGCTTAGCCAAGGGGTGGTGAAATAGAACGACACTGCTTCACGTCATGTGAGGTCTGGTCCGGGCACGCGTGGGTCACTTTATCGTATTTCGTGGGCATTTTGCGATGGGCTAGATCCTACCATCGTTGTATCGTGATATGCGAGGGGGTTTTCCATACACCAGGGAAGATTATCACTGATCACCGGTGGACCGGTGAACAATCCCCGCGGCTTCTTATCAACTGCTGCTGCCTATTTCCTTTGACCAGAAGAGGATCAATCCATGTCCGCCTTTAGTTGGTGGAGCACCACCCGGATCACGATAAATGCCAAAATTGTACGTGTAGTTCAGCTCAAGCTGAGACTTAAATGGCGCGCCCGTGACCAGCCCCCCTCCTAGCGTAGGTAACGAGTCGGTGACGCTTTTGATGGCGGTCTCAGCGTTGTTGGTGAAAACAGGCCGCTCGACCAGTCCCCAGGTCGCTTCAACGTAGGGATAGAAAAAGAAAAGCGCCTCGTAGCGATATTGCAAATTGGCCACGGCGTACCTTGTCGGGAAAAGTTCGTTAAACGCCACGCCGTGAATCATGGGGAGAGAGATGGCTTCCCATTCATACCCAGTGGGGCGACTCGCCAGTCGAAAGGCGGAAAAGCGGTCCAAATCTTTCCCGATCCCTCCGTGGATACTTGTCAGCAGGCGGTGTTTGTCGCTTTCAATAAATGGAAGGCCGGTCGCCATGAGCGCATACGCGCTCCCTTGCAAATATGTCCGCTCCTGTTTGAAGTCAGGTGTGGCAAACGGTGGCCCTCCCCATTGATCCCACTTCGCCCGGCGCCCATGGACGAAATCTCCTCCCATCGTGAAACCCTCATGGGGGAGTTCCATCAGATTTCGCTTTAGCGAATCGGCACGGATACGAAAGTGGATCCGCCCCTCATACGTGTCTTTGGGGACACCATAGTCCGCGGAGGTGTGACCGGTTCCCGCAAACCACCGATAGCCGGCTTCATACGTCAGAGAAATATTTACGGCGCTGTCCTGGCGAAATGGATGGATCGGCAATCGATAGCCAATTCCCGCGCCGGCAAATGCATAACTCCATTCCAATTCCGTTCCTCGCTGCCGCTGGCCTTGCACAAATTCCGAACGACCAAAGGGCAGAATGAAATTGTCCCACGTAAAGAGCAGCGACCAGTTCGGGTAGTCTCGCAAGCCGATCGTGTAATCGACGTCGTTGACCACTCCGGAAAAGGTCCCGCGGAGCCGTCGGTTATCATCATCCCAGTTGCGCCAAAGGTATAAGGCTCCGAACGGCAGGAGCTCTTGAAAGCTGGGCCCGTTCGGAATGAACTGAAGGCCGAAGCTCACGGCCGTCACACTTCTGCGATCGCGGGGCGGCACATAGATTTCTTCGCCGAACAGAGTCGTACGAAATTCTTCGCCGGCGATGGGAGTCGGTTCTTCCGCCTCTGCCTGCCCATGCCAAGGTCCAGAAATGGCCATAATGATTACCAGAGAGCATGCAATCCTCCAGACAGGCGGCTCGCCACATCCACGCTGCGTAACTTCCATACTCTACCTATACTCTCCTTTCGTGCTAAAAGGCTTGGCGTGCCTACAAGTGTGCCTCGTTATAAGACATCTCTATGCATCTCATCCCTAGTAAAATTCCTAGTCATCTGGCCGATTCCACCGGGTATTAGCCGACAGTTTGCATCAAGCCCAGAAATCATCCATCCCCAGAAACCCTCTCTGTCATATGGCCGCCACTTCAGGCGCCCACTAGGTTAATCACCAGTGTTGAAATCCAACCATTCGCATTATAGTTGTCAAATCTATGCACCTATCCAAATTCTTCTGTCCTATACATGGCCCTCTCACCTGGATGACGGCCGGCTGGTTCGGAATGTTCCTGGCCGGCATCCTGTTTGTGGCCGCAGAACTTTTTGCTGCGCCCATTGAAGTACTCTATCCCGAAGGGGTCAGCGAAGGCTTTGTGACACTCAAGACGCTGGACGGGAAGAAGCTCGCAGATGGTGAACTCAGTCAACTAGTGACAGGGGCCGATCGGCTGGCGAGTCGCCTGACCTTTCGTTTCACTGACGGCTCCCTGTATGACGAAACCGTGACATTTTCCCAAAAAAAGCACCTCACGTTGCTGAGCTATCAACTGACACAACGCGGACCGGCGTTTCCAGAGCCATTAACCATCTCGCTGAACGGCGAGACGGGCCAATATCAAGTCCGGCAACATGGAAAGACAAGCCAAGAACAGGTCACCTCCGGCCATCTCGATTTACCCGTCGATGTGTACAACGGCATGACGATCACCGCGTTAAAAAACCTTCGCGGAAAAACCGGCGCGTCCGTCCATATGGTGGTTTTCGATCCGGAACCGAAACTCTATGAGGTCGAATTGAAGCTGATCGATGCCGAACCGACGCGCAATACCACTCGGAACGACACCAAAGCCACAGCCGCGCACTATGTCTTGAAACCTCGTCTTGGCTGGTTCCTAGGCACCGTCGCGTCGATCTTCGGCAAAACCCCACCGGACTATCATTTTTGGTTGATAAAAAAGGACGCGCCGGCTTTCGTCCGTTTTGAGGGAAGTCTCTATCCAAAGGGCCCGACCTGGAGGATTGAGCAGGTGTCACCCCGCGTGAAATAGGAAGACGCGCCATATCGCCATTCAGGGCAAGCTACGCACAGAAACATCCAATGGGACGAGAGGTCCCATGCCCCTGCCGATGGCGCCCGCCTCGATCGCGCGGCCGAATTTGTTGGCGGTCCCATTTCCCCTGATCATCACCGAGTCTCCCACATGCAAGGACCGGCGGAGTTCTACAGAAGTGTCAGGCGGCAAGCGGATTTGCGTCCCATCAGACAACACCATCCCCTGCACGATTCCCCTCAATGCATGGTACAGCAGGACACGTATCGTTCCCTTTGCATACATCTCAGTCACCGACAGTCGCCGCTCCTGATCCCGCATGGGAAGATCCAGACGCAACGGCACGACAAAGGACGTTCCTTTGGTCAGGTTCTTGATCACATCGGCTTGGATTAATCCTTGATCCTGCGTGCGTCGACCATATACGCGCACACGATCTCCGGGTGTCAGGACGCTCAGTAATTCTTCCTCCGCGCGCGATGTCACATACATATAAGAGCCGTCTGCCAGCAGTAATCCCTCGACCTCTCCCCGCGGGTCAAGAATATACTGTTCGATGACCCCTTCGGCCACGGGCGACTTACTCTGGCCATATTCCGTCGCGGCCTCCGAGCGTGAAGCACCTTCGGTTACCCCGGCAAACACTCTGTCAGAATCGTCCGCAAGGGATGCGGCCAGGACTGCGCCGAACAGAAATGACGTGTTGCGCTCCATAGGGGTCCTCTTAATTCCAGAGCCTATACGAAGACTTAGCTCCGCTGACGGTGTTCGGACGGACTCTCCAGCCGCGAAAAACCATAGGCCGAATCGATCAATGACACATGCGAAAAAGCCTGAGGAAAATTTCCCACCAGCCGTTTATGTTTTAAATCGTATTCTTCCGAGAGCAGGCCGACATCGTTGCTCAGTCCCACTAACCGACTATAGAGTTCACGAGCTTCCTCTCTCCGTCCGGCAAGCACCAAATTGTCAACCAGCCAGAATGAACAAGGCAGAAATACGCCCTCGCCATCGGGCAATCCATCTAATTCTCCCGCCGGCCGATAACGCATGACGAGACCTTCCACTTGCAGATCCTGTTCGATGGCTCGAAGGGTCCCGCGGACACGCGGGTCAGACGGAGGCAGAAAGCCCACCAGTGGAATCATCAGCAAGCTGCCGTCCAAAGCGCTTGAGCCATAGTATTGCACGAATGTTCCGCGGTTCGAATCGTACCCATCACGACATACCTGGTCGTGAATCGTCGCGCGTAGGGCCCGCCATCGTTCGAGCGGCCCGTCGACTCCACAGCGCTCGATCGCTTTGACGGCTCGATCCTCGTTGGAGCAGCCACAATGCCACCGGTCGGAGCGTAGGTCAGAGCCTTCAATGTAATCAGTGAACGGATGACGGCCTCCCGCCAGGGGCCTTGATGCGTGCAACCCGACGACCATTTCTTCCACCACTGTTCGGTCTCTGAGAGCGCCCGTTCGGGGATCATGTGGCGCGGAAGGCCGTCGGAGGAAACACGCCAGGTCAGGACAAAGGGGATGTCCTGTCCCTCCGAGACCGTGAAATCAGCCACCGTCGAAAACCCCTTACCACGCAATTCAACCTCTGTTCGCAAATAGAGATCATCGGGTCCGGCGACGGCCTTGAGCAGTCTTCGCTCGTGGCTGACCCAAGGCACAATCGATCCATAATCGAAGCGGATGGTCATTTCCATCCGCATCCGCACCGTTCCCTTCACCCCCTGGACGATGCGCACCACATTGATGTCGCGATCGCGAGGCGGCATAAAGTCGAGGACCCTAGCGGTGCCGCTCTCTGTCACATACTCCGTCTCGAGTACCAACGTATCGCCGCGGTAGCGCCGCCGGATCCTCGTAGTCTCGCCGCTCGCCGTCAGCAACCATCGGCCCTGTTCAGTCGTCCCCAGGAGGGCGGCGAAGCAGGCCGGCGAATCAAACCGCGGCACACACAACCAATCCAGCGAGCCCTCTCGAGAGAGCAGGGCCGCCGTGTGGGTATCTCCAATGAGCGCGTAGTCTTCAATTCTGGATGGGACGGTCATGGGCCTATCACCATAAGTATGCTGGATGCGCATCCTGCGCAACATCACTTTAAACTCTACAAGGCAACTTTCTCCTATACAACCCTTTTCATTCCGTGGAGCGTGTCATGGATGAATCTCTTCTTGTGTGTCGCTTTTCAAACTTGTATGCTTTCGCCATTGTCGTGTGAACTTCGTCCACCCTCATAAAGGAGACACCTTGAAAAAAGCGTCCGCAAAAAGAACCACCGGCGTCCGTAAGACGGCTTCCCTCAAAGCTTCCGTCCGCCGCCTGAAGGCAGGCCCCGCGGCGCAAGTCGTCAAACGGACCACGAAGTCCGCGATCAGCGCTGCGAAGTCCAAAGCCAACAAAGTGGTCAAACAAGTTGTTCGGAAGTCTAAGAAAGCGACAGTCGTATCAACTAACGCCACGCGCACGGCCAAGCAAGTCGGCCGAGCTGTCGGCACTGTGCTCGGGAAGGCAATTGGGAATGTCGAGCGCGTCGTAACGCGTGTGATGAATAGCGCCGGAGTGGCCAAAAAGAAGTAATCCCAAGTTCAACCTAAGACAATCCGTCC
Organism: uncultured Nitrospiraceae bacterium; assembly: GCA_963706325.1. Lineage (GTDB taxonomy): Bacteria > Nitrospirota > Nitrospiria > Nitrospirales > Nitrospiraceae > Nitrospira_A. The sequence goes on along the minus strand of CAVPLT010000004.1, from coordinate 784,792 downwards.
AGGGATACGCCTAGTGCCGAGAGAAACAGGGAGCCCGGTACAATATGTTTGCCAGCGACTTCATTCCGGGAGGTGAAGATGTTCGTACGAGTCCCTGTTTTATCAGCCGTCATCTTGCTCACTGGGTTTAGCGTCTCGGTAGCAGCGGCTGACCCAGGCTCAGGGCCAAGTCATCCCAATCAACCGCCTCCTGCCCAAACACCACAACCGGCACCTCCAGCTCCCCCATCCAGGATCGATCCTGGCATTCAGAAACAGCCGGCAACCATCCCCGATCCCAAGGCCGTCGTCCCCCCGCCGGTCGTGGATCCGAAAATGTCTATTGACCCAGAGAAGAGGTCTCGTTCGGGCAATGCCATGCCAGCGCCGAATCAAGGTACTCAGCCCGCTCCGTCGAAATAGCCGAGAGCGAGATCAAAAAGGCTAAACGCAACCTGCCCACCTTCCTCATCTCCTTGACCGAGAGCTAAGCATTTCGATCACGCTAAGGCTTCCAGCGATGTTGCTCCCTACGATAGACGTAGCAAACCCTTCGAGAAAGTGGCCTCCCCATCTTCAAGGAGCAGGATCCCAAATCCGCTTGATGCAGACCGGAAGCTCATGGGCGCTAATCTTGCGTCTCGATTTCCTCCAGGACGCATGCCAATTCACCTTGAACGCCATGAAGCAGGGGTCGTCTGGGCTCCAACGCATCGAGTGTTTTTGAATTTCGGCGCGTGTGCCTCCATTGACTCCTCCCCCCGCCTATGACACTGGATGTTTGGCCCATCTGCACAGCAGTCTCCGCAGCAACAGCGCATGAATCGGGTTGCATATATCGGGCGTGATCCCCCGTAACGTCGGGTGGATAAGTGCTAGGGAACCACCTAGTTCGGGCGCGCGAGTACCGCAGCTAAGATGGCGCTCACCTGGCATTCTATTCACCACATCACAAAGGGAGTCGCAGACATGAAGATTGCGCAAGTGGCGCCGCTTTGGGAAAGTGTTCCACCGACCTTGTATGGAGGCACAGAGCGAGTGGTGTCCTTCATCACTGAAGAGCTGGTCCGCCAGGGTCATGATGTGACCCTATTTGCCAGCGGCGATTCTACGACGACAGCCACACTAGTACCCATGTGTCCTGAAGCGCTGCGCCTGTCTAAAGTCATCACCAACTATGACGCGCCTCCGACGGCTATGCTGGAGCGAGTGTTCAGCTCGGCAAAAGATTTCGATATCATTCATTCACATTTGGAGTTCCTGCCTTTTCCTTTGGCCCGACGAAGCCCCACGCCCGTCCTGACGACTCTTCACGCGCGGCTGGATCTGCCGGAACTCGTTCCGGTGTTTAAAACATTTGCAGATCTTCCGGTCGTATCGATTTCAGAGGCCCAACGGGCACCCCTCCCATTTTTGAATTGGCAAGCCACGGTTCATCATGGCCTGCCCACGAACCTCTATTCTTTCCATGCCGGCCAAGGTAAGTACCTGGCCTTTCTCGGCAGAGTGGCCCCGGAAAAAGGGCTTGATCAAGCTATTGAAATTGCCAAACGTGTAGACATGCCGCTGCGGATTGGAGCCAAAATTGATCCGAGTAATTTCGAGTACTATCGCGCCGTGATCGAACCGCTCCTCGACCATCCCTTGATTGAATATGTCGGCGAGATCACGGACCTGGAAAAGGACGACTTTTTGGGAGATGCCTACGCGCAGTTATGTCCCTACGACTGGCCGGAACCGTTCGGCCTAGTCTTTATCGAATCCCTGGCCTGCGGGACCCCTGTCATTGCTTACCGGCGAGGATCCGTGCCTGAAATTATCGATCACGGCGTAACGGGATTTGTATGTGAGACGTTTGAGGAAATGGTGCAATCCGTACGACATATCTCTGTGCTCCAGCGAACGCGCTGCCGACAGGTCTTCGATTCGCGCTTTTCAACGGAACGCATGGTTCGCGACTACCTGCGAGTCTATGAGCAGGTGTCGGGAGCGTCTGCCAAGACTGGCTCAAACTCGGACCGGGCCACTGGCCCAGAACAAAACAGAACTACTGCCGCTACGGTCCAGCAGTGACATTCGCCGGACAAAACATCAACGGGCAGGCGCACTCTCGAACGCCTGCCCGTTGTTCCGTTCAACTATGAAGGATTAGCGCTGGCTGCTTGGGTTGCCACCCTCAAAGCCCGGCGCTTTTCCCGGAGGCAGCCCACTCGTACCGCTGGGTCCTCCTCCACCCACCGCCTCTTCTCCCATTGAACCGGTGGCATCACGACCTTTTTGGCCCGGGATACCCGGATTGCCAGGCGCGGTCGGCGCAGCCTGCACCTGACCCATCTTGTCCTTGTATTCCTGGATGTCTGGAGATCTATCCTGGCTGCTGCTCATAGGCACAGCATTTTGGGTCTCTTCCTTCTTCAAGGTAAGCTGTAATTTATCGCCCTTGGTTTGAAACAGACTCCACCTGATTGGCTGGGGTCGTTTGGAGTCATTGGAGACATAGATGACGTATTCGATATCGTCAGTCTTGGTATCTTTCATGACCTGTTGGATTTTGCCGATCTCCTGCCCACTCGTGCTATAGACCGTCGCATTGAGATACTTGCTGTCTTTGACTTCTACGAGTTGGCCCTGGCGAACGGGGGTATCTGCGTATTCTTCCGGTATTCCCTGCTTCCCACCTGTCAAATCGGACTTTTTGTCCGTTTTGTGCGGCTCTGTTGGAGCGCCCGTTCCAGCGCCTTTGCCCATCGTGGAGTCCGGAGGCGGAGCCCCCGACCCTGTCGAAACCTGGCTAAAACCTGGCGTCGCAATCGTAAGCGCCATAGCAATCGTTCCCGCATAAATTCCAATTTGACGTGTCATAGATTACGCTCCTTTGTAAAGAGTATTAAAAGCTGACACTGTCGCGACGACGGACATCTGACTCACTCCATCACCAATACGGCTTATATCCATAGTAGGTATGGACCGTCTCTCCCCAGGATGAATCGGCCCAGTCAGGCCAACTATCCTTGTCGAATCCTGGCGCATTATCCAACTTTTCACGCGGCACATTGAGAATGAAGACGTCACCTCCAGGACTAATATTCAGAGCCTCCCAAGGAATCGCGAATAATTTGTCACCCATGCCCAGGAACCCACCGAAAGAAAGCACCGCGTAAGCTATGCGGCCTTTTTCCATATCGATCATCAGCTCGTTAATCTCACCAAGGTCTTCCCCGGCAGCATTTTGTACCGCCGTGCCCTCGATGGTGGATGCGGGTAATAGCTGACGCCCAACTTTTGTCGCCATCCTTTTCCCTCCCTATGGTTGTAGATACGTTGCCCCAATGCCCACTATCATGCGGCCTTCGACTTTTTTTGACTTCGCAATCGGTTTCCGAAGGCAGCCTGAACCCTTCACCGCTTACTTCTGATCCTCCCTGTCTCCCTGCATACGTTCTCTTTAAACCACCGTTACCGACTCGCACTGACTCAACTAGGTATACCTATCCTTAACGCCGTGGCATCTAACCAACAGCTAGGGAGTACCCTAGAACTAGCGTGATTCCTGGATAGTCGAACGGGAGAATATACGTTGCTGTAGTGCAAAATAGGAGAAGAGCCAGGTGTCCGATCGACCTCTTGCGCGGTACAGCTTCCACTTGATTGGGGACGTGATAGGGATCTCTAAGTCGGTCGGATTATGGCGGATGCTGGAGCGGAGGAAGCCGGCGAGAGACCCTCCGTAAACATGACCGGTAATAATTATGAGCAGCGTTCGAGCAACGCCACAGGGCAGTGCTGGAGAATTTGAGCCAGCGGCAGCACCTGCCTTTCGCCCTGGGCAACGGTTTCAAGGCGTTCCCCGGTCAGCAGATTGCGATAGACTGATCCAGGTTTCCACGAGGGAACCGTTATTCGGGTGTCCTGCCACATCGCTTCGTCCGGCGCGCCCGGTGCAGCATAGAGCTCGACCACCAGACGTGGAACGACGACAACCACCGCCAGATCATGGTGCAGCCGCGCGTAGGCACAGACATGCGAGCGGGATGTCCCCTCGCAGTCCAGGGGCACATAATCTCCTTCCAAATACAGCTGTGCATTCCCTCGGCGATGACGGAGCACGGTATGGAGGAGGTAGAGCTTGATCCGGCTATCCTTCCACGTATTCATGAGGCCGCGCACCAGCTCAACGCGGTCGTCATGGTCTTGCTCGCAGACCTGGTTGAGCTGCCCTAACATCTCCGATCGAAGGGCGAAATCCACCGGCCGCCGATTGTCCGGGTCAACCAGCGTGAGATCCCACAATTCCGTCCCCTGGTAACAGTCCGGGATACCGGGAGCCGTCAGTTTCACGAGGAGCTGGGATAACCCGTTGTTCATCCCGTGACCCGAGAGGGATTCCTCAAAAGAAAGCAGGTCTTCGAGAAACAGATTACGCGTCGAGCGATCGAGGATCGAACGAACGAAGCCGCTCACCGCCTCCTCGTAAGCCTCATGTGGGTTGACCCAACTGGTATGTGTCTTGGCTTCCCGAATCGCCTTGATCATGTAGGCTTGGATACGCCCGATGAAGACATCGTATTGGGCGTCGTCCATAGTGGTGACCGGCCATACTCCAACGAGGGTTTGATACAGGAGGTACTCCTCGTTTCGATCCGGCGCGTGAATCTCGTCGACTTCAATTCGGAATCGCTTGTTGAACTTCGCCCACCGAGTAATCGCGCTTCTCCAGCGATCCGGCATCTCCGACAACACGTTGATTCTTGCCCGCACATCTTCCCCACGCTTGGTGTCATGCGTAGAGGTCGCCAGCATACAATGGGGCCAGCTTGCGCGGCGTTCGCGCATCCGTTTGTGGAAGGCCTCGACGGAGAGACCAAATTGTGCGGGCTCACCACCGACTTCGTTCAACGACGTGAGCCGATTGTACAGATAAAATGCCGTGTCCTCGATGCCTTTCGCCGTGACAGGACTCGTGGTCTGTTGGAACTTAGTCACGAATCGAATCTGTTTTTCTTTGGTCAGATTCGTCCGATCGTCCAACTTTCGCAACAGCAAATCTCGGACAAAGTCGAATACGTGACTGCTCAGCGCCGGGTTGCGCCTCTTGGCGCGCGCCACCGCAATCGCAATATACGTCCGATCGCCCTCCAGCACCTCTTTCTGGTCCGACGTGACGTAGGATCGGTACACTGGAAAGGAAGCAATGATTTCTCCTATCGCGTGGGTGAGGCTATTCAGGGTGAAGTCCCGATAGTGTCTATCGCGTTCCGAGAGCAGATTCAATTGATGGCCCAGTACATTGATCTCGCTGGACATCGAGGCGCGCATGATCAGTTTCTTCGTGAGATAGACAAGATCTTCAAACACAATCCGCTGCCCGATGAAACGGGTATACAGCGCATCCATGGCCCGTTCCTGAGCCGAATTCACGAACAAGCCGTTAGCTAGATTGAGAAAATCATAGCCGGTAGTCCCGGCGACCGGCCAGGTCTTTGGAAGCTGTTCCCCCTTGCCGAGAATTTTTTCGACCACTATAAAAAGTGAGGCCGGCTCCCCTTCTGGCTCGGGAGGCAACTCACGAGCCGCCCATTGTTGCAGCTGGATCAAGTAGTGTTCGGGGTCGTACAGCCCATCGACGTGATCGATGCGCAACCCGGTTGCCACACCGTCCTTAAGCAATCGAAATATCAACTGATGCGACTCTAGAAAAACGCTCGTCTCCTCGGTCCGGATGGCAGCCAATTGGTTGATATCGAAGAACCGTCGATAATTGATTTCCTCAGAGGCGACCCTCCAGGAAGCCAGTCGGTAATTTTGTTCGTTGAGCAGTGCGTCGAGGCGATCAAAACTCGCGGAGTCGCCCTTTGTGCCGTTATACGTCGTGACGTTGGCCAACAGATGTTCCTGAAGGGGTGGACAGCCTAGGACCAAGGTCGAAAGCCGACGGCACACTATGTCCTTTTCGCGATACCGTTCGGCGACCTGATCCGCGCCGCGCTCATTCCGAGAAGGCAAATTACGTAGTGCCGTGAGGATGCTCTGCAATTCAAGTACTTGCTCGTTCGACTTTCCAAGGCGGTCGATAAGTTCGTCCAAACGGAACGATAAGATGGCCGTCCAAGACTTGGGTGCGATAGGAAACGTGTGATCGTAATAGGTAATGACAAAGCCGCCGTTGTCATACACTAAGCGGATTTCTTGGTCTTCCAGCACCGTCCCATATTGCTCTCCAAGAATCGGGAGGAGTACCTTATCTTCCAATTCCCGCTTCAGTGGAGACCAGTCGATATCGAACGCCGTCGCATACCTCGAGCTGGGCCCGTGCTCCAACACATCCCACCACCAGCGATTGTCCGTGGTGCTGATCCCCATATGATTCGGCACGACATCGATCAAGAGTCCCATGTCATGCTGCTTAAGCGCCGCAGTAAAATCCTGAAAGTCTTGCTCCGTTCCTAATTCTGGATTCAAGACGCCAGGGTCCACAAGGTCATACCCGTGCATGCTCCCCGGAACGGCTTTCAAGAGAGACGAGGTGTAGCAATCCGTGATCCCCAATGCATGCAGGTAGGGCACGACACGGGTGGCGTCGCGAAATGTGAACGTATGGTTCATCTGGAGGCGATAGGTGGCGACTGGGATACGTGGCATGTTATCTCACGAATAAAAATGTAGGTCGGTTAGTGGGGCGACAGCCGATCTTTATGCGCTTGAGGCGGTGGGGACGGTTTGGGCAGGACCGTCAGACCTGAAGTCGTCCATGCGATTCCAGAACTCGATGCTGCGTCACCGCTTCCAACCTCGACACCGGCTCGAATCTCATTCTGACGATCGACGATGACACGATGCAGCCTCGCGCCGGACCCGATATGCGTATGATCGAAGATGATGGAATCCTCAATCTGGGCCCCCGCTTCAATCCTCACGTGGCGTCCGATTATACTACGCCGGACATCGGCCTCTATCAAAAGACTCCCTTCACCGATCAAAGTGTGATCAAGATAGCAGTTGACGAAACTGGCTGGCGGACCGCTCGATGGTTCTGTGCGGATGGGCCAGTCGCGGTTCCGAAGGTTACAGGCAGGTGAGTCACCCAATAGGTCCATGTTGGCCTGCCAGTAGGCCTGGATGCTGCCGACATCTCGCCAATACGCCGGCTCTTCATAATGCGCAACCCCAGGCACCTCATTTTCCTGGAAATTGTATGCCATCACGCGATGAGTCCCCAACAGCCGTGGCAAGATGTCTCGACCAAAATCATGCGAGCTTCCGCTCTTGGCATCTTCCTCCAAAGCCTGGATCAACAAGCCGGTACTGAACAGGTAATTCCCCATAGAAGAAAGGGCGCGAGTCGGATCTCCCGGAATGGATTTAGGGACAGGTGGTTTCTCTTCAAATCCAACTATTCGCTGGTTTCGGTCAACCTCGACGATCCCAAAGCCTCCAGCAGACGCAGTCGGAACCGGGAGCGTCGCCACCGACACATCGGCTTCGCATTCCATATGGAAGCGCAACATCTGGCGAATGTCCATCCGATAAATATGGTCTGCGCCGAAGACTGCAACGATATCCGGAGTGAAATCACGAATTAGATTCATATTCTGGAACACCGCATCGGCCGTTCCTTCATACCACCCGGCCCCGGAATTCATTTGTGGAGGGACGACTGTCACAAACTGCCTATCCCCATCACCGATTCGCCACGCCTTCCTCAAATGCTCAATGAGGGATTGCGCCCGGTACTGCACCATGACGTGCATACCCAAAATGCCGGAGTTATAAAAGTTACTCAGCACGAAATCGATGATCCGGTACGTGCCTCCGAAAGGAACTGAGGGCTTGCTGCGCGCCTGCGTCAATGGCATAAGGCGTTCGCCCTTCCCTCCCGCCAGAATCAAGGCAAGAACTCGAGGCTCATGTACCCGCTTATCTCTCTGCATAGTGAGCGATGCCAAGGGAATGAAATGCAGTGCCCAAGTCTCTTACTGGACCTCCAAAATCGAATTGGAGGTACCGAACTCATTCACGACACGATTGGGATTTTGTGGGTCTTCTTCCCAGCGGATGCCATCGATAAAGAATTTGTACTGGTAGGTGCCAGGCGCCAACTGTAATGTGATGTGCCAATTCTGGCCGTCCGTCATCTCCAATGGATGCCGCGCGACCCGCCAGTCATTGAAATCTCCAACTATGGAAACAGCGCTGGCTTCAGGCGCGACGAATGTAACGGCCATCGCACGCAAGCCCGTTGCCGTTGATGGCGTGGTTGCTGCGTCGGCATTGCTGAGCACTGCCCCCATTCCTGAAGGCTGCTCTGTTGCTTTTTCTGAAGACTCTTTGACTTTTCGCTTCGCCATCAGGGTGTCATTCTCTTCGCAGTCACTAGGGGTTCCATGCTCTCAATTGCGAAGTTTCCCGCCCACCAGACAATCAGGATGATGCAAAACATCCGCGGGATCGAGTCCCTACCTAACACAAACCTCTTCCTGATTGCCGCCTAGTGTAGCTGTGACCTTACAAAAATCGGAACAGTGAGAAAACTGGCAAAATCCCTAGCAAGCGAATCGTAAGTTGCGCCCTCGTAAGCGATACCTTCCCGACACGCCTTCGCACAAGGAAGCTAGAACTTGGAGCCCCTGCTCGCTCCTCCGACAATGTCCGCCGACATGGAGGGCATGGGATTGGCCTTCTGTCATACGGACACCTTGCTCCTCTGACTATCAATCATTCATGATGAAACTTGAACCACTAGACAAAGATCGGATAGACGCATGACGACCATCACCGTGAGCATGCCGCATCTAGCCGACGGCCGCACCCTGTCTCAAAACCGGGACGTCGCATGGCTACGGCGAGGTCAGGTCATCTCCCAAACCGGCGACGGGCTGAGCACCATGGCACCTCTCAGGCCACCCAAAAATCTCGTGGCGCGCGTCTTTGGTGCTTTTAATTCAGGCGTCAGGCCTTGGGCAGTGATCGGCATAACGCTCTACGGATGGATCGCGGACAGCTTCCACGCGGGCGCGAGTCTTTTCGGCGCCTTGCACCTCGTCTCCGCCACGGTTACCCCAACCCTGATAGCCGGGTGCCAACGGCTGGCCCGTACGCCTACCACCAGACATGGGAGATCGAGATGACACCCTGTCTTCGAGGGAAGTCGGTGATTGTCGTCGGCGCAGGATTGGCCGGTCTCACCGCCGCGGTCGAACTGTCACGCGATGGCGCCACCGTGCTCGTGCTGGAAGCGCGCGATCGCATCGGCGGACGGGTCTGGACCATACGCGAGGGTTTCATGGGCGCTCAACATGCTGAAGCCGGAGGGGAATTCATCGATGAAGATCAGGAAGAGATTCGAAGATTGGCGCGTCATCTCAATCTCGAACTGGTCCCCGTGCTCAACCAGGGCTTCAGCTTTGCCTCCCGCCGACCCAAGGGCGCGGCGCCGCGCTTGACATCCGGGACTGAACTCTGGGCCGGTCTCCATCGCCATCTCCTCCCATTGATCAGGGCCTATCGACTCGCCGACCAACGTTGGGATAGCTCTGTCGCGCATCAACTGGCGAGAATCTCTGCGGCGCAATGGTTGGAAAGTATCGTCGCGGAGGAGGAACTTCGCGCGATGGTCCAAGGCCTTCGAGGATTTTTTCTTATCGACCCAACGGAGCTTCCCCTGCTTATCCTGGTCGAACAACTCATCGCCGGTTCGCCTGGAGAAGGCCGGTTGTTCCGCGTGAAGGGCGGAAACGACCAATTGGCCCAAGGTTTATCCGCCTTCCTGGGAGACGCCATTCATCTGGGCATCGAAGTGGTGAAGATCGCGCAGTCACCAGGGAAAGTTTTCGTTACGGCTCGGGATCACAATGGAACACACCAGAGGCTTCGGGCGGATTATGTCGTAGTGACAGGTCCTGCGACTACCGTGCGCTCTCTGCAGTTCGACCCACCCCTTTCACCGCCTCAGCATCAGGCTATCTCAACCCTCCCCTACGGACCGGCAACCAAAACGCTGCTGCAATTCAAACGACGATTCTGGCGCGCCAGGCATCACAGAAAGGCCTTCGCCACTGATCTTCCCCTCGGAACGATATGGGACGCGAATGAGGAGCAATCCGGCCTGACCGGCATTCTCACCCTGATGGCCGGCGGCTCGACGAGCCGTATAGCGGAAAAATCCCTTAAGAAGGGAGGCATCCAGGGAATCGTCTCAGCTCTTTCCTGGCTGGGACCTGCGCCGCCGGATTTACTCGCCTTCACGCAGATTACGTGGGAGAACGACCGTTGGGCAGGAGGGGGTTATGCGGCCTTCACAACGTCCTACGATCCGGCCCTGCGTCAATGGCTGAGCCATCCTCATGGCCGCTGTTTTTTCGCCGGTGAACATACCAGCGTTCGGTGGCAGGGCTATATGAACGGGGCAGTGGAAAGTGGTCTTCGGGCGGCCTTGGACGTGATTACCTCCGTCCAGGGTCGCCGGTGGAACAGGCCAATGACATAACGGTCGCCCATGCACGTGCGCAGGACGATCGCACGATTCATAGATAAACGATTTAGAGTTTTCCGACCAGGTCGAGGCTTGGGGTCAAGGTAGACTGTCCCGGTTGCCAGCTAGCCGGACAGACTTCCCCCTCACCCTCACGCACCCGTATTGCCGCCTGCAGCTTGCGGAGCATTTCCCCGGCGTGCCGTCCTATGCTGTTGTCGTGGACTTCAAACGCGCGCAAGACACCATCGGGATCAATGAGGAAGGTCCCCCGCAACGCCACGCCCTCATCTTCCAGATAGACACCAAATGCCCGGCTGAGGGAGGCGGTGGTATCGGCGATAAAAGGGAAGTTGACGGATCGAATCGTCGGGGAACTGTCATGCCAGGCCTTATGAACATAGACCGAATCGGTGCTCACCCCGCACACTTCCGCTCCCAATTTTTTGAACTCCGGATAGAGTCGGCCGGTCTCAGCCAATTCCGTCGGACAGACAAAGGTGAAATCTCCTGGGTAAAACATGAGGATCAGCCACTGCCCCCGAAACTCATTGAGGGCCACCGGCCGGATCTTTTCTTCGTGATACGCCTGATAGGTGCCGTCTGGAATAATTTTTCCGATTGCGATCATGATTCCCTTCTCCATCGTCCCTGGGTCGATCGGTCAATGGTGCAAACAGCGGCCTCTTTATGTGGTGAACGGCATGAGGTTATAGTGCGCGCATGAAAGCGACCAACGCAGCTTTCTCTTCACGGTTCAGCTTCAGCCCACCGACGAGGTTGAAGAACTCGACCGTGTCCTCCAACGTAAGCAATCGGCCATCATGGAAATAGGGCGGTGAATCCTTGATGCCCCGCAGCGCAAAGGATTTGATCGGCCCGTCCGCTTCGGCGCCAAACCGCTCGAGAAACAGATCATGCATCATATGATCGGTATAGGCGGGAGGTTGATGGCAGGCCGCACAACGCGCTTTACCGAAGAAGAGCTCCTCGCCGGCAATCTCCTGCTGATCGGCCCTGGTACGATCCAGCCGCCCGGTCATGGGATCCAGCTTCGGGGCCGGGGGAAAATCGATCATGTTTTGAATCTGTGCCATGTGGGCGACCTGCAGCCGATCGATCACATTCATCCCCTTTTTGATGGCTCGGATTTGATCGCCGTTAAAATAAGCGGTGCGCTGTTCAAATTCCGTAAAATCTTCCACCGATCGAATGCTTCGTTTCGATCCATGAATCTGCTGATTGAACATTCCCCTCAAGCTGACGGTGTCCAATCTGAGTCGATCCCGTTGCGGTCTCGTATCGGGATTTAAATGAAACTGCCCGGTGGTATGAAAGTTCACGTGACAATCCAAGCAGGCGACGCCCAGGCTGGGCTTGGGCGATTTCCGATCGGGCGTGAGATTGAACTCCTCTTGTGGAAATTGAGTCACCAACATTCTCAGGCCATCCAGTTGAACTGGAGTGATCAAGCCTCGAAATAAACGATCGAAATTGTCCGCACTCAACACTTCTCCCTGCGACACATCACCCAGCTCAGGATGAGTCGTCAAGAAAATCGGCGGCGGAAACTCCGGGAGAAAACAATCCGGAAGGTCGAAATCCACATCGAATCGTTCGAGCCGAGGAAACTGGTCGATCTGCTTTTGAGGAAAGACCTGCCCACCGACATCGTGTTTGACGTGCGGTAATCGCATGAATCCGGCGGGAAATACTTTCTGTTTCCGGATTTCCTCCGGGGTCATCTCCGACAACTTGTCCCAGCCGACGCCTTCTTTCAATTGGACCGTAGGCCCTATGGGCTGCGGCTTTCCTTTGGTCATCATAACGCCGGAGTGGATTTTGCAATCCAGTCTGTAGCGCTCCTTCAACAGCTGTACTTGCTTGGCCATCACCTTGGGCTTGTCGGCCACGTCTTTCGCCATGACTTCTTCTGCAATCTTAGTGGCGGATTGACCAGGAGGAGCGCCGAACAAATCATAAGAAAAATCTACTCCCTCGAAGCCCTTTTCCTTCTTCTTCTCAATCGCGCGATTCCCTTGAGGCCGTCTTTCATCCTGAGAGTTCTCTGGCTGCGCGACCGCTCCGCCCTCGGTCAAGAACAGAAACGTCCCACCTATCGCGAAAAACCAGGCCAGAATTCGACCCTGTGTTTTAAAAAGACACACCTGAACACCTCACTTTTTGGACGGTCCATTCGTCCTTCGGCTGAGCAAACAGATAGAGGGATGGCACCAAGGTCGCCTATGCATCACTCTCCCGCTGTGGGGCACTGTACGGATGGACTATACCCCTGCCCACTAGGGACAACCCTAGCGGTACAGAAACTCCTTCGAGCGTGATTCGGCTAGGGTAGATCCTAGTGCCGAATTCATTCAGTCCTTTCTAACATGCAGCTCATCACATTAAGAGGACACACACATGCGCTGTCATCGCTGTCACAGTATGATGTTCCCGGTTGAGCTTCGTGATGGAGCAGGTGGATTGATGAACAATGAGGCCGCTGCATGGCGTTGTTTTGCCTGCGGTGAGATCGTCGACCAGCTTATTTGTTCGAATAGAGGTCGCGTTCTCGACCCTAAAGAGCAATGGCCCAAGAGAGGAGCTCGCATACGTGTGGGGATCGTGGGCCTTGGCAGATAATGCAGTCTATAGGTCTCACTGAATGTCATCCCTCAGCTCAACCCCATCAACACTGGAATGAGCAGGCGGTGTTTATATACTGTCCATATCATCCTCGAGATGAGACGACAAACCTTCAACAGACGACCCGTCAGAGGTCACAATCAAACAGGCCGTCTCCCAAAGATCCCCTGCAATCAAATGAGGCCACCGCATGGCCGTCATATCCCATCTCGATTCGCTTCCGTTGGCCACAAAAATTGTGCTGCACCCCACTAGCCGTCCAACCTCAATACTATCGAGCCGATCACCGACCATCCAAGATCCTGACAAGTCGACCCGTAGTTTGGCCGTCGCTTCAAGCAGTGTCGTGACCTGTTTGCTCACCTCGTTGGGATGTTGAGAGAGCGGCTGATTCCTAGCCCCATCGTAAGGGACGCTCCACTCATGGTTTCGGCATGGTGCGTAATGCGGGATGTTCTTCGTGGTAAACAACACGATGGTATATCCCGCGAGCGTCAAAAGCCGAAGCGCCTTCCATTCTTCCGATGTAAGCAATGGTGAAGTTGGGTCGAGGTGCAAGCTCTCGTTCCCCACTAACCCCTTCGTGGCAAAAAAGACCGCTTTTTGTTTCATGTGCTCCACGCCTTCACCGTTTTCTCCATCACTCTGAAACATTCGACCTCGTTAACAGGCTTCGGATGTATTCTGGCCATAGGTGCTCTGTCTTCCCCATCACCGAGGCGCCCCGGACTGGCCAGGCGGTGATAAAGGAATGACGCAGGCCTACCCATAGATCTCCTGCTTCTCTTTTGGACCTTCCCAACTGGACTGGGGCGGCTGTCTTCGCCGGTCATCGTCCCGCCCAATCCAACGGTGAGCCGCCAACGCGGCCACACCGAACGCAGCCACGCCCAACCAATGCCGGTGTCGATTCAGCCAAAACTGAACGCTCACTTGACACGCACCCTCATCGAATCGGCCGTGTGCGCCGTAGTCTCCGGGTAGCGGCTCAAAGAGGTTGTTAGGGCGGTCAGAAGCGATCGGCTGATCGGTCTGTTGCGCGCGGCGCCCCATCCAGGCCAGGTAGTGATCGAGTAGACCAGGAATAAATTTGTTGCCGATGACGGCTTTGACGGTCGGCCAACCCACACACACTTCACGACGTCGGTGGCAGGCAGCCCAATAGATCGCTCGCGCAATAACCTCAGGCTGGTAAATGGGAGGGACCGGCTGAGGGTGGCGCGGCATGCGCGATTTTATCCAACTAAATTGGGGCGTATTGACCGCCGGCAATTGGACAGTTGTGATATGGACATGACTCCCGTCGTGAATCAGTTCCGAGCGCACCGAGTCGACGAATCCCTGCACGGCATGTTTCGCTCCACAATAGGCCGATTGGAGCGGGATTGAACGGTACGCCAGAGCCGACCCGACCTGCACGATTACGCCGCAATCACGAGGTTGCATGCGGCGGAGAGCGGCCAGCGTGCCGTATACATAGCCGTGATATGTCACGTCCGTGACGCGACGAAATTCTTCAGCGGTAATGTTTATGGCAGGCGACAGGATCGATGCCATCGCGTTGTTTATCCAGACATCGATAGGGCCGAAGTGACGTTCGACCGCACCGGCTGCCGCCTCAACCTGCTCGTGACTCGCCACATCCGTAGGAATGACCAGTGCGCGCCCGCCCGCCGCTTCAACCTCACGGCCTGCCGCCTCAAGCCCATCCCGGCCGCGAGCGACCAGACCAATATGAGCTCCTCGTTTGGCGAATTCCCGCACGGTCGCTCGCCCGACACCGGCGGATGCGCCCGTGATGACGACGACGAGAGGCCGATGTTTAGCACGTTGAGTGACAGAGTTTTTCATGCACGTTCGCCTTTCGTGAACCTACGGTGTACCCGGTGTAGGATCGTAGCCTTCAAATGGCTGCCGGCCCAGGACCAAGACAGCCGCGACGAGACCCATCACCGAAAATAAATAGAATCCGATGCGAAAGGCATCCGTGTAGGGCGTATTGAAGATCCCAAACGCATACAAAGCGGTCATGATGATACCGAGCAGTACGATGGCAACCAGTAAGGTCGTCATGCTGGCACCTCCACTTCCATGGGTGAACCCTCGTCATCGGGATCCTTTCGAAGTGGCTCTTGGGTCGGCGGGTCCTGCCGCGGAGGAGGGTCATCCGGAGGTTCTTGCCTCGGAGGTTTGGTTGGCCCTGGTTCTTTGATCGGGTTTGGTGGTTTCAACATGGTCGCACTTCCTTACAGACATTCGTGAAGGCTTTGATCTTTGGCCACACAGTAGGATGGGCGATCGTCCATCCACGTGGTCGCAGGTCTTTCCACGTCGCTACAGCTTTACCACTATCTTCATTTCAAGCGCCCTTATCAGGGGACTGGAGCAAGAGCAGTGCCGTAAACAATTTGCCTGCGTGCCCCGCGGCGCCTCAGTGAGAAGGGAGGCACTGCCCTGCGCAGGTTTTGCAAATTCTTACAAGCCGTTCTTGGCAAATCGTTCCGCCGCGCCTGCAGTTCAGATGATCGAAAACATGGATGGAATGTCCCCCGTGAGACAGTTTGTCCGCCGCCATTCATTGGAATTCCTTCGTGCAGAAGACGTCATGGATCTGAGAAACCGCTATCCACCACGGGAAAGCACTCCTCACATCGTCTTGGCCTATCTCTTGCTTTTCAACAACCGCAGCGACCGATGGCATGGATTGGGAGGAGAGAGGATGACCCGCACTAGAAACGATTTTTGCAGAGCCAAATTGCCGGTTACCTATCGCGCGACAATCGTGCTCGCTATGTCTTCCATGGTGCTTGGCACCGTGGCGCCGATGGCGTGGAGCGACAGCGGCCATGCTTCGGAGAAAGCCGAGAACGCTCAGCTCCGTGAAGACGCTGAAACGCTGCTGAAGGCGAACCGGTCCGTGTTAGGAAAAGTGCAATCGGTAGCGTCGGATCAGATCAAAGTAGATATCGGAGAAGTCCAACCTCGTTACCTTCCGCTTACGCAAGCGAAGCAGAAGGGTTTCCCGGAAGTGAAAGAAGGAGACGATCTCATCATAGTCCTGAACGCTGAAAACCTATTGGTCGACTACCACCCCCTAGACGGCGAAGCGAGCGCGCATACGATTATCCGGGGGGAGGTGGCTCAAAATCTCACCGTTGGACACGATACGGTGGTCATTCGAAGTGGCGATAAAGAACAGTCTTTCGTCATACGGTCCCAGGCGCGAAGCAAACTCGCCGCCATACCGGTTGGGACACCAGCGGTCTTCTTACTCGATGAAACCAATCAAGTGGCCGACGCCTCGTTTGCCGGGGTGCAGGCGGTCAAACAATCGCACCAGCAGCCGATGCCGAAACCGCCCATCAAGGGTGCTCATAAGCAGGTCAGTGGAACGATTGCCACCGTTTTTGATGGGAGTCAAATCACCTTGCAGCCTTCCGGTGGCCTGGAAACAAAATTTGAGGTGCGAACAACTGTGCAGGAAAAAATCGCCAAGCTTCACAAGGGCGACTCCGTCATCCTACTGGTCGACACGGATAATAAAGTCATCGACATTGCTGTTCCGCCACCGGCCAGTGAGACGCCGCACGATCGCGTGGGTCGATAGCCTCGTCAGGCGACACCATAGCCGGATGCGATGCCGTATTGACGGAGTTTACGGAGGAGAGTCTTGCGATGGATGCCCAGAATCGAGGCTGAACGGCTCAGGTCGCGCTCATGAGACTCCAGCACGCGCAGGATGTGGTCACGTTCCAAATCCTCCAACGTGACCCATCCCTGGGCGCGAGCCGCTGCTTGCGGTTGAACGTTTTTCACTGCGGGCGGAAGATCCTCCGGGCAAATAATCGAATGGGAGCTCAGCGCGACTGCCCGCTCGATCGCATGTTCCAGTTCACGCACGTTTCCCGGCCACCAGTAGTCGCTGATGAGGCGCATGGCTTCAGGAGAAATGCCGGTTACCGGAGTGGCTGCCGTGGAACCATAGGTTTGAACAAAGCGCTGGGCCAAAAGAGGGATATCCTCAGCCCTCTCGCGGAGGGGCGGGATCTCAATAGTCACCACGTTCATTCGATAATATAAATCCTCTCGAAACGTGCCGGCTTTCACTAACGGCTCAAGAGGCGTCTTCGAAGCCGCAATAATCCTGACATCCAGCATCGTCGGGGCATTACTGCCGACTCGACGAATCTCTTTTTCTTGAAGGGCACGAAGTAGCTTTCCTTGCAACGCAGGCGATAGATCCGCGACCTCGTCCAGGAAACATGTCCCCGAATGCGCCCGTTCGAGCAAACCTTTGCGCGTGGCGACCGCCCCGGTGAAAGATCCGCGTTCATGGCCGAACAATTCCGACTCCAGAAGTGTTTCAGCCAACGCACTCCCATCGACCGTCACAAACGGACCGGCGCTACGAGGCCCATTATCATGGATTGCGCGGGCGATCAGTTCTTTGCCAGTGCCACTCTCACCTTGTAGGAGGACTGTGGTGTCCGCTTGCGCGACGCGAGCGACCGCCTTGTACACATTCACCATTGCAGGACTGCTGCCGATCAAATTCTCGAATACGGGGGGCTGCGGCAGAGGATCGGAAGGCATTGGGCCCGGCGAGGCATTGTACTTTTGCTCGAGCGCCCGGCGCACCACCAGCCGCACCTCATCATCCATGAACGGTTTGCTCAGATAGTCGAATGCGCCAGCCTTGAGCCCCTCGACGGCGGTGCGGAGAGAACCGTAGGCGGTCATGAGCACCACGGGGATGTCCTTCGAGTGCTCGCGCACTTGGCTCAAAAATGTTAATCCATCTACTTGCGGCAAATGGAGATCGGTCAGAATCATATCAGCGGAGAATTTTTCCAGATAACTGTGCGCAGCCTTCGGATCGCCGGCGGACGAAATCTGATACCCCTCCCTCGACAAAATATCCCGCAGAACGGAGACCGTCTCCGCATTGTCATCGACAATAAGTACACGCGCCTGTGATGAGGTCATAGTTCATTCCATGGATAAAAAAGATAGAAGTCCGCTCGCGATACTACCGGTAGGGTACTCTGTGAGAGATCGGATGGGACCTGGATGAAACCCTGGTGAGGACCACCGTCTAAATTCACGAAAAGGGTCGTTAGACAATTACATCTACATCCCGAGACCTTTCACTCACCCAAACCTTTCTGTCCAAATGCCGGAAGGCAGAAGAAGAACAGTCTCCCGACAAAGCATCTTTCCAAGGCTGGTGCTATCTATTGCTTAGGTGAGAGGTGAACTTTTGAAGTTGTACGTGCCCCCCACCAAGCCGCCGCGGTCATACTCGTAGCGAATTTACAACAGAGCGAATCAGAAAGCAGCCATTAAGCGGATACCGGCTCGGCTTTAACTCAACATGGGAGAGAAATGAGAGAATACTTTCAGACTTCCAAAACGCCCTAGAATATCCCGCACATGTAAGGTTGCGTCACTATTCTGGCGTTTGTAATGCGAAAATACAAAGAGAGGGTGCCGCGCATAGCAACACCCCTCTCTTTCAAAGCACTTGCCTATCAAGAACGGAGACTTAAAATCAGGTTCACCTATTACGAGCAGCCGCTTGTCTCTCCGCAGCTCATGCATTTCAAGCAGGTTCCGTTTCGGACCAACGTGAACTGTTTGCAATTCTGGCAGGGATCGCCTTCGTAGCCCTTTTCCTTGGCTTCCTTAAGCACTGCGGTCACGGTCAACGTTTCGCGCTTCAGTTCCACTTTATGGGCCACGCTGCCGTTTCCCGCCCTGTGGCCATGCCCGTTCCCGCCGTTCATTCCGTTCCGCCGCACAGGCAGATGCTCGGTCAGGATCGACGATTTCGACAAAGCGGTCATGTCCGCCTCTTCTTCCACACATTCGGGATCCTGTTCGTCCTTCTTCATGGAATCCATACGCAGATCTTCTTCCCGCACCTGCGCCAAATCGGCCCGCTCCAGATAGGTGATCGCGAGTTCACGGAAGATATAGTCGATGATCGACGTGGCCATCTTGATACGATCGTTCAGTTTCACCGGTCCGTTGGGCTCGAACCGCGTAAACACAAAGGCCTCGACGAATTCCTCCAGCGGCACGCCATGCTGCAAACCGAGTGAAATGGCGATCGCGAAATTGTTCATCAAACTGCGGAAGGCCGCTCCTTCCTTATGCATGTCCAGGAAAATTTCTCCAAGCGTGCCGTCCTCGTATTCACCGGTGCGGAGGTACAGCTTGTGTCCCCCGATGATGGCCTTCTGCGTGTACCCGCTACGGCGCGACGGCAACGACCGCCGCTTATGGAGATACCGCACCAGCACGCGCTCGGCCACCTTTTCGGCCACGGACATGACGTTGGGCGCCGCCTCTTCGCCTTTTCCGCTGTCCGAGGACGCGTTCAACGGTTGGCTCAATTTCGATCCATCGCGATAGAGCGCGACCGCCTTAACCATGCTCTTCCAGGCGAAGAGATAGGCCGCTTTGACATCATCCAACGAGGCATCCGCCGGCATATTGATGGTCTTGCTGATGGCGCCGCTGATAAAGGGCTGGGCGGCCGCCATCATGCGGATATGCGCATCGACGGCAATATACCGTTGCCCGATCCGACCGCAGCGATTGGCGCAATCGAAAATCGGCAAGTGTTCCGCCTTGAGATGGGGCGCGCCCTCGACGGTCATAGTGCCGCAGCAATAGTCGTTCGCTGCCGCGACTTCCTCCTGCGTGAAGCCCAAGGTCTTCAGCATGTTGAAGGTCGGGTCGGCCAGTTGGGCATCGCTGATCCCCAGTTTCTCGCGGCAGAACTCATCACCGAGCGTAAACTTATTGAAGACAAACTGAATCTCGAACGCCTGCGCCAACGAACTCTCCAGCCGTTCCAGCTCCGCATCATCAAATCCCTTTTGACGCAGCACTTCGTGATTGATGAAGGGCGCGCCTTTCAAGGTCTGATGGCCCGCGCAATAGGCGCCGATGTCCTGTATCTGCGCATCGGTGTACCCCAATGCCGCCAGCGCCGGCGGCAGGCTCTGATTGATGATCTTGAAGTAGCCGCCGCCCGCCAGTTTCTTGAACTTGACCAGGGCGAAATCCGGCTCAATGCCGGTCGTATCACAATCCATCACCAGACCGATCGTGCCGGTCGGCGCGATCACCGTCACCTGCGCGTTGCGGAATCCATAGGCCGCGCCCAATTCCAGCGCCCGATCCCAGGCGCGTCTGGCCGCGAGCAGCATGGCCGGCGGGCACTGCTCCGGCTGGATCGACGTCGGCAAGATCGTGAGACCTTCATACTCCTCATGTGCGGCACTGTAGGCCGCTCGCCGGTGGTTTCGAATGACCCGCAGCATCGACTCCCGATTCTTGTTGTAACCGGGGAATGGGCCGATCTCCGCCGACATCTCCGCTGAGGTCGCGTACGACTCGCCCGTCATGATCGCCGTGATCGCGCCGCAAATCGCCACGGCTTTCGGCGAATCGTAGGGAATGCTTTGCTTCATGAGAATGGTGCCGAGGTTGGCATAGCCCAGGCCGAGGGTTCGGAACTCGTAACTTTTCTGCGCAATTTGACGGCTTGGGAATGAGGCCATCAACACGCTGATTTCCAGCGCGACGGTCCACAAGCGCACCGCATGGCGGAAAGAATCCAGGTCGAACTCCCCCTCCATATTGAAAAACTTGGAGAGGTTGAGCGAGGCGAGATTGCAGGCCGTATCGTCCAGGAACATGTATTCCGAGCAGGGATTGGAGGCGTTGATCCGACCGTCTTCCGGGCACGTATGCCATTCATTGATAGTCGTATCGTACTGCGTGCCGGGATCGGCGCAGATCCAGGCCGCCCAGGCGATCTTGTCCCAGAGATCGCGCGCCTTGACCGTTTTGCTGACCTTACCGTCGATCCGGCGCCGCAATTCCCAATCACCGTCTCGTTCCAATACGTCAAAGAACCCGTTCGGAATACGCACGCTGTTGTTGGAGTTTTGTCCAGAGACCGTCTGATAGGCCTTGCCGTCCCAATTCGTGTCGTACTCGTGGAACACGAAATGCGTATAGCCCTGACCGGCGTACTCGAACATGCGGTGGATATAGGCTTCCGGCACCATGTCGCGACGGGCCGCCGTCACGGCATCCTTCAGCACCTGGTTCTTCTTCAGATCCAATTCGACATGGCCAAGTCCTTGGGCATCAACCAGCATGCAGGCCTTGAGCACGGCATTGAGGCGCTGGGCGCAGACCTTGGAGCCGGTGACCATCGCCGCCACCTTCTGCTCCTCCACGACTTTCCAGTC
Source organism: uncultured Nitrospiraceae bacterium (assembly GCA_963706325.1). Lineage (GTDB taxonomy): Bacteria > Nitrospirota > Nitrospiria > Nitrospirales > Nitrospiraceae > Nitrospira_A. The sequence continues at coordinate 763,426 of CAVPLT010000004.1, read as the reverse complement.
GATAAATTCTTCGATATCCGGATGGTCAAGGTCCAGGCAGACCATCTTCGCCGCTCGCCTGGTCGTACCTCCGGACTTGATCGCGCCGGCAGCCCGATCGCCGATCTTCAGGAACGACATGAGACCGGATGACCGGCCGCCGCCTGACAAAGATTCTCCATCACCGCGCAATCGCGAGAAATTAGTGCCAGTCCCGGATCCGTATTTGAAGAGCCGCGCCTCACGCACCCAGAGATCCATGATGCCGTTCTCATTAACGAGGTCGTCTTCAATCGATTGGATGAAACAGGCGTGGGGCTGCGGATGTTCGAAGGCGTTGGACGCCCTGACGACCTCTCCCAGCTTGGGATCGACATAAAAGTGGCCCTGTGCCGGCCCCGACAGTCCATAGGCATAGTGCAATCCCGTATTGAACCACTGAGGACTATTGGGGGCGGCCATTTGATAGGCCAGCATGTAGCACATCTCGTCGTGGAAGGCGGTCGCATCTTCCGCCGTCTTAAAGTAGCCGTGATTTTTCCCCCAAAAGGTCCAACAGCCGGCTAATCGATCGAACACCTGCCGGGCGTCGCGCTCAGATCCCAGCACCGGCTTGCCGGCGGCATCCACGACCGGTGTTCCGTCCTCGTGCACCTGTGGCACTCCGGCCTTCCGGAAGTATTTTTGGGCCAAAATGTCGATCGCCAGTTGGGTCCAATGCTCCGGCACAGCGATATGGTCTAATTTGAAAACCGTCGATCCATCTGGATTCCGGATCTCCGAGGAACGTTGTACGAACGTAAGACCCTCATAAGGGCTCTGCCCACGTTTGGTGAATCTTCGTTCAATCCTCACTGGTTTCCTCCTTCAAACTGATAGCTAACAAATGACATCAACGACAGGCGGCAGTGATAAGCTGGAACTAAGCGGAAAAAGGAGCACTGTCTTGCGATCTAAATCCTTGCCGAATTCTCATGCAACCCGCACATACCCACTAGATATAGTGATCGCCTTTTTTTGTCAAACAAAATGTTGTGGCACACCTGTGAGTAATGGGGATAAGCTGGTGATAGCTGCGGACCCAGATTTGGGGCTGGTTTGAGGCTGGTTTTGAGCCGGTTATCCACAGTACCATGGGCTTCCAAACAGGGGTATTTTTTACAGGGCGCGAGAAAGTTTTCACCAGAGGCTAAAAAGCCAGTCGGCCGACCTTTAACGTCGCCGCCTCCACCCCCCGCAAGGGAATGAATTGCCCGGCCACCCCAAGGACCAGGACGGATTCCTCCAGCACATTCGTTTCAAACAGACTCAGTAAGCCCCAATTGCTCCTCGTGGTCTTGGGGCGCACTAACCCCTCGACCAACTTGCTGCCCTGGGCGCGAAACATTTTCAGAATGAGTTCCTGGTCGGCTCGGGAAGCAGTTCTGTCCATTTTATCGATCTCAGCCGTCAGTCGCGCCTCGACGAAGCGAACATAGCCGTCCATCGTGGGATTGGTTGCGGCCAATCCCACGGCCATCACCAACCCAGCCACCAACCCAGCCAACTTCAACGTGCTCATTTCTCACCTGGACCAGGAGGACTCCGCTCAGGATCGATGCGAAGACGCACCTCCAGAGGTTTGACAAATGCCCTCAGCCTGTTTAGCTTACGCCCGATTTCGTCGAAATTAAACCCCGGTTGTTGAGTCTGAGCGGTTCTCCGCTCAGCGGAAGGAGATCCTATGTTCGTGTGGAGTAAACGCCTGGTTGCCGGACTCCTGGGAGCCTTCGTGCTCCTCATCGGAATCTTTTTCATCCAGGGCGAACCGGAAACCATCAGCAGCCTGAAGATCCATACCACCCGCTGGATGGCCGTGAATTACATCGGCCTCCTCATATGGATCTTTATCTGGATGTTCGATCAGGCCCGCGTGCGGGGGAAAAACGTGCTGGTCTGGCTGGCACCCTTTGCACTGGCTCCACTACCCACTCTCATGCTGTTCATTCTATTTCTGCAGAAGAAGGTGAAGTCATAGCAGGATGCTGAAACAGCCTGCCAACGGCGTTCTCACCTCATTCCGCCCCTCAACGTACACCAAGGGTACGGCTCGGCCCTTCATTCCCTGCGGCCTTGCTGCACAGCCTGTTTGAGCATCCTGAGATTGTGCTGGCCTGATCACACATCGAGCTACCCCACTCAACGGATGACGGTGACGCCGTCCAGTAGACTATTGAGTCTGATTTCTGATTGCCCGATTCCAACGCTTTCAGCAAGACAGGCTCGCCTCGCTCCGGCCCTCGCTCAGTTCCGCATGCTGCGTCACCGGCTTCCGGAGCACCCACAATAGCCACAGCCCTGGTAGCGCGGCGAGAAACGTGACAAAGAAAAAGGCCCCCCACCCTGCCAGCCCCACAAGCTTGGCAGCCGGCCAGCCGAGGAATACGCGGCCGAGGGCTTCGACTGAAGAGAGCAGAGCAAACTGAGTCGCCGTATAACGGTGGTTGCAGAGCGACATGACGAGCGCCACAAACGCCGCCGTGCCCATGCCACCTGTCAGATTCTCGACTCCCACGGTAAACGCCATAATGGCATAGCTCTTCCCCGCCCAAGCCAGCCACAAAAATGACAGGTTCGACAACGCCTGAAACACTCCGAATACCATTAGCGAACGGAAGAGTCCCAATTGCGGCATCAGGCCGCCGCCAATAAATGCACCGAGAATGGTCGCCCCGATGCCGAATGCCCGCACCACCCCGATGTCCTCAGAAGAAAACTGTATCCCGCGCAGCAAGAAGGAGGTCGTGAGCGTGCCCGCAAAGGCATCACCCAATTTGTAGAGGACGATCAATCCCAGCAGTGCCCCGGCCATCGGACGCGACGAAAATTCAGAGAGAGGTCCCCACACCGCTTCCTTCATCGATTGCGGGGCGGCCCGCGCTGCTTCGGGTTCGGGAATCATGAGGATGGTCACAATGCCTAACAGCATCAACCCGGCCATGCAGAGATAGGCCGAGGACCACCCCAGGCGAGCCGCCACGATCAACGCCAGCGAGCCGGAGGTAATCATTGCGATGCGATAACCCATCACCCAAGTGGCAGCCCCCAATCCTCGCTCATCCGGTTTCAGCAAATCAGTCCGATAGGCGTCGAAGACGATATCCTGCGAGGCGGAGAGAAAGGCCACACCCAGCGCCAGCGCCGCAAAGATCTGTGCGCCGGCGCTAGGACCGATGAACGCCATCAAGGTGAGGGCCAGCGCGAGACCGGTTTGCGTGACGATCATCCACCCACGGCGGTGACCGAGCCAGGGCGGGACGATCCGGTCCATCACCGGGGCCCAGAGAAATTTCAAGGTATAGGGAAGCCCGACATAGGCGAAAAGCCCGATGGTCGTGAGATCCAGCCCCGCTTCCGTCAGCCACGCCTGCAGAGTTCCACCCGTGAGAGCCAGCGGCAACCCGGAGGCAAACCCCAAGGGCAGCATGATGCCGAGCCGCGGAGTCAGGACGGCGCGCAAGGTAGCTTTATTCATCAGACTGACAGAGGCTGGGGGATCACGATGTGCAGCATACCACTGCCACGCCTCTCCTGCGCATCAGAATCGTGAATCAGGTGGGTAGAAAATTAGGAGGCAGGATCCGTCCGGAGATATACGAACCAATACACCCACGCCACCAGCAGCGTCCCGCCGATGATGTTGCCAATGGTCACCAACAGGAGGTTGCTCACCGCTCCCACGACCGAAAGCGGATCTGGCCCACCGCCCGCCAATACAATCCCCACGGGAAGAAAGAACATGTTGGCCACGGAATGCTCGAAGCCACAGGCGACGAACGCCGTGATCGGGAAGACAATGGCGAGAATTTTGTCCGCCACGCTCCGCGCCCCCATACACAACCACACCGCGAGACAGACCAGCACATTGCACAAGATGCCGCGGGCAAACGCCGAAACCGGGTCAAGCGCGATCTTGCTGCGCGCGATCTGGACCATCGTCTCCCCGACGGCCCCGTCTCCAAGCGTGTGCACACCTGCCAATAATACGAGGACGGCCGTCCCGACTGCCCCCAGCAGGTTACCGAGATAGACCCAGATCCAATTCCTGACCACTTGTCGGGTCTGAACACAGCCGACGGCCCAGGCCATCGCTATGAGGTTATTCCCGGTAAAGAGTTCAGCACCCCCGACGACCACCAACACCAGCCCCAGGCTGAACGTTATACCGCCGGCCACGCGTAGCAATCCGAACGGGAACGGCGGGCCGTTCTTCCCGGTCGTCATCGTGACGATGTAAAAGAGCGCGCCCAGCGAAATGAACGCGCCTGCCAGGACGGCCAAGGCGATCATCGTCGACACAGGCGTGGTTACCTTCGCCAGCCCTACTTTGCAGACACGCGCCGCGATCTCAGGCGGCGGGTACGCATCGGACACAGCAGTGGTTGCAGGGGTGGAGGGCTCTGCTGTCATGTGATCAGCATCACATGTATGGGGACGGGAGGCGCCGCCGCAAGTTTTTCCACCCGTACGGTCGAGACTTTGTATTCCGGGCACTTGGAACTCTCATCTGCACTGGAGGACAGCAACCGGTTAAGGTCCGTGTCGGGAAAATGAAAACTCGTGAACAGTTCACCGGGCTGCACCCGCTCGCTGACTATGACGGGCAATCTGGCTTCACCGCGCGCGCTGACGAGCCGGACCATCTCGCCGTCGGTGATTCCCAACCGTGCCGCATCGACGATATGCATCTCGAGCACATCGGTATCAACCACCTGCATGATGTCCGTCCGCCTCGTCTGCGCGCCGCAGTTGTAGTGCTGCAGAATACGGCCGGTGATGAGCACGAACGGATAGGCCTCGCTCGGCGACTCGCCAGGCGGCAGATAGTCCACCGGCACAAAATGCGCCTTGCCTTTCGGAAACGAATGCTCATGCATCAACGAGGTGCCCGGATGGTCCTTCGAGGGAACCGGCCATTGCAACCCCTCCGGCGCCTCCAGCCGATCGAAGGACACTCCGGCAAACATCGGCGCCAGCTGCGCAATCTCATCCATAATGGCCGAGGGATGCCCGTACCACATGGGATAACCCATCCGCGCGGACACTTCACAGACCACTTGCCAATCCGGCAGAACCCCGTTCGGCGGTTCGACTGCTTTCCGGATGCGCTGGATGCGCCGCTCCAAATTGGTGAAGGTCCCGTCCTTTTCCAGAAACGAGGCGCCCGGAATGACCAGATGCGCCATCTTGGCTGTCTCGCTGAGAAACAAATCCTGCACGATGAGAAACTCCAGATTCTTCAGCGCCTCATGGACCTTGTTCAAATTGGGGTCCGTCTGCGCCACGTCGTACCCGATGATCCAGAGGCTCTTCAATCGTCCCGGCCAACGCGGCATCCCACATGTCCGGAGTCTTCATCCCGCGCGCCGTAGGCAGCGGACGACCTGTCATGGCCAGGTGCGCGGCAGCGAGCTCAGGATCATCGAAGGATTGATAGCCGGCAAAAAATGTCGGGAGGCATCCGACATCGGACGCGCCCTGGACATTATTCTGGCCGCGCAACGGATTGATCCCGGTGCCCGGCTTTCCGATATTGCCCGTGGCCAGCGCAAGATTTACCAGCGCCATGACCCCATGGCTTCCCCACCGGTGTTCGGTCACCCCCAGGCCATGCAGAGCCATCGACGCGCCGCTCTTGGCATACAGACGCGCCGCCTCGGAGATCAGATGGGCCGGCACTCCTGTGAGTCGCGACGTCTGGTCCGGCGTGCAGTCCTCCACCGTCTTAAACCAATCCTCGAACCCCTCGGTCCGTGCGCGCACAAAATCCTGATCGACCAGCCCTTCCTTCGCGATCACATGGCCAAGTCCGTTTAACAGCGCCACATTGGTGCCGGGATGCAATTGGAGGTGCAGATCCGCCAAACGGGCCAGCTCGGTGCGCCGGGGGTCGATCACGATGAGCGGGACGCCACGCCGCACCGCCTGCTTGATACGCGCGCCGACCACGGGATGCGATTCGGTGGGATTCGCCCCGACCACCAGGATCAGCTTCGCCAGGTCCAGGTCATGAATGGAATTGGTCGCAGCCGACGCCCCAATTGTTTCCATCATCCCTGTCACCGTCGCGCTGTGACAGACACGCGCGCAGTTGTCGATATGGTTGCTGCCGATGACGCAGCGCATGAATTTTCCGAACAGGTAGTTTTCTTCGTTCGTGCCGCGGCTCGACGAAATCGTCGCCAACGCGTCCGGCCCATGAGTCTGCTTGATCCGCGACCATTCCTGCGCGATCCGGTCCAGCGCGGCAGTCCAGGAAATTTCGACCCAATCGTTCCCCTGGCGGAGCAAAGGCGCACGTAACCGGTCCGGCGCATCGTTATAGGTCCAGCCGAACCGTCCCTTCATGCAGGCATGGCCTTGATTCGATGGCCCATCATCCGCAGGGACCATCTTCACGACCTTGCCGTCGCGCACCCCGGCCTCGAAGGTGCACCCGACGCCGCAATAGGCGCAGGTCGTGCGAACGGTCTGCTCAGGGGGCCCCTGCTCGATCACGGTCTTTTCCATCAGCGCGCCGGTCGGACATTCCTTCACGCAGGCTCCGCAGGACACGCAGTTGGAAGAGGCAAACCCGGCCGCATCGCCGGACAACGCCGCAGCGCCCGCCACCGGTCGCGCCGAAAATCCCCGATTGAGCATCGTCAGTGCATGGGTGCCTTGGATTTCATCACAGGCCCGGACGCAACGCGCGCAGGAAATACAGACCGCATTGTCGAAGGTAAAAAACGGGTTGGAGCGATCGACGACATCCAGTCTCTGGGAGGGCTGCGGATACCGCACCTGCTCTGAGCCCCAACGCCTTGGCCAACCGCTGCAACACTTCCGGCGCTCGGTCCCCATGAGGTTGTTCCGACAAATACAGTTCGACGATATTCCGCCTGAGCCGATGCAGTCGTTCGCTTTCCGTATGGACCACCATTCCCTCACGGACGGGCGTGGTGCAGGAAGCAGGCATGCCCGCCCTGGCCCTCAACCTCGCAGAGGCAAAGCCGGCAGGACCCGAAGGGATGTAAGTGGTCCGAGGCACAGAGCCCGGGAATCGTAATACCGGCCCTCTTTGCCGCCTCATAAATCGTATCGCCCGCCGTGGCCGACAGAACCTGATTATTGAGCGAGAATTTCACCGAATGCGCACCTCAATGATTTCGTCAGTGAGCCGACCGTTCAGGTTCTGAGCTTGCTCCGAAACTCAGCCGGGAAATGTTCGATCGCCGTCAACACCGGGTAAGGCGCCCGGCCCCCGAGTGCACACAGGCTGGCCACCTTCATCGTCTCCCCCAAATCCTCCAGTAAAAGCAGGTCATCGACGGTACCGCTACCGGCCTGAATCCGCTCCAGAATCTCGACGCCCCTCACGGACCCAATGCGGCAAGGCGTGCATTTTCCACAAGACTCATGGGCGGTAAAGGCCATGAAGTGGCGCGCCAGATCCACCATATCAGTCTGGTGGTCGTACACGACGATACCGCCATGCCCCAGAACTGCGCCGGCCTGCGCGAAGGCCTCATACGAAATGGGAATGTCCAGTTGTGAGGCGGGGAACAGACTCCCAAGCGGCCCGCCGACCTGCACGGCCTTGAACCTCGCTCCCGGCGCCATGCCCCCGCCGAATTGATCCAACACCCCACGCAAAGTCAGCCCGAACGGGACCTCCACCAACCCCGGTTGCTTTACCCGTCCCCCGAGTTGCAAGGCCATCGTGCCGCGTGACTGTTCGGTCCCCAGCGATGCGTGCCAGGCTCCGCCGCGGGAGAGAATGCCGGGGATCGATCGCGAAGGTCAGCACATTACTGACGATCGTCGGTCTTCCATACAAGCCGGACTCGGCCGGATAGGGTGGCTTGGCTCGTACGACTCCGCGTCTGCCTTCGATGGATTCCAGCAGGGCGGTCTCTTCTCCACAGACATAGGAGCCGGCTCCCTCCACGACCTCGATGGGGAAGAACTCCCCGTCCAATTCCAGCAACTCCGCTTCATCCGCCTTGTGGATGGCGGCCCGCAACGTCGCAGCCGCTGCCGGGTACTCCTGCCGGCAATAGACATACCCGCGATTGGCGCCGATGGCTCGGGCGCAGATCAACATGCCTTCCAGCAATCTGAACGGATCACCTTCGAGGATCATGCGATCACAATAGGTGCCGGCATCACCCTCGTCGGCATTCGCCACCACATACTTCTCGTCGGCCTTCGCCTGTTGCGCCACCTTCCACTTGTTCCACACCGGAAAGGCCGCCCCGCCCCGTCCTCGTAGCTGCGACACCCTGAGTTCCTCGACGATCGCATCGGGTGTGGCGCGCAAGGCCATCTCCAGCCCCTGCAAGCCGCCACGCGCCTGGTATTCGTCCAACGCCAACGGCTCCGTCTCACCGAAGTTGGCAAAGGTAAACCGGACTTGCTGAGTCAGAAAGGGAATCGATCGCACGGAGGTACCGCCGATTCCGGCAACGATGGACCTCAGATCGTCCGGCGTGACGTTGAACCAGGCCAGCCGGCCATCAGGGCTGTCACGCTCCACCATCGGTTCGAGAAAAAAAGCGCCGCGGGATGAGGTGCGGATGAGTTGCACCTCTGGACGCTCCGACCAGCTGTCTGCCAAGAGACCAGCCCCGGCGGCTCTGGCCGATGTGTCGTTGGAAAGGTAGAGTCGTAGGGCCATGCTCATGTCACCGATAACGCCCTAACAAGGCATCGAGCTGTGACGGCAACAAACGGCCATACAGGTCGCGGTCGACGATCATGGTAGGAGACAGGGCGCAGTTCCCCGCGCATGACATGGTGTCCAACGTAAACCGTCCGCCTGCCGCGGTCTCCCCCACATCAATGCGCAGGGTATCTTGCAGCGCTCGCAACAGACGACCGCACCCGTTGGCAAAGCAGGACTCGCCGATGCAGACACGGATCAGATGCCGACCCGGAGCAGTCACCCGCAGATCCGGATAATACGACAGGACCCCGGCGACCTGTGCGGTCGTCACGTCCAGGGTGCGGGCGATTTCAGGAACCGCTTCCAACGGCACATGGCCGAGTTCCTCCTGCAGGATCAGCAGCGCCTTGAGAATGTTGGGCGGCTCCTTCCGATCGTGCTCGAGAATCCCCTGCACCTGCTCATGCATCGGGGCGCTCGTTCCTCGCTTTCGTATCTCGCCGTTTGTATCTCGCATCGTCACAATCCCGCACCTATCAAGGTCAGCAGAGGCCCACATGCGCACGCAGCTGGTTGTAGTCGAAGGCAGCCACTCCCGTCCGAAGGAGGCCCAGATCGGTTCGTTCCATTTCATCGATGAGCGCCGCAACTTGCGTGCGTCCCGCCGGGGTCGTCATCACGTGGTGAGGAGTTTCGCCGCCCAACGTCGGCGTCTCACGGTCGGCCCATTCGAGATAGACGGTTTGGAGAAACGTGCCGACCAATATTCGGTCCTCTTCGTTTGCCACCAGCAAGGTGAGCGGCTCATCGGTGGACAGTTCCTCCTGAGTCACCTGACGAGTCGGGGGCTGGGTTGATTCGCCCCGGAAGTGTAATGAGAATCCGAAGGTAGCCGCCAGGCTATGTTTGATCGCATCGAGCCGTTCACGCGAGTCACATTCGAGGAACAATTGTGTCGCGGTCACGGTCACTCTCGCCGTCGGAACTCCAATCGAACCACCCTCCTTGTGCTGCTGGACAAAGCGGCGGAGTTTCTTCGAGCGCACGACTTCTTCCGGCTGTGCCGGAGCCTCTTTCCAGCCTTCCAACTCGCTCATGCTCCCGATGATATGCGAAAATTCCTGATGGTCGTAGAGCGCCATCACGTAGAAGTAGGGTTCTCCGGTTGTTGTTCGATACCGGATTTCATTCACGGCCTCCAGCAGCGCGGCCAGACGCATGCGCGCAAAGTTCTTCAACAACAAATGGCCGAACCGTTTGGCAAATTCCGGCCAGTCTCCGAGTTCGAATGATCCGCCGGCCACTTCCATCTGACGGCGCTCTTGAGCCGTGGTCTCATACAGTGCCCGTGCATCTTCCGCCGACAGGACCAAGACCGGCCCTGCGATCACGGCCAGAGTGCTTTCAGGATCACCGGGTTCTCGAACGAGACGCGTGAACAACACCTCACCCACCTGCTCGTCCGAATCTATACTGCCCGCCGTCACTTCATAGAGCCGACCATTTCCGATCGAACGCAGGCCTCGACGCGGCGCTCCAGGCTCCTGGGGCAAGAGTTCGACCAGATCGATATAGGAGTGTTTCAACGGATCCAGCCAGATCCGTTCTTCTTCGGGGATGTGCTCGGTAATCACGTCGCGGAGTTGCTCGATCAGAGTCAACTGGCCGTCCTCCGGATAGAAATCGGCGTACAGCAAAAGATCGGCAAGTTCGACTTCTTCAGGCAGAGGGGACAATGGCGCTTGAGTCCCGAGTTCGACATAGACCTGCAATGCCCGCCCGAAGGCGATCCGCCGCTGAGCAGCGAAGCCTGCGGCCATCGACAGACGGTCGAGTCTCGTCAGCAGGACATCGAGTTCCTTGACGATCGGCACGGATCGTCCGGCTACTCGTTCATTCGCGAGCTTCATGCATTTCCTCCATGACCACCACTTCCGCGTCCAGCCAATCCTGGAGCGCATAACCATCGCGACATCCCCGCTCCCGCCACAACTCATAGGCCCGGTGCGAGATCCGTTCCCAGATCCCGTCCGGCAGCTCGATCGTGCTGGTCCCGGACCGGCCGGCAGCTTGAGGCATCAACTTCGCGACCTGATGCTTTTTACCTGACCTTTTCATGGGAAACTCCTTGATGTGAGGCCGATTGGTTACGGCCCCCTCAGGGGCACCACACGTTGATAGTCCACACCGAAATCGAACTGCCGTACCGTGAGGACGGGACAGGGGGCGTGACGTAGCATGGCGCCTGCGATGCTGCCGACGAGAATATGTGAGATTCCACGCCTGCCATGGGTGCCCATGATCATCAAGTCATAGCGCTGCTGCGTGACGTACGAGGTGATTGAATCAGCCGGCACCCCTGGCTTGAGCACGTGGTCGGTTTTGACACCGGAGGACGTCAGACAGGCGGTCAGTACGGTCAGCCGTTCTTCCAGATATTCTCGCTGGCGTTTCCATTCCTTCGCATGGCTCAAACTAAAATCCAATCCATAAGCCACCGGCTCCATGGCATGGAGGATGGTGATCGAGGCCCCGATGTGTTTGGCAAACTGCGTGGCATATTCCAGCGCATCGAGCGAACAACTGGAGAGATCGATGGGAACCACGATCCGTTTAATGCCCACAGTGGCGGTGGCGCCCCTCTCGCCCTTGTCGACCTTCACGGCCAAGACTGGGCAAGGCGCCATGCGGACGACCCGTTCGGCGGTGCTCCCGATCAATACATGATCGAGTCCGGTCCGTCCATGCGTTCCGACCACCACCAGGTCCGCGGCCGTGCTTTGGGCTACGGTCTGAACTGCTTGGCTGGGAATGCCGATCTCAATGCGCGTCGCGATTGCTTGTCCGTCCCCCTTCAGGCGCGCTTGAACCGCGTCCAACTGACGAGTCGCCTCCGTCCGTGCATGATCCAGGAACATCTTGTTGACGGTATAGTCGGGATCCATCCCTGGATAGAGTTCTAAGACAGTCATGACACACAATTCTGCCTTCCAAGCGGCTGCCAGCGTCACGGCGTACCCCATCGCGCGATCTGCACAGGCTGAGAAATCCGTCGCGAACAGGATTCGTGTGATGAGCAGCGCCACGCCTCAAACCGCCTCTACGTTCAAGAGCAGTAATTCGCCCTTCATGTTGGGATGGATAGAGCAATTGAATTCATGCCGGCCCGGACGTCCCATCGTGAACCGAATCACCGCCGATTTCTTGGCATCTAAAAACAACCCGCGGATGCCCTTGCCATAGGAGACGATTCCATCGGATTCCACGCGGGTCTGCACACCGTCGAACATGGTCGAGCCGAAATCATGGCGTTCCTGATCCTGGTTGGTAATGGCGATCACCGTGGCAACACCCAGCCGCAGCGGAATCTGCTTGGTGAGAAACGTAAAGTCTTTGATCATCACCTCAATGCGCTGCTCTGCTTGGGCCCCGCCCTGCGAACAGAGCGCCAGGACAAAACAAGCCGCAAGCCACAATCGTCTCCCGCTCAGCACCTTTCGTCCATGCTTCACAACCATGTAGCCCTCCTTTTAGGTCGTCTTATTGATTCGTCCTTTGGACCGTTTCAGCGGCAGCGGAACCGTTAGAACCGGACACCCTGCCGTCCGCACTACCTTTTCCGCCGTGCTGCCGAAGAAAATCTTGTCGACCCCGCCAACCACACCCCCGTAACTGCCCATCACCACCAAATCGACTCCTTCCACTCTCGCCGCGCGCGCGATTTCCTCAAATGGGCGGCCGGCCGCCATGAGTCTCCGAACCTTTACCTCTTTCGCCTCATCCCAGGCAAGTAGTTGCCGCGCCTTCAGTCTGGCATGATGATGCAATCGCTTCTTCTGTTTGGTCGCTTCGGACGGAACGGCGAGTCCAAGCCGATTCAACGCATCCAAGCTTTTCGTATCGACGACGTGGAGGAGCAGCACCTCGGCCTGAAACAATTTTCCGAACGAGAGAGCAATCCGGAAAGCCTCCTCAGAGCAGAGGGAGAAATCCACCGGTACGAGAATTTTGGTAAACAGACGATCCGCCATGACAACCTCATTCGAAAAAGATTCATGCCTTTGAGCAGCAAGGCTGATGCCACGCAGCTCAGCTCATGCTGCACAAACTGAGGCGGCTGGAGTGCAGATTCCATCGACATTCCAGTCGTTGGCCATAGAGTCTATTGCGTTCGATTGGAGTGCAGGGGGAGTCATGCTACAGCCGTCCTGAACATTCTGTAGCAGAACGCCACAGGAAATGCGCGCGTGAAGCGTCAGACGTTCGTCCTGCTGAAGCTAGAGCGTGGGAAATGGCGAGCATTCTATGCAGCACACGCAAGGTCTATTGCTCGGAGCAATGCTGTTTGGGGTTGCGGTGGCACTGTACTTGATGTTCTTCTGTCTGACCGACTGTTCACGAAGGAGGCGCCTTCGTGAAAGCGCAGACCTCTGAGCGACATGAACCGCGCGAGAAATCCGGCGTCACAATCTCCGAATCCACACCATGGGATCAACAACTGTTCTTCAAGCCAGAATCTGCGAAACCGGAGTCTCACTCGACGGGATTCTGGGTCTCCCCGAACAACCTCAGGGCGTCATTGTCTTTGCTCACGGCAGCGGCAGCGGGCGCTTCAGCCCACGGAACTCATTTGTCGCGCGTCATCTGGAGGCAGGAGGGTTTGCGACCTTGCTGCTGGATCTGCTGGCGCCCGATGAAGCGGACGATCGCCGTAAGGTGTTCGATATCGACCTCCTCGCCGACCGTCTTCTCCTTGCTGAAAACTGGTTGACCCAGCATCCTAGGACCATCGGATTACCGGTCGGTTATTTCGGGGCTAGCACGGGTGCCGCCGCGGCATTGCAAGCGGCGGCACGCGAGCCGCGGAGAGTGAAGGCGGTCGTGTCGCGCGGCGGACGACCCGATCTGGCCGGACCCTATCTCAACCAAGTCATGGCGCCCACGTTATTACTGGTAGGAGGGCACGACCAGCCGGTCCTCGCGATGAACCAGGAAGCGTTCGCGCGGCTCACATGTCCCAAAGAGCTCGGAATCGTTCCGGGAGCCACTCATTTGTTCGAAGAACCGGGAACCCTGGAACAGGTTGCCGAACTGGCGCTCCGCTGGTTTCAGCGCTATCTCTAGCAGGATACTGAAAAAGTCCGCCAGCGCGGCCGCAGCGAGGTACACGGCGCGATGAATAATGAGCGCCACGTTTGTGGACGCCGGCGAGTCGGTGAGCCGGCCGTGTCCTAAAGGCGAAGCGTAGTCATTCTTACCCGCCTGTCGAGACAGGCTCTATGCCCTGGCCGGTACGTTGAGTCTCTGCGCGATGCGAGAACAAAGCTGGACGGCCTTTTTTGAGTATCCTGCAGGCTATTCTGACACCCATGCATACTTTGCAAACACTGAGTTTTTCTAAAGCCTATAAGACCGAGGCCTCTCCTCCGGTTGCAGATACGAATCGCAAAAGTTAAAACTTAGTCTACGCGTACTCTGTGGATCAGGGCGCCAATGACTCATTGACTCAATAAAACCTCACTTTGTCGCCAAAGGTATGAGAGCGGCGAGAGATTAAAAGGAAAGGAGTCTGGGATGAACACATTAGTGGCGGTGGATGGGTCCGACCATTCTTATGAAGCCGTGCGGGCGTTGAAATACCTGCGACGCGCGGACGAGCTGACGCTTCTCCACGTCGTAGACGCCCCTCGACCGGCCTATCCCGTCATGAATCCTGAAGTGGCAGTGGAACTCTATGATCAGATGGAACGTACCATGAAGGATGACGGCGACCGCTTGCTGACCCATGTGCAGTCGCTGCTTCCCCCCAACAGCGGGCCGGTCACCAAGCGGCTGGAGATCGGCTCGCCGGCCGACGTAATCGCCACCACGGCGGAAAACCTCCATGTGGATCTCATCGTCATTGGAGCCAGGGGCCTCGGACCACTAAAGGAACGGCTGTTCGGCAGCGTCTCCCATCGCGTCCTCAGCTATGCCCCCTGCGCCAAACTGATCCTTAACGGCCCGCTTAGGGGCCTGAGGCAAGTTCTATTGCCGCTCCAAGGACAGTCCGACGCCGAAGCGGCGCTGCGCTTCTTTCAAAAACAACCTTTTCGGGAGCCCGCAAACGTCAGCTTAGTGACCGTCCTGCCGCCGACCCGTTCTCCCTGGCCGGTGGAGAACCTCGCCACCGTCAAGCTGGAGGAGCAAGCCCTCCAGCATGCCCATGAATTCGTCGAAGACGTCGCGGCCAAAATTCATGCGCTCGGACATTCAACTCGCAGTGCAAGTGTCCTGGGTACACCCGCGGCGATGATCGTCCAGCAGGCGGAGAAGGGTGGATCAGACTTGATCATGATGGGCTCGCGAGGCCGGCAAGGCGTCACCCGATTTTTCCTAGGCAGCGTCTCCCACGCGGTGCTGCATCAAGCACAATGCCCGGTGCTCGTGTTCGAGTAAATGGTAAGAAAGCAGAGGCGCGCGATCAACCGACCAGGCATGCAACAGGAATGAGAAGCTGCCACAGAGCTGGAGCTAGTGGAACAGTTATCAAAGGAAGGTGGATTTTAGCAGGGCTGGCCGTTGAAGACACAAGGCTTGTACCGAGCAATGTCGAACTCGATGTTCTCCTGGTATACGAGTTCGTTTCCGTTTACGCCGTCCTGCTCAGGATCATTGAACATGGTGTGATCCCACCAATAGAACAGCGGAAATTGCTCGGTGTAGTACACCGGATTGCCGTAGTTGCTCCGCGTATAGTCCTGCACCAACCGACCGGTGATGTAGTCCACATTGCCGTCGCCCTTCAGTGAAAAGAGCATGATGAACAACCGAGCCTCATGGTCGTACAGCTCGTCGAGCCGACTGGTTAGGTCAGGCTCAATCGGGAGAACTTCCTTCGACCAACCGGCAGCGTTCGGAAGAGCAAGTAGGACGCTGAAGAGCAGACTGGCAAGCAACCGGGGGTTCGTCATGGCGGTCCGAAAGACTCCGGTGATCAGAGGAGAATTTTTTTATGCTACCACTCACTCCACGCTCGATCAAGACAGTGTCAGCTCTTTTCTCTCCTAATCACCTTGCCGAGCGCACGGCCCCGCTCTTATAATCGCGCACGATGTCGATCACCACACCACGCGCGTCACTCCATACCTTAGGATGCCGCCTCAGCCAATCAGAGACTTCGATGTTGGCCGATAACCTTCAACGCCAAGGCTATCGTTTGGTGGAGTTCGGCGAAGAAACCGACCTCTTGGTGTTGAATACCTGCACAGTCACGGAGAATGCCGAAAAAGACTGCCGGTATGCAGTCCGCAAAACGTTGCGACATTCGCCTCATGCTTTTGTGGCCGTTACAGGGTGTTATGCACAAACCGGGGCGGCCGAGCTACAGACAGTGCCTGGGATTGACCTGATCGTAGGCACGCAGTTCAAAATGAATTTGCCGGACTATTTGCCGACGCCGAGCAAGCTTCACAAACAGCCGAAGCCAGAACTTCGCCATAGCCGGACGATCGATCGCGAAGATTTCACCCTGCCCGGCACGGCCTATTCGGACTCCACGCGCGCCCTGCTGAAAATTCAGGACGGCTGCGACTTTATGTGCAGCTTTTGCCTCATTCCCTTTGCTCGTGGGCGCGAGCGCAGCCGCACGCTCGAGGACGTGCTGCGAGAAGCCCGCGACCTCGCCGCCCACGGGTATCGAGAACTTGTGCTCACGGGCGTGAACATCGGCCAGTACTCCTATAGAGGAGCAACCCTCGTCGATCTCTTGCGGGAACTCGAAACGATCCCCGATGTCACTCGCCTGAGGATTTCTTCGATCGAGCCCACCACAGTACCTGCAGCATTACTTGAGCTAATGGCCGCGTCTCCCAAACTGTGCCGATACCTGCACCTTCCGCTGCAGAGCGGCGACGACGCAATCCTACAGGCGATGAACCGTCGCTATAGTGTCCGGGAATATGAGGAACTGGTCGAACAAGCCCTGAAGTTAATGCCGGATCTGGGATTGGGGACTGACGTGATGGTCGGCTTTCCAAGTGAAGACGAACAGGCCTTTGCCAATACGGTCAGGATGGCAGAACGGCTGCCCTTCTCTTATCTCCATGTTTTCAGCTATTCATCCCGACCAGGCACTGCCGCGGCTCGCCTGGAGGACCAGATTCCGCTTCCAGTCATCCGCCAACGCAGCAAGATCTTAGCAGGACTGTCCCGAACCAAGACAATCGGCTTTTATCAGGCTCAGATCGGCCACACCGTCTCAGTTCTATTCGAACAGGGTGAACGGGACGGCTTTCGCAGCGGCACCACGGCCAACTTTACCCGTGTTGCTGTTCCCGCCGATGCCGTCGTCGCCGGGTCGATTCATCATGTCACTATCACGGGAATCATGGACGGGTTGGCATATGGCCATCCAACCGCTCCCGTCTTGGAACCTACGCGCCGTCCCATATTATGACCATGAAACAGCCAGACAAACCCCATCAGGTCCATATAGAAACCTTCGGTTGCCAGATGAACGAGTACGACTCGGAGCTCGTCCGGTCCTTGCTCCGCAAAGCAGGGTTTCAGTTTACCGAGGATCGGGAACGCGCCGACGTCATGCTCATGAATACCTGCGCAATTCGAGAAAATGCCCATAACAAAGTCTATGGACACCTCGCCGAACTGAAAGCCGTGAAGGAGCAACGCCCGCTTGTGGTCGGTGTGCTTGGATGCATGGCGCAAAACCTCAAGGAAGAGTTGACCGACAAACAACCGCTCGTGGATGTGCTCGTGGGTCCAGATGGATACCGGCAGTTGCCCGGATTGTTGTTGAACGCCCTGAACGCCGGTGAAGAGGGACTGACGCGGCGCGGACTGGCCGTTGATCTCTCGGAATATGAAACCTACGACGATATACTTCCGGAGCGCGACAGCGGCATCAATGCCTGGATCGCCATCATGCGCGGGTGCGACAACTTCTGCAGCTTCTGTGTGGTGCCCTACACGCGTGGACGCGAGCGTTCACGCGATGCCGAAGGTGTGCTTCGCGAAGTGGAGGCCTCCGTTCAAAATGGTCATACACAAATCACGTTGCTGGGACAAAACGTCAATTCCTACCGACATGGCGACTGGGATTTTGCCCGTTTGATTCTTGCCGTGGCGGAGGTGCCGGGAGTCCAACGGGTTCGTTTTACCTCCCCACACCCGAAAGACTTTCCCAGCGCATTGCTGGACGCCGTGGCCGGACATCCGAACATCTGCAAGCACATCCACCTGCCTCTGCAGTCCGGCAATGACCGCATCCTCGAGCTGATGAATCGCACCTACAGCCGGAAGGATTATCTCAACCTGGCCACGCACATTCGGCGCCGACATCCTGAAATTGCCTTGACGACTGATATTATCTGCGGGTTTTGCTCGGAAACCGAAGAAGACTTCCTCGACACGTATCACGTGGTTCAGGACATCAATTATCACTCTGCTTATATCTTCAAATATTCCGAGCGAAAAAATACCATCGCGGCGCGCAAGTTCCCGGACGACGTCCCGGAACAAGTGAAGGGTGAACGAGTCGGCCGTCTGGTGGACTTGCAGCGCCCGATTACGGCCCGCGTCAATCGGGACCTGATCGGACGAACGCTCCCGGTCATGGTCGAGAGCGATTCGAAACGATCCTCCGATCAATGGATGGGGCGCACCAATACCAACATCACGGTCATCTGGAATAAGAGCGATGCTCCTGCCTCGGTCGGTGACATTCACCCCATTACGATCCTCGATGCGAGTGCCGCCGTACTCATGGGACGGCGTGATTCCACCCCAGCCCTCTCGTGAATCGTTCCCGTCACCTGCACAGCATGGCGCCGGCTTCGCATCAAGATCGTCACGTCTCCACCGGGGCCCGACCGCAACAGGTCGATCACGCCCTGTCGTTGAGGACATGGTGCTCAGTCCTGAACAACCGTTGCCAATTTTTAGACGCCACTTTCGTCAGACTGACAGCCTATGCGTGAGCCTTCACGTTCACTGGTCGCTCCGTTCCCGGTTTCACAAAGGGCTTCACTGGCGCCAACCATTCCCAACGAAGGGACTTTTCTGTCTTGAAACATCAATAGCTTAGTCAGCCTCCTTCGCCACGAGCTTTCCTGCATCGTTCCTCGCCTCACCCTCATTTCTCAGCTCCAGGGGATGCCGAACATTGCTCCGTAAGTTCATGGAAACAGGGCATAGCCTTTGCTTGGTCCATTCTCGCAACTAGAAACACTTTGTTGATCAACCTCAGACCCTGCTCCTAGAGGACCGCCCATCATGAAGAAAGAGACCGTTCAGAGTTGCGCAGAAGAGGCCCCGCGAGGCATGAGCTTGGAAACCATCATCGCTGTCGGCGTCTTCGGGTGGATGGCCCTCGGGGTGGTGATGATGGGCCTCGGCATCTGGTAGCCAAAATTTTCTGTCAGCACGCGCCTTCGTCATGAAGCCGCGCCAATTGATCCCTTCGCTCAACCAGCCGAGAAGGAAGACGCCATGCGAATCCGCGGCTCTCACGATCCCCTCACGCAGACCTTGACCTCCGGATTACTGGGATTAACCTTGATGGGAGCCCTGGCCGCAGGCTGTTCGTCGACTTCGGTGGTCGAGCACCCAACATCCGCGACACAACCGACCGGTTCTGTCCGGCTCGAAGAAGTTGCCGATTGGGAATTTGAAGCTGCTCACCCCAGCGCCCTCGAGGCCGTCACCATCGATAGTCTGTTGCGCGCTGTCATGATCTCTGACGCACATCAGGATGGATCCAATTTGCCCGTGGATGGCAGCAAGCCGATGAGAGTATTCAGCGATGAGGACGTTCGATTTCTTGCTCCCCTGCTAGCCCAAGCGTTGTCTCAAGCGCGACCTGAATATGTGGTCGCTTTCCATCTGTCCTCATCGGCAGGGTCAGGCTCTGAACCCACCGCGGGCACCCTTTACGTTCGGAACGATAGGCTCTACCTCACTCTGAGCGAGCACCAGGGCCCGCTTGAGAAAATCGAAGCGTCGTGGTTTAGCGGCGGACGACCCGCGCGCGTCGTGACGATTGCCCCGGAATCAGCCGGGCAGATCGAGCCGGCCTTGCCCTCAATCGCCCATGGCCGACAAGATCTTAAGTCTCTTGCCATCGACTATAGGGAATTTCTGTTTGCCAAGCAGCCGAAGCCGGGTCCGAAGGTGACGGCGGCAACAGCCGTACCGACGTCTCAACCGGTTCAGCAACTGACGCCTCCTCGAGTTTTGGTTGCCGCCGCCACAGACGAACAGCCTTCCAAAAACTCGCCGACGGTGGCACAACCGGGAATGGACAAACCTGCGATGCAGGCCTCACCGCTTCAGGACGAACGATTAAGCGAAACGCTGCAGGAATTGGAAGATGCACGGCGAGCGATGGCTCGGAAAGATGCCAAAATCAGCGCGCTACGGAGAGATTTGGAATCAATGCGCACACAGCTTGAAACGAGGGACAAGGAACTTCGGGCCGTGAAAAGCACCAGGCAGACTCAGTCAAAACCGGATAAGCGCCACAGCGCGGAGCTCACCATTCGCTGACCCCCGGCTCTATTCGCTCACCCTACATCGATCAATTCTGGCCTCAGCAGCACCACCTCTCGTGAAATCGGCTGCTTGAAGTTCATGCGGCAATAGCATCCGTAGGTCACATAGGTATCTTGTAGACAGTACAGCGCGATCTCTTTCCCCTGTCCATCAGCCCACATTTGCGCCACCTGGGACCCGCTCCCAGACTTGCTTTCCACGTTGAGCGCCCGCGCCAGGACGTCGAGTTTGACCCACCCGCGATTGTCCCAATTACTCCAGATGGACATGGTGTCGTAGACCGGTTCTGACCGAAACTTGGCCAGATTGATCTCCATGGTCGGCCTCACCTGGTGGATGATCGAGCGCTTCTTAATAAAGGGCAGGTCGAAATTGAGGCCGTTGTGCGTAATGAACAATGACGGGCGCAGCTGCGCCAGGTGGGCCCAGAACCTGCGCAACAACTCCTGTTCATTCTCACCGTACCAGGAGGTCGCACCGCGAGGATCAAGATTGTCAGAAAATTCCAGGAGCCCGATACAAACTATTTTGCTGAAGGTTCCGTCGAACGAAGATTTTTCGTACAGCTCCTCATCAAGGCGCTGTAGCGCCTCGGCTTCCGCGACCGCGAACAAATCCCCTCCCGTTTCGACGAACGCCGCGGCCCCGCAGGTGAGCTGCCTCCCGGCCAGACGGGCCCATTCCTCTCTTGGAGCCTGAACCGTTTCTATGTCGAGCACGACCTTCACGCGCCCTTACACCCTTTCCTGCTGAAGCGCCGCGATAATGGTCTGATCGGCCGAAGGAAACTGGAACGCGGCCATCTCATGAGGATAGACCCATCGAAGTTCCGCACAATCCTGCGCGATCGCCTCGCCTGACTCGATCCGGCAGCGGAAGAAATGCAGTTCCACAATTTTCTCGGGATATTCATGATGTACGATCTGGAAGGGAACGGGGATATCGATGCGCACGTTCAACTCTTCCCACAATTCCCGATGCAGACACTCCTCCAATGTTTCGCCTGCTTCCCGCTTGCCGCCAGGAAATTCCCACAAACCACCGAGATGTACACCCTGTTTTCGACGCGCAATGAGATAACGCCCCTCGTGAATGATCAAGCCTGCCGCCACCTCGATGACCTTCATGAAGAATCGTGAACCTCGTCACTTCCTGCCCTCGAACGGGAAGGTCTTACAAAATGTTTTCATCGGACAGAGGAGGCAGTAAGGATCTCGAGCCGCGCAGACCGTGGCGCCGAAATCCATGAGGGCTTGATTAAAATCATATCCTTTCCCGCGAGGGATTAAGACCTCGGACAGTTCCCACAAAGCTGCCTTCTGTGTCTTGGGATCGCCGGTCGCAATGAACACGCGATGTAGCACGCGGATCACATTCGTGTCTAGGATGGGCGCATCCTCATTAAACGCGAACGAACGAATCGCTCCCGCCGTATAGCGACCGATTCCTTTGAAGGACAACAGCTCATCAGCGTCATTGGGGAGCTTGCCGCCATACCGAACGACGGTTTCACAGGCGATACTGTGCAGCCGTTCTGGACGAATGTTGTATCCCAAGGGGTACCAGGTTTGCTTGACCTCGGCGACGGGCGCCCCGGCAAGTTCTTCAAATGACGGATAGCGCTCCAAAAACTCATGATACTTCGGGATGACGCGGTCAACCTGCGTCTGCTGTAACATCACCTCTGAAACGAGAATATGGTAGGGATCCGACGTTTTCCTCCAGGGCAGGTCGCGCCCGTGCTGCTTGTACCATTTCAGGAGGCGTTGTTGAAAACGCTGTTTATGGCCGCGGGCCAGCTTGACGGTCTGCTTGGACGACTGTTTTTTAGGACGCTGAGGCTTTTGAGCGCGTGAGTTCGTAAGCATAACCAGTCGTGATGGGTGGCGGCATTCTAAAAGGCGGTGGATTGAAAAATCAAACTGGACCCCTGCCACCGAGGGACCGTGACCAGATACGAATGACCCTAGGGATTTTCCCAACTCCAAACGGTCGGAGACATTATCGTGATCGCCTACATATGCGTCTTGTGATATGTGTCTTCAATAGCGAATGCCCGTCATGTTTCTAAGGCCCTCTATGCTGAATGTCGCGGGGGAACCCGCAAAGTTACTGAGCTGTATTATTTAGAGATTCGCCTCATGGGTCACTCCTATCAATACCGTTCCACTAAACATAGACCCGACCTTTGTCAGGTTAGAAGGCCGGATCACAATGCACCAGAAAGTTCATTACCAGATATCCCTTTCAACAACTTCCGCGGCCGCCGGCGAAGGAACGTTGCTGGATCTCTCGATTGAAGGTTGTCGCATCGAATGTGGCGACCAGTTACCGGTCAATACCTACCTTTCACTCAGACTGTCACTTGCCTACGAAGAACCGCCGGTCCTTGTGGATCTGGGCGCAGTGCGATGGGCGCGTGGAAAAGAGCGCGGTATCCAATTTCTGTCCATCCAGCCGCTGCAGCTAAATCGCCTCGAAAAATTTCTCGCCTCAGCGGACTTTGAACGGCCGCCCGGGTCATCCGATCGCTGAACTTTCTCGGAGCTCGGCCTCAAATAGACGCGATCAGCGGGTCCTCAAGGCTCGCCTGTCACAAAATCCTCATCATCCCCCCAGAAAAACGCGCGGGAAAGCCAAGCGTCGGTCGACATTTTCCTGCTTGCCTTTTGTGCGTGGCTCTTGCATCCTTGCTTCCGTTCATTTCTGAAACAGATTGGTACTAACCCTCGCCCACTCTGCTCGCGTCGGAGGCGAACCGCGATGATCGAAGATAATCAGAGTCGAAGAATCGATGTGCTGGCGATCGGCCTGTTCGGTTTGGCGGTTGGGGCGCTCACCCTTGGGGTAGGACAGTTAGGCTGGATCCCTCACAAGAATCTCGTCGGGGCACTGGTCATCGCCCTGATCTTCGGCGGGGTCGTGCAACTTCTCGCGGGGATTACAGACATTCGCTACAACGAACAACTGGGCGGCACCGCATTGACCATGTATGGATTTCTCTGGCTCACTCTGTGCACAGTCAAACTGGTCAGCGCAAGCACAACGTTCCAGTTCGACAATGCTCTGTACGCTCCCATTGATCTCGTATACGCTGTCTTTTCTGCCGTCATGGTCTATCTCACGGCCTATCGAACTCTCACCCTCAGCGCCCTGCATGTCGTCATTACGATGACCCTGTTGGCGACGACCTTTGCCAGGCTGGACTTTATCACCGATCTGCTTCCAGGCATCGGACACATCATCGTGGGCCTGATGGCCTTTTATCATGCCGTCGGCAGTCTCACCCAGGCTTTCACCGGCAAGGCCCTGTTTCCACTTGGCCCGCCTCTGTTACACCATCCCTTGAAGCCTCTCCACTCCATAGCCAAGGTCGTTTAGCGCCAGTCGACGGGGATCGTCACCAGTCGGCTCCAATCCGATCCACCACCACCTGATGCACCACCGCCTGCGGTCCGAGACAGGCGAGGTATAGTGCGGTTTCGGCAATGTCGAAGGGGTCGATTTTTTCGCTCCCCGCCCGCTCCTCGTCCGTTGCATCCACTAATTCGTCCGCCACGCCTCCAGGACAGATCGCGCAGACCTTGATGTGATGGGCGCGACCTTCGTCTGCAAGCGACTTCGTCAGCGCCATGATCGCGTGCTTGGATGCGCTATAGGCGCCGGTCCCGCTCCAGGCCTGGAGGCCAGCGACACTCGACATGTTGATGATCGTTCCCCCGCCCTGTTTCTTCATCTGATTGAATCCAACCCGGCAGCAGAAAAACGTCCCCCGGACATTCGTGTTTATCACCTGGTCAAATGCCTCGGTGCTGGTCTCCGCGAGACGCCGCCCGCCGAAGATACCGGCATTGTTCACCAGGATATCGACGCGCTGGAACTGCCGAACGGTTTCGGCGAGAAGCTGTTCAACCTGAGCTTCAACCGCGATATCAGTCTGCAGCGCAAAGGCCGTCCCGCCGACGGCCTGAATTTGTGCCACCGTTTCTTCGCATTTTGCCGTCCGTCTGAGCTGCCACCACCACGGTCGCCCCCTCCACAGCAAACCGCAATGCGATGGCTTTGCCGATACCGCTGCTGCTTCCTGTGACGATCGCAACCTTATTTCTTAGTCTCTGCATGGTTTCCCTGAAATGTCTCCTGAACTCTGTCGGTTTTCTTCAAAATGTCTTAGCAGGAGGTTAGACAAAGCGGACCATCGATACGGCCCTACCTCTCGGCCAATGAAACAGATGTGCGGGCAATGGTATCGGTGGAGAGACAGACTTAGACGGGTGCTGGACGACAGAGACGGTTTCTGGATTCGGCTAATAGTTCTTAACCCCCGAACTGCTCCGATCAATGTTGTTACCCAGGATGTTCCCTATTCTGCCCAGGACGTCCTGTTCCGCCTCTTCGCGGCTCGGAAATGGTCCGGTCGCCACCGACTGCTCGCCCTGATTTTCGTCCACTCCGCATCGAACGACACCGACTACCGTCCATTGTCCACCTGAGAGTGCATGAAAGGTCAGATGCACTTGGCAGCCGGCCATCTGCAGATCTTTTGTCTCCTCCGACATTCTTCACCCTCCAGCCCATGCGCGGTCGTACGACTGTAGCGCCGATCTCTGAAATCCCATACTAGGCAACACCCCTAGGCGCAGCGTTTTCCACCGTTCGTTTCGTGCCTTCGCGACGCAATTAGACGTTGGCTGTGTTCCCAACGATACGGTACGCGCCGTCGACGGTGGCGGAACCCTGAGAGAGCTATTCCATGTCGACGGAGCGAGCGGTCATCATCAGCGAGACCTACAACTCTAGGATCCGAGAGGATGCCTACCGCGCATGCTGGCGCCCTACCTCAACTACAACATGCCGGAACTCCATGACGCGGGCAGGAATATCGCGTTCACTCCCCTAACCGGCCAATGCGTGCTCTTCCCCGGATGGCTCTTCCACGCAGTCACGACCTATCGAGGCGTCGTGCCGCGCATCAGCGTGGCTTTCAACCTTGATCCGGTGATTGGACGCGAGTTTCCGCAAGGAAGTCGACCCGAGCCGGTTCCTGAGGGACGCTGAATGAGGATTCCCTCGTGGAGGGCAGGAGACAGGTCGGAAGGATTCACAAGTGATGCGCGATGACGGCTTGGTCCCGGAGAGCCGCTCGCGCCACCTCAAGCAAATGCCGGTGGTGGGTAAAGATCATCACCTGTCCGCCCTCGGCGAACCGTGCCAACGCCCGCAGGATGTTTCCCGCTCGCTCATCGTCGGACGTAATGAGGGCATCGTCCAGCACGAGCGGCATCTGCGGATGTGACGTTCGCCGCAGTTCCAGCGCGGCCAAACGCAACGCGAGATAGAGCTGATCTGCCGTTCCTTCGCTCATTTCCTCGACCTTGATTCGACTGCCACCGGCTCGGAGCGCGCAGAGAATCGGCTGTTCTTCTGTATCATCCGTTACCAATCGTTCATACAGGCCGCCGGTAATGAGAGAAAAGTAGCTGGAAGCCAGAGTGACCATGGGCCCCTGCGCCCGTTCGCGAAAACGGTTCAGAGCCTCCCGCAACAGCGCACGGGCCAATTTCAGTCTGGCCCAGGGCCGGATGGCTGAGCGGTAGCGGGCGGCCGCCGCTTCCATAGCCTCCCGTGCCAGGGCGGCACGGTCGGAAGAGTCGATGCCCTCCAATGCGCGGCGAGCCTGTTCCTCGGCTTGTCGTGCGGCAGACAGCGCCTGCTCGCGACGAGTGGTCTCCTCGCGGCAATGTGCGCGCTCGGCGTCGATCGTGAGGGCATCACGGCCGGAGAGCTTCTGACGAAGCTGCTCCTCAGAGCGCGATGATGCGGCGGCAATCTGCTGGCGCACCTGCCGAAGAGACTTGTGAGCCGCTCGCTTGCGAGCGGCCCCCTCTTCAAGATCGGGAAGTTTCTCGACGCTCTCGACAGCCGCAACGAGGCAGAGTTGCGCCAATAAAGCCTGTTGCGTAGATTGGTCTAGTTCAGCCTGCCGCTGTTTGTCCATCGCCTTCTGCCGGTCTCGTAGCAACGTGTCCCGCTCATGGTCGCCGGCTCGTGCCGCAGCCAATCGTGCTCGCAGCCGATCGGCAAAGTCCTCTGCAGCTTGAGGGATCGTGTCACCGAGAAGCAGGGCCAGTTGGACGGACTGATTGCCAAGGTCATCCAATATGGCTTGGACATGGGCCTGTCGCTGTTTCGCGTCGCTGAGTGACGACGCCTGGCAGACCAGGCTGTCCAGTTCATTCAAGCGGGCTTTGACGGCATCTGGAATCGTGCCGGACGGCAGGAACAATCTGGCATGCCATCCCTGCAGAGCGGATACATGGCGCTGCGCTTCGGCCTCGGTCTCGGCCAGCAGGCATCCCACCTTCTCGCGTTCGGCTCGCTGGGTATGCGCAGCCTTACGCTTCGCGCTGCGATCAGCTTCAACCTCCACGGCGCTCCGCTCCCATCGCAGGGCCTGCTCGATCAACGACGGCAGTGTATTCACCACTCCGACCTTCGCTTCCGTTAGAGGACAGCGACTCGCCCGAAGCGCTTCGGCAATACTCGACGCGGCTTCACGAGTTTCTTGAACAAGCCGATCACGATCAGCGCGTAACGCTGCCACCCGTTCGGCCACCTGCAGGGCATCATGTCGCCTCCCTTGCCATTCGCGTAATATGTCCGGATCAAGCTGCGGAAGACCGGCCTCCCGCAGCCGCTGAGCCCATGAAGCCAGAAGTTCGCCGCGTCGGGTGGCAAGGGCCGCCATGTCACGGTCGATCTCGCTCCAACGCGCGTCCATCTGCGCGATTCGAACGGAACATTCCTCCAAGCCGGCGGCCCGCTTGGCATCAGCGCGTAGCAAATCGGCTTGTCGATCAGCTTCGCTCATGGTTGCTTCGAAGGCTTCCGGCAATGGTTTGGCCGGATCGAAGGCGTGGGCAAGATCAGCGGCATTTTGAGTCTGCTCGATATAGGCGCTACGGATCAGGGCCCAGCCTTCATCTCGCCTTGAACGGGCGCGGCGCAGGGTCTCGGCGGTGACCACCTCACCTTCCGCCGCCAGCTGCCGCTGCCGCAATTGTTGACTGTCCAAGTCACGGCCCACCAACTGCTGTTCATCACGCATTTTCTTGAATTGCTCGTCCAGCTCCGCCAAGTTTTGCTTCGTGAGGGTGATCTGTGCCTCCAAAACGGGCTGAGTACGCCGCAGAGCCGAGTCCGATACGACGCCTAAATCCGACAGCGCCTGTTCAAGCTTGCGATCGAGCTCCCGAAGCTGCCGATCGGCATCAGTGGTTCGTCGAACGACGTCACCCAGCGATTGCCCCGTTCGAACAGCCGCCGCCAGCCGTTGCATGACCGCCTGGTCCAGCAGCACCGTGGGCTGATCAATGTCCGGCCTCAGAGCCTGGTCCAGCATCTCGGCACGCTGCCGGTACCCATCGAGTCGTTCCCCCAGTCGACTTACCTGAATCAAATGGTCATCCAACGCCACGCGGTCGGCGGCAGAAGGAATGATGGATAGCAGTTCACCAAGAGCTCGTCCCGGTGCAAGCCGAGCAACCGCTGTCGCCAGGTCACTCTCAATCTTCGCCATGACGGCATCCTGTTGTTGCACCTCGATGCGATGGCGAGCCGCAGCGGCGACCCCGGAGACCAATCGTTCGATTGCGTCTGCATGCTCAAGGAGTAACGGCTCAAGGACCAGCGCATCGAGCGCGCGAGCGCACCGGTCGAGTTCACGTTCGGCCTCTCTCACATCTCGCTGCGCATGGGATAAGGCCTGTGCGGCCGCCAATCGTTCTTCGCGGAAGTTCTCTGTGAGGTCCGGAATCGCGGCGAGAGTCTGCAGCTCGGCCGCCACACGATCGTGCTCTCGCAGCAATGGCTCAACCGTGCGCAGCTCCGTCAGTTCATTTTCGCGCCGGCGTAACTGCTCCAAGGTGTTCGTCACCTCGTCGAGCGCAGCCGCGGCGACTTCATGTGTGCGATTCAGGGCCTGCCAATCGGCGGGTTTCGTCTGCGCCTGACGCCAGGCCTGCCGCTGCTCATCGAGATGACGGCGCGCCTCATTGATCACCGCGTTCTGCGCGCGACCGTGCGGGCTATAGAGCTTCTTCGCGTCGACTTCCAAGGCCGCCAACAGATCCCCGATGCCGCTGGTTCCCGCGCTCGCTTCGAAGAGAGTTGCCCCTAGATTTCCCTCACCGCTCAGCAGCACTTGACCGCCTTCGCGCAGACGAGCATGGTTGAGTCCGAACATGGCTTCAAACTCGGCGCGCTCCAGCCCGCCGGTCAATTCCCGTTCACATCGGCTCTCTACTGTCAGAGTCGTATCCGGCTGTTCCGTCTCGACATCAAGACGAGCGAGGGTCGCACCCCTACCCTTCCGGCGGACCAAGCCAATTCGCTCTCCCGCCTGATCAACAAAAATCCCGCCGATACGTAGATCACCCGCGGCATGAACGAAGCCATCCGAGCTGCGTGGCGGAATACCGAATCGGAGGTCTATCATGGCCCGCAGCGCCGACGATTTCCCAGCTTCATTGGGCCCGTAAATGAGATGCAAATTGGGGTGACCGATCGAAAAGTCTACGACTTTATTGGTGAAGGGTCCGTAGGCCTGCAACAACAGCCGAAGAAATCTCATGCGCCTTCCCCTATCGCTCTCAGGCGCGCCAACACCGTGGCCTCGGCATCCAGCACCAGGCCCCTCAGTTCCGTTGCATCATCAAGTTTCGGCACATCTCCTGAAGCAACTTCCTGCGGAATCGAACTGAGGAGCTCACCCAGTTCAACCTGCGCTCGGCGCATCAGCTCCGCCTCATCGCCCAGGATCGAATCGACTAGACGAACCAATTCACCCACGGCATCCTGCCGTTCCGCAGACTGAGCACGGTCCACCGGCGTGGAGAGGTCAAGCCGCACCTGTTCGATCCAGACTTCTGCCTCACTGATATCCTGCGCCGCCGCACGCATGGCCGCGGCCAAGGTGCCTGGCTGATCGGCTTCCATCCGATGTAGGGCAGTCGAGCCGGTCAAGGTCACACGGACGGCATGCAATCGGTCGGTGGCTCCGGTCAGCACCGGCTCCAGCGCGTGATGGAACATCTCGCTCAGGCTCTCCAGCCGATCCACGCCAGTGAGCAGCACGTCTACCTGACTCCACCGAACGACATCGAGGACGACGAACTCGGCTTCGATACGGCCGCCCTCCACGGTGACCAACTCGCATCCCTTGCCGCCCGTTTCTTTGGCATGCCGGCCCTGAAGGTTGCCGGGAAAGACGATGCGTGGCTGTTCGCTCAGTACCTCGCGCGCATGGACATGGCCCAACGCCCAATAGTCGTAGCCTTTTCTGAGTAGCGTCGGCAGATCCGTCGGCGCATAGGTATCATGGCCGGCGCGACCGGTCAGACTCGTGTGCAGCATGCCGATGTTGAAGAAACCAGGGACCGGAGCCGGGTAAGCAGGGACGAGATCCTCGTTCACCTCGCGCTCAGGAAAGCTGCGGCCATGGATCGCCACCAAGAGCTCATCGAGCCTGACTGTCTGGGCAGTGCGGCTGGAAAATACCGTGACGTTCGGCGGCAGAACCAACTGCTTAGAGATGACACCTTGGGCATCGTGATTGCCCTGGACGATGAATACGCGGATCCCGGCGCGCTCTAATCGAACCAGCTGTCCGCGAAAAAACAAGCCGGTATGAAAGTCCTGCCAATCGCAGTCATAGATATCGCCGGCAAAGAGCACAAAGTCCACGCGCTCAGCGAGGGCGGTATCAATCAGCCGTTCAAACGCGCTGCGGGTCGCAGTCCGCAACCGCTCGACCGGCGCGCCCTCGTAACGGTCAAGGCCGCGCAAGGGGCTGTCGATATGGAGGTCTGACGCGTGAATGAACCGCATTAGGAGCGAGGTTTCGATAATGTCATTGAAGCGCTTCGAACAACGTTGCCCATGGCTAACCATCGACTTACCACGAAATCATCATACGCCGGGTTATATCCATCTTCGGGCCTGATTACGATAGGTCACAAACTCTTGTCCAAATATATGGGTGAGCGCCCTTTCCTCTGGTTCGATTTGGAAACGATTCATATACAGGACGAATCCAGGAAGAATCAGGAACGCCAGCGCGTTCGAGAGGAATATGCCCCAGCCGAGCAGCAACAGCAAGATGCCCAGATACATGGGATTGCGTGTCAGTTGATAGATGCCGCTCACGACCAGAGCGGACGAGGACTCGGGCTTCATAGGATTGACGGTGGTCTTAGCCCGGTTGAATGAAAACACACCCATGCCTGCTATAGCGATCCCGATGACCACCACACCCATTGCGGAAACAAAACGGGCGGGAAAGGCAAACGCAAATGCCGGCGCCGCCCAGGCGACCACCCACATGCATCCACCTGCGAACAGAAGGAGAGCCAGTGGAGGGACTTTTAATTCTAAACCCTGCATGGGATCAGTTCTCCTGCATCACAGATAGGAAGTATCTACCGCATGGGACTCCCGTCGGCAAGTTTCTGCACTCCCTGGCCGTCTGCTCGTCGGCACTGTTCACCAACTTTCATACAGCCGAATCTCATGTGAGAACGCATGATACGTGAGCGGCGACATCCTCACAATGCTTCTCAGGCACGACAGACCGCTTGGGTTGGTTATTGACCCCGCCCTTCAGAATCCGGCGGGCGGGGCATCACCAGCCTACCGACCAGAGGTTTGTTTGCGGCATCCACATTGGCAGTTCGTTTGCTCGCAGCGGCAGGCGTTTGCCTGGCACCCGCAGGCACAGGAAGCGCAATCGCAGGTTCCGCAGCAGCTTGCCTTTGCGATCTTCTGCGAGGTGGATTTTTTGATGTCAGCCATGGCCGGTCTCCTTTGATATGCGGCGCGTGATTGCGTCGTCACAGAGGCTGACGGAGGCCTCCCAAAAACCTTACAGTTCCGCAAATAGTTTGGTAAGCTGCTCCCATGAGCCTCGAATCGACCCCATCGACAACCCTTTCGCCCGAGGCCATCGCGCTACTGGTGAAGGGACACAAGGAATTCCTGGCATTCCTGGAGCGGCGTGTGGAATCGAGAGCCGTGGCTGAAGATATTTTACAAACGGCCTTTACGCGTGGACTGGAGCGGGGCGGCGATGTGCAGGACGAAAAGGCCGTGGCCTGGTTCTATCGGGTTCTCCGCAACGCCGTGATCGATCATTACCGGCAGCGTTCCGCCGCCGCGCGAACGATGGAAGCCTGGGGGAGAGAATTTCCGGATGTTCAGGAACCAGAGGCGGAATTGCGTCAGGAGATCTGCCAATGCGTGTCCAGCCTGCTGGAGACGCTGAAGCCAGAATACCGCGAGGCTCTGCGGATCGTGGACCTGGAGGAAGGCAAACTGAAAGACTTGGCTCAGCAGTCAGGCATTACCGCCGAAAACGCCGCAGTTCGCGTGCATCGAGCCAGGGCGGCGCTTCGTCGCCAAATCGAACGGGCCTGCGGCACCTGTTCCGTCCATGGCTGTTTGAATTGTTCGTGCGAGGCGTCGGATGGGGAGCGGTGCGAGAGTAAGCCCACTTAAGCTGGAAAGGTGCTCGAGCTACGCGCGACCGCTAGCATTAAGCGTTGGTTAACCTGTGACTTCTTTCTCAAGGTCCGAGAAATACTCATCATCCCAAGCCCTGACCGCATTCAGGCAAGCATCAACAACAGCAACGCATTCACTAGTATCGGGAATATTTAGTGAGCGCGTGATGGTAGCATTGTGCGAATAATGATTGATGAATTTCCATACGCGCTCCCGCTCAACCTCGTTAGTAAAAAGGCGCGTCATCTTTCCTTTTAGTCCGGTTGACAATGGGATCATGATACCGCCGAAAGCTTCCATGAAGCGCCGCACGATGTTTGGCAGGTTGAAAATGCAGTCGAAGTCTCCCGACCTCGTTTTGTGAAACCGGCAAAGCATTGAAAAAAGATAGTGATACTCCGACTTGAAGCGCAGGAGTTCTCTGGGAATTTCCTCCAATGCCGAAGTTCCATCGACGGTCCGTCTGACAAGAAATATTCCCCATTTTTCCATCCAGCCTGTGGTTTCTTTGCGTGATCCTTGCCCTCATCTTCTGCTACCCACTCCCGGATTAGGTTGTAGAACTCAAAGCTGTGAGTCGATACGAAGAGCTGGCGATAGTCCGCTAACTGAGTCTTAATTAGTGCGTATGTGTTGAACAAGTGGTTCGCATCCAGGCTCGATATGGGATCATCGATGACAACAATCAGGCCATCCGAAGGATACTTCTCATCCTGAACGTGGATCACAAAATAGGCAAACGCAATGGCGGTTTTCTCCCCTTCACTCAAGTTCCGCGCTACCACATTTGCTCGGGTAATTTGAAAGCGATTGTCAGCGGACACGACTATGCGCAGGTCATTCTTTCCGAAATACAGGCCGAGTAGCTCATTGATTCTCTCTGCCCCCTTCGAGGCTTCACATACTGCCTTTTCGAGGTCGCGGATTTCACCGTCTAGGGCGAAGAGCTTTTCATTCTGTTCAGTAATAATGGCGTTGAGACTAACCATTTCCTGAAGATGATCGCTGTAGTGCTGATCCAGAACGAACGACGCGGCATAGTGCCTTTCGAGATTACTGAATGCCTCTCGACGTCTTTTGTCGAATTGCGTCGTCTGTTTATTGTGTTCAGCGATGATTGCGTTGATTTCCTCAATTGCTGTGGCAATTTGATGCGCAGGATCTTCAACCACGGGGCACAGAAGACTCGTAAATGCCTTGGTTCGCTTTGCAATCAGAATTTTCTCGAGGGCCTCAAGCGCGGAGCTCCGAACTTTCAAGTGTTCATCTAATCGGTTTTTCGCATCGATGAATCGTTCTGAGAGTTCGGCATAGAAATCGGATCTATGGTCGAGCACTAACTGCTGGTCTTGAGCAACCTGAATTGCATTCAACAAGATGTCTAGTTCCGACATCAAGTTTTCGTAGTCTGCTGAGAAATGCCCAGTCAGGTGGCTCAGAAGGGCGGGTGGCAGTAGTTGACCACAGAACTGACATGTGCTTTCTCCTTCGTGTAGAGGCCGGCCGTCATTGACCCAATTCTCAAGGATCGGGTTCTCTTTTAGCCTGGGGATTGGGGCATTTGTCGTTACGACCCGCTTAAGAAGTGCGGTCGACTTCTTCACAAGATCCCCAACAGAGCAGAGTGAAACCACCTTGGTGGAAAGTTCAGGCTTCTTGTCGGTGGAGCAATAAACGGAAAGCCACTTCTGCAACGCCTTATCCTTCAGTAGATAGGTATTGGGGGTTTCTTTGCACGCGGTAACCTCACGTTCGAAATGTGTTTTGTCATAATTAGGCACACTCAGCGGATTCTTAATCAAATCACGTGCATCCTTTGTGAATGCTCTCTCAATTTTCTTTTCCTTCTCATCCTTTTTTTGCTTATTTGCCTCGATCAGCACGGCCGTAGATTCCCGTTCGGCTTTCTTAGCGTCCAACTTCTCAAGTCTCGCTATGTCTTCGGATCCCAGAACCAGAATCGGATTTGCGATTCCTTCATCGAAGGCAAGGTTCTCATGAACAAAGTCACTGTTGAAGACCCGAAACAATGGGGCGGCTTGCGGAGAGGACAGGTGGTGAGCCGTTCCGTCCTCAGACTTAAGCTCCACCTGTGCGTCAGCGAAGTCTGCATGCGGCCTCTTCTGCTCAAAGCATCGAAAGGCACGAGACAATGTCGTCTTGCCTGAATAGTTCCAACCGTAGATTAGGTTGAACTGTTTGAAATCTGGGAGAGTAGCAGGCCACCGAAGGTCCGCGAAAACCCCGAACGCTTTGATTTGCTCAATGCGGCGAATCATAACGTGGTCATCCTCACGCTATCCCACGAAGGTAGAATTTCTACTTCTGAATGTAGAGGGTCCAAATCTGTTAACCTGACGTAGATCAGAGAAGAACTGTGCATTGGTTTTTCCTATTGCCCGCCGGAAGAATACTGCTTCAATCCCTCCCACACAAGCACCATCACCAGTTTTTATCGGTCCACCGTGATGCTCCACCCTCATCCCCTATCTTGCTTGCAATTCCCAGGACTAGCCCCGTATGCTCCAAATATTATTTAGGAGTGATTATGACCGAGCCGACCATCACCATCTCCAACCTGAGCCTGGCCGAATTGAAGCAACTGGTCGAAGGGATCGTCGACGATCGGCTGCGGGTCTTGCTGGGCGACCCCGATCTGGGTGCGCCACTGGGCGAGTCTATACGCGACCGCCTCAAGCAATCCCTGGCCTCTACCGAACGTCTGACGGGCGACGAAGTGGCCGATAAACTCGGCCTGCGGTGGTAACGCGATGCCGTGGTTTCGTTTAGCGTTCCGGCCTGATGTCATTACCGACTTGCGTGCTGCCGATCCCGCCATGGCGCAACGGCTGTTCGACAAAACCAAATGGTTGGCTTCCAATGTAGAGAATCTGCGGCATGAACCGGTCGCTGCCGATTTGCCGGCCATCCACAAATATGCCGTGGGCGACTGGCGGATTTTCTATTCGATCGATCGCACGGAACAGCTCGTGGACATTCACCATATCCAGAACGCGGCGCCGCCTCACCGACCTTTGCATACGTAATTCATGCTGAACCTGACCTGGACCGCCATCGAACGCTTGCGGAAACTCATCAAGGAACATCCGGATGATCCGGTCGTCCGGATTACGCTGCGCGACCTGGATGACAATCGTCTCTCCTTGGCAATCACATTGGAACCCGCGGCTCAGGAAGAAGACCAAGTGCAACACATCGAGGGATTAACGATTGCGCTGGATCGCGCCAGCGTGCACCGCACGACCGGAATGACGGTGGATTTTCAGGAGGCGAAGGGCTTTAGCTTCGTGCATCCCCCGCCGGGTGAGTTGGGGCTCATCATGCCCAGCAACAATTAGCTCAGGATGCTGAAAAAGGCCGCCGGCTTTGTTCTCGCATCGCTCGGATGCTCAACGTACCGCGAGGGTACGCCTCGCCCCCTCGCATTGCTGCGGCCGCGCCGGACGACCTTTTTGAGCATCCTGTCGGATAGCTCCCGATGTGTCGACAGCGAGATATGCATCGAATGCGAGTTAGGATTTCATTCGGGGAAAGACGCTGCCGAAATGCATGGTGAAGGTGCCGCGGGCTACATCCGCGACATAGCGTTCGAGAGCCTCGTGGATCACCGGGAAGGCCAGGTCCTCCCATGGTATGTCCTTCAAGGCAAACAACCGCACGTCGAGGCTCTCGATGCCGGGCTTAAAGTCCGGCGTGCGCATCGTCCCCCGGAAGACCATATGGACTTGGCTGATGCGAGGCAGGCTCAACACGGCGTACAGCGACGTGATTTCCACGTCGGCATGGGCTTCTTCCATGGTTTCGCGCATCGCGGCCTGCTCGGTACTCTCTCCGATTTCCATGAACCCTGCGGGAAAGGTCCAATGGCCGAGACGCGGTTCGATAGCCCTTCGGCAGAGCAGGATTTCGTCTTTCCACTCGGGAATGCACCCGGCAACGATTTTTGGATTGATGTAATGGATGGCCTGACAGGTGTCGCACACAAATCGCGGCAAGTTATCCCCCGGGGGAATTTTTGACGACAACCCGGCCCCACATTCAGAGCAAAACTTCATGACAACTCCTGATCACGCCGCGAAAAGAATGGATAGCATAAACCACGCCTTCTTTGCACCTTGCCCGCGCGGGCTCGAGGCCGTTCTTGCCGATGAGCTGAAAGATTTAGGCGCATCCGATATCGCGGCAACGGCCGGGGGTGTCGCCTTTTGTGGCACACTCGCGTTCTGCTACCGCGTGAATTTGCAGAGCCGCATGGCCAGCCGCATTCTGCTGCGCATTGCCGCAGCGCCCTATCGCGATGAGCATGACGTGTATGACGCGGCCAAGGCGGTCCGCTGGCAGGATTGGTTTACCCCGCAACATAGCATCAAGGTCAAGGTGAGCGCCCACCACTGCGCCTTGAAGAGTTTAGACTTCGTGACCCTGCGGGTGAAGGATGCTGTGTGCGATCGGTTTCAATATGCCAGGGGCAAGCGCCCGGTCGTCGACACCCATGCGCCGGACATTCTCATCGCCGTATTTTTAGATCAGACGACCTGCACCCTGTACTTGGACACATCCGGCGATCCGCTCTTCAAACGAGGCTGGCGGAAGTCGGCAGGTGAAGCGCCGATTCGGGAAAACCTCGCAGCCGGCATGCTGCGTCTTGCGAAATGGACGCCGGAGACCGTGCTGTTTGATCCCATGTGCGGCAGCGGAACATTCGTCATCGAAGCCGCCTTAATGGCCCGTCGGGTGGCGCCGGGATTCGGTCGGCACTTTGCGTTTGAAAAATTGCTGTCGTTTGAGGCCGGTACCTTGAAAGCGCTGCGCGACGAACTCAAGGCCGCGGAACTATCGGCCAAGCCGGGCTTGATCCATGCTGCAGACCACAGCGCCCAGGCGCTCGCCTCCATACGAGCGAATCTCACCATCGCCGGTATCGTTGAGGCTGTCACTCTCTATCAGGGAGACGTGCTGCAACTTCCGGCGCCGGCCGAAACAGGTATCCTCATCACCAATCCTCCCTACGGTCATCGCATGGGAGACACCGAGGCGCTCCGTGCCTTCTATCCGCAGTTCGGCGACCAATTGAAGAAATGCTACTCCGGCTGGACCGTACATATCTTTACTGCCGACCTCAAACTTCCTGGGCTCTTGCGCTTGGCCCCTTCTCGGCGTGTCCCGCTGTTCAACGGAGCGATCGAATGCCGCCTCTTCGAGTTCCGCATGGTGGCAGGCAGCCATCGTAAACCCCGCGCCCAAGACCAACCCCTTCGCGACCGCTGAACACTTTTCGTTGTGGTTCATGAGGCATGGTGAGTTCCGCGTCGTTCGCGAAGGAACATTCGCTAGGCGCACCATGGCGCAATACATTTCAGCCTACAGGACTGACGACCCGTCGCTTGACACCTACGTGAAAGACTCTTATTTTCAGTGGAAGGTCCTGCGCACCGGTTCACGACTGCCCACAGAGGAATCTGGATACGTATGAACACGTCTCACGCTTCCCTGGAGGAACTTCAGTCGCAGGACGAGCTGTCCCTCTCTCGTTTGATTATTGTCTCAAACCGCGAACCGTACGAACATCGCCTCGTCAAGAATCACCTTATTTGGGAAAAAACATCCGGCGGCCTGATCTCGGCGCTCGATCCGGTGATGCGTCGTTTGGGCGGCACGTGGATTGCCTGGGGCAGCGGCAAAGCAGATCGCGATGTCGTGGACCAGACCATGGCCATCGAGGTGCCGCCCGATTCCCCGACTTACCGTCTGCGCCGCGTATGGCTGGAACCCTATGAAGTGAAGGGCGGGTATCAAGGGTATGCCAATCAAGTGCTGTGGCCTCTGTGTCACCTCACCCTGGATCGGGTCGCCTATCGAAAAACATTCTGGCACGCCTACCAGGCTATGAACGCGCGCTTTGCGGAAGCCGTGATCGACGAATTACGAACCAAACCCGGCTTTGTCTGGATTCACGACTTTCACCTGGCGCTCCTCCCCGGCCTGATTAAAACCTCGCTGCCCCGGCAGCCGATCGCGACCTTCTGGCACACGCCCTGGCCCGGGCCTGATGCTTTTCGCATCCTCCCTGAACGCCGCGAACTGATCGATTCCCTGCTGGCCGGGGACCTCGTCATGTTTCAAACGCGGACGTTTCTTCATTGCTTCGTCGAATGCGCGAAAGATTTTTTGAGCGGCGAGGTACGAGCCGATGATCATCACATCGAGTATAAAGGTCATACGACTCGTCTCGTGGCCCGGCCCATTAGTGTCGGATTTCAAGCGTGGTCTGAGCGGGCGCAATCCCCGCAAGTCGGACGAGCGATGGAGGTTCTGCGCAACCTCCATGTCTGTCAGCCCGACACCCGCATCGGGCTCGGTGTCGATCGCCTCGACTACACCAAAGGACTCCTGAAACGATTCTGGGCGATCGATGCGTTTTTTCAGCAGTACCCCCATTATCGCGGCAAATTCACCTTCATCCAGATTGCGGTCCCGTCCCGGGACGATGTCGAAACCTATCGGCGCTACCGGGAAATCATCCGTGAGACCGCCAACGATATCAATGTCCGCTACGGCAGCATTTCTCGTCCCGGCAGCCGGGATGCGTCGCGCTGGCGACCGATCGAGTTTCGGGAAGGGCGCATCGGCGTGGACACTCTCGCCGCCTATTACCGGATAGCCGACTTGGCTTTGGTGAGTTCCGTCTACGACGGCATGAACCTGGTCGCGAAGGAATATGTTTCTTGCCAGGCCGAAGAGAAGGGCGTGTTGCTCGTGAGCCATTTGGCGGGCGCCGCGGAAGAACTCACGGATGCCCTGGTCATCAATCCCTACGACCTGGAGGGCGTGGCCGATTCGATCCGTCAGGCGCTTGAGATGCCGGTGGAGGAACGCCGGGACCGCATGCGCCGGATGCGCGGGTATTTGGCCACTCACGACATTCGCGCCTGGGCGGACGAGTGCCTCCGGGACGCGGGCCTCTTGCCACCGGATGACAGTCCCTCTATTGTGTAGTCGGCGCCACGACAACGGGCGTCTATTGAGAGAGCCTGTGACCGTCACCCCATTGTCGGACATTTCTTTTCAACAGCCCCCCCAAGGCCCGTACGGTTCTCAAAAGAGACGTGTGAGCCTAGACTTGCGCCGCTTCACTAGCCGAGTAGCCTCCCTCGTGCCACTCATGGCCCTCTGGCTGCTCATGGGCGGCTGTGGGCAGATTACCCACCTCTTTTCCGCCACCCGGACACCCGACCGACCGCTGGATCGCGCGCAACAGGCGCTGACGGCGCGGATGCAGGCGATCGTTGAACCTGATCTGCGCGACAATCTCAATACTGCTCTCCCGGCGGTTCGCGCCGGCTTGGCGGACCAGACCAATAAGATTGCCAAATTCAAACGCGGTCTCGCGCTGCGCACACTCGCCGATCCGTGGGACGGGCTCTCGACGGTGGAGCAAGCCGGTCTGTTGGCCGCCGGAGCCGCGGAATCGGGCGTCGAAGGACTTCCGGCTGTCATCGATATCCTAGAAGGCGGTATGGATCGCACCGCGACACCCTTTAGGCCACTCACCTTTCCTGTGACCCTCGCGCGGGAAGATATCCTCGGCTTTCTCATGGAAGCCCTTGAGGACGCCTATCAAGACCGCGAACATGCGCTCCGCCATTTGTCTCCTCAGGATCGAGAGTTTCTATTTACCCAAGGCCCTCCTCTCGTAGAACGATTCATTCCTCAAATCACGCCACCGGCCCAGCTTACCGACGCGGAAGCCGCCGTCCGATATGCCACCCTATTGATGCAACAGGTCGACTACGGATCGTTGATCACGGCCGCGCAACGACTGGCGAGACTGGGCAACCGGAAATTTTTGCAGCAGTTGGACATTGTGTTTCACAATCGAACCCACGTCACCCATACCATTCGCGGCATCACCGGGGAGGTGCTTCTGGCGCAGCAGACCCCCTACGGACTGGTCATCATCGGCGGCCGCGGCCCGAATACCTATGATCTCGAGAAGGGTGCCGCGCTGATCATCGACCTCGGCGGCAACGACACCTACCGCGGGTCCATCGGCGCCAGCTCTACCAGTGATCTCGGCAATAGCATCGTCATCGACTTGAGCGGGAATGACACCTATGAGCCATCCCCGCTTGGGCTTGCCACGGGCCGGGCAGGAATCGGCATCCTCATCGATCACAGCGGCAACGATACCTATCGCCTGTCACCCGGCTCCGGCGGGGTAGGCCTCGCGGGCCTCGGCATCCTGTATGATGGAGGAGGACAGGATATCTACGAAGGCAACCGGTTTACGCAAGGCGCAGCGTTCGGCGGGTTCGGCTTGTTGGTGGATCGCGCCGGCGACGATCGGTATACCAGTTTCGGCTATGCGCTGGGTTTCGGCGCGCCGTTGGGCGTGGGCGCCGTCATCGATGTGGCTGGAAATGATTCGTATGAATGCGGCGGGCATTATCCCAGCGCCTACAACGCGGCCGATGCCCCGGATGCGCAACCTCATGACGCCGGGTATCAATACGATTGTTTTGGATTAGGCACGGGGGCGGGGCTCCGCGTCTTCACGAAGGATCCGGCGCAACGCGCGCTGAGTCTCGCAGGGGGCTGGGGACTGTTGATTGATCTGGACGGACAGGATCGTTATCGGAGCGCCAATTTTTCTCAAGGCCACGGATATTTTTTCGGCCTTGGCGTAAAGCTGGATCTTAACGGTGACGACGATCATCAGGCCGCCCGGTATGGGCATGGCACGGCCGCCCACTTTGGCGTCGGCCTGCTCATCGACTATCAGGGTAAGGACCGTTATGGCTCTAAGGGGCCGTTCTACAACGGCGGTGCGGCTTGGGACGGAAGCGTGGCCCTTGCCATTGACGGAGGTACGGCGAGCGACTTCTACGACCTGCCGGCCTCGACGGGGCTCGGTATGGGAGACCTCGGAGGATGGGGACTATTTATCGAAGAAGGCGGCGCGGACCAGTATGCCGTCGGTCGTGGGCTGGGACATGGCGCGGATGCCAGCATCGGCGCATTCTTTGATCTTGATGGCCGGGACGATTATTCTTCTGTCCCGCCACCGACCGCCGGCGCTCATCCGGAGCGGCTCAATGGAAAAGTCTACATCGAGAACCAGGGCAGCCTCTTCATCGACCGATAGCAGAATGGTGAAAATGTCCGCCAGCTTTGTTCTCGCATCGTTCAGAGTCTCAACGTATCACCCATGGGCCAAGGGCCTGTCTCGGCAGGCTCAGGGAGGGCGGGTAAAAATGACTACGCATCGCCTCCAGACATGGCCGGCTCACCGACTCGCCGGCGTCCACAATCCTGGCGCTTTTTATTCTTCGCGCCGTGGACCTCGCTGCGGCCTCGCTGGACGGCCCTTTTGACCATTCTGCACGCTCGCGCCGAGTTCTCTCCGACTCGGCGCTCTCGGAGTGTTTGAAGGCCCCACAACTTTTTTCAACTATTGCTAAGCGGGTCATCACTCTCGCGGTGGTGCCATCCTCGCTACCAAGCATGGGTTTCACGCGACCGCTCCGGCAATTGCGATCGATGGACTACCCTTCCAAAGCCTGCGCTTGACTCATCCGGTCTTATGGCTATCTTAACCGACAAGAACGAGCGTAAGTGTGACGTGGGTACCACTCGCGCAGCCCTCAGCACATGACCATCCGAGCATACCGGAGGATGATATGAACGATTCGAATGCCCCGATACTCACGAATCTACCCGTACTGCCGCTGAAGCGAACGGTGTTGTTCCCAGGCACGATGATGCCCTTGACCGTGGGACGTGACCGTTCTGTCGCAGCCGTAGAAGCGGCATTGAAAACCGAAGATAAGACCCTGCTTGTCGTGGCTCAGCGGGATGCGCAAACCGACCAACCCTTGCTGGCGGATCTGTATACCATCGGCACAAAGGCCGTCATCAAACAGACGGCTCGCGCTGCGGAAGGTCATTACAATATTTTGATCCAGGGATTAGAGCGGTTCGTGCTTCTGAAGCTCGATCAAGTCGATCCGTTTCTGCAGGCGCGCGGGAAACAGTTGCCTCCGCCTAGTGAACAGAGCACGGAAGTCGAGGCGTTGCACCGGGCGATTCTTGACATCATCACCGAGCTGCCGAAGCTGATTCAGACGCCGGGCGTCCATGAAGCGGTGGCGGCTCTCGGGACCGAGCAGGACCCGGTCGTCCTGGCGTACCGCATCGCTTCGTTGTTGAATCTCACGTTGGACGGCGAGCAACAATTGCTCGAGGCGGCCACGAGGGCAGACCTGTTGCGTGGGCTCTATGCCGCGCTGTCGCGCGAGGTGCAAATCCTTCAGTTGAGGGACAAGATCGCGGGCGAGGCCCGAGAGAAGCTGGGCAAGACTCAGCGGGAGTATCTCCTACGCGAGCAACTCAAGACGATTCAGCAAGAGTTGGGCGAGAGTAGCGGCGAGGAAGATGAAGTCGGCGCATTGAGATCAAAAATTCAAGAGGCCGATCTTCCCGACCACGTGCGGAAAGAGACGGACCGTGAACTCGCGCGTCTCGCCAAGACACCGAGCGCCTCTCCCGAGCATCAAGTGATTCGGAGCTACTTGGAACTGGTGCTCGAACTGCCCTGGAACAAGTCATCGGAGGAACATCTCGATCTCGCGCATGTCCGCAAGGTCTTGAATGAGGATCACTACGGCATCAAGGAAGTGAAAGAACGGATCGTAGAGCATTTGGCGGTGCTAAAGTTAAACCCTGCCGCCAAAGCGCCGATCCTCTGTCTGGTGGGGCCTCCAGGTGTGGGCAAGACCAGTTTAGGGCAGTCCATCGCCAAATCGATGGGCCGCACGTTCGAACGCTTCAGCCTCGGCGGACTGCATGACGAAGGGGAGCTGCGCGGCCACCGGCGCACGTATGTCGGAGCCCTTCCCGGCCGTATCATTCAAGCGGTGCGACGCGCCGGAGTCAACAATCCGGTGATCATGCTGGACGAAGTGGATAAACTCGGACGCGATTTCCGCGGCGATCCGGCGGCGGCATTGCTGGAGGTTTTGGATCCGGCGCAGAACCATACGTTCCGCGACCACTACCTCGATTTGCCGTTCGATTTGTCCAAGGTATTTTTCATCACGACGGCGAATACGCTGGAGACTCTGTCGCAACCGTTGCTGGATCGCATGGAGATCATCCGGCTGAACGGATATAGCGAGCGGGAAAAGCGCGAGATCGCCGTTCGGTACCTTTGGCCAAGACGGCTGAAGGAGGCTGGGCTGCGGACGGAGGATATCAATCTTCCTGAAGCAGTGCTCGATCAAATCATCGGCCGCTATACCCGAGAATCAGGGGTGCGGCAGCTGGAGCAAATGTTGGGACGCCTGACGAGAAAAGTCGCCGTGACCTTGGCGGATCAGGCAGCTGATTCGGCGTCGGCCACGGTCGATATTACAGCGACGTTGCTGGACGAATGGCTGGGTCAGGAACGGTTCCAACCGGAAGAAGCGCGGAAGGACTTGCCGGCCGGTGTCGCCACCGGTCTCGCATGGACTCCGACAGGCGGTGATGTGCTGTATATCGAAACCAGCTTATTGCCGGGAAGCCACGACATGACGCTGACCGGTCAGCTGGGCGACGTGATGCAGGAATCGGCGCGCGCCGCGCGCAGCTATCTCTGGAGCCATGCCGAGGCGATGGGCCTCGACATTTCCCGCTTCAAACGGAATGGCGTGCATATCCACGTGCCGTCCGGCGCTATTCCCAAGGACGGCCCTTCGGCCGGTATCACGATGGCGACTGCGCTGGCTTCCGCCTATGTGGGTAAGCCGGTGCGCAGTGACACGGCCATGACCGGAGAAATCAGTCTGACCGGGCTGGTGTTGCCGGTGGGCGGTATCAAGGAAAAAGTCTTGGCGGCTCATCGAGCTGGCCTCCGGCGCATCATTTTGCCGAAGGCGAATGAGAAGGATCTGAAAGAGATTCCTGCGGAAGTTCGTGAAGACTTACAGGTCTTTTTGGTCCAACGCTTGGATGAAGTGCTCCAGGCCGCCTTCCATGAGGATCCGACCCCTGGACCTCAGCCTGAAGTGGCGGCCGGAACCTCCATCGTCGGGTCATAAGGGCTGTCCGAGTAGTCAGGGCCTGTAACAGCCCATTGGCTGATGAGACAGAGGCATGGTAACGTCAATCCATGATCCTGTGTCTCATCAGCCATTCTGATTGAGGGGGGGGAAGTATGGGCGACAAAATCGACATCGGCCCCATTGTGAAAATAGCCAAGACTGACGACGAGTGGAAAAAACTGCTGTCCCTCGCGGCCTATCAAGTGCTGCGGCATGAGGATACCGAGCGGGCGTTTACAAGTCCACTTAATGACAACCATCAAGCCGGTGTCTACCACTGCGCCGGCTGCGGTCTCCCCGCCTATTCGTCGGAGCATAAATTCGATAGCGGCACCGGGTGGCCGAGCTTCTGGCAGCCGATGGATCCTCGCGTGGTCGAGACCCGCACCGACTCCAAATTCTTTATGACACGTACCGAAGTCCACTGCTCCCGCTGCAACGGGCATCAAGGGCATATCTTCAATGACGGCCCAAAGCCCACAGGACTCCGATACTGCATCAACGGCGTTTCACTGAAATTTGTCCCAGGTCAGACATAATCGCCTGTTCGTATACAACGGCGCATCGACCGCCGGTCGGAAATTGCTCTCTCGCAGGTTGTGCCTGGCACTGAAACTTGCTATTTGCGGGAGCGCCTCCTAGACTGACCGTTCCATGTCCATCATCTCCTCGAAACGCTTCCCCTTCTGCCTTGTGATTGCGTGGGCTATGGTCCTGGGGTGCTCCCAGTCCTCCGATGTGATCTCTA
This sequence comes from uncultured Nitrospiraceae bacterium, assembly GCA_963706325.1. Taxonomy (GTDB): domain Bacteria; phylum Nitrospirota; class Nitrospiria; order Nitrospirales; family Nitrospiraceae; genus Nitrospira_A. Next base: position 718,800 of record CAVPLT010000004.1, on the reverse strand, counting down.
CGAATCTGAACGCCTGTTTAATCGTGACAGAAGCGGATGTCGAGCTGGCGATAGGAACGCCGGTTGCGACCGGCCGGCAGCAAAACGATCGGCAATGCCTCTATCAGGCCAAACGCAATCCAGAGGAGACGGTGACGGTGGAATTTGATCCGGGACAAGGCGGGAACAAGCAGAGCGTCTTCAACGACCAGCGCTCAAAAACCGGCCACCAACCAATCCCTGGAATTGGCGATGGAGCGTTCACCCTTCGATCTCCCATCGGTGGCATTCAGCTGACTTTCTTAAAGGATAACGCGCTGGTTACACTCTCGCTTTCCTCGCCCAAACAAGGCAATCCTCAAGCGGCTGTTACCAACCTCGCGAAGGTCGCCGCAACAAGACTTGCAGGCCCACGTCCCTCGGGTGCAGTGGCAACCGCCGCATCGGATTCGGGATTGGCCCAAGCATCCCCCCAATGGTCGGGAGATTGGTATGGCTGTGTCCCCGTAGGATTGATCTATGGCAAGGGCCATCTTGCCTTGAGCGAGCGTGCCGATTGGACCCTCACAACAGCCGTGGTAATGCCGGGGACGGTGGTGGCGGACCGAGGGCGCTGGCACGCCGAATCGTACCAAGAGATTCTGCATGGAACCTATCAGATAGCTGAAAGCAATACGTTCTCGACAACCGGTATTCTGAACGTTACCTGGACCAAGCTTCCGAAGAAGCAAGTACCGAATAAGTTCGATCCCCTTCTCTGGCAATCGTTCGGTACCGTCCCGCATAAAATGACAGTGAAGCGGATGACGCCGGTTGAACCTGCGCTTGTGGGCACATGGGAAGGCTCGGCCAAATTCGTCGATCGCCAAGAAGAATTCGTCTGGACGATTACCTCAGCAAATGTATCGGAGTTCTACAAGGCCACTTCCCACACCGGCCGGATCGAACCGGACCAGGACCGCTTCAAACTGATCGTAGCCCAGAGCAAAACTCCCCCGCTCCTCATGCTGGTTCTGGCGCAGGACAAGATGGAGTTGACCGACAGCAGCGGCACGGTATCCCAGTGGAACCGGAATGAAAAGCTGCTCGCTCGCTGTTAATGTGCCTCATCACCATTCTCAGTGAAAGTTCTCCCATCTTGGGCTTGACTGAATTTCTGCCGGTGGATAGACTGAATCCATGGTCGCCTTTCTCCTCACTGCCTTGCTTCTCGCCGCCACACCGGTATTTGCGGCAGAGGATCGTCCCCTGTTGGGTCTAGATCTAAGTCGTGTGGCGAGTGACCTGCTCGATAAGACGACGCCTGAAAAACTTTTGCACGAATTGTTCGATCAAGCCTTGGCGAGGGTACGGGAATATGTGGAAGTGGAAGGAAACCTGCCCGCGCTGGAGTCTCGGCGATCAGGCGAATTCCGTCTAAAACTTTTTCCGCAGGGCAAGTCCCATTCGCAGGAGCATCTCACCGCCGAAGGATCATTCAGTCTTTCGCCCGACGCCGATCAGCAGGAATTTACGCTTCGTTTTAAGTCGTCCAAGCCATCACAGCAGTCCGTTCCCCCTTCCGGTGAAATCCTTTGAAGTAAGCTCGAATCGCTCTTTCCTCTCTAGATAAGATACGCACCCTGTGATGTACCCCGGCTCACTACACATGATCCAGCCCACCCCTTGACCGGTATTTCATGAGGGAATAAGATAGAGACTCGTTACGTTCCGCCTCGTTCTGGAGGTGGGAAGCATGTTCTTCCGTAAAGCGCAATTTCAACGGGACGGACATGCTAGGTGTAACCTTCTTCTCACCCGCACTCTTCTTAGGCATGGCACCGACTTGTCACCAGTGGGCAGGCGTGCGCTCACAGGAATAATCCACCACAGCCTCTACGCTCGCGTCATCGCCGACAACCGGCATAGACAGGGGCTGCACAACTGCAAAAGTGCCCCCTATCCATTCGAGGCGACGTTATCAATAGTTCCAGGGACAGGCCCGGTGATGCGTCTGTGTCACCGCCTACAGTTAGCCCCGTCTCGATCACCTCATGTTGTATGGTCTTTTGTTGAATCGCTTGTAGCGAATCACCCACCCCCACACGCGTCAAGGTCCGGCACCCCGCAGACGAGAACGACAGGCACCCTGGCGACAAGACGCGTACACAAAGGACTCGTGCGGCTTCGCGCGAGTGAGTGACCAATGTCTGAAGTCTATTGGGGAATCGTGCTCGGTCTCTTGGCAATGGTGATCACCCTCTTCATTTGTGTGGACATCTTGTACTCTAAGTCAAAGGGGTCGCCCAAGTTGACGACCGATAAGGCTGATGAGTCGGGTCAGGCGGTTGCGCAACCTTCAGCCAGATCGCGGCAGGCGGCCTAGATGTAGCGGCTGGCCCTGTGCCTTTGCTGCAATCTTAGATGTCTTCGATTCTATTATCCGTAAGGTTTGGAGCACGATAGAAGCAAGTCGGTCGCGTAGAAAGATCGTTCAACGAAACCACAGAGACATGAGTTGGCTCTCATGCCCTGATAAAATGCCTGATGCCGTCTGCGTCTTCCAGATCCGTCCCGTCGTTCAGGAAACGGAGGTGCCCTATGGTAGAGATTATTGGATTCGGAACCATGGTTGCGCTGGTCTGGCTGCTTGCCTGGTCCATGGCAAGTGAGAGTGAATCTGAGAAGAGACGGCTAGGCTCGTCTGCGACCGGTGGTCGCCACGTCGAAACCGTCGCGCATGGAACGCGAGCCAGACACGCAGCCTGATTGCGGATTCCCTTTTTATGGAGGACCCCAAGCCGTTTCTTTCCCTCGGGGAGGAGAGGCCTTGAGGGATGAGCAGGCTTTGTCTCCTGTGCAGCCCACGATCGGGTCGAGACGACCAATCGCGGGCGACCGTTCGTAGTGGGGAATCTCAGGTAAGAATCTGCGGTTGCCCAATCCCGGCAATGACCTCTTCCGTGATCACGACGGATTTCACTCCGCCCAACGCCGGGATCTCATACATCAGGTCTAGCATCACCTCTTCCAGAATCGTACGTAGCGCCCGAGCCCCCGTTTTCATGACGGCCGCCCGGCGGGCGATGGCCTTCACCGCAGGATCAGTGAACTCAAGTTCGACTCCCTCGATTTCGAAGAGGGCCTGATACTGCCTCACCAGCGCGTTGCGAGGTTCAGTCAGTACTCGAATGAGCGCCGGCACATCGAGGTCTGCAAGGGTGGTCAGAACAGGAAATCGGCCCACGAACTCGGGAATGAGTCCAAACTTCAATAGATCCTCGGTTTGCACGCTACGCAATATGTCGGTGTGCCCGTCGATCTCGCCTGCGGCACCTATGGCTTCGAACCCCAGCCGCTTCGGCATCGTGCGTTGGGCTATGATCTGATCCAATCCCACGAACGCCCCGCCGGCGATAAACAGGATGTTTGTCGTGTCCACACGAATATAATCCTGCTCGGGGTGCTTCCGTCCGCCTTTGGGCGGTACATTGCAGATCGTCCCTTCGACCAGCTTCAGCAGCGCCTGCTGAACACCCTCGCCGGACACGTCGCGGGTCAGAGATGGATTCTCAGACTTCCGACTGATCTTATCGATCTCATCGATGTAGATGATGCCGGACTGGGCGCGGTTGACATCGTATTCGCAGGTTTGTAGTAGCTTGAGGACGATGTTTTCCACATCCTCCCCCACATACCCTGCCTCCGTCAGCGCCGTGGCATCCGCGATGGTAAACGGCACATGAAGGATGCGGGCCAGCGTTTGCGAGAGGAGCGTCTTCCCGGTTCCGGTCGATCCAATCATCAGGATGTTGCCCTTTTGAAGGTCAACGTGCTTGAGCCGCTCACGGTTCGCGATGCGCTTGTAGTGATTGTGGACCGCAACGGACAGGACTTTCTTGGCGTGATCCTGCCCGATGACGAAATCATCCAGCATCGCTTTAATATCGGTCGGCTTGGGGATCACGAGCGGCAGGAATGAGGATGAATCCTCTGTTTCGTTATGCTTGTCGTTGCTCAGAGAAAGGACGCAGTGCTGGACGCATTCTTCACAGATGAAGAGCCCCGAGGTCGTCTCGCATGAATGGCAGGTGTATGGCTTCGGACCGGTAATGAGATGCTGACCAGCCTCCTGGCGATTACCGCAGAACGAACAGAGACGCTCTGGTTTCTGCGAAGGGTGCCGCGTGTCCCAGAACACAGCTCGTTCCTCCATGGAGCCGGATGAGCGGACGAGAGATGGATTATCATATGCCTCACCCGTGCTGCACTGCAAGCGCGTGGCGATCAGCACAGGTCTCCGATGAGAGGCTCTGCTTCAGTTCTCATCGAAACGAACAGAGCTGAAGGAACTGTATCAGGACGCCAAGATGCCTGGCTCGACTGAAGGAAGACTTGGAGGCATGATCAGCAAACCGCACAGGGAGGGGAGGACGCGAGAGAGGTAGATTAGAACCGGAACCCGAGTCCGCCAGAGATGAGATGGGTACGATAATTTAATGTGAAGGATGGCCCATGCGCGCCATTGGGGAATTCGCTTTCCCATTGGTAATTCGCCACGAAGTACTTGTATTCCGTAAACAGAAACAGCCGGTCGCTGACATTCGCGCGAATACCCCCGATAAACTGGTAGGCAAAGGCACCATCGGCCGCATTCTCACGGATCACCCCGATGGTGCTGCTTTGGAGATTTAAATCCCGGGCAAATCCTCCGGACACCCCCGCCCCGACACCGAGGTACGGCTGAATGACCTCGCCGGGATAACGCAGCAACAGATTGGCCATGGCATTGATGGATTGGAGACGAAAATTCGCGCTACGGGTCACGCCGCCTGCCGTGGCCGTGGGCGCATCCACCCTTCCATCAAGGCCGGAGAGTTCAGCCTCTAACCCGACAATCCGCCCAGTGATGGCCGGGAAGATACCGAATTTTAGTCCCCCGCCCAATCCACCCTGTACGTCGGTATTCGTAAAGGGGTCATCCTGCAAACTAACCGGACGATTGAGTGGATAACTGCCCTGCATGTAGAGACTCACATAGAATTCGGTCTTATCCTGTGCAGGGGTTACATCGGCCCCCGGTGCGGGAGCCTTACTCGCGCTGGCAGCAGGATTGGCCGCCAGGGCAGCAGAAACACCGGCACCGAACAGAACACAACTACCTATGCATGCAGCCAACAATAGATCTGCTGATTTCATGGATCACCCCAGTGTAGAAAACGGGCTTGGCAATACCGACCGAGCTCTCGTCCTCCCACTCATACCATGAGGAATCTGGGGGACAAACTGATTAGGACATTCGTGCGCAAGAGTGACGTGAGGCTGGCGACCGTGATGAACGCCGGTCGAATCCTAGCTATGCTTCGGCGAGAAATTGTCGGATGGTATCGGCGGGCATGAGACCAGCGAGCAGGGCATGATCCGATCGTTCGAGAAGCGGCACACCCTGATGTTCCGTCTCGACCCACAGCGTTTCCCAGGCGCTCAACACTGAGGCGATCTCGATGGCCGTTGCTCCGACTATCTGGGCGGAAACGAAACCATGACGGTCGGCTTCACGCTGCAGCACATGCTCGTCGGAGATGTCTTGCCCCTCGACCCACAATAATCGATACAGGGATCGTATGTAGGCCTGGGCTCTTGTGGGATCAAGGGTCAACGCACGCGCCGCCGCCGCAAGCGCGGGACCGCTGTTGGGCTTCCCTCTTGGCGTCGTAATCGGTACCTCCGGCGCCAGCCGTCGCACCACCTCCACTTCCTGCTTCAACTCCACCGCCAGGTGTCCCGACCATACCGCCATCGGCACGCGAAGATGGCGTGCATGCTGCACGCCGTGCCAAGACACTTGCCGCATGAGGCCAAGGCCATGAAGATGCTCGTGCATCCCATAACAGAAAGGACAGTTGAAATCGCTGAATAGTCGGCAGAGGTTCATGGCATGATCAGCAGCCTGCGCAAAAACATGTCCGGCAGACTTTTCGACCAATTGCTACGGAAGAATGGCGATGATACGCACCGGCGCCCCGGTACCACCGGCAATTTTCATGGGAAGGGCCATCAGACTTCCGCCGGACGGAGGGAGCTCCTCGAGCTGCGCCACATTTTCGAGACCATACAGACCCGCGCTGTTTATGATTCGATGGACCACAAAATCCTGAGAAGGACCATAGTCGATGCTGGGCGTGTCGATCCCGATTCCGTGGATGTGTCGTTCGGCCACCAAGAATTCGGCTACTTCCCTTGAGAACCCTGGAAAGTGAAGCGTCGCAGGAAGCTCCGGGGTAGTCGTGCCGAAATAGCGTTCGCGATCCGTCCAATAGACGCCCCACCCTGTCAGCATCATGACGACCGCGCCGGCTGGTATTGGTCCATGTCGGACCTCCCAGCGCTGAATGTCTTCCAGCGACATGCGGTAATCACGGTCGGCGGCTACCGAAGTTCGTACGTCAATCACCACAGCCGGTCCTACCAGGCGCTCAAGCGGAATCCCATCAATTCCCACTTCCCCTTGCGCGAAATGAACGGGAGCGTCCATATGGGTTCCGGCATGTTCGGATAGCGCCACCTGTCCCGTCGCATACCAGGCTTCAGTCGTCGTGCCTCCCCGCACCATCGAGTCCCGATGGAAAGGAGAATTGCTCGGCCAGACCTGCGTTGTCTCATCGAACGCGTAGGTGAGATCAAGCAGACGTTCTGCGACGGCGCGATCGCACCACATGACCATCGCAGCCAGAAGGATGATTGCAGGGCCGGCGGGACAATACATCATGAATTAATGTCCTTTCGTTCCTGCTTTCCCATGGTGCTCCCTATGCCACTCATCGGCCGAACAAACAGTTTTGCAGCGCGTCGAGGGACTACCGAGCTGAGCGGAAATACGGTACCCTCTTCGCCTGCAGGACTGCAACTTAGAAGGAGCCAGGTATGCCTCATCATCCTACGCCGGAAAGCGACCTGCGGTTGTCGGGACAACGCTTTTCAGTGGAGTACCACATCCGAGGATCGGCTATAGAGGCACGCGAGCGCGCGGATCTTCTCTGTATCGACCAAACCGTCGAGGCGGCAAATCACGTCATTCCACCGGGGGCGATTCGAGAACAACTGCTGGGCCATGTGGAGGAACTGGCATCCTTGAGCCCCGAGCTTTTTCGCGCCTCCCTCAGTTTTCCCACTGAGCTTCTCGACGGATCCGTCAGTACTCTGTTGCATATGACATTCGGCATGGCCGGCTTACAAGGGCGAGTCCGCCTCACAGACCTGTCGCTGCCGGACAATAGCGTGGCGCGGATGGCCGGCCCTCGCTTCGGAACGCCGGGCCTTCGCAAGTTGCTTCACGTCCCGACACGGCCGCTCGTCTGTGCCGTCCTGAAGCCATTGGGATGCTCTCCGAGGCAACTGGCCGACCTGGCCCAAGAATTCGCGCTCGGGGAAGTCGACATGATCAAGGATGATCAAAGCCTCGGAGATCAACCCTTCTGCCGGTTCGCGGATCGGATTGCACAATGCACTGAGGCCGTCAGCGAAGCCTCACGCCGCACTGGAAAACCCTGCCTCTACGCCCCGCATGTTTCTGGTCCCTGGCCGATTCTCATGAAGCAAGCGAGCATGGCCCGGAAAGCGGGGGCCGGCGCCCTGCTGGTTTGTCCGGGCCTCGTCGGATTTGACGTCATGACTTCCCTGGCATCGACTCCCTCCCTCTCGCTCCCTCTCATCTCGCATCCGGACTTTCTCGGGAGCCACTACGTCTCGCCGGACAGCGGCATCTCTCCTTCAGTCCTCTTCGGGCTCTTCCCCCGCCTGGCCGGCGCCGACATTTCCATCTATCCGACATTCGGACTCGCGTACCCGATCTCAGAAGGCGACTGCCGGGACATTGCGGCATCCTGTCGCCGGCCGTTCGGCGCCTGTCCTCCTATATTTCCGACCGCGGCAGGGAGAATGGCCGCCTCTCGCATCCATGAGATGGCAGAACTCTATGGCCATGATGTTGTGTACATTCTCGGCAGTGACGTGCGCCGAGAGCCGTCCAAGATACGAAATGCCAGTCTGGAGTTTGTACGCCTGGTCGGGAAAAAGTAGCCTTTCCTACAGATTTTGTCCCCCTCGGCCGATAGAGACCAGGAGTAACCATAACCAACCAGCCATTAGGTTAGTGCATAGCGAGAGGGGAAGGTTTTGTCGCTCAGGTCAGATCGCCAGTCGAAGGACACCGCCCCAGAAACGATCACCGTTCGTCCGGAGTCTCTCAAGGTAGGCATGTATGTCGACCTGAATTGCTCATGGTTCAAGCACCCGTTTCCTCGGCGATCGTTCAGAATCGCGTCAGAACACCAGCTCAAAACCATACGCGGACTTGGGCTCTCCACGGTCCTGGTGCATCCCCGTGAATCAGATCCTTCCACCACGACCAATTCTGTCGCGAGCCTTTCCGCTTCAATCTCGGAACCGGCTTCAGAAACGGCAGCGGATGCCGCCTTAGCCGATGGCACGATCACGTTGAGCGAGGAAGAAATGCCGACTGCCACTGACTACCATCAGGCGGTCGAATTGGCATCCGAAGCCTACCGACAAGTCATCCAACGCAGTTCGCAGATGATGCGCGACCTTTCGAGCGGATCTCCAGAAGGTTTGCGTAATGCAAAAGTAATGATCAATGGGCTCAGCACTCTGCTGACCAACACTGAGGCTGCCGGTATGGTGGCGAGCGCCTTCGATCCGGAAGAGCTCGAGAATTTTAACGTCCTTCATTCCCTGAATGTCTCGACTCTTTCGATGATGGTCGCCCAACATTTTGATATCCAGGAGGAGTCCCTCCACCTGATCGGCATGGCGGGACTGCTGCTCGATATCGGCGAGCAGCGCATCTCGGGCCGCATCCTACGAAACCGAGGCAATCTTTCGCATCGGGAGACGAGAGAGTACCAACTGCATCCCTTCCACGCCATCGACATGCTCAGGCGTTACACCGGCTTTCCTGAGGAAGTCCTGGACATTATTCGCAGCCATCACGAGCGGCTTGATGGGTCCGGTTATCCGGAGAAGCTGAAGGGCGAACAGATTCCGCTCTCAGTCAGAATCGTCAGCGCCGTCGACCACTACGACTCGCTGATCAATCACCCGGACCCCGCGCAAGCCATCTGCCCGGCTGAGGCCTTGGCTAAGATGTACAAGCATCAGCAACACCTGTTTGCGCCCGAGGTTGTCGTGGCAATGATTCAAACGTTCGGAGTGTACCCTCCCGGAACCGTGGTCACGCTTTCTGACGGGACCCTCGGACTCGTGCTGAATATCAATTTTGAAACCCGCCTCAAGCCCCTCGTCTTGCTGAACGATCCGGCTGCCACGAGAGAGAACCCGACTACCATCGACCTTTCGGGAGGATCCCAGCTGACCATTGTCCGCGCCGTACCACGCGCCGAGTTGTCCAACCAGGTTACCGATTACTTTCACATCAAACGCTGGACGGGCTATTTCATCCAGTCTTCGATGCGCGCAGTTCGGGAAGAAACGACCAAGTAAACTCCGTCGGGTCGCTGGCAGGCACACCCTGCAGTGTGGTATTTCCCTCGGATGGCCTTGCCGCGAGTGCTGCTGCTCATTCCTCCCCTGACTCAACTCAATACGCCCTATCCCTCTACGGCCCAGTTGACGGGATTTTTGCGCTCCCGCGGTTATGAGGCCGCTCAGGCAGACCTCGGTCTTGAGATGATGCTCCGCCTCTTCTCGCAGGCAGGGCTCCGTCAGGCGTTTCAAAGAATCAGGCAAGCCGGCGGGTCATGGCGTGGAGAGGTTCAACAGTTTCTTGCGCTCGAAGATGCCTACCTCGCCACGATCGAACCAGTGATCGCCTTCCTCCAGGGACAGGATCCCATGCTCGCTCCGCACCTCGCCCGAACGGGATTTCTTCCGGAAGGTCCTCGCTTTGCCGGTCAGAGCCCTCATGGAAATAGCCGATCCACGTCACCGTCTGACAGGGCCCGTCATCGGGCCACCCTCTATATCGAAGATCTCACGGACCTGCTGCATGAAACCGTGGCTCCCCATTTATTTCTGAACCGCTATGCCGAGCAGATCGCGCAAGCCGCCTCCTCATTCGACCACATCGAGCAGGCATTGGCCCAGCCACTAAGTCTCACCGACGACCTGTTACTCGACGCGCTCTGGCCGCAAATCGATCGTACCGTCCCCGACGTCGTCGGCCTGACCGTCCCCTTTCCGGGCAATCTCTTCGGCGCGTTGCGAATTGCTCAAGCGCTCAAAGTACAGCGACCTGGTATTCGTATTGTCCTGGGCGGCGGCTACGTCAATACGGAACTTCGGCGCCTGGAAGACCCTCGGCTGTTCACGCTTGTCGACTATGTCACCCTCGACGACGGCGAGCGTCCGTTCTTATGTCTGCTGGACCATTTGGCAGGCGGCCGCTCGAACGGCTTGCTTCGCCGCACGTTTCTTTGCATCAATGGCACCGTCAAGTTCTGTGACGGGAGTCCCGAACCGGACGTGCCCATACATGAGTTGGGCACGCCGACATACACAGGCCTGCCGCTGCGCCGCTATCTCTCCATTCTCGACAGTCTGAACCCGATGCACCGGCTCTGGTCGGAAGGCCATTGGAATAAGCTCACCGTCGCCCATGGCTGCTACTGGAAGCAATGCACGTTCTGCGACATAGGCCTGAGCTATATTGCGCGCTATGAACAGACTCCCACGGACCTGCTCATTGAACGGATCGAGGGCCTCGTGCGCGAGACCGGGCAACGGGGCTTTCATTTCGTCGACGAGGCCGCGCCCCCTGCCGCCCTGAAAGCTTTGGCGCTCCGACTGCTGGAGAAACGATTGACCATAACTTGGTGGGGCAACATTCGTTTCGAAGAAGCCTTTTCGCCGGATCTGGCTCGACTGTTGGCGGCGTCGGGTTGCATCGCTCTCACAGCCGGCCTCGAAGCGGCATCCGATCGCCTGCTCGAGCGAATGAAAAAGGGAATTACCGTCGACCAGACGGCGAGGGTTGCAGCCGCGTTTCGTGAAGCCGGCATTCTGGTTCACGCCTATCTCATGTATGGCTGTCCCGGTGAGACTATTGCGGATACCGTGGATTCACTTGAGCGCGTCCGGCAACTCTTTGCCGGTGATCTCCTGCAATCTGCCTTCTGGCACAAGTTCACGGCCACGGCCCATAGCCCCATTGGATTGAATCCGGCCGCGGAAGGTCTCACCATTCTCGGACCGACGTTCGAAGGCTTCGCCGAAAATGATCTTCGCCATGCCGATCTCACAGCCACCTGCCCGTCCTGGCTGGGCGAGGGATTGCGTGCCGCGCTGCTCAACTACCTCGAACAGGCTGGGCTCGACGTCCCCGTACAACGGTGGTTTTCGCAAGCCGTGAAACCTCCCCGAGTCGCGCGACGCTGGCTGAGCACAGCACTGGCCCTTCCTCCTTCCGTGCCTCTGACCGCCGAACGCCGCTGCGTGTGGATCGGCGGGGGGCCGGTAATGACGCCACTCGGAGCGACGCGGACCCGCGTCATCCTGCCGACTCGTGCCGAAGATTTCTCCCTCACCCTGTCACCACGTCACGCAGCCTGGCTGGTTGCCCTGCTTCAGGAGTCGGCTCCGTCGCCTCAACGGACAACCACCGAATACCCACGTCTTGCGGAGGCGCGCCAACAGTTTCCCACCACCGGCGCGCAAGGCTTTGATCGATTTAGCCATACCCGCGCCTGGCACACGATCCGCCAAGCAGGGCTTCTCTTGGTTTGACCCGATTTCGTGAGCATCCTGCCCTCAGCCATTGTTAAACTTGGCTTCGAGTACCCGTGAAACCGTCCCAGCTTCTCATCAGTGGAAAGCAGTATCACGTCGAGGGATCACTGGGCATCAGACCCCGCGCTCTGGTATGGATGCCGAATTGATGTGGAGGTCGCTAACAAGAAGTCGCCCTGGTCACTTCGATGGTGGGAAAAATTCGCACGACTGGGGCCAATGCAACAAGGGGAGCCGGCCTGAGGCCGGCTCCCCTTATGTACGTGCCCGTCTGGAAATGCGTTACTTGTTCGGCTGCGGCGTAACTCGAAGATACGGCTTGATGGCTTTGAACCCTTTGGGAAACAGGGTCTTGGCTTCGGCGTCATTGACCGCCGGGGTGATGATGCAATCCTGTCCATCCTTCCAATTGACTGGAGTCGCAACTTTATATTTCGAGGTCAACTGCAGGGAATCGACGACCCGCAACAACTCGTCGAAATTCCTCCCGCAGGAGGCAGGATAGGTCAGCATCAACTTGATTTTCTTGTCCGGCCCAATCACAAATACCGATCGAACCGTCATGCTATCCAACGAGTTCGGGTGGATCATGTCGTAGAGGTTCGCCACCTTCTTCTCCGGGTCGGCTATGATGGGATAGGTCACCGTGCAGTTCTGCGTCTCATTGATATCTTTCGTCCAGCCGCGATGCGAATCCAGCGGATCCACGCTGATGGCCAGAATCTTGACGCCACGTTTGTCGAATTCCCCTTTGATTTTGGCCATGTAGCCCAGCTCGGTCGTGCAAACCGGTGTAAAGTCCTTGGGGTGAGAAAATAAAATGCCCCACCCATTCCCCAACCATTCGTGAAAATTAACGGTCCCTTCCGTCGTCTCGGCGGTAAAGTTCGGGGCTTCGTCGCCCAATCGTAGTCCCATGATATCCTCCTTCTCGTTCGACCGGATGTGTACTATGCAGCGGGATAAGGCCAAGTCAGCGATCAAGAGTACCGTTTCTCATGAGTGCGGCGCAAGCGGAAGATGTGTGTCAAATGCCGCCGCCAGATAGGCGCAGCTGCCTGAGCTGATCACATTCAAGTTTTCTCTTAGGTCTCCGATAGAGAACTCAGACAGCCGAGCAGTTCCTATGGAAAAACCAAAGCCTGGCCCAACGGCGCTACGAATCTCCAGCGATCCCATGTATCGCTTGCTCCGCGAAGGCTGCATTAAAGAGTTTAATGTCAAACGGGCTGCGGGTGAACAGGTCGACCTCACCCGATGTGATCTACGAAGCCTCGATCTACGCGGCCTCGAGACGGATGGATTGGATTTTAGCGAGTCATACTTTCGACAAGCTGATCTACGCGGAATCGATTTCCGCCATGCCCGGCTCGAAGGCGCGAGCATCAACGCGGCCAAAATCTCCGGCGTCTACTTCCCTAGCGAGTTGAGTGCGAGCGAGATCGAACTCTCATTGCTGCACGGCACTCGGATGCGCTACCAGCCAAAACCTTAGTAACCGCATCGACTCGCTTAGCTCCCAGCCAAGTTCAACCGGTTTCGAACCTGCGTTCCTTCTGAGTGGATCAATTCAGGCTCGACGAGAAACACGCGCTCCTCCGGTAGTCGGCCCGGCGCGATCAGCTGTTCACGAATCGTTTTCGCACGACCTTGTGCCAACGATCGCAATTCCGATTCCTCCACGCTGATGGAGGGAATCAGCTGCTGGAGCAGTTCATCCACCGACAGCACCCGTTCAACAGCTTTTCCTCCGGTGACCTCTTCCCGCTTGGTCGGTTGCTTCCCCAATTTCTCCGCATAGAGATCGCTTAAGAATTCGAACTCGCGCTCCTGAGAGACGACCGCTTGCAAATTCTTCGTTCCGCCTTTTGTAAAGCGTCGCTGAACTTCCGCACTCATTTTTTGCAGGGCCAGCGCATCTCGGTCACGCGTGAGGTCGGCTGCGCCGATGACTTCGACACGCAAAGCAGGTCGTTCTTGCAGCGCTTTGGCGAGGGACTCGATTTTCTGTTGTTCGGCGCGCTCCAGCGTGTCTACGCCGACCTGGAACTCGATAAACTGCAGATCTTCTCCCCCGCCGCTCACAAGTCCTCCCAGCGCCGCGAACGGAGACGTCGCCACCTTGGTGATCACGTTGAGCAGCGCATTGAGCAGGACCCCTCCGTATCTGAAATCCGGCTCATTCAAATCCCCACGCACCGGCATATCGATATCGATCACGCCGCGCCGGTCTTTCAGCAACGCCACCGCGAGACGCACCGGCAAATTCGTAGCGTCGGGGCTCTCAGTCTTCTCTCCGAACGTAAATTGATCGACCAACACCTTGTTCTCTCCGACTAATTGCTTCTCTGATACCTGATATTTAAGATCGAGCGAGAGCTTGCCCTTGGTAATAGGGTATCCGGCATACTTTCCCGCATAGGGAGAAACAGCAGTCAGATCCAGGCCTTGGAATAGGAACGTGAGATTCGTAAAGGCATCCTCAGTGAGCGGGTTAATCTGCCCCTGGATTGTGATGGGCGCCACTTTGTCGACTTTCCCGGCTAGCGATACCTTGGCCTTCGACAGCTGCCTGGATGACAAGCCTTTTATGGTCCCGCCGAAGTCCTGAATCCCCGTGCTCACTGCCGGTTGAATCGACTCATCCACAAACGTCGCAGACAACTTCGACAGTGTCACAAGATCGATGGTGATGGGAATGGCAGCGGGAGCGGGGGAAGCTTCATTCTTGGCCGCCGCACTGACGGGAGGCGACACGCTCGGCTGCTGGGCGCCTTGATCCGGCGCGCGCAGGGCGTGAGCAATGTTCGTGGAGCCGTCTTTAGCGATCATGAATTTGGCTGACGGCTCGCGTAGCGCAATTTCCCCAATCCTGACCTTGGTCGGCGCAAGCTCCAAGTCGACCTTGTTCAACCCGAGTGTCGACCAGGCGAGAAACTCTTGCTGTGTCGCGCGATCGATGAGACTCAGATTCTGCACCCCGATCTGCCCGGTATAGCGCAACAGCGGTTCTGATTCGTGACGGCTCCGGTAGCGCAGCTCTCCGGTCATTTGGAACTCACCATTTTTTACATCGACATGCGCCGACCGATCAACGTAGGGCTGAAAATGGCGGAGGCCGATCTGGGACAGGGCCATCGTGAGATCGGCCTGCAGTGGATCGAGCTGTACTGTGCCCTTGCTCTCAATCGTCCCCTGCGAATTCAGACGAAGTTTGGCGGCGATCGGCAGCGGTCGTTTGAAGGGCACATGGAGATCGTCGACGGTCACGGTCAAATCGTCGATAATCAGCATCGCAGGTGTTTTCAGGCGACGATCCTCGAATGACACGTGGGTGTTCGTGACGGCAACCTTGTGCACATCCACCGTCCACGGCCGCGCAGGGCCGGGCGCCTGCCGAGTAGGGGCAGAATCCTCCGCCACCGGATCGAACAGCGGCACGGGATAGATCACTCCATCAGCCGCCATCCAGATTCGCACGTCTGCGCCGGTGAGACTGATCGTCTGCATCTCCAGCTCTTGCTTGGGAAGGTCCAGCCGAATAGCCTCCAGCGTCAACGACGGAACGTTTACGATCGGATGCCGTTCCCCACTTGCGGCCAATCGGAAATCAGACAGCATGATTTTGCCGTCGGACAGTTGCAGGTTGATCGGCGCCGCCGACGTATCAAAGTGATACCGCGCCTCGAGCATGACCGCCCCGCTGAGGATATCGAAACGGAATCGATCACGAAGGCTTGGCCAGAAGGTATTCAATTTGACATTGGCAAGCGAGAAGCGCCCGCTCGATTCCAATGGGTCCAGATGAATACTCCCTTCCCAAGAAAGGACCTCCCCTTCGCTAAATTCGGCTGAAAAAGCATAGGCATTCTCATCGCCGGGCCTGGTGCTGAAATTCTGCAGCGTAATTTCAATAGGTACAATATCGATTGAGACCGGTTTCCGTTTGGTATCGTCCCGAAACTCGATCACTCCTTGCCGTATACTCATGCGACTAATGTCTACCGGCGGCAACCGTTCTGCCTTCGCGTTTGCTCCCGGTGTCGGTTCGTCTGCCGTCACAACCTGCGTCTCCGTGCTCGGAGGAAAAAGCTCCAGTAAGTTCAGTTTGCCGTCGGATCGAATGTGCACAAGGCCTAACGGACGGGTGAGTCGGATTTCATCGAACAGGTACGCCGAGCGAACCAGTGAAGTCCCCTCAAAATTCACGAACAATTCTTGAAAAGCCAGCATCGGCGTGTGATCTGGTTCCTGAATCTCGAATGACGACACCACGAGAGCAAACGTGAATGGATTGAACCGAATATCGCCTAACAGGACGGGGTGACGCAGACGCTCGGACAGCGCCGGCACTCCATAGGCTTTCACCGCATAGGGCACGCCGACAAAGCCGAGCAGCGCGTAGAATCCGAGGACTCCGCACACGACAATCAAGATGGTTCGATATCGCACAAGAAGCGGCATGGCTAGCAAAGGATGATGATGGTGCGTCCGGTGGAATCGAACCAACGACCCTCAGCCTAAAACACCGTTCGGACGACACCGTGATTAAGAACGAGTGAGAATGATAACGGCAAAAGTGGCTTAGAACAAGGGGATACCGGGCGTTGATGTGTGCTAGGGTGGGATTAACGTAGATAGGCCACGGTAGCAGATGGGAGTCAACTGTTAACGGGTTGGGGATGCAATCTTGTATGGATGACCCTGGTTATCATTCCCAAGGTTGGACTACCAAGCACATGTCGCTACGGACCACACGAACTCCTGGCCTCTCGAGACGCGCATCGGTAGAGCCGTCCGAGGGACTGTGGGGCCGCCCCGTTGAAGTTGGCACCTGCATGAACCTAATAAAGGAAGGGCGATTATGAAAGAAAAAGATGTCTGCCCAGGATGCATAGAAGAAGGTGTCGAACCACCGGGAATTTTGACACGCCATCTTCCACCTAAGGGTGTTGGTAACGTCCTCTCTGAAACAGAGACGCTGACCTGCACAAAGCGGGAAAACCCGCACACCTATCCCGACGATCCTCGAGAGACGAGCGCCAAACGTTAAAGACGAGGACGCGTTGGCTACTCCGCCCCCTTCTTCCTCACTCATTTCACAACCTTTTCACGCCAGGGTGCTACGTAGGGATTGTCTGCTTGTCCTCATGCACCGCTCACGGTAGCATGCCCGCATGAAATGGACTCTACAAAAGCCAACACTCGAAGGTTGGTATTGGTTCCGAGAGAGAAATATGGAGCCTGAGGCCGTTCACGTCGGTTTGTCCCGGGACGGCACGAGATTCGAGGTGCAATCTGTATTTCGACCGGGTAGCACCAACCACGAAGGATCCGCGTGGGATGGGGAGTGGTGCGGGCCAATTAATCCGCCCCAATGAGCTGGATGATAAACAAGCCAATTGGTTCTGGCTGGACGCTGCTGAGAATAGGAAGAAAGAAATAGACGCAACCGATGCCTGGTCGTCCTACATCCCGATAACTATTGGTACTTATAGGGTGAGTAGGACGGTCTGACAATCTGGAGTTTGCCCTAGTTGATCATTCCCATCCGTGCCATATCACACCGACATATCGCGGGGAATCGTGGGCACGAACTTCATGAACCTCCTGCATCGCATCTGCACTACATCACTTCAACAGCCGATCCTCGAGGCACCACCCGCTCTACCGTCGATCCTCAGCGAGTTCTTTTGCGAAGACGATAGCCGGAATTATCAGACTGGTCCTGCCTGGGCATCTGATTGAGATTGCGTATAAATGGGAATCGGGAGCAAAATTGGGAGTCAAGCGGAGTAAAGTCGGCAGTTGACGTCATACTTCTATTTAAGCTCGATCAGCTGTGAACTGAGCAATGACATCCCCTTAGGGATAGACGGTCTCATGCTCCCGGAAACCTGCTCTCCCCGTAGAAACCTCCCAATTTTCCGTTAGTCTGCGCAATGTCGATTTCAGCGCCCTCCATCGACTAATAGGTAAATTCCAACAATCCAACAAAAGGATAAACCATATGCGATTCTTAGTTTTTATGATTCCAGCGGTGTACCAGCCGAAAAACGGCCAGAAAACGGATCCGCATTTCACGCCGGATGCAGAGATGATGGCGAAGATCGGCACATTTAACGATGAGCTGGAGAAGGCCGGCGCGCTCCTTTCGCTGGACGGATTGCAACCGCTGACGACCGGTGCGCGCTTGGCATTTTCTGGAGGAAAGTCCACTGTGACGGACGGCCCGTTTGTCGAAGCCAAGGAAGTGGTCGGCGGCTATTGGATGCTGCAAGCCGCATCGAAGCAACAGGTCGTCGATTGGATGAAGCGCTGCCCGGCACAGAACGGCGACGTGATTGAGATTCGACAGGTCTTTGAAATGTCGGATTTTCCCGCGGACATTCCGGCGGCGACAAAGAAAGATGGTTGATTGAGAGTGCTTACTTAGCATTGCATCTGAGGGGTCACTGCCCCCTATCATTTGGCCTTGATTCACGTTCATTCGCGGACCCAAAGGAGGAATAATATGACCAATCCAGCAAAGAACACGATTTGCCTCTGGTATGATCGCGACGCCGTTGACGCGGCGCGGTTTTATGCTGAGACCTTTCCCGATTCATCTGTTGGCGCGATACATACGGCACCGGGAGACTTCCCTTCCGGCAAGCAAGGGGATGTACTCACGGTCGAGTTTATCGTGATGGGGATTCCCTGCCTCGGGCTCAATGGCGGACCCGCCTTCAAGCATAACCAAGCATTCTCATTTCAGATCGCAACTACCGACCAAGCCGAAACCGATCGTTACTGGAACGCGATTGTAGGGAATGGCGGTGAGGAGAGTGAGTGCGGCTGGTGCCAAGACAAATGGGGACTGTCCTGGCAGATTACGCCGGTGGCGCTGACAAAAGCGGTCACCAGTTCCGATCCCGCCGTCGCCAAACGCTCTTTCGATGCGATGATGCAAATGGGAAAGATCGACATCGCTGCAATCGAGGCGGCAGTTCGCGGTTCATAAATTTAGCAAGTGATTTCTTGCATTGAAAGGACGAACGAATGCTTTACCTTGGTGGAGTCGCTCCACGTGCCGAAATGACCTTCTCCCCACCTATTTTCCAACGCTTTTCACGCCATGATGTCCAGGATATGTCCTAGCTAGGCAAGGACCGGGAGGGGCATTATTTTAGATGTGCGCGGAGGGTGGGTGCCGCGAGCCCGTGAAATCTGAAGCCGCTGCGCTGTTTGCCTGTAATTATCCTGCACGGCAAAGACAGCATTGATTGCCGTGCACGTACCTTCAAGGAGGTTATGAGTGGATCACTCCAATCTTATTTTAGGTTTTGGGGTGGGTGTGGGAGTGGGCGCGGTGATTGGCGCTATAGGCGGATGGATCCTTGGACGGTGGGTTAGATCCGGATGTGAGTCGATGAGAGGATTGGAGTGGAACAAAAAAAGTTAGAATATCAAGCACCTGCCATCGTCTCCTAGCACTCGGTGAGGAGTGACTGCAGTCGCCATGAAAGCGCTGACTTTCAAATGGCAGCACCGAAGCCTGCCACCATGTTTGCTCAACAGGAGTTTGAGCGTTGGTTTTTCCTCCGCTGTGGGCAGAAGCGCGCCTCGGATCGTGTGCGAGGCTCCTCTCGTCAACGTCCATTAGTGGCTTTCTGAATAATACACCCCTCAGCACTATCTTCCTGATCCGGAATTGCCTCTCTCTGGCAACGGATCTCGCTACAACTCCAGCTTCACAAAGCTTTTAAACGGCGCTTTCGAGGAGAGCTCGCAGAACCGCGTGGATTTTCCCTATGGGCACTTCGCGAAACGGTGGAGTCGGGAAGCAACATGGTGTCCCGACAGGCTAATTCGTGCGCCTTCCAGGACATGAAATAATTGTGGATGGCAGTGACGGCATTCGTTAAAGCCTCCATCTGCAAAGGCGTCAGTCGCCTGCGCCGATCTTCGAGATGCTGTCGAATCTCCATTCCTATGGCGAGCGTATCCGCAATGAGATGATCAGTCGATTGAGGTTTCATATTGTTGACCTTAGAGGAGGATGGTCGATGGCGGCAAGCTAGCTGAGGCCCTAGTTCTCTGACTAGGGTCCACCGGCGGTGAGGGCTCGATGCGAAACGTACCGGAATGCAGGGGCTGCAAGGGCGCTGAGTTTGTTGGTTTCAATGGACAGGAAACAGGACATGCAATTGATCCGTCGTTTGTAATTGCTCGTACAGTGAGCACGGAAGGGAGCTGAGATGTACAGAACTTTCTGAGATAAAATGATGCCTGTATGAAGGTTGTTATGAAACCTGGGATGGAAGCGAAGAAAACTGGCTAACACAGGGTGAAGCGTGCCTACCAAAACAAAATCAGTCCTCACCAAAGAAGAACGAAGAGCCAAGCGGGAATTGCGACGTGAAAAACAACGTGTTGCAAATATAAAACACGCTGCAAATATGCATGAGTTGAGAGTTGCTTATGATGAAGCCAATAAAATCGCCTATAAAAAGCCCCAATTAAGAGGCCAAAAATCCTTTATAGGATGTTCAGGCTGGTTTTATTGGCATTGGCGAAGAGTATTTTATCCGCAAGACCTTCCGACAACTGCTTGGTTTTCACACTATGCGAGAACGTTCAAAACCGTTGAACTTAATGCGCCCTTTTACTCCTGGCCCACGCTGGCGACCGTGAAAATATGGGAAAGACAAGCCGCCGACAATAATTTTGCTTACACCGTCAAAGTTTGTGAACTCATTACCCATATCAAACGCTTCAAGGGCACTCAGGAATTAATCCGTGATTTTGGGTTGATAGCGGATCTTCTGGGCCCCCGCATGGGGTGCTTCCTGTTCCAGCTCCCTCCAAGTTTTAAGTACACTCCAGCACGCTTGAAATCGATTGTGCGCCAGCTGGACCCTACTCGCCGGAACGTGGTCGAATTTCGTCATAAAAGCTGGTGGAATGAAAAGGCTTATCAAGCCTTTCGTGAACACAATATAATCTTTTGCTCTTGTAGCGGCCCTCGATTGCCTGACGATTTAATCAAAACAGCCGATGATATCTATGTTCGGTTTCATGGTACCAAGCAGTGGTATCGCCACGACTACCGCGATGAAGAATTGGAGGAGTGGGCTAAGAAAATTCGTCAGAGCAAAGCTAAGCACGTATGGGCTTATTTCAACAATGATCGGGAGGGGTATGCTCTTAAAAATTCGCGCCAGTTATTAAAACGATTGGAAACTTCGGGCTGAAATCAAAGGGCATAGTAAAGTGTATCGCTAAAATACCAGCTAACTAAATACAACAGCGTAGCAGATAAGAATCGTATGCTCCCCTGCCCTGGCGTAGTTGTTTTCGACTCCTCTCCCCTCGAAGTCGTAATTAATTTCATCAGGCGCTTTGAGAACCACTTGTAGGTCTCGGCATCGTTTTGCTCGACACTTTCCGCTCGCAATGAAGATTTCGTAAGGTGTCGCGATTAGGCTGCCGTTCACTGCTGCTTTTTGTTCCGCTCAATCACTTTTTTTCGTGCCTTGCTGCACCTAAACGAGGGGAAACATTCGTCCAACATTGCCTTGCGCGTCGGCATTACCGCCATTCACAGCTTTCATGTACCAGGCAAGAGATTCTGCATCGCTTTGCTCCGTACCAGCGCCTTGCTCATACGCAATGCCGAGAAGGCTCTGTGCTTTGGGTGAGCCTTGACCAGCAGATCTGCGTAGCCACGCAGTTTCAGTCATTGGTTCGGCAGCAAGCCCCAGCTGGCCGCTGCGGCTTCTGCGAGACGTCCAGGGCACTCGAAAAGGCTTGAAAAGTTTGTGGGTTTTCTATGTGGGAATTCTCAACTTTTCCCGGCCTCAAGTTGTGCTCCTTATCAAGAGATTATTCTGAGCATGTCGCCGATTGACAACGTAAAGCCATGACCGCGTGCAGGTCCACCTGCAGGCCCCTATGAGGGGGTGTTTCCCACAACCAGTAAGGAGCCTATTGCGTGACTTACCAACATCAAAGGGTGACGAAGAGCACGTGTCGCCGGTCTTAATTGCGGACATGCAAACTGTGTGTAAGGAGATTCGTACCGCGGTGCGCCAGCTCGCCGACGCCTGTGTGCGTGTGTAATTGCTCGATCCCGAAAACACGAGGTCTCAAGGTTTCGTGGAAATCGGACGGTCCCTTCAGGTCGCTGCTATCCAGACGGGACCAGTCAGACAAAAGATGAGCGACGATGGAGAAGCAGGGACATAAAAGAGCTAGCATGCCTATCATTATTCATCGCATGAGGGGATGGAGTGACTGGGATAGTGCTCATCAGGCCTCACACCCGAGAGACGCTTTTCCATGGCATCCCTAATGACCTTAGACACGTCGGCATTCTCGGCATACCGGGTCAACATGTCTTCGAGCTCAGGCAACGTCAGCGGCGGAGTGGTGACCGGTTCATGTTGCATTCGATACTCTGGCGCTCATGGGGGTGCATTGTGACCTACGGCAACCCCTAGTTTGCAGGCAGGGAAGTGAGGGGGGGTGAGAGGCACGATGGAGTGACTAGGCAGAGTAACTACCTATCTCAAGAAAGGAGATTATGAGCGATTCAACCGATCAAATCCAGCCCTCATCCTAGGCTTGCAAGAAGGGACAGAAAAGATGACGACCGCGACGGATGCCATGGGGCAGGCATGCCGGTGATCCAAGCCCTGGCCGCACCGCACAAGCGTCGAGCGCTTGAGCTAGCGGGACAGGCATTTAAGGACGCCTGTGATCGATTAGGCCCTACTGTGGAAGAGATTCAGAACATCGATGAGAGGTGGGCGGAATAGTTCGGGCCTTTGCCACGTTTGTGATCAGCTCATAGAACCAGATCGTGGAGGATGGGTGCTGGTGGAAAAGTCAATTGTCCGATGAGGAGACGTTTTCACCACCCATGTCTATAGCAATGTTTTCAAGAATCGCTTGTATCATTAGACCGTCCGGTGATTTGTTTGCGCTTTTCCAGCCCTTAGGACGGTAGCAAACTGCCTGCGCGTGAATTGTCACCGCTCCTCTCTAGATACTTCGCTAATCCACGATCACTACTGAAAATGTACCGATGATGTCCCGCAGAGTGTCTTCGCCATTAGACATTTCTATTCGCCCTCCCGGACTTTTCTACACTGATTCTACACAGGCGATTCCACTCGATCGGTTTGCCTCGTAACATGTTCAGTACTTGGTGCGCCCGGTTGGAATCGAACCAACGACCCTCAGCTTAGAAGGCTGATGCTCTATCCGACTGAGCTACGGGCGCACGTTAGAAAAACAAGCACTTGGGTTTTCAGCACCATACGACAACGAGCCTGGTGTTATTACCGTGTTAGTTTGATACGAAGCCGAGTGCGAGACGGCCCGGCGAAGGTCCTCAGGCTGCACAGTATTGTACCGCCTATGCATGTGCTCTGACTTGTGCCCAACGATCTTCATTGCAGTCATTGCGTCCACCCCTGCCGCCTCAGACTGGTACTCGCCGTGTGCCGGAGATCGTGAAGCCGGAAATTGGTGATTCCCGCCCGACGGCACGCCTTCTGAAAGGCGGTCTTCACATCCCGGATCGGCTTTTCGTTGTACAGGAAGACACGTTGAGTGTCTAGTCTCCGCTCCTGCCATAGATCCGTGAAGATTCTATACACATCTGGGGTCATAGGCAGCGTACGTGTCTCTCCATTCTTCGTGTGCCGCAACGTAAACTCCTTGCGTGACATGTCTACGTCGGGCCACTATCTTTAATCAGACTAAATTGCGGGCTTTTGGCCACATTGAGCATGTGCACTAAGGCAGTGTGATCGTGGTTGATGGTTTGAACCGCCAAGGGCCTACCATTGGGCCCTACACGCTGTTGCCGATACAGGCGCACGTCTTGTG
Organism: uncultured Nitrospiraceae bacterium; assembly: GCA_963706325.1. Classification (GTDB taxonomy): domain Bacteria; phylum Nitrospirota; class Nitrospiria; order Nitrospirales; family Nitrospiraceae; genus Nitrospira_A. The sequence goes on along the minus strand of CAVPLT010000004.1, from coordinate 695,199 downwards.
GCGTAATGGCTCCAAGGGAATTATTGCCCAAAAAAACTGACCAAGTTGCGAACGTAATCACATCGCATGCGGTAGCTTTTGATTTTTTTACCTCGGCTAGTTGGAAATACTGGTGTGCCCATTGCCTAAAGGTGGTCGATTCCGCACGAGCCTTCGCAGGGCTTGTGAGTTGAGCAGTCAGGAGTTGCGTCTTAATGATCGCCTCCTGCTGCTTTGCCATCGTCTTATTGACACAACCGACCTTCCAGCGTTTGAGTCCGCCCCCACCGCCAATAGCAAGGGATAAAGTTTGCCATCATCCACGGGAAACTCCACATAGTAGCTGTCCCTGTGTTTTGTCAGTCCCATCGGACTACCTTCCTTTCCGTGGCTTAGTGGCCACCCCTAAAAGTTGATTGGGCGTAACGCCTAATGCCTCACACAGCTTGAGGAACGGTTGTGAGCTGGCGGTCAAGTCTCCCGGATTCCATACGGACGATCGAGACGTAATGCACGCCTGCCAGTTCGCCCAGCTTGCGAACGGACAACCCCCGCTTCTCGCGCCACTCCTTTAGGTGTGTGTGAATAATAGGATGGTAGCGTTACGTCTACCACTCTGGCAGAGGCTTTCTCTTATGCCTAGCGGTCCGGTACAATGGTCCTAGGAGTGCAATGGGATGAACCAACGCAACCGCTACACCAATACATTCAATAAGACCGACTACAATAACCTCTGGTACCTCAAGCTTGCGGTTGCGAGCCTCGTTTTTGCCCTGTGTGTCTTGGCCTTTTATCTCCTGCAATAGCCTGATGTGAATTGAGAAGGGATGGGTGGCGAGGGGGCCCCCCGCCTACTTCCACTTCCCCACTCCTAGGCTCATCTAGGCGGCATCGGCATGACCGTGTTCTTCTGTATCCAGGCATCCAGCATGGGTACATCAAACTTCACCAGCCTCCCCACCGTCACGTAAGGGATACGCCGCTGGCTTACCATCGCATAGACGGTGTGAATAGAGAGGCCTGTGTACTGTGCGCCTTCCGCAACGCCTAACAGCTTTCTCATGGATATCTGCTCATTCATGGCTAGCCTCGCTCTCACTCATCCCTTTTGAACGCTTACCCATTCGGTAAGGCCAAAAGCGCAGGTTTTCACAGGGCACTTCCGGACCTCCCCCGGTTGGAAGCAGGACGCAACGGGCCTGGATGTTCCCTGTCATGAGCATGTCAGGCACCCGAGGCAGTAACCACCGGCGGCAAAGCTGGAAACGTCCCGCCCTTTTGTTTTCACCGCGCATTTCCCAGATGGTACCAAAACCAATGGCGGGTGGCAGGGAGTGACCATGAGGGGGGTAGGTGTTAGCCTAGTGTTAGGAAATAGGGATAGAAAGAATGGGATTGGTACGATGCTGCCACCGAGATGTGAAGGGCTAACCTTGGCTCTAGCCGGTGTAGTGGCGCGAGTGCCCAGTCGTGAACCCCTGGATTACCTATTTTGCCTTCAAATTGTCCAATCACAGGTCGAGCCATTAGCTGGCACCACCTTGCACCAGACCTAAAGATCGCTGCGTTGGCCACGCGTTCTGAGGCTGGTGCTTGATAGGCAATCAGCGGTCTAGGAGCCTCTCCAACCATGTGCCATACAGACACAAGCTCCTTGCATCTTCCCCGTAACATCCGCCGCAGCAAATTGCCAGTCAGCAGAGTGCATTGCGCCAGACGAGAAGCCGATCACTGTAGTCGTTCGCGATGATGGAATGGGAGAGTGGACGTTTAGTGGGGAGCGTGAGGCTGCGCTACGGCTTGAGGCAGTGACACACAGAACCGGCTCCCGCGGCCCGGCTCGCTTTCGAGCGAGATGGTGCCGCCTTGGAGTTCGACCAGCTTCCGGGTAATCGCGAGGCCGAGGCCAGAGCCTTCTTGAACCGGCGAGGGGGCGCGATGAAATTTCTCAAAGACTTTTTCGTGATACTCGCGTGGAATCCCACAGCCGGTATCCTCGACGGTAATCGTGAGACGGTGGTCGGTCGTCACATTGGATCGAATGATGAGGTGCCCTCGCTCTGGGGTGAATTTGAGTGCGTTATGAACCAGGTTACAGACGATCTGCTCTAATTTATGCCGGTCGGCTCTCACGGGCACGTCTACCAGATCCTCCGCTTGCACCGTAATGGCCTTTTTTTCCGCGAGCGGCTTTAAATCTTGGAGCACGTTGGTGATGACCTCTTTCGTACAGACCGTGCCGAGTTGCACAGGCATCTGACCCAACTCAATCCGAGAGAGATCCAACAACATGTTCGTCATGCGGATCACGCGATCGACGTTGTGATCGATGCGCGTCAAATAGTACAGGACCCTGTCGGGCAACGGCCCGGCGACCCCTTCGAGGAGGTTCTCCACATATCCTTTGATCGACGTTAAGGGGGAACGCAGCTCGTGCGAGGCAACGGAGATGGTGAGCGATTTGGCCTCGTCGAGCTCGCGCAGCCGCTGATTCGCCGTTTCCAAGCGTTGCATGGTCTCGTGGGGTTCGGTCATATTGCGGGTGATCTTCGCATAGCCCTGCACTGTGGCAGTCTCGTCATAGAACGCGGTAATCACCACAAAGGCCCAGAAGCGCGATCCGTCTTTGCGCACTCGCCAGCCTTCATCGGATACCCGGCCGTCTCGTGCCGCGACCTTTAGTAGCTTACTGGGCTTTTGGGCCTGCAGATCGGCCTCGGTATAAAAGCGCGAGAACGACTGGCCGATGATGTCCTGTGCCCGGTACCCTTTCATCGCTTGGGCGCCTGCGTTCCAGGTCAAGATCCGGCCCTCGGGACTGAGCATGAGGATGGCATAATCTTGCACGCCCTCCAGCACGCGAAGAAAATACTCCTCCCCTTCTTTTAGTTTGCCGTGCAGGTCCGGGGCAGGCAGGTGCTGGTCCTCATCAGTCATATCGCCTTTTCTTCCAAGCATTGGTGTTCAATGTTATATCGCCTCCGGGCGCGGACCGAAGGACTTCACCAAGGCTTGTTTGAGTTCGCTACTGTTATAGGGCTTCACGAGATAGGTACACGCGGTGGGCCCTGCTTCCTTCAGCGTGCAAATCCTACCCAGCGAAGCGGACATGATGAGGACGGGAAGATCGGGACGGGCATGCCGGGCCTGTCCCAGCACACGGTGTCCTGGCATGGTGGGAAGGTTCAGGTCGAGCAGGAGACCGTTAAAGGAATCAGTCTGAAGCATCTCCAAGGCTACCGGGCCGTCGTTCGCACAACCCACGGCATAGCCGTACAGCTTCAGACGGTCACAGAGCATCCGAGATTGATCGGGATCATCTTCGACGACTAAGAGTCGCGGCATGGTACGTTGTGTGGCAGACGCCTCGGTGAGACATGGACCGCTCCTCCTTCAGGGTTGGCGTGGCGAATCGCAGGAGAACCGGTTGGCCTGGAACGTATCGAACGGTCTCAGGACCTCCAGACGTTCATGATGGCGAGCCCACTGACTAGCAGGGTCACGAGTGAAACGGTCACCATGGCATGCATTTCATTCTTCCTTTCGCATTGACTGATGCGATAGGTACAAAGCAAACCCTGTACCATGCGGCACGCTTAAATCGGAACCTACACTCAGCACAGGCTTAGCTCGCCCTGCCGTGAATCTTGCTGCCTTCCTCATCAGGAGTTTGGTATCTGATGAGATACGAGAAGTATCTTTTTAGATTCACGTGAGTCCGGTGCCGTATTTTCTATATAGGGGGCAGGATTCTCAACGATCTCATGCTTTTCTATCTGATCCCGCCTGGAGAGTTCGCGGCAGGTCGCTAACTTGCACGTATCGAGATGATCAGGTCGTCATGTAAAGCAGTGGGTAGAGTCTACTTATGGTGATCGTTTGCTTCTGTTACTTTCCCAACGTGCATGCGTCTATGGTGCACGGCGCTCTCGATCACGAATCGCTAAGAGGAGATGTCGCTCATGCGTGTGGGTTCAGTCACACGACACATTGGGAAGTGCCTCCGTGATCGTGTCGATCGAGTAAGCCACCGCCACTGCGAACGGACGAGCGTCAGTCGGAAGTTCCCCCTTCGTATCCCTCTTCCCTACAGCCGGGCTCAAGAAATCGATCATCGGCCATGCCGATGCATAAATTTTGAACATCTGATGAACTTAGTCCCTCTCATTTAGGCATCTCTTGGAGGTCATTATGACTACCTCTCAACGACACCTTCATTGGATCTCCATAAAACCTTTCCTTATCTTTAGCGTGATACTAGCGATGGATGCGCAGTCAGCATTCTCAGTAGGCAATCCTTGCGAAGTGTTCACGCCCACGAACTTTGAAAAACTCTCCTTGAGGAAAAAGATACAGGTGAGTGAAGTGATTCGCGAGTGTGAGCGGAAGCTTTCGCAGAAACAAAAGGACTCCAGCACAAAAGGGGCGATATCGCCGCAAAAAGACACGAGAACATTGGCATTTATCACGCACCCCTAAACCGACCGGCATACTGAAAGGCGGGCATCAGTGCCTCGTTAGGAGACTAGGTGACAACAACCGAAGAGCGACGCGAACGGATCGGAGGGTATGACGACGAATCAACAAAGCCGTTTGTAAAGAGGTATATCTGATGGAAGCCGCGACGGTGATGATCGTCGATGACGATCCCGACATCCGGAATGCGGTTCACTTCATGCTGACGAAGGCCGGGTATCGCGTCGTGGAGGCTTCCGATGGTGAGGACGCTATTGCCAGGATGAAGAGCTCCGGCCCGACGGCGGACATTGCGACGATCATCTGTGACCTCCAAATGCCGAAAATCAACGGAGCAGAGGTGATCGCGCACCTTCGAACCCACTACCCCACCATCCCTTTCCTAATCCTGACGGCCGACTCGGATTGTCTCCTCAACGAAATTCTCGCAAACCAGGCGTCTGCGACTATCTCATCAAGCCGGTGTCAAAGTAGCGATTGCTGAATGCCGTGCGCCTCGGCGTGCAGCTCCATAGGCTCCGAGAAAAGCAGTCCCTCAGCGGGCGATGAGCGATGACTGTCTTGCATGCCGACGCGGCGACTAAAGGAGGACGCTAGCGCTCAGTTTGGCACATGGTGCCAAGCTGGTGCCTTAATGGCCTGACACTCCATGACCCGTGATGAGCTTAGTCATCACGGATCTTCCCCTTTTGCTGCTCCTTCGTCGTGCCGGGTGTTCTGAGGTAGGTGGACAGTCGACAATCTAATGCAAACAAGTTGGCGACTGGTATCGAGGGGCCAGGAGAAACCTAGGCCAGCCAATGTCAGTGGAGGTGCCCCAATGAGCGCACAGACCCCTTTCCGGTATAAAGGTTATCGAGCCCAAGTTTGGGCTACGGAGCGAGCCGAAGGTGGATGGGTGCCCCATGGCAAGGTGACGGTGTCGGTCGCTGAAAGAGAGATCGTGCATCCCACGGCGGGCAATTCCAATCGCACACTGCCCACTAAAGCAGAGGCCGAGGAAGTGGCGAGAGCGACGAACCTTAAATATGTGGACAAACAAGGGGCAGATCCACGTTGATATAAAAGTCTTTAACGTGGATGAAAGGCATTCTGCTTCTTTCCCTTTTTAGTAGGCTTAAGGGAAGGGTTAGTGATGGCTGACTTCGGAACGGATGTGTCTATCAAGCTAGGGTGTAGAATTTGCGATGCTTATTCCTTCACTAAATCGGCTCCACGTCTATCAATTCGATGATATTCCCGTTCATTGTAAAGTATATCGTCAGCGGTGACACAGTCCGCAATGGAATAGCATACAGTGAGGTTCCTGGCACCTGCTGGCATTCACTGAGATTGCCCGAAAAATCCCGCAGGAATAGGTCATGAATATCATCTCGAATCTTGAAAGGCGAATAAAGCTGCCTCGCCGCCTTGCAATACTCTTTTGAGTCGATGAGCTGATACGATTTAGACGGTACGTCCATGCTTTCGAGCTAATTGCTGGCCTACCTGTATCTGCTCTTCAGTCAAAGGCTCAGGAGACAGCCAAGACGTCCGAAGATGGATAGTTTGATAATCGGTGGTAAATCTCCAGCCAAGTTCCTTGTGCGATAGATCGCTGAGTTGTGTGCCAGTGTAGCTTTCAAAGTGTTTTACAATTCGGTCAACAATGTCTCTTTCTGGCCTTGAAAAAATGCTATAGGGCTTTCGCTTAGGAATGATGCGGTGCAGTCGGTTGCCGATAGCTGTTTGCTGATAAGCCAACTCGATAGCTCGTGGTGTCTGACTCAGCAAGTGTTCTCTTGCTGGCAGGATGCGCCGAGGGCATGGACCTTCCGGCAGATGTTGATATTCGCTTCCCGTAATAGATTTACCCAATTCTCGATAGGCTGCCGTGTCTGCAAAAAACAGTAATTTATTAAGTTTTATTGCGCCGAAGTTCGGGTCCTTCCTACTGCGCCATGAAATATAAACAATAAGTTCGCGTAGTTTTTCATCCTGCGGAGACTGCGTTGGCGCTGCTCTGGTCATACGACCTATCATACACAACTCATACTTTCTCGTCCTTTTTACTCCCTTCTCATTTCCCCTCTTCCCTCTCAAAGGACCTGCTCTCCCGCTCTAGCGGTCGGCCTTTATACGTGAAAACGTGCGTTGTGGCAAGACTGCGCGTATGCAGACGCCGTGCGCTTATCGTGACGATAGGTCTCATGACTCTGGGCACGTTGGTGGTCTTCCTGTCCAAAGCGTGGATCACTTTGCAGCTGCAGGGCTGTTGCTCATTGTTCCAACTCAGGACTGTTGAGTCTTTCATTGGCCCAAGCGGGACTTGCGCTGACGAGAGTAGCGCATGGGATATGATGCAGCCCATTCCTGTTTCAAGAATTTTCTGGACGTAGAAAAAGGACGGCGAGATAGTCAGTTCGGTAATCTCGTCTGGAAGGAGCGGCCGTAATCAGATGGTACGACAAGGCCCTACACCCGTGCCGCCATATTATTGTCCCCATTGCCACAAGCAGGTTGTGCCCGAAAGACGCTTGATTATTCCCCAAATCCCTGGGCATAGAGTCACTCCACGAGGCCCCGAGTGGCATTGCAATAGTTGTGGGACGACCTTCGCTCCTGACTATTTTGATGAGGCACTGCAATAATGCAGTTCACAGGGCTCGAGGCATGGCAGGCGCATTAGCACTGTGCGCTACGGACGCAGGCAGGTTAAACGCCGGGTGGTTCATTCTGCTCGCCTCATGGCAAAGGAAGTTTCACGCTAATGGCCCCTCCCAAGTTTCCTTCTTGCGCGCCTTCCCTGGGATACCCGGTCACATCTCGCTCGCCCTTGGGCTCACCATGGCAGCTCAAACAGGCTTTGTTATAAAACAAAGGGAGAAGAACACGTAGAGACTTTCCACCTTCCGCTACTTCGCTTAAGATCTGATCTCCCTCGCCAGAAAACTCTGAATTTCCCACTCGGTGCATTGCGGCTAGCTCAAACTCATCCGCTTTGTTCTTACTGTTACGAAGAAGATGATCGGGTGCGGTCTGCTTGAGGTAAAGGCCGGACCAGAGTTGGAATCGGGCTCCTGTCTCGGTACCGAACGTCGCTGGTATCAATCCTTTGTACTTGATTCCTTTCATGTTGATGACGGTTTGATACGTCGCCACGGTTTGCTTACTTTCCTCCAAGAGCCTTTTGAGCAATGGCTTAGCCATGGTGGGTATGTGAGCGGTCTGAAGATTTTTCAAATCATGCCCGGTTCGATTTTTAAATAAGGCGATCGTCTGTTCCGCAAACACTTCTGGGGTGAAACCTTTGTCCCCTTTTCCGGGGTCATTGATCAATTCCTGGTTTTGGCCAATCGCCACCCGGCCAGAATCCAATAATACCGCCAACAGGCGGGCCGACTCTCGCACATCGTCCTCACCCGCAGCCGACACCCATGGAGCAATGCTCCCGAATAGGAGGGTACATAGGGCCAAGTGAACCGTGATGGCTCGGATAGAGAGACGTTTTTTTTTTCGCAGTCCCCTGGCAAGGAGTTCCTCTCAGAGCAATCATGTCCATTCCCATAGTCCCCCTTTAAATAGTGCCCGTCCCATTGATACGTGATCTTAAATGCTCTTTGTTCCGAAAGCGCACAGGCACACCATTGTAGGTCTGCGCATCGGCGAGTGACATTGTATCGTCTTGGAACATTCCTCGATCCTAGGAGAAGACCTAGGGCCGCGAACACTTCCTATTAACACAACCATTATGAGGTGCTTGATCAGCGCAGCAGATTGGGAAAAAGCCAATGGGATCATTCTCTGGCTTTGCACGTGGCCACCATCGTGCAAAGCCAGCCTTGGCAGTTCCCACCCTCGCCGGAAAACAGTAGGCGAGATGACTGACTCGAAGCGGAATAGAGGGGTAGTGAAAGTACCGCTGAATTTCATCCAACGGACGGAAATTCATCGGTGAGAGGGCACCTCATCTTAAGCATAGGAGGCTCCGTCGACGCTATTGGGCCCACTAACATGGCTTGGGGAAAAATATTGGATAGGTAGGAAGAGACTCTTCACACCCGCGCAAGCCATGCCGGAGCTTGGGAAAAGTCATGATGGAGAAAGGGTCAGAGGTGGTGTGAGGTATGTACTCACGACTATCACATGCATTTCATGCAGTCTGTCAAGTAGTTTGGTCGGGGCGAGAGGATTTGAACCTCCGACATCCTGCTCCCAAAGCCCATTAGAATATTCAGCCATGAGATACAGGGCGACACGCCACGTACCTAGAGGCCAGTGATTCCAGTGGTTATAGTGACGATCGGATACAGGAGACTACAGCATGACACCGGGGGGAGCTGCGTGAGCAGAAACCAGGGAATCCCCTAGCCGCAACCGTGACGAAAACCGGAACGATGGAGGGGAGATTTTCGGCTCTCCCTGGCAGGAAAGACCCCCCGGTTTGTCGGCGGGGCCACCATGGCAAAAAGGGAACCCCTGGCCTAGCTACACACATCTCCACGGCAACCTCGTGTGCTGCGTCTACTGGCGAAAAAAGCGAATTAGCGAAATAAGCCCCCCTGACCTTCGTCTCGAAAGCTCGGGAGGCGTTCTCCCATTCTGCCAATGGGTAGACGACATAAACGACATATACGACCTATGTACGATTCAGACCCCCGGCCTTCGCCTGTCGACTTGCTCGTCAGTCCGGATCCCCCGGCCGGCGGTCCTGCTCCTCCTTACGAAATAAACGAATTAAACGAAAGAACTCGGTCTGCCGTGTGGGTATAAAAAGGCCCCCGGCCTTCGCATATTGAAATCCCCCATCCCGTCCGGATCCGTGGCCGGCCCGTCGCCTGACAGACACTGTGCCGACGACTCCCTCTCATTCACCGATAGAAGGTCTTCTCGCCTGAACCTGCCCCAAGACCGTCTCGACCGCGTTCAACAGCTCGTCCATGGGCACCGGCTTGGCTAAGATCAGGTCGGCCCCCATCAGCTTGGCCGCGCTGAGTATCTCCCCCTTGCTCGATTGCCCAGACATCACGATGATTTTCGGCGCAGGGTCTTCACGTCGCAAGGCGCCTATGACGTCGAAGCCGTCGCCGTTCGGCATGTACATATCAGTGATCACGACATCCGACGGATTCTCATGAAAGTGACGAATTCCCTCTGACCCCGTTGACGCTTCACGCACCACATAGCCGGCCTGTTCCAAGATCGCACGAAATAGCCCCCGCACGGCCTCAGTATCCTCAATGAGTAAAATGTGCACCATACGCGCGTGGACGGTATACCGGGAACCGTGTCTAGCGGCCAGCTCTATTATGACCCTGGCCGTTCGCCTCTGGGGCCTCCGCTCCATCCCAACCGCCTTTCGCCAGGAGACGCAGCGCGCTTTCGCTGATGAGTTGAGCGGTTCGCCTCCCACTCGTACCCATGTTCCCATCCTCCGTGGAATGTCCTTTTCGAGGGCGGCGCTCGTAGAGTCGCGGCATGCAAACTTCACATTATTGCCCAACAGATCTGACCGATCTTCCCATCTCCTGCACGGTCTGTCTGTGCCAGGAGGGCGTGATCGCATCCGGCTGGGTGTGGGAGCTCTCTCCCAGCCGGTGCCTCGTCCAAAGCCATCTTCTTGCGAGTCCCGGCATGGTGGTGGTGCTGTCTCTGCAGGTGCCCAGCACGACACGGAATCGAATGGAGGGCCTCGTCACGTGGGCTCGTGAGTCGGAGTTCGGGGTTGAACTCATCCACCATGCTCTCTCCATGAATGAAGAAAGGGTGAACCTATGAGACACCTGGGCAGTGCGCTCTTGCTCGGCATCATGGTGGCCATGGTGTTCGTCTTGGCGGTCTGGGTTCGTACCCCCCATCCGCTGAGCACGCGGTGGAGTGCAGTCGATCGAGGGCTTGGACAGCTCGATCAGCAGGAGGATCAAGCCACCCGCTGAACCTTTATCCGAAAGTGCTCGGCACTCCTCCCCCTCCCTCCGTAGTCCCTCGCCCTCCGTCCTCCGTGGCATAGGCAGACCAGCCTTCCCCGGCTACGCTTAAAACATGCACCACACGACACCGACACAAGGAGGCCTGTGTGAAGACACGCTACAGTGATCGGAAGAAGACGACGTGTAAGGCAACGCTGTCCTGCGGCGCACGCGTTGGAGAAGGGCAGATTTTAGATTTGACGGTACCCGGTTGTCTGATAGAGACGGCAGTCCTGTTGGAAAGCGGGCAACCCGTCCAACTTCGGGTGTACCTGGACAAGCACCGGCCCATGCGCATCGACCTTGGAATTGTGCGATGGGCCCAGGATGGCAAGGCGGGTATTGAATTCATCCGCATGGCTGGGGACGATCAACTGAGGCTTCGTTTTTATGTTGGTCATATTGAGAAGCGAGCGCGGCTCAGTTCCAGTTGGGGGGAAACGCCGCTGTGCGTAGGTTTTTAGGCCCCTGGGATCGAGAGTCCGATCGTCGTGCAGGTACATGTGTCCACTGAGGAGGACGACGAGAAATGGAACACGAGACAGCCAGGCGTGTTGAGGCCAAAGTGAAAGCCGTCATCTGGCATTTGGTGAGGCGATTCCCACATGCCGCCATTCTGTCTCGCCAAGTCGAGGGGAAGGACCATCTCTTCACCATCATGCCCTATGACGAAACTCCTGAAAAAGAGATCCAGATCGAGCAGGCCTTGCTCGTAGATCGCAATCCCACTGTCCATGAAGTTGCGACGCTCTTGAATCGTCTGGACATCCCCACGGTCCTTCAGGAATGTCATCGGTACCATCTCACCCGTGCCAACTGGCAGCATCACATGGCCGCATGGCTCCATCTACCAAACCGCATGGTCGAAAGCGGGTGATGCGCCTGGGCAGCACGCACGACCCGCTGCCTCTCTCTAGGAGGATGTCCTATGACGCACGCCCACGCAACCTGGCCGACCATGCGCCCCTCAACCTTTCAGCTTCGGACCTATCAGCGACTGCCAGTGCAGTGTGCCGTCTATTTTCACAATGATCAGCTGCTGGGTACGGGGCATCTCTGGAATCTGTCCCGCGACGGCTGTCGGATCGATGCGAACGTGGTTCTGCAGCGGGGGACCGTGGTGGAACTTCTGATCGTCTTGCCGGGGTTAAGCAGCGCGATACTCGTCAAGGTGGCCTCGGTCTGTTGGACGCGAGGGCTCGAGTGTGGCCTGCGTCTGGTCCTCGTCCAGCCGGGCGAAGCGGCGCATTTGGAGCGGTATGTCACCCAAACAATCAGCGAGGCTGCCCATGCTCAATATCCGCCGCGTTGACCACGACGCCTCGCATACGCACTGTTGGCATGTCACCATCCAGCGCCGGAAGCGGGTCTACTCCGGATATCCCTGATCCCCGTTATGCAAGAAGTGCTAGTCATTCGTCGCCGGCAGTGACCGACCTAAAGCTGACGCGGCTAGAGGTCCCTTCGAGATCCTCGGCGGTCGGATCCCCCGGCCGCCTGTCCCGCTCCTCTTTACGAAAGAAACGAATGAGACGAGAGAAGTCGGCGAATCAGTGGCGCGGTTGAGTCTTCCCCACATCTGCTGAACGGGAGTGGCGACTTAAACGACATGAATGGCCGAAGAGCGGAATAACCATCACCTTGTGGCTGGGAGAAGGGACAAATAGTCATGCCGTCCGCCGGAACCCCCGCGTGAGTTCGTAGCCGGGCAGCAGATCGATGGCCCGTCAAAATAGCGGACAACACACTAGGATGCGCCGCTAATCCGGACCTGTTTTTCCAGCACTTGCTGGAGCAGATCGAGCAAGACGTCCTTCGCGCAGGGCTTTTGAAGAACTTTCACGCTATTCTTCGCATGGACCCAGGCATCGAATCCTGGAGTCGTTTGTGCCGTCGCGACGATAATCGGAATATCCTTCGTATGCATGTTGGCACATAACCAGTCGAGCAGGAGCAATCCATCCCCTGTCCGCAACGCTGTATCCATCAGAATGAGATGGGGCGGGTCGCACACCGCGATTTTACTGGCCAAGACCGTATCCGGCGTAGCCGTGCAGACGAGATCGGTTCCTCCCTGGATGATCCGAAGTAGTTTGCGGACATCGGGGCCGTCATCAATGATGAGCAGTTTTGTTGGGTAGTGAGACCCCAGCATGGTTAAGCCTTCTCTTACGGAGGGCAGCGGAAGGGTTCGACGCTACGGGGAGACACCCTGGCAAATCAGTGGCTCTGAACAAATGTGGAGTGGCTGGTAGGCAAGTCGAATGTCGGTAGGACCCCGTCCATCTCACCGTTGATGGACTGGGAAGACCTGACACCAGCGCGTAGCGATAGCCGTTCGTCTAAGTGGCATTCGACGCACAGGAGCCCATGCGTCGCCTGATATCGACGGCATACTGCACAGGTGTACTTCTCCAGGAAAGCTTTGAAGAACTTCGCCAACATAGGTGCCATGCTACAGCACACGATAAGACCCCACCACTAGGGGAAGCCCCGTACCCGCCCAGCCCATTGCAGGCTGAGACTGTACCAGGGGGACTTCAGTAGGGTTAAGTCGAGGAAGGTCCCATGGTAGGCCAACGATCGCTCGCCTCGCCTTCACCACTCGGACAGCCGTTCCCATCCTCCGTGGAATGTCCTTCACCACGGCGGCTTCCGTAGAGTCGCGGCATGGAGATATTTTTTCCCGACGATCCGGAATGTGTCCCCATCGGACGCTTACCTGGACCCCTGATGGCCAGCTCATCCAGCGGCGAGGATACTCTGCGCGCTGTGGCGAACCGAAGAACCGCACTCCTATTCTGAAGCGACTCCAGACACGTCATGACTGAGTAGCATACTGGGAGAACTCACGGCTGGGCGCTAGACACTCTCAGTCGCCGTCTCTCTCAACGATCTGCCATCCACGCTGGCCGGACAGGAGGAGGGAGTCATGGCATTCAAGCACCTTGAGCATGTCAGTCGGACCCCAACTGGCGGCCGGGTAGGTACATAAAGCCACAATGTTCGCCTTGTCGGTGGCCTGACCCACTTTGTGTTCATAGTCGAGGAATTGGGCGCGCTGGTCAGGGGACTGCAGCCACGACGTATCACCCGTCACCCGTAGCCCCGCAAAACGTGGTGCCATCTGGACTGCCCTCCGCATGCAGTCCGCGAAGATTGCCTCGGCGTCTAATGGGGCCTCCGGCCGGTACCACTGATTCGAGGAGACGAGTTCCAGTTGCCCCGTCCTCATGTAGTCATGAATTTGTGGAATGGGGCGTTGCAAGGCCGTCGTCGCATCCCATGCGCTGAGCCAGACGGGAAGAATCCAGAGACAGCCTTCATGGTCCTCTAGCCCGGCCTCGATAAAGGAGCCTGCCAACGTCTGGAGGTCAGCGCCAGACCGGTAGAACGCACAGAGGTGACTGCCCCACGGTAGGGGGTGAGACAGGGTCGAACTTAAACGGGGCATGGTGTCCTCATGCGATGGGCGGCGACGGGTATTACGCGCGCAAAGTGTAAGGAAAGCTGACTGCAAAGTGCCATGGAGTGTAGCACCCTACCACTCGCTTTGCGATCGTCAGCTAGGAAGATCTCTAGAGCCGTGTAGCCTGGGCGTGAGGGGCGGAAGCCCATTCAATCCAGTGTGATCCAGGAGGTTTGCCATGGTCGCGCGCAGTTCTTCTACGCCGACGGGTTTGGACAGAATCGCATCCGCACCGAATCCACGTGCCTTGCTGAGCAGGTTTTCTGTGCCTCCCGAGCCGGACACCGCGAGAATCTTGAGCGCGGGATAGGCCGGTCGTAGCTGGCGGATCACTTCCAAGCCGTCTCCCTGCGGCATATACATATCGGTGATCACGACATCTGTCGGCGACTCTCGAAAACAACGAATACCCTGCTGACCATTTTCGGCCTCCACGACGGCATACCCCACCGGCTCGAGAATCGCCCGGAAGAGGCCGCGCACCGTCTCCTCATCGTCGATCACGAGGATTGTCACTCTTGCGGGGAAGCGGGGGGACCCTTGGACGTTCTGTGAGGCGCGTGAAGCGCGTTCGTCCGGTAACTTCTTTGTATTGGACATTCCCTGAGTCTACCAGGCATCGTCTCGAGGGTGGGCTGCTAGAAACCCTAGCTTTTATATTCTCTTCACATTATCGATAGACGTTGAATTCTTCGCGTAAGCCGATCCGCTGATCTCATTGAACCCATCGTCAGCGGCGCATTGCCTTCCGATCGATTGTTGATCAGCAGATAGGCGCGATGTTTGCCGGCAATGCCCTGCTTCCTCAAGCTTACGGTCTCCTGTCGCATCTCAGGCCATGGCTTCCTTTTACGTACTTCTAGCACCTCCTGATTCGACACATCGACACGTCCAACCCTGCCGTGTTCCACTGTGCCGTTTGACCTCATCCTCATGGAAGGACGCGGCACAGGGATGCATGACACTGATTACTTGTTGATTTGGGAAATGGCTGTGGTGGGCTCGTTGTTTTGGGTTGTAGTGCTCACGTGGCTGGTGTGGTAAGTGTAAACCGCCCGTCAAGAAATCCAAGACTTCGCGCGACTGTGCGAGACACTACTGTCTCCGGCCTTGCACGACAGACCAGCGATGAACATCGTGGAATTGGCCGTCGTCAAATACTATGCGTCGTCCTTACTAGATCACTGCAATGCTCGCAAGGATGAGCAGAGACTCCAATGACCCACCGCCAGGGCCTCCAGTATAAAGACCGATAGGCTTAAACTCCCTCACCGAACACGGCCACGATTGGACCAGGCGGAAGGAAATCCGCACTCCTTCGCGGTAACCTAATAGTAGTTGTTCGTGGTCCCGCCCTTGCCGCCTCCCCCCCGCCACCCATTGCACTGATACCGGCCGCGCCCAATGCGAACATGCCGTTCTGGAGGTTCCCCATGGCGGCTCTATCGGCGTTGTTATTGTCTCGATCCCCACTGGCTGCTCAGCCTGCTGCGCGGCAAAGACCGGCGCGGCCCCGACTTGCGCGTTCTGGGCAAAGCCTGGTGTGGAGAAGGGGTTGCTGACTTGCGATCCTGACATGAGCGCGGTGATTTCGTTGAGCGGCACTTGGCGTTGTGCGAGCTGTTCGGTAATGGCCTGCTTCCGGCGGTCCATATCCATCTGGTAGGCCTGCGAGGTCAGGATCCCGGCGTTGCCTGCGGCCTGCGTGTTCGCGTCGTTCAGCCCGCGCTGGAGCAGCTGCATCTTGTCGTCGTAGGCTTTGGTGCCGGGGCGAATGCCCGCCGCCACGAGGTCGGATTGCGCTTGATCGGTGGCCCTGGCGTAGTCCTCTTTCGGACGCGCCATCATGGCGTCGATGGTCTGGTTGCGCATGGACGAGTAATCGCCGGGGGCTGATGGTGCCCCGCCGAAGTCCACTTGCTTGCCGACCACGCCTTGCAGCGCTTGCGCCCCTTGCCCGCTCAGTTGAGAGAGCTGGAGCTTCGTCGCGTTGCCCTGGTCGTAGATGGCCTGCTGTTCAGGCGAGAAGGATTGCGTGATGGTCGGCTGATCGCCGTCATAGGAGACGGTTTGCGAGCCGTAAGGGCTGTAGACGTTGGGATTGTTGAGCTTGCCCTGTGCGCGGGCGGCGTCGACGTTGGCACTTCCCTGTTCCTGAGCTGCGCCTTTGAAGTCGGGAGTGGCTGGTGGTGAGGGGCTACACATGGGGGCACCTACCTTTCTATAGAAGTGGGGAGTCAATATGATTATATAGAGTGGCGTCGGAAATGTATAGGGTTTTTGCGTAGAACATGACGAGTGAAAAGAGATGGAAAAGACGCCTAAGATCATGCCATTGATCATTCCTGCAAATCTGGGGTGTTCATGAGAAAGAAGAGCGCGATACCCGCGACGAAGCCATTGAAACTCCCCGCACGTGAGCGGCAGGTGCTGAACGCCATCGTGGCTGGGCTCACGACCCCTCAGATTGCTCAGCGCCTCAAGGTGGGCCCGGGCACCGTTTCCAGCCATCGCCAGAGCCTCAGGCGCCGATTAGGGGTGTCCAGTGCAGCTGAGATGATTCAGGCCGCGCGACGCTATGGGATGCTGAAGGTGTGATTAATACCAGGACTTAAAGCAATGGGCCATAGTGTGACCACGTTTACGGACACCGCTTTCCACCTCAACCAATCGCCTCGTGATAGACCACGTCACCCTCTTTCCCACAGCGAGCGCATCGCCCCTGTGAGTGCTTGAGGTCTTGGCGCATCGCCCAGTAGTGGTCGAGCTCGTGCAATCGTGCCGCATCTTCAGGCAACTCTTCGGCCGCGATGGCGGCAAAACAGGCTTTGCAGTAGGACGGTGATTGCATCGTACGTGGCCACCATTTTGGGCTGAAGCTAGTTTTCCTGGGGATCCGAGAAAGATCGGATACAGTTTCGAGCCAGGGATGAAAATCGTGTCTCGGTGCTCTTTGAACTCATCCACCATCTCCACATTACACACTGCCAGCGTAAGCTCGTCGGGATGGGGCTTCATTCCAGCCGTGAGGCCGAACGTTTCGGACGAAACACCCATCATTTGCCGTACTTCAAGCGACACGTTCGGAATGTCATCGTTAAGAAAGTCGGTGTCCCAGAAATAGCATTCTATCAGTCCCCCGAAGTCGATAGACTCGATCTGATGCAGCTTGTAAAGATCACCGATGCGCTCGTCGTTAAAATAGTCACAATACGACCTCAGGCATTCGTATAACAGCAGCCAATGATAGTCAGTTGGTTTGTAGAGCGTGTCGCTGTTCAGCATTCCCGAAGTGCTCGAAGCTGATCCATGGCTCCTCTGGCATCGAATAATTCTGAGCTTCGTGGCATGGAGGCTCTGAGCGCATCCTGCCGTTCATCCACATCGTCATCCATTTCGACATAGCAAATCATGTCCTCTATCGCCTCGTTGAGGAGAATCATAAATATCTCATCTGGTTTGTTCTGGAAACGGAGCATGACAGATGTAATGTCTCTCCAGAGTTTACTAGGCCGGTAGGATGTAGAACGCTAGCAGAGTGACCAACTGAGCAGCGAAGAACAAGACATGGGCGCGCTCGACCTCGTACTGCTTAAAGATCTCATCGGCAACCATGAAGGCTGCGAGGAGGCCAAGACTGACGCCGAATGCCTCGTGCACAGGAGCTATCGACAACGACCAGTTGGCCCAGCTTGAGACGACGGCTCGCCCAAACAGGATGAGTGCCACGCACTGCCACAGGAGCACCCCGAGAAATAGCATCTTCGGGATCCATGGGGGAGCCTGATAGGTGCCAGTCGCTTGCGCAATGGCTTGAAAATTCTGAGAGGCAAACTTCCAATACGGCGGCACAATTCGGAGCAATTTGAGCCCCTCAAACACATTGGTGAGAAACACGACTAGTAGCCAGAGCGTCCAGAATAGGAGTAAGCCGAGCTTGAAGACCGTCATGCCTGGTGATTGGTGCTCGGTGGGGGATTAGTAAAGGACCAGACTAGAGATACGATCCATCCCACGACTGTCCATCCCAGTAGGAGGTTCAGCGCCAAGATCGCTAGACGATTGTAGTGAGCCCGCATCCACGCAATGATGGTAGGAAGAAAATACAATGCAACGCCGACGACCAAGGACGGAAACCCAACATGGAGATCGAAGCTTGGAGGGAACATTCGCGCCTTCAAAATTTAGGAGGTGAATGACCAAGGACGACTGCACTGGTGTGTGCCGGCGAGACTACTCCCGCCTCTTCACCTTCTCATTTTTGCAGCGCGCACAGGTCCAGATCTCGCGCCCGGCTGACCGCCAGTGCCAAGACTAGTTTGGATGTATAGCCGGTGCAGTTTATTGCATCACTCCAATACCAATAGAATTCTTTAGGAATTTGGGACGATTGAAGTAAGTGTGTGAGGGCCCTTCAGTTCTGTATTGTCGAAGGTTAATCCCGACAACCCGGCGCTCTTCGGTATAGCGTAAGAATGCCGTGTCGGTACCCTTCCTTTAGTATGAGGACAGGCTGGTCGGCATATTCCGTATAACATTGGCTGACAGTGGCAATTTTCGGGACGAGTGTTGACAGTTCTTCCGAGAATGCGTCCCAAGCCTTGAAGAGAGTATCCGCGACCAGAGTTGTAGTCGCCAACCAATACTGTCCCTCCTGCCCGACATGAGATCCGCTGGAATTCCAAGATAAGAAGCGAACTTCATCTACTGTGAACTCGGGGCGTGGCCATTGCTCTCCTGCTTGGTTCCGTGCCAGCGTATGAATTCGTTGTTCCAGCCGGTACTGCATGGTTGCTGTCCCGCAGAAGCATGAGGATGCTATTAGGTTTTCTTCTTCCCGCTCTGCTTCTTCAAGCGGTCCTGCATCGCTGACTCTCGGAGTGTTTATTCGGACCCGTTTTGGACGTTAGGTCCATACTGCCGAATCTCCTCATTCCACACCTGAAGCTGAATTAAATCCAACGCGCTGCCTTCACTTTCCAATACCGCCATGACTCCTGTGCACGCTTCCTCAATGGCCAGCCGTTTTCCTCCCACTTTTTCATTGGTGGGAAAGAGCGAAGGACGTGACAGTCCCTGGTTTTGAAATGTCCCTCTCCACGACACAGGTATGCGCTTCCCAAAGATGCAAATCGACGAGCTGAGGATGTATCAGGATAAGAGCAAACTTGTTCAGTGCCATGTCAGACAGAAGTCTTTTTCTTCTCTCGATGCTTCTTCAGAAAATCTTCTATCGCCGATTCCAAAAGCTGATTGGCCGGCTGTTTTCGATCTAGGGCTATGTGTCGCAGCTCAATCAACAATTCCTCTCTCAATCGTAAAGCGAAGAGTCTTCGCACAAAAGGTGATTTCGGTCTAGCCACAGCACATCCTTCCAAGTCGGTCACTGAACAAGCCACAGAAGGTACCTGATAGCTAGTGAATGTTCAATTGCATATCACTTGACAGCATTGTAGACATTAAGATAGCATTAACTATACGCTATCTCATATGAACTGGAGGGCACGATGAAAATGTCCAGACTCGTCATACAGATTCCCACCCGCATTAAATCCAAGTTGGATGCCCTTCGCGCGACTGGCACCAGCGCGTCTGGGATCATTCGACATCTCCTCAATCAACATTTCGGACTGAGGGCCGCAAAGGAAAGGAGGGAACTCAAGTGAGCACCATTGAACAACGCCACCGGGGCCGTCTGGCACTAATGGCAAGACGTTGCGGCTGTCGGGTCTCACGACCCAAACCAGAGGATCTCGTCGATCGCGGTGCCTATCGGTTGCTCGATCTCGTCAACAATCGGGTGTTACTGGGCGACGAGTTCGAGGCAACGCTAGACGGAGATTGAGATCTACCTGAAGCGGGAGCGGAATCCGGAAAAGACGCCTGCAGAACTGCACGACAACATCGTGCGGCAGCTGGCCGCCGAACGTGGCTATGTCGTGCGAAAGTCCCGGCCGAGACTCTTCTCTAAACACTCCGGCGAGTATCAACTCTTTCGGAAGAGCGATCCAACGACGCCAGTGACAGTCACTCCGGACCGCAGCCCGACGCTCGACGAACTGGAAGCGTTTCTTCGTGCTCAGCCCATCGGTTCACACAATCGGGTGCATTCATGTGCCTCGAAACTCTCTACCCACACAAGGAGCTAGACCATGATAACGACGCAAAGCGAAGAGACCGTTCAAGCACAAGACACCCACGTGATGTGGGAATGCTGCAATGATGAGCATGGCGGGCCGTTTAATCCCACTGGGTTGATGACGGAGGACAAAGCGGACGCGGTGGAGCAATTGAAGGGCCTGCGCGAAACCAATCCGAATACCTACCTGGTCAAAGTGGTGATGACGCGCTGTACTCGAAGAGGAAGAGCAAGCCGAGGGTGAGGCGTCGGCAAGTAAGGCTATTCGAATGTACGCACGACGCACACTCCCTGGTCCCTCGACGACCGATCCCAAGGTCGATCGTGCGCAGTATGAAGCCGACTGTCTTGGCTGGCCGGCGGTTCCCTGTGGTGACGGATACCGTCATGCAGGAGCGCTGCCGGTCGGCCTGGCGGTTACGGGAATGGTTTGAGATCTTTCGTCGGTATCATCTGGCGACGATGAAGGATGGCACGAACCGCGCGGCTCGGTTGCGACGGTACTTCGGCGAGCTGGAGGACCTGGATCCGAATGCCGTCACGCGCATGATGATTGCGCCCTGGTTTCGCCAATTGGGCCTGAAGCGGCACCCGCTCGCGAATGAAGCGCTCACCGAGTTAGGCGGCTCCTTGGGGTGCATCGGACAAGCGCCGTCTCAAGGCCTCTTCGATGACCTGCGTCACCTGTGCATCGTGCGCATACCGCACCAGCATGGCCGCCAGCTCACTGAACGCCAGCGGACGATGTTCTAACAGGAGTGGTTCCATTTCAATCCTTCAGGTACGAGTAACGCTAGCCAGGTGGCAGAGGAATCGGCTCTGTTCTCGCGTGCTCGTTTTCCAACTGGTCGGCAATATTCTTCAGAATGGTGAGCTGCATTGTGCGGGTTTCAGTGTCATGAGAGAAATTGGGCGACGAGCTCCCGGCCTGTTTCAACGCCGCAACGATGGAATGCGCGTTAATCGGATGCCCGGATTTCTCCGACTGGACCACTAGGGCCCGTACGATTGTCACCATGGCGGTGGACAACGCATTCACGACATCGCGCAGGAGTTGATCTTCTCGTTGGGTCATGTTCCTCAGTGGCGTCTATTGCCAATGCTTAATCCTAGTTAAAAGGCGATGGTACCTTTGTGGAGTAGGAAGGGCAAGGCGGGCAATGCAGTACTTACTATGGACTGTCGTGAACAGCGTTGTGAAACGAGGAGTAAGAGGAAGCGAACCTTCACATCGTGATTCCCTGACGCTACACTCTAGCGGGCAGCAAACGGCGAGCTGATCCCCGTCCGGCCAGCATTCCTGGTGCTGGCGCTGCCCTCCCCTTTCCAGGAGCCCGTCAGGAGGGAACATGCCGAGGAAAAGTAAGCTCAGCAGCAATAGCTTGGCGACCGTTTCCAAGCCTAGGAAGACTAATACGCCTCCTCCGAGCAAGGTCGCTCCTTCCCCATCGTTTGCTAAGGATTCTCCGGGAGACATCCTGGTGCAAGTCGGCCGGCTTTGGCGGAAGATAAGCCTCCGGCTTAAACCGCAAGGACCGCCGCGCATTGTGCCAGAGGAGCAATCCGTTCTCGAGGAAAGGCGACTCATGTATCTCGCGGAGCTGCGGCTCATGCAAGTGAATGACACCATTACGAGGAACGTGATCACGCAGGAATTTGTTCCACGGGGCATCGCGGCTCGTGATGTTTGGAAGGCGTTGGCTCAGCTCGACGAGACGCACGCAAAGGGCATCGAATCGTTGCAACGAATGAATGACGCCCAGCGCAGACTAATTAAGGAAGACCGTCAGAACTGGGAGTGTATGAACCAGAGCATGGAATCTCTCAGGCTTACGCCCCTTCCCGAGAAGCTACGCGCACAGTTGGATAATGTTTACATAGACAACATACAGGCGCTACTAGCTGGCCTGAAGAAGGTGAGTGAGGTAGACACGATTCTGAAAAATGCGAGGGCCATGCATAGCAGCAAAAAAAGCCCTCGTGTTAAAGAGGCGAGACGACAACTCATGCAACTGCTCATGCAAGCCCGTCCGCCGTATTCCCGTAAGAGCGCTGCAAAGGTGCTTCATCGACTGTTAAGTGCCTGGAACTCCCGCTTTGCCGGAACGCCCGACTCGTTGCGAGTTGGTAGCCGTCCGTAGCTCTAAGCTGTCGTACCCGCCAGTGTAATTTCTCTCCCTACGCTCCCCTGAGCAATCCTCCACCATGTAATTTCACGTTACGACAGTCGAACCGTAATACTCCATCTTACGTACCCTGCTTTCACCTGATACATCTGGCGTATGTGCGCTTCACGGTGAATCGCACGGATAACAGGAGGCCATTCTATGGAGACAGAGCAAGTTAATAAGGAGCCCTTGGTGCCCATCGACGCGTGCGCGGCTGCGCAAGGCTTGTCGAGGTCCACCTTTTACAAAATGGTGCAGGCGGGGAAGGTCCCCTTCTACAAGATAGGAGTCAAGGGCCGCGGCCTACGCTTCTCGATCGCGGAGGTCCGTCAGGCGCTGAGGAATGGCGTGACTGCGGGCCAATAGAGCAATGACACGATCCAGTAAAAGGAAAACCGCCGAAGAGTGCGACCTCCGCGGCGGTTCAAAACTGAAAGGACCCCCCGAACAATGGAAACTATACGTGAACTGCAGTCCAGTCACAAGATACCCATCTCTCTCAATGTCTCTCGTGCCCTTCGCTTAATTGTTGAATGGTTGGAACGAGAGTGGCGGCGGCAGCCTTGGACTACGGAACAGAAGGAGTTGATCCGACAAGCTCACCGGGCGATAGCCGGCTTGTTGGACTCCCAGGAGAAGGGAGTCGCCGCATCATGACCATCGACAGTTTCCTTCAACTTGTGGACGGTGCGAAACAGACGCCCCGAGGCTGGCAATCGCGATGTCCCAGCCATGACGACCATTCTCCAAGCCTCAGCGTAAAGGAAGGAGATCGCGGCTTGTTGGTACGGTGCTGGAGTGGCTGCTCCCTTGGAGACATCACCCGAGCACTCGGTTTGCGCGTCGTAGACCTCTTCTACGACCGCGACATTCCTGACTCGCCAGATCGTCGACAAGCAATAAAGCAACGAGCCCGAGCACGAGCCACCCAGCAGGCGGCTGCGCTGGCAAAGGGCCGCCAGTCGGACGCACTTCGAGAGGCGGAGCGCTTGGTCCAGTCGGCTCAAGGCCTCTCCATCGACACCTGGACGAATGACGAACTGGACAGGGCGCTCGATTCGGTCGGCCATGCTTGGCAATTACTCGAAGCGGAGGGCCTGCAACATGCGTGACACGGCATTCCTTCAACAAGCCGAACGATTCGCGAAGACGGACACGCAACGGGTCCAGGATCACTTTCTCGACGGGCTCTCCTCAATGATCTCTGGGCCTCCGCAAGCGCTTGCCGTTACAACGACCCACACCCCTGTGTCGGTTGTCGGTGTCGGTACGGCGGAAGAATCAGCCGACATGAATGAGGCAGAGGTGGGCGCTCCCTCGTTTCCCGTCGAAGCGTTACCGGAACCGGTCCAAGACTTTGTCCGTGAGGCCGCGGCGTCTCTGCCGGTCCCGGTGGATCTGATTGCTGCGCCAGTCCTGGTGTGTCTTGGGGCCGCCATTGGCACTCGTCGGGCCATTCAGCTCAAACCGGATTGGACGGCTGGAGCCTCCCTCTATCTCGCGTGTATTGCGGATCCCGGATCCCTGAAAACGCCTGCCCTGAACCTCGTCGCCTCGCCTATCTACCGCCAACAGGACCGATATAAAGACGCGTACAGCCTCGCACTGGCGGACTATGACGAACGCATCGCCCGATATCATCGCGATCTCGATGCGCACAAGAAGCGGGAAACGGATGAGGTGCCCGCCAAGCCCGAGAAGCCCGTCTTTCAACGCACGTGGACGGCCGACGTCACCACGGAAGCTTTGGGTGGGATGCTGGGCGAGAATCCCCAAGGCATCCTCATATTACGAGATGAGCTGTCGGCGTGGATTAAAGGCTTCAATCAATATCGAAACGGGAATGGCTCTGATAAGCAGTTTTTTCTCTCTGCCTGGAGTTCGGAACCGCTGGCGGTCGACCGAAAAGGCAAAGATCCTATCTTGGTCTCGAAACCATTCCTGTCCGTCCTCGGCTGTGTACCCCCGGATGTGTTGCCTGACCTAGATGAAGACAATCGCGAGGACGGCTTTCTCCATCGCCTCCTTTTTGCGTTTCCTAATCCCGTACCGGTGCGCTGGCCGTCGGCCATCCTACGAAGCACAGTCAAAGACGCGTACGCTGAACTGGTCGCACGCCTCTATAGCCTGCCCGCTCATCCGGACGGCAGCTCGATCGTCCTCCCGCTCAGTCCAACCGCCAAAGCCTTGTTCATCGAGTGGCATGATCAGCATTGTCGAGAACAAGAAAACCATGCCCTTCCTGCGATCGTGCGCGGTGCCTACGCCAAGCTGAAAGGGTATGCCCCGCGGTTCGCGCTGATTCATGCCGTGGCATCCAACCCCAGGCGACCCAGGTTGAGGAGGAATCCCTCGGGGCGGCCTTGGAACTCGTCGAATATTTCAAGACTCAAGCGCAACGTGTCGCGCCGCTGCTGGCCGGTCATGCCCGAACCCCGGCCGGTCGCTGCGAACAGAGTATCAGACGCGCCCTCGCCCAGGGACGATGCCTGAGCCGACGCACCATCCAACGCCACGGCAATGCCGACGGACTGCTGTTCAATCAGGTGTGGAAGTCTCTTTTAGACCAAGGGGCGATTGTCAGAGACCCGACGCGACACGCACCGTCAGGTGTATCCGACTGAAAGGCGGTCGCGCGTGAACTACTCGAATGTCGTACCGACAACCGACAGGTGGACCGAAAAGCGAGTCCCCGCGCTGGCTGTCCTCGTCGGTACGAGCCAGACCGACACGTACCGACACTTCCCCGAGACGTTCCACCCTGTCGGTAGTCTGTCTGTTGCGGGGTTACCGACGCTCAAACCAGCTGCACTGCAGCGATGTTTCCGTCAGTTGTCGGTTGTCGGTAGGGGGTTAGGAGAGGAACGCCATGGGGTATTGGATGCAGCGTGCCAAACGCCTACGCGACGAAGCGCCGAACGTGGGCAACACTCCCCCTGAGACTCAAAAGCCTCACGGGCAAACGTCTACACCTATTCAGGCTGGCACCCTCATCACCTGGCTCTCGGGAGACGGTCAGGTGCGACGGTCCCTTTCCCGTCGAGTTTGTCCATACCGACGAGGACGGCGTGACGTGGGCCTATGTGTCCTGGCCAGGCTATCAGGCGGCCGTGAATACGAAACATGTGACGGTGATTCCTGAGTGTCCCGATCCTCCAAAACAGAGAGGCAATAGAGAACGAGCATGAGATTTCAAAAAGGGAAACCCAAGACCGGAGGAAGGCAACCAGGAGTGCCAGAACCGGGCCACAGTGACCATTAAAGAGATCGCCCTAGGTCTGGTGGAGGATCCTGACTATCAGGCCAGCCTGAAGAGGCGCATGCTCAATGGGCGCTCGCCACAGCTGGAAATCCTCATGCATTTCTATGCCTACGGAAAGCCGAAGACAGAAATCGCCACCGATAAAACGATCCGGGTCATTATTCAAAGAAATGGCGGTGAATCGGCCACAGTCATCAATGCGCAGGCAGCTCTGCCGGATGACTCATCCAACCATGGATAGGCGCGGTCTTATTTTCGCTTCTCTTTATATTTCTTCAACAGGTCCCGAACCGCCTCCTCGACCAATTCATTCAGCCAGCGGTCTTCATCCACTCCCAGGTGCGACAGCTCGCGCATCAGTGCCTGGTCGAGGCGCAATCCATACGCCTTCTTCCCTTCTGCTTTTTCTCGTGCCATGCGGCGAACGGTACAGGACAGATTGCTAGCTCGTCAACAGTCTAGATTGATTGTCGTATATATAGATTGATAGACTGCTATCACGCTACTCAGCTTGGAGGCATGATGAAACAGACCAAGATCCTGATTCAACTGCCCGTGACGCTCAAGGCGCAGCTCGATGCCTTGCGGCTCAAGGGCTTCACGATATCCGGCTACATTCGTTCATCTGGTGGTTCAGGATTTACAGAAAGGACGGTGAGGTATGGCACGAGCAGGGAGAAAAGATCGGGGCTTGCTGGCAAGGAAAGATTCGACGGGTAAGACAGTATGGAATGTGCGGCTCTATCACGAAGGGAAGGAGCGGCGATTCGGCAGTTTCTCGACGAAAACGGCAGCCCGAAACTTCTATGAGAAGTCGAAGCAAGACCAGAAGGACGGACGGTTTTTCCCGGAGCGCTATCGGCATGGCGGGAAGGAATCAGCCTCATCGGTGATTGCCGCGTATCTCGCCACACTCCCCACCAGTGGAAAGAAGCCGTCCACCATTGCGGATGAGACCTTTTATGGGCGCTGGTGGACAGACCGTCTCACAGGGAAGGCCCTACACGCCGTCACGGCGACCATGCTCGATCAAGCCATGGCAGACCTGGCCGCGAAGCTCTACACGCCCCAAACCATTGTGCATTATCTTAAGTTCCTTCGGCATGTGTTTCGGTGGGCCATCGGGCGAGGCATGATTGAGAAAAGCCCTTTCAGCAGCGTCAAGCTGCCCACGGTACGAGCGGGCAAAACTCGCTTCCTCTCCATTGAGGAAGAGACAAAGCTGTGTCAGGCGATCGGTCACCCGTATGATGCCTGGATCCGGCTAGCCATTCTCACGGGCTTGAGGAAGTCTGAGCAGTTCAGCCTACGATGGGCCGACATTGATCTAGACCGAGGGTTGATTACCCTCCCTCAGACCAAGTCAAAGATGGTGCAATACGTGCACTTGGTGAAAGAGGCCAAGGAGATTCTGAGAAGCCTCATCCCCGGGAATACATCCGTCTGGGTGTTCCCCAGTCAGAACCCCAAGACTCACCTCGACCCCGATAACTTCTATGGTCGGATCTATATGACGGCCCTGAAGGCGCCGAGCTGGATGGCGTCACCTGGCACACGTTGCGGCATACGTTCGCCTCACGGCTCGCCATGAACGGACAGGCTCCTAGTACCATTGCCGCGCTCCTTCGACATAGCGGAACAGACTTGGTTGCACGATACGCCCACCTCTCCCCCACTCATCTACACGGTGCGCTTGAGGGCGTGTCAGGGTTTGGGAAGGACAAGCAGTGGACGGATCAGGCCGGACCTGGAACGGACAGAGGCGAGAGAGAATTCAAGTCTAACCGTGACAGGAACCGGAACGGAGGGGGATGGAGAGAACCGCGAAGACGACGCAAGTGGTTGAAATTGTTGGTCGGGGCGAGAGGATTTGAACCTCCGACATCCTGCTCCCAAAGCAGGCGCGCTACCGGGCTGCGCTACGCCCCGACTGAATGATTTCCAGCACTTGCAGGTGACTGAGCCGCACCAGAATCGGGAGGTGTTATTAGCGTGTTAGCCGCGTACCGATGGAGCTTCGCGGCAGCTTCATGGAGGTCTGCTGGCTCGATCGTGTTATACCGTCGATGCATCTGCTCGCTCTTATGTCCCACAATCTTCATGGCGGTCATGGTATCGACACCGGCTCGCCTCAGATTCGTACTGGCGGTATGCCGAAAGTCATGCTGAGTTAGTCCCCCTCCCTGTCGTCCGCACTTGATCCCAGCTCGGCGACACGCAGCGGCGAAGGCAGTTCGGGGATTCTTCCATGGCTTTCCTTTATACAGGAACACACGATGAGTGTCTAGGCGACGTTCCGTCCACAGTTCAAGGAATACTTGATACACGATCGGGGTCATAGGCACAGTCCGTGTCTCCCCGTTTTTCGTGTGCCGCAACGTAAATTCCTTACTCTTCATATCGACATCAGGCCATTCCAACTTGAGCAACTCCCCTCGCCGAGGCCCCACAACGTAGGCTATTGTCAGAAATCGTTTCAAATGGGGGGCAGCCACAGCTTGAAGCCGTTCCCATTCTTCGGAAGTAGCAATCCGAAGAGACCATATACGGCTCAGGAAAGTTGACATTCATTTGTAGTGCATGCCCACCCCCATCGTCGCCAACTTCCGCGCCGCCTTGGCGTTGTGGTCAGCTCGGTGGGTCACTGCAAATATGAGTTGGTCTCACCCACTAGTGGAAGGCGGGTCATTTCGGCTTTGGGGGTTGGCGATTGACTATGAACCGTCCACACTCAACACAAGCATAACTATATTCCCGGTACTTTGGGTTGGGTTCCTCCACAATCTTCCCAGCGTCAACGGCTGCATCCGGCCACTCCATTTCATACGCGCTTGTGGCAATCGCAAACCCACATGGGCATCGAAGAATATCTGGAAGTGACATAGGTAGTTCTTTAGGCAATCGCCGTTGAGAAGTACCGAGCACCGAAATTTAGACGGATGCCCCCTGTTGCTCATCTAGCAGTTGCAGCTTGACCAAGCGTTCTGCCTCTACCCAATCGTCCACCTCTGTAAGAGCCTGCCGCTTCTGGAATAGCTCAAAC
This sequence comes from uncultured Nitrospiraceae bacterium, assembly GCA_963706325.1. GTDB lineage: Bacteria > Nitrospirota > Nitrospiria > Nitrospirales > Nitrospiraceae > Nitrospira_A. Next base: position 666,715 of record CAVPLT010000004.1, on the reverse strand, counting down.
GCTTTCCGGGCGACACGCGCCCGATATTCCTCTTGTGTCAACACTGGTCCTGTTGAAGGAGGTTCCGGAACGGCTGAGAGTGGAGGCGGAGGTGAAGAAGTGGTGGGCCGCTGGCGTAGTGAATCCTTGGGCTTCGAGCTAGCGGTCTTCTTGGCTTCCACCTTTGATGTTTTCTTCTTTGCTTTCTCATTCTCTCGCGACGGCTGCATCATGTAACTCCCCTGTAATGAAACATTCACAATGTATAACAAAATCGGGAATCGGGGTCAAAGATGCTGTGAAGGCAAGTCGAATTCTGGATGCACTGTCATGGTCCGTCCGTGCCAGCGGGCGCCATGCACAAACCCCCAATCCCGTTTCCGTGACCCTGCCCCCGGGTTCTCACCGCCTTTTGTTTTCATGGCCTAGCAAATCGTGCTAGCTTGCCCATCTGATCGCTGCTCACGTAAAGGTGGCGGTCAAAAACGAGAGGAGATTTATGTCGGAGAAATTCTTTAGCGTTCCTAAGGAGATCATTCGACTCGCAAGTTCGGTGTCGAGCGGGGGAAATAACGCTCATGCGGAACTGAAAGTTGTGGATCTTGGGGACAAGAAAGCGTTCATGCTGCAAATGGCCAGCGTTTGGATCCAGGAGGAAGGGCCAATCGAGAATCTGTCGGCATGGATGGTAGTGCGAGACGACAGTCCCACACCCAAGGCTAATATCTCGATACCAATTTTTCCGTCCGCTCGCGTGCATGCGGATGGCTCTGGGATATTTGTTGGGACTGTGCAGGGGCCGATTCCAATACAAGCTGGTGAGAAGCTATGCTTTCAGATTCAATGGAAGGCAAACACAGGGACATTGTCCTTCTCTGCCCAAGCATGGGGTTATGCCGATAAATAAGCTGGGTGCGTTGACCGTATCGAGTGAATCCCGACTGCCAGCGACAGGACGGCTCGGTACCACGCAACAGGACCTCTAACTCGCCCAGGGCGTGGGGGGCAGGTGAACACTGAAATGACTGATCTGCCACCACTTCTCCATAAAACCTGGCTGATAGAATTGCGATCGTACCGACGCAAGATCGGGTGGATTCCGAAGGTTACGGTGAAGCGTTCCGAGGGAAATGGAACGGAGCACACTATTGCCGGGAACCCTAAGGATCTCTTGCCCACCCAAGAGGCTGCGGATACGGTGGCTAAAAAGCTGGCCATTGAATGGATTGATTCCCAGTTCCCTTCATTGACAACCTGATGTGCCACGCAGGAATCAATTCTCATTATTGAGAATGGAACAGAGGGAAGCCCACAACGGAGAATGGCCTGGGGGGGAGTTCCATGACGAAAAGGCAGAAGGTCGTGAAGTGTGAGAATCCAGCATGCAGGGGGAAGATCGTGATTGGGCTCTCTAAACTAAGTCCGCTACCTGAGACTCCCAAAGAGCACATCCACGAACGCTATGACCCCGACTTTTATTTTTCCGTCCTCTGCAAACACTGCGCACATTACACAGTAACCTCACCGAAACCTGTTCTTACACTCCCCGCCCGCATTCCATAAGCGGCCACTACCTTTAGATGACTCATTGATGGATGGCTGTGGACAATCCGCATCAGCACTCAGATGAGCTTCAACGATTTCTCTGATGGGATTTTCAGCATGGCATGATTCCTTTGTGCGGGGACTGGCGGGAGCGGTGGAGGCGCGGATTAACGAAGCTTCTCTGAGCCCCAGTTCGTGAGCCTTCCAGGAACGGAGGTAATTATGGATCGCAAGGACGGCATTTGACAGTCCATCCATCTGCAAGGGGGTCAGACCCCTCCGCCGATCTTCGACATGCTGTCGAATGTCCATGGCCATCGAGAGTACATCCGCGATCAGGTGATCAGTTGATTTAGCTTCATGTTCGTGACTTTAGGCAAGAGACTGCATGGCGACAACTAGCTGGATTCCTTGGTGTGCACGCTACTGAGGCTCAACCGTTTTAGGCTCCATCATTTTGGAAATATTCCCAGTGATGAGCTGATTGAGTCTCCCATGCGTCGAAGAATGTCTGAACCTCACCAATGGCATTTAACTAGACAGTCTCGCTGAATAGCACTCAAGGGTGTTTTAGCGTGCAATAGCTTCCCGACTGCTAAAGCCACAGCGAAAAAGTCAGCAATTTTTCGGTCTGTTCTTTCGCTCCCCAATTGCTCGCAGCATACAGCTTAGGTTCTATGCAGTTGAGTATCCCAATAGATGTTAATGAATTTTTGGACTTTGCGAGATTTCCAATTCTACGCACGCTCTTTTCTACCTTGGGCTACACTCAGATGAGGAAGGTGCCAGGATGTCTCTCTCAAGGAGCGAGAACGTGAGATTTGTAATAACATGGGTCCTATCGTTGTATTATTCCGCCACCGTAGAACCACGGCCTTCGACCAGTAAACGCTAGACTGGATCACTACCCCGCCCTCTTTTTAAGAAAACACTTTGCGAGTGGTCGCTGGGCCGGTAGGGTTGCCATTCGCCACAGACCTCCCTTATTCACATAACATTGGGTAGACAGGAAGGGATTTAAAAGCCGCTATGTTGTTTGTCACGTTAGGATTGCTCCTCGGTGCTGCCGCGTTGCTGTGGTGCTTTGTGCTCGCGCTGGCCTTTTCAAAAGACGATTCAACAAAAGGGGCTGGTTTCGTCACACGCTTGGCTTCCAGCTCGGTGACTGACCATACCAGGGGACGATGCTCTGCCTCTGAGTATGTAAGAGTATAGTCGTACGCCTCACTCCTAGCGTTCATCCCATTCAAGGTGGAAAAGTCACCGGCATGTATTGCTGCCGTACTGCATTAGCATGCAGAATGTTCTGACGCTACCGGCCTCTTTTATTTTTTATGAACCAAATGGCGTCCCTATCACGCGGGTCCCATGTATGCCTATTCGGTGGGGGCAGAAGGCCGCGCAAGGGCTCCCCCCCACAGGTTAGAACGCAGCCGAAATACGGCAGTCGCCATCAATGCCGAGCGGCCGCACCGGCCCAGATTTCGTAAGATTGGAACTCCCCCCCAGACTACAATCTCAGTGGCAATGATGTTCGTGAATGACCGCATGCCCCTTGCCTCGGGCGATCAGCCATCTATTCACCGGCACCGCAGCCACAAACGCGACTCCCAACGAGAGAGCCAAACTTCCCCAGAACAGGACATCCGTTAACCCGGCGTCCATCGCCCCAGGAATCAACAGCATGATCGCATTGTCCGCGATTTCCATGACCGTCATTGATACGGTATCGGAGGCCAATGCGAGGGAGGCCGCCATCCCCCAGCCCATTCCTCCGCGTAGGAGCGGAACGAGCGTAAAGGCGTAGCCAATCGTAAAGGCCAACGCGACCGAAATGCCGATGGAAGCTACCGTCCCCCAGCCCAGCATAGTCGAAATCACCATGCCCAATACTTCACCGATGCCGCAGCCGGTCAAGCAATGCACTGTGGCAGACACGGATAATTGATTGAGGGAAGGGACGTGGGCGACAGAATGGTGATGGTGTGCATGCGTCGTGGCATTCATCGGGCCTCCTATAGTAGATGAGAAGCGTAATTGCGCCTTCGCCAACTAAGACGGAAGCAGAGGCAAATTATTACAGTCGTGCCTGTTAGAGAGGTGTGAGGATTGATGGCAGGCTATTCACATGTGCAATTTATTTATCGACACCGATTCCCTTTAGCTATCCAGTTTTGAAGCTGGCGATCGTCGCGGCTCACGGCTTACGGGGTGAAATTACCGACGGCGACGATGCATGCGCAACGCTTCACTGTTTTCGCTGCCATGGCATCAGCCTTGGCCGGAACATTGACGGGAAGTTATCTGGTCGAGAAAATGACATATCGGACCATTCAATTCCTCGTCTCAGTCATGGTGTTGGGAATTGCGGTGAGTCTCTGTCTGGGAGTGGTGTGATCGACAAATGGTTTTCCGATTGACAGTCACGGAAAGAGACGTAAGTTAGGATGTCGATTAATCACCATCTCACGGGAGGCGCTATGAAAACATTATCGGTCACTCTACTCGCAGGTGTGCTGCTCATGCTTGATGTCACTGTGAGCGTCGCGGGGATTCCTGACAATGGGCCTGGGTGCGGATTGGGGAAACTGGCCTGGGGAGAATATAAAACTCCCAAGAACATCGCCCCCCAAGTGATGATGGCCACCACCAACGGTACGTTCGGCAGTCAAACCTTTGGCATCAGCTTTGGCACCTCCGGCTGCACGAACGATGGGAAGGTGATGGCAGAACAGACGGCGAATATGTTCGTCGCGAGCGCGTTTGATACCCTATCCCAGGATATGGCACAAGGCGGCGGAGAGCATCTGGCTGTCTTGGCCACTATGATGGGCGTACCAGCCGACAAGCACCCGGCGTTTTTTGCGCTGGCCCAAGAACACTATCGAGGGCTCATGGACGCGGGCGAAACCTCGTCGGTCGCATTCATTAGGTCTCTACAAGAGACGATGAGGAACCAGCCGGTTTTGGCTCATCTTGCGCACACACGCTAGTTCGCCGCCCCGAGAACCGTAATGGATAAGAAAAAGGTACGACACGCCGGTAATCAGTACCGCTTATCTCGCTGTCTAAAGTTTGGACAGATGCTTGTCGCGCTACTCTTTGCCTTCCCGCATTGGCGTACGGAGTTGGGGTTTTGGTACCTCCGGCTGACCTGGTTTTTTGTAAACCGCCGGTGGCAGATGCGCATGGCATCACCAGACTAGTCACATACTCAATTTCTAACAATTATGCCAGTCAGACCGTTGAAGGAGGTCAAACAAGGGGCACCCCCCGGCTCTTTTGCTGGGACCGGGTTACGCGGTACCCGCACAGGCGACGCCCCTGCCATCGTCCCAAGGGTATCCCGGGGGGCGTCAACGTGTTTTGCACATGCTGTAAGGACAGTCAGGTGTGCCCTGGATGCGCCCCCCGCAAGCGCAGAAGCGTCGCCTTATGCAATTCAGGGCAATACCAGCTTTCCCTGAATGAGGTTTTACCTGCTTTCAGTCAAGATGATAGAACACGTCGCCCATTCGCATACCGGTGTAACACGTCAAAAGGCCGCCTCGCAGTAGTCCGGTAAAAACCCCGCATCCGGGCGGGTCAGACCGATGAATCGCCTCAAAATCCCGATCCCGGACCGGCGTCTCGCGTAGTTGACTACCTATAGGTCGATTGCGTATTCTTGCTCTCCCCACAATGATCTGTGAGTACGTATACGTCGCGACTGGCAGCTAACAGGAAGAGTTATATCTTCCCGCCCAAAAGGGGTCTTTGTAAAAATGCTTATGCGCTCAGGACAACATAGCGCCTGGACATGGAAGCTGCTCCCAGGGGTGATGATGCTTGCGACCGTGCTTGGCGGACACGCTCACGCCGGCCAGCCCAGTTTCCCGCCGTTTCCCGGCGATCAGAATGCCTGCTATCAGTACCTCAGCACGAACATCAGCACGTCGCCGGGCACCTATGGCACAGACCTCCGCAGCCACTACGACGAACTGACTGATTCCGGCCTTATTGCGACCCTGCAAGGGAACTTGCGTGCCCTGTCGCCTCCACCGACGTGCATCGCTGCCAACTGGACCCCGGTCGCAGCACAAATCAGGACCGAGCTGAGCTATGTCCAAACCGCCAATGATTGGCTACTGGGTCCCACGGGCAGCCAGACGCTGCTGACGCAAATCTTTGCAGAGACGGATTTCGATGTCGATTCGGTCTCCGCCAAATTGCAGAATGTGGACCCTGCCGGCCAAATAGCCGCAAATCTGACGCAGTTGTTCCTCGGGGTCGGATTAGCCATCGGTGGCGCGGTCGTCGGTCTTCCGCCCGTGTTTTCAAATGTCTTTAACCAAGTCTCGAACTATATTGGTAAGCACGGTGGCTTTCCTTCGGACCCGAACCTGGCGGTCGGCGAAGTGAAAGGCAAGCTCGCGATCATGTACAACACGGCGCTGAACGGCAACAATGATACTCACCACCAGGTCGTCACCGATTGGTCACAATTGAACGCGTTTGCCGCGTCCATCGTAGGCACTGCGCCGACGGATGAGCAGCAGAAGGCGATGCGTACCGCTGGGGAGATGAGCTATGCGGTGTGGTTGTGGCAGACCCTCTCTCCAACGCGATGGCATATCGTCGTTCCGCTGATAAGGAACGATCTTGAGGGCTGTTATTTCAAAATGGTTAGAGGCTACCCCAACCCTGCCATCAACTATCCCGTGAGCAATAATTTCGGCTGTGGCCCCGCCTGGATTGGGGACACATGCTACGATACCCAATGCAACGGTCCATCGACGGAGGCGTTTGACTTCCTCTTCAAAGACTGCCCGACGGGGCAAGCCGAGTGCCCCGACCCTGCAAATGGACCCCTAAAGATAAATCCAGCAGACGTGTTCCTTAGTAGGAACGGTTGGAGCGTTCCGTGCGTCGGTACGTGCCCATTGCAATGAAAGCTGCATACTCGGCTTTTTGATAAGACCGGATTACACGGTACTGGTACCCGCCACAGGCGACGCCCCCGCCCATTGTCCCAAGGGTACCCCCGGGGGGCGTGTTAACAGGTGTTATTACAGTGTTAGGAAGAGGGACAAAGTGGGTGGAAAGCAAGAGGAGAGCAACAGAGAGAACTGAGAGGACCACGAAGCAAATCTACAAGACTAGCGCGGGGATTACCCGAGTCGTCAGTGACTTGAGTAACCCCCGTCTCCTGTGATCCCAAAGCAGGCGCGCTACCGAGTTGCGCTACGCCCCGACTGAGCTCCGTTCTGCCATCATCTGCGTCAATAGTCTCTTCACCTCGCTAAAGGCACGGGCACGGTGACTGATACTGTTTTTCACGTCAGGCGGCAGTTGAGCCAACGTTTGCTGATATTCCGGTACGATGAAAATCGGATCATACCCAAACCCATGAGAACCGGCAGCCTCTTCGGCAATCGATCCTTCCAAGACACCTCGTACCGATGCGGTCTCGCCGGCAGGAAATGCGATGGCCGCAACCGTTACGAATCGAGCGCTGCGCTTTGTTGCCGGAATCCCACGAAGCTCCTGGAGCAGTTTTCGGCAATTGTCCTCATAACTAGCATGTTCCCCCGCGTACCGAGCCGCAAAGGCCCCAGGTCGTCCATCTAGCGCATCGACTTCCAGGCCGGTATCATCCGCGACCGCCGGCAATCCCGTGTAGCGTGCAATCTCTACGGCTTTTTTCATGGCGTTCGCTTCACAGGTGTCGCCATCCTCCACGACATCCGGCGCCCCGGGGAAATCATCCAGCGTTCGAATAGGGACGCTTACATCCTGAAGCAGTGCGACAAGCTCCTGCTTCTTATGATGATTTCTGGTAGCGAGCACAATCTGCGTCATCAGCCAAGTGAGCCAATCAATGATTTCTGCAACTCGACCAGTTCGCGGATTGCCCCCCACCCGAGGTCGAGAAACTCATCCATGTCCCGCTTATTGAAGGGAGTCCGCTCAGCCGTACCCTGCACCTCGACATACTGTCCCGCGCCGGTCATCACCAGATTCAAGTCCACCTCAGCGTGCGAGTCTTCCTCATACGCCAAGTCTACCAATACTTGACCGCCGACTTTTCCAATACTGATTGCCGCCAGGTATTCGGTGAGGGGATTCTTCTTCACAAGGTCTTTCTTTTTCAAGACAGTCATCGCATCCGCCAAAGCAATAAAAGCTCCGGTAATTGAAGCCGTACGGGTACCACCGTCAGCTTGAATGACGTCGCAATCGATCCATATGGTCCGCTCCCCCAGCCGCGTCGTGTCGATGACCGCGCGTAAGGCACGTCCGACCAGACGTTGAATCTCCAATGTTCGCCCGCCCTGCTTGCCCTTGACTGCTTCCCGTGGCGAGCGATCATGTGTGGCCCGTGGCAGCATGGCATATTCAGCCGTGACCCACCCGCTCCCCTTCCCTTTCAGAAAAGGGGGAACCTTTTCTTCAACGGAAGCCGTGCAGATGACCTTCGTGTCCCCCATTTCGATCAAGACGGATCCTTCGGCATGTTTCGTAAAATTTCGTGTCACCTTGACCGGCCGGATTTGATCCCGCCGTCGCCCATCGATCCGACCCAACCCCGCTCCACTCGCCATTAAGTCGCACCCCTTCCTCGACATTAAATCTAAAGGAGCGGATTATAGTAAACGGGGCTGCAAAGAGCAAATCACATGAGACAGTTTCGGCACGATTTCAGAAGCTGCGTTTCGACTGGCCTTCACCGGCTACCAATGTATAATCCATCATTGAGATGAGTGATGCCCTACACCCCCCTAACTCTGACGCTCAACGGGATGAGCGTCAGAGTTGACGACCCAGCCGGGCCCTAAGCCCAGAAACCGGCCGACCTGGTGCTAACAGAATCTAGTCAAATCAACGGCGTTTCAGCATCATTGGGGCGCGCAAGGAAAGCCCACAGGCCCCCGAGACGACAAAAGAATGGCATAGAAGGTGCACTCCTCGACGGCTCCACGATATGCTTCAGACTTTTACCCATGTGGCCGATACTGATCCTAGCCTTATGCCATCTGAGCAGTTAAACCTAATGGGCGACTTTCTATGAGTATCCAGTCTGTCACAGAGGAAACCAGCCAACCGTCGTTGCTCGACAACCGCAATATCTTGATCGTAGACGATGAAGAGCCCATTCGTCGCCTGCTGGGCTATCTGCTCGAACCCCATGGGTACCATGTCACCTTGGCCGGTGAATCCCGCGAAGCTCGCCAGCGAATGGAAAAAGGATCCTACGCCCTCGTTTTGTGCGACGTGAATATGCCGGGCGAGTCCGGCATGGACCTCGTGCGCCACATTCTCGTTCAGTACCCCACCACGGCTGTCATCATGGTCACGGGGCTGGATAGCCCTGTTCTCGCCAATGCGGCCCTGGACATGGGGGCCTTCGGCTATGTGATCAAGCCCTTCGAGGCCAACGAGGTCCTCATCAACGTGGCCAATGCGTTACGACGGCGCAAGCTGGAAATTGAAAATGCCATGCATCGGGAGAATCTCGAAGAAGTTGTCCGGACCAGAACGATTGCCCTGCAACAGGCACTCGAATGGCTGGAACGCAGTGAAAAAGAATTGCGCCTCTCGCGCGAAGAAACCATTCAGCGCCTCGCCATCGCCGCGGAATATCGGGACAGCTCGACGGCACAGCACATCCAACGGATGAGCCACTATTGTGAACTCCTCGCCCGTCGCTACGGCTTGGCGCCCGATCGTTGCGATTTGATCCGCACGGCCAGCCCCATGCACGACATCGGCAAAATCGGCACTCCGGACCATGTGCTCTTGAAGCCCGGGAAATTTACGCCGGAGGAGTTCAAGGTGATCACCCAGCATACGGAAATCGGCTATCGTATTTTGGCTGGTTCTGATTCGGAGCTGTTGAAAGTGGCCGCCGTCATCGCCTGGACCCACCATGAACGTTATGATGGAACAGGCTACCCACGCGGATTGGCTGGAGAAGCCATTCCACTAGAAGGACGGATCACCGCCATTGCCGACAATTTCGATGCTCTCACGACTCAGCGGGTCTACAAGCCGGCGTATGAGTTCGACCATGCCAAAGATCTGATGCTGAGAGAACGCGGCAAGCATTTCGACCCCGACCTTCTTGATATATTCTTCAATTCGATGGACGATATCAAACGTATTTATGACCAATTTGCAGACCCAAAGTGGTATTCCTCCACTCGGGCCCGTCAGTCAACTCAGGAATTGAATGAGTTATGAAGGCACATCGTTCACGGAATTGGATTGCGTATCTCTGTGAAAATCTCGCCTCATCCGGCCTGATGCCCACCTGGGAAGCGGCAACCTATCTCACGGACAATCTATTCGGAGACAAGCCCAATCCCCGTCTGTTACGAACCGGGAGTCCCCACGAAGACACGGCGCATTTGCTTCATTGTCTCTACAAACCGCTCGTCGAGGCAGCCACACGTGACACGGCCCTTCCCTCGGCAGCCATGATCCATGTCTTCACCGACATCAGCCTCACCGGCAACTCCGCCGTGCTGGTCGTGTATATCCCCGACAAGAATCAGCCGCATCAACTCTTACTATTGGATGCGGCCAAGGCCTGGGAGTTGGTGTTTGAGAACTCGGATGCATTCAATGTCTGGGCGGAAGAACGTTACAGCCGGATCAAATCTTCGCTCGCGAACGTTCTCTCAGGAGCCACCATCCCTGACATTCCTGTAGCCCTCGAAGCCGTTAAGAATTGACGGTTTCGATTAAATCAAGGCTCCTCCACCATCGCTCGTAATCTTCTCGTTCAACAGGACGCAGCCATGACAGGCTCACCAGCGACACTCGAAACCTATGTGTCGTAATTCAGGTTAGGCGCCAGCCACCGCTCGATTTCGCTCACAGGCAATTGCTTACGGGTCGCATACTCCTCCACCTGGTCACGATTGATCTTCCCCACCGCAAAATACCTCGCCTGCGGATGTGCGAAATAGAGTCCACTAACAGACGCCGCCGGCAACATCGCGAATGATTCCGTCAACGTCACCCCGGATGCTGCCTCGGCGCCCAATAAATCGAACAGCGTCCGCTTCTCAGTGTGATCCGGACAAGCTGGATAACCGGGAGCCGGCCGAATACCGCGATACCGTTCCCGGATCATGTCCTCCAGCGTGAGCGTTTCGGTCGTTCCATACCCCCACTCACCTCGAACCTGTTTGTGTAGCCATTCGGCAAACGCTTCCGCCAGCCGGTCCGCCAGCGCCTTGGTCATAATAGAGTTGTAGTCGTCGTGATCCTTCTCGTACTTCGCACACAGCGCCTCAACACCAATACCGGCCGTGACCGCAAACGCCCCGATATAATCTGCTCGGCGAGACTCCTTCGGTGCGATGAAATCCGCCAGGGCTAAGTTGTATTGGTCGGCAGGCTTCTCCATCTGCTGCCGAAGCGTATGGAACCGCGCCTGGACGTCCCGACGTTCTTGACCGCGGTACAATTCGATATCATCCCCCACGCTATTGGCCGGAAAGAATCCGTACACCCCGCGCGCGGTCAACAACTCGCCACGGATGATCTCCTCCAGCAACGCCTGCGCGTCCTCGAACAGTTCCTTGGCCTTTGGCCCCACCGTGGCGTCCTCAAAAATGCCGGGATAACGGCCCCGTAGTTCCCAAGTGTGGAAGAAGGGCGACCAATCGATGTACGGCACCAACTCACGCAATGGCAGCCGATCGATGGTACGTACGCCTGTAAACGAGGGGGTGGGAATATCGACGGTCGCCCAGTCGGTGGACAGCCGATGCTTCCGTGATTCTTCCAGGCTGCGGAGGATTTTCGGCCCACGGTCTTGATGCGCCTGGCGGACCCGATCGTAATCGGCGCGGACGGTGTCGGCAAAGCTCTCCCGCTGCTGCTCGTTGATCAGACTGCCGACGACACCGACGGCGCGTGATGCGTCCAGCACATGCACGGTGGCGTGGCGATAGGAGGGCGCGATTTTAACGGCGGTGTGGGCCTTGCTGGTCGTCGCGCCGCCGATCAACAGGGGAAGCTCGAATCCCTGCCGCGTCATCTCCTTGGCTACATGGACCATCTCGTCCAACGAGGGAGTGATCAATCCGCTCAATCCGACGATGTCCACCTGTTGCTCGCGGGCCGTGGCCAGGATTTTCTCGCACGACACCATGACGCCAAGATCGATCACATCATAATTGTTGCATCCCAGCACGACCCCCACGATGTTCTTGCCGATATCGTGCACATCACCCTTGACGGTTGCGAGCAGGACCTTTCCATTCGCGCGGGAGGTGCCCAAGCGCTGCTTCTCGGCTTCCATGAACGGCATGAGGTACGCCACGGCCTTCTTCATCACTCTGGCGCTCTTCACCACTTGAGGCAAAAACATCTTTCCCGATCCGAACAGATCGCCGACTACATTCATTCCAGCCATCAGGGGACCCTCGATGACGTCGAGCGGTCTGGCCGTCTTCTGTCTCGCCTCCTCCACATCCTGATCGATATAATCCGTCAATCCCTTCACGAGCGCGTGCGCCAGGCGTTCCTCCACCGGTCGAGTCCGCCATTCGTCGTCTTTAATGACCGCCTTCCCCTTCTGCTTAACCGTTTCGGCAAAAGTGACCAGCCGTTCGGTGGCATCCGGTCGGCGGTTCAACAGCACATCCTCAACGAGCGCCAGCAGATCCTTGGGGACTTCTTCGTAGACGGCCAACTGCCCGGCATTGACGATACCCATGTCGAGGCCCGCCTGAATCGCGTGGTACAGAAACGCCGCATGCATGGCTTCACGCACGACATTATTGCCGCGGAACGAGAAGGAGATATTGCTGACACCGCCGCTGACCTTGGCCAACGGCAAATGCTGCTTGATCCACCTCGTCGCTTCAATAAAGTCGACCGCGTAATTATTGTGCTCCTCGAGTCCGGTTGCGACAGTCAGGATGTTCGGATCGAAAATGATGTCCTGCGGCGGCACGCCGACTTGGTCGATGAGCAGGCGGTATGAGCGCTCGCAGATCTCGATGCGTCGAGCGACCGAATCGGCCTGTCCGCGCTCATCGAACGCCATGACCACCATGGCTGCCCCGTAACGGCGAATGAGTCGCGCCTGCTCGAGAAACTTCGCCACACCTTCCTTCAGACTGATCGAGTTGACGATCCCCTTGCCTTGCAGATTCTGGAGGCCGGTTTCGATAACCTCCCATTTCGAACTGTCCACCATGATCGGTACGCGGGCAATGTCCGACTCGGCCGCCAGGAGGCGCAGGAACTTTTCCATGGCCGCCTTGGAATCCAGCATCCCTTCATCCATGTTGATGTCAATAATTTGTGCCCCGCCTTCGGCCTGCTGACGGGCCACGGTCAAGGCCTTGTCGTAATCGCCGGCCAGGATCAGCTTCGAAAAGGCAGGCGATCCGGTGATGTTGGTCCGTTCACCGATGTTCACGAAATTGGACTCAGGCCGCACAGTCAACGCTTCGAGACCGCTCAGTCGCAAGAATGGTTCAACTGTGGAAGATTGCCGTGGAGTCAGCCCTCGCACCGCGTCGGCAATCGCCCGGATATGGTCCGGTGTCGTTCCGCAACAACCGCCGACAATGTTCAACCACCCGTTGTCGGCCCACTCGCGCAACTGCGGCGCCAGCGACTCGGGCGTCTCAGGAAAACCGGTTGGTAACAATGGATTGGGCAATCCGGCATTCGGATGGCTGCTCACATAAATCGGCGCAATCTTCGAGAGCTCTTCGATCAATGGCCGCATTTCCTTGGGCCCCAGTGCGCAGTTCATCCCCACGCTGAGCAAGGGGACATGCGAAATGGAATTCCAGAATCCTTCGACCGTCTGCCCGGAAAAGCCGCGATTGCTGCCGGCCTGGATGAAGGTCACGGAGGCCATGATCGGCACCTGCCGCGCTCCTTCGGCGAACAGTTGTTGAATCGCAAAAAATGCCGCCTTGGCGTTCAAGGTATCGAAGATGGTCTCGACGAGCAGGAGATCGACGCCACCGTCGAGCAGACCGCGCACCTGGTCGCTATAGGCACGGACCAATTCGGGATAGGTCGTGCCACGGGACGCCGCGTCATTGGAATCTGTCGACACAGAGGCAGTCTTGGTCGTCGGGCCGATCGCACCGGCGACAAAGCAACGTCGTGCCGGCTGTTTTGCCAACACTTGCGCCATGGCGCGCCGAGCGCATTCGGCCCCGGCTTTGGAGAGCTCGTACCCGAGGTCGTCCATACCGTAGTCAGCCAGCGACACGGATTGAGAGTTGAACGTATTGGTCTCGACGATATCCGCTCCGGCCTCGAAATACTGCCGATGGATCTCTTCGATGACGGCGGGTTGGGTGACGTTCAAGAGATCGTTATGGCCCTTAAGATCCTTCGTCCAATCTTTGAAGCGTTCTCCGCGAAACGCGGCCTCATCCAGCTTATACCGCTGGATCATGGTGCCCATGGCCCCATCTAACATCAGAATCCGCTCTCGAAGTAAGTCGCGAATATGTGCTTCCGGCATGATTACCTATGTCTTTCTGTTACCGAGTGTCAGGTCTAGGGCGTACTGCTTCCATGATTCACAAGCAAGCGGCCATCATATCGGGAAGGGACTTTTTACAGCAAGCCTTTGCTGGTTCCGTGCCTTGACATCGACTACCCTGGCCGATACGATGCCCATTGTGTCTGGCTTGAGCGTGAGTGGATACCTATGGCGTATCAGACAGTCACCCGCCTCCTCCTAGCGATGTGTCTTTGCGCGAGCTTCTTGCGGGCTGGGAGTGATCTCACCTGGGCCGGACCCTATTTTGACGATGGGTATCTCGGACTGACGCAAACGGAATTGCACGAAAAACTTGGTCTCCCACAGGCTGTGCGAGACCGCAAGGCCGCCCTGCGGGTCTTCACGTACTACCCGATCGGAGATTGGGATCAGTACTTCAAGAAGGTGGTTTCGCCTGAAAACGGGGAAGATGTCTATACCTTTAAACGTGACGGCGTCGATGTGCGGTATTCCTTCAGCTACACGTTCGATCGGAACGACCAAAGCGAGCAACGTCCCCTCTTCGTTCGTCTCGTAGACGTCGAATTCACACCTTCGGTGCCGCTGAGCAAGGTTCCCGACTTCGTCCCGGAATTCAAGCCGTCCGAGGACGATGCTGCGCCGGTCTTTCGATCCAACATCATGTTGTTATTCTTTACCGGAACTCCCTCTGCAGATGCACGCTTTATTGTGAGGGAAAAGGGGAAAGAGGCGCTCGACTGGTCGCTCGCGTTTCAGATGTTCACGCTACAGGGGTTACCAGATCCATTGACGTCGAAGGCGCTCATCGATCGAATGGAGATCAGCACCCAGAGTCTCCCGCTCGTCAAGATGCGCCAACGCAATACGCATGACCCCATCCTTAACCCCTATTCGAAAGCCTTTGCGCAACAAGCTCCACCTCCGCCGGCAATTAAAAAAATCCCGGTTCCCAAATACGCAGACTAGTCCACGTTATGGGGTCAGCGGTTCAGCTTGGTCCAGCTGGCGGGTGTTTCGTTCGTCTTGTAGGCGATAATTCTGCTCGGTCTTCGTTTTCATCTGGCCCATGATGGTGTCCATCGCTTGCCCGGACGCCTGCGGAGCGGATCCGGCAACCGTTCGAGCTTGTGAAACGTCCCCGATAGTGAGTTGGTAGACAGCCGCCAAGCTGACCAAAACCAGTGAGCACTTGGCGAGAATTCGGAGGGCCGGATTAGCGCTGAGAAACATCAACGCCAGCAACCCCATCCAACAGGCCCCCGTCATGATGACCACGGCGGTTTGATGGGCGGTGAGCCCTCCAATTGGATGGACCCTCTGAGCAATGGCGTGAAGAATTCGTTCCAACGCACTCAAGGCGGGCAAGGGGCCGCTCAGCGTTAATTCGGAGGCCGATGTCATTACACTGGCTGCCGGCGCCTCCCCGCTGGTCACTGTCCTGAGTCGCCCCCGAAATTCAACCGGCACCTGCTGCACATTATCGGTCAGTACGGCTTGTCCCTGCGCATCCGTGTAGACGTACAGGCTTCCTGCCTCTACGACAATCCCGGCATACCATATCAACCAGAAACCAGCCATGAACCAAGTCGCGCGTCGTCCCTTATTACGCATTGTCTGTTCCATAGGCACCCCCGTCACCCATGCTCGCTTAAGCATAGCAGGTCTGACCACCAGTCCAGATTCATCAAATGCTTGCGCGGCGAGCAATTTGGGTCCCTTGACGGACTGAAAAACGATTGTTTAGCATGCAAGCCGGTGCATGCTCTCCTCGACAGCTGCCTGACGGAAGGATATTTGTGACTGATCAGACCACCACTGTCACTCCCATCGCCCCCCTGCCTCCGAATGCGGAACCCACGCCCTTTATCCGTCAACGGCCGGTGCGGATCATTATCTACGCGTTCCTGGCACTCTTTCTCGTCAGCCTGATCGCCTTTCGCTTCGTGCCCGGCTGGCTGGACCCCGACTTTTCCAAACACATCGAAAGCCATCGCGTGATGGTAGGGATGGATCGCAAACAGGTTCTGGAGGCCTGGGGCTCCCCAAATACGATGAATGTCACGCACACCAGCGACGGCTTGCGGCGTGAAGAATGGATTTTCGAGGATTGGGAAAGTCCGGCGGTGGTCAAACACCGCTATCTGTATTTTGAGGAAGGGAAGCTGATCGGTGGACATTTTTCGGGATCGGATGTGCGCTTGCCGCTTCCTGCGACACCTGAGATGGTCAAGCCGAAGGGCCACCCGTAACAGGGCGTTAAAAAAACCGCCAGCAACGTTCTCGCATCATTCAAGCCCTCAACGTACCGCAAGGGTACGCCTCAAGCCTTCATTTGCTGCGGCCTCGCTGGCCGGCCTTTTTGAACGCCCTGCAAAGACCTCAGATATCGCAATCAGACCTACCGCCCTAAGCAACCTGGCTGACAAATAGTCTGTAGCGACATCCTAGCGCTCATTCCGTCTCCTCAGTCGCATCACGAATCTGAAGCGCGAGGCGGCTTAAAAGAATTTCGGCCCGCCGCTTATCTCCCTCCGCCACCATTACACGGCTGCATAACAAGGACACTCCCGGGTAGAGAGCCCCGATGTGCTCATGATGCACGATATATAAGATACCGTTGCCGTCGAGCAGGCTCTTGATGAGAGCCAGCTCCCCGACATCCGCTGGCTCGCACAAGGTCACCAGCTTCGCAGAACTCGGGCCGGTCGTTCGCGGCATCACTGTCGCCCTCCCGCGGAACGGGTCATCGTGCCTGATAGGCCAGCCTGTCGAAAACCGGACTGTCTGACGGTGGACAGCGCACGATTCATTGCAATTAGGTCGGATGGTTAATACACTGAGCGAGAGAAGCACACCGCCACGCCTGGGGAAGCGTTTGCCTGAGACATGCGCCGCGTTGAATGCAAAAGACCTGTCGTAAGTGCGAAGCGATCAAATCACAACCTACGCTTACTGGCAGCGCCGTAAGGCTACACTCGAGGGACTAGGGGGTCTCAGTGATCTGCACGCGCCGGTCCTTACCAGGTCCGCCGGACACGGTCAGGACCCGCTTCCACTCGCGCACCTGATAGATGGCCCAAGCCTGAGGCTGATCCTTGTAGAACGCGTCCGGATCCTCACCCGAGGCATTGAGATGGATCGGTTCCGTAAAACCTTCGTCCAACACGTAGTCCAGCAGGCAGTCGGTCGTAAACCCCTTGCCACGCAACGCCACTTCGGCAAGGAAGTTGAGAATCTGCTCCGAGTCCTGAATGGTAATGGGTTTCATATGATCCGGGCTGATTGTAGCCAGTGAGAAAGAAGGAAGGCAAGACATGGCACAGAAGAGATTCACCCGAACTCAGTTTCTCGAGCGCCTGTTGGCCGTCATGGATCGCAAGCATCACTGGGCTTGGCCGATCATCATGGGCCCCGGCATCACGAAGGCCCAATTAAAACTGCACTACCAACAGGAATTTCTCGTCTACATACGGGACTTTCCCGTGTTCTTAGCCCGCGTGCACGGCCAGAACCCGCCTTCGGACGTCCGACGGATGTTGGCCGAGAATATTTACGAGGAAGATACCGGCGGCCTTTCCTTCGGCCGCTCTCATCCTGAATTGTTCAATGAGATGATGCGTGGCTTGGGCTTCGACAGTGACACCTTTTCCACCGTGAAACTCCTTCCTGCGAGTGCAAGGTACCGGAGGTGGCTGGAGAAGGTCACGGCCGGCCGCGATTGGATCGTAGGCGCAGCTGCGTTGGCCGTGTTTGTTGAAGGCAGTATCAAAGATCGTCAGGAGATCCTCGAACCATCCAAACCAAAAACCGAGGCGGAGATCGACGCCTATCTCGACGCCCATCCGCTCATTCGTCACCACGGCATCGACCGGCGGCACATGGATTTGATTCGCGCACACCAAAAGGTAGAGGCCGGACACCGCCAAGACGCCTACACGATGATGGTCAACCATGCCGAAACCAGGAGTCAACAGAATGCCGTCCTGACTTGTGTCGCACAGGGACTCACGTTGTGGATGAAATACCGTGACAGCGTCGCCAAAGCTTGTAACTTGAAAAGGCCGTGACCGATATGAGATCGGTGCGTCTGCTGCTTCTTATTCAGCTCTGTCTCCTGCTGGTCATCGGTTATCAGATCTCCGCTCACGCCGCGCCCCCTCCTGAGGACATGGTCCTGATCCCGGCAGGCGAATTTACGATGGGCACTTCGGCCGACAGCGATGGCCTGCCGGATGAGCAACCGCTCCGCTTGGTCTATCTCAGTGCGTTCTGGATCGATCGACATGAAACGACGAACGCCCTCTACGAACAGTACGTGCGGACGACCGGCTACCAAGCGCCTGCCAATGCCTCCGCGGCTTCGACCTTGTGGGAACACAACCTTCCGCTGCCCGGCATCGAACAACATCCCGTGGTCAATGTGAGTTGGTTGGATGCCGTTGCATTCTGCCGCTGGGCCGGCAAACGACTACCGACCGAAGCAGAATGGGAGAAGGCGGCGCGAGGTCCCGATGCGCGCACCTACCCCTGGGGCAACGGGTGGGACTTCGATAAAGCCAATAGCGCGAGTTTCTGGGCCAAACGAACTGTGGAGTTTGCCAACAGTACCGAATGGGAAGCATTCTGGATCAAAGGAGCAGGAGAGGCTATTTCGAAAGAGAAGGGTGTCAACGGTGAGATATTGACCCTGCCGGTCGGCAGTTTTCTATCCGGCGCGAGTCCTTATGGAGCGTTGGACATGGCCGGCAACGCCGCTGAATGGGTGCAGGATTGGTATAATCCCAACTACTACCGCAACGCATCGGTCAGCGACCCTCAGGGCCCGGAACGTGGTGCAATTAAGGCCATGCGCGGAGGTTCTTGGCTCAAACCTGCCATCAGCCTACGTGCGACCGATCGCGACTGGGGCACGATGGACAGCCGTCCGTCCGGGACCGGCTTCCGATGCGCACGCGATGCTTACTAGTGGCAACCACTCGCGCAGCTCATCGAGACTCGCTTATGATACTTCTCCTCGCGAGGCGCCCATCGTGACTTGCCTGACATTGCTCCGGTAGAAATCCACGAGATACTAGGTGCCCCGCACACTGGCCGCTATACTCAAAGTAAGCCCTACCCATCGCTTGGGTACCACTACGCGCACCGTACAGGCTCATGTTGAAAGAACAGCAGCTCGGCCGTTCCACCACCTCACTCATCCTCGTCATTCTGACGGGACTCACCTTCTTTGCAGACCTTCAATTTGAGTTCGGTTTCGCCACCTGGCTGCCCTATTTTTTGCTCGCTGTGCCTGTCTCGGCGCTCTATTCACGGCTGGTGTTCCTGGGCGCCGTCGGGGGATGGACTCTGCTGATCGCGGCTAAGGTCTGGGCCCATCTTCCGAGCTACGATGTGAGCACCGACCTCTTCAATCGCACCTTCGGTATCGTCGGCTTATGGATTACCGCCTATCTTCTCTATCAACACCGGCAATTGGGACGGCTCCGCGATGAGGACGAACAACGGGTACGAACCATGCTTCACGGTGCCTTGGATGCAGTCATCACCATCGATGCGCAAAGCATTATCACGACCTGGAACCCTCAGGCCGAGCAGACATTTGGGTACAGGCCGGATGAGGCGTTAGGAGCTCAGCTCCCCGACCTCATCATTCCCCCGTCATTTCGTGAAGCCCATCTCAAGGGCGTGGAACGTTTTGTGACGAAGGGGGAAGGGCCGATCCTGAACCGCCGAATTGAAGTCATCGCCGTTCACAAGAACGGTCGTGAGTTTCCCATCGAATTGACCGTCATGCCGCTCCGCATGAAACGATCCATCAGCTTCTGCGCCTTCGCCAGGGATATTACCGAACGCAAACAGCTGGAATCGACGCTCCGCCGAGCGCAGGAATCCGCCGAAGGAGCCAGCCAGGCCAAGAGCGATTTCCTCGCCAACATCAGTCACGAAATCAGGACACCCTTGAACGCCATTTGCGGCACGACCGATCTGCTGCTCACCACCGCCCTCACCCCCCCGCAACGTCGATATGCAGAGATGTGCGCCAAAGCCAGCCACACGCTGCTGGGACTCGTCACGGATCTGCTCGACTTTTCACGCATCGAGGCCGGGCAGACGCAACTTGAGCAGGCTCCCTATGACGTACGCCAGCTCATCGACCGCACCACTCAACTCTTATGCCACCGCGCAGAAGAGAAAGGTCTCACCCTCACGTTTCATCTCGACCCGGATGTGCCGCCATGTCTCGAAGGCGATGCCTTTCGGCTGCATCAAGTTCTGCTGAATCTTATTAGCAATGCGCTCAAGTTTACGGAGCAGGGGCATGTTACGGTGCGGGCCGCCGTGACGTATGCCGGGTCGGAACCCTCTCGCATTCGGTTCTCGGTCATTGACAGCGGCATCGGCATCCCTGCCGATCAGCTCGACCGAATCTTTGACCGTTTCACCCAAGTCAACAGCGCGTCCAGCCGTCAGCATGGAGGGGTCGGTCTCGGTCTGGCTATCTGCAAGCGCCTGGTAGGGCTCATGGGCGGACGTATCTGGGCCGAGAGCGTGGCCGAAATCGGCAGCACGTTTATCGTGGACCTTCCCCTCACGATTGCCGCTCTGTCCGAACGTCTCCATGAACGGATCGGTGCGACTCGTTCGTCGCAGGCCGCGGTGCCTGTGGCATCCTCCTTTCCGGCAGCAGTGAAACTGCATGTGTTGTTGGCCGAAGACTCTCCGGAATCACAAGAATTGATGCGGTTTTATTTTCAGGGCACCCCCTATCGGGTCACGATCGTGTCGGACGGCGAACAGGCCATCGCGGCTTTTCGGGGCAATCGATTCGATATCGTCCTTATTGACTTGCAAATGCCCGGGATGGACGGCTTCACAGCCACGCGATTGATTCGGGCTTGGGAATCTGCGCACCAACGTCCGCCAACTCCTATCGTGGCGCTCACCGCCAATGCCTTTCGTGAGGCGGAGGAACAGTGTCTGGCCGCGGGCTGCACCGGGTTCTTGACTAAGCCGATCAGCAGGCCGCAGTTGCTCGACGCCTTGGCCACCTATCACCGCCCGATGCCGCAAACCGATTCGGAGCCCCCGAGGTTCGAAAAGGCACTCGACGTTGCAGATCGCATCGCCCAGGAAATCCTGCAACGTCGTCCTCAGTTCCTACAGCATCGCCGCAAGGATCTTGGCGCGATGCAAGAGGCCCTCGCGGAACAGGACTATGAGGCGATCCGGACGATGGGGCATCGCATAAAGGGCGTGGCGGGATCCTACGGGTTCCCCGACATCGGGGCAGTCGGACAGCGGCTGGAGGAGTCGGCGCGTTCGCGCGATCTCATCGCCATTCAGGGCGAGATCGCCCAACTAGCCGCCATCCTCCATCAATTGGACCAAGCGGCCTAGATCTTTGATGATATCGAAACGCGAAGAAGGAGCGCGGCGGACATGAGTATTCTCATCATCGACGATTTTCAGGAAGCACGAGACCTGCTCCAGACGATTCTTCATAGCGCCGGATTCGGTCCCCTCCTGCCGGTCGGGACAGCTCGAGAAGGGCTCAAGATATTGGGCATAGGCAAACGAGGCAAGCTGACGAGCGGCATCGATCTGGTATTGATGGATCTGGAAATGCCCGAGCTCGATGGATTGGAGGCCTGCCGACAGATTCGTACGGAAGAGCAGCTACAAGGCCTGCCGATCATTGTCATCACGGCGCATACCGGGGCGGAAGACATTCAAGCGGCCTACACCGCAGGCGCGACAGACTACATTCGCAAACCCGTCATTCCGGCGGAGTTGATTGCGCGCGCTGCCAACGCGCTCAGCCTGAAACAGGAAGTCGATGCCAGGAAGATTCGTGAACAGGAATTGACCGAACGCACCAAGGAACTTGACCACGCATTCGCTCAGATCACCGCGCTCCATGGTACGATCCACATTTGCGCCAAATGTAAACGCGTGAAAGCCGACGGGCCCTATTGGCAACGCATCGAAGACTACCTGCGCCGCCAGGCTCGATCAAAAGTGACCGAAGCCGTCTGCGATTCCTGCATGCATCAAGCCTATCCCCATCTGAAGCAGGCTCCGTAACAATCTTGCATTGTGTTGGCGAGGTGACGACTACTCTCGCCTGTCCGGCCCACCCTTTAAGGCAAATTCCACGAATTCAACTCGCACTACCGGCATAATGAGACCCCGGCCCTCTTCTTCGTGCGAAAAGTCATACACCAGGGACTCCTCTTGAATGAGACGGCCTGTCATGAGGACGTCGACCTCCACTCGCTCCCCCTGGCGCAGCCGATTTCGGAGACGAGGCGTTTCCTCGGCCGCGAGCGCCAGAAGCGGCGCAGGGACGTCTTCGTGCTTGAAGCGCACATCACCCCAGGAAGTCCGGTTGAATTTCGGCCCCAAGGCGATGGGAAAACCCTCGCGCTGATCGTCGAATTGGGACAGCTCCCCGACCCAGACAAATGTGATCAGCCACTGCAAGGGGGCTCTACCCTCGCGTCTGGCATCACGTTCGCGGTTCAAGGCAAACAGACGCCCATCATGGTCGGGATCATGATGCCCCTGTCCATGGACCCTGGGCCAATCTGGCGGCTCGTCATCCAACTCCACTAGAAATTGTTCGATCGCTGCCTGATCGAGAAGCAGATTGGTATGCGAGGGAAGACTTGTCAGTGCGGCTTCCAGTCCCTTGTGCAAGGGCCGGACGCCGGACGGGGTTTCTGCCAAGCTTATCGTAGGCCTGCACCAGACCAGCAATAAGCAGAGCGAGCCGATCCAGAACCGCATCCTGTTAAGGCGCAAGCGGGACGACCAACTGTCGAAACAACTCGCGTAGGTCCCTGGTGCCGGCATGATCCCATGACAACACGCCTGTCTCAACGAGTACTTCAAGCCGAGGCACAGGATTCAGCCGAGCCAACACCGAAGGATGAAACGGCTGGGACTTCAAGACCTGCGTATAGACCCCAATCCAGGACTCGGTAACCGCCCGCAAGCCGAGATCACTCGCCTTCATTCGCCCTATCCTGACTTCTTGCAGCAGCTTGATGAGTGGATCTGACTGCATGAGCGTCCCGATTGCACGGCGAGCCTGGTCTTCAAGTTCTTCCATCATGAGTCTACAGAAGAGCTCAATTCGTAGAACAGGAGCCGGGACCGCCTGGATCTCCACAGGATCCGCAGGCGCCGCCCGCTCCCGATGTCACAGGCCAGCCGCCGGTCGCTCCCACCCCAAAGGCGGAAAATTGTTTGTTCACTGCCGTCGTCTGGCAGGCCGGACAGGCCGGCACTGTCTTGCCCTGGACGATGAGCTCAAAACGATGGTTGCATTCCTGACACACGTACTCGAAGATGGGCATTGGGCTGTACTCCGTGAAATTTGGATTATTATAAGTAAGGTCGGTTCCACTTCGCAATCATCGGCCGATGGGAGTCCATACATGCGGACAGAAGATAAATCCTTCCTGTTTCGTATCAGTCTCGAAGCTCAGTTCCCCGACGACTATGAGGGGCCTCACGACGAGAACGCGTGGCTCCGCGAGTGGGAACTGCAGATCAAACCGGCGATGATCAAACATCTGTTCGAGACTCTGCGCGAATATCCAGCTTGGAAGGCTCACGTCAGAAACCGTGGCATATCTGCCGCGGACGAAATTGAAGTCGCGATGGTCCGAGAGTTTTCTGGCCCGTCACAACAAGGCTGAGCATAGATGAGACAGGCATCCCGTCACGGCCTCTACTTGCATATTCCCTTCTGTCATCAGCGCTGTCACTTCTGCGCTTTCTACCTTGAAATTCATCATGCGCGCGCCGCCGACACATTTGTATCGTCGCTTGTGACCGAAATACATCTCTATGGTCAACAAAGTGCCTTTGGGGAGAAGCCGTTGGATTCAATCTACTTCGGTGGCGGAACGCCCACTACACTCACGCCCCAGCAATTGAGCGCGGTGTTGTCTGCGGCTAAGGAGACGTTCGGGATCACCCACGAGGTGGAGATTACGATTGAAGCGCATCCGGAATCGGCCACGTTCGAGGAGCTGTCGCTTCTGAGAGAAGCCGGTTTTACCCGGATCAGCTTTGGAGCAGAATCCATGGATCAGGAGGAACTGCATCAGGTCGGCCGTGCGGGATCCGTCCTAAAGACCGTCGGAGTGTGCGCCGCGGCGCGTGAGGCTGGTTTTATCAATCTCAATCTCGATCTGATGTATGGACTGCCCGGACAAACGATCGAGAGTTGGGCGGCCTCGCTCCAACGAACAATCGCCCTCGACCCAACACACCTCTCCTGCTATGCCTTGACGATTGAAGAGGGCACCATACTCCGCGCGGCCATTCAACGGGGCGCCGTCTCAGCCCCTGACGAAACGCTCCAGAACGAGATGGAGGACCTGGCCGAGGAGATGCTGGAGCGGGCAGGCTATATCAGATATGAGATTTCGAACTACTGCCGCCCCGGGTATGCGAGCCGGCATAACAGCCTCCACTGGACCGGTGGCCGATATTTGGGACTGGGCCCAAGCGCCCAATCCTATGTCGATGAGAGGCGCTTTGGGAACGTGAGCAATCTGGCCGCTTACAATCAGGCCCTGCTGAGCGGCGCGCTGCCGTTGTCGGAATACGAACTGCTCACGCCGGCGGAGGACAGCTGCGAACGGCTGGTGTTTGGCCTCCGCCTGACCGACGGCGTCTCACTGGAGGACACGGGAGCTCTAGCTTTTTCAGGGCTTGTTCACAAGGTGGACGAGTTGATTATCGACGAAATCCTGGAGCGCAGGGGCCAACGGGTACGGCTGACCGCGCGCGGCCGACGCTATGCGGACAGTGTTGCAGTTGCCCTCCTCGCTAGTCTCGAAAACTGATTCCCGCAAGCCCCTTCCCATTGACTTCCGGCCCCGGCAGAGGGGAGACTTGTTGCCTGACAGGAGGAACACCCATGCCAGTCAATATGGATCCCAACAAACGTCGCCGACGTCAATCGATCGAACAGCCCGATGCGTCGGAGGGTGCGGAAGAAGCTGCTAAACCGAAACGGTTTGGAGAAGACACCGACGCGGATCGCGAGAAAGCCATTGCCGACGCCGAGCTGAAGAACCTCTGGGATGCGACGGAAGTCATCGATATGGACACCTGGTAGATAGTGCCCCACAGCGACTCGCCTCTCGCCTGGTAATTGTACACTGCATGAACCCCACACCCTCACGCAACGCCTTATTTTATCCGTTTCATCTCTGTGCTTCACGAACCCTGGAGGCGTTGCTGGACCGCTACCATTCAATACATTTTCGTGATTACATGGCGTTTCGCCTTACGCCCTTGATGGGCACCATGGCGTATCAGGACCGTATGGGAGACGATCACCCAACCCTGCTGACAACCGGGCGGCTGGTGCAAGGCTATAATGTCAGTGGTCCGCTCGACCAAGCTGCGACGGCAGCCATCAACCGCGATCTCGAGGATATCGGATGGCGCGCTCAGTTCCATAACGCCATCCAACACGATCGGCGGTTTCAACGCGGTCTGTTCGATCTCACCCATGCAATGCGCATAGGCCAGGCACTCGTGCCGGGTCCGGCGGCATTACTGCGTCTCCTAGAAGCGAACCGCGCTGAACGTCCCTGCGCCGTCGCCCGGGTGCAAGGTCTCGCCAGACCAACCCTGACGCTGGAAGAGGCCTATGAGTTCGAATATGGCCTCGCACTGCTGAAAACCGCCGCCGCGCAAGTCTATACCCTCCGTCTTGCCAGGCAACACGATCTCCTGCCGGTGACGGACTCTCTCAGCCACTTTTC
The DNA here is from genome assembly GCA_963706325.1 of uncultured Nitrospiraceae bacterium. Taxonomy (GTDB): domain Bacteria; phylum Nitrospirota; class Nitrospiria; order Nitrospirales; family Nitrospiraceae; genus Nitrospira_A. The sequence continues at coordinate 640,897 of CAVPLT010000004.1, read as the reverse complement.
TCTTCTAAGCCACACCCTGGCGCGCGAAGGCCTCGACCTTGCCAACGAATACGTCGGCATGCCAACCGTGCACTCGAGACAGCCTTCACCCGACGAGACGGCCGCATGAGCACTCTGAGTCCAGTCTTCACCCCTGAAGCCCTCGACACCACCGACGTGGGCACCGGCGATGACCTGGAAGCCCGGGTGATCGTATTCAACTGCGACTGCCATACGTATCAGCAGGTCATCGCGCTGTTGTGCAAGAGCATCCCGGGCATGAATTCATCACGGGCCTTTGAACTGGCATGGCGCATCGATCATGAAGGCCAAGCCACCGTCTACACCGGTGCACGAAAACTCGCAGAAGAGATAGGAAAGAAACTGGCAGGGGGAGGGTTACGCGTCGGTGTCCAATGAGATTGAGAAGAGCGTGGGCACGAGGTCTGCGCCGATCATATCGACGCAGACCACGCTTATTTCCCTCGCTTTTTCGGAGGCGCCGGCTTGGTGCTTTTCGGCTTTCCAGCCGGTGCGGCTGAGGCCGTCGCAGGTTTTTGGTTGCCCTTCGGACTGCCATGCGAAGATTTTTGTGGCTTCGTCGCCTTGGTACTCCCGTGAGCCTCTTTCTGTTCCTGCGCGGCTGCCGCTTTGTAATAAGACTTGTTGAGTTTACTCAGCATGTCACCGTTCAAGACACGCACTTGATACAATTCGAACAGCTTGCTGATAGCTTTTGGATCACCCTTACGGGCCAAGCCCAATAGCCGCCGCCGCTGATTCATTTCTTCTTCTTCCGTATGAGACGCCGCACGCCGCTCCATAGCGCTCCTTTCCAAGGAATGCCCGAGACTCACTCCACTGACCGCTCAAATTGCCGGATGAAATGCCCCGCATTTTAACAGATTCGGCCTAGCCAGTACTACACAAACCTCTGGGGTCAGAGAGAAAATTATTCCAATGACGCGCACGCGAACAAGTCGCTCAACCTCCTCTCGTTTCCGTTGTAGATGCCTGTCCAAGCCTTCTATAATCCTTCTATTCCATGTGAGATTTTCATGACGACAAAAAGGAGTCCACCTATGCAAGCCCCTACGCCGACTTCAACAGACACGACGGTCACCGACGATCCCCAAGCCCGTGCGGTCCTTCAGCGAGCCTTTGAAAGCACCGCCCGCTGGCAGTCCGACTTTCAAGGATTTTCCGCAGATCTGACGGTCAATACCAACGGGAGCCTTGTGCGCGGAACCGTCGTGGTAAAGGGCCCCCGAGACGTGACCGTCCAGTTGCCCGACGAAGCCATCCAGAAGTGGGCGCAAGAGCAGATCGGCATGATCGCCGTGCACCGCGCGCCCCGCAAATTCGAGGAGTCGGACGGCAAGCATCGCCTCACTCTGGAGACCGGTACCGACCACCCCCTGGGCAGGCGATTAGACCTCCACGGAGATGGCATGCAGTCGTTTTATCGAATCAAGGACGATCGCATCACACAAATCAACCGCAAGATGCCGCACGTCGCGTTCACTATCAACGTGGAAGAAAGCTGTGAGACACAGGATCATAAGCACCTGACGACGAAGTACACAGTGTATTATTTTGCTCCCCAGGATGGAAAGCTGCGCAACGTGGAAAGTTTTACCGACACCCATGTGCGGGTCGGCGCTTCGGATCTCCCGGCAACCCGACGCATCATCTCCTACGAAAACGGCGAGGTCACGGTCCGGACCATGACCTTCTCGAACCACAAGTTGCTGGCCTGATGGACCTACGCACGAGGTTTCCGCGCAGCATGCGCGTCATATTGGAGGGTTATGCGCATCTCGCACGCATGATCGACAAATGCCGCGCCGTGCTGGCGGGAACCGAGGGCGAATACATCTACCCCTGCCCCATGGACGATCGGCTTCTGACGTTTGCCGGCCTGACAGCCGAGCAGTTCACCGCAGCCGTGAGGAGCAATCAAACCGAAGAGGGTTTCGTGCAGTGGTTCCGTCACGTCGCCAAGCCTCATACCCAGGCAGACTTGGAAGAGTGGAATCGCAGTATGCTCAGCCGCGGACCCACCACGCCGGAGAAACAGGCTTCCTTCAACAAACACCGGGACACCGTCGATCCGTCTCGCACCGACCTCACCAGTTGGTGCGACCTTCAAGACCTCGAAGAAGGTCGGACGGTGCCACGAAGAGCCTAGCAGCTGATGGTTGAAACCGGGGCTTGTTCACAAGCCTTCCCTACCTGCACGGTTTTCACTACGGCACCATGTAACCATCGTCGAAGAGTGGGTGACCGGAAAACATTTTCTTGATACGAATGACATCTGCGCGGCCTGCACGCCGGGAGCAGAATCGTCCGATATATTCATAGGAGGCACAACATGGCCCTCTTGCAACGGGATCTTGTTCCTGCAAGCGGTGACTCGCTCATTACGTTTGACACCGAAACCAGCATCGAATGGTTGAGCCTCAGGCAAACCGTGAATCTTTCCATTTCGGACGTGCGGAACGGCAGCGGGGGCTACACCACCACCTATGGCTTTCGTTACGCCAACGGCGCCGAGGTCCAAACGTTGTGGAGCCATGCCGGAATCACAAGATTTGCGCCCGACCAGCCTGTGCCTGTCCCCGATAACAATTCCACAGCGATAAAGAAGCTCATGGACTGGATGGGCGGGGCGACGAATTATGCGACAACCGGCACGACACAGACGCAAGGAATCTTCATGGTTCCACCATCACCCGGCCACCCGGGGGTGGGACAACTCTGGTTCTTCACCAACAATCCTGGCGGTTCATACGCAACCACGGATATTCTCCCCAATCTGCCTCAAGGAGTGACGCCGGAGCACTACCGGGATGCTGCGATCGCATCGTATCTCGTACGCAATCCCGTGGCCCCTGCTCCGCCCCGTAATGTTCGGACGGGCGAGAAGTAACTCATGGCCATGGAGGCATTTTTGGGGCAACTTTGCTGATCGGGCCAAAGCCCATGACGCGGAGAAAGACGCCTCATCGACGGCACGTTTGTCAGCTCCATGAAGCAGGAAAGAATCGGCTTCATGGAGCGCCGGCTTCCCGGCTCAGGAAAGAATCGCCTGGAGACGGATTGGCACATGAATCGCATAGACCCTGGCAATCGACGTGACACAGTCGTCCACGCCGCCACAAGCCGTAGGAGGTACCGAAATGGCTCTTGTTCAGCAGAATCTTGTTCCCGCGACCGGTGACCGTCTCATTACGTTCGACACTGAGACCAATCTCGAATGGCTCAGCCTGAGTGCGACAACTAATCTGTCCTATCTGGATGTATTAGGTGGCGCCGGAGGCTACACCACCACCTACGGCTTTCGCTACGCCACCGGCCAGGAAATCAGCCTGCTGCACCAACATGCCGGAATTACAAAGTATGGCATCTCGCAGGTCGTACCCTTTCCTCAAAGCAATCACGTGGCGATGGAAACCCTCATCGAATTGATGGGCGGCGTCGCACTGAATTCATCGAGCAACAGCGGCTCAGTCCTGGTTCAGACACAGGGCATGATGAAGTTTCGAGGCCCCGGGGTCCCCACTGCGATGATGCCGATGAGTGTCGTGCAACTCTGGCTGTTCAAAAACAATCCTACCAGCTCCTATTCCGACAGTAATCCGGCGGGGCCGGCCGGCACGCGATTTCCTGAAATCGCCTCCTACCTAATACGCGCTCGGATCATGCCACTCGGCTCCGTATCCCGAGGAAAATCCCCCAAGGGTGTGAAAGCCAAGAGCACAAAGAAGAAAGCCTGATCCACCATGACCCGTGCAGCTCCATGAAGCCAGACCATTCGGCTTCATGGAGCGCAAGGTCCCACTTCTTGCAACGCTTTCTCTGAGCGCCTGAGCTGCCAGTGCCCCATATTCGTTTGTCCTCCGGAGAGACATAGGTTGGTTCCCTGCTATCGGGGCACATCGCAGCTCCATACGGAGTTCATCGCTACGATGACCCCGACGAGTCCAGACCTGCACTCAAGTACGTCGGAAACTTGCTCCGAGACATTCGGAACTTGAACGCGACCTTGTTTCATATACTGAATCCCACGCCCCACGACTGACGGAACCGCGCGGTTCAAAGCACCCTGAGATGCATCTTGGCGAACTTCAGAAGGATCAGGAAGAATGAATACGCACCGAAGATGTCATCGGATATCCCCTCCTGCTTAATGCGACGGAACGCCTCGCGCAGACCGAGTTTTCACTCGACCGTGTCACAGTGAAGCCAGGGCATGAGCGCGATATCACCGACAGCAGCATGGACCAAGCCAAGGCCGGGAGAATGGCTCCGCTGTAGTGAGCCGACAGGGGCCGACGTGAAGGAAGCAACTCTCCAGTCGTAACAGCATCGATCGTCTGTTGCAGGACCTCTCTGAAGCCGCTGTCTACGTGCTGGATAGGCATCAAGGGAGGCGGGGGAAGTTAGTCTGCGTAGCGCAGATCACGACCATCGGCCAGCAAAAGATACGCCTCTCCCCATTGATGCGAGCTCTCGAGGTCCCAAGGCTCGTCCAGGGCGATAGGTCTGAACCGAAGACCAAAGAGCCCGCCAAACACGACGTACGCTAACCCCGATCCCGAATCTTCAATCAGCTGGGCATAGGCCTGGCAGACAGGCGCCTGCTGGTTATCGCTCCAGCCAGTGAGCCAACACCATTCACCGGCCGGATTTCTGTCAGAAAGCCGCACCTGCAGCACTGGTCTGGCAGGACCGGCTTCCTTAAACCTCGCAAAGAAGCTGCTGTCACAATTCTCATTCGGTTCAACTTCTACGATCATATAGCGCTCATATCTCGAATGGCAGCCCATCAAGGTGCGTGACATATGACAAGCCGGGCACATCTCGCTGTCATCGTATTGTTATTTTTAAGCCTCAATCCTATTTTAAGCGCCAACCAAGAGCGAAGACATATCACTAAATGAGGAACAAATCTAAAATAGGATTTGTCCTCGTAATCCATATGACGGTCTAAGTTCCCGACATGCGTTCCGACAATAGCGCATGGATTGAACGGATAGGAGGATCACGCATGGCAGCACAGATAATCCCGGCAGTGGTGGGCCAGTATTTCGCCACAATCCGACGCATGGACCCGGACGCATGGGTGGCTTGCTTCACGGAGCAGGCAACCGGCTACGAACCGGGAGCGCCCGCGCCTTTGCAAGGCCATGCTGCCCTACGCCAATTTCTCGCGGGGGTTCTCACAGCCTTCCAAGCAATCGATCTGAGGGAGGATCATGTCTTCTCGTCTGGTAACCGGGTCGCGGTGAAGTTCACCGGCCGTGGCACCGGCAAGAACGGACAGGAAGGTCGATCTTCGAAGGCATCGATGTGTTCGAGATCAGCCAGGAAGGAAAAATCCAAACGATGTGGGGCTACTGGGACCCAGCCGCGATGATGGCGCAGTTGCAGGGCTAATGCGAGTTGCCAATATATGCGGTATACGCCGGTAGAACACCGTTACCATTTCGAGATGCAATTCTAGCCGTTGGGAGATCATTAGGCTGGTATCCGTATACGGTGCATATTACTCGATCCAAGCTTGTGAGGATTTGCGGGAATGATCTTCCCAAATCCTCTGATTGCCATAAAATGCGCTGTATCACTGCAATCTCACGCTTGAATGAGCCAGTGTCGAAATGCCAGTTCGGATCCGTCTTGCAATTGCTCATCCGGCGCCATCACTTTCTGAAAGCTCGGTGGAGATTTTTAGGCCTTGCCGAGCAATACAGCCTCGCAACCGAATGAGTTTAGTTTTCTAAATTAGACGATTGCCGCATGAGGTGTCGCAAATACGGCGCTGAAGTGCCTTGGATCTCTGGCATAGCTCCAGTGTTCTGCTTGGTTCTTGGGCGAATCGCCGTTGCATAAAGCTCTGATGAAGCGGCGTTTGGTCCGAACCTCCACGCGCTGTGAATAACAACATTCCTTGCCTGGGTTAGCATTTTCACTTCCTTCAGCAATGCGCGAATTGCCTCGAGATCGGCCTCATCAGTTCGGCCTAGAAGTTCGGCAAAGAGAGCACCAACAAGAACTTGTAACTCGGCTGACGATTTTTCGCCAATGACAACTTTTGCTAGACCTGGATGCTGCAGCCCTTCTGACTGAAACATGCAGACTATTGTGTGACGCATGCCTTCGCACACGCGTTCAAACCCATCGGTGAAGCGGCCAAGCTCGAGAAACCATTCCTCAGCTTGCGCGCGATGCTCATCATCGGCAAATTCGGAGAACGCTGGCGTATCTGACATATGAAAGCCTAATTAGGTACCTTTAGATGCAGCTGATTTGCCCAGCACTTTGCGATCCCGAGGAAATCATCACGGTGCTATACCAGCACCCAATCCGTATGATTTCTTCGATCTCTTTTTATGCTCCACTCATAAGGGTGGCCCGCTTGTCTCCTACTGCGCGCGTCCGGCGACATTCCCCTATCCCATAAGGGGCGTGGTCGGGCGGTCCTTCCCTGCGCGCATCGAACGAGGGCACAGTTTCATCCTGCGCGTTCTGCGAGCAAGAAGGACCGCCTGACTGCGCCCCTTCCCTACTTCCACCCCTCCCCATTCGTCCCTCCGCCCATGCCGCCGAAGTTCCCGCCGAACCCCCCTTGCCCGCTGCCCCAATATTCTCCGCGCCGCAGGCGCGCATAGGGATGCCGTAGATCGGGGCGACTGAGCCACCAGAGAAACCAGAGCGCTCCGCTGACGGTGAAAAGCGTGATCCAAAAGCCGAGTCCGCGAAAATGCGTCTTCTTGATAGAGCCGACGCGAATCTCTTGTGACACCGAGGCCAATCCAACCACGGTACGATAGAGCCCTTCGCCGAAATGACCATTTTTAATAGCCGGATCGAGATAGTCGTGACCGACTTGCCCCACGACCTTCCCACCCATCACCGGCAGCATGCGCCGTCCCATCGTCACGGCCGCCTGGCGCTCTTGTACGGACAGTAAGACAAGCACTCCATGTTCATCCTGGGCCGACCCGATGCCCCACTTCTGGTAGAGACCCAATGCATAGTCATTGGCCGAGCCGTAGGGCTTCAACGAGGGCACGGTCACCACTACCATCTCCACGCCTGTCTTCCGCTCAAGATCCTGACACACCGACCGTATCCGTTCGCGCCATTCCGCATCGATCACCCCGGCATGGTCGCTGACATACCCCTGTGGGTCATAGGCCGGTACAGGCTCCCGCGCGTGACCAGCCGGAGGCGCCGCCAACAAGAGCGCGCACCACAGTATCGCAGCGACAGACATTTTAACGGCTGCTCGCATCTTCATCGTGGGGCCACTCTGCCGTCCGGCCCAACGAGTGCGATCAGCGCGTCGAGGTTCGCGGCATACCGATCAAACAACCGCGGCACTTCCACCGGACCTGGAGTAATGATGCCGCGCTTCAAATGGAGCACATCGGTCAGCCCGGCGAGATCGATCCCGGTCATGGTTTGAATTCCCGCGAGAAGGGCGTCCGACTGAAACAACGGCGGCTGTCCGGCCAATCGTTGCAGACCTCTCAGGCAGGGCAAGAGGGCGGTGAGTGAGAGCGGCAATAACATGGCGATCGCTTCTTCCGTGCCACCGCCCTCGATGAATCGCTGCCGCAGTCGCACCAGGTTTCCGTGAAGCCCCTGCCGGACTTGGTAGGCCAAATGCGTTCGGTCGATGTGCAGGCCGATGAAGGGATCTCGCCCCCAGAGGACGCGATGCTGTTCTTGTATTTCGAGGTATTCGAGTGGAAAGACCAGGCCGGGTCTGGTGAGCTCAGGTTCGGTCAGCACGAGGGGCACGACGAACTGTTCGCGGCTCCATCGTTTGTGCGTCTTGGCATAACGCTTCAAGCCTTCGCGGTCATACCCTGAAACCATGAGAAGGAGGTTGATGTTGGAGCGGCCCGGCAGGAACTCGCCGCGCACGGCGCTTCCATACAACACGATACCCTCCAACTGTGAGCCGAGCAATGCGGTGGTTTCTTTTACGTACCGTTGCAGGAGCTGCTGAACCTCCGATGGAACATCCAGCGCGGCAGGTTGTGTCACAAGTACCTCAGTCTTCGTCGTATGGAATTCATCCTGTTCGCTCTCCTTCTGCCGATCGCAGCCGGCTACGGACGCTTTCTGCGCGCATATATATCCAATAGCGTACACACCCAGCACCATAGAAAACATCCCTCAGGATGCTCACAATGAGCGTACAGCAAGGCCGCACTCAAGTGAAGAGCCGAGGCGTCACGCTCTTGACCCACCGCTCCCGCCTGCCGCGCCAGGCTCTTTTCCCACAGGGCACGTTGAGGGCCTGAACGAGGCGAGACTCCGCCGGCGGGCGTTTTTAGCAATCTGTTAGATGTGCGCGGGGGTCAGGCAACAATCCTGCAGCCATGACCCGATCCAACAAAGAAAAGGGCGGCTTGCTTCGCAGGCCTGCTGTCGTGGAAAGCACGCGATAACGCAGCCGCGCATTGTGATCGAGTGTACGAAACACCCGATCTCGTAAATAGGCCAGCAGGGGGTTCCCAGTATTCCAGAACCGTACCTGCTCATCTGCCAATCGTTGCAACATGGTGACCTGCGGGCGTCGGGCCATTTCGAACGTGCGAAGCGCATCAGCCGAGAAATCATTCGTCTTCAGCCAGCCAGGGATGAGATCGGCCACCACCACCGCGTCCACCATGGCCTGCATGCGTCCTTGCGAGGCATGCGGATTCATCGCGTGGGCCGCATCGCCGATCAGCAGGGCTCCATCCGCGACCCATCGATCTGTTTTGACGCGTCCCGTCGGCATGTAACCAGTCTGACTCCAATCCACCAGACCAGGCACGATGGCCTCCATCCCGGGATCGATACGAACCCAAGTCTGGCGCAATGCGTCGAGTCCGCGTGCCTTGATCGCTTCGTACGATCCGGCCTCAATCATGTAGAACACATAGATCTTGCCTCCGGCGGCGGGGAACAATCCCAAGATCTGATGCCTGCCTACCAGATAACGAGCTTCGTCCAGTGTGACGTGAGGCGCGTCGATGATGGCAATGAGGTACCCTTCCGAATAGCGATGCAGCTGCGTGGTGAGGCCGAGACAGTCCCGCACTTTGGAGAAAGCCCCGTCTGCCCCGACGACCAATCGTGCGGAGACGTTCACCGGTTCTCCGTGGCGCTCCGCCTGCAGACCGATCACTCGCGACGCGTCGAATCTGAGTCCGGTAAAGGTCGCGTCGTACCAGAGTGCACCGGGATTGTGTTTTTCCAACGCATCGAGAATCGCATGGTGCGCCACGTTCGGAAGCGTCACCACGGCGCGATTGTACGGGGCCGGCAAATCGCCATAGTCGACCGTGCAGAGCCGTTCGCCGCCCGCGCGGCAAAAATTAAACCGCCGGATCGTTCGGGTCGCCTCAGCAGGAAGTGTATTCAGGAGCCCAAGCCGATCCAACACCCGCTGGCCATTCGGCTGCAACAGCTCTCCGCGCAATCCCTGCGGCGGTCCCGCCGCCCGCTCCAATACCAGTGACCGCACGCCTTGCTGGGCCAGCATCAAGGCCAGGACCGCGCCGCCGCCGCCCGCGCCGACAATCGCCACATCGGTTTCAATCATTGTACTGCCCATGCGCGCCTCGATCTATTCCGTCCAGAACTCAAATCGCGTCCGGTCACTCCACATGGCCAAGAACTTCTCACGCGCTTTCGCCGTCAAGCGCGCATCGGTGATGACATCGAGCCGTTCGTCATTATAGCGATTGCCGCTCGTGGTGTGATTCGCCGAGCCGGATACATTGATCACATCGTCGATGACCACTTGCTTCAAGTGCATCAGCCCGTCATGCCGGTTGACCTTGATCGGGATGCCGGCGAGTCGCAAGGCGCTCACGGCGCTATGCTGCTTCGGATCGTTCAGCCGTTCCCGATCCGTGATGACGCGGATGTCGAGCCCACGGCGTTTGCCCTCCACCAGCGCCTTGACCACTGATGGCGCCGTCAGGGCATAGACCGACACATAGATGTACCGGGTCGCATGGGTATAGAGGCGGACGACATGATCGATGGGCTGGTCCTCGGGGGCATAGTACACATCAATCGTGCCAGATGCACAGACCGGAGTCTGTACCAAGCACATCAGCCCCACGATGATCCAGACGAACCGTTGAAGGGAGGGCGGACGACTCATGCAGGGACTAGTTGGCTGTTGAATTATCATTTCGAGAGGTTCGAAATGGGAAACTGATGAGCGCCACGGCTAAGACCAGATGCATAGCAGGATGTTCAAAATGGCCGTCCAGCGAGGCCGCAGCGAGCGAGGAGCCGAGGCGTACCCTCTGGGTACGTTGAGGGTCTGAGCGACGTGAGAACAAAGCTGGCGGACTTTTTCAACATCCTGCCGAACGGATCACTCGAGGTCGAACAAAGTTCGAAAATGATCGTCGGACTCTTCCCACGCTTGAGGGGAGGTTTTCGACAACCACTCACGCAAAAATCCCTTCTGCTCAGGCGTCAAAAGCTGTTTAATCTGGTGTGTGCGGCCTTGCAACGGCTGGAGAAAGCCGGCACGCGTGCGGAAATCCAAGGTGGCCGTGCGGACATACAAATTCGTGTACATCGTGGGGCTGTCATCTTCCCCTTCACCCTGCACCCAGACCGAGAGAAACTTTTCCATTTGAAGCCCGGCACTGTCTAATGCCGGTTCCGTGTCATGAAAGAGTTCGTTTTCCGACTCCTTCAGGGGCGCCGCCTCGTGCGCGCGAAACAAGAAATTTTTCTTCCACATTCCCTACCCTCCGGACCGGCGCATACTGTAAGCTAGGCATGGTGAAAGTCAAGAAAGCGGCAGCCCCTCACGCCCGCCTCTGTTGAAGCGCCATTCGCATCGACTCACCGGGGCCGGTTGCCTTGACAAATCAAGAACCCGTTTGCTAACGTGTTGAAATTCTTTAGCAGTTTCAGGCAAACGCGTCGAATCAAAAACCGTCGAGGGGTCTGCGCTTACTGCGCAACAAGAATCCCTTTTGACAGGATGCTCAAAATGGCCGTCCAGCAAGGCCGTAGCGAACGAAGGGACGAGGCGTACCCTTGCGGTACGTTGAGGATCTGAGAGATGCGAGAACGCCGCTGGCGGACATTTTCAGTATCCTGTCAGACTCTTACCTTCTCAGGAGCAGATATGCAGGTCATGATCAATGGCAAGTCTGAGGACATCGCGGGCGGAAGCGTACTGGATCTCTTGAAGGCCAAGAGTATCGAACCTCAAATGGTTGCGGTTGAGGTCAATGACACCATGCTTGAACGGACGCATCTCGACACGACGCAGCTGAAAGACGGCGATCACGTGGAGTTTCTTTTTTACATGGGCGGTGGCCGGTGACCCTCAAGGCTCACGCAGACATCACGGAATTGATCGGCCGCACTCCCTTAGTCCGACTCAACCGGCTGACCAAACCAGGCGCCGCCACGATTTACGGCAAGGTTGAATCGTTCAATCCGGGCGGCAGCATCAAGGACCGGATCTGCTTAAACATGATCAATGAAGCGGAGCGGCAGGGAAAACTGAAGCCGGGCGGAACGATCGTCGAACCGACCAGCGGCAATACCGGCATTGGGCTCGCGTTAGTGGCAGCGGTGCGCGGGTACAAGCTCATTCTCGTGATGCCGGAAAGCATGAGTATGGAACGAGCCAGTCTGCTGTCGTCTTATGGCGCGCAGCTCGTGCTGACCGCAGCTTGGGAAGGGATGAAGGGCTCGATCAAGGAAGCGGAGAGCATCGTCGCGCAAAATCCCTCCTACTATATGCCGGACCAGTTTTCTAATCCGGCGAATCCGGACATACACCGAAAAACGACCGGACCGGAAATTGTGGATGCGCTGGATGGACGAGTCGATGCGTTCGTCGCCGCGGTGGGCACCGGCGGCACGATCACCGGATGCGGCGAGGTGATCAGGGAACGCAATCCGGCGTCCAAAATCATCGCGGTTGAACCGGCAGGATCCCCCGTCTTGTCAGGCGGCGATCCGGGTCCCCACAAGATTCAAGGCATCGGCGCCGGCTTCATCCCCAAGGTGTTGAACCGGTCGCTGCTCGATCGCGTCATCACCGTGACCGATGATGAAGCCTATCAGACCGCGAAAATGCTTGCGAAGAAAGAAGGGCTGCTGGTCGGCATCTCCGCAGGCGCCAACGTCTTCGCCGCGCAAAAGATCGCCGAAGAACTGGGGCCAGGCAAAAACGTTGTCACCATCCTGTGCGATACCGGCGAGCGCTACATCAGTATCGAAAAGTATTTCAACATTTGACCATCTGGAATGAACGATTGAGGGGGTGATGCTCAGAATGATCTCTCAGCAAGGCCGCAGTGAGAGGAAACCGGAGGCGTACCCGCTGGGTACGTTGAGGATTCCTTGACGAGAACGAAGCTGAAGGCCATTTTCCGCATCCGGAAGTATTTCAACATTTGAGGGTGTGACAGACCACTTAGGGAGAGGAGGCTCAAAAGCGTCAATCAGCAAGGCCGCAGCGAGTGAAGGGCCGAGGCGTACCCTTGCGGTACGTTGAGGACCTGAACGATGCGAGAACGCCGCTGGTGACGGTTTTCAGCCTCCGTCGCATATGGAATTTACTGAAACACAAATCAATCGCTACAGCCGCCACATCCTTCTTCCCGAAGTCGGGGGAAAAGGACAAAAGAAGATCATTCAGGCGAAGGTGCTCGTGGTCGGTGCCGGAGGCCTTGGTTCGCCGGCCGCACTCTACTTGGCGGCTGCCGGAATTGGTACGATCGGGCTCATCGATAGCGATGTCGTGGACCTGAGCAATCTGCAGCGTCAGGTCATCCATCACACTGCGGATGTCGGGCGTTCCAAGGTCTTGTCCGGCAAGGAAAAGATCCAGGCCCTCAATCCTGACGTGAACGTGGTGATGTATGAAGAGCGTCTGACGGCAGGCAATGCCCTCAAGATTGTCGGCGACTACGATGTGGTGCTCGACGGCGTGGATAATTTCCCGACGAAGTTCCTCATCAACGATGCCTGCTTCTTTGCCAGCAAGCCGCTGGTGCATGGAGGGATCCTTCGATTCGACGGCCGAGTCACCACCATCATTCCAAAGCAATCGGCCTGCTATCGTTGCGTCTTCAAGAAGCCACCGCCGGAGGGCCTCGTGGCCTCCTGTCAGGAGGCAGGCGTGATCGGCGTATTGGCCGGCATCATCGGGACGATCCAGGCTACGGAAGCCCTCAAGCTGATCTTGGGCATCGGACGCCCGTTGACCGATCGCCTGCTGGACTTCGATGCGCGACGTACCCAATTCCGAGAAATCCGTATCAAGCGGAACCCTGATTGTCCCCTCTGCGGCGAGCGGCCCACGATCACCCAGCTGATGGAAGACGGCAACGTCGGGCCGACATGTGCGCTTCCGGGTCAACGTAACTTGTAGCGAAGGTGTCTCCATGGCGAAAATGAAAGCGCTGGTCTGCCGGGAATGTGGGAAGGAATATCCGCCCAAAGCCATCCACGTCTGTGAGATGTGCTTCGGCCCACTCGAAGTGAAATACAACTATGAGGAGATCAAGAGCACAATCTCCCGGAAGAAGATCGAACAGGGCCCGCACAGCATGTGGCGCTACATCGACCTCTTGCCCGTGGAAAGCACCGCGATCATCGGCCCCCATGCGGGACTGACGCCGTTGGTGCGGGCGAAAAATCTCGGCGCGTACCTTGGCATCGACGAGTTGTACATCAAGAACGATACGGTCAACCACCCGACGCTCTCCTTCAAGGATCGCGTCGTCTCGGTGGCGCTGACGCGGGCGCGCGAACTCGGATTCGAAACCGTGGCCTGCGCCTCAACCGGCAATCTGGCCAACTCCGTGGCAGCGCATGCAGCCGCAGCGGGTATGAAGTGTTATGTGTTCATCCCGGCCGATCTTGAAGCCGCGAAGGTTCTCGGCAATTTGATCTACAAGCCGAATGTCGTGGAGGTTGAAGGCAACTACGACGATGTGAACCGGCTCTGCAGCGAAATCGCCGGCGAACATGGGTGGGCTTTCGTCAACATCAACATTCGACCCTACTATGCCGAGGGGTCGAAGACGCTGGCGTTTGAGACGATTGAACAACTTGGCTGGCGCACACCGGATCAAGCCGTCATCCCCATGGCGTCCGGCTCTCTGCTGACGAAGATTTGGAAGGGATTGCACGAAATGCATGCGTTGGGATTGGTCGATCAGGTCCGCACAAAGATCAACGGCGCGCAGGCCGAAGGTTGTTCCCCGATTGCCACCGCCTTCAAGGCCGGCCGGGATTTCTTCAAGCCCGTCAAGCCGAAGACCATCGCCAAGTCACTTGCGATCGGCAACCCGGCGGATGGGTATTATGCCTTGAAAGCCACGGGCGAAAGCAAAGGCGCGATGGACGCGGTGACCGATGAGGAAATAGTCGAAGGGATCAAGCTTTTGGCCCAGACCGAAGGCATTTTTGCCGAGACGGCCGGCGGCGTCACCATCGGCGTCCTCTGCAAACTCGTGAAACAGGGGCTCATTAAGAAGAGCGACGTGACCGTGGCCTATATCACCGGAAACGGGCTCAAGACCCAGGAAGCGGTCGTGGATGCGGTGGGACGCCCGTTCCGTATCCAGCCCAGCCTGGTCAACTTTCAAAGAACATTCAAAATGGGAAAGAACAGTGGTGGTGACTCATGATTAAAGTTCGTATTCCAACTCCACTGCGTCCGCTCACGAAGGGCCAAGGCGAAGTTGAATCTGCCGCAGCCAACGTTATGGATATGATCGGATCGCTGGACGCTGCCTATCCCGGCCTGAAGAACCGGCTGTGCGATGACAAGGGTGACCTACGTCGTTTCGTCAACATCTACGTCAACGAAGAGGATATCCGCTTCCTGAACGGAAAAGAGACCTCACTCAAAGACGGCGATGAAGTATCCATCGTTCCTGCGATCGCCGGAGGGTAGCCATGACCAGCTTACGATTCCATATTCGCTTTCCCGAGAACAAGATCAAGGAACCGATCATTTACCAGATCGGACATGAGTTCAAGGTGGTGACCAACGTGCGCCGCGCCGATGTGCGCGAGACGACTGGCTGGATGGATCTCGAACTGACCGGTGAGACAGAGGAAATCGAACGCGCCATCGATGGCATCCGGACCAAGGGCTGCGTCGTGGACCCCATTGAATTGAACGTGGTCGAATAACACGGCCTGTCGCGTATCTCCCTCCACACCTGACGCTTCACGTTCCCGAACGACGAGAGACCAGTCACATGGAATTTACAGAACAACAGATTCAGCGTTATAGTCGGCACATCATTCTCAACGAAGTCGGCGGCAAGGGACAGGTCAAGCTATCCAAAGCCAAAGTCTTGCTGATCGGGGCCGGAGGCCTCGGGTCCCCTGCAGCCCTCTATTTGGCTGCGGCCGGTATCGGCACAATCGGACTGGTAGACGGCGATGTCGTGGATCTGTCGAATCTCCAGCGGCAGATTCTTCATACTACCGCCACGATTGGGACGCCAAAAGTAGAGTCCGGCCGAAAAATGCTGGCGGCCATCAATCCTGATATCACCATCAAGACGTATCAGATGAACGTCGATACCGAGAACATTCTCGGGCTCGTGGCAGAGTACGACATCGTGTTGGACGGGTCCGACAATTTCACGACCAGGTTTTTGGTCAACGATGCTTGTTTCTTTGCCAAGAAAACGCTCATCTCCGCCAGCATGTTCCGTTTCGAAGGGCAGCTCACAACCATCAAGCCGCATGTCGGACAGCCCTGCTATCGATGCCTCTATCCGGAGCCGCCGCCGGCCGGCCTGGTCCCGAATTGCCAAGAGGCCGGTGTGCTCGGCGTCTTGGCCGGAACGATGGGAGTCTTGCAAGCCTCGGAGGCAATCAAAGAGATTCTCGGTATCGGCGAAACGCTGGCGGATAAACTCGTGATTTACGATGCGTTGGAAATGAAGTTTCGCAAGGTATCCCGTCCCAAGGACCCGCGTTGCCCCCTTTGCAGCGCCACACCGACCATCAAGGATCTAGGCGGAGACTATAGCGTCTCCTGCACTATCTAACATGCCCGACCTTTCGATCCCGAAGCACATCCTGGATGAAATCGTCGCACACGCCCGCGAGCTGGCTCCCTTCGAATGCTGTGGTCTGCTCGCCGGCACGAACAAGACGGTGACGCATCTTTATCGCATCACGAACATTGTAGCCGTTGAGGGGGCTGAAAAGCTGTCCACCTTCGATGACGACAAAATCGCACATCTCGAACGACTGTCCCCAGAGGAACGCGCCGAGATCGCCTTCGTCATGGATATGCAGGATTTCTCAGCCGCCAAGAAAGACATCCGCAAGAACGGGCTCGAACTCCAAGTGGTCTACCATTCGCATCCGAAAGACCCCGCCAGACCTTCGCACACCGACATCAAGATCGCTTCCGATTATGAGGAAATCTGGCAACGCATCAACCTGCCGATCCCTGCCTATCTCTTGGTCTCCCTCATGCACGAGCCCGCAGCGGACATTCGCACCTATTGGATCACCGGCGGCCACGTCCGTCCCGCCGATATTCATATTGTATAGCCATCCACCGCCCACACAATACTACCGCCTTCCCTCTACCAATCAATCAACAACGATGGCATAATCGCGCCTTGATCTATCATCGAAGGGGGCGATCGATGCGGCTTATCTTATTGCGCTTCGCACTCATTCTGAGCCTTGGTTTTATCATGCTTCCCGTGAATGCTTCCGCAGCGGAAAAGAGTTACTACAGTCCGATTATCAACATAGACGTCGATAATAGCCGCATCCTGATTTCGACCCTCGGGGCCGTCTTCTGGGTAGAAGTGCCCGAAGCGGGCCGTCCGCACATGGAGAAACTGCCGCAATCTGGACTAGTCGATATTGTGGTGGAAACGCGGGAGGGCCAGCCCCCCCTGTTAAAAAGCTGGAAGGTCAAATCAGGCGAGTCCACCTGCCTGCACTTCGACGGAAAAGTCTGCAAGTAAGGCCGCGGGGTAGCACGGAAGGCGCCTGTTCCGAACTGCCCAGCCGGCAATCACTCAACGAACGGTTGAGCCGGCGCATCCGCAGCCACTCCCGTCGAACCACTCCCCCTCTCAGCCGCTAGCGTCTGCTGAAGAACTTTGCAATGACAACCGTCGCGGACAGCACCGATGAGGTCGCTCCATCGCCACGAGGTTTATTTCCTCCTGGCCAGGAATGGCCGCCGTCTGTGGTCGCAGAGATTGACTCCGAGATGCTACGGAGGAGAGGAGGTCGAAGCGACGCTACCCGATTAGCCGATTGCGCAAGGTGGTTGCCTGAGGGGGAATCGTCGAAACTGCGCGGCAGCTTTTTGCGAGGTCATGCTCTATGAGGCCCCAAGGTGATTACTCGGAGCTGCCAAGCATGTCATCGATCAATGGTCGATTGATGTCGGTGCAGCCCATACAAATCGTATCGAACAATGCTTCATGGTCAGCGATAAAATTCCGAGCGTCAGGCAGCTTCTCGTTGTACACTTCGTCGTAACAGACCTCACACAACATCATGAGCCCGCGTGAGACAGACACCGTCTTTCGGCCTGCGCTTCCAGCCATGTTATACCGATCCCTTCTGTCGTGCGATCCAAAAATCTTCCGGCTCCAGATCGACTCCACACACGCCGCACTCAAAGATCGATTGACCTGCCGGCAGCTGGATCTCAGTCCGCTCGATACGGCCACGACACACATGATAAAAACGCCCTCGGGCGTCCTCATTGTCAAGCGGATCACTCTCGTAAATCAACACCATGGTTATAAGACATCCTGTGGTCGGTGACGGAGTATACTGACCGTCATTCGACGGCCTGCAACCATTGCATCTATCATATTAAATCTTGAACTGTGCCTCATACAACCCTGCGTAGACGCCACCGACACGCATGAGTTCTTCATGACCGCCCTCTTCAACGATGGTACCCTGTTCCACCACGATGATGCGATCCACATCATGCAGCGTCGCCAAACGATGCGCGATGATGAAGGTGGTGCGCCCCTGCGTCAGATCATTCAGCGCCTCGCGAATCTTCACCTCGGTTTCCGTATCAATATTTGAGGTCGCTTCATCGAAGATCACGATCGGCGGGTCTTTCAACAACACACGCGCAATCGACACCCGCTGCTTCTGCCCCACCGATAACTTCACGCCGCGCTCGCCGATCCAGCTATCGTATCCATCCGGCAAACGGATGATGAAATCGTGCGCCCGCGCCGCGCGAGCGGCCGCTTCGACCCGTTCGTGGCCGGCGGACAAGTCGCTGTACACGATATTCTCGCGTACCGTCCCGTTGAAGAGAAACGGCTCCTGCTGCACCAGGCCGATCTGACTTCTCACAAAATCCACCGGCAAGTCCCGCACGTCGTAGCCATCCACCAGCACCGCGCCGCTGCGCACGTCATAAAACCGCATCAACAGTTTCAAGAGCGACGTTTTTCCGGCGCCGCTCGGGCCGACTAACGCGATCCGCTCCCCCGGCTTGACGCTAAGGTTCACATTGGACAATACCAGCCCTTGAGGGCGATAGCCGAAGGAAACCTGCCGGTACTCCACCGCGCCCGTCAAGCGTTCCACAGGCCGCACGACGCCCGGCCGGTCTTCCACCTCCGACTTGGTATCGAGGATTTCGAACACGCGTTCGCTGGCTGCCAAGGCATGCTGCAACATGTGATTGAGCGAATGAATCTCGTTGATTGGCGTATAAAACAGGCTCAGATATGAAAGAAACATGACGAGTTGGCCGACGGTTAAATGACCCGCCAATACTTCCCCCGCGCCGTACCACAAAATCAACACCGTGCCGGTGCTGCCGAGGAACACCATGCCAGGCCAATACCAGGACCACAAATACATCGCGCGCAGACTGCTTTGACTATAGGCCTGGCTTAATGTCTCGAATCGGTTCCGTTCATGCGCATGCTGATTGAAACCGATCGTTTCTTTGATCCCGGACAGAGCATCCTGAAGGTACGCATTGAGCTCTGCCACGCTCTTGCGCATCTGCGCGTAATAGCCATGCACACGACGGGTAAACCACCCGGCGCAGAGGACGAGAATGGGAATAGGCACCAGAGACAGCAGCGCCAACTTCCAATTCAACACAAACAACATGATCGTGATGCCGATCAGGGTGAGCGATGCCGTCAGCAAACCTTCGAGCCCATCCACGAAGATCCGCTCGACATGTTCTGTGTCGCTCGTCACCCGAGTCATGATCTCTCCGGTCGATCGATTCTCGAAATAACTCAGCGACAAACGTTGCAATGCCCCGAACACCTGCATGCGCAATGCATGGACGGCCTTCTGCTCGAGAAGATTGTTGAAACGCACGCGCATTGAACTGACCAGGTTCCGCAGCACATAGGATCCGAGGAGCGCCCCCAACACTCCCGGCAACATCTCGGGATGTTTGGATTGGATGACATCATCGATGATGACTTTGACGAGGTAGGGAGGAATGAGTTCCAGCGCCGTGGCAAGGCCCGCGCAGACAAAGGTCACCGCAGCCAGCATCCGGAACGGCTTGAGATACGATAGTACGCGCAGAAGAGAGTTCACGACGACTCGTCGATCCGAAACAGATCAGATAACACTGGCCGCTTCTTTTTGCCAGTACTTCTGAAACTCTTCCATCTGCGTCAGCGTGGAGAAATCGGTCATGCGATCGATGAACAGTTTGCCGATGAGGTGGTCCAACTCATGTTGGATGCAGACCGCGTACAACCCGGCGGCTTCAAAATCCAGCATCTTCCCATCACGATCCATCCCCGTGACTCGCACTGCTGATGGTCGCGTCACCCGGCCGCGCAGGCCATCGACACTCAAACAACCCTCCCACCCTTCAGCCTGCTCAGGCCCGTAAAATAGGATCGTCGGGTTAATAAGCACCGTCTTGGGAAACCCGCCTTCACCCGGACAATCCATGACGACAAGCTGTTGCGAGCGCCCGACCTGCGGCGCGGCCAAACCGATGCCAGGTTCGTCGTACATGGTTTCCAACATATCATCGATGAGTTGCTGAAATGCTGCCTTCTTGATCTCGCTCGGGCTCACCGGCAGGGCCATCTGCCGAAGAATCGGATTCCCGAGTTTGCTGATTGCCAATAGAGCCATACTGCACCCTTTATGTGAATGTCCGCATCATGCCAGCGGCATCGGCGACACGACCGATCCTTTTATTCCTACCACGGCCTTATAAATAACCGCAACCGGACTCCTCCAGGGTTCTGAAAGAGTTCGACTTGAATCAGACAGCCAGATCAATCTTTCGCCGTCATCTCAAGCATGGCGGTCTTGATGCTTAGCGCCTCGGTCGATCAAGACGGTCATTTTGACTATGCTGCCACTTCTGGGCTTCCGGCTTTTGGAGAGTTTGTTGATACTCACCCATGAGGTTAGGACGCGCGCTTCCGACTCTTGGGCTCCGGCAGTTCGAAGGAGTCCTTCGACACGTTCCACCACTCGACCCACTCCTGCGCCCAGGTCTGCCGATCCTGCTTGCTGGAAGAGTCCCAATCGTGGAATTCCGTTTCATGCCGCGTCAACATCCACAGCGATTGCACGGCGGACAACGCGACATAGCGCTCCTCATCCCCCACCAATTCGATGAGCGGTTGAATCACATCTTTATGCCGGACGTACCGAGATTCAAACGCCGCCGCCTTGCGAATGGAGGAGTTCGCATCCTTGCTCAGCGCCTCAATGGCAGACGGAGCTTGAAGAGGATCAAGGCGCACCGCGACTCGCAATGCATGTTCACGAATACGGGGGAGTTCATTACTCAGTTTTGCGGTTTCCAGAAGGGCAGGGACGGCTGCCGGGCCCTTAATCATCGAGATGGTCTCGATGGCGTTGTAGCGGATCCGCGGGCCAGGCATCGTCAACGCCTTGGTGACGACCGGCAGGACCGACTCCCCCAAGTGCACAAACTCTCCCATCGCCCAAAACTCCTGTTTGCCTTCCAACAGCGGCAGGAGCGCTTCCGCCCGTTGCAGTTCTTCCGAAGTGAGAGCCTTCGTGTTGGGCGCCACGGACACATCGGGAACCGGCTCTGATTTTGGCGGCGCCTCATAGGGCATCTGCACCGGCCAAACCAGAGAGGCAGACCAGGCTAGGCCCAGCATCCCGACCGAGCCCATAAGTACCAGACTCGACACCAACGACCGGCGAAACCACTGCTGTGGAGGTACAATCATCATGACTACCCTCTCGAAAGTTGCAATTATTGAGGAACCGGCGCCTCCCGTTCCGCGTCGACTGGTCGCCGACTGACCGTGCGACGATGGACTACTTCATACAATACCGGAAGCACCACGAGAATCAACACCGCCGCGGTGAGCATCCCCCCCACCACCACGCGCGCAAGAGGCTTTTGGGCTTGCGATCCGATCCCGGTCGCCAAGGCGGCCGGGAGCAATCCGATGGCGGCGGCAAGCGTCGCCATGAGTATGGGACGCATCTGCACATCCGCGCCTTTGAGGACGGCTTCCCGTAATTCGACACCGCTTCGTCGAAAATCCTCGATACGAGAGATTAACAGGACTCCTCCGAGGATCGCCACTCCCAGCGTCGAGATGACCCCGACCGCCGCAGAGATACTGAAATTCGTGCCGGTCAACACCAGGGAGAAGATGCCGCCGATGAGCGCAAACGGCACGGTGACCAGCACCAACAGCGCATTCTTCAGCGAATTGAAGGTCGTATAGAGCAAGAACAGAATAAAAACCAAGCTCACCGGCACAATCATCGTCAGTCGTTTTTGCTCGGCTGTCAGTTGATCATATTGGCCCGCCCATTCAATCCGGTAGCGTTCCGGCAACGACACCGCCGTCATCATCTTACCTTGAGCTTCCTTGACCGTGCTTTCTAGATCTCGATCACGAACGCTGAATTTGATTGGAATATACCGTTCGTTGTTTTCTCGATAAATGATGAAGGCGCCGGTATGAGTCTTGATGGTCGCAACCTGTTTCAACGGGATCCGCGCCCCAGTGGGTGTACTGACCAAAATATTGCCGATGGCTTCGGCATCCCGCCTGAACTCGGGCAGGAATCGAACCACGAGGTCGAAAAGGCGTTCACCTTCATAAACCTGGGTTACAGCCTGTCCACCCACCGCCGCCTGCACCACCGCATTGACGTCTGAGACCCGCAGCCCGTACCGGGCGCTCGCTTCCCGATCGACTTGAATCAGGAGATTGGGTTGTCCGACCAAACGGAAAATCCCTAAGTCTTTGACACCGCGCACGTCCTTCATGACCGACTCGATTTCGACCGCTTTCGATTCCATCGTTTTCAGATCGGTGCCGAATAACTTGATGGAATTCTCGCCCTTCACACCTGACATGGCTTCTTCCACGTTGTCCTGAATCACCTGCGAAAAGTTGAAAATCACGCCGGGGATAGACTTGAGGCGCGCTTCAATTTCTTCCACCAGCTGATCCTTGTCCAAACCCGTGCGCCACTCCTTATGCGGCTTGAGGTTGGCAAGAAATTCCGCATTGAAAAAGCTGGTGGGATCCGTTCCGTCGTCGGGTCTCCCAAGCTGAGAGACAATCGTGACGACTTCCGGCGACTCTCGGAACATCTGCCTGATTTCCCCTGTCAATCTGGCGGCCTCGTCGAAAGAAATGTCCACCGGCATCGTGGCGCGCACCCATAGATTGCCTTCTTCCAACGCCGGCATAAACTCTCCTCCCACAAACTGCATGGCGCCAAAGGCCATCACGAGGAGCAGTAAGGATACGCCGATGACCTTCAGGTTGTGGTTCAAGGCCCATCGCAACACCGCAAGGTAGGTCCGTCGAATCGCGCCAACGAACCACGTGTCCTCTTCCTTCACCACGCCGTTTAAGAACAACGAGCAAAGGACCGGCGCCAGCGTAAAGGCCATGAGAAGCGCGCCGAACAGAGCAAATCCATACGTGATGGACATGGGGGCAAAAATCTTTCCTGGCACACCGGTCATCGTGAATAGCGGGACAAAGGCCACGACGATGATCGCGGTGGAGAAGAAAATCGGCCGCCCCACCTGGCGAGACGCTCGCACGATCAGCTGCGGAACCGTCAGTCCCAAGCGACGATCGTGGGCGAGGTGGAAGAAAATACTCTCCACCATAATCAGCGTGGCATCCACAATGATGCCGAAATCGATGGCGCCGAGAGAGATCAGATTGGCTGACTGCCCGATCATGACCATCATCGTGAACGTAAACAGCAGCGACATCGGAATCGTCAGGGCAACGATGAGCGATGCACGCAGATTGCCAAGGAACAGGAAGAGGATGAGAAAGACGAGCACCATGCCGCTGATGAGGATATCGGTGACCGTTTCGACCGTGGTATGGATCAACGCGGTCCGATCGTAAAAGGTCTTGATCTTCACCCCTTCCGGCAACTTCCACTTGTTCAACTCTTCAACCTTCTCGCGCACTCGTTCCAGCACCGACAAGGCTTTATACCCACGCTGCAACAAAATCACGCCTTCGACCACATCGTCGTGGTCGTCGATCCCCACCTTCCCCAAACGCACTCGATGGCCGACCGACACGGTCCCCAACGTCTTGACGAAAATAGGGGTCCCTTCCTTTTCGGCCACCATCACATTCTGAATATCCTCCAGGCCATTGATGAGCCCGAGCCCGCGAATGTTATAGTTTTGCGCCCCGACGGTCAGATAGTTGCCGCCGACGTTGGCATTGCTGTTCGTGAGGGCTTCCATGACCTGAGGCAGGCTGACGCCGTAGCTGATCAACTTCCCGGGATCGATATCGACGTGATACTCCTGCGTCGTGCCTCCGAACGCCGTCACATCGATCACTCCCGGTACCCGTCTGAATTCCCGGCGCAGCTGCCAGTCTTGAATCGTCTTGAGGTCGGTCAGGCTCGTCTTTCCCTCGCCGGCCAGTTCATAGCGATAAATCTCAGCGATCGCCCACCAGGGCGAAAGGGATGGCTGCACGTTTTGAGGAAGACTGATGGTCGCAAGACGATTGATAACTTCCTGGCGGTCGAAGAAATATTGCGTCCCGAAATCGAAGTAGACCTTGATGTCGCTGAGGCCGAAAATCGAGAGGGATCGAATATCCGTGAGGCCAGGAGCCCCGTTGAGGGCCACTTCGATGGGAATGGTGATTTGCCGTTCGATTTCTTCCGCGGACCAGCCGGGAAACTGCGTGATCACCTCGACCATGGGAGGCGAGGGATCGGGATAGGCGACGATGTCGAGTTGTTGGAACGCGTAGAGGCCCCCGAAGAGGAGGCTGAATCCGAGCGCGCAGACGAGAAACCGCTGAACGAGCGAGAGCTCGACAATTCGGACGATCATCGTCCCGGTGACCTGTGCCGGCCCTGCCGGGTCGCAGCTATCTTCACGATCGCCATGTCATCCGTTGACCTCTTGGCCTTTGATCAGCACCGCCCCTTTCGTCACGATTCGCTCACTGGCGGTCAAACCCTGAAGAATGCGAACTTGATCACTGGAAACGTTGGAAACCGTTACTTCGCGCTTCAAGTAGTGATTGGGCGCATCGACCACATAGACGAAATGCTTTCCATCGATCTCGACGACGGCCTCTTTAGGAATGGTCAGGAAGGGGCTGGCGTCCCCGATGTCCAGTTTCAGGCGCGCAAACATTTCAGGTTTGAGCTGTTGCTCCAGATTGTCCACCCATGCCCGCACCTTAATTGTGCGGGTATTGGGATCGACCACGTCCCCGATAGAAGCCACCACGGACGCAAAGTCCTTTCCAGGATAGGCTTCCACATTGATCCGCCCGACTTGGCTCACCTTGACCAGAGCCAGATCGCGCTCATAGACATCGGCGACGACCTGCAGGCGATCCAGATCGGCTACGGTGAACAAAACTTGACTCGCATCGCTTCCGACGGATTGTCCTGGCGTGACGGCTCGCTCGACTACGGTTCCGGTCAAGGGACTCTTCATCTCAAAGCGCGAGGTGATGCGTTGTTGCGCCAGGGGCTTCTCCAACTCAGACGCGGGAATACGCAACGACAGCAATCGTTCCTTCGCGCGCCTGAATTCTGCGCGCGCCTTAATCAAGTCGTTTTCCGCCTGTTTCAGATCCTTCAGGGCCAAGGCCTTGGTGGCATGCAGTTCCTTCGCCAGTTCTTGCGCGCGCGTTGAATACTCCAGCTCCGAGGCTTCCTTCACGAATTCGGAATAGGCCGCCGTGATATCGGAACTATCGATAACCAGCAACGTGGCGCCCGCTTCAACGTGATCACCGAGGCGAGCCCGCACCTCCACCACCCGTCCCTGCAGCGGCGAAGAAATCTTCGAGTAGCGATCTTCTCCGTAGGCCACCTTCCCGACCAACACCAATTCGGGTTGAACCGGTTTGAAGTCCACCACAGCGGTTTCGATCTGACTGCCCGCCTGAGGGGCTGATTCCGCCGAGGAGACCGTCTTGGAGGAAGTTGCAGGGGAAGACGAATTGGGCTCTTGGGTTTGACTACAGGCCCACAGTGTCGCGCCGGCGGCCAGCAAGAGAACCGGTTTCAAGGGTGCGATCATGACGTCACCTCCTGCCCGACTGAACTTTCCAGTTGGAACAGGTTGTGCTGGTAGGAAAACAAAGCCTCGATAAAATTCTGTTGAATCGTGCGGGAGGTGCGAGCCGCATCGAGAAGATCGAGGATGGTGGCGCCTCCCCGCTCATAGGCGCGTTCTACAATCGTAAACGTTGAGCGGGCGTCATCCAAGACGCCGGCCAAGTAGGCCTCCACCAGTCGGCGGCTCTGGAGCAGATTGCGATAGGCCACATCGACTTGGTTCTCAACCTGATTCACCGTCCGGTCCAGGTCAGCCTGCGCCGATTGCAAGCCGACCTCCGCCTGGACGATCCCACCCTGGTTGCGATTGAATAGCGGGAGGGGTACGCCGAGGTTCAAAATGCCCATTTGCTGGTTGTCGGGACCACGCGGACCTTGCACCGCGTATCCGGCGCCGATCGTCACATCCGGGATGCGAAAGGCCTTGGCCAGTTTCAAGTCCGATTCACGCTGCGACAGAGTCGCCCGCTTACTCTTGATGTCCGGCCGAACTTCCAACGCCACGGTTCGGAGTTTCCCCATGTCGGGATCAACCCGCCGGTAGTCCATTTCCGTCGTCAACTCAAGCTTGGTCGCCGGAGACAGGCGAAGGAGCTGACGCAAATCACCCCTCGCGGATTCGCCTTCTTGGATGGCCTCGATGACCTGCGATTGAAAGTCGACCACTTGCAGCCGGATCCGAATCAGATCCACTTCAGCGATATAGCCTTTTTTGAAACGAATGGTGTTGACGTCTAAAATCCGGGCAAAGCGATCCCGATTTTCCTCAGCCAGCGCCAACCGGCGTTGCGCCACCAGCACTCGATAGTAGACATCCTTGATCGTAAATCCCAACTGACGAACCGCATCCTCGAAATCGGCCTCCACTGATTGCACTCCAAAGCCGGCGCTTTCGATGCGATATCCGCGCTTGCCGGCCAATTCGAACAGTTGCTGCACTTGAGCCGTCAGGGCGCCTGAGTTCGAAAGGGTATTGCCTTGCGTAAATGACGCCACGGTGCCGATCTGCAGCACGGGATTCGGAAAGAGTTTGGCCGTAATTTGCTGACCCCTGCTGAAGTCGATCCCATATTTGGCGATCAGCAGGTCCAGGTTCTGTTTCAGAAAAAGGGCCACCGCCTCACCTAAGTTCAGGCGAACGGCCGGAGGAGGAAGTGAACCGGTCGGGAAAGACTCAGCGGCTTGCGCCATCCCGCCGCCGCATAGGAGAAGACCCACCATGCCCAGCAGGAACCAGGCGCGCCAGCATCTGGTTGCTGGGCGCAGACCCACTCGCCCACCACCCCTGTCATGGAACATGTCGTCACACATCGTGCAGGAATATCGAACCACCGAGGATAGGGCGCATATTATACTGATTCTTCACGGCATTTGAAACCACGACCAAGTCGACGGCTTCACTGCATCTTCAATTCCGTCCAAGCCCGGTCGTACAGGCGGATCGCCCGACCGACATCCCGCATCCATTCCAACCGATCCAACTGGTCGACCGGCGGATAGATCGCAGGATTGTCTCTTGTCGACGCGCTGACAAGTTTGCGCGCGCCACGGGAGGCGGAGGCGAACCGCAACCGTTCAGAGGTGCGCGCGGCAATCTCAGGCTCCATCAAAAAGTTGATGAAGCGCATGGCCAGCCGTTTTTGAGGCGCCGTTCGCAAGACCACCAGACAATCGGCCCATAGGGTGGCCCCCTCTTTCGGCACCACATACCGAATCGATGGCCGCTCAGCCATCGCGCGCGCCATCGGTCCTCCCCATCCGTGAGCCAGAAGGACTTCTCCCGAGGCCAACAGTTGATCGTAGTGGTCGCTCGTATAGGTCTTTACCAAGGGCTTCTGACGCAGCAACTGATCCTTGGCTGCGTCGATGACGTGCGGGTCCGTGCTGTTCATGGACTCCCCCATGGACCGCAAGACTGCGCCAAAAACTTCCCGCTGGTCGTTCAGCATGCTGATCCGCCCTTTGTAGCGCGGGTCCCATAAAATCGACCAACTGTCCGGCACGGGAGCAATCACCGCCGAATCGTACCCGATGCCGACGGTGCCCCACAGGTAGGGCACCGAATACCGGCCTTCTGGATCGAAATGGAGGCCTTGCAGGTGCGGCTCGAGCACACCAGCATTGGGCAGTTCCTGCTGATCCAACTCGCTGAGTAAGCCTTGCTGTATCATGATCGCCACCATGAAATCCGACGGCACTACCACGTCGTATCCTGTGGCGCCGCTCTGCAGTTTGGCCAATAGCTCTTCGTTGCTACTGAAGGTGTCGATCACGACGCTCGCCTGCTCGCGCCGTTCGAACTCCTGGATGATGTCCGGGCCTACATAGTCGGACCAGGTGAAATAGTGCAGGACCGGACGTGAGGTCCTACTGTCAGCCGATGGGGACTGCCCGCAGGCCGACATAAGCCCCGCCACTGCGACAAGGCAGGCGAACCAGAATGCCCTGCGTGGCGGACATCCGGACACTTACACCTCGCGCCGCTGAAGATGCAGAGACAGACCGACACAGGCCATGGAAATCACCAGCAACAGCGCCGACAGCGCATTGATCTCCGGCGTGACACCGGATTTGATCATTGAATAGACTTTCAGCGGGAGAGTCGTCGCGCCGGGACCGGCCGTGAAAAAGGTCACCAGGAAATCATCCAGAGACACGGTGAATGCCACGAGGATCGCGCCCCAAACAGCGGGTCGCAACAACGGTAACGTAATATGACGAAAGACTTGCCAGGGACCAGCGCCCAAATCCATCGCCGCCTCACTCAGTGCGGGATCGAGTTTTCGCAATCGCGTCCTCAGCATGATCGTGACCAGTGGAATATTGAACACGATATGTCCAAGGATAACCGTCGTGAGACCAAGCGGCATCTTAAGCAACACAAAAAACAGCATCAAGGCGACGCCCATCATCACTTCGGGAATCACGAGCGGCAGCACCAATCCTCCTTCGATGATCTGCTGCCGACGCTGTGACATGCGATCCATCCCCAGCGCGATAAAGCCTCCCAGGCAAGTCGCGCCGATCGTGGAGACCACTGCAACGAGCAGGCTGTTTACCGCAGCGGCAAGCAAGGCCTCGTCGCGCATGAGAGCCTCGTACCACTTCAGCGTCGCCCCGCGCCATTCCATCGACAGATGGGCGGCATTAAACGAGTACAGCACAAGGACCAAGATCGGTCCATAGAGAAACAACATCGCCAACAAGCTGACTGCGTTCAGGCCCATTAATCCACGTCTCATCGTCCCTCCAATGGCCTATCTGTCCGGGGGGCACTCCGGTAATACAGCCCCACCGCAGCCATCACAATCGCCATCAACACAAACGACACGGCCGACCCCAGCGGCCAATCCCTGACAACGAGATATTCGTGTTGAATGAGATTCCCGATCATCATGGTTCGGGCGCCTCCGAGGAGATCGGGCGTAATGAATGAGCCGATCGAGGGGATGAACACCAGGATGGAACCGCCCACGATGCCCGGTTTGGTGAGCGGAAGTATCACGCGCGTGAAAACCGCCCAGGGCGAGGCATAGAGATCCCAGGCGGCCTCCACCAATAGAGGATCCAGTCGCTCCACCGCGACATAGAGCGGCAACACCATAAACGGCAGATAACCATAGACCAGTCCGATGACGACCGCCGTCGGCGTATAGAGCAGTTCCAGCGGAATGTCCAAGACCCCCAGGGCCATCAAACCCCGATTGATGAGGCCGTCATGGCGCAAGAGAATCATCCACGCATAGGTCCGCACGAGAAAGTTGGTCCAGAAGGGGAGCATGACGAGGAGCAGAAAGACCGGCTGCCAGCGCGCCGGGCTGCGGGCAATGACATAGGCAAGCGGAAACCCCAAGATGAAACACAGGACAGTGGTCAGGGTCGCGTACCACAAGGACTGCGCGAGAATCTTGCCGTATAGCGGGTGCAGCAGATCCAGATAGTTTGCGGACGTGAATTCCCAGACAATGCCGCCATAGGTGCCCCGCGAGGCAAAGCTAATCGCAAAGACCAACCCGAGCGGCGCCAGAAAAAATACGGCCATCCAGATGAGGCCCGGAGCAGCGAGCCACCAGGGGGGGCGGGATGCGCGCGACGATGGGGAACGAGACCGGAGGTCGCGATTCGGCATCGTCATTCGAAGAACACCTGTCCGTCAGATAGGGTCCAGTGGAGGAAAACGGGCTCCCCCACGGTGAAGGGTGCGGGATGTATTCTCGACGTCATCCTGACTTCCCACAGGCGATCGTGGCCGACGTGAACCAGATACTTCGTGTCGCTTCCCGCGAAGAGCACTTTTTCGATCCGGCCCGGCAGCACCTGATCAGACGGAGAAGGCCGTTCACGCTTCATCCGAATTTGTTCTGGGCGAAGAGAGAAAGTCGCGACTCGACCGTCCTGTTCACCGGGAGGCAAGCGAACCAATAAAGGCGCTTGGTCCCCGACCGCAGGTTGGAAAAGGCTTTCCTCTCCCAGGTTATTTGTTATGCGGCCCGGCAGTTCATTCGACACGCCGAGAAATCGCGACACGAACAGGTTGCACGGTCGCTCATAGACCTCGCGGGGTGGGCCGATCTGCCACATGCGTCCCTGATGCATCACCGCAATGCGATCCGACATCATCATCGCCTCTTCCTGATGATGCGTGACGCAGACGCAGGTCAGTCCCGCTTGCTCTTGGATGGACTTCAACTCCACCTGCATTTCCTGCCTGAGTTGCTGATCCAAAGCCGCCAATGGTTCATCGAGCAACACCACGGCAGGTTTATTCACCAAGGCACGAGCCAGCGCCACGCGCTGCTGCTCTCCACCTGAGAGCTGTGCAGGCAGACGTGTCTCTTTGCCCAGCAACTTGACCATCGACAAAGCCTGGTGCGCTTGCTCCGCGATGTGCGACGCCGGAATCCGGCGCATCTTCAAGCCGAATGCCACGTTCTCGAGCACGGTCAGATGAGGAAAAAGCGCATATGATTGAAAGACAAGATTCACGGGCCGGCGGTTCGGCGGCACCCCGAGCATCGAGCTCCCGTCAATCAGCAGGTCGCCCTCGTCCGGATCCTCGAAACCCGCCAGCATGCGCAGCACCGAGGTTTTCCCCGCGCCGCTCGGACCGAGGATAGAGAAGAACTCACCACGGCGAACATCGAAGCTCACCTGATTGACGGCCATGACAGAGCCGTGACGGCGCATGATTCCGCGAATCTCGATCGTGGGAACTGCAGAAGAGAGAGAACCGCGAGATGCAGAAAAAGGAGGAGTGGAAGACGTCGCCATCAAGGGCTGGATTCACATCTGCGCGCCGGCAGGCAAAAGGTCAATGCTCCAAGCCAACTTTGGCACTCACATCGCGCAAGTGTTTGCGCACGCGCACGCGATGTTCATGCTTCCGCAACAATTCCCGGCGAATTACATCTCGATCTTCGGCCACAATTCGCACCAACCGGTCATTGTCTTCGGCGTGATTTCGTACCAACTCGGACAGTCGTTGCACCTGCCGTTCCAATCGTCCGAGCCGCCAGACCATTTCCATCATGGGATTGGCTGCTTCGGTTTCAGACTTGATTTCCACCGTCCGACCACTGGTTTTTTTCATGTCCGCTCCTTCATTGAAACCGACCGGTGACGGGCACGCACATCGATTTGTAGTATCGTCCGAGTTCGAGATGAAGTCAACATTCTGCGTCCTTTCTATTCATCTATCGTCCTGCTACAATCGGTTCATCTATGGCGAAGATTTTCACGATGGTGCTGGCCGGCGGTAAGGGCGAACGACTGAATCCCCTGACGGATCAGCGCGCGAAACCGGCAGTTCCATTCGGCGGCAAGTACCGCATCATCGACTTCACGCTCAGCAACTGTCTGAACTCCGGTCTGCGCCAGATTTCGGTCCTGATCCAATACAAGTCCCATTCTCTCGACCGTCACATCCGCACCGGATGGAACATTCTCAACGCCGAGCTGGGCGAATACATCGTATCCATCCCTCCGCAGCAACGCATCAGCGAAGATTGGTATCGAGGCACCGCCGACGCGGTGTATCAAAATCTCTTCCTGCTCGACAATGATTTGCCCGAATTTCTTTTGGTCCTGGCCGGTGATCACATCTACAAGATGAACTATGCCGACATGTACAACCTGATGATCGAGAAGCAGGCGGATGCGATCGTCGGCGCGATTGAAACGCCGTTGGCCGACGCGAACCGCTTCGGAGTCATTGCGGTGGATGAGGATCGGCGAATCCTGCGCTTCGATGAGAAACCCGAAAAGCCTCCTCACATTCCCGGCGATCCGACACAGGCATTCGTCTCAATGGGCATTTACTTGTTTCGGACTGAGGTCGTCCGCGAGCAGCTCATCCGCGACGCCAAAGAAGGCACGAAACACGACTTCGGAAAAAATATCATTCCCCGCATGATCAAAGAAAACCGGGTCTACGCGTTTAAATTTCAGGACGAGAACAAGAAGGCCGTGAAATACTGGCGCGACATCGGGACACTCGACGCCTATTGGGAGGCCAACATGGACCTCGTGGCGGTCGATCCGCTGTTCAACCTGTATGACGAGGAATGGCCCATCCGCACTTATCAAGGCCAATTCCCTCCGGCGAAGTTTGTCTTCGCCCAGGACTTCCAGGGCGGCCGTATGGGAGTGGCGCTGGATTCCATCGTCTGCGGAGGCTGTATTATCTCAGGCGGTCGAGTCCAAAACTCCGTGCTTTCCCCGAACGTTCGCGTCCACGACCATGCTGATGTGCGGGAGTCTGTCCTCATGGAGAATGTGGTGATCGGCGCGAATGCCCGCATCCGTCGCGCGATCATCGACAAAGACGTCACCATCCCGCCCAAAACCGAGATCGGCTTCGACCCGGTCGCTGACCGCCAACGTTTCAACGTCACTGATTCCGGCCTCGTCGTCATCTCAAAGGGAATGAAACTGCATGCCGCCGTCGATCCATCCGGTTGATCTGGTTGCGACCCTCCGTCAAAAAAATCTGACTCCGGCAATTATTTTTCTCACCTCGAGACGAGCCTGCGACGAAGCGATGCAATCCTTCGAGCGCAGCCAAGTGGTCTTGCCCAAATCTCGGCAAGAACAAATTGCCGGAGTGCTGGACCACGTGACGACACAATTTCCCAGCATCGCCGAACACCCGCTCATCGGTACCGTCCAACGCATCGGCGTGGCCGCCCATCATGCCGGACATCTGCCGTCCTGGAAAGTTGCCGTGGAAGAATTGATGCGCACCGGCTCCCTGGACGCCGTCTTTGCCACGACCACCCTCGCCGCCGGTGTCGACTTTCCAGCCCGCACGGTCGTCGTCACTCAATCCAGTATCCGCAAAGCCAGGGACTTTACCGATTTCACGGCCAGCGAAATCCAGCAACTTGCCGGACGCGCGGGACGCCGCGGCAAAGACCTGGTGGGCTTTGCGGTCATTACTCCGTCACCCTACATCGACCTGACGGTCTTGACCAAGGGACTTACCGGGCAACCGGAGCCGATCCACAGCCAATTCGTCATCAGTTATCCGATGGTCCTGAACCTGCTCAAAGCGCATCCGCGCGAACAAATTCAGTCGATCCTGGCCAAAAGTTTTGCGCAATTTCAATTGAATCAGCGCACCGCCATTCTTGAAACCAAACTCGACGGACTGCGCGCGGAGATGGAACCGTTCGGACCACGGGTCTGCTCGGATTGGATCACACAGTGGCAGATTTTCGACCAGGCTCGGAAACGAAAAAAGCCCCGAGGGATCGCAGCCAGACAAGAATCACCGGATGTCGCAGCGCGCCTGAATTTTCTCACACCGGGACGGGTCATCGGGCTGGTGCGGGGACGCGGCATCATTCTTCGCCAATATCGCAGCAAGGGCCAGCACGCGCCGATGGTCACGCTCTTACGGGAAGGCGGCGCCCTCAATGAATGCCCCGCCTCGATCGTCACCCAAGTGTTCGATCGCACCTTTGAATGCGAGGAAACGTCCATCTATCCTTGGACGACCCCTCAATCCCTGGAGCACCTGACGCATCAGTTGGCCGACCTCCCGCCACGTTTGCCGATCTTGCCTATCCTGACCCATCAGGAAGAAGACGTACCTCTCGACAGTTCCATCATTCATACGCTAGGAGATTTCCCATGTCCCTCCTGCCCCTCTCGGCAGGCGTGCCAGCGCGATTTTGCACGGGCATCGCGAGTTCGCCAGGAAATTCACCGACACACGAAATCAATTCAAGCGCTACAAACCAGTTTGTGGCACCGTTTTCAGGAACGCATCGATGTCTTGGAACGATTCGGCTATCTTAGCGCCACCGCGCAACTCACCGCCGACGGCGAGTGGGCACGACTGATCCGCATTGATCACTCGCTCTTAATCACTGAACTGATTCGCGCTGAAGCGTTCGGCGCCATCGATCCGCCCTTGCTCGCCGCCATCATGGCGAGCATCGCCCATGACGACGACCGTCCCGGCTCATTTCCGCGCGGCAGCACCGGTCTTGTGACGCTGTTGTTTCAGGTCAGGAAGCTGGCGGAAAGTCTCATGCCCCACGAGGAGCCTCCGATGCTCCGGGCAGACGTCGCGGCATTGACGGAACGGTGGGTCGCAGACCAGACCCTGACGTGGATCGGGCTCGCGCGGCTGACGACCATGGCGGAGGGAGACATGTTCCGACTGTTCGCGCGCACGATCGAGTTTCTGTCCCAACTCAAGACCTTGAAAAGCACCCACCCTTCCCTCGCAGAGTCGGCCGATCGAGCGATTGCCGCCATGCGGCGAGGCGTGCTGGAAGAACTCCCATGACGACGCGCGAATTGGAGCAGATCTTACTTCAGCAACCCGTCTCTCTGCTGCATCGACTTGCGCGCGGACGCATCAGCCGGCACTTTCGGTCAGGCAAACGCAAGCTTGTCGATCTCCTGCTGCAAGCTTCCGAAGCGAACCGTGCCGGCCTGGAATCTGATTTGGCGGCCTTGATCGAAGAACAGACGCACCGTCGACCGGCAGCGCAGGTCGAGACAACGCCTCGGGCATCGGCGAAATCGAGACCCGTGGCATCCCCCACGGCACCGCATCCTCACAAGACTGACGATCATGGACATCATGAAGCGCCCGTCTCACTCCACGAGTGGCTGTCAGGCATCGGCGTCCCGGCCCCGCAGCCCTTTGTGCCGGATGCATGGCAGGTGGATGCGCTCGCTCGGCTCGCTGAAACCGACGTCGTCGTCAGCGTCCCTACAGGAAGTGGGAAAACCTATGTCGCCATTGAAGCGACGAGGCGCGCGATGCAAGAGAACCGCACCGTCATTTACACCTCGCCGTTGAAGGCCCTGTCCAACACGAAATTCACGGAGTTCTCTCGTTTGTTCGGCCCCGACCAAGTAGGTATTCTGACAGGTGACCGCCGCGAAAACGCGCAAGCATCGCTGTTGATCATGACCACCGAAATCCTCCGCAATCTGCTCTACGATGCGGCGGGAGGAGAGATCGATGTCCGCCTTGACACCCTCGGATTGGTCATTATGGATGAATCACAGTATTTGGCCGACCCTGAACGCGGCGTGGTATGGGAAGAAACGTTGATTTTCTGTCCGTCGCAAGCGCGGCTCCTCCTCCTGTCCGCGTCGATTGGAAATCCCCAGGATATTGCCGATTGGTTGAGCGCCATCCGGCCCACGCCATGCTCGCTCATTCGCCATACTAAACGTTCGGTGCCACTACGCGCGGGCTATCTGCACCCAAACGAAAAGTTGACCCCGTTGTTTCGTACCGCCGGCATCCCCTACGGACATCCCCACTTGCTTCACCCCGAAGCTAAACGGCTGTTCGCCGAGTACGAAGAAGAAACCGGCCCTTCCCGATCACGCTGACCCCCCTTTGTTGTCCAGTCAATAGCTCATGCCTATACCGCCACGAGACTATGTATCTCAGCCGAAACAGCTCATCCACTAATCCCCTACCTGCCGAGCAGTTCAACATCTTTCTCACCCGGCCGGATATTCGTTACGACGAACACCTGCGACCCATCCTGATGGATACCAGTGGGAATCCTCTGCTTCGAATCGCGATCATTCCGCTTTTGTACGAAGGAAGCATCGATTCCCTACAGTTCGCACAATCGCTGCGGCACTTCCCACGGGAATTCTCTCCACGCGAGATCCATGGGAGGAGGTAAAATTATCCTTGCGTATTCTGTTTTGTTCCCTTAGGGTCGGCTCCGACATGTATCCTCACGGGTTCTCAACTAACCCGCTGAGCTATTCCCGACAAACAACCAATCGTAACCCGAAGAGAGTTGCAGTGCACGACTGTTGCTCACCAACAAGCGATTGCATTTTCCATTTCAGAAAAACACCTAAGGGAGTACCCACCATGACCGACCTGCCCGCAGCACTCAACTCACTTCCACCACGAAGTGTGAGAACACGCGCTCCAGGAAATATTGCGTGCCTCATGCTCCTGCTTGGGCTGGTGGATGCGACTGCGGGAGGACCATTCGCATTCGCACAGAATATCCAGTTTACGCCGAGCGCCGTCTCCCTCACTGTGCCTCAAGGAGGCACCGGCACCGCTACTTTAAGCCTCAAAAAATCCGACACGGCGCAGCATACCTACTTCATCAGCGCCAGCCAATCCTGGATTTGGTTGAATCCACCCTACGGCAGCACGCAGACGATTTCTACCGAAACCGATGTGCTGACGGTCACCGTGAATGCTGCCTCGATGGGACTGTCGGCTGGTAGCTATTCAGGCACCATCTATATCGGCCAATCCGGCCCCGGTGTCTCGACCACGTGGCGTATCCCCGTGACGGCTACCGTGACCGCAGCCGGCAGCACCCCGCCGCCCCCACCACCCTCGACGACACCGCCGCCGCCGCCCTCAACTACACCGCCGCCTCCCCCGCCTTCGACCACCCCCCCGCCTCCGGCGTCCCCGCCGCCCCCGCCCCCAAGCGGCTCACTGAAGCCGTTGCTCCAGGCCTTCCCGGCGGCCCTATCACTGTCGGCCCCCAAGGGCGCCACTGCGTCTGGGATCTTCAATCTGCAAAAGTCCAGTTCGCAACAAAGTAGTTACAGCATCAGCGCGAACCAATCCTGGACCTCCCTCAATCCGCCCTATGGAAGCACGCAAACGATTACTAGCGAAGTCGACCCCATCACCGTGTCGGTCAATACGTCAACCATGAACGTGGGGACCTACTCGGGCATCGTCTATATCGTGGAGAGCGGCCCCAACGGATCACAAACCTTGCGCATCCCCGTAGCGCTCTCCGTCACGGCGGCCGGCACCACGCCGCCGCCATCGCCACCACCTTCGACCACACCTCCACCCCCACCACCCCCGTCTAGTACCAAGGCGTCGCTCAGTTGGAGCCCCGTGACCGGCACGAATCTGGCCGGGTATAAATTGTATATGGGGACAGCTTCGGGGCGTTATGGAACACCCCTGGATATTGGGAATGTGACTGCCTACGTGGCGAGCAATCTCACCCTGGGGACTACCTATTACTTTGTCGTGACCAGCTATAGTACGAGTGGCAGTGAAAGCCCGTACTCGAACGAGGTCAGCAAGAGTATTTATTGATAGGCCCTCTGTGCAGAGTCACTAAAACCAGTGTAGGTGGGGTTAATGTCCGCTGCAAAATGAATAGCTACACTGACGGCTTGAAGCGAACCTGTACTCGCACGCAGAGTCCAAGTCAGATAGTGTGAGATTGCCAACCCAAAGCTGAACCGTTCGGCACCATCGATCCGCCCTTGCTCGCCGCTAATATGGCGAGCATCGCCCATGACGACGATCGTCCCGGCTCATTTCCGCGCGGCAGCACCGGTCTTGTGACGTCGTTCGTACCGCCGGAGTCCGTTATGGACATCAGCACTTGCTTCACCCCGAAGCCAAACGGCTGTTCGCCGAGTACGAAGAAGAAACCGGCCCTTCCCGATCACGCTGAATCAGTACGGATCATTCGTCGGAACGCAAGCCAGACCAACCAAGTCTTTGCCTATATGGATTGAAGCAGTTAGGGCTCGCACTCCTGAGCACGAATTAAATAGTGCGGCCGCTGGGTACGGTTTTTTCGGGGGCTAAAAAGAATAGGTCAGCCCGATGGTGGGTCCGTGCCGAAGGGTTTGAAACTGGGTCAGGGGGGCAGTAGCCGACGACCCGTCCGCGCCATAGAGTTTCCACTGATCTGCAGTGAGTACGCGGTTCCACCACACTCGATAGCCACCCGTGAGATAGAGTCGATCCAAAATCCGGACACGAAGATTCACATCGGTATTGGTTCCGATGCCAAGGCCGGTCATCCGAAAGCTTGGGTCCTGCGCCAAGTCGGTCCGCAGGTGATGCACATCCTCATTATTAAGATAGGATAAGAGCAGCGCGGCTTTGGCTTCCAAGCTGACACGCGGATCGATTTTATACTCGACTTCACCGCCAAATCGTCCCGAGAGCCAGGTCGTCGTGTTCGTGACTACCGTCTGATTGCGAAATCCCACTGTTCCGGCCGGTGAACACCGAAACTCTGAACTCGGGGACGAGGCCGTCGTGCACTCTGCTTGCGTCACACCTGTGGCCACATGCTGCTCACGCCAATACTGCAATCCCACAAACATCCCAGCGCGTCCCTTATTCTCTTGGAAGGTATGCGTCGTCACGCCGATATCACCGTTGAGGTACCAGAGGTTGTTGCCGCCGATGTCGCTATAGGTTCGCGAAAACCGATGTTCCCCACTGACCGTGGCGCCTTGGGACGCCGCGCCTTGCGCACTCAGAAAGTCGTCGTCAGTCAGACGTCCTCCGCCGATGGAGCCATAGCCGAACGCTCCACGCAGAAATACCTTATTCTTCAATTGCACTCGTCCCGTGATCTCGGTGACGTTCGTGCCTGTATCGTTGTATTTGAGCTTCGAGCTCGGATTTCCCAGATTCGGATCTAGGCCGGAGGCGTTATGGCTCCACACCGTTTCACCTTGACTGAACCATTCGGAAATCCCGAGATCGAATCGCTGGACGGAAGAGGATTGGACCGGAGCGACCTCAGCCGCAACCAGCGGGGCGTCGTACCCAGCCAGGCACAGGACTACCACGCAGACCAAATATCGCAGTTCGATCATATCCATCGACTCCTTTGTTCCTAGTCTGGTCGCGATCCCATGTTCCACCTCACTCGGCGACTACGTATTCCATCAAAGCGCGCACACAGATACATCAGCTGCCGATGACGGTCAACAAGTTTCTGCGCATCGCGATGGAGATGACTCAAACCCTCCGGCCTTGGTATGACTTCCTAAGTTGATCAAGCGACTGTCGACGCTTTTATGTTTTCGATTTTGTGCAATGAGGTGCCGAAGTCATACAGGCTGCGTAAATGGACGGAGCTGTTCTACCGGTTATTTCCAAGGAGCCTACCTGCACGATGTTAAATTTTTACTTGCCTATTCGTCCTTCTTTCGTTAGGGTCTGGCCATACCTTCGTCCCTGTCCGGAATCTCACCGAATTCTGCTGAGTGATTCCCGACAAACAACTAAGCTCAACACCGGCATTAGTGACGGTGGCACGACTGTTGCTGACCAACAGGCGATTGCATTTTCCACTTTCAGAAAAACACCTAAGGGAGTACCCACCATGACCGACCTGCCCGCAGCACTCAACGCCCTTCCACCACGAAGTGTGAGAACACGCGCTCTAGGAAATATTGTGTGCCTCATGCTGCTGCTTGGGCTGGTGGATGCGACTGCGGGAGGACCATTCGCGTTCGCACAGAATATTCAATTTACGCCGAGCGCCGTCTCCCTCACTGTGCCTCAAGGAGGCACCGGCACTGCTACCTTAAGTCTCAAAAAATCCGACACGGCGCAGCATACCTACTTCATCAGCGCCAACCAATCCTGGATTTGGTTGAATCCACCCTACGGCAGCACGCAGACGATTTCTACCGAGACCGATGTGCTGACGGTCACCGTGAATGCTGCCTCGATGGGATTGTCGGCTGGTAGCTATTCGGGCACCATCTATATCGGCCAGTCCGGCCCCGGTGTCTCGACCACGTGGCGTATCCCCGTGACGGCCACCGTGACCGCAGCCGGCAGCACCCCGCCGCCACCCCCTCCCTCGACGACACCGCCGCCGCCGCCCGTCAACTACACCGCCGCCGCCCCCGCCTTCGACGCCGCCGCCGCCTCCGGCGACCCCGCCGCCCCCGCCCCCAAGCGGCTCCTTGACGCCCATGATCCAGGCCTTTCCGGCGGCCTTGTCGCTGGTGGCCCCGAAAGGCGCCACTGCGTCTGGAATCTTCAACCTGCAAAAGTCCAGCTTCGCAGCAAAGCAGTTACAGCATCAGTGCGAATCAATCCTGGACCGCTCTCAATCCGCCCTATGGAAGCACGCAAACGATTACGAGCGAAGTCGACCCCATCTCAGTGACCGTCAACACTGCCGCCATGAACGTGGGCTCCTATTCGGGTGTCGTTTATATCGTCGAAAGCGGCCCTAACGGATCGCAAACCTTGCGCATCCCGGTCTCCCTCACCGTGACGGCCACCGGCACGACTGCGCCGCCGCCACCCCCTCCTTCGACGACACCTCCGCCGCCCCCGTCAACCACCCCGCCGCCCCCGCCCTCGACCACTCCGCCGCCCCCGGCAACCCCGCCGCCGCCACCACCAAGTGGTTCACTGACGCCCATGCTGCAGGCATTCCCGTCGGTCGTCTCCCTTACAGTGCCGAAAGGCTCAACCGCCACGGGAATCTTCAACCTGCAAAAGTCCAGTACGCAGCAAAGCAGTTACAGCATCAGCGCGAACCAATCCTGGACCTCCCTCAATCCGCCCTATGGAAGCACGCAAACAATCACGACCGAAGTCGACCCGATTTCGGTGACCGTCAACACTGCCGCCATGAACGTGGGCTCCTATTCGGGTGTGGTCTATATCAGTGAGAGCGGCCCTAACGGATCGCAAACCTTGCGCATCCCCGTCTCCCTTACCGTCACGGCCACCGGCACGACACCGCCGCCACCCCCACCCTCCCCGGTCGGCGGCGTCACACCGCCTCCGCCACCCACGGGCGCAACGGGAACCGTCACTGTCTCGTGGACTGCGAATCAGGAAGCAGACCTTCAAGGGTATCGTGTGTATGTCGGGACGTCATCCGGCTCGCGCGCGCAGGCGTTCGACGTGGGCAATGTCACATCGACGCGACTGACATTGCCGTTAGGCTCCACGTATTTCTTCGTCGTGACCGCTTACGACAAGAGCGGTAATGAAAGTTCGCCTTCGTCGGAGTTGAGTAGGAGCGTGTTCTGAGCAGACGGGTGAATGACGGCTTGACCGGTCTTTCCTCAAGGCTGTACAACGGCGCAGCTGTTTCGCGCTAGCTCGGTAGACGTCCCTCAGGCTGGTCCTGCACATGCGATCCATGCGCCCGTAGCTCAATGGGATAGAGCATCTGACTACGGATCAACGTGAGGGGGTTGCTCAAGTCCTTGACGACTTGGGCACTCCCCGCTCCTACAGCGGTTGGAGCAAGGTTAGGCCTTCACTTCCAGTAGCAGCAATTCGTACCAATTCCATCCGGTTTGTCTGTATTTCTAACATTCGGCTAACACCTACCCCCCGGTCGTCGGTTCACCCCCCATCGCCATTGGGTATGGGACTCCTATGGGAAATGTGCGGTGAAAACAAAAGACCTGTGAGTACGGGGCCGTCATAACTACGCCGCTGATTAAAAGTCCCACCGAAGACTTACCTTAGGACACTCAGCAAGAAG
The DNA here is from genome assembly GCA_963706325.1 of uncultured Nitrospiraceae bacterium. Taxonomy (GTDB): domain Bacteria; phylum Nitrospirota; class Nitrospiria; order Nitrospirales; family Nitrospiraceae; genus Nitrospira_A. The sequence continues at coordinate 599,519 of CAVPLT010000004.1, read as the reverse complement.
ACCCATCTCATAAACGTGGGATTTGATGGCACAGGTCAACATGGATCATGGTGGGTCACGGTGTTTAGGCACCAGACTCATAGGGGAGTCTTGAATAGCTGCAACCTAGACAACATAATGGCGGTTCGTCACGCAAAATGACTCTTACGCCGAATCGTTAGATTGAAGGATACCTTGCGGATCTTGGCTTTGCTGCAGGCAGCTCTCATTTTGATTGTCGTGCTTACCGCTGGATGCTCCAGTTCCATCTACGGATGGCATGTCCGAACTAATTCGAGCCCCACTTCTCCGACATTCAATCAGACGGTGCTCAAACAGGAGCCTGTTGCGATATTCGGAGCTCTAGCCCCGCCGAGACTAGTTGGCAGTGAGACGGGCTTAGATTCCATACTCGCACAAGTTCTCAAAACAGTTGCACCGAGCTTCAAGGTCATCACCCAGCAGGAAGCGGCCAGTCTAATTAACAGGAACGATCTCGCAAATGAGTACACACGGATGAGAAACGAGGCGATGCAGAGTCATCTATTGGACGGCGGGTCGCTCAAGAAGTTGGGGATGGCAATCGGCACCCGCTATGTATTTCAACCAAAACTGATTGAGTTCATGCAGATCACGAAGGATCGTTGGGAGGTTCCTCCTATTGCCTTGAAGATTTCCCGTATTCGTTCGAGTTTCATGCGACTATCATTGCAATTATGGGATATGCAGACGGGCGAGTTACTTTGGACCTCCCTGGCCGAGGGAGCCCTCGAGAGCGAAGCCATAGGTCAGGAGCCAATCTACTTCGAGGATACGGCGCGAGTCACCATGGGAAGTATCATCGCAGACTTCATGACTGGCAAGACGGCCTCATCCTATGGCCCCCTAGATAAGATCGTCGACCAGTTGATCCAAATCCCACAGCCGGTGGAACGTTGAAACACCGACAATCTAGAACCAGCTAGTCGCGGCAGCTGATAATCTGCTACCTTGATTTTAGGACACCCACGACATCGGCGGAAAATAGACTATGGAAGCGGCTGTTGTAAAAATTTCATAATCTTGCTTTTCTTTTTCTTCAACCAGTTCTCCGCTGCTGTGGCGATCAAATCCCGATCACAATCAGACTTGAGCCACAGCTCGTGACGACGCTCGCCAGCCGCTTACTAGGACTTAGGTCCCCACCCAATAGCATCTTTTCAGTCTTAACAGTTACGGCCAGATATAACGGTATAGCCTACTTACATGGATTTATTGAGAGAGATGGAAGAGAAAAGATTATACGCCTATTCAATGATTATCGTGCTGCTACTGTTTGTAGTGATCAGCACATTCGATGATTACACCACAGGCCTGTTCGTAAGCGAAGGCGGATTGGTGGAATCACTTACTGTAATACTCTATTTCTCATGCTTCGCCTATCTAGTAATGCAAGGGAAACTCGCATATGTTAAGAAATACTATTATTTGGCTTCGGTGCCAGTTATCTTCGGGTTAAGAGAGCTTGACTTTCATTCCAGATTCACGACCGAGTCGATCTTAAGAGGGAGTTTTTACATTAGAGGGCACATCCCGTTTTATGAAAAGATTATGGGCGTGATCATAATTCTTGTTGGCGCGGCAATTGTGTTCCTGATCATCAGAAACCATCGAACAGACTTTTTGTTGGAGCTCAAAAAAGGATCCGCCCGTCCGGTGGGGGTGCTACTAGTGATAGTGTCGATTATTACTTCCCTAACGTTAGATGGGCTAGGTCGTAAAGTCGCATGGATGGGCATAAAGCTGGACACGGGAATTTCCCGATACTGCGAGATCCTAGAGGAAACATCAGAGCTTGGCATTTCAATAATATTGATGATCATGTTCATTTGCTACTTTCGTCGGGAAGCTCAGCATTCTTTATAAATGCGATTCGGAAGTTCCCGGCCTCAGATAACGTTAACAGTTCATCTCGAAAGGACTTCACATGCGGGGGATGACTATCAATATTTGTTTGTACGTAGCGCTCTTAGTTGTTATATTCGCTATTCCCGCCATCGCTGAAGATCATCCTTCAAATAAGGACGAACCACTAAAGAGTACACACGCCGAATCTCACTTCGGAGTGTATGGTGGGATGGGATTTCCCGAGTCGCTCACCGATGTGAAAGGCCGCGGCGATCTAAACGGAGCCACATTTTCCGATCTCAAATTCAAAGAAGGGCCGATGATGGGCATAAACCGGCAGCAGCCCAACAGGCCGTTTACGCTTGGAAGGTCCAATTAGTAAATGGAAAGCTTCTACCTCTCTATGGAGACCGGCTCATCACCACTATCACTCCCGCCATGATCAAAGAATACCGTGCCACCCGCCGTAGGAGCCAGGTTACAAGGGAGTCTCTGTCAAGACATCGACCGTTAACCGGGATTTGGCGTTGCTCAAGCATCTTTTTTCATATGCGTTGAAGGAGAACTGGCTAGAACGGAATCCTATGCGTCATGTGAAATGGAGAAAGACAACAATGCCCGAGACCGTGTGCTATCACCCGAGGAGTTTGAAAGGCTGCAACTCCACTCCTCCCCTCACCTTCAAGCGATCAATGCGATGGCGTATCACACTGGCATGCGAAGAGGGGAGATCCTCAACCTCACCTGGGATAAGGCCGACCTGAGAGCCGGGCTTATTCGCCGATGACGCTCGAGCTATTCCGCTGACCAGCGACTTGACCGCCCGACTAAAAGACTTGTATAAGATCCGCTACTTGAATCAAGCACATGTCTTTTTAGTGAAGGGAAAGTCAGTCCACTCGGTAAAAACAGCATTCCAAGCGGCCTGCAGGCGAGCCGGGATGGAGGGTTTCACTTTCACGACTTCCGCCATACCGCTGTCACGAACATGAGGCGGGCTGGCATTGACCACCTGACTATCATGCGAATCACCGGGCATAAGACCTTGGAGGTTTTTAAGCGCTACAACAGCTACCACGAGAGCGACTTGAAGGAAGCCGCTCAGCGTTTTAACACCTATTTAACACTTGCCCACCAACCGCAGATCGACGATACTCACAAGCCAGCGATAAATCAGTCATGCGCCCGTAGCTCAATTGGATAGAGCATCTGACTACGGATCAGAAGGTTACAGGTTCAAGTCCTGTCGGGCGCACCAGGTAACAATAACTTATGCGACATTTCCGAGCCATAAAATTTGCGTGTAGACCAACCGTAGAATAAAGTAGGTCTACAATTTTTCCTCACCTTCCCCACTCATTCACAACGCTTTTCATAGCAGGGTAGATATTTCGCCTCTTGTCGCCCTTAGGGGGAAAGGTAATGTCGCGCCAGTTAAGTTTGACTTGAACCACTGAGAAATTGAGGCAGGCGCTGATACGGAGCAACAGGGGGAAGCAGGAATTGAAGCCATTTCTGCGAGCTTTAAGTTGAATGCGCGAACCTAGGGAGATGGCTCACGTTTAAATATTCGTCCAAGCTTTCGGGATGGCGTTCTGGCTCGGCCTTTCCCATAGGGTGAGCAACTCGGCCATCGAGATTGCGCTCTTAAGATCCGCATCCAGTCTTTGAGTCTCGTTGACCATGTCGGGTTGCAGCACTATGCTGATCGGACCTCTCCCCTTTCCACGCCTCACTAGTCTCTGAAAGTTTCACGGGATCACCGGCGAGTGGTGATTGGGTTCCGGGGACAGAAAATTCACTACTAGACGCCAGAGGACTCATTAGCCACCCACCAGGCTCTGTCGGTAGCGCATCCCGTCCTGACATGACTAGACTGCTTAGAAGACCGTTGGATTGAGCAGCACAGCGTTGGCGCAATAGTAGCTGTGATTGGAGCGGCTGTTGCGGCAATGTGGCCATTGTGCTACTCAGGTTGGACAGAGGCGACTGAATATTAACCGAACCGCTCAAGCCGAATTGGGATGATGCACTGACGACGCTAGTCGGATCGAAGAGAAACGTTCCAGCAATGATATTGATGTTTCCCCCATTCCCCTGCACCGCATCGGCCCGGACTTGACTATTTTGTAGCGTCACGACGGCAGGATCGAGAGTGATATTGCCACCTGAGGTATTCGGGCCGCCTTGCACCGACGTATTGAGTTGACTGTTAATCAGCCGGATTGAATCAGTGGCCCGAATAAAGATGCTCCCCCCGCTCGCCTGAGCCGCCTCAGTTGTGATTGCTGAATTGTGGCTGAGAAATTGGGTACCCGCGTGAATCGTGATGTTCCCGGCATTTCCCTGTCCGCTACTACTCGCGGTTATGGTGGAACCATTCTTGACGAACACCCCCTCGATTCCTGTGATCGCAATCGGTCCTCCTGACCCCCTGCCCGAACTGCTAGTGCTGACTGTTCCGTGATCGATGGTCAGATTTTTTGCCGTTAATGCAATCTGTCCGGCCGGGGCGCCTCCTGCGGAATCTGTATTAATTTTAGGACTGTTCGTGACATTGATCGTGTCAGCCGTCATCGTGATGCTGGCCGGTCGAGTGCCTGCGGTCCCCCCGAAGACCGCCGTGCTCACTTCCGTATTGTTGAGCGCAATCAGCTTGGCCGGATCCGTAGAGCCAGACGTCACTCCCGATATAGTCACCGTCCCCCCACGGCCCGAGCCACTCTCCGTCCCGGCGCCGACGCTCGCGATCAGTGATGGCGGTTGGCCATCGTTCAGGGGAGTGCCATCGGGGTTGACGTTTGAGCGCAATGTATTCACGTTCAGGGCGATATTTCCAGCCGGGGCCGGGCTGGTGCTGAAGGCAAAGATCGAGGTTCTCCCACTCATGACCATGGTATCGGCGGTGATCGTAATGGTACCCGGAGAGAGCGCTTGAGTTCCGCCCTCCACGGCAGTGCTCATCTGCGCGTTGTAGAGGGACACGAGGTGCGCCGCATCCGTGAGTTCTGGGCCGATGCCAGAAATCGTGACCGTTCCGGGTGGCCCTGCGGTCTCGTCTAGCCGACCGCTAGGACTATTGAGATACACCCTGTTGGCGTTGGCAATCGGGGACTCATCGGGATGCACATTGATGCGCAGGGTGTTGGCATTGATGACGATATCTCCGGCGGGTGCTGGAGCGGTCGCTCCGGACGTCGTCACCAGAATGGTCAGGTTGTTCAGGGACACGGTGTCACCCGTCATGATGATGGGGGCAGGCTTGGAGGAGGATCCGCCTGAGGCAAAGGTATCGATCTCGGTGTTACCAAGCATGATCAAGCGCGCCGGGTCTGTCGTTCCTGAGCCCGGCCCCGAGATGGTGACAATGCCGGGAGGCCCAGCCGAGGTGTCTTCGAGTTCCGTCGGGCCCCCTATCAAGACGGGCCGGCCGTCGATGAATGTTCCGTCGGCGTTCATGTTTGACCGAAGCGTATTCACATGCAGGTCGACGTTGCCCGCCGGCGTGGCACCATTGCTGGTGGTATAGAGAATCACCTGATCACTCAAAGCCACGGTATCCGTGGTAATCGAAAGCGAGGACGGACGAGTCTCGGCGGTACCGCCAAAGGTCCGGGCGTGAAGAATCGTATCAGTGAGGTTGACGTGCTGTGCCACGCTGCCCTCTCCCTTGATGCCTTGAATGATGATCTGGCCGCCTGCTCCGGCTCCCGCATTGGTGCTCCGACTGGTCGTTTCAATCAGAACGCCGGTTTCAGAAATGATGGGATTACTGATGAAACTTTCAGGCGAGGCGTGCAGTCTAATGGGACCCGCTCCGTCGGTCGTCAGTGCATTCACATTAAACGTGATATGGCCGGCCGGAGCGGGGCCATAGGTATCAGTTGTAATATAACTACCGTTGTTCAGCGTGACTGCGTCTGCGGTCAGCGTGATCTCCGCAGGGCTAGAAGACCCGTTGCCCCCGTGAAAATCTGTCCCTGTAGCATTGGCTGCAAGCACGGCGTCATTCAGGACAAACTGCCCGCCACGAATGGAAATCGTGCCGCCATGGTCTCCGCTCACGTCAAGTCGTGACTGCTGCGAGATGTCGATGGTCCCTAATGTTCCAAAGGACTGTCCATTCACATTGGGACTCACATTCAATGTTCCAGTGAGGAGTTCACCGGGTGACGCGGTGCTCGCCATTTGAATGTGCCCGCTCGGTGCTGAGACTCTGGCTGACTGAGTGACTCCATTACCAAGTGTGCCACTTTGAACGGTAATGTCTCCGCCGACCAATGCGATGCTTTGCCCATAGGTCACCGAGAGTTGGCTTCCTTGAACTGTAATAGCGCCAGGGTTCGATCCCAGAAATCCAAACGCGGCCACCGGTGCGCTTGAGATGGCTGCATCCTGCACTCCAGGCAGCGCATTGAACCTCGCGCCGTCCGCCAAGCGCAGATAATCGGCGGTCGTGAAGCTCACGGACCCCCCAACGTTCAAGGAGGCATTCGGCCCGAACACAATTCCGGCAGGATTCATCAAGAAGAGATTAGCGCTGCCGAAGCCGGTGGTTTGCACGGTGCCGAAGATGTTCGAGGGATTTCCGCCGGTCACACGTCCCAGAATGTTGGAGGTCGCGAGGCCAGACTCGTTCAAAAAATTGGCGGTGTGATTCGCCGGCACGCCGAATTCGCCGAAACTATGAAACAGATTCGGTCCGCTGCCGGGGCGCGTGCCGCCGGTAATATCATATGCATTGCCACTTTTCGTGACGGTCGTACTCAGGCCCGACGACGTGATGGGCGATGTCGCTTGGGTAAAACCTGTAACCGGAATAGTCAGAAACAACAAACATAAAACCGACAGCGGTGCCGAGCTGAACTGTCGGCCGCCTCGAGCCAAAAAGATTCTGAACTCATCCATCACGCCCCCTTCACCTCGGCCTCGCCCGCTGCTGAACCGTCAACTTACATGGAATGACATCATGCTGATTCCTCCAGCTGAGCGCAAGTCTGACACTGACGCTAAGGAAGGAGTTCATCGGTTCTTGCTAGCCGTGGGCTACTTAGCTAACTCGCAATCGCAGCCAGTTCAGGTGTGCTGCTCTTGACCAGTGTGGCGCACTCCCAGACTGCGGCAACGAGCGCAACTCGCAGGGGAGGCACTCATGATCCAAGAACAGATGTCTGAAGACCGCATAAAATGAGGTCGAAAGGCCCCATCGACCCAAGAGAACAAGAAAGCACATGAAATGAGAGACAGCGCCTCCAGCGAAAACCAGTCTTGAGGAAGCGCATGTCTAGAGTGGATCTGGAAGCCAGTCGAGTCATTCGAATGGTGAGAAGGGAGGTGCCGGCTCTCAGCCAGGTGGAGCTCAGTAACTTCACGGATCAGGTAGCCGCAGTAGCTATCAATTCACTCGGCCCGAGTATTCAATTGGTCTCTGGAGGGAGCCGGGACGTGTGATACTGGCTTGGAGGAGCGCTGGAACCAGACGTGCGGTTTTATCAACAGCAGATGACCCTCAATGCAGAGCGCGGGCCCGCGCACCGCGTCTGAAGAGTAACGCAAAAAAGCGAGTCCCGCGGCGGGGCTCGCTTTCAAGCCAGATGGTGCCCCCCTGAAGTTCGACCAGTTTCCGGGCAATCGCCCGCCCGAGGCCAAAGCCTTCGTGATCAGGCGAGAGCGCGAAGACTCTGCCGAAACCGTTTCTCACCGATAGCCCATATGGCGGACCTTGTAGACCAGAAAGATAGTATCTTATAAGATACTACTGTGTATCTTTTTAGATTCTACATGCGACGCACGTTTCTCTTCGGCTCTAGCGGAGTCCAGCAGGGAGACGGAAGAAAGTCCTTTAACAATTCAATGGTTTTGTCATTGGAGTGACATGGCGGGTGTCACGACGGGTCGCTTCTTGCATCAGCCGTCTTCCGGAGTCTCAAATACGAGGTGATATGGCGGTCATCGATTCGCGACATGGTAGATGAAGAATTCAAGAAATGCTGTTCGTCACCTTCGGACTCGTATTTGGAGTGGTTATCGTCAAGTGGTGTTTTGTCTCTCTTACTCGTTACGATTCACCCCCTCTCTGCTCAAACCGTCCGGAAATCCATCAAGCTCCCACTCCAGGAGCCCACCTATGGTCCTGAGATTGTTTACCAGAAAGAGGGTTCAGCCTGAGAAACGCGTGCCATATTCCTTGAGCGAATGAAAGTATTAATGACGTCGGATACCTGGCCGCCATGTAGCGGACAGAAGACGAATTCAAGTTGGGGCGACGGTGCCCATGGGCCATCGCTCGTCATCCAAATTCTGCTTCTCCTAGGATGCACACGCTCCCCAGTAATGGATCTCCTTTACAAAAATAGCTTATACACCCATCGATCAATCCGGTTATGCAAAGTTTGTGCTTCCTCTTCACTAGCAGAAAGCAGGAACATTCCGAGTCGCCTGCTGGATTTATGCAACTTCCTCGTGGCACGGAGCCACTTTGCTCTCCTTGGATCCTGTAGCAGCGGTGGTGGGTCGTTGTGCCCTACGGTTCCAGAGCACACCCACTTGTTCATCTTCCCAACGCCCTACCTTCCGACGACAGTATGCCCCGTCTAGGATGCACGGAATCTCCGACTCTGTCTTGGGGAAGCCATCTCTGCGCCTTTTATCGATCCGCCACGGAGCTGCAACACCTCGTGAGCTCCTATATCCAAACTGGGCTGGACGATCACGAAGGGTGTCTATGGATCCTTCCGCCGTCGCTCACCCCACTTATGGCGACCACGGCCCTGCAACGAATGATCCCGCATATTCACGACCACCTGCGGGCGGGCCAACTAGAGCTCATCCCAAGCGGGGACTGGTATCACCTTCGCACCTCACTTCACACCGAGCAACCCTTTGCAGCCTGCAGTCGCAAACTGGATCAATGGGCCGCACGCTTTCTCGGAATACGCGTGACGGGCGATCTGTCGTGGGTAAAGTCCACCGAGCAGTGGGCGCAATGTATTGCCTATGAGCGCATGATAAGTAGAGTGTGTACAAACGCAAATATCTTGTCCTTATGCACCTACCCCGCCGCCCCAGATTACAGTGAGATGGTGAGGCTTTTCGACTGCCACCAGTCCATTCTACAAGCAGATCTGCTCGGATGGAGAAAGATTGATGCGGGTTGTAAAAGTCGTGACGAGGGCTCCTCTGGGCAGCCACTCCCGCCGTCTATTTTGTATTAGCTCCCTCCCTGTTTGGAGGGCATCCCTAGCCAACGCTAGCGAGTCCTGCGAAGCCCTCGGGGCCACTTCCGGGTTGGCTCCGGGAGGCGGTTCAGTCTGTCGCAGAACTCCGACAGGGTCCTGACCCCTGGCTGCGAGTGTTCCTTCGATCCTGACCTGTCGCTGACTACGGATCAGAAGGTTCCGGACTAGGATGAGTAACCTTGCAGAAAAGCTTGTAGATGACATAGGGAAATGCAACCTCAAGGAACATGCGTCAACCTTGATGTGATCCGCTTTTTCAGGCTGCCCCATTCTCAAGCCATTAACAACGCTCCTCAGCAGTGAGGCTACGTAGGGTAAAGGCTATCTTGTCAGCCCTAGCGGACTAGGATAGGATTCCGCCCCTTTATGAGCATCACAGAAAGGAGTTACGAATGGCATTAATGAAGATGGGGAACTGGATCATCAACAGGCGGTACATCCAATATGCCGCTATCGGCCCGGACGGAGTAGCGGTCACATTTGGCGAGAGGGCATCGGTGAAAACTGTGACCCTGAGCAAGTAGGGATGGATGGAATTCAGAGACAACATTGCAAAGGCCGAAACTGGTCCGCCGCGGTGAGCCGGCCTAATGATCTGGGCCACCGAGTGAATGGTTTGGACCGATGGAGGTGCCGAAATGAATGATCAATCGACGTCCAACGAGCCGGCCACAAATTATAAATCGGTTGAGAGAAGCGAGATTCTCGCGCGGTTCTTTTCCCTTGCGTTTCCAGAGCCCGAGTATACACAGACTCCGATGGCCTTTGAATACCCTCGCGATGATCACGGGATTGAGATTTTTCGCGACGGAAAAAAAGAACATACGGTCTATATTAGCTCTGCGGTGTTGGCCGACCGACACCCGACCTCTGAGAAGCTGAAAGAGTTGTTGGAAACGAGGAGAATCGCAAAACAGATTACAGAGGCGAAAGCGTTCCGGATTGATCATGCAGCCCTCGGCACTGACGAACCCATGAGATAGGTCTGCTTGATGGATACGGTCGAACCACGCTTACCACTAACATTCTCCGACTGCTCCACTCAAATAACAGCCTCGTCGCCCTCCCCCCTTATCCGCTTTGGCACCTCTACCTGGACCTATGAAGGCTGGCAAGGACAAGTTTACAAGCGGGCCTACGCCAAGACGAGCTTTGCGCGAGAATGTCTTGGTGAGTTCTGCCAGCATCTCTATAACGGCCAGCCGCTCTTTCGCACGGTGGGGAATGACGCAACGTTCTATCGACCGCCTACCGCGACTCAGCTCACGCGCTACCTCTCCCAAATCCCCGAAGATTTTGAGATGTGTTTTAAGGTCTGGGAAGAGCTCACCATCCCGACATATGCCAACCAGTCCCGTTATGGCATTCGAGCCGGCCAAGAGAATCCAAACTTTCTCAATGCCAAGGCCTTCATCCAGCATGTGCTGCAACCCTATCGGGACGCCAATTTTCAGGCGCACACCGGGCCCTTTTTATTCGAATTCCAGCGACACGGTATGCTGACGCGGGAGTTTGTGGATAAGCTGGACGAGTTCTTTACTCAGTTGCCCAATGACTTCCCCTATGCGGTCGAGATCCGCAACCCCGGCGTATTAGTCCCTGCCTATCGCGAAATGCTGCAACGACATGGGATCGCGCATGTCTATAACCATTGGTCCTCGATGCCGGAGCTAGCAGAGCAGCATCGGCTGATGGAGACGTTTACTGCGCCCTTCACCGTGCTGCGCCTGCTGACGCCGCTGAAGATGACCTACGAAGCGGCTAAAAAGCGAGCGGCGCCGTATGACAAGATCGTGGGCGAGTTGCCCGAGATGCGAGAGCAGACCGTGAGCCTGGTGAAAGAGGCCGTCCGGAAGAACGTTCGGGCCTATGTGTTGGTGAACAATCGGGCCGAAGGGAACGCCCCACTGACTGTGCAGGCGCTGGTGGATCAGCTGCGTCATTCCATCTGAACTATCCCGGCCACCCCATGTCTTACCGGCCAGCGGCAGGCCGTTGTACTTGAGTCACAGCGGAGGCAGGCGACAGCTACCCACCGTGGGCGGCTTTCGGTCCTTCTGTCCACCCTGCATCCAGAATTTGGTATGGCAAACTCACCGCATAATGACCTCGTTCCGACAATGTCAGATGAAGTTCCCCGTCTGGCTCAAGCGATCGTTCGAGGAACATTTGGGTCCACGTGAATGGTGGATAGGCCGACGCGAGCGCGCCTAGGTCGTACTGTTTGACTCGGCGAATAGCCTTGAGAATAGCTGTGGTGATGTCTGCTCATTCATAAGCGGGTCTATCTGGCTCGACAACCGTCTTCTTTGCAACCACGTATTGCTGCACACATAGGGGACAATATGCGTGCGTCAATTTATAATCCGTCCCGCGAAGACCATGCCGGTTCAGATACGCGTCGAAATCAGTCCATGATTCCTCCGTGCAGCCAGCCGAAGCCCCCTCCTCTCTAGCAAGACCACACACGCAACATACTGGAATGAATGTCGGGGTTTGAGTCGCTAGTGCATTCACAGTCCACCCTCCGGTTCATTCAGCTGCAGCCGAACACGCCTTCTGGTCCGACCATATAAACCTTTTGCTCTGCTGACCACTAGGATGGTCCCTAGCGCATGGACGGTACTACACCGCAGCCGGAGCTTCCTCTGTGGAGAAGAGAGATGGGCGCCAGGACAAAATGTCTTAGCGAGGAAATGTTGCACGCATGAATCCGTGGAATGTTTCGATTTCACGGCGCAAATCGGCCTGCAAACGAATGCTTGCGCTCAAAACTCAACGGCACAGGAGTTGCCTAAGCTTGCTCGGAATACGAGTAATTCTGATCGCCGGCTGCCGGTTCCTTTCCAAGCGCAGCCATAGGAGCAGGTGTTGATGAGAAAGCTAGCGATGATTGCCCTCGCGACATCCCTATCCTCTTGGCTTTCAGGTCCCAGCGAAGCCCTTGAATTTACCGCCGATCGCTGGACACGTACACAGCAAGGCCTGCATCACACTCGCATTTTTTATCGTGATCACATGTGGCGGCTGGAGCATAACGAGGCCGGACCGGTCAGCGTCACCATTGTCAGGCAAGACCGAGGTCAAGTATGGCATCTCCTCCCCTCGACGCATCATGTCAAAATTGTGGCGTTCAACGGCGACTATGTTCTTCATTCAAACACGCGCCTCGACCAGGAGACATCGCGGGAAGCGATTGGAACGCAGATCTTAGACGGCCATCCGACTACCTTGTATTAAGTCGGGGTCACTCTGCAGGACGGACGTACCGAAACGTATTACCAATGGATTGCCACTGATATTGACTTCTCTCTTAAACTTGCCTCCCAAAATGGCGACTGGATGGTGGAATCTCGTCACGTCAGAATGGGGCCGATAGCCGATTCGTTTTTTCAACTTCCGCACCGGTATTTTCCGATGGATGCTAAGTAGCTGGTGGTCCTCGCTCATGATCGCCGGCATGGGTCATCTCTCATTTATGCGGAAGCTCCTATGTTATTGGGAAAGTGAGGTGATATGCAGAACACAACGTCCGTGCATCCATTCCCTGGCACTGCCGGCCATATCGTGATGGGATTACTTCCCAACGTGGACGCCGTCAGGCAGACCCTAGAAACCTTGCGAGCGCACGGCATATCCGACGATCAAATCGGTTTGGCGATGCAGCAAGTCGGCAGTGACCTGTCGTTGGAGGGGAAGGACGCGGTCTCTCCGACCGCGCAGGACGCTGCGCAGGGCGCAGTCGGCGGAGGCATCATTGGCGGACTTGCGGGCCTCCTTACTGCGACCGGTGTCGTCGCCATTCCAGGTTTAGCCCCTTTGTTGGCAGGTGGGGCGCTGGTGTCGCTGTTAGGCGCGACAGGCGCATCGATCGTGGCAGGCAGCGGAGTCGGAGTTGTGGCCGGCGGACTCGTCGGCGCGTTGGTCAGCATCAATGTTTCAGAATCGGCCGCTCGCCAGTATGAGGCCGCAGTACGCGCCGGAAAAATATTAATGACCGTAAAAAGCGATGGGGAGACGAGACGGATACAGGACCTCCTTGCGCTTCATGGAGCGGACACCGAAGTACGTGCGTGACCTATTCTATAGGTATCTGAACGAGGCCACCGGAGGAACAATCTTTATCAGGCCTCTCGAGGTCCGCGGCACCGTCCAGCGAAAAGGCAGTTGGGCCAGGTCGAAGGCGACCACGACGGCGCGAGCTTTCATCGGTCCTTGCATCGGGTACGTAGCCCGTCAGTCGACTCAGTGCCCGACTGCGAAATTCCAGCTCCGGAATCGGCAACCCAAACTCTGGGACAGGTTGTCCCCTGGAAGACGAAAGGTAGCGGTCGATGGCATCCGGCGAGCGTTTGTACGAGTATATGACTTCATTTCACTGGGAAAAAACCGCACCGAATTTTTAATCGGCAAGCCCGATCATTGCATACTGCCAAGGGAGCAACCCGATCACCACAAATTCTCTTACGCAGCCTCTGCGCAAGCTGACTTTTTGGTCGCAACCATAATTTCTCCGGCCTCGGAAGTGCGGAGGGATATTGTAACGATGGAAAAAGATGCCACAAAAAAAAGTGACGCCTGGGGCATTCAGGCACGATACGAGGACGCCGCGGGAACGATGCAGGAGGTTTCCGAAGGGTCGATTCTTGGCATTCGGACGACCATGGGACAACCTCCCCCCCCTCCTCGTTCCTGGTTCGAGGACGCTGTCAAAGTCATCCGCCATGGTGAATCGCTCCCATTGCCCGCTCCCGCGACCTTGGTGCGTGAGGACGGCACGGTGCACTCCCTCTCCGATCAAGTGCCGAACGACCTACCGATCGGCTACCACCGCCTGACACCGACCCGGCGAAGGGGCTCCTCCATCCGCCTCATCGTCAGTCCTGGGCGGTGCCATCTGCCGGAAGACCTTCGCATTTGGGGATGGAGCGCACAACTGTATGCGACGAGAAGCCGCACTAGTTGGGGCATGGGTGATTTGGCAGATCTGCGCCGGTTAGCAGAATGGGCACAAGGTCTGGGGGCGGGGCTCCTGTTGATCAACCCGCTCCATGCGGTCCATCCACTTGTGCCGCAGGAAGCCAGTCCCTATTCCCCATCGAGTCGTCGTTTCTTGAACCCGTTGTACTTACGAATTGAAGACCTGCCCGGCGCAATGCGTGCCGATCACGACCTCGGAAGGCTCACGACTTTGGGCCAGGCGCTCAATGGAGAACGCCATATCGATCGAGACCGCGTGTTCAATCTGAAACAGGAGGCATTACAGCTGGTATGGTCCTATTTCGAGGGCGACGCCGATTTCGAGGCCTATTGCGTACATGAAGGCCAGTCCCTGCATCGCTATGCGGTGTTCTGCTGCTTGGCAGAACGGCACGGCTCTAATTGGCGCGAATGGCCTGCTGAGTACCGTCGTGCTGATTCTCCGCAGGTGGAACATTTTGCTGCAACGGAGTCAGATCGCGTGCGATTTCACATGTGGCTTCAATGGCTCCTCAATACGCAGTTGAAACGTGCCTCCCAGCCCGTGCCATTGATGCAGGACTTGCCGATTGGGTTTTCACCGGACGGCGCCGATGCATGGTTATGGCAAGACTTGATCGCTTCGGGAGTGACAGTGGGCGCGCCGCCGGACCTGTATAACGTCACCGGCCAAAATTGGGGACTCCCACCCTTTATTCCACACAAACTCCGAGCCGCTGGCTACGATCCCTTCATCCAAACAATCCGAGCCATAGTTCGCCATGCCGGGGGGCTTCGGATCGACCACGTCATGGGGTTATTCCGGCTTTGGTGGATACCCCAAGGCGGTCAACCGAAAGATGGCGCCTATGTGCGATATGCGGCCGAAGAATTATTGGCGATTATCGCCATCGAAAGCCAACGCGCCAAGGCTCTTGTGGTGGGAGAAGACCTCGGCACGGTTGAGCCAGGCGTTCGCGAGATGATGGATCAATACAATGTGCTGTCCTACCGCCTCCTCTGGTTCGAAGAAGAACCGCCCGCGGAATACCCGCAGAAGGCCCTCGCCGCCGTCACCACTCATGACCTTCCCACCATAGCCGGCGTCTGGACAGGGGCCGATCTTGAGGCGCAGGAGGAACTCAGTGGGCGGGCAGATCCGGCCGCACAAAATCGTTTCCAGCAGAAATTAGTTGAAGCAAGTGGCGTGGATGCCGACGCTGATGTGACAATCGCCATCACTAGAACATTTGAACAACTCGCTCAATCCCCCTCCCAGGTCGTGATGGCGGACCTGGAATCCGCCCTCGCGGTGAATGAACGGCCCAACATGCCCTCCTCCACGGGAAAATATCCCAACTGGTCCCTATCTCTTCCCAAATCCCTTGAAGAACTGGAATCCGCCGATCTTCCACAACGACTGGCTGAAGTCCTCAATCGACGCGTGCCCGGGTTCGCCTCCCCTTCTTCCTCACCATAATCAAGTTCATGGCGTGCGCTTATTTTCGGGTCGTCTCGTTGGTCACCATCGGAAAGAGGTAACAGGGGGAGTACCTAGTATGTTACACGAGTTTATTCCGGGCACAATCACATATGTGGTCCGGAGGGTCGGAGCATGGGCGCATTCGCCGGTCGAATATTGATACTCCTTGCCCTGAGCTGGTGCACGATCTCTCTTCCTGCGCGGGCCGAGACCCAAGGCGCTCAAATCATACGTTTTCTAGGCGTTACCATGGTCGGTCCAGCCGATACGTCTCAGGTGCGAGAAGGCGCAGTGGGCGAAATGTTTGTTGCGTTGGAAGAACGGGCTGATCAGCACGGCATTGTGGTGAGCTTCCTGAGTGGACGCGGGTCCTTCAGCTCTGACACCGAGGTCGCGATTTTGTCCGCGATCGATAGAGCAGCCCATGCGGCTAAACTCCGAACTGATTCCTGGACAGTAAGCTTCGCCGTGAACGAACCGGCGGGAACAGTTTATGGCGACAGTTTATCCGGGATCGTGGGACTGGCCGTCGTGGCGTTAGCCAAGGGGGATTTCATTCCGTTGGATTGCACGATGACCGGCACCATAACAGAAGACGGTACGATTGGCCCCGTGACGGCCCTGCCGCTTAAGATTCAGGCCGCCTTTCTCAAACACATGCGTCGTATCGTCGTGCCGGATACGATGGATGTGGCCGACTCAGATTGGTTGACGCCTTTTCTTACACACATCTCCCCAATTCACTCGGCCGCCATCGCCTATCAAGCGCTCACGGGTCATCCATTTTTTCCTCAGGCGTCGATGTCAGTGGTGCCCTAACAGGCCGAAGGATTGCCTCTCATGCCGAAGTCTCAATCTTCCTCGATCGCTGATTCAGAGCAGGCGACACCTTCTGCAAACCCATCCTGTCATATTTGCGGTGGATCGACTTCTGATGAAGTCTGCTCGTCATCGGAAGTAGAGAGTCACGTGCGATTTCTGCAGCAGTTCCATCGCCGACGACGCCGAGAATCAGCCGCTGGCGATCTATCGGATCGCGCGGACTTCACGCAAAGTTATGTCACGGCGATCGTGACCTGTCGTGGTTGCGGACTCCTCTACCGTGATCGACGGCCGACCGCCGAGGCCGTTACGGATACCTATAGCCAGGAGCGCTACGGTCACGAGCACTTGCGCTCGGAGTTCGTTCTCCAACGCCAATGGGCAACCTCGAAAGTCCGAACACTGGCCAGGCATCTCCCCGTTCGACCAGGCATAACTCCTCGAATCGTCGAAGTCGGTAGTTTCGTGGGTGGCTTTCTGGCCGTCGGTCGAGAACAGGGATGGAACATGCTCGGAGTGGATCCTGGACAAGAGGTGGCGGGATTTTGTCACGAGCAGGGGCTGAACGTCTTGTGTGGAACACTCATTGAAGCACAGGTACCTGCGCATACGTTTGATGCCGTGACGATCTGGAATACTTTCGACCAGTTGCCTCATCCCGATGCCACCCTCGCGGCGGCGCGACGCATGTTGCACGACCACGGCATCCTGGTCATTCGTGTGCCGAACGGCGCTTGCTTCCATCGTATGATGTCCTGGTGGAAGCGCTCGTCCGAGCCGCTCAAAGGATGGCTGTCCCTGGCGCTTGCATGGAATAATCTGTTGGGGTTTCCCTATTTATACGGCTATACGGTCCGCACCTTGGATGAACTGCTCAGCCGTCATGGATTTGCCCCTGTCGCCGTCTATCCGGACACGCTGATGACCTTGGCTAATCAGGACTTCGCCTTGTGGGCGAAATGGGAGGAGCGCGCAGTCAAATGGTCTTGTCGAGCAGCGGCGAACGTCGACGCCCTGTGGAACGGCGGCGACCAGACTCTGGCCCCTTGGCTCGATATCTATTACCGCGTCACGCAAGCCGTGCCGGACACCACACTCACAGTCTCCAGGGAATCACCTGAGCGACGGCCTCCAGGATAATGACCTGCGGAGCTCAGAGTCGCGAGCTTGCGCTACCGGAGCAGCCGGACGATACGGAATATGCAAAACAAAGCCATTGAATGCCCGACAGGTTGTCCTGCCTTAGACAAGCTGTCCCTCATGACCCACTTACGTCCGTGGGGATCGGTGTACATAAAGCAACTAATATCCACAGCCTACACATGCAGCACCGCAGGAGCGTCTCTTGCTATGGCTAAGGAGGTAACCGAATGGTGAGGGTCTTCATGATCCCTGCAGTCACCACGAAAAACACCTTCATTCTCTGCTAACTGGAAGGAGGCAGCAATGCCCATTCGCAAAGAAAAACAGATAACACTACTGGCCCTCGCGCTTGGTGTGGGATTAATCGGAGGCACATCCATCTACGCCGAACGGCCCCGAGAAATGGGAACGACCGCCCTCCCGTCGAACGATGGACCGCGCGTTCGGAACAGTGACCTTTCAGGCGGCTTCTACGAGGATAGTTTTAAAACCGATAATTGGTACTACGACTTCTATGACAGCCCGGGAGCGATTCGGACAAACTCTCGGGACGCGGATTTGGCCAATAGCGACCAGACCACCGCAGCGGACGCCGCCCACCCTTCGACGACCCGCAACGTGAAGCGAAATGAACAGACGACTGCCTTCCAACAGTATTACGACGAACCCTGGTTTTACGATCAGCGAGATCCGATCTATGGGATGCCCGAGGCTCGCAACGAGCGTATGGCTTCAGGGGCACCGGCGCAGAATGGCCATTTCATTAGGGGCACAGTGACCGCCATCAAGCAAGTACGGAACCGAACCAGCGGAGACCAAAACACGGTTGCCCTCATTAAGGCGGCGGACGATCGGCAAATCATTACGGATCTCGGCCCTACCCGCCGCACATTGGATATGGCGATTACAAAAGGTGATCAGATTCAAGTGGGAGGCGAATGGGAGGACATCGGCAACTATTCTGTTCTCATGGCGCAGCAGATCAAATCTGGCGTCAACCGCGTAAACTTACACCGCGAAGCCGGTCCGGCGCTGACGGATAACAGGCAGGTGGAAGGACGGATTCAGCAATTCCGTGACATACGCACGAATCGCACGGCCGAATTGCACCGCACGGCAGCGGTACAGACAGCGGATGGCCGTGTTGCCATCGTGGATTTGGGCCAGGATACCACGGAGCAAACCGTCGCCCATGCCTCGCCGGGGGACCGAATTGTCGCCAATGGCCGGGTCGTGCAGGTGGGCAACTATCCCGTCTTGCTCGCCAATCAGGTCGCCATCAATGATGGCGCGCCGGTTCAGATTACACGCCTTAAAGACTCCACCGAGGTGTCCCCCGGTACAGATGTGAGGAAGCCCGATTGCTTGGGTGGAGGCTGCGGCAATGAGTCACTCAATCGCGATCAACCTCGCGATCCGCATACGAATGCGATGGACGGTACAACTCGCTAGCGGTCGAGCCAGGAAACAAACGGATAGGGGGAGAAATGGCTAAGGCTGTTCCTCCCCCTGTTTGCGAATGATGATGTGGCCTCCCGAATCACATGAACGAACGACAAAAATCGCTCGTCTATCACGCCCACGGTAAACAAGACAGCCCGTAACTCGGGCAACTTCATTCAGGAGGTGAAGCTGACCCATCTTTTCTTGTCTCCCCTCCACTTTGGCGGAAGCGCTTGAAGCCTATCGAGGCCTCGAAGCCTGCGAACGATGCTGGACCAAAGTACTCTTCAAACCGGCGGCATGAGAGTCGTCAATCGACGAAGGAGCACCAAAACAGGTCCCCTCCCGTTCCGCGAAACGACCACTTCTTGATGTGTTCGACTCCCTATGATAGCGTCCATGCAAGCGGACGTGCTTTCATTCGAGTCATGCCATACCCGACATTCAGAATCTCCGATCTCCTTCGCGCCTGGGCAATCCTGTGGCTGATTGCCATTCCCCTCTTCCACATACATCCCGAGATTGATCCCCATCATAGCCATACAGGCCATGTCCACTTAGCGACGGTTCATACCGTCTTTTCAGGCGACCTCGACGGAGAGTTCGGACATCACCGAGACGCTGCTGAAGGCGCGATGACCGCGGATACCGAACTCGTGCTGTCAACCGAGAGCCTGCATGCCTGGGGCGCAGACCCGGAGTTAGGTTTTTCCCTCCTGAACGATTCGACCGATCGCAAGTTCTTCAAGCCGTGCTCTTCACAGCTCCTCTTTCTCACTCGTTCGGTCCTGCCTCTTCCTCCCCGTCGTGATTTATTGGAAACGGATGGCGCGTCTGCCTTGTTTTCAGCGCTAGTCGTTCATGAGATTCCTGCACGCGCGCCGCCCTCCCCGCGCCTTGGATAACACTCGTTCCCCTTGATTTCTCACATAGGATCGCGACCCGCTGGCCGGCGGAAGGAGGCCTTTCGTGCTGCCGCGACGTTTGCGAAGGAGGAGGCTCCACATGATTGCCCGTATTGTCTTCTTACTGTGCTTGACGAGCGCGACCGTCTGCTTCGACACGAGCCGCGCCTTGACATGGGCTGATGAGCCACGCACCGCGGCCTATTCATTGCCAGATATCCTAGCGTTGGCGCTGCAACACAACCCCACCGTAGCCGGGGCCGAAGGGTTGCGTGAAACAGAGTCACGGCCAACAGATCGCTGCGGGCGCCTATCCGAATCCATCTGTCTCGGGCAGCGCAGGCCGAGGAGCCATTCGCGATCCGAGCACGGGCGTCCGGGTCACCGAACGGACCTTCACCGTAGAGCAACCGCTTGAATGGACAGGCAAGCGGCAGGCTCGACAGGAAGCAGCGGATGCCGGAGTCGCGGGGGCGAGTGCGGCGCTGGAAGACACTCGCTTAGCGCTGCTCGCCGACGTGAAGGTAGCCTTCTATCAACTCCTCTTCGCCCAGCGCGATGTGGAACTCGCCGCGCAGAACGTGTCCTCTGTAGAGGAAGTGTTGCGCACCGTCAACGCACGGATCTCGGCGGGCGAAGCGACGTCATTCGACAACATGAAGGCCGCAGTTGAAGTTCAGAAGGCCAGGAAGGAGGTCTCCCGTGCGAACAATGCCCTGTTGGTTTCCAAAGGTCGGCTGAATACCCTCACCGCCGGGTCACTCGGCAAACAGTTCGCTATCCAAGGCGACTTCCTAACGACCAACCAAGCGGTGAATCCTGACGTTCTGGCACAAGCCGTCGAACAACACCCAGCAGTACGGCGCCAAAGCAAACTCGCGGAACAGGCCGAACATACCCTGCGCTTCGAGCGGGAAGCGCGCATGCCGAACATCAGCCTCCTGGGAAGTTATCACCGGGAGGCGGGAGATGAATCCCTCACCGCAGGACTCAGCGTGCCGTTGCCGCTCTGGTATCGGCGGCAGGGAGAAATCCAAACGGCCCTCGGGGCGAAGCATCGCGCCGATGCGGAACGCCTACGCGCACAGAACGAGCTGGAACAGGCCATCACCCAACATGCGCAGGAAGTGCGCACGGCGCAGGATCAACTCCAGGTCTTTGAAACCGGGTTGCTGAAACAAGCCGAACAGACGTTGGCCGTGGCGCGGACCAGTTTTCGGCATGGCGCCGCGACGCTTTTGGACGTGCTGGATGCCCAGCGTGTCTATCGGCAAACCTTGCTGGAATATGCCCAAGTGCGGGCCGATCTGTCGATCGCCCTCGCCCGCTTGGAGCGTTCGCTCGGAGCATCACTGTGACCACCTCATCGTGGCGAGTGGCCGAACCGGTCGCAACGACCGGAATGATTGTGACCGTCCTCTGGTTGCTGTCAGGCTGTGGCGATCGTGGGACAGATCCACCGAAGCCCCTGACCGTCACAGAGATGAAACCGCGAACGGGCGAGACTCTTTCGATTCATCCGCCTGCAGCTGTTCGAGACCGTCTGCGTATTCAGGCCGCGACCCTGCGATCAATTCCGGAGCTCGTCACCGCCCCCGGCGAAGTCGCGCTGGACCTCAAACAGGTCGCCAAAATCACCTCACGTATTGCCGGTCAGGTGGAACAGATCCATGTTCAACTGGGGGATCGGGTCAAGAGAGGTCAGCGACTCGTCGCTATCGGCAGTCTCCAGCTTGATCAGATGATTGAGGAGTATCTCGTCGGAAAGGTACAAGCCGACGTCGCGGAGAATGGTTTCCGTCGGACTGAAAAACTTCGCACGGACGACATCGTGACGGAACGCAAGCTGAACGAAGACAGAGGGCAGTACCTGGAAACGAAGGCCCGATATCAACACATCCGCGAGAAACTTATGAACATGGGACTCTCGACAGCCGAACTTAGGCAACTCGAAGTGGGACACCATGAGAAGGGGCATCAATACACTCTGACCGCCCCGATCGCAGGAACGGTGGTGGCGCAGAATGCGGTGCGCGGGCAGGGGGTGGCGCCGGGCGACGAACTGTTCGAAGTCGTGGATACCAGCCGCGTGTGGGTATTTGCGAGTCTTCCTATCGAGCAGGCCAGAAAGTTCAAAGAGGGCGATTCGGCAACAATTACACCCCGAGGGGGCGAAGCACTCACCGCGCCCCTCACCTATATTGCGCCGATGGCAGATGAGACCACCAGGACCATTCAAGTGCGCTTTGAGGCAGCGAATCACCAGGGACAGCTGAAGCCGCGCGAATACGTCGAGGTGGCGCTCACCCTGGCCGGCCCACCCATGCTCGCCGTTCCCCTCTCTGCGCTCACCACAGTGAACCGGGTCCAAGGGGTATTCATTGCAGAGACGTCGGGCTATACCTTCCTGCCGGTTGAGACCGGCCGAGAAGGCGGCGAGTGGATCGAAATCAGGCAGGGTGTGAAAGCCGGGGACCAAGTGGTGGTCGAAGGCGTCTTCGATCTGAAGAATGTGCTCCTGAAAGAGCACATCGGATCGGGCGAGTGAGGAGCGCATGGAACGCCTGCTGACATTCTCCCTGCGGTATCGATTTTTCACCCTGGTGGCGATCGCGGTCGTGATTGCATCCGGACTATGGTCCTTTGCGCACCTCACGATCGATGCCGTCCCCGATCTAACGCCTGTCCAGGTGCAAATCCTCACCCGCGCGCCCGCATTAGGCCCCGTCGAAGTCGAACAATTCATCACCTTTCCGATCGAAGCCTCCCTTAACGGTTTGCCGGCCTTGCGGGAACTGCGCTCCGTCTCACGGTATGGGCTATCCGCCGTCACCGCCATCTTTGACGAACAGACCGACATCTATCGAGCGAGACAATTTGTCTCGGAGCGATTGGCCCAGGCCATGGAGCGAATTCCCGCGGAGTATGGCAGACCGGTCATGGGCCCCCTGACGACCGGGCTGGGAGAGGTCTACCAGTTCACGGTCAAAGGGCCGGGTTATAGCCCCATGGCCCTGCGAACCGTCCTGCAATGGGATATCGGAATGAAGCTGCGCGCCGTGCCCGGCGTCGTCGAGGTCAACATCTGGGGTGGCGAGCCACAACAGTTTCACGTAATCGTCGATCCCTCGAAACTGCTGTCCTATAAATTGACCCTCAAACACATCTTTGAGGCCCTGCAGCGCAACAATGCCATCGCCGGCGGCGGGTATATCGAGCACCAGCGCGAGCAACTGTTGATTCGCGGTGAAGCCCTCGCCACGCAAGTAAGCGACTTGGCCCGGATCGTCGTCGCCCATGGAGCGGGCGGGGTCCCGATCTACATTGCGGATCTCGCCGAGGTCAAAGAAGGCTCGGCGCTTCGCATCGGTGCGGCGACCGCCATGGGTGAGGGCGAGACCGTGATCGGCATGGTGCAGATGCTCGCCGGTGAGAATGCCCAGCAGGTGGTCACCAGGGTCAAGGCGCGCGTACAAGAGATCCAAGCGACGCTGCCCACGGGCGTGACAATTGAACCCTACTACGATCGCACGATTTTCGTCTCCAAGGTCATTGCGACCGTACGCAACAATCTGCTTGAAGGCGGCCTCCTGGTCATTGCCGTGCTGTTTCTCTTTCTCGGTGATCTACGGGCCGGCCTCATTGTCGCGTCAGCCATTCCCCTCGCGATGTTGATCGCGTTCACCGGCATGATGCAGGTGGGACTCTCCGGCAATCTGATGAGCCTCGGGGCCATCGACTTCGGCCTGTTGGTGGATGGCTCCGTCGTGATGATCGACAATATCCTTCGCCGATTGGCCCTCACGCCGGTGCGAAACCGAGAGGAGCGACTCGCGCAGGTGCTGGCGGCCGGACGGGAAGTCCTGCGCCCGATGACCCTCGCCGTGGGCATTATTATTCTGGTCTATGTGCCCATCCTCGCGCTGACCGGAATCGAAGGAAAGATGTTCAGACCCATGGCGTGGACGGTGATCATGGCCCTTTCCGGCTCGTTGCTGTGCGCCGTGACGGTCACGCCGCTGCTGGCATTCTGGTTCGTGCGGGTCGTGCCGCGGCAGGAGGAGACGCGCCTCCTGCGCACGCTTCGAAATTTCTATGCTCCCTGCCTTCAACGGGCGATGGCGCGGCCGGTCTGGCCCGTCGCGGTCGCCGTGGCCATCTTCAGCATCAGTCTGGTGGCTGGCACCAGACTCGGCATTGAGTTCGTTCCCCGGCTCCAGGAAGGGGATCTCGCGGTGCAAGTGTGGCGGTTACCCAGCATTTCGCTGACCGAGTCCGTCTCCACCGCGCTCGATATCGAGCGAGTACTGCGTCGTTTCCCTGAAGTGACCCAGGTCGTGACACGCACCGGCAGTCCGGAAGTCGCTACGGATGTCATGGGCGTGGAGATGTCGGACGTGTTCGTCATTCTCAAACCCCAGCGCGAATGGGTCACAGCCGGGGATCGGAACGACCTGATCGAGATGATGAAGCAAGCCATCGTAGAACAGGTGCCCGGCGTCGGCCTCGGATTTACCCAACCCATCGAGATGCGTTTCAATGAGCTGATTGCGGGCGTGCGGTCCGATCTCGCGGTCAAGATTTTTGGCTCCGATTTGGATATTCTCAAGCAGCAAGCTGAGCGTGCCGCGCGGGCGCTCGAGGGCGTGCCGGGAGCAGCTGACGTGAAGGTCGAACAGGTGGCCGGATTACCATTGCTGCGTGTCATTGTCGATCGCGCAGAGATCGCCCGCTATGGTCTCACGGCGGAGGAAGTGCTCACGCTCATCCAAACTACGCGGGTGGGCACCGTCGTCGGGACCATCGTGCAAGGCTCCCGGCGATTTGAGTTGGTCGTGCGATTGGCCGAGCGCGTCTCCCGCGATCCCGGCGCGCTGGGAAGTCTGTTGATTCCCACCATGCATGGTGAACTTGTACCGCTGTCACGCGTCACCACGATCAAGATCGATTCGGGGCCGGCGCAAATCAGCCGGGAACATGTGCAACGACGCATCGTGGTGGAATGCAATATTCGAGGGCGCGATCTGGGCAGCTTTGTGGCGGACGCTCAGCAGGCCGTGACCCAGGCGGTCACCCTCCCTGTCGGGTATGAGCTGATCTGGGGAGGACAGTATGAACATTTGCAAGAAGCCGCGCGACGACTCGCCATGGTCGTGCCGGTGACGCTCCTTCTGATTCTTGGGATGTTATCGGTCATTTTCGGCGCAATGCGCCCCGCCCTGCTGATTTTCCTCAATGTCCCGCTCGCTTTATCCGGCGGCATACTGGCGCTGTGGCTGCGCGGCCTGCCGTTGAGCATCTCCGCAATCATCGGCTTTATCGCACTGTTCGGGATTGCGGTGCTCAATGCCGTGGTGCTGGTCAGTCATATCCGTCAATTGGAATCGGAAGGCCTACCGACGGACCAGGCAATCTACCAAGGCGCGATGGATCGCCTGCGGCCGGTGCTGATGACGGCGCTGGTGGCGAGTCTGGGCTTTCTTCCGATGGCGCTGGCGACCAGCATGGGCGCGGAGGTCCAACGTCCGCTGGCCACCGTGGTAATCGGAGGGCTTTTTACGGCTACGATTCTGACCCTACTGATCCTCCCGGCCATCTATGCACGCGTCGCGGCGCTGAATCGCACCATGATCAGCCCGTCACAGGGTCCGGCGTCAGAATTAGCCGACTCGTAGCGTTGGACGCGGGAGCTGGTCCCAAAGCGAGATGCTCCAGGCTCGCCCCATTCAAGTCTTTGCTGGACAGAGATGCATCCGGGCGGTAAGCTTCCTAGGCATCGACCGTGTGCAGCGAGTTCGTCTCCCTGCGATCCTTCAGTTTCATGCAAACCCGGCACCTTTCCGAGGAGTAGATATGGCGACCATTATGGTGATCGATGACGAAGCATCCATCCGCAGTCTTTTGCGCGAGGTATTGGAAAAGGCCGGCCACAATGTCGTGGAGGCGAAGGATGGACGGGAGGCCCTGAGTCTTTATCAGAAAAACAAGGCTGACTTGCTCATCATGGACCTCCTCATGCCCGAAGTGGACGGACTGGAGGCAACCCTGCAACTGACCAGAGAATACCTGGATACGAAAATCATTGCCATGACCGGCGCGCAGGGCGATCGAAATTTTCTTGAGATCGCCAAACTCTTCGGCGCCCATCAGGCGTTTGAAAAACCGTTCGATCTCAAGGCCATGCTGAATGCCGTGGAAACAGAACTCGCTCAAAAAAGTTAAGCTCCATATCAGCCTGCGCGAACGCACCTCGTGCTCCCTGCGTGGCCAGTAAAAATTGTATGCCGGGACCAGCCACACGCATCCGACTCCTCATCATCGACGATAGCGCGGACTTTCAAATCCTTGTGAAGACTTTTCTTCGCGATACCAATTTTTTCTGTCTCAGCGCCGGCGACGCCCTTCAAGCCACCGGCATCGCCGTGCGCGAAAAGCCTCGCATAATCCTCCTCGACATCGGTTTGCCGGGAGGCGACGGCGTGCTGTTACTTGAACGTTTGCGGGCGAATACCCATACACAGGGGATTCCGATCGTGGTCGCCACCGCTCAAACTGCCCCCAATCTGGAGGCGAAAGTTCGAGACAAGGGAGCATCGGCCTTTCTCAAAAAGCCGATCGACCAGCAAATATTGCTGGAAACGCTGCAACGAGTTCTGCAAGAATCAACGCACGCCACGACCACATCCCATTGATAGCCGCCGCCACTCCTCGCACAACCTCCTCGACCATGTGGCTTCTCCTGTGGATTCTTTACGTCTGCCTGATCGCGGCCTCCGGCATTTACCACACGAACTTTGTTGCACACAGCCACTGGGAATTTCTCAAGTGGATTCCGTCCGCCGAGGAGATCTGGACGTTCAGCTTCTGGTCCGACATCGTGATCAACATCCTGCTCTATGTGCCTTTTGCGCTGCTCTATCTTCAACGCAGCACGATCGTCACCCAATCACAGGTGATACGGGTTATGCTGCTCGGCTTGTCGCTGTCTTGCGCGGTGGAGTTCTACCAACTCTACTCGCACAATCGTCGCGCCGCGCCGTCGGACATCGTGTGCAATGTCACCGGCACATGGCTGGGAGTGGTCATTCGGCGGAAGTGGTGGAGAGTGAAGGAATGATGGCGCGCGGAAGGTGCGTTATTCCCAGCCGGTCGGATCGTAGCCACGTTCGCGCAAGCAGCGATCCACATAATTCGTAAAGGCCCCGCTCGGTGCTGAGCTGCTGAACAGGCCGCGGAGAAAACCGGCGGCCGCGCCACTCGCTGCGCCCACCATCGCCCCTGATCCCGCGCTTCCGAAAATCGCTCCACCGACCGCACCGGCCGCAGAGCCTACGGCCCCACCGGCCATCGTATTTGTCGCCGTCTCCGCCGTTTTTCCTGTGCCGGGCGAAGCGCCGCCCTCTTCCGCCAACGCCATGCAGGCCTTGATATCCGACTCCGCCGTTTCCTCGCCGACTTGGCGATAGTGGTCGTTCGGATAGAGAATCGGCTTATGCGCCGAACAGCCGGCGAGAACCAGAGCCACGGTACAGAGCACGATATTTTCCTTCATCGTTCCCATATCCCCTTCCACGCAGGATGCTCAAAAAGGCTGTCCAGCAAGGCCGCAGCGAGGTCCACGGCGCGAAGAACAATGAGGGTCACGCTCGCGGACGCCGGCGAGGGCGGTGAGCCGACCGTGTCCCGGACCGAGGCGTCACCTTCTTACCCGCCCACCCCGAGCCTGCCAGGACAGGCTCTTGTCCCATGGCGGTACGTTGAGGTGCTGAACGATGCGAGAACGCCGCTGGCGGGCTTTTTCAGCATCCTGCTAAATCCGGCCACCGAGGTCTTTTCGCTGCAGACTTCTCATCATCCCCACATCGTTGTACGCGACTTCGCTCAGCGCATCCATGAGGTGGAGACCTTTGCTCTCGACTAATTCTTTGGCTTTTACATAATTCTTCGCGCTGAACCGGGCGACAGCCGGTTGGCCGTTGACGATCTGACAGGCCAACACCTCACCGCCCACTTCCAAGCGTTCCGCCTTCTTCGACCAGTCGTTTCGCCTGTGGCACCGTGATCTGGTGCAACTGCGCAAACTCTTCCAGGCCGCCCGTTTCAATCAACCGTCCATCCGGCATGATGCAGAGCCGCTTGAAGTGCGGCGACCAGTCCTTCCGGAAATCCATGTACTTGATGTCGCCGCCCTTGGCGACCGCGCGATCCAATGTGCGATAGTCGAGGCCCAGATTTTTTTGCTCCAGCTTCTTTTTAAGTTCATCCGGGAGCGTACGACGGAACACCTCAAATGCCGCTTCCTCCAACGAACAAGCGCGCGCCCTGGCCCACTGCTCGGCCTCGGCAAACTGCATCAAGTCGAGCACCCAAGTCTGTTTAGGCATTGCACCGCTGGCATCCACCCGACAGGCAAAGAGACCCCGCGTGAGCAAGCCGCCGACTTGCGGATAGACATAGATACCGCCGTTCGTGAGCAGCGACGTCATCTCTTCCAGCGGCACTTCGTAGCTTTCGGCCAAAATCTTTGCATGCGCCGCGACATCCTCCGGTAATGTCATGGCGCAGACCGTCACATTTCCAGGCGCATCGAACTCGGAATAATCTTCGATCACGTTGTAGAGAATGGGTGGTTTCGGCTTCTCGATCTTCTTCTTGATCTTGAACATGCGCGATGACCCTTCCTGCACGATCCCTTCAGCGTACTTATGACCTGGCTGTCAAATGATGATATGGAGGCAACGTCATCAAACGTTCATCGTCCACCGGGCCGCCGATCGTAAAATGATAGAGCGATTGCACGGACAGATCCTTGATACCCACGATCTCATGAACGGGATCGTCAAAGAAACACCCGATTCCCGTGGCTCGGATTCCAGCGGCCTCAGCCTCCAAATACAACACCTGCCCCACCAAGCCTGCCTCCCAGAATAGCCGTGGATAGCACCATGCCCCGCCCTCCCGCAAGCGACCTTCGAACTCGGCAAGCATGCCAAGCGAAAAGGCGCTGTCCCCCGCGATCCCCTGATGGCAACTCACCTGCGCGGCGAGCCGCTGCGCATCACCCTGAAACAGCCAGTAGAGTGACAGGTCTGGTGGACAGCCGGGCGCAGGGGTCCATTCCAGTTCAGGGTTCATCGATCGTTGCAGCAGCGGCAACTTCTGTAGATCACGCACTAACACATAGAGCCCTGGCGGCAATCCCTCGACACGATGCACGAATAGCATCAGATGGATCGCCGGATCCCAGGGCAATGCGTCCCACGGAAGCGGCCGATCCAATTGCGGACGATCAGCGCGGGGTGTCACTCGGTGCAACATCTGGAAGAACGTCGCGGCGGAGATGGAGGTTTTCGCGTCGAAGGAGACCGCGCTGCGGCGCTGTCTGATGATCGTTGCGGCTTCGTGCGTCGTCCGTGAAACCGGCGGGGCATCCGGCGAGGAAGCCCTTTTCCTGTGAAGCCGAACCGATAGTTGCTCGTCGACGATCTTCCACGAGGCATCTGCCACCTCATCAATGACATCCCAATGCACACCATGTTCCCGGCTTAACTCGTTGGCCTTCCCGTGCCATGGTCCCCCAGCCAGGTCCTTGACCAGCGCCTGATCCAGAAACAACGGCAGGTCTTGCGGGTCGCTCGTAACATTTCCGTCAGGCCAGATCACCGCCAGGCAATCGGGATGCTCCGGCTCCACATCACGAAAGTCGTCCGAACGATGGGTCCCTAGCAGCATGGCGATGCTGTTTTGATCAACGCCGTCCAGTAACGCCATGTTCCAGCCGAGCGTCGCCGCAGCCAGACGGGCTGAACCGATCGCATGGCCGACATCATGGTTGCAGTAACGAAACGCTCGCTCGCCATACTTCCACGCCTCCCGCCAATGAACCGAGGTGAGGCCGAAGAGAAACGCGCTTGGCGGAAGCGGAGCCATCAGACGCGCAATGTGGTCGGGAGCAAAGTCCGCCCGTAATTCCAGACCATGTTCCTTGGATGCGTAGTGATAGAGCCCCGGCGTGAGATCCAATCCACCGACCGGCGGAAATAGCGCATAACCTTCCGTCGGATGGAGATTGCCGGAGGAAGGATTGTTCCGCAGCGCCCATTCAGACTCTCCGGCTTTCTTCCAGGCCGACAGCCCGAGCGCCAACTCGAAAAATCGCGACAGCGTGCCGGCCGTCAGAGGTTGCGCGGGAACCGCTCCCCGATGGTACATATCGTCATACGAGGGCGAGGGCGGCGCTTCATCATTCGCTAACAAGGGCAGCCGAACGAGCCTGGCGCCTTCGAATCGCCGAAAGGGATTGGGCTGATTGGCCCAGTCCAAGAAACCCAGCGACCGCGCATATTTATGAAAATGGTGTTTCGTTCGGACGTGATAGTGGATCACCCGGTCGACCGGATCGGTGGAGACAGGTTCGGTGGGAACGACAGAAAACGGTTCTTCACTCTTCATTTCAGCAGTCTAACGAGGCAGGAGAAGGAAAGTAAACGCGGGACGCTCGGGAGGCCATCGCGTGACGTGAAGAGTTGCACAGTGGAATAACGGGGAGGGAAAAGGCGGTGAAGTCGCCATGCGGCAGCACCATGATCGGCCATGGCCGGCTTGCGCGGCCGTGACGAGAAGAAGCCGCTTTACAAACAGGCAGCCTACTTGGATCAGGCTGGAAGCCAAGGCCGAGGCTACCCTTCCTCCTGAACACGCACAAATTCCCGCGCACTACGCAAATCACTCTGCGTGCAGAGCTTCAGCTCGAGCAGCAAATGCTCAAGCGCCGCGACTCGGGCTGCCACTTCCGGCAGCACCACGTCGATTCGCTCCACCAAATCTTGTAAACGGCGTGTAAGGCCGGCCTCCCCGCTTTTGGCGGTCGAACCCTTGCGTTTTTGACCAGCCGGCCGATTGCGTCCCGACGTCCGTGGCACCTTTCTCTTTGGCGGCATAGAATCCTCCTCGTGGGCATGATGTACGCGCCTTCGCCAGGCCGGTCAAGTGCGGTGGCTCACCGGAGGACGTTTTGCCAGAGACCCTGCCTCTTGACCAAAATGCCTAACCAGGGTTTTCCATCCTGGACAATAGCTGCCGGCCCACGTAAATGTTTCGCTATTGCTGCTATGACTCGCAAACACTTTTCCATGTTGCGCCAGTTTCACTTGGCCGATGTCCTGACGCTGGGCAACGCCGCCTGCGGCGTGGCGGCCGTCTTCCTCTCCATGGTCTACATGGGCAGCCGGTTGCCGGGCCATTTCCTTGCCGCCGCCGCCATGACGCCGGCGGCGCTGGCCTTCGATTGGCTCGACGGCCGGGTCGCACGCTGGCGGCATGAACATTCAACCCTGGGGCGCGAGCTGGATTCGCTCGCCGACGTGATCTCCTTCGGCGTCGCTCCGGCAGCCCTTGGTTTCGCCGCCGGTCTGCAGGGGGGATGGGACTGGATCGCGCTGAT
Organism: uncultured Nitrospiraceae bacterium; assembly: GCA_963706325.1. Taxonomy (GTDB): domain Bacteria; phylum Nitrospirota; class Nitrospiria; order Nitrospirales; family Nitrospiraceae; genus Nitrospira_A. The sequence goes on along the minus strand of CAVPLT010000004.1, from coordinate 568,217 downwards.
CTATTTTGTCTGCTGTGGCGTGAGCCGACTAGCCCGGTACAATGTGACTGCCGAGCAACTCAGCGCAGGTGGTGACAAGGTGGCTTACTTTGAAGGCACCCCTATCCCCACGACGTTTGTACTTTCTGGTCTGCTGGCCTGGGCCGCCTGGCAAGACCGTGTAGGTGAGGATCTCTACTGGGGGGTCTGGAGTATCGGTCCTTGGGACCTGCACCCGCTGGCGCTGCTGTTCGTTCTGTCCGGCAGTTTGATGATCAGCAAGACGCTGCGGATACCTAAAGTATAACGAGAGCTACAATTAGAGAAAGCCTGTGCCTAGAGGCCACCTCAGCACTATGCCAATACCTCAAGTACTGAATGAGATCCTGGTCGCATTCAGCCTGAGGTGGCCGAGCTAGGGCGAAGTTGCCTCACCGTTGACGGTCACCCCACCATTACCTCACCGTTCGGCTGCTGGCCGTAAAGCCATGCCTTGCGATGGATCACTTGGAAGTGTGATTTGCCCGCAGGTCGGCCTGCCGGAAATGATTGGGCAAGAGCATGATGCAGTTGGGGTTGAACCCGGCTGCCTTCAACGTATCGATGCTGCCTTTCACTTGTCCGCCCTGCTGCAAATCGATCACGGTGATCGAGCCGTCGCTCATGCCTTCCAAATTGAGCAGGCTGTTCTGAACGAACAGGTACCGCTCATCCGGCGAGAGCACGCTATGGTGCGCGCCGGCCGCCGCCGGGATGGCCTGAAGGAACTTCGGCTTTCGCGGATCGGTATTGTCATAGAGATTGACGAACCCCGGCTTAGCCGTGGTGACGTACAAGCGGTCTCCCTTCGCGTTGTACAGCATTTCCAGCGGCATCCCCTGTTCTCTCGCGCCGAAGTCGTCTGCCTGCTGGAACGAGAATGATTTGCTCGCCGCATCCCAGGTCCCGACCCAGAGCGTCGCTTCCATCATGTTGGTGATGTGCACCACCGGCGGATTCGAGTTGGGCGCGAACATCACCTCCACCGGGGCGGACTTTGCGGGCTTGGAAGACACCCGGTGCGTCGAGAGCACCGTCCCCGTGCTGGCCTCGATCACCGTGACCGAATCTCCCGCGTCCGACATGTCCGGCTTGACCGTGCTTGTAATCAGCACGCGATCGATTCCGTTGTGAATCGCGATGCCGTGCGGATAGAGCACCGATGCCGTCCCGCTCTTCGGCGTGCGGATGGTTTTAATCGGCGTATCTTTCACGGCATCGCCCATGATCACCGTGCTCGATCCCATACAGGTGAGGAACCAGGTCCGGTTATCTTCCGACACCACGAGATCCTCGCCGACCTGGCAGTCGGGCACGTCGATCGCGCGCAACCGATAAGGAAATCTCGTGAGATCCATGACATGCAGGAGGCTTTTCCCTAACGCCGTGACGTAGGCCTTCGTTCGATCGCGGTTGAAAAAAATGTGGTGGGCGACGAGGTCGGACGGAAGTGGAATCTCCATCAGGATCTTCCCAAAATCCGCAGACTCGGGGTCGATCTCCATAATGGCGATCCCTTCGCGTCTTACCGGCTGATTCGGCTTGCTTTCATAGTTGAGAAGGGCCAGCAGTTCCGCGGACGCCAGGGAACTGCAGAAGAGAAGTAGCCCGACAGTGAAGGAGAGGAGTCGAAAGCGTATCATGGTGGCCTCCTTTCGGACGGGGGGGGGGGAAGTGCCACAACACATACTCTTTTCATCGCGTCGGCGCAACGGTGCAGAGCGATCCCCTGCAAGCTCTGCGGGTTTCAATCATATCCTCCGATTCGCTGCATCCTACCGAAATGCATGCATTTCATCACCAACACACTTTGCGACAGAGGCGGACGCTTACCGTCTTTCCGTCCATTAAGACTTTCTCCAAATTCGCGAGCGCCAGTGAATCGTTTGACCCTTCCGCGCATCGCTAAACTATCATCGAACATTGAAATTTCGCGCCTTCCGTGCTCCTATTCTACGTAGCTCAATTGGCAATGAACGTTTCGCCCCCTAGCCTTCCCTTCAAGCGGCATGATATCCATTGTGGTTCGGGTGTTATTCCAAGGCGCTTACGAGATTATTATGAAGCCATGAAGCCGCCACAACGTTGCGTGCCGTTCCCGCTCTATACCCAAGTGCTGATTGCCGTCATCTGCGGTGCTCTCCTGGGCGTGATCTTCGGTCAGGAGCCCTACCTGGGCGGTCTGCGCAACGAGCAATTGGGCAAGGTTGGCCTCTTCGTCGTCACGCTGCTCAAGACGCTCGCCATCCCGCTCATCTTCTTTGCGATCCTCGATGCGCTCATCCGCACCAGCCTTCCAGCGCGCCAAGGAGGAAAACTTCTCCTGATCTGCCTTGTCAACGTGTCCGTCGCCATGACGATCGGACTGGTCATCATGAATACCTGGCAGCCTGGTAGCGCCTGGACCGGTCACGTGAATGACCTGCTTCACCTGGTGCCGGGAACCAAGCCTTCCGCTGGGGCGCTGGCAAGCGTGCACGCCGGCTCACAGAGCCCGATCGAGCACCTCTTGTCTTATATCCCCCGCACCATCATGGACCCGTTTTCTACCAGCAACATCATCGGAGTGGTGTTCCTGGCCCTGATCCTCGGCGCCATCCTTCGCCACTTGCAAGGCAGGACCCGACAGAAGGGCGGAATAATCTCAAGCCTCGCGCATGGCATCGAACGCATCTATGGATGGTTGGTGCAGCTCCTCGAGTGGATCATTCTCGTGGTGCCGCTCGCCGTGTTCGGCGTCGTCGCGCAGGTGGTCGGCAAGTCCGGCGTGGGCGTGTTCTCAGTCCTGTGGATCTTCCTCGCCGCCATGCTCTTAGGGCTGAGCCTCCATGGGCTCGTCTACTATCCGCTCGTCGCCTGGCTCGTGGGGAAAAAGTCGCCGAAAGTCTATTTGGGCCAGGGAGCCGACGCGCTCATGACCGCGCTATCATGTAACAGCAGCCTCGCCACCGTGCCCGTGACGCTGCGATGCCTCGAACGCATGGGGGTCTCCATTCAATCCGCGCGCCTCGCGGCCTGTGTCGGCACGAACCTTAACAACGACGGCATCACCCTCTACGAAGCCATGGCCGCGCTCTTTCTCGCCCAAGCGCTCGGCTTCGATCTGCCGATCGCGAATCAGATTTTGATCGTCGTCGCGTCGATCATCGCGGGGGCCGGCGTGGCCGGTATTCCCGAAGCCGGGTTGATTGTGTTGCCGCTCGTGCTGGCCGCCGCCGGGCTGCCGGAACAGGTCATCATCGCGGCCATTCCCCTCATCATGACGGTGGATTGGATCATCGCCCGCGCCCGTTCAGGCGTGAACGTCCTCAGCGATATGCTCGTCGCCATCTTGCTCGATGTCGGACAGGCCACGGCTGCGACCGAACCAGAGACGATTTCATGCCCAGCCGAAGCCACTCATCCAACCGAGCCACAGATTTCCTGAGCAATGCCGGCGTCTCGCGTCGGTATCACCGGGAGCGTGCGCCAAAGCCGCGGTCATTAACCTTCCACCTAACCGTCCCGTCCTCGCACGCGGCTCCTCATGCATGCAAACGATGATAAAAAATATGGAAACGGGTATTCTCGAATGGGAGGCTCTGGAGTCATGAGCTCATTCGATCACGGGTATCTCGACAAGCTGGTCATCCCACACCGGATCATTACGATGATTCGTAAGCTGGGTGAGCACAAGGGGCGGCAGGAACTGTTCAAGAAGCAGGCGCCTGAGATGCTGGAGAACCTGCGCCAGGTGGCTCTCATCCAGAGCACCGAGTCATCCAACCGCATCGAGGGCATTGTCGCGGACGACAAGCGGCTGCGGGCGATCGTGGCAGAGCGAGCCAAACCCGCCAATCGGTCAGAGGCGGAAATCGCCGGGTATCGGGACGTGCTCAATACGATTCACCACAGCCACGAGCATATGCCCTTTACCGAGCGCGTGGTGCTGCAACTCCATCGCGATCTCATGAAATATGCCGGCGCAGATGGAGGAAAATGGAAATCCGCGTCCAACGAAATCTCCGAGACCCTACCGGATGGGGCTAAACGCATCCGGTTCAACCCCGTCGCGCCTCATTTGACAGATGAGGCGATGCGCCTGTTGCATGCGCGATTCAATGAATTGGAACAGGCGCTGGAATGGGACCCGCTCTTGCTGATTCCCTTGTATGTGCTGGACTTTCTCTGCATCCATCCTTTCCTCGACGGCAACGGGCGGCTGGCTCGGCTGGTGGCCTTGCTGCTCCTCTATCACCATGGCTATGAGGTCGGTCGCTACGTCAGCCTGGAGCGGATCATCGAGCAATCGAAGCCATCCTACTACGACACCCTCTACACCTCTTCTCAGGGATGGCACGAGAGCCGTCACGATCTGTTGCCCTGGGCCGAGTATTTCCTTTCGACGCTCTTGGCCGCCTACGATGAGTTCGAAAGCCGATTTGGGCGGATCAGCAAGGGGCACGGCAGCAAGACCGATATGATCCGCAATGCGATTGACGGTTTCATTGCAGACTTCAGCATCACCGATATGGAAAAGGCCTGCCCTAAAGTCAGTCGGGACATGATTCGCCATGTGCTTGGCCAACTTCGGGAAGCCGGGGTGATCATTCCGGTCGGCAAAGGACGGGGTGCGAAATGGCGTAATGCCCAGCCGAAACGGGGTAACAAGTGACGGGTTGTTACCCTATTTCGGACTCCCATTACGCTATTGAGACATTGAAACCTGAATAAAAGAGAATACGGAGTCTTGAGCTTGGATTGAATCATCGCCCGCGCCCGCTAGGGCGTGAACGTCATGAGCGACATAGTCGCCATCCTCCTCGATAGAGGGCACGTCCTCACGCCCGCCACCGAACCAGCTGCCATCCCGTGCCCAGCCGAAGCCACTCCTCCCACCGAGCCACAGATTTCCTGAGGAGTGCCGGCAATTGGCTTAGCGCCATCTTGAGCATGCTCCAAAGCGCGGCGCAACCACATGACCATTCTGGAGCACTTCTTCGAGCATCTGTTCGACCTCCGGTCTCGCCAACGCCTCTCCAAACAACTTGAACACAGGATCGGTCACTTGCTGGCGTTCAACCCATGAATTGGATAAACTGAGGGAAGGAGACGAGGAATGAGTATCCGCCGGCTGCTTCAGTCTAAAAGAAAAGCAATCCTTGAGATCGCCGCGCGTCACGGCGCACGAAAGGTGCGGCTGTTCGGGTCGGTGGCGAGAGGAACGGCCCGGCGAGGAAGCGACGTCGACTTCCTCGTGGACATGGAAGAAGGCCGCAGCCTTCTCGATCGTTCGGCCTTAATTCTGGATTTGGAACGCCTGCTCAAACGGCCGGTTGACGTCGCCTCGGAGCGCGGACTTCGCGGACCGATTCGGAAGGAAGTCCTCAAAGACGCGATCACCCTATGAGGGAGCATCGCAACCGCCTCGGGGTATCCGTGATGCCATCAGGCGGATTGAACGGTATGCAAAGCGCGGCAGGCGAGTCTTCGAGGAAGATGAACTCATCCACACCTGGATGATTCACCATAGTCAGATCATCGGCGAAGCAGCAAGCCAGCTCACCCCCAAGTTTCGCGAGACTCATCAGCACGTCCCCTGGCCGCAGATCATCAAAATGCGCCATGTGTTGGTCCATGACTATCTCGGCATTGACCTGGGAGAAGTGTGGGCAGTGGTGGAACGAGATCTACCTACCCTCAAGAAACAAATCAACACTCTCCTCAAACACATGCCCAAGCGCCCATCAAAAGGCTAACCCGACGTCTCGCGCGCTACGACAGTTCCCCTCTTTTGCCGGCCCACAACGTAGGACCATGCATGGCGCATGGTAGCACTCCCTCCGTTTACCATCCCCCGATCCACAGCGCCAGAGCATGGAGGAGCAATCCCACGAGGCCGCCGACGAGCGTTCCATTGATGCGAATGTATTGCAGATCCTTGCCGACCTCCCGTTCGATGGTCTCCACCATCTGAGCCGGGGACCATTCCCGGACCGTGTTGGCTACCAACTCCCCGATCTTGTCGCTGTGTCTGGTCGCGAGCGCCTCGACCAGACCCTGCACGCCATCGTGCAACATGCTCCGCAAGGCGGCATCCCGCTGCAACGTGCGCCCCACATCGGCCAAGGCGGTATCGAGATAGGCCCTGATGTCGGATGGCTCCTGGGTCAAATCGTCGAGCATCCACTGTTTGAGCTGGTGCCATGAATCATCAAAGAACTGCAGCAAGGTGTCGTAAGCCAGCAGCTTGTCCTTGAGTGACGCCTCCCGCGTCAAGGCGTCCTCGGACTGTATGAGCCACCGCGACAAATCATGCAGCCGCCCAATCGCCTTCAGCCTCAGCGGATCGTGCGGATCGTCTCGCATCGTGCTGAGCGTGTCGTAGAAAGAATCCAACACTTTCTGAGACACCCGGTCATCCAGCTTCACGAAACTGAGCAGGCGCGACCAGGGGAGTTTTCCCGCCACGGTCCTGCTCAAAGAAACTCTGTGGGTCTCAAGGTACTCGAGCGCCGCCGACAGGATGTCATGTAAGAGCCGATCCCGTTGGTGGCTTTCGAGAAAGCTAGACAACATGCGACCGGCCAGAGGCGCGACCGTCACCCCACGGATAACCTTGGTGACAATGTCACGAAGTACCCGCTGCATCGCCGCATCTTCCGACGCGTTGAGTGCCCGCACCAGCAGCTGGGCCAGCTCGTGAGTCAGCGCGCGCCGGCGTTCGGGAGCGAGGAGCGCCTCGATCAGCTCGTCAGGGATACGCCAGGAACCGACCAGCTTGGCGATCCCGCCCGGCGTGACCAGCTTCCGCTGGGTGAGGCTGCCAATGTTGGAGGCAATGCGCTCGGTATTTCCGGAGATGATGGCCGTGTGCGGGATCGGCAACCCGAGAGGATGTCTGAACAGCGCCGTCACCGCATACCAGTCGGCGAGTGCGCCCACCATCGCGGCCTCGGCGAAGGCCCGCAGCCATGCGAACAAAGGATGCGCCTCTTGGTTGAACAGAGCGACGAGGAACAGCAGCGCCATGAATAACAAAAGTCCCGTGGCCAAGGCCCGCATGCGAACATAGTCATCGGTCTTCGTCGGCAGGATCTCCTCGGTCACAGTCACAGCACTCCTCCTCTCCCACACCGTTGAACTGGTCGATCAGCCCTTGCGCATCGTTCACGACGCGCAAGGGACAGCTTGAGAACAGAGCCTAGATGATCCCTTAGGCTCGCGCAACCGGAGAGCCGTTGCTACACATCGCTCTCGCGTGAACGTCATAAGCGACATGCTGGTCGCCGGCCATCTCAATGTAGGGCGCGTCATCGCCGTCACTGAGACTTGCGACCGAGGAAGCATTAGCGTATATACGAGAATGTGTTCACATGGGACATCACGAAGGCCATTGCCAACTTCGAAAAACATGGTATCCCCTTCGAAGAGGCGAGCACCATCTTTGTCGACGCCAATGAATTGACGAAGACGATCCTCAACACTCCGCGCAGGAACCTCGTCGTCAGCGCATAGGACGATCGCTGTCTGGCCGAATCCTTTTCGTGGTGAATACGATACGAAGGCGAGACCGTGAAAAAGAAACCATCCGGATCATCTGCGCAAGGCAGGCGAGTCGAAAAGAACGTCAAGCCTATACCCGACTCGCAGATTGATTTCTCCGACATTCCGGAAGCCACGGACGCAGAGTTACAGCGCATGCGTCGGGCCGGCCGACCGGCCAGCGGCATGGCCAAGCAGCTGATCGCCATTCGTCTCTCCCCGAAGCTGTTGAGCCAACTTCGCAAGATGGCCGCCAAGCAAGGAAAGCCCTATCAGTCGCTGATTCACGAATTGTTAGAAAAAGCTGCCGCCAAAGCTGCCTAGGGCTTCTCTGTCCCGACGTCGTGATTATGGGTGGCCTCCCACCCGGCAACGCTGTATCTCTTACCGGTTGCCCACCGGCATTCGAACGCTTTGATCCAAGACGGGATAAGCTTCATGAAGGCAGCAATCCATTCAACTCTATCCCTGAGACGAGGTGATTTCTCGCGGCGAAACCGGTATGCTTCGGCAGCGATACTGTATGGAACCTTCGCCTGCGTTGAGCCATATCGGGCGAAACAACCTCAACAGCCGGTGATCTAGAGGTGATTGGATGATGACGCAACCTGCCCCTGGTTTTTTCGGCCCAGCATTACGGTGGTCACGCCACGCGTTCCTCATAGTAACCGGACTCGTGGCCATGGGCTGTGCCCAGAGTCTGAGCCCGCGACAAATGTATGACGGACCGCCGCTCCCCAAGGAGCAGGTGGGGATCGTACGCAGTGGATGCAACGAAGGGAGCGGACTGACGATCATGACGACGCAAATTGACGGCGAGGACATTACCAACAGCTGCGCCGACTTCGCCTTGTTGCCGGGTGAACACCACATCGAGCTGAGCGCCAAGCAACAGTCTCCGAAAGCGGACGCCCCTGTCATGAGCTCGGGCATGGTCCTGGGGGGAAGGCCGGCTCCAATGGGTGCTAGACCGAATGAAGGTTCTCGAGTCGTCTGGGCCTCCACGTCGCCGTTGCGCATCACCTGCTCAGTCCGCGCCGGACAAGAAGTCATCATCGTCGGCAGCAAGGGAATGGGAGATGACTGGCAGGCACGATGTCAGGACCACACCAGATAGCGCATCCACGGTGTGGCGCAGGTACCCCCGGATCTCAGATGACATTCAGACACCCCCACCTTCCCATTCGCTTGGTATCTTTGGCTCATCTAGTTCCTCTGGGTTCTTTAGTTCTTCCCTTCCGACCACTCTACATCCTACATGCGGCACGTTGTTTCCATTTCCCATGGAACGTTGAGTATGGACGGGTGCCATCTCCCTCGTCATACGCTTCCAGCGGCATTTCCTCGTAAAAACGCAAGTGATTAAAAACATGGGAAAAGGTATCCTGCGGCGGCATAAGCCAAGTGCTGGCAGAGTCTATCGGTGTCATGGCTGGAACTAGCGAGGCTGCATGCAATCCCTAGATGAATGTCATTGGAGCTTCCCACTTCTAATTATGACCTTCAATTTGCTCGCTCAAGCCTGTCGTGACAAATAAGGCTAGCGTGTCTATACGCGATCCACTGTCTCAAGCAGGTCGGACCTGTGGCGTTGCTAGTGACGAGAAAACCATCCCAGATAGTCAGTGCGTGAAATAACATGCGAGCCACCAAACGAGGGCTATGAACGCTGAGCTGTTCCGCTGGGCGCGCGAAACCTCGGGCCTGTCTTTAGAACAAGCCGCCAGTGCTCTCGGCGTTAAAGATGCTGAGCGGCTGAGGGCCATAGAATCTGGCGGTGAAGAACCGTCCCGGTCTCTCGTCCTAAAAATGGCTAAGCAATACCGCAGGCCGCTGGTGACTTTCTACCTGCCGGTGCCACCCAAGAAGGGGGATCGCGGCGAGGATTTCAGAACACTTCCTGAGAGCCGCTCGATCACCGTTGACGCCTTGCTTGATGCCTTGATTCGTGACGTTAAGGCACGGCAGGCGGTCGTGCGTTCGCTGGCGGAAGACGATGATGAGGCCGCGCCCTTGGCCTTTATCGGCTCCAAGTCAATGCGGAACAGCGTTGATTCTGTTCTCGCGTCCATTCAGAACACGCTGCAGATCAACATTGCTGACTATCGGCAGCAGAAAACTGCGAAAGAGGCCTTTTCGTATTTACGCAATAAGGCGGAAAGTGCCGGGATCTTTGTTTTATTGATCGGGAATCTGGGCAGTCACCATAGCGCCATCGCGGTCGAAACCTTTCGTGGGTTTGTCATCGCGGACAAGTTCGCACCATTTGTGATCATTAATGACCAAGACGCAAAGACAGCATGGTCGTTTACGTTAATGCACGAAATCGCGCATCTGTGGTTAGGCACATCCGGCATAAGCGGTAGCAGCACGGAGCAGGCGGTAGAAAAGTTTTGCAATGAAGTAGCCAGCAACTTTCTTCTGCCGAAGGAAGAGTTGGTCACGCTAAGGATTCACAACGACACGCCGTCCGAGGATCTGATTCAGCTGGTTAGCAGTTTTGCCAATGCCCGCCATCTAAGTCGGAAAATGGTGGCCTACGCACTGTTTCGATCTGGCCAGCTAAGTCAGGCGGCTTGGGGCCGTCTTGATGGGACACTAAATGATCTCTGGATTAGAGAAACGGCCGTGCGGAAGCAGAAGGAAAAGGTAGCTGGCAGTGGGCCATCCTACTACGTGGTACGGCGCTATCATTTGGGCCAGGCACTACTCAATTTGGTCGACCGATCCATTGGGGCGGGGACACTCACCCCCGTGAAGGCTGCAAAGGTTCTTGGCGTGAAGCCACGCAGCGTTTATCCGTTGCTGATGACTCCAAGTCGTCTTCGCACCACTGGCACCAGAGAATAACGGATGCTTTACCTTCTCGATGCCAGCATCCTTATCACGGCCAACAACTCCTACTACCCAGTAGAGTCGGTCCCGGAATTCTGGGAGTGGCTGCTACATATGGCGCAACAGGGATATGTAAAGATCCCTGTGGAAATCTTCGAGGAAATAAATGATGGCCCTAATAACGGAGAGAAGGACCTACTCTACGGCTGGGTTCAGGAATTAGATGTTAAGAGTGCTTTTCTGCTAGACGAGAGCGTCGATGTTGCTCTAGTGCAAAAGGCAATCACAATGGGCTACGCCACCAATCTGACAGATACTGAACTAGAGCAGCTTGGACGGGACCCGTTCCTCGTGGCTTACGCAATGGCCGCCCCCATTACGCGGATGGTGGTGACATCCGAGGTCTCGAAGCCGTCAAAAACGCGTCAGAACCGTCACCTGCCCGACGTGTGCAACAGTCTAGGTACTCAGTCGTGTGATCCGTTCGCCTTAAATCGGGCACTCGGGTTCAGGACAGATTGGAGAAAGAATGCTTAAACACGCACCGCGGTACTGATGCAATGAAATTCTATGTCGGCGTAACGGACAATAAGTGGTTTGAGTTCCTTGCCTCGCAAAAGCCGGATGAGGTCAACTTCTGGCGGCCGGGCGGAACGGGCACGTTCCAGGTGATCCCCATTGGTGCACTATTCCTTTTCAAGCTACATAGCCCTCAAAATTTCATCGTCGGGGGCGGTTTCTTCGTCAAACATTCGAACCTACCCTTGTCCCTGGCTTGGGAAGCATTCGGAATAAAGAACGGCGCTCCATCGCTTGAATCATTACGGACGCTGATTACGAAATTCAGATCAACCAAGCCTCCCGAGCATGATCCAGTCATCGGATCCACCATTTTGACGGCCCCTTTCTTCCTCAAGAGGGAGGATTGGATTCCCGCACCCTCAAACTGGGCCTCGAGCATTGTTCAGGGGAAAAGTTATGATAGCGAAGAGAGCGTAGGGCATGAGGTTTGGATGGCGGTCCACGACGGACTTGCGAGAGTCGTTCCGAAAGATCTCCCTCCACGCGCGGACGGCGCCTCTCCATCGGCGGAAGAGGTGGCAAGGTACGGTTCGGAGTTCCTAACCAGAGCCAGACTTGGTCAAGGGGCTTTTCGAGTTCTTGTTACAGAGGCGTACACGCGCCGTTGCGCCATCACCGGCGAACGCACATTGCCGGTACTTGAAGCCGCTCACATTCAACCATTCTCCAGTTTAGGCCCACACACTACAGCGAACGGTTTACTGCTTCGCTCCGACCTTCACAAACTGTTCGATTCAGGCTATTTGACAGTCACACCAGACCTTTCAGTCGAAGTGAGTAGGAAGATCAAAGAGGAATTCGAAAATGGCCGGGATTACTATGCGATGGATGGCAGAAAGTTGGTCGTCTTGCCTTCGATGCAATCGGATCGCCCTTCCTCGCAGTTTTTGGAATGGCACAACGGCAATGTTTATCTTGGGTGAGAGATGAGATAGGTCCATGGTTAACAATGATGTCCTGACAGCCCTGCTGGAGTTTCAACAGAAGCTCAATTAGGAACAGTTTCATACGCCTCAAGATTGGCTGCCGCGCTCAGTATAGTGGAAAGATTTGGTAGCTTTAATCGGCTCATTTCTTGCCCGGCTCCAGCTCGACCGTCTCACGAATCTTCACCCATTTGTCCCACCCATAGGCCTTCGCCTGGTTTTTAATGGCTTCCCTGGCGGCCTCCATGGTCTTGCCCAGACCCTCTCGGGTCAGGGGTGGACGATATCGAGCGAGGATTTGCAGCGTGTCGGGACCGGCGAGGACGACGTCGAGCGAATAGGGGTTGTCGGGTGTGGCCTCCCGTCTGAGGGTAGCCCTCATGACCAACGCCAGCCACTCGCCTTCCGTCGGGCTGTACGTCCCAAGGCCAGGCCGACTGGGGGTCGGTCGCGCCTCCGTCGCCGCCGTTTCTTCTCTTACCACCTTACAGTCATCCTGGCTGCAGGCCTTTATCTGCGCCTGCCGGTTATCTAGGCACGCATTCCGTTCGCTTGGCCCGGTGACACTCTCGAGACATTTTTGCGCCTCTCCCTCAGCCGCATAGAAACAATCCGCGCAGAGGTTCTGCGCATAGAGAGGAGGGCCGAGAAACAAGAGCGCAAACAATGCGAACGCCGGTCGTAGTTTCATCATCGGACCTCCTGCAGTGACGGGACAATACGCGCGTGCAGAGTGGCCCGCGCGTTGATTTTCAGCCAATGGAGACAGACAGAAACCAAAGAGATCCGTGGACCCTCTCGTAGCCTGCCTGTTCCTGCCTCATCCTCTACCTACTCGCTACCATTTTTCAATTAGGCTCCCCCCTACGATAAAGGCATCACAGCTGCGTCAGGTCTGGCAATCATCATCACGAGCCCGTACACTGCCCTCGATGGGGCGCCGCTGCATCCGGCATTCCCCGGCGCCTTATGTGATGTCGAACGCCAAGACAATGTCCATCTCGCAGCATGAATAGCAGGAGAAGACCTCAATGTTGAGCGCGAATGTGTTGGCGGCGGTGCTGGAATTTCGACGGAAGCGTGACTGGGAGCAGTTTCACAAGCCCAAGGAACTCGCCGCCGCCATGACGGTGGAAGCAAGCGAACTGCTGGAGATCTTTCAATGGAAATCGCACGACGAGGTGGCCCGCCTGCTGGAAAGCCCGTCGAGAGCACGCGTCGAGGATGAAATCGCCGATGTGGTGATCCTCCTCTCGTACCTTTGCCATGACCTTGGCTTGGATGTGAATGCCGCGGTGCTCTCGAAGTTGAAAAAGAACGAGACCAAGTATCCCGTCGAGAAGTCCTACGGCAATGCCCGCAAGTATGACGAGTGATCGCGTAGGACGTTCGCTGTCTAAAGCACGATCCACTTCCGGCGCGCCTCGCCCGGTCCTATCCGGCCGACAGATTTCCTGACGATCGCCTCAGCCTACCCGCGCACTCCCATTCCCCTGTCAATACCCATGGTCTAGTCGGCTATCTGCCCTGCAGATAAACCTCGACGATCGACCGAGAGCTATCTCACGTACCACCTTGCAAGAGTGACCATCGATCTAAAAATTTGAGCGTGATGGGATGCCCTCAATCCTGGCCTAGCGGGTATAATAATTCATGTCGCTCACTACCAAGCTGAAAATTCTCGCCGAAGCGGCGAAGTATGATGTGTCCTGCGCCAGCGGAGGCTCCCGACGGTCTGGCTCGAAGAATGGACTGGGCCATTCGGATGGCCATAGCATCTGCCACAGTTTCACCCCGGATGGCCGTTGCGTCTCACTGCTGAAAATTCTGCTCACGAACCATTGCGTCTACGATTGCGTCTTTTGCGTCAACCGGGTTTCGAGCGACATTCCCCGGGCGGCCTTTACGCCGCAAGAGGTGGTGGACCTCACGCTCGACTTTTACCGCCGCAACTACATCGAAGGCCTGTTTTTAAGCTCCGGCATCTTTCGCTCGCCGGACGACACCATGGAACAGCTCGTGGCCGTGGTGAGGACGTTGCGGCAAACTCACTGCTTCGGGGGCTACATCCATCTCAAAGCGATACCGGGCGCGTCGCAGCGGCTGATCGAGGAGGCAGGGCGCTGGGTGGATCGTCTCAGCGCCAATATCGAATTGCCGACGCAGGCTGACTTGATCCAACTCGCACCAGACAAGCAGATGACGGTGATCGAAGGCACGATGGCGCAGATTCAGGAAGGCGTGCAGGAAGCGCGCTCGGAGAGATCGCGCCGTGGTTCCACGCCTTCATTTGCCCCGGCCGGTCAATCGACCCAGATGGTGATCGGGGCCACGCCGAGCACCGATGCCGTGATTCTTTCCACGGCGGCGCATCTCTATCAACAATACGGCCTCAAGCGCGTCTATTATTCGGCCTTCAGCCCTTACCCGCATGCCGATCCCCGCCTGCCGTTGCAGGCGCCGGCATTGGTGCGTGAACATCGGCTCTATCAAGCCGACTGGCTGACCCGCTTTTATGGTTTCTCCATGGATGAGTTGACCACCATCGACGATCCGAACCTGTCCTTCGATCTCGACCCGAAACTGGCCTGGGCTCTGCGACATCGCGAACGCTTTCCCGTGGATGTGAATCGCGCGTCGCGCGAAGTGCTTTTGCGCGTGCCGGGATTGGGCTACAAGAACGTCGCCAAAATCCTTTCCATGCGCCGCTACCATCGGGTGACGTTGGATGATCTTCGCAAACTGCGCGTCCCCTTGCGCCGGGTGCGGCCGTTCATTGTCACGCCGGCCTATTCGGAGCGGCTGTTGCGATTGGACCGGGAAGATCTTCCGTCGCTGCTCAGCAAACCGGCGCAGCTGGAATTGTTCTCCGCCTCGCTCGAAGCCACCTCCGGGCAACTCTGACCATGCGTGAAGTCTGCTTCGATCCCACGCCCGACGGATGGCTGGCGGCGGCCCTCGAACAATTGTCCGGCGGGCGCAAGCCTTCCGACATCCTCTGGACGGAAACCACGGCTGAGCAGCCAGCCTTGCCGGGCCTTTTCGCCGACGGCCAGGGCCACGCAACGCCGGACCCTCCCGCGTTCCGCTCTACCCGTCCCCCATTCGTTCCCAAAGATTTTCGCAGCTTCCTGAAGAACGTGGCGCACCATCGTGATAGGACGAAGTGGCCTTTGCTCTATTCAATCTTGTGGCGGCTCACCTCGACCGAGCCCAGTTTGCTGGCGATTGAAGTGGACGACGAAACAGCTCGCCTGCTTGCGATGCAGCGGCAGGTCCACCGAGATGCCTATCGCATGAAGGCCTTCGTACGGTTTCGAAAGATCACCGATGAGTCAGGAGATCATTATGTCGCCTGGCATCAGCCGGATCATCCCGTCCTGCCGCTCGCGGCTCCGTTTTTTGTGGAACGGTTTGCCGCCCTGCGCTGGTCGATTTTGACCCCCGATGCCTCGGCGCATTGGGATGGTGAGACTGTGCGATTCGACTCGGGAGTGACGCAGCGAGAGACGCTCACCGACGATACGCTCGAAGCGGTCTGGCGTGCCTATTATGCGGCGACATTCAACCCAGCCCGCATCAATCCCACGGCGATGCAGGCGCAGTTACCCGGACGATTTTGGAAAAGCCTTCCCGAATCTCGCCTCATCACCCCACTCACTCAGGCGGTGCGCGCCAGCGTGGGCCACGTGATGGACATGCGTCAGCACATGGCCTCTTTGCCCATGGTCAGCACGCTACCCGAGCTGGCCCAGGCCGCCGCCGGCTGCACCGGCTGCGAGCTCCATCTTGCCGCGACCCAGACCGTCTTCGGGCGCGGCCCGTCCGAGGCGCGTATCATGCTCGTCGGAGAACAGCCGGGCGATCAGGAGGATCTGGCCGGGGAGCCCTTTATCGGGCCGGCCGGCGAGGTGTTGAACCAGGCTCTGGAACGGGCGGCACTCGATCGTTCACAGCTCTATGTGACCAATGCCGTGAAACATTTCCGCTTCGTATTGGAAGGCCGTCGGCGGCGACATCAAGCCCCGAGACCGTCCGAGATTGTCGCTTGCCGGCCTTGGCTCGAAGCGGAACTCAACGCGGTACAGCCGAAAATCGTCGTCTGCCTAGGTAAAACGGCGGCGCAATCACTGATCGGCGGGCAGGTGTCCATGGAGCGGCAGCGCGGTCAATTTTTCAGCAGCCGGTACTCGTCCCGCATTTTGCTCACCTATCATCCCTCCAGCATTCTCCGGGCACGTGACGGATCGGCGCAGGATCGATTGTTCGGTTTGCTGGTGGAGGATTTGAAGAAGGCGGTGCTGGATTGAGCGCGGCAGGATCGACTCAGCGCGCATTCAATCCACCGGCCGAAACCTTGGCGGCGCTAGCGGCAATGTTGTCGATTCGAATGTGGTAGGTAAGAGTTAGCCTGAGGAAACTGCCAAGGACGCCGTTGAACCTGAGCTCGCACCGGCAGCGGTCGGCGTGAAAACGCTCACCCAATAGGCGGCGGTCTGCGGGCGACGAAGAAGCTCACAAGATAGGCGATGAAGAACAGCAGAAATACCACGTACGACAGCGTCGTGGCGGTACCTGCGAAGCCCGAAAGGCTCGCCAGAAGAGCGACGAACGACAAGCCCAGAAACACCCAGGACCAGTAGACGTTGATCGGTCTGCGCATGACATCCATGTATCCCTCCACCGGGGCGCCGCTGAGCCGCCCCTACACCGCTTGATCCGGCGGTGCGCTGAGACGTGCGAACGTCAGCCGTTTGCCGGTTGACAGTAGCCCCGACACCGGCAGCTTCATGAACTGGCGCGCCGACAGGGGCCAGACTTCCTGACTCTCACTGTTGCTATTTTGCGTCTGGGTTCGACGAATCGGGCGCTCAACTTGCTTCTGCATGGCGACCACCTCCCGTTAGGATCTGAGAACGCTGCTCTCTCTTTTGTAGATCAGTCTCGCAACCTTACCTCTCTTGGGATGTATTATTAGCTCCTGCCGCACTTGACCACGACTAGATGAACCCCTGGCTTGAACAGGTCATACCCCTTGTGGATCGGCATACCAGGAGTTTCACCACTAAGCATGGAAATCGTAACCTGTGCAAGTCTGTGCCGCGACCGCTGCCCTCTGATCATGACCCCTGTGTGCTCGATGCAGTGCAAATGGGGTCTGAGATCGGCTAGAGTGTGCCGTCGGATGGTGTGGTTGAGTTGGAGGACGTATGGCGAGATCGAGACGACCCGAGTTGGAAAAAGATAATCCCTTGGCGCCGCAGCCCTATGTCGGACCCCGAAGGAGACAGGCGCGCGCCCAGAAGCCTGGCTCGAGCCGTGACGCCGCGCAGAGCGAGATGAGCAAGATCCTGCAGACCTTGATGGAAGCGGCCGAACGATTCGTGAACGGTGCGCCGAAATTGAAAAAAACGGAAGCGGAACGGAATGCGCTCCTCGACGCGGTCACGCAGGCGCAGTGGCTGCTGTCGGTCGAGCGGAGTCCCGCGCTAGGAGCAGGAACTCGCCGCAAACGAAATCATTGAAAAAAGGAGCCTTGAAAATGTCGGCAATGAAACTGAAGGAAATCCAATTGGAATTGAAGTCCATCCCCAAGTGGTCGAAGCGCGGACAAATCTTGCTTCGCACGTACGAGTTCAAAGAATTCATGCAAGGTCTGCAGTTCGTGACGCGCGTGGCGAAGCGCGCGGAGAAGAGCCGGCATCACCCGGATATCGACATCCGGTACAACAAGGTGACGTTGAAACTCACCACTCATGACGAAGGCGGCATTACGGACAAGGATTTCGCCATGGCCCGGCAATGCGATGAGGCGTACGCCAAACTTTAGGAGTACGTCATCCAGCGGGACAGGGTCACTTGCCTGGTTCCTTCGCCTCGCTGATTTTCCCCCCATTGGAACCGTGGTTGAATGAGTGGTTCTTGCGGGCAGCCTCCCTCTCCTGATGGACCTGGTCCAGGAACGCAGTGAAGTGGGCCGACAATCCATCGGCGCCATAGAGATGTTCGAGATCTTTCAGCAGTTCGGTCAGGGTCGTCACGAGCTCTTCCTGTTCTCGTTTGACTTGGCCTCGTAGCCGGTGCGCCTCAAGGGCGCGGTGGACGGAGAGGAGTAAGGTGCTCTCACCGATCGGTTTCACCACGACATCGTAGGCCCCTGCCTCCATCGCCTGCCTGATGAAATCCTGATCGTCTTTTTCGAGGAGCAGTAACACCGGCGTCTGCGGGTGAAGCTTACGCATGGCTCGCGCGAAGGCCACGCCTTCCATGCCCGGTTGGTGTCCGTCGCAGAGGACGGCGTCATATTCATGGGCTCGGATGCGCTTGAGCGAGGCCAACGCAGCCTCTGCGGTCTCGACCTGCGCATCAGGCAACCTGAGGCGTAACGTCGACGCCAGCGTGCTGAGGTGAATGGGATCGTCATCGATGATGAGCAAGGAAACACTGCGCATTCGTTCTACTCCCCCGAGCAAGTGACTGTGTGCCGGAAAACATGATCGTCCGCATCGGCACCATTGAGTGCGGTGGGCTTTTTCATTGTATGATACTGACTCAGGCGCCACCGCGAGCGCAAATCCGTTGGAGCTATCTATCACAAGGAGCCTGACCGACGCATGAGAATCTGGCCCGGACATCCTTACCCTCTCGGCGCCACCTGGGATGGCGAGGGGGTGAACTTCGCCCTCTTTTCTGAAAATGCCACGGCGGTGGAACTCTGCCTCTTCGACGGACCCGATGCGGCGGAGGCCTCACAACGAGTCATGATCGAGGAATGCACCGATTACGTCTGGCATGTCTACCTGCCGGAGGCTCGGCCGGGGCAGCATTATGGCTACCGCGTTCATGGTCCTTATGAGCCGGAGGCCGGACATCGTTTCAATCCGGCCAAACTCCTGCTGGACCCCTATGCGAAGGCGATCGCCGGCGGAATCGATTGGTCCGAATCGCTTTTCGGATACAGCATAGGCGACCCTCGGGCCGATCTATCCCGCAACGACGAAGACAATGCCAAACGTATGCCGAAGTGCTTAGTGATCGATCAGGCCTTCACCTGGGGCGGCGATCAACTACTGCGGACGCGGTGGGATCGGACGGTGATCTATGAATTGCATGTGAAGGGCTTTACGGCGAGGCATCCGGACATTCCCCAGAACTTGCGCGGCACCTATGCGGGACTCGCGACGCCGGCCGTGATCGAGCACCTGCAGAATCTCGGCGTGACGGCCGTCGAATTGCTGCCGGTGCACCATTTCATCCGGGACAAACACTTGGTCGAGCGCGGGCTCACCAATTACTGGGGCTATAACTCCATCGGCTTTTTTGCGCCCGACAGCCAATACGCCAGCGCCTCCGACCGGGCGCATCAAGTATGGGAATTCAAGACGATGGTGAAGGCGTTCCACAGCGCCGGCATCGAGGTCATTCTCGACGTGGTCTACAATCATACGGGAGAAGGCAGCCACCTGGGCCCGACCTTGTCGTTTCGCGGCATCGACAATGCGTCGTACTACCGGCTGATGCCCGACCAGCCTCGTTACTACCTGGACTATACCGGCTGCGGCAATACGCTCAACGTCCGCCACCCTCGGGTGCTGCAGCTCATCATGGACAGCCTGCGCTACTGGGTGCTGGAGATGCACGTGGACGGGTTTCGGTTCGACCTGGCCTCGACCCTCGCCAGGGAACTGCACGACGTAGACCGGCTGAGCGCATTCTTCGACATCATCCATCAGGACCCGGTGCTCTCGCAGGTCAAGCTGATCGCCGAGCCATGGGATCTCGGTGAGGGCGGCTACCAGGTCGGCAACTTTCCCGCCGGGTGGGCCGAATGGAACGGTCGGTACCGCGACGCCATCAGGCGCTACTGGAAAGGCGACGGCGGTCAGGTGGCGGAGCTGGCCTCTCGGCTCTCGGGCAGCAACGATCTCTATGAAGGCAGCGGCCGCCGGCCCCATGCCAGTATCAATTTCGTCACCGCGCATGATGGCTTCACGCTGCATGACCTCGTCTCCTACGACCAGAAACACAACGAGGCCAATGGCGAAGAGAATCGCGACGGCACCGACGATAACCTTAGCTGGAATTGCGGGGTGGAGGGACCGACAACGAAACCGTCGGTCGTCGAGCTACGTGAACGGCAGCAGCGCAACATGCTCGCCACCCTGCTCTTGTCTCAGGGGGTGCCGATGCTCTGTGGCGGCGACGAAATGGGGCGAGCGCAACGCGGCAACAACAACGCCTATTGCCAAGACAATGAGATCAGCTGGATCGATTGGAACCTGAACAAACATCAGCAGGCGCTGGTGGCCTTTACAAGAAGCCTCATTCAACTGAGACAGCACCATCCCGTGTTCCGGCGTCGCCGTTTTTTTCAGGGCCGCCGCATCCGCGGCGCGGAGGTCAAGGACATTTCCTGGCTCCGTCCGGATGGCAAGGAGATGACGGATGAGGATTGGGCTCTGGGGTATGTGCGCTGCCTAGGCGTCCGGCTGGCGGGCCATGCAATCGAGGAAAAGGACTCGAGAGGAAAACCGGTGCTGGACGAAACGTTTTTGGTGCTGCTCAATGCGCATCACGAGCCGCGGCCGTTTACGTTGCCTGCCCACAAGCCCGGTGTGCGATGGCAACCGGTGCTGGACACGGCCGTCTCCAAAGGGCACGAAAAGACGGTGACCCTGTTGAAGGGCGGGCTGCAGTACGACCTCGATGCCCGCTCGCTCGCCCTGCTCCGACTGCACGAAAAATCCTGAGTGAATGTTCACCCTACTGCTTCAGCAAGCCGCCTTCTATCACGGTCACTCAACCCCGCTCGTCACTGACCAGCTCTCGTTCATTTCGACCGACCATGTATGCAGGGAGCAGACGGCCGCGGATCTCGCCTAGACCTAGGCGGCCTTGGAGTGCGGGCTAAATAGGACGAGCGTCGCTTCTAATTGCTCCTGAGCTTCCTGAAGCAGAACAGGCCGCTCATCCAGGTTGAAGCCGGTCAATTGCATCGCATAGGGATCAAAGGGCACTGTCTGGGCGCCATGGGAGGGCGCCACTTCATGGTGATCAGCGATGACTCCCGCCAGGTGAACGACCGAGGCATGCAGAATATGTTCTCCCGCCTTGTAGGGATTGAGTTGATGACGAATGGCCTGCTCGATCTGCGCAGGCATACCCCAAGAGTGAATAAGTTCGGCGCCGACTTCCGTATAGTCGCAACCGATGCTTGCCTGCTCGACTTCTGCCAGCGACGTCCCTAAATTGCCGGCTTCGATGAGCGCCGCTTGTGCGCGTTGGGGAATCGTTTGGTAGAGGATGAGGTGTCCGATATCCCGCAGCAACCCTTCTATGAAAAACCTCTCGCTGTCTCGGATACCGCAGGCTTTAGCAATCTTTGCCGCCATCAATGCGCAGAGAGTGCTCTTGCGCCAATAGGCGGAGAGATCCATGATTTCTGTCGTCATCCCGCAGAAGCGACGGCCTATGGTGGTCGCCGTGACCAGGTCGCGGACGGCCTGCATGCCGAGGAGGTTCACGGCGCGGGTCACCGTGTCGACCTGTTTAGGAAATCCGTAGAGCGGGCTGTTGACGATCTTGAGGACACGAGCGGAAATTGCCGGATCTATTTTGAGAGCATTTGCCAGGTCGTTCATGCTGGAGTCAGGGCTGTCCACCACATCACGAACTCGAAAGTAAATTTCCGGTAGGGTAAAGATCGTGGAGCAGGATTGGACGAGTTCTTGTGCCGATGCCATGGCCAACGATTCTCCTTCGCACGACCTGCGCACTGCCTCCAGGCTCTCCCGGAGCCACGGCTCTCTGTATCGGTCATCAGGAATGTTTCCTAAAGCGTAGGGCGGCGATCCAGTCCACACTCTGCTGCCGACTTCATGATTCTCGGCTCGGGGATGGTTCAACATCAGGCATAAGATGGCGCTTTGCCCGGCTTCCACTTGATGCTGCAGCCGATGCTGGCTTTTTGATTGGCCTCCACCGGTTTACCGCCCAAGACCGCTTCGATCGCGGCGCGCAGATCACGGCCGGTTACCGGCTTGTTGGTACCTGGTCGGCTGTCATCCAACTGCCCGCGATACACCAGGCGTCGTTCCCTATCGAAGAGATAAAAATCAGGGGTGCAGGCGGCCTTGTAGGCTTTCGCGACGTCCTGAGTCTCGTCGAAGCAGATTGGAAATCGAAAACCGAGTCCCTGAGCCATCTCCTTCAACCGCTCCGGCGCGTCATCAGGATAATGTCCCGGATCATTGCTGCTGATGCCTACAATGCCCAAGCCGCTCGACTCGTAATCCCGCCCAAGCTTGGCAATTTCGTCCTGGACGTGCACGACGTAAGGGCAATGCCGGCAGAGAAACATCACCAGCAACGCAGACTTGTTCACAAACGAGTCCAGCTGATAGACCTGCCCGCTCACGACATCGCGTAAGGCAAAAGGAGGCGCGCTCGTTCCAAGCGACAACATCACCGACTCGACCGCCATAAACACCTCCCAGTCTTTCAAGGCATAGTGCTGAGTTAACCGATGACTGACTGTGCACTCTACAAGCCTCGCCCGAGCGACTCAAGAGTGAGCCCTCATTGACCTGCTTTTCTCTCCCCGCGTATGCTGAGGCAGGACCTGTCTGCATCCGGCAGACAAAAGTGCCTGATAGACGCTTCACCCTCACGCTTCAGAAAAGAGTCATCCATGCAATTCGATGCCGCTTTGGCCGCTCAAGATACCCTTCAGGAATCGGAAGCTGAACTCGGTGCCGATTGGGACCGGGCCGTTGAACTCGAAGGCACCTTTTCTTCCAACGCCGGCGCCCTGGCGCGCGAGGCCTACGAGGAATTGCTCGCGCTGGCCGGTCGGCATCCCCAGGCCCACGCGTTTCAGGCCTTCTGCATCTACATCACATGGCAGCAGGTGACGGAAGAAACGATCGCCCGTCACTTCCAGACCGGGATGAGATTATCCGAAGCGTACCTGGCCTCGCCTGAGGGAAAAGACCCACGGCACGTCGCCTACGTGTCTGAGCTACTCGAGTCGTTTCGTGCCGGATTGGGCTTGGACGAAGAGGACGACATCGTGGTGGAGTTCAGGAAAGACACGCCCAAGGGTGGCGATTGACGGATGGTGAAAAGGACCTCCAGCTTTGTTCTCGCGTCGTTCAGCGGCTCGACGTACTTATACGGGTAAAGAGCCTGTCTTGGCAGGCTCGGGGTGGGCGGGTAAGAATGACCCGGCTCGACGCTTCATTTGCTGCGGCCTCGCTGAATGGCCCTTTTGACCATCCGTTTCACTTCAAGAAAGAGGTGAATCTCGGGAGGGTGTCCAGGCCTCACATCTCACCACTAGCGCTTC
Organism: uncultured Nitrospiraceae bacterium; assembly: GCA_963706325.1. Taxonomy (GTDB): domain Bacteria; phylum Nitrospirota; class Nitrospiria; order Nitrospirales; family Nitrospiraceae; genus Nitrospira_A. The sequence goes on along the minus strand of CAVPLT010000004.1, from coordinate 544,985 downwards.
ACAAAAGAAATGGCTGAAAACGACAAACATCGCGCACGCATTTTCCTCCATCGCGGAGACCTCGTCCAGGCGCGCGCCGCTTGGGAGGCGGCCGTGAAGGACGATCGGGCATCGGGATCTCAGCGCGAACTCTCCAACAGTCTCGGCAATCTAGGCAATACCTGTGCCCTGGCCGGCGAGTTGGAGAAAGCCGATGCCTGCTATAAGGAAGTGCTGAACATTCAACGGAGCGAACAGGACCAACACGCCATTGCCCACACCCTCGTCAATCTCGGGAATCTCTACATCGGGGCCGACCGGCCCGAGAAGGCCCGCCCCTACTACCTGGAAGCGCTCGATCTGCTGAAGCCGCTCAATGATCATCGCGCCCTTGGCATCCTCTACCATAACCTGGCAATGGAGGAAGGCCGACAACAGCATTGGGATGAGGCCGTGCAGTGGTTTCAACAGGCGCTGGACTCTCATCGGGTCGTCGGCAACGAAGAAGGCCTCGCCGGCACCTACAGTCAGCTGGGAAAGACGTTTCTCGAGAGCGGCCGGCCGGTGGAGGCCGAACGCTGTTTCAACAATGCGTCGGAACATTTTATCAAGCTGGGCAATCCGACCGGCGAAACAGCCGTGCTCCGAGAATTGGCCGATCTCTACGAGCAACGGCGGGATACGATCGCAGCGATCCGCTGTGTGGAGCGGCTGCATCACCTGGCGCTGGGAACGGGACGAGCGCCGGCCGCCGCCGATCGCGAACGACTCGCGCGACTCCGTGCCGTCAAAGCTGAACGACCCATAGCCGATTGAACAAGGCCAATGGTACAATCCGCCGTCGTGTCATAAGCTACTTACGCTTCCGAAGGAGCCTCATGGATATCAGTGCCTTTCGCCAAATGGTTGAGAAAAATCCGAAGGGATTTTTAGGCCGCTATGGCCTGGGAAATAAAATTCTACAAGAGGGCGGCAGCGCAGAAGAGGCCGTTGAGCATCTCACCGTGGCCACTCAGCTCGATCCGACGCACGTGGCCTCGCATCTCGCGCTTGGGCGCGCATTGGTTTCACTTGGCAAGAAGGACGCCGCCAAGCCGGTGTTGCAAGCCGGCATCGATGCCGCCGTCTCCGGCCGCTCCAACGGCGGAGTCGATCTCGTCCCGGAATTACAACAACTGTTACGCACGCTTGGATAAGTCGTTCAGGAGGTCCTATGAATCTTGATACAGCCAGACAGCGGATCGAATCCGCTATGAGCCAATACGGGCAGCACGCAGCCATGGCCATTGAACTCGTGATCAACGAGGTCCGCTCGGATATGGGCTACGAAGCGGTCAACGAGTTGATCGATGAATTCGACCTGGAACTGCAATACAACATTGCCCCATTGGAATCCGACGTGTCGTCGAATAGCTAAGCAGGGATGGGATTTTTCCGAACAGCCCTTTCAGGGTGCTCAAAAAGGCCATCCAACGAGGCCGCGGGCGACGAAGACCCGGAGACGTTCACTCGGAAGTACGGCGAGAATGATTCCAAGCCGAGAACGATGTTGTGGGGCTTTTGCAGCCCCCATCCATGCCGCTGATCTGGTGTTCCATCTCCGGTCATGGCTACGGTCATGCCGCGCAAGTGGCGCCGGTGCTGAATGCGCTGGGACGGCTGATGCCCAACTTCAGCGCCGTCCTGCGAACGACCGTTCCAGCTGGCTTCTTCGAATCCCGCCTGACCATTCCCTGGCAGGTCAGCCCCGCACAGCAGGATGTGGGCTGCATCCAAGATGGCCCCCTGAAGATCGACGTCGCCGGCACCTGGGCCGCCCATCGCACGTTGCATGCCGACTGGAAACACAAGGTCGAAGCTGAGGCCGCGCTCATCCGTGCCGCCGCTCCCAATTGCGTGCTCTCCGATATCTCCCACCTGGGCGTGGCCGCCGGCGCCGCCGCTGGCATTCCCACCATCGGTCTGTCCTCCCTCTCCTGGGATCTGGTGCTGGAACCTCTTGCTGATTCCTCCGTCGGCGAGCAGGCTGAGATCATTCGAGAGATCCGTGAGGCCTATGCGCAGGCCGACTGCTTTTTGCGCGTGGCCCCCGCTCTGATCGTGACGGCCTTTCGGAACGTACTTGATATCGGCCCGATCGCGGAGCCTGCCGCCCCACAGACCACCCGACTCCGCGCGGCCATCGGCGCGGCGCCGTTGGATCGAATCATTCTCGCCGGTTTCGGCGGGATTGCCTTGCACGGATTCCCGTTCGAAGCCATGGAACAGATGCATCCCTACCGGTTTCTCGTCGACGGTCATGTGCCGCCAGGTTTCAGCCGCGTGGTGTCACTCGCCACCGTAGGGCTACCGTTCAGAGAAGTGTTGGCCTCCGTAGACATGGTGCTGACTAAGCCGGGATATGGAACGATCGTCGAGGCGGTGGCGCTGGGCACCGCCGTGGTCTATGTGCGCCGGTATAACTTTGCGGATGAGCCACCACTAGTCGATCACCTCCACCATTATGGCCGAGGCGCGGAACTCTCGCTGTCCGATTTTCTCGATGGACGTTGGGAACAGGCCATACGGCAGGCCTTCGGTCAACCCGTCCCACAGGCGCCTCCTCCATCGCTCTCAGGCGCTGCGGACGCCGCGCAGGTTTTGAACCGATACTTCTGATCCGTCGAATGACCGCTCACCCGTCTAGCCTTGCTCTCCTCCGTGATCATGAGAACGTAATCGCAATCCAATTGGTCGTTTCTTCGTAGAGTGCTATAGTGTGGCGTGCCGAGACCCAGAGGAGTGCCCCGCGCCTAGGCCGACTGCATGGAATCCGCCTCCCGACAAGCCGCATCGAGCATCGAACCCAAACTCTTGACCCGCGTGGCCAAGGGGGATCCGCAGGCATTCGGCCAGCTGTACGATCAATCCAGCACGTTGCTCTTCACGCTCGCCTACCGAATCCTGAGCGACCGCGAAGAGGCGGCAGAATTGCTGCAAGAAGTCTATCTGGAAGTCTGGCGAAAGATTGCCAAGTACGACGTGGGCCGAGGGAGTCCGATTGCCTGGCTGGTGACCTTGACGCGGAGCCGCGCGATCGACCGGCTCCGGTCGCGCGCTTCGCGGGGGCAACATGCGTCGACCGATTCCCTTGAGCATCCGTTGGTCTCGCACACACCCGATGTCAGCCCTAATCCCTATGAGGCGCAGGAAGACACGGAATTGCGGCAGATGATGGCCAAAGCGATTCTCGACCTGCCCCTGCCGCAGCAGCAGGCCATCGAAATGGCCTTCTACCAAGGGTTGACCCATACGGAAATCGCCGCCAAGTTGAATCAACCGTTAGGTACGGTGAAGACCCGTATCAAACTGGCGATGACCAAACTTCGCGCCTCGTTGCAACAAACGCTGCCGCAGGGTGAAGGGTTATGACGCACGAGGAATTGGAAGAAGCAATCCCTCTTTACGCAATCGGCGCCCTGGAACGCTCGGAGCGGCAGGCTATCGAAGCCCATCTGCTGTCCGGATGCGCGGCCTGCCATGCCGCCTTGAAAGATTTTCAGACCGTAGCATCGCGGCTGCCGTTCGGTCTCACTCCGGCCACGCCGCCCAATACCCTCAAGACGAACATCCTGTCGGCTCCGGCCCCTCTGGCCGGCGCGCTCGAATTGGGCGAGCCCGCTGTCCGGTCAAGTCTGGAACCAGGTGAATGGATGAACCATCTGTTTCCCCCGATTGCGCCCGCTCGCTCCTTGCCGTTCCAACTCGCGGTGGGCTTCGCCGCATGCGCACTCGTGGCTGGAAGCAGCTATCTTGCCTGGCAGTCCTATACCCAATCGACTGCGCGCTCAGGTGAGATTCAACAGTTGCAAGCCGCGGTGCAGCAGGCGACCGCACGCGCGACGACCCTGCAGTCCGATCTGCAGCAGCGAGACCAGGCTGTGGACAGTCTCAAGTCGGAGCTGGACCATCGCGCCGCTGAATTCTCCGAACTGCGCGATCAGATGATCCAGCGCGAGGCTGAATTGGAGGATGTACGCACGCAGCTGACCCAGCGCGAGAGCTCACTGCAACGGCTGGCACGCCAGAATGAAGAATCCGCCAGTTTCCTCAGAAATCCTGCGTCCAAAGTCGTCTCGCTTTCGGGATCCGATATGGCCAAGTCCGCCGGTGCATTCCTGCTGTTCGACCCGGCGACCAAAAAGGCCTGGCTCTATGCCTTCAACCTGCCGGCATTACCCAACGGCAAGGTCTACCAACTCTGGGCGATCGACGATAAACCTGTCAGCGCCGGGGTCTTCGGGCTGGATACCGGCCAGAAGGGCCGCATGATGATAAGGAATCTTCATGAGTTCTCACGGATGAAAAAGTTCGCCGTGACGATGGAGCCAGATGGCGGCCTTGCGCAGCCCACCGGCGCCATCTACCTCGTGGGACAGATCTAAACGCAGCGAATTCTCAGGCCGATGCGGTCTCCCCTGCCTTTCCTCGGACATCACGTGGTACCATGCCCCAGCTCCTGCTGACAGCCGGCGCTTTCGGACAGTCCTGAAACCAACCGACGACACATGCCTCCTCCCGACGATCTTGACTATCGCTTCATGCAACAGGCCTTGACGCTGGCTCGTGCGGCGCCGCTGGCCGGTGAAGTGCCGATTGCCGCCCTGCTGGTGCATGATGGCCTCGTGATCGCGGAAGCCCACAATCGTCGGGAAGGCCAACAGGATCCGACCGCTCACGCGGAACTGATGGTGATTCAAGAAGGAGCGAGACGGACGAAAAGCTGGAGGCTAACCGGCACGACCCTCTATGTGACGCTGGAACCTTGCGCCATGTGCATCGGCGCCGTTGTGCTGGCTCGAATTCCACGACTGGTGTTTGGAGCCACCGATCCCAAGGCCGGCGCCTGCGGGTCCATCATGAACATTCCGCTCGAGCCTCGCCTGAATCATCGTGTCGAGGTCGTCGCCGGACTGTGCGCCGAGGACAGTCAGCAACTCTTGCAGGAGTTTTTTCGGCAACTCCGAAAGGATGCTATACGGCGGGAGAACGCGTAACAATTAACGTCGACGCATCGAACAATTGCATCTTCCAGCCTTCGCCTTCGAGCGCGATCGCCCCGGCGAGGTGCTCGCCCAGTTGTAGAGTATGCACCGACCAATCAGCGTCGAGAAGGCCCGAATCCGTCAGACGTACCTCCGCCTGCATCACCTGATTATCGAACAGCAATTCGAACCGTTCCAACCCGAAAGACAGTCCCACTCCTTGCCCTTTGAGATAGGCTTCCTTGCCGGTCCAATAACGATAGAACATGCGCGGCTGCTCCTCCCCATGCGCTTGCGCAATCCGCTGTGATTCGCCCGGAGCAAAGAATCGCTGGGCTAGCCGGAGCGCTTCCACATCAGGGCGGCAGACTTCTATATCCACGCCGACCGCTCGCCCATTCGCCACCGCCACCAGGGCATATTGGCCTGAGTGGGATAGGCTGAACTCAATCGGCTGTCCGGTACGAGACCGCCTGAGTAATACCGGCTTGCCATGAGCTTCCGTTTCAAACTCAAGCTGCCCGGCCGCGTCCCCTACATAGCGGGCCAGAATCAGCCGCAGGAGCCCATGTGACAGCAGGAACCGCTGTCGATCCAGCTCGAAGACGAACCGAGCGGCGCGAGTCTGCTCCTCCGTCGACAGCAGCGCCGCGAGGGCCGCACGGTCAGGCTCATGTCGGGACAGGTCGCAGAACCAGACATGCGCCTGCCCAGAGAGATCTGAAGATGGGATTGACGTGGTGTAGGGAATCAGCACAGCGGCTACAACACAATACGCATGACGAACGAAGATGTCTTCACGCCGACGGGCGCGCAACCGGTTTGAGCATCGGGCCGGGTCTGTGCATGGCACCCCGGATGATCCCGTTGGAAGCATCCACAAGCTTGCCTTCATCCAGTTTTAACACGCGGTCGCCCACATGGAAATACCGATCGTCGTGAGTCACGACAATCACACCCTTTCCCCTGGCCTGCAGTTCCGGAAGCAGCTCGCCGTAAAACACGTCCTTGTATTGAGGATCCTGGTCGGCGGCCCATTCATCGAACACATAAAAAGGCCGATCCTCAAGCATCGCCGTGACCAGCGCCAACCGCTTGCGCTGTCCCTGGGACAGATTGATGGTGGAATATTCCTCGTCCTGGATGCTCACCTTATGCTCGATTTGCAGGGTCTTCAACCATCCGTCGGCCTGGCTGGCGATCAGCGAAGGATCCAGTCCCAACAGTTTCTTGAATAAATAAAAGTCCGAAAAAACCGCCGCAAAATGCTGCCGGTACCAATCCTGGGTCGTAGGCGCAATGGTTTCGCCGTTGAGCTTCACGGCTCCCTGCTGTGGAAGATAGAGCCCCGTAAGCACCTTCACAAATGTCGACTTGCCGCTGCCATTGCCGCCGATGATAAAGACCAGCTCGCCGGTTGCCAAGGTCATATCCAAGGGTCCGAGCGTGAACGAACGCTCACCCTCACCCTTTGATTCATAGGAAAAACTGGCGTTGGAAAACTCCACGCATTGCGGACCCTGGGCTACCGGACGCTCCGCGCCACCCTCGCGCTTTCCCTCGTCCAACGCCAACCCCAGCCCTTCGATCTTCTCCAGCGCCACCTGTCCTCGACTCAATGCCGGCACCATCCCCAGCAAGCCCCACATGGGCCCGATCATGTACAGCATGGCGAATGCATAACCGGTTAACGACTCACCTGACAGCGCCAAAATTTTTGGAAACAGAAGGAGAATCACACCGATCAACCCGTAGAAAAGCACCTGCGTCCATGAGTCAGTCGCGAGATACTGCTTGGTCGCCACGAGGTTGTGATGACGGAGCGACTCGGCGGCATGCTTGATGTCCGTGGCGACGAAGGTTTCGCGCCTTCCTCGATGCAGCATCAGCTCCTTCATCCCCTCGGTCAGGCTACGAAAGTGCTCGAAGAGCGCGCCTTTGGACTCGCGCACGGCGAGAGACGACTGCAGGACTCGATTGTAGAGATGGCGATACCCCAGCAACCCCAGCACCGCTAAGATCATCACGCCCAGAAAGGCCTGCCAGGAAAGCCAGGCGAGATAGACCGAGCACCCGGCCAGAATAGCCACATTAATAGCTAAGCCCGGTAAGCCGTTCACCGCCCAGGCCATCGCATTCGTGTCATCCGTCAGTGTCGTTAGAATTTCATGCGCTCCGCGTTTCTCCAATGTGCGATAGGGGGCGCGCACCACTTTCCAGCAGAGCTCCATGCCCAGATTCAAAATGGTTTCCTGCGCAAATGTGACGAGCAGCAACTGGGACAGGTAGTTTGAGACCACTTTCAGTATGGCCAGCCCTATGAACGCTACCGCGAATACGTCCGAGGCCGAGCCGGCGCCATTGATCAGCTTGTTGATGACCGCGAGCAGTCCCACACTGGAGAGACCGGCCAGAAGCCCGGTCAGCACCATCAGCACCATCATGTTTCTGGCGCCCCGCAAGAGAAACAGGAGGAACCGATACATTTTTATCATGGTCCTGATTCCGTCATGTCTCGGATGATCCAATGGTCAATGAGCGCGGCCGCAGCAACCAAAGGGGTGAGGCGTGCTTATTCCAGTGAGCCACGGCGCGCGGCGAGAACCAGGCTGACGGCCTGCGTCAGCATCTCGTTAGGCCGCTCTCGATGACGGCCCCTTTCCCTCATCATCCGGCTTTCGCTGGAGCTGCGCCCAGGCGTCCTGCCAAAATGTCTTGAGCTGGACGGCCAATTCCTGCACATGCGGGGCGACGAAAAGGCGGCCGGAATCTTCCGCAGGCAAGTACATCGTTCGGCTCATTCCTCTTGCGGATTCGCCGAAGACCAATCGCGTGTCGTCGGTGGAATTGGTGAGCGGATGTTTAGAAGCAATCACATTGAGCACCTGCCCTCGAAACGGCTTCAAGTCGTAGCGCGCGACCGCGTGAAAGGTGGCATAGGTGACTTGGTCTTTGTATAAAAATTCATCTTGATGTTCGGCGGCTTCAGAATGGTGCATGAGACCCCAGAGTCGTTTCAACTTTCCTCTCCAGAACATCAGCCATTCCTGGCGCGGTAGTTTGCGCATAAGACGATAGTACGTCGCCACCTTCATGGCCACGAATAGTAATGGCCACAGCAAATAGGGCGGCCGATTCCAGTGGATTACGTAAGACCGTGGATGCCAGGATTCGATGATGGCCAGCACCACCTCTTCCCCCTTTGCCGTCAACTGCTGGGCGATTTCGTATGCCGCCAGCCCACCCGTACAAGTCCCTCCGATGAGATAGGGGCCCTGCGGCTGGACCGAACGAATTTCGTCAATGTAATGCGCGGCCATGTCCTCCACGCGCATGAATGGCTTTTCTTTTCCATCGAGGCCACGAGCCTGTAAGCCATAAAACGGCTGATCGTTGCCGAGCAACTTGGCTAAGCGAGCGAAGACGAGGACATTCCCGCCGACGCCGGGAACCGCGAAGAATGGCGGATTCTTGCCTTCCGGTTGAATCGCCACCAACGACCGCCAGCGCACGGTACAACCTTCATCGGCCAGGACATCCGCCAGTTGTTCGATCGTCGGTGCCTGAAAGAGCAAGGCCATCGGCAAACGTGTGCCGAAAGTCTGCTCGATGGCGCTGAACATCCGTAGCGCCAGCAAGGAATACCCGCCCAGCGAAAAAAAATTGTCTTGAACGCCGATCGGCGTGATCCCCAACACCTGCTCCCAAATCGCCGCTAGCTGCAATTCGATTCGATTCCTCGGCTCGATGGCCTGCGCGCCATCGTGAATGGGTTCCACCGCCGGAATCGGTAAGGCCTTTCGATCGATTTTGCCGTTGGGGGTGAGTGGAAACTCCGGAAGAGGCACGATCGCAGCTGGAACCATGTAGTCCGGAACCACGTCTCGAAGGGCGCGGCGCAGGGCCTGAGGGTCACAACGCTGTCCCTCTCGCGCCACCACATAGCCCACCAGCCGCTTGTCCCCCGGAACATCTTCCCGCACGATGACCACCGCTTGCTTGACGGTGAGATCTTCTGCCAGAACGGCCTCGATTTCACCCAGCTCAATCCGAAACCCTCGCAGCTTCACCTGGAAGTCCATACGTCCCACATATTCCAGCCTGCCGTCAGGCAACCATTTGACCTGGTCGCCTGTGCGATACAGGCGCTCCCCAGATCGAAACGGATTAGGGTTGAATCGCTCATCCGTCAACTGGGGAGCATGCCGGTATCCTCGAGCGACGCCCATTCCGCCGATATAGAGTTCACCCGGTATCCCCACCGGCACCGGCTCACCATTGGGATCCAGCACGTACACCTGGGTATTCGCGATGGGCCTTCCGATCGGAACGGTCCGGTCTGCCGACCGGACGCGCTCGAGAGTCGACCAGACGGTCGTCTCTGTCGGTCCATACACGTTCCAGACAGACCCTGCCCTCGACAACAGCTCCTGCGCCAACTCGCGTGAAAGTGACTCTCCGCCACAGAGCACCTTCACCTGGCGTCCGCCCTGCCACCCCGATTGCAACACCATTCGCCACGTCGCCGGCGTGGCCTGCATGACGGTAACCCGACCCTGGTCGAGTTCTCGCTGTAACCAGACTCCGTCCATCGCCTGTCGACGATTGGCCAATACAATGCGCGCGCCGGTCAGGAGTGGAAGATACAGTTCCAGTCCGGCGATATCGAACGACAACGGCGTGAGGGCAACCAGGACATCGGACGCGGCCATACCCGGCTCGCGCTGCATCGATCGCAAAAAGTTGACCAGTGCGCGATGTTCGATTTCGACCGCCTTCGGCTGACCGGTCGAACCCGACGTAAACAGTACATACACCAGATGCTGAGGGTCGGCTTGGGGCGGCGGGTTTTCATCCGGATATTGCGCCAATGTCTCCGCATTAAGATCCATGCAGATCACCGGCAGTTGATGCTGAGGAAGCTCCGCGAGGAGCGAGGAATGGGTCACGAGAAGCGCCGCCTGGCTGGCCTCGATCATGACAGCCAGTCTCCGTATCGGCAGCCCAGGCACCAAGGGAAGATAGGCGCCGCCGGCTTTCATCACGGCCAGTAACGTGATGAGCAATTCAAGCGACCGTTCCAGTAAGACCGGCACGACGATATCCGGCCCCACGCCCCAATCCCGCAAGTGGTGAGCCATCCTGTTCGCGCGACGATTTAGTTCCGCATATGAGAGTTCCACCCCTTCATAAACCACGGCGATGGCGTCGGGAGTTCGTGAGACTTGCGCTTCGAACAGCTGCGGAAAGCAGACGGTACGGTCGAAGATCGTCTCCGTCGCGTTCCACTCTCGAATGATTCGGCGCTGCTCCTGTTCCGTAAGGATCGCCACACGTCCGATCTTTTCCTCGGGATGCTCCGCAATCGCTTCCATCAGTTCCCGGTACTGCCCCAGCCACCGCTCGGCGGTCGCGCGATCGAAGAGATCCGTATTGAACTCCAAATAAGCTTTTCGTGACGAGAACGGATCGATCGACAGCCCGAGATCCAGCTGGGCCGCGCCCCGGCTCACTTCATACGGCGTCCACGAGAGATGCTGAAACTCCGTGCGCGCGAAGGGCGTATTGGCGAAATTGAAAAGCACCTGCACCAGCGGCAAGCCGCCTTGGCTGCGGTCCGCACGCAGTTCTTCCACCAGCTTCTCGAAGGGAATGTCTTGATGGGCATAGGCATCGAGAGACAGTTCGCGGACCTTCCCCAGTAATTCGCGGAAGGTCAGCTCGCTTGTCACGTCTGTCCGCAACACGAGCGTATTCACAAACGTGCCGATCAAATCTTCGATTTCGAGACGATTGCGATTCGCGATGGGTGTGCCGATGACCAGGTCGCGCTGTTGCGTGAGACGATGCAACAGGCCGAAGAATCCGGCCAGGAATACCATGTACAGCGTTACTCCTTCGCGGACGCTGAGCTGCTTGAGCCGGTTGACCAAGGCCCAGGGCACATCCATCGACACATGATCCCCTTTGAAGGAATGGACAGGTAACCGCGGTCGGTCGGTCGGCAACGTCAGCACCGGAAGATCCAGCAGTTTTGACTTCCAATGGGTCAGTTGTTCTGCCAATACCGGCCCAGTCAGCCAAGTGCGTTGCCACAGCGCGAAGTCGGCATATTGGATCGGGAGCTCTGGCTGGATCGCAAAAGGTTTGCCGGCACAGAAGGCGTTGTAGCACTTCACCAGCTCACGCGCGATCACACCATACGACCATTGATCGGAAATGATGTGGTGAGTGCTCATCACCAATACATGGTCTTCTTCCCCCAGCTGGATCAGCAAAATCCGAAGCAACGGACCCTGTTCGAGATCGAATGGACGGCGGGCTTCGGCCGTAGCCAATTCCAGCGCCCGTGGCTCGCGTATCTCCAGCGGTAATTTTCGCGCGTCTTCTTCAATCCACTGCGGCTCCAAGGATGTGTGGATGATCTGACGCGCCTGGCCATCCCGTTGCGTGAAGGTGGTCCGCAGCGCCTCGTGGCGGCGAACAAGTTCCTCGACGCTCCAACGCAACGCCGCCTTATCGAGCGGACCGTGCAAGCGAACACTGGCGGGAATGTTGTACGCGGCGGCCCCGGGGGACAATCGATACAGAAACCACATCCGCTCCTGGGCAAACGACAGAGGCAAGGGCGCCCCTCGTCCGGCCTTCGTGATAACCAGGCCCTCGTGCCCTTGAGCTTGATCACCACCTTCTTGCGTCCACTTGATCGCCGCTGCCAAGGTGGCAATCGTCGGCTTCTCGAAGACCTGGCGTAGAGGCAGCACGGTCTGAAACAGAGCCTGGACTCGCGATACCAGTTGCGTGGCGAGCAGAGAATGCCCACCCAGTTCGAAAAAGTTATCGTGTATGCCGACGTCTTTCAGATGCAGGATTTCGCCCCAGATATCGGCCAACATCTGCTCCGTGGAATTGCGCGGGGCAACAAACTCTGAGCTCAAATCGACCTTGCTGGCGCGACTGTCTCCGGCCACACGGAGCGCCTGCCGATCTACCTTGCCATTGGCCGTGAGTGGCAGAGCTTCGAGTTCGATGAACGATGAGGGAAGCATGTGGGCCGGCAGCTGGCTGCGCAGTTGTTCGCGCAATTGCGCCAAGCTCAGCCGGTTCTGAGGACGTGGCACGATGAACGCCACGATCCGTTTATCTCCCGGTTGATCCTCGCGCACTTCGACCACGGCGCGTTCCAGATCCGGGTGCCGGTTCAGAACGGCTTCGATTTCCTCCAATTCGATACGATATCCTCGGATTTTGACCTGACGATCCGCACGCCCTCGGTAGTCCAGTTGCCCGTCAGGCCGCCAGCGGACAATATCACCGGTTCGGTACAGACGTGCCCCCTCCAGACTTGAAAACGGGTCAGGGATAAACTTGGCCTCGGTCAACTCTGGACGCCCTCGATACCCGCGCGCGACTCCCACCCCGCCGACATAGAGTTCCCCTGCCACACCGAGTGGAACCAGTTGCCGCTGCGGATCCAACACATAGGCGCTTGCCCCGCGTATCACCCGTCCGATCGGCAAGTCGGCTTGTAGCTCGTCGTCGACGCCGAAGCCGGTGAGATCTGCCCAGGTGGCGGCCACCGTCGTTTCAGTCGGGCCGTAGGTGTTCAACAAGCGCACCGCGCGACCGGTTAACTTGGCCCAGCGTTGCACGATCTGGGGAAGCACACGCTCCCCGCCGATGATCACCGTCCGTATGGATTGCGGAAACGCGATCTGCTCCAATTCCATTCGAGTCACGACCTCGTGCCAGTAAGCCGTCGGCAAGTCCAAAATAGTCACCTTCCATTCACGACAGCGGTCGAGAAATCCAGAGACAGAGTCGACCATGTTGGACGTGCGCAAGAGCAACGTCGCCCCTGTCGCCAGGCAAGGAAAGATTTCTTCCGCGGCCGTATCAAAACTCAACGAAGCAAATTGCAGTACCCGGTCAGCGGCCTTCAACTCGACAAGATCGGCGATTGCGCACACATAGTTGGCAATCGACCGATGTTCGACCATCACCCCTTTGGGATGCCCGGTGGACCCGGATGTATAGATCACATAGGCCAGATTGTCTAAGGCATCTGCGCCCTCGATGACGCTGTCCGAACAACGCGCAATCTGGTCCCATTCGGAGTCGAGGCAAATGGTATGCGGGTTGGTCGCCGGCAGACGTGCCAGTTGATCCTGTTGAGTGACCAGAACGCGGACCTGGCTGTCCCGCAGCATATATTCCAAACGGTCGGTGGGATAGTCGGCGTCCAACGGCAGGTAGGCTCCGCCCGATTTCAAAATGCCAAGCAGGCCGACCATTAAATTGAGCGACCGTTCGAGACAGAGCCCGACGACGACCCCAGGAGTGACTCCCCGCCGACGGAGATAATGGGCCAGCCGATTCGCCCTCTCATCAAGTTCACGATAGGTCAGCGTCTGCCCTGCTTGCTGCACCGCAATCGCGTCCGGTGTTCGCTGAGCCTGCGCTTCGATCTGATGATGGAGACAGGACAAGGCGCTCGCGGGCTCGCGAGGGTGATCCCCTGCAAGCACTCTGTCCCGTCGCTCAGCCTCAGACAGGAGGGGCAACTCGCCGATGTGCGCCGCGGGATCACTCACAAAGCCCTGCAGTAATCGCACAAAATGCTCCTGCATCTGTGCCACTCTGTCCGGATCAAACAATTGGTCCTTGTATTCGAAGTAGCCGCTCAATCCTCGCTCCGATTCCGCAAGTTCGATACAGAGATCAAACTGTCCGCTCTGCTGCGGTATGACGTAAGGCTCCCATCCGGGCCGGCTAATGCCCGGAAAGGACGAGGACGATGCGCCCATGTATGCATCCAGCTCGGCAAACAATTTGAATGGTTGCAGCACGAAGAGGACCTGTGCCAACGGCGCGCGTTGACGGTCGCGCGACGGTCGCAAGTCCGACAGGAGGCGAGAGTAGGGATAATCCTGATGGGCGAGCGCCTCCAGGAGGCCGTGCTTCGTCTGAGCCAGGAGGTCGCGACCGGTCATCTCCGCCTGAAGGCGCTCCCGCAGTACCAGAATATTGACGAAGTCACCCACTGCCCCAGCGAACCGGGATCGGCTGCGACCGAACACGGGAGTCACAATGGCCGTGTCTTCCTGATTCGTGTAGCGGTACATCAAGACCTGGAGCGCAGCCAGACAGACGGCATACAGCGTCGTACCTTCAGCCTGGGCGAAGGTCTTGAGTCGTTCCGCCAAAGCCGCCTCGATATGGAACGGGTGCCAGGCATACCGGCTCGGCTCGACGGTCGTCTGCGGCCGGTCATACAATATGTCGTAGGTCGGCAATTCGCCGGCCAACCTTTCTTTCCAGTAGCGCCTCAGACGTTGGCCCTCGACGCTGTCCAAGAGCGAGCGATGCCATGTGACGAAGTCACTGTACGGAACCGGTCTAGTGCCGCTTCCATCGGGCATAGAGGTGGATCCCGTCTGCACCGACTCATAATGCCGCTTGAGATCTTTTACCAACTGCATCATCGACCAACCGTCCACCGCAATATGGTGGGCGACCAGTAGCAACCAGGTATCATCCTGGCGTTGATAAAGAGATGCTCTCCATAGGGGCCCATGCTGGAGATCGAATGGGATAGCTGCGGCCTCGAGCGCCATCTGACGAAGATGCGCCCAGTCCCATGTGGAGCCATCGATGATCGTCCAGCCAAGAGGCAAACATTCGTGGATTCGTTGGACGGGAACGCCTTGCTGCGTCTCATAGGTGGTGCGAAGCGTGGCGTGTTGTTCGCCGAGTTGTTCCAGCCCCTGTTTCAACAGGCTTGCATTGACGTCCTCTGAGAAATGCAGCAAGACCGAGACATTCGCAGCGGCGCTGTCCGGCGCCAATTGGCTGAGGAACCATAGGGCTGCTTGGTTCTCGGAGAGCAAGCCACGATGCTCCTGGGTCGAATCCGGCTGCAGGTCAGTCGTCACCTCAATGACTGGGTGAAGGATCTCGTCCTCGATCGTCGCGGCGAGATCTGCAACGCTGGCTCCTCCCAACAGGGTCTGTAACGGGAGCGAGACCCTGAATGTTTCCTCCACCGCATGCAACACCTCCGCCGCCATAAGCGAATCCAGTCCCAGGAGCTGTACCGGTCGGCCGCAGTGTATGGCATCCGGCAGACACCCCACTCGATCGGCGATCATCACGCACAGATACTGCTCAACCTGCCGCCGTCGTGCATCGGGTGAGAGCAGGCGGAGAGATTCTGTCTTGACCATTGTTGAGGAAACGAGATGCTGCGGCGATTGAAGGAGACTTTGACCGATGATCGAAAGCTCGCCCTTGGTAAATTGGTCTCGACAGGCCCGCCGTTGTACTTTGCCGCTGGAAGTCTTTGGAAGCGTGCCCGCCTTGATGAACACAATGGTGAATACATGGAGGTCATGGTGCTCCGACACCGCCGCGCGAATGGCGGCAGCCAGTTCGTCGATGGCCAGAGCGGCAGACTGACGTTCCACCTCTTGGACGACGACGACGGCTTCTTCACCGGCTTCCTGGACGGAAAACGCCGCCGCTCCACTTACACGGAATAACGCGTGGCACTGTTCCACCGTCCGTTCGATATCGTGAGGATAGTGATTTCGGCCTCGAACGATGAGGAGGTCTTTCAACCGCCCGGTGACGAAAACCTCGCCGTCCTTCACGAACCCAAGGTCACCAGTTCTCAGAAACGGCCCCTCCCCAGTATCGCGAAGCCTGGCGCCAAACGTGCGCGCAGTTTCTTCCGGATTGTTCCAATATCCTTGCGCCGTGCTGGCCCCGGCCAGCCAAATTTCGCCGATCTGCTGAGCCGCACAATGAGACAGGGTCTCGGGATGGGCGATGATTACCTTGGTGTCTCCGACGGGAGTTCCGCACCCGACGACCTGCCGGACCGGCTCGGCCTCCGGCTTAGCACCAGAGACCACGCCCTGTTCCAGCGCAGCCGGGTCGAGCGCCTGCACCGTCGGTAGCAGGCCCTGTCGCTTAAGGGAAATCAGCAAGGTAAATTCTGCCATTCCATAGGCGGGAGAAAATGCTTCGCGCCGGAATCCCGCCGGAGCGAAGGCCTCGGCGAATCGGTCAATGGTATTGGAAGCAATGGGTTCTGCCCCACAACTCGCTACTTCCCAACCCGATAGATCCACCTTCGCGCGATCCTCCACCGGAATGGCTTCGATGCAGTGCCGGTACGCAAAGTTGGGACCGCCGCTGTGAGTGACCCGGTAGCGATGAATGGCTTCGAGCCACCGCAAGGGGCGTTTTAGAAACGTGAGCGGAGACATGAGATAAGCGGGACGGCCGATCCAGGCGGGCTGAATGATTCCCTTCACCAATCCGTAGTCATGAAAATGCGGCATCCAGGATAGAGTGACGGATTGACCGTCGTAGCCGCCGGCCTCAGTAATACAACGACTCTGCGCCGTCATATTCCCATGGCTGACCATGACGCCCTTGGGTGCGGATGTGGAACCGGAAGTATATTGCAGATAAGCCAATGTCGCGGAAGTGGACGCTGTAAATGTCCCATGCTCGGAAAGGTCTGAACCGGCCTCATCGAGACTTATCCAACGTTCTCGTTGGATAAAATGCTCAGGGAAATCCTGTTGATGAAGCATGGTACGGATCTGGCTCGTACTTAACGCCCCGGCTGGACGCGCATCCTCGGTAATGCGCTGCAGCCTCGCGGTACTCTGCTTTAATCGAAAGGCGTCCGGCGGTGGCACCGGTACGGCGACCATGCCGGCGTACAGCGCGCCCCAGAACGCTTGCACGAAATCAAGACCGGGAGGATAAACCAGGAGCAGGCATGTGCCCGGCGCAAATCGGGTCTGTAGATACCCGGCTATGGAGCGAGCTTTGAGGTCCAGCTCTTTGTAAGTCAGGACGGCGTCAGGGGTGACCCCGTCCCGCAGGAAGACGTAAGCCGTCTGGTCGGGCTCATGCTCAGCCCGCCATTTCAGCACATCGAGTAGTGTGTCGCCGGATGGAACGGTTACCGGTGGATGTCTGACCACAAAATGCTCAACCCCAGTGGGACCGAGAGGCACGCAGAGGCGATGTGTCGATGACTTAAGTGATGGCCACACAAACGACCGTGGCCTGTCTCGAGGTGAGTTTACGGCGGAATGCGTATGTTACAAAACGGAATCACCTTTTGTTCACTTGCGCGATACCCGAAAGGGAGGAAGAAATCCCCCATCCAAGCACATGATTTCATTTGAATCCTGCCATCGACCACGTTAAGCTGCACCTCTTGCCGGGCCCTAGTGCGGAGAGGTGCGAGAGTGGCCGAATCGGACGGTCTCGAAAACCGTAGTCGGGGTAACTCGACCGTGGGTTCGAATCCCACCCTCTCCGCCACCCCACACACGCCCGCCACGGAGCCGTGCTGGTAGATCTTGGTGACGCGCAAGTCACCTTCCAACTCTCTCCTGCAACGATACGCAATATTCCCCTAAAAGACTGACTAGGGATGCACAAAAGCCCTCCGTTGCCATACCAACTCGCTCGTCGGGGGGACTTTTCAGCAATCCATCCCAGCGCCCTGATATCTATCCCTAATTTCTCCATACGCTCCCCCACCTTTTCTGCTTCCTTCTGCGCCAGCGACTTGCTGGCTCAGCACCTACCGAGGGGCGGGGCTGTCCCCCGCGTCTAGTGGTCTGTTCGCTTGCGCCGGTCCAGGATAGTCTCTGGTCCACAAAGGAGGACCGCATGTTTGAACAAACTGAATTCGCGGTGGTGATGACGCTCTTGGCTCTCGGAGGCGTCGCGCTCATGGCGGATGAGAAAATCGAAACGACCTGTGTACAGATGGTGAAGTGGATCAGGACCAGAGGCAGGCGTTAACCGGCTCTTTTCTTCAACTCCCTCCGCAGCTCGACCATCGCCAGCGTATCCCGCTCGCAATACCGCAGTAAGGCTTCTTCAATCTCTGCCTTTTCGATCCAGTCACTGACGGTGAAAATCATACGAGCGTATTCGCAGGCTGCCACGCCGCCGTCGCCAATGACCAGATCCCCATAACTTAACGACGGCACCACTGCCGGCAGGACGGCCTTGATCGAGTAGCTGCCGTCGAATGCCGGATGGTAATAGTGATCCCTGATGACCAGGTGAAGATCCCACAGTCTTGCGATGACAGCCTTGATGTCCTGCTTGAGTGAAGGGAAGTCTTCGGCGAGCCGTTCTAGAATCGAGCGCTCGTAACTGGAATACACACAGATACTCCCCTCCTGCCCCAGGGACTCCAACAGTCTCACCGTCAGCTCTTCGCGTGGATCACGTCCATCGAGGCAGAGATACTCTGCATGGCGCAGGGTTCCATCGATCTGTTCGATATGATTCGACCACTGCGTCGGGATCACCTGATAGGGCCTGGTCGCACTAAATTTCGGCACCGCCGGCATGAAGGTCTCAAAATCCAGATGATGTACGGGATATCGGACTTTCGCTAACGCAGTCCTCAACCCTTCGCCGATCCATTCTCGATTGTCCTTCACCCGGCGCTGCACCGGCGTCAACGTCGCATGGTCTGGAATGTCATCGATGGTCTCGACGCCAAGCTCGCGGAGAAGGGTCACCGTCTTGCTGCTTCCCGGAAGGTAATAGATCCACCGAGGCGGCTTGTCCTGCGTGCAATGAGCCCAAAATGGACATTCGTAGGGACTTTGGCAATGCTCATCCGGAACAAGGGCCGGCGCAGACATCTCCGCCAACATCGTGTGCATGGCGGCCAGACGCGCAGGGACTTCCGGCAATCGTGGACGCACCATCTCGTTCAATGGGCGGAGACTAAATAACTGCCCGAGATCGAGCTGCTTCCCATCGAAGACATACTGCGTATTCACATGCATCAGACAGATATCCACGAGCGCCAAGCCGACCCCTTCCAGAACATAACTTTGAATGGTGAGATCATCCAGGTGCGTGGCCTTCAACTTGGTCGAGGATTTCACTTCCACCAAGCGCCAGGTCGGTTGTCCCAATTCGTTCACCCCGACCCGTTCCAGCACATCGACACGAACCAGGACCTGGTTATATTGAAACGCTCCCTCGAATATGGCCGGCAGGGTTGGATCCTGAAGCAGCTCTGCTGTCTGATCCAGCGCCTCTTGAGACTGACGGTACCCGGCCTTGACGAGACGGCCGCCAGGAAACCGTTCGCGAGCCAATTCACCGATATCGGTACCCATGTTGAGAATTGCCTGCGTGGCGGCATCCGGCTTCGTCGCCAACGCCGGGGCATGGATTTCCAGGTACAGACGCTTGTGGCACTGCAGTCCGGACAGGTATTTCGATTTGGACAGCCGATAGGAGGAACGAGCGTCAGATTCAGGCCATATCTCCATAAGATATTGCAGGCTACAGAAGGAGTGATCCGATTGTCCAGCTCCACGGCTGCGCAACAGGACGTCCGCGACTGCGGCTGAGTTCTGGTAGGATGGCTCCCCATGGCAAACGGCGTCGCACAAATCAGACGATCAGTCATGACCCTGGCGCTCCCCGTCACCGTCAGCAGCTTGCTGCAGCGGACGGAAGGCATCGTCGCAGTCTTTCTCGTGGGAGGGTTGGGCGTGATTCCCATTGCCGCCGTCGGATTGGGTCAGTTACTCGCCTTCATCGCCACGACATTGGTCTCTGGGCTCTCGGTGGGCACCAACGTGATCATCGCGCAACAGTGGGGTGCTCGCCGTTACGCGGAGGCAGGCCAGGCTGCTCGGCACTTTTTGGGGCTCTCCGTATTGGTCTCCCTCGCGCTGGCCATACTCGGCCTCTCGGCGAACAGACTGATTATGGTGTTGCTTGGCGCGCAGCCGGAGGTCATTGCGCTCGCGCTGCCCTATTCCACCCTGATCTTTTTTGTCATTCCCTTCACGGTCCTGCTCGCAGTCCTCTCCTCAATTCTCCAGGGAACCGGCGACACGAAGACTCCGATGTACGCCATGATTATGGTGAATATCCTTCACATCGCCATCGCCTATCCGCTGATTTATGGCCAATGGGGATTGCCGGCATTCGGCGTGAAGGGGGCCGCGGTGGCTGTGGGGGTCGCCGAGGCGGCAGGGTCGCTCTTTTTGCTTGCTCGTTGCCGGCCGATTCTCCGACCTTCGAAACGGATTCGACTCGACCTGATTCGCGCCATCTGGAAGGTGGGGGCTCCTGTCTCAGGGGAGCGAATCGTGCAACAGGCCGGAATTCTGCTCTACACCAAAATCGTCCTGGTCTACGGCACCGTATCCTACGCGGCCCATCAAGTCGGCTTATCGATTGAATCGCTCTCGTTCCTGCCCGGTTATGGCTTCGCCATCGCAGCAGCCACCATGGTGGGTCAAAGTATCGGCGCGGGAAAATATACTCGGGCCAAACTCGAAAACTGGGAAGCGAACCGGTTGGCCACCTATATCATGTCGGCAATGGGTGTCGTCTTCTTCTTTTTTCCTTACGTCCTGCTCCGCGCCTTCACCAACGATGAAGCCGTCATCGAGCTGGGCACCGTGTTTCTCAAAATCGTGGCCTTGCTGCAAGTGCCGTTGGCCTTGACGATGGTGTTGGCCGGTTCACTCCGAGGCGCAGGTGACACCCGTTTCATCATGATCGCTACGATGATCGGCATGTGGGGCGTGCGTATCCCGATTGCCTTTATCCTCGGGTACTGGCTGACGATGGGTGTCTTATATGTCTGGCTGGCAATGATCGTAGACTGGACAGTGCGCATGGGGCTGATGCTATGGCGCTATCGGTCCGAGCGATGGAAAACTATTCAGGTCTTCCGATCCTCCGCAACATGAACGGATTTAGCTTTGTCCCCCGGTCGTGCATTCCGGCGGCCGAACGGACGGCCGCGTATCCTTCCCTGAGCCTGCCCGCACTTCGATCCTCCCCACGCTCTTCACATTCGCGCAGAGGTCGCCCAGCCCAGGCGTGATTAAGCGATAGGGGCCGCCCTTATCGTCCGGCAGCGGCTGACCGTCGAGCTCGAAGAGCAACAGCCCATAGTCGCGCGCCTGTTGGAGCGTCAATGTAGCCGCATACTTGCCGTCGACTGAGTGGAACGTGACATGGTCGGCATCGACCGCGAGGGCCGGAATGTCCAGGAGGCCGTTCACTCGAATAGCCCGACCGCGCATCGACGGCATCAACCGGCTGACATCTTCGACGAGCTGTTCCTTCGGAAGCTGTGCCAGCGCCGAACGGGTCAAGGATACCGGCTGTACGACGGCGCCCTCGATCCGGACGACGCCGGGACCCGAGGGTTCCCGCTCGGTGACTGTCTTCACCATCGCCGTCAGAGCTTCGTTCACCGGCGTGGGAATCCCCAACTCTCGTCCCATGCGGACGATATAGCCGTTCAAATAATCGATCTCGGTCGGACGTTTGGCTTTCCAGTCATCGTACATCGAGGTATGGATGTCGCGGAGCTCCTGTGTCCACTTCACCACCTTCTCGGCCATGTCCGGGGCAAGGGGGACTTTCAGCGCAGCCGACACGGCAGCGACCTCGCCCACTATCTGCCGAATCACCCCAGCCATCTCCGGATGGTCCAGAGCCTTCGCCACCTTGTCGTCGATCAACACCGTGACGGGGTTGAAGACACAATTCCAGCACATCTTTTCCCATTTGCTTTTGCGGATATCGTCGCTGAGTTGGCAGGATATACCGGCCTGCTTGAACACCTCAACGATCTGCAGCAGACGCTCGCTCTGGTGGCCCATGAGTTCGCCGATCGCCACGCCACCCCGCTTGTAATGCTCGATGATACCCGGTTCAATGATTTTGGAATAGATGAACGCCACGCCGCCGACCACACAATCGCGGTGCACCCTTGCAATGATCCGATCTTCCGTATCGATGCCGTTCTGAAGGGTAAGAATCACGGTGCCCTCAGTCATGACCGGCTCGAGTTGCGCCATCACCTCGTCGAGGTCGTAGGCTTTGACGCCGAGAATAATGAGATCCGGCGCCGCGAGTTGTCGCGGATCGGAGGCTGCCGGAGGATGAACAGTGAAATTGCCCTTGGCGCTTTTGATCATCAAGCCATGGCGCTTCACCGCCTCCAAGGTCCTAGGGCGAAGAAGGAACGACACATTGGGATTGTTTTTGGCCAGATGCGCCCCGAAAAATCCTCCGACCGACCCCGCCCCCACCATCATGATCTGCTTCATGAGAGTCCTCACTCGTTGCGTTCGAAAAGACGGTACTATAGCATGCAGCCGCGCCTCCAAAACAGGGAACATCATCTCTCTTCGACGCCGATGGGAACCGGATCAACCCTCAGCCTGATTCAACGCAAACTCTCCTCGGCAAGATCTGTGGCCGTGCTCACAGGCGCCGGTATTTCTGCCGACAGCGGCGTGCCGACATTCCGCGGGACCGACGGACTCTGGCAGAATTTTCGCGCGGAAGACCTGGCCACACCAGAGGCCTTTGAGCGTGATCCCCGGCTCGTGTGGGAGTGGTATAACTGGCGGCGCGAACTCATCGCCACCAAACGACCCAACCCAGCCCATGATGCCGTGGCGAAGATGGAGCGGCAGTTCGAACAGTTTTGGTTGATCACGCAGAATGTGGATGGACTGCATCGCGACGCCGGCTCACGTAAATTGTCCGAGATTCACGGCAACATCTGGATGGTTCGCTGCACTCAGTGCCGCAGCGTGAAGGAAAATCGTGACGTGCCGATCGCAATTCCGCCCCTGTGCGTCATCTGCGGCGGGCTACTCCGCCCACACATCGTCTGGTTTGGAGAATCACTCGCCGAGGAAGACCTTCAGAGGAGTTACACCGCTTTGCAGTCCAGCGACCTCTGCCTGATCATCGGCACTTCTGGGCTGGTGTATCCGGCGGCGGGCTTCGCCTCGATTGCCAAACAGGCCGGCGCTTTCGTCGTGGAGATCAATCTGGATCCCACGTCCCACACCGGTTTAGTCGATGCAGCGCTTCGGGGCCGCGCAAAAGACCTTGTCCCCCTCCTACTGGAGACGTGAGAGAAGCGGCAGAAGGTCGTCGAGATTGGTGATCGTAAATCCGTTCGACGGATGCGCCGGTCCTGCACGCGCCAACAGCACCCCTGTCAGTCCGACGCCCTGGGCGCCCTTCACATCGTCCCGCTGACTGTCGCCCACATGAAGGGCATCGGCCGGGTCGACCGCATGTTTGTCCAAGGCCTGCTGAAAGATGCGCGCAGAGGGTTTGGCGGCGTGGGCCAGACTCGAAATGGTGATGGTATCGAAGAGATCGGCAATTCCCAACCCGCGCAAGACGGAAAACAATCGCGAGTCGAAGTTTGAGATGATGCCCAGTTCGAATCCTTGCGCTTTTAACGTCGCCAGTACATCTCGCGTCTCCGGAAAGAGGCGCCACGAATCCGGTCGTTCAAATACGGCAAAGACCTCTTCGAAAAACTCATCAAAACCTCCGAACATCCCAACGCGATAAAACACATTGTGCACGATGTCGAACCACCACAAACGCTCCGATTGTTTGATCGCCATCGGCTCCGTCGCGGCAAACACCGGGGGGGGAGCATCGCGAAAGGCTCGTCCAAAAGCCACCTTAATGGCTCCCAACGACTCACCGGTCTTCTTGAACCCATGTTTTTCAGCGTACTGCAGGTAGATGTCCGCAACGGACCCGTGAATGTGGAACAGCGTGTCGGCGGCATCAAAGAACACCACTTGAATGCGACTCTGGGTCATCGTGATCTGTAGCTCCTTAGAATCCGGCTCAGCGATTAGCCCCACGGTTCGTGTGCTGGCCGGATTCTAGCAGGACGGTAAAACCAACTACCAGTTTTGCATCCGACCATCCAGCACCGCACACCCGGCTGGTTTCAGCGTTTTCTTTGACAGTTTTCCAGGCCTTTGCTAGCGTCGCACTAGCCATGAACTGGGGTGAACGAGATGGGTGCTAGTATCTTTGTGGTCGACAGCAGTCCTGCCGTCCGTCGCATGGTGGAAGAAATTTCTATCCGCGAGGGTTATGAGGTCATCGGGTTTCAGGATGGACCGAAAGCCCTGGAGGCGGCCCGCCAAATCAGTCCGTCGCTCATACTCGCCGACTTTCACCTTGAGAACATGACCTTCTCGGGATTCTGCAAGGAGATCAGCAAACTGGATAATTTGGCGGAAACGCTGGTCATCTCTCTCGTAGACCCATCCGACAAGCTGGATGAAAGCAAGCTGCGCGCCCTTGGTGTCCGCGCTTTTCTTACGAAACCGTTCCAGCGTGAGCAACTTCTCGATACAATTAACGGCATACTGAACGACGTCGCGGGAAAAAAGAGCGCCGCAAAACCTGCGAAGCCGCGCACATGGCCACCCATTTTCACGGAAACCAATGATGAGGATGACGAGTCGACGCCGAAAGGGTCCGTCGATGATGCCCCCTACGACAAGACGGAGAAGGAACCGACTGCCATGTCCCCATCACCCTCTCACACTGCTAATCCGTCCCCTTCCTCTGCCGCGTCAACTATGACGGCCGGCGACGCACTCATGAAGGGACTCTTCGATCATTTACTGCAATCGGTCGTCCTGCAAGCCGACCGGAAGATAACAGATCTGCTGCCGTCGGCGATTAGCAGGGAAGTGGCGGGGCAAGTGGGCAATGCCGTGCAAACGGCAGTGCGGACAGAAGTGGCCAAACAGCTCACCGAAGCGCTTGCTCCGGAACGTCTCCAGACTGCTATGCGGGATCTCATTCAAGAGGAATTGCGACGTCAATCCCAGGCCCATCTTGCCGGCGTCGAAACCGCAGTCCGCCAAGCCGTCTCTGACCTGGCCCCTGCAATCCTTGAACAGTCGGTGGAAAAACAACTGGGTGACCTTGCGGAGGCCGGAGTACAAACACACCTGCCTGAGGCACTGCAAACCCATCTGGACATGATCGACCAGCTGGTCAAGAAAGAAGTTGAGCGAGTCGCCGGGAACTGCGCGCGGCAGGCGGCGGATGAAATTGTCCACCAAATGGCGAAGGACCAAATCCAGCAGGCAGTTCAGCGGATCGTTCCGGAAGTAATAGACACCCAGGTGCGGGCAGAGATCAAACGATTGAGCACCGCCGGCTAATATCTCCCTTCCCTACCCTCGCTTCACTTTTTTTGCCGCCGCTCGACGAGTCTTAGCCAACCCCTTCACACGCGCCACGTTCT
Source organism: uncultured Nitrospiraceae bacterium (assembly GCA_963706325.1). GTDB lineage: Bacteria > Nitrospirota > Nitrospiria > Nitrospirales > Nitrospiraceae > Nitrospira_A. Next base: position 519,839 of record CAVPLT010000004.1, on the reverse strand, counting down.
TCCGATGCTTCTTGCGAGTCTTGCGATCCTTCTCTCGTCCCCTGGGCATAGTCTCTCCTTCAACGGTTATGGGATTAGGCTGGCGATATGAATCCAACGTACTGAATCGTCGGATGTATATCACAGGGCTTCAGTCCGCCACAACCTTTTGAACCAGAACGGGCGACTCGCCGTTATCTTGTGAGCCCCCACGGCGCATGTTAAGATGCGCCCGCGACGCGCTTGGACGCGTTGAAACCTTTGGAACCACGGAAAAACATTCCCACAGGATGCTCAAAATGGCCGTCCAGCAAGGCCACAGCTAGCGAGGATGCGACACGTACTCCATTCTGTACGTAGAAGCTTCAGAGCGACGCGAGAACGACGCTGGCGGGCTTTTTCAGCATCCTGCCAATACTATGCTCACGCCACAACTCGACAAGACCTATAGCCCGCACGACGTCGAAGATCGCTGGTATCAGCGCTGGGTCGACGCCGGGTTGTTTCACGCCAACCCGACCGACTCCGGGCAACCCTATTCCATCGTGATCCCACCTCCGAACGTGACGGGTTCGCTCCATGTGGGCCATGCGCTGAATAACACCCTGCAGGATATTTTGATCCGCTGGCGGCGTATGCAAGGACGAAATACGCTCTGGATGCCCGGCATGGACCATGCTGGCATTGCCACCCAAAATGTAGTCGAACGGCAACTGCAAGCGGAAGGCGCCTCGCGGGAGACGCTCGGACGGGACGCATTCATCCAGCGAGTATGGCAATGGAAAGAGAAGTCCGGCGGGACCATCATTTCCCAGCTGAAACGGCTTGGCGCCTCATGCGATTGGGAGCGCCAGCGATTTACGATGGACGAAGGGCTCTCCGAAGCGGTCCGAGAAGTGTTCGTCAGACTGCACGAGGACGGTCTCCTGTATCGCGGTGAACGGCTGATCAATTGGTGTCCGCGTTGCCTGACCGCGCTGTCAGACATCGAGGTCGAGCACGAAGAGATCACCGGAAAACTCTACACGATTCGTTATGTCCTCGCTGACGATCCGTCGCAATTCCTCTTGGTCGCCACCACCCGCCCCGAGACCATGTTCGGAGACACGGCGGTGGCCGTGCATCCTGAAGACGAGCGCTATCGCTATCTCATCGGTAAACGAGTCCGGGTTCCGCTGACCACACGCGCAATCCCCGTCGTAGGTGATTCGATCCTCGTGGATCGCGAGTTCGGCACCGGAGCAGTCAAGATCACGCCGGCCCATGACTTCAATGACTTTGAAGCGGGTGAGAGGCACGCACTGCCCCGCATCAGGATCATGGATATCCACGCTAACCTACATTTGGAAGGTGCGTTGGCAGAATCGAATGTCGTTCAGATAGTCGAAGGGCTTCCCGTCGCTAAAGCGAGGCCCAAGATCGAACAATTGCTGACCGAACGAGGCCTGCTTGAGAAAGCCGAGCCTCACAAGATGGCCCTCGGAAAATGCTATCGCTGTAAAACGGTGGTGGAACCGCTGCTATCGGACCAGTGGTTCGTCAAAATCAAGCCGCTCGCCGAACCTGCGATACAAGCCGTTGAAGATGGTCGGGTCAGGATCATTCCCGATGCCTGGAAGAACAACTATCTCGGTTGGATGCGAGACATCAAGGACTGGTGCGTTTCGAGGCAAATCTGGTGGGGCCATCAGATCCCGGCCTGGTATTGCGAGACCTGTTATGGAAATGCATTTCTGCGTCGATCCTCCGATGGAGCGCCACTCATTCCGTCCGACGCGACCGTGATTGTCGCCAAAACCAAACCCGCTACCTGTGCCAAGGGGCATGCGGATGCGCTGGTGCAAGATCCCGATGTGCTGGATACCTGGTTCTCCTCCGCACTCTGGCCCTTCTCGACGTTGGGATGGCCGCAGCAGACCGCGGAACTGAAAACCTACTATCCCACTTCAGCCTTGGTAACCGGGCTCGACATTCTCTTTTTCTGGGTCGCCCGCATGATCATGATGGGCCTGAAATTTATGGGCGAGGTGCCGTTCCGCGACGTGTATATCCATGCGTTGGTCCGCGATGCCGAAGGCCAGAAGATGAGTAAGTCCAAGGGCAACGTCATCGATCCCTTGCATGTCATGGAGCAGTATGGAACCGACGCGCTGCGGTTCACCATGGCGGCGATGGCGTCCCCAGGTCGCGACGTCAAGCTGGCGGAAGAACGCATCGAGGGCTATCGTAATTTCACCAACAAGATCTGGAATGCGGCCCGTTTCCTTCTTATGCATCTGGACGGCGAGCGGGCCGAAGTCCCGCCTGCTCAGCGGTCCTTTCCTGACCGCTGGATTCTCAGCCGTCTGAACGCCACGATTCGCGCGGTCAACCAGGAATTGGAGCAGTATCGATTTGATCGCGCCTCAAGCGCGCTCTACCAATTCATCTGGCATGAGTACTGTGACAAGTACATTGAGATGATCAAGCCTACGCTCAAAGACCTGGCGTCCACGCAGGCGAACAGTACCAGGCAGACGCTGGCCGAAACGTTTGAGACCATGATGCGCCTCCTCCATCCATTCATGCCGTTCATCACGGAGGAGATCTGGCAAACCCTGCCCCACGAAGGAGACAGCATTGTTCGGAAGCCCTATCCGACCGCCCGGGCAGACTGGAATGACAAAGAAGCGGAACAGGAATTCGCTTTGCTCGAAGAATGCCGCGAACTCATGAATCAGGAGCGCGCGATCCTGAATTATCCCGCGGGCAAACGCTTACATTTCAAAGCGCACGGGAAAACGAGTGAAATTGGTTCAGCCCTTAAGGAGCATAACGAACTGATTGAGTACATGGAGAACGTTGACGGCCTCCAGGTAGCAGGGACTTTCGAAGTCAGTAACCCAGGCGGCCTTTTGATCTTAACGGGCACCTCCGTGCAAGTGCGAACTTCGATGGAGGACGCAGATCTGCAAAAGGCCGAAAGCAACGTTCGCAAGCAGATTGAACTACTTCGGAAGGAAGTCGACCGCACCGAGAAGAAACTTGGCAATCCCGAGTTTATCGCCAAGGCGCCGCCCGATGTGCGGAACGAACACCACGAACGTCTCAACCGCGAATCTCAAATGATTCGACTCTTCCAGCAGGCGCTAGACCAGATAGAGCTTTACGTCCTGGAGCGAAAACGCATTGAACGCTCCTAACGTTCAAACCATTCGGAACGCGGTTCAACTCGCGCTCGACGAAGACCTGGCCCACGGCGATGTCACGACGGCCACCCTATTCCCCCGCGCCATTCAGGCGCGGGCCACGATCGTCGCCCATCATCGCATGACTGTGGCCGGAATAGCCGTCGCGCGAGAAGTCTTTTTAACCGTAAACCCGTCGTTACGCATCACCAAGTGCATTCAGGATGGGCTCACCGTTCCTGCGGAGACTTCGGTCATCACCGTACAGGGGGATGTGCGATCACTGCTGATGGCAGAACGGGTCGCCGTGAATTTCCTCCAGCGGCTCTCCGGCATCGCCACGCTCACCGCGCAATTTTGCCTCGCTGTACGCGGCTATTCGACAAAGATTCTCGATACGCGCAAGACCACGCCGGGACTGCGGGTGCTCGAAAAATGGGCCGTGCATCTGGGCGGCGGCAAAAACCATCGCTTTTCACTCGGCGACGGCGTGCTGATCAAGGACAATCATCTTGCCGTATTGGGATTGTCTGGTATCGATGTGGCGGCGGCCTGCCGTCGGGCTCGAGCCACGGCACCGCACGGGATGCGCATCGAGGTGGAAGCTAAGACGTTACAGGAAGTGAAGAAAGCGCTGGCAGGCGAAGCCGATATCATCCTGCTCGACAACATGTCCCCTGCTCTCGTGCGAAAGGCCGTCGTTCTCATCAAGAAGCGGGCGCTGGTCGAAGTCTCGGGTGGAATGACGCTGCAGACCGTCAAAGAGATGGCCCAGACCGGTGCTGATTTTATTTCAGTCGGGGCTCTCACACATTCTGCTCCCGCCGCCAACCTGAGCTTGGACCTGTCTGCGCAACGAGGCAACCGTGGGCGAACCCGCTAACAATCCTGTCGCGTCAGCCGCCGACCAGCTTAAGCTCGACCGTCTTAAAAGCATCCTGCGCACTCATTCCTTTGGAAAAATGCTGCGCTACACCTCGTCAACGGCGTCGACCAATGCCGATGCATTGGCATTCCTGCAACAACACCCTGAACCAGCAAGCCTGAATGGAATGGCCATACTCGCTGAATGCCAAACGGCGGGACGAGGACGGCGCGGACGGACGTGGCACTCACCCGCTCTCGGCAACATCTATAGCTCAGTGATCGTAATCCCGAATCCGGGCACCACCCAACCCGGTCCATGGCTCTCTTGGGTCCCGCTGTTCTCGGCACTGGCGGTGGCCGAGTGCCTGTCGAGCCACACAGGTCTCTCCGTCTCCGTGAAATGGCCGAACGATCTCCTGATTGGAGAGAGGAAGCTCGGCGGGATCCTCTGCGAACAAACTTCCATCCCTAACAAGACCATGGCCATCGTCGTTGGCATAGGGCTGAACATCAATGCCACTCTCGACGGTTTCCCTGATGAGCTCAGAACGGGCGCGACTTCGCTGGCGGCGGAAGGTGGCCGGTCCTTCGACCGTGTGGCGATTCTTGCCGACCTCTACTTCCGGCTTGAACAACGATTGGATCGTCTTTTGCTCGACGGCCCCACCGGAATGATCGACGAATTTACACAATGTTGCTCAACACTCGGCCACAGGGTCCGTGTGACGTTGGAAGAACAGGGCGTGGTTCAGGGCATCGCCGAATCGATCGGCCCGGATGGCTGTCTCTGTCTCCGTGTGGTGTCCGATACCGACGCTGCTCTAGCTGGTTCGCTTCTCGAAATCAGAAGCGCGGAAGTAGTCCATGTGCGAAGGTGAATTCCGCACCCGTTTGCGATAAGGTGACACGATGCTCCTTGCGATCGACATCGGGAATACCAACATAGTGTGGGGTCTCTTCGAAGGCTCCATCTTGCGCGGTCATTGGCGTCTCGCCACTGAATCCCGGCGTACCGACAATGAATACGGTATCCTGTTGCTGAATTTGCTTCAGCACGCTGGATTCACACCGGACCAGATTACCGGCTGTATCTTCTCCAGCGTGGTGCCCGCGCTGACTGCGACGTTTGAATCAATGGTTCAGACGTATTTTCATCACACCCCAGTGATCGTCGGTCCTGAAAGCGACTCCGGGCTGATCATCCGTTATGCCAACCCGAGAGAAATCGGCAGCGACCGCATTGTGAACGCCGCCGCCGCTTACGCGCGCTACCGTTCGGACCTGATCATCGTCGACTTCGGGACGGCGACGACATTTTGCGTCGTGACGAAGTCTGCGGAATATCTAGGCGGGGTCATCGCTCCTGGTCTCGGCATTTCAGCCGACGCCCTCTTTGCCCGTACGGCAAAATTACCCAAAGTGGAAATTATTCGACCTAAAACCGTGATCGGCGTCGATACGGTCGGAGGCATTCAGAGCGGCCTCCTCTTTGGGTATGTGGGCCTGGTCGACGGTATCGTCCGCCGGATGGAACGAGAATTGGGACATTCCACCACCGTCATCGCGACAGGGGGACTCGCCTCGATCATCGCCCAGGAAACGGAATCTATCCGCGAAGTGCGCCCATTCCTGACGCTGGAGGGATTGGAGCTCCTGTACCACCGGAACCAATGACTTAAGATATCGGTCCGCGTACGCATCACTCCCTTCACCAAGACATAGACCAATCGGAAAAAACGATGATTCTCCTCAATCCCCGTTGACTTCGGTTTCCACGTGGCTATCTCATTCCCCAGTGTAGGTGCAGACTATGAATGAAGACGACAATAAGACACACAGTATCCATAGTTTAGACGGTCAAGCCGAGGCGCCTCTAGAAGCGGCTTCTGGACTTCAGCAGGCGCTGGACGCCAAGTCCGATGAATGCAATGCTCTCAATGACAAGTACCTGAGGCTCGCTGCGGAATTTGATAATTACAAACGGCTGGCGCAGCGAGACCAACGGGAGCAAATCAAGTTCGGCAATGAACAGATCCTGAAGGAACTCCTGCCGGTGGTCGATAATCTGGAAAGGGCCATCAAGTCATCCAGGGGTGCGGTCCCAGTCGATGCCCTGACGCTAGGCGTGGAATTGACCCTCAAACAGCTTATCGGCGCCCTCACCAAGTTTGGGGTCACTGCTGTGAACAGCGTGGGGCAAACCTTTGACCCGGCCACGCAGCAGGCAGTGGCTCAGGTGCCATCAGACACCGTGCCCGAGAATCATGTCGTGGAAGAGTACCAAAAGGGATACCTCCTTCAAGACCGCATTCTCAGGGCCGCAATGGTGACCGTTTCAACAGGAGCGCCAAATTAGGGACCGAACAGCGCGCAGACATGACAGCCGTCAAAAGAACAGCTGACACGTTTACATACTGATATCTTTTGCGAAGGAGCCAACCAATGGGCAAAGTCATCGGAATCGACCTCGGCACGACGAACTCCTGCGTCGCCATCATGAGCGGTGGAGACCCGGTCGTCATCGCCAATGCGGAAGGAAGCCGTACGACTCCCTCTGTCGTCGGCATCACCGACAAGAACGAACGTTTGGTCGGGCAAATTGCCAAACGGCAAGCCATTACCAATCCTGAAAACACTATCTTCTCGGTCAAACGTCTGATGGGACGCAAGTTCCGTAGTAAGGAAGTGCAGGAAGCCCTGAAACGGCTTCCCTATAAAGTAGTGGAAGCAGACAATGGCGACGCGCATGTCGAGTTGCGTGGGAAGCGTTACAGCCCGCCGGAAGTTTCGGCGATGATTCTGCAGAAAATGCGGCAGACGGCCGAAGACTATCTCGGCGAAAAAGTCACCGAAGCAGTCGTTACGGTCCCCGCCTACTTTGACGACAGCCAGCGTCAAGCTACCAAGGATGCCGGGCAGATCGCCGGGCTGAATGTACTTCGTATCATCAACGAGCCAACAGCGGCCTCGCTCGCCTATGGGCTCGATAAGAAAAAAGACGAGCGCATCGCCGTGTACGACCTCGGTGGCGGTACCTTCGACGTGTCTGTTCTTGAGATCGGCGAAGGCGTGTTCGAAGTAAAATCCACCAATGGTGACACCTTTCTCGGTGGAGATGACTTCGATCAACGAGTGATGGATTGGCTGGTCGACGAGTTTAAGAAAGATCAGGCGATCGACCTGCGCAAAGATCGCATGGCGTTGCAGCGCCTCAAGGAAGCCGCTGAGCGGGCGAAGATCGAGCTCTCCTCTTCGCAGGAAAGCGAGATCAATCTGCCCTTCATCACGGCGGACGCCAGCGGACCCAAACACATGGTGCTGAAGCTCACCCGCTCCAAGCTTGAGCAGCTCGTTGATGACCTTGTTCAGCGCACCATTGAGCCTTGCCGAAAGGCGCTGGCCGACGCCGGTGTGAGCGCCAAAGATATCCAAGAGGTGGTGCTGGTCGGTGGTATGACCCGGATGCCGAAAGTCATCCAGGTCGTGAAAGAATTCTTTGGGAAAGAGCCGCACCGCGGCGTAAACCCGGATGAAGTGGTCGCCATCGGAGCCGGCGTGCAGGGCGGCGTGTTGAAAGGCGAAGTGAAAGACGTCCTGTTGCTGGATGTCACGCCATTGTCCCTCGGTATCGAAACGCTCGGCGGCGTCTTCACGAAACTGATCGAGCGCAACACCACGATTCCGACGAAAAAAAGCCAAGTGTTCTCCACCGCCGCTGACAATCAGACCGCCGTCACAATTCGAGTCTTCCAGGGCGAACGTGAAATGGCGAACGACAATAAGCTGCTGGGGCAATTCGATCTCGTCGGAATTCCGCCGGCGCCGCGCGGGATGCCGCAGGTCGAAGTCTCCTTCGACATCGATGCGAACGGTATCGTCCATGTGGCGGCCAAAGATCTGGCCACGCAGAAGGAACAGTCTATTAAGATCACGGCATCTAGCGGGCTCAGCAAGGACGAAGTTGACAAGCTCGTCAAAGACGCCCAATCCCATACGGAAGACGATAAGAAGCGTCGCCGCGTGGCAGAAGCTCGCAATCAGGCCGACTCGCTCCTGTATACGACTGAGAAAAACCTCAGCGAGCATGGAGACAAGATCGGTGAAGATGACAAAACCAAGATCACTGAGGCGATCACGGGGCTGCGCAAGGCGATGGAAGGCGATGAGCCAGGCGCCATCGAGTCCGCGACTCAAGCGTTGACGGCAGCCTCGCACAAGCTGGCCGAAGAGATGTACAAAAAAGCCTCAGCCGCGGCAGGTGGCGGTGCGGATGCCGGCGCCTCTGCAGCTGGAGACAGCGGAGGGTCGCAGCCCAAGACCGATGAAAAGGTCGTGGACGCGGAATTCGAAGAAGTGGATAAGGACAAAAAGTAACATAACCTCCTCAGCACTGTCCGCACGACCGGGTTCCACCATAGCGTGGAACTCGGTCGTGCCGTACAGTAGACCGGATAACACTTTCCGTGGCTAAACGCGACTACTACGAAACTCTCGGCATTGAGCGGACCGCGTCTGACGACGAGATCAAGAAAGCATTCCGTAAGCTCGCACGCCAACACCATCCGGATCTCCACGCTTCTCCTGAGCACAAAAAGACGGCGGAAGAAAAGTTTAAAGAAATCAACGAAGCCTATGAGGTTATCAGCGATCAGGGCAAACGGCGACAGTACGATACCTTCGGCCATGCAGGCGGGCCGCAAGGCGCGGAAGGTTTCGGCGGCCAGGGCGGATTCGGCGACATCTTCAACGATATTTTTGAGGATTTTTTCGGCCAGCCACGTGGCCGAGGTCGGTCTGAACGCGGCAACGACCTCCAATATAATCTGGATTTGACGTTCGAAGAGTCCGTGTTCGGCAAGGAAGCGAAGCTGAAAATTCCCCGATGGGAGACCTGTGCCGACTGTAAAGGCACAGGTGCGAAGTCAGCCACTGCCATTAAGATGTGCCCGGCCTGCAAAGGGCAAGGTCAGTTGCGATTCCAGCAAGGATTTTTCAGTGTCAGCCGCCCCTGCGGCCAATGCGAAGGCGTAGGGCAAATCATTACCGAGCCCTGCCAGGTCTGCGGTGGACGACAGCGCCTCCGCAAAGAACGCATGCTCTCGGTGCAGATTCCCGGTGGCATCGAAACGGGTATGAGACTGCGCTTGGCAAATGAAGGCGAGCACGGAGTCCAAGGCGGCCCGCAAGGGGACCTGTATGTCGCGGTGACGGTCAAATCGCATCCCATCTTTCGCCGCGAAGGCCAGGATGTCGCCTGCGATCTTCCGGTGAATCTGGTCACTGCCATCCTAGGTGGCCGGGTGGAAGTGCCGACTCTCAAAGGAAACACCTTCATGAAGGTTCCCGCCGGCACCCAGCCGGATAAAATCCTCCGGCTGAAGGGGCTCGGATTCCCGAACCTGAAGGGCGGTTCTACCGGAGACCAAGTATTCAACGTCAAAGTCGAAATTCCAACGAAGCTGAGTTCGCGGCAAAAGGAATTGCTCGAAGACTTCGCCAAGGAAAGTGGTTATACGAAGGACACCGAGGGCGAAGGTTTTCTAGACAAGATGAAAACGTTCTTCGAGTAGATCCACATTACCTGCCTGATTCCGCCGACCACGATGCCGGCATTTTTCATCCCTTCATTCGACGTTCAGGGCACAGCGATCACCCTCACCGGCGATCTCTGCCATCATTTGCGCGCCAGCCTTCGAGTCAAACCACGAGAATGTCTCCTGCTCACTGATGAGCACAGACGACGCTATCGTGTCGAGGTGATGGAAGTGGCGCAACACCAGCTGACTGTCCGCATTCTTGACCAGCAAGAAGGTCCCGCTGAGATCGGCCCGACCGTGCTCCTCGCCCAGGCACTGCTCAAAGGCGACCATATGGATTGGGTTGTACAGAAAGCCAGCGAGTTGGGCGTGCGGACGATTCTGCCGCTGGTCTCCCGACATGGCGTCGTAAGACCGCAAGCCGGACGAATCGCCGCGCAGGTATCCCGCTGGCGGCGGATCGCGATCGAGGCGGCTCAACAGTCCGAGCAATGGCAGGCACCGCATGTGTTGGAGCCACTGGATGCGCGCCATTTCTTTTCAACCAGGACAGCTACGTGCGCACTCATCCTGGCCGAACGCCGAGAGGCAGCGGCATTGTCCCTTGTACCGCTTCCTGGTCTCCTGACGGAAAGTGTGGCCCTGATCATCGGTCCTGAAGGGGGGTGGGCAGAGGAAGAACTCACCCTGGCGCTCACGCACGGATGTCACGCCGTGAGTCTAGGCACCCACATCCTCCGAGCGGATACCGCTGCAGTGACGGCGCTTAGTATTGTGCAGAGTCGTTTGGGACGCTTGGGGTAAATCCGTGCGGTCAAATCGAATAGCCCACTATCTGCCAGAGCTGATAGCGATGATGGTTCCTCCCTCGCCTGCCGCCCATCCCGCGGTCGCGCGCGGAAAGCTCAGGGCCATGAGGGAACGTTTGACAGGACTGCTCTTCTCAACCCAATTATAGCCGGCATCGCTCGTGCTCAAAATCTGGCCATGTTCTCCTACAATCCAACCTTGTTGGGCATCGGTGAACCGCACACGAATCAGATCGGTGAGTTTGTTGCAGGTCCGCCCGCAGGGCAGCGTGCGATCGATCCAGTGGGTGCCCCCGTCGGTGGTTTGAAACAACGCGCCCGCATTTCCGACCGCCCAGCCGTTCGTCTCATCCGCAAAGGCCACATCAAAAAATGTCGCCGAACTCTGACTGACCTGTGGAACCCAGGTGGCGCCGCCGTCAGCAGTCGTGAGGATTGTGCCCAAGGCACCCACGATGGTTCCATGTTGCTCGTTTGTCAGAGCGATGGAGTGGAGTGCCGCGCTTGTGCCGCTCGCTTGATCCGTCCAGTTCTCTCCCCCGTCAGTCGTCTGAAGAATCGTTCCGTTTCCGCCGACCATCCAACCCTTTAGATCCGAGACGAATGCGATTCCGTACAACGGCGCCTGGTTCGACACGATCATGACATTCCAGGTCTCACCGCCGTCCTGAGTCGTACGCACCGTTCCATTGGCGCCAAGAACCCAGCCGCGACGGGCATCACGAAAATACACGGCCGTCAGCAGGGCCGAAGTTCCACTGGACACTTTCTTCCATTTGCGGCCGCCGTCAACGGTCTTGAGAATCGTCCCGCCTGAGCCGACCGCCCAGCCAAGTTGGGGATCGTGGAAAAACAATCCAAGCAGCGTGGCCTCGGAACCGCTTTTCTGCATAGCCACGGTCACCCGCGCGTCAGGAGAAGCGGCCTCAACCCTGCCCGAAATAAACAGTGCGACAACAAAACAGACTGCAAACGCCAAAGTGGGCAACGTTCGACGCCTCATTGTTGGTGATGAGTATTCTCAGTGCCAGGGTTACGCCAGTAACTCGCATCAGGCAACCCGGTGGATTGAATCGTGAACGTCCCGGCCTCCAGCGTCACCCATTTTTTCGGCGTGCAGCACGATCCGTCCGGCAAGAGATCCCAGGATCCGCGACGAACCATCAAGGGGCCGGACGAAAGATCGGGATTGAACTCGCCGGCCTTGCCGATACCGTAAACATTTCGGTGTGGGATGCGGACCTTAATCTCACGGTCTGTCCAGGACAGCACAATCGCCCCTACGCCATTGAACAGGACCTCGGTGCGTGACACGTTCTCACCAAGCACCGGTGCTGTCCTCGCGTAGACGCTGTCTGTAATCACCTTGCTGGGCTCGGCAGTCTTCAGAAACGTCCCAAACCCGCTTCCCACAATCGTGACAACGTCATCCAGCCCTCCAGACATCGGATTGTAGGAATCAATCTTCGGAGTGATCACGCTGAACAGGCCGACCTCGGTCTCCAGTAATTTGTGCTCAGCGCAGCACGTGCCGTCAGGCTTGGGAGTATTGGCGGCGCGTTTCACCACCACCGGACCGCTTTTTGCGCTGTACGGAACCCAGACATCAATGCGGTCGTTACCCCACCGATAGACAATGGCCGGCACGCCGCCGATCTCGACCCTGTTTTCACTCAGCGAAAAATCCAGAAAGTTGTAAGGGGTTGCTCCGGCTTCGGAATAAAACCCGAAATTTTCCCCCGTAATCTTCAGCAACGTTCCGATCGGAGCCTGTGCCGGCGTGAGGCCCCCTGCGCGCGGGATCTGCACTGTATAGGTCCCAACGGTGCGCTCTTGGCCGTTGCGTTTCATGACGACGGAACCGCTCTGCGCATCCAACGGCACATGCACCACGATGGCGGTATCGTTCCACTGCGACACCGTTGCGGGACGACCGCCAAACGTGATCCCGTCTTCCGGGTTCCTTCCCACGCCAAACCCCTTCCCGAAAAGCACAACCTTGGTTCCCACCGGACCGCTGACCGGATCGACGCGCACCGCCGCCAGGACCTTCACCGGCATCGCATTACTGACCACATGCTGAACGGGCGCGCAACATGAGCCGTCGGCGAGCGGATCGGATGAGGCCATTCGAATGACAACCTCGCCGGTCTGCGCGTTCGCCGGCAGTTCGACCTCGATTTTGTCATTTCGCCATTTGCGGACACGTACCGTCACATCGCCCACCACGACGCTGTTCACGCCAAAAATGGTGTTGGGATCACGGGGTCCGGCGGTATTGCCGAAATGTTCGCCGGTGATTTCCAGAATCGTCCCCGGTTCCGCCTCCGTCGGCGTCAGGGAGTGAATCGTCGGTTGCAAGCGAGTAAACGGGCCGGTTTTCAGGTGTTTCTTACCGACAATGACTTCGACGGGACCATTGGTGGCCTGAGACGGGACCCGAACCTCGATGAGGTCGGGTTCCCAGCGCTGGACGAGGGCGGGCGCTCCTTGGAACGTCACCTGATTGTAGCGCGTTGATTTAAAAGGGCCGAAGCCCTTTCCTGTAATCGACAGCGTCGCTCCCGGAACTGCGGCAGCGGGATGGAGCGCCGGCGCCTCCGCTTGGGCGACTCCAGACAGGTAAGGCGCCGCCAAAAGTGCGAAGCCTGCGATCAGACGAGCAATGGATTTCATGGGGTCGTACTCCCTAGCAAAAATCTGCAATGAGCCTGGCCAGGAGATGCGAACAAGGCCTGATGAGTACATGAAGACAAGCGCCCCGCACGTGGCACAGAAACCCCACGCAACTGAGGCAGAAGGGCCGGATGGGGGCGCGGCGTCAAGACAAGGAACTGACGGACTATAACAAGCGGATTTTTTTGATGTCAAGGCAAGTGGAGGGTACCAGCGGAAGCACCATCTAGGACTTTTTGACCTGAACCAACAATTCGAGTTCAATCGAAGCGTGCAGCGGCAGTTCTGCGGCTCCGAGCGCCACCCTGGCATGTCGGCCACTCTCACCGAAGATTTGCACCAGTAAGTCCGACGCCCCATTGATCACCGCAGGCTGTTGGACAAACCCCGCAGCCGACGCGACATGACCTACCACACGCACGATTCGTTGCACACGATCCAACGAGCCCAATTCATGCTTCACCACCGCCAATGCATTCAGCAGCGCCAATCTGGCTGCTTCGGCTCCACGCTCCACCGTGACGTCGTCGCCGAGCTTTCCCGTGATGACCACCTGGCCATCGCGGAACGGCAACATGCCGCTCAAATACAGCAGATCACCGGCGAGGACTGCCGGCACATAACTCGCCACTGGTTTTGGAGGAGCCGGCAGCTGGATGCCAAGGGTGTTCAATTGGGCGTCAATTGTCACGATCTATCCTTCCTCTCACGAAACTAACGCGACTGCAGCGCATCGAGAAAACTGTCACCCCATGGTAACCTCGTCGCTCCCAATCCCTCTCCAATCGTTTGGCCGAGGTCTGCAGCAGTCGTCCTTGTGCCTAAATTCACCCCACGCGCGAGGCGAGGTCCGGTCACCAGGCAGGGCACGTACTCACGCGAATGTCCTGGCGTCGGCCTGGCGCAATCAAAGCCATGATCACCGGTAATGATCAAGACGTCACCCGTCTTGAGGCATTCCTGAAGCTCTCGGAGACGCCGGTCGAATTGGTGCAACGTCGACACCGTGGTATTCAGATCCGGGCTGATCATCGGCAAATTGGCGTAAATCAAGCCACGAGGCACCTTACTAAACATCCCGACGACTTCATCCATGACCGCCTCAGCTTGAAACAACGGGACCGACCTCGTGACGCCGCGACCGCTAAACAAGTCGCCGACCTTCCCGACCCCGATCACCAGCTGGCTGGCCCGGCTCAAGTGATCGAGCAACGTCAGACCCGGCGGTTCGAGTGCAAAATCCCGCCGTCGCTCCGTCACTGTCAATCCGCCCGGCTGACCGACGAAGGGACAGGCCACGACGCGCACAATGGGCACGAGTTGCTTCAGCACTTTTCTGGCTTCACGCGCCAGGCGATACAGTTCATCCACCGGCATGACCTGCTCATGCGCCGCCAGAAAAACGGTGCCCGTGGTATCGATCCACGCGATCGGGGCGCCGGAGCTTAGATGCTGTCCGCCAAACTCGGCGATCGGCTCAAGGCTCACAGCCCTGCAATTGCCTAGCGTCTTCTGGCCCAACGCGGCTTCCAACGCCGTCGTCAGCTCAGTGGTAAACGTCTCGCAAGGGCCGTGGTCGGTTTCGATCACGTAACCGGCCATTTCCCAATGTCCGGTGAGTGAATTCTTTCCCCTCGTTGCAAAGCCGAGACTGCCGAAACAGCCTTCAGGCTGAACCATCGGTCGAATGCCTTGAAACTGTCCCAGATGCCCGAGTCCGAGCTGTTCGAGATTCGGCAGCGCCAATCCTTTGTTAATGGCCGCCAACCGCTGGAGCGTGTTGCAGCCGCCATCGCCATAGGACTCCGCATCGGGCAAAGCACCGATGCCAAACCCATCCAGCACTAGAAGAACGATTCGAGTCATCATGGGCGCACTATATCAAATCCGCCGGGACGAGCAAAATATTCACGTAGTACAGTCGCTCAGCGTCCGACCAGGCGCGCTGCTCGCCACTCGTTCAGAATTTTGAGGCTGGCGCTGGTGCCGATGCGGTCTGCGCCTGCTTCCAACAAGTCGCGCGTGGATTTCCAATCTCTGATTCCACCAGATGCCTTCACCTTCGCGCGACCTGCGACCGCTTCCTTCATCAACCGCACGTCTTCCACTGTCGCCCCAGCCTGGTTGAAGCCCGTCGAGGTCTTCACATAGTCCATGCCCGCTTCGACGGCCAAGCGGCAGGCCGTGATTTTTTCTTCGCGCGTCAAGAGACAGGTCTCCAAAATGACTTTATGGTTCACGCCCGGCGTCGCTTGAACAACCGCTGCCATATCACTCCGTACCAAGTCGTAGTCGCCGGATTTCAGACGGCTGATATTGATGACCATGTCCAGCACCTTGGCGCCATGTGTCACTGCCTCAAGGGCTTCGGTCACCTTCGCGTGGGTCGAGTGCCCGCCGAGCGGAAACCCGATTGGAATCCCGACCTGGACCTCCGTCCCTGCAACGGCCGTCACCGCCTCATCGACATAACAGGGAGGAACAAATATGACGACGAACCCCTGCTCCTTCGCTTCCGAACAGAGCCGCAATACATCGGCCTTCGTGGCTTCCGGACGCAGTACGGTATGATCCAGATATTGCGGCAATGTCTCTTGCCAGGGTTTTTCACCCATAGGACTGTCCCTTTCACATGTGATCGTCAAACACTGGATAATGACCGGCCGCAGGGAGAGAGCGAGGACGCGATCATGCTCCGTGAGCCACGAGATTGCCCCTTGCACGCTTACGGAACGGCTGTTTTTGATACTTTTCCACGGCTTGATTATGTTCGGCCAGGGTAGAGGAAAAGTGATGGGTCCCATCGTTGCGCGACACAAAATACAGGTGGGAGGTCTGGGCGGGAAACAAGGCCGCGTGAAGCGAGTGAGCACCGGGGCTGCCGATCGGTCCCGGCGGAAGACCCTGCACGCGGTAGGTATTGTACGGACTGAGGCTGGAGAGATCGCGCTTGTGAATGTTCCCGTCGAACGCCGACAATCCATAAATGACGGTGGGGTCACTCTGCAGCGGGATCTTTTTCCGCAACCGATTATGAAAGACCGCCGCAATGAGTTCGCGCTCGTCCTTGGCCCCGGTCTCCTTTTCGATCACGGAGGCCAGCGTCAATACCTGGTGCAAAGACAGGTTCATGCTGGCCGCTTGGGCCTGGAGGTCGCTCCCCCACACATGGTGCAGGGCGTCCACCATGGTTTTGATGACGTCCTTCGGTTTCGTTCCACGAGCAAAAGAATAGGTCTCCGGGAAGAGATACCCTTCCAGCGAATCGGCTTCAATACCGAGGGTCATGATATACGCACGGTCGCGAACCAACTTTGAGAATTCATTCGTGTCCGTGACGTTCTGAGCCGACAGGACATCGGTAATCTGCGCCAGCGTGTAGCCTTCAGGAATGGTGACAGGGTGCAGGATAACTCGGCCGGCCAGCAGCTTGGCAAGAATCTCCTTCGGCGGCATGCTTCCGTCAAGCTCATATTCCCCAGGACGGATCTTTCGATCGATTTCGCGCGTTTTGCCGAGCAGCAAGAAAGCCCAGGCACTGCGGATCAGCTGCTCACGTTTAAGAAGGTTCGCGACCTGTTGGTAGGTACTGCCCTCGGGAACAACGACGATTTTGGACGGCGGTTTAGGCGGCGCGCTAATGACGGGACTTTGGGCCCATCGGAGAACCTGGTACCCTGCGATCCCCGCGAGAATTACGGCCACCAGCATCAGCCCCGTGATCGATTTCAGATGTTTCATTAACTGGTTCTTCGTTCCAAGCCCAGGGATCGGAATCTTCCAACTCGTTCGATGCATCTCCCGGCGTCGCCGTCGGCTGTTCCAAACTCGCCAAGTAACTCTGCAATAGAATCGCCGCTGCGATGCGGTCGACAATACCCTTCCGCTTTTGACGGCCGACATCGGCAGCGATGAGCAAATCCTCTGCCGCACAGGTCGTCATTCGCTCGTCCCAGGTAATCACCGGGACCGACAAAACCGGTTCGAGCAACTCGATAAATGCCTGGACGACCTTGGCCGCAGGCCCAATCTCACCATCGAGCCGAAATGGCATGCCCACGAGAACCTGGCCCACCTCATGCTCACGGACCAGGTCCTGAATATGTCGGATGTCGGCATCCGGATTCCTGCGATAAAAGGTTTCCAGCGGCTGGGCCGTCCACCCCAGCTCGTCGCTCAGGGCGAACCCGATCCGTTTGGACCCGTGGTCGATAGCAAGAATCCGTCGGCCTTTCATTAGTTTACCGCTCCAAGGCCTTCTGGACCAGAGCAAATACTTTTTCCAACGCGGCGCCGAGCCCTTCGGGATTTTTTCCGCCGGCCTGCGCCATCTCCGGACGGCCGCCTCCGGTCCCGCCGACGTCGGTCGCCATCTCCTTAATAAGTTCTCCGGCTTTGAGACGACCCACCAGATCTTTGGTTACCACGATGAGAAGCGACACCTTGCCGTCATTCGCCGCGCCCAGCGCCACCACTCCGCTGCGAAGTTTGTCGCGTAACTGATCAGCCAGCGCCCTCATGCCGTTGACATCGAGTCCGTCCGTGCGCTGTGCATGGACCTGCACACCGTTGATCTCCCGAGTCTGCGCATCGCCCGACGACGCACTCGCCATTTTCAACTTCACCTCGGCCAGTTCGCGTTCCTTATCCTTCAGCTGCTCGGTCAATTTCCGCGCACGTGACACGACTTCTGAGGGGGCGACCTTCAGGAGATCGGAGAGTTCTCTGACATCCGCTTCCAAGCGTTTGACCGAATCCGATGCGCCGCTGCCGGTGAGGCATTCGATTCGGCGAACGCCGGCGGCCACACCCGCTTCCGAGACGATGCGAAACAGGCCGATCTCTCCCGTCCGCCCACAATGTGTACCGCCGCACAATTCCTTGCTGAAGGTATCGATACGGACAACCCGCACCTGATCACCGTATTTGTCGCCGAAGAAGGCAAGGGCTCCGTCCGCAACCGCCTCCTGCACGCCCATCACATCCGTCCGCACCGTCTGGTCATACCGGACTTGTTCATTCACAATGCCTTCGATGTCGTCGATGTCGCGTGAGGCCAGCGGCCGGAAATGGGCAAAATCGAACCGCAGACGATTCGGCGCCACCAGAGAGCCATACTGTTTGACGTGCGGTCCCAGTAGATCGCGCAATGCGGCATGGACCAAATGAGTGGCCGTATGGTTGCGGGCTGCATCCTGCCTGGTACGGCGGTTGACCGACAATTGCAACCGTTCGCCTTCCCGAACCGAGCCGGAACGGACCACGCCCCGATGAACAATCAACGTGGGTACCGGCCTCGTCGTTTCGCGAATCTCGACGCTCCCATCCGTGCCCGTCAAGAGACCTTGATCCCCGGCTTGTCCACCGCCCTCCGCGTAAAACGGCGTGACGTCCAACACGACTTCGATCTCATCGCCTTCGCGAGCTTCCTTTACGAGCTGATCGCCCTTGAGCAACACCTGCACAACCCCTTCGGCATTCAACTGGTCATAACCGACGAATGCCGTAGTTCCAACACGACCCGTGAGCTCGCGTAAGACCGGACGGGCAGTTTCCGTCTCGAAGCCTCCTGTCCTCCTGGCACGGGTCCGTTGATCTTCAATCGCTGCTTCAAAGCCGGTCTCATCGAGACGGATGTCTTGCTCACGACCGGCTTCGGCGATCAGATCCATCGGAAAGCCGTAGGTGTCATACAATTTGAAGATGTCGGCGCCTGAAAGCGTCTGTTGTCCGGCCGCTCGAACCTTGCTCAGCATGTCGGTGAGAATCGGGAGCCCTTGATCGAGCGTGGCGATGAACCGCTCTTCCTCGCCGCGAGTGGCCTCGGCCACCGTGCCGGCGGCCCCTCGCAATTCGTGGTAGGCCCCGCCCATCTGTTCGACAACCGTCGCGGTGAGGCCATGGAGAAAGGGCTCAGTGATTCCGAGCAAGCGGCCATGGCGCGCCGCGCGCCGGAGAATCCGGCGGAGCACATAGCCGCGACCTTCATTGGACGGCAAAACCCCGTCGGCCATAAGGAAGGTGATCGCTCGTAAGTGGTCGGCAATGACTCGCATGGATCGGTCGGCGGTCTCCTCCTCACCGTACTGCGCACCGGCCCGCGTCCCGACCGCGGCCAAGAGCGGCCTAAAGAGATCGCTGTCGTAGTTGCTGAGTTTCCCCTGCGCCACCGCGGTCAACCGCTCCAATCCCATGCCGGTATCGATGCTCGGTTTGGGCAGCGGATTGAGAGTGCCCGCCCTGTCGCGGTTGAACTGCATGAAAACCAAATTCCAGATCTCAATAACCCGGTCACCTTCTCCGTTGGGAGTAGCATCGCCCGGCACGGCCGGGCCTTGATCAAAATGGAGTTCAGAACAGGGACCGCAGGGACCCGTGTCGGCCATCTGCCAGAAGTTGTCCTTCTCGCCACAGCGGACTATGCGGCTCGGTGAGACCCCGATCTTTCTCCACAGTCGATCAGCCTCGTCATCCTCGCGGTAAATAGTGATCCACATCCGCTCTTTGGTAAGGCCGACCACCGAGGTCAGAAACTCCCAGCCGAATCGGATGGCCTCCTCCTTGAAATAATCGCCGAAGGAGAAGTTGCCGAGCATTTCAAAAAAGGTGTGGTGCCGCCTCGTGTACCCCACATTTTCCAAATCGTTATGTTTGCCCCCCGCCCGCAGGCACTTCTGCACCGTTACGGCGCGGCTGTACCCTCGCGTCTCCTCGCCCAGAAACACGCGCTTGAATTGATTCATACCCGCATTGGTAAAGAGCAGCGTCGGATCGGCTTGAGGAATTAACGGCGCGCTGGGCACGACCCGATGTCCCTGCTGTTCAAAGTACTGTGTAAAGCCTCGCCGGAGATCGTTCACGTTCTGGCTCATAACTCGTCCAATCCCGCCTCCAAATCTACTTGAGTAACTTGCTGAATCGTGTCGTCATCGAAGCCGCGTTGCCGCAAAAATCGCACCCATTGCAACGGACGCGTGCGGCGGACTCGCCCCTCAAGCGCCTGACAGGCTAACTCTTGCTCGGAAATCGATTCGTATGCCTTCCGCAAGGCTCGCTCCGTTACGCTTTCCTCGAATCCACGCAGAAGCAGCTCGGCCTTGAGCCGCTCACGCCCCATTGGCCGTCGCAAGAGTCTCGTTTGGGCCCACCGCGTGGCATAGGCTTGATCGTTCAGATAGCCCCGCCGCTCCAACTCACGGACAATCAGGCGACCCTTCGCCCGGCTCGCGCCCTTGCCTTGCACGTACCGCTCGATCTGGGCCGCTGTCCGGTCGGTGCGCGCCAGGTAGCGAATCGCCAAATCGACATAATGCGACGCCGCCGCCGTACGCCGTCCAGTAGAGGTTGCTCTCGGCACTGCCGCCACCTAGGTAGTCACTCGAGCCCCATGGCCGCGTTTCTCTTCCTGCCGACCCTCCGATTTCCTCTCCAGCTTCTCGTCCTTGGCTTCCTTCACATCGATTTTCTTGTCGCCCCCGCGAGCGGGCAGACCAGCCAGGTCGCGAACCTTTTGTTCGATCTCTTTTGCAATAGCCGGGTTGGTCTTGAGAAAATCGCGCACTGCCTCGCGCCCCTGCCCCAATCGCTCACCCTTATAGGAGTACCAGGCGCCGGCCTTTTCCACCACCCGTTTCTCTACGCCCATGTCAACCAACTCACCGGCTTTGGAAATACCTTCCGCGAACATGATGTCGAACTCCGCCTGTTTGAACGGCGGCGCCATCTTATTCTTGACCACCTTGACCCGGACTCGACTACCGGTAACATCCTGACCATCCTTAATCGATTCAATTCGGCGGATATCGAGGCGCACGGAGGAATAGAATTTCAATGCATTGCCGCCCGTCGTCGTCTCCGGGTTGCCGAACATGACACCGATCTTCATTCGGATCTGATTGATGAAAATGAGGGTCGTCTGAGACTTGGAAATGGCCGCCGTCAGCTTGCGCAGCGCCTGAGACATCAGCCGCGCCTGCAATCCCATGTGGGCATCACCCATTTCGCCTTCAATTTCCGCTCGCGGCACCAGAGCCGCCACGGAATCGACCACAATGACATCGATCGCGCCGCTCCGGACCAGCGTTTCTGCAATTTCGAGGGCCTGCTCGCCGGTATCCGGTTGTGAGACCAGTAAATCATCTGTCTGCACGCCTAGTTTTTTGGCATAGGTCAGATCCAGCGCATGTTCGGCATCGATGAAGGCCGCCACCCCACCGGCCTTTTGCGCCTCCGCGATTGCATGGAGAGTCAGGGTCGTTTTGCCTGAAGATTCCGGACCGAAGATCTCCATGACACGCCCGCGCGGAAATCCCCCCACACCTAGCGCGATATCCAGGCCTAAGGAGCCGCTGGAGATCGCCGGAACATCAGCCGGGCGCTCGTCGGACCCGAGCTTCATCACCGCCCCTTTGCCGTATTGTTTTTCGATCTGGGCCAGGGCGAGGTCCAATGCGCGCTTTTTCTCATCTTTTTCAGTCATTCCACACTCCTTATAGATGCATGCCTCGTGAAGGGTCTCTCACCGCGAACTGCGAGAGACAACGCACCAGCCGGCCGTGAGTTGACCGAGCATGAACTGAGGCGCGAGCCCAGACTAAAAACGGTCTGAACTGTGGATTATACCGGAGTCGGAAGTGATAAACCTAGTCCGACAGGGTGGCGCAAGAGCCAGCGAATGGATCGAGCCTGTCGCGAGCAAATTTCCATCTGATATAAGCCGCCATGCCCACCCGCATCGCGCAGAAGTGGCACGGACTTGCCAGGGTAAAAGAGTTTCATCCCTAGGGGTATCGCGAGGGAGGCGCGAAGCGGAGTCATGTGAAAATCTACCAGTAGGAGCGGTCTGCCGGTCGAGGCCGCCTAAGATCCATTGTCGACATTGATCGGCATTGATTGGAGCCTAGCTCCTTAGTCCCATAGGCAAACTTTCGATTAAGCGCGGTGGAGGGCCTCATGCAACAAGATAGGCTGGCAGATGAATTCGCACCCGATATAGCAGAATCGAAGAACGCAGACGAGAGACGCGCTCTCACCCATGATGAAAAGAAAGCCGCCGAAGCCGCATTTCGGGGTGATCCCTTCAACCCCGCCTGGTCTGTGTCCGCAGCGAATGTCTACGCCGGAATTCGATCGTCCATGGGCAAGCAACAGACCTCTCAAGACGTTGATTGCGAGAGTGCCGAAGAATGTATCGTTGGGCAGTAAAGCGAGTCATGAAGAGACCGTCTCATCTAGCGCGTGAGGGACGGAGTTTTCTCGTGCGACTTATCATCGCGAAGACCTTTCTGGTGCTGAGCCTCGGAATGGATTCGCATAACCATTGATCTGCCAGCATTCCATCGACTTTCCCCGCGCGTCCGTTTCCCCGCTGATTCATTGCCCCGTTGTGCGAGTCGCCTAACCGCCGTGCACGATGGAGCGTATACCTCTTCCTTTCAGGCATGTCAGCCCATGACGGTTGGACAGTAAAAAGGCCGCTGGGACTATGTTTCGTGAATTGCCGCCTCCCAGAGCTTCGTATAGACCGATCCTGACGCACGCAGCTCGCTTTGCATTAGGACGATCGTCTCGATGGGGAGCGTACCAATCACCATCGCTTCGTCCATCACACCGCTTTGCGCGAGGGCTAGCCCGACCTGTCGCTCCCCTTCCTTGATCCTTGCGAGAGTGAGGTGGGGACTGAATGGGCGACAGTCGGGTGCAAAATCAGCCGCCTGACAGCAGTCCTCGACCGTTCGATGTAGCGCCCTCAATCTCTGCGCATCAGGACCCTGCTCCCAACTCTCGGAAGGTCCCGCCCAAAGCACGCGTGGTTGTGGTGAGCTCGGAAACACTCCTAGCCGTTCGAGTGGAAGGTGAATGGGCTGGTGCACTGATACAGCCTGTTGGATGGCGACTTGCAGCGGGTCGATTGATGCGTCCGGCATATCGCCCAGAAATCTCAGCGTGAGATGCATGGAAGCCGGTCGGACCCAGCTGATCCTCACCTGGCCACCGGCCGTTCGTTCAAGTTGTCGCTTCACATCCTGCTGGAGGCTGACCAACGCCGAGCGGATGTCCCGAGGCATCTCGACGGCAAGAAACGCCCTGATCATCCGCGGTCCTTTTTCACCAACCATCGACGCAACACATCGAGGGCCGCTTGCGAAGATCGCATTTTGATTACGCTACGGTCGCCGCCGTGAAAACGGAACTCCTTGGTGAGCGAGTCGTTCGGTCCGCCGTCCAGGCCCACATAGACCAGGCCCACCGGTTTTGTCTTAGTGGCGCCGCCCGGGCCGGCGATGCCGGTCACGCTCAACCCAACCGACGCGCCACTCCGTTCACGAACTCCTCTGGCCATGGCTGCAGCCACTTCCGCGCTGACGGCTCCATGCCGGTCGATCAGATCCGTTGGCACACCCAGCATGTCGACCTTCGCGCGATTGCTGTACGTCACGGCGACTCGGTCCAGGTAGGCCGATGAGCCGGACACTTGCGTGAGCCGATGGCCGATCAACCCGCCCGTACAGGATTCGGCGACGGCGACGGTCAGTTGTCGCTCGCCAAGCAATCGGCCGACCACCGATTCCATGGTGTCACCATCCTCCCCATAGAGTATGTCACGAAGGCGATCGCGCGCCTCAGCACATAACGCATCAATACTCATGCCTCCCTGCCGTTGCATTGCCGCCGGTCCCGTCAGCGACACCATGATTTCCATGGGCGAAGCATAGATACCGAGTTGAATGGGACTGCCTTTTGGAATGAGACCAGCCAGCGACTGATCCACCACCGACTCCGACACACCTGACGTGTGGAGCATTCGTCGGACCATAGGCGCCACACTCACGGCCTTCTGATTGCACAACCACTCCTGCAGCTTCGGCAAGACTCCCTCTCTTAACATCGGTTCCATCTCACGCGGGACACCGGGCAAAGCCGCGAGAAACGTTCCCTTCCAGGCGAATGAAAAGCCCGGCGCTGTGCCTACCCGATTGGAGAGCACATTCGCACCTGCTGGAATCATGGCCTGCCGAAACTGCGAGGTCGTCGGCCTGCGCCCCCATTCGGCCAGGCGGGCAGTCATCTCTTCCAATGCAATCTTGCGGCGAACCAGCCGGCGGTCGGTCGCGCGCGCCACGGCGTCTCGCGTGAGGTCATCGACCGTGGGACCGAGCCCACCCGTGATCATCACCACGCGTGAGCGCCGCACCGCTGTCGTCAATGCGGCTACGATGTCGGGTAGGTCGTCACCGACCGTCGTCTTGTACCGCAGTTCGATGCCACAGGCGGACAGCTGATCGGCAATAAACAGCGAGTTGGTGTCGAGGCGGCCCCCGAGCAACAGTTCCGAACCGATAGCGATGGTTTCAGCCGTCCAGGTTCTCGGTTTATTCATGAAGTCGAAGCCTTGCGATAGTAGTGAAGACCGTGGGGCCAGCAGGTGCAGTTATTCAATTTTAGAGAAATCAAGATCGAAGGTGACTTGTCCGCCGCCGGAAGGAAAGACCATCAGGGTGGTCGGTGCTCGCAGGTCAAGGTCCGCATAGGGAAACTGCGCGATCACTTTGGCGCGATAGGCCGGCTGTTGCGGCCAGACCGCCGTGCGATCGCCTCGCGCGTCGAACCGCACGGAGGTCGGTTTGATCGTTCGACCAGCTTGTTCCATCACTACGTAACTATCAGCAGCAAAGTTCACCCGGTCGCCGAAGATCACCACATTCACCAGGAGCAGGTCATTCGCCAAGACCTGAGCAATGTCTTGCTCGGTCGGTGACAGATCCCGCAAGGCCAGATGGTTGGCCATGATCAGAAGACTCCCCAACTTCGTCATGATGAACCCGCGCGGCGCAAGGCCTTCGAAAGAACCGAACGAGGTATGAAGTTGGTCGGGAGAGAGGCGTTCGCGCGCCGCTTCCTTTCCCCGTTCGACGGTACTCTGGATGTGGTCAGTCGTGGGATGGATCTCGATGCCGCTCGCCGGCACTGCAACCATCCAGCTCGCCAGCACCAAGAGGCTGGGTATGAAATAGGATCCGGCAGGCAATCTTTGAAGGCCGCTCATACGAAACAGGCAGTACCAGATCGATTTTCCCCTGTCAATTGACCCCCCGATGACTCTCGCACAACGCTGCCTCTGTTGACAGCCTGCGAGATGAAATGCTAAACACACTGACGCTTATTCTTTTACATTATCAAGAACTTGCCTGGAGGGTTCGTCATGTCCAGCCCCGAACAACCACCTCGCCGCCAATACGTCAATTTTACTTTTTATAAGATCGATCCAGCTTGGCGACGGCTCCCAGAAGACGAGCGCACACGCGGCAAACAAGAGTTTCTTCGCGCCGTGGAAGAGTACCAGGGCAAAGTTCTCGTCATCGCCTATACGACGGTCGGCATCCGAGGTGACTGCGACCTGATGCTGTGGCGTATCAGCTATGAACTTGAACTGTTCCAGGAAATGAGCACCAAAATCATGGCTTCTGGATTGGGCAAGTATATTCTAAATCCCTATTCATACTTGGCCATCACCAAACGCTCCATTTACGTCGACCATCACACCCACGAAAACCAGGAAAGCAAGCGGCTGACCGTCGTTCCGGGCAAGGCCAAGTACATCTTCGTGTACCCATTCGTGAAAACGCGAGAATGGTTCCTGCTCACCAAAGCCGCGCGGCAGGGCATGATGGATGAACACATTGAGGTCGGCCATCGCTTCCCGTCGGTCAAGCTCAATACCACCTATTCCTTCGGTCTGGACGACCAGGAATGGGTCGTGGCGTTCGAAAGTGATAAGCCCGAAGACTTCTTGGATCTTGTCATGGCGTTGAGGGAAACCGAGGGCAGCCGTTATACTTTGCGCGATACGCCAATTTTTACCTGCATTCGCAAAAGCCTGAAGGAAACACTCGACACGTTGGGTGGCTAAAGCGATTCCCGGCGTCTATATGCATGGTCTTCGGTCGAGTGACCGAAGACCATGCTGTTTTGTAGGCCGAATCAGGCTGTCGTCCAATACATTACGCCCCCCTCTCGGCCCTTTTATTGGCATTCGCGCTAAGTCAATTGTGCCCCCAGACCCAGGTTTTCTGCCTGAGAGGACCAGCGTTTGGCAGCAGGCCACTCATTTTGACAGCCGGGCCGAGCCTGTGTTACCTCTAGTATCTGCAGTGCTCAACAACACAGACGGAGCAGCTCCTATGGCTGAGAACAATGCGGTTTATGCCATTCGTTTTCCTGATGGTTCCGTAACCCTGTATATCGATGAGGAGTACGCCATCGATCGAGGCGTCGACCCTGCCAAATTGGTTCGCGTCGAGATTCCTCGCGAGATGTTCATCAGCGGCAGCATCCAGCAAATCCGAGAATACGTCGCGGTCTACCTTGAAACCAGCCATCAGGGTACGGCGTAAGCGAACCTTTTTACGTCGCACGAGGGGCCACACCATGTCCGCTTTGCTGACCTCAGAACTCATCGCCTCCACGATTGAACAATCCCCGATCCAAGCTCGTATCATGCTCAAGCTCCTCTTGCTTCAGCATTTTGATATCACGTCGGAAGAAATCAACCACATTGCAGCAGACCGCCCAGACCCGCGCTGCGTGGCCGGCAGCAAGCCTCTCCACCAAGTTGTCAAACAAGATGCCTTGCGGGATGTGACGAGCCGCCGAGACGAGTACCGGCGCCGGGTTCGGCTGCGACGAGAGCGTCTCTGGCTTCAAATGGAAGGCATGAAAGGGATGATCGCGCTCGCAGAGGGGATGGTTCGCGCCGCGACGGATCTCCTGCAGACTCGCTTCAAGATCGCACCGGACGCCATCGTGGTCATTAAACAGCAGGCACGTGCCGCCGTCCCCAAACCGGCGATCCGGCTGTTGGACCGCCGTTGGGATGAGAACGACATTTCTGCCGAGGCCTACCAGGAAGCTAGACTGGGACTCGAAATACAGACGCAATTGCGTCTCTTAGACAAATATCGGAAACGGTTTGAACTTTCAGAGCGCGAGTGGAAATCCATTAACGCGACTCCCATGCAAGATCACGAAATTGGTCACATCTGGGGTATTCCGGCCGGAAGTCTTGCCGGTCGGAAGGTGAAACATCTCCATTACTATCTCCAAACCATCCAAAATAATCTGCAACGTTCTCCGATTAAGGATCTTCCGGTCTCCGTCACGCTCGACCTCTGGAAGGAAACGCTGGCCGTCCTTGGAGAAAGACCAGTAGAGCGGTCCATTGCGCTCTATGACGGCTTAGAGCGCACCGAAGACGCCTTGGTGGAAAAATTGCGGTTATTTGTGTGGGGAACGTTGGGGGAAGACCTGGAAGCCAAATTCTGGCTGTCACTCGTCCATGGTGCGAGTTCCAATGCCGTCCATTCTGAAAATACTCGCTCTCTCTTCGGCCTACAGCGACTTATGGCAACGTTGTCTGAGATCGACCTCCGTCCCGAAGCGCTCGAGGAAGAGCTCCTAACGCGCACCGCACCGGTCGCCAAAGATACCGTAGCCCTGACCGACGAAGCCGGTCAGCCGACAGAAGAAGAAATCGGTCAAATGAAACAGCACGTGTTGACGAGTTTCATGGGGGAACTGCACGACGATCTTCGACGCTGAAGAGGCTTCGTGTCTCGGGCCGCAACGGGGATGATCAACGGAGAACGCGGATGGACGCCCGAAGCCCATCCTGATGTTCTAATTATTTTTTGACTGGCTTCTAAGCCCGGAGTGAATTTTGTATAATTCATCTACTATGGTTCAACTAGCAAGCGGGTCCGGTATTCGAACAAGAGTCACTCGCATCACACTTATGCTCGGGATACTGGCCCTTCTAGGATGGATGGTGCCTGCCCTCTCGCTCTCAGCCTCCGCGATTGTGGAAGTCACTGAACTACTGGCCCATCCTGACCACTATGACCACCAGGCAGTGACCGTCAGCGGACGCGTAACCAGTTTTCAACTTGCAACAAATCGCGACGGCCACCCCGCATTTGGCTTCCTCTTGCAGGACAGTGCCGGAACGCTAAAAGTTGTGGGGCTTGGAAAGGCCGACGTTCGGGAAGGTGACTATGTGGTGGTGGAAGGGGTATTCAGCCGACTTCGACAGGCCGGCCGTGCCATCGTCTACAACGAAATCAAGGCCACATCGGTCCAATCCATGGCCCGAATGAACCCCGACCTGGTCGGTTAACGCACTTCGCGTCGCCCGGCGGGCGATCCCGTGACAAGCTGATGCTCGCCCCGCTGGATATCTACCACTCTCACTTCAAATTGCAGCGTCTGTCCCGCAAGTGGGTGATTAAGGTCAAGGACGACGACGTCCGACTTGATCTCCGCCACGTATGGAAACACCGTCCTTCCATCAGGCGCCGTCGCTTCCAGTTTTGTGCCGATTTTTTGAGCCTCCACCGGGACCCGATTCCTCTGCACCTCGAAGAATCCCTCAGGATGTATGTCCCCATAGCCATCGGCAGGCTGAACTATCACCATCTTGGACGCTCCCAGCTCCATCTGATCCAGCCCTGCTTCCAATCCTCGTAAAATTTCGTTCTGCCCATGAGTGTAAATCAACGGTGCATCACCGTTGGTTGTCTCGATGACGTGCTCGTCCGCCAGGCGAATTGTATACTCGACTGAGACGACATCTCCACGTGACACCAGCATGCTTCACTCCTTGATCAGAGGCCCAGAGCGCTCGCGCTACTTTTCCTGCGAGATCAGCCTATCACGAGAGGGGGTTGGGGTCATTGAAATTTGAGGAAGAAATTCCGCCCGCAGTTGGTGAGTCAATCTACCACGAGAGCAAAAGAGCGACCACTTACCAATGGCGAAACGGTCCGGAGTCGAGGTGCACGAACTTGCCCCGTGGATAATACCCAACGCCGCCACATCCCAATCGTAACGCCACTTCTCGAAGGGTACGCAACGGCACACCGTGCATCTGCACATCCACCGCTTGCCCCAACACATGATAGCTGTTGCGGGCCGCACGCGTACCCATCCTGATCAACTGGTCGTTATATTCCGGAGAACGATAACCCGACACGACATACACGTCCCGACGACCCCCGATTCGTTTTTGAACGAGGTTAATGAATTCGATGAGCCGCACATCCATCATTGTCGACTCATTGGTGTGATGACAGCGTAGCAGGTAATTCAGCTCATTGAGCGCCCCCTGGTCGTAGGCTCCGCTATCCGTCCGGTAAATGACGGACAACCGTTCATCCGTCTGAAGATTGTAGATGCTCACACGCCCTTCTGGAAGTCGTGCCGCCCAGGTTTCGGACGGGATGGCCAGGCGGACTGCCGCCCAAGCCATCCCCACCGCCGTGGTGCTCAAGAGGCCTCGTCGAGTCCAGAGAAAGGGCGCATCAGGAGCCATTCATTCGCTCCTGCTTGCCAATTGAGCCCTTCCGACTATTCGCAAGCCTCTCTCCCACCATATGGAGCATCAAAAAGCTGGTCATAGATCGTCCGTTGGACGGTAGATTCAAAAGAGGAAATGCGTCCCAAGGCCTATCCATCACGCGATGGTCTTCACAACCCCTTGGAACGACCGAATGAACTTTGTCGTTGAGAGTCTAGTACTTAACAAATAGAGGTGAGCCGGTCAACGTTTTTGCGAACATCCACTTAGGACCTGACGCAGCCTGAGAGACGAAACTATTCATAGGCCGCGCCGAGAGACGTGTTTTCCAAGGTAGTGGCGACCCCATCAATGCTCTGACAGCCACGCCCGCGAAGAGGCGCTGAGCGCTCGCCGCGTGTCTAAAGCGCGGTCCATGCCGTACTGACGGAGGCGACGATAGAGTGTCGAACGGCTGATACCCAACTCATGCGCAGCACGACTCAAGTTGCCCTGTGACAGCGTGAATGCCTTCGTGATTAGGTCGGTCTCGATCCGCTGCTGATTGAATTTAAAAGAAATCGATGTCTCCTCAGGCTGCGGAGCGTGGGGAATGTCCAAATCGACCGGTCCGACATACGTACCCTCCGCCAGGACCACAGCACGACCGACCCTGTTTCTCAATTCGCGTACATTCCCCGGCCAGGCATAGGCTCGCATGGCTTCCCGCGCTTCGCTATTAAAACCGCGAATGGGCTTCCCATAATGGGTCGCAGCCTGACGCAGA
This sequence comes from uncultured Nitrospiraceae bacterium, assembly GCA_963706325.1. Classification (GTDB taxonomy): domain Bacteria; phylum Nitrospirota; class Nitrospiria; order Nitrospirales; family Nitrospiraceae; genus Nitrospira_A. The sequence continues at coordinate 489,687 of CAVPLT010000004.1, read as the reverse complement.
AACGCCGTAGCTATGAGTAGCACATCTTCCCCACGTTCCCGCAGCGGAGGCAAATTTATTTGCACGGCGGCGAGCCGGTAATACAGATCCTCGAGGAACGTGCCCTTCGCAATGGCGTCCTGTAAATTCACATTCGTAGCGGCAATGATGCGAACATTCATTTCAACGCGCTGATGCCCGCCAGCCCGGCCAAACGTGCGGTCCTGCATACATCGCAGCAATTTGACCTGCAGTGCAGAGGGTAACTCGCCGACTTCATCCAGAAACAGCGTTCCCCCTTGCGCGATTTCGACTTTGCCCTGTGTTTGCCCGATCGCGCCCGTGCCTGCTCCCCGCTCGTATCCGAACAGCTCAGACTCTAACAGGGTTTCAGGAATCGCGCCGCAATTGATCGGCACGAATCCCGCATGTTTCCGCAAACTCCGATCATGAATCGCCTTGGCAGTTAACTCCTTGCCCGTGCCACTCTCACCGGCGATCAAAATGGGGGCGTCGTTTGTTGAGACTTTTCGAACGGCCTCAAAAATTCGATGAATGCTCTGACTAGTGCCCAACATGTCTGCGAACTCTTCAGGGCTCCTGTTCATCATGCCTGCCCGCGCCTCGTGTTCGAGATCGTCAATTCGCGCAGCGCGGCATACAATTCCTCTCAGCAGCGCCACGTCCAGGGGTTTCGAGAGCACCTCTGTGGCACCCCAGCGGACAGCTTCAACGGCAATGCTTCGCTCAGTGCTCCTTGTATAGACGATCACTCTTCCTCGGTGTCCCGACTGTCGCCACTCTTGCAGGTAACGCAGTCCGTCCTCCGGATTTGGTTTGGCCGGCGATTCCAAATCCAACAGTGTCACACGGGGTTCCGATTCCAGTCCCCCCATGCTCGTCGCTGAGCTTTGCCCCATTGCGAACACTTCGCATGCATCTCGCAAAGCTGACTGCAAGGAGGCGGAAATAGTCTCATCATCCTCGATAATCAATATTTTCGGCTTGGTCACAACGCGGCTCCTTTCATCTTCAGACAGTCAATCACGATCGTGCTCTCGCGCCACTTCGCGCTGTCACTGGAAGCGGTTTGGAACATGCCTGCAGGAGAACTACTCAAACCGGGGCGTAGGAGAATCGAGTGAGTGACACATGAACACATCCCCTCCAACCGCGTTAGCCCCGTCAACTTTTGAAGCGGCCCGCAGCGTGCTCAGGGGCTGATCTACCACGGCGATGATCGGCACTTGCGGGCAAGTCGTTCTAAGACGCGGCACGGTACTGTGGAGTGACGGGGGAGAAGAAGAAAAACCAACCACGATGACATCGGGATGGAGTTCATGTAGATTGCCTTCCAGATGGTGAACGGCAGATGTCAAAGTGGGTTGATAACCATGCCGCGCAAACCAATCAGCCAGTCGGAATCCGGTCGTCACATCTTCATAGACCACCGCAACCTTCGGTCGTTTGTTCAGTCGTTGGCCTGTCAAGGTTGTCATTCGCATCATAAGTTCACCCCCTGCCGAGCGGTTCGGGTTCGACGCGTACTCCGGCCATTTGTTGCAGTCGATTCTCCATCAATGGTCCCCACCAGGCCAAGTCTTGCAACATGGCAGCTTCCGCAGTAGTTAATCCACTTAAGACCGTAGGCCAATGTCGAGATGACAGGTGTGGCCGGCGTTCAAGTGAGGAAGACCGCTCGATCAAGCTACTCCCACGAATGGCCTGGAAGATCGACAAGAGCGTCGCTCCGCCCAAAATCCACGACTCTTGCATGCGGCAAACATTACAATGGAAGAAGAATGAAGCCTATCGGCAGGTGTGCGATTCTTGTGTCAGAAATAGACAGGAAGCGTTGTCATTGTTCGTTCGACCCTCTTCACTAAGTAGTCAGACCACCAATCCGTGTTGTAATGCATACCGGGTCAATTCGGCATTATTCTTCAAACTCATCTTGTCCAAAATTCTCGCGCGATAGGTGCTGATCGTGGTCACGCTCAAATGAATACCTTCGGCAATATCGCTGACGGTCTTCCCCGAGGCAATGAGGCACAACACTTCGTACTCTCGATCCGACAAACGTTCATGCGGCAACTTATCGACCCCGGTTCTCACCGTGAGCGCCAGCGCTTCTCCCACCGACGCACTGACATATTGTCCGCCCGCTAACACTTTTTTAGCTGCATGCACTAATTCTTCCGGTGCGCTCGCCTTCGTCAAATATCCCGCTGCGCCGGCCTTGAACATGCGGATGGCATATTGGTCCTCAGGGTGCATACTTAAAATCAGTACCGGCAAAGTGGGCGCCAATAGTTTCAACTCCTTGAGCGCTTCCGGCCCGCTTCGTCCAGGCATGCTGATGTCCATGACCACGAGATCGCAGGGACACTCCCGCACGTGGTCAAGCATTTCCTGGGCGTTCCCGCATTCCGCCATACTCGAGCCTTCAAATCCTTCCTCCAGAATATCTTTGACCCCGCGGCGAAAGGAGGGATGATCATCAACCACCAGAATCCGCACCGCCGCTGTTGTTCGCACGTCTCACTCTCCTTTCGGTTAACGAGGCAAACGTAACAAGATTGTGGTCCCTGCGCCTTCCTGTGTATTGATTTGCACATCTCCACCAAGAAGCCCGGCGCGTTCCCGCATCCCCAACAGTCCGAATGACCTCGCATCCGCGAGCCGATCCTGCGGAATACCTCGTCCATTATCGCTTACCTGCAGCTGTAAACCCACGCCTTGATCATCCAATTGTACCTGGACCTGTGTCGCCTGGGCATGCCGCGTCACATTCGTTAACGCCTCCTGGCAAATTCGAAAGACTGCGGTGGCATGTTCCGGATCCACGCGTAAATCTTCATGACTGACGATACATCGACAGGCAATACCGGTGCGGCGCTGAAAATCACGGCACTGCCATTCGATCGCCGCTACCAGTCCCAGATCATCGAGCACACCGGGACGCAACTCCGCCACAATGCGCTGAACAGAGGTAATGGTACTATCTACCTGCTCCTTCATGCCGCGAACTTTCTCGTCGATCTTGGCACGGTCCTGCATCGGCAGCCGTTCCCCGAATAGGCCGCCCAGACGCGACAGATCGATTTTGAGGCACGTCAACCCCACGCCCAGTTCGTCATGCAATTCACGCGCGATTCTCCCCCGCTCTTCTTCGCGAATCCCTTCCATCCGACCGGACAGCTTTCGCAAACGCCGCAAGGAATCCTGCAATTGTTCTTCCGCGCGTTTTCGATCCGTGGTGTCTTTGAACACCACGACCGCGCCCACGATCTCCCCTCGCTCCTGAATCGGCGTGCTGACGTACTCAACTGGAAAACTCGTCCCGTCCTTACGCCAAAATACGCTATCGACATGTTCTCGCAACTCGCCCCCCCTAATCGTCTCCCCAATGAGGCAGTGCTCCTCCGTGAATGGCATGCCCCTGAGATCGGTCTGGTGCACCAGCGCATGGAGAGACTGACCGATCAGTGCTTCCGCCTCCCAACCGAACATCTTGGCCGCCGCCGGATTGACGAACGTGAGCCTCCCCTCCCGATCTACCCCGTAGATCCCTTCTCCGGCGGAGTTCAGCACAACCTGATTGTGGTGATGCAAACGATCCAATTGCTCTTCGGCCAACCGTCGTTCGCTGATGTCGCGCATGATGATCGTAAAAAACAGGTCGGACTTGCCTTGCCATGAGGTCACACTCAACTCTAACGGAAATTCGATGCCGTCCTTTCGCCGACCGGCCAGTTCCAACGTCTTGTTCGCGACGTGGGGGCCACCCAGCAGCCGAACCCGTTGCACATGGCGCTCCAACTGCTCGTGATGGCGATCCTGAATAATCATGGTTACAGGCTGCGCAATAATCTCCTCGGCCGCATAGCCAAACGTCTCCTCGGCTCCCCTGTTCCAGAAGGCCACTTTCATGAGCGCGTTGACTAATACAATGGCATCGGTGGTCGACTGTACGATGGAACGCACCCGTTCCTCGCTGACGCGCAACGCGTCTTCGATCCGACGCCGTTCGGTCACATCACGAATAATGCCCAGCACACCGACCACCCGGCCTTGACGAATCTGCGGGGTCCCGACGAATTCTCCTGTAATGTATCCGCCCTGTTTCATGCCGATTTGCATAGAACAGGTCAACGGCGCCCCGCGCTCCAGGATCGCCTGCACGACATCCTGACAGAAGCCGGCATCATCGGGATGCAAGAGGCCCACAAACGGCTCTCCGATCCATTGCGAGCGCGACCAATTGGTCACTGATTCAAAGGCCGGATTCAACGACGTGAGCGTGCTGTCCACCGAAATGGTGAAAATAATATCTCGCGCTCCTTCGACCACACTACGGTAGCGATCTTCCGACTCAAACAAGGCGTCCTGCGCCCGTTTGAGCCAGGTGATGTCATGAAACACCGCCACGATGCCACGCAGCGCGCCGTCATCGTCTTTCACGGACCTGGCATTGATGCTAATCCAGCGGCCAGGCGCATCGTGAGAGGCGCGCATGTAGACCTCAAGCCAGTCTATTTTCTCCCCTTCTAATGCGCGGACCAGCGGCCATTCGTGGCGTTGGAAAGGGGTCACCGTGTCGTCATGGAAAAATTGATAATGCAGGGGCCACTCCGCGGGGGGCACACCGCCAGGTGAAAAGCCGAGAATGCTTTCGATGGCGGGATTAGCGACCACCAACTTGCCCTCTCCATCGGTCACAACGACGCCGTCGCCCATACTTCGCAATATCGAGTTGACAATTCTGGTTTGCTCGTGCAGTGCGCGTTCTGATCGTTCAAGAGCATCGGCGCGTTCCCGAAACGCTTGCTGAGCCTGCGCAATTCCAGCTGATTGCGTGCGTACCGCATTTTCGTATACCTGCAACAGCTGCTCACTGACGGCAAGGCGAGACTGATGCCTCGTCGTCTCGAGCTGTTCCGCCAACGCACCGACCGCTTTTGCCGCCGGTTGAGCGGCCCTCTCCGTTTCGGCATCAGCCGTTTCATCAAATGCCAGCAGCGAAGCTTTCAGGCTCAGCGCCAGAGACTTACACAGCATAGCGGTGTCTCTCGGCACAGGTGTTCTGGAAAACAAAATGACGGCGAATAAATCACGGGAGGGCAGCATGCCGCCAAAACATAAGACCGATGCCACTCCAAACTTTCGGACAAACTCTTTCTGGACCGGCACATAAGGATTGTGCAAAGCATCCGGCACGTAAAACACGTTATAGGTTTTCTCTTCCACATCCACGAGCCATTCGCCTTTCGGCGTCACGTCAAACGCCGTGGACACTCCGAATTGATGCAGGAGCTGTGAGAACATGGGAAACTGTTTCACGAAGTCCGCATTCACCATGGGAATGACGCGATAGCGATGAGACAATTCCACATGGTTCCAGTCCGGCTCCTCCCCAGCCGTGGCCATGAGCGTAAAGCACTTCAGGTCTGGGAGCGGAGGGATACCCCCCAACTTTTCTCGGGCCAACCGCTGAATCGACGGGTCGAGCCGACCATAGGGTACCGTCTTGAAGCATCGAACCAGAACGCAATCACGCGCGCCCGTATGCGGATCGCCGAGAGAAGCATAGAGATAGTCAACCGCGCGCGCAGCAACATCGCGCAGTGAGCGTGATTGCTCACCCAGCTGCCGAAGCACAGCCGAACATTCAGTCATTTCCAGCAAAGAGAAGCGAGCCAGACTATACACGGGCGAGCCTCTGTGTGGTGCCGAACGCGCCGTGATTGACGTTCGTCTGTTGATGCAGAGTCGTGAGGAGAGGCGCGTACTTGCACGGCCCTGCCGTGCAAGATGAGGCACGAGACAACAATCAACGCGAGTCTAGTAAAGGGGGCCAGACTTGTCAAGGCGGACAGGGCGCGACAATGCCGCTCCGTCAGGACGCAGCCAACCCGTGCGCAATGGCTTGAGACAACAAGGCCACATCCGACGCATAACTCAGTCGACCAAGCGCTTCCTGATGATCGACCCACTGTACGTCCTCGACTTCCCCATCAGGAACACCGCCCTGTTCGATGGGCGTCATTTTGAACCAGACTACCGTTTTACGAAATCGCCGCCCCTCGCGCTGAAACCAATATTCGGTGATCGACAAGTCTGCCTCGATTCGGCAACGCCAGCCTGTTTCTTCCAACACCTCCCGCACCGCAGCCTGGGCCGGAGTTTCGCCCGCGTCCAGCCGTCCCTTAGGAAATGACCATATCGGGCGCCCCCTGCTGTCAGAGACACGAATCAACAACACGTCCTGCTGCCGGAGCACGACTCCGCCCGCAGACCGGACTAGCCCTGGTTCAGGCATGACATGCTCCGACTCGTTGCAATACCATCGCTCCACTTAATGACATCTGCAACTGTCATCTTCACCGAAACGCCGAGAGTGAGCTGCCACAGAATTCCCTGTTATGCTGAGTGGCATCAAGAATACACTTCCGTGGAACTTCAGAACCCTGTCCCACAGGGCCGCATCCAGATGCGCGTCCCGATAGATGGAGAGCGCCGCGTACTAAGTATGTGAGTCTATGAATGATGCAACAAACAAATTTGGCCGGCTTTTTCAGCATCCTGCTAATCACGGTACTCCAGTCCCAGGAACCACGCCAACACCCGATCCTGCGCGCGAGTGGGCAACATCCACTTCATCAACGCCCTTAAACGCGCATCCTTGCCGACTAGATACCGCGCGCGTGGACGTGGCGCGGTTAACGCATCAGCCACGGAGCGAGCGACCACTGCGGCTGGAATCGCACGCTTCGCCGCCCGCTCAACAACCTCCTGGATGCGACGAAGCGGTTCGTCATAGAGCGCGCGCGACGCGGGTGTCACCTGCCTCAACATGTGAGTCGCGGACATCGTCGCGCGTTGCCAAATCTGGGACTGAACCGCGCCTGGTTCAACCAAGGAAACCGTGATGCCCCAAGGGACTAGCTCCAATCGCAATGCATCGCTCATGGCTTCCAAGGCAAACTTCGAACTGCAATAGGCCCCGAGAAAAGGCGTGGCAGTGAGTCCTGCAATGGAACTGATATTGACAATACGACCCCGTCTTCGTCGCAGCAACGGCAGAAGGGCCTGGGTGACGGCGAGCGCCCCGATGACATTGACCTCGAACTGGGATCGCACGTCATCGAGCGGCAGAAGCTCCAGCGGACCGGCGACTGAGATGCCGGCATTATTGATCAAGCCCCACAATCCACTCTCGCCCGTAATTTCGGTCAACATCCGGCCGGCCGCAGAGATCGATTCCGATTTCGTGACATCCAGACTGAGCACACGAAGGCGACTTGAGCACCGGCGCGCCAGCTCGTCACCATCTTCTGGTCGTCGGACACCCGCCCAGACGGTGAATCCACGCTCATCGAGATAACGCGCGCAAGCGGCGCCAATTCCCGATGACGCTCCGGTAATAACCACCGAGCGCTCTGCTGACATCAGCACCCTTTCGTCTGATCGGCCCGGCCTCTGTATTGTCCTTGGCCGTCGATGAAACGGCCCCAGAGTACCATGCGCATGTCGTAAGAGACAGCATGGAGTGTCATGCGTCGCCCTCGCAACTTCTCAGTAGGGAATGGGCAGGAGGAAATAGGAGGCTGCTGGTCGGGTCGATTTGACAAACGACGACCCTCATCTAGACTTGACTCATGCACGCACACACCACACGCAACCACACCTATTCGATCTCTCCGCTACTCATCACCCTTGTTGCATCATTGGCAGGCCTGCTGGGTTGCCTTCCATCAACAGCCCTTGCAAGCCGTACGGTCACGGTGCCGATCTCTGTGGCTCTAACCACCGACCAGCAAGTGGGACTTCCGGCGTTCGTGATGAAATGGGACGAGGCTAGCCAGCCAACCTCACTGGCCTTGCGATGGGGGAGGAGTCAAGTGCCCGTCAGAGGCGCCGGGATGGGCTCGATTCACCGCGCCTTCAGTTTTGCGGTAGCGCGTCTCGCGCCATCGATTCGTCCGAGCGGCATCTTATCCTTGTACGCCACTTTTGTTGGACCGCTCAGTACAGAAGGGTCGGCTGCGGAAGCTGCCTTGGCTATTGGCTTTCTCGCCTTGCTCAAAGGAGATTCATTAAGCAAGGAAATCACTATCACGGGTACGCTGGAACGCGACGGCACGATTGGTCAGGTTACTCAGGTGGCTGAGAAAACCACTGCGGCGGCGCGCGGAGGATATCGTATCCTATTGGTCCCGCGAGGCCAATTTTATGCCCCTCGAATCAATCGAGTTGCGCTCAGTCTTGAATCCAAGGTATTGGTCAGAGAAGTAGACACGCTTGATGAGGCGTATGAGATCATGACGGGGAGGAAATTGTAAGGTCTCAAATACCCCCTCTACCAGCTGCCCGGTTCCTTTCGCTTGATCCGTACCTTCAACTATAAAGGGCCACATCTTCACCCCGATTGTGGCCTTAAGATCAAACCTGGTAGCCTCTCTCCGCAGCAGTCAAAACAATCCCATCTTCACATCCAGTTGTTGATCAAGAGAAAGGCTGCCCAATAACTGGGGTGGCTGCGCCCACGTTGTGCAAGAATCTTCTGCTGCGCCCGCTGCAGCGCCACCGCCTTGGACAGCGCCGGGTCCTGCAGTTGACGATAAAATTCGGAAACGAGTTCGGACGTCGTTTCGTCCTCGGTAATCCATAACGTGGCCAAGGCTGTCCTTGCGCCGGTCTTCACGGCTACACCGTTGAGACCGAGCGCGGCACGATCGTCTTCCTCGGGAGTTTCACAGGCGCTGAGGGTCAAGAGGTCCAACGGCTGTTGCCGATACTGCTGTAACCCAACGAGTTGGGACAATCGATCCATGCTGATCCGGCCGTCATGCGCCAGCACGAACGAATTCTTGTGATCGTTCGCGACTACCGTATGCGAAGCCACATGTACGATTCCCACTCCCTGATCTTTGATCTCCTCTTCGAGTAACGGCGCAGAGAACTGCTTATTCATCAAGAGCTTCCCACCGTACAGCGTTCTAATGGCCTGAACTTCCGCGTCAGCATGGCGCGGGGCAGGCATGCCTTCGACCGACTCGGTCAAGCCAACCGACAACAGCGTCCCTTTTTTCCGAGGAGTGGATGGAAAATCGGTCAATTTCAGACTTGGTGTCACGGCGATTGCCAGCTTATCTACGACATGTTGCCGGCCGTCATGTAAGGCTCCTACGGGAATCGTCCTGAATGGCCCCCCAGCCACCATCACCAGGGTGGTAATGCTGGCTGCTTGAAAATTCCGCTCAAGTGGCGCCAGGATCCATCCATGCAAAGCCTGCGCGGCGGGCAAATAATTCTGCGAACGAGGGTCTTGGATCTGTCGTCTGAACGTTCGAATTTCTTTCGTCAACTTCTCTCCGCTGACGGGAACCGTGACTTGCTTGAGGCCGTCCGAGGTTTCCATTACCAATTCAAGTCGATCTGGAAACGAAATGGGATAGAGCACCGCTGTGCCGTGGGGAATCATCGTTCTCTGCCCTTGGGTTCGCACGGCTCCCACGCAATCCTCCTGGAAATAGTCTTGCAACTCGGCGGCATGAGACGTTTCGACCGTATCTTTCACCTGTACCAACCACTGTTCGCTCTCTTCAGGATTTTTTGAGACCGAGGCTCGTCGGAGGAGGACATTCTCGTACTCTGAAAAGAGCGGGGAGACCGAATCGTAGAACGAGTGGTGACGATTCTGAAAGCCGACGGAATACTCGAAGCGAATCGGTTTCAATAATGTGACAGCACGCTGATAGGCGGCCAGCGCCTCATCCTCCTTGCCAGCGGTTCTCAGTAACCGTGCAGTCTGCCACTGCCATCTATAAAGTGATTCCGGCGCATTGACTTTCTGAGCGGCAAAGGTAGCTTTTCGCGAGGCTTCCAACGCTTCAGTGTTTCGGTGTTCTTTTTCAAGCAGTTCCCCCTGATACCCCCAGGCGTAGGATTGGCCGCGTGCATCGCCGGTTCTCGTGGCCACTTCACCGGCAGCCGTCAATGCCTCGGACGATTGCCTAAGCAGTCCGGGACTCGACGACGAGGCCACCCCTCCACGCCCGGCAGGGCTATTCGAATCCTGCTTCCTTCCTGCCAGTTGACGGTCACCCTGCGAGCCCTGTCGCGCTGCCGTCACAGCCGAGTGCAAATCTTGGTACCCCAAACCGATATTGAGGAGCCCTGCCGTCTTTGCCTGACTGTCCGGCAAGGCTTGTGCCTCCGACATGGCTTGATCCAATTGTCGCTGCGCCTCGGTCAATTGTTGATCCTGCACCAACGCAGCAGCACCATTGATTTGCGCGGTGACTGCAAGAGCCGCCTGATTGGTTTCACGCGCAAGGTTACGGCTTTCCGTATAGACATCGATGGCCTCTGCGAACTGCCGGCGGGCTACAAGCGCATTGCCCAAATCGTTAAGCACTCCCGCGACCAAAGCGGGATTCTGCTCCTCACGCGCCAGTGCCAATGCTTTCGTCAAATGTTCCGTCGCGGATTCCTCTTTTCCCAGGACGTGCGACGTGCTGCCCAGTTGACCCAGGATAATCGCCGTCAGCAACCGATTCCCGATACGCTCCGAAAGCGTAAGCGCCGTCTGTAAGGTACTCTGTGCCCGCCGAATCTGCCCTTCCTGCTGGAGCGCATGTGACAAATTGATCAAGGCCTGGCACTGTTCCTTAGGTTGTTCGCGCTCTTCATAGAGCCGGGCTGCCGTCATCCAATGTATCGCAGCTTGAGCAAATCCGCCCTGTTCAAATCGTGCACGTCCCTCCCGCATTTCTTGCGCCGGTGAGGAGGCCGATGAGTTCAGCATTGTCCCAAATGCGGGCACAGCCGCCCAACTGACTATAAGTAGGCCGAACCCAAGGCGGAGAGTCTTCAGAGGCGTGGCGAGCACATTTCTGAGACCGAGGGTCCACATAATCTCACCGCCCTTCACGTCGCCGCGAGTGCCATTCCTCTTCTTCATTGGCATGACGTCCTCCTGAGCGGGCTAGCATCCCTGCCATGGTTCGACCGATTGTGCGGAAGGAATACCGATTCCCTGCGCCGTTTGCTTGACGGAGGACTGCGATTCCGCGTCCACTTCCTGCAGAACCGCCGGTGTCGTCAACGCAACGCCCGGCTGCGACGGCGTCACATCGCGCGGGGCTTGGACCAGGCTGCTGAACTGGCTATCCTTCTGTGAGGCGCATCGGCTGGCTAACAAGGGAGCTGGAGGTGCCGGTTTTTGCTGCGGGAGTAGAGTCGCGGCACGATTGAGAAACACCACTGGATCGACTGGATTGAAAATTGGATTTACCCCCGCGGTGGCAGTCGGAAGAGCAGGAAGAGCTCCCAGGCTTTGTCCTGGGATTTGTACCACTTGAATCTGGGTGACTCGTTGGGTGATCGGGTTGGTCGTCGTATTCACCTGGGCCCCGCTGGGCACCGTAATATTGCCCGGCAATAAATCCACCGACGCGGGGATGACTCCTCCGCCCCCCGCAATGAGAAGCGTCCCTGGTAGCGCCTGCACGACCCCCGTTCCTGAAGCGCCGGCAAATGGATTTCCAACCACAGGCTGTGCGCTGATTTCACCTGGAGAACTGGTACTGCCGACAATGATGCGCTGGGCGGTAATTTTCGAGCCGTTAATTTGAATAGGTCCCCCCACCAATCCGACCACCGCATTGGCTTGCAGGAGAGTGCTGGAAGAGGTCAGGATAATCGAGCCGTAGGGTCCCTGACCCAGAAAACCGAATGCAGCGGGTGCGCTAGACGAAAGCGTGGTATCCAGGGCCAGTAAATTGCGGTTGGCAGTGAACACGCCATTATCGCCTAACCGCAGCTGCTGAGCTGTGCTGAAATAGGCAGACCCCGATACGTTGAGATGTGCGGCGGGACCGAACACGATACCAGATGGATTGAGAAAAAACAGGTTGGCATTGAGTGCTTGAACAGTTCCGTAAATATTCGACGGCGATCCTCCGATCACACGACTGATGACGTTGGACACCCCGCCAGGATTCACAAACGCCGCGACGTCTCCCGTCCCTACCGAAAACTGGTTGAAACTATGAAATAGATTAGGGCCGCCACTTGGTCTCGTTCCACCGGTGATATTTGTCGTATTGCCCGAGGTGTTAAGGGAGGTGCCCAGTCCGCCAGCGCCCGGGGGAGTTGCGACAATGTTCGTCGACTGCGCATGGGCAATTGAAGCGGCACCCGCCACACAGAATAGAAAAGCGAACAATCCACGGGTTACTGCCGATGGCCTTGCACAGTCACGCGTCATGGTAATTCTCCTCAAGAGGTAAGAGAGAACGGCCCCTCTCTTACCCTAAACAGGGCACAACTTCAACCGGCGAAAAATCCCAAAGTAGAACCCGTCGTCAGAACGCCTCCACGACCACTTGCAGATGGATGCCGTGATCCTGAAGGTTGTCGCCGCCGGTATCGTACCGTTTCAACTGTTTTCCGTAATAGATTTCGAAATGACTGCCACGCCAAAAATTCCAGATGGCTCCAATACCAACGCTGGCTAATGTTTTAGGAGGCGTGCCAGGGGTCGCCACGGTGGTCTGCCACCCATGACCAAAATCAAAGAACGGCGCCAGAAAGACAGAATCGACACCTGCCTTGGTCGTATAGACAGGCACCCGCGCCTCGATTGATCCCATGGCGGCATTGTCACGGATAAGAGTGAATTCTCGATACCCACGGACGCTGTAGCGTCCTCCTACCGCGATTTGCTCAAGGGGAAAGAGGTGATCGTTCGACAATTGCACGACTCCTCGGCTAACCAGGAGCGTCCGCCAAAACGGCAGCTGGCGAGTATATTGTGCCTCGCCTAACCAGGAAAAGAACCGCGCATCCGGTAAATTTGGGTCACCGTTGGCAGTGGCTCCGATCGCTCCTACTCCGACCGAAAGTCGAGAGAGGGCCGAGAATATCTGCTCAGGGGTGCGTTTGACATACTCCTGACCGAAACGCAGGGCCGTCACGCGAAATAGGCCGCCGGGGGAACCGGCGATTAATTCGGTTGGGACGCCACCCAGAAAACTTTCGTTACGCTCATGCTCTCCCGTCAGCGAAAGGGCAAATTCCTGATCGACGGTTCGGTACACGGGATGTCTAACGGAAATCCCGAATATTTGCGCCTTATTCTCGATATCCAAGGAGTCAAAAGGCGCTTCCTTCACAGCAAAATCGAAACGACGGTACTGAAAGGCAACGGTCGTATCCCGAGGGCTTACTGGAATTTCATATCGAAAGTTCAGCATCGGATTCACGCCAGCGGATCGGCCATACTGCAGACTCAACGTGTCACCAAAACCCAAGAGATTCCGATGGGCGAGGGTCACAAACCCTTGCTCCGCGCCCACGACTGGAGACTGATAGTTGTTAAACTCCAGCCAGGCCTTCAACGGATTCACTTCCTTTACTTTCACATTGAGGGTATTTTCCCCGATGGCCAATCCAGGTAGCAGTTCGGCATTGATTCGTTCGATGCGCGGATTGGACTGGATGATCCGCAAGCGATCTTCCAACTCTCCCACGTTCAATGGAGGCCCAGCCGCCAGGTTGATACGGCTTTGAAAGTAGCCGGGTCGAAACCATTTGGTGTCTTCGACATTCACTGCTGTGATCTTGCCCTCGATGATCTGCATCGTCAAAACGCCGTCGGCAACATCCTGTTCCGGAACCACAGCCCCTGAGGTGACATATCCATGATTGATATAGAAATACGTAAGGCCCAGCCGTAAGGCTTCCAGGTCTTCAGCCGTCAACTCGCGGTTCTTATAGGGCGCCGTAACTTCGGCCAGTTGCTGAGGCGTAAAGGCTGTACTCCCGGCGACGTGAATGTCCTTAACCATGATTTTTGGACCTGTCACTGCGGTACCGGGATCACTGGGAGGGCGCGGTGAAGGCAGCTCGAGGCCTGGGGGCTGGACGGGCGGCGGAACCGTGGGCAATTGAGGTGGCTTAGGTGGTAATGGAATGAGTTGTGACAAGACCGGCGCTGCCGTCATCCATAGCAAGCCACTCAGAAGGACTATGCCGCTTCGGTGCCATCGCCGCTGTCTTCTTGCCCTGCCCCCTGCGATCCTACTATCGCCGCGAATCGAAGCATCGATCATTGTCGGCGCTTCGTTTACGACTTCATGTTCTGCAATCTCTTTCACGCAAGCCATCAAGGCCTTCCCTCCTTCTTGATGACGAGGCACATGAGTCCATCAAATCAGTGCCCGTACAATCCTCTGGCTACCATGACCGTCCATGATCACTCCACCTGCCATACCCCATGCAGATCGCGCTTGCGAAGAAACATGCCGCTTTTCCGGCCGTCGAGCCGAGCCATGCAATACGTATCTCAGGGGGGAATATGGGCTGCGAAGGAGTTGCTTATAACATGTCTCGGAACAAATTACTCCTAGCCACAGATTTTTTTCGTCGGGCTTAACGTCTGAAGCCCACTGGACAGACCGAAACACAATTACTTAGGAGTAGATCGTAGTATGGAAGGCAAATCAGCCTCTGTCGCTCTCATGCGGTTGAATGGAACGTTGCTAGGAAGGAGTAGGCGTGCGCGGGCACCATCGAGGAGCCAGCTTAGAGGAGCCGCGTGGAACCGAGCGGCAGATCACCACCATTAAGCTCAAGCGCAATATTCTATGTAGGAGCGCGCTCTTCGACTCGCGCCATAAAGTGCCGCAGTACGGGAGCTTCGTACGCCAATGTCTTGGTGTAGGATTGGCAAATGCATTCTGCACTTCTGCGAGACAATGAATGGAGCAATGGTTCAAAGAATTCGGCGTCACCAGACCTCCCTTGCCGGGACCGCAGGGAAGCGGGCCTTCAGGGGGGTGACTCTCCTACCCTGCCGTAGGGAATTGTTCAGCGGGAGGTAAATGGATAAATAAGCAAGAACGAGGTGCCTTAAGCCCAGCTGACAATCAGGGTTAAGACTGCGCGCTACTTAATCCGGCGACCAACTCAACCTTGAACGGTCCTGTAGATGTCCCCATTCGTATGGTCTGATGCGGAAAGGGAATCTCGATTCCTTGCACATCAAAGGCCTTCTTCAAGCGACGCCGATACTCACGACCGATGTTCCACTGTTCCAGCGGCTTCGTTTTAATGCGCGCACGAAGCACCACGGCGGATTCGCTAAAGTTCTCCACTCCCACGACTTCGATCGGCTCGATTATCGTCGGACCGAATAGCCGATCCTGGCGGAGATCATCACCGACCGCCTTCATCACCTCAACCACTCGGTCTGTGTCCTCATTGTAGCCGACACCCATATCCAGCACGAATGCCGACCACTCCTTGGTCATGTTGGAGAGAGTAGAGATGCCGCCATTGGGAAAGATATGCACGACTCCGGAGAAATCACGCAATGAAATGGTCCTGAACGTGATGGTTTCCACATGTCCGCCGGTCCCGTTGATGACGGCAACATCTCCCAGCCTGATCTGATCTTCGAGAATGATGAAAAACCCGCTGATGAGGTCTCGCACCAGATTCTGCGCCCCGAAACCCACAGCCAAGCCGAGAATACCTGCGCCGGCCAGGATCGGCGCGATGTTTATCCCGACCAGCTGGAGCGATTCGATCACAACGATCGCCCAGATTGCCGTCAGAGCGATCGTTCTAAGAATTCCCGTCAACGTCGCTGCCCGTTTCAGGGCGGTTCCGGACTGCTGATCCTTGGCATCACTCGCCAAAATGATCACGCGCTCCAGTTGTTGCACTCCAAGACGGACGAACCTGATCCCCAGGTAGCCGAGCAGCAGCACCAGGCCGACACGCAGACTGGCTATCCCCACTGTCGCGGCCATGCTGAGGAGCCAGGGAAGGGCATTCTCCAATGACAGTCCGCTCATAATACAGGCCTCCTTTTATTGACTGGTTACTCGCTGGCGTTTCGGGGAAACGGTCCAGGTTCAACAGAACGTTATCTATCGGCAGTTCTATGTCAAGCGCGATCCATGGTCCGGACGCGTCAGGCTTCTGGAGCCAGCTCGACGCCTGCGTCGGGACAGCGCCGTACCAAGCCAAGGTCTCATTCAATGTTGTCCAAATTTCGTGATGCAGTGAGAGCCGAATGAGACCTACCTATTGAATAACGTCTCACTTGGCTTGAGCAGCGTCGCGCCTCGGGGTCGAGGCCGCCCACCAGTTGCTGGCTGTGATCGGGATGGAGCCGTTCCACTCGCTGGATGAACGCACGCTTCGTGACTGCAAAGTGGATCAATTGCGGGCGGTGCAGGTGATTCTGGATCGTGTCGCGTAGCGCGCCGGTCGTGTCATAGGAAGACGCCCGACCGGCGGCCGTGAGAGTCTCATCCCGGATGATCTCTACACGCTCAATATGCTGATAATTCCAAAGCGGTTCGAAGACGCGGTTGGCAACGCGGAGACCCAGGATGTTTTGCACCGTCTGCTTGCCCAGAAAATGATCCAGCCGAAAGACATCCCGTTCGGGAAACGATTCATGCAGCAATCGGTTCAGGTCTTGTGCGGAAACCCGGTTTTCGTCGAACGGCTTCTCCAATATCATTTTGGTGCCCCGAGGCAGGTCGAGCCTCGCCAACGTCTCGATCGTCGGTTTGAACAGCGACGGCGGGAGTGCGAGATAGACGAGAAGCGGCTCCTTGACCGCATTCAGGCACCTGCCCAGCTGACTGTGGTTCATCACATCGACATGATGATACTCGCTGATCCGGAGGATGGCATCAAGCAATTCCGCTGAGGTGCCGGGCGCTGCCCGTGCCATCTTTTCTCCGGGGTGCTGCCGAAATGTTTCTGTGTTCCAGAGATCGCGGGCGAGGCCGATCACACGGAAGCCTTTCGGTAGTTTTCCAGCGCCATGAGACAGGTCAAGGCCGGCAAAGAAACCGAGCCGTCAAATCTCCGGAGGCTCCCAGAATGACAAAGGTTTTGATCATGGAAACATCCTTCAGCGCATGTACTCGCTGCCGGCCCACACAGGGACGCCGCTCGGATGACGCAGCCTCAATTGCTTATCCCGACGATCATTTCGGATTTCCGCAGCGACCACCACCGGTTTGCCATTCACCATCTCCCGAGACCCGCTGCACTTCGACTTCTCGGCCCACATCCAGTTGAAGGCGCTGAACCTGTTGTTCCATAAACCATTGCGGCCCTAAATGGACCACGAGCGTATCATCACCGACCTTAAGGCGAAGCTGTCTAAACAGCGCGCCTTCCCGCATCGTGACCGTATCGAGGCTTTCAACCACCCCGCGAATGGTCTCCGCCCGATCTTCCTGGTACAGTCGTTCGGATTCCGTCACGGACTCGTAAGGGACGGAGTGTTGCACCTTCACAACCTGCGCCCAACCGGCCGAGCTCCCGCCGCCAATAAGCACAGCTGAGGCCGTAGCGAGATGAATAATGATGTTGGCCATGGCGTCTCTCCTGGTTAGACATACTCACCTAGTTTTTTAACGACCCTCTGCAGTCGGCACCGACAATATCGTTGATTTATCCTCTCTAGTCTGGCATTCGGCACAGGTCACCACACGACCGAAGGACCGCAGGAGGCGTCACTCCCAGCGAGTCATGAGGCCTTCACTAGTATGGCGTTACTGATCTCAATCAACACTGGGCAAAGCCCCAGTCGCTGTATCAGTCTTGCCGGAGGTATGGATTCTGATCATTGAGACGGAAGGCAGGGATCGCTTATTTGCACGAGGGAGGGGGTGTAGACGCAATGCAGGCCGGATTTTTCCGGTCGACTAGATTACAGGTGGAATCCGCGACGACTTTCTCGGAAGGGAGAATCCTTGGCCCACCTCGAGTCCCTCCCTTTCTTTCCTTCGCCACCACGCGGCAGCGCAGAAAAATTCGAAAAGGTGCCATCATACCGAGCAGACCTCATGACGGACCCCTTACGCCGTTGCGGCAGAAGCACAACGTCAGTGCATCTGTTCAGCGGATTCTCTTTTTTTTCCCCTTCATGAGCACGACGAGTCCGATGATGCCGATGATCAGGGCGAGCAGGCCAAGTACCGCGAAGGATTCCATGTTGCTCCTTCAGCTTGAGTAAACGGATAAAAACCATCATAGGGGAACATTTGCCGGAAGTTATGATTCCGTCTTCCTGGCTCATCGATAAAATGCCCGATCGATAGGCTCGAATGCAATCCAGACCGTCTGTGTATCGCTAGGAGTCTGTCCGAGTAATCCTTCGTTGCGAGGCGAAGGAGCTGCTGGTAGATGCGAGGCTGCGGCTCGAAAAAACCGGAAGCGTATTCACTGACGTACGTTGATTTTTTCGAGCCGAGAACGACGCAAATCGCTGCAGAGCATTTGCCGTAGTAGAACGGCATTACTCGGACAGACTCCTAAAAGTCTGGAGGAAAGGAAGCCTGTCCTTCTTGCGCATGTGAGTCCAGCTGACGGATTCTTTCAGCCTGCGAATGAACGGTATCACCGAGGCGGCGCATTTCCCTCGTCTGCCGAAAGCGGTGGCCGAGTGAAGCGGCAAATGCCAATGCTGCGCCAAAACATGCCGCTCCAATCACTACCAGCACGACCGATGCCTCATGCTCCCACGACAAAAAACGTACGGTCACCATAGCGGTGTTTTGAAGCGCGAATAACGCAATGATGAGTGCGAATACCAACGCGATGAACAAGGTTGCCATAACGCCTCTTTCTTCAACGATCCTGTCGGCGATCGCGAGACGGTTTCGGCGAGAGCTATTTTGGGGCGATCAATACAGGCAACCGGATCGCCTCAACAGCACCTTCGCCACACTTCCCAACAACAAGCGGGACAGTCCGCGACGGCCTTGAGAGCCGACGGCGATGACGTCTGCCTGCCATTCAGCCGACTGGTTTAGAATGATTTCCACTCCGTCGCCAGGAGGAATCGATTCAGTTTAACCCTTGCATGGCGTCGAAATGAGTCTCGGGCCACTAGCTCCTGCAACGTCAGCACAGGGCAACGAGCTTTCCGGACAACCGGTTCTGGCTCACTGCGGAGCCGCAATCGATCCCAGCCAGCGCGGCCGTGAGTTCCCATGACTAGAAGCCCCGCATGGAAACGAGCCGTGGACTGCAGAATGCGATCGCTCGGTTCACCGAAAAGAAAGGTGAGGTTCCGCATAGATTCCGGCTTCCTTCGCCAATCTCGACAGCCGTCCCAATTCCAGCATGACAGAAGTCTTGAGCGGGTTCAGGTAAGGCTGTTGTAGGATACGCCCAATGACTCGGGCAATGCCTGATCACGTGCAGAGTATGCGGTCCGGTGCCCAGTACATTGGCGAGTTTCACGGCATAGGCGAATGCCCGTCTGGCCGGTTGCTGAAAGTCGTGGGCAATATAATGGAGGAATTCGCTTGTATCGAAGTTCGCCGCATCGTGAGTTTATTCTCGCGGGAGCCCTGCCTGTCAGCCAGTCTATCGAGTCCAACCTGTTTGTTCTATCTGATCCGGCAGAATGTCATCAATACGATGAGCTCAGCTCACACAGATGAACCACTTCCTGTCGTTAATACTCAACTGAATGCGAAACAGGCTACATCGAACGACAAAACAAAAGACCGAGGCCGTGATCCCGCAGATACGTCAGAAATGATCAACCGGGAAACGGAGGCGGAATGCAGTCATGCGGCGACATGCACATTGATATTGGGGTGCGATGTGCGTAGAACCCCAATAATCTTTCGCGAGAACAGGCAGGTTTTTGATGGACGATCGGTAGACACTTCAACTCTGCTTCAGCTATTATTGCGGTTCACTTCATCAAGCAGCCCCTGTGCCGTGGCGGTGTAGCTCAGTTGGCAGAGCAGCGGACTCATAAGCCGCGGGTCACCCGTTCAATCCGGGTCACCGCCACCAATAATAATTTCTGCCGAGAAACGAGGCCCACGAGGCCCGAGTAATCCCCAGGTAACTCCGCAGTAAGGAAGCGTTCGGTGCCATCTGCAGAGGGATGGAGCGAAATGTGCTCCCCTGCCAGCCCTTTCAAAATCCCTCGGGCTTTATCCACCTGCTGCTGGGTCACAATAGCAACACCGTCTACTAATTTCTTGAACCGGCTGGCCATATCGGGCAGAAGCGTGGCTACCTTGTCGAGGATCGTGTTCCGACTCTGCAAGGTCTGTGTCAGTTGCGCTCATTCCCTCTCAGACTCTTCCAATGCTGTTTTGGTGCTTACTGTCCCGCTACCGACTTTGAGAGCTGTCATAATGTGACCAATTTCCGACTCGACTATTTCTAGCCTGGCCTTCGCTTCCGCCAGCTCTGGCTTTTCGTGTACGTCTCTGCTCCGCCAATAGCCAGATAACTTCTTGCCTGAACACGGCCAGCCCTTCCTGCGTAAACAGGTCTCTCCGCCTGTCTGATGCAGTGATCATTCACGTCACACTCATGCCGTGTTTGCGGAGCACTCTTTTTGAGACGAGTAATGACCCTGCCTAACACTGGCTCGTAGTTGCCCTCAGCCACTGATTGATGGCGCAGTGGTTCTTCCAACCTATTGAGCAACATAAGAATGTTTGACGGCCAAACCTTCCCGGCATGGTTTTGCCCACGTAGGTCTAATGGATCACAATGCCTAGGGATTGACCTAGTCCTGTAACATTGGGTACTGTATGCCCGACCATACAGGGCAGTCACAAGAGGAGGAGGTGCACTATGGAAGTTGCGGCGGCGTCCAGTTTACGTCCAGTGTCGGTCAGGAAGGAGATCGAAGATTTTATTCTAGCGACAGAGGCCCTATTGTCTCCGATCCTTCTCAAGCCGGATCTGACCCAGGAAGAGTGCGACCTCATCGCTGAATACGTAAAGACCCTATCTCAGTCAAAGCGCCCGTGGAGCAAGTCTCTTCCCATCAAGTACACCTAGTCGATAAGTCGCATGCCTCAGGGGCGGAGTTCATTGACACTGCCGATGCGGAGCATCTCCTAAAGCGCGCTGTCAATATAAACGCAGACTGATACAGCGATGACGCAAGTCTTAGAGGTTCAATGGCTCGCAGGAAAGCGTCGACAGAGAAACAGTCGGAAACTTCGGCGGCGCTACGCAAGAGGGCGGAAGGGAGCCTCGGGAATCTCATCGCAAAAGCCATCCCCAGCCTTACCTCTGAGAATGTGCAGGCATTGGTCCACGAGCTCCGCATTCACCAGATTGAACTGGAACTGCAAAATGAAGAGCTCCGCCGAGCTCAGCAGGAAGCCGAAGAAAGCCGGGATCAATATTACGATCTCTATGAAGGGGCGCCCTCGGCGAACCTTACCTTGGATCGACAATTACGGATCAAACAAGTGAATGAGGCAACGGAGCGTTTGCTGGGTGCGACGCGGGCGGTCCTCGTGGGGCGACGCCTATACGAGTTTGTGGATGCAGACCAGGCACCAGAGTTTATGGAGGTGTTGCGGACCTCGTTTCAACGGTCGGAGCCGCTCACCTACGAGGTCACACTGCGTCATAAAGACGGCGTGAGGACCGCGTTGGTGAACATGTGCCTAGTCGGCCCCTCGGAGGGCACTCAGCATCTTCGTCTTGCAGCCACCGATATTACCGAACGCCGGGTGGCTGAAACTCGATTACAAGCCCACGAGAGAGCCCTACGGGAAAGCCAGCACGAGTTGCAGGTGCTGAGCGGACGTCTGCTCTCTATGGAGCAAGACGTCCGGGAAGGCGTCGCGCGTGATTTAGAGGAGGAGTACAGACAACGCATGGCTGTGTTGATATGGGAACTCTCGGCCCTCGAGCATGGAGAACGGCTGAGCGCCCATGTCCTCGAAGGATTGCCTTCAATCCGACGGATCTCTCGCACGTAGGAGTCCATCTGCACCATCTTACCCATCGCTTGCACTCAGGCCTTTGAGATCGAGCCGAGTTGCCTCTGGCGATGCAGGAATACATCCAGGACCTGGAACAGCGTCGATCCTCAGATTACCTTCACGCCCCGGGGGAGTCGGTGAACTGCCGTCCCGACCCACGTCTATTGCCGGTGAGCACAAACCGCGTTTGCAAGAATCACGGAAAGACTGGAACGGTAATGTCCCCCACACGATACGTCTCGTGATTTGGCGCAACAATCCAGGCTCGCCAGCCATAAAACGATATTTCCACTAGTATGGCCATGGCAGACAGAGGCTCAAGGAATCGGTGCTACGTCTGGCATAACCCCCGGATCGTCCCACCCAAAACCGAACTTTCGAGAGCTTCACGCTCCACCTACTGCGGGTTGACCCGAGACAGGGTCTCGTTGATGTAGAACGATGGATGGGTCAACACCCTTGCCGCAGTATGTCGGACGGTAAGGTATCCGCATGATACTGGCTGACGACGGAGAGGGCCGGACGGGTCTGAAGAAATTCCTCCAGACGCCATTGGTACTCCATGCGAAGCGCTCACCCCTCGCATCTGAGAAGCTGCTAACCGAGAGCCGGTGATGGAACAGCAGGAGGACGACACCGCAGCGCCAACCATGTTGGTAGGGTGAGAGCGTTTGAAGCGCAATGCCAGCAGTTGTGGAATCGATTCCTCGAACAGGATCGGCAGTCGGATCGCTTATTCATGGAATCCCAGCGGGCCCTCCAAAAGAGTCGGAGATTACTGGCAGCACAGAAAGTGTAGTTCGAAGAAGGGTTGCCCTTCAGGGGACCGCCCCAACCGGAACCGCCGCCATCCAGGGGCTTAACTGACGCCTAGACAAGGCTTCTCAGCACTTCTTTCACTCCTCCACGCTCAGGCCATAGCATGATTCTGCCGCAGGGGAACGCGAATTTTAGGACCAAAATAATATTTGTTCCGGTTCACCGCCACCAATAAATTTTGCAACTTATCACTCAACTGCCCATACCTGGATGGCCTCTGTCACGGTTCCGGTCACGGTTGGAACCTAACCATGGGCTGCAGCGCGCCATAGGTTTCGTCCTTCCTCGTTCGATTGTCCACCTGTGAAGGCACTGGCTGTGCTTGCTGGACCCCCCTGGCTTATCACCTTGCCGAACGCAGCGATCTTCTCAACGTGATGCAGTGGATGCCGACGGACTCAAGTGAGCATATCGCCAGCACGAGCGAAGCCGACAGTCAATCCAAGCTTGGTGAAAGAGGACTGATGCCTTGCTAATGGCCTCTTCAAGTGTCAAGGGAAACACTTCTGTAAGCCATTCAGTCAGCAAGCCGCTCGGATCCTCCCTAGCTCGGCGCCTAAGAATGAAAACCCGCTTGTGGGTATTGATTGACGTATGGAGCTAGTCCGCTACAGTTGGGCGGTCAAAACAGTGAGTATCCTTCCGCTCTCTTTTTACATGTTGATTGCTGAGCTCATCGTTGTGACCGGCCTCACTATAATAGGGCGAGCCTGGATGAACGCACGGCGTAAGCGAGGATTGAATCCGAGCCACAGAGCCGATGTGCGTGTGACCATGCTCAAAGATGGTGCTAGCGACCCGTATGAAGTGGATACGTTGACCCGCCGTCCACTGCTCACGGCCACTGAGACAAAGTTCTTTCGGGCGCTTCAGGACGCCCTCGGAACACGGTACATTATATTTACTCAACTCCCGTTGTGGACCATGATCGATACGGCGACCGACGACAAGCGTTTGGCTACCATTGTTCGAAACAGAATTAGTCTCAAGCGGGTCGATTTTGTATTGGTAGATCCGATGACGCTGAAACCGCAGGCCGTCATCGAATTGGATGACCGTTCTCATGATCTGGAAGACGGTGTAAAACGCGATATCTTCGTCGCGTCCGTCCTGAAACAAGTTGGCATTCCGTTAGTCCGCATTCCGGTCGCGTCGACGTACGCATCTCCAAAGATCAGACAGTTACTAGGCATCGATGTTCCGCAGACGCGCTTAGCGTAAGTAGATGTGACAGCCGGCGGACGCTTCCTATCCCTTCGCCCACCACTTCATCTCAGACCGCAGCTACGGATGTATCGGTGATACACATTTGACACGCCAAGTCACCCCCCAATGCAGACCAGCATCACTCATATCGCACGCAACACCCCAAAAGCATTCCGGACCGGCCCCTTCCTAAGTCGACTCATGGTTTTCACCCCTGTCTCGTCAGTTCGTCGGAGGAAGCCATACACGATGGCACGGAGAACGAATGCCCCGCACACGATCCAGGCCCTGTTTGATCGGTTGCAGG
Organism: uncultured Nitrospiraceae bacterium; assembly: GCA_963706325.1. Classification (GTDB taxonomy): domain Bacteria; phylum Nitrospirota; class Nitrospiria; order Nitrospirales; family Nitrospiraceae; genus Nitrospira_A. The sequence continues at coordinate 465,567 of CAVPLT010000004.1, read as the reverse complement.
CTGCGTCGCTAGGCGCGGGCGCCACTGTGGCTCCCCACATTACGAACACTCCCTCTCATTCTACATAGGCTTTCTTCCCGTCCTTCCCTCAGCACGCTCACTCAGCGTCCAGTATCCAATCACACATGTCCCGTATCGCTTTGGATAACCTTCCTTCAACCAGCAATTGATCTCCACTCTTCCACCACGGCTAACCCGGTAAAATCTCGCAGCTCATGGCGTGACGACACATACGTCTAACCGAGTTCCCTTGGTACGCCTATTGCTGACCTTAGGGGACGGCAATCGAAGGAAGGAGCCGGCAACCGTGAATACTCTCGCGATCCTCACCCTGCTCTTGTGTTTGGGATCACTCGTGCATCTCAGAACATTGATGGCCTGAGTAAGCACAAGTAGGATTATCTGGAAGCGCCCGGAATGGCCAGCTGGTGGGGTGATTCCCTAACGGAGGTAGAATGTATGCCCACCGAAGGCGAACGCGTTTACGACCCGCAGTTAGGCAAGATTATTACTCGTCTAAAAACTGCTCAACAGCTACAGCAGGAATGTGCGGAGAAGAATCGTTGCGTCAGCCAGGCAGAGAAAATCCTTAGTCAGGCGAACGCGTCTCACCCATAAGAAATGGTGCGGATTGCTGTTCATTGGAGCGCCACCGGTTGTTGAAAATGGCAGGATCGCAGCTCTCTCATCAATGTGGATGTCAGGAGCACTGTCGTTGCCTCGACGGTTTCCGGGCGTGATGGCAGGGCGGCAAACGATATAACGTCTGAGCGGACATGGCATCGGGTGCGGTTTCTTTGGCAGCCTGCGACCGCTGATAGGCCCACGCCTCAATACTTGATGAGCGAAAGCTTTTTATGCTGCGACTTGCAGCGCGCGAGAGCTGGCCTTAATGGTTTCCAGGTTTTACACCGAGATCGGCTGTTACGCCTCTTCTTCAATATCGAGTTGCGCAATTCGAGGTGTGCCGCCGTTGAAGGAGGCCGCGACCAGATGGCCGACGGCGACGGCGCCTACGCAGAGGCCGACTGAGAGCAGGATATTCAGTGTTGCCCGCATCCACGCTCCCGAGCGTAAGAGGTCGAGCGTTTGCAGACTGAATGCCGAGAACGTCGTAAAGCCCCCACAGACCCCGACCATGATGAAGAGACGCAGCTGCTCCGAGACGGGATACTTCCCGTCCGCAAGCGTGAGCGTCCCAAAGAACCCAATGAGCAACGAGCCGAGGATATTGATCAGTAACGTGCCGCACGGCAGGCGCTGGCTCATCGGCATCGCCCAAAGCGAGAGGCCATAGCGTGCCACGGTTCCTAACCCTCCGCCGAGCGCCAACAATACACAAGTGAACAAGTTATCCATGCCCTCTCGTCCTTTCTGGTCAGCGACAGGGCAACAAAAAAGCCCCTACCGCAAGTGTGTGCAGTAGGAGCCATCAGCCTTTCGGCGGTTCTCGGGAGCGCCCCATTCCCGTGCGGTCGTGATCCGAGTCTATGTCTTCTCGAATCCCGCGTCAAGGACAAGGATGGAGCAGCCGGGCAATGTCAGTCGGGCGTTCAGATTTTTCTCCCGGTTCGGCTAAACAATTCCGGTTTTGGTCACGCTCTCCACCGTGCCGAGCTGAAGTCTCCTCTCACATGCTCTTACCGGAAGTAACTGCCTGCCATTAGAGATGGATCGTTTCGCTCCAGAGAGCGTGATAGGTATCGGCAAAGCGTTCTTCCATCACTTGCTCCATGGTCAACCGCGAGGCAATCTGCCTCCAGTTGCCAACCGCAGATTCTTTCATTAGCTGCCATAGCAGAGACGATACTTCGATTAGCCAGATCGGACCGGCTAGCCATGATGAAGTACAGCGCTTCAACTACCTGACGAGCCTTTGTGCCAGCCGCCGCTTTTAACACGCTGCTGCCCTGTCGGCTGAAATGCCAGCCGCGCCAGGTTGGCAATAGTTGACCTGCTTTGAGAACGTCCCTCCCAAACCAACGGCCACCAAAAATGGAGAAGCGTACCCGCTCATAAAGCTCATGATTAGTTGAATCTCCGAATGGAACATGAAAACATTACACCTGAATTCTAGTCGGATCAGCGGCTCATGGTCGTGCCGCAGGTACACCCATGCCTCGCCTCGGCTTGCAAAGGGCACCCGTTGCGCCAAAAACTGTGGTTTTACCCGCAACAGCCCGACTCAAACTGCCGCCGTTGATAGGCCAATACGAGGCAACGGATACAGACTTCCCGCGTCACTTTAACCTGCTCGTCGAAGAGCGGGGTTCGCCGCATCACAATCTTGCCACAATCGGCGCAGTAACCAGCAGTCGTGGTATCGATGTCAGAAGAGACAGAGATCATGGCGTTGGACCCTCCTGTTCTCTCGGATGGGAGTTGTATTCAGAATAACCGGTTTGATTCCGCCCAAAAAGGTTCGCAACCGCGAGCCGTTAGCCCCGCCTGTAAACGCCGCACTCTTGCTGTGCTTGAGTTCCCGTTGTAGTTCCACGATGCGTCCGTTCAGGCGGACGATCATCCGCTCCAGTTCATCCACACGCTCAACCATGACCTGCTGCTGATGAGTCATCACCGTGCCCTCCTTGAATTACGTGTTATCGCAATGTCGAATCACGCCGACAAGCACACCCTCGATAGCAAATTCGTCCGCAGGTGTGACCACGAATGGCTGCATCGCGGCATTGGCAGGATGGAGTTCAATGTGGTGTTCACGCTTGAAGTAGGTTTTGATGGTCGCTTCCCGGTTCACTAGTGCCACCACTGTCTGACCGTTTTGCGCGGTCGGTTGTTTCCGCACCACCACCACATCGCCGGAAAGGATGCCGTCTTCGATCATGGAATTCCCTTTCACACGGAGTGCGAACGTTTCACCGTATCTCACCATGCTAGGTGGCACTTCCACCCATTCCGATTGAGTAACCGGTTCAATCGGCACCCCGGCCGCAACCACTCCGGCCATAGGAATTTCAACCCTCCTCCCAAGCTGCGTGATCGCTACCTGCACTGCGCCGCCGATCCGTCGCATCCCTGATTCATAACGGGCAATAGACACACGCGTCGTACGAAGCTCCAGGGCCAATTGCTCTTGCGTCATCCCTAGTTCTTCTCGAATGCGACGGAATTGAATGGCTGTCATCATGTAACCAATGGTTACATGGCCGTCTGTCGCATGTCAAGTGGATTTCACTTCTTTCTTGACAGTTTGGACCGCCTTTCGCAGAGCGGTCTTTCTTCGTATTTCGATACAAACATTCTCAAGGACGAGAAATTTCTGTGTATAAGTCAAGAGAGATTTTGATGATCGCTAAAAATTACGTTCCTATCCACAGGCAGCCTCCTCTAACAATGCTAGATGTCCATAAACTGAATGCTAATACATACAGCCAAGAAGAGACCTACCAGATATTGTGGTGGTAACCGATCCGATTCTCTATGCTTAAAAAATAGGCAACATGCTATTCGGCTTGAATTGGCGTGAGTGTTGGCAGTTGGCATGGACAGTATCAACAGGGATATCCACAGATATTGGGGAGATGTTCCGTAGCAGGATTTGGCCGCGGAATTTCAAAATTTCATGACTTTCATGATTGCAAACACTCACGGCGTTCACCTAGAATCCCGCCGCGACTCTCTTTTAAGCAGCAGCCCCGCACTTCCCATGAAACTAGAGATGGCTCCAGGTTCCTTCCTCGGATTTCTGGCAGCGACCCTCCTACTGGCTGGCTGCGCCGCCAATGTTCGGGACACTGATCTACTGGCCAGCAACAGCATCATGTTGCCACCCTCAACAGCGCGAACGGTCTTCCTGCAGAATCGCAATTCTTCCGACAATCAGGATGTCTCGCTAAATGATCTGGAATCGCGCCTGAGCGCGAAGGGTTACCAGATCGTACGGGATCCTCAGACCGCAGCCTATGTGGTGCTGACAAACATCGTCTATTGCAACCAAACGAAGGTTGAGCTTCCGGTTGAGGACATGGTTGCCGGTGGTTATGGATCGGGAATCGGTAGTTCCATCATCTCGGGCCTGCACGGTCTGACGGGCATGGCCAGCATGGCGGGTCCGCAGGGCGCGCTCCTTGGAGGGGCCGCCAGCATGGGACTCAATGCCGCCGAGGGAATTGGAAACGCCGTGGGCAATATGTTCGGCGGACCGTCACGACCCGATGCCAATGAGAATATCAATTACGCCTGCGTGGCGGATCTCCAAATTACAGAATTGGCGATTACGGGTGGGGGGCTTCCCGTTTCACAGCTCGGTACGTCGCCTCCTTCGGGTGTCTACCAAACTCGTCTCGCGGCGAGCGTGCACCAGAAGAAACTTAATGATCAGGAAGCCACCCCGTTGGTGCAACAGCGACTCAGTGCGTCAGTGGCGGGCCATTTCTGAATTCCGATGAACCACCCAAGGAACAGAAATCTGTACTGCAGCACAGCCTGTCTACTTGTCGGCCTATCGTTGATCACCGGGTGCAGCAACGTTTTACGCACCGGACTGGTCAACGACACTTCCATCCTCCTGCCGCCGAGTGCCGCGCGTACCATCTATGTGCAAATCCGCAACACCTCTGAGAACCAGGACGCGACCCCTTCGGATATTTCTGCCAGACTGAGCGCCAAGGGATACCAAGTCGTCAAGGATCCGCTAGAAGCGGCCTACTGGCTGCAGACCCAGGTGGTGTATTGTCACAAGGCGGGGGATGGGGTGAAACCAGAGACGGTTGCAAAGGCTGGATTCGGCGCGGGCATCGGCAGCGGAGGGACGCCGCTCATGAACGCGGGTGGACTCGACATGGATGCCATGAACGGCATGTTCGGTGGAATGGCGGGCAACGGCATGAACGCCCAAGCAATGCGCGGAATGGCGATGGGAGGCGGAGCGATGCCCGACATCAATGCCATGATGCGGATGGCAATGAGCGGCCGAGGCGGCTATCCAGGGATGACACAACCGCAACAGAGCGAGGACATTACCTATCTCTGCGTCGCGGACGTGCTGGTCACTGAGCAGGGGAAAACCAAGCAGCCTCGAATGTACAAAATGCGCTCAGTCGCCCATGTGCTCCAAAAGAAGCTGAACATCGAAGAGGCCACTCCCATTGTGCGGGACAAGTTTGGGGCAAGCATCACCGGAGCGTTCTAGGCGCAGCACCGTTACTTCATCCAGATCCAGTGCCGACCACTCCCATTGCCACTCTCTACGCGCCTCGCCTCGATACCAAATGGATCGCTCCGGCTTTAATTGCGGCTCCTACGGAAACACCCAATACGAGCCCGAACTCGTCCACAGTCGAGCGAGTGACCATGGCAACAAGCGGAAAATCGCAATCGATCGTGACACGCGCTAACGCTCCGAGCAGCGTGATCGAAGTGACAGTCCCGACAAGATGATTCCGCGCGCTGCTCCCCGTGACACCTCGTTCCAACACAACATCTTCTGATCGAATACAGACGAATACTTCCGATCCTTCTGACTCCGCTGCAACGGCCGTCAAGGTCGTACCGTTCACATTCACGCGCACCATGCCGTCCGCTGATCCGATCACCCGCCCCTTCACAACCGTCTCGATTCCAACGACGCGCGCAACATCCGCATTATGCGGACGACTGAATACCTCGATCGGCCTTCCCACCTGCAAGCACATTCCCCGCGCTGATGACAGCCATCACATCGCCCATCGTCAGGGCTTCCGCCCAATCATGCGTCACAATGATTGACGGCAGAGCGACAATTGCTTGAAGAAGCCTCCGCAGTTCATCTCTCAGGTGCACCCGAGTCGGCGCGTCCAGTGCGGAGAGCGGCTCATCCAAGAGCAGCAACAGCGGTCGCGGCGCGACCGCTCGGGCTAAGCGCCACTCGTTGTTGTTGTCCACCGGAGAGTTCACGCGGCATGGCCGACTCAAAGCCGCGCAACTGAAACAGATCCAGCATCTCGTCCACGCGTTTCCTGCGGTCCTGGGTCGACAAGTGGCTGAGCCCATAGGCGATATTGCCCGCCACCGTATAGGTCGGAAACAGCGCATAGTCCTGGGCATATAGCCGATATGTCGATCTTGTGGAACGATCTTGATTCCAGATGCCGTATCCAGCCACGTTCTCGAGACAAACTGAATGGTGCCTTCTTCCGGCCATTCGAGTCCTGCCACGCAACGGAGAATCGTTGTCTTGCCGGACCCAGAAGGACCGAACAATATCAACACCGTCGAGGCTTCAACCGGGTATCGAATCCGAGCCCGAATCGGCGCGCGACCGGAGAACGTCTTGACGATATTGATGTCTATTTCTGCGGCCATGCTGCCCAGACATTCCGATTGACGGCATACACCAGGAGCAAGACGGCATAGGAAACGATCAGAAGAAAGAGCGCAGGTCTTGGCCGCCCCGGCATAATTCAAGGCCTGCACTTCATCATAGATGTCGATAGACACCGTGCGCGTCTCGCCTTCGAGGTTACCTCCGACCATCAATACGACTCCGAACTCACCCATGGTATGAGCAAAACTCAGCACCGCGCCGGTCACCAATCCTGCTTTGGACAAAGGCATGATGAGCTTGAAAAATGTGTTGAGTTTGGACACCCCTAACGTCCACGAGGCCTCGATCAATCGCCGATCGACCTGCTCGAACGCCGCGACAAACGGTTGCACCGCAAACGGAAGGCTGTAGAGAATGGAGGCGAGCAGGAGGCCTTCGAAGGTGAAAGGGCAGCGGGTGCCCGACGAGCTCGTTATAAAACCGTCCGAAGGGGCTGTGCGGACCAATCGCGACGAGAATATAAAACCCAAGCACGGTCGGCGGCAGCACCAGCGGCAGTGCCACCACCGATTCCACGATAAACTTCCAGCGCCTGCGCGAAAAACTGACCCAATAAGCGATCGGCAGTCCGACAACCAAGAGGATCAGCGCCGTGAGCGCAGCCAACTTGAACGTCACCCAAATTGCGATCCAGTTCATGTGCTCGTCCACAGCCGGTATGGATGAACCGGATCTGTTCCTACCGGAGACAACCTCTGACTGACTCTCGAAGAAGGTTATTTTCCGACGATGACGTCGGTCGCTTTCACCGCAACCGTCACGGCATCGCCGACCTTGATGCCCATGGTCTTAACGGAACCTTCGGTAATCGCCGACACGAATTCTAAGGCGCCCACTTTCACCACAACTTCTGCCATTGCCTGACCTTCGGTGATTCGAACAACGTGGCCTTGAAATTGATTTCTCGCGCTCAGCTTCATCAGATCCCCCTTCTGCTACGGCTGAGGAACAGCCGTTCCATCGTGATTGTCACTCTCCTTTGCATTCGAACTGAATTCCCCAGCGCCTTCCTCGCTCCTCGTCCTCCGTTCCTTCCACCGTGCCCATTCCTGCACTGGTGTAACCCTGGACCTCGCCTTCACGAATAACCCGAGCTCCCCTTCCGCACTTTGTCTGCATCGCATCCAGCGCCTCCCTTCGATATTGCGACCCCATGGGACCGCCGCGGTCCTGCTTAAAGACATAGGTGACCACCCCGCCATGATCTGACTCCTGGCTCATCATGACCGCTTCCGAGCAGCCGGCTCCTATGACCAGCAGAAGGGAATAGACACATCGTATCGCACGATCAACTCGGTAATGTGAATCCATAACGAGTCATGATCTCCTGACCTCGCGCACCTTTCATGAATTCTAGGAACTGTCTGGCGATCTCCTGCTTCTTGGACTGTTTCATAATGACCGCCCCCTGTTCCAGTGGTGAATGGTTATCCGCAGGAATTTCCCAATAAGTTCCGGCGCTCTTCATTGCCGGAGCCATCGCTAACGACAAGGCGATAATTCCCACATCGCAGGCGCCGGATTCGATGAACTGCGCCGCTTGTGAAATATTTTCGCCCAGCACGAGCCGATCCTTTACATCATCATAGACCTGCTGATGTTCCATTGCCGCCACCGCCGCACGACCATACGGCGCATGCTTGGGATTGGCAATGGCAATTTTCCGAATCCCCGGATCTCGAAGCACCCCGAGCCCCTTCGCGACATCAAGCGATGAACTCTTCGGCACCCAGAGCACCACACGGCCGATCGCGTATCGATAGAGCGTCCCCGGCACCGTGAGGCCGGCTTCTTCCAGTTTCTTGGGATAACCAATGTCCGCCGAAAAATACAGATCGAACGGCGCTCCTTGCTGAAGTTGCGCATAGAAATTTCCGGACGAACCGAGCGAGAGTTTCACATGGTGTCCGCTCTGCTTCTCATACTCCGCAATCAATTCTTTGATGGCGAAGTTGAGGTCGGACGCGGCCGCCACAGTCACCTCGTCAGCGCGAACGACAGACATTCCGCCGACAGAGGTTGCCGCCACAACGAGCGCCAACATCCAGCCCGTGACCCACATCCTTCGTATAGAGTTGCCCAAACGCACAGGTGATACTCCTTTCATCATAAGACCGCGAATACACCCTGACAATTGCAGATGCGTGCAGACCCCCTATCGTCCGGCTGCAAGAGAATGAGAGTCAAGATAGAGTAACCCACACAAGACGGGTGCACAATCACTGCGGCAGGGCTTGAGCCATGCGTCATACCGTCCGACATGAATGTCGAGAGTCATTCCGGAGTTCCACCGGCCAAAACTGTCCTCCTCCCGACCGATAAACACGGAGACTCGCGCCGTCCCTATCAGGAGTGAGAGAAACCTACCCTCTGACGCCTCTGCGACTTCCGTCACCTGCGCTCTCATCCAGACTCGCGCATCTCGACAGGGGTCGAACGTTTCCCGGTCATGGCTGACGTTCGACGTATCATCGATCTTCAGGCTGACATCGAGGCTGATTTTCGTGGGGTCCACGACGATGTTCACGGTGTCCCAGACCTGAGGCACCCAATTCAACCCTGTCATCGAGCCGCAGCACTTGAGCGTGACCGGATCGTTATGGAGGTTCACCGAGACAACCCGTCTATCTTGCAGCCTCTCGACAAACGTAATTCGTCCGACCCACCGATTCCAGCGTCGCTTTCCCAATCTGAAATAACCGGATTCAAGATGGATCGCCTCCACTGGAATTGCTGCCTTGACCGATACGCCATGCACCGATTCAGACCTCACATGGAAGCCCAATGGCCATCGAACCCGGAGATCCGTCCGTTCTCCAATACGCACGCGAATCCCCACGTTCAGCAGGCCCCGGTGGATTGCGCTGACCTGACCGGGAATCATGTTGACCCACGAGTGCATCGATAAGGCTGCCGTTGTTCCCAACCCATCGCCGACGCTCCTTCGCGCCCCAACGCTGGCATGCGTCTCGTTGTCTGGGATCACCATGATGTGTTCTCCTCTCTATAGACTAAAAGAAGATTTGGTACTGCATCCGAATCGCATGTTCGATCAAGGTTCCACCCACCGCATCTAAAGGAACCGTCCCTGAGCCGGGAGGAAGTGGATTGCTACGGCCTATGGCATACCCACCGGTTCCGAACTGAGTGTTGCTATAAGTCACCATGATTTGATGGTCATAGGTCCCGTTCAAGAACCAATTTATTGACGCGTCAGTTTGTCTAATCAAGTCATTGGCCGAATGGGTGTCCGGGTCCCAATAGGAAAAGCGACCAGCGAGCTCCAGAGTGCGGGGAATCAGATAATAGCCGGATTGCACATAAAAACCCGTGGCATTGCCGAACGTATTGGGTGCAGTGGCCGTACAGGCCGCATTCATACAAGGCAACCCTTTCTCATGCCGGTTGATATTTTTAAAGTACGCTTCTCCCTGCAGGGAAAATCCTCGATACTTAAATGCGCCATCTATCGCATAAGTGGCATAATCCACGATTCCGATGCCTAATTGCCGGCCGTTACCAAACGCGGCCAGTTGTCGCCTGATGTTCAAGTTGGCCAAGTCCAGACCGACGAATGCGTTATCTGAACTTGTATTAACCGCGGGATTCCAGGCGAAACCGCCTCCAATTGCTAATTGCGGCTTTTCAGAATAAGCCAGATCCCCTTCGCCGTAACCAGCTCGTCCCAAGATATTCCAACTTAAGCGGGCGACGTACAGAAGTCGGTCGACATCGAAGCGAGTATTGGCATTTAAATTGCGCTGATTAGCCGGGCAGCTCGCAGGTGAAGGAAACGGATTTCCGCTGGTTTGTCCTCCGGGACAACCCTCTGTAGCTTGTTCAGACCCAAATGATCCGAGCCGATTGAAGCTAGGGCCGGCGCCGTTGAACACGCCAAAGTAATAATTAATCGGAAACAACTCCTCATCGTTCATGATCGTGATACCGATATCGCGCCGATCCAAACCGCTCGCGGTAAAAGCATCTTGGACCAAGGATCGGTCTGCAAACTGCATAGACGCAGTGGAGTTGATCTGTGACCGGTTGAAATAGACTTTGTATTGACCCAACTGAACATTCGCCCATTTAAAATGCGTGGACGTGAAATTCATGTCCAGCAGCGAGAGAGCTCCGGGGGTCTGCGCATTTTCTGCGGTCTCTGAGCGGAATTGAATGTAGTATTTAAAGTCCGGATCAAACAAATGGCCCATGAAATAGAACCGCATTCGCCGTATATTGAATGTAGATGCGTAGTTTTCTGAACGATTGGCCCGATAGTCTCCGAACACCCCGAGCAACTCCGGGAAGTTTTTGGCTTCACCGGGATTGCGCCAGGCATCGTTTCGAATCCGCTCGGTGAAACGAAGCTGCGCCCGAAACCTGATCTTCAGAAAAAAAGCATTGTCGTTAAATGAGAGGTTAAATCCGCGGTCATACCAGCCCTTAAAACTCGGCGCGAGCAGCTGCGAGCGCTCTTCGGAATCCTGAACGACTTTGTTATATTCTTCCTGCGTGATCATGCCGCTCTTCACCGAACGCTCCAGCAGGAGTCTCATCGACGGATCCATACTTTCCACAAACACGTACTTGCCGTCCTTCTCCACCAGTTTGCCGACCTCGGCTGCTAACCCTGGGGACGAATAGCCGAACAGCAGCACACATACCAGCATCACTGGAAAGATAATTTTCTCGAGGCCGACCAAGTCGGAATGAAGATGCACCGATCGCCATCGTGTATTCATGAATGCCTTTCCCTGTAGTTTTATAACTATGTTTACCTAATTTTTAATCCTGGCTGACCAAGGCCCGATCGCCCGCTGGATATCAGCGCGTGGTGGTGCCGCCGGACTGTCCAGATTTGAGGAATTGCCGATAGTCGACGGCTCTGGTTCCTTTGTCGTCGGCAAGCCAGAAGCGGCCCGGCTCGAAGTAGAGAATGTAATTCTTCGGCGTGGGGGGGGTCAGCGGATAGTTGTAATCGTAGTTATCTGATTTCCGGATAGGGATTTGATTGTGAAAGTATTCGACCTTCAGGTACAGATAGGGATCACGGACCGCCATCCATCCCGACACGGTATCACGGCCGTATCGAGGGTTATTTCCCGGCCCGCGGACCTCGAAATGCGCACGTTCGTTCGGCCCCAACTGCTGGAGCGCATCTGCAAGGTGAGGTGCGAGAGCTTCAAGTTCGTCCAGGCGGAACAGTGGCTTCGGTGGAAGTTCTTCGGCGAACCAGCGCAGGGGCAGGCGCTGTTGTTCGCGGACCGAGAAGCCCCTTAGAAGGGCGACCACCTCAGTGCTCGTCAGTTGTATCGGATGGGAGTAGGTCTGTGGCTCAACCTCCCGCTGCACATTGACGACGATTCGCTCGTCCTCGTGAACCGTCTTGGTTGTGTACGGCAACCTCGCGCACCCTGTCGTGGTGATTCCCGCGATCCAGGCGATGACGCACGCGAGCATTCCGACGCGTTTCCAACCTATCCCGACGCTTCCTTCCCTCATCGCTCCTCCTTACAAAGACTCTGAGTTACTGTTTAGTATAAATAAATTTAAGTATACTTGCGGGCCAGGCAAAAAATTACTTCAGCTTGCCCGCGGGTACTGCATGTCCAGCCTGCCGCACAATGGCCTGCCCTTCGGCGCCTTGAATGAAGGTCAGGAACTCCTCGCATAGAGGACGATCGGGGCAATACCGCTCCATCACCATGGAATGAACCGTTTGGCTATACCCTGTCTCTATGATGGTCGTGACCCGCAGCCTTTCCTGTGCCCGCACGGCCTCATGACCAAAGATGATGCCGGCATCCGCCTGCCCGCTGAGGACATGATCGATTACGCCGTGGGAATCCGTCGCCAGATCCAGACGTCCCTTAAGAGCCTCATCAAGACCGAGAGACCTGAGCATGTCGCCGGTCTGCGTGCCCAACCGAGTACGGGACGGATCGGCCACCGCCAGACGAACTGTACCTCGACGAATGGCTTCGAGAGAGTCAGGCGCCTCAACCAGCGATTCAGGCACGACGACCACCAATTGATCCACCGCATAGGGCCGCTTCGTAGAGGGCAACACGTAGTACTTTGCCTCCAGACGGGAGATCAACTCATCGCCTCCCGGCGCGATAAGATTGATGGGACCGGTTCCGATGAAATATCGGCCCACCATGCTGTTCTCCATGCCGGCGATGGTTTGCCGGAGGGCCAAACCGGAATCGAAGTAGATCTGCACATGCACGCCGGGGTGGCTTTTTTCAAACCCATCGCCAAGCCGTTCCAAGACATTTTTCAAGCTCGGGGAAGCCGCGATGACGAATGTCTCACCGGCTTCGGCAGGGGTGGCCTGTAGATCCACTGCGAATGTGCCGAAAACGAACAAAGCGAGAAAGGTCCCGATCACATTCCGAACCCGAGCATGGCTCTTCATAAATATCCTCACCTTGGAAATATAATGTCGTTTCACACCCATGCAGCTGCCACAAACGCCGCCGCTATCCGGCGCGAAGGTTACGCACCTTCCCTGTTTCTGTCATGTCGTAACCGCCCAACGCTTCCACCTCCGTGCGGAACTGCCGGCTGGCGATCGCGTCGAGAAGATGGGACAGCCCAGGATGACTAGCCAAATAGCGCTTCGGAAGGACGAGATCGTAGCGGGCCTGCTGCAACGGAATGAAATCGAGGCCGAAAATCTGAGCGGCGGATCGTACGCCGATGCCGGCATCGGCCTGGCCTTCGGCAATATGCCGCGCGACCTCGAAATGCGAGCTGACATTCAAACCGTACCCCTTCAGCCCGGTACCGTCGATGCCCAATGTCAGGAGACGTTGATCCAGCAGCATTCTGGCTGCGGCGCCTTCTTCACGGTTTACCAGCACCACGTTCGGACGAACTAGGTCATCCACCCCGCGAATACGCTTGGGATTGCCTTCGCGTACGATGAGTCCCTCTTCCCATGCGGCAAAGGTGACGACGATATAGTCGTCTCCTTGCAGGTGACGACGGAGATATGGCAAGTTCGACTCACCTGTCTTCGCATCCAGGATATGCAATCCCGCCATGTGCACTTCTTTGCGCTTGAGCGCATCCAACGCCGCCGCGCTTCCCATCGACCAGCCTACGACCGTCGAAGTGTCCTTGTGCCTATGGAGATACTCACTCGCCAAATTGATGGCCGGATCACAGCCGGCGACCGCAATTTCTCGTTCCACAATCTGCCGCTCACGTAGCAAACGTACCAGCACACGGCGGTCGGACTTGGCTGAGCGCACGCCGGACCCGGCCTTGCCGATGATGAGACCGTCTGCAGGGACGGTGTAATTCAAGATTTCACCCAAGGCCGCGACGGGCCGGACGACATATCGATCCTCGATCTTGGCCACCTTGACCCTAGTGCGGGGCTGAACGGCTGAGGCGACCATGCCGGGCCAGACCCACTCACCTTCGATCAACTCGCCGGTCGTTTTGAGACTGAAGATATCTTCCACATGACATCCCAACACGCTGGCAAGCCGCAGCGCGACGGCCGTCGTCGGCAAGTATTGATCGGCTTCGATAGCGCACACGGCCTGGCGGGTGATCAGTGCTCCGTCGGCGAGTTGGCCCTGAGACAAGCCTTTTGCCATACGTAACGCGCGCAGAGAATTGACGACATTCGAGGCCGGTTCGGCTTTGCTTTTTTCACTCATAGCGGCAGGGGTGATATCATGATACATTACATTGTGTCAATTATTATGTAATCGATGACCCTGGCCCCCAAAAAAAGAACTGCGAAACCGGAATGTGGGAGTCAGTGCCGCAACGCCTTCGCCACAGAAGTTACTTAAAACCATCCGGTTAGTGAGGAGACAAGACCGTCTTCTACGGCTTGGTTTGCTTCCCAGCTAGCGCCTTGGCTGTCCAACCCACAATCGTGCCGTCAAGTTCGACGTAATACTTCACCGTCACTTCTCCGAGCCGCACATCTTGCTCTGGCACACGGTACTGAGTCGCTCCTCGCTTCCTAAGGGCAGCATAGTACGTAGCGGCGGGCGGAACGGATGATAATGCCAACGGCCACTCCTGGCCACCTTCCCCATCCCTCGACGGGCAAAATGCTCCTCGGCAGGTTTCTACCTGACCGAGGCTCAGCATGCCCTCCTCATGCAGATCAGGTGTCAAGGCAGTCCCCGGATAGATCGTTAATTTCGAAAGCCCGCAGCCGGCTACCAGCATTACCGCCACAATACATATCCAAGGGAGTACCTTCGAACGCATTCAGATTATCCTTCCCTACGTTTCTAAACATTGGTGCGACTCCCCTCGGGCATCAGCCTTCCTGGGTTTTTATGCTAGAGGGCTCATAATTTCCACTCCTTCACATTTTAAAATTTCATGCGCACAATCTCTCCATGAAAGGCCCATCTATCCTTTTCCAACATGTCTGTCAACGCGTCACGGCAGGATTTGATTTTTACGCGGTCGCAGACAGGGGTGTTGGATCGCCATCATTTTTGAATTTCATCAATGGCAACGAGGAGTCAAGGGCCTTGCAAGTCCCCTCGACCTCGGTCACCACGTCACGCTCACAGTCGCTCCGCGAGATGTGCCTGGAGTCCCCGTATTCACCAGAAGTGATGAGTGTTAACACTTCGCCCGCGCGAGTCGTTCCGGCAACGCGACCCAACAATGCAATCCTCGTCAACATTCTCGGCCAATTCACGACCCTCATGAGAACGCAGAGAATTAGTTGGCTGAACCGGGCGCCGCATGCCTGGGACCGCGTGCTGGTGCCTATTCTCCCGGACGCTATTCACGTGATGCCGTCGTTTCTCCGGTAACTCTCAGTTGCGGCCACGATTACTGCGCGTTATCGTCCCCCACTCCAGACCGCCGAGGGGCATGCTGGCGCACTCAATGAGTTCATAACCTGTCGCTCGAAGACCGAATCATTGAAAGAGCTCTTCGCAATGGGTGATAGCTTGTGCGAGGGAGTAGCGCACCCTCATCCAACATAGGACGATCGCGGCGATGCGTCCACCCTCTCCTATATTAAGCAAGGAGGCAACCCGTTCCACGCCCTTTGCCTTATCTCAGGTATTTAACAGAGTTTGCCAAAATCCAGAATTAGCTAATACGGAGGCTGGGCTAGGAAGTCCCGTCACAAGGCAAGCAGTCACGCACGAGGGACGACTGAGCGAGTAACAGAAATTACGTCAGTCAGGTTTTGTAGAGGGGCTACTGTTTCACAAGCCACCCTGTCAATCGCATCCCCATCAGAGACTCAGTCTTTAGTTGTGGTGCACTTCCCCAATGCCGCTGAGCAAAGCTCTCTTTTCGCGGAAGAACGAGTGGGTTTCGCCTTCCCGAACAGTGCATACGCAGTCGGCATACGACGTGCTCTTTTCAGGAAGTCTCGACACTCGCAGGGTTTAGAAGAAATTTTCCATGCTGATAATAATTAAAAGTTTATTGTTGACAATATTATTCAAGTTAATGTATTTGATACCTCATCGGATTACAGATGTTTAAAATACATTGATCGTAGGAGGATCTAGAAGCCTCATCTTTACTGGAAGTGCTTTCATTGTTCACATTCAACCGGGAGTCTCAGTAATGAAAATCTTTGCAATGGTTGTTCTGACCGGCCTTGCCGCTCTGATTGCTGGAGCGGCACCCTCCGCTCAGGCAGTGGAGGAAGGTCAGCTGGTCAAGAAGGACGGAAAATGGGAGTACGTTTCGGGAGAAGACCCTGGACTGAAGTATCTCTATCTCAAAGGTATCATCACGCAGCAGGAATACGAGCGAGGGCTGAAAGTCATCGAGACAAAAGAGTATGCGGCGAAACCGAACTTCACGATCGATGTCAACAATGGACTGAACTTCCGCGTCGGGTCAAAGTTCTTGTTGAAACTTCGACTACTGACCCAGGTTCGTTATACCCATAGCAACTATAATTCTGCATGGGGCTCGATCGGAGACTCGAGAAATCCAGAAATTCTGGGAGGCCAGGTGGAGTATCGTGCCATCAGATACCAGAGCGATTCGAGTCAATTCACGGTCCCCCGCACTCGGCTTCAATTCCTGGGATACGCCTTCGATCCGGACCTTCGCTACAACTTCTCCGTGGCGTTCGATCAGACGGCTTGGAATCAAGAAGGGGGCAGCGGACGAGCGGCCCTTCTCGACGGATACATTTCCTCTTGGCATATCCCATGGGCGACAATCCAAGTCGGTCAACAACGAGTCTGGTTTAACCGCGCGCTTATCAGCTCGATCGCCACCTCGACCTTCGCGGACAACCTGAATGTCCAGAGAGCGTTCGCCGCAAATCAAGTGAACAGCCGCGACATCGGAATCGCCATTCTGAGCGATGAAGACCGTTATAAATTCAACTATGCCATCGGTATCTGGGGCGGGGCCGGATCAAACCTCGCGCGAGAAGGCACCGCGGTCAGTCAGGCACTTCCGAACAATGCGAGCCTTCCCAGTTCACAACGACGAACGTTTAACTATGACACCCGCATCATGACGGGCGAAATGTTGTACACCGCCAGATTCCTCTATAAAATCGCCGGCAATCCGGGATACGGCCAAGGCGATATTCTAAATTCGCGCACCCCACAGTCCGCCATTGCGTTCGGATATGCGTACAATCCGGCTCAGAACTATCTCAGTTCGATCCGCTCAGACATTGTCGATCGAGCCTATCGCCAGGCAGTCACTAAGGCCTATAACGGCCGGCTGCTCGCAGGTGGTATCTACGACTTCCAGACCTACGAAGTTGATTTCATCGCCAAGTATCAGGGATGGGCGTTCCAGGCTGAAGGTTATTACCGTCATCAACGGGTGCGGAATAGTGACGGTCAATCCATCGCATTCGACCCGGCAACCAATGTTATCCTTGGGCCACCGGTCGAACTTGGCCAAGCCTACGGGTGGTACGCGCAGGTCGGCAAATACATCATCCCCCGCAAGTTGGAGCTTGCCTTTCGGTACGGATTCATGGATCCGTCCACCAAACAGGTCAACGATCTGATGAAAGAATTCGGCGCCGCCCTCAGCTATAGCTTTGACGGCACCTACAACAACCGACTCGTGGTCGATTACTCTAATATCACCATGGGAAGCGGTGGACGCGCACCCGATCGGTTCCCGTTTGAAAGCCTTCCAGGATTTGGTCACGATCTGATTGAGAATCGAATCAATGTGCAATACCAGTTCTACTTCTAACAGGCCATGGCAGGTTATCGGGACTACCAGGAGGACATCATGCGAGCACGAAACCGTTTATTGGGAATAGCCTTTATTGTGAGCGCCCTAGTCATATCCGGGTGGACTCTGCAGCCCGCGCAGGCACAGCCGGAAACCCTGACCATCGTCGCCGCGAACAGTCTGAGGGAAGCCTTTCGAAAGGTCCTCCCGCTCTATGAAACACAGTATCCGGAGACGAATCTTCGAATTATTTATGGACCTTCCCAAACGTTGCGGAATCAAATTGAACAGGGTGCCCCGGTCGATGTGTTTCTACCCTCATTGGTCGACGAGATTGATCAGCTCCAGAAGAAAGGGCTGATCCTAGATGGCAGCAAACGCATCTATGCCGGCACCTCGCTGGTGTTGATAACCGGCGCGACCCTCCCCGCTTCAATCACATCCATTCAGGATCTACACAGCGCCTCGGTTCGGCGACTGGCCATAGGTGATCCGAAAACATCCTCTGTAGGAAAAGTCGCGGCGCAGTTTTTGAAAAGTAGTCAACTGGAGCCTAAGCTCAAATCCCAATATGTCTTTGGCGAGCACTCCCGAGCCGTATTGG
The DNA here is from genome assembly GCA_963706325.1 of uncultured Nitrospiraceae bacterium. Lineage (GTDB taxonomy): Bacteria > Nitrospirota > Nitrospiria > Nitrospirales > Nitrospiraceae > Nitrospira_A. Next base: position 447,457 of record CAVPLT010000004.1, on the reverse strand, counting down.
ATCTCGTCGCGAATGGCGAAGCCGAGGTCGGCATTGTCTATCGAACGGATGCGGCCTTAAGCAAGAAAGTCCGCATATTGGATACCACCCCGGTTGAATCGCATGAACCGGTCCAGTACGGAGTCGCGCTTCCATGGACCGCTAAAAATATCTCGGGGGCCGGTGATTTTGTCCAGTTCTTGCTCACACCCCCGGTGCAGGAACTCTTACAACAATACGGGTTTGACCGCGTATCTTCCGATGCAGGCGTGGCTCAGACCCAGGAGGGACAGCGATGAAGTCGGTCCAAAAGAATCAAAATCCATCAATTACATGGTCTCTCCGCGTGAGTGCAATAATTGTGGGACTATCCCTGCTCGCTGGATGCGCAAGCAAGCCGTTGCCACCCAAGAAGACCATTCATCAATCTGGCTTGAACACCGTGTTGCTCGAGCCGGACCCTGACTCGACCTCCAATACCCACCCGGCTTCACTCACGGCGACTGAAGTCGGCACCTTGCTGCGCGGGGTGAGGTCATGGGAACGTCGCAACGCTCTTCATCGACTCTTTGCCGGCCCATCGGACCGGCGCAGGGTCTTTCGAGATGAGGAAATCAACATCCTAGCCTATCCTCTCTCTAAGGCATTGGCGCAAGCGGCACCGTCAGAACGTATCTATTTCCATCTGAGCCATCCAACCGATCAAGGCAATGAAGAAACAACCACCGGTTGGATCTCGGTAAGGGACGAGATTCTTTATCTCTCCCTCAGCGAAGCCCACGACCAGCATGGTCCCGGGCCGGATATCGGCAAATACGAACGCCAACTGCCTAACGTGCCCGAGGCCTCCGCGGAATTCGACGTGACCTTCGAACCGGAAGAATACCTCGCAAAAGTGAGGTCCGCCGGCAGCCTGTTCGCGCCTGATCAGCGTGAGGAACTGCAGATTCGATATCGCGATGCCCTGAGCAATATGCCGGCCCAACCTGGCTTGGATCGAAACAAAGAAGTTTCTCAACCCCATCCGTAAGGATTCGAGGAAGAAAGGAGTTCCATGTCGATCTTGGTCGTCGGTGGCGATTCGGTGGATGCGATCACACAGCGGGCGCACGCCGGCGGCCATGGATGCGTCGAACATTGGAGCGGGCGCAAGACTCGAGACCTGACAAAGTCCATTCCCAAGGACACGGAAGCCGTGGTGGTCGTGCTGGATCGCGTGAACCACACCCTGGCAAGAAAAGTTCGGACCGAAGCGACACGCCGCGGGCTTCCCGTCTTCTTCCAGAAACGAGGGCGTCAAGTCGAGGCAGTCGATCACCGGCCACTCGACCTCATGCACTGGCTCGACAGGAAATAGTCAGCGACGGATATTTTTTTACGCATCACAGGAGTCTGTATCACCATGAACGCCAGAACCATCACCCGCCTCACGGCGCTGATATCTTTTTTCACGATCCTGCCGGCCATCGCCGGGGCTGACACTAGAGAACTCCTGCTCGCCGCCTACAGCGTGCCGAAGGAAGCCTACGAGAAACGAATCATCCCTGCCTTCGTCCAGCAGTGGAAACAGAAGACAGGGGAAACGATTCAGATTCGAAGCTCCTTTGCCGCATCGGGCGCGCAAGCGCGCGCGATTGTGGGGGGCCTCGATGCGGACATCGCGGCGCTGTCGTTGGAAAGCGATCTCCATCAACTGGTGAAGGCCGGTCTCGTGACCTACGACTGGAAGCAAGGCGCTCAAAAAGGCATCGTGACGACTTCAATCGTCGCATTGGGTGTTCGAAAAGGAAATCCCAAGGCCATTCACGGTTGGGAGGATCTCACCAAGCCCGGTGTCGAAGTCCTCTATCCCAGTCCGAAAACCTCCGGAGGAGCGATGTGGGATGTGATTGCGATCTACGGCGCGGGCCTCAACCAGGGAAAGCAAAAAGGTCTTGCCGGCTCCGCGGTCGATCAGCACGCCGTCGATCTCGTCAAACGGGTGCAACGGAACGTCAAAGTCATGGATAAGAGCGGTCGCGAATCCGTCACGACCTTCGAGCGCGGCGTGGGCGACGTCATTGTCACCTATGAAAACGAATTACTGCCGCGGATCAAACAGGGGCGCCCTTATGAGTTGATCTTTCCTGCTGAGACCGTTGTGGTCGAAAACCCCATCGCGGTCGTCGATCGGAACGCCGACCGTCATCATGTCCGGGACCTTGCCGATGCATTCGTGCTCTTTCTGAACGGCGAGGAAGCCCAACAGGCCTTCGTTGAGTTCGGTTTTCGCCCGACAAACGAGAACGTGGTGAAGACCTCGGCCGCCGCCTTCACCCACCCTCCCCATGTGTTCACGATCGGAGACCTTGGAGGGTGGGACCAGATCTTCGCGGCACTGTTCAGTCCGCAAGGGGCCTGGACGAAAGCCGTAGAGGAAGTGGGGCAAGCAAAATGAACCGACTCAATCGGGCAACGATTCTATTCAATGCCCGCTCATGCTCAGGCATGTGCACGCCAGATCACTGTTGACCATCGAAGCGACCTTTTTCTCTCGAACACCTTCGATCAGGAGACTGTACACAGGTCGTGGACCTGATCGAACAAACATACCTCAGTCGGAACCAAGGAGATCATGATGACGTTCAAACAGGTGATCAGTTCATTGTCGGTAGTGGTAGTTCTGGCCGCATTTGCACCGGTTGATGCGGCAGAGACAGTGTCATTGCTGAACGTGTCGTACGACCCGACAAGGGAGCTGTATCAGGAGTTCAACACCGCCTTCATCAAAGAATGGAAGACGAAAACCGGTCAAACGATTGCCATCAAGCAATCCCACGGTGGATCGAGCAAACAGGCGCGGGCCGTCATCGACGGGCTGCAAGCTGACGTCGTGACGCTGGCGCTGGCGCACGATGTCGATGCCATCGCCGAAAAATCGGCTTTGCTCCCTGCAAATTGGCAAGCTCGGCTACCCCATAACAGCGCACCCTACACCTCGACCATCATTTTTCTGGTCCGCAAAGGGAATCCCAAAGGCATCAAGGACTGGGACGACCTGGTCAAGCCCGGCGTCTCCGTCATCACACCCAACCCGAAAACTTCGGGCAGCGCACGCTGGAACTATCTAGGCGCCTGGGGCTATGCGCTCAAGAAATTCGGCGGCGATGAAACCGCCGCCAGGGATTTTCTCTCCCGCCTCTATCGGAACGTGCCGGTGCTCGACTCCGGCGCGCGGGGCGCCACGACCACCTTCGTGGAGCGGGGCATCGGCGATGTGCTCATCAATTGGGAAAACGAGATCCTCTTGGGCGGAACCGAATTGAGCAAAGACAAATTCGAGATCGTGGTGCCGCCGACCAGCATTCTCGCAGAGCCCACCGTGAGCGTCGTGGACAAGGTGGCGGACAAGAAGGGCACAAAAGAAGTCGCTCAAGCCTATCTCGAATATCTCTACTCCGAAGAAGGGCAAGAGATCGCGGCCAAACATTACTATCGTCCACAATCGGCGGCAGTGGCCGCCAAATATGCCGATCAGTTTCCTAAGGTGACGCTCTTCACCCTCAAGGACATCGTCGGCGACTGGCACAAAGCCAACAAGGTCCATTTTGCCGACGGGGGATTGTTCGACCAGATCTATCAGGAGATTTCGCGTACCAGAAAATGAGCGCAGCCGGCAGGTCGTAGTGATGAATGCCGGTCACCTCCAGTGACCGGCGCAACAGGCATCAGAAGGAGAGATCATGTCAACCGTCTTGAAACAACCTAGCGTGCTTCCCGGATTCGGCCTCACGCTCGGATTCACGCTGTTCTACCTCAGCCTGATCGTGCTGATCCCGTTGACCGGTCTGTTCGTCAAGACGTCCACCCTGAGCTGGGACCAGTTCTGGTCGGCCGTCGCAGACCCTCGGACGGTCGCTTCCTACCAGCTCACGTTTGGGGCCTCCTTTCTGGCCGCCCTCATCAATGCGGTCTTCGGCGTCGATCATGGCCTGGGTCCTCGTGCGATACTCGTTTCCCGGCAAGAAGCTCGTGGACGCGCTCGTCGATCTGCCCTTTGCCCTTCCGACGGCCGTTGCCGGAATCGCGCTGACCGCCATCTATTCGGTCAACGGATGGATCGGGCAGTATCTGGAACCGCTGGGGATCAAAGTCGCCTTTACACCGTTGGGAGTTCTGGTAGCCCTGACCTTTATCGGCTTACCCTTCGTGGTGCGGACTGTCCAACCGGTGCTGCAAGATCTCGAGAAGGAGATCGAAGAGGCCGCCGCCAGCTGGGAGCCAACCGCTGGAAAACCTTCACCGAGGTGATCTTTCCGGAAGTGTTGCCGGCCCTGCTGACCGGCTTTACGTTGGCCTTCGCCCGAGCGGTCGGAGAATACGGCTCCGTCGTCTTCATCTCCGGCAACATGCCGATGCGAACGGAAATCACGCCGCTGCTCATCATCACGAAACTGGAACAATACGATTATGCCGGCGCCACGGCCATTGCGGTCGTGATGCTGGTGGCTTCGTTCATTCTGCTCCTACTCATCAACGGACTGCAGTGGTGGAGTGGCAGACGGCAGGAAGCATTCTGAACGGACTTGGAGGGAATATGACCACCGGTGTCTTGAGCCTAGAGAAAAGAGTTCCCCGTATCGCCTCGACCGGGCCGAGCCGGCCCTCGTCCGCTGGGGCTAATCGTGGTTTCGTTGGCATTCCTGGGCCTATTTCTGTTCGTGCCGCTCGCGGCCATCCTGTTCGAAGCGCTGAAGCATGGCCTTGGCACCTACCTGGCCTCGTTTCAAGACCCGGATGCGATCGCCGCCATTCAGCTCACGCTTTTGGCGGCGGCCATTGCCCTCCCGCTGAATGTCGTCTTCGGCATTTCGGCCGCATGGGCCATTGCCAAATTCGAATTTTGGGGCAAGCAGGTCTTATCACCTTGATCGATCTTCCCTTCTCCGTGTCACCGGTGGTCGCGGGATTGATCTATGTGCTGCTCTTTGGCTTGCAAGGTGCCCTCGGGCCCTGGCTCGCCGCGCACGATATCAAGATCATCTTCGCGGTGCCGGGCATCGTGCTGGCTACCATCTTTGTCACGTTTCCCTTTATCGCACGCGAACTGATTCCGCTCATGCAAGCGCAAGGCAAGGACGAGGAAGAAGCGGCGCTCGTGCTAGGCGCAACCGGCTGGCAAACCTTCTGGCGCGTGACGCTCCCGTCAATCAAATGGAGCCTGCTCTACGGCGTCATTCTTTGCAATGCACGAGCGATGGGAGAATTCGGAGCGGTGTCCGTCGTATCCGGGCATATTCGCGGCGAAACCAATACGATGCCGCTCCACGTCGAGATTCTCTACAACGAATACAACGATGTGGCCGCCTTTGCAGTCGCCTCACTGCTGGCGTTGCTGTCTGTGGTCACCTTGGCCGCCAAGAGCCTGGTGGAATGGACTTCGTCGGCTGAACAGAAGGAGCACCGTCCATGAGCATCGAAGTACGCAACGTGACGAAGACCTTCCGAACCTTTACCGCGCTGCAGGAGATCAATCTGCGCGTCAACACCGGTGAGCTGATTGCCCTGCTTGGGCCTTCGGGATGCGGCAAGACCACCCTGCTGAGAATCTTGGCCGGCTTGGAGGGCCCGACGACCGGTTCGATTCTGCTCAACGATCAGGAAGTCACCGATCGCCATATTGGCGAACGTGGCGTGGGGTTCGTCTTTCAGCATTACGCCCTGTTTCGTCATATGACCGTTTTTGAGAATGTCGCGTTCGGTCTGAGGGTGAGGTCGAGAGCCACGCGGCCACCCAAGGACACCATCGACGCCAAGGTGCGTGAATTACTCAAACTTGTGCAGCTGGAGTGGTTGGGAGATCGTTATCCACGACAACTATCTGGAGGGCAACGCCAACGAGTCGCCCTCGCGCGCGCATTGGCCGTCGAGCCGACGGTCCTCTTGCTCGATGAGCCCTTCGGCGCGCTCGATGCCAAGGTCCGCAAGGAACTCCGGCGCTGGCTCCGGCGACTTCACACGAACCTCCACGTGACCAGCGTCTTCGTGACCCATGATCAAGACGAGGCCCTGGAGGTGGCGGATCGGGTGGTCGTCATGAATAAGGGACGTATCGAACAGATCGGAACTCCCGAGGAGGTCTATGAACATCCAGCCAGCCCGTTCGTCTATGACTTTCTGGGCGGCGTGAATCTGTTTCACGGCCGGGTCCATGAAGGCCGGGTGCAGGTCGGGGATCTCGACCTGGCGCTTCGCGAGCAAGGCGGCATTTCTGATGGGCCGGCGATCGGTTATGTGCGGCCGCATGAAATCGATCTCCACCGCCTCTCCGATGGAACCGGGGCCATCGAGGCCACCGTCGGTCGAATACAACCAGTGGGAGCCGTCGCCCGATTGGAAATGATACGGACCGACAACGGCGAGGTAATCGAAGGGGAGGTCAGCCAGGAACAATGGCGGGATCTTGCCCTCAGCACCGGCGAACGTGTGTTCATCCGGCCGAAGTCGCTTCGCGTGTTTCCCGAGCCGGTCGAATAGGGCCAGAAAGGACAACGTGACCACGACGAACAGCCAACGCGCGCTAAAGGTATTAGCCGCTTCCGACCCGACAACGCTCGCCCTTTCGATCAGGGCGAGTTGCCTGGTTTTCGAAGACGACAAATCAAAGGCCCTCCTGGAGCTGGTTCAGCGGATTGCCCCCAGCCAGGCCACGGCGCTCATTATCGGCGAAACCGGCACCGGCAAGGAGCTGATCGCGCGCCACATTCACGAACTCAGTGCTCGACGCACCGGTCCGTTCGTGGCGGTCAACTGCGCGGCGATCACTGAGTCCCTGATGGAAAGCGAACTCTTCGGTCATGAACGCGGCGCTTTTACCGGCGCCATCACCACCAAGGCCGGCTGGTTCGAAACCGCCGAGGGCGGGTCGTTGTTTCTGGATGAAATCGGCGATCTCCCGCTGACGCTTCAAGCCAAACTGCTGCGGGTGATCCAGGAGCGGGAGGTGGTACGCATCGGATCACGCCAACCGATTGCCATCGATGTGCGATTGATCGCGGCGACGAACGTGAACCTCGACGAAGCCGTGGCGGCAGGACGGTTCCGCGAGGATCTATACTATCGACTGCATGTCGCCACCGTGAACCTCCCGCCGTTGCGAGAGCGTCCCGGCGACATTCTGCCGTTGGCTCACTATTTCCTCTCGATATACGGGCCCCGACTGGGTTTTACAGATGCCCGACTCTCGGCGGAAGCCACAGACCGACTGCTTACCTACCCTTGGCCGGGCAATATCCGCGAGCTTGAAAATACGATTCATCACGCGTTGGTAGTCTGCCCGGGCACAGAAATCAGCCCGGCGGATCTGCGTTTGCCAAGCTCACGCCCTCACGTCGCAGTCGGGGCAGAGACGGCCGGCCGGTCACTGGTTGCCCTCACCGATACCTTGCAGCAGTTGTTCCAGGAAGAACGGCCTCAGCTGTATCAACTGATTGATGACACGATTTTTCATGCCGCGTACGAGTATTGCGATCGGAATCAACTCCGGACCGCCCGACTCCTCGGCATCAGCCGCAATATCGTCCGCGATCGGCTGATCCGGTACGGACGGCTCGGCTCGCAGAAGGTTGCGTCATGACACAGAAACCACGTTTCGTGATCTTTGCGCACAACGCCACCTACGACACCCTCCACCAGGTCGGCACGTTGGGACTGACTGCGGCCGCGATGGGAAAAGACGTCACGGTGGTGCTGCTCTTCTGGACGATTCGTAAACTGGCGGAAGGACGAATCGATGAGGTCGACTTTTCATCCGAGCATGAGGCATCTGCGGAGCAAGTCCGTCGGCTGCTGAAGGAAAAGAAAGTCCCGCGCGTGTCTGAGATGTTCCAGGAAGCCCGAGCGGTCGGTGACTTCCGACTGGTGGCCTGCAGCGCGGGCCTTGAATACATGGGTGTGAGCGCGGACGCCGTCACGAAGCAGGTTGACAGCGTCATGGGATTGCCGGCGATTCTGGCACTGACAGCCGGCGCCGAGACCTCGTTGTTCATTTGAATGGACGGCACTCCCTACCGATTGGAGAACCGAGGTTATGTTCGTTGAGATCAATGGAAAATCAGAAGAGATCCAGGGGTCAGTCGTACTGGACGCGTTGAAGGCGAAACAAATCGACCCGCAGATGGTCGCCGTAGAATTGAACGAGACGCTGATCGAACGTGATCAGTTGCGCTCTACACCGCTGCGGCCTGGCGACCGTCTGGAATTTCTCTTTTACATGGGCGGTGGCCGGTGACGCAGCGAGCACAACCGAACATTACACACCTGGTCGGTCGCACGCCGCTGATTCGACTGAACCGGCTCTCGCCAGCGGGCGGGGCGACTATCTATGCCAAGGTCGAATTCTCCAACCCTGGGGGAAGCGTCAAGGACCGAATCTGCCTCAGCATGATCAGTGAAGCGGAACGAAGCGGTCGGCTCAAACCCGGCACGACGATCGTCGAGTCGACCAGCGGAAATACCGGGATCGGCCTCTCGCTCATCGCGGCAGTCCGTGGGTATCCGGTGATCCTGGTGATGCCGGAGAGCATGAGCGCGGAGCGCGCGAGCCTCCTCTCATCGTATGGCGCGCAATTGGTGCTGACCTCCGCCGCCGATGGCATGAAAGGGTCTATCAAGGAAGCGGAGCAGATTGTGTCGCAGCATCCCTCTTGCTTCATGCCCGACCAGTTTTCCAATCCAGCTAATCCGGCTGCGCATAGGCAGACGACGGCCGTGGAGATTTGGGAGGCCCTGGACGGCCGGTTCGACGCCTTCGTCGCGGGGGTGGGCACAGGCGGGACCATCACCGGCTGCGGGGAAGTGTTCAAGGAACGCAATCCACACATTCACATCGTTGCGGTGGAGCCGAGCGGATCTCCGCTTCTCTCAGGCGGCGCGCCAGGCCCCCACAAAATTCAGGGCATCGGCGCGGGGTTTATCCCGCAGGTGTTGAATCAGAAGATCCTCGATCGGGTGATCACGGTCACCGACAATGAGGCCCACCAGACCGCCAAGCTCCTGGCAAAGAAAGAGGGCCTCCTGGGAGGCATCTCGTCCGGCGCAAACGTCTATGCCGCCCAGAAGCTGGCACAGGAACTCGGTCCAGGTAAAAGCGTGGTGACGGTGATCTGCGATACGGGCGAGCGATACATCAGCATGGAGAAATATTTCAATATCTAAGTAGGAACGCTCTCAGCCGTCAGCTCCAGGCTGATGACTGGCATGCAGATGAAAGCGACATATGAATTTTTTCGACGAACAAATCACCCGATATAGCCGCCACATCTTGCTTCCGGAGGTGGGAGGCAAGGGGCAAAACAAAATCTCGCAGGCAAGCATTCTGATCGTCGGCGCCGGTGGCCTCGGTTCACCGGCAGCTCTGTACCTGGCTGCAGCCGGCGTGGGCACCATCGGACTGATCGACAACGACGTCGTTGATCTCTCCAATCTTCAGCGACAGGTCATTCATCACACGCCCGATGTGGGACGCCCCAAGGTCCTCTCGGCCAAGGAAAAGATCGAGGCACTGAATCCGGACGTCAAAGTGGTGCTGTTTGAGGATCGGTTTATGGCCGCCAACGCTTTGGATCTTGTTCGTAATTATTCGGTGGTGATCGATGGAGTGGATAATTTTCCGGCGAAATTTCTCATCAACGACGCCTGCTATTTTGCCAGAAAACATCTCATACACAGCGGAATCCTGCGCTTCGACCGGCGTGTCTTCACGATTATTCCTGGGCACGGGATGAAGCCATAATCGGGCGACCGAGCCGCCCCAGACCATGCCGGATTCTTGGAGGGCATCACGTGAGGACGTGGGCCAAGAAGCGTAGTGAGTGAACGATTTCAGGGCACCTGCCCAACACCATGGAAAGGACGACACGATGAGCGAACGATCCAGTGCATCAGGACAACAGAGTTTGAGCGCCAAAGCAGCGCGCAATCTGGCAACCGCGACGGTCACAGTTCCACAGATGGTGCAGATCACCCCGCGGTGGCTGCGCAAACTTCTCCCCTGGGTGAATATCGATGGCGGAGTCTATCGCGTGAACAGGGTGGCGAAGGCAGCTAAAGGCACGCCGGAGAACGATTTTGGAGAAGAGCATGTCGACCTGCTGACCGTCGATGGCGGCGAACCAAAGCTCCCCACGGCCTTTGTCGATTATGAAGTGAATCCACGTGAATATCATCTCAGTAGTATCCAGACAGTTGTCCACACCCATACCCGCGTGACGGATCTGTACAGCAATCGCATCGATCAGTTGCGGGAGCAAGTGCGGCTAACGGTAGAAGCGGTTAAGGAGCAAGAGGAGTGGGAGTTGATTAACCATCCGAACTTCGGGCTCTTGAAGGAAGTCGTACCGGGACAACGGATCAACAGCCGGAAAGGCACACCCACGCCAGATGACTTCGACGAGCTTCTAAGCCTGGTATGGAAAAAACCCGCGTTCTTCCTTGCCCACCCCAAAGCCATCGCCGCCTTCGGTCGTGAAGCGACCAGGCGAGGGGTGCCGCCACCCACCGTGAATTTTTACGGTTCCCCATTCATAACATGGCGTGGAATTCCCTTACTTCCAAGCAACAAATTGGAAATCGACAAGGGAGGCAAGACCAGCATCCTCCTCCTGCGCGTCGGTGAACCACAGCAAGGTGTCGTCGGCTTGCAAAAGGGCGGGGTAACGGGAGAAGTCGAGCCGGGTCTTTCCATCCGTTACATGGGAACGAATGAGCACGGCATTGCCTCACATCTCGTGACTCGCTATTTCTCAACCGCGGTGCTAACAGAAGATGCCATCGCGCGTCTGGATAACGTATCCGTGAACTTCTACCACGACTATGTCTATCCGAAGAGGTGATGCGATGACACAAGCACCGGACAATATGACGGGTATCGGCCCTGATCCATTCGGCACAGAGCTGCTCACCAAGCTAGCAAACGAATTCTTTGCGGAATCAGCCGAGGGGTCTCACCCGACGGCTCTTCAGCACGGGATAAGGGAAGAAAGCTTTGCCTCCGCGGTTCCAACGGGCACACCGCAGTATCCGGGCCTAGCTGGTGGCTATCCATCCGCGACACCAGACACCCACCCCCCTGTGCACCCTGGACTACAAGGCCCCCTGGCAGCGGGGTCCGGCACAGGATCGGGTGGGCATGACCACAACTCCAGCGAAACCCATCCCTTCGGCGAGCCACGATGCAACGGCGGCGGCGAGACCCATAGACATGCCTCGTCACCCGTCCAGCCACATGGGGAACGCAACGGTCACACCGATCCCTATTGGGCAAAAAGCACCGACCTCGGATTTGCTTCGCAGCACCATGAGGACCTGTTTACCCCGGATTTCTATTTCCTGCGCGGATCTCATGGAGCCACGCATAGAGCACCGCAGGCTACGCCCGTTCCAAAGCATGGGTTGAATCTATCTTCGCTGAACATCGATGCCATCAGACGGGACTTTCCGCTGTTGCAACGCCACGTAAACGGGAAACCGCTTATCTGGCTGGACAATGCAGCCACGACACAGAAACCGCAGGCCGTAATCGACGCCACGTCAAAATTTTACAGCCGGGACTACTCCAACATCCACCGGGGCGCCCACACCTTGGCGCAACATTCGACCGATTTGTACGAAGGCGGACGAGACAAGGTGCGGCGATTCATCGGCGCTGCGGATTCGAAGGAGATCGTCTTTGCTCGGGGGACCACCGAAGCCATTAACTTGTTGGCGCAGACTTATGGGCGGGCTCACGTCGGCCGAGGTGATGAAATCCTCCTCACTGCGATGGAACATCACGCGAACATCGTACCCTGGCAAATGCTGGCAGAGCAGGCCGGCGCAACGCTTCGGGTCGCGCCGATCAACGATGCAGGCGAATTGCTGCTCGATGAGTTCGCAGCTCTCCTGGGCCCTCGTACCAAATTGGTGGCCATCACACAAGTGTCCAATGCCTTGGGGACCGTCAACCCTGTCGAACAGCTGATTGCGATGGCCCATGCGCAGGGAGTGCCCGTCTTGGTGGACGGCGCGCAATCGACGCCCCACATGCCAATCGACGTCAGGGCAATGAACTGTGATTTTTTTACGTTTTCAGGCCACAAGATCTTCGGACCGACCGGAATCGGCGTGCTATACGGGAAGGCCGACCTGCTCGAAGCCATGCCTCCCTGGCAGGGCGGTGGGAATATGATCAAGGATGTGTCTTTTCAAAAAACGACCTATCAAAGCAGTCCTCAGAAATTCGAGGCGGGCACGCCGGCTATCGCCGAAGTCATCGGTCTTGGAGTCGCCATCGACTACCTGAGCCAGGTAGGGATGCCTGCCATCGCAGCCTACGAACACGAGTTGCTCCTGTACGCCACTGACGCCCTCTCGTCGGTTCGGGGTCTACGCCCTATCGGGACCGCGGCCTCAAAGGCCAGCGTTCTGTCCTTCGTAATGGAAGGCCTTTCTATTGAACAAGTCGCCCGGCATCTGGACCAACATGGCATCGCAGTCCGTGCGGGTCATCACTGCGCCCAACCGGCAGTACGGCGGTACGGATTGGAGGGCACGGTGCGCCCCTCGCTGGCTTTCTACAACACACACGATGAAATTGACGCCTTAGTGGGTGCCCTGCATCAACTCAAGAGATATTAGGCCGAACAGGCTGGACTGAAAGGGCAGAATGTTCATGGACCGGAACTCGATTCAACCTCTGGCGGCAACGCCATCGACCTGGAATATCGACCAGGTCGTGGAAGAGCTGCGGCACTCGCGTGAAGTCGAGCATAATGTGCGCCATCAAGGCCGTATGCGTGAATTGCCGTCCCGCAAAGCATTGATGGAAGTCTTGGATGGTGTGTGCGCCGTCCTGTTCCCCAGTCATTACGGCCGATCGGACGTGAATGAGTCGAACATCGACTTTTTTGTCGGCGACCAATTACACCTGACACTGGGTATGTTGCAGGATCAAGTTCGCCGGGGACTCCTCTTCATATCGGCACAGGATGAGCAGGACGAGGCCCCCTCGATACAGAAGGCCATCGACATCACGAGCAAGTTCGCGGCGCAGCTCCCGACCATTCGTGCGCGGCTCTTCACTGATTTGCAAGCGGCCTACCAGGGAGATCCCGCGGCCACCAGTTCTTCCGAAATTCTGCTTTGTTATCCCGGCATGACCGCCGTCATTTACTACCGCGTCGCGCACGCGCTCTACGAGTTGGGCGCGCGCCTGCCGGCGCGTCTCATCTCCGATATCGCGCATTCCACAACGGGGATCGACATTCACCCGGCCGCGACCATCGGAGGCTATTTTTTCATCGATCACGGCACCGGCGTCGTAATCGGCGAAACCACGATCATCGGCGAGCGCGTGCGGCTCTATCAAGCCGTCACCCTCGGCGCAAAACGATTTCAGGAAGGTGACAATGGCATGCTGCTCAAAGGCAACGCCCGCCATCCGATCGTCGAGGACGACGTAGTGATCTATGCAGGCGCGACAATCCTAGGCCGCATAACCATCGGTAAAGGATCGATCATTGGAGGGAATGTCTGGTTGACCTACAGCGTGCCGCCAGGCAGCAATGTGCTCCAAGCACAAATGCGTAATACCACCGTTGAGCCCAAACATTTGATCGACGCGATCCACCAACCGAGGATTTAGGGTAGAATCAGCTTTCAGAAAAAAACTGCATTCGCTACCCACAGCATGGTTCTATCCATTCGATCTTCGGAGGCTGCCATGTTCGGACCGATTACGATCCCCTTCGGCGCCAAAATGTTATTCAACAGCGTCACTCTGAAACCGGGCGTGACTTTTGATGATGTGGAGCTGGCCGTTGGTCAAATGTGCAGTGTCGTCAAGGAGACCTATGGCGGAGACAAAGGCGGGTTCATAGCCGGACAAGTGTTCAAGTTCTCCGGCTTCGTCTCCGACGAAGGCTCTCTCAATACGTCAAGAGAGTCCGCCGAGCACTATGTGATCGTGACCTATTGGCGCTCATTTGAGGAGCACGAACAATCCCACGCCAACCAACTGTTCCGAGACACGTTCGCCAAGGTCTCGGCGCTCTGCTCCGACACGAAGGAACTGGGGTATGACCTGCTGTGGCAAGGCGAGGCGCAGTCCTAGCCTCGCGCAACCGCTGAACTCCCCTCGACAAATCTGCCATGTGAGCCAATGACTCGAACCATGCGAATCCTTTTTCTCTCCAGGTCGGCCTCAGCCGGTTAGGCTGCGACTCATCCGTAGCCGATTCAATGCGGATGCCTGAAATCCCAATGCCCATGCCGACTCATCCGCAATCTGGACAATTATGCCTACGACGCGGTACTCCTGGGCGTTGCGAATGTCCGTAAAACTTGAAAACGCCTAAGGAGTGCACGTCATGGCCCTCAGTGAGACCTATGTCGTCACCGTTCTGGCGGATGTGAACCAGAAGCAAGACATCGACGACAGGGCTGAAAGTCGTACCTATATCATCTACGACCGAGAGTCAGGACAGGCCGTCATTGTCGATCCCGTCATTGAAAATGTCGACCGCGATCTTACCATCGCCCGCGAACTGTGCTTGACGCTTCTTTTTGTCCTAGAAACGCATGTTCACGCCGACCATATCACCGGCGCCTCACTGATCAAGGATCGCCTCGATGCGCGCATCGTCTATGGAGGCGGCGCGGAAGGCGTGGTCACCGGTGCGGACATGTTTCTGCACGATGGGCAAGAGCTGGGCTTCGGCAACAGCGTAATGAAAGCGCTGGCCACCCCTGGTCACACGGACAGCTGCACTAGCTATGTGTTACCCGGCGCTCTGTTCACAGGCGATGCCCTCTTCATCCGAGGAAACGGCCGGACGGATCTGCAGGGCGGCTCAGCGGAGAAGCTGTTCGAATCCGTGCGCGGGAAACTATTCACATTCCCCGACGACACGATCCTGTACCCCGGCCACGATTACAACGGCCGGGTGTCTTCCACCATCCGCGAGGAAAAGCAATTCAACGAGCGGCTGAACCTTTCCGTCGACAAGGATACCTTCGTCAAGATGATGGCCTGCAGAAAGCAGCCACGGCCTGCAAAAATGGATATCGCGATTCCGGCCAACCTATTGGCCGGCCGCATGATCAAAATACAACAAGAATCATAACCGGACTTACCTTACCCAACGATAACGCTCGCGCGCGATGGACTCCGACAGGGCGTGCGCCGCTCCGTGCTTCGCTCCATTAACGCGCGCAAGAATCTCAAAGCATCAACCACGGCAGAATCGCAACACCTCCGCATAACGATCAGTCTCCTGCACGAAGTCTTCCCCTTCATTCTGCAGATTCCCCAACAGTCGCCCAGCAACAATTGCTGCTGGGCACGAATTAGCACGCCAGGTTTCGCTGAAATCACAAAGATGTCCTTGGCACGGCGACTGCAGTTGCATACTGCGACTTCTACGCGCAGCCGATGTCCATTCATCGGCACAGGAGTGGGCCTGCCCTCCCCACTCCCTGGGCGGCGCCTTCTTTCCTCTTGAAGCCCCCCGCCCGCTCATTCCCCCTCAGGATGCATGAGGCGGATACAGTGCGACGACATGGTCCTCGTTACGAAGGAACAATGAACCTATGCGGTCCTTCCCGATGCGGGGTCTCAGTCAGAAACGTCTTTTTAGAAGGGTGATGTGCCGATGGTGCCGGAGGGCGGCACCGACAATCGGTTGTCTCACCGGAAGGGAACAATGAGCCAGAATAATCTGTTTCCAGACGAGGGTCCTGATCGCAGGTTGTACCCGACCCCTCGCATGAGGAGACCGGAAGAAACTGTACGATGGTACCTGAAGATGAATCCGATCCACCGTCGGCGAGCATTTCAACGGGCGCAGGGCACCAGGTTGGCCCGGCGATTTGTTGAGAGGCTATGGAAGGATACAGCAAACCGAGCGGGTCGGGATTTCCTGGCCTAAGCGGATGACATGTGCGACGTGCTGTTCACTGCGTCGACTATGCCTACCGATCTATTGGCCTACAGTTCCGAAGTTTATAGGCGAGGTGGGCCGACAGATCGAGCATAAATCAGAGCAGACAGACGGTTATAATTACGGCCAGTAGCTTTGAATAGGCGAGCCGATCTTTGAAGACTCATTAAGTAAGATCGTGTAACATCTTTCGTTTCAGCACGAGCCACACAAGCACGCACCAGTTGCGAATCGACAACGCCCAGGCACTGACCTTTAGCCGGCTCTATGCCCCTCTAGAATAGCAGCGCGCCGGCACCGCTTGCCTTGCACGAGGCTCATGACAGGGTCCGCCAGCAGCGTGACCATTATCTCGCATCCTCTTTTACCGCACTCCGTCGACGTCGGAGGGTGCGGCCGCCCTCACAGCAGTGCTGCGATCTCCTGATCTTGGTGGGCTTGCAGCGATTCCGTCAGCACTCCCATCCCCTGCTCGCTGAGACTGTGCACCAGCGGAAACCGTAATCGTCCCTCCGGATCAATCAAAAATGTCTGCGCTCGTCCCCATAACTGAGTGGTCACGCCACCATACAGTCGCCGAAGTCGCTTGAGTGGATCACCGAGCAGAGTAAAATGCACAGCACCGATACGAAGGCACTCCTCTCGCTGCAGCGCTTGCGTCTCCAGTGAGACCACGAGCAACAACGCGCCCAGATCTTCCATCGCCTGTCCTTGGCGATCCAGCAAATCGATCTCCACTCCCCCCAGATGAGGCAGAAAGCACAATGCCACCCATTGGCCTAGCAATTGGGCAGGATCGATCGACGCCAAGCCGCCATCAATGATGACCGGAAACCGAAAAGTCAGTGCGGGGTCTCCGATACGTTTCATGCTCACCTCCATTGCAGGACCTGACGAAGCCCTCAGACAATATCCTCGCCCGCTGCTGCCCACGACACCGGCTGAGGCGCCTGATCAAAGCGAGCCTCCTCAACTGTCATCACAATTCGCGCCTCGGTGATCCCTCGCCTGTCTGGAATACCGAATCCTCTCAATATAAGACGATGCGAGGGCCCGCGAATCAGGCTGGTAATCTCGATCCGCCGCCAATCTGACCCTTCAGTTCTCACCCTGACAATGTGAAGGAGATCTTCGAACAGATCGGTAACCTCGACGGGCAACGCTTGCTGCACACAACCATCACGCTCAACACCCCATCCGGACCTACCATCCAGTTGCAGCCACTGGACGGCCTGGCGATCGACATACCGCAGCTCTCCGGAAAGAGTGAACTCCAGCACCCCAGATCTCGCAGGAGCCTCGACGACAGTCAAGGTTAGATCACGCGATCTTTGCCCTCGGCTCTCGAAATAAATGTTGAACTTCATGGTACGCACCACTTCCCGCGACGACTCGGACGCTTCGCTGCCTATTCATCCACTGCTTCGACTTATTGGGTACAAACCACCGTCAGCTCTTGTGAGTTAACGAACGATCCGCTGTCCCCTTGGTCCGCCACGACCTCTTCAGTCAGTCTCGCGGAAATAAGGTAGTCCCCGCCGTGGGGCGGAGCGATGACGATTTTTCCGACTCGACTCAAACGGTCGACGGCGAACAACAATCGCGCCTCCTCCAATTTCGGGAACAGACTATTAAGATAGTCAAGCGTCAGAGGCCCACGCCGGCATAGTGTTTCGACGATCCATTCATCGATCGATTCATGATCCAACGGTCTGGCTATACCTCCTACCACAAGGCTATTCATGTGCACCTCGCAAGGGCTTGGAGATGAATAATGGATCGCACCTTTGTGCCATCTGCTATTTCCTATAGATGAACAACGGTCGCGGGACGGTGCTGACGAGTCAGATGTGGTGGCTCAGCACCGTCCCCGAGGAATGGCGAAGCATCGACAACCAGGAAAACCTTTGGGTGTCACCAGAGGCAGATGAAAATAATGAGTGATGTCCATGTGTATGACCCTCGCCCCTACACCTTCGCGAGCGACACCTCCGTCGATTTGACCAGCGCCAGCACTTGGCTGCCGACCCTCAATTGGAGATCCGAGATCGACCGGCTGGTGATCACGGACGTCACGATCCCGGCGGGAGTTTCCACATCGACCTCGGAGACCACCGGCCCCGGAACGATTTCCTTGATGGTACCTTTGAACTGATTGCGTGAGTTGATGGCTTGGATGGACATGTCTCCTCCTCTGGGTATGTGGGAATGGCCTTCCGACCTTCCCGGTTATGTGTGATTCGCTCAACGATGGCTATGTGTATGCAGAACCCATGCCTTTCAAAATTCGCCTCTTTCATCGACCAACTGAACGATGGTGCGGCTGGTGCAGCTACTTCTGTTGGCTGATTGCTTCTACGACAACAGGCCTCCTCGGAATTTGCGACAGAGATTGGTAGTTGGACTTCACTCAGTTGTTATTTCTCCGGCAGGATATTCGCGTTCAATGCCACCGCACCTGACTGACAGGGGCTACGTCTCTGTGGTACGGTGGCTGTTCACCACGAGGCCTGCATGCGCTGGCTCCAAGACCGCTCGATCGGACAGAAGTTCTTCATCTCCTTCGGAGTCATCCTCAGCCTACTGGCGTTGAGCCTTACGGCTCTCCTGCTGTACCTCAGCCGCATCAATAGCTACGTCGACCGCCACAAACGCATCACCGTGCCGGCCATCGTCACGGCGGCCACCATGCAACGCTCGGTCTACGAAATGGATCTGACACTTCGCTCTCTGGAGCAAGGGAAAGGGGCGGATACGGATCAGGCCGTCTCGCGTCTGGCCGCCGAGGACGAACGACTCCGTCGGTTACTTGAGCTGTATCGCTCTACCCATGCAGCGCGTACGCATCCGATCCTATTCGGTATGTTGACTCAGCACGAGCGCGTGGACCTGGTGGAGAAAGAGGACGGAGCCATCGCTCACATCGATCAAGCCTTGCAGGAGTTCAATGGCTTACGGAAGGAGATCGCTTTACATTCACAGGCAGTTGATGCAGACAGCCGGCTCCCCTTCATCCAAGCCAATATCTTGTTGACCCAACTCATGGAAGATCTCGATCACTTGGTCCAGGCCCACACGGACATCGACGTCGAAATGAAAGTGGAAGGCGATCGGCTGCTGCAGCAGGCTCGGCTGATTGCGCTTGGCCTCGTAACCGTGCTGGGGCTGGTGATCGCCCTGATCTATCTCATGGTCAATCGACGGATCGCTCAGCCGCTCCAGCGACTGTCGGTGACGGCCGACCGCGTTGCCCACCATGACCTCACGGCTCAATTCGAAGCCTGGCCCAGCCGTGATGAAGTCGGCACGCTGGCTGCTTCCCTGTCCTCCATGGTCACGAGCCTGCGTGAACAGACGGCCGCGACCAACCGCAAGACGAAAGAGCTCGAGGCCTTTACCTATTCCGTCGCACACGATCTCAAAGGCCCGCTCCGGGAAATCGAAGGTTTCTCCTCCCTCCTTGAAAAACGATTCGCCGACGGCAACGACCCGGAAATCCGTCATCACATCGATATCATCCGTCGCTCCGCCCTACGCCTCACCCACATGATCGACGCTCTACTCAAATATTCACGGCTGGAGCAGCAGGACCTGCCCCGCCAACGCTTCAACATTCTGGAGATCATCACCACCCTTCTCACCGACCGATTCAGCGGCCTGCAGGGCCCAAAGCCGAAGGTCCACGTTGAATTGCCCTTCGCCGATCTCTATGGCGAGCCGGTCAGTGTCCGTCAGGCGATTGCCAATCTCCTCGACAATGCCGCAAAATTCGCGCGCCGAACCGGGTCTCCCACCATCACGATCGGCGGAACGCAGACCGTCACGGAGCGCGTTCTTTGGGTCCAGGACAATGGCATCGGATTCGACGCATCGCAGCATGACAAGATCTTCGGCCTCTTCGAGCGACTACACGGTCCTCAGGATTACGAAGGAACGGGAGTTGGGCTCGCGATTGTGAAACTCGTCATGGACAAACACTACGGACGAACCTGGGCTGAATCCACACCGGGAGCGGGCAGCAAGTTCTTCATCGCCTTTCCCGAACGCGTCGAAGCTCGCGCAGTTCGGCCATCACTCTCGGGGAATGACCTGAAACCCCTTCTGTGACCATCCACGGCATGCACATCCTAACTATCGACGATGAAGAATTTGTCCGCCTGATCGTAGAACAGGCGCTCCGCGAAGAAGGCTGCGAAGTGGAGAGCGTGGGGAGCGGAGAACAGGGCCTCGATCGACTCCGCAATGCTTCGTTCGACTGCGTGATCACCGATCTCAGAATGCCCGGCCTCGACGGTCGAGCCCTGTTGCGCTGGGTGAAGGACCATCAGCCTGATGTGGATGTGATCGTATTGACCGGCCATGGCGACGTGAAAGATGCCGTCGCTGCTATCAAAGATGGCGCGTGGGACTTTCTTGTCAAAGATACTCCCTTTGACGGCGCAACGGTGAAGGCCGCGCTCGCAAAACTCCGCGCGATTCGCGGGCTGCGACGGGAGAATCTCGCGGCACGTCATGGAGGCTATCGGCAGGATACGATCGTGGAGGGTGTGAGCGACATATGGCGGAGGCTGGACGCTCAAATCGCTCAAGTGGCGCCTTCCCAAGCTCCGGTGCTCATTCAAGGAGAAACCGGCTCCGGAAAAGAAGTCGTCGCGCGTCTGCTTCACGCGCGCAGTCGAAGAGCTCCTGGTCCTTGCCTTGCCGTCAACTGTGGAGCGGTGAGTCGAGAATTATTGGAAAGCGAGTTGTTCGGATACGAGAAGGGCGCATTCACCGGAGCCGCCACGGCCAAACCGGGATTAATCGCCGCCGCCGAGGGTGGGTCGCTGTTTCTCGATGAGATCGGGGAGATGCCGGGACCGATGCAGGTGGGACTGCTGCGCTTTCTCGATCGGAACGAATACCGCCCCGTCGGCAGCACACGCACCCTGCGCGCCGATGTCCGCATCATCTGCGCGACCAATCGAGATGTGCAGGAACTCGTATTGCAAGGTCGATTTCGTGACGATCTCCTCTATCGCATCAACACTGTTACGTTGCGGGTTCCTCCGCTCCGGGAACGACAGGAGGATCTTCCCGCGCTCAGCAACCACATTCTGAACAGCCTTCGGATCCCCGGGACTGCGACACGGACCCTCACGACAGAGAGCCTACAACTACTGACGACCTACGGTTGGCCGGGCAATGTTCGCGAACTCCGCAACGTCATTGAACGCATCGTGCTCCTGGGCTTCAACACCGGTCTGATCACGCGCGAAGAAGTCGTACAGGCGCTCCCGCCGTCATCCGCATTCCCCCATTTCATCGATCAGACGCAGTTACCACTGGAGGAGATCGAACGCCTCCACATCGAACGCGTGCTAAAAGCCAGCGGCGGCAACAAAACCAAAGCCGCGCATACCCTCCAGATCGATTACAAGACGCTGCTGACCAAATTGAAGGCCTATCTCCCTTCCAACTAATGCGGCGCTGTTCCATACCTTGTTCCTCGTCGCCCGCGACTGGCATAGCTTTCCTATGTAAAACGCGCTAGCATGAGTGACCTCAACACAGCCCATCTACCCTTCAGCAAGGAGGTCATCATGATGTCCCCCGTCCTGCTCTCGCTGCTCATCATTGTGCCGTTCAGCCTATTAGGCCTGTCAGCCAATGCCGACGCGTCATCGAAGAAAAGCGCCTCCGTCAAGGAGGTCAAGGCCATGTCAGAGAAGGAACAGACAACGCTGGCCCTCAGCGGGGCGCCGAAACACATCGCCGGCGAAGCCGGGGTCATGGTGTTCGGAGCCGACGGGAAACTCACCGAGGTGAAGAAAAGCGAGAACGGCTTTACCTGCATCCCCACAGTGATGAACCTGCCGGATCCGGACCCCATTTGCATGGACGGCGCGGCTCACCAGTGGATGACCGACATCATGAACAATGCGCCAAAGCCGTCTAACACCATCCCAGGCATTGCGTACATGGCGCGTGGCGGGTCACATTTCGAGAACAATCACAAAGTGGTAATGCAGCAGGAGGGTGGTGCGAAAGTAGTCAAAGAGCCGCCGCACTGGATGGTGATGTGGCCGTTCGATCCGGCGGCTACCAAGCTGCCGACGGCCCCGAACCCGTCAGGCAGTTACGTCATGTTCGACGGCAGTCCCTACGCTCACCTTATGATCTACCAAGATCCCAAGAAGATGAAGTAAGCGCTTGCTTCGTGCAGGGAGCCTCGCTGAAGGCTCCCTACACGGACAGCCCTACAACACCGCCCCGCCCCCACTCTCTCTAGGCTCTGCTCACGCTGGATGCAGACTGGAGGGGATACTGCCTCGCGCCGATCTCATGGTCCAGCCATCGACAGCGTGACCTCGGGTGCGAGACAATCACCACGGCATTGTAATACCCTGTCATGATCGTGAAGGAGCGAATGATATGACGTGGCCTGGATTATTGGGCGTACAGCGGGCACAGGAACGATTCGGCACGTCCGGTCGCGCGACAGCGTTTTATTCAAATCAGGTGCTGTCACGTCTGAACCACTCGATGCAGGAGTTTATCGCACGGATGGAAATGGCATTCATCGCGACGGCCGATGCCCACGGCAACTGTGACAGTTCCTTTCGAGCCGGCCCGCCTGGGTTCGTGCAGGTGCTGGATGACACCACGCTTGCCTATCCGGAATATCGAGGCAACGGCGTGCTAGCCAGCGTGGGGAATATCCTGGAAAACCCGCACATCGGCATGATGTTTATCGACTACTATCAGACGACCGTAGGACTACATGTGAATGGGCGCGCCCGCGTGCTGGATCCGAGTGAGGCGGTCAACCTGTCGAACCCTCCGCCCGGCATGACCGAGGCCGCTCAGATGAAGGGTGGC
The DNA here is from genome assembly GCA_963706325.1 of uncultured Nitrospiraceae bacterium. Classification (GTDB taxonomy): domain Bacteria; phylum Nitrospirota; class Nitrospiria; order Nitrospirales; family Nitrospiraceae; genus Nitrospira_A. Next base: position 424,661 of record CAVPLT010000004.1, on the reverse strand, counting down.
CGCCGCGCTGAAGCCTGGATCCTCATCACCGTCGAAGAGGCGTACATCCACTGCTCCAAACACGTGCCGCTCCTCACGCGGCTGGATAAGCAGATTTCATGGGGTACTGATGACGAGCGGCTCAAAGGCGGGAATTTCTTCAAGGTCAGACCGTAGCTGGATGCTGCACCATCCGCCTTCCTTTTCCGCAGGCTCGTCGTCGCGCACGAATGTTGCCAGCTGCCTGACGCTTACTTTTTCTGCTTTGCACGTGCCAGCGCTAATGCGAACGCGCCAGTGGGCTGCGGCTCCCGAACGTGCACCAGCGGCTGATTGGAAGGACGCCGCTCGCGTGCCTCACGCATACCTCCGGCGCGAGGCTCTGAGGGCGAAGCCGCAACCGGCGCGTCGTCGATGCGCATCGTCAAAGAGATCCTCTGGCGCGGAACATCGACCGTTAACACCTTGACCTTAACGATCTGGCCGGCCTTCACGACCTCGTGGGGATCCTTGACGAAGGTGTGCGCCAACGCGGACACGTGCACCAGGCCGTCCTGATGTACCCCGATATCCACGAACGCCCCGAACGCCGCGACATTGGTAACCACGCCTTCGAGCACCATGCCGGGCTGTAAATCGGTCAGCGACTCCACGCCATCCCGGAAGGTCGCCGTCTTGAATTCGGGCCGCGGATCGCGCCCGGGTTTCTCCAACTCCGTAAGAATGTCGCGCACGGTGGGCAGTCCAAATGTCTCAGTAGTGAATTCGGCTGGCGAGAGCCCTCTCAACATCGCCGGGCGGCCCATCACCTCACCGATTCCTTTATCGAGCCGCGTAAGAATCCGCTCCACGACCGGATAGGCTTCCGGGTGAACGGCAGAGCGATCCAACGGATTGTCGCCGTCGTTGATCCGCAGAAAACCCGCCGCCTGCTCGAATGTTTTTTCCCCCAAGCGCGGCACCTTGCGAATCGTGACTCGATTCACGAAGGGGCCGTGGGCATCGCGATAATCCACGATGTTTTGCGCCAACACGCGGTTCAAGCCTGACACACGGGCCAGGAGCGGGGACGAGGCCGTATTCACGTCGACACCCACGGCATTCACACAGTCTTCGACGGTGGCATCGAGCGATCGCGCCAGGGCACGTTGATTAACATCGTGTTGATATTGACCAACGCCGATCGATTTAGGATCGATCTTGACCAACTCGGCCAACGGATCTTGCAGCCGCCTGGCGATCGACACGGCGCCGCGGAGGCTCACGTCCAAGGCTGGAAACTCCGCCGCAGCAAAGGCCGAAGCCGAATAGACGGAGGCGCCGGCTTCGCTCACCACGATCTTCGCCACTTTCTGCTCCGGCTTCTTGTCCGCCACCAGCTTGATCACCTCGACTGCGAACTTATCGGTTTCACGGCTGGCCGTTCCATTGCCGATCGAGATCAGTTGAACCCCATGACGAACCACTAACTGCGTGATCGTCGACAGCGAGCCTTGCCAGTCGTTACGCGGTTGATGCGGATAGATCGTCGCGGTCTCCAGCAGCTTCCCGGTGGAATCCACGACCGCGACTTTGCAGCCGGTACGCAGACCGGGATCCAGTCCGAGCACGGCTTTGGGGCCGGCGGGTGCGGCCAGCAGCAACTCATGGAGATTGCGCCCGAAAATTTTGATCGCTTCGGCTTCCGCCGCTTCACGCACCTGCAACAGCAATTCGGTGCTGAGATGCACCTGCATCTTCACCCGCCAGGTCCAGTAGCAAAGGTCGGTGAGCCATTTGTCGGCGCGGCGGCCGCGGTTCTCGATCCCAAAATGAGCCGCAATCATGCCGGCGCAGGGATGCGGCATGACGGCTTCAAGGCTTTCGCCCAAGCCGAGATCGATCTTCAGCACCCCCAACGTGCGGCCGCGGAACATCGCCAGGGCGCGATGGGAGGGAATCGTACGGATGGTCTCTGAGTAGGCATAATAATCGCGAAATTTCTCTTCTTCCGCCGTTTCCTTACCGGGCATGACCGTGCAAGTCACAATCCCTTCATTCCACAGCTTCGCGCGCAGGACGGCCAGCAATTCGGCCGTTTCAGCAAATCGCTCCACCAAAATATCGCGGGCTCCTTCAAGCGCGGCTTTCGCGTCAGGAACGTTGATGGCCTCCACCCCTTCGGCTGCCGGCGCCACCCTCACATACTTGGCCGCTTCCTGCTCAGGATCGAGCGTCGGATCGGCAAAGAGCGCGTCGGCCAACGGTTCGAGTCCCGCCTCTCGCGCGATCTGCGCCTTCGTACGACGCTTGGGTTTGAACGGCAAATAGATGTCTTCCACGCTCTGCTTAGTGGCTGCTTGCCCGATGGCGCGCCGGAGCTCATCCGTCAATTTGCCCTGCTCCTCAATCGACGCCAGGATCACCATGCGCCGCTCTTCCAGTTCCCGCAGATAGAGCAGCCGTTCTTCCAAGTTACGCAAATGGGTATCGTCGAGATTGTTGGTGGCTTCTTTGCGATACCGCGCAATGAAGGGTACCGTGGCCCCACCGTCCAACAATGTCACCGCCGCCGACACTTGCGGAGGCATGACTCCGAGTTCCTTGGCAATAAGGTTCACAATCGTCGCCTGCGCGGAGGCTGAGAGGGTCTGGGTCGCTGAAGCAGTCATGTATTGTGTCAGGCTTTCCGAAAGCGACGCGTGACCGTTGGCGATCCACCGGTCTCAAAAGGCTTTCTTATCAGGTAACGGCGAAAGATTTGGCCTATGCGATGGCAAGTTCGCACCGGCCGTCCGGGAATCTAGCAGAAGAGGGCGGTAACTTCCAGGCCCAAGAGGGCTGCGGCAGCTTAGAGTCCACCTAGGGAAAACGGAATCCGCCTACATATCCAGGAAATGCTATAGTGCCACCTGGAATAGGAAAGAAACGCGCTTATCGCGCTGCTCCATGGAGGCCTTTCACACGGGTGGATTCGTGACGCGCAAACAAATATTTTCATTTACGTTTTTCTGTATCCTGCTATTGCTCATCTGGCAGCTGGGTGTCATTCTCAGCCCGTTTTTTTACCCGATCATGTGGGCGCTCATTCTGGCCACAACATTTTATCCGCTCTACCGAAAACTTCTCACCCGGCTCAATCGTCGGCCGCAACTCTCGGCAGCGATCATGACGGTCATGGTCATGGCCATGGCGGTGCTGCCGGCCGTCTATTTGATTTTTCTGGGCATCAACGAGGCCGCTCAGGCCTATGACACGGTCGTTCAATGGTTTCGAGCCGGACGATTGCACGAAATGGGAGTGGCCATCTCACAACTGCCGGTCGTCGGGCGGTTCAGCCAAGATATCTTTGGTCGCCTCATTTTGGCGAACAGCGGACAACTTGAGTCGTCCGTCATTGAAGGGGGGAAAGTGGTCAGCTCATTTCTCCTGGCACAAGGCGCCGACCTCGCCAAAAATGCCTTTCTGTTTGTGACTGATTTTTTGGTCATGGTCTTCACGCTTTTCTTCCTCTTTCGAGACGGTGACCGTTATTACAAAAGTTTTTATGCCGCCATTCCGCTGGAATCCCAACATAAAACAAAACTTTTCGAACGATTGGACGGCACCATCAGTGCTGTGATGCAGGGAACATTGCTGACGGCGCTCGCTCAAGGTGTGACCGCCGGACTAAGTTACTGGCTCCTCGGAGTTCGTTTCTCCATTTTTCTGGGCGCCTTGTCTGCTGTCTTGTCGCTGCTGCCGTTCGGAGGCACGTCGCTGGTTTGGATTCCCGTCTCCATCTATCTGTTCGTGACGGGTTCGATCCTCAAGGGCTGTATCATGATCGGTATCGGCGCAGGACTGGTGGGGCTCCTGGACAATCTCTTACAACCGTTTCTCATCGGCAATAAGGCGCAGCTTCCGATGCTGTTTCTGTTCTTTGCCTCCCTGGGTGGACTGGCCTCGTTCGGATTACTCGGTCTATTCCTAGGTCCCATTATTCTGGCCGTCCTGTTAGAAACGTTTCGTATTTATCAGGATGAATTTCAGGACCAGCCGAGCGACCTTCTCATCAAGTGATTCGCCTGAATGACTTGCTCGTATTCCCGGCAGGCGTCCCGGAACACTTACTCTGGCCCTCTCCGTAGGTGTGAAAAAGCACATGCCGAAGCACACCAATGAGTCCTCCCCACCCATCTCACTTGCCGTCGCCGCCATGGGAGTGGTGTATGGCGACATCGGAACCAGCCCCCTGTATGCGCTGCGGGAATGTTTCCACGAGTCGCATGGGTTGACGGTCACCCCCGATAACGTCTTGGGCATCCTCTCCCTGATTGTCTGGTCGTTGGTGCTTGTCGTCACGATCAAATACCTTTTGTTTGTGATGAAAGCCGACAACGACGGTGAAGGCGGCATGCTGGCGCTCATGGCGCTGAGTCAGCGATCCCACCCGGTAAGCCTTCGCAAAGGCCTCAGCTTGGTCGCGACCTTCGGATTAATCGGCGTGGCCTTTCTCTACAGCGATGGCATTATCACGCCGGCCATTTCCGTGCTCAGCGCCGTCGAGGGATTGACGTTGGCCACGGATCTCTTCAATCCCTACATCCTCCCCATTACGGTCGCCTTCGTCGCACTGCTGTTCACGATTCAGCGCCGGGGATCCGGACAAATTGGAAGTATCTTCGGCCCCATCATGGTCGTTTGGTTTGCCGCGATGGCCCTGCTCGGGCTTTACAGTTTGATTCAGACCCCCGACGTGTTGCTCGCCGCCAACCCGCTGTATGGGATCCGATTCCTAATTCGTCATTCGGGAATCGGTTTTCTGGTGATGGGCGGTGTCTTCCTTGTGCTCACGGGAGCCGAGGCGCTCTATGCCGACATGGGCCATTTCGGCCGTCGACCAATCCAGCTGGGCTGGTTTGCAGTCGCGTTGCCGGCGCTGCTGCTCCAATATTTCGGGCAGGGCGCACTTCTGATGCGAGACCCGGCGGCCCTCGCCAATCCGTTTTATCACCTGGCGCCGGCTTGGATGCTGTATCCCCTGATCGCGCTGGCCACCATCGCCACCGTGATCGCATCACAGGCCATGCTGTCCGGCGCCTTCTCGCTCACATTGCAGGCCGTGCAACTCGGTTATCTGCCGCCGCTTCGGATTACCCACACGTCCGCCGAGCAACATGGCCAGATCTACTTTGGGGTCGTGAACTGGTTGATGTTCGTCGGGACCGTGGGCTTGATTCTTTCATTCGGCTCATCCAGCAATCTCGCCGCAGCCTATGGCATCGCGGTTTCGGGCTCCATGATCATCACCACGCTGCTCATGTATCGCGTAGCCCACACTTACTGGCAATGGAGTGCGCCGCTGGCAGCTCTGGCGGTCGGGGGTTTCTTACTCATCGATCTCGCCTTCTTTCTCGCGAATGCTCAAAAGATTCCGCATGGTGGATGGTTCCCGCTGCTCCTTGGCGCGGCCATTTTTACCGTCATGAGCACCTGGGCGCGAGGTCGGGCTATCGTGGCAGATCATCTTCGGGCGCAATTTCCTCCGCTACGCCAATTCGTCGATGAGGTGTTGTCGAAGGTTCAGTGCCGAACGGCCGGGCGCGCCGTCTTTTTATCTCAGTATCCGGATGTCACACCCCCGGCCCTGCTGCAAAACGTCAGGCACAACAAATCACTCCACGAACAGGTCTATCTGCTCACGGTCCGGACTGAGCACGTGCCATTCGTTCCGTCAGGAGGACTGTTGGACATTACCGTCATTCAAGAGAATCTGGTTCAGGTGGTGGCCCGATGCGGGTTCATGGAAAGACCGGATATCCCGCGCGTCCTCACCCAGCTCGCGGCGCACGGCCACGTCCTCCCCGTCGAGGACACGACGTTCTTTCTGAGCAGGATCACCTTCTTGGCGACACCGAAACCAGGGATGGCGATCTGGAGAGAAAAACTGTTCGTGGTTCTGTCACGGAATACCCAGCGAGCCAGTTCCTATTTCCATCTGCCGGCAGAGCAGGTTGTAGAGATCGGTCTGGTACTGGAGATTTGACGCGCAGTCACCGAGACTTATGGGAGAAAAGGCTGGCCGAGTGAGCAGCGCTAGAGGCTCTCATGCATCGTTACATTTTTGAGGAACGCGCCGAGGTCAGGATTCGCTTGAGGACCGAACGCATCGGCAATGGTTCCGCGAGTGCCGTCCGAGGCCTCGATGGCATACAACACAGCCATGTCATCCGGATCACTGGCTCCTTCAAACCGGTGATGCTCAACGATCGTGAGTTGATCAGCCGTGAATGTCTCCCCGCTATCGACGGCGCGGAACTTCTTGTCGAGTAGTTCAAAGTTTGCCGTAAAACCATTTTGCCGCAGTCCCTCAATAGCTTCTGCCAGCGTTTTATACCCTGTGTGTTCCATGCCCGCTCTATTTCACGCCCAGCTTCGTGAAAATCGCCTGCACAAACAGCCGAGCGATTTCTCGATGGCCGGCGTCATTCGGATGAAAACCATCCACGTCAAAGATGAGTTCCTCGCGAACCGGTTGCGCGAACAAGTCGACGACTGACGCCTTCACGTCGCGCGCTTCCTGCGCGATGGCTTCGTTGTACGCATTGACCCTGGCCACAGTCACGCGTGGATCAGAGACCCGTTGAAAACGAGGAAGCCGCGTGAGATCGGGAAGATTACCGATCACGATGTTTGGCGAGACATCTTCCCGAAGCGTCTGAAGAATGAACCGTAGATCCTGCCGAAATGTCTTCGGGTCATCGCCGTGCACGAGATCGTTTGCCCCTGTCCAGATCGTGACAAGATTCGCCTTGGTGCCAAGGCGCTTCGCGACGCGCACCTGTTCCTTGATGAGATCAATGCGCGCCCCCGGCACACCCAGATTGATCAAAAACACTCCGGGCATCCGCCGATCCAGTTCCCGCTTGACGAGAAACACGTACCCCTCAGTCAGCGGCGTGGCGCCTACCCCCGTTGCGTCACTGGCACCAAGCGCGAGATACACAAACTCGATCTTCTTCTCACGTGGTCCACTTGCGCAACCGGGAACGCTCAGACTGAGAACGGCCGCCATGACGATGGTGACGAGAGGGAGAATCTTCATATGTCCTCCACAGGAGATGCGCAACGGCCGTCGGAAGAGGAAGGGAGAAATCGTCTGCTTCTATCGGGGTCTCCATTATGGAAGAAGGAACGACCTGATTCAACCAGCGCCTGCTTGCGAAACATTGCGCCTACTCTCGGGGGTGAGTTAGAGTGGCCGTGGCTTGAGTGGGAGAATCGTGCGATGGGACGAATCGCGGACAGCGCAGCAGAACGGCGGTTGCTGAGACAACCGGGCGCGATCATGCTCGTCTCCTGCTACGAGCTGGGTCATCAACCCCTTGGCATCGCCCAGCCGATCGGATTTCTCGAACAAGCCGGATTTGCGCCGGTCGGCCTCGATATCGCCGTGGACAGCATCGACGAGTCAGCCTTTCGGTTGGCGCGGTTTGTCGGCATCTCGGTGCCCATGCACACGGCGCTCCGGCTTGGGGTGCGGGTCGCCGAGCTGATCCGCAGGATCAATCCGCCCTGCCATATCTGTTTTTATGGGCTGTACGCTTCCATCAATGGGGAATACCTGCTCCAGCACCTCGCCGATTCTGTCGTGGGCGGCGAGTACGATCTGCCGTTGGTCTCGCTGATTGAGGCCCTCGATTGTGAACAGACGATCAACCATCTCAATGGGGTCAGTTCACAACAGCGGATCACCGCTCCCTCATTGCAACGTGTCTACACGGCAACGACCTCGAGCACCCCACCGCCGATTCCGAGTCGCAGTGGATTGCCGATGTTAGACCAATATGCGCAACTCGCGCACAACGGCACGGAACGGTTGGTCGGCTATGTCGAGGCCAGTCGCGGATGCCTCCACCATTGTCTCCACTGCCCAATCGTGCCGGTCTATGACGGGCGCTTCGTCCTCGTCCCGGAGCCCGTCGTCCTGGAAGACATTCGACGCCAGGTGCGATCGGGCGCCACACACATCACCTTCGGCGACCCGGATTTTCTGAACGGTCCTGGGCACTCCATGAGCATCGTTCGCGCCATGCATGCGGAGTTTCCCCGCCTGACCTTCGATGTCACCGCCAAGATCGAGCACCTGCTAAAGCGCCGATCCCTCATACCGGAACTTGCCGCGCAAGGATGCCTGTTCGTCATCTCCGCAGTGGAGTCATTCAGTGACCATGTGTTGGAGACACTCCACAAGGGGCATACAGGGGCTGACATCACCACGACGCTCGGCTTTCTACGCGAGGCCGACCTCTCATTGCGCCCCTCACTGGTGGCCTTCACCCCCTGGACCAGTTTGGACGATTATCTTCATATGTTAGATATGCTGGACCTGCACGACTTGATCGATGCGACCGACCCTGTCCAATTGAGTATTCGCCTGTTGATTCCGCCTGGATCGGCGCTGCTCGCGAAGTCCGACGTACAGCGGTTTCTCGGGCCGTTGGATCAGGCGGGATTCCAGTATCTATGGACACACCCGGATGAGCGGATGGACCGACTACAGCAGGCCGTAAACGCCATCGTCGAAGCCGGCGACAAGGAAGAAGACGATGCCGTCTTGATCTTTAATCGTATCAGGGCGGTTGCCGACGAGATGGCTGGCCGTCCCCCGCGCTCATCGACCCGGACCATCACGCGCCAGCCTGACCGTCAGAAGCCGCCTCGCTTGACCGAATCCTGGTTCTGTTGTGCCGAGCCGACGACCCGACAGTTCAGACCGCTGGTGACGAAAGGGCATGGGGAGATCTAACAGGATGCCGGGCAGAGGAGGCAGCGACCCTGCTCCCACTCCACGGAGGCGCGAGAGGTGCTCAGGAGACCGGTGCGGGAGAGTGCATGCAAGTTCCTTCGACGTCGATTCATGCAGGCCCTCTTGAGCGACCTCTGCGCACATCAAACTAAACCAACGTTCGGATGGAGTCACATACAGTGGAGAGGGGGAACGACAGGTGGAAGTTGAGCTGATGACACAAGGCACGCAGATACAAGAACTCTTGGGTTTACAACTACCGGCCGTCGCGATCGCGTTTCGGGATGCCGCTCCGGTCGGCATTCCGCACGTCGCCACGCCGGCGCCGGCAGGGTGCGGTTATTGGAAGTTGGCGGCTGAGGGACAGGTTTTCTACACGGAAGCCTCGGATCACTATACCTGTCCGGTCGGAGCCCATACCCATGGTGTGGAACTGCCTCCGCAGGTCGCAACGGAGCTCAACGGTCTGGTACAGACCATGGTGGGCATGCAGTATCTCACGATGGCAGATATTCCGATGATCCCGCGTCGACAGAAGACGTTTCATGTGGCCATCTATGCGCCGCTCACGAAAGCCACCTTCGCGCCCGACGTGGTATTGGTCCGCGGAACCGTCAAGCAGCTGATGCTGCTGGCGGAGGCCGCACAGTCTGCGGGCGTGGCCGGCGGTGGCGCGACGATGGGACGGCCGACCTGCGCCGTGCTGCCGGAATCATTGCAATCGGGACAAACGGCCACCAGTTTTGGTTGTATCGGCAACCGCGTCTATACCGGACTCGGAGATGATGAGGGCTATTACGCCATACCCGGCGACAAGGTGCGCGCCGTGGTGCAAAAATTAGGCATCATCATCGAGGCCAATAATCAGTTAGAAGCGTTTCATAAGACACGCGCGGCAACCGTGCGTCGGTCATGAAGCGTCGTTCGTCTCTATACGCCATATGCTCTTTTTTCGGACGATTCACTGGTGTCGCAAACTATGTCGAGAGTTCTCCTTCTCCTGCCAGCACGCACCTACCGCGCAGAGGCGTTCATCGAGGCAGCCCGCCGCACTGATGTCGCTGTGACTATTGGAACGGATCGGGTGTCGGACGCCCAGCCTGACTTATCGGGCAATGTCTTAGCGTTGGATATTCGAGATCCGCAGGCAGCTGCACGAGCCACGGTCGAATTTGCTCGGCGTCACCCGATCGATGCGGTGATTGGAGTGAACGATGTCACCGCCGTCATCGCCGCGGCCGTGGCAGAGGCGCTCGGATTGCCTCACAACTCCATCGCGTCTGTGACTGCAGCGGGAAATAAGCGCCGGATGCGCGAGCTGCTGTCGGCACATGGCATTCCCGTCCCGCACCATGCCGTTTTCCCTCTCGATGGTGATCCGACGATGTTCGCCCGACAGGTGGTCTATCCCTGCGTCGTGAAGCCGCTGATCCTCTCCGGCAGTTGCGGCGTGATTCGCGCGAATGACGAAGAGGAGTTTGTGCATGCGTTCCGTCGGGTGGGCGCACTCCTCGTTACCTTGGATCTGACGGCAATCGATGAGCAGGCCCGGTGGATTCTTGTCGAGGATTTTGTGCCGGGGATCGAAGTCGCGCTGGAGGGACTACTCGCCAACGGAGTGCTCCAGCCTCTGGCGATGTTCGACAAACCTGATCCGCTCGACGGCCCCTACTTCGAGGAGACGATCTATGTAACTCCGTCTCGTCTCGCTTCGGACGTGCAGCAGAACATTGTCGCCTGTGCCGGTCGAACAGCTGAGGCCCTCGACCTCCGAGAAGGACCGATACATGGGGAATTTCGGGTAAATCAGAACGGGGTGTGGGTCATTGAGATGGCGGCACGAACGATCGGGGGACGCTGCTCCCGGACGCTGGACTTCGCAGCTGGGATGTCGCTTGAAGAGCTGATCCTCCGCCACGCGCTGCGGATGCCGCTCCCTCCCCTCACCAGGCAAGAGCGGGCGGCGGGAGTGATGATGCTCCCCATTCCATACGGCGGCCGGCTGCATGAAGTGCGGGGGCAAGTGGACGCGAAGGCGGTATCGGGAATCGAGGAACTGACGATCACGGCAGACCCTGGCGATGAACTGGTTCCCCTTCCGGAAGGGACACGTTATCTGGGATTTCTCGTGGCACGAGGGGATACCCCCGCGGATGTGGAACGGTCGCTACGGGACGCACACCGCCGATTGACCGTCGTCATCACTGCCTCACCAGCGACCGCAACCGACTCGTCGCCCGTGCCACCAAGCTCTCCGGCCATGAGTTTTTGAATGCCACTCGCAAAGCCGTGGCGGCCCGGCATTGGCTAGCTCGGTTTCTTCCGAACCTCCGCGATCGTATTCCGAGACCACTCGTCCAAACTCGTGCCCTGTGCCGCCACGTCCGGGAGGCCGGTCATATCGTGCACCCATGCGCCCTGCACAACCTCACCATCGTCCGTGACTCCCTTCTTGATGGCCTCAAGCTCTTTGTCGAATCGTTCAGGAGCTTGTTCAAGGATGCGCCTGATCTTCCACTTCGTCGTCGGTTTCCCATCTGCATCCAGATCACAGCCGTAGTGGACAAGATCCACCTTTCCGGTCGTGGCCACCTTGGCCAACATACGATAGGTTGTGCCTGATTTGGACTGCACCAGCGCGGCCTTATAGAGACGCTCGCATTTGGCCGGATCCACCTCCAACGCCGTGAGATCTTCGATGACCTTGGCGGCAACTTCCGGGGCTGTATCGACCTCTCCCATGGTAGTCTTCCTCCGTTCTGGGGATTGAGCCTCTTGGCAGCAGAAGGTATGAGCCTACCAGACTATTCTTGAACAGAGCAAGACAAGCAGATGTGCATCCGCCTTCTTCACGCGCGTACTCGTCAAGAAAACGGCACACGTGTCGCGGATCCAAACTCGACCTGGCACCAGGCGTCAGAGATGACCATCGCGACCCTATTGGAGAGATTCAGGCTGCGGCTTCCGTGAACCATGGGATGATGTTGCCGGTATTCGGGGGAATTTCCGGTTGGGAAAGACGCCATCAAACAACGTGGAGAAGTGAGAGGTGGAAGTGAGCCTTCACCGTCTTCGTTCGATCACCCGATCGAGCGGCGGTTACCCCCGGTGAGCTTGCGCAGAAGTTGGTGCATGGGCTTCTCCCAATCAGCGGGCATGGCCCGGACAGCTCCGGACGAATCCAAGTGCCTCAAAGCCGTCCGGTTCACGTCATACTTAGGACCGAAAGGCCTGAACCTCGCCCGATTTTCGCAACATCTTATTGACCTCGTCCAGATGCAGCTCTTCACCGACAATCATCTCTCTCGCATACTCTTCCAGCAGAACGGACTTTCCTTCAGCCAGTTTAAGCAGTTCGTAGTAGGACGCGACGGCCGCTTTCTCATGCTCCAAACTTTCCCGCAGAATATCCCCCACATCATGTTTCTCGGTCTCTAATAGCGTACCGATTTTAAGCGAGGGGTGACCACCCAACAGCGTCACGAGCTCACCCGCTTTATGCGCATGAGCCAGACTTTCGTCGGCATTACTCTTCAGCCATGACACGATCGGAATACGATTGTACCCATAGACCATCAGCGCGTAATGCGTATAACGCACCACACCGGCTAACTCAAGTTCCATAATGCGATTGAGAATTCCCACAGACGTTTGCTTCTCTTGATCGTTCATTCCAGTCTCCAGTGAGTCTCGATGACCCTATCTCATAAAAGTGTGAAGCCCGTCGCTCGGCGCGAGCAAGCCAGTCGTCGCCGCCCCCCACGGGAAAGCAACGCCGGCCCATTCGTCAGTGTACGGGAAATGACCTCGCGTATCCACTCGGGACGTTGTGTGCCATCGGCAACCCGGAGGAATCCGAGAAATGAGTGCGTGGCCCGGCCCTGCGCGAGTCCTTGTCGAATGAGAGAACCATGACTGTGCGCGTCACTGTTACACGGATTTCCCAAACTCGTGCTGCCGCCAGGCTTCATAGAGCACCACGGCAACTGAATTGGAGAGATTGAGGCTACGGCTGCCAGCTACCATGGGGACGCGAATTCGCTGTTGCGCGGGGACGCCGCCCAGGATATCGGCGGGTAACCCACGGCTCTCAGGCCCGAACACAAAGGCATCACCCTCCGCGTAGTCAACCAGATCGTATCGTTGCGTGCCTTTTGTGGAGACGGCAAACAGCCGGCAGTCTTTCAAGCCTGCAACACACTCAGTCCAGCTTTCGTGCGCCGTAATCGTAGCAAATTCGTGATAGTCCAGCCCCGCGCGCAGGAGCTGCTTATCCTCCAGCGTAAATCCGAGCGGTTTGACAAGATGCAACCTGGCGCCGGTATTCGCGCAAAGCCGGATGATGTTGCCGGTGTTGGGAGGAATTTCCGGCTGAAAAAGAATGACGTCGAACATTGGATGGGTCAACGGTTGGGAAGGAGCACCGCGGCATATCTCGCCAATAGATCGAACCGCGACGCCTACCACGAGACTCTGATCAGCCGCTGCCTGATCTCCCTAGGGCTAACTTAGCAGATCCTTTGGAATGTTCCCGCCGTTCTCGGCCAACTTTTTCAACACGGTCTTGTGCAACCACATATTCATCTGCGCCGAATCAGCCATCTTTTCGGTCGGGCATTTCAATTCGGTGGCCAGTTCCTTCCGGGCAGTAAGACTGCTGTCGAGACCCAGGAGTTTCAGGAGATCCACGATGGAGGTTTTCCAGTTGAGTTTTTCTTTGTTCGCGGCCGCGAGACCTTCGAGCTTGGCCACGACATCCACGGCGGCCATCGCCCTGGGAGGCGGGGGAGCTGCGGGCTGCGACGCCATGGGAGCGGGTGCCGACGGCGCCGGCTGTGGTGCAGCCTGTGCAGTGGACTTGCTCAACCCGAGCTTCTCTAAAATTGTGCCGAATAAACCCATAGCGGCTCCTTTCTATTCTGGCTGAGCGGGAAAAATGACTCTGGGACTTACTGCTGCCCCTGATAAAGAAGTCTAGTGGTCTATCATGGCTATTGCAAGACTTGAGGCAACCTACCGCTTGAGAGCAACAGTCTGGAGCGTCATGACACTCGGTGCTGCCCCGCTGCGGGGAGGCCTGAGTCAACCACTACTCAGTCACTTCGGAACCGCCCGCCCACTGCCCGATTCTGAACATGACGAATTCAGCCGGCCTTACCGGAGCGATGCCGATCACCATGATAAGCCTGCCGTTCTCGAGATCTGCTTGCGTCATCGTCGTTTGATCACATTTGACTACAAATGCCTGTTCCGGCTTCTGCCCCTGTAGCATGCCGTCTTTCCACAACCTCGTGAGAAAGTTGCTGACACTGTGGCGCGCACGATTCCACAAGGCTTCATCGTTGGGTTCAAAGATCACCCAGCGCGTACCCTTCTTGAGAGACGCTTCGATGAAGATGACCAGACGGCGAACATTCACATACTTCCACTGGGGGTCGGAAGCCATCGTCCTCGCCCCCCACAGGAGAATTCCCCTTCCAGGAAAATATCGAAGCACGTTGACGCCCCGCGAGTTGAGGCCCTCCTGTTGCGCCGTAGTGACCAAACCAGCCAAGCCCCGCGCAGGGTCGAGCGGATCTATCAGCAAACCGCGAGGCGTTTCATTGGCGGGGGCTTTGTGCACTCCTCGCTCCCTGTCTGTCCGAGCATAAAGGCCCGCAATGTGACCTCCGGGCGGAATCAGTTTCTCCGTTCCAGTACCGGCATGTCGAATGCGCAGCCATGGCAGGTAGTAGGCGCCATAGCGTGAATCGCGCGGAGGCCGATGCGCCATGAGATCGCTGACCAACAATGGGGCCTGAAGAATGGCGAAACGATCCTTCAGAAATTCACATTGATCCAGCATGTCCCCGGTGATGCGAGGAACTCTACTCTCCTCAGGACAACACAAGATGGCGATGTCTTCCAGCTTCGCAAAAGAATCCAGAGCAGCTTCGAAATCGTCTTCGGCGTAGGCCTGCCCATCGCTTCCACCCGTTAACCAGACTGCGGTGACATCTGCCGGACGCACGGCGACGCCGGCCCTTTCAATCGTCACGAGTCGAGATACGCCGTTGACTCGCTTTTCGTAGAAATCTGTCGAGGCTTCGTCTGCCGACAGGTTATCGTAGATTTCCTCCACTGTCGGTTCCTCTGACCAGGGTGTATCTGGCTCCCAATAACGCACCGTGAGCCTAAAACATTGGATGAGTGCCGACGGGGCGATTACGACCGCCACCCTGTTTCCCCATAACCCAGATCCGACGGCGGCGACCTTGAGTTTTGCATCGAGGGTTGTGGCGGCTGCGGTGGCTCCATTCGCAACCACTCGCCGGACGTAACAGCGCCGACCGCCATTCAGAAAATAGCCCTCGATCGCATAGGCTAAATAGCGATCCTGGTTCCCCTCGAGCACGTAACCGCCGAACATCCCGCGATACTCGTTGAAGCTGGTGAGGAGAGCCGGCGCCGTTGGGCCTCGCTCCGCAATGCCGAAGAAGCCGACCGTACTCGTGGCGACGCCGCCGATGGGCTGATCGCCTGGATTGCTCTCTTGAATGAAGACACCGGGCGGAAGATATTCGGGCATGCCCTCTCCTGGCTTAATGACGATGTTACGCTAGACGTTGAGGAAGGACACTGTCAACGTATGGAGCTGCGACGAGGAGGCACATAGCGAACACCACCATGTATCCATTTCCTTCATCCGTATCCCATCGGATACGCTCCCTCTACCCCACATCTTGATGCCTATCGGCGTAACCATTTCAAAGAAACGAAAGACTGCTCGCACTTTCTTCCTGGCATATTTATTGATGTAACCGCGGTTAGTCCAACGATCGGCTGTCACAGATGCTGAAGTGGAGACGAGCGGTCGGACCAACAATAGAGGAGGTAGATCATGTCTGGACGTGAAGAGAGCGCAATCACACCCCTGCCTTCGCGCAGGAGGTTTCTTCAGCAACTCGGGTTGGGTGCCGGGGCGCTCAGCTTCGGCCTGTTCGGCGGGCTGACGTGGCCTCAATCCGCCCTGGCTGTGTGCGAACCGCCAGGCAACCCTGGGACCGCCAAACGCTGGCGCAAGGATTGCCGCATGATCCTTCCCCGGCGCCCCGCCTCAACCCTCAGTGCGGATGAACTCAAGAAACTAAAAGAAGCTTATCAGGCCATGCGGGCACTGGATACGAGTGATCCCGGCGATCCGCGAGGATTCAAACGCCAGGCGAACATCCATTGTTGGTATTGCGGTGAAGGTACCCAGGTGCATTTCTCCTGGCAGTTTTTCGCCTGGCACCGGGCCTATCTATATTTTCACGAGCGCATTCTCGGCAAACTCATCGGCGACATGAACTTCCGGCTCCCCTACTGGGATTGGGATAGCCCTGCTCACCGCACCATGCCGGCCGGTTACACGTCGCCGAACGACAACAGCAACCCGCTTTGGAACGGAACGCGGCTCATGAGCCCGACGGACGAAATTCCAGACGAGGATGTCGGAGATTCAGTGATGGACGCCGCGCTCACGGCCGGAACCTTCGCTGAATTCGGCGGGACGGCAGGAGGCAGCGGCATCCCTGAAGGAGCGCCGCACGGGTCGGTACACGTCGACGTGGGCGGCGACATGGGATTCTTCGATTCGGCAGGCAAAGATCCCATCTTTTACGCGCACCATTCCAACGTGGACAAGATCTGGTCGGACTGGAACAAAGCCTCGTCCACCCACACGAATTCAACCGACCCCGCCTTCCTCAATCTCACATGGACCTTTTACGACGAGAACAAAGTTTGGCGCTCGATAACGGCGGCGCAGGTGCTCAACCACGAACATCAGTTACGGTACACCTACGGACCATCCCGGTTTTTTGAACTGCTGCCTTGCCTCCTCGACTGGTTGGTCATTCGCACCGATTGGCGTGTCAGTAAAACGCTCAAGGTGGTTCGCCAGACGCGTGAAAAAATTTCCAGAATCCTCGAACAGGGGGGACGGGCCAGGTTGCACCTGACCGACCTCTCGTTACCGCTGGATAAAAGTGTGGTCTATCGGTTATACGCCACGCCGGAAACCGCCAAGGCCGACGAAGGCCCAAGCGGCAAGGGATACCTCGGCACATTCCCAGTCGTTCTCAATGATCGTGCGGGAAGGCATACATCCAAGCAGGCCCGCAACATGGCCGTCAATCTGTCTCGTCCGATGCTCGATGCGCTCAGCGGTGCTCAGGGTCCTGTGCGGCTTGCCTTCGTGGAACGAAAGGACAAGAATCAGAATCCAACGGTGATCCCTGTACGGGCAAAGGACGTCCACCTCACGATTGCGGAGGTCGAACGAGAGGACAAATGACGAGGCGAGTGGTTTTCCTGGTGTTGAGTTTCATAACGAGTCTTTCCATGCCGAGCCATGCGGACGAGGAGAAACATCACTTCACCGTCGCGCTGCCGGCACAATGGCAGCACGCGACCGGAATTCGGCTGGTGCTCGAAGGGGTGACCGTGCCGGGAGATCGACCACTCAAGCTTCGCGTGACGACCATTACGGAGGAGCAACAGATTCTGGTCCTGGGCTCGGCAGGTATCGTGGCGGTACGACCGACCATGTCGGGACCACGACGCCTGCCCACCCTACTCATCGACGTCACACAAGCACTGAAGCTCCTCACGACTCAACTTGCAAACGCGCAAAGTGTGACGGTTGCCATTCAAGCAGTGGACCGGCGCAATGAACCGCTCGCAGGTGTTACATGGTCAGCGGAACGCCTACGGCTTGAAACGACGCAGAAATAGATACCGTCACCATAAAAGATCATCTCGAATGTACACAATATGCGGTGCAGTTCGGAGGAGACCTCAAGCGGTTCATGGGACAGTTGAGCCTCAGAATCTGCCCCGAAGAACGAATGCGGTATCCTCAGCCTCATTGAGTCAACTCGAGAGCTTGCTCCATCGAGGCTCCGCACCGAGCCGACCTCTGACTTGAGGCGGGGGCATCGACACTGTCCCTTACTAAGACGGAGAGCTATTCGACTGGATGACCGAGCCTCATACGTTGGAGCAGACGAACGGACAGGAATAACGCAGCTAACGGCAGCCAGATCCAGAGCGCCTCGCTGGCTAAGACCTGCGCACCATAGGCGGTGAAGAATTCGCTGACACCGATCGGAGAAACGGCGACCGGTCGAAAGCCGAAGAAATACCTTGTTGTATCAAACGGAGAGAGGAAGGCCACGCCCAACCCTCCATTCGTCAGAGCATCCAACAGGCCATGTGAAGCCGTGGCGAGAAAGAAATACAGACACAGCATCGCCTTGACCTTCGCGGCCCTTTGCCGATACCACACAGCGACAAGCGCCCCGCTCAACAGCGCGGCAAAGACCAGGGAATGGGTCAGTCCGCGATGTCCCCACAGATCTCCGTATTGAACGCCGTAACCGAATCCGACCACGTCGATATCCGGCAGAACTGCGCAGAGGGCGCCCACCAACAGGGCACGGCGGTCCATGACAGGATGGCGCGAAAGTTTCCCCATGGCCACTGCCACGAGAGCATGCGAAAAGGCAGAGGCCATTCATCCTGACGACTGGGTTTTGGCGTCCCAGTCGCATGCAACACAAACATTTGTGACAGTTGGGAATTCCATATTCCGCATGTGTGTGACAACATGGGGACACCCACGCAGGATGCTCAGAAAGTCCGTCCAGTAAGGCCGCAGGGAGTGAAGGGCCGAAGCGTACCTTCGGTACGTTGAGGTTCTGAACGAGACGAAAACGCTACTGGCGAACTTTGTCAGCATCCTGCTAGACGTTGAAGCGGAAGTGCATCACATCGCCGTTCTGCACCACATATTCCTTGCCTTCCAGCCGCATCTTTCCCTTTTCTTTGGCGCCCGCTTCTCCCTTACAGGCGATATAGTCGTCGTACCCGATGACTTCCGCGCGGATAAAGCCTTTTTCGAAGTCACCGTGAATGACCCCCGCCGCCTGCGGGGCCGTATCGCCGATATGAATCGTCCAGGCGCGGACTTCCTTCACGCCCGCCGTAAAATACGTCTGTAGGCCTAGCAGTTGATACGCCGCGCGAATCAGCCGATTGAGTCCCGGTTCGGTCATGCCGATATCCACCAGAAACTCTCGTTTCTCCTCGTCGGAAAGCACCGCGATTTCCGCTTCCAGCGCCGCGCAAATCGCCACGACCGGCGCGCCTTCCCGCGCCGCATACTCCTCTACTCGGGTGAGGAGCGGATTATTGGTGAAGCCCTTCTCGCCTACGTTGGCCACATACATCACCGGCTTCATCGTGAGCAGACAGAGCGGTTTGAGCAATGCCCGTTGCGCCGGATCGAACTTCAAGGTGCGCGCCGGTTTGCCCTCATTCAAACAGGCCGCCACCTGCACCAACAACTCGCCGAGTTTCGCGGCGTCCTTATCTCCGGAGCGGATGACCTTTTGATTACGCTCCTGTGCCTTTTCCACGGTCGTGAGGTCTGCCAGGGCCAATTCTGTGACAATGGTCTCGATGTCCGACAAAGGATCCACCTTGCCTGCCACGTGCACGACGTTATCATCCTCGAAACAGCGCACCACATTCACAATACCGTCGGTCTCACGAATGTTGGCCAAGAATTGGTTTCCCAAACCTTCGCCTTTCGATGCGCCGGCGACCAGCCCCGCGATGTCGACGAACTCCGTCGTGGCATACTGCATCCGCTGGGGTGACACGATATCGGCCAACGCCTGTATCCGCGCATCAGGCACTTCCACAATGCCGATGTTCGGCTCGATGGTACAGAACGGATAATTCTCCGCCGCAATCCCCGACTTGGTGAGGGCATTGAAGAGGGTAGACTTCCCCACGTTGGGCAAGCCGACGATTCCACATTTCACACTCATGACGATCCCTTCCTGGTCATTCCGATAGTATCCGACTCATGGCGCTGCCCTTCGCACCGTCCTGGCTCAGGTTGCGCTGAATCGCGCATTGTACGTGTTCAAGGTCTGTTCGGTCTACTCTGCCGATGATCCATCGTGAGCGACTGCGTCGAAAATCTTACGCTCGATTGCTCATTACCGAGTGGAAGAAGTGGAGGGCTCCCACCGCCTGGCGCGGTCCGGATTGCCCGTAGTACGGCGGGCCAACCAAAGCAGATCAATTGTTACAATCAACCAAGCTCTTCAGCGCCTGCAGGATCACCGAGATCCTCGCCGAGCCAGAAAGCTCCCCCTCTCACCACACTCACTGGGGCGCCGTGAGCGCATCCTGGGCCACATGCCCGCTCTGAGACTTTTCTGTGATGTTGCTTTGTATTTCCATTGCGATCACCCGTGCCAGCTGGTCAGCGGAAAGCGCCCCCATCGGCAGTCCTTTGGTGGCCGAATGAAACGGATCGTCCGGCGCAGCCGCTCGATAGGTGTTCACCAAAATGGAGGCGGGCTGAACGCGCCGATCGTGGTCTCCCACCAGGACAGATTTGTTCTCCGGCAACACCCTCGTGCGCGTGGCCCAATCTCGCTGATCGATTTTCACGAACGACACGTTCCAAACTTTTCCATTCAGCAGGCTCCGCACTGCTTGGGGAGTCTTCTCCGCAAAGTAAGGATCCCGCACGATCTTCTGCAGCGCTTCGCGGACTCGCATGTCGTACAGCTTGGTCGTAGAATCAGGTTGCGAAGGCGCTACCAAGCTGGTGGTTCCCACCTCATAGTAGGACTGTCCCTCTAGACTCTTCTGCTCATCCACGGTGCGCAGATAGCTGCTGAAAAGCTTTTGTAGCACCTGCAGGCGATCATCGGGCAAGAGGGATAGGATTTCCTGATCCGGACGTACCGGAGCATGGGCGAGATCGCGTTCAACCACGACGGCTTTGGCCTTCGGCGTGGTATCCGCTTTGCTGACGACCCATTGAAACTCTCGGGCCAGCAATGGCACCAGTTTGTCCGGATGGCCCAGGTACCCTTTGTTGTTCAGACTCGAGCCATTGATCAGCAATGTGACCCGCCCCGGCTCTTTCGTCCGTGCGACTAGGAACGGAAATTCCTTCCCCTCATCATTAAGGACATGGGGTTCGATGACGACCTGTTTGAGCGCGTCTTTCTTAAGAGACTCATCGAACCGCGGATAGTCCGTCCGATGCTGCAACATGAAGGCGAAAGCATCGATAATGGTTTGCACAGCCGCCTCCATTTCACCTTGATCAACCACTTCCACTTCGGCTGTAGTCTTGCCCGGAGCCGCAAAAACATGGAAGGATGCACCGGGTACCGGATGCCCAGGCCCGCTCTGCTCATGGTTTTCATCGTCGGAATGTCGCTCATGCCCTTGATGGCTTGCCGCAACTGGCGACCATTGCCCTAATACCATGCCCCCGATCACGATGACGCCGGCAATGAGAACTCGAAGCGTGAGGGCACCCAACAACCCCACGCGGCAATCCTTCGCGCGATGCCACCTGCCCTGACTATTTTGTGTGTCTATCGCTTGGTGGCTCATCGTTCCCCCCTCGGCAAAGTGAGACAGCAATGGCAAGATCGCTCGGCCAGTCTCAACATTCTACACATTCTTCGGCCGAAAGGGACGCGATCGACCGACTGCATGGGAGTCAGAGAGATGCGAAGTTACGATCACCAGCGGGATTTGATGTTGTTCAATGGCGAGTGCGGCAGTGCTGCTCAAAGCGCGAGGGCGACCGGCACAGCCGGTGAGGCCTGCCCAATTGGAGAATGGATTGGAAAACGTGACCACAACGAGAGGCGAAGCACCAATCTTTCGGCAACGGTCCTGCGACAGCTCACCCTCGTTGCAAAAAATTACTTGCCGGACCATGCTCCTCAGCCTGCGTACCCCTTTGGATTCGCACTCTGCCAACGCCAGGCGTCCGCACACATCTCCTTGAGCCCACGCGTTGCGCGCCACCCAATTGATGTGAATGCTTGTTTCGGATCCGCATAGCATGACGCCACATCACCAGGGCGACGAGGCGCAACCTTGTAGGGAACGGGCTTGCCGCTGGCCGCTTCAAATGCCCGGACGATGTCCAATACGCTGTATCCGTTTCCCGTGCCAAGATTGACCGTCAAACAATCAGCCGGATGGTCGAGCCGAACCAGCCCGTCGAGCGCTTTGAGATGCCCCAACGCCAAGTCAACGACGTGAATATAATCCCGCACCCCTGTCCCATCGGGGGTGGGATAATCGTTGCCCCACACGTTGAGGAACTCCCGCCGCCCCACGGCAACCTGTGCCACGAACGGCAGCAAATTATTCGGCATCCCCTGGGGATCTTCGCCGATCAGGCCGCTGGCATGCGCCCCAACCGGGTTGAAATAGCGCAAAATGGCGATCCGCCACGAAGTGTCGCTGCGGTGCAGGTCACGCAGAATTTCTTCCACCATCAATTTCGTTTGGCCGTAGGGGTTCGTTGCGGAGAGGGGATGGTCCTCCGTAAGCGGCAGTTTCTTCGGATCCCCGTACACCGTGGCCGACGAGCTGAATACCAACTGTTTCACGCCACATTCGCCCATGGCTTCCAGTAGGCGCAGGGAACCGACCACATTATTGTCATAATAGGCCAAAGGCTGCTGGACGGATTCACCCACCGCCTTGAGCCCCGCAAAATGAATCACGGCGGTCGCTCCACTGTCACGCAAGGCCGCCACCAGCGCGGCCCGATCACGGCAGTCCCCTCGTATCACGCGTAGAGACTTGCCCGTGATTCGCTGCACCCTGGTCAACGCTTCCGGATGACTATTGGAAAAGTTGTCGAAGACCGTAACTTCCGAGCCTGCATTGAGAAGCTCCACGCAGGTATGTGAACCAATATAGCCGGCGCCGCCGGTGACCAGAATCATACGCATCGCCTCCGCGAGGATAGCAATTAGAAATCAATTTGTTCAAAGGCCTACCATACACCGCCGCTCTTTCACGCACAATGGCGCGCCGCGTTGACGACACTCATCGCTCACGCGACCATTTCAATCTAGCGCTTCCCCCGTGTACTTCGCTACACTTCGTCACGTGAACAGGAGTAACGATGCGGGACGAACGGATCACTAATTACTACGCCGTACTGGAACTCTCTCCCACGGCCACAGAGGCGGAGATTAAACGAGCCTGGCATGAACACATGCAGGTTTGGCATCCCGATCGCTTTGTCCATTCGCCGACCCTACATCGAAAAGCCGAAGCCCGAACCCAGTTAATCAATCAGGCCTATCAGACTCTCAGCGATCCCGTCGCACGGACTCGTTATGACTCCGCCAGGCAACAGACTCCGTCCGGCACACCATCCCCTCGATCATCGCCCTCGCCACGTCCGGCGCCAACCCCGCGAGCCCGTCAGGAATTACGTGGGCCGCAAACGATGCTGAACGTGACTCGCTTCAGCCATCCGAAAATCATGGTACCGGCCATTCATCTGCTCGTCGATGTTGACGAACACCTGCCGTATGAGTTTAAGGGACTCGTCCGGATCGCCGGCACCAAGCGACAGGCGCTGCGGGCGGGTGATTACGCCATCGCCGAAGCCCCTGATGTGTTTTGCGTGGAACGCAAGCGGGCGGAAGAGATCAATACGATCTTCTCAAATCCTTCCGACAATCGTTCGCGATTTCTGCGGGACCTCGAACCCCTGCTCGCCGTGCCCCATCGATTCCTCGTCATCGAAGGCGCCATCCAATACACCACGGGCGGAGGTCGGTTAGCCCAGTATCACAAAAACGGCATGGTAGATTTTCTGGATGCGCTGACCGCGCGATACGGCCTGCACATTATCCACGCCGATAGTCGCGAGGAAGCCGAAGAACGAGTCGCGAACCTGGCAGCGCTGCACTATGCTTATCATCTGGCCGAACAGCAGGGCCTCGGGCGCTGCCTCACGGAGAATGACGCCTAGACCAACTAGCGCCAGCCGATCACCGCACGCCACAATCGGCCGTTAGAATAGATCATCATGTCCAGAAGAGCTTCCTACCTGTTTCGGCGTCTAAAGGAGCGCGACGCACCTCTGGTCAAACTTTTCGTATGGCGGATAGATGAGGAAGGTTGAGTCTTTGCCCGGTCTAGTCGCGTCGCGAGCGTATCAGGTAACGGCCGGTAAACGCTTCTTCTGGAAGCAATCGTTTTAAGCCCCAGTCGGGATGATTCAACGCGTCCGTTGCGCAAGTCATCGGCTCAATGGCCAACGCACGTCGTGGGGCGTCGACGATGGCATCGCCGGTGTAGACCACGATCGCGGAGAATGAGCGGTCCATGACGATATCGATCGTGCGACCGTTCTCTACATGGCGCAGGGACGCCGTCGCCATTCCTTCCTCATCGCGTTCCAGTTCCACATAACAATGATTGAACCGTCGGCTGCCAATGTGCCGATAGCGGCGATAGTCCCACTCACTGCCCGTCACGTCCAAGATTGTTCCCGTGGGCACGAGCCGTTCATTGAACTCTACATATCCCGCGCATGGAATTTTAGCATCAGCCTCGTCGACCAGCGCAGTGCCGACCGTGAAATAGGGGTGAAAGCCGACCCCCACCGGCGCCGCCTGCTGACCGACGTTGTGCACCGTGAACGAGCAGGACAGACCACGATGGTCCAACCCATACGTGACGCTGATTGCGAGAGAAAATGGATAACCCTTGCGCCCATAGATTGCAGCATCGAGAGCCATTTCGAATGTGATGCGATTGGGAAGAATTTCACGGACCTTCCAAGGCAAGGTTCTGACAAATCCGTGGATCGCATTCGGGCCTTCCTTGTCGTTTCGTTCGAGTTGGAAGCGCTGTCCGTCAAACGAGTAGCGGCCCTCGGCCACGCGGCCGGGAAATGGAATGAGCACGTCCCCCTGCCCGCCCTTTTTGTGCGCCCCGCCCGAATAACCCCAGACGATATCGGTCTCCTCCCCATCGCCCGCTGTGACGGAATACCGCCGCAAGGCAGCGCCCCAAGGCGAGACAACCACGCGCTGGCTCCCTATCGAGAGCGTCAGTTCACTGTCGAGTGTGATGTCCATCACGTGACACTATGCCTCTCAGGCTATTCGATGACTGGTCCTGGTGGGCTCACGGGTCCCTGGTCCATGAGATAGTCGAATCGACGGCGAAAGTGTTCCGGTGACAGGCCGACAGTCTGCGCAAGGCGGGACAATTCCTTCGGCTGATTCAGGTCCGACGCTGCAAGGCGAATCATGTATCGGCGGGCAATGATGTACGATTCAGATTCCACGTCCACCATGCGCACGCGCGTGCGGCCGGTCGCCGGATCCAAAATGTGCTCAAACGGGATCGGGATAAACCGGCCATTTTGAATCGACACCATGGCGGCATTCCCCTCCTCCAGCAGAAATTGCGCTGCACAATATCCGAGATCCCGGGTGTACTCCATATCAAAAGAAATGGGATCGGCACAGCGGAGCTCATAACCGATATTTTTGTCGACGACCGTAATTTTTATTCCAAGCGACCGCAAAGTTTGTTCGACCGCCCGTTTAAGCACGAATCCAAAATTGATTTCCGCCAATCGCACATGGCCATGCTGGTCCCGTTCCACATCTTTCAATCCTTCGAGGTCCTGCGGATCGAGGATTTCGACCAACCCTTCTGCCAACACTGCCACGCCGTCCGATCTCCCGGCGCTCTGCCGTTTAATGATCGCACCGGCCAGGATGTCGACCAGCGTAGCCAGCCGGATGGGCTTGTGCCGGAACTCTTCGGGAATCAGCGTCAACGTAGCGCCGGCCGCCTTACCGATGCCCAGCGCCAAATGTCCTGCCTTCCGACCCATCGTCACGATGAAGTACCAACGCGAGGTCGTCTCGGCGTCGACCATCAAGCTCTTCACCAGCTCAACGCCGATGTGGCGAGCTGTTTGAAACCCGAAGGTGGGAATCCCATGTGGCAGGTCCAGATCGTTATCAATCGTCTTGGGGACATGCACCACCTGGAGGTGGCCGGCCGCCCTTTGCTCCAATTTGAGGGCTGAAAACGCCGTGTCATCGCCGCCGATGGTGATCAACCTGGTGACGCCTAGCTTGGCGAGTGATGCAAGACAGGCATCCAGATGATCCATTTTCTGGGTGGGATTCGCGCGCGCCGTGCCGAGGTAGGACCCTCCCCGGAAGTGAATCCGACTGATGTCTTCGATCGATAACGATTTGACCTTGCTCGTATTGCCTTCCATGATCCACTTGAAACCATCCAAAATGCCGATGACATCGCAGCCGCCAAGAATGCTACAAATCGTGGCTGCCCCGATCACGCTATTGATTCCCGGCGCCGGCCCGCCCCCGACTAGAATAGCCACCACCGGTCGTTGTTCACTCATCTCCATCTTTTCCCATTTCCCTTCTCGCCCCAGCCCACGTTTCGTTTCGCCTGTTCAGTCGCTCGTGACCTGTTCACCATCGCTGCCTTCAGAGATTTTCCCGATGGCGGATCATTGCCAAAACTGTATTTCTTCTCCGACCGAAAGTCTTCCTGCTGACGGCTGTGCCTGCTCGAGGTCCTAGATTCAGCTGCACTGTGGTGGGACCCTACACTGACATGAGAAGTGCGTCAAGAACGAGTAGGAGCAGCCGACACAGTACAGAGTGCTCTCAGCGCTATGCTGCTTCCATGAGAAACTCCACACCCCATGAGTCATGCAGAACGTCGGGAACTGCACCCATTGCCGAAGCACTATGCTCTAGGGATGATAGCCGGCATACATTGAATATCGACGAGCTATTCAATGGGCCAGGCTGGTTTTCCGGCGACAACCCTGCGGCGAGTTATGCAATTCAATTCGCCCGAGGCTCGGCCTTGTGCTAACGTAAGATCTGTGGCCTTCTGTTCAGCTACTGGAGGTGAACCATGGTCGGAGTTCTCGTGGTGGACGATAATCTGAAGCTCAGAGGCGTCTTACGGACGATCATAGATAAACGGCCCGGCTTTCACGTGGTCGGTGAAGCAGCTGATGGGATTTCGGCAGCGCAATTGGCCCAAAGCCTTCGTCCGAACGTGGTCCTCATGGATGTCGGAATGCCGCGCATGGATGGGATCGAGGCGACCCGCCACATTCGGGCGCTTCTTCCTGATACCGTCGTGATCGGCATGTCCTGCCATACCAGCCGAGACGTCGAGGCCGCGCTGTTGGCGGTTGGCGTCAGCGCCTTTCTACCGAAAGAGCATGTGCCTGAAAAAATCTTTGCCGTCATCACCGAAGCCCTTGCGCTAGAATCTGGGAGTCATCACGGCATCAGCTGATCTTTCCTCGGCCGTTCCCGCGGGAAGACTCCTTTAGGAGGAGTCATGAACGACTCCGCCCTGGTAGATATACCATTCGATAGGCTTTCTCTTTAGAATAGGAATGCGGTTCCTATCCTCCCCCTCACTGGCGGGATTCTCTCCATTTATCCGTCTCAACCTGTCCGACAAACCGTGATGGCATAGGCACTCGCTCCCGAATGGCGTCCATAGGCTCATGGATGTTTAGATGCGAGAGGCCGGTTCAGCCACCGATGGACATCGTATCGACGATCGCGCTGCAGAGCTGCCCGGCGGCACTCTCCTTCGTGAGATAGTGAGAGGCGCCCGCCTGCTTCATCCGCTCCACCATATCGGGAGAATTGTGCATAGAAAGCGCGACGATCCTGATGTGGGGAAATTCTTGCTTGATCCGTTGTGTAGCTGTGATGCCGTCACAGCGAGGCATGTTGACGTCCATTACCACGACATCCGGACTGAGCGTACGGGCGAGGTCGATGGCTTCCAGACCATCTCCCGCCTCACCCACGACCTCCAGCCTGGGATGCCCGTTCACCACGGTCCTCAGGCCCTGCCGCAGCATGAGATGATCATCCACTAACAGCACTCGTACCGCGGAAGGCTGCGGAAACCTTTTCGTCTGAGATACCAGGGGCATCTCGGCTTCAACCCTCTCAAGTTGGGCGTTGCTTCCTTCGAAATTCCATCCTGGTTCAACGGTCGACCCGACATTCGACAGCATCGAGTGATCAACCGGCAACAGCAGCGTGGCCATCGTCCCCTCACCCAACTTCGACTGCAGCTCAAACCCTCCGCCAAGTGCCTTCATGCGCTCGCGAATGCTGAATAAGCCGAACCCTCGCTCCAAACTGGTTTCAGCCGCGGCGACATCGTAACCGGCTCCGTGATCGGACACCGTAATGCGCAGCATACCCCCTGCCATCGTCATCGCAATTGACGCTTCCATCGTGTCGGCATGTTTCAGGATATTCATCAAGAGCTCGCGAACCGATTGAAACAGCAATACGGATTGGTCCTCGGGTAAGGGTAGATTCGTCGTCTCCAATTCCAACGAGACCGTGAGGCCGCGCAGCTGCATCTGCTCCGCAAGCCATTTCAATGCCATCGGCAGACCGAATTCATTCAGCACCGGCGGACTGAGTTCCGCCACTAATGTCCGAGTATAGGACAGGGCTTGGTCCATGACTTCCTGGACCTCCGTCATCGCCTGGGCGACCGTGGGCGTCACGGCTTCGAGCTTGGCTTGTCCCAATTTAATCCGGCTCAACACCAGCAGCTGCGCCAAATAATCATGCAAATCGACGGCCAGGTTTTGTCGCACGCGATGCTCAGCCAAATGTAAATCGGTCGTCAATGCGCGAAGCTTCTCTTGCGAAACAGCGACCTCCCTGGTTCTGGCTATGACTCTGCGTTCCAAGTCATCTGCCAACTGTAGCAATTGCGCCTGCGTCTCTTTCTGTTCTTGAATGTTCTGAATGATCGAAATGAAATTTTGTGCGCGTCCTTGTGCGTCTCGTTGAAGCGAGACAGTCAGACACACCCAGATGAGCGAGCCGTCTTGCCGAATATATCGCTTCTCCATTGAAAAGCGGTCGGTCTCACCAGCCACTAGGCGACGCACTTCAGACCAGTCTGCGTCCACGTCATCCGGGTGGGTGATGTCGGCAAAGGTTTTAGTCAGTAATTCTTCACGAGGATAGCCCGTGATCGCGCAGGTGGCATCGTTAAAACGAAGCCAGCGCCCGTCCAGCCCGACATGCGCAATACCGACGGCGGCGTTATCGAAGGTGGCCCGATATCGCGCCTCGCTTTCGCGAAGCCCCTCTTCGGCTCGAATACGTTCCGTAATGTCACGCGCCACTGTGGAGACGCCCGCAATCTGGCCTTCGTCGTTTCTAATGGGCGACACGGTCAAGGAAATATTCCGCAGCTTGCCATCCTTGCACTGTCGCACCGTTTCATAATTTTGTATGGCCTTACCGCGGCGAATCTGATCCAAAATCGGGGGCTCTTCGTCGAGCCGATCGGAAGGAATGAGCATCGTCACGGATTGACCGATTGCCTCCCGCGCCGTGTAACCAAAAAGTCGTTCCGCCCCCTGGTTCCAACTAGTGATCACGCCGTGGAGGTTTTTGCCGATAATGGCATCATTCGAGGACTCGACGATGGCGGCGAGAGTCGCACGCGCTTGTTCCGCCTGCCTACGGTCCGTAATCTCGACGAGAACCGCAATAAACCCATCCACCGTCCCCTTCTCGTTGAACTCCGGCGCAAAGGTCACCTGGAGGAGGTGGCCGACCGACGCGGTGTCGACGAGCTGCTGATCGAACTTTACCGTCCCGCCAGATAGGGCTTCATTCATGAATGCAGCCGACTGCTCATACGCAGTTTGTCCAAGCACTTGCTGCGGATGCAACCCGATGAGCGCCTGCGGAGTTCGTCCGAAGAACGCCGCATACTGCCGGTTGACGTACCGATAACAACCGTCCGCTCCGCATTGAGCGATGAGGACCGGCGCATGATCCGTCACAAATTGTAATTGCCGCTGACTCGCGCGGAGCGCCGCCTCCACTTCAGCTCGCGCATGCATCTCGCTCCGGATCCGTTGCTCATTCGTCCGCGCCAAGGAAGTCTCCGCCTGCGCCAATTGGCGTGCTCGTGTCACTCCCTCACCCAGCAAGACAATGACAACATTGACAGCAATAAAGACGGCTATGGCTACTCCCTGCTCGCGAAACAAAAACGTGCCGTCGAGAAATAGCCCCGCGGACAGTAACGCCGACGCTAGCGTCGCCCCGAGGCCATAGCGCCAGCCGCAGGCCACGGCAATGAACATGATGGCCGGATAATACGTGATGAATGTATAGGCCGAGCCCCAAAGGGGCGTGAGGGTCATACGCAGGCCCGTGGCCAACGCGAGAACGGCCAGGGTCAGGAGCGCTGCATGCCGTTGGAAAAGAGATAACCACGGGGCAGTCGAGCGATGCGTGGCCTTTGAAGTTGCGACAGGATCGGGAAGGATTGGGTCAGACACCAGGCTCTCCGTTCATGATGCTGAACCGGACACGTTCATTTATATTGTTCGCGCATTGCTCCTAGCTGAGAGAACGTAGTCTACAGTAATGGAGCATCCATATCCATGAATCGTTGCCAAGTACACAGGAGCCATGGCCGCAGGTGGTTCTCCCTATGAGAAGGGCCTCCCATGCTTCGGCAGAGATTCCGATAACGACAAGCGCCTTCTTGTTTTGCGAAAGAGATCTGAGTAGGCTGCGGATCGTCGCCCAGTCCTGGTTCTAGCTCGACGTGCGAGGTGAGGACCGGGATCCACGGACAAGGACATCTCAGGAAAGAAAGGGCTCCATGCAGATAGACATACGGTTTGCCATGCTCATAGCCGCGTCGATGGCGCTTCAAGGATGCATCGGTCTTGGAGCCTGGACGCTCGGTAGTCGCAGTGAATCGAGCGATTATCCGAAAATTGATCAGACCAGAGGATCCTTGGATGTGCGCACCATCGCAGTCGAAGGGACAATCACAACGGCTGCTGAGCTACGTCAACGGTGGGGTTATCCGGATCGAGTGGAGCCGTATGGCGACCACCGGGAGGAATGGGTCTATAAGACAAGCGGATTGCGATGGGCTGGTATGGTGCTGTATGTCGTCATTATTCCCCTGCCCGCTATGGTCCCGGTCGGATCGCAATACGTCTCCTTCCTCGTTCATGACGGACAGATTGAAAGCGCCACGCGCGCCGACTGGGCATTCAAAGCCGGCGTCTATTGCGGGTTCTTCGGCATGACATATGGAGGGTTGGGATGCGGCACCGGGACCTTTGAAGTATCACAAAGACCGGCATCTCGGTCCTAAGGGATCCACTCCCTCGGTAGCACACATGTATCCTCATTTTCATGCGCGAATGATTTACCCGGTCAGCTGACCCTCTGCATCTCTACCCCGAGTCAAACGCCCAGATCACTCCCAGGATCGCCAGGTGCTGACCCGCGGTCAGTCCCGGCATACCAGGCCCGGATAAGCCGTCACGAAAAAACCCGCCTTGCGACCCGTTTGAATGGTCGTACCGATGCTCCATCCGAACAATGACCAACTGTCGGCCCAGATGCTTTTTGTACTCGAGCGTGGTCGTGTTCGCCCAGATGAGTTGCTCGTGCTCCGTCATCCGCCCTTGCGGATCCCAATAAAATTCCGGCCGCACCGCAACGCTCCAGGGACCCGTCAGGTGACGTTGCGTGAACAGGGCGGCTCCCATCCAGGTGGCTCGAGCGCCCCCGACATCTGCCACCTTCTCCGTCCCGACATCGTAGGAGAGCGCCACCCGCCAATCCGGTGTCCGCCACTCCACCGTTGAATCAGCAAACGTCCGCCAATATTGCATCGCAGTGGCCTGTTGGTCCGGGCCGTAGTAGACGCTTTGATACAACGTCATATTGTCGGTCGCTCGCCATTCCAGCTTCGAGATATAGCTCGGGAGATCATTGGCGTGCGAGAGATGTAGATATTCAGTGACCACATAGAGACCCAGCTCCAATGATTTGGTCACTGGATAGGACCCCCCGAACCCAATCAGAAAGTTCGGATTGTAATCGGTCAGGTAAGCGCGAGTGTAGTTCAGGTTGTACTTCGCATAGAACTCTTCGTAGGACTTGGCGCCCTTAAACAATCCGGCGGTGAAGGTGACGCCCTCTCCGATGGGCGCCAGGTAACTGACATTCGCGCGCGCGAGATGTCGAAGGGTATCTGCTCCGGTAATCGGCTGAGGACCGCCCGGTTGGGGCTCGGGAACGAGGTCGTCGGTGTCGTATCCGGCCTGCAATGCCACTTCGATTCCCCATCGAGATTGCTCGGCTGGATCTTTGCGTAGATACACAAGACCCATATTGGGCGCTAGTTCATTGGTCCGAGGTGACGTTTGCTTGCTTCTCCACAGATGGTTGTCCGGATGATTGAAGTTTTGCAGATAGCCGACATCGACAAACCCCCCATATTGCCAGAGGTCGGCAGCCTGCACGGGTTCAAGGAAAAGGCCGCCCATGACGAAATAGAGGATCAAACACTGTAATCTTGCCCGGTTGCCGAGGATAGGCTTGACGCTGGCGCCGGTTATGACTACATCTTCTTGCATGGAGTAATAGGCGCTATCACTATCGTCCAAGTGACAGGTATCATAGCGGCAGTTGCAGCGTCTAAAAGTCCACTTCGATTTTGTTGATAATTGTTTTGACTCCGGGGACCGCCTGCGCTTTTTTTTCTGCATGCACCTTACTAGCGTGATCGTCTGACATCCCGCTCAGATAGACGAGTCCCGATTCAACGCTCACTTCAATTCGGCTGAGATTCAACTCGTCGGAGGCCAGAAGCGCCTGATCGATGCGATTGGCTAACTCGTCGTCGGCCATTTGTTGCGCACGGACACAGCCTAGCAGAGCTAGAGGGGGGAGCAGCAAGAGACAACCCCAACGCCAGAGCCTGCATGAACGTCGAGCGAACACCGATTATCCTCCCATTGGGATTATAGAAATCATGCCGTTGGTTTCCAGGATGGCATACTTGATTTGCTCCATGCGCTCCAAGCCATGCTTCTCCCGTGCGGAAGCGAGGATGTCCTGCTCATCCACCCGAGCTCGGTTCATAAGTTCCTTCAACGGCCGGCCCTTGTCGACCAAGACCAATGGCAGCCCGTCTACATATCGTTCCATGATTGGAAATCGCTGTTTCATGAATGAAAGCACTATGTCGAGACCGACTAGTGTGAGAATAACCAGGAAACCGTTCGTCACCGAATAATCGTTTCCGATCATGGCATTCTGCGTGGCCTCGCTGATGATCAACAGGAGCACGAAGTCGAAGTTCGTGATATTGCCGAGAGTACGACGGCCGGCAATGCGAAAAAGGATCAGTAGGAACAGATACACCATGAGACCTCTTACAATGGCGTCCATGCGCTCCTCCTTCTACGGCCACACGAAATGTGTCATGGCGAGCGGCTCTCCTTCGTCGACCTTCACGCTGCCGTGCACCATCCCGATGGCCTGGAATTGACCCGATAAGACTGCCGTGAACCGACTACCGTCGGTCTGAAAAACAAACGCCCGGCCACCGTCGCGCGCCTCGCCCCGAACAGGTATAGGTGAAACGGCTGTCACTTTGAATGCATCAAGATAGTCCTGATCCAGCCATAAGCGAACCACTGCTTCCCCGGATTCACCTGGTTCGAGCGTCACCAGCACATCGCTGTTGCTTTCAATGCGAGCGAAACGATCATAGTGAATCGAAAGGCGTCCGTCTGCGGTCCGCTCGGTCGCGGTGGAAAGAGGGCTATGCCCAAAGAGGCCGAGAAGCGCGGCGATGATGAGGCATGCGATCAAAACCTGCCCGAACCGCTCCAGTCGCCACTGGCGGTATTGAAAGGGCAGATCCTGTTCAATGTCGATGTTTTTATCCAAGACTGATGGTCCTAGGACATCTACCATGAACTATTTCAAGGTTCATGGAAAATAGGGGTTTCCCTAGGGGGGCGGAGAAAGCTGTTTATGGTTTGTTCTCGCCTTGTAGGACTGATCGGAAGCATGGGTGCCGGAGCTTGGACCGCCGGCGTCACATCGGCTTAAGGGTGACCCCACGGCCGCATCGTCCTAGTTGGCGACGACGATGATGGAGTGGAAAAGCTGGCGACGAAGGCAACTTGGTCGGGCGGGCGATGCTCTGGAGAAACTCCCTAGGTCTAGGGCATTTCTCCAGCCTCCGCGTCGACTAACAAGGCGTCCTAGTCGCCTTCACACCAGGACTTGCAAAATTAAGTGGCACTTCTCGGCAATTTGGGGATGCTGCACTCGAGATCTTCTCCGGCATAATTCCTGCTCTCTTTCCTATCAGAATCATTGGACTCGTGTGCCATGCTTTCAACCATTCTCCTCATCGACGATAGCCCCGGCGAGTGCGAACTGCTTCGCCAGGCGCTGACGCAGGCGGGGTACCAGGGCCGCTTGGAAGTAACGCACGACCATCTGGGCGCGTTGACGCAACTTAACTTGCTCCCCCAAAGCAGTGAGCCGGCGCTCATTGTGCTCGATCTTAAATTGCAGGGCGAACGCGGTGTCGATGTGCTGAGGCAGCTCAAGCAGAATCCGCGTTACGGGCATATTCCGATCGTGATGCTTACGAGCTCCGACGACACCCTGGATATTCGCGCCTGCTACCAAGCGGGGGCGAACGGTTACGTAGTAAAGCCCGACCGTTTTGACGACCTTGTGACCCTGTCCCTGCATCTTTGGAAATTCTGGATCGAACATAACTGCACCCAGCGAATGGCAATCCCCTCATGCTGACGCGCGCCGCTCTCAAAAATCCCTACGCCGTATTTGCGCTCTGCATGATCGCGTTGATCTTGGGAGGCGTCTCGTATCAGAAGATGCGGGTAGACATATTTCCCGAGATCAAACTGCCCTCGATTCTCGTCACCACGTTTTACCGAGGCCTGAGCCCGAGTGAAATGGAAGGCGCCATCACGTTCCGGCTGGAACAGCGCTTCGTGGAGGCAAGTTACGTCGAACACATCGAATCGCAATCGCTCGCCGGAATGAGCTATATCAAAGTCTTTTTCCAACCGGACTACGGTATCGATGCGGCCCAATCCGAGCTGACGAGCCTGGCCTATAGCGTGATTCGAACCTTGCCACCCGGCGTCTATCCTCCTTCCGTGTTCAAGTTCGGCGTGTCCAGCCTTCCGATCGGGCTACTCTCCGTGGCCAGCGATTCACTGGGCGCGAAGGAAATCCGCGATTTGGCCTACTTCACGGTGCGGGGGCAAATCGCCAGCGTCCCCGGGATTTCCTTCGGCCCTCCGCTGGGTGGAAAAGTCCGGCAGATCACCGTCTTTCTCGATCAGCAACGACTGCTCGCGCGGGGGATCTCTCCATCCGATGTGGTGACGGCGCTCAATTCGCAAAGTGCGATCATTCCGGCCGGCAACGTCAAACTCGGGGACCTCGACTATTTCGTTTATTCCAACAGCCTCATCGACGTGGTGGACAAGATCAACGACATACCGATCAAGATTGTGAATGGGACCCCGGTGCTGATCCGTGACATCGGCACCGCCGCCGACAGCGCCGCGGTCCAGACCTCGATCGTGCGGGTGAACGGTCGCGAAGCAACCTACATTCCGATAACCAGGCAGGAAGGCGCCAACACGCTGGAGGTCACCGACGGCATCCGCGCCAAGCTCACGAAGCTCACGGAAATTCCATCCGGCACCACGGTGAAGTTTCTGTATGACCAGTCGTTGTACATCCGCCAGGCCATCGCCAACTTGCAGAAAGAAGGTCTGCTCGGCGCCGGACTCGCCGGCTTGATGATTTTCATCTTCTTGGCGAGCGTGAAGGCGGCGCTGGTGGTAGGCCTGGCGATTCCCCTTTCGCTCACCGCTGCACTCGTCGCGCTCTATCTGACCGGGCAAAGCGTGAACATCATGACTCTGGGCGGACTGGCGCTAGTCATCGGGACCTTGCTCGATAACAATATCGTGGTGCAGGAAAACCTCCACCGCCACTTGGAGATGGGCAAAGATGGGCGCTCGGCGGCGGAGGATAGCGCCACGGAACTCACGCTGCCGATTCTCGTCGCGACCATTTGCATCCTGATCGTGTACCTGCCCATCATGTTTTTTACCGGCATCGTCAAGTACCTCTTCGTGCCGCTGGCGATGACGGTCGCCTTCGCCATGCTGGCGGACTATGTCGTCTCCATGTCGGTCACGCCCGTTTTGCTGGCTTGGCTCTACCGAGTCGGCCACGGCAAAAAAGCTGAAGAAGAGTCGTCGGCTAATCAAGGCTGGTTTCGGTATGTGCTGGCGGTCTACGACCCGTTGCTACAGGCGGGTGTACGCTTCAAGGCGGTTGTCATTGGTCTCGCCGCCATCGCCTTGCTCGGCACAGGCCTGTTATTGATCCCTCACCTCCATACCGAGTTCTTTCCCAAAATCGACGCAGGCAATTTCACGATGCTGGTCACAGCTCCCGAAGGATCGCGGATCGAGAAGACCACAGCCATCGTGACGCAAATCGAAGGGTTGGTGCAGGAGGTTATTCCGAAGTCGGACTTGGAAGAGGTCATCTCCAACACTGGTCTCTATTTCGGAGATGCCGCGCGGTTCGCGCCGAACACAGGGAACCATACGGCCTTTATCCTCGTGAATCTACTGACCGGCCACGAAGGTCGCACCGAAGATTACATTGCGGCATTACGTCAAAAACTCCAGTCGGATCTTCCCGGTGTAGAAGTCGCATTCCAAACCGGCGGCATCATCGGCGATGTGTTGAACTTTGGTCTGAAGGCGCCGATTGATATTCAAGTGAAGGGCCCCAGCCTCGATATCATCAGGCCGGTAGCAGAACAAATCCAGCAACGAATCGCCCAGGTCCCCAATACCGTCGACGTGCGCATCAAGCAGGGGAAAAGTTATCCCGAATTGCACATCGATGTGGATCGGACCAAAGCCGCCTATTACGGTATTAACCAGAACCGTGTTGTCGTCGACGTGATCACCGGCATTAGCTCGAATCTCGCTCTTTCTCCAAACTATTGGCTGGACCCGAAGACCGCGAACGGGTATTTCCTGCTGGCGCAATATCCTGAACAATCTCTGACCACGACCGAAGACTTGCTGAATATTCCCATCATCGGCGCACGGACGCCATTATTGCCGACCGCCAGCCTCACGGGCGGCGGCATGCAAGGTTCGACCTTGGCATTGCAGAACACGCCGTTCGCCGGTCGGCAGATGGAACTCACGAGCGGCTATTACGCGTCGGGCGACGATCGGCGCGGGCCGCCGCTTCTATTGCGGGACGTGGCTTCGCTGAAATTCAAAACCGGCCCCGATTCTGTGGACCATTATGATTTGTCGCGCTTGATCAACGTGCTGGTAACCCCGGTCGGAAACGACCTCGGCCGGGTCGCCAAAGACATCGAACACACATTGGCCGGTGTCACTTTGCCCAAAGACGTGACCGTGCAGCTACGCGGGGAAGTGGCTAACATGCGCGGAGCCATCCAGAATTTCGCGCTGGCTTTGCCCCTTGCCGTGGTGCTGATCTACCTGGTCATGGTCGCATTGTTTCGATCCTTCATCGATCCGTTGATCA
The DNA here is from genome assembly GCA_963706325.1 of uncultured Nitrospiraceae bacterium. GTDB lineage: Bacteria > Nitrospirota > Nitrospiria > Nitrospirales > Nitrospiraceae > Nitrospira_A. Next base: position 387,527 of record CAVPLT010000004.1, on the reverse strand, counting down.
TTCTAGTGGCCGTGCCGCTGGGATGGATTGGTACGGTCTTGACCCTGCATTTGACGAACACCTCGGTGAACGTCGAATCGATGATCGGCACGCTCATGATGATGGGTATCGTGGTGTCGAACAGCATCTTGCTCGTGGATTTCGCGAATCGCATGGTCCGTCATGGAGCCACGGCTGAACATGCCGTGTTGGAAGCAGGTCGTCGACGTATCCGGCCGATTCTGATGACCGCGCTGGCCACGATTCTCGGTCTCTTACCGCTGGCGCTCGGTTTCGGTGAAGGGAACGAAACCATGGTGCCCTTGGCGCGTGCCGTGGTCGGCGGGTTGGCGGTGAGTACGATCATGACACTGCTCGTTGTGCCGGTGCTGCATTGTCTCGTGCTTTATCGCCGCGAACGTGTACCGCGCTCATCGACGGTCGGCGCGACCTCGGAGGAAATTTAATGGACGAACCGTCAACGACTCCCCGCCCGATCAGGGGCACAGGTCGGACCGCCCGCTGGATCGGCATCGCGATCGTGCTCGCCCTGGTGATCGGCGGACTCCTCTATTGGCGCACCATCCACGAGGTCGGACAGCCGGTTCCCGCTGGCTCCCCCACAGCCGGTGCCGCGCCCCTGCCGGTCGAGGAAACGCTCGCGCTACCCGATAGCGAGCCGGTTGACGTGCAGGCCGCAAAAGCGACCAGGCGCGACCTGGTGTACACGATTACCCTCCCGGCGAACATTTCGCCGTTCTACCAAACCACCCTGTACGCCAAGGTTTCCGGGTATCTAAAATGGATCGGCCCCGACAAGGGCGACCGGGTGAGCAAAAATCAAGTTGTGGCGATCATCGACGCGCCGGAAGTGGAAGAGCAGTATCAGCAGGCGGTGTCGGACTTCAAGATCAAGAAATTGACCTATGAGCGTCTGGCCAAGGTCTGGAATGAATCGCCGGATGTCATCGCCAAGCAGGATGTCGACGTCGCCGAAGCCACGTACCAAGGGGCCAGGCATCTCATGGAGCAGCGCGTGATCATGCGCGACTACACCAAAGTGCGCGCGCCCTACGGCGGCATCGTCACCGCGCGTTTTGCCGATCCCGGCGCGTTGATTCAGATCGCCACGTCGTCGGCCACCACGGCACTCCCGCTGTTCACGATCATGGACCTCGACACCGTCCGCGTCTATGCCAACGTGCCGCAAGACGACAGCCCCTGGATTGTTCCCGGCAAGACCAGAGCCTCGGTCGAGGTCACGGAATTGCCCGCGCGATCTTTTACCGGCACCATCACCCGCTCGACGCTTGCGCTTGATCCCGCAACCCGCAGCCTGCTGATTGAAATTGATCTCCCCAACGCTGACCACGCGCTCAGGCCCGGCACCTTCGCCCAGGTGTCGCTCGGGTTACGGGAGATTCCGCAAGCGTTGGTCGTGCCCCCCCAGGCGGTGATCAGCACGCAAAAGGGCAAATCCGTTTTCATCGTCGAACAGGGCAAGGCCACGTCGGTGCCAGTACAGACCGGCATCAGCGACGGCCGTTGGATCGAAATCACCTCCGGCTTGCGAGGCGATGAGGACATCGTCGTCGTCGGCAAACGCAAACTTTTGGAAGGCACACCGGTCCGGGTGTCGCCGTTCAATTTGCCTGAGGCCACGCTGTCAAAACAGAAATTCGAACGGCGCGGGCCCGGCGGCCCCCCGCCACGCTCGACCGCCGAGACCTCATCGCCCTCAACACAAAAGAAATAGGGAGACCACCCATGAGACGCTCGTTGCATCGGACCACATACATGACGATGGTCGTTCTGGCTGTGGCGCAAGCCCTTGCCTCCGCCTCGCAGGCTGCCGAGGCTGACAGGCCAGTCGCGTTATCTCACGGCAGTTTTCTCGGCGTACAGCAGGCCGTCGAGATTGCGGTCAAGAATCACCCGATGCTTTTAGAAGGCGCCGCTAACCTCAAAGCATCGGAAGCCCGCACCGAACAGGCGCGCTCCCTCTATTATCCCCAGGTCTACGCCAACGCCAACACCGTAGCGGGCGCCGGCGTCAGCAACCCTCGCTTCCTTGTGGGCGGCGGTCTACTTCGGGAAAACCAATCCACCTTTACCGGCGGCGTGATCGCCAACCAACGCATTTACGATTTCGGGTATACCAGCAACTTGATCGAGTCGAACAAACTGGCCGAGCGCGCGCTGGGGCAGGATGTCAGCGCGAGGCGCGCCCTGGTGCTGCTGTACGTGCAACGCGCCTATCTGACCGGCTTGAAGCGGCGTCGGTTGGTGCAGATTGCGGAAGAAACAGTCCGCGAACGCGGTCAAATCGCCGCCCAGATTGAAACGCTCTATCGTCAGCAACTGAAGTCCAAGCTTGATTTCGATCTGGCCTATGTCGAGCTCGTGAATGCGCAATCTTTATTAGTACGGAGCCGGAACGATTTGAAATCCAGCTTCGCCGATTTAAATCGGACCATGGGCATTGCCGGGACGGACGACTATGTGCTTGAGAACATCTCCGTGGACGTGCGACCGCAGAAAACCTTGGAGAGTCTGATCAATGAGAGTCTGTCACACCCGGAAGTGAAACGCGCAAAAGAACAGACCGCTTCCGCCGATGCGAGACTGACTGCGACCAAACGCCAGTACCTGCCGACGGTGTCGGCCATCGCCAGCGGCGGCACCTTCGATCCCTTCGATCCACGGCAGAACCAGCAAACCGGAGGATGGTGGATGGCCGGCGCCTTGGTCTCCATGCCCCTATTCACGGGATTTTTGATCGAGAACCAAGTTGTTGAGGCGACCGCCAATCGCCAAGCGGCATCGGCCGCGACCAGCAACATCGAACAGGCGCTGACCCAGCAGGTCACCAACGCCTACCTCGATACCGTCACGTTCGCCCAACAAATCAAATTGGCGGAGGAACAGATGAGAACCGCCGAAGAAGCGTTACAACTTTCAAAGCAGCGGTACAAATTGGGGCTGGGAACAGTGGTGGAAGTGACCCAGTCGGAAGTGGCGGTCACGGCGGCGCAAACACGCTTAGCTGAGATGCAATACGATTACAAGATTGCGGAGGTCACGCTGGCCTACACGTCTCAGGGCGACGATACCGGCCGGATTCTCTTATTGAGCCGCTCCACCGCAGCCGGCGGTCCGATTGCGACCCTCGGTCGTACGGAGAGCCCGCATGAGACCCCTAACTAAGGTATTCCTTCAAAGCCAGCCAGAAAGATTCAGCGTTCTGCTGCTTGCACCGGCAGTGGCTCAATGGGGTGGCCGGGAAAAACTTTGTCGAGGTCAATGACGATTTCGTCTTTGGTGTTGGCCAAAAGAGAGTCCCACAGACTGCTACCCTGACGAATCAGGGCCTCGTCGAGATCGAAGAATAAATCGAATCCTTTGGAGACAATGGGATTCATGGGGTAGCGCCGATCGTAGATCATGCCGTAAGCCGGGATTCCATACACCGTCTGCCAATTTCCCAAAATGAAGTGAAGATTGCTGCCTCTGACATAGAGCCCGCCCGAGGTAATGATGCGCTTCACCGACGTTTGCGGCTGGCTCATATAGTACGTCACGCGCTCGTTGTCACGAGCCATGCGTAGCGCTTCCACCAACTGCGGCACCAGCGTCACAATCTCCGCATCGTGAAACATCGGAAGCCGCCGTGAGTCGTCACCAATCCAGCGTTGCACCGCGGCTCGATGCTCCTGTACCGTGAGCCCCATGAGGACTCGCCGCACCTGCACGGGCGACAGGCGAACTGGATGGCTGAAATGGCCAGGCGGCCATTCCGGCAGCACATTGTCATCTATTTCAAGTCTGACAAAGTTGACGGGATCTTCATACACCGTGCGTGAGGGCACTTGCGGAATGGCGCAGCCGGCAACCCAGAGGCACGGGACTATCCCTAGTAAAACGTGACACGTGAAGCGCAGGAAGAGCCGGGCTACGCTCATTGCGATATGCGCTCCTGGCACTTCACGGCATACCCTCACGCTATTCGGTGATCGTCACCGTCATTTCGACGCGCTCCAATGGATTGTCCCGCCCGTCGCGCTTGACCCCGACCACCTTATCGACGACTTCCAGGCCGCTCTGCACTTCTCCGAAGACCGTATATTGCCAATCCAAAAAATTCGCGTCGTTCACGCAGATAAAAAACTGTGATCCCGCGCTGTCCGGATCATTCGCGCGCGCCATGGACACGGTGCCGCGCTTGTGCGGCTTGCTGCTGAACTCCGCCTTCACCTTGTGCCCCGGACCGCCCATGCCATGCGAGCCTCGGTCTGAATTCTTGCTGTTCGGATCGCCGCCCTGGATCATAAACCCCGGAATCACTCGGTGGAACGTGGTGCCGTCGTAGAACCCCTGCTTCGCCAGATCGACAAAATTCTTCACATGGTTAGGCGCGACGTCGGCGAACAAGCGGAGCACGATCTGGCCCCACGGCTCATTCTTCGATGTCACGCTGATGGTCGCTTGTGTGGAACCCGGTTGTGCCGTCATCTCATATCCTTTCCTGCTCAGTTAAATCGGAAGGGCGCTATAGTTTCCCCTTCCAACCCTTGACTCACCGCCGTCCAGGTGAGGCCATCATCATCGCTGCGAAAGACGCCTGAACTGGTGCCGGCGTAGAAGCCGCCTTTTTCGCCCTCGATCAGCACTTGTATCGACAAATTGCCGAGTCCCTTATTCAAAGGCATCCATTGCCTGCCTTTGTCGACGGATTTAAAAATTCCCCGGCCCGTCGCCACGTAGACCCCACGGTCGTTGCTGATGAGCCCGCGAATCGAATCGTTCGGCAAGGCCCGGCTGATCGGCAACCAGGTCTTTCCGCCGTCGCCGCTGCGAAAGACGCCGCCGTCGAACGTGCCGGCATACACGCCCTGTTCCTTGTCCACCGCCAGCACGCGGATAAAGTTCTCCACCAATCCTTCATGATCACGCAATCCTTGCCGGAGACGCGTCCATCCGGGCGTGCGCTCCTTGTAACTATGGATCCCTTTGCCGGAGGTGCCGGCGTACAAGGTGCCGTCGGTGGTCCGCGCCAGCGCATGCACCAAAATCTCATCCAGGCCGGTGGTCACGACTTTCCATTGATCCTGCGCGGCATTCAGCAGATACACGCCGTCGCCAGTACCGGCATACAGCCCTTTCGAATCCATCATCAATGCTTTGATTTCCAAACGCTTGAGTCCTTTGTTGACCGGGTGCCAGCTCTTACCCGCGTCACGCGACCGGAACACACCACCGCGAAACGTGCCCGCATAAATGGCGCCGTCTTTCGCCGTGGTGAGACAGAGCACGAAGGGATCCGTCAGTCCGTCGTTGACCGACGACCAGGTATCGCCTCGATCCGCGCTTCGAAAAATGCCCATCCCGAATGACCCCGCATAGACGACTCCTCCGGTTCCAACGGCTAACGCCTGAATACTCGTATTACCGATATCGGCCGGTCCGGCAGGATCTGCGCCGGGGTGAGCCTGCTCCAGCCCCGGAGCACCACTGCCTGCGTTCCCGCTCGGAGCCGACACTCCGTGAGCGATTCCCTGCAGACAACCAAGGGCCAGTGCCGTCAAGACCAGTAGGTGACGCGTCATGGCCGGACCCTCCTTACGCACATCGTTGGCGATACGTTAACGGACTCGATGGCCGGCAGTCCCTATCGGTATATCAGGATCCAGCGGCAAATTCATGCCGGTCGTCGGCCCGGCTGCCCGCCCAAATATCTTCGCGCCGATAATGCCGATCTCATACAGCACCATCAGTGGCACCGCCATCAGCAGCATGGTGAACAACGTGGCATCCGGTGTGATGATGGCTGAAATGATCAGCGCTGCCATGATGGCATGTTTGCGATAATGCGCCAGCGTCGCCGACGAAACGATGCCGGCCCGCGCCAACAAGGTCAGGACCAGCGGCAACTCGAAGGCGCAGCCGAAGATCAGAAGGAATTTGACGTTAAAATCGATATACGTACCGACGCCCAACGCCGGGGTAATATCGCGATCCATACCGAAGCTGACGAAGAAGTCGATGACCAGCGGTAGGATCACGAGGTTACAAAATACCAGCCCCAGCCCAAACAGAAAGGCGGCGAGTAGAAACAAGGGAATCGCCCAACGCTGCTCTTTGGGAAGCAACGCCGGAGCAATGAACTTCCACACGTGATAAAAAATCATCGGCAGGCTCAGGATGATGCCCGCCAGGAACGACACTTTAATGGACGCAAACAGCGCTTCGGTAGGTCCATAGAACACAAGCTGGTTAGGGAATGGGCGATTGAGCCAGGCGACCATCTCTGAGGAGTAGGCAAAGGCCGTCGCGAACGCGACACCCAATGTCACCGCGATGATCAGTAGCCGCTTCTTGAGCGACTGAATATGGGCGGCCAGTGGTGCGAGCATCACGTATTTGGATCGATGGTCAGGCTCCCGGTCACCGCGATGGGGCCGGCCCCGGGGAACCCTCCGGCACTCGCTAACGCGAGGTGCGAATGAGTTCGGCCATTCTGTCTTTCGCGGCCAGTTTTTCTTTTTGTAACTGTTTCTTCAGCACTTCTTCGGCAGGGGTCAGGACATGTCGTCGCTGTAAATCCGCCAACTCCGTATCGAGGCGATGGTGGGACGCTTCAAGGGTTCTGAATTCTGTGTTGGATTGCCGTAACCGATCAGTGATCGCAGTCTCAGCCTGCATATCGCACCTCCTGGGTGACTACACCGGACCATTGACAGTTATCCTGTTACTCGGCTCCAGCCGTGCTCTCGACTGGCGGCTCGCAAAGCATCCCTAATTGAAGCGGCGCCATCTCCATCAGCACCGCATCTTCATCAGGCTGTGTGTAGTAGCGAGTCCTGGTGGCCGTGTGCCGAAACCCGAGCCGATCATAGAGCGTCAGCGCCTCCTGATTCGACATCCGAACCTCCAGCATCGCCCGATTCGCCCCACGCTCTAACCCCGTTCGCAGCGCCCTACAGACCAGCCGCGTCGCGACGCCTTGCCGACGAAAGGGAGCCAGCACCGCCAGGTTCATCAACCGCACTTCTTCAAAGACGATCCAAAAACAAAAATAGCCTGCAATGACGAGGGGCCCCGACAGCGGATCGGGGCACTTCGCCAGCAGGAAGTGCGCAAATGGATTCCCAGACAGTTCAGCTGCCAACATTTTGCGCGTCCAGGGGGCAGAGAAGCAAGCCTGTTCGATGGCCCACACCTCATCAAGCGCCTCCGCGGTCGCCGGCTCAATCGTCACCCTGTCCGGAGTCATTCTGTCACTATTTTTCAGCATAGGTGGTCGCAGTTTTTTTACTTCTTTGCACGTGGCTTACCACCTTCCCGACTGCCTTGCCGCCGACCCTGCGCCATCTTCTTGGCCACCCGTTCTCGCCGCCGCTCCAACGCCGAGACCCCCTGCTGCTCATCGAACTTTATTTCGGCTTCGGTGCGCTGCACATACAGCGGGACGATACTCACTTCCGGCACCCATCCACTTTCAAGGCGTCGCCGGGCGGCCAAAGCCACACCGACGGCCGAGGAACGCTGCTGTTCCGGCGCCACCTCCTGAATGTTGCCGCCAACCGATTCGATGGCCTGGCGAATGTCAGCCCCATAGGCCTGCCACCCATCTCCAAACAACGTCGCAGTCTCGGCGCCTTGTAGCGCCTGCGCGACGGTAGCGGGAGGTCCCACCTGCTCGGCAATTCGGGTATGAAGGATTGAATCCGGCAGCCACTCGTAAGCGGCCCAATAGACTTCATTGTGCCGACTCTTGAGGACCGGCACCAAGAGCCCCTGTCTCCCGCGCAGATTCCACGCCATGGCCTCCAGGGTCGGCACCGGCACGATAGCAGTCCCCAAGACAGCGCGGAAACCCAACATTGTGGCAAGCCCCACGCGCAATCCTGTGAACGATCCAGGCCCGATCGAGACCGCCAGGTGCTGCACATCCCGGATATGGAAACCGCTTTCCCGCAAGACTCGATCGATGGCGCCCATCAACGAACGCGCGTGCGAGCCGTCGGCATCCTGCTCGGCCAGGGCAAGCACCCGCTCGTCTTGCATGAGCGCGACACTTTGCCAAGCCGTCGCCGTCTCAATCGCCAGCATAGACCGGGCTGATGGGAACTTCATACGCCCCCCAGCTCGCTCGGTTTGATTGGTTGATTGGGAATCAATTCTATAAATGTCACCTGTAAGCTGCCCGAACCTTGCCCGTCGGTCATACGAATGGCAAAGGGCCGCAGAATGCGCTTGGACGCAGCGGGCTCCTGAATGGAGAAGGCTCCGGCCGTCTCCAAAGCCCCAACCGCGCGATAGTCGTCAAACTGCATGGTCGCCTCAATCTCGCCGGCCGGAGACACTCGCTCTTCTTTCACGACGAGCAGATTGCGCCGGTCGAACCAAATACGCCTTGTCACGATCGGGGCTGCTCCGTTATGTTCCGAGCCAGTCAGCACATCCAGCCGATAGCGGTCGCCGTCTTCCGTCAACCGTACCTGCTCCTGCGGCCCGACCACCTGCGTCCCGGTAATCCCGCTCATGGCCCAAACGCTCAACTGAAATGGGCGGGTGAGCTGGCCGAGCCGATCCGTTTCAGATGGGCGACCGACCACCTCACGACCCATGGTCGGCAGACGTAGTTTAAATTGATTTTCGAGCTGCACGAACTCAAACAACTCGCTCCCCACCGCCGTGAAACCGCGTAGCCTGATGGCATTCGGACGCTGATAAAACACGGTGCCTTGAACTCGTTGGCCGATCGGCAGGATGCCGCCGGTGATCTTGGCGCTGAACAACCCCTTGATCGTCCGAACTTCTTCCGCCTGCTCCTGCAAGAGCGCGGTCAATTGCTCAGCCGTCGCATGCTGGAGCGGCGCGGTATCGGATGGCCCGAAGAGCGCGCAACCAGGCAACGACCCGACCGTCACGAGGACGAGGAGCAGGGCACCGATAACATGGTTGGCCTTACGCCAGCACTGCATCCAATGCGTCTCCGACTTCGTGAATGCCGATCAATTCAATCCCTTCGATCGGTTCGAGTTTCGCGACGTTCCGCTCCGGCAATAGACAACGCTTGAATCCCATCTTGGCCGCCTCGCGAATCCGCAACTCCGCCTGGCTGATTGCCCTGACCTCGCCGCCCAACCCGACCTCGCCCATCACAAGTGTTGTAAAATCGATCGGGCTCTCGCGCAAACTTGATGTAATAGCCGCGACAATGCCCAGGTCAATCGCGGGCTCGTCAATGTGGATGCCGCCCACGACGTTCACATATACATCCTGCCCGGAGAGATGCATGCCGAGGCGCTTTTCCATCACCGCTAGGAGCAGGGAGAGGCGGTTGGGTTCCACGCCGTTCGCCATTCGCTTGGGCATTGCGTAATTAGTCCCGGACACCAGCGCCTGAAGTTCAACGAGAATGGGCCGCGTTCCCTCCAAGCTGGACACCACCACGGAACCGGTGCTGCGTAGCGGCCTCTCTGCCAAAAACAATTCGGATGGGTTGCTGACTTCCTCCAGCCCGCCGTCCTTCATCTCAAACACCCCGATCTCATTCGTCGATCCAAAACGATTTTTGACCGCCCGCAGAATGCGAAAGCTGTGGCTCTTATCTCCCTCGAAGTACAACACGGTATCCACGATGTGTTCCAGCAAGCGGGGACCGGCGATGGCGCCTTCCTTGGTGACGTGCCCGATGATGAACACCGGTACATTGCTGCGCTTGGCAAACCACATCAATTGCCCCGCCACTTCCTGCACCTGGCTAATACTTCCTGGCGCCGACGTCAACTGTTCTGTGTAGACCGTCTGGATCGAATCCACCACCACCGCCGCCGGCTGGACTTCTTGGATCGATTTGAGGATTTGCTCGAGTGAGGTTTCGCCTAGAATCAAGAGGTGCTTGCCATCGATGCCGAGGCGCTGGCCTCGCATCTTGATCTGCCGGGGAGATTCCTCACCCGAGACATACAGCACCTGTTCACCTGGCCTCGCGAGCAGCGGCAAAGCTTGCAAGAGCAGCGTAGTTTTGCCGATGCCGGGGTCGCCGCCGATCAACATCACGGAACCCGGTACGACCCCACCACCCAACACGCGATCAAACTCACCCATCCCCGTGCTGTGCCGAGGCTCACCTACGATTTCAATCTCCGAGATCGGCGTCGCAACGGCGATCGCCGTTTTCAGCGCGGCTTGGCGGCCTTTGGGAGCTGCCGGCAGGCGTTCTTCCTTGAGCGTGTTCCAACCTCCGCAGTCGGGGCAACGTCCGAGCCATCGTGGCGCCTGATGGCCGCATGCTTGGCAATGAAAAGTTGTCTTGGTCTTCATTACTCTTGCCTCCGCTCACCACTGCACGCTATCCACGGCATCGTAAAGGAAAGGACAGAGAAAAAGGAAGGAGGCTCACCGCCGATGTTTCGCCGGTAGGATCCCAACACAGACGGAAATTGATCACGGACGATATGCTTTGAAGTCGGTCAGAGGGGACTTTAAAACATCGACGGGCTGCGGCCTGACAAACCAGGGGAAGCCATCTATCGGGAAGTGGTTTTCGCCCAGAGCGACGATGGCTCCATCTCTGATCTTCCCTGACACACAACAGTGAGCTTGGCGAACTCACGAATGTCCCTGATGACAACTAGGCTGGAATTGAATAGCCTGTAAAGCCGTAAAGGAAGGTTGGGCGCTATAAAACCGTCCGAGCTAACTAGTCCTGGATTCCACAGGTAAACCGGACAGATGGAAGATCGCGATAGCAGCGGCTGCAGCGGCATTCAGGGATTCGACACCCGATTTTAGAGGAATAGTAACGCGGAGTTTCGCCGCGTTGAGAGTGGCCTCAGACAATCCTCGACTCTCACTACCAATCGCGAGAATGGTCCGCGGGGGAATGGACTGAATCGTCCGAATAGGCACCCTGTCGTCGCCTGTCCCAGCAGCGGCTGCGATGATCACGGAGCCCAGCCTCAGCAGCTCTTCAAGACTGGTGTGAGGGAAGATGGGCAGTTGAAACAGCGCACCGGCGGTTGCCCGCACGACCTTCGGATTAAACACATCGACTGAATGGGGCGCCAGCCACATTGCAGTGACGCTGAGTCCTGCCGCCGTCCGAATAATTGTGCCCATATTCGTCGGGTCTTGAAGCATATCGCCATAAAGGCCGAAGATTCTTGGTTCAGCGAGCAGAGCAGCCTGGTTCCACGTCGGCTGATGAACGATGGCCAGTGCGCCACTGGAAGTTTCGACATCGGACAATTGAGCCAGCATATGCTCCGGACAGCGATGAATGGTACATCCGCTACTCACAATTAGTTCCCTGACTTCCGGCGATTGTTTATCGAGGAAATTTGGAGCGACTACGAGGCAGACCAGTTGTTGCGGCGCCGACTGCAACAGTTCCACGATAGGCTTTGTCCCTTCGAGCACGAACACCCGCTCGCGGTCACGCGTGCGCTTCGTCTTGGCGACATCACGTATGTGCGAGAGAAAGTTACGGGAAACGGTGCGAGGTGAGGAGGTCAACAGTTACCCAGAGGTGAGCGACACTGCGAGGAGACCGTGCTAGATCAGCACGGTCTCCTCGCCACATACTTACTTACGCTTCTTACCGGAAGCAGCTTCCGCCGCGCGGATACGCTGCGCCCGCACTTTGGCCCGCTTGAGAGCCGACAGTTTCCCGCGGGTACGGTCTCGCTCGGCCTTCAGTCGTTCGAGCTGAGCTCGCAAATGGACGCGTTCTTCTTTGTAAATATTGGCACATTCGGCCGGCGACAAGTTGGTCCAATCCCCGGTTCCACGTGCGCGCTTGATTCGCGCCTCCAGCGACTCCTTTAGCAATCTCTCCCGCATCGACATCAGTGACTGCAAGGCTTCCTGCCGCCGCTGAACTTCTTCCTCTTCGGCCATAATGCCGCGAATGTCGGTTCCTAACATCGGCTGATCCTCCTCACATCAAGTCTATCCAACAGAGAGCCTCATTCTACCCGATTTCGACGTCTTTGTTCTACTTAGGAGAATGATGCATAAGTTGTTGATATTGCAAGCACGGACTGCCAAGGTTTCTAAACACCGGCATTGCAGACGCCGAAACGGATACTGTAATATCGGGAATGCCTCACGTCGGAATATTCGTTCGCGCATGGCGAGTCTCGCAAAAGTGTTCCGAGAATGCCCTTGCCGAACGCGCAGGAATTCCATCCGCTCTATTGCAAAATCTCGAATCAGAACAAGCGGATCCTAATGCATCCATATTGGAAGCATTAGCCGGCGCCCTCAGGATCCCCCTCCCCTGGCTCTTCATCCACCCCTCGGAGTTTGATCTCCTCTGCAAGGGAGATGATGACGAGCCGCCGGCTCTCTCCACTTTAACGGGAGCCGATCCCGTGCTAGAGAAAATTCTTTTGGCAGCAGGACACGATCGAACCCTCTACGTGCTGCTCACTGCATTATTGCATAGCAGCGATCCTAAATTGCTTCGAGCCGCGGAAGTGAGTTTGCGGAGTCTCGTCAAGCAGTCCAAGCAAGCGACCGTGCCCTGGCAATCACGCCCGCCGGGACACTTCGAACCGCCGAGTGATTAACGCCGCCTCAACGTCGCTCCCATCACCACCATTTATCGCCTTTGTCACCTTTGGTCACTACCCGGACGACCCCTCCTTGGAAGACGTTGTCGTTTGCGCAGCGCGCACAAGCAACAGGCCAACAAGCAGCAGCGCACAAAGTCCTGGCCAGCCTCCATATGGTGGACCAGCAAACAATTGAAAGGGATCCCCTGACAACGCCGGCCAGAAAGAAGTAAACGCAATCGGAAGAGCTAACAGAATTCCGACTAGCGCCTCACCGGTTACCAATCCGGCGGCGAAGAGCAGGCCATGACCGTCGGGTGGAGAGCCGACAGATCTCCTGCCGGCCCGCACATACTCTGCCAGCAGGCCGCCAAACATGATCGTTGCAGACAGCTTGAGCGGCAAATACATGCCGAGCGCAACCGCCAAGACAGGCAGGCGAAAGGTAGACTCCCGGCGTCCTTGGCGTATGTCGAGGCCTATCACGACGATTCCCAACAACATTCCGATTGCGACTAGATGCCAGGGCAGGGATCCGCCGAACACACCTTTCGCAAGATTCGCCATGAGGGTGGCCTGAGGCGCAGTGAGCGGATGGGGATGGGCCTCCGTCACCTCGCCGAGGCCATACTTGGCCTGCAGCAGCGAAAGCACCGGCACGATGACCACGGCGCCGGTTGCCACTCCAATGACCTGCATGACCTGTTGTTTCCAAGGGGTCGCGCCGACCAGATGCCCGGTTTTCAAGTCCTGGAGATTGTCGCCCCCCATTGCGGCAGCGCAACAGACGACTGCACCCACCAGCAAGGCGGCCGCCGGACCGGCAGGATTGTCCCGTCCTAAGATTCCCAACAAGAGCAGCGCGGCGAGCATGATCGTCGCAATAGTAACGCCCGATACCGGATTGCTCGAACTCCCGACAAGCCCGGCCATGTATCCGGACACGGAAGAAAAGAGGAAGGCCGTGACGACCATTAAGAGGGTCAGCCCGATTCCACCCCAGATATTGGGGCCCAACAAACTCTGATACAGCGTCACCATAGGGACCAGAGACACCACGGTCAGACCGATCAACCAGGCGACACCCGCGTCACGCTCGGTGCGCGGCAGAACAGATTGCGGCCCACGCTGTTGGCGCCTACCGTAAAGCGCAATAAGTTGGCGCAGGCTCTGCAGAATCGGCCCCCGAACCTGAAACAGCGTCCACACCCCTCCCGCCAACATCGCGCCGATACCGATGTATCGAATCTGCCCACTCCAGGTCATCTTAGCCGCCGCCACGCCGGTCAGCACGTCAGGCTGGTCGCCGAGGAATTGATACAGCGGCAGCAAGACCAACCACCCAATCGCGCCGCCGAGAAAGACGACCACGGCTGTATTGAGACCGATGATATATCCCACGCCCAGCAGGGCTGGTGACAGGTTGAGTCCTCCGTAGAACGTCGCGCGGCCTAACTGCACGGCCCCTTCCAACGATTCGCTCCAAAGTTTCAGCCCTCCCTCGGCAAACTTAAAGCAGCCGCCCATGGCCGCAGCCCCCAATAACACTCGAAACCTGGCTCCGGCGCCGGCATCCGTCGAAGCTCCGGCCTTCAAGACCTCCGCCGTGGCCACTCCTTCGGGAAAACGCAGCCGGGCATGGACAATCAGGGCTCGCCGAAGCGGAATGGTAAACAACACGCCGAGTATCCCGCCGACGAGCGCCACGGTGAAGGTTTGCCAATAGTCGAACGACGTCCAATGCCCGATGAGGAGTAATCCGGGGATAGTGAAAATCACACCGGCCGCTAACGCTTCGCCTGACGAGGCGGCAGTTTGGACAATATTGTTCTCCAAGATGTTCGAGTGACGGAACAGGCGCAGCACGGCCATGGACACGACGGCAGCTGGAATCGACGCAGAGACCGTCATGCCGGCAAATAGGCCCAAATAGGCATTGGCGCCGGCCAGAACGGCGGCGAGGACGATAGACAGCACAACCGCCTTGGGGGTGATTTCAGGAAGCGTCACGGAGGCAGGGATGAGAGGCCCGTCGACGTTCTCCGGAGGAGCCTCGTGATCGCGCATCATGTCCTCAGAACACTTGAACGATAAAACATTTGAGATAACGGGTTTCCGGCATACCAGCAAGCACCGGGTGGTCCGGTCCCTGACCGCGCTGTTCAAGCAGGCGAATTTGCCGGCGCGCGTCACGAGCCGCCGCTTGCAGCATCATCCAAAAATCGTGATCGCTGATCGGCTGCGAACAGGAACACGTCACCAATACCCCGCCGGGATGCAACAGACGGAGCCCACGAAGGTTCACGTCTTTGTATCCAGCCAAGGCATGTGGCACGGCTTTTTTGCTTCGCGCGAACGCCGGCGGATCGAGAATGACGAGGTCATACCGTTGCTTGCTCCGTTCGAGCACCCGCAACTCCTCAAAGGCGTCGCCCTGACGATAACGACAACGTGGCGCGACTTCATTGTGGACGGCATGGGCTTGAGCCAATGCCACGGCCGCCGCACTCACATCCAACCCATCGACCGACTGAGCACCGCCCAGAGCAGCCTGTATACCGAACGCGCCGGTATGGCAAAAGGCTTCCAAGACTGTTTTCCCTTTGGCGAAAGGAACCGCCGCCAATCGATTCTCTCGCTGATCGCAGAACCATCCGGTTTTCTGCCCCTCGGCGATATCCACCATGAATCGGGCGGTTCCCTCATGAATGTTCACGGTCGTCGCGCTGTCTCCGCGGAGAAATCCTTTTGACAGCGGCAAGCCTTCCAATGTTCGGCTCTTGGCATCATTCCGCAGGTACACGCTCCGCACCCCGCATTCCTGTATGAGGAACTCCCCCAACAACTCTTTTCGCGCATCCATGCCGTAGCTTAGAGCCTGCATCACCGCCACATCAGCGAACCGGTCGACGACCAACCCTGGCAGGAGATCGCTTTCTCCATGGACGAGCCGGCAGGCATTGGTATGACAGGCCACGGTTCTCCGCAGGGCCGCCGCAGCCCGGAGACGCGCCGCAAAAAAGGCGTCGTCGATCGGCTCCTCTTGAAAGGTGAGCAGGCGAACGCGGATTTTGGAGTGGGGATTGTAGAAGCCGCGCCCGAAAAATCGTTTTTGATGGGTATACACGTCCACAAGGTCTCCGGGACCGGGAGTGCCGAGCACCTCAGCAATATGGCCGTCAAAAATCCAGAGGTGGCCATGATATCGCGGCTTCTCGCGCTCGGGCATGAGGCGTATCCTGGCGATGGGAACGGTGGCGGTCTGTGTCATAGTAGTCGTCAGTCCATAGAGCACTAGAGCACTGTTCGGTTTGATCACATCAAACGCCGCGGGAATGGCCCACGAGGGTGCCTGAAATCATTCTGCGAAGCAACCCGCGGCCACGTGAGCGCGACGATCGTTCGCCTGCTTGACCTTCCCCCCTACCTATGGTTTGCTGCAGACTGAAGGCGGATGACACGCCCGCTCGACGACCTTTCGACATCGAGGCGCAATGACCAGACAGACCATCGGAACCGCGGTATTGGATCGACTGCACCAGCTCGGCGTACGACACATGTTCGGTATCCCCGGCGACTACGTGCTCGGTCTCTACAAACTGATGGAATCCTCCCCGATTCAACACGTCGGCACCACCCGGGAAGATTGCGCAGGTTTTGCCGCCGATGCCTATGCGCGGATCAACGGCATCGGCGCCCTCTGTGTCACTTACTGTGTCGGAGGACTTAATACGGTGAATGCCATCGCCTGCGCCTATGCTGAGCGATCGCCCGTGGTGTTACTGACCGGTTCGCCGGGGCTGTCGGAGCGCGCGCGCAATCCCTACCTCCACCACATGGTGAGGGAGTTTTCGACGCAACGGGAAGTCTTCGAAAAAATGACCGTAGCGGCGGTCAGCTTGGAAGACCCGGTCACGGCCCAACGGGAAATGGATCGCGCCTTCGCGGCCCTGCTGCGTTACCGGCGCCCAATCTATCTTGAGATTCCACGCGACATGGTGCATGTGCCCCTGGCCGCAACCTCTCCCTCGATCGGTGTACAGGATGAACCGACCGACCATGCCGCCCTGACCGAAGCCTTAGCCGAAGTGCGCGGCATGCTGGAATCGGCGAAGCGGCCGGTGATCTTGGCCGGAGCTGAAGTGGGGCGGTTCGGGCTCCACGACGAGTTGACCCAGCTCGTAGAACGCCTCAATGTTCCGATCGCCTCGACACTCCTGGGAAAGTCGATCATTCGTGAAGACCATCCGCTCTACGTGGGGGTCTATAGCGGATTGGTGGCCCGCGACGAAGTGAAAGAATTCGTGCACCAAACCGATTGCCTGCTCATTCTCGGCTCGATTCTCTCTGATGTGGAAGATTTGGATGCCCGCAGCGCGCTGTTCTCCGATGGTCATACGATCCATGCCACGGCCGATCGCGTCGCCATTAAACATCACCGGTACGACTCCATCCGCTTTGAAGATTTCGTGAAGGGGCTGGCGGGGGCTCACCTCCCTTCATTTTCAACCCCGCAGTTGCCGTCGGCGCAAACCTTCGAGGAACCACTCCCGCCGGCGCATGCTTCCGTGACGCTTCAGGGGGTTTTCCGTCACCTGGACACGGTGTTGGATGAGCATACCCTTGTCATCGCCGACGTGGGAGAATCCTTGTTTGCGTCGGTCGATCTCCACGTTCACCGCCGTTTTGAGTTTTTGTCCCCCGCATACTACACGTCGATGGGGTTTGCCGTCCCCGCCGCCATCGGAGCCAGCTTCGCGGATCCGTCCCTGCGTCCAATCGTGCTGGTAGGAGATGGCGCCTTCCAAATGACCGGATCGGAGTTGTCGACTGCGGTTCGCTACAAGCAGGCGCCGGTGGTGATCGTCCTGAACAATCGCGGGTATTCGACGGAACGCGAGATTTTGGAAGGGCCATTCAATGACATCCACGAGTGGCATTATGAACGAATCTGCGAGCTTATCGGCGGCGGACAGGGATCGCGAGTGGCCACGCACGGAGAATTTGTGCAGACTCTGGCCAAAGCCTTAGCCGACTCCAGCCAACCCTATGTCATCAATGTCCTGCTCGATCCGGCCGACCGCTCACCAGCCATGATGCGCTTGGCACGACGGCTGGCCAAACGACTCTCCACCGATCGCCCTTAACGGGTTCCGTTCTGGGCAATTCTGTCCTCCGCTTGTCCGAGTTGCCATCCCCTCAAGGCAGTCGGCAGACCTGGGTTAGCCTCCTACAGCGCTGCCTTCTGGTCGCCCGCCCCATTGACCCTCCGTAGACAAATGTGGTCTTCTACGAGTGCACTTGTCGAATTGTAATTTCATGGGGATGTGACCATTATGTCGTCGAAATTACCCGATGGAAAGACTATGCGAGACGGTCAGATTTTCTCGGCAAGACTCAACAATGTCGTGACCACCGAGCGAGAGTTCGACGAACTGGTCGCAAAATCGTTGCCGGAATTGTTGGACCGGGCGACAGGTCAAACCAGACGGTTTCTCCGTGAAACGAACCAATGGGGCGACGACATTACGCATGAGAAGCTGGCGCTCCGATGGGGCTATGAATTGGTGGAACGGTTTGTGGTCCTCGGTCGCACCGAAGTACCCTGTCGACCGTTCTTCCTGTTGGATAGTTTGATCGCTAAATCGTTCAGCCAGCCGGACCCGCTCTGTTATCACAAGGAGCTGTTGACGCCGGTGGGGCGGTTTCTTGACGGCCTAGCCTCGCGGGCCGTTGTCAGCCGAGACGCCTTGATAGCCCTGTTCTACCATTTCTATGGGTTCAGTCAGGCCCACGTGGTGAAGCTGCTCGGCTTCGGCCAGGCGGAAAGCCAGCGGGTCTATAAAAACTTCGAGCGGTGGCGCCAAACAGGCTGGCAACGAACGATGAACGAAACCGGATTGAGCGGGTCTGAAATCGAGGTGCTGGACCAGGAGTTACGCACCCGGCCCGACCACCTGAACCACGAAGTCGACCGGTTGATGCCGGTCTTGCAGTCGCACTATCGAAAGAGTGAACCGGAGCATTACCCCTGCTTGTCCGAACAGAAGTGGGGTCAATTATTTCACGATGACTACGGCCACGACTACCGCGTCTGGCATTTGGCCTTCTGCCGCGATTGTTTTCTGGAAGTGGCAGATCGCCGGCAAACCGATGTCAGCAGCGGGTTGAAGCCGCACGTCAATCTCCATATCCATCCACTGAAAAAGGGAGGCGTTTTAGCTCTCTTTGGAGGGGGTCGAGGAGGCCGGCACCATGGAAGCACCAGAGCTCAACGACTATCGCGAACTTCTGCTTGACGCCCTGGATGATCAGCCGAGACACGCGGCTGCAGAACGCCCGGGACTTCTCCAGGTGCTCGTCAATCACGAACGCGTCGGGACGTTGAATTGCGCGCGGACTAATCCTTCCTTTGCCCTTACCGTCCGCGACCGAAGTATCCAACATTTGGAACTTCGGAGTGAGTCGGGGGTATTGGTCGGAGGGTGCGTTGCGCCTGAAGCCGGCCACAAGGATGTGCGTGTGCCGATCGGTAAGGGCGCTGCAATCATTCAGCTCCACAACCATTTCGACGGCGGGTCCCTCCAGATGCGGTATGAACCGGCTCCCCGTTGGTGGTCCCAGGTGTCCGCTGCGATCCGCATGCCGTTAGGATCATCCAAGCCATCTAGAAGCGCGGCCTCCATCTGGACGATGACGACTGCGTTCGCCCAGATTGTGCTGGCCGTGGGCGTGGTGGCATTGCTGGCTGAACGGGTGCCGAGTTGGATGGGATCGGACGACCGGGCGCATCAGCTCGAGGAAGAACTGGCAGCCCGGCAATCCACCCAAGAACAAATCGATCGCATGCATCAACAGCTCGCGCAGCTGGTGGAGGCGCAGACGGCGACTGTGGCCGTTTCGCGTGCTGAGCAGGAACGCATCGCGCAATTGAATAATCTCGTCGATACCGTCACCCATGCCCAACAAAAATTGAACACGCAAGTCCTGGCGGTGCAGGAGGATCTCCATGCCGTCAAGACCGACGTGGCACAGGAAGTTCAGAACGGCATGCGTGTCGCGGTCAACGCGGTCGAGGCAGATCGAGAATTGGTGCGTCAGGATCTGCAGACGATCAAATCGGTCAATGAAACCTTGATCAAGCAAGTCGCCCTGCTGGAAAGTCGCAATCGAGAATTGCATGCGCGCTTGGCACTCACCTCCCTGGAAGTGGCCAAGGCCAACGCCACGCCGAAACCTACGGTGTTGGCCAAGAGCGACACCGCAAAAGATGCAGCCGTGCCGACGACGGTGGCGGAGGGGCTTCGCGAAGCCGACCGTCAAGCTTTCATGTTTTGGGTCGCCTTCGAAGATGGCACCACCGAAAAGAGTATCGAGGAATTGGTTCAGGAACTGAACGGCATCAAGAAAGGGCCGATGAAGTCAGGCTGGTACTCCGTGGAAGTCAACTTGCCGAAGCCGGAACCTCCGGACCGCTTTCTGGAATCCGTCAAACGAGCCAAGATCGTCAAGTCGGTGGTGACCAGCAAGGCTATGCCTCCGGCTCAGTAGAAGCGGATCTCCCTCAGCAGATTCTGCGTTCGGCGCCAGGCGCCTCCGCATCTCGCTTTGAGATCTCCAGGTACCGCCGTTCGTCATTCACCATCTGCTCGAACCCTGTACTGGAGGGACTATGTCGGATTTTCATCAGAACGGCCTTGTGACGGTGCTCCACCGTCTGGGTGCATCCAACCTCGATCTGTTGGAAAAAGAGCTGGAACGGCATGCGGCGACCAATCCCATCGCCCTGGTGCTCCCATCGCTCTATTCGGAATTGGAAAATCCTGCGCTCAAGCATATCGTGCAGGTCTTAAAGGACATTCCTTACGTCAACGAGATTGTGATCTCGCTGGATCGGGCCTCGGCGCTGGAGTTTCGTCTGGCTAAACAATTTTTTTCAGTACTGCCGCAGCGAGTCCGGATCGTCTATAACGATGGAGCAGGTATCCAGGACATCCTTAAACTGCTAGCCCACGCCGAAATCGATACAGGATTGCAGGGCAAGGGCCGCGGATGTTGGATGGCCTTTGGATACGTCTTGGCGCGTGGACAAAGCAATGTGATCGCGCTCCATGACTGCGACATACTCAGTTACAACCGGGAATACCTCGCCAGGCTCTGTTATCCGGTCATGAACCCCAATCTGGGTTACGAATTTTGCAAGGGGTACTACAGTCGGGTCACGAATCGTCTCCATGGACGAGTGACACGACTGTACCTCACGCCATTGATCCGTAGTCTTCAACAAGTCGCAGGGTCGCATCCATTGCTCACATTTCTGGATAGTTTCCGCTATCCCCTCGCAGGGGAGTTCGCCATGGTGCGGGACTTGGCCTGGATCAACCGGATTCCAGGCGATTGGGGATTGGAAGTCGGAGTCCTCGCAGAAATCTATCGAAACTGCGCGCTCAGAAGAATTTGCCAAGCCGATATCGCCGACGCCTACGAGCACAAACACCAGGCTCTGTCGGCGGATAATGCCGATCAGGGCTTGCAGAAAATGTGTGTGGATATCACCAAGTCGCTCTTCCGAAACCTTGCGAGCGAAGGCGTGGTGTTATCGGAAGCGGTCCTCAAGGCGCTGCGGGCCACGTATCTGCAGACCGCGCAGGAGGCCATCACCCGGTACCAAAATGATGCCGCCATCAACAGCCTCCAGTTCGACCGACACGAGGAGCGGATGGCAGTCGAAGTATTTTTGAAGGGCATGAAGATCGCCACCGAAACGTTTTTGGACGATCCCTTGGGGGTACCGATGATTTCGAATTGGAGTCGAGTCACCGGCGCAATTCCCGATATTTTCGAACGTTTGATCGACGCCGTCGAACGCGACCACGAATGGGATCCCATCGGAGACCGTGTGTAGCAAATCGCGGAACGCCAAAGGAGATCTGAATGCGTCTTACTGATGGATCCTGGATTTGTTCGAAGTGCAGAGTCCTTTGCTCCCTGAAGGGTTATGAACAAGGGCCGCTCGCTTCCATGCGGGAGATCTGCAGCAATTGCAGTGAGCGGGCTGAGGCGAGTTGGCTCGCCTCGATAGGAGACAAGCGACGGCTGCCCCAAGGCATGTAGTGTCTTGCCGCATTCCCCCCGATTGGCGTACGATCTCGGCAGAGTGCGCCGCAACGCTGCACTATCAAGAAAGGTTGGCGGAAAGAAAAGGAACGATCCACGATGAGCGACAATTATTCTCAAAGAAAAACACAGGTGATCCGAGAATTTCTTGATGCCGAGTTTCAAGCGCCTTACATCGTCGAAACTGTGTTACCCCTCAGAGATCCGTTAGCCGACACGAAGTTTAAGATTATTCTTAACAATCAAGTGGAGCGCACCCTCTCGGTCTGCCCCGCCGTCGTGCTAGATAGCCTCCCCACTCCAGACCAATTGAAGCAGCTACTTGTGTCGAAGGGGATCATGGACAGGATCAAGTCAGCGGCCGCGTCACGAATTTGCCAAGAGGACTTGGGAATCGACGAACAATCCTCCGTGCGACCGATGCGGTCGGTGCGTGGAACTTGAACAGACCTTTTTCGATATACTAGGTCACCGTCATGTTCTACCGGTTCTGATCAACACGCTTTGCCTTCACCCTCACTCAGGCCTGTCCCCTGCGGAGACTGAGTCCATACAAAACCGCATACGGGCCGGCCGCTTCAATTATTATATCGATGGCAGCGCCTCAACATAACCAGGGCGGCCCGTACGAGCATCTGAGCCAAAGCGAGAATAAGCAGGCGCGCGGGCGCTTGAACCGAAACTTACGATCGCACTCCTCACCAGCATACATCAAATGGCTTCAGTCCTTGCCTTCTCATGAACGAGGTGGCAGCACATCGATGTACTAGGTTTATGAAGAGAGGGCGCGTAACTGCCATTGAGTGCGCTAACTTCTAAAAAATAAGAGAAATGATCTTTGACTTGAACAGGGCTGAATATGACCTAATCCGTCTCCGCACGTGAACGCAAATCACCCAAGATGGACATTCCGATAATTAATATTCCACCGACTTCCTGGACCTCGATAGGCAGCTTGGCCGAAGCGTTCTTCCGCGGGTTGATCCCACCGCCTGCTAAGTGTCCAGGGATTTTCCCAGGTTCGTACATTCCGTTTCCTGCGATACACTCCTCCTGAGGATTTCACTACAGCTGAAGTCAAAAAACAACCCGCAGTCTTCGTATGTAGGGTTCGTGTCATTCACGCTATATCAATACATGGGAGGTCACTATGGCTAGCAAAGCAGCATTTGCATCGGGCGTGATAGAGATGTTGAAAGAGGATCATCAGAAAGTGAAAGATCTCTTCGAGCAATTCGAATCGGCGGAGGGAAGTGAGGCCGCAGAAATCGCAGCTACGGCCATCATGGAACTTGAGATCCATGCCGAGCTGGAGGAAAAGCTCATTTATCCGGCTATTCGTGAAGAAATCGATGAAGACGATATGATGAACGAGGCAGTCGAGGAACACCATCTTGTGCACGTTCTGATCAAAGAACTCAAAAAACTCAAACCAGCCGACGAAATATTTGAGGCCAAGTTCAAGGTTCTTGGTGAGTTGGTGAAGCACCACATTGAGGAAGAGGAAGGCGAGATGTTGCCGAAGGCTGAAAAGAGCGATATTGACTGGGAGAAATTAGAGACGACGGTGATGAAACGCAAAGAAGCCCTCCTAACCAAAGGAACAACGGGCGGGCCAAAAAAGAAGGCCTCTAAGGGCCGAGGGTAGCGAGACTGCCACCGCTTCCGCCTCCAGCATCGTCACCAGGGGACGGAAGCGGCCCTGCGGCAGAGTCACACAGGCATACAACCAAGTCATGCAATTTATTCAGCGCGGCAAGGGCTACATCAACGTCAATCGCATCGTGCGAATTGATCCCGCTGACGCAGGCTATCACGTCGTCTGGCTGAACGAGCATAATAAAGTGGAGTCGTTTGACCTCAGCTCCGATGACACGGAAGCGTTGCAATACCTTCTCTCGAGATAATCGAGGAATTACCGCCTTGACTCCCTGCTGCGAAAGACACCCACCTGTATGTCAGAGACTAGCGTCGTGGCTTCCGTGCGAGAAGAGAATGGATTACCACCGGAAAGGAACCACCGCAAGGGGGCTGCCTAGCATGCCACCGAATCAACAAGTGGTAATTTAGCTCCACCGCCTGCAGACGTCGGGTCTTTCTATACTGTGACGGCGCTGACCGCTAGCCTTGTGAAGGCCGGCCACCATCGGAATTGAGAGCAGATATGTGTTCCGATCCATCAAGTCTAAGGGCTGATCATCAGATTGATCGTTCAGATCACAAAAGGAGCAGGTCACAATGACAGACGCGTTAGAAGGCCGTCCCACCCCGCGTGGCGCAACCTGGGATGGCAATGGGACTAATTTCAGCCTCTTTTCCGCTCATGCAACAAAGGTGGAACTGTGCCTCTTTGATGCGACAGGGGAAAAAGAAGTCGAACGGATCTCCTTGCCTGAATATACCGATCAGATTTGGCATGGCTATCTGCCTGGTATTCAGCCGGGGACGCCGTATGGGTACCGCGTCCATGGTCCCTATGAGCCCGAGGCTGGCCATCGCTTTAACCCCAATAAGCTACTGCTCGATCCATACGCCTACGCCCATATGGGCGAGCTGCAGTGGAATCCTGCTCTATTCGGGTATCACATGGAGTCCGGAGATGATCAGACCTTCGATGAACGCGACAGCGCGCCTTTCATGCCGAAATGCACCGTGGTCGATCAGAACTTCGACTGGTCTGGACCTCGGGGACGCAAGACAGTGCCGTGGGATGACACGATTATTTATGAGATGCATGTGCGGGGTTTCACCAAACGCCATCCGGCGGTGCGGCCCAATCTCCAAGGCACTTACGAGGGACTGGCCACCACTGAAGTACTGGCATATCTGAAATCTTTAGGCGTCACCTCCGTCGAACTCCTCCCAATCCATACCTTCATCAACGACAGTCATCTGTTGGAAAAAGGGCTCACCAATTATTGGGGCTATAACAGTGTTGGGTTTTTTGCTCCGGATCCCCGCTATGCGGCCAATCGACCTGACAGCGTTCGAGAATGCAAGGAAATGATCGCCCGGCTGCACGACGCGGGCCTCGAGGTCATTCTCGACGTGGTGTACAACCACACCGCCGAAGGCAATGAACTTGGTCCCACGCTGTCGTTTAAGGGTATCGACAATGCCAGCTATTACCGTCTCCAACCAGAGCAGAAGCGCTATTACATTAACGATACGGGCACGGGTAATACTCTCAATCTGAGCCATCCCCGCGTCATTCAATTGGTCACTGACAGCTTGCGCTATGCCGTGCAACAGATGCACGTAGATGGGTTCCGGTTCGACCTCGGTACGATCCTCGCGCGCGAGCCTAACGGCTTTGATACCCAAAGTGGGTTTTTAAAGGTGTGTAGTCAAGACCCAGTGCTCGCCACGGTGAAACTGATCGCCGAGCCGTGGGATTGTGGGCCGGGCGGTTATCAGGTCGGGGCCTTCCCTCCGGGATGGGCCGAATGGAACGATAAGTTCCGGGATGATGTGCGCGATTTTTGGCGCGGCGAATTGCCGGCGACGACACTCGCCGAGCGGCTCTGCGCATCGGCTTCTGTTTTTAATCATCAAGGTCGACGGCCCTGGGCCTGCGTGAACTTTATTACGGCTCATGATGGTTTTACGCTCCATGATGTTGTGACGTTTAACGAGAAACACAACGAGGCGAACGGGGAGGACAATAAGGACGGGTCCTCAAACAATCGTTCATGGAATTGTGGCGCAGAAGGGCCGACCGAGGATGCCGGGATCAACGCCTTGCGGGAGCGCCAAATGCGAAACCTTGCGGCGACCTTACTGCTCGCCCAAGGTACCCCCATGTTGCTGGCGGGGGATGAATTTGGCCGTACCCAAGAGGGCAACAACAATGCATATTGTCAGGACAATGAGATCAGTTGGGTGGATTGGACGCTTTTGGACAAGCGATCGATGCTCTTTCACTTCGTCCAACAGTTAGTCGCACTCCGTCACCGATACCCGATCTTACGGCGCAATCTCTTTTTGACGGGACAACCCGTCGAAAACTCCGACGTTCGGGATGTGACGTGGATCAACGCCAGCGGCGTCCCGATGGAGGAGCAACATTGGCTCGACACGACATTACATTGTTTTGGCATGCTGCTGGACGGGCGGGCGCCGACTACGGGGGTGCGTCAGCCGGGGAAGGATGTGACGGTTCTTGTCCTTATCAATGGCCATCATGAGCCTGTCCAGTTTACACTTCCCCCCTATGTCGGCTCTTCAGCCTGGTCCCTCCTCCTTGATACCAATCTGCCAGAGGGACGTCATGACCAGACCTTTAAGATGGGAGCGCAGTATTTACTGACAGACCGCTCGCTTGTGCTACTCGTGCTGGATGAGAACAAGCCGTCAGAGGAGGTTTCCAGCTAAATATGATGTTGGTGGATGGTCAAAAGTTCCAACTCGCTCCCTATCGGAAAGGAACGGCTCCCTTAATTGTCATTAACGCCCTCTTCGAGTCCGCGGCCAAGGAATATGGGAACCGCGTCATTGGCGTGATTCTCACCGGTTTATTGCGTGACGGCACAGTTGGGCTACGGGCGGTGCATGAGGCCGGTGGGTTGACGATCGTCCAGAGTCCTGCCGAGGCGGAGTATCCCGATATGCCCAGGAATGCGATGGCCGATCTCCCCGTGACATTTTGTCTAAACCAAGCCGAAATCGGTCCGGCGCTGGATCTGTTGGTGCGTCGAACAGCGGGGCTCGAGACCGGCTTGGCTGTCTCAATTCGGACGCTGAAAGAACGCATAGCGTTGCTCGTACGCCTCGTTCACCAGTCTACGAAAAATGATCAAACCTTGGCCTACCTCTCCAGCGAGTTGAATGCGCTAAAACAGGATCTCGACTCTATCCAGACGCTACTGAATGCTGCTGTAATCCATTGAACATGCACCCGGAGAACGGCAGCCTGCTGATGGGTCTACGACCGACAGCGCAACAGAAACCGATAGTCCTTGGGATGTAACGAAAGCCTTTCGGATTTGGGTAGGCGAGCAGAATCGGCGTACATCGGGATTACAATTTGTAGGTTGAGGAGTGAATAGCGCTTCGCATGAGACCCAGGTTTCAATCTGTGTTGGAACCGCCGGCTTCAGGCTCCACCCCTGTGGGGCGGTGAATTCAGAGTGCCACCGTCGTGCAGGTTCCGATGGCTTACCAAAACGAGTCGACGTTTTCTGCTTAATCAAACAATCGGAAGTTGTCGAGAATAAGCACAAGGCCGACATTCATTGTGGGTCAGATTGTCATCGCCAGCAGAGGGGAATTTTTTGCAGGCTTTGCCTTCACCCTGACGATAGTCGTCATCGGCATTGGCCCATGGGCCTTGGGCGACAACATCGCCGTGATGACTGCTCCAAAGAAGAAGCCCTTGCAACACGAAGCGAGGCAGCGTCCAACGCCGACGATCTGTTTTGGGAGACGTTTCACAAGGGAGAATCGAGGATCGGTCGCCCGGTCGAGTTGTTGACGAGTGCCTATCTGCGAACACCAAACGATGCGAAAACAGCCGCTCACATTGCATTGAGGGAAAGCTGGACCGCACGCTTCCCGGCTACTCACCGTACATGGTGAAGTAAACAACAGTGGGAGAAAACGGGTCTGAAGGAATCCGTGAATCGCGCCACATAACTTCAAAGAATTCTTTCTAACTATAGGGGACATGCTCGCCAAGTCGGGAGGCTGGCGGACGGCGCCTAAGATTATGCCAACGCAAAGCTGTCAAAAAACCTCTGCGTCCTGGAAATATCAAGCAGAGTTGAGGATCGCCTACCCCGAGCGCACGTGAACGTCTCATTGTTCACTGCAACGGATGGAGCGCCGAAGACCAACATCATGATCAACTGCTAATTTTTGCTGAAATGTTCTAACCCTATTGTCCGTCAACGCAGGTGTCGACGGGTGTTCGGCCTGCGTGAGCTCACGCCACGTCTACCGAGGCGCTTCCGTCAGGAGCAATTGATCGATGTGCAGGCTAATCTGTAACCCGCTGTGCTTATGCAAAATCCCCGCACAACCAGAATCGGGCTCGACGCTTCTGGTGTCGCCGTTGATGCGGGCTATCACATTGTTGTTCAGTCGCACTACGGCGGTTGTTTGCCTGGTGCCCACTCTGAGCACCTCAAGTTCCCACCTAACCGGCACATTCCTTAAAATTTCTCCCTCGTTCACATCGATTCTTTCCCTGAACAAACCGTCTGCGCTTCGAATGAGAACACCCGTCACGAATTTATCGCCTCTGATCTTCCGCAGGCAGGCGGCAGCCACCAAATTGCTGTCTGCCAAGAAAGCCAAAGGATGAATCACCAATCCTTCATCCACTTGCAATTCTGCTGGCTTGATATCTGCCCTCAGACGCCAGGACATGGGAGCGGACAGGCAAACGGTTGACTGGCAAGGCGAAACGCAGCCCTGCGCGGATCAGTGTCCCTTGCACACTCTGGAGGTCCTGACAGAGTAGGCCCTGCGAACCTGCGAGAGCGGCGGCTGGGTCCGGCCGACAGACATTGCCCGGTAAGAGATTCAATTCCCACCCCGGCGGCGGAAATATCTGACCTTCAAAACCCGCACGACTATTGACGGGTTGCTTGCCGACGTCGAGTTTGGGAAGAGGAAACTCAGCGCTTTTCGGTTTCTCTGTTCTTAACATCCTGGACTCGAAGTTTGACGGAATCGTATTGCGGAGGAATATCCTCGATCAGTACGCCATACTGCAGATCGTTCAAGCCTTCGCCTTTCAGATTGGATTTCTGGTAGCCTTCCACGGCAATTCCGTTCTTGAAGGCTTGGTCATCTCCTTTGTCACTATTGATGGTTTCCCGATCATCGAAGTCGACGTGCAGTTCGCGTGGTTGCGACACCGTCGCCGATCAATTCCACATGAACAGCCTGTAGATCACCTTCCCGGCGGTTCCGGACTGCAAAGCCAAGCCTCACGATCCGTTTCTCGCCATCGTCGTCGCGGTAAAAATTGCAGCGATCCAGACGGAGCTGCCTAAAGTTCGCCGTATTGAGGTAGGGCAGATAGTGTAGCGGGTGAACACTGCGCCGTTCTTGTGGCCCGCCTTTCCTGAACTCGAAATGCAGATGGGGATAGGTCGCGTCTTCCTGACCCACCGCGCCAATCACGTCACCCTGATGCACCGGTACGCCTGGAGATCACACCATCCGCGATGCTGTCGAGATGCAGGTAGACAAGAAATAGATCATGCTGTCCGTCCGTTGGATCGACGACTTTAAGAAGGATATGCGTTGAGCCGAAACCCTGACCGGGCCCGTCTTATCCGCCGGCCCAGCGCGATGCACCGCGCCATCCGCCATGGCATGGACCGGTGTGCCAACACGAGCGGGCAGGTCGATGCCGTCATGAAAGTCCCAGCGATCAGCGTCAATACGCGGACCATAGGACGTATTCATTTCGTCGGGCGTGGCGCTGTTGCTGAGTGGCCAGATGAAGTGACAGGTGACTCGAGCGTTAGAGGATACTGTACGACCAGAATCTCTTGTTTCGTTGCTCATCTTTAACCTCCACTTCGTAGGAGGGCGCATCCTACGCCGACGCGAGAACGGTCACTTTTCCATTCAAGCCCCGATACTTGAGCGACCCGTGCGCGACATACAACTCCCACGGCAGAACATTTTGAATTGAGTCCAGTCGCGCAGATCGGCCAGCCCGATTGCCAAACACCCGATGCGACGCATAGGAACATCGATTAGGACAGAACCGGCTACCCTAGCTGAGACTCGAGCGTGTACCAAGCTCACCCACGCGGTTGGCGCGTACTGCCTGATACATGTGCACGGCCCTCGCAGCGTGTGGGACGAGTATACATGGGCACCAACGGCTTACCGCCTGCGGGCAGCACTCCCTATGCCCAGGTGCCTCCATACCTTCGCACCATGCGGTGATGAAGCCATCGTTGTCATACGTCTTCTCCCTTTCCCTACATCACCTGTTTCGCTGGGATGAAGTCTGCGGTTGATGCCAGCTTCGGCTCAGACGAGGACGAGGTCGACCTCTCCTATTTGGCGGACTCTCGCTCCAAGCTGATCCGCTCTCGTATAAGTGGTGTCTTCGTCTACCAGG
Source organism: uncultured Nitrospiraceae bacterium (assembly GCA_963706325.1). Classification (GTDB taxonomy): domain Bacteria; phylum Nitrospirota; class Nitrospiria; order Nitrospirales; family Nitrospiraceae; genus Nitrospira_A. The sequence continues at coordinate 357,773 of CAVPLT010000004.1, read as the reverse complement.
GACGCACCGGCCGTTTCGGCCGCTGCACCAAAGAAATCCCAAAATGCCAGTCCGACAAATGAAGCGCCTGCGCGACCAGAATCGTTGCGTTTCGCGACGTCGCTTTTGCGGTGCTCGGAAATGTGCGGCCTGTCCAGTCTCGGACAAAGATATCCTCACCCTTCAGGACGCGATACAGCCAACGCGCGACGCCAACCAACACAGCCCCTTTTGTCCCAGCCTTGACCTGCAGGGATTTGCCATCCTTCTTCAGGAACCAGACAAAGTTACCGTTTAAATCGATTCCCCCGTGCCCGGCTGCCATCGCAATCCGCATCAGCGCGAATTGCACTTGCACAGGCAGGGTATCGAAATCTCCGCCATTCGTCTTCGCCGCAACCTGTAACTTGAGCCGTGCATACGCTAGATAGACCGCCGTCGCCCGCGCCGCATCTTTGCCGGTATCAAAAAAGATGCTTTTTACCTTTCGGCCCGTCTCGTTGATGTTTTCAAAGGTCTTCGTTTTGTCGAAATGCACGTTGGCAAACGCCGGAACGTGCGTTTTCAGTCGCTCCTGCTGGGCGAAGAAGTCATCCGTTCCTGTAAAGAAAGAGAACACCGGACCCGTCTTCAAGTACGGCGCGGCGCTCCCCACCTCTGCCAGCAGCACGGCAGACAAGAAGCCCGGATTCAGATCCACTTCCGCGGCCACGGATCGCACGATGTCACGAAAGATTTTCCCATTGAGTCCCCAAAACTGCGGGTCTCGCTCCGCGACGAACTTGCCGTGCACAGCCATGTCATGGTCCACCGACATCCGTTCGATCGCCGAACGCACGTCCTTCGTCAGGATCGTGCGCCACTGCCCGCTCAGGGTCTTGAAGTTCTTCGCCTTCGGATCCAGCGACGTGCGAAGCAATTGTGGATTCTGCGCGAATAAAATCAGATTTGTCAGTTCGACCTCGTCACGCTGGCCCGCTTCGATCGCCAGTTCCAACGCCTTCCCCCAATTTTTGGCCTTTAGCGCCTGCTCGATCTCACTCGCCGGATCCCACGGGCCAGTTTCCGAATGGAGAGCTTTCCGCAGAAGGATCGGTGTTGGCGATATCTGTCCGATACCCTTTATCGAAGAATCATAAATGTATGACGTTGGGAGTCGCCCTAACGCATCTCTCGTCCCCACGTACATGGCAAACCTCCTTCTAATTCCTAAGTTGTAACGCTATCTCGCCAAAGCGAAGGAACCGGCGACGGAGGCTGTGGAGCGGCGAGAGAGGTCTGGTCGTGATGAAGACTTCCACTCTACGATTCTGCGCACGGCCGTCGCTGGTTTTGTTGTCTGCCATCGGCTCTGCTTGAAGTTGTCCTCAGCAACATGGTGGGAAATGAATACTGGCTCCATTTGATTCCTCGGCTGCGCTTTCGTCCGCTCGTCGATGCTTTGAATGGCGAAATCAAAAAGGCCTTTCATTGCACACCGTGACATCATTAGGATCGGCTCCTTGTTTGGCCACGCGTAGGGCAAATGCCTCGTAGCAATGGGAATTGTCTCGACGCCGCTCTTCAGGATCACCCGTGCGAGGCAGATTTGCCTGGTGCCCGAAAAATTCCCAGAAAAGCAGGTGAAGCATTTCGTGAAGTAAGATGGCGGCCCGCCAGAATCTGGAGACAGTGCCTGCTGGCGCGACGCTCCAAAACGGCGGACAAAGGTGGATCGTGTTCCGCGGAAGCGGAAGGGTAGCGGTTGGCACGCTACGCGGCAGCGCAAAAGCGTTTTCACCGGCGCATTGTTCTACTCCAGGGCCAACCACTGCGCAGCGAATGTGCGGCACGCGCGTCCGAAACCCACGGCCCACGGCACGGAAGCGACCGGCGACAAGATCGGCAGCGGGCCGATTGTTTGCCCAGGGAACGAGACGTTCTGGATCTCCAAAGAAGGAACGGAATAGACGTACGGCTTCATCGTCGCGGGCCGTAAGTTGCTCGGCGGCATTCTCGGCCAGCCAAATCGCGTCTTGAATCGCGCGGCGAACGATCCCGATGCACGCGTTCGTCGCGTTCGGCGCGCACCCAGGAGGGCACAAAAAGCGGAACGCTGGGGCGATCGACTGCGGGGCTGTTTCGCCCAACCATCCAACGGTTCGCCCAGCGTTACCTGGAGCCACCCGCATTGTAGGGCTTGCTGGGACGGCGGAGGGCTTCTTCTGCTCGCTCAGAATTAGATTTCCGTCCGGCGTGCACGAATACGTGTAGTAGCGAGCGGGCCCGGGCGGCTGTGCGCGCAAACGAAGGGCAATGACGTAATCCGGGATCTTCACGAAGCTGACGCCTACTGCCAGGTCGGGTGCAAATTGCACCTCCATAAATCTCTTATCTCCGGACGGATAATACGGCACGATCCGCCTTGCGCTCATGGACTTTCCCAGCACCGTCCGCGCATAGTGTTCCGCCACCCGTTTACTGAAGCTCTCCGGATCCTTTTCCCACCCCCTGCAAGAGACTGTGGGTTGGGGCTCTCCTAAACCGATCAGCGCGTACATGACTGCCTCTTTGGTTAAATCGCCAATTGAATGCCGCTCTGACGCTCCCGCTCCACATCCCCATCTGCGTTTATAGAGCCACGAAGATCACACGATGAGTTCATCCAGTTCCGAACAAGCGACGTGTATTGAGCGTCCATGAGAGCTTAGCGCAGCCTGTAACCTGCCGAACCGGCAAGCGCAGCTTGCTTTGTCAGTCATTGGGAAGGTATTGAGTCGGCTTCCCTGTCGACGACTTGCTTCTTACAAGGCCTGAACAGGCGAATTAATCACATCCAACCCTATTACCTATCTATCAGCACTCTAGTTTTTATAACTGCTCGCCTTATCTGGCGTTATTGGTTTACCCGTGTTGGCATCTACAATGATCTCGAAACGTGAGCCGAATTCACTAGGTGATATTGGTTTTACACGGCTCTCTAAAGGGTCATTACTCCATAACTTTCCGTCTGGCGACCTGTGAACTACAACCCAATGCCATCCGCCATTCAGGTCCACCAAGATTGGCGCGCCCGCTTTAAGTGCATCGAGGGCTTCCTTTAATGACTCGCTGCTCTTAATCTTCGCATTCTTGATGCCATATCTGGATTCTAAATCTGCATTAAATTGTTCAATGCTTCCGCGTTTATGAACATGACTAACTGTGCGGCTAATGAGTGCATCAGCCTCCTTCTTAATGTCCTTATCCTTTTTTGCAGTATCTATACGTTCTCTTAACTCCATAAGCACTTTGCGATATGTTGGTAGCTCGAGACCAAAGACGCTTCTGAATGCCATTCCTCTTGCTGTCCCTAGGCAGAAACTACCTTCTTTTTCGCCTGACCCTTTGAAATTTTGACGGCTTGGAGTAAACAGCCACCGATTGTGTGCATTCACAATCCCTGTTTTCGAGTCCCTTCGAGTAATTGGATATTGATCATGGCTTAACGAAACTCCACGTTGAGTTTCATGGATAGCCTTGATGTGTTCATGGAACATTTCGCTCTGCGATTTGAATCGCGGAATATCCCATCCGAGCCCTGTGTCGGTACGCACATACATTTTCAATTCTCCTGCACCTACACTGGGCTGGCAGCTGTGACCATGAGATAGAGCACCGACCCTTTTTTCTTAGACCGCAAGGCGGCGCGGAAGGCGCTAGCGCACGCGTCTGCCCGCCGCCTCGCGGCACCGCTGCATGACCTCTTCCTTCTGCGCCCCGGTGACACGCCCGCCGAGCTGCTCAAGCAGCGCGGCGATGCCCTCGCATCCCTTGTCGACGGCCTTGTCGATGAAGCCCTTGCAGCGCTTCCCGAACACAGGCGCGCAGAGATTCGTCAGGAAATCCTGGACCGATCTTCCCCCTAGCGCATCTTCGGGGATGCCGCGCTTGAACCGGAACTGATCCCACGCCTCGCCCTTGTCGGGATCGGGAATGTCAGGCGGCCATCTGGTGGTCTTCTCCTTCCCTCCCGGCCAATCTGACGCAGAAGGAATCGGCCCCTCGATGAAGATCTCGACGCGCCGGTTCGCGGCGCGCCCGGCAGCGGTGCTATTGTTCGCCCTCGGCTGCGTCTTTCCCGGGCTGGCCTCGATCTCCACAAGCACTCGATTGATGAACGGCCCGAGCAACGCAAGGATTTGTTGTTTCACCGCCTCCGCGCGCCGGTCGCCAAGACCTCGGTTGAACGCTTCGAGGCCGGTTGAATCGGTGTGTCCCTTCAGGCACACGACGCCGATCGACTGGCCCGTCGACTGCCAGCTCGCCTTCACGTGATCGACGAATCCAGCCAGCGCAGGTCTCATCTCGGGCTTAATTGTGGACTTTTGAACATCAAAGCTGTCGATCGTGAGGATGCTCAATCGCGGCGGCTGCGGCTGCGGGCTCAAGCGCCGGGGCGTGGGCGTGAAACCAAAACCTGCAAACATCCGGGTCCGCGACGGCGTCGGGAAATCACCCCTCGGTCCCTGCTGAATCATCTGGCGCAGGCGTGCGGCAGCGGCATACGCGGTTTCGAGCCTCTTGATCTCTGCGAGCGCTCCATTCGAGTTTTTGACCGTCGTCAGCCCCGCGACCTGCTGCCACCGATCACTCCAGCGCGCCTTCATGGCCGCCTCCAACGAAGCCTTGTCGCCAAAGAAATAGGCACGGGCCATCAGATCGACACCAAAGATCCTGATCACTTCCCGCACTGGCGCGGTGAACACGTCATAGGGGTGATCGCGATAATAACGGCTAATGCCTTGCGCATTCATGATGTCCTCGGTGATCACCTGGGTGAGGCCCTCGCCGAAGCCTTCGCCGTACCGCCGCTGGAAGGTCCCGATGCATGGCGCCGCGCACGCCACCTCTGTCGGCGCATGCGGATCCGCGAACAGGTGCACCGCTTCGTGCAGCGCGTATTCAAGCCGTGTTTCCTGCCGGAGGACGGGCGCGGGAACCATGTAGATCGTGCGCGTCCAACGGTCGATCGTCCCGCCGACCATGCTGCCGTCGCTTCTGAGCCTAAAGAGATGCCGCAGGTGCTTGGGGACCTGGTTTGGGCTCGTGACGACTCGAAAGAAGTTCCTCGGAACCGTCGTCGCACGATTGGCCATCGCCTGTGTCAGGTAGGTTTGCCAACGCGACGGTCCGGCGAGAATCGTGAGCAAATGATGGCCGTGGCTGTCGTCGACGGGCTGTCCGCCCTTGTCGATGGGTGGCCGGTAACTCGGCGCCGGCCCCGACAAATGCCAACGCTCACCGGGTCGGGGATTGCTCGACAGGACCATGTTGCTGGACTTTCCTGTGCATAGAGGTCTGCGCCGTTCTCCCAGGCCAGTTGCAACATACATGGTGTCATCCTCCGGCTTTGTAGTCTTCTTAAAGTTAAGGTCGATTGAGGAGTTAATCTTGTAATAGACCATTCATCATCGTCTTAGCATGCCAGGTGAGGAATTCACTCCAACATCCTCGTTGAGTTTCATGGATAGTGTTGATGTGTCATGGAAAAATATTTAACTCTGCGATTTGAATCGTGGAATGCCCCATCCGAGCCCTGTGTCGGTATGCAGCTACATCTACGGATTCCCCTGCAGCATACATTGGGCTGGCAATTGCCAGCATGAGATAGAGCTCTAGGAGTGCAATTCCGGTACACACGATGGGCGTAATTCCCAAGATATGTTGTCTGCGCTTAACGTATGCTTCTCATCTAAACACTCTCTTATTCTTTACAAGCGATTTGGCGTGCCTCCATAGATGGTGTTGTACCAGGAGCGACCCAGGAGTCGGCCTCCTACTTGAGACAATTTCACCTCTGTTTCATCCGCTCCCGGCGTAACTTTTCTAACCACCAACCTCACGGTACATCCCTCTTCCAATCTGAGGTCGATAGAAAGGTTGGTGGCGCCCCAAGGGTTCAAGATCAGACTTGTGGGCAGGTAGGGAGCCCGCGGCTGGTTGTTGCAGAGAACAATCCACTCATAACCAGGTGTATGGGGAATCACTTGCTGCTTGGATGTTTCTTGTTCCGCATACTGGGTGAAATAGAGCAAGGTGCCGCAATACTGGGAGTTTAGCTCGTAGCGCGCGACTTCGACTTCATCTCCGACATTTTGTGGCGCCTTTTTAATGCTGGCGACATCGAAATACCCGGCATCTAAGGGAACGCCGCAGACCTGGCAGACGTTGGAATAACCGATGTCTCGATGGACATCGCAAGCATGGTTCAAGTTCATGACAACCCCGTTCCGTACCCCAGTATTTTGTAGCCGTGCAACACCATGAAAAGCTCAGCACCAACACGCTGTTTGGTCACCGTGTCCTCGTAACCATAAATCAGCCCCTCCGAGATTTCTTCAACTTCAATACGGATAGTCGAGCGGGGCATGAACAGCATAGGTTTAGCCAGTGGACGGAAAGGCCGCTCGCCGGTCGCCTCTCCCAGCCCGGCGATATTGTGAATCGGCTGATTCTGCAACTCACGGCCGCTCCCGCTATCGATGATGCTGTACTTGAAATCGATTCCACAGAGTCGGACGAGCAGGCATTGCGCCAGCATGCGTGGATCGTTCTCCAAAGATAGGATGCTATTGATCAGCCCGCTCACGCCGTCACTTGCCGCTGAGCTGAGTACACTTGCAGTTCCCGTATTCGAAGTTTGCAACTTAGCCGGGATGAAGCTATACCCAATCGCCACAGTCACAAACCCACCTTCGATGCTGATGTTGATCACATCCTGTACACGATTGCCGCGTATTCCTCGCAACGTGAACTTGGCCACATAGTCGTAGGGAATCTCTTTGGTGGTAGGCACAGCAATCGGCAGCGGCATGATGTCCGACGCTGAACGAACGGGTACCTGTTGCTGGTCTTGACTAAGCCCTAATCGCATGGTCATTACCTCCACACTCGTATCCTAAGCGCCTAGTTGTACCTGCGGAATGCGCAGGCGACATCCGCGATGGAAATCTAGCAGCTCGGCTTACCACAATGGTTTCCATACCTCTGGCGTCTGGCCGGGTACCACGTGCCAACGCGTCTGCGGCGGCTCCTGCGGCACGAAGGCTTCCAGTCCGCTAACGCCGTCCTGTCGAACGTAACCTTCCATCCCCTGCATCTCCGGCTCGGCATCGAAACCTCGCAGATCCTCGCTATCATCCAGCCCCCTCAGCTCCATATCATCGTTCAGACCACGCAGTTCTTCGCCCTCATCGAAGCCACGCAGTTCCGGGTCATCATTGAGTCCATGCAACTCGTCATCCGCCTCTAGCCCCCGAAGTTCCGCGTCGTCATCAAGTCCTTGCAATGCTTCATTCTCCGAAACGCCCTGGTAGAGCGAACCATCTGGAGCTTGGTAGAGCGCGCCCATCCCGTCATGACCCGCAACACCGGCTTTTTGCAGAAGTGGGGTCGCTAGCTTGAGACCCGTTGCTATCGCTGCTCCATAGGGGCCGGGGATAAACGATGCCCCTCGTTGAGCCAAGCTATGAACGGCCTTTAGTCCACGCTTCATTCTGCTCCAAAAGCCGCCGATGGGATTGCCCAGACCATTCACACCCTGCACATATTGGTAGAGATTCCCATCCGGCCCCTGGCGCACTTCGCCGAGGTAGCCGACACCCATCAGCTGGGTCATGGCGTCGTCGCTTATACCCTGAAGCTCTTCACCCGCCGCCAGTCCGTGAAAAGCCCCCAGCTCCTCAGACCCTTCCACGCCGGCCTGTTTCAGAAACGGAGTCACTGCTGTGAGCGCCGCAGCCCCGCCCGGAATAAACGGGGCGAATTGTCGGGCCAGGGGTAGTGCCCGACGCACTAATCGCTTCCACCAAGCACCGATGGGATTGCCCAGACCATCCACACCTTGCACATATTGATAGAGATTCCCATCCGGCCCCTGGCGCACCTCGCCGAGGTAGCCGATACCCATCATCTGGGTCGCTTGGTCTTCACTTAAGTTCCGCATGGTTTGCCTCCCTCTTGGTTTTCATCGATTACTGGACATCGCGTGTCAGATAGCCGTCCAGGACGACCCAGATGCGGAGCGGACCCGTCACGTGAGCCAACTTCCTTGTGTCATCTGCTGTAATTACTCCGGCGGCTACTCCAGGTACTCCCTGAGGGAACGCCATCTCTACACGAAAGTTCTGCTGTGGCTCGATATACACCGGCTCGGCGAAACGAAATGTGGCAGTCGGATCAGGTTCGCCGTGGTTGGAGACGGTGAGGCCCGGACTGACACCAGCGCCTGATGGAAACCAGAAAGTGGGCATCTCGATCATGATCTTTTCCCCCACTATCAACGAGGTCACCGAGTTGTAGATTAGGTCCGCCAAGATCGCACTTTCATTGGCGGGGGAGCGGGGACTTTTGCCTGGCCCCGTAGTGTCTCCAAACTCTTTGGGGCGCAGGTTCGACACCACCACGCGCAACGCCCTCGCCTCGAACCTATTCAGACTGGGTAGGACACCGGAAGCTTGAAGGTTCGTTTCCAACTTGGTCTTACTCTGGATATCCACAAAGAAGCGAATCACCCGTGGATCGGTCATAAAGTCTGTGAATTTTTTTGGATTTTGTTGCTCCTTGAATTCTTCCTTCACGAAGAAACAATCGTAGAGGGGGGAATGAAGTTTTTCTTGCACACCTTGAACTTTTGCCATAACGCCTCCTTTTTCCTAACAATCACTGCCTATCGAACCACCTCATAGAGCGCACCGTCGGCCCCAAGGAAGTACCGGCCAAGGGCAGGGCCGTCCTCTTCTCCCAGGTTTTCGTCTGAACTTTTGGCGGGCCCGGCTGAACCGCCCTCTTTGAAGCCTTGCACTTGATACAGCGAACCATCTCCGCCCAGAAAGTATTGCCCCATTCCTTGCTGTGTATTGTCTTCACCCAGGCCTTGTACCTGATACACAGTGCCGTCTTCGCCAAGAAACATGGCTTCTGTCCCCGATGAACTGGGGTTCACAATCATCAACTCATCCAGCCCGAGCTGTTGGTCCTTTCGCATATCATTCCCCCTGCTTGTGTCGGCGGATCAGCCGCGCGCAAATTGGCCAACATGGGTGCCGGTCCCTCTAGCCTTCGATCCCTCGTGGAGTGACCTGGTAGCTTCCGCCCACGATGTAGAGCTGCGTCCCTTCGATGTTGCTCACCAGGCGCGGTGGATTTTCCATCCGATGAATGTAGGTACGCGGTTGACCAGGCCGTCCTTTGTCTGAGCGATACATCAGAGCCACCAGTTCACCCAGTTCAACCACCATCGACGGGATGAGCCTGTGATGATGAACTTTCATTACGCGGGACGGTTCAAAACCGTTGAACGCATAATAGAGGCCAATCCCGCGCCGCATGTATTGAACAGGCATAGCTTCGAAGGTTTGCCTCATGAGCGACGTATTGTCGCTGCCATCCCTGCAACATACTTCGCAACGGCAGTTCATCTTCTTACCGCTCTCGCGCCAACTGGTTGCATGTGTACCGGCCGTACCAGCTGCATCGGCGCACGCCGCACCGACGCGACTGGTGTGAGCGTCACGGGCCGACCCGCTTGGACAGCGGCTCGCCGTACAGAGCTGATGATTGAATTGCGATGCGCCGTCGTCGCACTCACTGGTTTCGGTGGCAAAATTCTCCAAAGCCGCAGCTCCCGTTTTATCCGACTCGCTGTACGCGGGTGAGGCCGGCGGACAGCCCGCGGTCCCAGATCCGGCGCAGTACCGCCTTGAGCCATGGGCTTCGGCGCAGCAATTGCCGTTGCCGTAACAGATCCCATAGCGTTTTGATCCGCGCATCTTTTGGCTGCACGGCCTCCGTGCGTACCGTCCGAAGCAATCCTTTTAGCCAGTCGGGTACGGCCCCGACACCGTCGATGCCTTGCAGTTCCATATCCTCGGCCATCATGTTCGACCTCCTTTCAATCGCGATGATCTTTTTCACCAATGTTCTTGGCGCCCAGCCCATCGGGTAGGACATGGTGGCGTCCAACGGGATCCAGCGACCTTTGTGAAACACCTCCAGATAAATATGGGTAAAGAGGTCCTGTCGGAATGGGTTTGGTCCGCTGAGCGCCAGCCGCACCGGATGTCCGATTGCCTCCAACATCGCCCCCAGTAGGATGGCCATGTCGTCGCAATCGCCGGCCCGTAACTCCAGCATGCGCTTAGCGGAATGAAGCACCTCCACCTGAAACGTATCCTTGGTATAACGGATATGTTGCTGGACCCACTCGAAGAGGGCCTTGATCTCGGCCAGGTAGTCTTTGGGCTTGACTTGCTTCTCCAGCAAGATGTCGATGGCCTTCTGGCGAACATAAAAATCTTTCGCTCCGGCTCGAATCAGCGCCTGTACATGCTCAACCGTTTTTTGCGTTCCAAGCCAACCCGCTGGGATATGCCCGAGAGAGATCTTCGGCGGTGTAAACGGCGCCGACGTATGTCTCTGCGTGGGGAAGGCTTGCTCGCAACCCGATCTGGATTTCATATCGCCAGCAAAACCCATTGCGGTCTTGCAGCGACACGATCCGACCGGTTTCGCGTCATTCTTCGTTTCATTCACTTGAAATAACCCTTTACTCACTAATCCTGATTCCAAATCAGCGTTTCTGCGGGAACGCCGCGTTTATGACTCCAGAGTCGCTATTCCTTGTCTTCCTGAATGGCACCATACTTCTCCTCATACTGACGCACGGATTTGGCAAGTACTGAGAGAAGCGCTTTGGCAATAACAGGCAGGGTGACCAATCGGGTATGCATGGGGCCATTTCCGCTCCCCTCATACAGTTGACCAAAATCCATTAGAAACTCTTCTCTGTTGTATCCAATCTTGAAGTAGTTGCTATACCGATACGGCATTGGGTCCTTATCGCCCCTCTGAACACCTTCTGGCTGCATTGCATTGTTCCTTCCTTCAACGGAATTCCTACTGTGCAACTCAGAGACCAGAGTCGAATGGTATTCCCAACTCGATAAAAACCGCCTCATCTGCGCGCGTGTAAGGGAATGTGACGTTCTGATCAGGCTTAAGAATGCAAAAGTGTAACGCCCTAACTGTTACAGGGTGGTACACAACCCGCTCCTCAAAGTGTGTAAGTCGAGAGGAATTGTGGATTTACTTCACAAGCGGGAGGTGTCACTGAGCTTGTAACAAAACTCGGTAACGATACAGCAAGGAGAACTGAAGAAGGCAAACACGTGAAATACACCTGTGCAACGTGGACATGGAAAGGAAACCAAGGCAGCTGGCACGCTTACATAAACATGCAGAACCACGACTAGCAGGCTTCATTCTGAAAGTCGCTTACCTAGAGCGCAGTTAAGTCTAGGATCGCGGCCGTTGTCGAGACAGGACCAACGCACCAGCTAGCTTCCGCGGATTAGAATGATTCGGGACCTGATATGTCGGGCACTAGCGAGAGGGAGGACGTTGTGAATGGTTATTACAGAAACTAGGGGCAATTCGATCTCGCTATTTCTGTTCCTTTTCAGTTCGATACATGATGAAGGTTGTATTTAGCGAGCTTGCGGTACAACGTCATACGCGACCAATGAAGCTCGCCGGCTGCCTTTGACTTATTCCAGTTCGTCGCTAGCAGAACGGACAGAATCTTGCTTGATTCATGAATGACAGAACATTTGTTCTTGAGACGCTCGGAAAACCAATCTGGCAAATCAGCAGCTGTGATCTGTGACGAACGCTTTACGACGAATACACCTTCGAGGAGATTCCTCAGTTCACGCACATTTCCTGGCCAGTCATGAGTAAGAAAACCTTCGAGTGTATCTTGAGCCAGGCCTGTTACCTCAGCTCCAAACGTAACATTAAAATGATCCAGGTAATGCTCGGCAATTTTCGAGATGTCAGACTTCCGGTCTCGTAACGGTGGCAAATGGACTCGTGCGACGTTGAGCCGAAAAAAGAGATCCTTTCTAAAGTGATCCTGCATGGCCATTGATTCCAAATCCCGATTGGTTGCGGCCAGTATCCGCACATCCAATTTAGTGGGGGTACGGCCGCCCAGCCTAGTCACTTCACCAGATTCAATAGATCTCAAAACTTTGGCTTGAGCGTAGGGACTCATGTCGCCTATTTCATCGAAGAGAATAGTTCCAGTATTTGCCTGTTCAAGCTTACCTTGCGTTCTAGCATATGCACCTGTAAACGCTCCTCGCTCATAACCGAATATTTCACTTTCGAGTAAGGAGTCAGGGATCGCTGCACAATTGACCTTCACGAAGGGTTTTCCCATCCGGCTACCGTTTCTATGAATGAGATCTGCAACCAATTCCTTTCCTGTCCCCGTCTCTCCCGTGATTAGGACGTTGCATTCCGTTTTGGCAACATTCGCCACAAATGCTCGCAGGCGTGCCATGGTCGAGCTGTTCCCTATCAGATTTTCTCCGCCCGTAAGACCGCGACCACCGGAATCTGTTCTAGTCACCCCTAAGCGATGATGCAGTACGGGTTCCGTCCTTTCATTCGGGCTGGGAGAAGTTGTACCGCCACTCGCATAGGATTCGACAGGTAACTCCGAACATTCCTCGGGGTTTTCTCCACCAATGATCATCATAATTATGAGATGTGGGTTTTGCTGATGGATGTCAGTCAGGGTTCTTATTGCTAACTCCGGCCGAAGAGAAATATCGGTGATCTTGCGCGACTGGCTCTCAAACGCATCACGAATATCAGCCTCTAGCTGTGGCGGAACTGTTATTACACCGATACGCGACAGCTGCTGCGTCGACTTTTCGGATAGGGTATTCGTTAGCCTGGCTAACAAGATCTTTTGTACAGGTGTGCGCTTACAGGACATGTTTGCACCCTCCTGCAGAGGGAAAAGCAGCAAGCATTATGCCGAATCAGCCGGTCTCTCTTTGGCAACACTGACGTGGACAAACATTTACTATCCTAGAAAGGTCAGACCGTGGATGGATTCACAACGCCGCATTACTGATTGTTCATCTTTCTGTAGCCATTCGTTTTTTCTCTGGAAGCAGCGATGCTGACCGGGACATCTAGGAGGGTGTGTTTGTATCGAAATGTCTCGTTGTAGTAAAGCATTCTTGGCCACAATTATGCTCGAGCGTAAAAAATAATTTGGTGGTATTTCCCGATTAGCAACTATGTGTTGTTATGAGACACGTTGCATTGAAGTGGCACACGTCCACCCATCAGTGGTCTTCCAGCGAGACGTTTTGCTGGGTACGTAATCTGCAATAGTCACTCAACATTATGATGGGTTTTGATTCGTTAAAAGACGTATTAGACATCGTTCTGGTCCCAGTTGCTCTTGCGCTACTCGTCCCATGGATTACACGGCGGTGGCAAGAAACACAAAGAGATTCAGGCATCAAAACAGCACTCATTGCCGAGATAAGTGAACTGGTGATGACAATGGTAATGTCCGTTTACATGTTCAATGCCGGTCACGCACACCAAAGCAGGAATAGCCATATTCTTGAGGACGAGTTGAATCGCATCTATAAACAATGGAGAGTGGACACTTGCGTCATCGGGTCGAAACTACATGCCTATTTCCCGCACACGAAAAACAATTGCGACATGCCAATACATGAGAAATAAAGGCGTTTTTCAGAGCGACTCACCCGATACTACGAGTCCTATATGCTTAAAAATGGTCACAACATTGACGACCAGCTGGACAGGGACAAGGAGGGTCTTTTTGATGAGAAGGCGAGAGTGATCGAAGATATCTTAGGTTCAAGAATAACTGGGTTTCGAGCCAGGTAGAGCAACTTAGCTTAACCGCGGTCGTCTACTTAGTGTTTTCAGTAAGTAGACCCTCTCCACTGTCCGCCTAGTTACCCTGACAACAACCGGATCAGCCAATCTTGGTCGTCAATGACAAGGCCAATCCTCCCTTTTTATTGGCTCGATACGTAGCGGGCTGGAGCCTGCCAATGCATCATGGAGTCGCTCTCGTTATAACTCCGCAACCATTCAGCACTGATCTCCTGGACTTGGGCTAGCGACTCAAACACATAGGCATTCAGTACTCGGCCCGGTAAATTTGATTGAAACGCTCGATGAAGGCATTCTGATCAGGCTTGCCCGGCAGGATATGCCGCGGCTCCATACCCCAGTCCTCACACCAAGTCATAAACCGGTTGGCGATCAGCTCCGGACGCACATGACACAGGACGACACGAAAACTGAACGCTACAATTCAAAGTCACGGAGCAGGAACGCAGGCTGGTTGAGAAGTGTACCCAGAGGTAGGGACGACCGTCTCGGAGTATGTTCCCGTGGCTGTTTGATGAGCATGGTGATGGCAGGATGGACGCGATAAAGTGTGACCAGAGAAGTCGGAGGAAAGGCGTTCGTCGTCGTGCGACAGAAACTAACTCGACCGGCTCAGGAAGGCCGCTGAAAACAGGATTCTCCGTCTCACCATCAAGCGGTAAAGCCGGTCCGCGCCCATGCCGGAAGGCCGGGGTGCGGAGCGGAATGGCTCTCGTCCTGGTAACACGCGGGCGCTCGCCACAGCGCTCCTTACATGGGTTCGATAGGTTCCATGGATTCAGTCTTCACCCTCTCCATTGACTGGCCCGCGTTTACGGTTTTGGCGAGTACTCCGCAGGTCGCCATGCCGGTGCTGGGTGGAGACTGGAGCAAGGCGAAAAGAAGGCTTTCGAGACTATCCTGTCCTGGATGTCAAATCAGACGGACTGCATGGGGTCGGAGACTGGAGAACAATGCTCCTCGTCGTCCGAATGAAATCCATGTCGATCTGTCTGGGGCGCTTGCCTCTGCGTTGACTTGGAGCAGATCGCTATGCTGTTGAAATGGGTCCATGCACAATAGGAGCATGTGACTCGAATCGATTGTGCGCTGAACGATCGGACCGAATCAGTCCCCGTGGCGACCGCTTGAGAGGCGATGTCAGCCGGTCAATATGTGACGCGTGCGTTCCAGGTCCGGCATATTGCCTTCGACGCCACTTACGGCAGCAGTGCCAGTAATGGCGAGACCCTGTATTTCGGCAGACCTCAGAGCCAGAGCTTTTCAGCATCTATGACAAACGGTTGGAAATCCAAAGCAAGGAACTAGAAAACTGGCAAGAGTATGGCGTCCGGTGAGTAGTAGAGCTCAAGGAGGATCGAGCGGAACAGTGTGCTCGTACGTTGGCTTCTTTAGTGAAGCCGATTGGAAGAGCTTGTCGTCGGACAACTCCGATCCTATGTCGATTTTTGACAGATCACGGAAGAAACGGAAGACCGGTACGGGCTCCCATGCTGGAGTGGTACGCTCTCCGGACGGAGGAATTTCGAAAGGGCCGATTAACCCAGGAGAAGCAGGTGCAGACCTGCACAACTTTCAACGATGGGTGAGCACGCCCTGACGCCTGCACTTAGCGTCCTGCCACCCTCGGTAGGTGTTGTAGCGCACAATAATTCGGCTCGGAGGGCGGTTTCCTTTTTCATCAAGTCTTAAGTACCCGCCAATACGGTTTGCAATTGTTGGTCGCTTCACCAATACTCGTTCCAATGACCGATTAGCCGGAGCAACTTGCAACCGCCGGAACGAGTTGTATAGAGTGGAAAGTCTTCAATTTTGCGATACTTTTTTCAGCAGAACGGAGCAGATATGAGACGCATCGTCACGCTGACCATTCTGGCCGCGCTGTTCCTGGTAAGTGATGTCAGCTGGGCACGCCGCGACGCGTTGACCGCCGAGCAGAAGAATCAGCTGGAACGCATCGATCGGGTCTTAATCGAGGTCCTCGCCCTATCGGACAAAGGCGCTGTCGATCCCGGACCCCTGGTGGAGGTGGTGGCCAATCGTATGAAAGAGTTCGGCTATACCACCGTCACCGATCCGGCACAGCCACATGACGTGGAGCTGAAGATCAAGTGCGAGCTACGTAAGACCTGGGAAGGTAGCACAACGATGGGGAGCGACGCCGACCTCCCTGACTCGCCCTCACGAATCTGGAAAGGACCGGCCTGCCAACTTGGCTATTTTCTCAATGGCAAGAAGATGGCATGGCGCAAGGAAGTCCGGACGGAATTCGACGACCCGCAGGCTGCGGCCCTCCTCGCGAAGGCCGCGGATCCGATGGCCTATACGATGTCCAAGCTGAAAGCCCGGCTCGAAGAGTATGATTTTCCGGCTCTCATCACGGCCGAATGGGGACAGGAGGAACGGCTGTTTCGTCTCTACGACGATCCGAAGACGCCCGTAGCACGCAAGGTGAAGTTGATCGCACTATTCGGGGATCTCTTCTCTGTGCAGGCGGTGCCGCGCCTCCTGTCTGGACTGAATGGAACGGATCGCAGCATCGCCAAAGCCTCGGCCCTGGCCCTGGGAAATATAGGTCAAAAGGACACGATTCCGGTACTCATCAAGACGATGCAATCCGGAGCGCCGGAATTGCGTCCTGCAGCGGCGAAAGCTTTAGGAATCGTCGGGGCATTGCACGGCGATTTCACGATCGTGGATCCCTTGCTGGAAACCTTGGCCACCGATGATGTGGCGTTAAAAACCGAGGTGGCCTGGGCCCTCGGCAAATTACCCGACCGACGAGCCTACGAACCACTATTTAATCTTCAAAAATCGCTGTACCATGTCCACCAAAGTGATGCGGATCCGAACCTCGTCAAATTGAAAGAAGCCGTCAATTGGAGTATCAAGCAAATCGACACCTGGGAGTATGTCCAATAGCCCTCGCTCCCCACCCTGCCGAACACGGCGAATCACACATCCTCGCCCGTCTCCTCATCGCCCTTGTTTGCGTCATGGTGCTTTGTGCCTGTTTCGCGCTCCCCGCTCAGGCACAGGTGATGGGGGAGGAGGCGGAACTCGACCGACTCAGAACAAAAGCAGAAGAGGCCATGGGTCATGAGGATGCGGAAGGTGCGGCCATGAGCATGGGACGCGCGGCCATGATGGCGGCGCGGTTGGCAAAACGCCAGACAGACACGGCTTCAAAGCAAGTATTTACGGCAACCGAACATCTGTACCGCTCCCAGGAGCATGGCTATCGGGCCGTTGCATTGTTCCGCCGAGCCGGCGGAGAATTACCCGCTTCGGCCGGCGTGTGCGGCAGTCTTCAGCTTGCGCAGCTCGAATTGAACCACGCGCAGGCAGGGCTGGAGCAAACGGATGACGCGGTTCAGAAAAGCGCCACGCACCCGCGACTAAAGCCTGTTCAGCAGTCCGCGGAAGATTGGACGATTATACTCAGCTCGATGCGGGCTGAGTTCCAATGCCCGGCATAACTCGAGGGAACAAGACCTACGGCTTCTTTTTCACGCCCGCGGGACGCCTTTTAGAACATCCTCGATATGGGATAGCGTAGCCAATAATCTCAGTTATCGTCTTCCGGGTTAATGATATGCAACCCGGCGGGGCGGCAGGCCGCCAGCAACTGCTTATCGGCGCTGACCACCGTCAAACGCAGGGGCTTGAGCTCCAACGCCAGAGCCAGGTGCTGCAACTGGATCGAGCGTAACGCCGGATAATCAAGGATCAGTTCCTTCGACGACAAGTAGGTTTCCATCGTCGGGGAGATAAACTGAAACAGCCCTTGCGCGGCTTCCATTTCGAACTTGTAGAGCACCGAATAACAATCGTCTCGGGTGATTTCTCCCTGCTGCGCGCGAACCGAGAGGGCGGAATAAAAATCGGCGACGCTCCACATGGGCACGATCGCCACTTTCCCGCGTTTCACCATGAGCTTGTTGACGACGCGCGTCCCCCGCTCCATGCTGTACCGCTTCACGAGCGCAGTCGAATCAAAATAGTAGTACGGCATCCTACACCCTTCCCTTCAAAAGACTGGCGGCCAACGGCGATTGGAGCTTGGAGAGCCGGTCCTGTAATTCATCCAGCGGCAACTCCTCATAGTACCCCTGCTTGCGAAAGATGCTCACGATGTCGCTGTGAAGCACGCGTTGCGTATCTGCAGCGAGACGTTCTCTCAGACGTTTTTTCATCGCTTGGCTGGATAAGCGGTGTCCGCCGCTGCCTTGATCGGTATCCTTTCCGGTCCCTGTTTTACGCATCCCCTCTCCTCTCTGTGATTGACTCCGACCCTAATGATTCGATGGCGGCACAGCCGCCTCCCGCGGACAACCGGATTGCACGGAATCCAAAATCGGCAGGTCCCTGTCGCCATAGACATGGGCGGCCACGGACCGTGCGAGATCGGAAGAAAATTCCTGCTGCATGATTCGCACCGCTTTCGCCGCTGCTTCGCGCTCCGTCACATGGCCTTCCCTCCCGCCCTTCGAGACGGCGCCGATCACTCGATGCAAGGACAGGTCTTCAACCACCGCGTCCGTGCACCATCGCACGTATCGAAACTGCGGATCATGCGCGTCAATGGGCCACAGCCTCACCGTCCCCTTGATCAACAATTCCACAGGAACGGCACTTGAACCAGCGCCCCTCTCGACCACCACGAACCCTTCTTTGGTCAGCCCATCGATGAGCGCCCGCTCGACCGGATCCGCCTGATCACCGGACATCTCCACGGCCAAGCCGAGATTCGCGGCTAAGAACTGCTCCAATTCCGCGGTCAATTCGGCCACGCGATAGACAGCGGGATCACCCTGACCGCTCGACCGGATGACGCGAAGATCCGCATTGTAAGCCTCACGCAGTACAAGATGTTTCGTTGCACGTTTGAGATTTCGGACGTGGGTCAGCTTGTCTGCAGTCTGATGTGCTTCCGTGAGTTCGGTCTGAATCGTATGATCCAGTTCAGCGAGGCGTTCAACCATCGCCGATTCCGCCTGTGCCCGGTTCATGCCTGCCAGAGCATAGTACTGTCGCGTCTTGCGGTCAAACCATGTGTCGAGTACCTGTACGTTTTCCAGCACCTTATCCGTGGTGACGCGAGTCACATTGTCTAAGGTCAATCGATGCTCTGTGCGTGAACGGCCGCGGGTTTCCACGACCAGGTAGGATTCCCAGTCTTTGGCTTGCGCCGTAATCTCCGCCTTGAAAATCCTGGACACGGCGGCATAGGCCTGCTCGGTGGCGTGTGGGCGGGAATCGGCTTGGCCAATGCCCAACAGAAATTGCGCAGAAGGAAACTGATCGCCCCTGCCATCGATCCAGAGGGGACGCGAAGGCCCGGCCAACCATCCGCACCCGGCGAGAGCCAGCGCGATGAAGACTAACACCCATCCATGTGCCAGACGACTTCCCGCAAGCGCATGACCCGGGGTCATAGCACCACCCGCTCGATCACAAATAGGGTCTGACCCGCGCGTAGGACCAGCGGACGTGTATCGACGGTGCGCGGCGCGCCACCGGTCCGAGTCACGGTCTGAGTCCGGGTCTCATATTCGCCCGCCGGCACCCACAGGCGCGAAATCTGAATTTCATCGGGCAGGGTTCGCCAGCTGCGTTTGTCAGCCTCTTCCGATGCGATGGTCAGCCCATGAGCGAGCAGTCCCACGATAAGGCCAACCCACTGCGCATCACCTTTATTCACGGCGTGCTGTGCTCCGCGTGTCGCGCCCTCTGCAGCCGCAAACTTGATGGCTGCTCGAGCCAGTGCCTTCGTTGTAATACCCGGCATCCGATCGGACAACGACTTCTCCGCCAACGCCGTGCCGTTGTACATTAATTCGGATTTTCCAGAAATCGCCTCACCGCCTCGCGGTATCAACGTCACACCTTCATAGAGCACTTGTGTCTTTTGGGGGATGAGCCGAGGTAGTGCCACCCGGACGACGCGTCCGTTCAAGCCATACAACACGCTGTCCGCCGCCCGCCGCTCCTGCCGATTGGACGCGTGGATGACGCCCCGATTCAGCAGCACCAATTGAAGCGCGCTCAGGCTAACCGGAAGGTCGAGATAGTTATCCTCTTTGTGCGGCGCGCGGCCATTATAACTGATCACGACCAGTTGAGCGAGCTCAGGATGCTCGAGAGTGGAGACCCAGCGAGTCTCGGGAAACTGGCGTCGGTACTCCTCGAACTCGGTGGTCATGTGAAGCGCCTCGGTCGTCCGAAGCAGATCCGCATGGAGCATCGACGGCATGGGAGTGCGAGCCCAGGCGCGTGTGGCATCGTAAATCTCGTAGGCCTTGCGGTACGCGATGAAGGCGTTATTGATGTCGCCTGTCGCCTCGTACAATACGCCGGTGAGGTAGCGGGCAAACGCATCCTCGCGATACCCGTTCGTTTCCTTCACCTTGTCCGACAAGACGTTCAGGCGATGGTCGATCTGTCGCGCCTCAACGACCGCCTCCATCAGTTGTCCCATGGCGGCATAATTCAACGCTTTGATGACGTTGACCATGACATGTTCATAGGCGTCCCCTTCGTAGGGCAACATGTTGTCATTCGTGAGGAACCCGGCGGTTTCCGTCCGGACGGTTCTGGTATATAACCGCTCGACCTCCAGCGCGGCATTTTCGAGTTGGCTATTACTCTGGACATAGTCGCCCGCCAGGTGGAGCGTCATGCCTCGGTCCATGCTGTACAGCAGACGGTTGCGCGACCCGTACTCAGACTCAGCCTTGGCCATGACGGCATCGGCTCCACGAGGATCGTTCGCCAGCAAACGCTGGTCGATGAGCAGGTAATGATTCGTGGGAAGGCCACAACCGGAGAGCGTCCCGAGCAGTCCAATGATGAAGAGAACCACAGAAGGGGGCGAAATGAAACGGCCTCCCTGAAAGGAGGCCGTGGTCGATGGGAGGTGCGGTCGCAACAGAATACGCAGGGCTAAAAAACCGTTCGTTTTCTTTCGATGACTTTCTTAATTTTTTTTTGCCCGAACCATGCCTTCACATTATTCTCCATATCCACCATCTCAAGGTCGATCTGATAGAACACCGCCTTTGCACCGTCCTGCTCGTCCAGAATGGTGGCGATGCTCCCCCGCAGCATATAGTCGGCGCCCACCTCCTTACCCGGGGCTTTCTGCGTATCCTCGCGGGCATGCACGGCTTGTTCGCGCCGCTCGTCGCGCACTTCTTCTCGTTCGCCTTTACCCGCGACGAAGCTGACCTTCTGCGAATTCGTGAGTTCCCGCTCCAGATCGCTCACGAATGTCTGAACATTGATATGCTCATGACTTTTGTTCAGCACCGTGCCGACAATGACCACGGGCTCGCGATTCTTCCCTTTGGTAAAGTTGCCAAGCCACGGGTTGGCCAATGCTTCTTTGACCATCGCATCGGCGACCATTTGGGAATCGGTGTCGTTCCAACGTCCACTCAAATCCGTGACGATACCCGTATCGACACGGGTGACCTTCGTTTCGTGCCCGCAGCCGATGGGTGCGACGCCTGCGCCAACCAACAGTACACCGGCTACTGCCCGGCCCATCGAACATTTCCACTGCTGGATCATGCCATCTCCTCCCGGCCTGACAGATGAACGTTGTCGTATTACTGGGTCGCCCGCTTATCCTCTTCCTTTTCGAGACGGTCGAACAACCGGTCGGCATTCTTCCGCACATAATCGCGAACCTGGCCGTTCAATTCTTTCGCCTGCTCCAGGTTGTTCTTCATGTCTTCGAGGCTCAGTTTCGTCAGCACATAGTACGCGCCCGATTTTTCATCATGATACCTGGCCATGGGCTTCACCCCGTTCAATGTCACTGCCGAGAAGGTCTTTACCGCCCGTTCGATGTTCTGTTCTTCGCTATTGCGTGAGAAATCACCCGCGGTCGTCGACGCGGCATAGTCCCGCATAAGATAGGCGGTGTAGGTTTCGAAAGTCTTGGCGATTTCTGCGCGGCTGCGGTTCTCCGCCGTGTCCCACGCCAACGGCTCATTGCGCACACCGACCACGGAGCCGACTCCATAGAATGACTTGTCGTTCTTCTCATTGAGGGCGCCCGATCCATTTTTGACCCAGTTTGGGGGACCACCGCAAGCAGCCAGCCCAACCAACAACATGAGCGCCAGCGCGCTCCCGGCAAACCTCGAAAAAGCCCCCTCTACTCGGCTCATACGATTCCTCCTTGGTGTGGCGCATGTGAGAGCTGACGGCTCAGTTGCGTGCGGCGAGAGCAAGATGACGGTGTCAGGCGTGTCAAGTTCAATTGTGACAGAGCACACAATTGCGCGAAAATTCAGGATTTTATGCTAACATGCACCCTAAAGACTGTCAACGCACAACCGGTTATTCTGTTGACGTCACAATTGATCGAAGAGAACCGGGATTACCAGTAAGGAGTATGAGCACATGGCTGATGTTCAAATTGAAGACGGGATTATCAAAGTCGTGCAACTCGATATCCAAGATCCCAAAGCCGCGGCGGTGCTCGCGGAGTATCCTCAGGTGCGATGGCCAGAAATTACTAGACGGGCAATGAAGATCGGACTGGGGTATCTCAAAGGCGGGGGAAAGGACTAAGGGCCTTGCTTCTCAGCAGGGGGACTGCTGCCTTGCACGGAGCGGGTCGCACGCTCGCTCTGCCCTCCTAATTCTAGATACCGCCGGAAGGCGTCAACCGATTTCTGCGGTTCGTTCATGTGGTCCGCATACAGCACGCCCAGTGAAAAGTACACATCCGCATAGGCCGGATTGACGGTGAGCGCTTGCTGCATAGCCAGCTCGGCATCGTGGTATCGGGCCTTGGCCTCCAGTACGAGCGCGAGCGAATAATGCGAATCCGGATTCTGAGGCGCATACTGCACGGCCGCTTGCGCCGCCCCTAAGGCCTCCTCCAAATCGGGCAAGACTTCCAGGCGAACATAACTCTTCAGAATGTACGCATCCCCGAATGACGGATCATAGGCGATGGCGCGGTTCAGTCGCTCCAGAGCCTCCTCCGCCGACTTTTGTTGCTGCAGCAATGCAAAGGCTTGTTCGTATTGAGTGCGGGCCTCCTTCATGCGGTCCGCCTCACTCGTTGGCTCCTTCCCGAGGTGAAATAAGCCTTTCTTGCCTTCGACTAACACAACATCCCCGTCGCCTTCCAACTGAACAAACTGCGGGTGTTGCGCCCCTTTGGTACCGGTCTCTACGTCCTGCCTTACCTGCGCCGCCAATTCACTGGCCATGACCCACCCATTCTTATTGAGATCAGCGGCGCCGTTCAGACCGGCGACCACAGCCTCCACAAATGGGCTCACCCCAGGAACGTGCGCCACCTTTTCATCCTTTTCAGCAGCTGTCAGAACTTGGACCGCGCGCTTCTCAGTGTCGTCTTCTGGTGATAGTCGACCTTCCAACGATAATGGTTGCGAGGCGGTGATCTCCCATCCTCGAACATTGGCATCGAACAGCAGGAGGATGTGCTTCGATGCCGAGCGCCGGCTAAACTCTTTAATATGATCAAGTGTGATGGTTTTGCTGGCATGAGTCAGGGGGGCGTCCCAGGGAACTAAGTAGCCCAACTCTTTGGATTGAGAGTCTTGTGCGATCCCAGCGTGCCCTGCGAAGAAAAATACTACTCGATCTTGTCGTCCCACTTTGCGCGGTAAATAGTCATTGAGAATTTGCAGGAGGCGTTTAAAGCTTGCGTCCTTGTCCTGGAGCTCGATTACTTCATCGAAACCGAGTTCTCTCAACGCCGCGGCCACCCCATGCGCGCTTTCCAATGCGCCAGGAGCCTTTGGCGCCACGAGATAGTTTTCAATGCCGACGACCACGGCCCACGACTTGTAATAGAGTCCCTCTGGTTTTCCTAGCTGTGCATGGGCTGAGAATGAGTCGCCCCACATTGCAGCAACAGAGAGAGCAAAAAAGAGAGCGAAGGTTCGACATACCGGGGGAGAGACAAGTGATGACATCGAGCGTGAATCCAGTGAAGTGCGACTCGTTCAGCCTACCCTCGTCCCGTCCCGACTGTCAAGAAAGCCCGGCCACTCCTCACCTTGCGCCATGCGGCCTTCGTCACTTTTGGACTTGGGCACTGTACCGCACAAATGGTTGCAGTTCTTTTCGCCCATCCGCATAATGCGACCGACCAATGAAGGTACACAGGAAAGGCCTGTGCTTTGTGGAGGCATGATAGCCATGGATGAAAAGATCGATACCCTGGTAAAGGAGGGTCGCGTCATACAGCCGACCGCTCGAACGAAAGCGGCGGCGCATATTCAGGATTACGACCAAGCCTATAAGGCCTCCATCGCCGATCCGGAAGCGTTCTGGAGCGACGTGGCCAAGGAACTCGATTGGTTTTCGCCATGGAATCGAGTGCTCGAGTGGAACTATCCCTGGGCAAAGTGGTTCGTAGGCGCCACCTGCAATATCGCCTATAACTGCTTGGACCGCCACGCGAACACCTGGCGCCGCAATAAAGTTGCCATCATCTGGGTTGGAGAGAACGGCGAGGAACGCATCTTCACCTATGGAGAACTCTTACGCCAGGTGAATCGCTGCGCCAACGCGCTCAAGGCATTGGGCCTACAACAGGGCGACCGGGTCACCATCTATCTCCCGAAGATTCCCGAACAAGTCGTCGCCATGCTGGCCTGTGCCCGCATCGGTGTCATTCACAGCGTGATCTACTCCGGCTTCAGCGCCCCCGCCCTGGCGAGCCGCATTCAAGATGCCGAAGCGCGCCTCGTCATCACGGCCGACGTCGGATATGATCGCGGGAAAACCATCAACCTCAAGAGCGTCGTCGATGATGCCGTGCGAGCCTGTCCCTCCGTAGAAAAAATTGTGGTGGTGCGGCGTGAATCGCTGGGGGTCGCCCTCGCAGAGCCCAAAGAAATCGATTGGCGTGAGTGGTTGAAGGGACAAGCGGCAGTCTGTCAGGCCGAGCCGCTGGATTCGGAAACCCCGCTCTACATTCTCTATACGTCGGGAACCA
Organism: uncultured Nitrospiraceae bacterium; assembly: GCA_963706325.1. Lineage (GTDB taxonomy): Bacteria > Nitrospirota > Nitrospiria > Nitrospirales > Nitrospiraceae > Nitrospira_A. Next base: position 333,040 of record CAVPLT010000004.1, on the reverse strand, counting down.
CCGGAAAACCTAAAGGCGTGGTGCATGTCCACGGCGGCTACATGGTGGGCACCTATATCACGACAAAATACGTGTTCGATCTCAAGGAAGAAGACGTCTATTTCTGCGTGGCTGACCCCGGCTGGGTCACCGGACACAGCTACATTGTCTATGGCCCGCTTCTGAACGGCGCAACCATCCTCATGGCCGAAGGCAAGCCAGACTATCCCAATCCGGGCCGTTGGTGGGACCTGATCGAGCGCTATGGCGTCTCAATTTTCTACACCACGCCGACGGCCATCCGACTACTCATGAAATACGGCGAGGACTGGCCCAAGAAGTACGATCTCTCTACCCTCCGTATTCTCGGAAGCGTGGGCGAACCCATCAATCCGGAAGCCTGGGAATGGTTCTATCGCGTAACGGGTAGCGACAAACCCATCATGGACACCTGGTGGCAGACTGAAACCGGCTCGATCTTGATCACGCCCCTCCCCTCCGTGCCACTGAAGCCTGGCTCCGCCACTCGCCCATTTCTCGGCATTGAGGCCGACGTAGTGGACAAGGAAGGCAAGAGTCTCCCCAGCAACGCCGGCGGGTTTGCCGTCATCAAGAAGCCATGGCCGTCCATGATGCGGACGATCTACAAAGATCCCGAGCGCTACAAAGTCTACTGGAACACAATTCCCAACTGTTACACGGCAGGAGATGTCTGCCGAAAAGATCCCGACGGATATATGTGGTTCATGGGCCGCGCAGACGACGTGATTAAAGTAGCCGGCAATCGCATCGGCACCGCGGAAGTCGAAAGCGCGCTTGTCAGTCATGAGGCCGTGGCCGAAGCAGCGGTCATCGGCAAACCGCATCGCACCGCCGGGGAAGCAATCAAGGCCTTTGTCATTCTGAAGCAGGGTTACCAGGACTCGAAGGAACTGGTGCAAGGGCTCAAAGATCAGGTGTTAAAGGAGTTGGGGAAAATCGCCGTCCCCCAGGAAATCGACATTGTCTCATCGTTGCCGAAAACACGCTCCGGCAAGATCATGCGTCGCGTGCTGAAGGCCAAGGAATTGGGACAGGATGTAGGCGATATTTCGACCATTGAAGACTGAGACGATTGGTATTCAGTCAGTGGGCAATCTTTTACGATGTGCAGGGAGGCCGGTCATGCAGAGGTTGAAAGACAACAAACGTGTCATGGTCGCGACGGCGATCGGGCTGATATTACTGGGCGGAATGTCCTATGCCGCCGCGGCAGAAGAGGCCAAGAAGCCGGCGGGGCAGGCAACGCAGCCCGCAGCGAGCAAGACGCCCGCGGCAAAGAAAGCTCCCGAAAAGAAATCAGCCGCGAAGAGCGGAACCCAGAAAACCAAATCGTCTGCAGTCGTGAAACCCACGGGTCCGGCGCCCAAATATAACTCGGCAGAAACAGCGGCTCAGGCACAGGCCTGTTTTGGCGAAGCGCCGAAGATCGAGTCCGTGATGCCGGATGAAGGCAAAGCCGGGGACAAGGTAACGATCTCCGGAAGAAACTTCGGCCCAGCCGAATGCCTGCGCTCACTGTCGTTCGGTCCCGGCTATCCCGCGAGGTTCAAGCTGGATAGTCCTACTCAGATCACCGCCGCCGTGCCAAGCGGCAAACGCCAAGGCCTGACCATGCTCACGGTGACCACTGCCTCGGGAGAGGATTCCAAAGTCTTCGTGGTGAAGTAAGCACTCCTATGCTCAACGACATACCTCCTGACTGTCCCGGTGGCTCAAGGGATAACCATGCTTCTGATCACTTCCTTATCCCAGCCCTACTCTTGGCCCCACCATCCGTCCGAGCCCATAGCTTGGAGGAAGAACACTGAGTTTCGCAGGATGCAGCTGCACCCGTCTGAGGCCATCATTAAACTGACGAAAGCAGTGTAGCACCTGAAAGGGTCATCCGAAGGGGAAACGGCCCATGCAGCACAGCACGATCTTTTCTATCAGGCCCAACGCCAAGCGAACAAAGAACGGTGCATGAAATTGGTGGCAAAGGTCCCTAGGATGGATCAAAAATAGCAAGTCTGAAGCAGGAAGGAAGAGTATCCGCGGCAGAAAAAATTGAACTGCTCAAAGACGAAATCAATGCGTTTACAAAGACCAACTGCAATTTCATTGATTGAACTGCATGCCAGGCATCGCCCTCGGTCCAGACGAGGGAGATTCGCCGCTGATGCCCTTTCGACCCCCCTTCAGACGCAGCTGCCAATTCACGGGCAGAACCTGCAAATCTTCAAGTGCCTTCGCCCGTTAGCGAAATACACGGGATGCTCAAAAAGGCCGTTCAGCAAAGCCGCAGCGAGTGAAGGCCCGAGGCGTACCCTCTGAGTACGTTGAGGGTCTGAGTGATGAGAAGGCCGCTGGCGGCCTTTTTCAGCATCCCGCTAGATCAATCCTCGCTTTTTCAAATAATCCTTATCAATGACCGGCGCTGGTTTCGGCGGAAGGATGCCGCGTTCTTGAAGCAGGCGTTCCACATACTTGCCGATAAGATCCGACTCCAGATTTACCCGGTCGCCCACCTGCTTCAGTCCCAACGTGGTGGCTTTGGCGGTATGTGGAATGATCGAGACAACAAATGAGCGTTCGGTGACCTCGTTGATCGTCAAGCTAATCCCATCGACCGTGATCGACCCCTTCGCGACGCAAAGACGCAAAATATCTTTAGGAGCTTCCAGTTCAAGAACTAGCGCATTGCCGTCTTGATGCCTGCTGCGCAAGGTCCCGATTCCATCGACATGCCCGGATACCATGTGCCCGCCGATCCTGTCGTTGAGTTTCATGGCGCGTTCCAGGTTGACAGGCGAGCCTGATGTGAGACTGCCGAGCGTCGTGACCTGAAGGGTTTCCGGCGAGACATCGACGGAGAAATCTTGGTCGTTCTTCGCTATCGCGGTCAGGCATGTGCCGTTCACGCTCACGCTCGCTCCGATGACGAGGTCGCCCAGGATGGTCGAGGCAATGATGGTCAGGCGCGTACCGGCCAGTCCCCTATTCAGGATTGAGACGGCGCCCATTTCCTCCACGATACCGCTGAACATGGCTAACTCCTTTTGCGAGTGTTCAGGAGATACAGGCAAAAGCCCAGTAACCCAATGGCCCCGACTGCGGCTATGCCGCGCTGCAGCATCTCGATAAAATCCGTATCCATCGTTCCCAGCATCCTTCTCAAAAATTTGGTCAATTCGTCGGAGAAATTTCGGCGGCATTATAACACTACCGCGGGATCGTCCTCATCGTAGCCCAAAAGGCGATGGCGGCCAGTATTTGCAGACCGGCAATGACAGCAAAGGCGCTCTGGTAGCTGGCATGGGCGATCAGCAAACCGGCCAGCAGCGGGCCACTGGCATGTCCGATGTCCATCACCGTGCCCTGCATGCCCATCCCCGCGCCCAACCGTTTGAATTCGGAACTGTCAGCCACCAGGGCGGCGGAAGACGATGACACCACCGCCTCTCCAAAACCGAATCCTGACGACAGCACCAACAATACCGTAAACGAACCCACATAGGGCATGCTTATAAAGGTCGCCGCACAAATCACCAGCCCGATCACGATCAACGGCTGCCGGCCCACGCGATCCGACACGCGCCCCATGATTGGCTTGGATAAAAATGAGGTCACGGCCTGCACGCTGAACAGCAGGCCCACTTCACCCGGATTGAGTCCAACGGAGAGGCCATACAGCGGCAGGAACGCCATTAAGGCTCCGTTGGCGATCATTTTGGCGGCATCGGTGGAACTGGTAATCAACACGCGTCGATTGCGGGCCACTGCAAGGAAACCTTTGCCCATTTCGGCGAGGACCTGCGCTAAGCCCTTTTCTCGCACACGGGGCGGCGGCTCATCCAAATGGAGGCTGAAAAAAATCAGGATGGCGATGCAGCCGAACATCCCGGCGGTTACAAACGCGGCAGAAAATCCCGCCTCATAGGCCAACCAGCCTCCAAGAAAGGGTCCAAGAAGTGAGCCCGATTGGGTACAGGCCGTATAGGTGCCCAAGGCCGCCCCCCGCCGTTCCTTGTACAGATCAGCCACCGTCGCTAGGGCGCTCGGCGCAAAGATCGCCGTGGCGAGGCCGTGCACGAATCGCAATCCCGTCAGGGCATTCAGGTCCGTGATAAACGGATAGATGAACGGCGGGAGCCCGAATGCCACCACACCGATGCGTAGCAGCATCTTGCGCCCGTAGATATCGGAGAGGGCTCCCGAGGGCAATTTCAGCAGCACGCCGGTAATAGTCGAGACGGACACAATCAACCCGATCCGTTCCGGACCAGCGCCCAATGATTCGGCGAATAGGGATAGCACCGGCATGCGGACAAGGTTGTAACTGATGAAACAAAACACGCCGAGGGTGCAGAGGTAGAAAAAGCTACGAGAGGTAGTCACGGGCGTCTCACTATGGTGTGGCTCGCGGCGATGAGATGGGATTGTGCAGGCTTGTGAGCGCAGCTTTCAAGAAGGCCACGTCTTCATCAGGCAGGGATGGTGGATCGGTCGCCTCAAACAAGACTCGATCGGGATGCTCTCGCATGGCGCCGCCCAAGAGACGCGCCGCATCGAAGGCTTTGAGCAATTGCCGGTTCACCACGTTGCCGATCAACGGACGAAGCAAAGACAGGATCCCCGACAAAACCCGATTGTCGAGTCGCAGATACGCGACCAGCGTGCTGTCGATCGATGCAATCCCACGGCTGTCCGTGACCGGGCTCAACCTGAGCAACACGACCGCCTTGCCGGTTACTTTAGGCAACAGCCTTCCGTCATGACTGCCTTGCGCAAAATACACCCGCGTCGTGCCTTCCTGAATGACCGGATGGATGATCCCCTCGGTGCCCTCACCGTCGGTGGCCCAAAATTCTCCCGGCTCGCGCACCTCAGCCTTATACAGCCCCAAATCGAGGCGATTGAGCAGAGCGGCTGCCATCACCGGATGATCCAAAAGATACAGAAATATATGCTCCGGTAATGGCGTCCGCATCGGTCCGATTTTCGTGGCCGTCGTATAATGACTGGTGATCGGGTTCAGCCGACAGGCCCATCTGGTGTCCATCTGATCCACAGGGAACATAACTCCGGCATGTTGCGAAGGAAACACGCAGCTGTCCGATTCGGCTAGACCGTGGGAGAGCAAGGTAGTCACCCCGACCATCATGACAAGCACAAGTGCAGAGGTCCGTCTGGCGGCCAATTGAGGCAGGTTCATGAAGACGGCTGTGGAACGGAGAGCGTAAGGTGGGCGGGAAAAAGTAGTCCGAAGTCTTGTCGAAGTCGGGCTTGCCGCAGCAGGGTCTCAGGCTCTAGAGTGATGGCGCCCTCGAAGGATACCTGACCATTCGTAGTGACCACGATCGGCTTCGACAGATCGACAAGGTCTTCATTCAGAAACAGCGTGTACTGTCGTACCCGGTCGGCCTGCACCTCGATCCGATTGGGTCCGGTGATCTCGCCAATCAATCTGGCATAGCTGCGTTGCCGGATGCTGGCGTCACGCTTGTCGATCAAATCCTCCGAGAACGACGCGATCTCGTCTGTCCCATCGATGCGCACCCACCCGAACGGCAGCAAATGACTGGCGTCGCGCACGACCGTGAGAGCCTTCGGAGCAGGAGCCCGATGCTGAGCGTTGAACCACTTCACCAAGTCGGCCAACTCCTCACGTGGAAAGAAGTGGCCACCGGCCATGACGTGAGTCCGGTCATGTTCGCGATAGACAAACGGAGAGCCGAGGTGTTTGAGTTCGCCCGCCAGTTTGCGGCTTAGCTCCACCGGCATTACTTGATCCTGCGACCCGTGAATGATGTAGACCGGCGTCGTACGGAGATTTTCAAGGAACGGAAACAGCACATCGTCGATCCCGCTCGCCATGGGTGCGACCCCGGCAAACAGGGGCGCGTGATGCATGCCGATCAGCCAAGCGCCGATGCCGCCGTTCGACATGCCGGTGAGAAAAATTCGGTTGGGATCGATCCGATAACGTTGCTGCACGGCCCGCACCGTCGCCAGCACCAGATCTTCAGCGCGCCTGGTAAACCAGGCGCCGGCAGGATAGGTTGGGCAGGCGAGAATGTACCCCTCCCCCAATCTGGTCTTCCATCGATCTAGGTAGGCTTCGCCGGTGAACCCCGCGCCGTGCAGACAGACGACTAGCGCATAGTCTCGGTTCGGTTCGTACCGTTCGGGGACTGAGAGGCTGTACCGATAGGTCCGGTCACGTACGACGACCTGCTCATCTGGTAATAGACCTACTGGCTGAAGGCTATGGGGGGGACCTTTTCGAAGGAGAGTTTGAAGCGTCTGCACCGTCGCGTCCGGTCGCGGCAGAATCGACCCAAGCAATGCCCGGGCATGCTCGCTATCCTCGGTTGCGATGTACTGCCACACCAGCGCGCCAAGTTGGGACTCAGGCGCCTCTTCCGCGCCATGGAGCATCGAAGTCGGAACATACAGGATGCTGGAGAAGACGAGCAGGAAAAGAGCCGGGAAATACAATCGTAGCCAGAGCCGGGAGAGAAATCGCACGACGCTCCTAATGAGTCGAAAGGTCCGCCTGAATCAGCATATCACGCCCCACCGGTTCGATGCGTAGATTCTTGAGCGGCACGGCGTCCCGAAGTCGGCGCGGCGAGCGTCCACCGATAAGCCCCTTGGCCTCTTGCCCACCGAGAAGAAGTGGCGCGACGTAACATGTGAGCCGCTGGGCGAGCTGTCCGCGAAGCACCGCTGCGTTGATCTCGCTTCCACCTTCAACCAGCAAGCTGGTCACGCCCAATTGCCCAAGCCTCGTCCACAACGTAGGCAAGCTGACATGATCGCCGAGCTTGGGCAGGACTAGCACATCGATCCCTCGCCTCATGAGTAACTCGATCTTGCGGCCTGAAGCCGCAGTCGTCGTGGCAATCAACGTATGCGCGGCTTGTTGATGTTGAAGAACGGCGGCTTTGAGAGGAATGCGTAACCGGCTATCCACCACGATGCGTAATGGCTGGCGCAGAGCAAGCCGCGGTGGATCGTGAGCCAGTCTGGCGGTCAGTGTGGGATTGTCGCGCAACACCGTGCCGATACCGACCAAGACCGCGTCAACGCCGGCGCGCAACTGGTGCGCCTGAGCTCGCGACGTCTCATCGGTGATCCATTGGGACTCGCCGCTGGCTGTGGCGATTTTTCCATCTAGCGTCATCCCGGCTTTGAGGATAGTAAAGGGGCGACCGGTTTGCACACGATGGACGTACGCTTCATTGAGTTGCGTGGCCGTGGACTGGCCGCAACCGACCTCGACCTTCATGCCGGCTCGTTTCAGTTGCGAAATGCCTTTGCCCTTCACCTGCGGGTTGGGATCGACCATCGCCACGACAACGCGGCGGACTCCTGACTTGAGGATGAGTGGTACGCAGGGTGGGGTGCGTTTTTTGAGATGGCTACAGGGTTCGAGTGTGACATAGAGGGTGCCGCCCCTGGCGCGCAAGCCGGCTTGGCTTAAAGCAATGACTTCGGCATGCGGCCCCCCGGCCTTGCGGTGGGAACCCTGACCGACAACCTGACCTCGAGTGACAACGACGGCACCGACCATGGGATTGGGACTGGTGAAGCCCCGCCCCTTCGCCGCGAGACGAAGGGCCAGGGTCATGTACTCCAGATCGCGCGCGGACGACCTCACCGCTTCGTACGCTTAGATCGGCCGACAACGCGTTTGCTGCTCGGCTTCGCCTTCTCGGACGCGCGGGTCGTGGCCTTCCTAGCTGTGGTGGGCTTCATTCGTGTCGCGGCGCTGGACTGGACTTTTTTCGGCGCCGCTTTCTTCGGCTTGGCTTTTTCCGCCTCGGCTTCGGCCAACGCTGCCTGCGCAGCGGCCAATCTCGCAATCCCGACCCGATAGGGCGAACAACTCACATAATCCAGGCCTAGCTGATGACAGAACTCGACCGAACTCGGGTCCCCGCCATGTTCGCCGCAGATGCCCAGCTTGATCGTGGGGCGGGTCTTCCGGCCTCCCACGATGGCTGTGCGCATGAGCGACCCGACCCCTTCCCGGTCGAGCACCGCAAAGGGATCGGTTTCGAGGATATTGGCCGTCTTGTAGAAATCAATGAATTTCGCCGCATCGTCACGGGAGAATCCGAACGTGGTCTGCGTCAAGTCGTTCGTGCCGAAGGAGAAGAATTCGGCCTCCTCCGCAATGCGATCGGCCGTCACGGCGGCCCGCGGGAGTTCGATCATGGTCCCGACGAGGTAGGAGATTTTCACGTTGTACCGCTTCATCGTTTCTGTGGCGACTTCGCGAACCAGATCCTTCTGGGCCTTCATCTCTGAGACCATGCCCACCAATGGAATCATGATCTCAGGAACGATCTTCGTACCCTCCTTCGCCAGCTCACACGCCGCTTCGATGATGGCGCGAGCCTGCATGCGCGTGATTTCCGGCATCGTAATTCCGAGGCGACACCCGCGCAAACCCAGCATGGGATTGAATTCGTGGAGTTCTTCCACGCGTGCGAGAAGGCGTCTCCTCTCTTCGAGCACCGCCGGAGCGCCGCTGGTGAGTTCGAGCTGGGCAATTTCAACCATCAGGTCTTCACGCTTCGGCAGAAATTCGTGCAACGGCGGATCGAGGAGCCGGATCGTGACCGGATAGCCTTTCATCTCTCGGTAGAGGCCGATGAAATCCTGCTTCTGCAGCGGCAACAGTTGGTCGAGATACTTTTCCCGCTCTTCACGTTTCCGCGCCAGAATCATCTTTTGCATGATTTGGATACGGTCTTCCGCGAAGAACATATGCTCCGTCCGGCAGAGTCCGATCCCTTCCGCTCCGAAACTTCTCGCGATACGGGCTTGATCCGGCACGTCCGCATTCGAGCGGACTTTCAAGCGACGCACCCCGTCGGCCCACTTCAAGACCGACTCGAACAGTTGGTACTTTTCGGACGCCGAGGCGTCCATTTTTCCCTGCAGCACCTGGATCACTTCCGATTCCACCACCGGAATATCGCCACCATACACATTGCCGGTCGAGCCATTCACCGACAGATAATCACCTTCGCGAAAGGTTTGGGTCCCGATTCGCACCGTTTGGTTATCTAGCACCTCGATGGCATCACATCCCGCCACGCACACTTTTCCCATCTGCCGCGCGACCACGGCCGCATGCGACGTCATACCGCCACGTGCGGTCAGGAACCCCAGGGCGGCGTTCATGCCGTGAATATCATCGGGACTGGTCTCTTGGCGAACGAGCACCACACGGGTCCCCGCGGCCTTCATCTCCACTGCACGATCCGCGGTCAGAGCGATTTTACCTGCGGCGGCTCCTGGGCCGGCCGGCAAGCCTTTTCCGAGCGCGGTGCAGCGCGATTCTTCCTTCGCGTCAAAAATAGGATAGAGGTACTGCGAGAGCTGATCAGGCCCAACCCTCTGGAGCGCCTCTTTTTTGGAAATCAGCCCTTCCTTCACCATATCCACCGCAATCCGGACAGCTGCCACACCGGTGCGTTTTCCAACCCGGGTTTGCAGCATGTAGAGCTTGCCTTCCTGGATGGTGAATTCCAGGTCGAGCATGTCGCGGTAATGGCGTTCCAGTTTTTTGTAGGTCGCTTCGAGCTCCTTGTAGGCCTGCGGCATGTACTTCTCGAGCTCACGAACCGGAAGCGGGGTTCGGATGCCGGCTACGACGTCTTCGCCCTGCGCGTTCGTCAAACATTCACCGAAGAAGTTCCGCTGACCGGTGGCCGGATCGCGCGTGAATGCCACACCGGTGCCGCTGGTCTCCCCCATGTTGCCGAATACCATGGCCACGACATTTACGGCTGTGCCCCATGTCTCGGGAATATCGTAGAGTCGTCGATAGGTCACGGCGCGGGCGCCATACCAGGATGAAAACACCGCATTGATCGCCATGCGCAACTGCTCCAAGGGATCGTCCGGAAAATCCCGCTTGGTCTCTTCTTTGACCAGCTCCTTGAAACGGACCACCAGCTCCTTGAGCGCCTTCGCGTCAAGATGCGTGTCCTCCGTCACCCCCAGATCCCGCTTTTTGTGCTTGAGAATATCCTCGAAATGCTCGCGATTGACTCCCATCACAATGCTGCCGAACATGCCAATAAAACGGCGGTAACTGTCCTGCGCAAATCGTTCGTTCTTAGTCTTGAGAGCCAGTCCGTGCACGCTCTTCGTCGTCAGTCCTACGTTCAAGACCGTGTCCATCATGCCGGGCATGGAGGCACGCGCGCCTGACCGAACCGAAACCAGGAGAGGATTGTCCGGATCGCCGAAGCCGGCCTTCATCGACCGCTCGACTCGCTTGAGCGCCTGCAATGCCTCGTCCATCATGCCGGGGGGGTAGGCCTTGTTGCGTTTGTAGTATTCAACGCAGGCTTCCGTCGAGATCGTGAAGCCCGGGGGAACCGAGACCTTGAGATTCGTCATCTCGGCCAGGCCGGCGCCTTTGCCTCCGAGGAGCTCCTTCATCGTACCGGTGCCTTCGGCCTTGCCATCTCCAAAGTAATAGACGTATTTCTTGGCCACGCGACGCTCTCCTTCTGCTATGAGGTCAATGACTTGGGACCGAATGCCGGGCGGCGGCTTCCAATCGCATACGGTAGCGATTTACGACGTGCCTGGTGACACGAATGCCGCATACGATAATCCCCACCACGAACGCGCCGACCGCAAATAACCGGTAGTCCACGAACGGTCCGTAATCGAAATAAAACTTCCCGTCTGCTCCCTGTTTGATCTCGGTCTCTTTTTGAAACGTATGGGTCTTTCCGGTCTCATCGGAGAGGTTGAGCCACTCCGAACAGAATTGCACCGGGTTGTCCGCGCCCGGAATGTGCTGATAGGCCAGCCGCAAGCAGATGTCGTGTTTGGAATCATACCTATCCGGTGTCCGCACCAGCCGTTCGAAGTTGACGCCGGTCACCCAGATGCCGAAGAGGAACACCGCGTTGCACAGCACCATCATGACGACGCTGATGCCGGACGCAAACCGTCGGACTTTCTTGGCCCTCAGCTCGGCCGCGGCCTCTGCCTCGGTCCGCTCAGGGACACTCGCTGCAGTGGAGTCCAAAGGCTCACCATTCGCTAAGTCCCTTGTACCATAATCTGAGAGAAATCAGCGAACGACATGAACAAATCATCGACCGCCTTCAGGAGGGACAGACGATTTCCGCGCACGGCGGGATCGTCGGTATTGACCATGACGGCGTTGAAAAAGTCGTCGATCGGCCCTTTCATCCGAACCAGCACGTCGAGCGCGTGACCATAGTTTCCGCCGGCCATGGCGGCGGAATACTCCTGCTGGCCGGCCTGCAGCATCTGGTACAATGCAGACTCGGCAGCCTCCTGGAATAGAGCGGCATCCACCGGCTTCCGATCCCACTGTTCTTTCTCAGTGAGTCGATGCGCGCGTTTGAATCCGACAATCAAGGGATCGAATTCCGCTCTCACGGTGATCTGCTGGAGCGCCTTCATTTTGTCAAAAAGGTCAACGAGGTCGATGGTCTGGCGATCCACCGACTTCAGCACCGCCTCCATGACATCGTCGCGGAATTGCCGCGTGGTCTTGCCATAGAAGCGCACACGCTCGAACAGGAAGCCGATGACATCAGGCGGCCCACCCTTGCCGCTGTCTGACGCAGCGGCGATCTGCTGACCAGTGAGCACCTCCTGCGCATGTCGTACCGCCTGTGCAAGGTTCAACCGCAGCGTACCCTCAACCAGAATGCGTACGATCCCCGTAGCATGGCGACGGAGGGCAAAAGGATCTTCGGATCCGCTGGGGACTAAGCCGACGAGAAAGAACCCGGCTATGCTGTCCAGTCGATCGGCAAGGGAAAGGACCTTTCCGGCCAACGACTCCGGCAACTCCCCTTCCATCGCGCGAGGCATGTACTGTTCGCGGATCGCCGCGCTGACCACCGGTGACTCGCCGTCATGCTTGGCGTACTCCCCGCCCATGATCCCTTGCAGAGTTGGAAACTCACCGACAATCCCGGTGAGCAAGTCCGCCTTGCTGAGCTCCGCCGCTCGGCGGCAATCCCTAACCAGTTGTTCCTCACCCAGTTGCTCCGCGACATGTGCCGCCATGGCGATCACGCGCTGGGTCTTTTGGTGGAGGCTGCCGAGCTTTTGATGAAAGGTCACAGCCTGTTGCTTGGCCACTCGGTCGGCCAGTGGGATCTTGCGATCCTCATCGAAGAAAAACTTCGCATCAGCCAAACGCGCCGCAAGCACCCGCTCATTTCCCTCGCGGATCAACTGCATGTTCGTCAACTTCATGTTGGTGACGGCGAGAAAATGCGGCAGCAATGCCCCCTTCTGATCGATCAATGAGAAGTAGCCTTGATGTTCCTTCATGGAGGTCATCAGTATTTCTTTAGGGAGCGCGAGATAGTGCGGCTTGAACGAACCCAAGATCGTATGGGGGTTCTCGACCATGTAAATGGCCTGTTCGAGTAAATCGTCATCCTGATGTAGATGTCCGCCGGCGGATGTCGCGAGCGACGCCAGCTGCTCTAAAATTAAATCGCGCCGCCGGTTCGGATCCACCATCACACTGTGGCGTTCGGTCTCCAGTAGATAATGCGCAATTGACTTCACCACAAAACCCTTCGAGTTGGACACCTTGGCGCCCAGTACCCGATGGCCATGCGTCACATCGCCGGCCCTAACTGTCGCGAACTCAATCGGAAGGACCTTCCCGCCACATAACGCCACCAACCAGCGCACGGGTCTGGCGAAACGAACGCCGGTCTGGTTCCAGTGCATGGCCTTCGGAAATGACAGTTTGGCGAGAAATTGCGGCAGGGCTTGCGTCAACACCGTAGGGGTCGACTGTCCCGGCTCCTGCTTTACCGCGAAGAGATATTCGCCCTTTGGGGTCTGACGCACTTGCAGTTGGTCAACCGGAATGCCCTGGCCGGCGGCAAAGCCGATCGCTGCCCTAGTGGGTTGGCCGACCTGGTCGAACGCCACCGCCTTGGATGGTCCCATGGCCTCTTTCATGGCAGACGCTTGCTCCTTCGAAAGGCCTTCGATCAACAGCACCAACCGCCGCGGAGTGCCCATCGTACGGATGGAGCCATAAGTGAGCCGGAAGTCTTTCAGCAACGTCTCCGCCGCTTGTTGCAGGGCGCGTCGCGCTGGGGCCACAAACTGATAGGGCAGTTCCTCTGTCCCGATTTCGAGAAGCAATTCTGTGGTCGCCGGAGCTTTGGAAACTTTGGAGCGTGAGGCAGTCTTCGTCATGGTCTTTTTGGATAGCATCGTAAGGTACTGCCCTGCAGCTACTTGGTGGCTACGGCTGAGTGGCTGGAGGAGCCCTTGCCTGCTCGAGCCGGTTGCTTGATCAAGGGGTGTCCCATCGCCTCGCGATCGGCGAGATACGATTCCGCGCAGCGACGGGCCAGCGCCCGCACGCGGCCGATGTAGGAGGTTCGTTCGGTCACGCTGATGGCTCCGCGCGCGTCGAGCAGATTGAACATGTGCGAGGTCTTGATGCAATAATCATAGGCCGGCAATGTCAGGTTCTTATCCAACAGGCGCTTGCACTCTCCCTCAAAGGACTGGAAGGTGGCCATGAGCATGGGCACATCCCCTTCCTCGAAATTGTAGCGCGAGAACTCCACCTCGCTGCGGTGGTGGACATCGCCATAGGTAACGCCATCGGTCCAGGTCAGATCGTACACGTTGTCGACCTGCTGGAGGTACATCGCGATGCGTTCTGTTCCATAGGTGATTTCGCCGGTGATGGGATTCAAGGGAATGCCGCCGATCTCCTGAAAATAGGTGAACTGGGTAATCTCCATGCCGTCGAGCCGGACTTCCCAGCCCAGTCCCCAGGCGCCGAGCGTGGGCGACTCCCAATCGTCCTGCACAAATCGAATGTCGTGCTTCTTGGGATCTATCCCCAGCTGTTTGAGGCTCTCCAGATACAGGTCCTGGATATTGTCCGGCGCGGGCTTTAACACGACCTGATACTGGTAATAGTGCTGCATGCGGTTGGGATTTTCGCCGTAACGGCCGTCGGTCGGCCGGCGGCAGGCTTGCGGATAGGCGGCGCGCCAGGGTTCAGGACCCAGTGATCGTAAAAACGTCGCCGGATGAAAAGTCCCTGCGCCCATTTCTAAATCGTATGGTTGATGAATTACACATCCACGATCCGACCAAAATCGGTGCAGCGTCAAAATGAGGTCTTGGAAATTCACCGGATGTCCAGATCTAGCAGCGGGCTGCTTATGAAGGCTGAAGAAAAGTAGGCTGAAGCTAGCAAGAACGGTGAGAGGGTGTCAAGAAACAGAGCGTCCGATTTCAATAGGTTGCGGAGACCATCCCCGAACATCAGAAGGGGCGATCCGCTGGGCCTTGTCGCACACGAGAAGCTTGAATCACATCGCGCGCTGGTTTATTCTGGGAATTCTTGAGTAACTCACTAGACAAAATCCGTTTACCAGATGAGATTTTCCAAGAAAAGTGAATATGGCCTGCGCGCGCTGCTCGAACTGTGCGCGACCTATGGCGGACGCGTGATCCAGCGCCATGAGATCGCGGAGCGTCAAAACATCCCCGTGGAGTTTCTCGAACAAATCTTACTTGCATTGAAACGCGCCGGCCTGCTGGCCAGTCGACGTGGTATTCGAGGCGGGTATTCCCTCATCAAGTCCCCGGAAGAAATCACCCTCGGTCAAGTCATCCGCATTCTGGACGGGCCGTTGGCGCCGATCAGCTGTGTCAGCAAAACGGCTTACCAAAAATGTTCGGATTGTCCCTATGCCACCAAGGCCTCCTGCCCTCTGCAAGAAGCCATGGGAGAGGTGCGTGATGCCATTGCCAACATTCTTGACCATTACACCTTAAGTCGCTTCGCCCTTTCTAAGCAGACGGAAGGATCCTATGCCCATCATGACCGGTCATAACATCGCGACCCTGCGCGTGACATTCGGGGTCGTGTTCTCGATCCTCGCGCTGTGGTCTATTCCTCTTCAAGCCGCTGACACGCGCGAGCTCATACTCGCGGCCTATAGCGTCCCGAAGGAAGCGTACGAGCGACACATCATTCCCGCCTTCCAACGGCATTGGAAACAAAAGACCGGCCAAGAGGTGCGGATACGCAGTTCCTATGGCGCCTCCGGCGCCCAAGCCCGTGCCATCATCGGGGGTTTCGACGCAGATGTCGCCGTGTTGTCCCTTGAAGGCGACGTCGATCAAATCGCCAAGGCTGGTTTGATTGCCCATGATTGGAGAACGGCGCCGCACGGCGGCATGATTTCCGCCTCGGTCGTGGCGCTCGGGGTCCGCAAGGGTAATCCGAAAGGGATCAAGGGTTGGGAAGATACCGCGCGTCCCGGGGTGGAGGTACTCTATCCAAATCCGAAGACCTCCGGCGGCGCGATGTGGGATGTCATCGCCATCTATGGCGCCGGATTGAAGCTGGCCGAACAACGCGCGGCAGGCAAACCTGTCGCCTCGGACGCCGCCGACTCGCAGGCGGCGGACTTGCTCACCCGCATTCAACGCAATGTGAAGGTCATGGATAAGAGCGGGCGGGAATCAGTGACGACCTTCGAGCGGGGCGTCGGCGATGTGATCGTCACCTATGAAAACGAATTGCTCCCCCGTGTGAAGAGTCAGCGTCCATACGAAATCATCGTGCCGGCTGAAACCGTGTGGATCGAGAACCCCGCAGCTGTCGTCGACAAGTACGCCGATCGTCACAAGGTCAGAGATGTCGCCGACGCCTTCGTCGCATTCCTTCACGGCCCGGAAGCGCAAGCGGCCTTTCTCGAATTGGGGTTTCGACCCCTTGATCGTCAGGCCAGCGCCTCGGCATCATTCCCCCAACCGACGCAGCTCTTTACCATCGAAGACCTCGGCGGCTGGGACAAAGTGAGTAGACGATTATTCGGCGCGCAGGGCCTCTGGACCAAGGTCGTCGAAGATCTAGCCAAAAAATAACGCACAGGGTGTTTGCGTGACCTCTCACATGTTACTGAGCCTGGCGCTCCGATCGACCGCGGTGGGATATGTGCTGCTACTGATTTTTCTTCCGCTTGCGGCCTTGGCTCAGCAATCGGTTGCGGCTGGACTCGACCGATTCATCCAAGACCTCGCGGCGCCACAAGCCGCGGCGGCCCTCTGGCTCACTGTGGAGACCGCCGCTATCGCCACCGCTATCAATGCCGTGTTCGGCACCGTCTCGGCGCTGGTCCTCGTGCGGTATGAATTTCCGGGACGCTGGCTCTTGAATGCGTTGGTTGACCTACCCTTTGCCATTCCCACGCTTGTGGCAGGATTGATGATCGCGGCAATTTATGGCCCGACTAGTTTGCTGGGCACATGGCTGCAACAGGGCGGCATGGCAGTGCTGTATAACCAACCCGGCATCATTCTCGCCATGCTGTTCGTCACCATGCCCTTTACGATCCGCTCCCTGCAACCGGTACTGATGGGATTGGACCGCGATCAGGAAGAGGCTGCCTTTACCTTGGGCGCCAGCCCCTGGATGACGTTTTGGAAAGTAACTGTTCCGTCTGTCTTGCCGGGCCTTCTGACCGGGGTATTCCTCACCTTCGTGCGGGCACTCGGCGAGTTCGGCTCGATCGTGATCGTAGCGGGCAATATTCCGATGAAGACGCAGGTCGCCTCGGTGTATGTCTATGGGGAGATCGAAAGCTACAATCCGCAAGCCGCCACGTCGGTTTCGGTGTTCATTTTACTCATTTCTTTTGTCGTCCTCCTGGTTCTGGAGCGATTAACACGCCGACCGGGAGAGCGATTGCCGCGATGGTTTCAATGGGCTCACGCCAAGGAAGAGCGTGCAGGCCGTTTGACTGCATCGACCACGAGGATCTGACAGTGTGGATCCGGCAGTAACACATGGCGTGACTGTAATGGGGGCATCGGCATGCGACGGGTCCTGATCGGAATCGTCTGGCTCTATTTTCTCGTTCTGCTGGTCGGACCGATTCTCTACCTGGCCAACCAGAGTTTCAGTCAGGGCATCGACGCGTTTTGGACGGAGATCTCGCGGCCGGAAGCGCTGCATGGGTTCACTCTCACGGCTGAAATTACAGTCATCGTGTTGGTGCTGAATCTGATCTTCGGCACCATGACCGCGCTAGTGCTGGCACGCCAACAGTTCTGGGGTCGTAGCCTGGTCAGCGGCGTGATCGACCTGCCGTTTGCCGTGTCTCCCGTCATCGCGGGGTTCATGCTGATTTTGATGTTCGGGCCCGACACATTATTGGGCGCGTTCTTCGGTCATGTGCAAATCAAAGTACTGTTTGCCTTGCCGGCTATGATCCTTGCGACCCTCTTTGTGACATTTCCCTTCATGGTGCGCGAACTCACGCCCCTGTTACAAACGCTGGGCACCGATGAGGAGGAAGCAGCCAGAACGTTGGGCGCCGGCGAATGGCAGGTTTTTTTAAAGGTCACACTGCCGGCGCTTCGCTGGGGGCTGGTCTATGGCGCGACGCTCACCGTGGCGCGGGCGATCGGCGAATTCGGCGCCGTGCTGGTCGTCTCCGGCAATATCTTGTCACTGACCCAGACCGCTACCTTGCACATCTATCAAAGCTACGTCGACTTCAACTATGTGGCGGCGAATGCCGTCGCGCTGACATTGCTGGCGGTCTCGTTTGCGATCTTGACGGTGCTGGAGATCGCCAAGGCCAGAGCAGACACGACCGTGGCGAAAGCGGGAGCGCAGTAACCCGGTGAAAATCGAAGTGCGGGGGCTCACAAAAAAATTCGGGTCTGGAACGGCGGTCGGCAACGTCTCATTCGTCGTGCACGAAGGAGAACTGCTTGGCTTACTCGGACCGAGCGGCAGCGGAAAAACCACGGTGCTGCGCTTGATCGCCGGGCTGGAAGTCCCAACCGCGGGCGACATATTCATCGACGGCAAACGGGTCAACGACCTGACGGTGCAGGAGCGCAATATTGGATTCGTCTTTCAGCATTACGCGCTCTTCAAACATCTGACGGTGCTCGACAACATTTCGTTTGGATTGAAGATCAAGAAATGGAGCCGTTCGGACAGCGACCAGCGTGTCCAGGAACTGCTCACGCTCATGAGTCTGGAAGGATTGGGCGGCCGCTACCCGCATCAACTGTCCGGCGGACAACGCCAGCGCGTCGCCATTGCCCGCGCGCTGGCGCCCCGGCCCGCCGTGTTGTTGATGGATGAGCCCTTCGGCGCCGTCGATGCGAAGGTGCGGCAGGAACTCCGCGAATGGTTGATCCGCCTGCATACTGATTTAAATGTCACCAGCCTGTTCGTCACCCACGATCAGGAGGAGGCGATGGAAGTATCCGGCCGCATTATCGTGTTCTCCAAGGGTAAGTTGGAACAGGCCGGGTCTCCCGCGGATGTGTACGAAGAACCGGCCACAGAATTCGTCGCTCGATTTATCGGTTCGATGAATATAGTGGAAGGGGTCGTGCGGCGCGAGCAGGTTCAGATCGGCTCTCTTGAGTTTCCGGCACCCGGCTTTGACGACGGCCGTAAACTGCAGGTGGGATTTCGCCCCTACTACCTCAAGGTGGCTGAAGATCCGGCCCGCTATCGTCAGCAGGCCAAACTCCGGCACATCTATTTTCTTGGCGTCGCCTACCGGCTGGAGATTGAAACTGCCGATGGCCAGATACTACGATCTCGCATGAACAAGGAAGAGTTTCGTCGATGCCGCTTTACCGTAGGCCAAGCCGTGTCGTTCGCCGTGACCCACTTCCGCATTCTGCCGCAAGAAGCCATGGCCTCAACAGTCGGGGCAGATACCGGCAAGCCTATCACTGGTCCACTGACCCCATAATGTGAAAGACCGTATCTCTTTCCGACCTGCTCGCTGTCAAACGGCGAACCCTCGATTGTCGCGAGCGATTACTGTCGGCATACTGTAAAGACCGACTCTTGGGGCGGCCATGATTTCCTCCACAGAACAGTGAACATCTCTCGACACTAGTCCGCATGAGCCCTAAAAATTATTGTGCTATGCGACCGCCGATGATGGTTTGTGCTCCTGAAAGAATGGTGGACGACATCATTGCAGCGCATGAGACAAAAATTCCAGATCTAGGGAAACTCCTAGTCCAGCCGTAGGCCTATTGCCGGTAGAGTAGTAAAAACGAATGCGACAACGGGCATCGTCTCAGCGACGGAACACTCTGATGTCCGGGTCACCTGTCTGAACGGCGTCTCGTCAGGCTACAGCGAACGTCGCGCATGCACAAGCCTGCGACATAGCGCTGGGCGGCTTGTGCATGCGCCCACTCATCTGTCCAAGCGCATTCGCATCGAGTGTGGCAGAACGGACTTAGGGCGTCGGTGCCATACGGTCTTATCTTTCCGACATGTGACACAGTCTCTGTGACCGGCAGGCCTTACCGAATGGAGAGGAAAGACACCCAGGATCATGTCCTCCAACATCAAACTCAGCGTCGTGATTCCTTGTCATAATGCGGCGTCGGTTATCCGCGGACAACTGGAGTCACTGGTGGGCCAGCAATGGAGGCATCCATGGGAAATTGTCCTGGTGGACAATTGCTCGACCGACCAATTGACGCACATTGTGCGGGATTACACTCGTCAATTCCCTTATATCCGAATGGTCCCGGCGTCGGCGCGCAAGTCGCAAGCCTACGCGCTCAACGTGGGTATCGCCAATGCCCGTTCCGATGCGATCGCCATTTGCGATGCGGACGACGCGACAGCGCCAGGCTGGGTGGAGGCAATGGGAGAAGCGCTGCTGAAACAAGACGCAGTGGCCGGCCGGATCGATACGCAAAAACTCAATCCCGACTGGCTACAGGCCACTTTCGGTCACCATCCTCAGCAAATGTGCCTGCAAACCAGTTTTTATCCCCCCTACTTCCCGCACGCGGGCAGCGGAAACTTCGCAATCCGTCGCCAGATCCATAACGCTATCGGCGGATTCGACGAGACGATCCCTTATTTATTCGATACGGAATACTGTTGGCGGCTCCACCAGGCGGGTGTGCGCCTGCAGTACGTTGCCGAGGGCACGGTGCACATTCGATTACGCGCCACTCTGCGAGGCATTTATGTACAGTCTCGGAACTGGTCGCAGTGGGAAGTGTTGGTGGCGAAAAAAGCAGCGCCGCCTCAGCAGCCGGAATGGTGGCGCTGGCGGGCCTACGGGCAGACGTGGCTTGCCGTGCTGAAACGCTCTCCCAGCCTGCTCACGGACCGGGAAAATCGAGTGCTGCTCGCATGGCGAGTAGGGCGCTTGGTGGGACGTTTTCGAGGAGCCATACAGTTCCATTGTTCACCTTTGGAAGGATGACCACTTAAAGTCCGGACGAGAACCCACCGTTAGCGCCAGTCGACCGCATCGAATCCGCTCTTTCCCAGCAATACATACATGAGGCTGGCCGTCCCGACGGTCTGATTGCGATACTCGACGTTGGGATAACTCGCATCGCGATGTGACATCGCGTATCGAATCGCAAGGCCATGACGATCGAAGAGCCTGACCGTGAACGAGGCATCTGCGCGCACGATATTTTCGCTCCCTTGTGGCTCCGGGGAGAGTATCCCGGTGACATAATACTCGCGCCCGGTAACATCGAACATGGCTCGATCGCCAAGAATGAGCCGGAGCGCGAGAAGCGCCTGCGGATTGGCGCCATAGTGATAGTCTCGATCGCCCGTACGCTTGAATGCTGCCGGCTGCCCCATAGCCGGCCCCCCGAGGGCGGCGCCCTGAAGCGCCACGTCCTGCGACAGCCATGTTTGCCAGGTGGTCCCGAGTGACAGCGCGGGTGCTGGATACACGAAAAACTTGAGGCGAAATGTAATCGTAGCTTCCGTACAGTCCCCAGATTCCGCGCGTGGAATCATTTGGTGCATACGTCGATCCAATCAATAAACCGCGGGTATTGATGGTCTCTAAGATGCTTGCCGTCACGGCGGTGAGATGGAAGTCAAAATAGTCAAAGCGTCTGGCGTACGTATAGCCGGGCTATCCCCGAAGCCCATAGGTAAACGTGAAATCCCAAATGGCCCCACATTCTTTGACGGTCGATAATACGTTATTGCTGCTCGCAGTCAGGGTGCCGCCGACCTGGAGACGCATAAAGGTGGCCGGTGTGTGACTGGGATACACTTCGTCAAACCGATTGCCGAAGACGAGGCGGTTGAATGCGGTCGGCGGTGAGATGATTCCCGCGGCGAGTTCCCGCAAGAAGCCTGGCTTGCCCTCGTCATCACTCTCCAATAACAGGTTGGCCTGAAGAGCGGCTCACCGAGGAACGTGCCCCCGAAGGTGGTCGTAATCTGATCATTGATAGAATGGCACGTTTTCTCTCCACCAAGTTCCCACAGCAGACTCCCGGCTTCGGTATAGAGCCATGACTCCCAGAAATTGGGGGCCGCCGATCGAGCCAACCCAAAGTAGACCGTTCCACCATAGGGATGCAGAAACTGATTCACGGAAAACTGGTCATTGTCGTGAACCCACTTCGAATCAGTCACATGAGTCCAGAATGTATTGGCGGTCGTGCGATAGTCATCCTTCGGCGCAGTGAAATGCCGGTCGTACTGACTTAGGAGCAACGGATAAACGGGAATCTCGAGCGCTGGGATCAGATAGCTCCGGGAGGGTCGCACCTCCCAGGTAAATGAAGAGTCAGATCCTTCGGATGTGGATGCGGTCGCTGCATGACCTTGCATGGAGTGAGACGCGGGGTCTCGAAATGTTCCGGGGACCTCGGGTCTATGTATCGCTGAATCTTTCTGGACATTTTCAGATACGGAGCCATTCGCCACATTGACGCCGGACATGAACCAAGCCCCCACGATGAAGGCGACAAGCCATTCCGCCCGAATCCGTCCAAGATGACAATCCGACATGGCCTTCCTGCTCTCTATCATGCATGCACGAGCATGCGCACACGCGCGGTGTGTGGCAGCCTGAAGCCCAGCACGTAAAAAACGCAGCCGCAATAAAATCAGTCTACCAGTACTGGAGTAGCGATTCTAATGCAAGAGGAGGGTCGTCCCTGGGAGGTGAACGACAAGGACCATGGGCGGGGGGTGGCGGCGCCACCGAAGGGAGCGGAACCACTCGATGAATGCAAGAGGTCAAGGGTTCAGGAGGCTCACCGCGATGAAGGACAGAATGAGACCCACGTCAGTCCCATGTAGCAGAAGAAGCAGACGAGGATTCAGCCTCAGGGCAACGGATGATAGGTGAAGCTACGCTCGCGAATATGAAACTGCTTGAGAGTCTCGCGACCGTCTCGTACCGCCCACCATTGGAGCGCTTCGAGAATCCAGTTTCCCATGTCATCGTATTCATATCGATAGCCTTTGCGGTCTGTGGCGCGTCCCTCGGCATTGAAGATGCGCTCCTCATCTTGACTGCCGTGCTCATCGTATTGAAACTCCGAACGGCCCTGCGCAAGTCCCGCAAAATCAAACACGGCCTTTTCACGAATTCGGCCCTGATCGTCGTACCGCAGGACCACCTCGTATCCCATATTGAATCGATCGGACCTCATCACCTGGCGCCCGCGGGCATCGTATCCGTAGTTGCGCTCAAAGCGCTCCCGGACCAAGCGCCCGGCGCCGTCGAAGGTATAGAGGTTTCGATTAATGACTTGCTGCGCGTTGTAGTGAAGCCCTCGTATCAGGCGATGCGCCTCGTCATACTCGTAGAGCGACGCGTTTTCAAACGTACCATCACTCCATGTGGCAACCTCGGCCGATCGATGGCCATACTCATCATGGGCGAAGCGCGTTTCTTTCACGAGTTCACCACGCGCGTCATGCACTATTTCAGCCGTCCGTCTGCCCGCCTGGTCGTAGCTATATACAAAACGTAACGGCCACAGTCCTTGCGAGGTTTCCATGCCATGCTGAAGGCGCTCAATCAGGCGTCCCTGTGGATCAAACCAATCAATCTGCACCAGCAAACTTTCCCTGGTTTCAACCGAGAGAACAGGTCCTGTCAAGCCCTCCTCTTCCCGGTCGAAACGTTCGACAGAAACCTCCGGGGTAGCCGGAAGCGCCCAGAGTAACATACCCGTTAAGAGCAGAATGAAGCGGCGTGACGGGAAAAGAAGCAGCCGCCCGTACCAAGACAGGCCGTGAAACCAATGAGGGTAGTGGATCGGGAGAGGTCGTGTGAACGGCGGCGCCAGGTTCCTAATCGACGGACGCCAGCGATCCGAGAATATGGTATCCCCCATCGACGTAGATCACCTCTCCGGTGATACCACGGCCCAGTGGGCTCACCAGGAACATAGCCGTGTCGCCGACCTCGCCTTGCTCCGTCGCCCGCCGGAGCGGAGCGAACAGGCGATGGTGGTCGACCATTTTGCTGATCCCGGAGACACCCCGGGCGGCCAAGGTCTTGATCGGTCCGGCAGACACAGCGTTCACGCGAATATTCTTAGGCCCCAGATCGTGGGCTAGATAACGCACCGTCGCCTCAAGCGCTGCCTTGGCTACCCCCATGACATTGTAGTGTGGGACGACTCGTTCGCTTCCAAGATAGGTCAGGGTGACCACGGATCCACCCTCCGTCATCAACGGCACAGCTGCTCGTGTGACCGCAACAAGAGAATAGGCGCTGACATCAAGGGCCGTCGCAAAACCCTGGCGAGTCGTATTCACAAACTCTCCCGTGAGTTCTTCTCGCGGAGCAAAGGCCAGGGAGTGCACGAGAAAATCCAACCGTCCTAATTTCTGTCCTGCTTGTTTCATCATCGCGTCGATCTGGCTGTCATCTCCGACATCACACACGCAGGACGATGAGCCAGGCAAGGTCTGAACTAATTCCTCGACGTTTTCGCGCAAGCGTTCGCTCTGATAGCTGAAGAGCATCTGCGCGCCTTCACGCGCCGCAGACTGCGCGATCGCCCAGGCGATGCTATGCTTGTTGGCCACACCGATGATCAGTCCCTTCTTTCCTTCTAACAACATACCGGCTCTTACTCCTTCAATGAGATCACGCTCTGTCGGGGCTGAACATACCATGATTCGATCCGGGAGTGAATCGTACTCGGTCACGAATTGCTCAGTAACACCTTTTTATCAATCACCGCCGATCACAGTGACCACCAGGTTTCTCCTTAACCTTCGAAAGCGGGAAGGTATGTCCGGGGAGCCATGAACTGGGCATCGAACGAACCTGCACGTTCTGCGAGCACCCTGTCCCCGAGCACTAAGACGATTCCTCCCCTACTTTATCATCCTCGGTGAGCGCATGGAGCTTTCCTTTCAACTGCGCGCCTCCAACGAGGGCTTTCTGAAGCCGCGCGTTGCTCGGCAAGAAAGGAAACTCCGTCGCGCTCACAATTTCTTTCTCACCTCTTTCCATTCCTTCGCCGCCTTCGCCTTTCGTGGCAACTCGCCTTTAGGGAGTTCCGGCACCACGACCACCTCCATCCTCTGATGAAGCAATGTGTCCGCAAACGAGCGCGTGCGTCCGATACCGGTTTTCATGGTCGTCCAGCCACTTTGTTTAACAGCCTCGATCGCGGCATTCACATCTCCGGAAGGCGGCGTCATCACAAAGCCCGCAGGAAACTTATGGGTCTCCAGCCACCGATGTACCCCTCTGACTGACGCAGCTTCTGGGGACGACTGCACATAGATCACGTTGTAGTAATACTGCGTGAGGCGCCACAGCTCCTCGGCCGCATCGGGAACCGGTTGTGCCGGTGGCTCAGCCAGCGGTCCCGCCGAGGTAAGGGAACCAGCAGCCGTGGCTGAAAGGTTAGGCTGCATAATCGCTTCGAGTTCGACTAATAATATTGGTCGTCTGCGCTCCCATACACACAGGGTCGCTTGGGTCGTTTCCGCCGAGACCGAAGCTGTGCCATCGATCGACACGGTGATTCCGTAGGTGCCCCGCAACTTCGGCATGTACTCGAAGATGGCCTGCCCACTTTCACCGGTCTTGACGGTCCCCACAGGCTTGCCGTCGATGGATAGTTGCAACGGAACCCCAGCCCACGTCGCCACTCCGGCCGGCGTCTTGCCGGAGAGTTGAGCTTCAATTCGAGCGAGGTGGTTCGGCAGGGCTAATACATCCTTCACTGCAAGAATGCCTGAGGCCTGGTTGGCCGCTTCTCCGGGCACACTCATCACCCAACAGAGCAGAAGCACGATGAGGACGCTGTGAAGCCCAACATGGAGCAATGCTGCCATAGTAACTGTCCGACTCCATTGTGGCTCGAATGGGGCTTGATTAGCCAAGAAGACCACGGTCCCGGCTGACGGTGAGATAGGTATCGACCATGCAATACAGGACCAGCGCGACCAAGGCTACGGAGGCCATGGAAAACAGATACAGCCAGATGACAATGAGGGCTATTCCGGCAAGGAGTAGCAGCCCACCACGCTTTTCCCCGATATAGAGATGGCCCATGCCCGGCAGGATGGACAGGGCGGCGGCACGGCAGGCGTGCGAGGTTTTTTCAAGGGGATCCATCAATGGTCAAGGCGATGCAAGGCTGCCTCGCAGACCGCCTTGTTAGGCCTCGAGCACCGCCAGCACTTCGTCGACATGGCCAGGCACCTTCACCTTCCTGAACAAGGCCTTCAGTCGTCCAGTAGCATCGATCACGAAAGTGCTCCGCTCAATACCCCAGTACTTCCGGCCATACATGCTTTTCTCTTTATAGACCCCGTACGCCTTGGACGTGGCCGCATCCTCATCGCTTAGCAGTGCAAAGGGAAGCCCATACTTCGCGATAAACTTCTGGTGCGACCCTTTCCCATCCGTGCTGACTCCGAGCACAACTGCCCCTGTTTTCTTGATCGGTGCGAGGGAGTCCCGGAAGTCGCACGCCTGCTTTGTACAGCCGGAAGTATTGTCCTTGGGATAAAAATACAGCACGATCTGCTTGCCCTTGAGACTCTTCAGCGACACCATGCTGCCGTCTTGATCCGGCAAAGAAAAGTCCGGCGCCTTCTTGCCCACTGCTAAGTCACCTGCCATATGCCTCTCTCCGTCTGAACAGGCGTCGGATCATCCGGCTAGCGTGGCCCAGTGCCGATATCCGGCTTTCTCGTACCATATGGATGTTCCTTGGGCGGCCCCTTTGGGGGTGCCGGGCTTCCGAACGGCCGCAATGCGGGAGAGTCCCAAATCACCTTATCGCCCGGCGCCAAGTTTGCCGCCTCAATAAAGTGTTGACGAGCAGAATCGCTTTCGCCCAACGCATTCAAGGTCAACGCATAATTGTAATGCGCCTGGCCTGAGTCTGGGACCACTTTGATTGCCTGGGCAAAATAGTTCTTGGCTTCAGCAAGTTGGCCGCCCTGGAACGCCTGCGTGCCCTGGGTATTGAGCGCAATGGCCTGGGCATTTGCTCCAGAGGTGAGTTCCAGCGGCACCAGCGGTTTCGGCTTGGAATGAGTGCAGGCCGGGAACAACAGCAGCACCGCACCGAGAGAAATCAGCAACGTGTATCTCATACCATAACCTCAACCTCGTCAGGATATTTCGTCGCGCATCTTACGGTTTGGCGCGCTTTTTTTGTTCTTCTTCAAAAGCTTTTCGATACATGACATCCCATTCGGCACTCCCCTCTACAATATGCCTGGAATAGGACGCCAAGCGAGCCCGAACTTTTTTGTCGGTTTCCGCTTCTAAGACTAGTTCCGCCGCCACCACGCGCTTAATCTCCCGTAATACCTTGCCGTCGTCCTCGATGAGTCGGCACAACGCACTCTTCTTAAATGTTCCAAGTGCAAGATGGGCGAGATGGCTGGCCTTGTCGTCGCTGATCACAATTCCTACCGTTATTTGGTATACAGGAGGGTGCGAGCTATGCGAGCCCCAAGCAACCGACGGAACATCATGCACCGCTCCAATCCCGGTCGCACACCCCTATAATATCAGACCCCGTTCGCGCACCAACTTCTGCTTAATCATGGTGAACATTTTCTGATAGTCCACTTGACCCTGTTCGATTTGCCGCTCGTATGGCTGCATTAATCGGCGCACTTCAGCATTCAACCGATCTTCCACCCCAAGTTCCTCTGTCATCGTCTGTTCCAACGCTCCGCGAAGCGCCTTCCGATCTCCGGTCACTTCCAAAAACGAAAGTTCATGCAACCGAGTGATCAGCGCCTCAGCCATATGACGAATTCGTTCTTTGGCCAGCCTCATCGATTCGCAGTCCTTCCAAGAATTTCCCCAGGGACAACTGTGCCGCAGCACAGACAATTATCCAACGGGCGACTCCTGCTCAATCCGCTCCACACGGATGGTGCTCGCGTTCATGGCCTGACGCAGGGCCGCCGCATCCCCCACCACCCGCCCGACCACATTGACCCGGTCTGCAGGAACCGGATCCGGTCCCATGCTCATCGGGGTGCGCCCGAAAAAAATCGCCAACACTTGCCCGGCGCCCCAGAATGCCACATCGCCGACTTTGACCTGGGTGGTCGCCGTCTCCCGATGGTCTTTCACGCCGTCAATTTTAAAATAGAACTCTTCCCCCCAGACATTCAACGGTCCTTCAGCAGGAAGCGCTCGATAAATCTCCTCGGCCGTGCGGGTGCCTTTCAATTCAACATCCAGATGGACCCCGCCCACGCTGATTCGAATACGTTTCATTCTTCCATTCGTAGTCATGACCCCTCGCGTGCACGGTGATATCGAGCATAGAATGACGAAACTCCGCACCAGTCGCGGACTCTAACTTGTTTATCCCGTGAAATCAAGGCTACAATCCGGCCCAGGCTTGTCGGAATACCTGTATGTTGACCTCGACGTTTGTCCATCTCAAAGGCATCGGTTCTTCCACAGAACGACGACTGTGGGAAGAAGGTATTCCCGATTGGGCGGCCTTCCGTCAACAATCTCGATTGGCCGGAATTTCGGCTGCCCGCAAGGTCTTGTATGACGCCGACCTGGCTTCGGCTCAAGAACACCTCGATCGGCGGAATGCCCGGTATTTCGCCGGCTGCCTCCATGCTCGCGACCACTGGCGTCTGTATCGGACCTTCGGAACGCGGGCGCTCTACCTCGACATTGAAACAACCGGCCTGTCCGCCCATGACGGTCAGGTGACCATCGTCGGGCTGTATCGTAATGGTCGAATGAGCACCCTGATCTGGGGCGACTCCTTGACCCGAGATGTGATTCAAGAAGAGCTTGATCAAGCCGACTTGTTGATCACATTTTTCGGCAGCGTCTTTGATATCCCGTACCTGCAAGTTCACTTCAAAGGGCTTCGAGTATCAATTCCGCACTTCGATTTGTGTTTCGCTGCGCGGCGGGTGGGACTGCAAGGTGGACTCAAACACATCGAACGCGAGTTGGACATCACCCGGGAATGTGATCTGCATCAGCTCGACGGAATGGAAGCAGTTCGATTATGGCATCAACACCGGGCGGGCGACGCAGCCGCTCTGGACCTCCTCGTTCGATATAACGCCGCGGACACTCGAAATCTTGAGCCCTTGGCGGAATGCTTGTTTGATCGGCTAATCGCCCGATATGGCCCACAATCCCTACTTTCCTCTCGGATAGCAGGCGCATGACCCCAAGTACGTGGGAATGGACGGCATATGGTCAGACGGATCGCGGCTTGGTCCGTCGTTCCAACCAAGATACCTTCCTTGTCGATAACCGTCACCGGCTATGGGTCGTGGCGGACGGCATGGGCGGCCAACCGGGAGGCGACGTCGCCAGTCGACTCGTGGTGGACACCCTCGCTGATTTTGCTCCCACTCTCTCCCTGAGGACGGCCACATCTGATGTCACGGAGGAAGAACGCGCCATCTTCCCCCTCACCGCTATGGTCGACCATGCCCATGCCGCTATCCTTGCCCGCGCCGATCACGAACCACCGTTGCAGGGAATGGGAACCACGTTGGTCGCGGCGCATCTACTCCAGCATCCCACTCCCCGTCTGGTGGTGGTGAACGTCGGCGACAGCCGGGCCTATGTGATCAGGGACAAGACGATCATCCAACTGACCCGTGACCATACGCTGGTCGAAGAAAGGATTCGCGACGGACGCCTCACTCCAGACGAGGCCGCTCATCACCCTGACCGCCATGTGCTGACTCGAGCGATGGGAGTTGGTCCCACGATCAAAAGCGATGTTTTCCCCTATGATCTCATCCAGGGCGATCTGTTGCTGCTCTGTTCTGACGGCCTCACGAAAATGTTGACGGACGAGCGCATTCTACAGGCAGCCTTGCCCCACCGACACCATCCCCCCCTCTGTACCGAAGCACTGATCACGGCGGCGCTCGAGGCAGGGGGAATCGACAATGTGACCGTGGTGGCCTGCACCAGCACGGAGAGCGTTGATCAGGCAAATAGACATTGACAGCACCTCCGAGCACCAGGTAGTTTTGGAGTGTGCGCTTATTTCAGTGAGACGATTTTTTCTGCCTATGAACAATCGGCTGCGTAGACATCAATCCGACCTCCTCCCGCACTGGACCCAGCTTGTTTTTGTTGTGCTGATCAGCATGCTGCTTGGTTCTCCGGCGTCTGCCGACGAACCTCTCGACGCGGAAACGACGTTGCGTATGCTCGTGCGAGCCAATGCAGAACGGGATCTTGCCACGATGTCGAAGTACATGTCGCACGATGCCGACGCCCTCGGCTATACGCTCGATGGACGCAAATATGAGGGCTGGCCTGCCCTTGCGGCTGACATGCGCAGTGAATTCGACTCCGTCGTCAAGCTGGATATCCCAATCACGCATCTGCAACTCTGGCGCAACGGCGAAATTACCTGGTTTGCGATGGAATTGGACTATATCCGTCACGTCAATTCCGACGATCAACCGATGGTACTCCCACTCCGCGAAACCGGCGTGCTGGAACGACGGGATGGACGCTGGATTCTCGTCTCCTGGCATGAGTCAACCCGGCATCATGACACCCGTTCGGGGATCGCCTCGGCCGACAAGACCACGCTCCTTCATCGAGCCGCCGACAGCCAAGCGGGCATTCAAGCTAGCGCGGATTTAAGTGGAGAATGGGAAGTCACTGAGATCGAGGACAATAAAAAATACGTTGCGACTCTGAATGCGCAAGGCAATGGTCCCTATACCTGGCAAGGGGGGCAATTCTCCACCACCAACTATAACGACCGCCGATGGCAGGGCACGTGGAAACAAACGGGCAATGACCGCGAAGGCGCATTTGAAATCGTTCTTTCTGAAGACGGCACACAAGCCAAGGGAATATGGTGGTATGTTCGAGTCG
The DNA here is from genome assembly GCA_963706325.1 of uncultured Nitrospiraceae bacterium. Taxonomy (GTDB): domain Bacteria; phylum Nitrospirota; class Nitrospiria; order Nitrospirales; family Nitrospiraceae; genus Nitrospira_A. The sequence goes on along the minus strand of CAVPLT010000004.1, from coordinate 302,822 downwards.
GCACGAAGGACCATATCCCGCCCCGGCAGCACGGTGGCAGTTACCTGTGGAAAAGACTCACACCGCCTCCAACTCCTTAGCACGCGGGCGACACTCCCCTGACATGGTTCACATATACTTCACGGACGGCCGGTCTGTTACAACGAGGAGGGGCTATGATTCGTGCGCTACTGACAATGCTGATCCTGCTAGGGCTCACGAGTGCGGTCTATGCCGATGGCGGCCATGATCATCACGCAATTCCTACGATGCCCAGTACGGGCGACACCAAAATTACCATCGACGATCACACCGTTACCCTCACGTTCGGCCCGGTTGATCTGCCGACCGGGCACGATGGCGATCTCGCCTCCAGCATGCCGAAAAAAGTGTTTCAGTTGCCGGACGACACGTTCATGATCGGATATAAATCCGAAGTATTCACGAAGGACGGCCAGCCGCTGCCGAAGAACTACCTCCATCACATTCTCATGTTGAATAACGACAAACCCAGCGTGTCATGCGATGGGGAACCGTTGTTTTTCGCCGGGGCGGGGTTGGAGATGACAGAAGCCCGCTTTCCGGACGGATATGGCGTGAAACTGGGCAAAGGTCAAAATCTGATGTCCGTGGTCGCGTTTTATCACAAGGCCCCACCCACGAAGGACGTAATGGCACGGTTCACGATGTATGTGGCACCGAGGGGCGCGAAAGTACAGGAGATGGATGTCTACCAAGTGGGTGTGAATATCGTCTGCTACAGCAAGTTCGGTCAACGAGGCGGGGATCAAACCGACGAGGGAATCGAAATTAAACCGGGCGTGTCAGTGCTTTCGGCGCCGCTGAAGTTCAACATGGACGGATGTGTAAAATTCGCCTACCCTCACGGCCACGATGAACTCCTCATGGTCGCGCTTGAGAATAAGACTACCAACCAGACCCTCCTCAGAACCGTTCCCGACGTGGATGCCGATGGTACCTTTCGCGACTTTAGACCTTACCAAGTGTATAAAAATGACTTAGGATTCGCGGTCACCAAACAAGACGACTATGAAATGATCATGGTTCACCATCACCCCTTGCAGAACCCTAATATTCATTATGGAATGGGGAACTATCTTCTCTACATGACTCCCGGCGTCTGTCAACAACCTGCCAGCACAACCGCTGCCCGTTAAATAGGCCTTGCTCGGCGCCCGGGGCAGACTAGAGTTTGCAGTGGGCCAATGCCCCCGTATATTGGTCTTTGCGACTTCATCGCTCAGAGCTGGCTGCTGACCTATTTTTCAGCCAAGCGCGCTTAGCTCCCTCGCTGATCCTTCTTCAATCCATTACAAGCTATTCCCCTACCGAAGTAACATTGTCCCCGCATGCAGCGGACTGGGCATCTCGGGGGGTTGTATGATATTGAACCACTTATGTCGCCAATAGCCGTTTTTAAGCATACAGTCCCCCCTAATAGGGCGAACTGTCAATGATGAACGGCAAAACGCTGGGCATGCCACGAATAGCATCTGGACCGCACGATCATATCCCCTGTGTGAGGACCTGAGATCTTTCATGCCGAGTCCTGAATCGTCATTAAACATTCTGCTCATCAGTGAACATCCGGACGAACTCAAACTGGTGACCTCCAGCTTAAGAGGTTTCTTCGCAAATTGCCGCATTGAAGCCGGCTTCTCCTCAGAAGACGCTCTCACCTTTAGTCAGCGAGCCGACTGGCAGATCATCCTGATCGATCAGGACTTGCAGCCCAACAGCGGCCTCGACATCATCGCTCGTATCCGCCGCAATGCCCCCTATGCGGCAATCCTTCTTCAAACAAACCAGAGCGATTCACAGACGGCAATCCAAGCCTTGCAGAACGGCGCAGACTTCCTCCTGTTTAAGAATTCACCTGGTTTTGTCACAGAGTTGCTCTTCTCTGCCCAGGAGGCCGTTGAGAAACGCGAGCTGCAAGCGAAACTCGACCACACTTTTCAGCGGCACCTTCGATTTATTGATACCGTGAACGACCTTTTATATGAGCTCGACCAGGATGGCCGCTTTATCTATGTCAGCGGCATCGTGACGGCAATGCTCGGCTACACACCAGAGGAGCTTGCCGGCCAGCATTACTCAATCCTTATTCCACCGCAAGAGGAGGCTACCGGACGCTTTCGCGTGAACGAACGCCGGGCCGGAAGCCGCTCCGTGCGCAGGTTTAAACTCACGCTGCATCGAAAATCGACCCCAAATGTGACACCTTCTGTCGTATCCGTAGAGGTTACGGCCAAAGGATTGCTCGACCATGCCCATCGATATATCGGCACGGTGGGGTTGGTACGTGATCTTTCACAAGAAAAATCCCAGCAGGACCGCCTCACACAGTTGGAATCCAGACTCCAAGAAACCAACTGCCAGCTCGCTCTCTCACAGGAAGCCGCCAGGGTATCACGTCAACTCCAGCAGCCTCTGACCACTCTACTCCAAGACTCACAACGACTGCTGAGCACAATCCAGCAGAGTAAAATCCAGCAGCATGTAGAAACCATGATCGCCCAGGCTTCGCAAGCCAACCAACTAACCCAACAGCTGGTACAGATTATTCAAGCACAACCGTTGTCAGATGAACCTCTCATCCTCAATGAAATCCTCCAGGCGGTGATGCAGTCTGCCCTACGCGAATCACAAGGCAAGGGCCCCCAGCTAACGGCACGCTTCGCTAAGGATCTCCCTGTCATCACAGGATCGCGTGAGGCAGTCGAAGATCTCGCACGAATTCTTCTCGACTATGCTCAACGTTGCATTTCTGGAATGCCTACATCCTCTTGGCTCACTCTGTACACCGAACCACTCGTCCTTCATAGCAGAAGGACGCCACATGATGTCATCGCCGCCGATCCGAACACCACCCGCACCTATGCCAGCTTCACCATCCAAGTCGTCGCAAGCGACAGTAATTTTCCATCCGTCGTCTCTGCCAAAGACGTATCGCCCGAGGATTTTCTGCGGGCTCACCAGATCGTCCATGCACATAAGGGCGCCATCGAGATTGAGAGCACACCGGACAAAGGAGTGACGATCAAGGTTAGAATTCCGGCCGCCGGCGATACGCTGACCTCATCCGACAGTCTCGACAAACTTGGAACACAAGCTTCGATAGTTGGAACCAGCCAGTACCCCGCTGATACGTCAAATCCTTCCGTATCAACTCGTGAGCGCCGTCGGTTTCCGCGCCACCTGCTATCGCTCCCCGTTGAACTGACCATCGGTAATAGTACACTTCGCTGCGTCCTTCGAAACATGAGCACAAGAGGAGCGCTACTAACGCTCCGTGACCAGTCGCCCTCAGTTCATTTGCAACCGGCGTATGTGGTCATCAAAACACCGGTCAGCTTTCTGGAACTTCAGGGTATGGCGCATGAGCGTCCTCCTACAACCGACGAATCCACATTGCAGTTCACCAAGGACATCGTCATATCATTTGCGCTCACTAGTGACGGTGACCGAAACGTGCTGCAGTCACTTCTGGATGGACTCCAAGAAGGTTCCACCTCGGTGAGCTTCGAAGCCTTAATTCTTTCGCCCTTTTCACCGGTAAAGAACGGGCATGAGAATGTACCTATATCGAGTGACATGCCGAAAGACCGGCGTGAAACGGTTCGTCTGGCGATTACAATTCCCATTCGACTTGCGATCGAGGAGAATCGGTCGGATCGGCCGCCCGGCCTGATCTTGGACCTCAGCCGAGACGGAGCCTGCCTCGAATTGTCCGGGCACCTGGACTCCCTGGCGGAGCATCAGATCATCCAATTAATTCTTGTTGGTCCAATCGCGCAACCCATCGGCGCTCCGGCTTCAAAAGAGGCGGATGACCTATGGACCGCGCGTGTTATATGGACGCGCATCCTGCGCATCAATACAACATCTCGCCCGGAGACCGCATCGAAGGGACGTTTTCAGCTAGGAGTGCGTTTTGAGAATTTGTCAACTGCTCAGGAATACAGACTGCGAAGCATCACTATGCCGGCGATCGGCCCTTCGCACGATCTCGCCGAACCGACGGCCAATAGTTCCGTGATCACGGTCTCACATGCATTGCGGAATCGTGAGGGCCACATTATCGCGCTGTGTCATGACGCGCCCCGGCAAGCGCAGACCACTTTGCTTCCCATCGTACTCCTATGCTCGGGATATGGCATGACTCAGCAGGCATACGTAGCCTTTGCCTACCTTCTTGCAGAAGGTGGGCTGCGAGTTCTGCGTTATGACCACAGTTGCCATCTGGGCCTCAGCGACGGTGATCCAGCCCAGACAACCTTCACCTCCCTGGAAGACGACCTCGACACCGTCCTAGCCTTCACGCAGAAAATGTGGCCTGGGGCGTCACTGACTATGGTAGCGCCGGACATCCTTGGGCGAATTGCGCTACGACGTCAAGACTGGCATCGATTGATTCGTCGGCTCATTCTGATCAATCCGACTCTGGACCTTCGGAATTGTCTCGATGCACTACATGAACGTAATCTGATCCAAGAACATCTAGCAGGAACCCGATTCGGCATAGGCAATCTGTTGGGAATTCCTCTAGACATCGATCGTTTCTTGACTGACGCCATTGCCGCACAGTACACGGACGTAACCGCACTACGTAGTGATCTCACGCACTGTGAAACCGAGGTCGTGATTATCACGGCCAACCCCGAAGCTTCTGCACCAACGGTACCAGGAACTTCACCGATTCACTTGAACGATGCGATGGGTCTACTCGGATTAAAAGGTCGCCGCGCGAGCCTACCATATTCCATCTTGACTGCCGGCGACATCGCGCCGAAGGGCTTGGAGGTGAGTTGGCAACGTCTCCGGCAGCTCTGCCAGCCGTCCAACAACTTCGCGCCTTCGTCCGCAACAATCCCCCTCTCCATCTCAAGGCCTATCGCCATTCGTTCACGCTTCGAACGCGACCGGCTCCGAGCCAAGTATTTCGTCAACGCCGAAGCCAGGGATCGCCTTTGGAGCGTGCAAACACATCTCACTCAAGCCCTGGAAGAACTACCAACCTATTGGCAACATATCGAGCAGCTCTACCAACTCGCACAACCTCTGGACGGAGGCCTAGCTCTTCTCGACATCGGATGTGGCATGCATTCCTTCGCAAGGCTACTTTTGCTCAATCTTTCCTATCGCCTTCGTGCTCAAACGTGGCGTCACGCGAGACCACTCCGCTATGTCGGAGTAGACTTCTCCACCTTGGCACTTCATGCCGCACAGTCTGCGACAAAGGACGCGCTGAAGCAGGTGGACGGACTGTTCTCGGGGCGGATTTCCGGCCCCACCCCTTTAGCTCAGAGTTGGGTGCTCGGCCGATCTGCGGAAGCCCTTCCCTTCGCTGACCATTCGTTCGATCGTATCGTAGCGGACCTCTCACTCAGCTTTGCGCCTTCGCCCCTCCATGCACTACGTGAACTTTTCCGTGTACTCAGGCCGGGTGGAAAACTTGTCGTGAGCACCTTCGCCCCCTCCGCAGATGTGGGTCTTTTATATCGGTCTGCGGTACAACAAGAGGGTCGCGATGCGTTCACGGGGGAAACCCGCCTGGTCTTGAATCACATGGCGCAGTGCTGCAAAGCCCTTCGCATCGGTCAATTGCACACCTTCGAAGAGGACACCCTCAACGCGCGCCTTTCACAAATCACACCTTCTCCAGCGAGACTTCTGCGTATGCTCTCCGGACATATTCTCATCGCTGTCGTCGAAAAACCTGATTCCGCTGGCTGAAAGAAAACCGTGTCTATATACTTCCTTCACCAGCACCGTACAGGCAGCGAGTTGATTGGCATCACGAGCAGCATGGTGCCTGGAGTGATTTTCCCTGCACAGGACAATGACACCCGACAAACATACCCCGCACGCTTCTATCCTTACAGACTCACTTGACCTCGTCAGAATGATCGGTGCCTTTGCCGAGGCTGCGGGACGCGAGAAGGATCTACCGCACCTTGGCCATTGCATTCTCGCAACTCTCTCAGAACAACTTGACATGCCTGAAGCGGCGATCTGGGTGCGAGGGATCGATGCTCAGCAGTTCTTTCTCCTATCGACTTCAGGGCACCCTACTGCGCATTCATTGCCCTCAATATTGCGCGATGACCACCCCCTTGTCACGTCCCTTTCGAACAGCGTGCACATGCTTCAATACCAAAAAGAGCGGGATTCTCGGCTTGACGCGACCTTGTCGGCATTGCAGGCGGCCCTCTGTCTTCCGCTCAGGTCACACCGGGGCCTCCTCGGAGTGTGTGCCTTCGGCCCGCAAACCACAGATACTCACATAGGCAAAGATAATACTGCCGTGACCGAAACCATAGGACACATCGCCTCCAATGCCTTAGATAATCACCTGGCACAGGACGATTTTCGGCGATCTTCGATGCTAATGAGACGAACGGACCGGCTGCGTTCGTTGGAGATGATGGCGGGCGGATTTGCCCATGAAATCCGCAATCCTCTTACATCGATTAAGACTTTTATCCAGTTGGCCCCGCAGCGCCAGCACGACCCCGTGTTCATCAAGGAGTTCAGCCGGCTAGCCATCGAGGATGTCCATCGCATCGAGCGTTTATTGCACGAAATTCTTGACTACGCCAGCTACATGGCTCCGCAACTGAGCGACGTAGATCTCAACGAACTCGTCACCTCATGTCTCTGTTTCGTATCGGCCCGCGCATCGCAGCGGGGCACGCGCGTCCGCACCACCTTGGCGCCTGACCTGCCTCTCGTCACAATGGATCGTCAACAAATCAAACAGGTTCTCCTCAACCTCTTCTTTAATGCGCTGGATGCAATGCCGAATGGCCAGGGCATAATTTCCGTACAAACCCGATTATTACCCTACAGTGGGGGGACCGCATGGGTGCAATTGCAGGTCGAGGATGAAGGATGCGGCATTGCGACGGAACATCTGGAGCGCATCTTCGATCCGTTTTTTACCACAAAGCACTCCAACAGCGCCGGCGACGGATCGGGCCTAGGACTAACCAGTGCGCACCAGATCGTCCATGATCATGGTGGCCAACTTCTGGTCGAGAGTCGAGTGGGCGTAGGCTCCACGTTCTCCGTCAATCTTCCGGCATCGGGTATGCGGGCTGCAGCGTCAGCAGCACGGGAGTAACATGAAAAAACGGGTGTTACTAGTCGACGACGAGCCGCGTGTTCGCGCTTCAGTAAAGGCGGTTCTGGAACCGACCTACGATATTCTGGAAGCGGCGGAGGCCACCGAGGGCCTCCAGCTCTTCAAGCGCGAGTCCCCTGATTTAGTCCTACTGGATGTGATCCTGCCGGGAACCGATGGCCTGGCCGTTCTCCACGCTATGCGCACGGAAAATCGTGCCGTCCCTGTGATCATGCTGACTGGAACGAAAGCTGTTAAAACCGCCGTGGACGCCATGAAAATTGGCGCAGCCGACTATCTGTCCAAGCCCTTCGATGTGGAAGAGTTACAAATCGTGATTGAGCGCGCGCTGGGCAAACATGAATTGGAACAGGAAGTCCGTCAATTACGCGCCCAGGTGGTGCAGCGATACGCTTTCCACAATCTCATTGGCAAAAGCCCGTCAATGCAAGAAATCTACGCGAAGATCGAACAGGTCGCCGATAGCCGCACCACCGTGTTGGTGACGGGGGAGAGTGGCACCGGGAAGGAACTCGTAGCAAAGGCCATCCATTACAACAGCGCGCGGCGCGAGCGTCCCTTCATAGCGCTGAATTGCGCGGCACTGCCGGAAACCCTGATCGAAAGCGAACTCTTCGGACACGAGAAAGGCTCTTTCACCGACGCGACGGCGAGGCGCGTAGGGCAATTCGAACTGGCGCATACGGGCACCCTCTTCCTGGATGAGATCGGCGATCTCAGCCCGGCGACCCAGGCGAAGCTCTTGCGTGTGCTACAAGAACGCGAGTTCACCCGAGTCGGAGGCGTGCAGTCCATTAAAGTCGATGTGCGCATCGTGGCTGCCACCAACAAAAATCTCGATGAACTGGTCCGCAAGGGCCTGTTCCGAGAGGACCTCTATTACCGAATCAATGTCATCGCGCTGTATCTGCCGCCGTTGCGCGAACGCGGGGAGGACATCTCACTGCTCGCCAAACACTTTCTTGCCAAACGTATCGAAGAAGAGAAGCGGCCCTCGCAGGAATTCACCAAGGAATCGCTGGAACTGGTTTCGCACTATCCGTGGCCGGGAAACGTGCGCGAGATGGAGAACATCATCGAACAAGCGTTCATCTGGTCCAAGGGCTCCAATGTGATCCTGCCCGAGCATCTGCCGACGATTCTGCGGGCCGATACGCGATCAACCTCGCTCCGAGACGATACGCTGGCAGGGCGGCTGTCCCTCGAAAAAGCCGTCATGGAATTCGAACGCGAAATCATTCTGGACGCCCTTAAACGTACAACCTACGTACAAACACATGCAGCCACCATGTTGGGAATCAGCCGCCGTATGCTGAAATATCGCATGGACACCTTGGGTATCAGCAGGCCGGACAACGGCACGGCGATCGATCCTCCGGTGACTCAGGAATGACACCGGTTGACACAATAACGTCCGGACGATGTCTCATTTCCTCCACTTGAGACACAGTCGGCGACCCGTTCCACAGGCTCACGACAATTATCTTGTAGCCCGATGGATTCGGACCTGCTATATATTGGCGTCATGGGTAGGAAAATGAACGGTATGGGTCTTTCGTTTCATCTTCCTTGAAGCTGCACTGCACTTGAGGAGCGCTCAGGATGGAGATTGACGCACCAGTCGATTACGTAGTTGAGAAACCATCGGTGCTAGTCGTCGATGATGAGACCGGACCGCGCGATGCGCTCAAAGTTATCCTCCGACCCTTCTTCACAATCCATTCGGCCGACAACGCCAAGTCTGCACTACAAGTCCTGAAAGAACGGCACATCGACCTCATCACGCTCGACCAAAAATTGCCCGATCGTCAGGGCATCGACCTGCTCCAGGATATCAAGCAAGACTACGCAGATATTGAAGTCATCATCATCACCGGTTATGGAAGCTTGAAGTCCGCCATGGAAGGAATCCGGCACGGTGCAGCCGGGTACTTGCTCAAGCCTTTCAATGTCACCGAGCTCATCACGCTGATCAACCAAACGCTGGAAAAAAAACAGCGTCTGGACTACTTACGATCGTTCCTGAAAACCTCGACCGCGTTATGGGGCACGGAACAAGAAGTGACCCAAGCCTGGAAGGACGTGCAATCGAACTATTTTGCCATCGGCAAGTCTTCTTCCGATGCTGTCACTGGTGCGGGCGAGGTGACCGCTTTGATCCCCTTGCTATCTGACCTGCTGGAAGCCAAGGACCGCCAGCTCTTGAATCACTGCAGTCGCGTCAGTTTTTACGGATCGCTTCTCGCCAACCAGATGAATCTCCCCCTCCCAGAACAGAAAGCCCTGGCACTCGGGGCCTTTCTCCACGACATCGGAAAAATCAGCCTGTCCAACTATAAATATACGCCGGATGAAGACGATTGCATCGGAAACAGCGCATACGGCAAGGAGCATTCCGAGGCCGGCGCGCGCATGCTGTTACCATTAGGGTTCCAAGCCGAAGTGGGACAAATCGTGGCGTATCATCACGAACGGTTCGACGGTGTGGGCAATCCTCACGGCCTGCAGGGCGCCGGCATTCCGTTGTTGGCGCGTATCGTCGCTATTGCGCAGGCGTTCGATAACCTTACGGTCGATATGCCTGGGCACCTTCCTCTGTCCATTGATGACGCAATCCTACGGGTTTCCCTGCAAGCCGATACGCATTTCGATCCGAAACTGACGGAGCTGTTTGTCCGCGTCGTACGGGAGTGCAAATCTTCATTGCCCGCCCTTGCGATCGCAAAGACGTCTCCGGACAATTGAGCCGACGGCTATAGCTTATCTTTGACGCTCCCGATCATTTCCGCCGCCGCCGCACGCGCACGCTTCGTCACCGTGACCCCAGCCAGCATTCGCGCTACTTCTTCTTCCCGTTCCTTTGGTTTGAGCAATCTCACTTGGGTGACGGTACGCCCCTGTCGAATCTCTTTTTCCACGAGATAGTGCGCTTGCGCCTGAGATGCCACCTGCGGCAGATGCGTCACACATAAGACTTGATGATGCCTGCCGAGATCTCGAAGCCGTGTCCCCATAACCTCGGCGACTGCCCCACCGACCCCTGCGTCCACCTCATCAAAAATGAGCACGGGAACTTGGTCGCTTTCGGCCAGAATTGTTTTGAGCGCCAACATCACCCGAGATAGTTCTCCTCCCGATGCTACTCGCGCCAGCGGCTTGAGCAGCTCGCCAGGATTGGCAGAGAAGAGAAACTCCACGCCATCTTGTCCGGTCTGGTCGCATCCCATTTCCCCAGATAGCGATGACACCTCTACAGCGAAACGAGTACGGTCCATGCGCAATGCAGCCAGCTCCTTCATCACCTGAATCATGAGCTTCTTCGCTGCATCAAGCCGCTTGCGTGATAGCCGCCCGGCAAGTTCACGTGTACGGCGAGCGGCATCACCCACCGCATTGTCCAGCTCCTGCAAACGAGTATCCGCAGTATCTAATTGAGCAATCTGAGCACGCAAGGACTCCTGCAAACCCAGCATCGCGTCCAATGATCCTCCATACTTCTTCGCAAGGCGATGAAGTCGGTCAAGTCGTTGCTCGATCTCCATCAATCTTGCCGGGTTCACTTCCACACGATCTCGATACTCCCGAATCTGATCAGCCAAATCTCGGAGCGGGATCACTGCCTCGTCTACAATTCTGGTCCATCCAGCTGTTGTGGCATCGACGGCATCCATCCTCGACAGGATCTTGCGCGCGGAGACGAGCAAACTCAACACTCCTTGATCACCCGCATACAGCAACTCATGGAGCTGATCGGATAATTCTCCAAGCTGTTGACTGTGCATCAGACGTGGTCGCTCCTGATCCAACCTCGTATCCTCGCCTGCCTCCACCGCGGCGTCAGCAATCTCTTGGAACTGGAAACGCAACAGATCTTCACGATCTCGGCGCTGAGCAATCTGACTAGTGAGGACTTCGAGTTCCGCCTTCTGTTCTCGCCACGTCTTGTAGGCCTCCTGATACTCAAGACGGCGAGACTGATGTCGGCCGAAGGCATCCAACGCTTCCAACTGAGCGGACGACGACAGCAGCGATTGTTGCTCGTGCTGACCATGCACATCGACCAGCGCCCCCCCTAATTCCTCAAGCAGGTGAACTGGGCAAAGGTTGCCATTCAAATATGTCCGGTTTCGCCCCGTACGGGAAATAACTCGACGGATCAGGATCTCCGTCTCACCGGCACGCCCAAAACCCTTGGCTTGGAGCAGTTGAAGAAGCGAATGGTCGGACGCCAGCACGAACGCCGCTTCGAGGTCGGCTTCGTCGGCTTGCGCACGGATGTGATCGATAGAAGCGCGGCCGCCCACCAGCAAGGTGACCGCATCAATAAGAAGAGATTTGCCAGCTCCGGTTTCACCGGTAAAAACGATAAAACCGGAGCTAAAACGTATAGCAAGCTGCTCGATGACACCGAAATTCGAGATGCGCAGCTCAGTCAGCATGCTGCGGGGGACCGGGACGCTAGGCAGCGCCGGAATGTTGAGTCAGCAGTGAGTCGATAATCTCTTTGAACTGTCGCTTCGGGCGCGCACCCACCAACCGTTCCACCGCTTGCCCGTTCTTAAAAAAGAGAATCGTCGGAATGCTCATAACCTGATACCGGCCCGCGATTTCTGGATTCTCGTCCGTATTAAGTTTGCGGACCTTGATCTTGCCCGCATATTCCGTCGCCAATTCATCGACGATCGGAGCAACCATTTGGCATGGCCCGCACCAGACCGCCCAAAAATCCACCATGACCAATTCGGATGCCTTCATGACATCCTCATCCCACGTCGCATCCGTCGCTTGTAACGCATCGCCTGCCACAGTATCCCCTCCTTGTCGCGATTTAAGATCGCGATCACGCTTTCCTAACCGGTCACACTACAAGCCCTGAACCACATCAGGGCAGTCGGGTCATCCTATAACACGGTTTCGCGGAGAGTCAAATCACGAGCCCTCCCATTGCCATTCGGGGGGCGCACCGAACCACCATTCGGTCGGTCTGGACTGACGCCAAGACGCTTGCTCCTGCCACAGCTGCTTCACCAGCGCTTCATCTAGTCGAGCAGCCATGGCAGCCGTTACTTCAGCTTGCCGTTGCACTGCTTGTTGGATCAGTTCCTTTGCGATGCGGGCCAACACGTCCGGCGGATCGATTAAATCTTCCCGTCTCCCGCCGATGAGATTTACATACAGCTGTTCGACGCGCACCCATTGATCGGTGCTCGCCAGATGCCCAAGATAGCCATCGAGCGCGTGATACGCATAGGTGAGAAAGACATAGCTCCGGGTCGATGGAGCGTCTCGCACTTCCGATTGGCAGGCCTCTACCGCTTGCCGGTAATCACCGGCTTTCAAAAACACCGTCGCCCGCTGCAAATGGGAGGGACTCTCGGCCGCCAGAATAGACGACGAGGTTGCGAGTTGCATCCCCATGCCTATCAACAGCACGCTTGCAGAAAGAATTGTTCTCAGCTGCTGTCCCATTCGCTGTGGCCTGCTTTTAGACGACCAAGAGAGGTGACTCCGATGAGCAGTGATCACAACGCCCCGCTTTAGTATCGACCCATCGGCATCGACTGCGCAGGTAGAGAGTTCTCAGTTCGACCGTAGGGACCTCCTGGCGCGGCCCAAGGCAATCCGCGGTCCCCAACCAACAAGGGGCCCAACACTGTCCGCGCGACAATCGTGCCGAAGTTCTCTGTCCATCCGATGCCGGTCATACTCAGCATAAAAGAATAGCTCTGGCGGTCCGGGAACTGCAAATAGTAGAACCCGAGGGACCAGCACTTGCACGGATTTTGATAAAGGGCCACCACATCAAACTCCGGGCTGCGGCCGCCTTTGACATCATAATAGCCTTTCGCGCCAAGGGTCCATCCCCACGGCGTTCGAAATCCTCCGCCCGCAGTGACGAACTGGATTTCATTCGTAGGAGCATAGACCTCATTGAAGGAAATCGGATTCCAAATGTCGCCGCGTCGGACTCGGTTGCCCTCCCGACTGAATCGTTGCCCTACCTCAACATACCAATAGTTGGACTGCTGAATCCGAAGATCGGTATTCCACTGGCTGAATGTGCCGCGGTAAGGATCTAAAAACGCATCAACTGTGAGATACGAATTCGTCGGGGGCAGGATCTGCCCGCCGGTCACGTTTTTTCCGAGCGCCTCATTCGTGGCGGGAGGCCGGTAAAATTCCGGCGCGGTATTGCCGATCACCGCCCGCATCCAGAAGTCGGAGAACTTCCGACCCTGCATATCCACCGTCGCCGGCTGTAAGGGCTGCGTGGGGGAGCCCAGAAAAGGCAAGACCCCGGGGGTAAAATCACGGGCACTCGTCTGCACCGCACCGACGTGGTAGCTCTGCGCCACGGTCAAATCCAGCCAATTGAAGGATTGTCCATTCACCTTCTGCTCAAGCAGCTTCGTCCTGAACGAATAGGTTAACAAGTTCTTCTTCGGGAGGTCATCCACCTGATCGATTTGCGCGATTTGAGACTGGTCGCTGCTAGGCACGTACTCATAGATGACGCTGGGCTCGATTGTATGCAGGAAGTTGGTCCCTTCGCTGCCGGTAAAGCGTCGGCTTAACCGCGAAGTCGCGTCGATCGCACCCCAAAAGGTCTCGCGATGCAGAGGACTCGCATCCTGAATCCCGCGCGAATAGTAGACCTCCTTAAATTTGAAATGCGGCGTGATCCCCACGAGATGCCCGACGTCGATCACGTCCGTGGTGATGCCCGGCATCAAATCCATGCGATTCACCGCAAAGCCCTCTTCGCGATAAAAATTTACAAAGTTACTGTCCACATTCAGAAGAAACGGCATCCCGAACGGAGCTGTATTCGGCAAGACATATCCGACTTCGGGAAGACGCTGAAAGGTATCGGGACCGCCAGAGTTCAACGGTTGCAGGTATTGCCCAAGAAAATAGGCGCTTCCATAGGGCAATCGTTGCGTCGCCAACAAATTCGACTCGCCGCTAGGAGAGGCACGTTGCGCTCCTGAATTGCTGAGCTGTTGGAGATATTCCCGGTCCGATACGAACGACGCTTGCCCGCGAACTAGGAGTGTGTCCGTTACCTGCTGGACATGTTGCCCGCTAATCATGCCTCGTAAACGTCGTTCATCGGTACTCGTCTGATCTACTCCCGACACATTGGGCAATTCAGTCTGCTGCAGAACGCTCGCGAACCACTGCCCGCTGGATCGCCGATTCAGGTAATACCGATAGAGGAAATCGCTCCCGTAGCCGAGGTTCGAATAGTATGAGGGTGAAATCGTGAGATCCTGGCTGGGATTGATCGCCCAGAAATAGCCCTGCTGATAATGGAGTCCGAACCGGTTGTCGTAACCCGGCGTGGGAATCAGAAAACCGCTGTGGCGATTGCTGAGCGGATAGGTCAGCGTCGGGATCGGAATAATCGGAGTGTCACGCACGCAGAGCCACCCTCGTTTCATGCCGACACTCTCGCCGGTGTTCACATCGAGATCGTCAAACTTGAACCGCCAGGCCGGGAGTTCGCCTTCCTGCGCGTCACAGTTGGTGAACGTGCCCTCTTTAATCCGGTAATGATCTTCCGACAGGCGTCGGATGCTTCGCCCTGTAAACAAGGAGTTGCTGGGCCGGATGTACATCGACCCTTGCGTGATCACCCCTGCTTCCGTGTTCACGTTCAACTCTAACCGTTCCGACGTCAGATCTGAGGTCGGATCGACGAAGTGCACATGCCCGGTTGCCACGAGCGTGCCCGGCAAGGCGTTGAGCGTCACATGATCGGCCGTGAGGCGAAGCGGACCCTGGGTAACCACTACCGACCCATCCGCCTCATACACATCGTACTCTTGAAGCTGATCGATTCGCGCCGCGGTGATCGTGAGGGGTTGATTCGTCGGTGAAGGCGCGGTAACCGTGGATTGCGCCCCGGCCGATCCAGACATCAGGAGCAGAGAGAAGAGTCCACAGAAGAGACCAACCGATGCGTGACGTGCGAATGCCGACCACCGCGTGAACATCGAGTAGCGGTCTGGCCCCATCTCAGCCACGAAGAGGTGAGAGGGAGCACCCTCGTAGGAGGGCCTTGATCTCGCCGACCAGCATCAGAGAGCCTGTGACACAAATGAGGTCGGATGAAATCGCCGAGCGCTTCGCACAAGCAAGCGCATCAGCCGACGTCGTCGCCACCTGTGCGAAAGGCGCGCAATCACGCAGGATCTTACGCAGATCCGAGCCAGTCAAAGCACGAGGTAGATCAGCCTGCGTCAGGATCACGCTGTCGATCACCCCCAACAATGGACCGATAAATTCGCGCGGATGTTTATCGCGCATCATCCCGATGATCGCATGGATTCGCGCAGCAGGATTTTTCCATCGCCATTCCGCAAGAAACTCTGCCAAGGCAAGCGCAGCGGCAGGATTATGGGCTCCGTCCACGAGCACGGTGGGCGTCTCACCGACGATTTCCAGCCGACCTTCCCAGGCAGTGTGCTGCAACCCCAGGCGAACCGCACCTTCTGAGATTCCGAGGCTCCGCGATCGGGCCAATTCGATTAAGGCCAAAGCGCAGGCGATATTGTCCAGTTGAAAACGTCCCTTCAGGGGGCAGCACAAATGTTCGTATTCTGCCGCTATCCCCACATAGTGACAGTCGGCCGGCGATGGCCCTTCGCAGCGAAACTCTCGATCCAAGGCCACAATAGGCGCGGCTTCCGTCAACGCACGCGCCTCAATCACATGACGAGCCGGCGCGTCGATGCGGCCGATCACCACCGGCGCCGCAGGCTTGATAATGCCGGCCTTCTCAAACGCAATCGCCTCCAAGGTCGGGCCGAGATACGCTTCATGATCAAGTCCGATCGTGGTGATGGCGGTCGCCAGCGGTTCCACAACATTGGTGGCGTCGAATCGCCCGCCCAACCCCACTTCCAGCACCGCCACATCGATATGGCATTCGGCAAAATATTGAAACGCAAGCGCCGTCGTGAATTCAAAAAAAGTCGGGGCCAGATCGGGCGCCGCAGCGGCCTGTAAGGTCTCAACTAACGCGGTCACGCGGGCTTCTGGAACCATGACGCCGTTGACCCGAATCCGCTCACGAAAATCAATCAGGTGCGGCGAGGTATAGAGACCTACGCGATGGCCAGCCGCCTGCAGGATGGACGCAACCATCGCGGCCGTCGATCCTTTGCCGTTGGTCCCGCCGATGTGGAGCGCAGGATAGCGGCGCTGAGGCTCGCCTGCCCTGGTCAATAAGTCGCGTACCGTTTCAAGCCCCAACTTGATGCCGTGCTGCTGCAGGCCATAGAGAAACTGCACGGTCTCGGAATAGGTCATCGTGGCAATCCGGGGAAGGGCATTCGACCTAAAAGTGACCCACTAATGTGCTCACCGCTTCTTTCAATTGTTTCCGCTCGACGATCATATCGATCATTCCATGATCGAGCAAAAACTCGGCTCGTTGAAACTGATCGGGCAATTGTTGCTTGATGGTCTGTTCGATAACGCGCGGGCCGGCGAATCCAATCAACGCTTTCGGTTCCGCGATGATGACATCCCCGAGCATGGCAATACTCGCCGTGACTCCGCCGAAGGTGGGATCGGCCAAAATCGAGACGAACGGAAGCTTCGCCTCTCCTAATTTCGCCACCGCAGCAGACGTTTTCGCCATTTGCATCAGTGACAGAATGCCCTCCTGCATGCGCGCTCCTCCTGAAGCCGTCACGAGGATCAAGGGCAATCGCCCCTCCAACGCTCGATCGACAGCGCGACAGATTTTCTCCCCCACGACCGATCCCATGCTCCCGCCCATGAATCCAAAGTCAAAAACGCATAGCGCCACCTTGCGTCCATTGATCGCCCCCTGGCCAATGACCATGGCATCTTTCCGTCCGGTCTTCTCCTGTTGGGCTTTGATCCGATCCTTATACGAGCGAGTGTCGTGAAAGAGGAGAGGGTCTTGAGGCTCCAGGCCGGCGTCCCACTCTTTGAAAGTCCCGAGATCAACCAATAGGTTGATGCGTTCGATGACCGAGATGGGGAAGTGATAGTCACACTTGGGGCAGACCTTGTTGTTGCGGTCCACCTCCTTGCGATAGACGATCTCCCGGCAGTGATTGCACTTCAGCCACATCCCCTCCGCCACCTTGGAGCGTTTGGGAGGCTCTGCCTCGTCTGTCTTCCCTTTTTTAAACCAAGCCATCTGTGGTCACCTATAGTGGAAGGGCGCGGCCCTCTTCGAACGCGGTCAAATATGGAATGTCCAATTGCCCGAGTTCCTGCCTGATCCGTTCGCGAAATCGAGGTTTGAGATGGTGGGCATATACCTGTTCAAAATCTTGGGAATGAGAGCAATGACGACGGCTCATCAATCTCACCGACCAGGTTATCGGCCGGCGGCGGAAACTCGGGACTATGAATGAAATGGAGGTGGGTCAATGAGACCACTCGAATACGCCGCTGCTCCTCAAGGCGTCACTTCGACCCAACTCTGTCGGCATCAACCACCACGCGGTCATTGACCAACAACCCGCAGGTGCCACACTGAATCGAACCATTTCACCCAATCACCAACTGCCCAGAGTCAGAACAATCTAGCACGCGACTATTCATAGCCACGGCTTCTCAGGAATATCTGCGAGCCTAGGCCCTGCCTCACACTCTTGTGGATGCGACAGCTGCTGCGCGGGAGAATAGCATACCTCTTGGGAAGGCGCACACAGATTTGCAGGGTTGCGTGACTACAGACCGAACGCATGCGCCTGACAGAGGAGACCGTCAGACCACGGATTCCACAGAGACGCCGATACACAAGAGGTCGATCGGCTTACGCCCATCCACTGCCCAACCCGATGCGCACCATCATCAAAAGTCCCAACCCGATGCTCGCAAGGCAGGCCACTCCTTGCACCATCCAATAGGCCCTCTGTCCCACTGTGACGGAGTAGACGACCGGCAGACTGAGCACGGCCCCGACACCGACCATGCCGAGAATCGATCCGACCCCAAATATCACAATATACCCAATCCCCTGACCAATCCCCGTCGCCGTGGAAAGCACGATCAACATGAGCGCCGCAGATCCCGCCAACCCATGCACCATGCCGATCAGGAGCGGACGCAGCGACCCTTGATACCAATGTCCGTGAGCGTGATCCGGCTGAAGATGATGACTGTGCAGATGTACATGGGGATGCCCCTCATGGTCATGCGCATGGAGATGCCATTGCTCCCGATACATTCGGCGAGCCAGTAAAAGCCCGAGACCCACTAACATGACTCCCACAGCAAATTCAAAGAGAGAGGCCAGGGTTTCTGGAATCGTCAGATTGAGCGCCAAGAGCGCGATCCCGACACAGAGCAGCATGAGCGTGTGCCCAAGTCCCCAAAAAAATCCGATGGTGGCGGAGGCCTGCACCGTGGGACGTTCGGCCAAGACTGTCGACAGCGCGGCAAGATGGTCCGCGTCCAAGGCATGACGCAACCCCAGCACGAATCCAAGTCCCAAAATTGTCAGGGTATGAGGATCGAACATTTACTGCTCCGGGAGATTGATGGGTGACCGATCCGGTACTTGGAGCAGGACGAACTGACGGTCATCCTCCTCGCGCATGCATTTCCAGGTGGGGATCTTCACGGAGGCGGTTGATCTCAATGAGTCGTTGTTCCCGCAATCCCAGCACTTCCAAGGCTTTTCGTTCCTCGGCCCCCCGGTCTGCCCGCCCTTGCCAGGCCTCGCTGATCAGGGCCTTCAGTTCATTGCGGGTGCGGCCCGCCCGTAGCGGGGCTCGCAGGTCGAGACCGTCCTTGGCGTACAAACAGAGATACCACATCCCATCGGCCGTAAGCCGGCTGCGATCACAGGAACGACAGAACGGCGTCGTAGTCGAAGGAATGATGCCGAAGCTCGTGCCATCGGGGAGGACGAAGCGTTCAGCCGGTGCGACCGAGTTCTCAACGATCGGCTTGACCTCGCCATAATGCCGGCTTATATGATCCAGCATCTCCGCTCGCGACAGCACCTTCCCCATGGACCAATTGGTAGCGCCGCCTACATCCATATACTCAATGAACCGTACTTCGCCGCCGACGGTCTTCGCGTATTCGATGAGATCGATGAGTTCGTCGTCGTTGTAGCCTTTCATCACAACGGTGTCGAATTTCAGGGAGGGAAATCCGGCTTGCACCACGGCCTTGATGCCATCGAACACTTGGTGGTGTAGGTCACGCTTCGTTAACGCGCGAAATCGGTCCGGGCGCAGCGTATCCAGACTGATCGTCACGCGATTCAACCCCGCAAACGACAGATCGGCGGCTTGGTCAGCCATGAGCACGCCGTTGCTGGTCAAAGCGATTTCGGTAATCCGGCGATTCTCGGACAGCTGTCGCACAAAACGCGGCAGGTCCCGGCGTAGCAGCGGTTCCCCGCCCGTCAGCCTCACCTTGTCGACACCCAACTCGGTGAAGACCGCCGTCAGTTCTGCCATCTCCTCGAATGTCAGGATGGTATCCCGCGGCAGCCAGGCGTAGTCGTCCTCGGGCATGCAGTACTTGCACCGGAGGTTGCAGCGGTCTGTAACGGAGAGACGCAAACTACGGAGTGGGCGCCCCAACCGGTCGTGGATCGTAGGAGTGGGCGTATCAAGCGTGGTGTGATCCATAGTGACTCGAAGGCAACTGCCTCCTACTCCCTACTACTCACCCCTGAGGGGGCTATGGGTGCTCCTCGACCCACACCTCCCCTTCGGGAGTATGTTCGAGTTTCCAAATCGGAGTAATTTGCTTCAGTTCGTCGATGGCCCACTTGCAGGCCTGAAAAGCCTCAGCCCGATGCTCGGCGCCCGCGATGATCAAGACGATGTTGTCTCCGATACCGATCTCGCCATACCGATGCAACACGAGCATTTCGATGACGTCAAAATCCTTCAACGCGCGCGCGCGAATCTCGCGCAACTTCTTCTGCGCCATGCCTTCGTAATGTTCAAAGGTGATGCTATCCACATCCTTGCCCTTCGAGCGGTCGCGGGCCGTGCCCAGGAACATGGCAATACCACCGATCCTCTTGGAGCGCTGGCGCACCCGTCGAAGCTCCTCGTCGATCGAGAAATCTTCCCGTTGGACGCGAACCAACATCGCGTCATCGTCCACGAGAGGAAGATCAGCCTTGATAACCTGTTCGAAGCTCATCGGTCGCTCCTATCGGCTTCCGCCCGCAAAGGGAGGCAGCAGCGCAATTTCGTCCCCGTCTTTGACTTCAAGATCCTCGTGCGCAATGTCCTGATTGACCGACACAAGCACCTTTTTCTTGTGCAGCAATTCGCCGATCTGTGGATAGGTGGATTCGATCACGGCGATCAGGTCCTTGACCCGATTTCCACCATGAAGGGCCAGGGACAGCGTTCCCTGATTCCCCGCCAGCAGCTTCGTCATGCCGAAGAGTCGCACCGTCACCATATCAGGACTCCACCTTCTCTGCCCGTAAAAAACCTCTCATGATCGGCTTAAGCTGGACGCATATAGGTGCCGGATTTCCCGCCTGATTTCGACAGGAGGCAGATGTCGCCGAAGCTCATACCCCGGTCCACCGCCTTGCACATATCATAGATGGTCAATGCGGCCACGGAAGCGGCCGTCATGGCTTCCATTTCCACTCCGGTCGGTCCGGTGGTCTTGGCCGTCGCCGTAATCGTGATCGAGCAACGCCCATCACGATCCGGTTGAGATGCTTCTTTGAATGAAATATCCACGCTGGTCAGCAGAATGGGATGACACATCGGAATGAGGTCCGGCGTCTTCTTGGCCCCCATGACCCCGGCGACCTGAGCTACAGCCAAGACATCTCCCTTGGCGATTTTTCCATGTTGAATCTTTTCCAGGGTGTCCGGCTGAAGAAATACCGTCGCTTGCGCGGTCGCAAGACGCTCGGTCGAGGCCTTCGCCCCGACGTCGACCATCCGTGCCCGCCCCGACTCATTAAAATGCGTAAATTCAGCCATTCTCTAAGTCAAATCAGATGGTTGCCGAGGCCGGATCGCCGAATTATAGGAGCCGGGGAAAATGGGAGTCAAGCCATGCGGGACCGTCGAGTCCGGGTCACACAGCGACTCCTCGGAAGACCCAGCCACATCAAGATAACAGGTAGTGAGGCATCGTGGGTTGTCTCCATCCACCGCAACGGCGTATTCTCCCGATACGAATCCCCATCAGTCGAGCGTGAGGAGTCATAGCTACGAGCTGATGTCGCACTGAAGCACAAGAGGAGTGAACGTGAAACAGGGGTACCGTTTGATCGTGGTCGACAAAGATGGTGTGCTGGTTTCCGAATTCCAACTGAGAGAGAGCGACTTGGCTGACCCGGTGGCGTTCGTGGCAGCGCTTCAGCAGTCCATTGAGGATGTCGAAGACGAAGAACCTTAGGGTATAGACTCCACCTAAGACGCACACCATGCGGCATCGCGCAGATACTACGCAAATCACGGTGAAGTACCAGCATTAACTCAGGCTCTCCGTTGACAGATTTCTCCCTACAGATTACGGTATCCCCGTCTTATAAGCTCTGGATCTTGTCATCCGCGCGGGTCCCCGCCCTCCCAAGGAGATACGCATGTCAAAAACCAGTCCGTCCTCGACCAGCAAAGCCAAGGCCATTTCATTGCATATTGGCCTGAATGCAGTGAGCCCGGCCGCATACGGCGGCTGGGATGGCCCGCTCGCGGCCTGTGAGTTTGATGCGAAAGATATGGCGGCAGTTGCGAACTCTGGCAGCATGAAATCTACCCTGCTGCTGACCAAAAAAGGCACACGCGCCCATGTACTGGCCGCGATGCGACAGGCGGCCAAGCGGTTGGTGAGCGGCGACCTGTTCTTCCTCACCTATTCGGGTCACGGCGGCCAGGTGCCCGACGTAACGGGGGAGGAAGCAGATAAACAGGACGAAACATGGTGTCTCTACGACGGCCAGCTCATCGACGACGAGTTGTACTTCGAATTGAGCCGCTTCGCATCCGGTGTGCGAATCCTGGTTCTTTCCGATAGTTGCCATAGCGGCACCGTGACTCGTGCCATGCCCCCCCAACGCGACGGCGGCCTGTCGACCGGACGCTCAAAAATGATGCCTCTTGCCGTCGGCATCCGCACCTATCGCGAGCATCAGACCTTCTATGACAAGGTGCAACGAGACGTGGCAGAAGCCGCGGGAAAAGTCTCCGCCCCGGACCCGGACAGCATGCTCGCTCACATTGCGGTGAGCCCGCGGCTGACTGCGATCGCAAAACAGTTTAAGCCGTCGGTGATCCTGATCTCGGGTTGTCAGGACAATCAGACCTCCATGGACGGCGACCACAACGGCGCGTTCACGGAACAATTGCTAAAGGTGTGGAATCACGGTGGCTACCGCGGGAATTACGCAAAGTTCCACGCCGCCATCAAGGCGGGGCTACCGGCCAGCCAGACACCGAATCTTTTCACGCTGGGAACCGCGGCTCGCTTTGCCCGACAACAGCCCTTCAAGGTGTAGAGGCCGGCGTATGGTCGAACAAGCCCGGCTGGCACAGTCGAACGTTTGCATCGCACCGATGGTTGCAGTAGGCTCTCCCTGCTGTGGAACACTTCTTTGCCTGTCCTTCCTGCGGCGCAGAGATCTCAATGGTCTTAGACCTCTCGGTGCGCCATCACACCTACGTCGAAGACTGCGAGGTCTGCTGCAATCCACTTGAAATCAGCTATACCGCTGAGGATGAGGTCATTCAAAGCTTCGAGGCAAAGAGCCTGGAATAACTGCGAGGGGGCGTTCATGACTGCTACTGGGCGTACGGGTGCCTTGACGACGCTGTGCCTGCTGATGATGGTTGTCACCGTGGGCGCTGCGGATTTGACCGGCGGATGGAAAGGCATCCTCGCCAGCTCCGACGGCAGTCAGGCCGAAGTCCAAGTCGATTTTAGTCCGCAGGGCTTCCCGCTCTATTCCTATACGAACAATAAAGGTGTCGCGCGGCAGGTAGAATTGTCGCACATCGGGCAAATGGTGGAATACGTACCTCGGGGCGGTGGTGTGCAACGAATGGTGGTGAAGACGTTCGAAAATGAAACGAACCGGCTGTCCGTGGGAATCGCTGGCTCCTTTGAACGTGCGAGCCAGGGCTATATGGATCAGCGGCAGGAAGTCGCCCTCTTCGAATACACTCTCGCGCCGGGGGGGTTGAACATGCGGGTGACGACCCGATCGAACTCTCACTTCGGCGATAAGGATATGATCGTGGGCGGCGATCCAAATTCGACGGTCGCCGAGGGCCTCTTGAAAAAAATACGATGAGCTTCTCTCGCAGCCTGGCCTGGGGCCGGTAATACGTATACCTTGCCGCCTACACTACCGATGCTCCCCCGCTCCTTCTTTCGCGTGTCCTAGCCATACATGCGCGTCCCGCGAGTCGGCATGTCCACGACCCCACTCCGTGAGCTCACCGCCATCAATCTGCATTCCGAGCACGGCATAAACCCCGCCGTGAGCTCGGGACGCAGGTGATGACGGGATGTCCGTCGGCTGCCGAGTTAGCGGCTCTTCTTCGCGTTTTTTTCAGCACGTTTTTCCATGAGCGTCTTGGCGGGTTTCTTCTTGGCCGACTTCTTCTGTTGCATGCCCTTCGCCATAAGCTGCCTCCTGCGATAGTTGAGTGAGTGAGCCTCTGATCATACAAATCATTGCTCCACGTTCATACACGTAATCATGCGCAAATGGAATAGGGTACGAAAATCCGCACAAACCGGCGCGCCACCTCTGACTCAAACATCGGACGAGCGCTGCAAAAAATCTGTCTTTTCTGTTCCAATGAACCGGCCTGACTTACAATGCCTCCTGACGTTCGCGAAGCTCAGAGCAGGAGGTGTCCGCAATGTTCCGGCCGGCGCGATTATTCAATTCGAAAAACCGTCGCACGCCTCTTCAAATGAAGCCGTTGGGATCCCCGGGTCAGTCAGCGGAAGAACGCTTGCGCCTGCTTCGATACCAATGGGCTGATTTCCTCGCATTACCAACATGCCTTGCCGTCGTCGCCCTTTACGAATGGTGGCGATGGTTGTTCTCCATCCCGCCGAATCCAGTTCTTCTCACCGTCGTGGCCGCTGTGGGACTGACTCAGGCATGGCGGAAGCGGAGGGTGTACAAGGCGGAATTGAGCTACCTTCAGCTCAACCAAGAGGCCGGCTGCACAGCCAAACAGGTCATCGAGTTGTTAAGTGCCAGGGCGCGCCGGCTCGCTCACAAACTCGGTGATCACATTTCAACACAGACGATACCTCTGTCGGTGCAACGGGTATGGCAACCATTCACACGTCTGTGTGATGTATGGCCCTGCGTGCCGCTGCCTAGGCACCTCCTGTCAGCCTTGTTGTCAGGATTGAAGCGGCATGCGCCATGGCCGAACCGTTGAGCCGAGCCCGAGTCCGAACGGCTCCCATGTGACATTCAATCGCGCAAAAGTCCGCCCAGTATCCTGAGTTGCCACGGCCTCACACTCTAATTTCTCTCTGCTTGTAAACTTTCTCCCTCAAAGGCTGACCTCGCCACGTCACTCACCCGAAGGTGCCCTGATTGATCTCTCCCTGCGCGCGTCCAACAAGGGTCTTCTGAAACCGCGCGTTGTACAAAGTGCTCGACGCGAAGAATGCTGCGCGTCAGTTCTTCGCACGCCGGGGAAGCAGTGAGCCGGATCCATAGATCGCCCTCCCTCCTTCCCCTTGCTTGACAGCCTGAAAGGCCATCCACGACAATGCCGCCATGGCAGAGCGCATCTTCATTGAACGCCTGGAATTCTACGGCCACTGCGGAGTGACGGACGAAGAACGCCGGAAGGCGCAACTCATAGCCGTAGACCTGGAGTTAGAGGCATCGGTAGAACCCGCCGCCTTGTCGGATCGACTCGATGAGACGATCGACTATGCTCAGGTGGCGAAGCGCCTCGTGGCTCTCGGAACCTCGCTGGAGTGCAGATTGTTGGAGGCGTTGGCAGAACAGCTCCTCGGGATGATGTTTGCAGAGTTTCCCGTAGATCGAGTCCGCATCTGGATACGCAAACTTCACGCCCCCCTCGGCATGGTCGCCGGCTCGGTCGGCGTCCGATTCGAACGAACGCGCGCAATGCACCATGCGGGACCAAGGCCTGCACCGTTTCTGGCACAACAACTTGGACGACTGCCCAAAGGCAAGATCCTCGATCTGGCGGCCGGCCGTGGCCGCCATACGCTTCATCTCCTGTCTCACGGCATGCAGGTCGAAGCCATCGACAGAGACCCAGAGGCCCTGGCCGAGTTGGAGGCTGCCGCTCACACTCGACATCTCCCCGGGCTCACCACGCGAGTCGTGGACTTAGAGCCAACCACGGAGCGTCCCCCTAGTTTAGGGCTAGACTGTTACGATGCCATAATCGTGTTCTTCTATTTGCATCGTCCGTTGTTTCCTGCGCTGATGGACGCACTGAAACCGAATGGAGTGCTTCTCTACGAAACGTTTACCATCGATAATTACTTCCGCCATCAGCATCCGCGCCGTTGGGAATTTTGTCTGGCCCACAATGAATTGCTCCGCCTGACTTCTCCCTTGCGGATACTCCACTACGACGAAGGTGAACATGACGGAGGCCATGGCAGTGGACCGTCCTATACCGCGCGGTTAGTCGCGCAGAAAGCGGGGCCTGAGACATCACCATGAGTCGTATTGATCTGCACCTCCACACCACCCATTCGGACGGCAGCTTTTCCACTCGTGAGGTGATGACTTTCGCGAAGCAAGCCGGCGTCACTGCCCTGGCGATTACCGATCATGACATTGTCGACGGTGTTCCGGAAGCGATCGCGATCGGGGCGGAGCTGGGTATTGAAGCCATCCCCGGCGTCGAAATCAGCTCGCGACAGGGCGAAAGTGAGCTTCATATCCTGGGCTACTTCTTGAACTGGACCGACCCGCTGCTGGCAAAGCGCCTGGTGAGCTTGCGAGACAGCCGCCATACCCGGAATCCAAAAATCGTCCAGCGCCTGAATGAGTTGGGCATTCCTATCACCTACGACGAAGTGCGTGCATTGGCCGGTACGGAATCCGTCGGCCGCCCCCACATCGCGCGCCTGTTGATGGAGAAAAAGTTCGTCACCTCAGCGAAGGAAGCTTTCGATCGGTACCTGGCCAATGGTCGTCCCGCCTTTGTCGATCGCGATCTCCCCGACCCTATTGAGGCGGTGCGGTGGATTCGTGAGGCGGGAGGTGTGCCGGTCCTCGCCCATCCAACCTGGGTCAGGACATCCGCCGAAGGTCTGCGCATGCTGCTTCGCCGGCTGAAGGATGCCGGAATGGGCGGGATTGAAGTCCACTACAGCACGCACAGTCCCAGCCAAACCACTGAATACCTCGACCTTGCTAAACAATGCGACCTCCTCGTGACCGGCGGAAGTGATTTTCATGGCATCACCAAGCCCGACATTGAAGTGGGCGTCGGGCGAGGCCACTTGAAGGTCTCCGACAAACTGCTCGATCCTCTCAGAAAAGCCGCCACCCGGGCCTAACCGCGCCCGCGCATTTCCCAGGCCTGACCATTCTTCGAGACACCGCATCGACCTGCGCGGCCGTGCGTCATTTCTTCCTTTCGTTGACACCTTCGGACCATCCGTTACACTGAGACACAACCGCTCGAATCATTGACATGACAACATCTTGGGGCTGGATCGGCCCGTACTTGATCGTCATCATCCTCGCTATCGTGGTAGGGCCGTATTTGGCCACTCTCCCACTGTTCGCGCATACGTTTGTCAGGCCATTGAGCATGAACGCCGCGCAGGCCGTTCTGCTCATCGCGGACAGCTTGTGCCTCACCATGATTTGGCTCGCCGCCGCACGGGCGAGGCGAGACCTCGTCGACAACGGCAAAGGGCAAACCTTCGTCCGTTCCATTCTTTTTCCAGCCGCATTTCTGGTGATCGTTCTCGTTGCCTCACGAGCCTATGACGCCCATGGGATCCCAGTGCTCGGTCCTCCCAAGCAACCGCTTTACACGTGGCTTATCACCGGCGGGCTCATCGGCTCGGCCACCTGGTTGACGTTTGCCTGGGTTCGGCATGTCGACGCGTTGACTCGCGCGCTCGTCAGACGTCCTCGTCGTCGGCCCGTGGACAAAGAAGAAAAGGAAGCAACCGTAACGGAAGCCCTTAGCGACTCAGGCCGAGCGACTCCTCTCGCGGCTCGTCCAGCGAGTCCCCAGGTTGTCCGCCCCGGTGCGCCGTCCGCTCTGGGGCGATATCACGTGGTCAAGGAACTGGGCCGTGGGGCAATGGGTGTCGTATATCTTGGCAAGGACCCGACGATCCAACGCTTCGTCGCCATCAAAACCATGCGGCTGGATGAGATTGATCGCGAGGAAGATCTGAAAGAATTCCGCGATCGATTTTTTCGCGAAGCGGAGTCGACCGGACGGTTGTCCCACCCCAACATTGTCACCGTCTACGATGCCGGGGAGCAGGACGGCCTGGCTTACATTG
This sequence comes from uncultured Nitrospiraceae bacterium, assembly GCA_963706325.1. Taxonomy (GTDB): domain Bacteria; phylum Nitrospirota; class Nitrospiria; order Nitrospirales; family Nitrospiraceae; genus Nitrospira_A. The sequence goes on along the minus strand of CAVPLT010000004.1, from coordinate 275,176 downwards.
CCATGGAATACCTCGAAGGCACGCTCCTCAACTGTTATTGCCAGAAGTCGACGATCCTCCCCGCCAAACAATCCCTGCAAATTGTAGCCACTGTCGCGGAGGCTCTTGATTACGCGCACAGCCAAGGGGTGGTCCACCGCGACGTGAAGCCCGCCAACATCATGATTCTCAAGCAGCGGCTGGTAAAAGTGATGGATTTTGGTATCGCTAAGATGGCCAGTGCATCGAAGACCCAGACACGAATGATTCTCGGCACCCCCCGGTACATGTCGCCTGAGCAAGCAACCGGCAAGGATGTGGATGGCAGATCGGATGTATTCTCACTGGGTGTGGTGTTGTTCGAACTGCTGAGCGGCGAACGCCCGTTTAATGCCGAAAATATGGCGGCGCTGGTGACACGCATTGCGAAGGCTCCGCACCCTCCATTGCTCAAATATCGCCGTGATCTGCCGACGCGGGTCCAATCTATTCTGGATCGAGCGCTGCAGAAAGAGATCCCTAACCGATACCGGCATGCCAGTGACATGGCTCAAGACCTTCGGGATGTCTTTCAAGTGATGCCAAGATAATTCCGCCATGCACTCTTTGCTGCTCACACATGGGGCTTCATCAGATGTCGGCCTCGCCCGCCATCACAACGAAGACCGGTTTCACGCCGATCCCTCCATCGGCCTGTTCATCGTCTGCGACGGCATGGGAGGTCACCGGGCGGGTGAAGTGGCCAGTAGCCGCGCGATTGAGATCATTCCCCGCCATCTCGCAGACGCCACCGAAGATCCCTCGCTCCCATTGGTCGGTCTGGCGCGTCCTGAATTTTCCACTGCGACCAATCGCCTGGCTAGCGCCATACGACTGGCTAATCACACCGTGCATCAAGAGGCGGGGCGTCACGCTGAATACAGCGGAATGGGCACCACAGTGGTGGCTGCCTGGCTCGTCGGGCCTGTGCTCTCGATCGCTCACGTTGGAGACAGTCGCCTTTACCTGCATCGTGGCAACCTGCTCCACCGCTTGACCACCGATCATTCGTTGGCACAGGCGCACGTGCAGTCCGGACTTTTGGCCGCCGATGATGCCGAACACGTGTCCCACAGACATGTCTTGACCCGTGCCGTCGGCGTTCACGCCACCGTCGAGGTCGAAATGGCAGAGCTTCCTGTCCTGGACGACGATGTCCTATTGCTTTGTTCCGATGGCCTGACGGCGGGAGTCTCGACGGACACCATCCTCCGTGCCATATCTGAATTACCCGCCCCACAGAGCGTCTCTGACCGCCTCATCGCCCTCTCAAATGCTGCCGGTGGAACCGACAATACGACCGTCATCGTCGCGAAACTGAACCAGAACAGGCCAGGACTGTGGCTTCGGCTTCGCGCCCATCTCTTCGCTACGCTTTCAACCGACTCATACTAAGGAACGACTATGTCCCAGAACCACTCCCCCTCAACCACGCTCCTCGTGAAAGCACCGCAAGGCGGAATTAAGGAGATCGAGGTCTCCCATACGCCATTTACGATCGGGCGAAAGAGCGATAACGATCTTTGTTTGGAAGACGTCGCGGTCTCGGGCCACCATGCGCGCATTTCCCAGGTACAGAAAGTCCTGTTTTTGGAAGACCTCCGTAGCACCAACGGGACGTTCGTCAATGAGCAGAAAATCGACCGGCGGCAGCTTCAAGATACCGACAGTATTCGCGTCGGCGCACACCGTCTGATTTTTCGAGCACACCAACCAACGCCGGTAGTCGCCCCGCAGGCCAGCGAGAGCTTTGTTACCGACAACACGATCGTGGTGTCAGACTCACGTGACGGGGAACGCGAGGCGTCTGAGCAAAAGGTCGGTTTGATTGAGATCCTATCGGGTAAGACGAGTCAGCCTCAGTATCGCCTCACCAAGCATGTCTCGCTGATCGGGGCGCAGGACGATGCGGTGATCACCCTCACCGGCTGGTTTGCCCCGAAAACCGCAGCGGTGATCAGTCGACGAGGGGATCTCTATGTGGTGAACTCGACCGAGAGCGGCAAACGAATCCTTGTCAACGGCCGGCCGGTTCAAGGAGAACAGGCTCTCCGGCATGCAGACGTGGTGGAAGTGGCAGGCATCACGATGCGATTCCTCGTGCAGGATCTGAGAAAAACCCCCCGCGTCTCCTTCGCAAAGGGCTGACAGTGCTAGTCCGGCCTGGTCCGGAATGCCGTGTGGGACGTTCGAGACCGACCTCCGCCGAGTTTTCCGACAATAAGGCCTGGTTGGGCGCACGTACAGTCCGTCACGAGGTCGAAGGAGAACAACCCCGTCGAGCGAGACCATCGGACGATACGGCAGGAATTCCTCAAGAGTCGTGGCTAGTTCAGCAGCCGCCCGCGTTTCGGCAGGAATTTAAAACATGGATCCGACACTTCCTGCGCGTGGGCTTCCAAACACTGGACGATGGTCCCTCCGCTTAGCGCCTCGTCGCGACAATACTGTCGACGATCTGCCTCACAGGCCACCCGCATCTGTTGCAGATTTTCTTTCAGTCTCACAAGCCGCTCTCGAAAGATGGGACGACAGGGGGCGGACACTTGCGTCGCCTTGCGCTCCATACATATCCCCCGATTACCCTCGTCTTCAGAACACAGACTGTCCATTTCCATCGCGCATTTCACATCCATTCCAAATGGAAGTCGCACGCCCCCAGAGGCAAGTCGCCCTAGCGGCGCAGACTCGGCAGCTGGCGCCTCCTTCACCAGCACGGGGGGAGGGGCGTGGACGGGCGTGGTCGGCATACCGAGGCTCAATGATGGTGATGCGGACGAGGGCAGTATTGGCGTGGGGGGAGATGGCGCGGGTATCTGCGGCGAACTGTCACTCTGAGGCATCACATAGACCACAATACCCCAAACCGCACCCAACACCACACAGCTGAGTACCGTGACAACAATGATGGCGCCAAATCGGGATGGGTCAGCCAAGCAGCTCCTGCTTCATGGGGAACCGATGCCGTCCGCCTAGGAAGATGGTGATGCATTCCTCAGGATCTCGTCCGGCAAACGCAAATGGTGAGCCTCTTTCCCCAGGAACCGTCTCGATGAAAATCCTCAGCCGGCTAGTTTTCCGGCGCTTCGACGATGTGATTCTCGAATCGCGTGCACCCCTCGGCAAGCAGCCGATTCGTGAGCATTTCGCCAGGCCACTCGATGGGAAGATCCGCCGTGAACACCCACACATCCGGCGATGTCCAGACCGGGCCATGGTCCTCAGGCAGTTCCGGATCAAAAAGATCGGTCCAGACCGGCATGTAGACCCCATTCCCACATTGCGTGTGCAGGTGGGCAATGGTGCGCGCTCGCACCATGGGGTCGAGGTCGTGCCACACCGCAGCAGTTTCATCGGCCAACCGGTGAAGCCGAACGGCATTCTGCGCGTCGAACAGGGCGTACGATGCATACACGGGCACCTCCAAGGTATCCGGTGCCAGGGCCAACTCCGCACATTGCGCCACCAGTCCGTCGAGGAGCGCCCGACGTTCCGGCTCCTCCAGCGAGTCCGGCAATCCCGGATCGGGCATCCCGATGAGCTGGAAAAAAAGGAACGCCGTGTTTTCCACCGGCGGATGAAGCCGAGACGCGATCGCCTGGGTGCGTTGCGAGTCCGCGATGCTCGCCAAATGTTCGTTTAACGTTTGTAACGTTAACCCTTCCAAGGTTGCGTCAGTCAGAAGACGGGGCTCAACCCGGACGACAACCCCGGCCGGCAGTTGCAAATGACGATGGAGGAGATCGGCGGTCGCGACGGGATCAATCTTCAGCCCAAGCGGCTGACTTAAATTAGCTTGAAGCGGCAACTCCAAGGCGGCCATGAGCGCATACGCATTCTTCTCATCATCCGGCCCGTCCATAATGACGGCGCACGAGGCTTCCGCCACCAGATCAAACATCCACTCTGCCATTTCCTCATCCAGAGCGGCCAGGACTGTCAGGAGGTCCTGCTCGCGTCCCTGCTCGATAAACGCCTGCAGCGTATCAATCGCGGCATCGGTGTCGCCATGATCATGACGACGCGCATTGATTAAATGAATGAGATCACGCGTCAATGGATCAGGTCGCGACCAACTCAACATGGTCGGCCTCCCACGTCGATACGATTTCGCTCCGATAGATTTCTGTTCATCCTGTTGTCCATGTTGCCAAACTTTCCAGAACGTAGCAAGCGTGTTGCGGATCTTCGTCGAGGTCGCCCCGAGTCATCCGAGCCGGCATTGAGCCATCAGCCGATCAATCATTCGCCAATGACCTTGACCAGCACGCGCTTGCGTCGCCGCCCATCAAACTCCCCGTAAAAAATTTGCTCCCACGGTCCGAAATCCAATTTTCCATCCGTAATCGCGACGACCACTTCTCGCCCCATGAGCTGCCGCTTGATGTGCGCATCGCCGTTATCCTCGCCGGTGTCATTGTGGCGATAGGTCGCATGCTGCGGAACCAGCCGTTCAAGGACGGTCTCGTAGTCGTGGAGTAATCCCGCTTCATCATCGTTGATGTAAACACTGGCGGTAATGTGCATGGCATTCACCAGGACCATGCCTTCTCGCACGCCGCTTTTCCGCACTGCGGCGTCTACCTGCGCCGTAATATTGAGATAGGCGCGTCTCGTCTGTGTCTCGAACCACAATTCTTCCCGATAGGACTTCATGAAACTCCGCGCATCAGGGTGCGTGATCGATTCTGCAACGAGGATGTTCGAAGTTGCAAGCCCTTGCATGCGTCATGAGGCCTCATGGCGCCCTCACGTGCTCGCCGAGACACACTCGATTCGAAATTTTCTTTCCGTCAATTTCTTGATCGTTGAGACGGATTGACACCACCTTCTAGCAGGCTTGAGCCACCCGTTGCTTTAGGCAACAAAATTGACAGGCTTGAGGGTCAGTGATAAGTACCTAAAGAATCACCTAGTCCATGATATGTTTCGAAGGAGGAGGTCCACCAATGTTTTCATCTACGGGCGTTTCCGCGCTCAGCAGTGAGTGGACGAACTGGCATCTCTTGTTTGCACGTCAGCCCGAACCGGACCTTGAGTTCTCCGAAGACGACTTGGATGAACCCATGCCGCCTCCCGCGCCTCCGATGAACGCCCCCAAGCGGTCTGGGAACCGACCTCTCCTCTGGATTTTCCTGCTTCTGGTAGTCGGAGGGATCGGCTATGTGGCCATGGACCCGGATAGAGCCATGCAACTCATCGAACCCTACCTTGAGGAACGCGTGGAAACCACCCCACCCGCCCCTCGTATGCTACCGAACAACGAACAAGCTCAAGCCCCCACAATCCCTCCACCTGAGTTGGTTGATATCGGTTCCTCGTCGCCGGCGGCGCCAGCCCCCGCGCCGCCGGTCATTGTAGCGCCTGCCACACCGGCACCAAAATCCTCCCCTGCGGTGACCAATGTCGCCGGCCCACTTTTTTCAGAGGGCCAACGGGTGACGGTCATTCCCAATCCTAGCCGGCCCAACTCGCCGGTGCCTTTGTTCGTCGATGCAGCAGGCAGAAAAACCAGCACCACGGTGCAAGCCAGCACCACGCTGACCGTGTTGGATGGGGACTACCAAAAAAGCGGCTGGGTCTATGCGGTACGCACCGAGGACGGCCGGAAGGGGTGGATTCCTGAACGAGGTTTGAGACTCAAACGTTAACGGATCATCGGCGTCTGGCCCCACCTGCGACGGCCCGTCCTCCCCGGAACGGGCCGTCGCCTTTTTTTCGTCGGCACTCCCTTGCTATAATGCGGCGCCCACACTCGACCGACTGATATTCGGCGATCTACGCCCAAGGATGAACGAGTCACGACCATGAGCGAATTACGCGCCGTTATTTTTGATTTCGACGGGGTCATCGCCGATACCGAACCCCTCCACTGCACCGCCTTGCAACAGGTCTTGGCAGGTATCGAGATTACCCTCACAGAGACGGAATACTACACCGACTATCTGGGTTTCGATGATCGCGGTTGTTTCATGGCGGCCTTGCACCAGCACCATCGCCAGGTGACCCCGGCGGTGCTCACCGAGTTGATGCATGAAAAGGCATTGGCTTACCTGACTGCAGTCAAACAACATCTGGCAATCTTTCCCGGGGTACGTGAACTTGTCCTCGATGCCGCAGAGCGGTATCCACTCGCCATTGCCTCGGGTGCACTACGGAACGAAATCGAATTGATTCTAGAGGAAGCGGGGCTTCGTAAGGCCTTTCGACACATAACCAGTGCGGAAGATGTCACCCGCGGCAAGCCGGCTCCGGAGCCTTTTCTCCATGCCTTGGCAGGCTTGAATCAACAATCCAAGCGCCTTGCTCTGACCCCAGGGGATTGCCTGGTCATTGAAGATTCCTTGCCCGGGGTCCGAGGTGCGCGCGCGGCGGGCATGAAAGTCTTGGCTGTCGCCAACACCCATGCGATGCAAGATCTTGGCGAGGCAGACAGCATCACCCATTCGCTTACAGAAATCCGGCTCTCCGAGCTGGAGGCACGTCTGTGGGGAACGGCTTAAGGACGCGCATGAAGATTTGTTCACTGGTGCCAGGAGCTACAGAAGTCGTCGCGGCGTTGGGACGTCAAGGAGACTTGGTCGGCATCAGCCACGAATGTGACTATCCACCTAGCCTCGCGCAGATCCCCGTCATGGTGCGCCCGCGCATTGAAAGCCACCGTCTCTCGAGCTCCCAAATCGATGAACAGGTGGGCAGCCTGCTCTCGGCGGGGACAGGCCTGTACGAATTGGACGAAGCGCAGCTGCTGGCGGCGCGGCCGGACCTGATCATCGCCCAAGATCTCTGCGACGTGTGCGCGATCACCTCGTCGCAACTGGATCACGTCGTTCGCAGCCTCTCGCCGTCGCCCCGCATGGTCACCCTCACCCCACGGCGACTGGAGGACATTCTTCGCGACATCGAAACGCTTGGCGCAGCCCTAGGACAGGAGGGAGCCGGTAGACAATTATCCGCCAAGCTGCGCGCGAGGATCAACGTCGTTCACGCCAAGGTAGCCTCCGAGCACATACGTCCTACAGTCGCCTGCCTCGAATGGCTCGCGCCACTTTATACTGCGGGCCATTGGGTCCCTGACATGGTGGAAGCCGCAGGAGGGATTGATGTCTTGGCAACTGCCGGCACGCCTTCTCAAAAAGTGAATTGGGATACGCTCTCCGCAGCCTCACCGGACGTCATCATCCTCATGCCTTGCGGATTTACGGTGGAGCGAACGAGGACCGAACTCGCCGCTCTCACGGAGCAGCCACAGTGGAAAAATCTTTCCGCTGTTCAGACAGGAGCGGTGTTTCTCGTCGATGCCCTGGCGTACTTCAGCCGCCCCGGTCCACGCCTGATCGACGGGCTGGAACAATTGGCAGCTATCCTCCATCCGGCCCAATTTGACCACTCTCTTCCACCCGCAGTGGAACGACTCGCACAGCGCACGGCGCTGCCACGATGACATCCACCGACGCGCAAGCCTATTGCACCACGCTCACCAAAAAAAGCGGGAGCAACTTTTACTATTCCTTTCTTTTTCTCCCGAAGGCACGCCGCGACGCGATGTATACGGTGTACGCATTCTGTAAGGAGGTGGACAATGCCGTCGACGAGCCGCCTCCCGGAAGTCATCCTCAGGACGAACTGACACGTTGGCGGCGGGAGTTGATCGCCGCCTACGAAGGCACGCCGACCCTCCCCGTTACGATCAGCCTTGCTCGACACGTCCGTGAGCTGTCGATCCCACAGGTGTACTTTGAGGAACTCATCAAGGGCGTCGAAATGGATCTCACGACGACGCGCTACGCCACTTTCGATCAGCTCTCACTCTATTGCTATCGCGTGGCGTCTGTCGTCGGCTTGATTTGTCTCCACGTGTTCGGCACCACATCCCCGCGCGCCCAAGATTATGCCGTCAATCTCGGTATGGCCTTTCAACTGACGAACATACTTCGCGACCTCGGCAACGACGCCGAATGCGGCCGCGTCTACGTCCCGCAAGAGGATTTCGCGCGCTTTACGTATGGGGAAAACGATCTCATGCGCCGGCAATACAGCCCGGCGTTCATCGAACTCATGCGGTTCGAGGTCGGCCGCGCACGCGAATTCTACGCGAAAGCCGCGCGCGCGCTGGAATCACTGCCGCCCACTGAACGTCGAGCGCTGACGGTGGCGGAGATCATGCGCGGCGTGTACAGCCGTATCCTGCACCGGATCGAAGAATCCGGATACCGCGTGCTGGGCGAACGAGTCACATTGTCTCCTAGTCACCGGCTGGCAGTGGCCGCCGGCGTGTGGCTCCAGTCTCGGCTCCCTTTCTCGACTTCATGAGCGGGACGGTGCTCATCCTTGGCGGCGGGATCGCCGGTCTGACGGCGGCGCTGCATTTGGGCACAAGCGGCCACTCCGTCACGGTAATCGACCAGGGAGACGCAATCGGAGGCCGCCTCTGTCAGGCGCCCCCGCCGCTTCTCCTTGAAGCGCACCGCGCCACGTGGTCGTTGCTCGGCAGTCTCGGTAAGGAAACTCTGACCCGGCGGTATCGTCATACGCCTCTCGAATTTCTGCAGTCGACCGGCACCCACACCCAGTTTCTACACCTGCCCCTGCCTTCCCCGCTCAACACCCTGCTCGGCACGACGCTTTTTCAAGGCCTGTCGATGCGAGATCGCTGGCATCTCCTGTCTTTCATGGAGCGCACGTGGGAGCAAGATCCGCCGTTGCCGAACGATCTCGACCTTCGCCTGGCGGACGAATGGCTCGCCAGCATTGGTCAGTCCGAGAATGCCAGACGCGGAGTGTGGGACAGCCTGGCCCGACTATTGCTGGGAGCCGCGCTCCCGCAGGTGTCGGCCGGTATCTTTATGCGAACCCTGCGCCGCTGTTTTTTGACGGGCGCCAAAGCGACGAAACTCATTCTCCCGTCCTGCGGCCTCAATTCGTTTCTTCTCGCCCCGCTTAAAGCGCGGCTTGAGGCGATGGGCATCCAGTTCAGGCTGAATATGGAAGCGACCCAGCTGCACTTCGATCGGGATCGCGTCACGCAAGTCGAATTGGCCGACCGCACCAGGCTGACCGCCGACTGGTACGTTGCTGCGTTGCCCCGCCGTCTTCTGACGCCTCTGTTGCCGGAGCGAGTCGTGACTCATTATGCCTATTTTCAGCAACTCAGCCGCCTCAGGGAGTCGCCGTTAATGATCGTGCGTCTGCACCTCGATGAGGAAATAGAACAGGCGCAGCTCGTCCTGCTCGAACATCATACGTTTCATTGGATAATCCGGCATCAGGATGAAGAACTGCACGAACGGGCATCAGTCGTGTGGGTCATCGCGGTGGATGCCGAGGATCTCCTCGCGCAGTCGGACGAAGGGCTCACGAGCCTCGCCTTAGCAGACATGAATGCGGCCTTCCCCACCACCTCGACTCGCCACGTCATTGAATCTGATGTTGTGAGACAACCCCACGCGTGTCTCATGCTTCTACCAGGGACACAACAGTGTCGGCCCTTGCCGAGCAGTCCTTTCCTCAACCTCTACGTAGCGGGCGATTGGACTGATACCGGTTGGCCGGCTAATCTGGAATCAGCTATTGTCAGTGGCGAACGATGCGCCCAGGCGATTCAGGCTCACACACCTGCCCTTTAAACCTGTTTCACCCGCAGCCCGTTCCAGCTAGGCCGAGCACCCTGGGCTTCTTGAGACATTGACAAGGCATTTGGCCGCGACTAAGATTCCGTCTACCATTTAACGGTACGCCTCATGTCTCATCCCCTAGGCCCCCTCCAGGAACTCGCCGACTCGCTGCACAATTGTCAACGCTGTCCGCTCGCGAAGCTGGGTCGGAGCCAAGTGGTCTTCGGCGTCGGCAGTCCACACGCATCCGTGATGTTTGTGGGAGAAGCTCCAGGATTTCACGAAGACAAAAAAGGAGAACCGTTCGTGGGGGCCGCCGGGCAATTGCTCGACGAATTATTGCAGTCGGTGGGGCTGTCTCGTGCTGACATCTACATTGCCAACGTCATCAAATGTCGACCGCCAAACAATCGCGATCCCGAACCGCAGGAAGTCGAAACCTGCAAACCTTTTCTGATGCAGCAGATCGGCATGATCAAACCCAAACTGGTCTGTTCGTTGGGGAACTGGGCGACACAAACCCTCTTGGAGCGCAAAGTAGGCATCACTAGAGTGCGCGGACAGGCCTTTTATCTGAAAGAGTTCGTGCTCTTTCCACTGCTTCACCCTGCCGCCGCCTTGCACCAAGGAAGCATGCTTCAGCCCTTGCGTGAAGACTTCGAGAAGCTGAAGGAATTTCTCGACCGACACAGTCAAAGTGCCGCGACGCCGCAGAACGCGTCCGTCAGCGCCGTCCGTACGCCCCAGGTCGATCTCCCCGCCTCAACTGCACAACAAATGGATTTGTTTGGGTCGTAGCCGAAACACCGCCTGATCCGAGTGCCCCCTCAACGGAGCGAGGCTGCCAGACCGGCGGTGAGGTATCGTCAGATGCGGGAGGGATTGTTTCCGGCGTCGGCGGTGAAAGGTTGTTCGTCAGCTGTCTCCTCGGATTCTTGCTTTTGCTCTTCATCCTCCTCGGGAGCCCCGAACCAAGCCACCAACATTTCGTCCCACCAAGCTTCATCAATTTCTGCACCAGGATCGACGCCCAGAAATGCCACATCCTCGGACGAAATGCCTTCTCCGACCAGATGCGGCTGAAACTTCGCCCGATCGATCACTTCCTTGGTGGCATAGCCCCCCAAAATCCAAGAGTCAGGATCGGCGCGTCTGGACTTGTACGCCTTGAGTTCCAGCTTCAGATACATGAACACCTGTTGCTGGCGCGAATCTCCTACCCCGCTGTGTGGAAGGCTGAGCGTCTTCTCGATTTTCTTTCTCCAATGCCGGTCGTCATACCGTGACGTAATCAGTTGGAGCATCGTCTTGCCGAATTCCGTATCAAGTGCCATGGTCCCTCTCGCGTTGTGTAGGTTGCGTGAAACGCTTTTGTATCCCGATGTGCTTCCGTGTCAAGCCGATCTCGCGTCCGTTGGGTCGGTACCGGAAGTTCTCAGACAAGATGCCGGTCGAACCGTGTGGTCTGCTCCCAGGCATCCCTCGCTTTCGCGATCTTGGACCATGGTTCTTGCAAATATTCGCCATGAGCATCAACATGAAAAAACCGGCGGACTATTGCCCTGCGATGGTCATCTCCGCAAGCTTTACCGTAGGGCAGGCCACGCGTCCACGAAACACCAAATCCGTGCCGATCGTCTCAATGTTCGCATACATATTTTTAAGGTTGCCCGCGATGGTGATCTCCTCCACGGGATAGGCCAATTCTCCGTTCTCAATCCAGAATCCGCTTGCGCCCCGCGAATAGTCACCGGTCACCATATTGATTCCAAACCCGATGAGATCCGTCACGTACAAGCCCTGCTTCACCGATGCCAGAATGTCTTCCGGTCTGGTCGTGCCCGGCACCATATAAAAATTCGTCGGCCCCGCCGACGGACTTTCTCCGATGCTGCGAGCCGCGTTTCCAGTTGAAGGCATGCCCAACTTCTTGCCCGAATAGGTATCCAGCAAGTAACTGGTTAAGCGACCACGTTCGACAACCGCCTGTTTTCTTGTCGGCAAACCCTCGCCATCGAATGGACGTGTACCCAAGCCCCCTGGCATTCGGCCATCATCATAAATGGTCACGAACTCCGGGGCGATCTGCTTTCCCAATTGCCCAATGAGGAAGGATGCCCCCTTATAGAGCGCATAGCCGGACAGTGCGCCGCACAGATGCCCCAGTAGACCGCCCGCCACCTCCGGGTCGAACACCACCGGTGCGGAGCAGGTGGTAACTTTCCTTGCGCCCAGCTTCCGCACTGTACGTCTGGTCGCCTCCTGGCCGATGGCTTCCGGACTCGCTAGTTTTGCGAAGGATCGATCGACGCCATACCAGTAATCCCGCTGCATGCCGGCGCCATCCGACGCAATAGGCGACACGGAGAGCGAAAAGCTACTGTTGGCATACTGACCGTGAAACCCATGGCTGTTCGCCAATATGATCCGGCCCGACGATGAATCACAATCCGCGCCCTCCGAATTCGTGATCCGCGAATCGGCGGCAAATGCAGCACGTTCAGTGCGAAGCGCGAGATCGATCTGCTGATCCGTCTGCAGTTTCGTGGAATCGTGAATGTTCAGCTCGGGAAACTCGGACGCGCACTGTCCGGGGTCGGGCAATCCAGAAACGGGATCTTCGATAACGGCCTGCGCCAGTGCGCAAGTCTCTCCAACGAAGCGTTCCAAGGATTCTTTGGAAAAATCGGATGTCGATGCGCTGGCGGAGCGTTGGCCCAAAAACACTCGCAGACCCAGCCGCTTTTCGCGCGCTTTCGTCAACCGGTCCACCGCTCCCATCCTGACCTGAACCGACAGATTCTCTCCGTCGGCCACCATGACATCCGCAGCTGTTGCTCCCTGTTTGGCGGCGCGCGCGAGTAGATCCTGCGCGAGACTTGAATAATCCTGTTCCGTGATCACACGTGCCATGTTATGCCTTCGTCCCGCCGACGGTGATTTCATTGATGCGGATGGTCGGCAGACCGACGCCGACCGGCACCGACTGCCCTTCTTTTCCACAGGTTCCGATGCCTTCATCCAGCTTCAAGTCGTGCCCCACCATTGAGACCTGCTTCAAGATCTCCGGTCCGCTACCAATCAACGTCGCCCCCTTTACCGGCTTGGTAATCTGTCCATCTTCGATGAGGTAGGCTTCGCTGGCGGAAAATACAAACTTGCCGTTGGTGATGTCCACTTGCCCGCCACCGAACGACACGGCATAGAGACCCTTCTTCACGGACTTGATGATGTCCTGCGGGTCGGATTCGCCGGCCAGCATGAAGGTATTGGTCATACGCGGCAACACAACACTCTGATAACTCTCGCGCCGGCCGTTTCCCGTGACGGGAATGTTCATGAGACGGGCATTCAATTTGTCCGTAATATACCCCCGCAAAATGCCTCGCTCGATCAGCACCGTGCGGCTGGTGGGTGTGCCTTCGTCATCCACGTTCAGCGAGCCACGTCTGAAGGGAAGCGTCCCATCGTCGACGATCGTGCAGACCTCGGACGCCACTTTCTTCCCGAGAAGATTGGAAAAGGCCGAGGTCTTCTTGCGGTTGAAGTCGGCCTCCAGACCATGTCCGATGGCTTCGTGCAGCAGAATACCGGGCCATCCCCCTCCAAGCACGACCGGCATGACGCCTGCCGGCGCATCGACGGCACTCAGATTGAGGATCGCTTCTCGCGCCGCTTGTTTGGCGAATTGCAGGTAGCGCTGATCCTGTTGAAAATATCCAAGCCCGATCCGACCGCCGCCGCCGAACGTCCCGACCTGCCGATTCCCATTTTCTTCTGCAATGCAGGTCACCTGCAATCGCGACAGCGGCTGGATGTCTCCGACCATATAGCCGTCCGAGGTCGCAACCAACATCACTTTGTACTCCGTGTTGTAGGCGGCCATCACGTTCTTGATCCGAGGATCGCACCGTCTGGCTTCGGCATCGATCTCATTGAGCAGCATGACCCGATCGCGAGTGGCGACTTCGATGTCGATACGATCGTGGGGATACAGGTTCCGTGCCAAGGAAGGCCGATGCGTCACGGGAACTGGTGCGGTACTCTGGCCTGAATCAGCAATATATCGCGCCGTCTCGGCGGCGATGTTCAGATCTTTCGACGTCAGTTCATCGGAGTAGGCAAACCCTGTTTTTTCGCCGACGGTCGCGCGCACGCCGACCCCTTGCCCGATACTCTTTGTGGCCCGCTTGACGATCCCCTCTTCCATGGAAACCGACTCCGACTGACAATATTCAAAATATAAGTCGGCGTAATCAACTGTGGATATCTTGACCCGCCCCAGCGCCTGCTCAATTTCTCGATCAGTCATCCCGAAACGCGCCAGCGCGCCAGCCTCGTTCTCAGCCATAAACAATACTCCTCTCGTGCGGTCGCTGAGTATAACGCACTCGTTTCGAAAGGCGCAATGTAAAGGCGCCCGAACCATCTGCAAATACAGCGAAATTTGGAAATACTGTTTGACATTCCCATACCCCGAGGCTAGACTCGCCTTACCTCTCGGAAATCTACACAGAATAAACAAAGGTGCCGACGCTGCTCCATGAACGATTCTCGATCGCGCGATATCGAGCCCGCTGCTGACTCTGACCTGCTCTCGCAACTCGAACCAGACCTCCTGCCCAAACATTTGGCCGTGATTATGGATGGCAATGGTCGATGGGCCGAGTTACGCGGACTGCCGCGCATTGCCGGCCACCAGGAAGGCATCAAATCGGTGCGCGAATTAATCGCGCTGTCGCTCGAACTCGGCATCAAGATTGTGACGATCTACGCCTTTTCACAAGAAAATTGGAACCGGCCCGCTCAGGAGATTACCGCCCTGATGGGTCTCTTGGAGCATTACCTCTCGACCGAACGGTCAAGCTTGGTCGAAAAGGGGGTACGGTTTCGAACGATCGGCAGGGTCTCCTCCCTTCCTCCGTCTGCCCTGCAGTGGGTGAGGACCACCGAGCGGGACACGGCCCACCAGGATAAATTGATCCTCAATGTCGCCTTGAGTTACGGTGGCCGGGCGGAACTGGTCGACGCCGCCAAGAATCTGGCCCGAGCCGTTCAAGACGGGCGATTATCGGTCGAGCACATTGATGAATGTACAGTGCAACAGGCCCTCTATACTCACGATCTCCCCGATCCGGACCTCTTAATTCGCACGAGCGGCGAAACCCGTATCAGCAACTTTCTGTTGTGGCAACTGGCCTATACGGAACTCTACTTCACCCCAACACTATGGCCGGACTTCCGTCGACGCGAAACGTTGGTTGCGTTGATTGAATACCAGCGGCGAGAGCGCCGGTTCGGTCGAGTGTTCAGCAGCGTCTCCTCCTAAACTCTTCGTGGTGAAACCGGGAGCTTCCCAGTGCGAGGACAGGATGCCGAAACCGCTGGAGGCCGCACGACCACGTTCATCATCGGAAATCCTTCGTCGCGTCCTCGCCGCCGTCGTCTTTCTTCCTCTATTTTATGTTTTAGTGCACGATTTCGGACCGCTGGCATTCTTCGGTCTGGTCGCGGTTGCCGCGATGCTGGCGGTGGGCGAATTTTACCGGCTCCATCTGGGACAGGCTCCATGGCCTTGGTGGAGCTGGGTGGGTGTGGCAACCACCGCCTGCTTATTGGGCAGTATACAGTGGCCCACTCTCCTGCCCGATCGCGTCGTGCTCCTCAGCACCGTTGTCATCGCGCTTTGCATTCCGATGTTGTCCGCAAAACCGACGCGGGACGCACTCAGGGATGGCTTGGTCTTGGTGATGGGCGTGCTTTATATCGGCTTGACCCTCAGCTACCTTCTGCTAATCAGGGGTTTGCCTGAGGGAACGCAGCTCATATTCTTCTTATTTCTCGTGACCTGGGCAGGTGATACAGGCGCCTATATCGTCGGAAAATCCCTCGGACGGCACGCGCTCGCGCCGGTGATCAGTCACAAAAAAACGTATGAGGGTTTGGCCGGCGGCTTGACCCTCGCTTGCGTCACGGCCCTCGTGGCGCGGGGCTGGTTTCTCCCGGAGTTTTCGTTCATGGATTGCATCGCGCTGGCCGTGATCCTCACCATAGTTGGACTCATGGGTGACCTTGCGGAATCCGCCATTAAGCGAAGTGCGGGCTTCAAAGACTCCGGCGCGCTGATTCCCGGACACGGAGGCATGCTGGACCGACTGGATAGCCTCTTGTTCACGGGCCCGGCCTTTTACTACTATGTCACCATCACCCATCATGTATAACGGATAACTGTCCGCTTGCTCGGGAGCATGCCATGAAGAATATCGTCATTTTAGGATCGACCGGCTCGATCGGAACCAACACCCTCGATATTGTGGATCGGTTTCCGCAAGACTTTCGAGTCATTGGCATGACCGCCGGCGCAAACGATGACAAACTCGAAGCGCAGATTCGACGATTTCGACCGACCTACGCGGCGCTCGCCAGCGAGTCCGCAGCGGCAAGGCTGCGTCAACGATGTAGTGATCTGCCCGTCCGCATTCTCTCGGGAAACGACGGCGTCGCGCAGGTCGCACAATCGCCGGACGCTGAATTGATCGTGTCGGCTATTGTCGGCGGCGCAGGGCTAGTCCCAACGTTGGCCGCCATTCGCGCCGGAAAGCAGATCGCTCTCGCCAATAAAGAGCCGATGGTCATGGCGGGGGCACTGATGCAAGCCGAAGCTAAGAAGCATCACGTCCGCATTTTTCCGGTCGACAGTGAGCATAGCGCTATTTTCCAATCGCTCGAAGGCCACCGGCGTGAAGATGTCAAACGCGTGATCCTCACCGCCTCGGGAGGTCCCCTCTGGGATTTCACGCGCGAACAATTGCAGGACGTCGGCCCTGAACGGGCGCTGCAACATCCGAACTGGAAAATGGGCTCGAAGATTACCATCGACTCAGCCACGCTGATGAACAAAGGGCTGGAGGTCATTGAAGCGCGCTGGCTTTTTGACATTCCGGACAGTCAAATCGAAGTACTGATCCATCGCGAGAGCATTATCCATTCTCTGGTCGAATACACCGACCGGTCGGTAATCGCTCAGCTTGGGTTACCCGACATGCGCACCCCGATTTCCTACGCCATGCGTTATCCTGAACGAATGCCGTTGGAATTACCGTCGCTGGACCTGGCCGAAATCAGCAAGCTCACGTTTTTCAAACCGGATCACGACCGGTTCCCCTGTTTGCAGTTGGGATATGACGCACTGCAGACCGGCGGAACCATGCCGGCAACGATGAACGCGGCCAATGAAGTGGCCGTTGAGGCATTTCTTCAGAGCGGAATTCGTTTTCTCGATATTCCGGAGGTCATTCGGAGTACAATGGAAGCACATACGCCGCGGCAGATTGACGGCTTAGATGATGCGTTGGAGGCTGATCGCTGGGCTCGCGAAAAAGCCGGGTCCCTCGTGCATGCCCTGACGCAGTAATATTCTGAACCCAAGGAGTGTTGTTGTGGGAACAGCCTTTGCCTGGTCACCTGATTTCGTCTCGCTTCTGACCCATTGGGCGCTTCCGTTCCTCGTCGTGCTGGGCGTCCTCGTCGCCTTCCATGAAATGGGCCATTTTCTGGCCGCACGCTGGGTCGGGGTCAAAGTCTTGAAGTTTTCCCTCGGCTTCGGGCCGAAGATTTTTGGGCGGCAGGTCGGAGAAACCGAGTATCTGTTATCCGCGGTGCCTCTGGGGGGCTACGTCAAGCTCTTTGGAGAGGACGAACAGGAAACGATCACACCGGATGACAAAAAACGTGCGTTTGCCCATCAGTCTCTCTGGGGAAAGACGCTGATCGTCGCAGCCGGACCTATTTTCAATTTCATTCTGGCCTACCTTATTTATACGGTCTACATCGGTTTGGGATATACCTTACCGGTCCCTAGCTTCAAGGACATCATCCCCGAGGTTGAAGCTGTGCTGCCAGGGTCCCCAGCCGACCAGGCGGGGTTGAAGCCGGGCGACCGTGTTCTTCGAGTCAACGAAAAAGAAATTTCGACGAGTGCCGAACTCCTAAAATACATCTCCCAAAGCAACGGTAAACAGCTCACGCTGGACCTTACGCGCGGAGAACACGTCAAGACGGTGCTCGTGACCCCGAGCAAAACGACGTTACAGGACAACGGCAAAGCCGTCAGTGTCTATCAACTTGGTATCGAAGAGCGGGCGCCTGTCATTACTGCGGTGATACCAGGATCGCGCGCACAGGCCGCCGGACTCTCGGCGGGTGATCGGGTCGTCCGCATCGACGGGCATGATATCTTCACCTGGTCTCAGATGACGTCCCTGGTGCGAGAAAACCCTAACAAGACGCTTCAGTTTGATATTCAACGCAGCGGCGCGGACCAATCATTTTCTGTTACTCCCCTAGGTGAAAAAACCACAGTGGATGGGAAACCGATTGAAATCGGGAAGATCGGCATTTCGGCTCAGAACCAGACCATTCTCCAAACCAACGATCCCCTCAAAGCGCCATGGCTTGGGGCGAAAGCCACCTGGGGGTGGACCGAACTGACAGTGGTGGGAATTTATAAGATTATCACGGGGGATATTTCTCGCAAGAATATCGGTGGACCGCTCACGATCGCCAAAACCGCCGGGGACGCAGCTGAACAAGGGGCCTCCAGTTTGGTGTTCCTCATGGCCATGCTCAGCATTAATCTAGGTGTGCTCAATCTCCTGCCTATTCCTATTTTGGACGGCGGCCACTTGATGTTTTTCTTTATCGAAGCTATCCGGCGGAAACCTTTGGAGGATCGCCAACGAGAGCTAGCGCAACAAGTCGGCCTGGTTCTGCTCGTGGGCATCATGATTTTTGCCTTTTGGAATGATATCGAGCGATTGATTTCTCCGTAATCCGCATGCGCGTCACCCAAACCCTCATTCCCACATTGCGCGAAGACCCAGGCGAAGCTGAAACTGTCAGCCATCGTCTCATGCTGCGCGCGGGGATGATTCGAAAAGTCGCAGCCGGGATTTACATCTACCTCCCCCTGGGCCTGCGAGTTCTTCGCAAAATCGAACGCATCGTCCGTGAAGAAATGAACCGCGCCGGCGCCCAAGAGTTGCTGATGCCGGTCGCTTCTCCGGCTGAACTGTGGCGTGAAACGGGACGCTGGGACTTTTACGGCAAAGAACTGCTTCGATTCAAGGATCGGCACGAGCGCGATTTCTGTCTGGGACCGACACACGAGGAAGTGATCACCGATCTCTTTCGGCGGGAAGTCCGCTCCTACCGGCAATTGCCGATGAACTTTTATCAGATCCAGACAAAATTCCGTGACGAAATCCGCCCTCGCTTCGGACTGATGCGCGGGCGTGAATTCATCATGAAAGATGCCTACAGCTTCGACAAGGACGAGGCCGGAGCCAGGCTGAACTATCAAAAAATGTACGATGCATACAACCGCATTTTCACACGCTGCGGCCTCACCTTTCGCCCGGTAGAAGCCGACACCGGGCTAATCGGAGGTACCTCGTCGCATGAGTTCATGGTGCTTTCCGACACTGGCGAAGAAACTATCGTCTACAGCGAGACTGGCACCTACGCCGCCAATGTCGAGCGCGCTGAAGTGTTGCCGCCGTCCGCAACCGATGAGACACCTCACCGCTCACTGACCCCTGTCGCCACGCCCGGACGACGGACGGTTGAAGAGGTCACGGCTTTTTTGAAAATCACGCCCCGGCAACTCGTCAAGACCTTGCTCTATACCACTGGGCGGGAGACGATCGCCGTACTCATTCGGGGCGACCATGACGTGAATGAGGTCAAAGTCAAACGACTCCTCGGCGTGACCAATCTTGAGCTCGTCAATCCTGAACTTGTGCCTGCTCTGATCGGCGCGCCGGTGGGCTTTGTGGGGCCGGTTGGATTAAAGCAGATTCGTATTTTGGCCGATTGGGCCGTGAAAGGCATGGCCAACTTCGTCGTGGGAGCCAATCAGGCCGACACACATCTCATGGATGCCAACTGGGCGCGGGATTTCGCCGTTGACCAATTTGCTGATCTCCGCAATGCGCAGGTCGGCGACCCCTCTCCGCACAACGACGGCATCTTGAAAGCAGCCAAAGGCATCGAAGTCGGCCATGTTTTTATGTTAGGGACAAAATACAGCCAAGCCATGAACGCGACGTTCCTTGATGCGCAGGGACAAGAACAACTGGCGGTCATGGGCTGTTATGGCATCGGCGTAAGCCGTACCGCCGCAGCCTCGGTCGAGCAGAATCATGATGCCAAAGGTATCAAGTGGCCTGTTCCCATCGCTCCTTTTCACGTCACCCTCCTCCCATTGAGTCAGTCACAGCCGGTCACGCAATTGGCGGAAACCCTCTACGCCTCATTGCAGGATGCCGGCATTGAGGTGCTGTGGGACGATCGGGATGAACGGGCGGGGGTCAAATTTAACGATGCCGACTTGATCGGCGCTCCCTACCACTTGGTCATTGGCGAGAAAGGGCTTGCCCAAGGGCAAGTGGAACTCAAACTTCGTCAGACCGGCGACACCACAAAAGTCAGTCCCGATCAAGTGCTTGCCACATTGGCTTCCTGGCTCAGCAGAGCCGCCTAATTTCACCCCCTTTATCCCGTCGACCCCACGAATCC
The DNA here is from genome assembly GCA_963706325.1 of uncultured Nitrospiraceae bacterium. Taxonomy (GTDB): domain Bacteria; phylum Nitrospirota; class Nitrospiria; order Nitrospirales; family Nitrospiraceae; genus Nitrospira_A. The sequence goes on along the minus strand of CAVPLT010000004.1, from coordinate 254,966 downwards.
TGCTACCGCTCGCCAATCCGGCTGCGTACGCAATCACCTGAGGTAAGGTCTCCGAGAAAGTGCCTTTTGCTTGCCTTGACTGCCTGTTGGGATACACTCACACACGGGACACGCTCTGGACGAAACTCATTCCTCGAACAAATCCGAGGCCAGGCATAGGTCGCTGGTCGTCACAAAACCAGCCGCGCTTCCAATTGGTGTGGAGATAGCTCGATGCAGCCCAAAGCTCCGCTGTCCGGTATCAGCGACAGCACCCTCAAATCCGGGCTTGCTGAAACAATCAAACGGATCAGCACGCACATCCTCGCGGCGAGCGACATCGATCAGATTCTGCTGGATCTCCGTCATGAGATCCTCAGTTGTTTTGATGCAGAAGATCTCACCCTTTTCGTGGTCGATTCCGAAAAAAAAGAAATCTTTTCGAAGATTCCCCATCTCGACACTATACAGGAAGTCCGCATCCCGATTACGGAACAAAGCCTCGCCGGCTTCTGCGCCAAATATCTTCGTCCAGTCAACGTGGGCGACGCCTATAGTCTGGCGGAACTCAGTGCGGTACACCCGTCCCTCGCCCACGATTCCACGTACGACAAAACCACCGGATTCAAGACCAAGCAGGTTCTGACCTATCCGGTGGTCGCGGAAAACAAATACCTGATGGGAGTGATCCAGCTCCTGAACAAAAAGAGCGGAGGGCGATTCACCCGAAAGGACGAAGAGAGCGTTGCGGAGATTGCCAAATCGCTGGGAACCGCCTTTTACAGCCTTCGAAAGACGTCGAAGAAACCTCCTTCCAAATTTGATTTCCTGTTGGCGAACGGAAAGATTGCACAAAACGATCTGGATAATGCCGTCAACGAATCCAAAAAAGGCTCCACTGATATCGAGTCCCTGCTGATCGAAAAATACAAAATCCCGAAAGCCGACCTCGGCAAATCGCTCGCGCAATATCATAAGTGCCCTTATATCGAATACAGCGAGCGCACGATTGTCGATATCGAATTACTCAAGAATCTCAATGTCGACTATCTAAAGAAAAACCATTGGATGCCGCTCAAGCGGGATCGCGCTGCGATTGAAATTTTGACTGATGATCCAGGCGACCTGGATCGGGTCCAAGACATCAAACGCACCTTCCCCGGATTGAATATTCGATTTGCCGTCAGCCTGCGCCGCGACATCTCGCTGTTCCTCTCGAGTACCACCGGGACGCCGGAAACGTCGATAAAGAATAATGAGAATGTCTCGGACATTCTTGGCGAACTGGTCAATGAGTCCCAACTCGAAGCCCAGGAAGATGCCTCCAGCTCAGGCCTTGATGAAAACGATAATGCCATTGTGCGTCTGGCCAACCAAATTATCGCCGACGCTTTCCGGCAAGGCACCTCCGACATCCACATCGAACCCTATGGAGAAAAACGCGATACGCTGGTGCGGTTTCGAGTCGACGGCGACTGCTTCGAGTATATGAAGATTCCACCGAGTTATCGCCGGGCCATCGTGTCTCGTCTCAAGATCATGGCGAGTCTCGACATCGCGGAGCGGCGGAAACCCCAAGACGGGAAGATCAAGTTCAAAATTGGTGAAAATAAGGAAATCGAACTGCGCGTTGCCACGATTCCGACCGCCGGCTATAACGAAGATGTGGTGATGCGGATCCTGGCTGCGAGCGAACCGTTGCCGCTCGACAAAATGGGCTTTTCGGACCGGAATCTCCGCGAAATCAAAAATATTGCGCAGAAGCCCTACGGTATTATTCTCTGCGTGGGTCCGACCGGATCCGGAAAAACTACGACATTGCACTCAGTGCTGGGACACATCAACACTCCCGACATCAAAATCTGGACGGCGGAAGATCCGGTCGAAATCACCCAATATGGGCTCCGCCAGGTGCAGGTCCATGCCAAAATCGGATTCACGTTCGCCGCGGCAATGCGGGCGTTTCTCCGAGCCGACCCGGATGTGATCATGGTCGGAGAAATGCGAGACAAAGAAACGGCTGATACCGGGATCGAAGCGTCTTTGACCGGACACTTGGTACTGAGCACCTTGCACACCAATAGCGCGGTGGAAACCATCACCCGGCTGCTGGATATGGGATGCGACTCATTTAGTTTCGCCGACGCGATGTTAGGCGTACTGGCCCAACGGTTGGCACGGCGGATTTGCAAGGAATGCCGAGAGGCCTATCAGCCGTCAAAGGAAGAATACGAGGAACTGCGGCTGGGGTATGGGGCGCAACCGTGGGATGCTTTAGGAACCGGTTTCGATACCGCCTTCCGTCTGTATCGAGGCAAGGGGTGCGACACCTGCAATCGTACCGGCTTAAAAGGGCGGGTGGCGCTGCATGAACTGTTAGTGGGAAGCGATGAAATAAAGCGATTGATTCAGAACAAGGCAAAAACTGATGAGATGGTTAAGGCCGCTATGTCGGAGGGGATGACCACCCTCGTCCAGGATGGTATTCATAAGGTGTTGCAGGGCCACACGACCTACAAGGAGGTCAAAGCCGTTGCCATCAAGTAATCTGTCAGCCGCGCAATGAGGCTGAGATCTTATCGTCCAGAATCATCTTCACACCATCCAGCCCCTTTTCCATCGCGCGACCTCCTGCATACGCCCCGCCTTCTCCAAGAATTTTAAAGCCTGAGTGAGTGCCAATGACGACCGGCCTCACCACTGAGCCACGAGTGTAAAGACGTCGGCTGAATGAATTTGGATGGGTCGAAGCGAGGAGCAAGGTGTCCTGATTAAATTCTGACCCGACGCTCCTCGGTCATAAGGGCTTTGTCTTGATGACGTACTGCTGGATACGCTGAAGTTGCGGCGGACGTATAGCGAGGAACTCTACCCCGAACTCCCCCCCTCGCGCCCACCTGACGATGGCTTCATCTATGCGAACCGGCCAGTCATGCCCATCCGATAAAAATAACGACACCTTCATCTGGAGACCAGGGTGCAGCACGCTGTCTGATTTGGCCATACAGCCGGTAAAAGAGAGATCCAGCATCTCTCCCTCGCCTTCTAGATCATCTTCGCCGAAGAATGCCAAACGACAGCCAATCGTGATCCGACGAGACTTACGCAATTCCTTCGTTTCTCCCAACGACGCCTCCACTTCAGCAGTATCGTATGACCAAGACCCCCTCGTCGAACAGCCTACTGTTTGGACCCGGCGGCAGAAGCGAGAAACGTGCGCAGCCGATGCATCGCCATGGTCCCAAGAGACACAAATTCCAATCCAAAACATGCACCGTGAGCCCACCGCACCAGGGCTAAATCGACGGGCGTCGGTGCATCCCCCCCAGGCAGCAGTAGTATCAATGACATGGCATCTCCCACCTTCACCCCCGCATCACTCTCGACTTTACAGCCCTTGATGGAAAGATTGATGACGGACCCCTCTCCCTCCGAATCGCCGCTAAACGTGATGGAGAGGGCGAAGCGCGCAAATGAAAGAAGACAGGTGGGCGGCACCGCGCGCCGCTGGTGCTGTCGCAGTTCGATACGCTTATCTATGTCCTGATTGGCGTGATCCATGATGGAGCGAACGATGTGAACCTGCCCTGCGTCCAGCTAAACGCAGTATATCGTAAGACGCCGGAACCGCCGAATACTTCTCGGCATTTTACCGGCCTAACGCCTCATCTCGCCGATCCTGGAGTCGAAACAATCGTCGATGCCTGCGGCGAATGCGGGCCCGCTACCGCCCGTACACCGGCGGCTCACCGGGCGGGCGGCTCTTGAAGCGACGGTGCTGCCAAAAGTACTGTTCCGGGACGCGACGAACGGCACCCTCGATCAGGCGGTTGATGCGCGCAGTATCCTCTAACACTTCCCCCGAGGGGAACTGATCGAGCGCCGGCTGCACTTCGATGTCATAACCACTGCCGTCTGCCCTGCGATAATAAAAACAGGGCACCACCGGCGCTCCGCTCACTTTAGCTAATCGGGAAGTGGCCGTGAGTGACGCGGCCGACACTTCGAAAAACGGGGCAAACACACTCCGCTTGGATCCGGCATCAATATCAGGGGCGTACCAAACTACCTGATTGTCGGCCAATGCTCGGAGCACTCCCCTCATATCGCGGTGCTGGATGAGGTTTGCATAGTAGCGGCTACGACAGCCGTTTGCGATTGTTTCTGCCACCACATCGTTTTGAGGCCGATACACGATCGCGATCGGTTGTTCATGCGCTAAGAAACGGCCGGCAAGTTCCGCCGTATGCAAATGGGCCCCACAGAGCAACACTCCCCGCTTGTGCCGGAGGGCGTCTCGGATATGCTCCAGTCCCTTGATGGCACATTCACACTGGATGTGAGGATCCTTCGCCCACCAGGCAAGACCGATCTCCATCATGCCCATTCCCATGGACTCAAAGCAGCGTAGCGCAACCCTATTGCGCTCAGCGACGTCCAGGTGAGGAAAACATAACGCCAAATTCACCCGGACGATATCGCGTCTCCTGGTAAGCAGGCCATGTAACAAGCGCCCGCATTGTCGGCCGAGCGCGAGTTGCCACCGGTAGGGCAGCAACGAAAGGAGACGAAACAGACCGAAGCCGACCCAGGTCAGCCAATTGAAAAAATGATGGGGGCTATGCGGATGATGCCGCTGACTTCGTGTATTCGTGCTGGACATGGCCGAATGGGGAGGCCCATTGTAGGGAAACGGAGCGGCGAGCGCAATCTCAACCTATCTTCAGCCAATCAGTGGGAGCAGAACAGCGGCTTTACCGAATTGGATTGGCAGGCAATGCCCTCTCCGCATGCCGACAGAAGTGCTGTCCAGAGTAGCCTTCGCAGATTATGAGGCGGGTTTCGTCGAGATGGTAATGAATTTTCGCAACCGCATTTCAGCCACAGGCGAAAGGTCGACAAACTCTAACCCATACACGTGATCCTTCTCCCAACGCACCGTCGCTTCCTCGACGGTCATCGGGGAGGCCTGATTAGGCAAGGACAGGCTGACCGATAACCTGTCACCGCGCTGAATGCCCGCCTCACTCATTACTTTGGCCCCTTTCATCGACACATCGAACACCACCCCGATCCCGTCAGATCGACGCCCAAGCCATTTGGCCAGACCGAGACGGGAGAGCGAACAGACGAACGGGGCCGACACTCGCAGGCGCGGATGCTGACGCAAATCGACGGAAAACTCTTCCTGTCCCGTAGTGCCATTCATACGTAGCCCCCCGTATGTATAATGGCCACTCTATCCCATCCACTATGGATCGAGAAACAAATACGAGAAATCCACTGACAGTGACCGGACAGAAAAGATGGTGGGAGCTGGCTTAAACCAGCTCCACCGCACAAGCTTTATAAAACTTCGCCCGTATCTGCTTCAGGCCCGCGTGCCGCCTGTTTCTACTGGGGGTGCTTGCCGCGCGACTGGATCATTTCGGCGCAGCCCTGCGAGAGCTCTTGCCCATGCTGTTTCAAACATTTGGCAATCCGTCCGTCTCCCGCTTTCACGTCAGTGCAAAGCTTTTTTGCATCCTCGGCGCAGGCTTTCCTCATGAGATGATTTCCCTTCCCCTCATGCACTTTTCCGGCTCCGCGGGGTGATTCTGGTGTCACGGCGGGCGGTCCCGGTTCGGGTGAAGATACAGAGTCTGTGTCCGACCACGCTGCCTCATACACCCCGGAGACGCCGACGAGTACTCCACACAAGAGTACGACAACCAATGACATTCGCCGATTCAGAAACAGCACAGGCATACGATTCTCCTTTCAGTGAGTGAACACCCCCATCTCTTTAAGCTTTCTCCCTGCCCCCACTCGCTTCAACGTATTGGCCGGCCGCCGGTTGACGCGCCATCCGCTCCATGCGAACGGTTGCAGGTCACACTACAGCGCGTGGAATATCTCTGATTTGAGAGGGACGCGCTGAGAACGCGCTTGCGAAAACGCGCCGGCTTGATTATTCTGGTGAGATGGAAAACGCTTCCGACAGCTCTGTTCCCGTCGACATCGTTCATCGCATCCATCATAAGTTTTGGACCTATCTCCTGTTCTGGTCGATCGTCGCAGGATCGGTGATTGCAGTGCCGGCCTATGGACTGGTCTTCGGCTACTCGTGGCTCGACTGGACGATGTTTGCAGTGCTCTATGTCATCACCGGTCTAGGGATCACGGTAGGCTACCACCGACTGTTGACCCATCGCAGTTTTGAGTGCCCCGACTGGGTAAAGGCTTGTTTGTTGATCGCAGGAGGCTGGGCGCTTCAGAACTCCGGGGCGAAATGGACGGCCGACCACCTGCGTCACCATGCACACTGCGATGACCCAGCCGATCCCTACAATGCCAAACGGGGGTTCTGGTATAGCCACTGCGGTTGGCTTCTCAATCCCGTGCCCTGCAATGATGAACGATTTGGTTCGCGAGTTATGCAGGACCGCGTGGCCATGTGGCAACACCGGCATTATGCGGCGATCGTTCTTGTTGGTCTGGCGCTACCGTTTGTAGTGGGGTTTGGGTATGACGGCTGGAAGGGGGGAATTGGTGGATTCATGCTGGCCGGTGTTGGACGGACCTTTGCCGTCCTCAATTCGACATTTTTCATCAATTCTGTCTGTCACTTATGGGGAGAACAGCCCTACAGTACGACCAATTCGAGCCGCAATTCGTGGTTTGTGTCTCTGCTGACATTTGGCGAAGGCTATCACAACTATCACCATGCGTATCCAAGTGACTATCGCAACGGACCGCTCTGGTATAACTATGATCCGTCGAAATGGCTCATCTATGCGTTGTCGAAAATGGGCCTTGCCTCTTCCCTCCGGACAGCCTCTGCCGGAGTTTAAGACGCCGAACATATGACCTCCATGCCGGTCACGCCCTGCGAATGCTAGTGCCCCGTGGCTCAATTTACGTGGGTGATGCTAAGTCGTCCTCGCCATATGTTATTCATTATCGCCTCTCTCGGGGAAGAAGAGCAGTCCGGGCATATAGGGGCCTATCTCCACAATGGACCGACCGCGAAAGAAAATAGGCAGCTTTCCGCCTGCTCAGCCCACCGCTAAGTGCATAAGGTAAAATTTTTTTATGTTCTCTCGACAAAGTCATAGTATTCTCAAAATTCTTCTGTTAGGATGCGTCGTGTGCTCATGACGGGCCACATGAGAAACATAGTTTAGATGGCCCATCACCGATGTTGTTTGTTACCGAGAAGTTGATCGGAAGTCAGACCCAAGTCGCCTCAATGATAGCGCCTTCGGCCAGCTCATTCCCCTCATATGTCTGTTCTCGCGTCGCCGACAATGTCATCATTCAAAAGGAGAGACCCCTATGGGTACTAAATTGTACGTCGGCGGTTTGCCGTATGCAGCCACTGAGTCCCAACTCAGCAACTTGTTTTCGACCCACGGCACCGTCGAGTCGGCACGCGTGATCACGGACAAGTTTACCGGACAGTCGCGAGGCTTTGGATTCGTTGAAATGTCCACGGCGGAAGAAGCGAAAGCAGCCATCACAGCCTTGAACGGCTCTGACATGGATGGCCGCCAACTCACCGTAAACGAAGCGAAGCCCCAAGAAGCTCGCTCCGGTGGCGGCGGCGGTGGTGGACGTTTCGGCGGCGGTGAAAACCGTGGCGGCGGCGGCGGGCGCAACCGCTTCTAAGTCGATACAAGATTCGTCTTGTCTCCGAAGGGGCGCTTCAGCTGAAGCGCCCCTTCTTTTTACCTTCCGAGTTCATCCCTCATTCTTCCGCGGGCTTCCCGCGTAATGTCTTCAACCGTGCTCGCTTGGTTTTGCTTTGCAATCTCCGCTGTGCAGATCCCTTGGTCGGCTTAGTCGGACGACGCGGGGTGCGTGGCACCGCCACCGTCTGAATTAACTCCCGTAGTCGGTCCAGCGCAAGGGCACGATTTCTCTCTTGGCTCCTCGAATCCTGCGCCTTGATGATAATCACGCCCTCGCGCGTCACTCGATGGTCCCGCACTGCCAGGAGTCGCTCTTTATAGAACGGCGGAAGGGAGGACGCCACGATATCAAAGCGTAGGTGTATCGCTGAGGAAACCTTATTGACGTGCTGCCCGCCTGCACCCTGCGCGCGCACCGCCGCCAGTTCGATCTCTTCGTCCGGAATAGTCACATGTGTTGATATTGACAACATCAAAAGCCTTACGGACAGGTGGTGTGATGAGAACCTACGTGGCTGACAGCATGGGAGTCAACCATGAGGCAAACGGGCGCTGACATGACTTTCCTAGATGGAAGTGCCCGCAGGAACGAGTTATGATATTTCAACTCTGTCCGTTGAACTCATCCACAGACAACTCGCTAATGAACACCGCAGTACCAAACGACCCTCCTGCAAGTGGCTATTACCGACCCGCACCCCGATGGGGTGAGGGGATGCTTCCGCTGGTACTCCTTCTGTGTTTTTTCATCGCCACGGTCTTGGGGCTCTACGCCCTGTCCTTCTTGCGCACCATGTTGGTCTCTGAACGGGGACGCGAACTGGCCATGAACGCCACAGCGGTCGCGGAAGCCCTCGATCGCGTGCTGTTTGAACGATTCGGCGATATTCAGCTGTTTGTTAATGACGGAGTTCTCCGGGAAGGCACCTTAGAGGAGAAGACTGCCAGGCTCCTGCAGTACAAACAACTCTACTGGTACTACTCCTGGCTGGGCGTCGCTGATGCAAAGGGACAAGTGATCGCGGCAACCGATCCGCTTCCCGCCCAAGGCACGCAAGGCTTAGATCCCGACACCTTTGACTTGGTGCGGCGAACGGGAACGATCCACTTGGATAAGGTATCCCCTTCCTCTGAATCTCAGGGACGGATGACCGTCGGGTTCACGGCACCGATCTATGGACCAGGAGGAAAGTTTTGTGGAGTGGTGGCCAGCCGCGTGCCGATTGCAAATCTTCGGTCGATTTTCGAACAGGAAGGCAGGCTGCGATACGGGCAAGACATCTACGAATGGCTCCTGCTCACTCGCGATGGGATCATCATCAGCGAGAAGTATCCTTTAGAGGTACCTGGATAACGGTCCGGTAAAACTGGATACACCTTCACGAGCCAGAGCGGCCGCCGACCGGGATCGCCCGGGGTTTGTGGAAGAAATCGCTCCCCGCCGTGGAAACTCCGTCGTCACCGGCTATGCATCGACCAGAGGATATCGCGACTTTCCCGGGCTCGATTGGATTGTCCTGTTCCGGATGAACCACGAGGATGTGTACGCGCCTGTCGACCGGCTACTCTGGACGGTAGGAGGAATTGGATTCTTGGTCGTCCTCCCGCTGATGGGTTTCGGAATCTGGATTTCGTGGAAATTGGGACGTGAGCGTAAAGAACTGGTCAACACGCGGCACGAGCTGGAAGAGTCTGTGGCGGAACTGGGCCGTTCCAATGCAGAGTTGCAACAATTCGCCTATGTGGCCTCGCATGACTTGCAGGAACCGCTGCGTATGGTCAGCAGTTATACACAGCTTCTGGCAAAGCGATACGCTGGGAAACTGGATTCCGACGCAGATGAATTCATTGCCTTTGCCGTGGACGGAGCCATGCGCATGCAACGGCTCATTCAGGACCTTTTAGCCTATTCCCGAGTGAGCACGGGGGGCCGGCAGTTCAAGCCTACTTCCGCGGAAACTGCCCTCGGCTATGCGCTAGACAATTTACGGTATGTCATGAAGGAAAGCGGCGCAGTGGTGACTCATGACCCGTTGCCGACGGTGATGGGCGATGAGAAACAATTGGAACAGCTGTTTCAGAATCTGCTGAGCAATGCCATCAAATTTAGAGGACACGAACCACCGCGCATTCACGTCTCCGCACGAACCGACGCTAACTGGTTGTTTTCCATTCGAGACAATGGCATCGGACTGGACCCGCAGTATGCCGATCGTATTTTTGTAATTTTCCAGAGGCTTCATAACAGACAGGAATACCCAGGAACAGGCATCGGGCTGGCGATCTGCAAGAAAATCGTCGAACGGCACGGGGGACGCATCTGGGTGGAATCTGAGCCTGGTAAGGGAGCAACATTTTACTTTACTATCCGAAACCATCAACAGAGTCAGGACGCAACGGGGCTGAATGAATGACCGGACGGAAGGAGGAATTTGTATGACGCCTGAATTGGTGAGACCGGTCGAGATTCTGCTGGTTGAAGATAATCCAGGCGATGTTCGTCTCACGAGGGAGGCCCTGAAGGAGGCAAAGGTCATTAACAACTTGACCGTGCTCAAAGACGGTGAGGAGGCCTTGACCTATCTCCGCCGGCAAGGTCCCTATGCCCAATCGAAGCGCCCCCATCTGATTCTGCTTGATTTGAATCTCCCCCGAAAAGACGGCCGTGAGGTACTGGCTCAAATCAAGGCAGACGAGGTGCTCAAACGCATTCCGGTCGTCGTGCTGACGACCTCGCAAGATGAACAGGATGTGTTGAAAAGTTATAACCTCCATGCCAACTGCTACATCACGAAGCCGGTCGACTTGGATCAGTTCATCACAGTGGTGCGAACGATCGAAGATTTCTGGCTCGGCATCGTCGTGCTTCCGGTGAATGAGAAAGACTGATGGGGTGAACCAGCGTCCGACACATATCCTCCTGATCGAGGACAATCCGGGTGACGCCCGGATATTGCGGGAACTCTTGGCCGAAGGACAGGCCGACCGTTTCACGCTCACACACGTGGACCGACTTGAGAGCGGCATTCGCTGCCTCAATCAGGGGACGGTCGACGTCATTCTGCTGGACCTGTCCTTGCCGGACAGCCAAGGAGCCGAGACCCTTTGTCGTATGCACGCCGCGGCGAAGGGTGTCCCCATCGTCCTGATGACCGGCCTGGAAGACGAGGAATTAGGCCTGCGGCTGATCCAGTCAGGAGCCCAGGATTACCTCGTGAAAGGACAAGTCACCGCGCCACTGCTCACTCGCGCGCTCAGTTACGCAGTGGAGCGATCCAGACTTGAAAGGGAACTCCGAGAAAAAACTCGCCTTCTCCAGTCTGTGCTCCACAGCATTGCCGATGGCGTGGTGATGGCGGACGAGGCCGGAATGTTCCAAGTGTGGAATCCCGCCGCCGAACGCATCATGGGAACCGGACCCATCGATACAGGAATCGGCGAATGGTCCGAGCACTACGGACTTTTTTTACTCGACAAGACGACACCCTACCCGACTCACGACCTACCGCTGGCGCGGGCAATCAGGGGCGAATCCGTCACGAACATCATACTATTTCTCCGTAACGCGACGCATCCCGACGGAGCGTGGCTGAGCGTCAACGCGCGGCCATTGCGAGACGAGTCCGCTCAGCTCAAGGGAGGGGTCGCGGTCTTTCGCGATATCACCGGTGCAAAACGCACGGACGAGGCCTTGCGGGAAAGCCAAGAGCAGTATCGTCTACTGGTGACAAAGGCCAATGACATCATCTACCGAACCGACGCAATGGGCCGGTTTACCTTCGTCAATCCCGTTGCCATGCGAATCATGAAATATTCCGAGCAGGAATTGCTGGGGCGTCGGTTTATTGAGCTGATCCATCCCGATCATCAGAAAGCAGCCGAACGGTTCTACGTCCGGCAATCCATACGACAACAGCCAAGTACGTATTACGAATTCCCTGCCCTCGCAAAGGATGGCAGCGAGGTATGGATCGGTCAGAATGTGCAAGTCCTGCTTGCGGACAATCGGGTGGAGGGCTTCCAAGCAGTGGCTCGGGACATTACCGAGCGGAAACGGGCGGAGGAGGCCCTGCTGGAGAGCGAAGGCCGGTTGCGGTCGATTGTGCAATCGACCGGGGATGCGATTATTTTGATGGATACCGAGGGACAGGTCGCATTCTGGAACAACGGCGCAGAGAAGACATTCGGCTACACCGCCAAAGAGATGGTCGGCCAACCGATGACCCGCATTATTCCCGAGCGGTTCCGTGAGGCCCACCGACGAGGGGTCCAACGTGTGGCGGCTGCGGGAAAATTGACCGTACAAGCCACCATGTTTGAACTGATAGGGCTGAGAAAAGACGACACGGAGTTCCCATTGGAGTTCAGCCTGGCGGCGTGGACGGCCAAGTCCACCTTGTTCATTACCGGCATCATTCGCGATATCAGCGAACGTGTGAGAGCGGAGGAGGCGCTCCGTGCAAGCGAGGCAAGGTTTAAGGCCATCATGGATAACAGCCCTTCCATGATTTTTATTAAAGATTTGGAAGGGCGCTACCTGCAGATCAATCGCAAGATCGAACAGACCTTCCACATAATGAACTCGGAGATTGCCGGCAAAACAGGCGATGAATTTTTCCCCTTGGAACAGGCCGCAGCCTGGCAGGCGAATGACCGGCAGGTGCTTGAGTCCGGCGTCCCGATGGAGTTTGAAGAAACAGCGATCCTCGACAAAAATCATCACACTTACATCGTCATGAAGTTCCCTCTGCTAACGCCTCAGGGAGGCTGTTATGCCTTATGCGGCATGACCACGGATATCACCGAGCGCAAGCGCGCCGAGGAAACTCTCCATCGCAGCGAAGTACTGCTCCGTTCTGTCATCAACAACGCCACCGCCGCCATCTATGCCAAGCAGGCGGACGGGCGTTACCTCATGGTCAATTCTCGCTTTGAACAGATCTTTCATATCACCTCGGAGCAGGTGATCGGCAAAACCGACTATGACATTTTCTCAAAAGAGGTCGCCGATGCATTTCGGGCAAACGACCGGTGGGTCCTCGCGAACGGCAGACCTTTGGAAATCGAAGAATATGCGCCCCATGCCGACGGCCTGCATACCTATCTGTCGGTCAAAGTCCCGATTCGCGACCAGGCCGGCCACGTGTCCTCTATGTGCGGCATTTCCACCGACATCACGGAACGCAAGCGAGCGGAGGAAGAGCGGCAGAGGCTCACCAGGGAACGATTGCTTCTCCTAGACTCAACAGGGGACGGCATTTATGGCATTGATCCGGAAGGCTACTGCACCTTCATCAACAAGGCCGGCGCCAAGATGCTGGGCTATGAACCAGACGAGGTGAGGGGGAAGCACATGCACCGGCTGGTTCACCATACTCTGTCTGATGGCTTGCCCTATGCTCTCCATGAGTGCCCCATCTACCATGTCTTGCAGAGCGGGCAAAGCTGCCACATCGACAACGAGGTCCTGTGGCGGAAGGACGGAACGGCTTTTCCAGCCGACTACTCTTCCTCTCCCATCTTCGAACACAACAGCGTCACAGGAGCGGTCATCACCTTTATCGATATTACCGTTCGTAAGCGGTTGGAGCAGGAGCGGAGCCAGAGAGCGCTACGTCTGATCAAACAGCAATCGGCATTGACCGGTCTCACCCAAAGCCGGTTTTTTCAGAGTTCGGAACTTTTGCAGGCACTTCGGCATATCATGAAAATGGCAGCGCGGACGCTCGACGTCGAGCGAATCGGCATTTGGCGCTATACAGATAATCGCAACGCGATCCACTGTATTGATCGCTACGAGTTGCGCGACGATCGGCATTCGGCTGGCATGACGATACCTGTCGCATCCCACCCGGCCTACTTTCAGGCATTGAGCGCGTCGCAGATGATCGCGATCGACGATGTTCAGACAGACAGCCGGACTAACCAATTTCACGGCGGGTGCACTGAGTCGAACGGCATCACCTCCACAATGGATATCCCACTGTACCTATTCGGCAGATTGGAAGGCGTGATCTGCCATGAACATTTCGGGCCTGCGCGGCACTGGGTGGAAGATGAGTGGATGTTTGCCATCGCCGTGTCCAACCTTGTCGCCCTGGCCTACGAAGAAGAAGAACGCAAACGTGCTGAAAAGCAGGTGCAACAGTCCCAAGAACGGCTCCGAAGTCTGACCGGTCGACTGGAATCTATCCGAGAAGAAGAACGAACCAGGATCGCCCGCGAAGTCCATGATGAGTTGGGGCAAGCCCTGCTGGGCGTAAAATTGGAGCTGGCATTATTGCGCGCCCAGGTTACCGAGCTACGACCGGCCATACGGGATAGAATCGAGTCGACCGTGACACTCGTAGATCGAACGATGCAATCCGTGCGTAAGATTGCAACCGAGCTGAGGCCGGTGGTATTGGACCAACTCGGGCTTATTCCCGCCATCGAATGGCAAGCGCAGGAATTCCAGAATCGAACCGGCATCCAATGCACACTGAATATCTATCTCCGGAACGTCGCGTTAACTGTGGACCGCTCCACCGGGGTATTCCGCATCTTTCAGGAGATCCTCACCAATGTGGCGCGTCACGCGCAGGCTTCCCGCGTGGACATCAGCATGCAAGAGCATTCGGGAAATCTTTTGCTTCAAGTGAGCGACAATGGCCGAGGCATCACCGAGGCTGAAGTCTCCGGTGCTCAGTCACTGGGACTCCTCGGCATGCGCGAGCGGGCGCTCCTGCTGGGGGGAGAAACTACCATCGACCGCAACTTGGAACAGGGCACGAGGGTGACCGTCCGCGTTCCCATTGATCAATCACAGCCGGAGTAAAGGGAGCCTATCCCCCCGCGCCACAGGGCCGAAGGGTTGACGAACATCGACGACGTAGGACAGCGGCCATGAAAATATTAATCGTCGACGATCATGCGGTGGTGCGACACGGAGTCAAACAGATCCTGACGGAACACTTTGAGTGTTCAGTCATCGGTGAGTCTCAAAATGCCGAGGAGATGATCGAGCAAGCTCAGAAGAGACACTGGAATATCGTCATCCTGGATGTGGGTATGCCCGGGAAAAGCGGACTGGAAGCGCTCAAGGAACTGAAGCATCTGCACCCGAAACTTCCCGTGCTTGTGCTGAGCGCCTACCCAGAGGATCAATTGGCGCTCCGCATGTTGAAAGCGGGAGCGTCCGGCTATTTGTCGAAAGACAGCGCCCCCAATGAATTGGTACGAGCCATCAAAAAAATCCTCAGCGGCGGAAAATTCGTGAGCCCAGCGGTGGCCGAATTGTTAGCATTGAACCTAGAAAGTGATTTGGAAAAACCGCTGCATGAACAACTATCGGATCGCGAATATCAAGTCATGTGCCTCATTGCCGTCGGAAAAAGCCTGAAGGACATTGCCGAGGATTTATGCGTCAGTATCAGCACCGTCAATACCTATCGAGCGCGAATTCTTGAAAAGATGCAACTCAAGAACAACACGGAGTTGACGCATTACGCGCTCAATAATCGGCTCGTGAACCGACTGATCAAATAAGCTCCCTCCCCCGCTTCTCGTGACTGTCTTCGCATTTCGTCGCCAACTGCGTTCTTCGTAGCATAAACGTCGACGCATAAACTCGCCAAAACGGCTACGGGTGATCTGTGCGAAGGGCGATGGTGCGCACCCTTCCTTCCTAGTACATATAGCCCATCAAAAGCGCCAAGTGAGGCCGCTTATTCAGAGCAATCCCCGATGGGATTGTCAGGGAGCAGTAAGGATCGGAGAGATTTCATGACTGACAATCGGGAAACAGTGTCACTCATTGTCCGGCATTTGGAAGAGCATGGTCCCTGCGCCTTGGAGACACTCATCCTCAAAATTTCATCCTGCACATGGAACCAGGTGTTTGCGGCGATTGACGAGCTCTCGCGGGAGGGAACGGTCACACTGCAACACTTCCATCGCTTCGAGTACAGGTTATCCCTGACGCATCGGCCTGCAGCTCGCCCTCCCGATCCCAACCTGGGCGAATCGGAAGCCCTGAGAAGCTGCAGCAGGCCGTAGCCGATCACACGCGTTCCCCAGGATCGCATGGGGGGGGGTGCCCGTCCCGGTCCGGAAACTGGAAAAAGAAAGGAACAGAACATGAACAGTCCCCACCCGACGGCCAGAACTAAGGTCATGATTGTCGATCCTGAGTGGAAGTTCGGACTCGAACTTGCTGATTGCCTAGCCACCGGCGGTTACCAAGCGATTCTTGTCCGGAGTCTAGAGTCCATGATCGACGATCTCGGGGAGTTGCAGCCAGGGGCCATCCTGCTCCGCGCTGACTCCCACGAGGACACGTTCGGAGGCCAGGGGACTGACACGTTAGAAACCGTGAAAGCCCTTTGCCCGCAGGCACCGATGCTTATGCTGACCAAGCCGGGTCAAGATACCTTGCCTGCGAGGCCGCATTGCACAACCGAAGACCGCACGACTATTGCCCCACCCACTCGAGTGGTGGAGCTTCTTCAAACAAAACTCGGCATACCTTGCGCGCGGCTGCTCTGAGGTGGCGCTCGCAATGTAAATGTAAAGGACACAATCCAAGGAGACGTCACTCATGTCACGACAGCGGACCAACACAACTTCGGAGACTAAAGGGCAACAGGGACGATCCCTCGCCCCCACGACTGCCCCGAAACAGGAGAACAAGGAGGAGGGTCGGGCGGTGCCGCACGAGAACGGCCATGGCGTTGCAACCAACGAAATCCGTACACGCATTAAGGAGCTGGCGTATGAACTCTACCTGCAACGAGGACGGCGGGACGGCCATGATAAACAAGATTGGCTAGAGGCAGAACGAATGACCGCCACACAGCCAAGAATTGCCGGCAAGCGAGGCGCTGATCGCCTCTCGCCCTCGGCGTAAAATCGCCCAACCGGCTACATGGCAATCACAACCGCATTCACGGAGAGAGAGATGACCCTGTGTCCGAAACCTGACTGTCAACAATTCATGCAACCAGACCACCGTGGCATCGATGATGCCACTACAGGCCTAAAGAGTATGCGTTGTGGCCGCTGCGGCCACTTTGGCTTGAAGGCGCAAGAAGGGCTGCAGCTTCTATTTACCGGGCAGCATGAATATGTCTTCAGCTATGGGCCCTCCCTCTCCTATCTCAAGGTCGTGCTCTCGACGATCGCGTTGAATCTCTTCAGAGTACAAGGACTGACACCGGTCCAACTGGCAACCTATGTCGCCGAGTGGGCGCTGCTGATGGGACAGGCATGTGGCACTGTGCGGCCCTCAGGGGACCTGGTCCTTTCAAGCTGTTATGAGTATTGCCGACGGCAGGCGTTGAATTCCTCCGGGGTCTCACCGGGGTCACAGGTTGCGCCTGTGGGCTGACAGAAGGATGGTCACCAGCATGTCGACCTCTTCTCGAACGGAACTCAGAACACCCACTGATGTCATGGAGAAATCTTCTGGTAGCACGATGAAAGGGCTTCAACCAAGCCCTCCCACGATTACAGTGGCGCTCGTGAGCAACAATCACCTCGTGCGACTCGGCCTGCAGACAGCCATCAAAGCTGCACCCTACATCACGCTCCTCACAGCAACGACGAGCGCGGTGAAAGCGGAGGAACTCATCGCGCGAGAGAAACCTCAGGTGATCATCATCGAGCTCACGCCTGAGGTCGATATCCTGGGACTGGTCCGGAAAATGAAATCATCCGTCCCAACGGCGAGAGTTATTGTCTTGAGCGACATTGAAGACAACCTCCACGTTTTGCAGACCCTGTCGTCCAATGTAGACGGCATTGTGCTGAATACGCAGCCGGCGGCAGTCCTACTTGTGACCATCGACCACGTCAGTCGGCTCCCGACTGAGACGGTGGTTTCTCAACGCAGCGACACGGGCCGATCGGAGATGGTTGGAACGGGCGGGATCATCGGAGAGGCGAAGCCATCGTTACTGAAATGGCAGGGGACCCTGACCGACCGCGAGCGGGAGATTGTCGCCTTAGTTGGACAGGGCCTTTCCAACAAAGGCATTGCAGATAGGTTGTCCATTTCCGACATAACCGTACGCCATCACCTTACGAGCATCTTCAACAAAGTCGGCGTCAACAACCGTCAAAAACTCCTGATTCAGGTTCATAAGGACAATTTCGTGGGATTCATGACCCTTGCGTAAATTTCGGCGATAAGGCGGAATGGGCTTCTCTTGACGCAAGGAAGTAGGACCCTTCACGAATCGACTTTTTCGGTTACTTTTGCCAGGAGTGCCTGCTGCTTCATGTGCTCCATCAGTTCCAAAAAGGAGCCTTCACGCATAATGCGCGCGAATTGGGTGCGGTAGTTTGTTACAATGCTGACGCCATCGCAGACCAAGTCATTCATGATCCACGCTCCGGATCGACGTACCACCTGAAACTCAATCCTGGCATCAACTTTCGCTCCCGCAGGCGCTGTCATGACCCGCGCCGCCTCATCATTCCCCTCTTCGGAGACATACGCAACCTGCCTCGGAGAGTATTCACGAAGTTTGTCGGCCACCTCGTCGCGCAACAACTGCACAAAGAGCCGAACGTATTGCCGACGCTCGTTTGCGCTCAGGCCATCCCATGCCTCTCCGATGGAGCGCTCAGCCATCTCTTCATAATTGAATGAGCGGCGCACGACTTGCTCGATCTCCCACAGGCGTTGCGTCGACCGGCTGGTATCCTTCAATTCCGTGAGGATGTACAAGATTTCGTTCATGGTGCGTTGAACAGCCAGCGTGGAGCTCTGCGAGGACAGGGAAGGTTCCCCCTGTGCAATCCCCGGCAGCATCACGGCAAGACACCAGAATACGACAGGGTAACTCCAGCGCCATCTTGTGGGATGACACTTTGGCATCATGCCACTAGAATTGCACTCCATACTCCCTACCTTTCGCTCACACACCACTCATCGCGTAGTATCGTACCGATCTATAAAACCACCCGTCAAGCACGTGGATATACCTGCCCCTCAATCCAAGCGTTGGTCGGTTAAGCTCAGTGTTCGTGTCTTTTGCAGGCCGAACAATGCCCATTAAGAGATTTTCTTTTCCTCTCCGAGCAACCTTCGGTATACTCCCGCCATGATCAACCGACAATGGCCATGCCTGTTCTTCAGTCTCATGCTCCTCACGTTCTTTTCCGGCTGCGAAACGACCGACAAAATGCTCGGCGCCGCCGAGCGCGCCGTCGGCAGCAACAGCGGAAGAACGGTGCTGGATATCGTGGGCGGCAAGGATCCCGCTGTAATCGCGCG
The DNA here is from genome assembly GCA_963706325.1 of uncultured Nitrospiraceae bacterium. Lineage (GTDB taxonomy): Bacteria > Nitrospirota > Nitrospiria > Nitrospirales > Nitrospiraceae > Nitrospira_A. The sequence continues at coordinate 236,054 of CAVPLT010000004.1, read as the reverse complement.
GCGACGAATGGAGAATTATGGACGAGACCCTCAGGCCCTGCTGCGAGACCTTCGCTCGATTCAACGCGATTTCCAGGCCTTGATGGCGGCCTTGACAGGAGAGGTCGGCAAAAAGTGGGGCACTAAAGAGGTCAAGCTGCCGGAGCAGAAGACGTACGTTAAGTATACCCAAAACTATCGCAGCCGAGCCATTGTTGATTTCGACGCAGGGAACATTCTGATCGAAACACTTGACGACAAGAACCCCCAAGCCAGCCTGAAAAACGCCGTAGTCACTACCCTGCTGACACCCAACGATCCCCGTAGCGTTGACCTGTTCACGGATAAAGAAATCAGCCTGACTGGAGAGAAGGAACCCTATCTCCTCGGCCTGGTACTGGATAAGACCGGTAAACCGGTGCGAACCCAGGCCGAAGCGGAACAGTTTGCCGAAGCGCTTCTCTCGAAAAGCCCAACGACGCGTACGCTCGAACAAGATGGGGGGCAGAAGACTGCCCACCTCGTCAACATCCCGATGGTCACCAATTTCTCGCACAAACAAGCGGAGAAGTATCGCGGCGTCGTGGGGCAGTTTTCGGAGCGGTTTCAGGTCAGTCCCAGCCTAGTGTTCGCCATCATTCGGACGGAGAGCAACTTCAACCCATTTGCCGTGAGTGCGGCGCCGGCGTACGGCTTGATGCAGTTGGTCCCCACCAGCGGCGGGCGCGATGCCTATCGTAAGGCCAAAGGCGAAGATAAGGCCCCCACGCGTGACTATCTCTTCGATCCCGAAAACAACATTGAGCTGGGCGCGGCCTACCTCAATGTGTTGACCTACTCTCAATTAGACAACGTGACGGATCTGGTTTCACGAGAATACTGTGTCATCTCCGCCTATAACACGGGCGCCGGTAATGTATTCAAAACCTTCTCCAAAGACCAACGCACGGCCGTGCAACAAATTAACGGGCTCCAACCGGCCGCGCTCTATGACCGCCTCCGTACCGCTCTTCCCTATCAAGAGACCCGTGACTATCTGGCAAAAGTCGTTGGGTTTCGCAGGCAATTCGTGAGCCTCGGGGATACCGCCGCCAAATAATCGTTGACCTGCCCTTCCTGTGAGCGTCGAAATTCTTGCGTTTACCGCGCATTCTTCGTTACAAGAGCGATACGTCTTGTTTTGAGGGGTAGGCCATCGCGACCTTTACACACGCCAGAGCGCCTCTGTTCCAAGTTCTTATCGGAGCCCTCATTCTGCTCGGCATCGCATTGATCCCTGTCGTACTGGTCCAGATCCCTCCGTTGGTGGACTATCCCAACCACATGGCCAGAATGCATATCCTGGCCGACACAGGCCGGTCCCCGTTGCTCACCCAATTCTATGAGATCCATTGGAACATTCTCCCGAACCTCGCAATGGATTTGGTGGTGCCCCCGCTCACCCGGTTCATGACAATCGAAACCGCCGGCAAGGTCTTCATCGGACTGACCTTCGCATTGCTGGCAGGCGGCGTGATAACCTTCCATGGGGCTTTGCACCGACGTTGGTCGCCCTGGCCCCTGCTGGCGTTCTTCTTTCTCTATAACAGTGTCTTCCTCTGGGGATTTCTCAATTATCTGTTTGGCCTCGGTCTCGCCTTGTTCGCCTGCGCACTCTGGATGAGACTACGCGACCGCTCCGCCGCTCTGGTCATTCCTTTGTTTTCACTGATAACCACCGTCTTGTTCTTCGCCCATCTTTTTGCATTCGGCGTCTTCGCGATGGTGCTCCTGACCTACGAGTTCGCCCAGTGGTGGAACCATCGTCGCGAACGTATTCCAGACTTCGTCAAACCCTGGTGGAAAGCGCTTCCCACCGTCGTGCTGCCGCTCATCCTGCTCATACTGTCCCCTAGCTTCAAAGGCAATCCTGACAATGACCCCTTTTGGTATAGAGGGCCGTCAAAGCCGCCTGTCGTCGATTTTCTTCCCCTTGCTACCAAGCTCGAAGCTCTGAAGGGCACGGTTCGCACAGAGCACCAGATGCTCGATCGCGTCACGGCGCTCATCCTGCTTGCTCTCCTGGGAGTAGGGCTGGCGCGGCGCCGCTGTTCCGTCTTGCCCTCGATGTACCTTCCGCTGGGTGTCCTCGCACTGGCGACTGCGGCCATGCCCAGTTCGATTGGTACTACCGCGTTGGTCGATATACGAATGCCCATTGCTTTTGTGTTGTTCGCCCTCGCGAGTGTTGATTGGCCGGTGATGACCAGACGGTGGCTTGCGCTGCTGGCACTGATACTAGGCATGTTGTTTGTAGTCCGGATGGCCGCTATCACGGACCATTGGCGCGAAACGGATCGTCACTACCGCCAGTTCGTGCATCAGCTCGACCAGCTGCCGGAGGGAACCCGTCTGTTGTCGGCTATCAAGCTTGCATCCTTTGACGCGTATTCTCCCGCGGAAGGACGAATTCCTGAATCAATGCCTATGGTCAACCTCTCCTGCTGGGGGGTTCTCCGGCGATCATTCTTCGTCTCGAACCTCTTTGCCGCACCAGGGCAGCAACCAATTCAACTCACTCCGGCTGTCCGCCCCCTGCTGACGATTGAAGAATTCCTTGTTCAAGGTGATCCCATTCCATGGGACCGGATCGGAGCCCAATACGACTATTTGGTGATACGACGGAGTCAACGGCTGAAGCCGCCTGTCCCGGCAAACTTTACGCCAGTCGGTTCTGGGGACGAGTTCCAGTTTTATCGGACCGGAAGGCGAGAATCGTAGGGAGTGGTAGGCAGACCAACCAGTTGAGAATAATTACCGGGTCTTAATTTTCCAGGTGTAGGACGACGTCACAGCATAGTTCCAGACCGTTCCCACCAGGATACCTGCCAGCGCGGACAATCCCCAATTGTACTCCTGGCCGAACAAATAGGATGCCACGCCCACGTTCCCGATGGCCCCTAGGCTGCACACCAGGACGAAGGAGACCCACCCGCGCAGCCACTGCCAGCCACGTAATCGCTGATCTCGATAGGTGATCACATTGTTTAAGATGAAGTTACTCGTCATCGCCGCTACCGTCGCCGTTCCCTGTCCCCACGTAAACGGCCATGCCAACCATTCATAGAGAAGCAGCAGCACCGCGAAATGGATCACAACGCCGGACCCGCCGACCAAAGCGAACGTGACGAGACGCACCGGTACAAATCGGCCGATCGATTTATCCAGGAGTAGCATGAAATAGTCCCAGGCTACCTGGCTATCAACTTTGCTCTCCCCGGCCTGTCGCGTTCTAAACTCATAGGGCAGCTCTTTGAACCTCAAGGGACGAGGTGATGAGGCCATAAAATCCAACAGCAGTTTAAATCCGAGCCCGGATGTCCTTCGCACGAGCTGTTCAAAGGCCTCACGGCGCAAGGCAAAAAATCCGCTCATCGGATCTGTCAGGCCAAGGGGAACCAATGGGCGACTCAAAAGCGTAGCCCATCGGCTGGTCAACGCACGAATGCCTTGCCATTCCCCGATGCTGCCGCCGGACACATAGCGACTGCCGATGACGACATCGAATCCACCCTGCTTCAAGTGCCTGAGCATGTCCACGAGCAGTCGCTCGTCATGCTGAAGATCACCGTCCATGACCGCCAGGAACGGCGCGGAGCTGGAAAGCATGCCTTCAATACAAGCAGAGGACAGGCCTCTCCGTCCGATCCGCTGGAGACAGCGCACCCGATGGTTTGAATTGGCTAACAGGCGAACCTGGTCTGCGGTGTGGTCCGGGGAATCGTCATCAACGACGATCAACTCCCATTGCACATCAGACAGACAGCTTTGCAGGAGCTCCACAAGCCGGACGACATTGTCCCGCTCGTTGAAGGTGGGGACGATAATGGAAAGTTCGGGCCCTGGCAACTACTCAGCTCCATGAGAACGTCTGGGATTTTTGATAGGTACAGTGACATCCTACGCCTCACCGGATCTCAAACTCAAACCTAGGGGAAACTTCTCGAAATACCCCATCGATCCTGCAGACCACTGTCTGCGTGTGGTTTCTACAGACCAATCAGGAGCCTTCCCGGCGCGACCCGTTCAGAGAGTCCGAACGATAACTCGCCCTTCAGATCATCAGGATTGTAATACGTCCCGAACAGCCGATCCCAAATCGTGAGCAGGGCGCCAAGATTCGTCCCCTGATGGGCCGCATCTTTACTATGATGGATGTGATGGTACCGGGGGGTCACGAACAGCCACTCCAACCAGCGCGATTGCCATGTCACGTTCATATGCATCCAGTTGTTGCGCATGATGTGCTCCACCATGATGACCTGAAACGCCCAGGAGGAGGCGTCGTGCAGCAGGGGAAGGGCCAGAACATAGGTCAGGTTGAACAGCACAATGTGCGGAATTGTCGCGCGGATGCCTGCCAGCCAATACAAATACCTCGGCGCATGGTGCCAGCGGTGAATGCGCCATACCAGTTTTGTGTGCATGAGCCGGTGCGCCCAGTACAGACCGAAGTCTTCAACAATGTAAAAGAGCAGGAGCTTATATACCGTGGGAAACGTGGAGAGGACGTCGGGGACATAGTCGGGAATCGGGATCCGGTCCGTCCAGGCTACCACCAGGAGGAATGAAAGATTGTACGCAGCCAATGCCGATACGTCGCGCCACAAGACGGAACGGTAGGCAATGGGCCGCGCAGGATAGAGCCACTCAGCCAGAAAGAACAGTAGGCCGATACTCCAGAATACAAGATACGGGTAGAGTGCCTTATCCATTCGCAGCACTACTGCAGAAAAGTGATTAATCGCTTCGGCGAGGCAAAGCGCGGCTCTCCATATGCGCCTCAAACGCTCGAACGTACCGACTCAAGGACATTGGCTGTATGACCCATAAGGCCACGAGCGAAATGATCCCGCAATTTTGCACCTGTTCGTAGATGCTTCCACGCTACAGGAGGACCGCTGATTTGTGAACAGAATATGGCGTAAGTTACGAGGCGATGGGATGGCGGCAACTACCCATGGATATCAGATACCGCAGGCAATTTACTGGGGAATGCAGGAAACAGGCTCCGGGGTCGCACAGCGCCGATCCAACCTCGACGTAGCCGATGATGACGATGTGTGTTTTCTAGAGAGTCGCGGACATCGTAAGCCCGGCTCTCGCATAACGAGGTCGGCAGTCGCATTCGAAATAATACTGGCAGGTCTCATCGGTATGGAACAGGTGTCCCGCTTCACACTCGAAGTGAGAGAGCAATTGGCCATCATGTGTTGTCTTTGTTATAGAACGGCCCTGGGCATCCTTCCCACACCTTTCTTTCAGCATGCCGTCAACAGGCGCCATACATGTTGTGTGTAATCTCATAGACGCACCTACCCCGCAAGCCATGCAGCTGTACTATATTTACCGGCATGGTGCGCGACGGTCAGCTAGGTGTTTCACTAGTCTGGATCTTTGATCAAACGCTTTATAGTGGGAGTAACGGATTGGGACGGGAACTGGTTGGCAGCCATGGAGAATTAAACCCCTTCAGAACTCCGTGTGCGTTTCTCTGCCCGATTCTCTTATGAACGAGGAAACACGATTGTGGCGCTCATTGCAAAGTCTCCTTTTGCGTTCATTGGTTGCAGCGAATTGCAGGAAAGCATCGCTCATCAAGCGGATGACGAGAAAGAGCTGGCAGGACTGATCGAAGAAGTTCCCCTGGATTCCATTCACTTCCATACCCACAGCTATTTTCTCCGGCATGGCTTGATTGAAGGCGCTTATCCTAACGATTTCGCCCAATGGGTAGTCATGCAGATCGGTGATCATGTCCTAGGCGAACGGTTGGCTGTCATTGATCCCTTTGGTTATCCGGACTTGGAAGAGTTGCGGGAAGAGATCATCTCCATCATCGATGACCACCTCTCCCGAACACCCATTATTCCCCGAGTCGTGTTCGGCAAGCCGTTCCACTTCAAACGCTCACGCATTCTTCAAGTGCCGCTCGGCTTGGAGGCGCGCACGCTGCAAGAGTTTCGCGACATGGTGGCTGATATCGACGTGAGTACCATTTATTTCCATATGTTCGAGGCCCATTTTCGATTACGACGGGAAGAAAATGATTTTTCGACATGGATTCGTTCGGACTTTGGCCTTGGGAAATTGGCCGATTGTATCCGCGCCATCAATCCATACCAAGGCAGCCTGGAACGCCTACGATCCAGACTCATCACCGCGTGCGACGAATTCCTCACCGGTGATTCGGCGAAAGTCTAATCGATGCTCAATCAAGATCCGCTCTGGTACAAGGACGCTGTATTTTACGAGCTCCATGTCCGCGCATTTTATGACGGCAACGACGATGGCGTCGGTGATTTTGCGGGACTGATTCAAAAGCTGGACTATCTGGAGTGGCTTGGTGTCGATTGTCTGTGGTTGCTTCCCTTCTATCCCTCTCCTCTCCGAGATGACGGCTACGATGTCGCCGACTTTCGCAGCATCGCCGCGGCATACGGCACAATCGAAGATTTCCGGCGCCTGCTCGACGAGGCGCACCGGCGCGGCATGCGGGTGATCGTTGATCTCATCTTGAACCATACATCAGACCAGCACGCATGGTTTCAGGCAGCCAGGACTTCTCCTGACTCCCCGACAAGACATTACTACGTCTGGAGCGATACGGATCAGAAATATGCTCAGGCCAGAATCATTTTTGTCGATACCGAGAAATCCAACTGGACCTGGGACCCAGAAGCGCAAGCCTACTTCTGGCATCGCTTCTTCAGTCATCAACCGGATCTCAACTATGATAACCCGGAAGTCCGCCGCGCCATGATTCAAGTCATGGAGTACTGGCTCGATCAGGGACTTGACGGATTTCGATGCGATGCAGTGCCCTATCTCTTTGAGCGCGAGGATACGATCTGCGAAAACCTGCCGGAGACTCATCGCTACTTGAAAGAGATTCGGAGCAGTATCGATCAGCGGTACAAAGGCCGTGTGCTTCTGGCCGAAGCCAATCAATGGCCCAGCGATGTACGTCCCTACTTCGGGGACGGCGATGAGTTTCATATGGCCTTCCATTTCCCGCTCATGCCTCGCTTGTTTATGGGGGTACGGAGTGAAGATCGCCAGCCGATCATCGACATGTTCAAGCACACTCCTGACATCCCTCCCGCCTGTCAGTGGTGCCTGTTTCTGCGGAACCACGACGAATTGACGCTGGAGATGTGCACCGGGGAAGAACGCGACTACATGTATTACGCCTATGCCCGCGATCCACAGATGCGCCGCAACATCGGCATCGCCCGTCGTCTGGCTCCGCTCCTGGACAACGATCGCCGTAAGGTGGAATTGCTGAACAGCATCGTTTTCACCCTGCCCGGTAGCCCGATCGTTTATTACGGAGATGAAATCGGAATGGGGGACAATATTCATCTCGGAGACCGAAATGGCGTGCGCACGCCGATGCACTGGACGGCCGATCGCAATGCTGGATTTTCCAAAGCAGATCCTTCGCAGCTGTTTCTTCCCGTCGTCACCGATGCGGTCTACGGCTATCAGTCCGTTAATATTGACGCTCAAAAGCAAGCCACACATTCGCTGCTCAACTGGATGCGTCGCATGATCGCGATCCGCAAGAAGCACAAGGTCTTCGGTCGCGGGACATTGGAATTCCTGAACCCGGCAAATGAAAAAATTTTGGTCTACCTTCGTGCCTACGAGCAACACACGGTTTTGCTGGTGCATAACCTGGCGGAATCCTCCCAGGCCGTGGAACTGGAGCTTGGACGCTACAAAGATATCGTTCCTGAAGAATTATTCGGAGAGTCAAGATTCCCCGTGATCAGCGAGCGTCCTTATGTGCTGACATTGGGCCCCTACAGTTCCTACTGGTTGCATCTTCCGGCAGTGCGGTCACGGACCAGCGCATACAGCATGGAATGGAGTGCGATTTGATTCACGCGAGACGGCCACGCCCTTTCAGGCGTGAGGGAGTCATCTGTGAACTCGTCCTTGGATGAATATCGCGACGTGTCGCCGAAAGGCACCGTCGATTTTCTTTACCGGCTGAGCGATCTGGTGAAGGGCAAAAGCTTCCTCCACCTCAACGCCGTCCGCTACGGAGGCGGGATGTCGGAAGTGTTGCGCCGCCTTGTTCCCATGATGGTATCCCTAGGCGTCGACGCACGGTGGGAAGTTCTGGCGGGGACGCAAGAGTATTTCGTGGTGGTCAATCACATGCTGAATGCGCTCCAGGGACGGGACGACAAAATCACCGACCAGATGTACCATACCTATTCGACTATCATGGAACGCAACGCCAAGGCGCTCAACCTCGAAGCAGACGTCGTCATGGTTCACGACCACCAGCCGGCTGGCCTCGTGGACTATCGGACCAATGGCTGCTGGCTCTGGCGTTGCCATCTGGATCTGGCACAGCCGCAGCGCCCCGCCTGGACTTTTCTTCGACGATCTGTGTTGAAGTACGACGCGGCGATTTTTTCGCTCTCCGGCTTTGCCCAACGACTGCCGATCCCCAAATTCTTGATCTCTCCGTCCATTGACCCGTTGAGTCCGAAGAATCGCGAGATGGGGCGGTCTGAAATCACTCAAATCATGGATCGTCTCGGCATTCCCCGGACCAAACCTATGCTGTTACAGGTCGCCCGGTTTGACCGGTTTAAGGATCCTCTAGGCGCCATTCAGGCCTATAGGCTCGTGAAAAAGCACCACGACTGTCAGTTGGTGCTCGCCGGGGCCGGTGTGATGCATGACCCGGAGGGTGAAGCGGTTCTTGGAGAACTTTGTGAGGCGGCAGGCCGCGATGCCGATATTCATGTCATTCAACTCCCTCCTGAAGCAGACCTTGAAATCAACGCATTGCAGCGGAGCGCCACGGTCGTGCTGCAAAAGTCCATTAAGGAAGGATTTGGCCTGACCGTTTCCGAAGCCATGTGGAAAGGAAAACCCGTGGTCGGGAGCACGGCTGGGGGCATCGCCGCTCAAATTGTCGATGGCGTTACGGGATATGTTATCCATACCGTCGAAGGCGCGGGATTCCGGACTCGTCACTTACTCAACAACCCGGGACTCATGAATAGAATGGGAGCCATGGCGCGCGAACATGTGCGGCGCAATTTTCTTATCACGAGGCAGCTGAGCGATTACCTGACATTGTTGAAGCTCTTGCCCCTATCCTAATGGCCACGCGTAACCAATGACGACCTTAGCTTCGATCCCGCAAGGCGGGAACAAGACAGCGGATAAGCTGGCACAGGAACAGGCGGCGCCTGCCTCCCCCATCCTTGACCGCGAGCGCCCGACTGAAACCATCGACATCATGGTGGGGCTACTGACGCTGAACAATGCGGGCACGATTGAATCACTCGTACAATCACTTCTCCAGGGATTGCGAGAGTCATTTCCGAATACTTCGGCGTCGCTTGTGAATTGCGATGCTGGCTCGCAAGACGGTACGCCCGGCATCATCGATCGGATCGCGGCGGGCATTGTTCCGGTCCGACTCATTCCCAACGCGGCAAGTACCTATGCCAATTTGACGAGAGAATCCGGTTTCCCAGGGCGAGATGAGAGTATTCGGAACTTCTGCCTCGCCGCGGAACAGCTTCAACCGAAAGTGTGCCTCATCCTTGAGGGACAGCTTCGTTCGCTTAGTACCACCTGGATCAATCAACTGGCCAGACCGGTATACGAAGCCGGCGAAGATTTCGTGGTTCCCCTCTACCGCCGCCACCGCTATGAAGGCACCTTGGTTTCCAACCTGCTGTATCCATTAACGAGGGCGCTGTACGGGAAACGCTTACGGTACCCGAGCGGGGGCGCCTACGCCCTGTCGGGCAAATTCGCGCGCGACCTGCACAGCCGATCGACGTGGACAGGCGCCAGTGGAAAATTCAGCGTGGACGGCTGGATGACGACGGCCGCTCTGGCGGGCAACTATCGCGTCTGTCACACCTTTCTCGGAACCAGAGATCAGGAGACGAAAATTGGGGCTGTCGATCTATCCGTTGTCCTCGCCCAAACCGTCGGCGGCATTTTTCACTCAATGGAAGAATACGAATCTTCCTGGGCGCGGACCAAAGAATCCATTGAGGTGCCTCTGTATGGCACCGCCGAACCGGCGCCCGACCCTGGCCCCTTGCAGACCGGCCGCATGGTCAGCGGATTCAAGCAAGGAGTTCGCGATCTGCTCCCGCTGTGGGAATTGATCCTTTCGCAAGATACCTTGGGGCAGATCCTGACCCTCGATATGCAGGCCCCGGAGGACTTCCGGTTTCCACCAGCCCTCTGGGTGCAGACGGTCTATGATTTTGCCCTTGCCTACCACGACCAAACCTTGCACAGGGAGCATATGCTGAAGTCGCTGACGCCACTCTATCTAGGCCGTACAGCCTCCTTTGTGTTGGAAACACAGCACGGCGACGGGGATCAAGTGGACAGAACCGTGGAGGCACTCTGCAAGCAATTTGAGCAATCAAAGTCCTATCTGGTTGAACAATGGAGGTGGCGCGATGAGTGACCTGTGGAGAGAAACAATGGTCGCCGGCTTTCGTGACACCGTCATTCAGATTCTGCAGGTATTGCCGCGGCTCCTCGCTTTACTCACCTTCTTGGCGTTGGGCCTGATGGCAGCATGGATCATAAAGATACTCACCCTACGCGTCCTCCGAACCTTTGGCTTTGATTCATTCTGCGAACGGTTGGGCATTGCCCAGCCATTGTCCCAAGCCGGTGTTCGACAACCGGTCTCTATGGTCGTCAGCAGAGTCTTGTTTTGGATCGTCTTCCTCTTGTTCGCGTTCATGGGCGTGGATGCGATGAACTTACCGGCCACGGCTAATTTAATCAGTCAGATCGTCGCCTTTCTACCGAATGTCCTGGCCGCATCCCTCGTCCTCCTCGTGGGCGTGCTCTGCGCCAACTTCTTTGCCGAGGCGGCGCTGATTGCCGCCGTGAATGCTCAGGTGGAAGAAGCCCGTATCGTTGCGGGACTGGTGCGCTGGGGGCTCTTGCTCTTCACCTTCGCGATGGTGCTGACCCAGTTGGGCATCGCCAAGGAGATCGTGATCGCAGCCTTCTCCATTACGTTCGGTGGGGTGGTGCTCGCGATCGCGCTAGCCGTGGGATTGGGTGCGCGGCACCTTATGCGCGACGCGCTCGAACGTCGATTCGTTCATCATAACCGTAAACCCGACCAGTTATCGCACCTATGAACAAGGCCAGCACCAACAAGTCAACACGAGACACCACCGCGAGTCAGGTGGCGCCGAGAAATTCTTCGTCGTCCGAGTACGTCAAAGACGAACGGCGCCAACGGGTGGTGATCGAGCATGTCCGACCAGAGCTTGACGGCGGACGACACCCCATCAAGCGAGTAGTCGGAGACACCATTCTCGTCGAGGCGGACCTCTTCGCAGATGGGCATGACATCGTACGCGGAGTCCTTCGGTACTGCCATGAGCAGGATAATGGATGGCGAGAAATCCCGCTTACGTTCCTTGCCAATGATCGATGGTACGCATCATTCGACGTTACCGAGATCGGCCAGTATCGATATAGCGTGATGGGCTGGGTGGATCATTTTGCCACCTGGCGACGCGATATGCGCAAACGAGTAGAAGCGAAGCAAGACATACGGGTGGATCTTGTAATTGGCAAACGCCTGCTCGAGGAGGCGGCCTCTCGCGCGCCGGCTGACTCGAGTCAGCGGCTGAAAGACATGGATCGGGTACTGTCATCATCAGAAACTCGACTGCAGGCTCAGCTCGACCTACTGCTTGGACAAGAGGTCGCAGACGTGATGATGTCGTGTGTTGATCGGCACCTGGCCACGACCTATGACAGAGAGCTTGCCGTGGTGGTCGATCGTCCCAGAGCTCGATTCAGCGCCTGGTACGAAATGTTCCCACGTTCTGCCGTAAGCAACGATCGGCCGCACGGCACATTCAGAGATTGTGAATCTCGTCTCCCCTATATCGCTGAAATGGGATTTGACGTGCTCTACCTTCCCCCGATTCATCCCATTGGGGAAACGCACCGGAAAGGACCGAATAATGACCCGCGCGGAGACTCCAAATCGGTGGGCAGTCCCTGGGCCATCGGCGCGAGCGACGGCGGCCATACGGCCATCCATCCAGAGCTGGGAACTCTGGACGATTTCAAGCGCCTCATTGATGCAGCCAAGGCGCTGAATATCGAGCTCGCACTTGATTTAGCCTTTCAATGTTCTCCCGATCATCCATACGTGACCGAGCACCCGGAATGGTTTACCACCCGTCCTGATGGCACGATCCAGTTTGCGGAAAATCCTCCCAAAAAGTATCAGGATATTTTTCCGCTGAATTTTGAGAGCGAAGCCGCTGACGAATTGTGGAAAGAACTCCGGGCCGTCGTGCAGTACTGGATCGATCGAGGCATCCGCATCTTCCGCGTCGACAATCCTCACACGAAACCATTCCCTTTTTGGAAATGGCTGATCGCCGACATCAAGCAGCGGGATCCGGATATCATTTTTCTTGCGGAAGCCTTCACGCGGCCGAAGGTCATGTATCACCTCGCCAAAGTTGGCTTTACCCAGTCCTACACCTACTTTGCCTGGCGCAACACCAAGCAAGAACTGACCGACTATTTCACTGAACTGACCAGGACCCAAGTGCAAGAGTATTTTCGCCCCAACCTCTGGACCAATACGCCGGATATTCTGACCGAACATCTCCAGCATGGCGGGCGCCCGGTCTTCATGGCTCGACTGGCCTTGGCCGCCACGCTGGGCGCCAACTATGGCATTTACGGACCTGCGTTTGAGTTGTACGAAGACCGACCTCATAAACCCGGCAGCGAGGAGTATTTGGACTCGGAGAAATATGAAATTCGACGTTGGGATATCGCGAGGCCCGACAGCTTGAAGGAGTTTATCGGAGCGATCAACCGTATTCGCCGCGACAACCCCGCGCTGCACGGTGATGGCAGCCTGCGATTTCACACTATCGACAACGACCAACTGATCGCCTACAGCAAACAGACGCACGACGGGAAGAACGTCATTCTCGTTGTGGTGAATTTAAGTCCGCATCACATCCATTCGGGCTGGCTCGAGTTGGACCTCGCAGCATTGGGGCTACAGGACAACCGTCCCTTCCAGGTCCATGATTTGCTGACGCATGCCTACTATCTCTGGCATGGGTCTCGAAACTATGTGCAGCTCGACCCACATTCAACGCCGGTCCAAATTTTTGCTGTGCGGCGAAATATGCGGCGTGAACAGGACTTTGACTATTTCCTGTAAAGGGAGCGGTGGGGAAAGGACTCATGATCACGATTCACAATAATTGGGAGAGGGTCGTTGATGGCCAGGCCCATACGGAACTCGAGGGCTTGCTGCCCGCATTCCTCACATCGTCCCGGTGGTTTGGAGGTAAGGCCAAGACCATCCGCTCCGCTAAGTTTACGGATATCCTACGAGTCGACAGAGGTGATTCTCCTATGCTGCTGGGATTCGTGGAGGTCTCGTACTCCGAAAGAGACGTAGAAACGTATACGGTTTTGATGACCGCGGCCTTCGAAGCGGAGGCTGACCGAATTAGACGCGATCATTCGAGCGCTGTCATTGGGGCGGTCACGGTGCTCGGTCCTCAAGGAAATCACGTCGGAGTGCTGTACGATGCCTTGTGGAATGAAGCATGTGCCTATTCGCTTTTGGCTAGTATGGGACAAGGCGCGCAATTTCAAGGAACCTCAGGCACGGTCGTGGGATCGGCAACGGCATTATTTGACGAGGTAGCAGAACGCCCCCACGCGGCCGCTATAAGCGTGATGAAAGCCGAACAGAGTAATACGTCGGTGAAGTTCGGCGACCGCGTCATCATGAAGCTTTATCGCCGGGTCGAGCCAGGCATAAATCCTGAATTGGAAATAGGTCGTACCCTCACCGCTCGAAATTTTCGTCATTCTCCTTCCCTTGTGGGTGCCCTGGAATATCACCAGCGCAGCAACGATCCTACAACACTGGTATTGGCACAAACCTTCGTCGCCAATCGCGGCAATGCATGGGAATATGCGCTGTCCCAACTCTCCCATTACTTCGACCGCGTCTCCTCAAGTGCTTCGAACAATAGCTCTTTTGAACCTGATTTCGTGGATGCGGCGCGCCTGTTAGGGCGGCGCACAGCGGAACTCCATATGGCGCTGGGAGAAACCAGCGACGATCCTGCCTTTGCCGCCGAAGTCTGCTCTTCGTCTTACATACAGTCGCGGGTTCAAGCCATGCAACAGTCGGCCATTCGTGCACTGACATTGCTACGCGATCGCTTGTGTACCCTCCCAGAAATCAAGCAGGCACAGGCGCAAGTGGTCTTGGGACAGCAATCCCTCATTCTGGATCGGTTAGGGTCTCTGGGCAATTCGCCCTTGACGGCCATGCGCATCCGTTGCCATGGCGATTATCATCTCGGACAGGTCCTCTACACGGGAGAGGACTTTGTGATTATTGATTATGAGGGAGAGCCAGCCAGACCGCTGGCAGAACGGCGAGCCAAGCATATCCCCGTTGTCGATCTCGCCGGTATGGTTCGCTCGTTCCACTATGCAGCCCATGCCGCATTACGGCAAAGAGGCGAGTTTCAGACGACGCAGAGTCTAATATCTTGGGCGGAACAGTGGTATCAAAGCGCCCGCACGGCATTTCTCCGAGGTTATCACGCCATTGCCGGCGAGGCGCCGTTCTCACCGCGGTCTCACCAAGAATTCCATCTTCTTCTGGACAGGCATCTGCTCCACAAGGCACTTTATGAACTCGCCTATGAACTAAATAACCGGCCGGATTGGGTCGACCTTCCTCTGACCGGCATCCTACAGTGCATGAATGCATCGACCGCTACTAGCGATCGAGAGGTGTGGGGCGAGCGGAAAGAAAATACCGGTGACTCCTGCGCAACCGGCCAGCCCGGAAGTGTGGTGAAACAATGACTCAACAGGACACGACACAGATGCCCATTCACTCAATCAGCAAGCTGACCGATGATGATGTCTTTCTGTTCAACGAGGGCACGCAGTTTCAACTGTACGACAAGCTCGGCGCGCATCTCGGCAGCGTCAATGGGCAACAAGGGACTCACTTTGCGGTATGGGCGCCGGAAGCCGAGCGGGTATCCGTCATCGGATCCTTCAACGACTGGCAGGACGGGACGCACCAGCTCCATCCGAGAGGACATTCTGGAATTTGGGAAGGATTCATTCCTGAGGCTGCGAAAGGGTCCTTGTATAAGTATCATGTTCAGTCTCGCTACTCCGGCTATCAGGTCGATAAGAGCGACCCGCTCTCCTTCTTCAATGAAATTCCTCCCAAGTCGGCGTCGATCGTCTGGGATCTCGACTATAACTGGACTGATGCCGACTGGATGCGCAGGCGCCGGCAAGCGAATGCGCTAAACGCACCTATCGCCATTTATGAAATGCATGTGGGATCCTGGAGACGGATCGCCGAGGAACAGAATCGATCGCTGAGTTACCGTGAACTGGCGGTTCCCCTCGCCGAATACTTACAACAGATGGGGTTCACGCATGTGGAGTTTCTTCCGCTGACGGACCATCCGTTCTTTGGTTCCTGGGGTTATCAGACCACGGGCTACTTTGCGCCATCCGGAAATTACGGGACGCCGCAAGACCTCATGTATCTTGTCGATACCTTGCACAACCATGGAATTGGGGTCTTGCTGGATTGGGTGCCCTCCCACTTTCCTACCGATGAACATGGGCTGGGGTTCTTCGACGGCACGCATCTTTATGAACATGCCAATCCGCAGCAGGGCTTCCAACCGGACTGGAACACCTTTGTCTTCAATTTCGGACGCAACGAGGTGCGGAGCTTTCTCATCAGCAGCGGGCTGTTCTGGCTGGATAAGTATCACTTTGATGGACTCCGCGTGGACGCTGTGGCCTCCATGCTGTATTTGGATTATTCTCGGAAAGAAGGAGAGTGGATTCCAAACCGATACGGCGGACGCGAGAATCTCGAGGCCATTTCATTCTTGAAGCGATTTAATGAAGAGGTCTATCGGCACTATCCTGATGCTCAAACCATCGCCGAGGAATCTACTGCCTGGCCGTTGGTGTCCCGCCCCACTTACCTTGGTGGCTTAGGCTTCGGCTTGAAATGGGATATGGGTTGGATGCATGACACGCTGTCCTATATGCAAGAGGACCCCATCAACCGGAGATACCATCATCACAATCTTACTTTCCGTATGGTCTACGCCTTTCACGAAAATTTCGTGCTGCCCCTCTCACACGACGAAGTGGTCTATGGGAAAGGTTCGCTGTTAGGAAAAATGCCAGGGGACGAATGGAACAAATTCGCCAACCTCCGGGTGTTATTCGGGCACATGTATTCACAGGCTGCTAAAAAGCTCTTGTTTATGGGTGGCGAATTCGGCCAACGAGCTGAATGGGCGCATGACGGCCAGCTGCAGTGGGACACATTAGATGACCCCTTGCATCGCGGTATGCAGCAATGGGTCACCGATCTCAATCGCACCTATCGTCAGGAACACGCGCTGCATGAGGGAGACGTCCACCCCTCCGGTATTGAATGGATTGATTGTCAGGATGTCGAATCCAGCGTAATCAGCCTCATCCGAAAAGCACGCACGACCGATGACGTGATTCTAGTGATCTGCAATTTCACTCCCGTTCCTCGCCCTAACTACCGCGTCGGAGCACCACGAGGTGGATATTGGAGAGAGTTGTTGAACAGTGACGCCACCCTTTACGGTGGAGCGGGATGGGGCAATGGCGGTGGAGTCTCCGCGACTCCGGTGCCTCTGCACGGACGAACTCACTCACTGACTTTAACCTTACCCGCACTCTCCGTTATCTTCCTCAAACACTCAAGCCACGGTGGGTGATAGAAGAGCTCGTCAAGTTCGATAGCGCCTCCTGCCGGCCATCAATGCACCACAAGCGTGATCGTTCGCTTATCCATCACGCGCCGTTCCCTTTAACGCAGCACCGTTTCGTTTAACGATCCGTGAGATCGGTCAAAGAGTTTTTTTCTTGGTATTAAAATAAATCAACATGTTGCGAATTCGGGAAGCCGGCATTTCCAGGCATGAGCATTGCTAGATATGGGGTCAGAAACTGGCAGCTCATTCACATACATCCATACCCACGCCGGTCCACAAGTCGGCGACGTCAAGGAGGTCCACATGAAACGAACGGTCGTTATGCTTTCAGCGCTGGTGATTCTCGGAGGTTGGAACCTGCGGGGGCTCTCGCCCGCTTATGCAATCACCAATGGCCTAGAACCAGTGGTGTGGAACAGCAATCAGAAGTCGTCTGCGTGGGCGGAAGAGCTGCTCGGGCAGGTGGTCACATACCAAACCATGGCCGAGAAAAGTTTGATTCCAGGCAGTTTTCAATCCTATGTCGATCAGACGAGCAAGATCCGCGAGTTGCACCGCGCAGGCCAGCGCAGCGCCACTTACGATGGCGTCAACACACTCATGGTCATGCTGGAGGCGCGAGTTGGTGGCATTGATGAACACAGTGCCGATGCCTTGTGGGATTTTTGCTATCGAGTAACTCCCGATGAATTCCATGCGCGTGATCGACACGTCCGGGCCAAAGGCGCCGACACGGTGAAGGCGCACGAGGAGTTCATGCGTAACATGGACGAACGAGCCGGCATGAGTTTCTAGTATCGATCCCCATGGAACTATGAATCTGTCATCAGAGCCGTCGGTTCCATCAGGGGCCGTCGGCCCTCGTGCCTCTTCCGGCAAATGGAGGATTCCATGTTCAATGACCACCAATGCCTCGCTTCATTACCAGTTGGAGCTTTCTCCTACTCTGCCTCGTGCTCATTGAGACATCAAGGGTCATGCTTGCGCCCCACCTTCTCCAAGCCGAAGCCGGGCACGTCGGGTATGGACCGCTCTCCCCGGTATATTTCTCCTCGCCCGAATCGGTCGTAACTGAAACTGACCAGGTCGCGGCGGTACCTGGCTGGTCGGCATTTGACATTCGGAACTTCTGGATGCGCGCCGACCTCCGTGTGCGGCCGGAATGGCGAAACGGCGTCTGCTTCGGGGGCGGTCCTCCGATCAACGGCGCTTGCAACAGTCTGAATGCCGCCGGATCGGGCACCTCTGCACACGACGGCGGCAAAGCCAGCGACTTCTATATTCAGCAATGGGCGCGACTAGGCCTGGGCTACGATCCTTCGCCGCATCTCAACTTCTATGTTGAGCTGCAAGACTCGGCGACGTGGGGTGCAAACGGCAGCCCGACTGGAAGCAGCCAGGACATCGACGCGCTCAACCATCAATGCGGGGCGCGAGGGTCAGGACAGTGCAGACTTGGCATACGCGCCGGGTACGCGTTGATCCGGAATCTGGCCGGTATCGACGGCCTCAGTGTCAAAATAGGTCGCCAATATCTCGTGTTCGGAAATCAGCGTTTGTTTGGCCATTTCGACTGGGCCAACACCGGGTACTCGCATGATGGAGTCATGATGAGTTATTCCAAGACTGATTTTGACATGAAGCTCGGCTGGTTTCGGAATTCGGAGACGGACCTCGGGCAAGGGCATCCAGGTGGCAGTCTGAGTCTAAATCTCTTGACCTGCAGCCCCGAGGCGAATTCAACGGCAGTGTGCAATCCCGCTTTGGCACAACAGGGGACCGATGCTAGCAGCGACGTCGACATGGTGGTGCTGTACAATCAGATCCGAGCTGTTCCAGGAATGATTCTGGAACCCTATTATGTGCTCTACTCCAACCGGCTTCCTGAACAGGCCAATCCAGGTCTGTTTACGCCGAAGTCAGCGTCTCAATTGCGGCACATGCTTGGGCTGCGGATGGAAATTCGTGACGGCAATTGGGACTTCGTACAAGAGACGGCCTACCAGTTCGGACGCGCCGCTGACGGCGTTGGATTCGACAATCAACGCAATCTGGCCATTAATGCATGGGCCTCCGGAACTTGGTTCGGTCATACGTTGTACAATCACGAATGGAAACCTCGACTGGCTATCGGATTCGACTACGCTTCAGGAGACGGCGACAGTAACTGCGTGCCACCCGGGGGAGCGCTTGTCCGCAGCTGCGGAGGCAATGCCAACACGTTCGAGAACTTCTTCCCGACTAACTTTCTCCACGTCGGATACATGTTAAACGGGGCTTGGCGCAACAGCGTGCAGCCGCAGATCAATGTACAGGCACGCCCCACAGCGCGCGATCACGTCGAAATCTGGGCTCTGCGCAAATACTTGGCAAGCGCGCGCGATAACTGGTACCGTGGTTCTCAAGGGCCGTTGATTTTCTCACGGTCCGGTAACACGACTACGCACATTGGCGACGAACTCGATATCGCCTGGAGTCATATGTTCGCTGACGGTAAAGTTTCTTTGGCGGTGATCTACGGCCATTTTTTCTCTGGTCCTTATATCCGGCAACAATTGGGCACCTCCGCCGACCAGGACTGGGGCATTGTGCAACTCTGGACAAATTTCTGACCCGCCATGCAGCGCGCCACCCTGAATTATGAAACGCTCCTTGAAGTCACGAACGCCCTGAACTCGCAGCGGGACATTGAGAGTTTGTGGCGTGTCATCGCTGATCAAATTCAAAAGGTGATACCCTGGGATCGCGCCGGCATCACGCTGTACGAACCCAACACCGATTCCTTTCGATTTTATGCCGTCGTCACGAACCTGGCGGCACCAGCTCTCGCGCATGACACCGTTATTCCCCGCCAAGGCAGCGCGGTCGGATGGGTCTATGACCATCGGCGGTTGCACATCCGAGCAGACCTCCAGCGAGAACAGGTGTTCCTGGAAGATCGCTATTACGTCGAGGAGGGCCTCGGGCGGATGATTAATTTGCCGCTGCCCGTCCAGGACCATTGCCTCGGCACGTTGAACATCGGCAGCGTGCAAGCGGGCGATCCCGATCCCAATGACTGTAAATTCCTCCAGCAGGTCGCGACCCAGATCGCCTATGCCATCGATCACGTCCTGGCCTACCAGCAAATCAAGCAACTCAGCGAACAATTGCGCCGTGAAAATGAGTATCTCGCGGACGAGGTCAAAGCCAGCCGCAATCTCCGCTTGATTGTCGGTACATCACCCGCTTTCACGAAAGTGGTGGATTTGGTCAAAGCCGTCGCGCCAACGGATACGACTGTCCTCCTTCTCGGAGAAACGGGAACCGGAAAAGAAGTGCTCGCTCAGGCCCTTCACGACTTGAGCGCACGCAGCTCCAAGCCGTTTATTCGCGTCAATTGCGCGGCACTCCCTGCAGGCCTCATCGAAAGTGAATTATTCGGTCATGAACGGGGCGCATTTACCGGTGCCCAGTTACGCCGTGCAGGACGTTTCGAGCTCGCTAACAGTGGCACATTATTCCTGGATGAAATCGGCGAAATGCCTTTGGAAACACAGGCCAAGCTGCTGCGGGTCCTGCAAGACGGGATGGTCGATAGAATCGGTGGAACCCAGCCGGTTTCGGTAGACGTTCGCATAATTGCCGCCACCAATGCGGACTTGTCGGCCGCTATACAGCGAGGAACCTTTCGAGCCGATCTGTATTACCGCCTGCATATCTTCCCAATTGCCTTGCCGGCGCTCAGGGACCGACAGGAGGATATCCCTCTCTTGGCCCAGCATTTTCTCGCTCAGATCGGCGCGAAACTGAAGCGAACGCGCCTCACGTTTGATCCGCACTCGATGGCACGACTGCTCACCTATCACTGGCCCGGCAACGTACGCGAGCTGCATAATGTGATCGAACGGGCCGTGATTCTATCCAGGTCGTCCTGCGTGACGGTGGACGAGAGGCTGTTCCGGCCTATTCAGGTGGGAGCTAGCCCTTCAAGAGACTCGTCTGAAAACCTGGGTGAAGTAGAACGCAATCACATCCTGGAAGTCCTGGGACGGACGAAATGGCGAATTTATGGCGACCAGGGGGCGGCCCAAGTGCTTGGACTCAACCCCGAGACATTGCGTAGCCGTCTCCGGAAGCTGGGAATTCGACGCCCCTCCAGCAGGTTCCCGGAACCAAGCCCCCGCCCCTAGTCCCTATGAAAATGTGAACGGAGGAGCTCTACATGCTGCAGCTTGCTGACATGTAACCACAGATTGTTGGCTAGGGCCGACTGCTCACCCGGTCGAAGCACAGCGGGCTCCTTGACCGGACTACCGAAAGCATGGTAGGTTCACTCACCGTACGAGCTATGAGCAATGCCCTACGCTTCGCGTTTCTGCGATACTGCTGCGCGATTGTTCCCCTTATTTACTACGTTCCTCCTAGGGCCCATTCGTCCCTCACCGGATGACCGAATGGGCAAGCATGGGGCGCGGTTTTGTGTAGGCCCCACTGCACCCAGTTTGATGGCCTGGACATCGCCATTCTGTTGTTCGGCGAAAGGAGTGTACGATGAAAATTACGTCTGTCTGGCGGGGTAACAAACCTGCACACAAGAAAAAACGAACTGTCCCGAAGCTGAGAATTCGTTGGACGCAACTCGGACTCGTCGACCCTTCTTTGGAATCCCAGGAGACTCCCATGGAGGAAATTCGACGTGCTGTCACGAACTTAGCAAGTTCTGGATTCGGGGCGGAAACTCGGGCACGGTCGGAACAAACCCAAGTTCGACCTGCGCGCGCCCATGCGCGCCCCAGCACGACACACACCCCCCGTCGACCATCCGGCACATAACGAAAGCAAGTCTATTCGACTACCTCAATAGGGAACGAATAGGAGGAGGCAACCATCGCACGAGCAGGTAAGACGACCATCGCGAAACGCGATCGAGAAAAAGCCAAACAAGTCAAACAGCGAGAAAAGGAAGCTCGTCGTGTGCAGCGAAAGGCCGAAAAACCAACCCGCCCCACGACATCCGAAGGTGATGACCCTGACTTAGAAGGGTTGCAATGGGGTCCCCAGGAACCACTCTATTAGCAAGGGTTCCTGGGTCAACCATGGCCCACTTGATGCGGGACAAACTAAACCATCTTGACGAAGCGGTCTTCTCCGAACACGCCACGCAACTGTTTGTTGACGAGTGAGCGGTATTCACCCTTCTCCTTCGCCATTTTGACTAGCCCCTCGGCATCCGTCACAATCAAGAGATCCTCCTCCGCAATCAGCACCCTGTCTCCCTTGCCAACATTGATTCGATACTGAGTCCTACCGTCAGGATTCCTGCTCGGCCCTGTAACAATCTCAGTAAGTCCGTCGATATGCCCCTTTTGCCCATCCAAACGATGTTGCACCATCGTTCCATCAGGAATTCTAAGCCATTGACTCACCGCCCGGGTCGCATCGTGTTTCTGATCACTTACCATCATTCCTCCCTTGCCACGTATGGTCCTAGAATTTAAGACACTGGTCCAAGATCACTTCCATGTTTAATTTCCCCGCTCGACTCGCGCCCCCCACCCTCGACAGTCTGGCGCCACCTCTGGGATGAGGCTCCGCGTCGTCGACGACGCTCAGGTTCGCTTCGCGCGGGGTGCCCCTCAGATCGGGTCATCATGGTGGGTGAAGCCAGACTCCCATCCGCACGCGGTACCGCTTGACCCAGCAACTGCTCGATCGCGCGCAATTGTTCGTGGTCCTCCGCCGTGACAAATGTCGTCGCCCGGCCAGTTGCTCTCATGCGAGCCGTCCGTCCGATTCGATGGACGTAGTCTTCCGGACAATTGGGCACATCGTAGTTAATCACATGGGCGATATTCGCCACATCGATTCCCCGTGCGGCGATGTCGGTGGCCACCAGCACCCGAAACGTCCCCCGCCGAAATCCCTCCAACGCTGCGCGGCGCTGTGGCAGAGTGCGTCCACCGTGCAATACCGCAACGCGATGGCCAGCTGTATCCAGCATATTTCCCAATCGATCTGCCCGATGCTTCGTCCTGGCGAAGACCAGGACGGTATCCGACTCAGTCTGGAGGAGGGACATTAAAAGAGCGTTTTTGCGGTCATGCGTGGTGTGATGCACGGCTTGGGAAACACCGTCGGCAGTCGCCGCAGACTTGGTAACCATGACTCTCACGGGATCCTTCACACTGGCCTGAGCCAATCGGGCAAGATCAGTCGGCATGGTGGCAGAGAACAGCAACGTCTGTCGCTCCTCAGGCATCGCGTCGAGAATTTGGTTAATCTGCTGGGAAAATCCCATATCCAACATTCGGTCCGCCTCATCCAGAACCAGCATGGTCATGGCGAGTAGGCTGATGGTTCCGTTCCACATGTGATCGAGGAACCGTCCAGGTGTCGCAACGATGATATCCGGACGTTGCCGCAAACCTCTCACCTGGGCTTGCATGTCCGCTCCACCCACGACAGTGGTCGCGAACAATTGCAAATCGCGACCCAAGGTATCGATGGTTCCCTGAATTTGAATCGCCAGCTCGCGAGTCGGCGCCAGAATGAGCGCGCGTGGTTGGCCTTTCGGCGTTCCGCTTAAACGTTCCAACATGGGAATGACAAAAGCTGCAGTCTTACCGGTCCCGGTCTGTGCGCATCCCAAGACATCGCGGCCAGCGAGGGCATAGGGGATGGCTTGAGCTTGAATGGGCGTCGGTTCAGCGAAACCTGCTTTGGTCAGATTCCGCAAGAGGGTAGGAGACACACCAAGGGTGTCAAAACTAGTAAACGCAGTCGTCTGCACGAGGCTATCCTTTCGTTGTGATCGCATTAAGACGGGATCAGAGAACCGAGGGGAGGGTGAATCCGAAGGGAGTCAGCTCCAGACTGGACCTGGTCGCGATGCGATCGCGCGGCCCACATAGAAGAGTTCAGCACCGGTGGACCGATACAATGCTGCACTAGTGACCACTGTACCTCATGCTGCCACCAGCGGTCAACCAATATGCTGCCCGATCGCACCCGTTTGCTGATCCTCCTAATCAGTTTGGCCCTGGCCGGGCCATTGCCGTACAGCGCCTTCTCCGATACTATTGAATAGAACGAGAGGCTTGATGCGAGCATCAGTTGTATTTCTACCCCTGGCCCTGTGTATTCCCACCGCGCTTGGTGCGGTTTACATCCAAGCGTCGGAACCTACGAATACGGGCAAGGCTGGATCAAACCAGGGCCTGACTCTTGAAAATCTAGGACGAGGAATCAAAAGCGCTGCGAAAAATATCGAGGAAGAGATTCCGAAAATCGGACCAGCGATCGGCGACACGTTCAAGAAGGTGACCGGAGGCGACAAGGAAAAAGACCGCCCCAAGACACCCCAAGACTCAGGCAAGGCTAGGAAGTAAGACCGAAGGTTCGGTCGGCATCTCCCTCCGGAGTTTCCAGTCAGCTAGATTATTGCTCTCTCCCATCATGCTACTGAATCGAGTCCTCTTCCTTGTCATCATGCTGTTCATCCCCACAGGTTGTGGAGTGACTCACCCCCTCACCTGTTTATCGAGCGAACATGCTGTGGTGACCGAGACGCTCTATTTCGGTATAGCAAAGCCGGAGGGAATAGTGGCAGCTGAAGAATGGGACGCATTTATCGACGCGGTCGTCACACCGGCATTCCCGGACGGACTGACGACATGGGCGGCGTCTGGCCGGTGGAGAATGGCAACCGGAGCAATCCAACACGAAACATCCCACGTACTCCAGCTGACGCACGACGGGAGTCGGCAGAACGACACCGCCCTCCAACATATCATGGAGACGTACAAAAATGATTTTCACCAGGAAGCGGTCATGAGAATTCGTTCACAAGCCTGCCGTTCCTTTTGACGACGGCCGCTCGTATACGCCGCTTACTTCTTCCCCTGTCCCTTTGCCCCCTTACCGACCTCGTTGAGAACTTGCTTAAGTAATCCACTGCTGTTGAGCCCACCGGACTGAGCAGGGCCTGCACCAGCACCGGCTCCTTGAATGGGCGAAGCCAGGGGCAGAGACAATATGGGAGTTGACGGAATGGCAGATGAAGAAGTGCTCGAAGGCGTCCCGATTGAGCTTCCTCCTGCGAATGCCTGAGCCCCAGGAAAAGATGGCAGCCCGGTACTTGTCGGCAAAATGGCGCCTTTGGCGGTCACACCGGGTAGGTCCTTTTCTGTACCCGCCGCACTGGAGCGCTGGATTTCCTTCTCGACTTCCAGGGCGAGATCAACATGAGCATTGGCGATTTGACGCGTGACCGGCTGAGGAGGCCCACGATGTTCCTCCCTGACTGCAAGGGGTTGAAGCGCGCGCGATGCCGATTGCATTTCCGAAATGGGATTGAGTATCCCTGGTTTCAGAGAGACCTCTGATCCCGCCTTGATGGAAAACGGTTTGCCTTCACCGGTCAGCGGCTCCACTCGAGCCTGCCCTTCGAATACTCGCAGAGTTTCTACCGCGGGGGCATTGACCAATCGCGCAAAAAAAGATTGCTGCTCTTCTCCCATCACTGTGGCCTCTAGAATTCCTCCTCGACTCACTGTCCGCGCGAGCGCCGTCTGGAGGGTAAGCCTGTCAGTCATCCGCCCCGCGTCATAGGACAAGGCAATCCGCACGGTTCCCCTGTGAAGGCGCAGCTCGGTTTGGCCATGATGCGTTTCTTGGATCTGCAGCCGTGCCTCGTCATGCAAGGTGAGCAACACGCGATGATCCCATAATACATCCACCTTCACGCCGAGTCCGGTTGAAATCTCATCACCGGCGGCCATGAGATCACCCACTTTCACAGTTCGACTGGCGAGACCAGCGGAACCAATCGAAACGAGTCCACCCGAAATTCCCATCACCACCCCGACCGAATGCCCATCGCCGGGAACAAATCGCGATGGTTCTTCCGCCCAAGCTCCCATCATGGTACCCAGTAAGAATATGACCCAGCATGAGAGCATGCGTAACCAGAAGTCGACGGTTCTCATAAGACACCAATCCTTGTTGTGAACCTGTTCAAAAACGAGCATGCCTATTTTGACAGGATGGCCTGCAAAGTGTTTACTGCTGCCACTTTACAGGTACTGTGACCCGTAAAACAACCAGGACCTGTCGTACAGTAGGTGGGGGATCGTGCCTAGGTCAAGCCATGAAAATGCCGTTGTACGAAGGCGGGATGGAGAACAATTCATGATCCGATATCAAACTCGCGCGATCCATTTTTCAAATCGATCGCATCTTTATCTGACGATGAAACTCCTCGTAGGAATTCTCGTCTTGCTTCCCACAATATTGCTGACCTGCTCCGTTCAGGCCCAGGAGGCTGATGCGGAGGTGTTGGTAGCCGAAGGAATCTTTGCTTATGATGCCAAACGGTACGATGAGGCCATCGCACTGCTTTCGAAAGCCGTCGCCCTGAATCCGCGTCAGGCCCGAGCCTTGTATTATTTAGCGCTCTGTCATCTAGCAAAGGGTCATGCGGACCAGGCACTCGCCCCTTTGACTACCCTCCGCTCTCTTCGCCCATCCGATTTGGAAGTCGCTTACCAACTGGGTACGGCCCACTTTGCCCTCCGAAATTATGACAAAGCCGCGCCCCTACTGGAGGAAGTCTTTGAGCAGGAAGCGCAGCGTGAAAACCTGGGATTCTATGTGGGGTTTCTTCGCTATCGACAGAAGGATTATGAGGGCGCAGCCGCGGCACTAGGCGCAAATGTGTCCACTGATCAGGATTTGCGGCAGCTCGCATCATTCTATCGAGGACTCTCGCTGGGAATCCTTGGACTGTCGGATCAGGCTCAGGCCGAGTTGGCTTCCGCGCAACGTGTACAGCCTAGCTCTCCCATCACAGGCGCATCCGTACGCGTCCAGGAAGCCCTCGCCGCAACCAAGCGGGTCACGGACACTCAGCGGTTGCGCCTGCAGGTGGCCGTTGGGGGCTATTACGACGATAACGTGGCTGTCAATCCACGCCAGAGCAGCGACCCGGTGGCAGAGGCTCTTCGCTCGCGTTCGACCCAATCACCGGGTCTCGTAACATCGGCACGCGGTGACTATGCCTGGTATCGCAACGGCCCGATCGAGTCGACAGTGACCTACTCCTACTACCAAACCGTCAATACCAATAGCGGCGTAGGAAGGTTTAATATCCAAGATCATTTGGGGGCTCTATCTGGAGTCTATCGAGGGACCATCGGGACGATGCCCTACGAGATTGGAGGGCAGTACAGTTATGACTATATGTTTCTCGATTTGACAGGTTTTCTCTCCCGCCACAGTCTGACCCTACCTGCCACGTTGGTTCCACCCGCGGTCTTGCTGCCGGTGGTCGGCCGGATGGAGAATTTGATCACGGTTCTCTATCGTTATCAACGCAAGGAATTCTATGCGGAGCCTGGCAATAACGACATCCGATTCGGTCCCGAGTCACGGGATGCGTTCAATAATATGATAGGGTTTCTCCACGCCTTCCGATTTCGGCAGGACAAGTACATTGTCCGCATTGGATATCAGCGCGATACCGAAGCCGCAAGCGGATCCAGCTTCGCCTATTCGGGCAATCGGCTTCAACTTGGAGGACAAGCCACTCTTCCCTGGTATGAGCTCAGTCTGCGACTCGATTACGAGGTTCACTGGCGCGCTTACAACTATGCGCAAATAATATTTTTGGATGATGCCGGTCAGTTATCTCCCCGCCGGGATACCGAGCAGGACATCTTCTTCCAGATCGCGAAGCCATTACCTCGCAACCTCACTGTTGCACTTCAGTATCAAGGGGTACTGAACAGCTCGAACGTTCCCGT
Source organism: uncultured Nitrospiraceae bacterium (assembly GCA_963706325.1). Taxonomy (GTDB): domain Bacteria; phylum Nitrospirota; class Nitrospiria; order Nitrospirales; family Nitrospiraceae; genus Nitrospira_A. The sequence continues at coordinate 208,402 of CAVPLT010000004.1, read as the reverse complement.
CTATAACTACAGCAAAAACGTATTCACGACTCTATTAACTTGGGCGTACTAGCAAGAGGGGCAGGTCAATGCAGGGAGGAGAGCGCCCAGGTGGAACTCTATGGGATTCATTTTTGTGAGGGTTGGAAGCTACGTCTTAATCACTAGACATGATCCTCCCAGAGAAGATGTACTCGACAATCGGGTAGCACAAGATGCCGTGGGGGATCGTTACAAAAATGGTCACCCCGGATTTAGGCAGAGAGGCTAGCCAATGCGTGATCGGCTCAACTCCAGGTGCGATACTGCTCGCTCACAGGTTCGCTTCCACCTTTTTGACAATCACCCACTGCACATTATCCGGAATAAATCACGACCCTTCGTTCGACACAGTGCTCATTGGCTTATTTAGGCAGCTCTTCCTATTGCTTGAACAAGCCTTGATCGTCACGGTAAGATGCCGAATTGACCTAAGCTTGGCTCCTGATAACCAGCAGTGGCCGGACAAGGGGCTCCCAAATCCCTGTCCTTCAATGCAATCCGATTATCCCAACTTTCGCGGGCGAACAAAAGCCTTGTGACTTATGCAAACCTCACTAGTCTTGTTGGTGGCAATCTCGTCATATATCGATTCTCTCTCTGTTACCCACTCGAAGGCGTGAGAAGAAAGGTTACCGAGCTGCCTCAGATCTGTGGCGACAAGAGAGAGGTTAGCCGGTAGTCTGCTGCTGAGGATCCTTGTATCCATAGTAGTTTCCGCTCCAATGGGCATGCCGACGATCGGCCCAGATTCCCACTTCGTCCTTGTTCGCATCTCCATAACGTTTCTGAAGAATGTCGTTAAACTTGGCGAGATTGCCTTGGATCTCTCCGAGATCGTTATCGGTGATTTTCTCCCATTTGGCTTTCAATGGAGCTTTGAGTTGTAGCCAAAATTGTTGGAATTGTTCTTGTGTCATCACGGCTCCTTTTAGGTGGCTGGCGTACCGCCACACTGTGTGAGGGCTGACACGCGCGGACGCATGGCAAGACCTGGTATTCTGATATGAAACTCCGGCGTAGAAGCATCGAAGACCGGAGAATCAGACGCGCCGAAGGGTTGCGCGAGAGATGAGACAGTCGGCGTGGTTCAAAACGTCACGTGCGCACAGTACAGTGTAGAAGGCTCCGTGTCAACGGACGCATGGTTCCCTATCTCACCGCATGCCGTCAGTATATATTGGGGTTCACCAGGGGGAGCATGGAATGCTGTGTGGCCACGATCTTACCTTCTCTATACCGGCATTCACCATAGAGACGAGTGAGATCTGCCATCGTGCGCGATCGTGCTGACGGGCAGGTTTTTTATCGCCCGCTCGTCAGCAGTATTTTCGATCCCGTCACATGTAAGAGTCTCAGACCAGGACCCGACTATGCGATGGTGGGCGTGGCGGATGCCTTTGGAATGAACTCTTTATACCCGTATCGTTCAGCCAAATAAGCTTTGGCTTCATCACTGACATATTCGGTGAATTTGTACCGATCATCTTCAACCGTCTTCGCATCTTCCATCACCTTATCGGTGGGAATCGCATATTCAATGTTGCAGGACGTATACGCTTGGATGTAGGTCGGACCAACCTCTCGGGCGATCAACACCGCCTTCTTGATGACGCTTTCCACTCGCCGCGGATTGTTGGGCACAACCGTGGCGATATAGGCGCAACCTGAAACTTTGGCCATCGTGACCATATCCATCTTCTCGAACTTCTTTCCGAGAGGAGCCATCTTGAGTACAGCCCCTCGGGTCGTCATCCCGCTTTCCTGTCCACCCGTGTTGCCATACACCTCGTTGTCCAGCATGATGGTCGTAAAACGTTCCTTCCGGAACCAAGAGTGCAAAACCTGCTGGAACCCGATGTCGGCCGTTCCCCCATCACCTGCGATCACCACAACATCCTTCGGCTTGTCCCCGAAACGGAGCCGTAACCCACGCGAAAGGCCGCTGGCGACGCCATTCTGATCACCGTAATTTCCATAGACGAACGGAATCGCTGCCTGCGAAATCGCCAATCGTCCGCAGCCGGCTGTCCCGACCGTGATGGTGTCTTCGGGATTCGGAAAGGCAATGATCGCTAAACGAATGAACAACGTCATGGCACAACCGGCACACATCGGGTGCTCTTCAAGGATTTCCTTGAAGCTCCCCATTTGCGAGACGGTCGTCTTCTTTCCAAATGGGCCGTGTTCGACCATATCCCGATATTCTTTGGGCATGAACTGCTCAAATCCGGGTGTAAATTTCACATAATCAAGACTCATCTAAAACCTCACTCTCTCGTAGCCGCGCGTGCGGTGGTAAGATGGACGCCTCTCACGAAACCAATTGCTTCGCGGCGGCTTTCTTTTCCTTTGCCTTGGCGTCTCTTTCCGCCAAGAGCTGTTTTGCCGGCTCGCTGATATATTCCTTGAATGCGAATCTTTCTGCCGGCTTTTCAGAGTCTCGCATTTCCTGCAAACCTTCCATGCTGTTCTTACCGATCTCCAAAATACACGGAGTATAGAGCTGAAGATAAGTCGGCCCGATTTCCCGAGCGATCAAGACCGCGTTGCGGACCACCTTTTCGACCAGTGACGGCTTGCTCACCGTGCAATTCACGATGTAGTGACAGCCGGATTCCCGCGCGATCTCGGGCGAGACGCACCTTATCGAAAAGCTTTCCGACCGGCGCCATTTTGGCGACGAAACCCTTCTGCATGAGACCGCTCTCTTGTCCGCCGGTATTGGCGTACAGTTCATTGTCGAAGCAAATGGTGGTGAACTTTTCCTGCCGGAACCATGCTTGAAGCGTCATATCCAAGCCGATGTCTACCGTCGCGCCATCACCCGCCAGCACCACCACATCCTTGACACGATCAGGAAAGCGGACGCTCAACGCCCGCTTCAGCCCTGAGGCGATGGCATTCTGATTGCCGAACAGCGAGTGAATATTATGGACGGCCACCATCGGAAACACGAGACTCGTGCATCCGGTCGAGCCGACCATCACCGTGTCCTCTGGATTGGGAAGCGAGGCCAGGATATAGCGAAACGCCATGGATTCCGGACATCCTGCACAGAGCGAATGCTGTTCAATAAGTTCCTTAGACGTACCAATATCTTTCCAACCACGATCTTCCTTGCCATAAGTCGCTTTGCTGACCAAATCCTGATAGTCCGCCGGCATAATGTCGTAGAGATCGGGGGAAATGGTGATGCGTTCTTTACTCATATTTATCTCTCCTCTCAGCTCTGCTGAGGTTCACTTTTGCACTGTGGTGTCACTACCGTCTTCAGGTTGACTCGTTGCCCGTCAGCCGCGAGCGGCGAGGGTCGTCGAGCGTATGCCGAGCGCACGCTTAATTTCTTCCACGATAATTTCCGGTGGCATGGTCATGCCGCCGCACACCCGCGGACCGGCCACGACGCGCTCGCTCCTCGGAATGGTGGCCTTGATTTCCTTCGCCATCCAACCGATCACATTGAACTCTGGGACAATGATATGTGTGGCGTGCTTGGTCGCTTCCTTAATTTCTTCTTCCGGCCAGGGCCGGAGCGTCTTGACCTTCACGAGTCCGACTCGAATTCCCTCGTCGGCCAGCAGACGGATGGCCTCACGGCCCTGAGACACGGCCGTACCTGACGTGACGATGAGCACATCGGCTTCGACGTCTTCCGTCTCGATGAGTCCATTCAGCCACGCGATGGTGTGTTTTCTCGACCGTTCGGCTGCGGCCCAGATTTCTTGTTGCCAACTTGCGTGAGTCGCATAACTGATGTAGTTGCTCTTCATGATGAATGGATCGCGCATCATCCGAACCGGAGGACATTCCATATCCATGCAAGGGCACCGGCGATCGGTAAGGATCGTAGGGCGGCAGGCACATGTCGGTCGGCGTGAGATCAACCACGTCTTTGGTATGCGTGACAAAAAATCCGTCACAACAGAGCGCCAAGGGCAAATGCACGTCCGGCTCCTCCGACACCATGTAACCCATGAGAATCCAGTCGTAGAAATCCTGTGCCGTCTCCGCATGCCACACCAACATACCGGTCTGCATCAGGTAGGAGATTTCAATGGTATCCGGCTGAATCGACAATGGGGAATTGATGCCGCGGCAGGTCACAATGCATTGGATCGGCAAGCGCGCGCCGGCCCACATGGGAAAGTTTTCCATGGCCCGCATCGTGCCCGGTCCGGCCGTCGTCGTGAACACCCGGGCTCCACCAAATGCGGCTCCCGCGCACTGCGACATCACAGCAAATTCGCTTTCCCCACGGAAATAATCGCCGATATAACCTTCGGCAAACAGCTCACCGATCAACGCCGCCGCTTCGCTCTGAGGAGTGATCGGATAGGCAATCATCACATCGATACTGGCGCGCCTGATGGCTTCTTTAATGACTTCACTCCCGGTGTAGAACGACGGGGTGCGAGGAGCCTCCCGCATCATGATGCGGGGATCCGTGAAGACCTGCCCCTTCTTATTTTTTGTTCCGATCAGGGATGTAGGTTCCATGGTTCGATCTCCCTTCATTCAAGTGACATCCGCGCAGACACGCCCCTTAGGTAACGAGTTACGCGCTGAATGAACTGCCGCACCCGCACGTTGTCTTTGCTTGCGGGTTCTTGATCGCGAACCCCGAGCCCTTGAACACTATCCGACATAATCAACTTCACAGCCGTTCAACAGCGGAGCGCTTTGCGAATCCATAATCACCTTGACGTCACCCTTTTCGATGACCGTATCGTCGTCGCCATCTTGGACTCGAAGGCCATTCCGTACTGATAACCATGGCAGCCCTCCGCCCTTCACATACACACGCAAACCGAGCGTATCCTTTTCCTCCAGCATCAACTCCCGAATCTTTTCTTCAGCCGTCGTCGTGATGGTAATCATAGATTTATCCCCTTCTACCGCTGTATGGATCGAACAAACTGTTTCAGTTGGGACGGGCGTGAGAGATATTCTTCGCCGGATCGACAATCGCTCCGTACACGGAGAAGTTCATCACCGGTCAGCGCAGGACACTCTGGCGTAAGAAGCGACGAAGATCTGGCAATCAGTCGCGCGGAAAAGAAAGCAGAAGCGCGAGGGAGAGAACAGTCGGCGGTGCTTGGGACGTCATAGTCTCAGGCTAAGCCCAATAGCGATCGTAGTCAAGAGTTATTGAGGCCTACCTACTCCATCACTCAGACGGGGACGAATAGGGCACGACTTATAAAATGGGATCTAATTATGCGACTAAACAACCTCTCGTTTTGCGCTGTCGCCTCTTTTAAGCTTGTACGGCGTCCGCAACGGGCCGGTTCTTTTCTTGCGGAACCGTTTGCAGCGAGCCCTTCAACGCTTGAATGGTTCGGGCCACATCTTCTTCTGTCGACCCAAAACGATCTCCCATCACCTTGATGGCCAGATTGATCGCTTTGGTCATGCTCGCAATTCTTTCTTCCGGTGTCATACTGCCCCCTAATGCATTTTTCTATTCTGGCATGACGGTGGCTATCGAAATTTGCACCGATACATACTCAGGAGCCCCCAAGACATCTAGAAATTTTTGTCGCCGTACTTTCCGCGACGCCTTACCATACACGAGCCGGACGCCTTGTTACCAGATGAATTCCCATCAGGAGCATACCGCCGACAGTAAAAAGCCAGTACATTTTGTGCCGACATCTCAGCCACACCGGTCCAATTTATGCCCAAAATTATGAGACCGAGCGCCATACACGTCAGGGCAGCATTCAGCATAACGGGGTTTCTTCTTCCTGATTCCAGAGGGTACGCACTTCAGCTCATCTCATTCAGATTCCGACTAACAGGAAGCGACGGCCAAATGCGCCCACGTCGCGCGCGGCTCCAGGTGCCACTGGCGATGAATATCGATTAGGGAATCGATAACCGCGCCGCATTGCCGACAGCCCCAACCATAAGCCATCGTGTCAGTTACGATGTCCTTCATTTTGATCATCATCATCGGACCGTAACAGCGGGGACATCTCATTGCTCTCTCCGTTAGCAATAACCACTCTCGACCTTGTCCAGGATTAGACAATTTAGGAACCGCTTCTCTCAAATAATTTCACGATCAACGTTTTTTCTTTGATTCGCTCCATCAATTGCGCACAGGACGCCTCCCGAATTATGCTGGCGAATTGGGCATGGTAACTTCCTACCAGGCTCGATCCGTCCATGACCGCGTCATACACCAACCACTGTCCATTCTGATTCATCAATCGAAAGTCTATGAAGGTGTCGACCTTGTCGCCCACAAGGCTGGTCTTGATCTCGGCGAATCCTGACTCTCGTCGCTCAGACAGGTAGCTGATCCGTTCTCCGGAATATTCAATCATCCGGTTTGCAAGGGCATCGCGAAGCAATTGCACGAAGAGCCCCACATACTCCTGCCGCCCCATGTCGTTCATCTGTGCCCAGGACGATCCCAGAGATCGCTTGGCCATGTCCTCGTAATGTACTCGGCGTCGAATCACTTGCTCAATTTCAGAACGGCGTGCTTCGGAACGGCTCGGGCCTTTAAACTCTTTCAAGATATAGAGAAGTTCCGTAACCGTCTCCTTCACAGCCTCAGTCGGTCCCTCCTCAAGGCCGGCTGCATGTGCTGGCGTCAAGCTCATGAAACAGGTCACCATCACCACCGCTATCACTTCCCGCCAATACCCCGACCGCGATCCGCGCCTACGCATCATCACTACCGTCTCGCCAGTGGGTGTCATACAGTCGTCCCCTTCCATCTTAGAGGCTATGTTTCAGACCTGATGACAGCACACCTGGCTTGGGGAGCCCGAATGGTCACCGGCTGCAGCCAATCGATCTTGTATCCGCTACGGCCGACTCACGCAAAGCCGTTCCATGATGCGTCCATAAATGTAGTGCGGCAAGATGTGCCGCGTCAGCAATTCTTCCCGATCCCGGTATGGCCGACCCTCCACGATCTTTTGCGCGTAGTGTTCACCGATCCCGGTCAATGATTTCAACCTAGGTAGCTGGACGGTATTGATGTCCAGCGCCATATCACGAGCGGCTCGTACCTGAACGTAAGCGGATCCTTCGACCCTCCGTTCCTCTAATGCCCCGAGCCTACCAGCTGGCCTTGATCGAACACGACGTTCTATGCTCATAAATCCCTTATGTTGAATTCGACCTGATCTCAGCATTGCACAGCCAGTCAAACGCCCCCGCTATCATGGTCTGCGCCGAAGCGACCACGCCACTAGCCACATACAATCCCCCCAGGAGCCTCAGAGCGCTCCTCCAGGACAGCGCATTCAGTATTTGACACCATCGCCCGGGAGCGACTTGCATCAAGGCTCGCCCTGACTCATCTCGCTGACAGCTTTGTCCTGCAACCATCCGCTGTCCGGGAGTCGAAACTTGCGGTACTTCTGGCCAAACACATCGTTAACGAATCTTCGACGGCTCCGATGCGGCGGCTTCTGCTCGAGCGAGACAGCTTGTCACGTCCTGTGCACGCCTCATCGAAAAACCAGAGTGCCGCCGTTATAAATCAAGCCGTTGACCTCTGGAAGCATCGCTGTCAGAGGAACATGATGAAACTGTTGTTCTGTGGCGTCGAAGCGGCGGAGACTTGGGACTTGCACGCGCAAGGGGAAAGCCGACGTGGCTCGGTCGTCATGCAAGTCACCCTATAGAGGGCAGCGCCTGGTGTCAATGCGCCAACGATGGGTATCCGATGCAAGCACATGATTCTATACGAGTATAATTATTATCGACCCTACACCATCCATTCGCTCTCCTTTTGCAGCGAACAAGGGCAGCGGAGCAGTTTGTTTGCCCAATCGTGAGAGAATGCGCCTATGGATGCAGTGTGCTTGCGCTTGCTACGCCCCCCTTTATCCGCTGGGCCCTATCTCTACCGGACTTTGTTACTATGCAATCGGCTCCGTTAATCACGTGCTCTCCCTCCGTCCGTGCGAGCTAGTTCGATATATTGGTTTCTGGCTGCGTCACGCATAATAGGAATGTGCGCCGTGAGCCAAGAGAGCTGACAGGCTACACAGGGTTTACCACGCACACCCCCCTGAGCCTTAAGTCCCATGTGCCGTTGCGTTTTCTCGCAATAAACAACTCTGATCTTTTGGGAAGGCGGCACAGTGGAGATATTGGATAGATTCCTGCCGCTACATCGGAAGGTAGCAGCCGACTATACAGATAAATGGCCATCGAAGGCCGGTGGTTCTTCAAGAATCTACGTTGAAGGATAGAAATTCGAAGGTCGAATCAGAACGTCACCTGGAGCCACGATGTCTAGAGGGCGGGGTGCATCACCGGTCCAGTCCCTCACTCCTCTTCAATGCCCCGCTCATTCAGTGGCTGGACAGGACGGGCGTTGTAACCGATGAGAGCAATAAATCGATCGAGATGAGTTGCCGTGATAGCAATGGGTGATTTGAGCACAATCCAATGGACGCCTTCGGTACAGGGAGGTGTCGTGAGCGACCCGTCATAGGCATAGTGATGCAAGTCTGTCGGAAGCAGGTCCTGCGGATTAAGCAGCAGGTCGCGAACGGCTTCCTGTTTTCCGCTCGGAATCCGCTCCCAGACGGCTGACATCGACGTCGATTCAGTTCCAAGGTCCATCAACACCGCCAGCACAACAAGATGACCCGTCTCATCTCGATGCACGAGATGGGCTTCCATAGGGTATACACGGCCATTGAGTTGATGTTCACTCGGCGCATGAAAGTGGAACTCCTTGAGGGCATAAGACCGTCCAAGGATTTCGAGCGTACCGCCTGACTGAAAATCCACCTCGACAGTGTGAGATGAAGTCACGACGTGACCTGGAACTGCGGTGTAGCGAATCAAGAGGCCATCGTGGCCCTGAAGATGGGGTGCAGTTCGGATGTTGATGGGCGACTGATGAGTGCCTTTTTCACAGGATGCGGTGGTCGTGGCCAACGCCCCCCAGTGCGTGGGCCCCTGATCCCCGTCATACTGCCATTGCAGTGGCACCGCATGTGTGGGAATGAGTCCTTGCACGGCGGCCACATCACCATCGGCCGCCCACAAGCTACCCGTCACGCTTAGCACTGTGAGACTAAGGCTCAGCCCCAGACACCTATTCATTCTCGGAGGCAACCTCCACAACTCATAAACTGTACCTTGGGTACCACATTATTCGTAGTATAAAAGACTACATCTCGAGAAGTCAAATTCATCTTATTTTGCGGTTGAAAACCCTCTTGGATGGAGCAGTCACTCAGATGTCAGGAATTTGCCAATTGATCGGCGCGAGATTCGCTGCACTGAGGGCTCGATTGACCTGAGAGAAACACCGTGAGCCAAAGAACTTGCTGGCCGACAATGGCGAAGGGTGGGCACTGGTGACGACGACATGCTCTGCGTTCGTCACCAGCGATCGTTTCTTCTTCGCCTCCCCGCCCCAAAGCACAAATACCACGCGAGTCCGCTTGGCATTTACCCCCTCAAGGATGCGGTCGGTCACCGCCTCCCACCCTTTTCCCCGATGTGAATTGGCCGCATGCGCGCGAACCGTCAAGACCGTATTCAGCATTAACACACCCTGCCTCGCCCAAGGTTCCAAATAACCATTGTTCGGAATGCGACATCCGACATCGTCGCGGAGTTCCTTATATATGTTTTTCAGGGACGGCGGCAACGAGCGAACGTGAGATCGCACGGAAAAACACAGGCCATGGGCCATGCCTGGAGTGTGGTAGGGATCCTGGCCCACCAGCACGACTCGGACTGCCTCGTACGGTGTTATTTGCAGCGATCTGAAGATATCCTGCCGCGGTGGTAAGACAAGCCGCCCTTGAGCCGCTTCCTGTTCGAGAAATGTGTCGAGTGTATGAAGAGAATTGCTGGTCGTTTCGTCTCTGAGTAACGCCTTCCAGCAGGAAGGAACAGGAGGCAACATAAGAGGGGATTTATCGCTCGGTTTGATAAAAGCAATACCCTTGAGCCGACAGGGACATGCGCGGAAGAAAATCATACTAAAACGGTCACCCTGAAATATAGAAGAAAACAAAACAGGTCGTCCCGCCCCCTGTCGCAAAAGGCTACTGCCAATCGACGAGGGCCAATACATCCATCACTCCAGTTAGCGCGAAGAGCGGATATTTTCCATGTTGCAAAAAATCATGCGTCGCTTGTTGGAAATGGGAGATCTGAGGTAAGTTCGAAACAATGCTATGTGCTTGATTCAATCAGGCCTCCCCTGGTGGCAAACGGCCGTCATCTATCAGATCTACCCCTGGTCATTTCAGGATTCTAACGGGGACGGGATCGGCGACCTCCCGGGAATCACCAGCCGGCTCGATTATCTCAAGGGGACACCCGACTCACTCGGCGTCGATGCCATCTGGCTATCCCCTGTCTATCCCTCGCCCATGCATGACTTCGGCTACGACGTCATGGACTACTGCGACATCGATCCGCGTTTCGGATCGCTGGCTGACTTCGACCGTCTCACGGCTGAAGCTCGCCGCCGCGACATTCGCATCCTCATGGACCTCGTCCTAAATCACACATCCGACCAGCATCCGTGGTTCATCGAATCGCGGTCGTCTCGCACCTCTCCCAAACGGAACTGGTATTACTGGGCTGACGGCAAGTCGAAGAACCGACCCCCAAATAATTGGGCTGCGCGGTTCGGTGGATCGGCCTGGTCTCGTGATCCGCGCACCGGCCAATACTACCTGCATTCGTTCCTGTCTCAGCAACCGGACCTAAACTGGACCAATCCGTCCGTACGCGATGCCGTTTTCGATGTCCTTCGTTTCTGGATCGATCGCGGCGTGGACGGCTTCCGTCTCGACGCGATCAACTGGCTGGGAAAAGACCTGACATGGCCCAACAATCCTCGACGGCTAGCGTGGCGCAGTTACTATCGACAAGAGCACCGCTACGACCGCGATCAATCCCAAACTCACGAGGCCCTTCGAGCGCTGCGGGGGGCTCTCAAGGACCGCAATGACATACTGCTCGTCGGCGAAGCCTCGTCCGACACTCCGGGTGGGCCTGCGTCATTCTATGGCAGCGGTTCGAACGAGCTGCACGAGGTGTTCGATTTCCGTCTTCTTCGATCGTCATGGCGGGCGGACCATTTTCGACGACTGATCGAAGAGAGCGACCGGGCTGTGCCGCTCGGCGGATGGCCTCCCGTCGTCTTCAGTAATCACGATCAGGCTCGGCATGTCGATCGCTACGGCAAAGGCGGTGACCAAGTGCGCAGAGCCAGGGCTGCCGCCCTGCTGCTCTTTACACTTCGCGGAACACCCTTTGTCTATTATGGAGAAGAGGTAGGATTGCGGGATGGGAAGCTGCGCCGATCGGAGTTACGCGATCCCTACACGATCCGCTATTGGCCGTGGAAGACCGGTCGCGATCCCGCGAGGACACCGATGCCATGGGACGACGGGCTTCAGGCAGGATTCACAACCGGGAAGCCATGGCTGCCTTTGTCTCGCGATTGGCGAAAAACGAACGCCGCACGCGAACAGCGTGATCCCGACTCGCTGTTATCGCTCTACAAGCGACTCATTCGGTTGAAGAAAGGATCGCGGGCACTGACCGCCGGGGCCTACCAACCGGTTGACGCTGGCCCGAAAGACTGTCTGCTCTATCAGCGGAGCTTCCAAGCCGAAAATAACACAGAAGCGATGCTCATCGCGGTGAATTTCAGCTCACGGACACAGACGGTCTCGATCCCGACCACGGTTGCCATCCATGGACGCGTCGGTACGGTCATCCTCTCCACCAGTCAGCAAAGGAGGACAGACCGCTGGAACGCAGACCAGTTCCAGCTCGGGCCGGATGAAGGAATCGTAGTGCGACTGGAGTACAGGCCGACACTATTGTCACGATAGCATGGAAACCGCCTGTTACTCATGTTGCAAAATGTTGATCGACCTTCCGAATAAATAAGGACATAAAATTTGCGCACACCACGGTCGGTCGCCGGTCCGTGGGCGATGGGCAAACTGGCTTTCCGCGCTATCAGCAGAGCCTCTTCAATGTCATCGACCTCGATCGAGATATCCGGGACCGCTGTGCCTGATCCTCCCTCCGACGCGACGCTGAGCTGAATCCTCAAAGTTGCTGCTGAGCTATAGGTGCGTAGCCAACCAAGATCCAAAAGTTTCTTGATGCCACATACGTCCCGGTAAAGGCGTCGACCTTTTGTAAGTGGGCGCTGCGATATTTGGAACGATACGTTTCACCTTCACGAGATGCTTCCACTTCCCAGCTTGCGTTCGGCTTCCACCTCAACGAGACCTCTATTCCAATTTCCCTCCTCTTTTAATCAGAACATGCGTTGCCTTTTCACAGGCAACAGTTTGGATGGATGTGAACCCAAGAGCGTGGAGATTAAGGCCGGCAAAGAGATGCTCCCCTTCGCCCATGAATATCGGCGACATGGTTATGTGGATCTCATCGATTTGGCCGGCGGTCAGGTACTGACGAATTGTGGCAACGCCTCACCAATCCGAACGTCCTTGCCTTTGGCCGCTGCTTTCGCCGTTTTCAAGGCCGACTCGACGCCATCGGTGACAAAGTAAAAGGTCGTGCCGCCTTCCATCGTAAGTTGTGGCGCGCGTGATGCGTGAGAACCAACACCGGCGCAGGGTACGGCGGATTATCTCCCCACCAGCCCTTCCAGGACTTGTCTTTCCAGGGACCGCGGAACGGCCCGAACATGTTCCGCCCCAAAATCCAGGCGCCAACATTGTCCATTGACTGCGCCGCAAAATCATTATCGGTGCCATGCGACCCTTCACCTTGATCGTTCATTTTCTTGAAGACATCCGGGTCCACAAACCAGGATGCGGCTCCACTCCACGAACCCTTAGCGGATTCTGCAAATCCTGTCGAGGTCCCGAGCCAAATCCATCGAGCGACACCGAAAAGGCCGCGATTTTCACTTTGTTCATGCAGTCCTTCTCTTTATCCATCGGGAAAGACTCCCGGCCCCTTTTGCCTCCGCCTGCGCTACTCTTCACCTAATGGTGCGGGCGTGCGAGCCTTTATGATGAACTCCATGAAGCAGCCATCTAGCGGCCGCTGCCGGGAATCCCTCTGACAGGCCGCACCTCCATGGCGCCGAACCGCACCGAAGGAAACTTCGAGGCGACCTGGATCGCCTCGCTCAGATCGTGGGCGTTGATCAGGAAATACCCGCCGAGCTGCTCTTTCGTTTCAGCAAAGGGACCGTCAGTGACGGTGGATTTGCCGTTTCGGACTCGCACGGTCATGGCCGCCTGAATTGGTTCGAGTTGCTCGACCGCCAGGAGTTGACCTGTCTTCTTCAGCGCTTCGCAATAGGCCATGGTCTCTTCCATCATGGTATCGCACTCGCTCTTGGACATGGCATCAAACTCCTTCTCTTCGTGGCAACATAGGAGTAGATATTTCATGCTTCGCACCTCCGATTTGAAAGTCAACGGCTGCTCTTGACAGATAGTCGTCCCCAATGATCAAAATCGACATCGACTCTACGCAGAACTAAATCCAGTCGTTACGATGAATTCACTGAAGTAGTGGTGTCTTTAGCCATGCGGATTGCCACCTGGAATGTTAATTCGCTCAACGCTCGCCTGGAGAAGGTAATGTGGTGGCTAGATCGGGCGAAGCCGGATATCCTGTTGATGCAGGAAACGAAACTGGCGGACGCGGATGCACCTATCAAAGCGTTCAAGCAGGCCGGATATGGACTGGTGCATCATGGCGAGGGCCGATGGAACGGCGTGGCAATCGCGAGCCGCTGCGGCATCGCCGGTGTGATCACGAATTTCGGAGAGCCATTAGGGCCGACGCAACCGGCTGACACCGGCGACGACGAACCGCAGGCCGAGGCAAGGATGATCAGTGCTGAGTGCGGTGGTCTCCACGTCATCTGCATATACGCGCCGAACGGCCGGCAGATCGACTCGCCCTTCTATCAAGCAAAGCTCGCCTGGTTCGACAGGCTGGCTCGCTGGATCGATCAGAACCTTCCCCCGAAGGCACCAGCCGTGATCGGCGGTGATTTCAACGTCGCGCCCGCCGATATCGATGTGTGGGACCTCGCTGCCTGCCGGGCGAGACGCACGTCACAGAGCGCGAGCGGCAGGCGTTGGCCCAACTGTCGAGCGCGGGATTCGTCGATGCGTACCGATTGCATCACCCAGAACCAGGGCGGTACACCTGGTGGGACTACCGTGCCGGAAACTTTCACAAGAACATCGGCATTCGCATCGATCACCTTCTCGTGACCAAGCCGTTACAACAGCGCGTCGTCTGGGCAGAGATCGATCGCGAAGCACGGAAAGGCAGACCCTTGCCCTCTGATCACGCCCCGGTGGTCATCGACATTGACAGCCAGGGCCATCCCTTCGACGCCGGCTGGGCGTCGGCAGAGTCGCGCATTGCAGCGCGCCTGAGGAAGGAAGGATAAGCACCAGCGTCGGATGTGGCTGTGATTCATCAGATTTTTTTGACATCTGTCCTACCGCATCTTAGTGGCCAGCCCCATGGCAGATAAAATGGGATGTACGGACCGCCAACACGCCGGGGGGCCGGATTGCCTTAAGAAATCAGGCTCTAATAATTGCTAAATTTTGCGCCATTGGCGCTCCCACTGAGGTCTAGGGCAGATGGGCCGACGGGTTATCGTACAGTCAGGCAACTGTTCTCGCGGGCCAGGGAGGATTACAACAGAAGAGACTAAGGAAAGAGCACACCTGAACTCGGTTTATATCAGGATCTTCATGCAGTGAATGTATCATTTGACAACCCATGGTCACTGGGACACTGCAATATTATGGCGATTACTATACACCTACTCGCACGCACAGAAGGCTCGCGTTCGGCTCAGGAAAACATTTCAGTTGAAGAAAATGCGATTGACACCCGATTTCCAAGATTGAACAAACATTACTTCGCTTCCTGGAAAGTTATTGGCGGACCAGTCAAAAGTAGATTGCGAAGTGCAGAGCTGGGCCTCCTCAGGACTGAGAGGGGTCCAAACCATGAAGCATTTCAAGATAGCTGCAATCTTGCTGATCTCGCTCCTCGCGGCCATGAATCTTGTAGGAAGTCAGATCAGACTTCGCAACAAGTCAGAGCTCCCAGGTCCACACTCACGCGACCCGCCCTCTCCGTAGATCGCTATTCGGATAGTTACCGGCACGCTTGAGCAGGCGGATCAAACTCGAAGCCCCATTGGCACGCGCATAATGAAGCTCAGCCGATTGTACTTCGGCAGTATCTCCCGGGTTGAGTATAGTCACCCTTGAATAACGACCGATAGTCGTAAAAATAGCGCGAATTCTATTCTCGATCAACTCGAATGGCGCATTTGGTTTCGGCCTTGTAACTCTAGGGCGAGTAAAAAGAACCAGTTCAGAGGTACCAATGGAAGACTTCGTTGGGCCGCTACCATCAGGCTTTAGCAGTTGCATTGTGGCAAATGCTGTCGAGCAATCCGATTGTGGAAAGCAGTACATGTGAACGGGACCCCCAGCTTCATATGGAATGATGGCATGCCCCACATACTCGTACACTGTACCCAGTACGCGCTCTAAAGCCTTTTCCCTGAGCACGTCATATTGTGCAGGCCGAATCTCTCTGGGGTCGTTGGAAGAAACTCGGCGATACGCGTCATGAAGTCCATGCTTCGTCTACACCAACATCCCACGTACACTTGCATGCCTCATGGAGTAAGGCACTTCAAATACAATGACTGTTGAGATCTCTCAACATAACAGGGTTCTACATTTCAGCGGCAAAAGTCCAAACCAACTGCTGGTCCCGGCAATTCTTTATCACCCTATCGTGATTGATGTCAGGGAATAAAACCCTTCGAATCTTGTCATGAAAGTCGCAAGTGCTACGGAGGTCAAAATAAAAAAGCCTGCCCGAGTTCTCGAGCAGGCTCTTTTTGTAACCCGGCAGCGTCCTACTGTCCCACTGCCTCGCGGCAGCAGTATCATCGGCCTTGGAGGGCTTAACTTCCGTGTTCGGTATGGGAACGGGTGTGACCCCTCCGGCAAGGCCACCGGAAACTTCTGAAAAATCAAACTTGGGAGTGACTATGTCTGGCGATCATGCGGGACTCGTCCCTGATCCACGAAAACATAGCTCGTCTCTGGTTTGTTCTTGTTAAGACCACGTCTATCAGGAGCAAAGGATGTTAAGCCGCACGGACGATTAGTACTGGTTAGCTACAGCCCTTACGAGCCTTCCACACCCAGCCTATCAAACTCGTAGTCTACAAGTGTCCTTTAGGGGGCTTGCGCCCCGGGAGAGCTTATCTTGAGGCAGGCTTCCCGCTTAGATGCTTTCAGCGGTTATCCCAACTGAACATAGCTACCCGGCACTGCCGTTGGCACGACAACCGGCACACCAGAGGTTCATCCTTCACAGTCCTCTCGTACTAGTGAACGCCCCTCTCAACTCTCCTCCGCCCACAACAGATAGGGACCGAACTGTCTCACGACGTTCTGAACCCAACTCTCGTACCGCTTTAATAGGCGAACAGCCTAACCCTTGGGACCAGCTTCAGCCCCAGGATGCGATGAGTCGACATCGAGGTGCCAAACCTCCCCGTCGATGTGAACTCTTGGGGGAGATCAGCCTGTTATCCCCGGCGTACCTTTTATCCGTTGAGCGATGGCCCTTCCACGCAGAACCACCGGATCACTAAGCCCGACTTTCGTCTCTGCTCGAGCTGTCACTCTCGCAGTCAAGCTCCCTTCTGCCTTTACACTCGACGGCTGATTACCGACCAGCCTGAGGGAACCTTTGGGCGCCTCCGTTACCTTTTGGGAGGCGACCGCCCCAGTCAAACTACCCGCCAGACACTGTCTCTGCCCTGGATCACAGGGCCAGGTTAGAATATCAGAACAATCAGGGTGGTATTTCAACGTTGGCTCCACCGGACCTAGCGGCCCAGCTTCACAGCCTCCCACCTATCCTACACAGATCCTTCCAACACCCAATGTCAAGGTGTAGTAAAGGTGCACAGGGTCTTTCCGTCTAGTTGCGGGCACCCGGCTTCTTCACCGGAACAACAAATTCGCTGAGTCACTCCCTGAGACAGCGCTCCAGTCGTTACGCCATTCATGCAGGTCGGAACTTACCCGACAAGGAATTTCGCTACCTTAGGACCGTTATAGTTACGGCCGCCGTTTACTGGGGCTTCCCTTCAAAGCTTTGCCTTGCGGCTAACTCCTCCGGTTAACCTTCCAGCACCGGGCAGGCGTCAGACCCTATACATCCACTATCGTGTTTGCAGAGTCCTGTGTTTTTGGTAAACAGTCGCTAGAGCCACTTTATTGCAACCCCGTTCAGCTTGGCCTGTACGGCCTCACTTACGCAGGGCACCCCTTCTCCCGAAGTTACGGGGCTAAATTGCATAGTTCCTTAGGGAGTGTTCTCTCACGCCCCTTGGTGTATTCCACCCACCTACCTGTGTCGGTTTGCGGTACGGACATCGTATTGACTCGCTACGAGGCTTTTCTCGGCAGCGTGGGATCAGCCCGTTTATGGCCTTGCGGCCTCCCCATCACATCTCGGCGTTAACGGGATTGCGGATTTGCCTACAACCCCCGCCTACCTGCTTGGACCGGGTATTCCAGGGACCCGGCGGTGCCTACCCTTCTGCGTCCCCCCTTCGCTGATAACGTCAATACGTTGGTACAGGAATATTGACCTGTTTGCCATCGCCTACGTCTGTCGACCTCGGCTTAGGATCCGACTCACCCTGACCTGACGAACATAGGCCAGGAAACCTTAGGC
The DNA here is from genome assembly GCA_963706325.1 of uncultured Nitrospiraceae bacterium. Lineage (GTDB taxonomy): Bacteria > Nitrospirota > Nitrospiria > Nitrospirales > Nitrospiraceae > Nitrospira_A. The sequence goes on along the minus strand of CAVPLT010000004.1, from coordinate 190,618 downwards.
TTACGGGGACGATGATTCTCACATCGTTTATCGCTACTTATGCCTGCATAATCTCTTCTCTGCGCTCCAGTTGTCCTTGTCGGTCAACCTTCGCCGCACAGAGAATGCTCCCCTACCACTCACACCTTGCGATGCAAGTCCGTAGCTTCGGTTGTGAACTTGAGCCCCGTTACATTTTCGGCGCAAAATCGCTCGACCAGTGAGCTATTACGCACTCTTTAAAGGATGGCTGCTTCTAAGCCAACCTCCTGGCTGTCTGAGCGATCTTACAACCTTTTCCACTTAGCTCACGATTAGGGACCTTAGCTGACGGTCTGGGCTATTTCCCTTTTGACCACGGATCTTAGCACTCGTAGTCTAACTCCCGTTCGTCCAGTAACGGCATTCGGAGTTTGATTGAGTTCGGTAGCGTTGGAACGCCCCTAGCTCATTCAGTGCTCTACCTCCGTCACGGCTGAGACGAGGCTAACCCTCTAGTTATTTCGGGGAGAACCAGCAATCACGAAGTTTGATTAGCCTTTCACCCCTACCCACAGCTCATCCGAGCCATTTGCAACTAACATCAGTTCAGGCCTCCTCCGCCTGTTACGGCGGATTCGCCTTGGCCATGGGTAGATC